>CAWJZD010000001.1:0-16860 GCA_963847325.1 uncultured Alphaproteobacteria bacterium
CCTCTCTCTCTCTCTCTCTCTCTCTCTCTCTCCTCTCTCTCTCTCTCTCTCTCTCTCTCTCTCTCTCCCTCTCTCTCTCTCTCTCTCTCTCTCTCTCTCTCCCTCTCTCCCTCCCTCTCCCTCCCTCCCTCCCTCCCTCTCTCCCTCTCTCCCTCCCTCCCTCTCTCCCTCTCTCTCCCTCTCTCTCCCTCTCTCTCTCTCTCTTCTCTCTCTCTCTCTCTCCCTCCCTCTCCCTCCCCTCCCTCCTCCCTCTCTCTCTCCTCTCTCTCCTCCCTCCTCTCCCTCTCTCCCTCTCTCTCTCTCCCCTCTCTCCTCTCTCTCTCCCTCCCTCCCTCCCTCTCCTCCCCCCTCCCCTCCCCCTCCCGCCGCCGCCGCCCCTCCCCCCCTCCCTCCCCTCCCTCCCTCCTCCCTTCCCTCGCATTCACGGACGACGCCATCGACGCCATCGCCGATACTGCGGTGTTGGTGAACTCGACGGTCGAGAACATCGGCGCGCGCCGCCTGCAGACCGTCATGGAACGTATCCTCGACGACGTGTCGTTTCGCGCGTCCGACCTCGGCGGGCAGACGGTGACGATCGACGCCGCCTACGTGCAGGAGCACGTCGGCGACCTGGCGAAGAACGCCGATTTGAGCCGATTTATCCTTTAATCCGAACGGAGCTTTCCCATGTCGATGTCGTCAGCCGCGATCAGCACGTTCGAAATCCAGCTCAAGGCGCTGGCGCGGCTGCTCGACAAGGCAGAGGCGCACGCAACCGCGAAGAAGTTCGACATCAGCGTGCTGCTCAATTCGCGCCTGGCGCCCGACATGCTGCCGCTGACCCGGCAGATCCAGCTCGCCTGCGATTTTGCCCGGCGCGGTGCGGCGCGCCTTGCCGGGATCGAGCCAGGGTCGGTCGAGGACAAGGAAGCCACGATTGCCGAGCTGAAAGAGCGGATCGACAATACGATTGCGTTCGTGAAGTCGCTCGATCCTGCTGCGATCGATGCGTCAGCGAAGCGCGTCATTACGCTGCCACTTGGCCCAAATGCCAAAGGCGAGATGAACGGCGCCGATTATCTCAACCACTTCGTCCTGCCGAATTTCTATTTCCAGTCGACCGTGGCCTACGCGATCCTGCGCCATAATGGCGTGGAGATCGGCAAGCTCGACTTCATGCACGGTGTCCCGCTGAAACTCGTCTAACGAGCGCGCCGTAGCCGCACGTAAAGCGCGCCTTCGCCGCCATGCTGGATTGCGGCACTTTCAAAGCCGACGATCAGCGCGCGCAAGTCGGGCAGCGCGAGCCAGTGCGGCACCTGCCGGCGCAACACGCCGCTCTTGCCGGTAATGATCAGCACTGTGCGCTTGTCGCGTGCTGCGCTTCTGTGAAGGAACGCGATCAGGGCCGAATGCGCCTCGGCCTGGGTATGACCGTGCAAGTCGAGCCGTCCGCCGATTTCGACCTTGCCGCGGGCGACTTTCGACTTCTCGCGGCGGCCCAACGAAGCCAGTGGCGGTGGCGCTTTCGGAGCAGGCAAAACGCGGGCCGCAGCCACCACGGCGGCCTTCTTCGGCACTCTTTCGGCAGGAGCCGGAGCCCGCGCTGTATCGGCCTTCGCGGCCGGCCGCTTCTTCAATGGCTTTACGGCTTTGCTGAAGGCGCCCCACAGGTCCCGCTCGTCGTCGCGTAGCGGGCGCTCGCCCTTGCGGCTCATGTGCGCGGACGCGAAGCCGGCACCGGAACGCCCGCGGGAACGCCACTGACAGTCACGCCCTTCGGCACCAGCACGACGAACTTGCCGAATTGCTTGATGCGGCCGGCAATCTTGCCCATGTCCTCGCCGGCGCCGAAGAAAATATCCGCCCGCGCCGGGCCGATGATCGCAGTGCCGGTGTCCTGCGCAATTGCCAACTTGCGGAACGGCGTTACCGGTTTCTCGCTCGCAATCGGCAAATCGGCTTCGACCCAGATCGGCGTGCCGTAAACATGCAGCGAGCGATCGACCGCAAGCGAGCGGTCCGGCGTCAGCTCGACGCCCTGCCCGCCGGTCGAGTGCTGCTCGGCGCCGAGCGGCATCTCGCGAAAGAACACGTAGGAGCGGTTCTTGCGCCGCAGCTCGCGGCCTTCATCCGGATTGGCCTCCATGAAGTCGCGGATCTTGTCCATCGTCATGTCTTCTTTGCTGACGATGCCGCGCTCGATCAGAAATTTTCCGACCGGCGTGTAGGGCAGACCGTTGCGCGCCGCATAGCCGACCCGCATCGTGTCGCCGCCGGCCAGCTTGATGCGGGCCGAGCCCTGGATCTGCGCGAAGAATGCGTCGACCGGATTCTTCAGCCAGACCAGCTCGAGGCCCTTTCCGGCCAGCGCGCCTTCTTCGATTTGCGTGCGGTCGTAGGCGGACGCGACAGCCGGGGTGCGATAAAGCGGGACATTGTATTCGGCGGTCTTCTTGCGCGAGCCGTCGATCACCGTCTCGTAGTAGCCGGTGAAGAAACCGCCCGGCTCGCCGGCGGGCGTGACGCGCACCGGGGTGAAATTCTTTTCGAAGAACGCCCGCGCCTCGCGCGCAGTCACCGGCTTTGCCGCCATCTCGACTGCATGGCCGCAGGCCTCGTAGAGTCCGCCGAACATCGGCCGTGCCGCGCGCATCGCCGCCGTGCCGGCGCGAATAGGCTTGCAGCTCTTGAGAAATGAGCCGAACGCCGCGGCGTGATCGTCGGCGGCCCAGCCATCGAGCGCCGCATAGCCAATCGTCTCGACCTGCGCGCCAGGCAGGCGCAACACCTTGTCAGCGGCGGAAGCGCCGACCATCCCGGCAGTCAGTGTGAGAACAACGCTGAACAATATGCGGCAGCGAGACGACGCCATCCGCTCATTGCCCGCCTTCGGTTGCGACCAGCTTCCAGTTGGGGTCGCGCGAGGAAAGGTCGCGCGCGAAGGTCCACACGTCGGTGACGTCGGTCACGCGGTCGGGATTGCCTTCGACCACATTGCCGCTCTTGTCGCGGGTGACCGACACAAGCTGCGAAACGAATTTCACCGTCACCTGCGCGCTGCGGTTCTTGAGCTCCGCATGCGTGATGTCGGCACTGTCGATCGAGACGAAACGAGTCTCGGCCTTGTGGCCCGCCTTCTCGCGCTCGGTAATCGCGGCCTCGAAGCCGTCATAGACGTCGCGCGACAACAAATTCTTCAGCGTGCGGCGGTCGCCTTCGGCGAACGCAGTAACGATCATCTCGTAGGCGGCGCGCGCGCCGGTGACGAAGTGCTTGCCGTCGAATTCCGGATCTGCGCCAGCGATCGCATCGAGCCCGTTGGCGATCGGCGTGCCGCTCTCGGCAACACCCTTCCAGCGTTCACCCGGTGCGGCGGCCGGCTCGGCCGGCTTGGCCGCGGTTTCTGGCGCGCGGTTCGGCAATGCGATCACCTTTTCCGGAGCGGGACGCGCGGCGTCGCGCGAATACGGATCGTACGGCGGCCGCTCGCGCCCGGTGCGCTGACCGAGCACGCTGCGCAGGCGGAGGAAAATGAAGACCGCCAGCGCCAGGAAAATGATGGTGTAGATATCAAACACGTTGCGCATGCTTTCGCAGAACTAACACCAGCCACTCCGAAGGGAGTGCCGGTCGACTACCATTATGTAGGCTGCCGGCGTCCTCTATCCACGGTCCCGGCCGGGTTATCGGCGCTATTTTGCGTCGAATGCCCAAAACTCTAGACGATTAGCCCATTTGGGCCAACCGCGCCGCCTCGCGGGTAAAACATGAATGTGGCGATATGGTTGCCGGCCCCGTTCACACTTGGCGAGGGCAGATATCCTGACGTTTCAGCCCTTACGGCTCGGCTGCAGCGGTTAGGCGGCCGCCAGACCGCGGCCCACCGAACGAATCCCGGCGCGCTCCCTAACTTGTGACAGCGGGCGCCGTCATGTTAGCCACCGCGCGACTGAAATTCGTGAGGAGTGATCATGTCTTCGACCAATGGCGGCGACGGCGCGCCCACACCGGGGCCGGGCCAGGCGCCTGGCGGCCCAGGGCCGCAACTCAACGTCATCGCGCAATACACCAAGGACCTGTCGTTCGAGAATCCGAATGCGCCGCGCGTCCTCACCGGTCAGCAGCAGCCGCAGATCAATATCCAGGTCGGGGTCAACGCCACGCCGCAAAATCAGACCGATTTCGAGGTGGCGCTGAAGATCGAGGGCAAGGCCGAGCTTCCGAACAACCAGGTGCTGTTCAGCTTCGAGCTGATTTACGGCGGCATCTTCCGCATTCAGAACGTGCCGCAGGACAGTCTCTCGGCCGTCGTGATGATCGAGTGTCCGCGCCTGCTATTCCCGTTTGCGCGGCAGATCATTGCCGACGCCGTCGTGAGCGGCGGCTTCCCGCCACTGCTGCTCGATCCGGTGGATTTCGTCGGGCTCTATCGCCAGAACCTGGCGAAGACGCAGCCGTCAAACCCGACGCCGGCGCAGTTCGCCTAGGTTGACGCCGCCTATTTCTGCGAAAGCGAGAACCTAGGCGGCGTAATACCGCCACACCGATTCGTCGCCGAGTGTCGCGATGAATTCGCGGTGCGCGAGCGCTTCTTCGTCGGTCAGGCGCGGCGGCAACAGAATCGGCCGTTGCGCCGCGGCGGGGCGCGCGCTGCCCAGGCTGATTGCCATGTCCTCGACCAGAACGAGCGAAGCCTGCCGGGCTCCGATCAGCTCGAGATAAACCTCGGCGAGGATTTCGGCGTCGAGCAGCGCGCCGTGCTTGGTGCGGCGTGAATTGTCGATGCCGTAGCGCACGCAGAGCGCGTCGAGGCTGTACGGCCCGGCCGAATGCTTGCGGCGCGCCAAAGCAATCGTGTCGATCACGCGATCGCGCGGCAATGCTGCGCGCTGGCAGCGGTCGAGCTCGGCGCACAGGAAGCCGTAGTCGAACGACGCGTTGTGCGCGATCAGCACGGAATCACCGATGAATTCGATGAACTCTTCGACGACGTCCACGAATAGCGGCTTGTCCTTGAGGAAATCCACCGAGAGGCCGTGCACTTTGAATGCGCCTTCCGGCATATCGCGCTCGGGATTGAGATAGCGGTGGAAGCTCGCCCCGGTCGGAATGCGGTTGAGCAATTCGACACAGCCGATCTCGACCACCCGATGCCCGTCAAACGGGTCCAGGCCGGTGGTTTCGGTATCGAGGACGATCTCGCGCATTCGGGATTCCGGAAAGCGACTCAGTGCCGCCGTTTCGGCATATTACCGACACGGGCGAGAATGTCGCGCACCTGGGCGCGGGCGCCCTCGAAACCCACAGAGGTGTCCACCACGAAATCCGCGCGGCGGCGCTTTTCCGCATCGGGCATTTGCCGCGCCAGGATCCCCGCCAGCCGCTCTTCGCTGGTGCCGCGCGCCAGGACGCGCGCGCGCTGGACGTGCTCCGGCGCCGTGACGACCACCACCGCATCGCATCGGGTTTCGCCGCCGGTTTCGTACAGCAGCGGAATATCGAGCAGCGCCACCTTGGCGCCGCTGGCTTCGGCATTGGCCAGGAACTTCTGCTCGGCCGCGCGCACCAAGGGATGCACAATCGCCTCGAGCCGCTTCAACGAATCCACATTGCCGACCACGGCTGCCGCGAGCTTGTCGCGATCGACCTTGCCGTTCGCGGTCGTTCCCGGAAACGTCGCCTCGATCGGCGCAACCGCTTCGCCCTCATAGAGCCGGTGAACCGCAGCGTCGGCGTCGTGCACCGGCACGCCTTCCTCGGCAAAGAACTTCGCCGTGGTCGATTTGCCCATGCCGACCGAGCCGGTGAGGCCGAGGATGAACATGGCCTAGCCCACCACCGCGCCCTCTTTGCGCAGAAAGTCGAGCAGCGGCAGCAAAGGCAGCCCCAGAATTGCGTGGTAATCGCCTGAAATTTTCTCGAACAAATGGATGCCGGCGCTTTCGATCTGGTAGCCGCCGACGCTGGCCTGAGCCCCCTCGCCGACCGCATCGAGATACGTATCGATGAACGCATCGGAGAGCTCGCGCATCGTCAGTTCCTCGGTGTCGACGTGCTCGAACAGCACACTGCCGTCGCGTACCAGCGTGATGGCCGAGTAGAGCCGGTGCGTCTTGCCCGACAAGGCCCGCAATTGCTCGCGGGCTGCCGCGCGATCGACCGGTTTGGAGAAGCGTTGCTCGCCCACCGCCAGCGTCTGGTCGGCGCCGAGCACGAGCCGCGCCGGCATTTGCGCCGCGACCGTATGTGCTTTGGCGCCGGCGAGCACGCGCGCCACGTCGGCCGGTCCCTGGCGCATTCGAGCGCGCCTCGATGCCGCGCTCGTCGATGCCGGCCGGGCGCACTTCGACCGGCAGGCCGGCCGCGGCGAGAATCCGCCGGCGCACCTCGCTTTTCGAGGCCAAAATCAGGGGCTTTGGTGCGATCCACAGAGCCATGTCAGCCGGGCCGCCGGCGCTTTTCCATCAGGAGCTTCATCACCGCCGCGGCGGTTTCCTCGATCGAGCGTCGCGTCACGTCGATCGACGGCCACTGGTTCTTGGCGCAAAGCCGCCGCGAATAGGCGACTTCCTCCGCCACCGCAGTCTTGTCGATGTACTGGTCGTCGTCGCGGTGCGCCTTGAGCCCGAGCAGCCGGTTCTCGCGGATCTGCACGATGCGCTCCGGGCTGGCGTAGAGCCCGACCACCAGCGGCCGTTGAGCCGTTCGACTTCCGGCGCCAGCGGCACGCCCGGCACCAGCGGAACATTGCCGGTCTTCACCCCGCGATTGGCGAGATAGATCGAGGTCGGCGTCTTCGAGGTGCGCGACACGCCGACCAGCACGACATCGGCATCGTTGAGCCCTTCGACGTGCTGACCATCGTCATGCATCATCGTGTAGTTGAGCGCATCGATGCGCTGGAAATACTCGGCGTTGAGAACGTGTTGCGCGCCGACACGATGGCCAGTCTCGGTGCCGAGATAGGACTGAAACAGCCGCAACACCGGCCCCAGGATCGACATGCACGGCAGGCCGAGCTCACGGCATCGCGTCTCCAGTGTCGCGATCAGATCGTCGTCGAGCAGCGTGTAAAGCACGACGCCCGGCGATTCCGAGATTTCGTTGAGCGCGAGATCGAGCTGCCGTTTGCTGCGCACCATCGGATAAAGGTGCTCGACCGGCGCGACGTTGACGTATTGCGCCGCGGCCGCGCGCGCCACCATGATCAAGGTTTCGCCGGTCGCGTCGGAGACGAGATGCAGATGAAAGTAGTTCGTCTCGGCCATTGGATTGAGGTGGATAAGCTGTGAGTTGCTATGGAGGAGGCCACGCCTTGAGGCCCCGCGCAAGCATCTGGGGTCGCCCTGCCGATTTTCCGTCCACATTTCATCTTTCGGGAGAAACGAAAGGTGACCGCGGCCAGGTTAGTGTTGAGATGTCGGAATCGCCTGGGGACTAGTCTGTGGGTAGAGTCAAGTTAGCCCTGCAACACCGCGATAACTCACGCTGATTGAATCAGCGCCTAACATCTGAACATCTTGGACTATTGCAGTGCATGCCGTGGACAGGATGTGTGCAACGAGTTGTGAGTCCTGAAACACTGCCCAACAATAACTACAAAAGATTCTAGTAAGAGTGATTAGGAAGAAGGCCAGTGTGAGATAATCAGTGAGTAAGTCGGTGCTCTCGGTACTTGAAGGCAAGCGTCAGGCGATTCCTCCGGTCTGGATGATGCGCCAGGCCGGGCGCTATCTTCCGGAATATCGTGAGGTTCGCGCCAAGGCCGGCGGCTTTCTCAATCTGTGTTTTACGCCTGAGCTCGCGGCCGAGGTGACGTTGCAGCCGATCAGGCGGTTTGGGTTCGACGCCGCGATCCTGTTTTCAGACATTCTCGTTGTTCCCTACGCGCTCGGCCGCAAAGTCTGGTTCGTCGAAGGCGAAGGCCCGCGGCTCGAGCCGTTGAGCGACGCGCAAGCGTTGAGGACTGTGAGTGGGGATATCGATGAGAAAGTGCTCGCGCCGGTTTACGAGACGGTGCGGCGCGTGAAACAACAATTGCCGAAGGAAACGACGTTCATCGGCTTTTGCGGGGCGCCATGGACGGTCGCGACCTACATGGTGGCGGGACAAGGCACACCAGACCAGGCGCCGGCGAAGGAATTGGCAAAGCGTGAGCCGGAGGCTTTTGCGGGGCTAATCGACAGGTTGGTTGACGCTTCGGCCAATTATCTTGCTGCACAGCTCAAGGCAGGCGTCGATGTTGTGCAGATTTTCGATACCTGGGCGGGCGGCCTGCCGGCAGATGATTTCGAGCGTTGGTCGGTGCAGCCAACCAAGAAGATCATCGAGAAACTGCGTGAGAAAGTGCCGGAGGCCAGAGTGATCGGCTTTCCGCGCGGGGCCGGCGAGAAAATCCCGCGCTATGTAGTCGAGACCGGAGTGAACGCAGTCAGCCTGGAAACTGCGATCGACCGGGATTTTGCCCGCCGCGAAATTCAGTCGCGCGTGCCGGTGCAGGGCAATCTCAATCCAGAGACCCTGCGCGCCGGTGGCGAGGTACTCGACCGCGAAATTGACGCCGTGCTCGAGGCCTTCTCCTCCGGCCCGTTCATCTTCAATCTCGGCCACGGCATTTTGCCCGACACGCCAGTCGCCAATGTCGAGCAGATGCTCAAGCGGGTGCGCGGCAGCGCATGATCCCGAAAAGTGGAGACCGGGTTTCGGATAAGATCATGCGCGGGAAAACATGACCTACCTCTGGATCAAGGCCTTCCACATCATCGCGGTCATCGCCTGGATGGCCGGCATGCTCTATCTGCCGCGGCTGTTCGTCTATCACGCGGGTGTGGCGCCGGGCTCGGAGCAGTCCGAGACCTTCAAGGTGATGGAGCGCCGGCTGCTCAAGGCGATCATCAACCCGGCGATGGGTTTGACCTGGCTGCTCGGCCTGGCCTTGGTCTGGCTGGGCGACTGGCACAGCGCGCGCTGGATGTGGGCCAAGTTCATTCTGGTGATCGTGATGTCGGGGCTGCACGGCCAGTTCGTCCGGTACTGGCGCGATTTCGCCGCCGACCGGAACCAGCGCAGCCAGAAATTTTACCGGGTAATCAACGAGGTAGTGACGATCCTGCTGGTTCTGATCGTGATCCTGGTGGTGGTTAAGCCGTTCTGATTCACACGACCGAGCCGTTCCACTTGCCTAACGGCCTCTAACTCCATATATTTTTCTCATCCCTCCGAACGCAGGCGGATGCTGTCGCGTTTCCGGTCCGAATGACCGGCCAGCATCTAAGGGCCCGGGACTTCAAAAGCTCCTTCAAGCCTCAAGACCTGCGACCTGACTCCCTCCGTTTAGCCCGCGTGGCCGTTTCCTTTTTCACGCTCCACCCGGGCCATCTTCCAAGGACTGAAAGACCCCTATGCGGGAAATGAAACTCCAGGACCTCAAGTCCAAATCACCGGCCGAGCTTGTCGCCTTTGCCGAAGAACATCAGGTCGAGAACGCCTCGACCATGCGCAAGCAGGAGCTGATGTTCGCGATCCTCAAGCAGCTCGCCACCCAGGAAGTCGACATTATCGGCGAAGGCGTGGTCGAAGTGCTGTCCGACGGCTTCGGCTTTTTGCGCTCGCCGGAAGCCAACTATCTCTCCGGCCCCGACGATATCTACGTCTCCCCCTCGCAGATCCGCCGCTTCGGCCTGCGCACCGGCGATACGGTCGAAGGCCACATCCGCTCCCCCAAAGAGGGTGAGCGCTACTTCGCTCTGCTCAAGGTCAACACCCTCAATTTCGAAGACCCGGAAAAGGCCAAGCACAAGGTCAACTTCGACAACCTGACGCCGCTTTATCCGGACGAGCGGCTCAAGATGGAGCACGACGATCCGACCAAGAAGGATCTGTCGCCCCGCGTCATCGACATCGTCGCGCCAATCGGCAAGGGCCAGCGCGCGCTGATCGTGTCGCCGCCGCGCACTGGCAAGACCGTGCTGCTGCAGAATATCGCGCACGCCATCACCGCCAATCACCCCGAAGTCTTCCTGATCGTGCTGCTGATCGACGAGCGGCCGGAAGAAGTCACCGACATGCAGCGTTCGGTGAAGGGCGAGGTGATTTCCTCGACCTTCGACGAGCCGGCCTCGCGCCACGTGCAGGTTGCGGAGATGGTGATCGAAAAGGCCAAGCGCCTGGTCGAGCATGGCCGCGACGTCGTGATCCTGCTCGATTCGATCACCCGCCTCGGCCGCGCCTACAACACCGTGGTGCCGTCATCCGGCAAGGTTCTCACCGGCGGCGTCGATGCCAACGCGTTGCAGCGCCCGAAGCGCTTCTTCGGCGCCGCGCGCAACATCGAGGAAGGCGGCTCGCTCACCATCATCGCCACCGCGCTGATCGACACCGGCTCGCGCATGGACGAAGTGATCTTCGAAGAGTTCAAGGGCACCGGTAACAGCGAGCTCATCCTCGACCGCAAGGTCGCCGACAAGCGCACCTTCCCGGCGATGGACATCACCCGCTCCGGCACCCGCAAGGAAGAGCTGCTCACCGATCCGGCCGTGCTCAAGAAGATGTACGTGCTGCGCCGCATCCTCAATCCGATGGGCACGATGGATGCGATCGACTTCCTGCTCGACAAGCTGCGCAACACGAAGACCAACTCCGAGTTCTTCGAGAGCATGAATACGTAAGGCGCAAGCGCAGACTGAAAACGAAAAGGCCGGGAGCGATCCCGGCCTTTTTCTTCAATCGGCGCGGCGTTCAGGATTCCAATGATTTGAGGAAGGCGATCAGGTCGCTGATTTGACCGGGATCGAGCTTGAACTCGGGCATGGTTGGATGACCGGTGACGATGCCCTCACCGAAAGCTTCTTCGAGTGACTCGACAGGATAGCGTTCCCGCAAGCTGCGAAACGGTGGGGCGATTGACAGCGGGCTCGGCGACACCTTGTCGAGGGAATGACACCGGGCGCAATTTGCGAGCGCGAATGTTTGCCCTCTTTGCACGGCGGGCGACATTTGGCTGAACGCGATGTCGCTTGCGACGAGAAGAGCCGGAATAAGAACCACTAGTGACGCGTGTCTCATGGCCTATCCTTTAGCGCCAGGACGTAAACCCACTGGCAAATTAGCGCACGGTAACCAATAAATCACGACCGCCTCCAACCCGCCCGCTGATCTATTCAAGGACGTGACGACGCCGTGTCGAGCGCCGCATTGCACGCCTGCGAGATCGACTTTCTGTACAGGTTGAGGCAATCGACCAGTCGGCCGTCGCCCGGCGGGACAATGGTGCAATGCTGCTTCGCCTCGGCATCGCAGGCACGGCGCAGGTCAGTGACCGCGCCAAGGGCCTCGACGAGCCGTTCGGTGGAGGCGACGACGGTCTTTGCGCATTTCGGCGCCAGCATCTTGTCGTGAGAATAAAGGCAAGCCAGCACGCGCCCGCGACCTTCCTGCACGGTCCGGCACTGACTTTTAATTTCCTTCGCACAATCGGCCTTGAGCGCCGCGGCGTACGGCTCCATACGGACCTGTGCATTCGCTAATGGACTTACAAACAGCAGCGCGGCAGCGAGCAGATACGGTCGGAAAGCCATTGCAATCTCCTTGTGGAAACCTCGGTCAAATTTTAGTGCGCGCTCAGTAACCAGCAGCTGACCCGCCTGTTGGCGAATTGGACTTTCCGAAACCCTAGACCGCGCGCACATGAATGGCGACCCGCCGTGCTAAGAAACCGCCTCATCGCGGAGACGATTCGCATTGTCGCTGGTCTTGTTAAGCCGCCTGCGCCTGATCGCCATCTGCTGGATCCCGGTCGCCGCCGCGATCTACGTGTTCGATCTGCTGCGGCAGACTCGTGACGGCCTGAGCGACGGCGCCGGCCGCCCGTTCGGCGACGACTTCATCAATTTCTTCTCCGGCCCCTATCTCGCCTGGCACGGGCGCGCCGCCGAGATTTACGACTGGAATGCGTTTCACGCCTTCGAGGTCAGCGTTACCGGGCCGAGCCTCGGCTTCTATCACTACAGCTATCCGCCGGCGCTTTTGCTGGTGGGCGTGCCGCTGGCATTTGTGGGCTATTTACCTGGGTTTTTCTTATGGGTCGGCGGCGGCTGGCTCGCGTTCTATCGCGCGCTGGCGCTGATCGCCTCGAACCGCACCGCGCTCCTTCTCTCGCTCGCCACGCCCGCGGTCTTCATCAATTCGGTCAACGGCCAGACCGGCACCTGGACGGCAGCACTGTTCGGCGGCGGTCTCGCATTGCTCAAGCGCCGGCCGGTCGTCGCCGGCGTGTTGTTCGGGCTCCTGATCTGCAAGCCGCAGCTCGGCATCTTGCTGCCGATTGCGCTCGCGGCAGGACGGCAATGGCGTGCTTTCATCGCCGCCGCGCTCACGGTGCTGATCCTTGTCGGCGCCAGCGCGATCTTGTTCGGCGCCGACATCTGGCCGGCCTACTTCAAGCACGCCGAGGTGTTGCGGCAGAACGTGCTCGAGAGCGGCGAAGGCGTCTGGCACCGCATGGTCTCGGTGTTCGTGGCGGCGCGCCGGCTCGGTCTCGATCCGGCTGCGGCGTACGTGGTTCAGGCTGTGGTCGCGGTGCCTGTCGTGATTGTGGTCGCGCTGGCCTGGTTTCGCGACTCGCCAGCCGCGGCCCGATATGCGCTGCTCGTGCTCGGCACCTGGCTGGTCACGCCTTATCTGCAGGACTATGACCTGGTGATCGGCGCCTTCGTCGTGCTGTGGTTGCGCGAGCTTTATCCCGAATTGCCGCGGCCGGTGCTCATATCCGCGGGACTGATCCTGGTCTTGCCGTTCGTTGCGGCGGCGCTTGCCAATCTCACCGGCTTCGCATTCGGCCCGCTGTTCATCGCGCCGGCGTTTATTCTCGTGGCGCGCACGGCGTTATCGCCGCGGCGCTGAGCTATCGCATCGCGCGGACAGCGTCGGCAATTCCATTTGCGCTCGTGACGGGTAGCGAACAGCGTTCGCCGACGCAGACGAATGCCGCCGGACCGCTCGCCGCTTTCATCTTCTCTTGCGCCGGATGTGAAGCCGCCAGTCCTGACGAAGCACGCAACACGATGCGCTCGGGATAAGGCTGCTTCAGCGCGGCCTGCACCAGCTCCGGCGCGTCGCCGGTAATGACGATCTC
The DNA here is from genome assembly GCA_963847325.1 of uncultured Alphaproteobacteria bacterium. Classification (GTDB taxonomy): domain Bacteria; phylum Pseudomonadota; class Alphaproteobacteria; order Rhizobiales; family Xanthobacteraceae; genus Pseudolabrys. Next base: position 13,118 of record CAWJZD010000001.1, read on the forward strand.
CGCCGCGCGCAGCCGCAGGTCGAGCGCATTGAGCAGCGCGATGTGGCCGAACAGATTGTTGCCCGCCGCCGAGAGAATATTGTCGATCAGGCGATCGACCCTCTGACGATACGTGTCGTCCCCCGCCAGCACCGCCAGCCGCACCAGATTGCCGGCGGCGACCGCATTGTGATTGGGCGTCGCATCGTCCGAGGTGGAATGCGGCCGCAGCACCAGGCCTTCCGCGTCATCGGCGGTCAGGTAATAGCCGCCGGTCTCCGCATCGGCGTAGTGCGTGTCGAGCGCGGCCTGCCACGCCTTGGCGCGCTCCAGATAGGCGTCCTCGCCGGTCGCTTCGTAGAGCGCCAGCGCCGCGCGCGTCATCGCTGCAAAATCGGAAGCGAGGCCCGGATAAAGCAGTTTGCCCGCGCGCCAGGAATGACCGAGCCGATCCCCCTGGTCATCTCGCGCGCAATGAAATCGAACGCGCGCTTTGCGATCGCGATCCAGTCCGGCTCATCGAGCAAGCACGCCGGCATTGACCAGGGCCGCGATCATCAGCCCGTTCCAGTCCGCCAGCACCTTGTCGTCGAGGCCCGGCCGCACCCGGCTTTCGCGCGCGTTGAGCAAGACCTCGCGCAGATGCCCGAGCTGCTGCTCCTCGCGCTCGCCGCGCTCTACGGTCTTGAGCCGGTTGAGAATATTGTGGCCTTCGAAATTGCCCTCGTCGCTGACGTCATAATGATGCGCGAAGAACTCGCCGGCCTCGGGGCCGATCATTTCAACGATCTCGTTCTTGCCCCACACGTAGAACTTGCCCTCCTCGCCTTCGCTAGTCCGCGTCGAGCGAGGCGGAGAACGCGCCTTCCTTCGTGGTCATTTCGCGCTTGAGCCAGCCGACCGTCTCGCGCGCGCGTTGCGCAAACAGCGCGGCATGTTTGCCGCCGCGCGCTGACGCCAGCGCCAGCAAGTCGAGCAGTTGCGCGTTGTCGTAGAGCATCTTCTCGAAATGCGGCACCAGCCACTTCTCGTCGACCGAGTAGCGCGAGAAGCCGCCGCCGAGATGGTCGTAGATGCCGCCTTCGCTCATGCGCTCCAGCGCGTGCTCGGCCACCTCGAAGAACCGCACATCGCCGCTGCGCAGCCCGGCGCGCCACAGCATTTCGAGCAGGCCCGGCTGCGGAAATTTCGGCGCGCCGCGCAGGCCGCCATTGACGTTGTCGAACGTGTTGCCGACCTGCTGCGCCATGCCGGTGAGCTCGGTGAGCCCGATCGTCACCTTGCCGGCCGGCCGTGCCTTGTCGGCGAGCCGCGCCAACAGCGCCGCGCGGTTCTGCTCGATCTTGTTGGGCTCTTCGCGGAACAGCCGCGACACTTCGCGCAGGATGTCCTGGAAAGCCGGGCGCCCGAACTTGGTTTCCTTCGGAAAATACGTGCCGCCCCACACCGGCTCGGCCTTCGGGGTGAGAAACATCGTCAGCGGCCAGCCGCCCTGCTCGCCGAGCAGATGCAGCGCCTGCATGTAGATCTGGTCGATGTCGGGCCGCTCCTCGCGGTCGACCTTGATGTTGACGAACAGCTCGTTCATCACCCGCGCGGTCTCGTCGTCCTCGAACGACTTCGTGCGCCATCACGTGACACCAGTGGCACGCCGCGTAGCCAACCGAGAGCAGGATCGGCTTGTTGTGCTGGCGCGCGTGCGCGAGCGCCTCCGGCCCCCATTGCCACCAGTCGACCGGGTTGTGCGCGTGCTGCAGCAGATAGGGCGAGGTCGCCTGGGCGAGGCGATTTTCGTGCGTCGAAGAAACCGTCATCGCGTCACGCTAGCACGCACGCGATGACGATGGCTCCATTCGCTCAGCGCGGTGGGCGGCGCATCAGCAGCAGGATGACGAGGACGAGTAGGACGATGCCGAGCCCGCTGGACGGGTAGTAGCCCCAGCCCGTGCTGTACGGCCAGGTCGGCAGCGCGCCGAGCAGAAGAAGAATAATGATGATGATCAGAACGAGCCGCATGCCCCTGCCTCCAAAATATCAAAGCTTCGCGTCCTAACGCTGGCCTGAGGTGCCGGGTTCCGCCGGACCGCGGCTGGTCTGCGCACCGCCGGAAACGCGCCAGATCGCATTGCCGACGTCGTCGGCCACCAGCACGGCGCCATCCTTGCCGATGGCAACACCGACCGGCCGGCCCAGCGCATTATCGTCCTGGTCGACGAAGCCGGTGAGCACGTCGATCGGCTGGCCGTTCGGCTTGCCATCGAGGAACGGCACGAACACCACCTTGTAGCCGCTCCGCGGCTTGCAATTCCACGAGCCGTGCTCGCCGACGAACACGCCGTCGGCGAACTGGCCGCCGAGCTTCGCCGAATGTCCTTGCGCGTTCTGCGCGAAGGTCATGCCGAGCGGCGCCACGTGATTGCCAAGCGCGTAATCCGGGCGGATCGCCTTGGCGACCATGTCAGGCCGCTCCGGCTGCACGCGGGTGTCGACGTGCTGGCCCCAGTACGACCACGGCCAGCCATAGAAACCGCCCGGCTTCACCGACGTCAGATAATCAGGAACGAGGTCGCTGCCGAGCTCGTCGCGCTCATTGACCACGGTCCATAGCTCGCCAGTCGGCGACCATCCCATGCCGTTCGGATTGCGCAGCCCGGTGGCGAATTCCTTCACTTGGCCGTTGCTGAGGTCGACTTCGAGGATCGCCGCGCGCTGATGCTCGGCGTCGAGTCCGTTCTCCGAATGGTCGCTGTTCGAGCCTGACGTCGCGTAGAGCTTGGTGCCGTCGCGCGAGGCGATGATGTTCTTGGTCCAGTGATGATTGCGCGGCCCACCCGGCAGGTCGGCGACCTTCTGCGGCTTCTCGGTGATCTGGGTCGCGCCCTCCTGGTACTTCACCTTCACCACCGCATCGGTGTTGGCGATGTAGAACGTGTCGCCGATCAGCGCCATGCCGAACGGTGAGTTGAGGTCGGTCATGAAGGTGCTGCGCGTCTCGGCAACACCATCACCATCCTGATCGCGGAACAGCGTGATGCGGTTGGCGCTCTTGACGCCCGCGCCGGCGTAAGACTGCACCCGTTTCATGACGCGGCCCTTGATGCCCTTGCCTTGCTCGGGCCGCTCCGGCGCGTTGCTTTCCGCAACCAGCACGTCGCCGTTCGGCAGCACGAACACCCAGCGCGGATGATCGAGCCCGCGCGCGAAGGCCGTTACGGTCAGTCCCGCCGCGGCGGCCGGCTTGCCGTCGGCGCCCCATCCGGTCGCCTTGGCGACCTTGACGGTCGGGATCAACGATTTGGTCGGCTCGGGGATTTGCGGCTGCGGTCCGGTGCTCTGCTGTTCGGGAATTTTCGAGCTGTCGCCGCAAGCGGACAGCAGCAAAGCCAGCGTGGCGGCGGCTGTGAAAGTCAGGTACCGGACGGACATGGTGGCGGACATTCGGGGCCTCGATTGCCAGGGTTTCCGTCCGACAACCGGCCTGAGGCGGCCAATGTTCCGGCGGCAAATCAGCCCAGCGTTTTCGGCCTTAAACTGGCGCGTCCGAACAGCACCACGGCGGCTGCGAGCCCCTGAAGTGTGGCGGCCAGCGCGAAGGAAATTGTGTAGTCGCCGGCGAGGTCGCGCAGGATGCCAAGCACAGCCGGGGCGAAGGCGAATACCGCCTGATTGACGGCGACGATCAAGGCTACCGCCCGGCCGACCTCGGCGCCGGAAAACTCCTTCTGCAGGAGAAGCGGCGGAAGCGAGACGAGGTTGCCGAAGCC
>CAWJZD010000002.1:0-10403 GCA_963847325.1 uncultured Alphaproteobacteria bacterium
ACTCGACCCGCAATTGATGCAATTGGCGGAAGCGCAAGCTGCCCTGATGGCGAAGCGCGACAAGCTCGACCACGGAGCGGGCAAGCCGTTCGTGACGCGGCTTCGCGCGTCCGGCTACAACGCCAAGGTCGCTGCCGAGAACATCGGCGCCGGTTATCACACGCTGGCCGAAGCATTCTCCGGCTGGCGCGATTTACCGCCGCACCGTACCAACATGCTGCTCGGCGGCGCGACCAGGATCGGCATCGCCGCGGTCTATACGCCATCCTCCAAATACAAGGTGTACTGGGCGCTGATCCTTGCAGCGCCGGACGATCGGCCGGGCTGATCGCTGGACCGTCACGGTCCGCGGCCATAAGTCGCCGCCATGCCGGGCTCGCTTCCTTCAGGCCGCGACTACGACACGGTCTATCGTCAGTTCCGCTGGAATATCCCGCCGCGCTTCAATATCGGCGTCGATTGCTGCGACAAATGGGCGGCGAACGAGCCGGATCGTCTCGCTATCCTGCATGTGAAGCCGGACGGCTGCTGAAGAGCGCATCAGCTTCGGCTGGCTGCGCGATACGTCGAACCGGCTCGCCAATGTGCTGCAGGCGCAGGGCGTCAAGCGCGGCGACCGCGTCGCCATTCACTTGCCGCAGGCGCCGGAAGTCGCTGCCGCGCATATCGCCATCTACAAGCTCGGCGCCATCGCGCTGCCGGTCGCGATTTTGTTCGGTCCGGATGCGCTGACCTATCGCCTGCAGAACTCCGGCGCGGCGGCTATGCTCACCAATGCGCAGGGCGTCGCCAAGCTGGCACAGATCCGCGAGCAGGTGCCCGGTGTTCGTTGTGTGCTCTCGGTCGATGGCAGAGGCGAGGGCGCCTTGAGCTTCCACGACGAGCTTTCGCGCGCGTCGTCCGACTTCACGCCCGTCGATACGTCTCCCGAAGATCCCGGCCTGATGATCTACACATCGGGCACGACCGGCCAGCCGAAGGGCGCGCTGCATGCGCATCGCGTGCTGCTCGGCCATATGCCCGGTGCGGAGCTGCCGCATTATCCGTTTCCGACCGAGGGCGACAGTTACTGGACGCCGGCCGATTGGGCCTGGGCCGGCGGGCTGCTCGATGTGCTGCTGCCGAGCCTGCATCACGGCGTCCCGGTCGTCGCGCGCAAGTTCGACAAGTTCGATCCAGACGAGGCCTTCGCCTTCATGGCCTCGACCGGCGTGCGCAACGCCTTCATCCCGCCGACCGCGCTGCGGATGATGCGCTCGGCCGCCAATCCGCGCGGCCGCTACAAATTCAACCTGCGCACCATGGCCTCGGGCGGCGAGTTGCTCGGCGTCGAAGCGCTGGAGTGGGGACGCTCCGCGTTCGGCCTCACCATCAATGAATTTTACGGACAGACCGAGTGCAACCTCGTGGTCGCGTCATGCGAAGACCTCGGCTGTTTGAAGGTCGGCTCGATGGGCAAGGCGGTGCCGGGCCATACTGTCGCGGTGATCCACCCCGACGGCTCGATCGCCAAGCCCGGCGAGCTCGGCCAGATTGCAGTGAAGCGGCCGGACCCGGTGATGTTCCTGGAATATTGGGGCAAGCCCGAAGCCACCCGCGACAAATTCATCGGCGATTGGATGACGACCGGCGACCAGGGCGTGGTCGATGACGAAGGCTACATCACCTTCATCGGCCGCGATGACGACGTCATCACTTCGGCCGGTTACCGCATCGGTCCCGGCGAGATCGAGGATTGCCTGATCCAGCATCCGGCGGTCGCGCTCGCCGCCGCGGTCGGCAAGGCCGATCCGGTGCGCACCGAGATCGTGAAGGCCTTCATCGTGCTCAAGCCGGGCCATGCGGCGTCCGACGCGCTGGCCGCCGAGATCCAGGCCTTCGTGCGCACGCGGCTCTCCGCCCATGAGTATCCGCGCGAGGTCGCCTTCATCGATCAGATGCCGATGACGACCACCGGGAAGATCATCCGGCGTCAGTTGCGGGAGCGCGCCTAGCTATCCGGCGAAGCCGCCGTCATCCAGGAACTTCTGCTCCTCCGCCGTCGTCTTTCGTCCGAGCACAGCGTTGCGATGCGGAAAGCGTCCGAACTTGCGGATGATGTCGGCGTGGATGGTCTGCCCATTTCAGGCCGTCGGCGTCGCCGGCCGCGCGATAGAGCGCCTCGCCGCGTTCCTGGTCGGCGAGGTCTTCCGAATGCTGGAACGGCAGATAGAAGAAGCTGCGCATGTCCGGGCTCACCTGCGCGTCGAAGCCCTTGATCAGCGCGCCGGCCGTGACCGCGCGGGCGAGCTCGATCCGTCGCAAAGGCGCGCGGATCGTCGCGGAACAGGTTGCGCGGAAACTGGTCGAGCAGGATGAGCAGGCCCAGCGCGCCTTCGGCCGTTTCTTCCCACGCCTTCAGCTTGCCTGCGGCGGCGGCCTCATGAGTTTCGTAAAACCTGCGCCGGATTTCCGCGTCGAACGCGCTGTCCTTCTTGAACCAGCGCTCCGGCCCCGCCTCGCGCCAGAAGCGGACGACCTCCTGCGCGCTTGCAACACCCATTACCTCTCCGTCGCCCGGGCTGCCGCTTCGTCGCGCAAGGCACGACGCAAGATCTTGCCGACATTGGTCTTCGGCAGCTCGGTGCGGAATTCGATGTAGCGCGGCACCTTGTAGCTCGTCAGCCGCGTGCGCATGAAATCGCGAAGCTCTTTCTCATTTACTTCCGGTGATTTCTTCACCGCATAGAGCGCGACCGCTTCGCCGGAATGCTGGTCCGGCAGGCCGACCACGGCGCATTCCAGCAGGCCGCCGTGGGTCATGGCGACATCCTCGACCTCGTTCGGGAACACCTTGAAGCCGGAGACGCTGATCATGTCCTTCTTGCGGTCGACGATGGTGACGCGGCCCTGCGCGTCCATCACGCCGATGTCGCCGGTGCGGAAGAAGCCGTCCGCCGTCATCGCCGCGGCGGTTTCGTCCGGCCGCTGCCAATAGCCGGCCATCACCTGCGGGCCGCGCGCGCAAATCTCGCCGCGCTCGCCGAGCGGGAGCTCCTTGCCCTCATCGTCGCGGATGCTGATCTCGGTCGATGGCAGCGGAAGTCCGATCGTGCCGGTCCATTCGCTGATGTCGCCGCGATTGCAGGTCAGCACCGGCGAGGTCTCCGACAGGCCGTAGCCTTCGATGATCGGCTTGCCGGTCGCCTTGATCCAGGCTTCCGCGACGGCGCGCTGCACCGCCATGCCGCCGCCGATCGCGCATTTGAGCATCGACCAGTCGAGGCTCTTGAAGTCCTGGTGATTGAGCAACGCCGCGTAGAGCGTGTTCACCGCCGGGAATGCGTTGACCTTGTGCTTCTTCATCTCGTCGATCAGCGCGGGAAGGTCGCGCGGATTGACGATCAGCAGCAACGTGCCGCCGAGGCGCATGCCCCAGCAGGAAGCACGCTGTCAGCGCGAAGATATGATAGAGCGGCAGCGCGGTGACGATCGTCATCCGGTCAACGTGCGGCGGCTGATCGAGCAGCGGCTTTTGCCAGGCTTCGATCTGCAGCACATTGGCGACGAGGTTGCGGTGAAGCAGCGTCGCGCCCTTCGGAACGCCGGTGGTGCCGCCGGTATATTGCAGGAAGGCGACGTCGTCGGGACCGAGCTTGGGGTCGGCCAGCGTGCGCCCCTTGCCGGCCGCGAGCGCGTCATTGAAGCGCACTGCGCCGGGCAGCGAATAGGCCGGCACCATCTTCTTGACCTTGCGCACCACGAGGTTGGCGATCGCGCCTTTCAGTCCGCCGAGCATGTCGCCGATCGCGGCGATGATGACGTGCTTGACCTTGGTTTGCGGCAGCGCCTGTTGCAGCACGCTGGCGAAATTCTCCAGCACGATGATGGCCTCGGCGCCGGAATCGGAGAGCTGGAATTCGAGTTCGCGCGGCTTGTAGAGCGGATTGACGTTGACGACCGTGAAGCCGGCGCGCAGCACCGCGGCGATCGCGACCACGTACTGCAGCACGTTCGGCATCATGAGGGCGACGCGTGCGCCGCGCTTGAGCCCAAGCGATTGCAGGTAAGCGCCGAGCGCGCGCGAGGCGGCATCGACTTCGCCGAACGTCAGCGCCTTGCCCATGAAAAGGCAGGCAGTGTTATCGCGAAAGCGCTTGCAGCTGTCCTCGATCAGATGCGCAAGCGAAGGGATTGCCGCCATATCGATGTCGGCCGGCACGCCCTGCGGATAATGCGCTAGCCAGATGCGATCCATGACGTTTCCCCAACGGATTCGTTTCGGGAAGCATCGGGCAGGAGGGGTGGGGAGGCAAGCGCGCTTTACGCCGCGGCCTTAGCGGTCGACGCCGCCGAACGGCACCAGCGGATTGTCGATCAGCGCGGCGCGATCGGGCCGGTCCGGCGCCGCCTGGTTGAGGAAGGCTTCGAACATCTCGCGGATCGTCTTTTCGGGAATGTCGCGGGTGATGAACACCAGCCGGGTGCGGTGGTCCTCATCCGGCCAGCGCTCGAGCTGGCTGAACGGGTGAAAGACGTGCTGCACGCCGTGAATGACGATCGGCTGCTCTGGCGTCTCGGCCAGCTGCACGATGCCCTTGAGCCGCAACAGGTTAGGCCCGTGCAGCGAGCGCAACAGCTCGATGAACATGTGGAACGTGCCGGCCGGGATCGGCCGGTCGGTGGTCAGCGCGAAGGCGCGGATGTGATCGTCGTGCCGGTTGCGGTCGAGATGATTGTGGTCATGGCCGTGCGCGTGACCGTGATTGTGCCCATGGTGGTCGTGATGGTGATGGCCATGCGGCTCGGCATAGGCCTCTTCCTCCAGCCACTTCTTCACGTCGGGAATCTTGCGCTCCGGATCGTACAGCCCGCATTCGAGCAGCTTTCCCGGCGTTGCTTCGCCCTTGGCGGCGTCGAGCATCGGCGCGGCCGGATTGAGCGCACGCAGCCGCGCCTTTAGCGCATCGAGCTTGCCGGGTTCGTTGATCAGGTCGGTCTTGCTCAGCACCAGCCGGTCGGCCATCGCCGCCTGCTTCACCGCTTCCGGATGCGCGTCGAGCGTCGCTTCGCCGTTCACTGCATCGACCAGGGTCACGACGCCGTCGAGCCGGTAACGCATCACCAGATAGGGATGCATCATGGTCGTGTGCAGCACCGGAGCCGGATCGGCGAGGCCGGTCGTCTCCAGCACCAGTCGCTTGAAGGTGCAGCGATTGTTGTCGAGATCGCGCAGCAAGGTTTCGAGCGCGTCGACCATGTCGCCGCGCATCGTGCAGCACAGGCAGCCCGACTGCAGCAGCATCACATTGTCGCTGACATATTCGACCAGCAGGTGGTCGAGCCCGATCTCGCCGAATTCATTGATGACGACCGCGGTCTCTTTCAGCGCCGGGTCTTTGAGCAATTTGTTGAGGAGCGTGGTCTTGCCGGCGCCGAGAAAGCCGGTGATGACGGTCAGCGGGATCGGCTCCGGCGGGACGCGGCGTGGCGTCTCGCTCATCGCGCAGGCGCTGCGGCGGCAGCCTTGTCCTTTTTCGGTGCAGGCTGCTTAGTCGCAGGTTTGGCCGCAGGCTTGGCGGCGCCTTCGCCGTCTTTCTTGGCTTCCTTCGGCGCAGCCGCCGTCTTTTTTGGCGGCTGTCTTCGGCTTCGCGTCTTTCTTCTCCGCAGGCGCCGCATCGTCATTCTTGGCGGCGACTGCCTTCTTCTTCGCCTTCTTCGCGGGCGCTGCGGCGGTCTGCTCGACCTGATCCGGATTGCCCGGCGGGCCGGTGAACACGACGACCGGCTCGGGCTGGATGAGCGCCGGGCCGAGCACGAATTTTTCGTGCGCGGGCTTCAAGGCCGAGAGCTGATAGTTCTGCTCGCTGCCGTCGCCGGTGCGCGGCCTGCTCTTCGTCATTCTCTTCCGATGGCGGCTTGCGCCGATGCGCGCCGCACATTTCTTCGCGCAGGTTCGGCGGCTGCGCGTCGATCGGCTTGAGCTGCTCGACGGTGCCGAACGAAGGCGTCAGCCATGACAGCCCGCTATTGTTGAAACCATTCTCGAGCAGTTGCGCCGCCTTCTGCGCGCGCACCGCAGACGAATATGAGCCGAACACGACCGCGACCAGGCGGCGGCCGTTACGGCTCGCCGACGCAACCAGGTTGAAGCCGGACGCACAGATGAAGCCGGTCTTCATGCCGTCGGCGCCCGGATAGCGATCGATCAGCGTGTTGTAGTTGCGATAGACGCGGCGGCCGTAGCGGATCGAGGAGATGCTCCAGTAGTGCTGGTACTGGGGAAACTCGCGGATCAGCGCGCGGGCCAGGATCGCCATGTCGCGCGCCGAGGTGATCTGGTTCTCGGCCGGCAGGCCGTTCGGGTTGACCCAGTTCGACTGCGTCATGCCGAGCTTGCGCGAATTGGCGTTCATCATGTCGGCGAAGCCCTCGATCGAGCCGCCGACGCCTTCGGCGATCGTGACGGACACGTCGTTCGCCGACTTGACCATGATCATCTTCAGCGCGTTGTCGAGCGTGACCTCGGTGCCGAGCTTGAAGCCCATCTTGGTCGGGTGCTGCGCGACCGCATTGCGGGTGACCGGCAGCAGCGTGTCGAGCTTCAGGCGTCCCTCGCGAACGGCCGAGAGCGAGGTGTAGGCCGTCATGAGCTTGGTGACGGAGGCCGGGTACCAGGGATAGGTCGCGTTTTCGGCGTGGAGGACCTTGCCGGTGGAGGCTTCGATCAGCAGGACCGCCTCGGCCTTCGCTGCCGTCGCGCAAAGCGCCACAGCAAGCGCAAGAAGTCCGGTTCGTAAGCCCGTTCTCAGAACCACTATGTCAGATCCGATTATTTGCCCTGCGAAACCGCCGGTTTCGTAAGCTGCTTTGCTACGCTACTCAAGCGACCGCGCAGATTCAAAGCCGGCCTGTGCCCAACCGCCAATATGGTAACCTCTGTTCAATCGCGCAGGAAAACGACCAAAGTTCGGCAAAGGAACCGTCAATGACCGCATGCATCGTCGGCTGGGCCCATACGCCCTTCGGAAAGCTCACCGGAGAGACCGTCGAAAGCCTGATTGTGCGGGTCGCGACCGATGCTCTTGCAGATTCGGGCATTGCTCCCGCCGATGTCGACGAGATCGTGCTGGGCCACTTCAATGCCGGCTTTTCGGCTCAGGACTTCACGGCTTCGCTGGTTTTGCAGGCGTCGCCGGATCTTGCGCTTCAAGCGCGCGACCCGCGTGGAGAATGCCTGCGCCACGGGTTCCGCGGCCGTGCATCAGGCCATCAAGGCGATCGAGGCCAAGGCCGGCGCGGATCGCGCTGGTGGTCGGCGTCGAGCAGATGACGGCGACGCCGGGCCCCGAGATCGGCAAGAATCTGCTGAAGGCGTCCTACGTCCGCGAGGAGGCCGATATCGATGGCGGCTTCGCCGGCATCTTCGGCAAGATCGCCGGCCTCTACTTCCAGAAATACGGCGACCAGTCCGACGCGCTGGCGATGATCGCGGCCAAGAACCACAAGAACGGCGTCGCCAATCCCTACGCACAGATGCGCAAGGATCTCGGCTTCGAGTTCTGCCGCAACGAAAGCGAAAAGAACCCCTATGTCGCCGGCCCGCTCAAGCGCACCGATTGCTCTCTCGTGTCGGATGGCGCCGCCGCAATTGTGCTCGCCGACGTCGAAACCGCGCTCAAGCTCAAGAAGGCGGTCGCGTTCCGCTCGACCGCGCACGTGCAGGACTTCCTGCCGATGTCGAAGCGCGACATCCTCAAGTTCGAGGGCTGCTCGCACGCCTGGCAGCGGGCGCTGCAGTCCGCCGGCATCAAGTTGGCCGATCTCTCATTTATCGAAACACACGACTGCTTCACGGTGGCCGAGCTCATTGAGTACGAGGCGATGGGGCTGGTCCCGGAGGGACAGGGCGCCCGCGCCATCAAGGAAGGCTGGACGCAGAAAGACGGTAAGCTCCCGATTAATCCGTCCGGTGGATTAAAGGCCAAAGGCCATCCAATCGGCGCGACCGGCGTCTCGATGCATGCTCTTGCTGCGATGCAACTCACCAATAGCGCAGGTGACATGCAATTGCCGGGTGCCAGGCTCGGGGCACTCTTCAATATGGGCGGCGCGGCAGTCGCCAATTACGTCAGCATTCTGGAGCGCATCAGATAGGCGTTCGCGCATTGCCGTCATTCGCAAACGCCGCTTTGCACCCGTGTGAATATGCTACGATTCCGGCAAGTGTTTGTGTGCAAACAAGTTTGCGCATCTGACGTGGAGGGGCGTTGATGACGAATATTCCAACCGATCTGCTGCGCACACTTGTCGCGGTCGTTGATCTGCGCAGCTTCACCAAAGCGGCGCAGTCGCTTGGCATCACCCAGCCGGCGGTCAGCGCGCAGATCAAGCGCCTGCAGTCGATCCTTGGTGGCGACCTGTTCGACCGCAAGGCGCCCGGTGTCGCACTCACCCGCCAGGGCGAGGCGGTGGTCGCGCATGCACGGCGACTCTTGGCGCTGAACGATCAGATTCTCACGGTCGCTGAGCCGCAGGATCAGTCGCGCCGTATTCGCATTGGTCTTCCTGGCGACCTGTCCGGCCCCTTGCTGCCCTGGACACTGGCCAAGCTGCGTCTGCGCTGGCCGGATACCAATTTCCAGACCATGAGCGGCGCTGCGGTCAACATGTTGCGCGATCTGCGCGACGGCAAGCTCGACATCGTGATCGCGCTTTCGCACGAAGAGCCCACCGACGCCCGTCATCACTGGAGCGACCAGCTTGTGTGGGTCCGCAGCGACGCCACCAAGGTCGATGCAGGCGCGCCGGTGCCGATGGTCGCTTTTAGTGAAGAGTGCATGTGCTTCCGCGCCGGCGTTAATGCTTTGCGTGAAGCAGGCCGTAACCACCGTCTGGTCATGGCCTCCAGCACCGTCCTGACCCTCGCGGCAGGCGTTGATGCGGGTCTCGGCACGATGGTCATGACGCAAGGCCGCGTGCGGCTGACCCAGCTTCGCCGCTGGGACGACGCGCCTTTGCCGAAACTGCCGCCCCTTCACGTCGGCATTTACGTGCGGGACGGCGATCATACCCGGCCGCTGCTGGAACTGGCCGACGATCTCGCGCCGCTGCTCCGGCCGAAGCCGGACACGGGGACCGGGGAAGCCAACGAGTTTCGGGCAATCCGCACGGCCTTCAACAAGGCGGAGATGCTCCGCGGCTGATCTGGTTACCCACACCGGCACGGCGTTCGTGCTGACGGCTTGATGTAGGATGGCGGCCTCGACCGGGGCCGCCATGGCTGATCCCGCTTTCACCTCCGTGACCTTGCCGGAATTCCGGGCGCCCTATGCTGCGCCGGACCGAGGAATTGGCGGCGCAGTTTCTGTCCGGCGCTTTTCGATCAAAGGCGACCGAAGCGCGCATCGACAGGCTTGCCGGCAAGATTGGTCGAGGCGATCCGCGCTCGCTCCGGCGGGCTCGGCGGCGTTGAGGACTTTCTCCATGCCTATGCGCTGTCGACCCGCGAGGGTCTCGCCCTCATGGTGCTGGCCGAGGCTTTGCTTCGTGTTCCTGACGCGCACACCGCCGACCGCCTGATCGAGGACAAGCTCGCCGCCGGCGACTGGTCGCAGCACGACAGCGGAGGCGGTTTCCTGGTGTCGGCGTCTGCATGGACGCTCGGCCTGAGCGTCCGCATCATCCAGCCCGGTGAGACGCCGGAAGGGATCGTTGAATCCCTGATCAAGCGGATCGGCTTGCCGGCGGTGCGCACTGCCACGCGTCAGGCGATGCGCTTGCTGGGCTCGCACTTTGTGCTCGGTCAAACCATCGAGGAGGCGCTTGCTCGCGCCGAGCGCGAGCGAGACGAGCTTTATTCGTTCGACATGCTTGGTGAAGGCGCGCGCACAGCTCGCGATGCCGCCGATTATTTCGACGCTTATGCCGGGGCAATCGCCGCGATCGGTGCCCGCGCCGGCAATGCTCCATTGCCGTCGCGGCCGGGAATATCGGTCAAGCTCTCGGCCCTGCATCCGCGCTACGAAGCGCTGTCGCGCAAGCGCGTCCTCGCCGAGCTGGTGCCGAAAGTGCTGGAGCTGGCTCGCGCCGCAAAGCAGCACCATCTCAATTTCACAATCGACGCCGAAGAGGCGGACCGCCTCGAACTGTCACTCGAAGTGATCGCCGCAGTCGTGCGGGACGCTTCGCTGGCGCGATGGGACGGCTTCGGTCTCGCCGTGCAGGCTTACCAGAAGCGTGCCGACGCGGTGATCGACTGGATGGCGGATATGGCGCACGCGCTCGACCGCCGCTTCATGGTGCGGCTGGTCAAGGGCGCCTACTGGGACACCGAGGTCAAGCGCGCGCAGGAGCGGGGGCTGGCCGACTATCCGGTGTTCACGCGCAAGGCGATGACCGACCTGTGCTACCTCGATTGCGGG
>CAWJZD010000003.1:0-319379 GCA_963847325.1 uncultured Alphaproteobacteria bacterium
CATAGCGTTTTCCAATTCGTTCCAGTCGACCGGAAACTGGTTCTCCTTCGCGAAATGGCTGATGCCACCCAGGTCGAAGATCATGATCGTCTGGAGCGGATACTGTCGTTTCGAGTCCAGCACGCCGTAATAGACCAGCTGCACGATGCCAAAGAAGCCGACCACGGCCGGGATGTAGAAGATCGCTGTCTTGCGCAGGGAGACCCGCGATAACCAGACGATATAAGCCGCGAGGATCGGTGCGGCGAGTAAGGCGTTCGGCCTCAACAGTATCCCAAGGATAACCAGTGCAAGCGCCAGTGCCTGCCCGGTCAATCTGATCGGTGATCGCTGTTCAGATGCCGCGAACGCGACAGTCGCGGCGAGCAACCAGCACGTTGCAAACAGGACGTCGCGCCAGATGATCCCGGCAAAGGCCAGGGCCGGCGGCGTCATTGCCAGCAGCGGCAGCAGTAGCGCGCTGGCCTTGCCGCGGGATGCGAGCACAAGCGACAGGACGCCAAAGCCGAGCCAGTAGGTCGTGGCAATCAGCAGGAACATGCTGGCGGCGCCGGGCGCGATCGGATCGATCAGGCCCCACAGCCAGACCATGACTGGTGACTGCCAATCACCGAACGTGCCCTTGGCGATGTCCTCATATACGAACTTGGCGTCGTAGGTCATGACGCCGGGATAGAAGATTAGAAGCGTCAAGCCGAAGCCCACTGCAAGCAGAGCGGCGGCAGAAACCATCAGAAACCGCCGCTGCAACAGCGGCCGCTCAGGTCGCCACGGCATAGATGTCCCCTGAATTGGCCGATTGCGGCAACTCGATCAGCCAGCGGGCGACATCCTTGGCGTCCATCCATTCACCTGCAAGCGCCTGGCTCTCCCCGAGCGCTGCGTTAAAACGAGTGTAGCCCATCGCCGAGCAACGCTCGATGCAGGCAAGCGCCACGTCGCGCTGAATGGTGGTGAACTCGAATGACAGCGCGCGTACCGCTTGTGACAAGCCGTGTAGCGCCTCTGCCTCGAAACCTTCAACGTCAAGCTTGATGAACGCGGGAATACCGTGTTTGGCGATCAACACATCGAGCGTTGTGACCTCGATATCGATGGTCTCGTTCCAGCGCTGAGTTTCCCAGCCTGGGCCGTCGCGTGCTGCCTCAACGAACGCCGGCGATACCGACGACACCGTCGGGTTGTCGGCATTGATCAGCATTCGCGCCCTGCCCGGTTCGCGCCCCACCGCCACCGCTTCGATCGCAACGGATTCGCTGCGTCCATAGAGCAGCCTGAGAGCCATGACCATAGCCGGCTGCGGCTCGACCGCAACAACGCGTGCGCCCAGCCGGCGGAACGAGGCGACGCGGTCGCCAACATGGGCGCCGACGTCGAACACCAGATCTCCGGGCCGCACGAAGCTGCCATAGAGACGGTCCATCGCCGCGGCCCGCCTTTTGTTCCCGTAGTAGATACGAAACGACCTGAGGGTGGCGCGCGCGGTCCTGACGGCGCCAAGCATTGCTATACCGAGCTGGCCAGCGGCGGCTGGCTCTCCGACTGAATCGCGGGCAGTGCCAACTCCAAAAGATCCTCCGGTGTTGCCGTCTCCTCGGGAAGCCGGCCGATGCCCATGCGGACTGCAAGGCTGCCGAGCGCAGGCCAGGCCGTCACCACCGCAAACGGAACGGCCAAGGCGGGGCCGCCGGCAAGCAGGAGAATGTACGGCAGTGCCCAAGGCTGGCTCGCCAGCACAAGGCCAAGCGCGACGCATCCTACGAGGGTCTGGGGCCAGAGATCATGCAGCGCCAGTTTCAAGGGCACCGCGTGATCGTCGCGGATCTGCCCCATCCAGCTGATTTCGCGATTAAACAGCAGACCAAAGAGAAAGATCGTATGGCTGATCCAAAGGATCGGACACAGGACGATAGAGTACGCGGTTTCGATCAGGAAATTGACGATAAAGCGCCCGGCCCCACCGAATGCGCGGCGCTCCTCCGGCGCCAGCAGCACGTCGAGGGCGCCTGCGATTTTCGGCGAGAACCACATCACGAGCACCCACGTCAGCAATGCGCTTCCGACATCGGAGCGCATGATGGTAGCGGGATCATCACACAGCACGAGCGCGGCCGTCGCGAGCACGAGCAAGCCGATCCACGCCGGAGAGCCCATGAACATCAGGATGGCAAGCACCAACTGATAGCGGCTGACTGGCCTGAGGTTCGGGAGCAAAAGAAACCGCCAATACTGCATATTGCCCTGACACCAGCGCAGGTCTCGGCGCATGAACTCCAGCAGTGTCGGCGGGTTTTCCTCCCACCCAAGATCTTCCCGCGGTATCACGCGCACGTGGTAGCCGGCAGCCCGCATCAGAGCCGCCTCGATCTGGTCGTGACTGAGGATATGCCGCTCCTGCTCGCCGTCGCCGGACAACATTGGCAGCTGGCAATGCTTGATGAACGGCTCGAGCCGCAGGACGGCGTTGTGCCCCCAATAAGGACCGCAATCGGATTGCCACCACGCGCTTCCAATCGTGTAGGAGCGCATGCCGAGTCGCATGCCGAACTGAAAGACGCGGGCGAACAAGCTCGTCGACGGCAATCCAACGATGAGGCTCTGAAGGATGCCAAGCCTGGGATCTACCTGCATGATCCGGACGAGGCGGATGATGGCATCTGCGGGCATGAAGCTGTCGGCATCGAGCGTAACCGCAAACTCGTGCCGGCTTCCCCAGCCCTCACAAAACTCGCGGATATTGCCGGCCTTGAAACCGGCATTCACCGTTCGCCTTCTATAGCTGATTGCAACCCGATCGCGCCAACGTGCGATCAATTCGGAAAATTGCGCCTCTTCCCTGACCGCAAAATCGGCATCGTTGGTATCGCTGAGAAGGTAGAGGTGGAAGCGCTCGGCGTATCCCGAAGCGTTGATACCCTCAAGCATCGGTTCCAGGTTTCGGATGATGCGGATCGGCTGTTCGTTGCGAACGCACAGAAGAATGGCAGTCGACGCCGTCACGGGTTCGTTGCCCTGGATCAATCCGGCCGCGGGTATCACTGCAGCCACCGCATCGGGGGAAACCCGCATGATGACGAAACCGATCATGGCATTACAAAACCCTGCCACCATCCAGGGCAAGGTGACCGCGAACAAGAGAAGCGCCGCCAGATCGAAGATTCCAAATCCGCCCGGTGCCAACGCCAGTGCGGCGAACCATAGCGATCCCGCCATGGTGACCGAAAACAGGACTGCGAAGGTCGCCCGCCTCGCGAACATGCTCTTCTCGGCGGCGTCGGCTTGTATCATTGCTGGTGGGTGTGCTCTAGGAAGGAGGTTATGGCTTCTCATTCGCCGGCAGGCGGTGCAGACTACCGCTTATAACACGTCAAGCCGCCGGGAATTCCAGTCCGAGATCCAAGAAAATGGCTGTTAGTGTGAGTGCCGATATTGTGTCGGCCCTGTGGTATCGCGGACCCGGAAAAGTCGAGATTCGCCGGGAAGAGATAGCTCCGCCCGGCGCGGGCGAAGTACGCGTGAAAACCCTCTACAGCGCGATCAGTCGGGGCACCGAATCCCTGGTGTTTGGCGGGCGTGTACCCGTGAGCGAATTCGAGAGAATGCGCGCGCCGTTCATGGAGGGTGATTTTCCCTTTCCCGTCAAGTACGGCTACGCCGCCGTCGGACGGGTCGAGAGCGGCGGAGGCGCCTTGCAGGACAAGAACGTCTTCGCGCTCTTCCCGCACCAGACCGCTTTCAACATCCCCGCGAGCGCAGCGGTCGCGCTGCCGCAGGACGTGCCACCACGACGCGCGGTGCTGGCGGCCAACATGGAAACCGCGCTCAACGGCGTGTGGGACGCTGCACCGGGGCCAGCCGACCGCATCGCCGTCATAGGGGCTGGCGTGGTCGGTTCTCTCGTTGCATATCTGTGCGGGCGGATTCCTGGTACGGACGTCACGCTTGTCGATATCAATCCAGGCCGGGCGAAATTAGCGGGAACACTCGGGGTTAGTTTCGCTGAACCCGGGAAAGCAAGGGGTGACTGCGATCTCATCGTTCACGCCAGCGGTTCGCCCGATGGACTACGAACGGCGCTCGAACTGGGCGGAGACGAGGCTACTGTGCTCGAGATGAGTTGGTATGGTGACGCGGCAGTGACCGCAATGCTTGGCGGCTCCTTCCATAGCCGCCGGCTTCGGCTGGTATCGAGCCAGGTCGGGCGCGTTGCCCCATCGCACCGTCCGCGCTGGACATACGTCCGCCGTCTCGCGGCCGCCGTCGCACTGCTCAACGATCCACGGCTCGACGCATTGCTGGCACCGGCGGTTGCGTTTGGCGATTTGCCGGATCAACTGCCGGGAATTCTCGACGCCAAGACCGGGATACTCTGCCAACCCGTCGTTTATTCGTAAGGAGCTGCCTTGTTCACTGTCGAAGTTCGCGACCACATCATGATCGCTCATTCTTTCCGAGGCGCGGTTTTTGGGCCCGCGCAGGCGTTGCACGGGGCGACCTTCGTGGTCGATGCAGCCTTCATCGCGGACACCCTCGATACCAATGGAATTGTCATCGACATCGGCCGCGCACACGATGCGCTCAAGGCGGTGCTGGCGCCACTCAACTACCGCAATCTCGACGACGTGCCCGAGCTCAAGGGCAGCAACACCACTACGGAATTCCTGTCCAAGTATATTTTCGACGGGCTGGCGAAGCCGGCCCGAGCTGGCGAACTCGGCCGTCCCGGCCGGGAGCTCAAGGCTCTGCGCATCACGCTCTCGGAGTCACACGTCGCCCGCGCGCAATACGAGGCGCCCTTGTGGTGAAGCACGTCGTCTTCGCCGTGCCGGGCAGCCTCGATACGCCAACCGGTGGCTATGCGTATGATCGGCGGATCATCGCTGAACTCCGGGAATTGGGCTGGTTTGTCGAATGTCTCGATATCGGCGACGGATTTCCCTCGCCCGATGAGGCGACCCGGTCTGCCGCGCGATCGCTGCTGCTGAAGGTGCCGACGGGACAGCCGATCGTGCTGGACGGCCTGGCGTTGGGAGTCCTGCCCGATGTCGCGGCAGAGCTTGCGAGCAGGAACCCGCTGCTCGCATTGGTGCATCATCCCCTCGCCCTGGAATGGGGACTATCTGCCAATCAGGCCGACGTGCTGCGTCGCACCGAGCAGGCCGCCCTCGCAGCAGCGCGAGAAGTCGTTGTGACAAGCCCTGCCACCGCAAAGCTTGTCGCCGCCGATTATGGCGTACCAATGGAACACATCACGGTGGCAAGGCCCGGCAGCGATCCTGCGCCGCGGTCCGCAGGAAGCCAAAGCGAAATTCCGCATTTGCTGTCCGTTGGCTCCGTTGTGCCCCGCAAAGGATTCGACGTGCTCATCGCCGCACTCGCGAGACTTGCCGAACTCCCGTGGCGGCTGACGATCGCCGGCGACCTCACGCGCGATCCGAATGAGGCGGCAAAACTTCAGGCCAGCATATCCCGACACAGGCTTACCGGCCGGATCGAAGCGCTTGGCGCCGTATCGCCCGAACGGCTTGCTGCGCTCTACAATGACGCCGATCTGTTCGTTCTCGCCTCCCGTTTCGAGGGATACGGAATGGCTTACGCCGAGGCATTGTCGCGCGGCCTTCCGGTGATCGGGACAACGGCAGGAGCAATCCCGGACACCGTTCCACATGAGGCAGGCTTGCTGGTGACTGCCGGCGACGTGATCGCACTGGCGGAAGCCCTGCGCAGCGTCATCGCTGACGCCGATCTGCGCCGTCGCCTGTCCGACGCGGCATCGGAGGCGGCACGGATGCTGCCCTCCTGGCGGCAATCCGGCGCGATCTTCGCCGCTACACTGGAGAAGCTCGCATGAGCGGCTTCTCAGCGGAGTGGCTGGCCTTGCGGGAAAGCTATGACTTGCGCGCGCGCAATCCGGTCGTGCTCGATGCGGTGGCCGCCTCGTTCAAATCGCACGACGCACTAAGCATCGTCGATCTTGCTTGCGGTGCGGGCTCCACCGTCCGTGCACTTGGCCCACACTTGCCGGCACGGCAGCGCTGGGACCTCGTGGACAACGACCCTCGCTTGCTGACGGTGGCGTGCAGCGGAAAATTCAGCGATGATGTCAGGCTGAATGCCGTTCCGCTCGATCTCAGCAGCAATTTCGCAGCGGCGCTCGACGGCACGAAAGACCTGATCACGATCTCGGCCCTGCTCGATCTCGTCTCCGAAGACTGGCTGGATCGCTTTACCCGCTGTATCGCCGCGCGCGCGTTGCGAGTCTACGCAGCGCTGACCTATGATGGCCGCATTGACCTGTCCCCGGCCGATCCGCTGGATCCGGCCATCACGTCGGCTTTGAACGCGCATCAGCGCACCGACAAGGGCTTTGGGCCGGCGCTCGGCCCATCGGCTGCCGCTGTGGCCATCTCCAAATTCAAGGCGCTCGGATATTCGATCGTGCACGGCAACTCCGATTGGACGATCGGAAGCGCCGACCAGGAGATCCAAGACGAATTGCTTGCCGGATGGGCGGGCGCGGCGAGTGAAGTCAAACCGCTACCGCGCCCCGACATCGACAAGTGGCTGGTGAGGCGGAGACTACGCGGTCAGGGAACGCGTTTCAACGATGCGTGTGGGTCACGTCGACTTCTTTGCCACACCGAGCGTCACGCGCTGAGCCGACAGGTCGCAATCGAACAGCACATCGTCTTCGATCTTGTGCAGCCGCACCGGCATGCGCTGGGCCTGGTCGGCCCGATCGAGCGGCGGTAACTCGATGCCAGGACCTCCGGCGCCCAACATGACGGGCGCGACGGTTACATGCAGGCGATCGAGACATCGGGCCGCGATAAACCGCGACACGGTGTCAGCTCCGCCCTCGATCAGCATGCGTCGCATCCCTGCTCGCTTGAGCGAGGCGGCGATAGCAGACGGAGCAATGTTTCCGTCCTCCGCAGGCAGGGTGATGATCTCAACGCCGGGAGGCGGCGTGGTCTGTGAGCCTTCTGCCGTGATCAACAGACGGCGAACACCGTCCTCGGCAAACAATTTTGCCTTGGCTCCGAGGCGCCCTCTCGGATCGATAACGGCACGCGCTGGCTGAGGACCAGCGACATGTCTGACCGTCAATTGCGGGTCATCGGCCAGCGCCGTTCCAACGCCGACCACAACAATGTCGACCAGCGCGCGCAGCCGGTGCAGATGCTCGATGCCGGCTGGACAGTTGATGTACTTGGAATGACCGGTAGCCGTCGCGACTCGACCGTCGAGCGACTGGCCGACCTGCCCCACAATCACCAGATCGTCCACCATCCCGTTCCGCAACGGGCCGAACAGATCCGCCCAGGCTTGCGGCAGATGTTGCTGTCCTGTACGAAAAAGCTCGACAAAGCTCTCCCACGTGTCGGGAGAAGCAAATTTGCGGGTGGGGAAACTGCCAAGCTGCACGGTAAATTCGGGTCTCACGAGTTATAAATGCTACTATCGGCCACTCGATCCCAAAAATCCATCTGATTTCTAGCGGAATGATACAGGACTTTCGGTGTTCCACGAACGCGCCCGGTAAAAGAAGGTCCCGCGAATGAGCGCCGTGCCATCGCCCGCAAACTCAGCCCTGTTTGGCAACAAGGAGTATCTCAGTGTCAGCCGCGCCTTGAGCGAACTGCAGGCGCGAAGGCCGATTCGCGTTAACGCTCCCGGCGAGATGCTGTTAGCCTTGCCCGTGGAGGGCCTTGACGACCAACGGCTGCGCGAATTTGCGATGCTGTGCAATCCGAATGCGCCGAAACTGATCGTCACACAGCAGCGAGCGAGCGCGATCGGTATCGAGGCGTCAACGCCAATGGCGTTGACGCTTTCCAGGGAAGCCGGCGTTGGCACTATCTTCGCCCTCGCTGCCAATGCCGAAAACGAGGGTCATTTTGCCGCAAAGGCTGAGGTCGCGGGTCGTTCCGCCACGGCGGCAAGCCGGCTCATCAAGCTGAGCCGCGGCCTGCCGGCGGTCCTTGCGGCAAACGTGACGAACATCGACGGCGACTTGATGCATTCGATCGTCGCCGTCGAAGCGGACGCGGTCAATCGGTTTGCCGCGGACGCGACGAATACATTGGTCGTCGCAAGCGAAGCCTCAATTCCGCTGGCGTCGGGCACTGCGGCGCGCTTTGTCGTGTTTCGGGACGCTCTCGGCGTCGATCAAGTGGCCATCATCATCGGCAAGCCCAATTTTGCCGAGCCGATTCCGGTTCGGCTTCATTCGGCATGCCTGACCGGCGATGTGTTTGGCTCTCGGCGATGCGACTGTGGCGATCAGCTTCGGCTCTCGCTCACGCACCTGGAAAGCCTCGGCGGCGGCGTCATTCTGTACCTGGCCCAGGAAGGTCGCGGCATCGGCCTTGCGAACAAGATGCGGGTCTATCGATTGCAGGACGGCGGGCTCGATACGCGCGACGCCAACACGACGCTGGGCTTCGAGGACGATGAGCGCGACTATGGAATTGCGGCGATGATGCTGCGAACCCTGGATTGTACGCGGATCGTGCTGCTTACCAACAACCCAGCCAAGCTCGACGGTCTCACAAAAGCCGGCATCGAGATCGCCGCCCGCGTTCCGCTCGAGGCCCCAATCAATCCCCACAACAAGCGTTATCTGACGACGAAAGCAGTACGCTCCGGGCATAAATTCGTTACTCTGAAAGCTTCCGCCAGCGAAAAGCCCTGAGCCTGCGATGCCTCTATCCCGTTGAGCTGTATCATGCTTTGTGCGGACAGTCGTTGACATGTCCGGCCGGGCACTGCGCCTCGATAGCCGTTCGTTCCGGTTTCTGATCGTTGGAGCAGGTCTGTGTTGGTCCGTCGCATTCCCTGTCATTGCACTTTTCTACCAACTCGAACTCTACGGCGACGGCGCGATGTTTTCGTACGCTGTCGCGGTTCGAGATGTTTGGGCCTTCCATTGGCATAACATCTCTGGCCGGACATCCGTCTTCTTGTTGACCCTATTGCCGGCCGAGTCGCTCGTTGGAATCACGAGCAATCCCTGGGCTGGAATCATCGCCTATGGGCTGCTTTTTTATATTTCTCCATTGGTAGGACTGGCCGTGACCTACGCGGCCGACCGCTCGCCCGGCCGTCTCATCTTTGTCTATGCGTGCGGCTCGACAGCCCTGCTCTGCCCGCTGATCTTCGGCTTTCCCACGGAGATGTGGCTCGCCCATGCGACATTCTGGCCCGCGTTGGCGCTGAGCCACTATGCGAAACCAACCAGTGCCGGGGCCTTGCTGGTGTTCACCGCGTGGCTTCTGCTGGCTTTCACGCACGAAGGAGCCTTGATGTTGCTCTTGGCCATCGGAGCTACGCTGGCGCCCCGTGGCCTATGGAGCGCAACTTTCGTACGTGCAGCGATCAGCCTGATGATCATTGTGCTATTGGCTGTGGCGGCGAAGATCGTTTTTCCGCCTGATGACTATTATGCAGACGCATTCTTGCGGGCTGCACTGCACTTCTTCGATCTCGAAATCTTCAAGGTAGCGGTCGTCCTGGTGATGCTCGCGGCGGTCACCGCCTACGGCGCAATCCTGATGCTGTTGTCAGTATGGCTCCCGAGATGGGCGTGGGTCTGCGCTCTGGGAATTCTGTTCGGATCGTTATCCATCTACTGGCTGCATTTCGATCACTCCGTCCATGCGAGCAGCCGCTACTATTTGCGGACCGCGCTGGTCATCGCCACGCCCCTGCTCGGCACGTTGGCGTCCTTGGCCGCCATGACCAGAGAACGGATCGTCGTCGGTCTGCCGGCGAGGCTGCGGCACGCCCTGATCTCGCCCCGTGGTGGGACGCTGCGCACCCTCGCCTCAATCCTTCTCTTGGTGACCTTGATCCATGCGATCGAAACCGGGAAATTCGTCGCGTCGTGGAGTGATTACCGTAACGCAATTGCGGTGCTGGCGATGAGCAGCAAGTCCGACCCTGCGCTCGGTGATCCGCGTTTCGTCTCAGCCGAGCGGATTTCGCCAGCTCTCACTCCCCTGTCGTGGTTCTCGACCATCCCTTATCTGTCAATCATTCTCTCGAACTTCTCGCCAAATCGGCTTGTCATCGATCCTGCTGGAAATTACTTCTGGTTATCCTGCGAAGCGGCAACAAGGAACAAAGATGCGGAGCTTGTCGTTCCGATGCAGACCCGCGAACTGGTCCGCGATTATTCGTGCCTACATCGATAAGCCAGGGATGACATCCCATGACAGTGCCGAGACCACCAACGACCAGGCATCCTGTTGAGGCCGCCGCCGATCGAGTTATGCAGCTCTGGTCATTGATTAGGATGGTGCCCGACCATAGGCTAAGCGCACTTCGTTCCTCTCTCCTAGAGAACCTCTCCGGACAACGGCACCTTACCGAAGACGAACTCGTGATTGTCGGGCTGAAATACCTGCATCACAATGTTCAATGGAAAAAGCAGAAATGACCCGTCAATCTTGAGTCATGCAAAGAGCACGATCGTATCTTTGAGAGAGAGCCTTGAAACTGATCATATTCGATTTCGACGGCACATTGGTCGACAGCCGCTCGCTGATTCTGGAGAGCCATCGAATCGTATTTTCCGAATTTCAGTTGCCTGCCCCGTCGCCAGCCGACAGTCTTGCGCTGGTCGGAAAGTCGCTTGGTGTCATTTTGGCCCAGCTCGCCGGCCCGACAGCTCCTATACTTGAGATGGTCAGGGCCTACGATCTCTTGCTGCCGCAACTGAGGGCAGATCCCGCATTTGCCGAAAAGCCATTCGACGGAGTTAGCGACCTTCTGTATGAGTTGAGTTCTACTTCGGATACCGTTCTGGGCGTCGCGACCGGCCACAGGTCTGACACCATCGCTCCCGCGTTGGAAGCGCTGCGATGGAGCGGCTTTTTTCGGACCATTCAGGCCGCCGATATGGCGCCCTCCAAACCCCACCCCGGGATGCTCCTTCAGGCACTCGCAGCAACAGGAGTGACGCCCGAGAATGCGATATTCATTGGGGACACCACCTTTGACATGGAGATGGCTCAGGCAGCCCAGCTGCGGTCGATCGGTGTCGGCTGGGGATATCATCAGGCGGATCGATTGATGGCGGCTGGGGCACATCGCGTTGCCAAAGCCGTCGACGAGCTAAGAGGCTGTATTCGATCTGTCATGAGCGAGTGAGCCGACTCTCTCGCCTTGGGTCGCTGGAAATGCGCCGCGTCGTATCATTTCCGGCGTAACTGATGTCTTCGGATCGGAATCAGATCCTCAGGAGGAGGAAGTTTATCAAAAGAGGTAACCCACTCGACCAAGTGCAGTGCAATTTCGTCTTGCTCTGCCCTGCGCAGCAGCTCATCCCGTTCGTCGCCGGTGGGAAGCACTCTGGCCTTCTCGCGAAGTCCTCTGATTTGATCGCGTAGGCGATCGACGTGAGACGCTTTGTTCAAGATCGAATACTTCCGGTTTGGCAGCTATCCGTAGGGTACGGCCAGCTCGACAGAAGGTTTCGAATCGTTGAGAGATTATCCGACCCTGACCCGCCTGACTTTCAGCCGCGGCCAGGCTCCGTCGGGTAGCGCTTGTCCCGCACGACAGGAAATCCAGTATGAGGCAAGTCCCCAGAAGTGACACGCGACGATTTACGATCTAGTTGATCGGACGGGCACCGATTCCGGGAGCGCTGGTGGTAGACGACAGCGGCCATGCGCGGCAGCGATCACCTGGCCGATGCCGACCTCCTGTAACAGCCGAACGGTAGCATCGTTAAGCGAATTGGCGAACGCCTCGGCGAGGGTGAGCTCGCCATGGTAGTGGCGCCCGTAATTCTCCGGCTGCCAGCCATGAACTTCGATCGGCGCATCGAGAATTTCATCCTCAGGGGCGAAACCCTGGCGCAGGTCTGCATAATAGTCGAACAGCTTGAAGGCCGAGCCAGGCTGCCGCTCGGCCTGGACCGCGCGATCGTACTGTCTGCGATCGTAGCTTTTCCCCCCAACCATTGCGACCACCGCTCCATCGGGCCGCATAGCGACGAGCGCCGCCTGTCCGGCGTGTTTCTCGCTGCCGTATTTGGCCAGCGTCGACTTCAGGATGCTTGACGCCAATTGTTGCAGACGTAGATCGAGCGTCGTGCGTATGCGAACGGTGCCGCCAAGCGCCGGGGTGACCGCCGCCGCCCTGTTATAGACCCAGTCAACAAACCAGCCGGTCGATGGCGGCGAGATTTCTGCTGGACTGGGCCTCGCCGGATGTAGCTTCGCCACCAGCGCAGCCTCTTCGGTCACCTTCCCGTTGTCCACCATCGCATCAAGAACGATCGCCGCCCGCCTACGAGCCGCGTCGAGATCGTGAAATGGGTCGTCCTGCCCCGGGGCATTGATCATTCCGGCAAGCATGGCGGCTTCCGGCAGGCTCAAATCGGCGACTTTTTTACCGAAGTAGAGTTCTGCAGCAGCCGGAAAGCCAGTCGCTCCGGAACCCAGGTAGACGTTGTTTAGGTAACTCGTCAAAATTTCGTTCTTTGTCAGACGATGCTCGATCCAGATCGAGATCGCCGCCTCCTCGATTTTACGCTTGTAGGTACGCTCCGGACTGAGAAAGAAAATCTTGACGAGCTGCTGGGTGATCGTGCTACCGCCGGCGACGGTTTTGCCAGATCGGATATTTTGCTCGAGCGCACGCAGCACGGATCTCAAATCGACGCCATCATGTTGGAAAAAGCGCCGATCCTCGATGCTCAGGACCGCATTGACAACGTCGACAGGCATCTCTTTCGCCTCGACGGGCGGCAATCTTGCGTGGCCCTCGTGAAACAGATCCTGGCCGTCGGCGGACTTCAGCGCAATGACGCTTCGCGAAGTGACCTCGGCGGCAGAGGGAAAACGGATATCATGCAGGATCCAAGACAATGCAGCCGTCAAAACAAGAACTGTACCCACGAGGACTACAATCACGTAACGAAGCCGTGACGTCCGCGAAATGTGCGAGGCAGAGCAGAAGCACCATCCGGATGCGCGTTCACGGATAAGTGCTCCATGAAGGCAGCCGCATCGGCACTAATCGCTCGACATGCATTGGGGAGTGCAACCTGATCATTGCTGACATCGGGAATTGAAAATCGTTTGCGTCTTCGAAGATGCCTGTCAGCAACGCCGCAGGTCTCCTGCGGAAAGAAAAACGCGAGCGGATCGCAAGAGTTCCGGCCACGGTGACAGCGGGAGCCCGATCGGAACAAAGAACTCGATCTGCCGTTAGGCAAGGAATGAACAGTATCGCCGCAGAACCCAGCAAAACCCAGATCTACAAGGTCGCAGTGGCGAGCATTGTCGGCTCGGTCATCGAGCAATATGACTTCCTCGTTACCGGAGTGATTGCGGCGACCGTCTGGGGCGACGTCTTTTTCAAGCTTCCGGGTCTTGCGGCCATCGCGGCAGCGATTGGTGTCTATGGCATCGGCATCCTGATCCGCCCGATCGGCGCTTACGTGTTCGGCCATCTCGCCGACCGGCACGGACGCAAGGATGCTCTTGTCTATGCGCTGGTATTGATGGGCATCAGCACGCTGCTGATCGGGCTCACGCCTGGCTATGACACGATCGGTATCACTGCGCCGGCGCTGCTGATCCTGTTCCGGCTGGTGCAAGGAATCAGTTTCGGTGCCGAGTTCGGCACGGCCTCGACCTGGGTCATCGAGCAGGCGGCGCACTCGCGGCACCGAGCCTTCTGGAGTGCATGGGTCGGGTTTGCCATACCAATCGGACTGCTGCTCGGCTTCGGCTCGGTGATCCTAATGAAGTCGCTTATGCGACCAGAAGATTTTGTGGCATGGGGCTGGCGCATCCTGTTCCTGTTCGGCTTCCTGGTGGCGATCGTCGGAATCGTCATCCGCACGCACACCGAGGACAGCTTCGTATTCGAGCGGCACAAGGCGCAACAGGCGATCCTCGATTATCCGGCCGCGCAGGTGTGGCGCGACATGCCGCTCACAATTCTGCGAACCTCGCTGGTTAACGCGATGTTCGGCGGCGCCTTCTTCCTCTATTTCGTGTTCGGCACAAGTTACATGAAAGCAGCCGGGTTCGCCGGATCGACGCCCGAGGTGATCGGGCTGATTGCAGCAGCCTTCATGCTGATCTTCATGATTATTGGCTCACTGCTCGCGGACATGATCGACCGCCGGACAATTCTGTTGATCGCGGCGGTCGTTTTTCTGGTCTTTGCTATCCCCTATTTCTATCTGGTCAATACCGGCAGCTTCCTTCTCGCCACAATCGCCGAGATCATCGGATTCGGCTTTGCATTCGGCTTTGGCTACGGCGCCATTCCCGCCTTCTACACCGAGAATTTCCCAACCCGCTATCGCGCCTCGGGTGCGAGTGCCGGTTACCAGATCTCGCAAGTCTATGGCGGCGGGTTGATCCCTATTGTCGCGGGGCTGATCCTGAATGCCTACGGCATTCACCGAGCCTATATCTTTGTCGGCCTTCTGGTTATGGTCTACACGGTGCTGGCAATCCTTGCGATCCTGGCTACTCCGGAGACCAAGAACATCAATCTCGAAGGCGTGATGCCGCAGACCTGAAGAGAAGCACGCAGCGCGCGTCGCCTCCCCGTCTTTTTCGATGGCGACGCCGATGGTCGCCCGCCCAGCCCGCCCATGCGCGTGACTCCATGAATGACTTGTAACGAAACATCGGGTCGATCCTGCGCGTTGCCCCGGACCAGTCAGGCCCTTCGCGGCGCAAAACACTTATGGTCGGACGCATCGAGATTTCCGGTCGTAACAAGGCGGTACATCCTCGATACCCCGCCAGAATTGCGCCGTGAGGCTCAAGCAACTCCGCCGAGCCGGCACGCAGCAAGAAAGAAAGCAGCGCTGCGGGCCACGTGTGGTTCGATCTCCGGCTGCAGGGTCTTGAGCTTCTCTCCCAGCAGCGCCCGCATCAGCAGCGGCAGCAGAACCAGATCGAGAAAGAATCGTGTTGTCGTCGCAAGCCGCGCCGGGGCAAACGCTGGCAGGCTGCCGAGCTCGTCGGATTGCGCCACCTCGTTCAACAGCCGTGCCACGGCCTCGCCTCCGCGCTCGCGCGCCTGTCGGTGGACGCTGCTCGCCAAGTCAGGAAATCGGCGCGCCTCCGCGATCGCAAGTCGCATCAGACCAACGGTCTCGCTGGCCAGGGCCCGCTGCACGAGATCAATGCCTACGCTTGCAAGGCGCTCTTCGATGTTGGCTCCACTCGGCACGTGAACCTCGGCATCGGCCACCTTGGCGACATTGCGCAGCACGACGGCGGTGAAGAGAGCCTCCTTGCCGGGAAACCGGGCATATATGGTCGGCTTTCCCGCGCGGGCGAGACTCGCGATGTCATCCACACTCGCGCCGGCAAGCCCGCGTTCCAGAAATACGCGGCGGGCCGCATCCAGAATGCGGGCCTCGACCTCTCCGGCGAGTTCCCGCGGCGGCCGTCCGGTGCGCACGGCGCGGCGGCTCTCCGACCGTTTTCGTTTTGCCAGGGTGCTCATCATCACGTTGACGCGATTACTCCAGTTTTGGCCGATGGACGCCGACGGTTTCCTTGATTAGCGCCATTTCCGGTCTACGTAAAGAAACGAAACGATATCGTTTCTTTTCTTCAGATGGCGCGCCGGAGCCTGCGTGCGCGTTCTCGGGCAACCTGTGGACAGGAGCTTGAGCGATGAAGGTAGAAGCACGAAGTCTTGATCGAGGCGAGCAATCATCGCCGGAACTTCCGCCGGTGACGTCAGGGCAAGCAACATCAACTGGCCCGCGGGGCACGGACGGTGAGAAAAATTCCATCACTGCCAGATCGCGGCCTGTCGAGCGCCGCATCGTAGAATTGCCGCCGGAG
The DNA here is from genome assembly GCA_963847325.1 of uncultured Alphaproteobacteria bacterium. Taxonomy (GTDB): domain Bacteria; phylum Pseudomonadota; class Alphaproteobacteria; order Rhizobiales; family Xanthobacteraceae; genus Pseudolabrys. The sequence continues at coordinate 15,846 of CAWJZD010000003.1, forward strand.
CGCGACCCTGAGCATCCGCAGGAAGACCAACAGCGTCGTGAACACCCCGATGGAAGCTCCAAGGGAATTTTGCGCCGGCATCCGCTTAGATCCTTCCTCGCCCTCGCGCTTTTTGGCATGGCGAGCGGGCTCGGCTATCTCTATTGGGACTACGCCCGGCATTTCGAAACAACCGACGACGCCTTCGTCGCCGCGCGGCAGTTTTCGATCGCGCCAAAAGTGTCCGGCTACGTCACGTCCGTCCCGGTCACCGACAACCAGAATGTCGCCGCGGGCAGCGTGATCGCGCAGATCGACGAGCGCGACTACCGCATTGCGCTCACGCAGGCGCAGGCCCAGGTCGAGGCGGCGCAAGCCAGCATTCAGAACATCAAGGCGCAGATCAGCGTTCAGGGGGCGCAGATCAGTGCAAATGAAGCGCAAGTGCAGCAGGCCGAGGCCGGGCTGGTATTCGCCCAGCAACAGGCCGCCCGTTATCAGGACCTGGCGCAAAGAGGCGCAGGCACCATTCAGAATGAACAGCAGTTTGATTCTCAGCTCCGCCAGCAACAGGCGACGCTTGCCAGCGCGCAGGCTGCGCTCAAAGTAGCGCAGCGGCAACTTGAATCCCTGAAGGCGCAACTAAGCAGCGCAGTCGCGAACCTCGCGCAGGCGCAAGCCCAGCGCGACCAGGCGCAACTCAATTTGTCCTACACCACGGTGACGGCGGCCCAGCCCGGGCGCGTCGTCAACCTCGGCGCCGCCGTCGGTCAATTCGCTGCGCAGGGCACGGCGCTCACGATGTTCGTCCCTGACGACATCTGGATCACCGCGAATTACAAGGAGACTCAGCTCGACACCATGCGGCCCGGAGAGCCGGTCACGCTCAAGATCGACGCCTATCCGGAGCGCACGATCCGCGGCCATGTCGCCAGCGTCCAGCCCGGATCGGGTCCGGCGTTCTCACTGCTGCCGCCCGAGAATGCCACCGGCAACTACGTCAAGATCGTTCAGCGCGTGCCGGTCAAGATCACGATGGACAATCCGCCGACCGACGCTGCGTTCGGCCCCGGCATGTCTGTGGTGCCGACCGTGCGGGTCGACCCCACGCCGTCACTCTATGAGCGGTTGAAGGCATGGCTATGAGCGGCGGCGGCACCCGAACGGACGCTCTCGTTCCGGCGGGCGCTGCAGGCCCAAACCCTTGGTTGATCGCGGTCGTGGTTGCGGTCGCGACCTTCATGGAGGTGCTGGACACCACCATCGCCAACGTCGCGCTGCCCTATATCGCCGGCGGAATGGGAGTCAGCGAGGACGAAGCCTCCTGGGTGGTGACAACCTACCTGGTCTCCAATGCGATCATTCTGACCGCCAGCAGCTTTCTCGCCCGGCTGCTCGGCCGCAAGCGCTTCTTCCTGATGTGCCTGGCGCTGTTCACCGCGAGCTCGGTGCTGTGCGGATTTGCCTGGAACCTGAACTCGCTGCTGCTGTTCCGCATCCTGCAGGGCCTCGGTGGCGGCGGCATGGTGCCGGTCTCGCAATCGATCCTGGCGGACTCCTTTCCGCCGGCAAAGCGCGGCCAGGCGTTTGCGCTGTTCGGCGTTGCCGTGGTGGTGGCGCCGGTGGTCGGGCCAACGCTCGGCGGCTGGCTGTCGGACAATGTGTCCTGGCACTGGTGCTTTCTGATCAACGGCCCGGTCGGCCTGCTCGCGATGGTGGCGATCGCGATCGTCCTACGCGAGTCTCAGGCGGCGGAGCGCCAAAGGGCAGCATTTGATCGCCTCGGCTTCGTGCTGGTCGCCACTTTCCTCGGCGCCCTGGAAGTGATGCTCGACCGCGGGCTGGAGGACGACTGGTTCGGCTCTAGCTTCATCGTCCGCGTCGCAACTGTCTGCGCGCTCGCCTTCGTGCTCATGATCCCCTGGGAGATGACCCGGAAGAATCCGATGATCGACATACGGATGGTGGCGAGCCGCCAGTTCGGCGCGTGCTTCCTGGTGATGCTGGCGACCGGCGCGATCCTGCTCGCGACCACGCAATTCCTGCCGCAACTGGTGCAGCAGAACTTCGGTTATACCGCGACCTGGGCCGGCCTGGTGCTGTCGCCAGGCGGTCTTGTCACCATGGTGATGATGTTCGTGGTTGGCCGGCTGTCGGGCAAGGTCCAGCCGAAATATCTGATCATCGCCGGGGCGATCGTGGCCGCGCTCTCCATGTACGACTTGACCAGGGTGTATGGCGACGTCGGCTTCTGGTTCTTCGCCACCTCGCGCATGCTGCTCGGCATCGGCCTGCCGCTGATCTTCCTGTCGATCATGACCGCCTCCTATGACGGCATTCCGCCCGACAAGACCGACCAGGCTTCGGCCTTGATCAACGCGGCGCGCAATACCGGCGGCTCGATCGGCGTTTCGCTCGCGGTCAACGTGCTGGCGCATCGCGAGCAGTTTCATCAGATGCGGCTGGCCGAGCATGCGATCCCCTCGAGCGTCCAGTATCAAAACACGCTTCAGCAGGTCACGAGCTATTTCACCGCCCACGGAAGCTCGCTCGCACAGGCGCAACAGCAGGCCGTCGCCTGGATTGGTCAAGCCGTGCAGACGCAAGCGACGCTCCTGGCCTATGTCGACGTCTACTGGGTGCTGATGCTGGTTTCGCTTGCCGCAATTCCGCTGGCCCTAACACTGCGCAAGGTGAAACTCGGAAGAACCGCTGCGGTCGCGCACTGATTGGCAGATTACCGCACCACCCTTGGGGCACCTGGAGAATCTGGCACGGAGAGCTGTATCATCTCCAGCGCCAGCTGTCGCTGCTCTTCAAACAAGCCGTCCAGGTATGGGCCGCCCCGAGAAAAAGCTCCGCAGACCGCAGGATGCCGCGAAGTCGCAAGACGTCCAATACCACTACGACCACGAACATGGCCGTCGTGGTCCATCCCTGCGACGTCACCGGCGTGGCTCCATACCCGAAACGCCTCGGCTCGAACCATGGCCTACCAACTTTCGCACTCATGTGATCCTCCAGTTATTGGCTGGTTTGTGCAACCAGAGTGGACGCTTTTGTTCGCCGACCATGGTCACGGCGCGTTTCTTCGAGAGCAAGGCGGGACTTACAATTGTCGTCGACGCCGAGGTGATCGGCGCAAATCGGGCCGAGCGTCAACACGCCGGAGGCCGAGCCAATCGCAAGGGCCGGCCTGGCGTTGGTTCCTCATTCGCAGTTCGCAGGCTCTCAGATGGTTGAAATCGAACTATGATCTGTAATGCGCAATCTAGCCATCAGCAGGACGTCGGGCGATCAGCGCGCTCGATATCAGAACTTCGTTAAATAGGCCGTTCGGGCTCCACGTTGCTGCCTGAGCACGAATCTCCTCGACCATCTCGTCTGCACGCACACCGAGCCGGGCACGCGAAGTGCTGGACTGGGATAGAGCTCGTGCGATAAGTCCATCGAGGTTCAACTTGTGTCTCGCGATCACACTGATCTGCTCCAAACAATTGAAGGCCGAGTCCAGCAGCACTGAAACGTGTGGCACAAAGTCGTCGGAGCGCCGTCGGCGCCCCTCCTCGTCGCCGCTCGAATAGCGCTCCAGCACTGCTCTATAATTCCGAAGCCAAGCGTTCTCGGGTATCGACGGCCGCTCGTCGCCGAAGAGCACCACCGCCCCATCAGGCTGCAGCAAGCGCTCGAACCTTCTCAAGGACGCCTGGCGATCCATCCAGTGGAACGCCCTCCCGATCAAGGCCGCGCGGAAATGGCCGAGGTGCGGTCCCAGGTCCTCCGATCCGCCTTGAACCACCCGCACATTCACCACACCCTGCGCCGCTCCGAAGGCCAGATCCAACATCGCAGGCTCGGGGTCGAGGGCTAGGACTTCGCCGGAAAAGGGCGCGAATGCAATGGCCAATTGCGCCGGACCACAACCCAAATCCATGATCCGGTCGCGCCGATCCAATCTCAGCAATTCGGCTGTACGTTTGATCAGTGCGGCTGGGTAAGGCGCACGGCCCGCGCAATAATGAGCGGCTGCGGATTGGAAGCGACGAATGGCGAAGTCGGGAGCTGGCATTGGGAGCATCTCGCGCGACGGACAAGGCAGCACATGTTGGCCTGCCTCACGCGCTGCCACCCCTGCACACCAATATTCGCTCGCGCATCACTGCGAATTGATCCGACGGGACCGGATGCTCACGGGTGTTGTGCCTACCGCACAAAATCTAATTCGAGCATACGCGGCGCGGCTGTCTTCTGGCTTCCCCGATGGCGCAACGAGAAAACTCCGACTGCGGAACTCATTGGCGCAAGAGCCTGTATCAGTATCTTGCACTAGACCGGCGATCGCAACAAACCATGAGGGCCGTCGCAAATCGTAAATTCGCGATCGCTATGAATCTCTCAACTGAAGCCATGCCTTCCGGCAACGCGAGCGGATGAGCTGGTTAGCTCATCAGGGAAACAATCACCTGGATCTGATCAGATGCCGCAGCGATGAGCGCGTCATAATTGGTATGCCCCTGAGCCGCCGCCTTCAAAATAAACTCGGCAAGGTATGCTTTTGCCGCCGGGGTTGAATGCTCCAAAGGAACTCTCGCCATGACGTCGTCAAGAACGCGCTTCATGACCTGGACGAGCTGGAGGTCGAATTGAGGCATGCCGTAGCTCCCCGATATGGCCGGTAGCCGCAGGATTGTTGCGCGATCCCAAATCGAAGCGCGATCTACTTTTCACGACGGGCAGCGATAGTGAAGTAACAATTCAGGGAATACGGAAGATTTTGGTCGAGCACAATTCCGGGCTGGACCGATGTGCCTCGCAACCGCGGCGCGGGGCACCACCTCGGTCAGTCCTCAAGCTGGCAATTTCCGATCGCGTCAACCTTCAGCCTGCCCGCTGATTGCACTACCGAACAGATTCCAAGTCTGACCGGCGAACTTCATCAGTTGTAGTTGTTCGATGGGCGCAAAGTCCGTCGGGCTTGTATTAATGGCAATTCCAGGCAGTAAGAGGCCCGGTTCGAAATTCTTGAGGTTGACGGCCTGCTTCATAACATTTTCGCGGGTAAGATCGTCTCCGCATTGCATCAACACCTGAACCATGGTGCGCGCCACGCTGTATCCGTAGATGTGACTGGAGTCGCTCTTGTCGGCATTCGGCATGTATTTGTCCATGAAGGCATTCCACGCCTTCATGTCGGCATCGTCCTTCCATTGTGGATCGGTCGCGTCTTTAAGATAGGCGGCCGATACGACGCCTTGCGCGTGCTCAAATCCGGCCGGCGTCATAACACTGCCGATCGACGCAGAGACATTGTTGAGGATATGCAGCGGCCTCCAGCCTGTTTCAGCTACTCTTTTGATCGCCTGTGCCGCGAATTTTGGGGTCGCAACATTGAAGAAGACGTTTGCGCCGGTCGATTTGAGCGTGACGATCTGCAAGTCGATAGTCGGGTCGGTCGTCTCATAACTTTGTACGCCGACGATCATGGTACTCGCCTTGGCGCCAAGACCAAGCCTCAGTCCCAGGACATAATCCATCCCGTAATCGTCGTTCTGGTACATGAGGGCGATCTTGGCGTCGGGCAGCTCCTTCAAGATATACTTCGCGTAGATGCGAGCTTCGGTCTGATAGCTGGGCTGCCACCCCATCGTCCAAGGGAAGTGCTTCGGATCGTTCCACTTCGTTGCTCCGGTGGCGACAAAAAGCTGCGGCACCTTCCTTTCGTTCGTGTAAGTGTGAATGGCGCTGTTTGTGGGAGTGCCGAGCGAATTGAAGATCAGCAGCACGTTGTCGTCTTCGACCAGTTTTCGCGCCTGTTCGAACGTCTTTGCCGGACTGTAGCCATCGTCGTAGGAGATAAAGGATATCTTGCGACCGTTGATCCCGCCCTCGTCGTTGATCAACTGAAAGAGCGCTGTCTCGGTCTTGCCGATCATCGCGTAGGCCGACGCCGGCCCGCTGTAGGGCATGATGTTGCCGATCGTGATCTGGCTATCTGTCGCTCCCGGACCGTATCTCCTTTCAGCCGCAACCACTCTTGAAACGATCGACGTCGCGAATTGCAACGCCCCGAGTGCGAGACCGGCCTTAAGGACGGTTCGCCGTTTGATGCCGCAGTCCAATTGGTTGGTAGACATGGTCACTTCTCCTGGGTTCCAACACTGCCCCAAGTTCTTATGATGCGATCGATGCGGTATCGGACGGCGGCACGAACGGTTCGGCGCGCGGCGTCGGCCGGTACCGGCGTTCGCGAGCAATGATCTTCGTGCAAGGGAGAGAATGGTGTGGGAGGCGTAGCTGGCCTGTGGCATTTTCAAGCGAGCTCGAATTACAGAGCTTGGCATCCATCACCGTGACCGTGTGAGACAAATGCCTCTAAAGCTGGCATGGCGCATCGAAGTCGACGCCTGCGCACCCAAACCTAAACGGTCCCAGATGAAGGTTTCCTGTCCGGCAAGTTAATTCTTGTTCATCCGCGACGTGTTGCAGCGGTTTTCGAGCTTCAGCAGCCGCTCACGGCACGGTGAACGCTCACTATCGCTATCGAATGCTGCGAGCGGAGCGTCGATGCACAGCACCATCCGCGCTCGTCAGATTGTGAGCCGTTCTGATCAACGCGAGATGCAAGAAGGCGTTACCCAGGTGCAAATCGCGGTCACGCAACATTTCCTGTGATCCGGAGTACCAGCTCAATGACGGCGTTGGCCGAACTTCCGATCAACTGTGAAACAAAGTTGAGATTCCAGCCAAGCTGTGCGCCCATGAGCGGAAGGATGAAGAGCAGTCCGATCAGAATAGGAAAGCCAAAGGGCTCAAGCCGTGAAAGAGAATATCCGAGCGGCCCTGGGAGCGCGCTGACCGCGATCCTGCCTCCGTCGAGCGGCGGCAGCGGCAACAAATTGAAGATCGCGAGCACAACGTTGATAACGACAGCGTTCTTGAGGTTTTGGGCGGCCCATTCTCCCGCAATGAGCGGCAGGTAACCGACAAGGTGAAATGCGAGCGCGGCGATTGTCGCGAGCACGCAGATTGATGCCGGGGCCGGCGGCGGCCACCAGAATTGTGCCTATTCGCGGATTGCGCAGCGCCCGGAAATTCACCGGCACCGGTTTGGCGTAACCAAACAGAAACGGAGAGTGCATCAGCAGGAGCATCGCCGGCAGCAATATCGTGCCGACGGGGTCGACGTGCTTCCACGGATTGAAAGTCACTCGTCCCAGCCACCACGCCGTGTCGTCGCCAAGAAGGTGAGCAACAAAGCCGTGGGCCGCCTCATGAAACGTTACCGCAATCAATACGGGCAGCAGCCAGATTGAAATCTCGTAGGCCATTCATCGACCATTACTATCAGTGTTCGCCGCCGCCTCCCGATGCGTTGGCCGAGCAACGCTCCGGGAGGCCATCGTCACAATTCACCCGATCGGCAGCGCAACGAACTTCATTGTATCGGCTGTCTTCACCCGCATCAGCACGTCATGCTTACCCTGCGACTTTGCCTCGGACAGCGCCTTGCGCACGTCGCTTGCGTTACCGACCGTTTTGCCGCCAACATCAAGGATGACATCGCCGGATTGGAAACCATGTTCCGCAGCGGAGCCTTCCGGATCGACATCCGTGACGACAACACCCTTCCCGCCGGAACCGGCCACCTCATCCGCTGGAGCAAGACTCAGTCCAAGATGAGGCAAGCCGCTATCCGGCTGCGTTTCGCTGGTCACCGGCGTTGGCTTGTTGCTGGTTGGGTAGTTCACCGAGCGTGACGGTCATCGTCTTCGATTCTCCCTTTCGGAGAACATCGAGTTTGACCGAACTGCCGGGAGCCAATGCCGCTACCTTTCGAGCGAGATCGCGGGAATCTTTGATGGCCGTGCCGTTGAGTGCGGTGACAACGTCGCCGGATTGGATGCCAGCCTTTGCAGCGGGACTTCCATTCTGCGGCTCGTCAACCATCGCACCTTCGGCCTTCTTCAGGCCGAGGCTGTCGGCGATGCCTTTCGTGACAGGCTGAACCTGGACACCGAGCCATCCGCGCGTCACCACTCCTTTGTCTTTAAGCTCGGCAACGACCATCTTCGCTGTCTGCGCAGGAATATCGAAGCCGATGCCGACCGAGCCGCCGGAGGGCGAGTAGATCGCGGTATTGACGCCTATGACGTTGCCATTCATGTCGAATGCGGGACCGCCGGAATTGCCTTTGTTGATCGGCGCATCGATCTGAATGTAGTTGTCGTAAGGGCCAGAGCCGATGTCGCGTCCCTGCGCGGATACGATGCCGGCGGTTACCGTGCCGCCAAGACCAAACGGGTTGCCGACTGCCACGACCCAATCGCCGATGCGCGGCGCCCGGTCTTCGAAATTCACGTAAGCGAAGCTGGACTTTCCGTCGACCTTGATGAGTGCGAGGTCGGTCTTGGGGTCTGTGCCGATGACTTTAGCCGTATAAGACGCGCCGTCATCGGTCGTGACCTGAACAGACTTGGCGTGATCGACCACGTGATTGTTGGTCACGGCATAGCCGTCAGGTGAAATGAAGAAGCCGGATCCGGCACCGATAATGATCTGATGGGGCTGGATCGTGCCTCCTGGCGTTTCGTTGAACCCATATTGACGGAAGAATTTCTCGAGTGGGGAGCCCTGCATGAGGGGGGCAGATCTTTCTCGTTCGAACTCAGATCCGGCGCGTTTGAGGTTTCATCCATCTGGACTCGCACTGAGATGACCGCGGGTTTCACCTTGGCGACCAGATCGGCAAAGCCCGCTGGCTGTTGTTGGGTATGGGTATCCGCAGCTTTCGCGCTCGACATCCAGCGGCGACAGGTGGGTATAACCCATCGGGCCTCCAAGCGCGACGATCGCGCAAATGCCGGCGACGGAAGCGAGCAGCACCAGACGTCGTCGCGAGAAAATCCGTGAGTACAGGTGATGGCCGGGTTTGTCGTTTGTCATGATTGAAGCTCCTGAGAAGTAGGCTACAAAGCCTTTCCCGAGTTCTAGGGATCTGACATTACGATGTCCTGTCGGACAGGTTAATTCGAGGAAAGTGTCAACGTGTTTGCGCAATCGCGCACGTTCTTTTCTGGGCCTGCCAGACAGCCGTATCCGGGAGCTCATATCTCGGACGCTCGGGGTTCGTAACGCTTGGACAATCGAACGTGTTCTCCGGGCTCGGAAACAACTTCCCAGTACCAAGTTTAACTTTCTTGCGTGGGGGTGACGCCTTGGAGAACAGATGTCTGTCGACGAGAAGCGCGGACGGTCCGAAGGCATTCTGCTGCGAGCATGGCGCTCGCTCAGTCGCCACCGGCACGATCTTGCGCTCGGCATAGAGCGGATTGGTCTCGTATCCCTGCGATTTCCGGCAGTCGTCGGCGTGCTTGCGATTGTACTCGGGATTGCGGCCGGTTTCGGCGTCGCGCGGATCAAGATCGACAACTCCCTTAGTCAGCTCTTCCGGTCTGATACGCTCGTACCAAAGCTCGCCCGCCGAGTCCGGTGAGTACGACGGCGTCTCCGCCTCCGTCCAGCCGCTCCTGTCCGGCGGCCAGCACGTCACCGCCTGGCGCGAGCGCACCCGCGGCGAGCGGCGGACGCTGTACGTGAACGTGGCGCACTCCTTCCCGAAGTCCACCGCCCGCGACCGGGCCGTCCGGACGGTGCGCGCCACGGCCCTGCTCCCGTACGACGCCCTCGCCGTGACCCATCGCGCCTGGTGGCACGCGTACTACCGCAAGAGCTTCCTGTCCGTCCCCGACGCGCGCATCCAGCGCTTCTACTGGATCCAGCTCTACAAGACGGCGTCCGCGCCCGCCGGGACGCCCCCGTGATGGCGACCAGCGGCCCCTGGCTGGAGCCGACGCCGTGGCCCGCGACCTGGTGGAACCTCAACGTGCAGCTGGAGTACTGGCTGATCCACGGCTCGAACCACCTCGAACTCGACGCCGTCACGCGGGCGCTGGGCGAGTTCCGGGACAACCTCACCGCCGAGATGGCCGCCCCGTACCGCGCCGACTCGCTCGGCATCCCGCGCACCACGGACATGCACCTCGTGAACGGCGGCGCGACGAGCAACGCACAGGGCTACGGCGTCGGCATCCCCGGCCAGGACACTCCGACCCCCGAGGTCGGCAACCTCACCTGGGCGCTGCACAACGTGTGGCTGAGCTACCGGCACACCATGGACGAGACGATCCTGCGCGACGTCCTCTTCCCGCTGCTGCGCAAGGCGATCAACTACTACCTGCACTTCCTGGAGCCGGGCGCCGACGGCAAGCTGCACCTGCCGGCGACGTTCTCGCCCGAGTACGGCGGCAACACCCGCGACTGCAACTACGACCTGATGCTCCTGACGTGGGGCTGCCGCACTCTCCTCGATTCGGCCGAACTCCTGGGCATCGACGACGAGTTGGCGCCACGCTGGCGCGAGGTCCTCGCCAAGCGGGTCGCCTACCCGACGGACACGAACGGCTTCATGATCGGCGCGGACATCCCCTTCGCGAAGTCCCACCGCCACTACTCGCACCTGCTCGCGGTGTACCCGCTGTACGAGCTGACGGGCCACACCCCCGACGAACTCGCCCTGATCGAGAAGTCGTTGGCCCACTGGGTCGGCTTCGAAGGGGCCCTCCAGGGCTATACGTTCACGGGCGCGGCCTCGATGTCGGCGCTGCTCGGCAAGGGCGAGGACGCGCTGAAGTACCTGGGCCAGCTGATGTCCCGCTTCATCCAGGCCAACACCATGTACAAGGAGTCGGGCCCGGTCATCGAGACGCCGCTGTCGGCCGCCCAGTCCCTGCACGACATGGTGTGCCAGTCCTGGGGCGGCGTGATCCGCGTCTTCCCGGCCCTGCCCGCCGCCTGGAAGGACCTCACCGTCCACGACTTCCGTACGCAGGGCGCCTTTCTGCTGAGCGCGGTGCGCGAGGGCGGCACGACGCGCTGGGTGCGGCTGGTCAGCGAGGCGGGCGCACCGTGCGTGGTGCGGCACGGCATCGCGGGCGCGGTCGACGTTCGCGACGGGCGGGGGCAGGCCGCTCCGCTACGAGGACGCGGGCGACGGGGCGATCCGGATCACCCTGCGCAAGGGCGACTCGGCGCTCGTCACGGCGAAGGGCGACCGCCCCGACCTGAGCGTCGAGCCGGTCACGGCGAACGCGCCGGCGGCGCGCTGGGGACTGCCCGCCTGACGCCGGACGCGTATCCCCGCGGCCCGGGCCCGCCCGCCTCCGGGCAGGCCCGGGCCACACACTCCCGCCGTAACGAGATCACAAACCCTTGTCCTACCCCTAGGAGATACCGACTGGACGGTATTAGCCTCCCCGACCATGCACGCGCTGGCGTGTGTCTCGACAGCAGGGAGGCATGATGTCGGTTTCGTCACCGGCGGACACGGCGCGGCGCACCAGCCGGCCGTTCCCGTCAGCTCTGAACCGCCTCGGCGGCAGACGGCTCGACCACTACCCCGAGAGCGGTCGCCGGTACTGGTACCTGGCCATCGTGGTGCTCACCACGATCGTGCTCTACTACGCAGCTCTACGTGCAGTACGCGGTGGCGACCGTCGATCATCAGCCACTCCACATGACGTACCGGTACTTCGTCTGGATATCGGTGATCGGCAACGCGGTCGGCGCCTTCGCGTCGCTGGTGGCCGGGCTCGCCGACCGCTGGGGCCGGGCGAACATGGTGGTCTACGGCCTGCTGGTCACCGGCCGTGCTGGTCTTCTTCGGGCTGCCGAACGCGCCGGGCAAGGTCACCTATCTGGTCCTCTTCGCCGTGGTCAGCTCGTCGAGGGCATCGTGCTGGTCGCGACCCCGGCGCTGATCCGGGACTTCTCACCGCAGCTCGGCCGGGCCACGGCGATGGGCTACTGGACGATGGGGCCGGTCATCGGCAGCCTCGTCGTCACCACGGTCACCAGCCGCACCTTCAGCGACTCCACCACCTGGCAGGACGAGGTGCGCTACGCGGGCATCAGCGGCCTCGTCGTGTTCGTCGTCGCGCTGTTCGGCCTGCGCGAGCTGTCCCCGCGGCTGCGCGACCAGATCATGGTGAGCCTGCGGGACCGGGCGCTGGTCGAGGCGCGCGCCAAGGGGACTCGACACCGAGGCGGCCCAGCGCGGACCAGTGGCGCCAGATGCTGCGCCTGGACGTGGTCGGCTCCGCCGTTCGCCATCAGCGTCTTCCTGCTGCTGTACTTCGCCGCCGTCGGCAACTTCGTGGTCTACTTCGCCACCAACTACGGCTACTCCGAGCAGCGCGCCAACGCGCTGGCCGAACTGGTACTGGGCGGCGAACGCCATCGCCCTGGTGGTGGCCGGCCTGCTTTCCGACCGCCTGCGGGTGCGCAAGCCGTTCATGATGCTCGGCGGCGTCGGCAGTCCATCGTGCTTCACGCTGCTGTTCGCCCTGCACCGCGCACCCATCCGGACACCGGCTACTACCACGTTCGCCGTGCTGTTCGTCGGGCATCGGCGTCTTCAGCGGTCTCGCCTACGCGCCGTGGATGGCGAGCTTCACCGAGACCGTCGAGAAGCAGAACCCGGCGGCGACCGCCACCGGTCTGGCCGTGTGGGGCTGGACCATCCGGATCGTCGTCGCCATCTCCACCGCGTTCGTGCCGGTGGTGGTGACCTCGGTGACCCCGCTGGTCGAGCACGGCAGCGAGGTGACGGCGGCGTCAGCAGCAGGCGGCCCCGCACTGGCGATCATCAACGCGCACCCGCAACTCTTCGCCGAGCTCGACAAGTACGCGCCGACCGCCGTGCCCGCCGGCGCTGCTGGCCCAGGCCGTGCAGCAGGAGGTCGGCGCCGAGGCCTGACGACCGTGCAGAAGGCGGGGCCGCAGCTCGCGATCCTGCAGCGAGCACGGGCCCGAGGTGCAGCAGGCATCGCGGACGGCCCGACGCAGTGGCGGACCTGGTGGTGGGTCTGCCTCGGCGGGCAGGTGCTGTTCCTGCCGTTCGTCTTCGTGATGACGGGCGGTGGGGCCGCGCGACGCCCGCGACGACGTCGAGGAGCACGAGGAGCTGGTGGCCCGGCAGGTCGCCGAACTGAAGGAGAGCACCGCATGACCGCCCCGACTCAGCTGCACGCACTCGGCGCTCTCGAACAGGCCGCCGCCGTCCGCAAGGGCGAGGTCGGCCCGGTGGAACTCGTACGGCATCACCTGGACCGGGTGGAGCGCTACGACGAGCGGTTCGGCGCCTTCCTGACGGTGACGTCCGACGCCGCTCTGGCCGGGGCGGCGGCCGCGCAGGAGCGGCGCGCGGACGGGGACCTGCCGCCGCTGTTCGGCGTACCGACGGCGGTGAAGGACCTGGTCGACACGGCCGGTGTGCGCACGACGTACGGGTCCAAGGCCTTCGCGGCCATGTGCCGGACGCCGACGCCTACAGCGTGTCCCGGCTCCGCGAGGCAGGCACGATCAGCCTCGGCAAGACCAACACCCCCGAATTCGGCTGCTGTTGCTACACCGACAACGATGTGGCGGGTCCGGCCCGCAACCCGTGGGACCCGGCCCTGTCCGCCGGAGGATCCAGCGGCGGGGCGGCGGTGGCAGTGGCGCTCGGCCTCGTGCCGGTCGCCCACGCCAGCGACGGGGGCGGCTCCATCCGGATCCCGGCGAGCGTCTGCGGCCTGTTCGGCATCAAGCCGTCGCGGGGCCGGGTCAGCTCGGGGCCCGCCGGCATCGAGGTCAACGGCCTTTCCGTACAAGGTCCGTTGGCGCGCGGCGTGCGCGACGCGGCGGCGCTGCTCGACGCGCTGGCGGGGCCCGAGCAGGGCGACCCGCACTGGGCGCCGCCGCTCCCGCCGGGCGAGACGTTCCTCTCGCACGCCGAGCGCTCCCCCGGGCCGGCTGCGCATCGGCCGGTACGCGCGGCCCGCCGCCGAAGGCGTGACGGTGGACCCGGTATGCGTGGCGGCCTGGGAGCACGCCTCGCGGCTGCTCGAGGATCTCGGGCACATCGTGGAGGACATCCCGACGCCGTTCGGCCCCGAGATCAGCGGCCACTTCGTGACGGCGTGGGGAGTGCAGTCGCTCGGCCACGCCCTCGACGCCGGGGCGGAGGAGCTGCTGCGGCCGGTGACCCGGGCCTGGCGCGAGTTCGGCGCGCGGGGTCAGCGGCGAGCAGCTCGCGGCCGCGATCACCGGGATGCAGCGCGCCGCACGCCACGCGGTACGGGCGACGTCCGGCTACGACGCCGTGCTCACCCCGACCCTGGCGACGCTGCCGCAGCCGCTCGAGTTCTTCGACGAGTCCGGCGACCCGCTCGACAACCTCCGCCGCCAGAGCGCGTTCAGCGCGTTCACCAGCCCGTACAACATGACGGGCCAGCCGGCGGTCAACGTCCCCCTGTACTGGACTGCGGAGGGCGGCATCCCGGTGGGCGTCTCCCTGGTGGGCCGCCCCGCCGACGAAGCCACTCTGATCGCCCTGAGCGCGCAGCTGGAGGAGGCGCACCCCTGGCACGACAGGTACGCACGCCTGTTCTCGTAGCCGTCAGGACGCATCGGGCAACGGCCCTAGGACCGGGGCCCGATGCATGGCGGGGGCGATCGTGTTTGGCTGAGGTCATGACCGAATTCAGCGAGGCCGAGCTCACGTATCTGAAGTCCCAGCGCCTGGGACGGCTGGCCACCGTCGACCCGAAGGGCCAGCCGCAGGCGAACCCGGTGGGGTTCTTCCCGCAGGACGACGGGACGATCCTGGTCGGCGGATACGCGCTCGGCACGACGAAGAAGTGGCGCAACCTCCAGAAGAACCCGAAGGTCGCGCTCGTCGTCGACGACATCGTCAGCCTCCAGCCCGTGGAAGGTGCGCGGCGTCGACATCCGGGGCGAGGCGGAACTCCTCACCGGCCCGCACGAGTTGGGCCCGCACTTCAGCGAGGAGCTGATCCGGATCCACCCGCGGCAGATCCACAGCTGGGGGCTGGAGCGGACTAGGGGCTCGACGGCTAATCGTCCTGGAGGACTCCCTCCAGGGTCAGCAGCTGCAGCTTGCGCTCCAGGCCGCCCGCGTAGCCCGTGAGGGAGCCGTCCGCGCCGATCACCCGGTGGCAGGGGCGGACGATCAGCAGGGGGTTGGCGCCGATCGCGCCGCCGATGGCGCGGACCGCGGCGCGCGACGCGCCGATCCGCGCGGCGACGGCGCCGTACGTGGTCGTCGCGCCGTACGGCACGGCGTCGAGCGCCGCCCACACCTTCTCCCGGAACTCGGTACCGCTCCGTACTGAACTCCAGGTGGAATTCCTTGAGTTCACCGGCGAAGTAGGCGGCGAGCTGCTTCTCGGCGTCGGCGAAGCGCTCGGGTGCGCGCCGCCACCCCGGCTGCACCGTGCGGCCGCCCTTCTGCCCGGGCACGGACAGCGAGGTGAGGGCGCCCGACTCGTCGCCGGTGAGCAGGAGTTCACCGACGGGGCTGTCGAGCACGGTGTAGTAGACGGTCATGACTGCTGCTCCAACTGTCGCTGTGTCCAGAGGTGTTGCTGTGCGTACGTGCGCCAGGGGCGCCAGGTGTCCGGGGCGCCAGGTGTCCTGCCCCGGCCTCGTGCGGCGAGGGCCACGTCCGGGTCGGCCAGGGACGCGCATGCGGATGAGGGCGGCGGTGCGGGCGTCGACGCCGGGCAGGGCGCGCAGGGCGGCCTCGGCGTCGTCGCGGTCGGCGCCCGGGTCGAGGCGCAGGGCTGCCGTCGGCGAGGGCCGTGGCGAGCGCGCCGACGGGCCCCGGCTCCCCGGCGAGGTCGTCGGGCTGAGGGGAAGACATGGGTGAGGGTGCCGCAGGGCGCGTCGACGGCCTTCGCGTACCGCTCGACGAGCCGCGCCGGCCTCCGTCCCGGCCCGACGAGGGCCCGTACGGCCAGCTCGTCGGGGTCGGCGGCGCCCGGCGCGCGCAGGCCGGGCCGCGCGGCGACGAGCGGCGCGAGGCGCGGGTCGGCGCCGAGCCGCTCGTCGATCGCGTACGGGTCGCTGTCCAGGTCGAACAGTCGCCGCAGGCGTCTGCACGGCGGTCGTCAGATCGCGCAGGTCGGTGAGGTGGAGCGGGCGTCGAGCCAGCCGCCGTGGTGCGCGGCGCGGCTCGCGGGCGTGGACCTGGTGCGCTCGTCGACGGCGACGACGCCGGTGCCGTACGGCAGGCGCAGGGTGCGCCGGTAGGTGCGGGCGCCCGGCGCCGCCGGTCACCTCCTCGATACCGTCGAGCGGCCTCGCGGGCGAGGGGTCGAAGAGGGGACGGGCCTGGTACGGGCCGCGGTGGGCGAGGCGCAGGGGGATCCCGGCCGCCGGTGGCCGTGGCGCGGGCGGCGCGGCGGCGCTGCGGCGCGCAGCTCCGTCGGCGTCGAGGCGTACACCGCGCGGATCGTGTCGTTGAACTGCCGCACGCTCGCGAAGCCCGGCGGCGAACGCGATCTCCGTGATCGGCAGGCCGGTCGTCTGGAGCAGGACGCGCGCGGTGTGGGCGCGCTGGGCGCGGGCCAGGGCGACCGGTCCGGCGCCCACCTCGGTCGGTGAGCTGGCGCTGCACCTGGCGGGCGCTGTACCCGAGGCGCACGGCGAGCCCGGCGACGCCCTCGCGGTCGACGACTCCGTCGCCGATCATGCGCATGGCGCGGCCCACCACGTCGGCGCGTACGTTCCAGTCGGCCGAGCCCGGCACGGCGTCCGGGCGGCAGCGTCGGCAGGCCCGGAAACCGGAGCCCTGCGCCGCGGCGGCGGTGGCGTAGTAGCGGACGTTCTTCCGCTTCGGGGTGACCGCGGGGCAGCTGGGGCGGCAGTAGATGCCGGTCGTCTCGACGGCGAAGAAGAACTCCCCGTCGAAGCGCGCGTCGCGGCTGCGCACCGCTTCGTACCGCGTGTCCTCATCGATCATCACGCCCTCCAGTGTGCGCCTGCGCGCCGCCGAGGGCTGGCGGAATTCGGACATGGCGCTGGGGCGTGGGGTGTGCCGCGGCCCCCGCGCCCCGTACGGGACGGCGGGGGCCGCGCACGTGGCCGGCTCAGCCGAGGCGCCCCCGCTTCGCCTCCATCGCGGCCCGGCCCTCCGCGCCGCGCCGCTTCCAGTCGCGCCGCATCTCCTCCCGCAGCCGGGCGTCGGTCTTGGCGACGATCCGCTGGTTCTCCCGCAGCAGCTTGCGGTAGCTGTCGAGGCGCCGCTCGGGCAGCGTCCCGTCGTCGAGCGCGGCGAGCACCGCGCAGCCCGGCTCGGCGTCGTGGGCGCAGTCGTGGAAGCGGCAGTCCTCGGCGAGCTCCTCGATCTCGGCGAAGACCTGGCCGACGCCGGCTCTCGGCGTCGAAGAGCCCGACGCCGCGCAGCCCGGGTGTGTCGATCAGGACGCCGCCGCCGGGCAGGACGAGCAGGTTGCGGGTCGTCGTGGTGTGCCGGCCCTTGCCGTCGACGTCGCGCGCGGCCTGCACGTCCATGACGTCCTCGCCGAGCAGCGCGTTGGCGAGCGTCGACTTGCCCGCGCCGGACTGTCCGAGCAGCACGGACGTCCCGCCGGAGACGACGGCGCCGAGCACGTCGAGGCCGTCCCCGTGCTCGGCGCTGACCGCCAGCACCTGCACGCCCGGCGCCGTCGTCTCCACGTCCTGGACGAGGTGCGCGAGCGTCGCCGCGTCCGGCACGAGGTCGGCCTTGGTGAGGACGACCAGGGGCTGCGCGCCGGACTCCCAGGCCAGCGCCAGGAAGCGCTCGATGCGGCCGAGGTCGAGCTCCACGGCGAGCGACACGGCGATGACGGCGTGGTCGACGTTGGCCGCGAGGATCTGGCCCTCCGACCGCTTCGACGAGGTCGACCGCACGAAGGCGGTACGGCGCGGCAGATACGTGCCGTACGTAGCGGGGGTCGCCGCCGTCCGGGTCGACGGCGACCCAGTCGCCGGTGCAGACGACCCGCAGCGGGTCGTGCGGCGTGACGAACTCGGTGTCGGCGCGCACAGGTCCGTCGGCGGTGACGACGTCGCACTGACCGCGGTCGACGCGGACGACCCGGCCGGGCAGGAGGCCCTGCTCGGCGTACGGGGCGAACTCGGCCGCCCAGCCGTCGTCCCAGCCGTAGGGCGGCGAGGGGATGCGAGGGAGAAGGCCGGGAGAGAAGAGGAAGACAAGGGGAGACCCTTCACAAGGGTGGCCCCGGCGCGCGCGCTCAGGCGCGGAGAGAAGAGGAGGTCAGCCGGTGACCACGGAGGTGGACTTGATGAACTTCTGGATGCGGGCAGCGCCCTGCGTGACGACAGTCATCGAAGTCCACCTCCTGGCTTCTCGCGTGTGTCCGCACACCACTGCGTGGCGGGCGTCGCCGAGCGTACGGGACGGGACGGCCCGCGCGCCAGGCATTTGTTCCGGCGACCCGCCCGCCGCCTACGCCCCCGTGGCGACCCCGCTCCTCGCGCCCAGAAGTCGGCCAGGAGGGCGAGCAGCGTCGACCGGTCGAGGTTCGGGTGGAGGCTGTATATGACCTGGCCGAGGCGCAGCGCCACCGCCACCTTTTCGCCCGGCTGGAGCCGCAGGCCCTCCATGACGTCCGCGGCCGTGATCGGCAGGCGCCTGCCGATCTCCGCGAGGAGCGCCGTCTCCATGTGGCGGCTGGTCTCCTCTTCCAGGTCGGCGGTCGCGGGGACCAGGGACAGCGCGTCCGACCAGCGCTTGCGGTAGCGGTCACGGATCTGGACGAGGTCGAGGCCCTCGCAGCCCAGGTCGCCGGCCGCCCGCTGAAGGGATTCCAGATAGTCGACGACGACGTCCGTGCGGCTGAGGCGGTCCCGCCACTGGTTGGCCAGGCTCACGCTGTCGGGGTGCTGCTCGACGGCCCGCGCTATGTCGATGGCGACTTCGAGGTAGGAGAGCGCCGATTCGAGCAGCTTCGCCAGGCACGGTTCCCACTGGGTGGGCCCCGGGACCCGCGATCCGCAGGCCTCCTTGAACCAGGTCGTAGCAGGTGTCCGGGTCGCACGGTCGCGCGTCGAGCCGGGGTCGAGGTTGTGCGCGAAGAACGTACGCAGCCGGCCGAGCGCGTGCTTGAAGCGGCCCGCCTCCTCGGCGTCCATGCCCACCCGCCCGGCCTGCGCCAGAGGTACTTCAGGCTGGCCCCCCACGCTCCGTCGAGCGAGGAGCTGAGCCAGATGGTCGTGGTGACGAAGCCGTGCTGCGGGCTGGACAGGTCGGGCCCGGCGCCGTGACCGGGTTGCGTCCGGCAGGACGTCAGTGCGTCACACAGGAGCTCCAACTCGGCTTTGCGGAGTCCAGCGCACCGAGGATGACGAGCAGCCCGGGGGACGCGACAGCCAGTGCCGACCGACTCGCTCACCTTGCACCGGTCCGGCGAGGGTCCGCCTCGCCGTGCCGGGATGCCGGTGACGATGGTGGGGCCTCGCCGGTCGCCGGCCTGCGAGCGGCTCGAGGAGCAGACGAGCAGGTTGAACGCCACGTCAGGCGTCGGGCAGAGCCTGCCCTGGGGCGGGTCGCTGAGCCGAAGTCTAAGGCTGGAAGGCCACTTCGCGCCCGAGCTCCTCGACCCAGCACAGCCCTTGCGCTGGTCGGGGTCGACGCGGCGACGACGGTGGTCCTGCACGGTTCCAGCCGGCTCCACTGGCCAGGTACATCGCGACGACGCGCCAACGGTACGCGTACGACTGCTGGCCGGCCTGCGGAACGAGTCGAAGGCGGACGCACCTGGCCGAGGTGGAAGAGCGCGAGGGCGCGCATGAACTCGACTCGCAGCAGGACAGTTCGTCCGCGGCCTGGAGCCGGCGCCGGTTCCAGGCGCTCGGACCAGTCCCGCGGGTGAGCGGCAGCGTCACGTTCCTCCCATGAACCGGTAGCCGGTCTTGCCAGCCAGAACAGGTCGACGACGACGGATGCAGCGCTTGTCGTTCACGGCCTCGCGTCGGTGCGCAGGTGTTTCAGCGCGACGAGGATCCCTCGGGGTCCGGTTCGTTGCGGATGAGGCCGCTCACCCTGAGCGCGTACAGATAGGCGGCGAAGGGCGCGTCGTGCCGTGCGACTCCTGGAGCCGCTCGTCGGCGACCCGGTCGTCGCCCGCGATGGTCGCGATGTGGCGAAGCGCGCGTTGTACTTGGCCTCCTGCTTCGGGCTGGCTCACCGACGTCGATGAGCAGCAGCCGTAGCAGGCATCGGCGAGCAGCATGGTGGCCTCGCGCTGAGGCAGTGCCTTTGTC
Organism: uncultured Alphaproteobacteria bacterium; assembly: GCA_963847325.1. Lineage (GTDB taxonomy): Bacteria > Pseudomonadota > Alphaproteobacteria > Rhizobiales > Xanthobacteraceae > Pseudolabrys. The sequence goes on from CAWJZD010000003.1 coordinate 35,997, forward strand.
GAGGACGTCGGCGGTGACCCAGCGCAGGACGTCCACCGGGTAGTACTTGTCGGTCGCCTGGCTCATCGAGTCGGTGCGTGATGCGCAGCACGCATGACGAGTTCGACGACTTCGGCCTCCGGCATCGGCGAGGGCACGGCCGTTCGGTCCGCTGCGCAGCAGCTCGATATCTCGTCGGCGACGCTGGCCTGTTCCACCATCAGGCTGGCGCGGACACCGGTGCGCGACGAGGGCGACAGGGTGGTCGAGGGCCGCCTCGACGACCAGCTCGGCGCGTTCGAGCACCTCCGCGCGCTGGTCCACGTTGGGCTGCCGGTTGCGCTGCGCGACTTGACCGACTCGCGGCACAGGTTCGTCTCCAGCAGGGCGAGCCCGGATTGGCGATCACACTGGCCCCGTCGGCCTGCGCGATGGCGTCCGCCATGCGCAGGAAGTGCTGGGCGTAGCGCGCCTCCTGCTCCCCCTGCGGGCCGATGCGGTTGAGGAGGTCGACGGCGAACTGGACCTCGGGGCCGCCGACGTACGTGCTGTCCGGGCGGATCGCGGAGAGGACCTCGGCGATGGCCTTGATCTCGGACCTCCGCTGGTCTGCTCGGCCGTGACGAGGATCTGCGCCTCAGCTCGTTGCGGGCGGACAGCAGGTAGTTGCCGTGCCGGTCCTCGAGCCAGCGGATGAGGTCGACCTTCCCCAGGAGCTGGGGGAGGTTGCGCACGCCGTCGCGTCCGACGACGCGCAGGGCGAGTTCGAGGGGGATGGACCGGCCGTGGCGGGAGGCCACGAGGACGACGTTGACGAGCCGCTCGTACGGGCCGCGGAAGGCCTCCGACCCCGAGGAGTCGTCCATCTCGCTGAGTGCGGCCTCCAGGTTGTCGACCAGACCTGCTTCTCCAGAGCGGCGGCCATCGCGGTCGGGGGCACGTACTCGGACGACGTGCTGATCGCGGAGGCCAGGGCCGACTCGGTGTGCCGCAGTTCGAGCACGAGGCCGCCGCTGACGGTGCCTCGGCTCTCCGGGAGCAGCCGGTAGAGGGCTGACAGGAAGGTCTTGTCCCTCTGGATCAGGTTCTTGTCGCGGTCGGCGATGGTGATCCCGAGGGATTCGAGGTGCTGCGAGAAGCGGGTCATCCGGCGCCGCTCAGCGAGGCGGGGCCTGGACGACGTGCCGGGTCGCCTTGCCCGTGTCGTCGGTCCGGTAGCAGCTGCCGACCAGCACCGCGCGGCGGCCCGCGAGTCGAGGTACTTGGCGAGCCGGAAGTACTCGTCGGGGTCGACCATGCCGTCCCAGACGAGGAGCGTGGTCGGGATGGACACCTTCTCGGCCCACTCGCAGAACGAGTCGATCGCCTCGAAGGAGGGGCGGTTCGCGCGGCGCGGGATGTCGTACGACCGCGTGCTGCCCCTCCCGTGCGATGGCGTGCGCCAGCGACGCCAGGGCGATCGTCTTGCCGCTGCCGTCTGCCCGCGCAGCAGCAGCGGTCGTTCCAGGAAGCCGCGGCTGGCGAGCGCCGCGTCGACCCGGTCGCGCAGCACGGTCTCGTAGTCCCGGCGGAACGGCAGGCCGCCCGCGACCGCCGACCAGATGTTGGACGACTCCGTCGCGCCGAGGAACTCGCGGAACTTCAGATAGCGCAGCTCGTGCGACTGGGCGGGCGGTGCGGTGAGGAGGTCCACGTCGAGCGGCTGCCCGAAGGAGGCGACCGTGTTCCAGATCTCGCGCGGCACCTCGTGCAGTTCGCGGCCGTGGCGGATCTGGTGGCCGCCCGTGTCGAAGCGCTGGAGGTCGGTGAGGCGTCCTCGGTGCCTGGCGTCCTCGACGTAGCTCGCGAAGTCCTCGGCGTGGGTGACGAGGGTGCCTTCCCTCGACCGCCGCCGCGATGTACTCGTCCGCCAGCTCCGCGGACGTCGCCGAGAACAGGTGCGCCTGCTCGTGGCCGAGGCGGTGCAGGACCCCGTACAGGTCCTCGGGGCTGAACCAGTCGTCGACGCCCCACGCCTCGATGACCAGCACGCCGCGTGGGGTGATCAGTTCGTCGGGCAGGCGCTGGGCGAGGGCACGCGCCTCCGACCTGCGGGCGCCGAGTTCGAGCTTGCCGGTCGGCGGCCAGCTCTCGGGCGGCTGGTCGGCGCCGCCGAAGAGGAGTACGGCCTGCACCTGGCTCGTGCTGCGGGGCGCGGACGGGCGGAACGCGGACGAGGCCACGGGCTGCACCTGGCGCCACTCGTTGCGCAGGGCCCGCAGGAACATCGAGTCGACCGCGGTGCTGAACACGCCGTTCCACGGCAGGCCGGCCACCATGCCGAGCCAGGCGGGCGCGGTGAGTTCGGAGGCCGCCGAGGCCAGTGCGGACAGGACCGCTTCCTTGCGGTCCTTCTTGACGCGCAACAGGAGCTGATACAGGTCGAGTTGACCGGTGGTGTCGTCCGCCGCGCGCGAGACGGGTCCGACGAGCGGATCCTCACCGCTCTCCAGGCTCAGGTATTTCTGCCCCAGGAGGAGGAAGTTGGGACCCTGCTCAAGACGGTTGACCAGGTCCTCGTAGTGAGCGCTCATCGCTCTCCTCACGAACGGCGTGCCCGACCTGTCCAGCATAGAGATCGCCGGATCGGAGCGGCGTGAGTCGGCAGAATCGGAATCGCCCCAACAGCGCTTCCCGTGGGTACTTACCGACCAGTAATGTTGCGAGCGTCAGGCTCCAGATCTTCCCAGGAGGCCCCGTGCCCCGATCACCTGCCGGACCCGACACCGGCTCCCCCTCCTCCTCCCGTTCCTCCTCCCGTTCCTCATCTGCGCGCAAGTCACTCGCGCTCGCCGGACTGCTCGCCGGTGCCGGGGTGACGCACTTCGTCGCCCCGAAGCCCTTCGACGCCACGGTGCCCCGTGCGCTGCCGGGCTCCGCGCGCGCGTGGACGTACGCGAGCGGCGCCGTCGAGCTCGCGCTCGCGGCCGGTATCGCGCTGCCGTGGACGCGCCGCCGGGCCGCGCAGGCCACGGCCGCGTTCTTCGTGGGCGTCTTCCCCGCCAATGTGCAGATGGCGGTCGACTGGCGCGACAAGCCCGCGCCGCTGCGGACCGCGGCCCTCCTCCGGCTCCCCCTTCAGGTGCCGCTCGTCCTGTGGGCGCGCGGCGTGGCCAAGGCCCAGGAGGCCGGATCATGAGCAAGCGCGTCGAAGCGGGCGACACCGTCGAGGACTTCACCCTGCCGGACGAGAGCGGCACCCCGACGCGGCTGTCGGAGCTGCTGAGCGAGGGTCCCGTCGTCCTGTTCTTCTACCCGGCGGCCATGACGCCCGGGTGCACGGCCGAGGCCTGTCACTTCCGGGATCTCGCGGCCGAGTTCGCGGCCCTCGGCGCGCGGCCCGTGGGCGTCAGCGCCGATCCGGTCGAGCGCCAGGCGGAGTTCGCCGGGAAGCACACGCTCGGCTTTCCGCTGCTCTCGGACGCGCAGGGCGAGGTGCGCGAGCGGTTCGGGGTCGCCCGCGGCTTCTCGATCGCGCCGACGAAGCGGGCCACGTTCGTCCTCGGACAGGACCGCGTCGTCCTCGAAGTGGTCCGCAGCGAGTTCCGGATGAGTGCCCACGCCGACCGTGCGCTCGCGGTGCTGCGCGAGCGGGCGGCCTGACCACGGCCGGACGGGCGGGTGTCCGGCCGGCACCGCACCCGGCGACACCCGCGACGGCCCGCCGGTCGGCTCCGGGCCCGGCTCCACCGCTCGCTGCGGGTGAGGTACGTGTCGTGGAGGGCCGATGCCGCCGCCCATTTCGCGCGGGCGACGGCCATCGCCGACCAGTGGCACAGTCCGTGAGGACGGACCCGCGGCTAGCCGGCCGGGGCGGTCTCCGGCGCGAGGCTGTCCATGAAGGAGCTGACGGAGAACACCGCGCGGCCCGCGCCCGGGCGGGCCGTATCCGGGGGGCGAGGAGAGGCCGAACTCCTCCATCGTGGAGCGGTAGGCCTCCAGGAGCCGGATGTGGTACTCCAGCGGCGCGCCCTGCGGGTTGGCCTTGCCCAGCGGGGTCGTCGGCTCCGGGCACCAGGTGGTGAAGCGGGGCGTGATGCCGTGCGACATGAAGAAGCGCAGGCCCTCGGTGGTGGAGGCGATGGCCTCGTCGACGGTGGTGAAGCCGAAGGGCTCGGCCATCTCGACGCCCGCCACGAAGTTGGGGATCACGTTGCGCGCGCCGAAGACCTCCGCCGAGTCGAGGATGCGCTTGTGCCACTCGTCGCGGCCGACGTAGCGCTCCTTGCCGGGGCAGTACAGCTCGAACAGGTACTCGGTCCCACACCTCGTAGTTGGGGTGGTAGATCTGCACGCCGTAGTCCTTGAAGCGCTGCACGTCGTCCTTCGGGCAGCGCCTGGGCGACGACCTTGCCGATCCAGCGGCCCGGGAAGTGCTCCTCGATGGCCTTGGCGTACAGGCCGTAGAAGTCGGCCTCGTCGCGGCCCTGGAGCTTGGAGGTGATCGCGCCGCCGGTGAGCGTGTAGGCGGTGGACGCCTTCGCCGTGTCGTACCGGTCGATGATCTCGAGGGCTTCGAGGACCTCGTCGACGTCCTTGACGCCGGTGTACGGGCCGCCCGGCCGCCTTGTGCTGGCGCCAGTTGTGGTTGATGTCGCAGTACTGGCACTCCTCCTTGGCGCCGAAGTACTGGCAGACCCGGAAGACGGTCAGGTAGATCAGGTAGCCCCACTGGATGGTCGGGGCCACCTCCATGACGGACTTCCCGTTGGAGAGCTTGTGCCGGTAGTACTCCGGCATCGGCGGCACGCCGACGTCCGAGATCCGCTTCCCGTCGAGGTAGAGGCCGAGCACCCCGTCCTCGTCGGCCGCCACCCGGTACGGGCGAGGACGGGTTCACGCGTACGGAGACGACCGTGCGGCGCAGGTCGTACGGGCCGCCGGTGAGGATGATCTCCTCCGGCGGGCGGCGCAGCGCGGCCTCGCCCAGCTCGGGCAGGGTGCCGTGGTCGAAGGAGAAGATGAAGTACGACTTCGGCTTGACGTCACCGTCCTCGTTGTCGCTGAGCGCGGACTCGTCGAACGCCACGCCGCCGCGCAGCAGGTCCTCCTTGAAGACGGCTTCCCGCGGCACGTGCGGGAAGCGCTCCATCAGGTCCTCGACCAGCGCGGTGCGGCTGCCCATCCCGTTCTCCTCGCTCCCGGAACTCCCGGCTGCAGTGCTCGACTCCTCACGGTATGCCCCCGCTTGGCGGTCAGCCCTGCCGGGTCCCCGCGCGCGCCACGATGTGGGCCGGGGCGGTGATGCCGGTCGGCAGCAGCGGATCGGCGGTGGGCGCGCCCCAGCGGGAGGTCAACGGCAGGGTGCCGGCCCACAGGCCGAGGGCCGCGTCGGGCCCGTCGCCGTCGTCCGGGGCGCCCGTACGAATCTTGACGGAGGCCTCGTCGAGGGACAGGACCAGGAGGGTGGTGGCGGCCAGCTCCTTGCGGCTCGGCTGCCTGGCGTACGTCCACTGGCCCGGGGTCGCGTGCTCGGTGAGGCGGCGCAGGCCCGCCAGTTTCTCGTCGGGGTCGGTGACCGTGTGCGGTACGCCGTGGATCATCGCGCTGCGGTAGTTCACGCCGTGCTCGAAGACGGAGCGGGCGAGGACCAGGCCGTCGACGTGGGTGACGGTCACGCATATCGGCCCGTCGGGTTCGGCGGCCAGGCTGCGGCTCGCCACCGATCCGTGCAGGTAGAGCCGGGTGTCGTCGCGGCCGTAGACCGTGGGGACGACAACGGGACGGCCGTCGACGAGGACGCCGAGGTGGCAGACGAACCCCGCGTCGAGGATCGCCTCGAGGTCGGAGCGTTCGAGACTGGCCTGCTCGCGGAGCCTGCTGTGGCGGGTGCGGTCGGTCTGCGGGAGCGTGCGCGACAGCGTTGTCGCGATGTCGGACTGGGTCATGCGGTCGGACGGTACTCCGTGGTGATCACCCCCTCGCGGGCGGGGACTTCTGGCAACCCCTTTTCAAACCCCTTGTAGAAAGGGCGCGGGCGGCCGTAGCGTCGAAGGGGGCCCAGGAGTGGAGGGGACACGGTGAAGCGCACATCCCGCGACATCAGGACGGCGAACCGGTACGCGGTGCTGCGCCACCTCATCGCCAAGTCCCCCGCTTCCCGGGGCGAGCTGGCGGCGGCGACCGGGCTCAGCCAGGCGACGGTCGCCACGCTCGTGGGTGAGCTCACCGCGCTCGGCCTGCTCGTCGAGGTCGGCTTCGAGGAGTCCGCGGGCGGACGTCCGCGCTCGCTGGTCGCGGTGGACGCGGCGGGCGGCGCGCTCATCGGCGTCGACGTGGCCGAGACGTACGTGCACGCGGAGCTCTTCGATCTCGCGCTGGGCGTCGTGGCGCGCGCCGAGGAGGAGCTGCGGCCCGGCGAGTCCGCCCCGGAGCAGGTCGTCGGCCGGATCGCCGCGGCGGTCGGGGCCGTGGTCGCCGCCGCGGCCGCGCCGCCCGCCCCGCGTGCTCGGGGTGGGCGTCACGTGCCGGGGCAGGTCGACCGCGAGCGCGGTGTCGCGGTACGCGCCGCGAACTGGGGCTGGCACGACGTGCCGCTGACCGCGCTGCTCGCAGAGCGCTTCCCCTACCCGGTCCACCTCGACAACCCGCTGCGGGCGGCCACGGTCGCGGAGCTGTGGTTCGGCGCCGCGCGCGGGCCGCGACGACGCCGTGGTGATCAACCTCGGTACGGGCGTCGGCGCGGGCCTCGCGCTCGGCGGCTCCCTGCACCGCGGCGTCACGAACAGCGCCGGCGAGTGGGGTCACACCACACTCGTCCTGGACGGGCGGCCGTGCCGCTGCGGCGACAGCGGGTGCGTGGAGGCGTACGTGGGCGCGCCCGCCATCATGCGGACCCTGCGCGAACTCGCCCCGGACAGCGCACTGTTGACCGACGACGACCAGACCGCGACGATCGGCGCGCTCGGCCGCGCGGCCGCCGGCGGCGATCCGGTGGCGCTGCGGGTCGTCCGGGAGACCGCCCGCCATCTCGGCGCCGCCGTCGCGGACCTGGTGAACCTGCTCAACCCCGAAGTGATCGTGCTCAGCAGCTGGGTGGCGGCCGCGCTCGGTACGCCCCTGCTGACCGAAGTACGCGAGGCCGTCGCGCGGCACGCGCTGGGCAGCCCGTTCGCGGCCACCGAGATCGTCCTGTCCCCGATACCGACCGACCCCGTGAGCCTGGGCGCGGCGACCTTCGCGCTGGAAGGCGTGCTGTCGTCGCCGGGCCTGACCGGCACCAACCTCACCCCGCACACGACCTGACCGTCAAGGAGAACGATGTCCCTCCCCGAGGTGTCCCTCCCTGAGGAATCCGCACTCCCCTACTACGAGCAGGTGTCCCCCGGGACCGGCGGTGTCGCGCCGCGCTCCTGGTATGCCGCATCCGACGCCAAGTCCCTGTCTCTCATCCGGTCGGCTCGAACGGCGCGTCGCAGGCGATCCTCGATGCGCGCTGCCTCGCCGACCGGCTGCGCGAGGCCGACCATCCGATGCAGGCGCTGTGGGAATATGAGCGCGAGCGGCTGCCGATGACGGCGCAGATCGTGCAGTCGAACCGCTCGGGCGGGCCGGAGGGCGTGATCGACGCGGTCGAGCAGCGCGCGCCGAACGGCTTCGACAATATCGACAACGTGCTCTCGTACGAAGAGCGCAAGGCGATCGTGCGCGGCTACGCCGCCAAGGCCGGCTTTGCGAAGGAGCAGGTCAACCGGCCGACGCCGCAGGACAACCGGCCGGGCAAGGTCGCGTAATTACGCGCCCGGAGGCGGCGGCAGGAAATTCACCTCATGGCGCGCAGCGAGCGCGACCACCTCGGGCGGGGTCTGTTCTTTCATCGAATGGATCGCCCAGAACAGGTCGTAGAGCTTCCGCGTCGGCGTCACCCAGAACACGCATTTGAGGGTCTGGTCGCTCTTGTTGAACAGCCCGTGCGGAATGCCCATCGGCAAGCGGATCAGGTCTCCCGCGGTCGCGGCGAAATCCTTGCCGTCGATCAGCGCGTCCATCCGGCCTTCCAGCATGTAAACGAATTCGTCCTGGGTCGGATGAATATGCGGCGGCACAAAGGTGCCGGGCGGCAGACTGGCGTGCCAGCTGAAGGAGCCCTCGTTGAGCGATTTCGGCACGTAGGTCTGGCCGAGGATATTCCAGACGATCCCATCAAGGCCCGAATTGGCCTTGCTCACCCCCGCCGTCATCGCCTGCATTGGTCTACTCCGCTGTACTACCGGTAAAGCGCAGTATTCCGCCCGGCCCCAAGCGAGATCAAGGCCCTAGCTGTCGAGAGTCTTAAACCTTGCTGCCGGGGCCTTCGGGATGCGGACTGAGATCGCACACCCCTGCGCCGGGTCCTCGACCGTCATGCTGCCGCCGATCTGGCGGGTCATCAGCTTCATCAGCATAGAGCCGGTGCCTTCGGGCGCACCGTCGCCACAGCCGACGCCGTCGTCTTCGACCCGCATCAACAGGTCGGCACCACCCTCGTCCCGCACCGAGACACCAATTCGCCCGGGCCTGCCGCCGGGAAAGGCATATTTCAGGCTGTTGGTGACGAGCTCGTTGATAATGATGCCGACCGGCAGGGTGTGCTCCGGCTTCACATGCGCCTCGTCGGCCTCGACAACGATGTTGATAGGCCGCACCCCGCGATGCGCGGCGCTAAGACGCTGGCACAGGTCGGTCAGGTAGGCGCCGAGATTGACGATCTCAGGCGAGTTCTCGAGAACCGAATGGACTTCACCCATGACATCGACGCGTCCGGCCGCGGCCATCAGACTGTCGCGGATGTCCGGCGTCGTGGCCTGCCGTGCCTGGATGCGCAGCACCGATGTGATGTTCATGATGTCGTTCTTGGTGCGGTGCCGGAGCTCCTGCAGCAGCAGGTCCTTGTCGCGCTCGGCAGTCGCGATCCGCTCCATCGCCTTGCGCAACGTCTCCGCCGCAACAGCGAGGAAGAATCCCGTGACCATGAAGAGGATGAGCGGCACAGACACCGCACCTGATGGCAGCTGGAAATCGGGAAAGAGAACATAAACGCCGAATAAACAGCCGATCAGAGTGCCGAAAAAAGCCGAGCCGCGGTCGAACAGAAGCCCGGACACGAAGATGCCGGGCAGCAAAATGAAAAAGCCGGTGAAATTGCTGATGCGGAAGATCAGGTATTGGACCGCACAGCACGCCAGCATGATCAGCGCCGTCAGCGCGTAGCGGACCGGCCACGGCTTGGGCGCTTCGGGTAAGAGTGCGAGCAGGCGTTCCATCGCCGCTCAACAACCGCGCGGAAGCCAGAGTTCCCGCGAGCGCGTTCACCATGGCGTGCGCGGCGCCCGGACTTTTTTCCGCCGCGGGTGCGTTTTGGCGTCCGCAACTCGTCGCCGCTGCCCGCCAAAATGCCGAAACCACGTGATCCAAGCGGCGAAACGCCGCGGCATCAGCCTTACTGGGGGCTGTACGCAATCACCATATAATGCCGTTGAAAGAAGGCCCGGATCACCGGGCGCCTTTGGAGGGCGAACATGGCTCGTTTCAAACTTCGTTCGGCAATCGCACTGCTCGCGGTCGCTGCAACGCTTGGCTTCACCGTGCTGGCCGACGCCGCGCCGCGCTTCAATTCCGGCAGCCGCGGCACCCGCACCTTCTCTGCGCCGCCGCCGACCGCGACAGCGCCGGGTACGCCGCGTCCGATCGAGCGTTCGATGACGCAGCCCGGTCAGCCCGGCTCGACAGTCAACCGGCCGGCAACGGCCAATCCGGCTGCGCAGACCGGCAGCGGCTTCTTCCGCCCCGGCACGATGCTCGGCGGTCTTGCCGCCGGCTTCCTCGGCGCCGGCCTGTTCGGCATGCTGTTCGGTGGCGGCTTCCTGGCCGGCCTCGGCAGCTTCGCCGGCTTCCTCGGCCTGATGGCGCAGATCCTGCTGATCGTGATCGTCGCCCGCCTCGCCTGGGCATGGTGGCAGCGCCGCCGTTCGCAGCAGCCAGCTGCGGCTTATGCGAACGCCAACCGCGACGTGCACGGCGACGCCGGCCAACGGCCCGTCGCCGCTCTTCCCCGGTCTCGGCAGCGGCAGCACGTTCGACAACCGGCCGATCATGATCAAGCCGGAGGACTACGACGCCTTCGAGCGCACGCTCGAAGACGTGCAGGCCGCCTACAGCAATGAGGACGTCAACAAGCTCGGCGACCTCGTGACGCCGGAGATGCTCTCCTATTACGCCGAGGAGCTGGCGGCGAATGCCAGCCGCGGCGTGCGCAACGAGCTCGCCGACGTGAAGCTCCTGCAGGGCGATCTCGCGGAAGCGTGGCGCGAGGGCAACGATGAATACGCCACGGTCGCGATGCGCTACCAGCAGAGCGACCGCCTGCTCGACCGCAAGACCGGTCAGGTCATGGAGTCGAGCGAACAGCCGGATGAGGGCGTCGAATACTGGACGTTCCGCCGCGCCAATGGCGGCCCGTGGATGGTCTCGGCGATCCAGCAGACCGATTAAGACTGCCGATCATATGATCGCAAACGGCCGGGCCTTTGCCCGGCCGTTTTGTTTTGCGGATGGCGCCCACACTTGACGGCTCCAGCGCGGCTTCGTTTAATTGGCACATGGGGAATGCGATCTCCCCACGAGGCGACATGCCGAAGCATCGCGTCCACCCCTAACGATACAAGGACGCACCATGCCGGCTCTCAATACGATTTCCATCGACAAGCTGAACCGACTGATCGGGACCCCGAAGGGCCCCTCCCTCATCGACGTGCGCACGGAGGAAGATTTTTCCCTCTCCCCGGCGCTCATTCCGGGCTCGCTGCGGCGGCCGCACGATCAGACCTCGCAATGGGCGGGCGAGTTCGGCGGCAAATCCGCCATCGTCGTCTGCCAGAAAGGCCTGAAACTGAGCCAGGGCGTCGCGGCGTGGCTGCGCCATTCCGGCGTCGAGGCCGATGCACTCGAAGGCGGCTACGAGGCCTGGAGCAGCGCCAAGCTGCCGCTGGTCAACACCGCGCCGCTGCCGAAACGAGACGCCGCAGGGCCGCACCATCTGGGTGACCCGGTCGCGCCCGAAGGTCGACCGCATCGCCTGCCCCTGGCTGATCCGGCGCTTCATCGATCCGTCGGCGGCCTTCCTGTTCGTCAATCCGTCCGACGTCGAGGGCGTGGCCGAGCGTTTCAACGCCACCCCGTACGACGTCGAGAACGTGTTCTGGAGCCACCGCGGCGAGAAATGCACCTTCGACGTCATGCTGGACGAGTTCGGCCTGATGAGCGGGCCGTTGGCCCATCTGGCGAAGATCGTGCGCGGTGCCGACACCTCGCACATGGATCTGGCGCCAGAGGCGGCTGGACTGCTCGCAGTTTCGCTCGGTCTTTCCCGCATGTACGCCGACGATCTTGAGCAACTCGAGGCCGGCATGCTGATCTACGACGCGCTCTATCGCTGGTGCCGGGACGCCACCGAAGAGACCCACAACTGGCACTCCGCACCGAAGAAGAAATCGTGAGCACCAAGGAAGAACAAAGTCACGGCGTCGCCTTGCGCGACGCCGTCAAGGTCTGGGCGCGGGTCGCCGCGCTGTCGTTCGGCGGCCCGGCCGGCCAGATCGCGGTGATGCACCGCATCCTGGTCGAAGAGAAAAAGTGGATCTCCGACGCGCGTTTCCTGCACGCGCTCAACTACTGCATGCTGCTGCCGGGACCGGAGGCACAACAACTCGCCACCTATGTCGGATGGCTGATGCACAAGACGCGCGGCGGCCTGATCGCGGGCGGCTTGTTCATCCTCCCCGGCATCTTGGCGATCATGACGCTGAGCTACATCTACGCCGCGTTCGGCAAAGTGCCGGTCGTGGTGGCATTGTTCTTCGGACTGAAGGCTGCGGTGCTGGCGATCGTGCTCGAGGCCGTGGTGCGGATCGGCAAGCGCGCGCTCAAGAACAATGTGATGCTTGCCCTCGCCGCAGCGGCATTCGTCGGTATTTTCTTCTTCGCCATTCCCTTTCCGCTCATCATCGTCGCTGCCGGGGTTTTGGGTTACGCCGGCACCAAAGCCGGCTTCACCGTGTTCCAGACCGGCGGGCATGGCAGCGGCAAAGCGGACGCGAAAGACGACAGCCTGCTCGGCACGTATGTGCCGCCACACGCGCGGCTCAATTGGACGCACACGCTCACGCACGCTGTTATTTGGCTCGTCCTGTGGCTGATCCCGGTCGCCGCAATCGTGCTGGCGAACGGCCGCGGCAATGTGTTCAGCGAGATCGCGATCTTCTTCAGCGAAATGGCGGTGGTGACGTTCGGCGGCGCCTATGCCGTGCTGGCCTATGTCGCGCAGCAGGCGGTGCAGCACTACCACTGGCTCAGCGCCGGCGAGATGCTCGACGGGCTCGGCATGGCGGAAACCACGCCAGGCCCGCTGATCATGGTGCTGCAGTTCGTGGGCTTCATGGCGGCGTTCCGCGATCCCGGCGCGCTGCATCCGATGCTGGCGGGCACGCTCGGCGGGCTGCTGGCGACCTGGGTGACGTTTGCGCCGTGCTTCCTCTGGATTTTCGTCGGCGCGCCGTTCATCGAGCACCTGCGCGGCAACAAGGCGCTCAACGGCGCGCTGTCGGCGATCACCGCCGCGGTGGTCGGCGTTGTCCTCAACCTGACGGTCTGGTTCGCGATCCACGTCGTGTTCCGCGAGGTGGTGCCCGTGCGGGCTTACGGCCTGAGCTTCGACGCGCCGGTGCTGGCAAGCGTCGATCCCTACGCGCTGGCGCTCTCACTCGCGGCGATGATCGCGATCTTCCGCTTCAAGGCAGGAATGCTGTCTGTATTGGGCGTATCGTCGGCGATCGGCGTGGCGCTATACCTCGCCGGACTCACATAGAAAACGCGCCCCGGCCTGAAGCCGGAGCGCGCCTACTCAACGACCAGCCGTGTGCGTTACTGGTTGGCTGGCGGACTTGCGGGAGCCGGGGTCGAAGCCGGCGGAGCTGACTGGCTCGGCGGGGCCGCCTGGGTCGGCGGGGCCGACATCGGGCCGGTCGCGCCCGACCCTGTGGTCGTACGCGGCGCCGGGCTGGTCGCGGTCGGCGTATTGTTCATGTTCGAAGCGGTATCGGTCGTGCCGCCCCAGTAGAACAGTCCAACAATAATCAAAATGATCACAACGGCGCCGGCGATCCAGCCGCCGTTCCCGCCGGTGCTCCGTGGCGTATTAGGATTGGGATCGTAAACAGACATTAGCCACCTCCGGGTGCTGAGTTTCGCTCCGGGCTAACGCGAACATGCAGGGCGCGTTCCGAGATTCGCGCCGCGCTTCGAAAAGTCGCGGTTCCCGAGTTCCAAAAAAATTATCGTGAGTACCGTCACAGCGCTGTGATGAAACGTAGCCGCGGAACCTTCGTTCGTTTCATCGAAGGAGCCGTTCCAATGAAAAAGGTTTTGGGAATTGTACCGCTCGCACTGCTTTTTCTCGGCGCACCCGCTGTGTCCGGCGATTTTTCGCTGGACCGCGACAAAGTGCACATCGGCTCCGGCGTGATCTGCGACACGCACGAGGAAGTGCAGCGTTTCGTGAACCTGATGGCCAGCAAAGACGCCGGCGGCGCGGTGCAGACCGTCAATCGCGAAAAAGAAAATCCGCTCGCCTGCGGCATGGCCACGGTCGCGTTCCGCGCCGGCAAGGATCATGGTGAACTGCGCAACGGCAAAGGCTCTTACAAAATTATCGAAATCGAAGTGATTGCGGGCACCGCGAACGGCTCCTGGCACATGATCGTGCCGAAGCGCACGCAATTCACCGCGATTCCGCTGCCGGGTATTGAGATCTAACGCTCGTCCTTTAGTCGACCGGCTGGAACAACAATCCCGGCCGGTCGTTAGTGCATTGCAGCAGGTTGAAGGAGAGTGCGATGGCAGACGCCGGTCAAATCAAAGAACACATGGAAGTCATCGGCGCGGACGGCAAGCACGTCGGCACAGTCGACTCGCTCAAGGGCCAGGACACCATCAAGCTGACGAAAAACGATTCTCCGGACGGCAAGCACCACAACATTCCGCTGGCGTGGGTCGATCACGTCGACGCGCACGTCCACCTCAACAAGGACTGCGCTGACGTCCAGCGTCAGTGGGAAGCGGCCTGAGCAGGCAAGGCGACGGGAGGGAATCATGATCAATCGTCGCGATGAAGGACTTGGACTGTCCGTCCTTGTCTATGCCGGAGTAATGGTCACCGGTCTGGCGCTGCTGGTGACGCCGGTGCTGTGGGCCATGGGCCCGACCGAATATTCCAATCCGCAACTGCCGAAATACGACATCACCTCGTCGCGGCCGCTCGCGCATCAGCAGAAGCAGATTCCGCTGGCGCGGCTCAAGCGGGAAGAAATCGTGAATCCGACGATGTTGGCCGCGATCAACGCCAAGCCGGCAAAGAACGAACGCGTCCGCGAGGCTCGGGGCCCGTCGCGTGCGGCTCGCACGGCTTTTGCGCAAGCGCCTGACTACGACGAGGCGTCGCGTCCGCGCCGCGGCCTGTTCGGCTGGTCGCTGTTCTAAAAGCCTTCAGACGACGAGATTGGTCGCCGGATCGATCAGGTGCATGTGATCGAGATTGGCGCGCAACGTCATGTTCTCGCCTGCCCCACGCGCGGCTGATGGCTCGACGCGGCCGCACACTTCGCTGCCGTTGATCTTGAAAAACACCATCGTCTCCATGCCCATCGGCTCGACAACATCGAGCGTGACGGTGAAGTCATGGCCGTGACCGCTGCCGTTGTGGCCGCGCGTCTCGGTGATGTGTTCGGGGCGCAGGCCAAACAGGACATCCTTGCCAAGTAGCCCGCGATACCGCGCCGCCCGGCTTTCCGGCACGGGGAATGCCAGTGCGTCCGACAGGCGCAGCTTGAGGCCGCTGCCATTGGCCTCGAGCTTCGCCGGGACGAAATTCATGGCCGGCGAGCCGATGAAGCCGGCGACGAAGCGCGTCTTCGGATTGTGGTAGAGCTCGTTCGGCGCGCCGATCTGCTCGATCTTGCCGCCGTTCATGACCACCACGCGATCTGCCAGCGTCATGGCCTCGACCTGGTCATGGGTGACGTAAACCGTGGTGGTCTTCACCTTCTGATGCACGCGCTTGATCTCGGTGCGCATCTGCACGCGCAGCTTGGCGTCGAGGTTGGACAGCGGCTCGTCGAACAGGAACACCTTGGGATTGCGCACGATGGCGCGGCCCATCGCCACGCGCTGGCGCTGGCCGCCTGACAGCTGCTTGGGACGGCGTCCGAGCAGCTCGGTGATGTCGAGGATGCGGGCTGCATTGTCGACCCGCGCCTTGATCTCGGCCTTCGGGAATTTCCGCAGCTTCAGCCCGAACGACATGTTCTCGCGCGACGGTCATGTGCGGATAGAGCGCGTAGTTCTGGAACACCATGGCGATGTCGCGGTCCTTGGGCGGCAGGTCGTTGACCACCTCCCCGCCGATCGAAATTTCGCCGTCGGTGATCTCTTCCAGGCCGGCGATCATCCGCAGCGTGGTCGACTTGCCGCAGCCGGACGGGCCGACCAGCACGACGAATTCGTGGTTGGGAATGTCGAGGCTGACATTGTCGACGGCGAGCACGTCGTCATAGCGCTTTTGCACGTTACGCAGAGCAACTTCAGCCATTGGCCTTCCTTACGTTGCGCATGATCTGCCCGAAAACCGGTGCCCACTTTGGGATCATGCGCTATCCCTTGGTCGCGCCGGCCGTCAGGCCGGCGATGTAGTAGTCCATCAGGAACGCGTAGATGACGAGCGGCGGCGCGGCGGCGACCAGGGCGCCGGCCATCAACATCCCCCATTTGTAGACGTCGGCCTTGATCAGGCTGGTGACGGTGCCGACGGTCAGCACCTGCTGGTCGGCCGAATAGAGAAACGTCATCGGATAGACGAACGCCGCCCATGACACCGTGAAGGCGAAGATCGTCGCCGCGATGATGCCGGGCAGCGCCACCGGGATGAAGATCTTGAACAGCATCTGCATCTGGCCGGCGCCGTCGATCAGCGCCGCCTCGTCGAGTTCTTTCGGGATCGACTGGAAGTAGCCGATCATGATCCAGGTGCAGAACGGCACGGTCAGCGTCGGATAGACCAGCACCATGCCCCAATAGCGAATTGAGCAGGCCGATCGACTTGACGATCTGGAACAGCGGGATGAACAGCAGCGTGTCCGGCACCAGGTAAGTCAGGAAGATGCCGGTGGCGAGGATGCCCGAGCCCCAGAACCGCATGCGGCCGAGCGAGAACGCCGCCAGCACGCTGATCACCATGGTGATGATGACGACGCAGACCGTGACGATCACCGTGTTCTTGAAGAAGATCAGGAAGTCGGTTTCCCGAAACAGCAGCCTGAACTGATCGAGCGTGATGCCGTTGGCGATGATCCACGGATTGGCGGTCATGTGCGCGACTTCGGCATCGCTCTTGAGCGCCGTCACGATCATGTAATAGGGCGGCAGCAGGAAGAGGATCGCGAAGATGATCAGGAAAACGTAGGACGTGATCAGCGCCCAGCGCCGGTTGCGCTTGAGGCTCGATCTCAGCCGAAAAGCCGCGCGGGGCCGGCGCGGCAACCGAAGTCGAGGTCATCCGATCTCCCTCCCCCGCTTGCGCACGCCGCGCAGGATGAAGATGGCCGACACCGCAAGGATCGGCAGCATGAACAGCGACACCGCCGAGCCGAGCGGCAGGTCACCGGAGCGGATGCCGGTGAGGAACGAATAGGTCGCGAACACATGCGTCATGTTGCGCGGGCCGCCCGCGGTCATGATCTGCACGATGTCGAAGTTGGCGAAGGTCACGATCAGCGAGAACAGCACGGTGATGGCGATGATGTTGCGCATCATCGGCAGCGTGATGTGGATGAACTTCTGCCAGGCACTGGCGCCGTCGATCGACGCCGCTTCGTAGAGCTGCTCCGGCACCGATTTGAGCGCCGCCAGATACATGATCAGGAAGAACGGCGCGCCGTACCACACGTTGACCAGGATCACGGAGAAGCGCGCCCAGTAAGGCTCGCTGAGCCAGGCGATCTCCTTGAAGCCGAGCGCCTTGAGCAGGTGGTTGAAGGCCGAGTGGGTCGGATCGAACATCCACCACCAGCCGAGCGTCGAGAGCGCCAGCGGAATGACCCACGGCACCAGCAACATGCCGCGCCATTTGCGCTGGCCTTTGGTCGGCAGGTTGTTGATCAGGTGCGCGGTGATCAGGCCGATCAGCGCTTTGAAGAACACGGCCGACAGCGCGAAGATCGCCGACTGCCACACCACCATCCAGAACACGTCGCGGGACAACAGCCAGGTGAAATTGCCCAGGCCGATAAAGCGGGTCTGCGCCTTGTTCAGCATGGACAGATAGATCGAATAGAAGCGCCGGATAGATGACGAGGCCGACGATCACCACGATCAGCGGCAGGCACATCAGGAATGCGGTGGTGGAACGGCGCCGCATGAACTTGTGCAGGCCCGTTTCTTGACCGGCGGCGCAGCCGTGTCGGACACGGGAACCCAGGAGGACTGTACGGTGTCGGCCATTCCGCCTCGTTACATTCGGATGCCGGAAACTGACCCGCCGGCTTGTGAGGCCGGCGGGTGCGACTTTGCGTGAGCGAACGCGTTTTAGGCGCGCAGCGTGCCTTCGAGCTCTTTCTCGGCCCACTTGATGACGTCGTCGATCTTCTCGTTGCCCTGCGTGACCTTCGCCACCATCACCGTGTTGATCGCCTGATTGTACATCTGGGCGCCAACTTCGGCGCGGGCGGGATGCCCGAACATCGAGGTCTGCTCGTCGCCGCGCGGCGGATAGCCGTAGGAAACGCCGGTCGGCGGGCCGACCGTCTTCCAGGTCGGCAGGTCGTACATGCTCTTGAACGACGGCAGGTCATAGCCGACCGACGCCTCGACGAAGCTGCGCCACCTGTTCCTTCTGCGAGATGTGCAGCAGCAGGTCCTTGGCGGCCGACTTGTTCTTCGAGAACGACCACACGCCGTAGAACTGCGGCAACTGGCCGACGAAGCGGCCCTTCGGCCCCTTCGGCATCGGGTGATGCCAGATCTTCTCGGCCACCGTCGGATTGTCGCGCTTGGCGACCGCCCATGACGACGGCGGGTTCATGATGCTCGAGCCTTTGCCCGAGATCATCCAGCGATTGTTGCCGGCGTCATCCCACGCGTAAACCTCCGGCGGATTCACCGCCATCAGCTTCTTCATGTATTCGAGCGCGACGCGGGTCTCGTTCGAATTGACCTTGATGTTGTCCTTGTCGTCGATCATCACGACGCCGAACGCATTGAAGATGGCGCCGACGGTGTCGACTGCGTCGCTGGTCTGGCCCATCGGAATGCCGACCGGGAAGCCCGCCTTGTGCAGCTTCTGCGCGGCTTCGAGATAGGCGTCATAAGTCCACTTGTCGGTCTGCGCTTTGTCCCATTTGGTCTCATCGGCCGGGAACATGGCTTGCAGGTCGATGCCGGCGTGCTCCTTGAACAGATCGAAGCGCGACTGACACGGCTTCACCTGGCTGCCGACCGTGGTCGGGATGCCGTACCAGGTGCCTTTGTTCTTCGCGAGATATTCGGCCACCGGGCTGATCGGGCCGTACTTCTTGATCATCTCCTCAACGATGTTGTTGAGCGGCTCGAGCACGCGCTGGTGAATGCGGATATTCCAGTCGCGATGGGACATGATGTCGTGGCCGGTGCCGGCTTGCGCTTCGGCGGCGGCGGTGAGCTTGTCCTTCTCGCCCTGCGAGGTGATGTAGTCGATCTTGATCTCGACCTTGTTCTTCTCGCCCCACTCGTTGCAGATCTTGGTGAGGGTGTTGTTGGCGCCGGGCACCCAATGGTCCCAGCAGCCCATCGTGATTGAGCCGGCAGCGTGAGCGCCCCGCACATAGGGTGCCGCGAGCACAGCAGTTGTCGCCAGAGCCGCATTCTTCAAGACGGCACGGCGAGTTGTACGAGTAGCCATTGAAGACGTCCTCCCTGTTCGAAACCTGTTGGCGTTTTTGTTATTGGCAACAGGCTATACCCGCCGCCGGGCTCTCGCCTAGCGGATTTCAGACTGTAAAAATCGTGTAACCCGGCATTCCGGAACCCACGCCGGGTGGGCAGCGCGCCAAAAACAAAAAGCCCGGCATCGCTGCCGGGCTTTCGTTTGTCCGTTGTGAGGGCTGCTTACGCCGCCTCTTCCTCGACCGCGTCGTCGTTGCCGGTCTCAGCCGGCGCGGCTTCAGCCGGCTTGGGACCGCGACGAGGGCCCTTGGCGAGCGACGCCTCGATCTCCTTGATCGCCTCGGTCTCGGTCAGCTTTTGCACCGCGGCGATTTCGCGCGCGAGCCGGTCGAGCGCGGCTTCATAGAGCTGCCGCTCGGAGTAGGACTGCTCGGGCTGGGTGTCGGAGCGGAAGAGGTCGCGCACGACCTCGGCGATCGCGACGATGTCGCCCGAATTGATCTTGGCTTCGTATTCCTGCGCCCGGCGCGACCACATGGTCCGCTTGATGCGCGCACGGCCCTTCAGGGTCTCGAGCGCGCGCTTGACCATTGCCGGCTCGGCAAGCTTGCGCATCCCGACGGACACGATCTTCGCGGTCGGCACCCGAAGCGTCATCTTGTCCTTGATGAAGTTGATGACGAAAAGCTCGAGCTTCGCGCCGGCAACCTCCTGCTCCTCGATGGCCAGAATCTGACCTACGCCGTGAGCGGGATAGACGATGAATTCGTTGACTTTGAAGCCTTGTCGTTGGGTAGTCTTCTTGGCCTGCATTACGGGCATTGCTCCTTCAACCGGAGCCTTTTTGGCTACGGGGGCTTTGGCTGCGGGGGCCCCACGCGCAGTGCCGCGCGAGGTTTGCGAGGTCCGCCGCACCGCAGCGGATTTCTTGGCCCCTGCGCTGACGCTGGAACCCTTCTTGGTCTTTTGACGCACTTTACCTGCCACTGCTGTGTTCCGTGGAACCGCCACGTCCTCTAAGAGGTACCGCCCGAAAAAATAGGCTCCCGAACGGGAGCGCTATGGATGGCGGTGCGTTTTCATCGATTTCACAGCAATATATCACATTTTCTGCAAAAATCAATGGTTTTCAACGCGTTATCGGCGGCAACGTGGCCAATTCCGCAATTCGTCCAGAGAAATTTTTCGTGATGGGTTAACGCGCCCGCGGAACTTTAGGCGCTTTGTCCTGACCGGCCAAAGCCCTTACCGGCTCGTCGCGTTAATCTCCCTTCCCTGGGTCGGGCGAAAAGAACTTCTTGTACTTATCCGGCACGCCCTCCCACTCCTTGCCGTCCGGCGGCGGGTCTTTTTTGACGGTGATATTCGGCCAGGTCTTGGAGAATTCGGCATTGAGCTGGAGCCATTGCTCGAGGCCCGGCTCGGTATCGGGCTTGATCGCCTCCGCCGGACATTCCGGCTCGCACACGCCGCAGTCGATGCACTCGTCCGGATGGATGACGAGCATGTTGTCGCCTTCGTAGAAGCAGTCGACCGGACACACCTCCACGCAGTCCAGATATTTGCACTTAATGCAGGCTTCGGTGACGACGTAGGTCATAGCGTTTGGCCGGTCCCTACCCCAGCGTAATATAGGCGGCAAGCCCGCGCCGCGCAGGGCACCGGCCCAAAAATGGTCAGGGAGGGCTATAGAGACGCCTTGCCGCAGTCGCATCCCCCCGGCGCTCGCAGAAGCCGTCGACCCGCAGCAGGCGTACCGAGCGGTCCAGCGCCAGGGTCACGACATCGCCGCGCCGTAACAAATGGCCTGGGGCGATCACCCGGGTTCCGTTGACGCGGACGTGCCCGGCTTCGGTCAAAGCCGCCGCCGCCGAACGGGTCCGCACCATCCGCGCATGCCACAGCCATTTGTCGATACGCTGACGTTCTTGAGCTGAAACCCGCTCAGCGCTTGGCATTGTCCTCAAGCTGCTGCTTGAGCGCGGCCAGCTTCGCGAAGGGGGAGTTCGGATCCGGCTCTTTGCTCGGGCGCATGCCCGGCTTGGCGAAATACCGTTCGCGTTCGGCGCGATCGACCGGCGAGCCGCGATCCTTGCGAGGCGGGCGGTCGCCGCGATCTTTGCGGTTGTCGCGCTTGCCGTCGCGCTCCTGCCGTTGCTGGCGGTCACGACGATCCTGCCCTTCGGCGCGCTTCTCGCCGAAATCACGGCGCGGCCCCCGATGCGGCCCGCTCTCGTTCTTTTGCTCTGCCGGTGTTTCCGCTGCCGGTTGCGCGGCTTGTTCGGCGGTGGCGGCCTCGGCAGCGGCCGGCGCGGGACGCGCATCGCGCTGCGGACGGCGCTGCCTGTGCTGCGGCTTGCGCTGATCGGAACGGCCGGCCGGACGCCAGACTTCGATCATCTCCGGTTCGGCCGGAGTGGCTGGCGTTGAACCCGCTTCAGCCGGCGCAGCATCGGCAACGACTGGTGCAGTCGCCTCGGCGATCACGGCCGGCGGTTCGTCAAGGATCGGCGGTTGCCCCGCAGGCACCTCAGCGGACGGCACGACCGGCGCGATGCCGGCCGGGAAGAAATCGGTTTGCGGCAGCAGAGCGCGCGAGCTCGCGACGCGGAGAACGTCGCGCGCAGGTGCGGCCTCGACCGGATGCGCGGCATGCGGTGCCTCGGCTGGCTGTTGCGCTTCCGGTTCGGACGATGCGGCAGCGTCCGGCGCGGCGGCTTCCGTAACCGGTGCCTCCGTTTGCGCGGGGCTCGCCGCTGCTGCCGCCTCCGGCGGCTGGGTTTCGCTTGCCACCTCCGGCGGCTTGGTTTCGCTTGCCGCCTCCGGCGGCTTTGTTTCGCTTGCCGCCTCCGGCGGCTTGGGCTTGCGATCCATGCGATAGCCGAGCGAGCGCAGGATCGATGCAAAGTCTTCACCTGATGCGCCGGTGAGCGAGGTCATCGCGCCGGTCACCGTGAAGCTGCGGCCGTCAAAAGCGCCGGCCGGCTTCGGCGTCGTACCTTCACGCCACATCAGCGCGGGACGAATGAGGTCGGCGAGACGTTCAAGAATATCGACGCGCACCGCGCGCTCGCCGGTCACCCGATATCCGGCTGTGCGATAGAGAGCGTTCGGCGTCTCCTTGTTCACCGGAATCGACGTGCGCCCGCTCGCCGCGAGGTGCAGCAGATCGTCGACGCCCGTTGCATTGGGTTCGTTCTTGAGCGCCCAAAGCTGCGTCGCCAATGCGCGCGGCGCCGGCTTGAGCAGCAACGGCAGGTAAATGTGATAGGCGCCGAAGCGCACGCCGTATTTGCGAAGCGTGGCGCGAGCCGCCTGGTCGAGGCCTTTCACCTCTTCCGAGACGCGCTGGCGCTCCAGCACGCCGAGCGACTCGACGAGCTGGAAGGCGACGCCGCGCGCCATCCCGGTGATGTCCTCGGCGGCAGAGAGCGAGAACAACGGCGCGAGCTGCTTCTCGATGTAGGTCTTGAGCCAGAGGTCGAGCCGGGTCTGCACCAGTTCGCGCGCCGGCCCGGTCAGGTGATCATCGGCGACGATGCGCACGCGCGGACGCACCACCTCGTCGCCGGCAACGAGCTTGCCGACCACGTCGCCCATCCAGCGCAGCACGCCGTCATTGGCGAGCACGATCTGGTCGGTATTGGCTTGTGAGAGCCGGGTGGCGCGCGCCTCGATCTCGCTCGCCAGCGCCTTTTGCGCGGCCGCGTTGAGCGCCTTGGCGTCCGACCCGGCACCTGACGCGTCGGGCGCAAACATGAAGCCGTCGAGACGGCCGATCACATGCCCCTCGACCGTCACTTCACCCGATTTTCCGATTTCAGTTTCCAATACTGTGTTCTCACGCAAACGCCGCATCAACACGCTGGTCCGGCGATCTATGAAGCGCTCCGACAATCTTTCGTGGAGGGCGTCGGACAATCTGTCCTCGACGGCGCGCGCGACGTTCTGCCAATGCTCCGGATCGGCGAGCCAATCCGGCCGATTGGCCGCAAACGTCCAGGTCCGTACATGCGCAATCCGGTTCGAGAGGGTATCGATGTCGCCGTCGGTTCGGTCAGCTTGAGCCACCTGACGAGCGAACCAATCGGGGGGGATATTACCTTCCCGCATCAGGAAACCATAGAGGGTCACCGCCAGTTCGGCGTGCGTGGCCGGCGCGATCTTGCGGTAATCCGGCACCTGGCAAACGTCCCAGAGCCGCTCGACCGCCTTGCGGTCTTTCGCCATATCGCGCACCTCGGGATCGCGGGCGGCGTGCTCAAGCACCTGAATGTCTTCGGCGATCGGCGCGCGGGTCAGCCCCGGCTCGCGCGGCGTCATGGCGAGCGAAGCCTGCAAGGCGCCGATCGAGGCGAAGTCGAGCTTGCTGTTTCGCCACTGCAGCATGCGCACCGGCTCGAACACGTGGCTTTCCAGTGCACGCACAAGTTCCGGCTCGAACGGATCGCAGCGCCCGGTCGTACCGAACGTGCCGTCACGGGTGGCGCGGCCGGCGCGGCCCGCAATCTGCGCGAGCTCGCCGGGGGTCAGCTTGCGGAATTGGTAGCCGTCGAATTTGCGGTCGGCGGCAAAGGCGACGTGATCGACATCGAGATTGAGCCCCATGCCGATCGCGTCGGTCGCAACCAGGTAGTCGACATCGCCGGACTGGTAGAGCGCGACCTGCGCATTGCGCGTGCGGGGCGACAGCGCGCCCAGAACGACCGCAGCGCCGCCGCGCTGGCGGCGGATCAATTCGGCGATGGCGTAAACCTCGTCGGCCGAGAAGGCGACGATGGCCGTGCGGCGCGGCAGCCGGGTGAGCTTCTTCTCCCCGGCGTAAGTGAGCTGGGAGAGCCGCGGCCGGCCGACGATATTGGCGCCGGGCAGGAGCTTTTCGACCATCGGCCGCATGGTGGCGGCGCCGAGCATCAGCGTTTCCTCGCGGGCCCGGGCATTGAGCAGCCGGTCGGTGAAGACATGGCCGCGCTCGAAATCCGTCCCAAGCTGGATCTCGTCGATCGCCATGAAGGCGACGTCGAGGTCGCGCGGCATGGCCTCGACGGTCGAGACCCAGAAGCGCGGATTGGGCGGCTTGATCTTCTCTTCGCCGGTGATGAGGGCGACGGCCTCGACCCCGACCTTGCCGACCACCTTGTTGTAGACCTCGCGGGCGAGGAGCCGCAGCGGCAGGCCGATCACCCCGCTCGAATGCGCGACCATGCGCTCGATGGCGAGGAAGGTCTTGCCGGTATTGGTCGGCCCCAGCACGGCGGTGACGCCGGCGCCGCGCGCCTTTTGGGCGGCGTTGGGGCTCGAAGGAGATGTGAAGGAGACCATTACGCGTCCGGAACGGCACGCGCTCAGCGGCGCGGCCAAATTTCTGTATCACAACGTAACACTTACGAGCGTTTTCGCCCGCTTTCGCCGCCTGGCGATTAAGTTTCAGAACGAGTCTGGAACGAATCGCGCCCGAATCACTGACTCCCCCCGAATGTGGGTTCGTTCACGGCGATATCTAGCAGCGGGTTCCGCCGCCCTACTAAATCGAGTGTCGCTATCACAATTCCCTGGAGATTTAGGGCTCCAATTGTTAATCGCAACGCCGAGGCCGCTCTTTGAGCCGAGTCAAGCTCGCCGGCGCGGCGCGCCCGTCTGCGCTACTGCGTCTTGGCAGACTTGCCGCCGGATGTGCTTGCGGTCGAGACGAACTGCGTAGCTTCGACGACGCCCATGCCCAGCGGGGTCTCCATCTGGATCCGGTACGGCGCCATCACCCGCGTACCAGCGACCGGCGCCAGCCACACTTCGGCGTCGCGCGCCTTGGTCAGATATTTGATCGCGGAGCGATCCGGCATGTGACCGGCGATCGGCGTGAAGTAGATCGAGCAAACCACCACCGGGCCGCTATAGCCCTTTTTCGCCTGGACGTTGTCCATGCGCTTGAAGGCAAGCTGCAAGTCGTAGCGCATGCGGCCGTCGAACACGGCAACCTTGCGCTGGCAGGCCTCCGCCACGCGCATGTCGCCGGTACCTGAGATGCGCGCCAGCGCCCCGGTCATCGGGTCGGTCACGCCCTGGCGGTGCGCTTCGGTGATCGGGACGCGCTCGTCGTTCGGCTCTTGCGGCGGCTCGATCTTGTAATCCTTGACCTTGCCGCCGTTGAGGCTGACGCGGATCTCCTCGGTCTTCTTGTGGGTGTTGATGGTTGCGGCGTAGTTGGCCGGGGCGAACTGTCCGCCCGCCGCTGCGCCGTGGACCGAGCCGGTACCCTTGCCGCCGCTGAGGATCTTGAGCAGGCCGGTGGTCATGCCGCTGACGGCGGCCGTGTACTCTTTCTCACCGATGTCGACGATCCAGGTGCCCTCGCCGATCGGAAGCCCGGCCAGCGTCGCCTTGTACTGCGCGTCGAGCTTGGCCTGTGCGGAGGCCGGAGTCGTGACGGCCAGACACACGCCGCCCAAGGCAAGCGCCAAGACAAGCGCCAAGGCGAGGCGCTCCAGGCCGCACGCAGCGACGTCTCGATAGCACCGGCGTCGATCCTTCTTAAATCGGCAGACTATCCGCAGACATTGGCCGCCAGACAAGGTCTCGGCGGCGGTGTATCCGCAGGCTTTCGCGCTTTTCCCTCCGAAAATACGCCGATTCTGTGATGTTTTGGATCGGATCGCGGCTTGACGCCCCAACCGCCCTTCCCCTATACGTCGCCGTCTTCCGGATAAGCCGAACGCTGGGCCGCAGGGGCGGCGCGTTGAATTTCGAGGATTTCCTATGTCTTTTCGTTGTGACCTGACCGGCAAGAAGGCTCAGGTGGGCCACAAGGTGAGCCACTCGAACATCAAGACCAAGCGGCGGTTCTTCCCGAACCTGCGCAGCGTCACGCTGACGTCCGACGCGCTCGGCCGCTCGGTGCGGGCGCGCGTCTCTGCCAATGCGCTGCGCACCATTGATCATCGCGGCGGTCTCGATGCCTTCCTGCTCAAGGCCAAGGACGAGGAGCTGGCGCCGAAGCTGCTCGATATGAAGCGCGCGCTCGCGAAGAAGCAGAAGAGCGCCTGATCACTCCACCAGCGCGAACTGCAACATCAGCGTGCGCTGAAGCGCCGAGAAATTGTCATCCGACACCAGCGTGATGATCGTCTCGCCCGTCGGCGAGCGATGCGCGGCGATGCCTTCCATATTGTCGAGCTGGTAGCCGAGATCGGCCTCGATCAGGATCGCGCCATCGACAATTGCGCCAGGCCGGATGTCGCGTTGCAGGATGCGGCGGATGCGCACGCTGATCCCGCGCAGCAGTGAAAAGTGCCGCTCCAGCAAAAGCAGGTCGCCGTTCGGCATTAGCGCTACATCGCTGACGTCATAATTCTCGGTGCGCTTGATGCTGAACGAGCCGGGACGCGGGCCATCGATCAACACCGCAACGATATTTCCCTCGCTATCGAGGCTTCGCTCGGAGATCGCGATCAACGCGCCGGCAAGCTCCTGGCCGGCAGGCACGCCGACCACGGCTTCGAGGCCCTGATTGTTCGGGAATGTCTTGACCACCGCCGGCACCGGAATGGTCTGACCGCGGGCGAGCAGGCCCTGCTTGGCGTAGTCGAAGCAGACGATCTCATTCTGCCGCTCGACGCCGATGCAATATTTGCCGGCGTGCTCGGTCAGCGCCTCACTGTCGAAGCGGGCACGCGACGAATACGCCGTGCCATCAGGCCCGCGCATGGGAGCGGTCTCGACATCTGTGAGCGCGGCGAGGCGGCCGTCGCGATATGTCAATTTGCCGCGAAACCACTGGCCGCGGTCGCTGATGGCAACGAAGCTTGATCCGTCGCGGGCGATCAGCAGGCCGGAAAGGCCGCCGAACAGTTTTTCGGTCGAGGTCAGTTGGAGGCCACCGCGAAATTCCAGCGAACCAAAACGGGTGCGGGTCGGCTCGCGATTATCGAATGACGTAAGCGGAGTGCCTGTAACCGTGATCTTGCGAGGCTGATCGGCAGTTTGCGCAATTGCCGCCGCAGCCACGATCAGTGCGGCGAAAAAGGCGGCGGGCCAAGGCCACCGCGACCAGGCTTGGCGCATGCTCAGGCCACGCGACGGCGCGATGCGGCGCGGTCGGCTTCCGCGTGTTCTTCGAACAGCTCGGCGAGCTTCTCGGTCATTGCGCCGCCAAGCTCCTCGGCATCCACAATCGTGACGGCGCGGCGGTAATAGCGCGTGACATCATGGCCGATGCCGATCGCGATCAGCTCGACCGGCGAGCGCGTTTCGATCTCCTCGATGATGTAGCGCAGATGGCGCTCGAGATAATTGCCGGGATTGACCGACAGCGTGGAGTCGTCGACCGGCGCACCGTCGGAAATCATCATCAGGATTTTTCGCTGCTCGGTGCGCCCAAGCAGCCGCTTGTGCGCCCAATCGAGCGCCTCGCCGTCGATGTTTTCCTTGAGCAGGCCTTCGCGCATCATCAGGCCGAGATTCTTGCGCGCGCGCCGCCACGGCGCGT
Source organism: uncultured Alphaproteobacteria bacterium (assembly GCA_963847325.1). Taxonomy (GTDB): domain Bacteria; phylum Pseudomonadota; class Alphaproteobacteria; order Rhizobiales; family Xanthobacteraceae; genus Pseudolabrys. The sequence continues at coordinate 63,442 of CAWJZD010000003.1, forward strand.
CGGCCGACTTGTAGATGATATGGCGCAGATCGTTGAGGCGGCCCGGATTGGCCGGCTTGCCGGCGGTGAGCCACTGCTCGCGCGACTGCCCGCCCTTCCAGGCCCGCGTCGTGAAACCGAGAATCTCGACCTTGACGCCGCAGCGCTCGAGCGTGCGCGCGAGAATGTCGGCGCAGGTCGCCGCGACAGTGATCGGCCGGCCGCGCATCGAGCCCGAATTGTCGAGCAGCATCGTCACCACGGTGTCGCGGAATTTCGTGTCCTTTTCCTGCTTGAACGACAGCGGGTGGAAAGGATCCATGATGATGCGGGGCAGCCGCGATGCATCGAGCTGGCCCTCTTCGAGGTCGAACTCCCAGGCGCGGTTCTGCTGCGCCATCAGCCGGCGCTGCAGCCGGTTGGCCAGCCGCGCCACGACGCCCTGAAGATGTGAGAGCTGCTTGTCGAGATAGCCGCGAAGGCGATCGAGCTCTTCCTGCTCGCAGAGGTCCTCGGCGGCAACGGTCTCATCGAAACGATTGGTGAAGGCGCGATAGTCGGGTCCGCGCGGCTCGTTCTTGCCGAAATGACGCGGACGCTGCGGCTCGCCGGGCGCTTCGCTGTCGCCCATGTCGGCATCTTCGGCCATGTCGGCGGACTGCGCATCGGTCGCCTCGGCCGCCGAATCCGGCATGTCCTCGCTCGACATCGCCTCTTCGGCGCTCATCTTCTGCGACTCGTCGCTCTCGCTGGCGTCGCCTTCCTGGCCCTGATCCTGCTGCTTCTTGTCGTCGTCGCCTTCGTCCTCGTCCTCGCTGTCGGACGAGCGATCGTCGCCCATGTCGAGCGCGTCGAGCATGTCGTGAACCGCGTCGCCGAATTGACGCTGATCTTCGATCAGATCTTCCAGCCGGTCGAGATCGCGGCTGACGCGGTCCTCGATCAGCGGGCGCCACAGGTCGACAAGCTTTTTCGCCGCAGGCGGCGGCGCGAGCCCGGTGAGCTTTTCGCGCACCAGCAGCGCCAGCGCATCCTCGATCGGCGCATCGGACCGCGCGCTGACCTGATCCATTTTGCCGCGGTGATAGCGGTCGTCGAGCATCGCCGTGATGTTGCTGGCGACGCCTTCCATGCGGCGCGCGCCGATCGCTTCGACGCGAGCCTGCTCGATCGCCTCGAAGACGGCGCGAGCCTGCTGGCCGCCAGGCTGCTGGCGGCGATGCACCGACGGGTTATGCAGCGCAATCCGCAGCGCGATCGAATCCGAGTGCCCACGCACGATCGCGGCTTCCGCTTTGGTCAGTTTGCGCGGCGGCTCCGGCAGCCGCGCCTTGCCGCCGGCCAGGCCGGGCCGCTCAGCCGCAAACGAGATTTCGAGATCGGGCTTGCGCGCAATGGCGCGCATGCAGCCCGATACCGCGCGCTTGAACGGCTCGGTCGGCGATTCCCGGCTCGGCGTTTTCGGTTTGCTGTTGGAGGCCATGGCCACCTTATGACAGCGCGACGTTCACCGACGATTCCGGCAGCTCGACGCCGAAGCTGCGTTGGTAGAACTCGGCCACAATCGGGCGCTCGAGCTCATCGCACTTGTTGAGGAAGGTGAGCCGGAACGCGAAGCCGATGTCGTTGAAGATGTCGGCATTCTCCGCCCAGGTGATCACCGTACGCGGGCTCATGACGGTCGAGATGTCGCCGTTCATGAAGGCGTTGCGGGTGAGGTCCGCCACGCGCACCATCTTGCCGACGATCTCGCGGCCCTGCTCATTGCGGTAGTGCTTCGCCTTGGCCTGCACGATCTCGACTTCGTTATCGTGCGGCAGATAGTTGAGCGTGGTGACGATCGACCAGCGGTCCATCTGGCCCTGATTGATCTGCTGGGTGCCGTGATAAAGGCCCGACGTATCGCCGAGCCCGACCGTGTTGGCGGTCGCAAACAGGCGGAACGAGGGATGCGGCTTGATCACCTTGTTCTGGTCGAGCAGCGTCAGACGCCCGGAAACTTCGAGCACGCGCTGAATGACGAACATCACATCCGGCCGGCCGGCATCGTATTCGTCGAAGCACAGTGCGATGTTGTTCTTGAGCGCCCACGGCAGAATGCCGTCGCGGAATTCCGTGACCTGCGAGCCATCCTTGATGACGATCGCGTCCTTGCCGATCAGGTCGATACGGCTGATGTGGCTGTCGAGATTGACGCGCACGCAAGGCCAATTGAGCCGCGCCGCGACCTGCTCGATGTGGGTCGACTTTCCGGTGCCGTGATAGCCGGTCACCATGACGCGGCGGTTCTTGGCAAAACCGGCGAGGATGGCGAGCGTGGTGGTGCGGTCGAAGCGGTAGTCCGGATCCAGCTCCGGCACGTGTTCGTCAGCTTCCGAATAGGCCGGGACTTCCATATCGCTGTCGACGCCGAACACCTGGCGCACCGACACTTTCATGTCGGGGAGCAGTGCCGGTTCTGTATTTGCAGTAGCCATCATTCCTCCGTGGCTTCGGAACCCCCGAAACCCGATACGGGACAACTCGTTAGGGCCGGAAAACAGGGCCAATCTAGCAGAGGCACCGGGGCGGATAAAACCCGGGTCTGCACAAGTTCCTATCAATCTTTTCAATCAGATAGGCCGGCATTCCAAAACCGAAAGGGAGCAATGCACGGTTCTCGCGAGCTTTGATAGGCTTCGCCAAGCGACAAGCTCAGTTGGGGGAGGATCATGAAAAAGACCAAACGCGCTTTCCGTGCGACCGCCGCCAGTGCGGTGCTGGCCGCCACACTGTCTCAACCCGCACACGCAATCTGCGTAGCCGGCGATCTCGCGGGTGAGTGGAGCATGTACACAACGATTGTTGGGGATCTGGCAGGCAACGCTGTAGTCCTCATGCAAAAGTGCGCGCTCACGCTTTCGAATGCTGGGTCAGCTCCGGTCCGATATTCGATTGACGGCACCTGCCGCGCCTATTCGACTGGTCAAACGTCAACTCCGATCACCATGACTGGTGACGGTACCCTGACGGTAACCAGAAACTGCACATTGCGTGGCGGCTATACCCTTCAACAAGAGATGAGCCCCGACCAGACCTTCACCATCGTCGACGCACGCATCGAGGATCAAACCAGCAAAAGGCAAATCAACGGAATCGGGCGCATCGACCAGGGCGGTGGCCAGTTCCTGGTCTTCCACTTCAACTTTACCCGCTGACGCTCGAGTGACGCGCAAGTATTCGGGGAGGACCATGAGAAAGACCAAACGCGCTTTCCGTGCGACCGCTGCCGGTGCAGCGCTGGCCGCCACGATCTCCCACGCCGCGCAAGCAGCCTGCGTGCCGGGCGACCTCGCGGGCGAGTGGAGCATGTATTCGACCGCTGTTGGCGCCGACTTTGTCAGCGGCGATCCTGTCGTCTTTATGGAACGCTGCGCCGTCACTCTTACAAATGCAGGCTCAGCTCCGGCCCGGTATTCAATTGACGGCACTTGCCGCGCGTACACACCGAGTGCCGTATCAACGGTGATTACTGTGAGCGGCGATGCGAGCCTTTCGGTAACAAGAAGCTGCTCCTTGCGCGGGCAAATTACTTTCACCCAGGACACAACCCCGTCGGTGCTCACCATCGTCGATGCGAGGGTCGAGGATCAAACCAGGAAAGGACAGATCAACGGGGTCGGACGGGTCCCGTCCTTCCTGAACTCGTTCATCGTCTTCAACTTCAATTTTACGCGCTGAAGGCTCAGTCGAAGCCGTTGGTCTTGAGATAGTTGTACGCCTGGATGATCTCGACCAGGCGGTCCTCGCTTGAGCGGTCGCCGCCATTGGCATCGGGATGGTGGCGCTTCACCAGCAGCTTGAAGCGCGCTTTCACTTCCACGGCTGTCGCGCCGACCTCAAGACCCATCGTCTCCAGTGCCTTGCGTTCGACATTGCGCACGATGCGCTGCTGCGGCTTGTGATCGGGATCTGGCCGCGAACTGGTGCGGCCGTTGATATCGTGCAGCACGCCAAGCGGATCCGTGGTCGCGTCAAAATCCGGCTTGCCGCGCTTGCCGGTCCCCATTTTCCAGGTCGGACGATGGCCGGTGAGCGCATCCTTCTGATACGCGAGCACTTCGTCGTCTTTCATGCCGGAGAAGTAATTGTATGAAGCGTTGTATTCACGCACGTGCGCGAGACAGAACTGCCAGTAATCCTTCTCGCGGCCGCGCCCCTTGGGCGCCTTGTGTGCACCTTTTTCCTTGCAGCCGACCCACTCACAGTTGGGCCCGCCGGTTTTGAGGCGGCGATCCTTCGTAGGCTTGACCTTGATGCCGTCGAATATTGGTGAGTTGAATTTCATGACCGGCCATTATGCGCTTTTCGCAGTGACGGCTTCAAGGTGAAAGCGTAAATGACCGCCATGCGTACAGCCGACATCATCACAGAAAAGCTCACTTCTGCGTTTTCGCCGCAAAGTCTCAACGTGGTTGATGAATTACATTTGCACGCTGGCCACGCGGGATCGCGCGAGGGCGGGCAAACGCATTATCGCGTTTATATCGTGTCGAATGCCTTCCAAGGGAAGAGCCGGGTCGATCGGCATCGCATGATCAATACAGCTTTAGCAGCGGAACTCGCCGGCAGCGTGCACGCGCTGGCAATCCATGCCGCCGCGCCGGGAGAAGGCGCCTAGCTCGCAGCCGCTTCCTCTTTCCGCTTCAGCGGCTGGATGCGAAGCGCGGTGATGCGGTTGCGCGCGCGCCGCAGCACCCGGAAGCGGAAGCCGTGGAACGTGAAGCTTTGGCCCGGCTCCGGGATCGAGCGCGCCTCGTGAATGACGAGGCCGGCGATGGTGGTCGCCTCCTTGTCGGGAAGATTCCAGTTCATCACCCGGTTGAGGTCACGGATCGGCACCGCGCCATCGACATTGACGGAGCCGTCCGACTGCGGCCGCACGCCGGGCATGGCGACATCGTGCTCGTCGGTAATGTCGCCGACGATTTCTTCGAGGATGTCTTCGAGCGTGACGAGACCCTCGACCTCGCCATATTCATCGACCACCAGCGCGAACGGCGTCTTGCGGCGGCGGAATGCCTTGAGCTGCTCGGACACCGGCCGGGTTTCCGGCACAAACCATGGCGCGCTGGCGAGCGCGGAAATATCGATCTTGCTGGCGTCACCATCCACGGCATGAAGCGCGCGAAGCAAATCCTTGGCGTGAAGGATGCCGATGATGTTCTCCGGCTTGTCGCGCCACATCGGCAGCCGGGTGACCGGAGAAGCGATGACCGTATTGACGATGTCCTCGGGCGTGTCGTCCGCGCACAAGGTGACCATCTTGGTGCGGTGGACCATCACGTCCGACACTTCGAGCTCGCCGAACCGGAAGACGTTCTGGATGTACTCGGCCTGACCTTCCTGGATGCCGCCGTGCTCCGCCGAGGTTTCGACCAGATTTTCGAGTTCAGGGCCGCTGAGGATTTCCTTGTGAGCGACGTCGCTGACGCGAAACAGCCGCAACACCGCACGCGAGGCCGAATTGAGCAGCCAGTTGAGCGGATAAAACATAATGAACGAGACGTGCAGCGGATAGGCGACCCACAGCGAAACCGGCTCGGGCTCGGCGGATCGCCAGAGTCTTCGGCACCTGCTCGCCGATGACGATGTGCAGCGACGAGAAGAGCAAAAAGCCGGTCAGGAACGAGACGAGGTGCAGCGCCAACTCCGGCAAGCCGAACGGCGTCAGCACCGGATGCAGCAGCGCCGCGACGGTGGGCTCGCCGACCCAGCCGAGGCCGAGCGAGGCCATGGTGATGCCGAGCTGGCAGCAGGCGAGATAGGCCTCGATGTTGCCCAGCATCCGTTGGGTCAGCTTGGCGCCGAACCGGTTTCGTTTCGCCAGTGTGTTGATGCGATAACCGCGCGCCTTGACCAGCGCGAACTCTGCCGCGACGTAGAACGCGTTGGCCGCGAGCAGAAATATCGCAAGCAGGATATTGAGGACGTTCTGGTTCATCAGACCGCGAGCTTTTCGCCGAGAAACGCGCGCACATCTTCGGCGTCGACGTCGTTTTCGACGAACGCCTGCCCGATACCCCGTACGAGGATGAAGGTGAGCTTGCCGCGCTTCACTTTCTTGTCCTGGGAGATCAACGTCATCAGCTGATCGACGCTCGGGGCGCCGCCCTGCACGTCCTTTATCTTGGTCGGCAGCCCTGCAGCCGCGAAATGACGAGCGACGCGCACAGCATCCTGTGCGGAAACCAGGCCGCGGCGCGCTGAAAACTCGAAGGCCAGCACGCAGCCGAGCGCCACCGCCTCGCCGTGCAGCAGGCGCGACGAGTATCCCGCGGCGGCTTCGAAAGCATGGCCGAATGTGTGGCCGAGATTGAGGAGCGCACGCTCGCCGGTCTCGCGCTCGTCGCGCGCGACGATGCCGGCCTTGGCGCGGCAGCACACCGCGATCGCGTGCTCCCTGCCCGGCCCGCCGGAGAATACGTCCTGCCAGTTGGCCTCGAGCCAGCCGAAGAAGCCGGCGTCGCCGAGCAGACTGTACTTGACGACCTCCGCGTAGCCGGCGGCGAAGTCGCGCTTCGGCAGCGTGTCGAGCAGTGCGGTGTCGGCGATGCACAAGCACCGGCTGGTGGAAGGCGCCGACCAGATTCTTGCCCTGCGCCGAATTGATGCCGGTCTTGCCGCCGACCGAGCAGTCGACCTGCGCAAGCAGCGTGGTCGGCACCTGCACGAAGTCGAGCCCACGCCGCGTCGATGCCGCCGCAAACCCGGCGAGGTCGCCGATCACCCCGCCACCGAGCGCGACCACGAGGTCATTGCGCTCGATCCTGGCGGCGATGATCGCTTCGCAGACTTTCTCGAACGTCGCGTAATTTTTCGAGCCTTCGCCCGCCGGCACGATGGTCGACGACGTCTCGATCCGGCCGACGTCAGCGCGCTTTCCGCCGCCGCCTTATGAAGCTTGGCCACCGTTCCGTCGGTGACGATGACGGTGCGTGCTCCCGGACGCAGCTTCGCAACACGGGTGCCGGCCGACGCCAGCAAGCCGCGGCCGATCACGATGTCGTAGCTGCGATCAGCGAGCGCGACATTGACCGTGACCGGCTCTCCGGAGCGCAATGGCGCGGTCATGGCCCTTGCTCCGAACAGACGCCGAGCTTGGCCGCCAGCGCGCCGATCGCTTCTTCAACGATCGCCTCATGCGGCTCTTCGCGCGACTGCACCGTAATATCCGCCGTGGCGTAAAACGGCTCGCGCTGCGGCAAGAGTGTCTCGATCTTCGAGGCGAGCGGGCGTTCGGTGCGCCGCTTGGTGCGCCGCAGCAGCACGTCAAGATCAGCCTTGAGCCACACCGAAATGCTCTTCGCCGCGATCAGAGCGCGGGTATTGTCGTCCATGACCGCCCCGCCACCGGTCGCCAGCACCTGGGGGCCAGTTTCGAGCAGCCGCGCAATCACGCGCGCCTCGCCTTTGCGGAACTCCGGCTCGCCATGCCGTGCGAAAATGTCGGCGATGGTCATGCCGGCCGCCGCCTCGATCTCGGCGTCGGCATCGACAAACGGCACACCAAGGCGTGCCGACAGCCTGCGGCCGACCGAGGACTTCCCGGCACCCATCATGCCGACCAGAACGATCGAGCGAGCGCCGAGCGCAGCGACAATCTGCGCTTCCAGCGCGCCCTGCGCGGCTTTTTGCACGGCAATATCGGTCACAAGCGATTCCATCAAACTGGCCATTCATATAGCACGCGAGGGTGCAAAACTTGCCAAGTGGCTGAAAGACTGGCTCGTACACGCTTTCTTTGTGTCTTTTTACGACTCTCGTAACGACGTGCCGCCGCAGGCCTTGCGATCATGCCGAGTCTTTTCCGATTTCTTGTCATCGTCGCCGTTCTCGGCGGGCTCAGCTATGCGGCGGTCTACGTGCTGGCGAATTTTATCGAGCTCAAGCCGCGCGAGATCACGGTGACGATCCCGCCTGACCGGTTTCTCAAGCGATGAGCCGCACACCAAAGCAGAACGGCCAGGTCGGATTGTTTCTCGACATGCTCGCTGCGGAGCGTGGCGCGTCAGTGAATACCCTCTCGGCTTACACGCGCGATCTCGATGCTCTGCTCGCGCATTTGAAAGCAGCGGGTCGCGACCTCTCGAATGCGACGACCGACGATCTGCGCGACTATCTGGCGTCGTTGAGCGAGAACGGCTTCAAAGCGTCGTCGGTGGCGCGCCGGCTTTCGGCGACCCGGCAGCTATTCAAATTTCTCTACGCCGAGAATCATCGCAGCGATGACCCTGCGGCGGTGCTCGAAGGGCCCAAGCGAGGGCGCACGCTGCCGAAGGTGCTCTCCATCAAGGACGTCGAGCGCCTGCTCGATGCGGCGCGCGCGGGCATGAACGATAAGTCCGCCAAGCCTGCGCAGCGGCTACGTGCCGCGCGCATGTCGTGTTTGCTCGAGACGCTGTACGCCACCGGCCTCCGTGTCTCCGAGCTGATCACGCTGCCGGCGACGGCAGCGCGCACCAAACAAGCGATGCTGGTGATCCGCGGCAAAGGCGGCAAGGAGCGGCTGGTGCCGCTCAACGACACCGCGCGACGCGCGATGGCCGACTATCTCAAGCTCGCCGGCAAGTCAGAAACGAAATGGCTGTTTCCGTCGTTCGGCGAGAGCGGGCACATGACGCGCCAGCATTTCGCGCGCGAGCTGAAAACACTCGCCGCATCATGCGGCATCGCGTCTGCAAAGATCAGCCCGCATGTCCTGCGGCACGCCTTTGCCAGTCATCTGCTGCACAATGGCGCCGATCTCCGCGTCGTGCAGACGCTGCTCGGCCATGCCGATATCTCGACGACACAGATTTATACGCACGTGCTGGAAGACCGGCTGAAGAGCCTGGTCCGCGATCTGCATCCGCTCGCCGACGCTAAGGCGTGACGACCTTCAGTCCGGCAATGCCGGCGACGATCAATCCGATGCACAGCAGCCGGACTGCGTCGGCGGATTCGCCGAAGGCGAGAATTCCGACCAGAACCGTGCCGACCGCACCGATGCCGGTCCAAACGGCGTAGGCGGTGCCGAGTGGCAGATCCCGCATTGCCACATAAAGCAGCGCGACACTGATCACCATCGCGACAATGGTTGCCGCAAGGATCAGGGGACGGCCGTTTGCGGCCTTGAGCCCCACCGCCCAGCCGATCTCAAACAACCCCGCCGCCACTAGAGTCAGCCATGCCATGACACCGCCTCCTTCGAAGGTGACGGGGTCGTCCCCGAGCGAACTTTTTAGGGAAATGCAGGGCCGTCCCTGCGTTACCCGATATGGGGCGCTTGTTCCGTCCCGGCAAGGTTGACTCGAAAGATTGGCGGTGGCCAGTTCGAACCGGATTTCGAATACAAATTTAACTTTGGACGTACATTAGTCCCGAAATGCGCACTTACCTCGATTTCGAGAAACCGGTCGCCGAGCTTGAGGCGAAGGCGGACGAATTACGCGGGACCGAGAGCAGCGACGCTGCTTCTGTCAGCGACGAGATTTCGCGCCTCGAGGTGAAGGCCGCGCTCACGCTCAAAGAGCTCTACGAGACGCTCACGCCCTGGCAGAAGACGCAGGTCGCGCGCCATCCGCAGCGGCCGCACTGCCTGGATTACGTCCACCAGTTGATCACCGATTTCGCACCGCTCGCGGGCGACCGCACGTTCGGCGAAGACGAGGCGATTGTCGGTGGCTTCGGCCGCTTCAAAGGCGAGAGCATCTGCATCATCGGGCACGAGAAGGGCTCGGATACAGAAAGCCGGCTGCGGCACAATTTCGGCATGGCGCGCCCGGAGGGCTATCGCAAGGCCCGGCGACTGATGGAGATGGCGGATCGCTTCTCCGTTCCTGTGATCGCGCTGGTCGATACCGCCGGCGCCTATCCGGGCATCGGCGCGGAGGAGCGCGGCCAGGCGGAAGCGATCGCCCGATGCACCGAGACCTGCCTCGTGCTCGGCGTGCCGAATGTGGCGGTCATTCTCGGCGAAGGCGGCTCGGGCGGCGCGATCGCGATCGCGACGGCCAGCCGGGTGCTGATGCTCGAGCACGCGATCTACAGCGTGATCTCACCTGAAGGTGCCGCTTCGATCCTGTGGCGCGATACGGCAAAGGCGCAGGAGGCGGCGACCAATATGAAAATCACCGCCGAGGACATGAGGCGCTTCGGCATCATCGACGGCATCGTCCGCGAGCCGACCGGCGGGGCGCACCGCGACCCGGCCGCCGCCATCACCGCGGCCGGTGAGGCCATCCACCAGGCACTGACCCAGCTGCACAATCTTGATGCCGAAGCGGTGCGCAAACAGCGCCGCGAAAAGTTCCTCGCAATGGGCCGGAATCTGGCCTGAAGCCTTTGGAATCGGGCAAAAGTCTCGTTTACAGCGGATTTACTATTGCGCTATCGCGGCGTCTCATTCGAACGAGCGCCTTGCGAATGCCAATATCTTTAAGGATAACCCTTTAATCAAATGAGGGCCCTCGGGGGAGTTTAGCGTTTGAGCCGTCGTCCCTTCTTCTCTGCCGTTCTTGCATCGGCGGCCATCTCGGCCGCGCTCGTTCTCGCAGGCTGCGACACTGACAGCGTCGCGCCGAGCGGTCGCGCCAACGCGCCCATCTCCGACAAGATGACTGCTGAGCTTGAGTCCAAACAAATGGACAAGGGCTCGCCGGTTCTGATGCGCATCTTCAAGGAAGAAGCCGAAGCGGAAATCTGGAAACAGAATCGCAACGGCGAATTCGCGCTGCTCAAGACCTATCCGATCTGCCGCTGGTCGGGTGAGCTCGGACCCAAGGTCAAGGAAGGCGATCGCCAGGCGCCGGAGGGTTTCTATACGATCACCCCCGGCCTGATGAATCCGAATTCGAATTACTATCTCGCCTTCAACACCGGCTTCCCCAATTCATTCGATCGCGCCTGGGGCCGCACCGGCGCCCACCTGATGGTGCACGGCGATTGCTCCTCGCGCGGCTGCTACGCCATGACCGACGAGCAGATGGTCGAAATCTACGCGCTGGCGCGTGAAAGCTTCTTCGGCGGGCAGCGGTCATTCCAGTTGCAGGCCTATCCGTTCCGCATGACCGCCAAGAACATGGCGCGTCACCGCAACAGCCCGCATCTCGCCTTCTGGAAGAATCTCAAGCAGGGCTACGACCACTTCGAGGTCACCAAGCAAGAGCCGAAGGTCGACGTGTGCGAACGGCGTTATGTCTTCAACGCATCGACACCGGAAAATGCGTCGCGTCCGGTTTCTTTCAGCCCGGCGGGCAAGTGTCCTACTTATGAAGTGCCACCCGAGATCGCGCAGCTGGTCGCCGAGAGGCAAACCAAGGATCAGACCGAGGCCGCACAGCTCGCCAGCTTTGTGGCGGCGGCTCCCGTCAAGCGCGGCGTCGATGGCGGCATGAACCCGGTCTTCCTCGCGCAGATCCAGACCGCGACGACCGATAACGATGGCCGCGTGACCGGCGGCCAAGTCACGACGATCCATACGCCTGGCGCGCTGCCGCGTACGTCCAACAATCCGCCGGCCGTGACCGTGCCGCCGCAGCCGGTTCGCGTCGCCGAGGCCGAGCCGGTAACGGTGCCATCCGCTCCTGCCGTGACCCAGTCGCGCGGCATTGCCGGACTGCTTGGCAACATGTTCGCCACCCAGAACGACAACGCGCAGCCAGTGTCGCCTGCCCCTCTGCCGCCGACACGATCGGCGTCTCGTACGGCAGTCGCGGCAGCGAAGCCCGCGCAACCGGGCCCGACCCTTGCTGCCGCGTCAGCGCAGCCGGCACCTGCGCCGATTGCAGCGCCGAGACTGCGGCCGCAGATCAAGGAAGAAACCGCCGTGGCCGCTGCTGCGCCGAAGGCTCAGCAGCAGCAAGCACAGGCTGAACCGCAACTGCGCACTGCGTTCACCTCGCCTGCTCCGGCGCAGCCGAACCTTCTTGCCGGCGCGCAGCCGGCGTTGCCAGCCGGCTCATTCGAAAGCCGCTGGTCGGCCTTCCGCTGATCTCCTGATCTTCCGTGCCGAACAAGGCGAAGCCGCCATCTGAGTGCTTCGTCTATGTGCTCGGTCATTGCGCCAGGACGGCGAGCGGCAAGCTGCGCCACGTCACATATGTGGGCTGGACCAACGACATTGCGGCGCGGCTCGCCAAGCACAATGCCGGCAAAGGCGCGCGCTCAACGCGTGGGCGAATCTGGGTGCTGCTCTATTCCGAGAAATGCGCCAGCCGCCGCCACGCCATGAGCCGCGAGTGGCATCTCAAGCGTGACCGTGCCTTTCGCAAAGGACTGACCGCTGCCCTGAAGTCAGGACTTTGACGGCTTCAGATGCGGTTTTGCTTGATCAGATGCAGATAGTTCGCGTTGAATTCGCCGATCTGCATCAGCTTTTTCCAATTGCGCACCATCAGCACGCCGTCGCGGAATTCGGCCGCGCCGGTGCGGCGCAGCGCCTGCAAGCCGCGGTTCGCAGTCACTACTGAGATTCCCAGCGTCTCGCCAAGCTGGATCTGACTGAGGGGCAGCGCACATGAACCCTCGGCGGCGAGGCCCGCAGCCTGCGCCCGGTAATATTGCTCGCAGAAAAAGTGCGCGATGCGCGTGCGCACCGCCCGGCTGGAATTGTTGGTAATCGCTTCACGAAAGATCGCCGCATCGATCAAGGTTTCGCGCCAAAAGGCGTAACCGATCGACAATCGCCGCTCGAACATATCGAAAATATCCTTGTGAGGCAGGAGCGCGACTTCCGCCTCGCCGACCGCACACACCGAATGGTCCATGACATCGAGAAACAGCGCCTGCGCGTCCGGCATGTCTCCCGCGATATGGAACGACAGATATTGCCGGCCGCCGCCGGTGCGGGTGTGATAACGCGCGACCATCCCGCGCGTGACGACAACAGACACGCGAGGCTTGTCACCCTGGCGCACGACATCTTCACCGGAGGCAAGCAGCCGATTGACGAATGTCAGCTTGCGGAGCGCTTCAAGGTCGTCCCGCGATAGCGATGTGTGCTCCCTGATTTTCCGGATCAGGGTGTCGTGAACCGATGACATGAACCGCCCTCCAGCAAGCGGCTAACGCAACGCCGCGCGTTCGGTTCGCGGTTCCGGAGCCGGCTCGGCTTGGAGCCTTAAGGGCGGTGGAATAAGGTGAAAGCGCGCGTGTGTGCTCTAAGTGCCAGCGGGGGAACCGCGTGAGAAGCAAGGCGGTTATTGGGTGTTGGCTTAGAACAATCGCGCTCGCCGCCTGCGCCTTCCCGGCACAGGCCCAGGACGCCGCGACCTACCCATCGAAGCCGGTGAAGATCGTCGTCAGCACACCGGCCGGCGGCGGGGTCGACACCGTGACGCGGATGGTGGCGGACGCGCTGCAGAAGAAGTTCGGGCAGCCGTTTATCGTCGAGAACCGCGGCGGGGCTGCCGGAAACATCGGGGCGGAGGCGGTTTATTCGGCGGAGCCGGACGGCTACACGCTGCTGGCTTCGCAGGCGGCGCCGGTCACGATCAACGGTCTTCTCTACACCAGGCTCAATTTCGATCCGGCCAGGTTCGAGGCGGTCGCGGTCATGAGCTCAATTCCGAACGTACTGCTGGTACGCGCCGGCTTTCCGGCCAATTCGGTCGCGGAATTGCTCGCCTATGCGCGGGCCAACCCCGATAAGGTCAACTACGCTTCGCAGGGCATCGGCACATCCTCGCACCTGACCGCCGAGCTGTTCGAGGAGGTCACCGGCGTCAGGCTCCAGCACGTGCCGTATCGCGGCACGGCGCCGGCGCTCAACGACATCGCCGGCGGGCAAGTCGATATATTCTTTGTCGAGATCGCGAGCGCGCTCGAGCTGCATCGGGGCGGCCGCGCCCGGGTGCTTGCGATCGCCGGGGAGGAACGGCTGCGAGAACTGCCGGACGTGCCCACTTTGGCCGAGGCGGGCGTGAAGGACGTGCTGTCACGAAGCTGGAATGCGATTACCGCGCCGCCGAAGACGCCGCGCCCCGTGATCGAAAAGCTCAACGCGGCCATCAACGAGGTGATTGCCAGCGAGCCGATCAAGAGCCGTTTCGTCACCCTTCAGCTCAAGCCGGAGCCCAATTCCCCAAGCGACGCTGCGGCTTTCATCACCCGCGAAGCGCAGAAGTGGGCCGACGTGATCCGCAAGGCGGGCGTGAAGCCGCACTAAACCAAAGACGCACAAATCATCGTCTTTACGCCCGTCAGTCCTCAGGTCATCATATGACTGAGCGGGTCGATAGCGGCCACCCAAGAGCCGCACGCCACGCAGCCTCGTCGCGTCCAGGGAGAGACCAGCATGTCACGTTCCAAGGTTTTGGCTGCGCTCGGCGCCGCCATTGCGCTCACGTTCTCAGCTCCGGCTTTTGCGCAGACCACGCTCAAATGGGCGCACGTCTATGAGACGCCGGAGCCGTATCACCAGCAGGCCTTGTGGGCGGCGGAAGAAATCAAGAAACGCACCAACGGCCGTTACGCCATTCAGGTGTTCGCGGCGTCGCAGCTCGGCAACGAAAACCAGATCAACGAAGGGCTCGGCCTCGGCACGGTGGACATCATCTACACCGGCACGTCGTTCGCCGGCTCGATCCATAAGCCGCTCGCAATCTCCGGCGCGCCGTTCATGCTGCGCGACTACAGTCATTGGAAAGCCTACCGCGACAGCAAACTGTTCCGCGACATCGCCAAAGGTTACGAGGACAAGACCAAGCACAAGATCGTCGCGTTGGTTTACTACGGCCAGCGCATGGTCACCGCCAACAAGGCGATCAACAAGCCCGAAGACATGAAGGGCATGAAACTGCGCGTGCCGCCGGCGCCGCTCTATCTCATGCTGGCAAAGGCGGTCGGCGCCAACGCCACCCCGATCGCGTTTGCGGAAGTCTATCTCGCGCTCCAGCAAAAGACGGTCGATGGCCAGGAAAATCCGCTGCCGACCATCATGGCCAAGAAGTTCTATGAAGTGCAGTCGCACATCATCCTGACCGGCCATATCGCGGAATCGCTGCTCACCATCGTTGGCGGCCACGCCTGGTCGAAGCTCTCGGACGCCGACAAGAAAGTGTTCGAGGACGTATTGATGGAAGCCAACGCGAAGTCGAGCGAGCAGATTGCCGAAGCGGAAAAGAGCACCGCCGACGAACTGCGCAAGCTCGGCAAGACGGTCATCGTTCCCGACCGCGAGGCGTTCCGTCAGGCGGCGATCCCGCTGCACAATGATGCCTCGGCCGGCGCCGGCTGGAGCAAGGCGGAATACGACGCGCTGCAGGCGCTCAAGTAACAGCAACCACGCATGGCGTCGTGCCCGGTGCGCCGGGCATGACGCTTTCGGGGCGCGCGGGGCAGCATGGCCAAAAAAGCGAAACGTAAGGCGCCGGATCCCGGCGTTCATCTGATCGTCGCCGAGGACGCCGAGGTCGTTGTCGAGCGTTATCCGGAAGACTGGCTGGCGATGCTGGTGTTCTGGTCACTCGCCTTCATCGTGTTTCTGCAGTTCTTCACCCGCTACGTCCTCAACGACAGCCTGGCCTGGACCGAAGAAATCGCGCGCTACGGCTTGATGTGGGTGACGTTCATCGGCGGCGCGATGGTGACCCGCCGCAAGACTCACATCGCGGTCGAGCTGCTGTCGAACCTGATGCCGGCGGGGCCCATCCGCCAGGCGCTGCTCGCATTCGTCGACATTCTCACGCTCGGCTTCCTCGCATTGCTCGCCTACTTCTCGGTGACCATCACCGAGCGCATGGCGTCCCAGCGCATGACGGTGTTCGAGCTGCCGATGAGCTACGTCTATGCCGGCGTGGCGCTCGGCTGCTGGCTGATGTTCGCCCGGCAGGCGCAGAACGTGTGGCGCAACATGCGATCGCGCTGGCGCCGCCCGCACGACATGCACAACCAAATCATTCCGGACTAGGCGGGCGGCAATGACGATCCTGGTCTTCGTCTTTCTCGCCATCCTGCTTGCCGGCGTGCCGGTGTTTATCGCGCTGGCCTTTTCGTCGCTGCTCTACACCCACTTCCTCGCCGGCATTCCGGACTTCGTGATCCTGCACCGCATGGCCGGCGGCATCGACAGTTTCCCCCTGCTGGCGGTGCCGTTCTTCATCCTGGCCGGAAACCTGATGAATTCGGCCGGCATCACCAACCGCATCTACGATTTCGCGGTGGCGAGCGCGGGCTGGATGCGCGGCGGGCTCGCGCAGGTGAACATCATTGGATCGGTGATTTTCGCCGGCATGTCCGGCACCGCGATTGCCGACGCGGCCGGCCTCGGCACGATCGAAATCAAGGCGATGAAGGACCATGGCTACGACACCGAGTTCGCGGTCGGCGTGACCGCGGCTTCGGCGACGCTCGGACCGATCATCCCGCCCTCATTGCCGTTCGTCATTTACGGGATGATGGCGAATGTCTCGATCGGGGCGCTGTTCCTCGGCGGTGTCGTGCCGGGCCTGTTCATGACTGCCTGCATGATGGGTTACGTCTATTACTGCGCGCGGCGCTATGGCATGGGCCGCGACCAGGCGTTCAGCCTGCGGGTGCTCGGCGTGACCTTCGTGGCGGCGTTCCCCGCTTTGCTCACGCCCGCGATCATCATCGGCGGCATGACCTTCGGCTGGTTCACGCCGACCGAAGCCGCCATCGCTGCCTGCGCCTGGGCGCTGATGCTCGGCGTCCTGCTCTATCGCAGCATGAGCTGGAAGCAGTTCTACAAGGTCACGATGGACACGATCGAGACCACGGCCGGCGTGCTGCTGATCGTCGGCGCGGCCTCGCTGTTCGGTTGGGTGCTGACGACGACGCGCGTCGCCGAGGCCGCGGCCGAAGCCCTGCTGACCCTGACCACCAACCGTTACATCATTCTGCTGCTGATCAACCTGCTGCTGCTGGCGATCGGTTGTTTCCTCGAGCCGATCGCCTCGATCAGCATCCTGGTCCCGATCCTGATGCCAATCCTGGCGAAGGTCGGCATCGATCCGATTCATTTCGGCGTGGTGATGACGCTCAACCTGATGATCGGGCTCCTGCATCCGCCGCTCGGCATGGTGCTGTTTGTGCTGATGCGGGTCGCCAAGCTCTCAATGGAGCGGGCAACCATGGCGGTGCTGCCGTGGCTTATTCCGTTGCTGGGTTCCCTCATCGCCATCACCCTCATTCCCGAGCTCACGCTGTGGCTGCCGCGGCTGGCCGGCCTGGTGAAATAGCGGCTTTACCGTCAAGCGGCGCAGGCCTAGCCTGCCGCCAATAAAAGTCCGGGAGAAAACGCCATGGGTAAATTCCTCATCGAGCCGCATTTCCGCCTCCAGGAATGGATTGCGCACGACAAAGGCTATTTCACCGACGAAGGCCTCGACTACGAATTCCGCGAGACCGTGCGCTCCTCCGACGGCAAGGTGCACGACAAGGGCGACAAGATCGGCGCCATGCAATCGTTCGAGGCCGGCCGCAAGGCGGACGTGTCCTGCGCGTGCCACTGGACCGTGAACGTTGCCGCATCGAAGGGCCATGGCCGCATGGCGTCCGAAGTCTATTCGGTGTCGCCGGCCGGAGTCTTCGTGCAGCCCGACAGCAAGATCAAAACACCGGAAGATCTCGCCGGCGTGCCGATCTCGGTCGGTTACCAGTCAGGCAGTCACTACGCGACCATCCAGGCGCTCGAGCAGTTCATCCCGCAAGACAAGATGAACCTGGTCTATTCGGACGGCATGCTGTTCGCGCGCATGGACAGACTGATCGAAGGCCAGGCGCCGGCGGTGCATCTGTTCAGCGGGCCGTACTATTTCGCCGAACAGCTCGGCTTCCGCAAAATCCTCGACACCACCTTCATGATCGGAATGATGATCCACAACGACCCCGATCCCGAGGACCTGCGCAAATTCTATCGCGCGCTGCGCCGCGCACAGCGCGACCTCGACCTGCGGCCGGAGCAGTACACGCACTACTTCCTCAAGGAATTTCCCGAGCGCTATCACGCCAAGATGGACACCAGGCGCTGGGGGCCGGGCGAGCGGTTGGTGTTCGAGCCCTACACCAAGGAGTTCTACGAGGACGCCCGCGACTGGATCGCCAAGCACGGCATCTTTCCGGACGGCAATCTGGGCACCGGCGAGTACGACCGGGCCACCATGGCGGTCAGTTAGCCGCCAGCCCGTTCCATTCAGACAAAAGGCCGCGCCGTGGGCGTCTCCCACGGCGCTTTTCTTTACCGGAAAGCTGGGGCATTCTCCGGCCAATAATTTGATATCAAACAATCCGTATCAGGGGAGGATAAAGCTAATGAAACGCATATTGCTTGCCGGCATCAGCCTGCTGGCTGCAGCGGTCATCTCAGGCGCCGCCAGCGCGCAGGACACGATCAAGATCGGCGTGATCGCCGCTTTCTCGGGCCAGTTTGCTGACACCGCGGCCCAGATCGACAACGGCATCAAGCTCTACATGAAGCAGAAGGGCGACACGGTCGCCGGCAAGAAGATCGAGATCATCCGCAAGGACACCGGCGGCCCGAATCCGGACGTCGCCAAGCGTCTCGCCCAGGAGCTGGTGGTGCGTGACAAGGTCGACATCCTGGCCGGCTTCACCCTGACGCCGGAGGCGCTCGGCGCCGCGGACGTCGCGACCGAAGCGAAGAAGCTGATGATGGACATGAACGCGGCCACCTCGGTGATCACCGAGAAGTCGCCCTACATCGTGCGCTCCTCGCTGACCCTGCCGCAGATCTCGGTGACGGCCGGCAACTGGCTCGCCACCAAAGGCGGCGCCAAGAAGGCCTACACGATGGTGTCCGACTTCGGTCCGGGCATCGACGCCGAAACCTGGTTCCAGAAAGGCTTCAAGGATGCCGGCGGCGAGATCGTCGGCTCGGTGCGCATGCCGATCGCCAATCCGGACTTCTCGGCGTTCATCCAGCGCGCCAAGGACCTCAATCCGGAAGCCATCTTCGTGTTCGTTCCGGGCGGCGCGCAGCCGGCCGCAATCGGCAAGGCTTTCGCCGAGCGGCAGATCGACCCGAAGAAGGTCAAGATCATGTCGAGCGGCGAGCCGGTCGACGAGCAGGCCATCAAGGCGATGGGCGAAATCGCGATCGATCGCCTGAGCGCCTGGCACTATGACTACAACCACAAGTCCAAGACCAACGACGACTTCGTCAAGGCGTTCAATGCCGAGTTCAAGCGCAACCCCGACTTCTTCGCGGTCGGCGGCTATGACGGCATGCACCTCATCTACGAGGGCTTGAAGAAGACCGGCGGCAAGGCCGACGGCGATGCGCTGGTCGGCGCCATCAAGGGCATGAAGTGGGAGAGCCCGCGCGGCCCGGCCATGATCGACCCGGCCACCCGGGACATCGTGCAGAACGTCTATATCCGGCGCGTGCAGAAGGTCGGCAACAATATCGTCAATGTCGACATCGACACGATCAAGGACGTCAAGGATCCGACGCACAAATAACCCGCGTCGACTCGCAATCCAGGATGGGCCGGTCGTAAGATCGGCCCATCCGCGCATCTAGGGCACCGCCAGCAGCATGCTTCCTCCGGTCTTCGGCGTGATCTTCGACGGCATTGCCTACGGGATGCTGCTGTTCGTCCTGTCGGTCGGCCTCTCCGTCACGCTCGGCCTGATGAACTTTGTGAACCTCGCGCATTGCGCCTTCGCGATGCTCGGCGGCTACATCAGCGTCTATCTGGTGAACGACTATCACTGGCCGTTCCTGGCGACGCTGCCGGCCGCATTCATCGTCACCGCGATCGTGAGCGTGTTCTTCGAGCGGGTGTTCTACCGGCGGCTCTATCGCTCGAGCGACCTCGACCAGGTGCTGCTCACGATCGGCCTTGCTTTCATCTCGGTGGCCGCCGCGGCCTATTTCTTCGGCACCGTCCAGCAGCCGGTACAGACGCCGACCCTGTTGCGCGGCAGCTTCAACTTCTTCGGGCTCGAGCCTCGGCAATTACCGGCTGTTCCTGATCGGCGTCGCGCTGGCGGTGACCGTCGCGCTGGTGCTGGCGCTCGAATACACGCGGTTCGGCGCCATGGTCCGCGCCGCGGTCGATAACCAGCGCATGGCGCGCGGCCTCGGCATCAACGTCGATACGACCTTCGCGGTCACCTTCGCGCTCGGCTCCGGCCTCGCCGGGCTTGGCGGCGCACTGGCGATCGAGATCGTCGGGCTCGATCCGAATTTCTCCCTCGCCCTGCTGGTCTATGTGCTCATCATCGTATCGGTCGGCGGGCTCGGCTCCATTGTCGGCTCATTCGCCGCCGCGATCCTGATCGGCATCAGCGATATTGCCGGCAAGTATTACGCGCCCGAATACGGGGCCTTCTTCATCTATCTCGTGATGGTGGCCGTGCTGATGTGGAAGCCGGCCGGCCTGTTCGGGAAGCGCTGAGCATGTCCGTCACCACCGTCACATCGCCGCAAGGCTATCTCCAGGCCCAGAGCCGCTGGCATCCGTTCGAGATCGTGTTCTGGCTCTCGCTGCTGCTGCCCTATGTCCTGTTCCCGGATTACCTGTCGCTGGCGAGCCAGATCGCGATCACCGCGCTGTTCGCGCTCTCGCTCGACCTGATCCTCGGCTACGCCGGCGTGGTTTCGCTCGGCCATGCGGCCTTCTTCGGGATCGGCGCCTACACGGCCGGCATCTTTTCCAAATATCGTCTGGGGCGAGCCGGTCACCGGTCTGCTGGTCGCCGCGGTGGTGGCCGGGGTGGCCGGGTTCGCGACCAGCTTCATCGTCGCGCGCTTCCGGCATCTGACGCTCATCATGATCACGCTCGGCATCGGCCTGATCGCCGCACGAGTTTGCCAACCGCGCGCACTGGCTGACCGGCGGCTCCGACAGCCTGCAGGGCATCAGCATCGGCAAGGTGCTCGGCATCTTCCGCTTCGATCTCTACGGCTACACCGCCTACACCTACTCGCTGATCCTGCTGTTCGTGGTTTTCCTCGGGGTGCGCCGCCTCGTGCACTCGCCGTTCGGCCTCGCGCTGCGCGGCATTCGCGAGAACTGGGTGCGCATGCCGGCGATCGGCGCGAACAGCCAGGCCCATATCCGCAAGGCCTACACCATCGCCGCCCTCATCGCCGGCATTGCCGGCGCGGCACTGACGCAGACCACGCAGACCGCCGCGCTCGGCTCGATCAGCTTCGAGCGCTCGGCCGACGTGCTGGTGATGCTGGTGCTCGGCGGCGCCGGCCGGCTCTATGGCGGCATCATCGGCGCGGCGATCTTCATGATCGCGCGCGACCAGTTCTCCGGCATCGCGCCGCAATTCTGGTATTTCTGGATCGGTCTGCTTGCTGGTCGGCGTCGTGATGTTCCTGCCGAACGGCGTGCTCGGTGGCCTGTCCGACCTTTACGCTCGCTGGAGGCGAAGTGAGCGAGCAAGTGAGCGAACAAGTGAGCGAGATCGCGCTCTCCACCCGCGCGCTCGGCAAGAATTTCGGCTCGCTGGTCGTTGCCCGCGACATCGAGATCAACCTGCCGAAAGGCGTGCGCTACGCGCTGATCGGCCCAAACGGCGCCGGCAAGACGACGTTGATCAACCTGATCACCGGCATGCTGCCGCCCGACCAGGGGCAGATTTTTCTCGGCGGCGAGGAGATCACCAGGCTCAGCCCGCAGGATCGGGTCCGCCGTGGGCTGGCGCGCACCTTCCAGATCAACACGCTGTTCCCCAGGCTCGAGCGCGCTGGAAGCCGTGACGCTCGCGGTCGAGGAGCGGCGTAATCTGACCGGCCACTTCTGGCAGAACCTGGCGAGCCACAAAGACTCGATCGACGAGGCCTACGATATTCTCAAGACGCTGCGGCTCGGCGATGACGCATATCGCACGACTCGCGAACTCCCTTACGGCAAGCAGCGCCTGCTCGAGATCGCCCTCGCTTTGGCGACCAGGCCGAAAGTGCTGCTGCTCGACGAGCCGGCCGCCGGCGTGCCGCATGAGGAATCCGGCGACGTGTTCGAGGCGGTGGCGAATCTCTCCGAGCGATCTGACGCTGCTGTTCATCGAGCACGACATGCACGTCGTGTTCCGCTTCGCCAGCCACATCATTGTGCTGGTCGGCGGCGCGATCTTCACGCAAGGCACGCCGGCCGAGATTTCCGCCGACCCGCGCGTGCGCGAGGTCTATCTGGGGACGCGCAAGCATGGCTGAACGCGATCCTCTCACTGAACAAAGTGCGCGCCGGCTACGGCGACGCCGTGGTGCTGCAAGACGTCAGCGTCGCGGTGCCGGAGAACGGCGCGCTTGCCGTGCTCGGCCGCAATGGCGTCGGTAAATCGACCATGCTGCTGACCATCATGGGCAATACGCAATTGCGCAGCGGCACCATTACCTTCCGCGGCACCGACATTTCACGGATGCCGCCGCACAGCCGGGCCCGCACGCGGCATTGGCTGGGTGGCGCAGGAGCGCGAGATTTTCCCGTCGTTGACGGTCGAGGAAAACCTCACCACCACGGCGCGGCAGGGAAAGTGGGACCTCGCGGCGGCGTACAAGATGTTTCCGCGCCTGCAGGAACGCCGCCGCAACATGGGCAACCAGCTTTCAGGTGGTGAACAGCAGATGCTCGCCATCGCGCGGGCGCTGATGACCAACCCCTCGCTGCTGCTGCTCGACGAGCCGCTGGAGGGCCTGGCGCCGGTGATCGTCGAAGAACTGATCACCGCCATCAAGCTGATGGTGGCCGACAAGAGCACGGCAATCGTTCTGGTCGAGCAGCACACCGATATCGCGCTGGAACTGACCGAGGATGCCATCGTGCTGGAGCGCGGCGCGATTGTCTGGAGCGGCAAGTCTTCCGATCTGGCGAAAGACAGCGCCACGCTCGACCGCTTCGTGGGATTGCGCGTCGCCGCGCACGCGTGAGATGCTACCGGCCTGAAGCCGGAGTAGCGTCATGTCCAGTCCAATGATCCCGCGCGAGCGCGCCGAATATTCGGCGATCGTCGATCGCCCGCCCCTCAAATTGCCGGGCAAGGCGCGCATCGTGTTCTGGAGCATCGTCAATTACGAGGTGTGGGACATCCATAAGCCGATGGCGCGCCAGCTCCTGCCCGCCCCAACCGGCGTGCCGCTGATGCCGGACGTGGTGCACTGGGGCTTCCACGAATATGGCATGCGGGTCGGCTGCTGGCGCTTCTTCGACCTCTACAAGAAGCTCGGCATCAAGCCGACGCTCGCCGCCAATGCCCGCATTTGCGAGGACTATCCGCGCGTCGCGCAAGAGGCGCGCGATGCCGGCTGGGAGTTCATGGGCCACGCCTATGAGCAAGGGCCGATCCACAAGGAGACCGATCAGGCCGGCATGATCAACCGCACCATGGACATCATGGAGAAATATTGCGGCAAGCGGCCGGTCGGCTGGCTCGGACCTGGCCTGACGCAGACTTTGGAGACGCCAGAGCTGCTCGCCGCGGCCGGCGTCAAATATATCGGCGACTGGGTCTATGACGACGAGCCGACGGTGATCAAAACGGCCAAAGGGCCGCTGGTCACGCTGCCCTACACGATCGAGTGCAACGACATCCCGGTGATGATCGTCCAGCACCACAACAGCGACTACCTGCTGCAGCTGGTGAAGGACCAGTTC
Organism: uncultured Alphaproteobacteria bacterium; assembly: GCA_963847325.1. Lineage (GTDB taxonomy): Bacteria > Pseudomonadota > Alphaproteobacteria > Rhizobiales > Xanthobacteraceae > Pseudolabrys. The sequence goes on from CAWJZD010000003.1 coordinate 87,033, forward strand.
GACCGGCTCTATCAGGAGAGCGAGCAGCGCGCGAAGTTCGTCGCGCTGGCGATCCACCCTTACATTTCGGGCCAGCCGCACCGCATCAAGTACCTCGAGCAGATCTACGACTACGTGAACAAGCACGAGGGCGTGCTGCACTGGAACGGCGAGCAGATCTACGACTGGTATCGCGGCATCGCCGCGCAGCAATTGAGGGCCGCGGAATGAATTTCCCCAAGCCCAACGTCGGCATGCTGCCGGGCGACCGCCTCGCCTACTCGCCGATCATCAACCGCAAGCCGCTGCGGCTGCCGAAAAAGGCCCGCATGGTGGTGTGGACCATCACCAACGTCGAGGAGTGGGACCCGACCCAGACCATGCCGCGCACGGTGCTGACGCCGCCGGCCGGCGGCTCGCCGATGCCCGACATCCCGAACTGGTGCTGGCATGAATACGGCAACCGCGTCGGCTTCTGGCGGCTCTTGAAGGTCTATGACGACTTCAAGATTCCCGGCGTGATGAACATCAATGGCGTTGCGGTCGAGGCTTTCCCGGAGATCGTTCAGGCCTGTGTCGAGCGCAAATGGGAATTCGTCGGCCACGGCTTCACCCAGCGCAACATGCAGAAGGTCGAGAACGAGCGCGCCGACATCAAGAAGAGCGCAGAGGTGTTCGAGAAGGTGACCGGCGAGCGCCCGCGCGGCTGGCTCGGACCGGGCCTCACCGAGACCTGGGAGACGCCGGATATCCTCGCCGAGGAAGGCTACGACTACGTCGCCGATTGGGTGCTCGACGATCAGCCGGTGTGGCTCAAGACCCGCGGCAAGCCGATCGTCAACATTCCCTACACGCAGGAATGCAACGACGTCGCGATGATGCTGATCCAGCATCACAAGGCGTCGGAGTTCTACGAGCGGGCGATGGATCAGTTCGAGCAGATCTACAAGGACGCCAAGGACTCGGCGCGCTGCATGGCGATCTCGGTGCACCCCTACATCATGGGTGCGCCGCACCGCGCCAAGTATTTCCGCAAGATCTTCGAGAAGATTCGTAAAAAGAACGACGTGTTGTTCTGGACCGGTTCGCAGATTCTGGACTGGTATCTCAAGGTCGGGCCGAAACCGCCCCAGTAACAATGGCGATGCATCCACGCGAACGGCTGGCTTACGCCCCGATCGAAGGCCGGCCGCCGCTCAAGTTTCCGGCCGGCGTGCGGCTGGTCGTCTGGCCGGTGCTGGCGCTGGAAGAGTGGGACATGAGCCGGCCGATGGCGCGGATGGTGATCTCACCGCCGCAGGGCCAGCCGATGCAGCCGGACCACCCCAACTGGAGCTGGCACGAATACGGCATGCGGGTCGGCTTCTGGCGGCTGCGCAAGATGCTGCAGCGACTGAAGATCTCGCCGACCGTCACGCTCAATGCGCGAGTCTGCGAGACCTATCCGCAGGTGGTGCGAGCCTGCGTCGATCTCGGCTGGGAGCTCAACGCCCACAGCTACGACCAGGTGCCGATGCACAAGCTCGATGACCAGCGCGCGGTCATCAGGAAATCGATGGACATCATCGAGAAGTTCGGCGGCAAGCGGCCGCGCGGCTGGTTCGGGCCCGGACTGACGCAGACATTCGACACGCTCGATTATCTGTCAGAGGCCGGCGTCGAATATATCGGCGACTGGGTGCTGGACGACGAGCCGGTCACGCTCAAGACCACGCATAAGCCCATCGTGGCCCTGCCCTACAATTTCGAGATCCACGACATCGTCATGATGGCGCTGCAGCATCATCCGTCCGACATGCTGGTACGCGCGCGCGCATGGATCACTTCAACTGCCTCTATGCGGAAGCGGCCGAACGGCCGAAGATCATGGCGATCGCCTGCCATCCCTATCTGTCGGGCGTGCCGCACCGGATCGGCCATGTGCAGCGGACGTTCGAGGAAATTCTGGGCCATGATGGCGTGGTCGCCTGGGACGGCGAGCAAGATTCTCGATTGGTATCTCGGCGCAGCGAAAGCCGTAAGACTGCAATGGCGTCGCAATCTATCGCTCAGCCTTTGTGCCGCACGATCTGCGCGCCCCTTGATCGGGCGCAAGCTCGGGGCCGCTCGCCGGCCTCACCGCCGTCGTCAAGGACATGTACGCGATCGCCGGCGAGAAGACCGGCGCCGGCAATCCGGACTGGCTTGCGGCGGCGGAGCCCGCGACAGCGCACGCGCCGGCGGTGCAGAAGCTGCTCGACGCCGGCGCCACCATCATCGGCAAGACGATCTGCGACGAATTTTTCTACAGCGTCACCGGCGATGAACGCGCATTACGGCACGCCGGTGAATGCCGCGCGCGCCGGGCCGGCTTCCCGGCGGCTCGTCGATCCGGCTCGGCCGCGGCGGTCGGCGCCGGCATCTGCCGACTTCGCGCTCGGCAGCGACACCGGCGGCTCGGTGCGCATTCCCGCGTCGCTCAACGGCATTTACGGCCTTCGGCCGACCCATGGCCGGATCGACGCAGCCGGCGCGATAGCGATGGCGCCGTCGCTCGACGTCTGCGGGATTTTTCGCGGCGACGCCGGGCGTGTTCAGAAATACCGGCTATGTGCTGCTCGACGAGCGTCGGGTGCACAGCAAGATCACCCGCATTTTCCTGCTGGAGGATGCCTTTGCCGAAGCCGACCCGGCACTGGCCGAGAGCTTGCGCACGCTGCTCGAGTTCATGGCGGACGATCTGCCTGTGGTCGAGCACGCCAAGCTGGCGCCGGAAGGCTTCGACCCCTGGCGCGAGGCGATGCGGGTCGTGCAGGGCTACGAGGTCTGGCAGAGCTTCGGTGATTTCGTCCGCCGCCATAATCCGAAATGCGGCCCCGGCGTGCGCGAGCGGATGGAGTTCGCTGCGATCGGTCACGCCGGAGCAGTTCGAAGCGGCGAGCGCGGTGCGAAAGAAAGTCCTGGACCACGTCTATGGCGTGGTCACGCCGGGCACGTGCTCGTTCTCCCCACTTCGCCGTCGATCGCGCCGCGCATCGATTCAACCGAGGCTGAATTCGACGCGTTTCGCACCCGCGTGATGCGGCTGACCTGCACGGCAAGCCTGACCGGCCTGCCGCAGATGAGCATTCCGGCGGCGCTCGTGAATGGCTGTCCGGCCGGGCTTTCCTTCATCGGCTGGGCCGGCGGCGACGAAGCCTTGCTCGATCTCGCCTTTGTGCTGTCGCGCCACCTCGGCATCGCCGTCTGAGCATCGGCGGCGCCGGGGCCGCTTTCCTTCCCGTCGCCCGCTCGTCTAGGATTGCAAGGCAACGATAACCATGGAGGGATTCATGCTCCGCAAGAACCATGCGACTGCGCTTCTGGCCGGCGCGGCGCTTATCGCCGCGGTCAGCGTTACTGAGGCGAAGGACAAGGTGAAGGTTGGCTTCATCGGCCCGCTGACCGGCGGCGTGTCGGTCAACGGCATAGGCGGCCGAAATTCAGCCGATCTCGCCGTGAAGCTGCGCAACGCCGACGCCAAGGCAAAGTACGAATACGAGCTGGTCGTGCTCGACGACGAGTGCAAGCCGAACGTCGCCGTGCAGGTCGCCACCAAGATGGCGGCCGACAAGGAAATCATCGCCGGCGCCACGCATTACTGCTCGGCGACCGCAATCGCGACCGTCGACACCTACCACAAGTTCAACTTCCCGATCATCGTATGGGGCGCGGTGCTGCCCGACATCACCTACCGCAACAAGTATCCGGAGGTGCATCGGGTCAACGGCACGATGATCAACCAGAACGACGCCAACGCCGACCTGGTCTCCAGTCTCGGCTACACGACGATCGCGGTGATCCACGACACCACCGACTACGGCAAGGGCCACAACGATTACTTCAGCAAGGCGATCGCCAAGATCGGCAAGGCGAAGATCGTCGGCACCTTCGGCGTCACCGCCGACCAGCAGGACTTCACCGCCGAGCTGACCAAGATCAAGTCGCTCAATCCGCAGGTGATCTATTTCGGCGGCTTGACGCCGATCGGCGTGCGCATCCGCCAGCAGATGGACAAGCTCGGCATCAACGCCGTGTTTGACGGCACGTCGGGCATTGTGTCGGACGCCTATATCCAGGGTCTCGGACCGCTGGCGGAAGGCTCGCTTGCGTTCCGCGAAGGCGCGCCGACCGAGAAACTGCCGGGTGGCAAGTTCTTCATGGAGAAATACACCGCCGCCAAATACGACAACCCGCCTGAGGCCTATGGCGCGTTCGCCTTCGCCGCGATGGATATGATCTTGGACACGATCGAGAAGGTCGGGCCGGATCGCAAGAAGGTCATCGCCGACCTTGCCAATGTGAAGGATCGCGATTCGATCGTCGGCAAGATCACCTTTGACGACCACGGCCAGAACACCGTCGCGATCATCACCAAATATGTGATCCAGGACGGCAAGTTCGTCGAATGGGACGACAGCGAGTACAAGACCGGCAAGCGCAAGCTGCCGGGACAGAAGTAACTCAACGCGGGGCGCAAGTTAGCGCCCCGCTTTCTCTCCAGGCCGGAAGACTCGCATGGACGTCGGGCTGCTCGCCCAATACGTCATGAACGGGCTCATGCTCGGCATGATGTACGCCCTCGTGGCGGTGGGCTTTACGCTGTTCTTCGGCGTGCTCGACGTCATCAAGTTCTCGCACGGTGACGTGCTCACGGTTGGCGCGTTTACCGCGCTCGCCACCTACGTCGGGATGGAGGTCGCCGGGCTTCGCTATCCCTGGCTCGAACTGATCGTTTTGTTGATCACTTCGACACTCGGCATGGCCTTCCTCGGCATGCTGATAGCGCGTTATCTCGTGCTGCCGTTGCGCTCGGCGCCCGCGCTCAACACGCTGCTGATCACGCTGATGCTCGGCACCGTGCTGCGCGAAAGCGTGCGGCTGTTCTATCCGCAGGGCGCCAATCCGAAGCCTTTTCCAGCGCTGTTGCCGCGCGGCTCGATCGATTTCGGCCAACTCAACCTTCGGCTCGACAACGCCATCATGCTGCTGGCCGGCGTGCTGGTGATCGTCGCCCTTCAATATCTGCTCAATCGCACCAAGCTAGGCCTTGCCATCCGCGCCGTTGCGCAGGACGAAGAAACCGCGCGCGCCATGGGCGTCAACTTCACCCAGGTGGTGCTGATCACCTTCGCGATCGGCTCGGCACTCGCCGCTTTTGCCGGAGTGATGAACGGGCTCTACTACAACGAGATCAATTTCGGCATCGGTCTCTATCTTGGCGTGGTCGGCTTCGCCGCGGCGATCATCGGCGGGCTCGGCAGCGTCTATGGCGCGATTCTCGGCGGCTTCCTGTTCGCCGCCCTGCAGACGATCGGCGCGGTCGCCCTGCCGTTCGCCTCCGCCTACAAGGACGTGTTCGCCTTCGGCGTGGTGATCGCCTTGATGGCCTGGCGCCCGACCGGACTGATCCAGGAAAAGATCAGTGAGCGGGTTTAGGCCGTGACGTCGTCCGCACGCGCATCGCTTTGGCCTGGCCTCGCAACGCTGGCGCTCGCCACCGTCTATCTGATCGCGCTGCTCGGCGTCGAAAAGCAGTCGCTCATCATCGGCTTGCTGGCCGCCGGCATTGTCGTCGTAGTCGCTGCCGGCTGGTTCGGCTGGCTCGGTCCGCTCAGCCGGTCCTTTACCGAACGCGAGGATGCGCTCGGCCTATGGGCCATCGTTTCGCTGTGTGTCGTCGCCGCCTGGTTTCGCGAGGACCATTTCGTTCTGCTGCTCGTCCTCACCGTCATGCTCTACACGGTCGCGACGCTGGGGCTGAACGTGCAGTTCGGCTATGCCGGCGTGCTGAATTTCGCCGGCGCATCGTTCTTCGGCATCGGCGCCTATACGTCGGCGGTGCTCAACACCACGGCGGTGCCGCATCTGCTGGTCCTTCTGATCGGCGGCCTGCTCGCTGCGTTGATCGGCTCGCTCTTGCTGCTGCCGGTGCTGCGCACGCGCGGCCACTACGCAGCGCTGGTGACCATCGCTTTCGCGCTGCTGCTCAAGACATTCCTCGAGGTCAACGACGTGCTCGGCGGCCCGCAGGGGATGCAGGTGCGCTCGATGAACATCCTCGGCTGGTCGTTCAACAGCAATATCGAGATCGCCGGGATTTCCCTGTCGTTCTACATGAACTACTTCGTGGTCGCCCTGCTGTTGCTGGTCGCCGCCTTCGTGCTGGTGCGGCGGCTCGAGCGCTCATGGATCGGGCTCAATTTCGATGCGCTGCGGCTCGACGAAACGGCGGCCTCCTGCTTCGGGCTCAACATCGTGCGCTGGAAGATCACCGCATTCCTGCTCGGCAATTTTCTGATCGGCATTGCCGGCGCGCTGTTCGGCATGGTCGGCGGCTTCGTCGCGCCCAACAACTACACCTTCGCGGACTCGCTCATTCTCGTGTCGATCCTGTTGCTCGGCGGGATCGGCAATCCGTGGGGCATCGTCGCCGCCACGATCATCGTCGTGGTGGTGCCCGAGAAGCTGCAGACCATTCAGGAATATCGCTTCCTGCTCTACGCCGCGATGGTGATCGCGGTCCTGCTGTTCCGGCCGGAAGGCCTGCTGCCGCGCCCGGTACGGAAATATTTCCCGGGAGGCGCGGCATGAGCCTCCTGGAAGCGCGGGCGCTCACCAAGACATTCGGCGGCGTGGTGGCGCTCGACCGGCTCGACCTGGCGGTCGAGCGCAACGAAATCCTCGGACTGATCGGGCCGAACGGCTCCGGCAAGACGACGTTCTTCAACGTCGTCACCGGCATTTATGGCGCCGACCACGGCGACATCAGCTTCGACGGCGCGCCGATCACCACGGCCTCGCCGCAAGCCGTCTATCACGCCGGCATCTCGCGGACGTTCCAACGCTCGCGGCTGTCACTGCCGCTGTCGATCTTCGACAACATCATGGTCGGCAACCACAAGCGGTTGACGCAAGGGCTCTGGTTCAACCTGGCGCGCCGCAAGGACTTCAAGCGCGAGTTCGACGCTAACTACGCATCGGCGCGCGCATTGGTCGAAGTGTTCGAGCCGCGACTCGCCACCCGGATGCACGAGCCGGTTGCCGGTCTGCCGATGATCGACCGGCGCCGCATCGAGATTTGCCGCGCACTGATCTCACAGCCCAAGCTGCTGCTGCTCGATGAGCCGTCCGCCGGCATGACACATGAGGAAACCAAGGCGCTGATGGACGACATCCTTCAGGTTCGCGACCTGAACAAGGACCTGACAATCGTCATCGTCGAGCACGAAATGGGCGTGATCGAGCGCATCACCTCGCGCTGCGTGGTGCTGAATTTCGGCAAGAAGATCGCGGAAGGGCCGTATCGGCAGGTCGCCACCGACCCGCAGGTGCAAGAAGCCTATCTGGGAACGGCCTGATGTCAGCGCGCATGACCATCGAAGCCGTCACCACCGCCTACGACAAGGCGGATGTGCTCAACGGCGTCACGCTGACGATCGAACCGGGCCGCATCACCTGCCTGCTCGGCTCGAACGGCTCGGGCAAGACCACACTCATTCGCTCGATTCTCGGACTGACGCCGGCGCGGGCCGGGCGGATCATGTTTGACGGCCAGGACATCACCCGGCTTCCGACCCACAAAGTAATTGCCGCCGGCGTGGCCTGCATCCCGGAAGGCCGCAAGGTGTTGCCGAAATTCACGGTCGAAGAGAATCTCCGGCTCGGCGCTTATCAGGAAAGCTCGGATACGGTCACGCGGCAGCGGATCGACGAAATTTACGCGCTGTTCCCGCGCCTCGCCGAGCGCCGCGCCCAGCTGGCCGGCACGATGTCGGGCGGCGAGCAGGCCATGGTCTCGATCGGCCGCGGCCTGATGCGGGCGCCGAAGCTCCTCTTGATCGACGAGCCTTCGCTCGGCCTGTCGCCACGCTTGGTGCAGGAGAACTTCCGCATCATCAAGGACATCAACGCCCGCGGGATTACCGTCTTTCTGGTCGAGCAGAACGTGCATCAGACGCTGGCGATTGCCCACCATGGCTATGTGCTGTCGAAGGGCCGGGTCGTGGCATCCGGGACGCCGGAGGAACTCGCCGGGCGCGCCGAAGTGCGTGAGGCCTATTTCGGCTGAGTTTTCCAACGCCGCATTGGCGTTGCCGCGGCGGCTGGATTATCGATAGGCGATTGTGAGAGCCGCATGACTGACAAGGAAACCATCGCCGAAGAGACCGCGCGCATCTATCTCGACACCGGCGCGGTGCGCTTCATGGAGGGGAAGCCCTTTATCTTCACCTCGGGCTGGGCGAGCCCGGTTTACAACGACTCGCGCTGGCTGATCTCGTTTCCGGTCGAGCGCACCAAGTTGATGCGCTACATGGTCGACACGATCGATCGCGATATCGGCCGCGACGAGATCGATGCAGTGGCAGGCGGCGAGACCGCCGGCATCGCCTTCGCCGCCTGGGTCGCCGAGCGGCTCGGCCTGCCGATGCAATATATCCGCAAGAAGCCGAAGGGCTTCGGCCGCGGCGCGCAGATCGAAGGTCAGTTGAAGGATGGCCAGCGGGTGCTGCTGGTCGAAGATCTCGCCACCGACGGCAAGAGCAAGGTCAATTTCGTCAAGGCGATCCGCGACGCCGGGGGCGTCTGCGACCACTGCATCGTGATTTTCTTCTACGGCATCTATCCGCAGAGCAAGAAGATCCTGGGCGATCTCGGCGTGACTTTGCATTCGCTCACCACCTGGTGGGACGTGCTCGCGGTCGCCAAGGCCAGCAACAAATTCGATCCGAAGATGCTGGCCGAGGTCGAGAAGTTCATGCACGATCCGGCCGGCTGGTCGAAGGCGCACGGAGGCGCAAGCGAAGCGGCCGAGTAGCGTTTCCCGTCATCCTGAGGTGCGAGGCGAACCGAGCCTCGAAGGATGACAGCCCGGATGTCGCCGTTCATCCTTCGAGGGCGGCCTGCGGCCGCCGCCTCAGAATGACGGATTGAGCTTCCGCTTCAGCCGCGTCACCGCCAAATCCAGCGCCGACAGAAAGCGCGAGATGTCCTGCCGTGACAATGGCGGCGGGCCGCGTGTCGTCGCGCCGGCGGAACGCAAATCCGCCATCAGGTCACGTGTCGCAACCGCCATGCCGATCGCATCATCGTCGAACAGCTTGCCGGTCGTGCCGATTACCGTTGCCCCGTTTCGTACGCAACGCCCCGCCAGGGGAATGTCGGCAGTGATAACGATGTCGGCTGGCCCGGCGCGCTCCGCGATCCAGTTGTCGGCGATGTCAGGGCCTTCGTTGACGATGACCCGTTCGATCATCTCGCTGCGCGGCACCGCCATGAACGAGTTGGCGACGATATAGACCTTGAGTTCGTAACGCTCCGCAACGCGATAGATTTCAGGCTTCACCGGGCAGGCGTCGGCATCGACAAAGACGCGGATCGACGCAGGCTTTTGAGTCTCTTCCATGGCTTCCGGCGCCGTGTTCCAATCGCCGTGACAGGGAGGCATCAATGGCCAACGCAGAATCCAAAGTCCAGACGAGTGCCGGTACGGAGCAAAAATTAGCCTTCAGCCATCTGCGCGAGCAGGACTTCGATCAAGGCCTGCGGCCTTATTCGGCTTACCGCGATCTCGGCTTCGCCAAGGCCACCGGAGGGCAATTGCAGGCGCATGTCATACGCATGACCAAGCCGTTCGACGCCAAAGAAGTCGCCATCCCGCACTACCATGACGTCGAATTCCAGATGGTCTATGTGCTCAAAGGCTGGTTTCGGACCGAATTCGAAGGCCATGGCGCGGAAACGTTTCACGCCGGCTCGTCGTGGATCCAACCGCCGAAGATCAAGCACACCGTGGTCGGCTATTCCGACGACTGCGAGCTGCTCGAGATCGTGCTGCCGGCCGAGTTCGAGACGGTGACGCTGGCGAAATAGTCAGTGCCGCCACTCCGGCTTCGGCACCGGCGTCCACGTCCGCTTGAGCTTGAGGTCATCGGCGATCGCATTGGCCGCGATGTAGCCGGCCGCGCCATTGGCGCCGCCGCCATTGCCCGACGACGAGCCGCACAGATAGAGCCCCTCCACCGGCGTGCGTGAGCCCGGCATCAGCGGATGCGGCCGGTTGATGCCGAGCTGGTTCGGGATATAGGCGCCCATGCGCACCGCGCCCTGCACCATGTTGACGTTGTGGCGCGAGAGATCGCGCGGCGTGTAGAGATAGCTGCCGATGATGTTGTCGTCGGTGAGATTGTCGGCGTACTCGCGCCAGACTTCGAGCAGCCGCGCCGTGTATTGCTTGCGGTTTTTCTCCCAGTTCTCCGGATCGCCATCGACCGCGAACGGCGCGAACGGCCACCAGAACGCGGTGTGCTCGCCCGGCGGCGCGTAGGTCGGATCGAACGCGCTGTTGCAGGCGCCGTTGCCCATCAGAATTTTCGGAAGCTTCTTCTCGGCGCATTCGCGGAAACAGCTTTCGACCTCCTCGATGTCGTCCATGCCGAAGAAGATGTTGTAGGCCCGCGCAAAATCCGGATCGAATTTCTCGGCGCGATAGCGCGGCGCCTTTTTGAGCGCGAGATGCAGCGTCACCAGGCTGTGATTGCCCCAGTGCCAGCTCTTGGCCTTCTCGCGCACCGGCTCGGGGAACAGGTCTTCGCCGGCCATCCGCAGCGTGCCGGGAAAATCGATCGCGCTGGCGACGAATCTTCTTCGCCTCGATCGTGCGGCCGTCCGCCAGTTTGACGCCGGTGGCGCGGCCGTTCTTGCAGCTGATTTCCTTGACGTCGGCGCCGGTAATGACCTCCCCGCCGCCCGCTTCGACCACCCGTTGCAAAGCCTGCGCAATCGTCACCGCGCCGCCGATCGGCAGGCCGAAGCTCGCGATGTTGGCAAAGATCGCCGGAAACACCAGGCCGGCGCCCGGCACGTTCTCGGTGGTGATGACGTGCATGTAGGACGTGAACAAGGTGCGGATGCGCTCATCGACGAAGTGCTTGCGCACCACGCTGAACAGGTCGTGCTGCGCGTGGCTGAGCAGCTCCTTGCCCTTGGCGCCGGACAGCGCCTCGACGACCTGCTCGCGCGGCATCGGCGCGTTGTAGAGCAGCGAGGCCAGCAGCGGCCGCATCTCGATGCAGTACGTGTTCCACAATTCGCGGAAGGTCTCGGCGTCCTGCTTGGAAAAGCGCGCCAGCGATTTGCAGGTCAGGTCGAGGTCGCGGTGGATGACGACGCAGGTGCCGTCGCGAAACGCCGCACCCTGCTGCACCGGCGGCTGGATGTAGGAGAAGCCGTAGCGCACCAGCTCGAGATCGTTGACGAGTGGGCAATGCCCCATCCCCATGAAGAAGCTGGCATGGGTGTTGAGCCGGAAGCCCGGCAGCGTCGTCGCGTCGGTCGAGGTGCCGCCGCCGATCCTGGCGTTGCGCTCCAGCACCGCGACCTTCAACCCGGCGCGGGTCAGATAGGCGGCCGTCGTCAGCCCGTTGTGTCCTGCGCCAATTACAACCGCGTCGTAGGCCGTCATGTGTCCTCGCTGTCAGGCAGAAAGCCTAACGTGGGCCGAAAGGCGTCACAACGCGCCTTGCCAAACAAGTGCCGTCAATGATGGACTAAGTGCGCAACAAGGCGCCGCGTCTTTCATCGGGAGAAAGCCATGATAGTGACCAAGCTCGATCGCCGCTCAATGCTGATGGCGACGAGTGCATTCGCCGCCGCGACAATGCTGCCGCGCGGTGTCGCAGCGCAGGGTGCGGCTCCCGGCACACCGCCTGCGCGCGCCGAGTTCGTGATCCGCGGCGCCTACGTGCTGACGATGGATCCGGCGATCGCCGACCTGCCGACTGGCGACGTCCATGTGCGGGACGGCGCGATTGTCGCCGTGGCGCCGCGCATCGAGGCCGGGTCCGCCATCAGCATCGACGGCAAGGGCATGATCTGCATGCCCGGTCTGGTCGAGACGCACTGGCATCATTGGACCAACATCCTGCGCTCGTTCATGCGCGCCGAGGATCCGCAACGCACCTATTTCCCGGTCACTGCAAAGTACGGACCGCATTACACGCCGGAGGTCAGCTACCGCAGCGCGCGCATCGGCCTCGCCGAGGCGCTGTCGGCCGGCATCACCACCACGCAGAACTGGAACCACAACACGCGCAGCTACGAGCATGCCGAAGCCGAGATGCGCGCCATGCACGACATCGGGATTCGCGGCCGCTTCGCCTATGGCACCCCGCAGGGCCATCCGAACGACAAGCCGATGGATTTCGCCGGCCTGGAGCGCGCCAAGCGCGACTGGAGCAAGGAAGACGGCCTGCTGCTGCTCGCGATCTGCTCGCGCAGCGTCGACAATGCCAATGCCGGAACGCGCGGCACGATCAGCCCCGACCTGGCAAAGATGGAATGGGGCAAGGCGCGCGAGCTCGGCCTGCCGATTACCATGCACACATCGGGCACCGGCGGCATCAAGGTGCTCGACGAGGCCGGCCTGCTCGGCCGCGATGTGCAGCTCGTTCATCCGCTCAACACGACGGCCGAGGAGCGCGCGGCGCTGGCGCGCAACGGCACGAGCTACAGCATCTCCCCGGTCGGAGAAGCGCGCCGGCCGGGCGAGATTCAGTTCGTCGAAATGCACGAGGCCGGCGTCAAGATGAGTCTGTCGGTCGACCACATCACGACCTACGACGCCAACCTGTTCGACTCGATGCGCTTCCTGGCGACGGTCGTGCAGCACAAGCACGGCAGCAAGTTCAAGCTCACCAGCAAGACGCTGGTCGAGATGGCGACGATCGGCGGGGCGCGCGATCTCGGCTTTGGCGACAAGGTCGGCTCACTGACGCCCGGGCAAACGCGCCGACATCATCCTGCTGCGCCGGACCGACCTGAACCTCGCCTTCGCCGATCCCTATGACGGCCTGGTCACCCTCGCCCAGCCCGCCAATGTGGACACGGTGATTGTCGATGGCCGCATCCTGCGCCGGCGCAATCAGTTCACCGTGCTCGATATGGGAAAAATGATGGAAGAGACCGCGGAGTTGGTCGAGTTTCTCAGGTCGAAGGCGGGCTAACCCACGCCGATACCGCTCATGAAATTCTGCCGGATGCGGACCGGGTCGCGTTCGACTTCACCGACGCCTGGTTGATTGTCGATCCGCGCGGCAATCAGGCTCGGCCCGCCGGACAGCGCTTCTTTCACGCGCCTGTCGAAATCGTCTTCGTCGGCGGCCCAATGGGCCTTGGCGATGCCGGAAGCGCGAGCAATTTCAACGAGATCAGCGGCGGTGGTCGCGGTCGGTTGCGATCCGGTGATCTGATAGATGCCGTTGTCCCAGACGATGATCGTCAGATTCTTCGGCGCGCGAACGGCGACGGTCGAAAGACAGCCGAGCTGCATCAAGAGCGAGCCGTCGCCCTCGAGCGCAAGCACATGGCGCTGCGGCTGCGCAATCGCGACACCGAGCGCAATCGGCACCGTCAGCCCCATGCTGCCCAGCATGTAGAAATTCTGCGGACGCTGGCCGCTCGCCCACAGATCGAAATTGCTGTTGCCGATGCCGCCGATCACGGCCTCATCGCGCTTGAGCTGGCCGACCAGCCGCTTGGTCAGCGCGAAGCGGTTCATGACCTTGGCGTTGTGAGCCGGCGTGCTCATGCCTTGAACACTTTCCCGCCGGTCAGAAGCGGCGACAGGATGAAACAGACCGGCGCCTGCGTTGCGACCGCCTGCTTGATCGAGCGATCGACGGAAAACTCCAGCTCGTCGAGCCGCGTGAGCGTGTGATTGACGATGGCGATCGAATTCAGCACCGGCCGCATGGTGCGGCACACCAGCGCCTGGCCGAGGTTGAACTCGCCGAACACGCCGCGCTCCGACACGAACATGATGAGCGGGATCTGGCTCGGCACCACCAATGAGGCCAACGCATTGGCGATGCGTGCCAAACCCGGAGGTCTGCATGATCACCGCGGAGCGCATTCCGCCCATCCAGGCGCCGGTATTGATGCCGACCGCCTCCTCCTCGCGCGTGCAGGCGAAGGTGGTGAAGTCGTTGTCGGCGTGCAGCGAAGTGATCAGCGGCGTGAACACCCGATCCGGCACATAGGTGACGAGCCTGACCTCGTTCGCCTTCAGCGTCGCCTGGATGATCTCATGCCAGGTGGAATTCGGTCCGGACAAAACGCACGACCCCTTTGAAGCGCGCGGGATATTAGCGCAGAGTTTGCCGCTGCCTACCCCTTCGCGCCTGCGGTGATTTCGTGCCAACCTTCATCTGATGAAAACAAACGACGGACCCCGCAGCCCCGGCCACAATCTCACGATCAGTGGCGAGCGGCTGTGGGACAGTTTGATGGAAACGGCGCAGATCGGCGCCACCAAAAAGGGCGGCATCAACCGCCTCACCCTGACCGATCTCGACCGGCAGGTGCGGGACTGGTTTCGGCGTGAGACCGAGAAGCTCGGCTGCACGGTCAGTGTGGACGATATGGGCGTCGTCTATGCGCGGCGACGCGGGCAAAACAACGCCATTCCGCCGATCGCGCTCGGCAGCCATCTCGACACCCAGCCGACCGGCGGCAAATTCGACGGCACGCTTGGCACGCTGGCGGCGCTCGAAGTGCTGCGCACCCTGGAAACCGCGGGCTACGAGACCTACGCGCCGGTCGAAATCGTCAACTGGACCAACGAGGAAGGCTCGCGTTTCGCGCCGGCGCTGATTTCATCGGGCGTATTCGGCGGCGTGTTCGAGCGCGACTGGGCTTATGCGCAGCAAGACCGTGCCGGCGCGACCTTTGGCGCGGCGCTTGAAGAGATCGGCTATCGCGGTCCGGAGCGCTGCGGCGCCCGCAAATTCTCGGCGTTTTTCGAATTGCACATCGAGCAGGGCCCGATCCTCGAACGCGAAAGCATCGACATCGGTGTCGTCAGCGGCGTGCAGGGCGTGCGCTGGTACGATTGCACCATCACCGGCCGCGACGCTCACGCCGGCACCACGCCGATGACGGCGCGGCGCGACGCCTTGGTCGGCGCCGCCCGCATGGTCGACGCCATCGACCGCATCGCCCGCGCCCACGCGCCGCTTGCGGTCGCGACGGTCGGAGTGATCGAAGCACGGCCCGCCTCGCGGAATGTCATCCCGGGCGAAGCCTGGTTCAGCATCGACCTGCGCCACCCCGATAACGCCACGCTCGAAACCATCGAAAACGAGATTCGCGCGGCACTCGCTCACGTCGTTGCCGAGCTCAAGCTCGACGCTTCGCTCAATCGTATCTGGGAGCAGGCGCCGATCGCGTTTCATCCGCAATGCGTCGCCGCCGTGCGCAAGGCAGCTTCGCTATGCGGCCTGTCGAGCCGCGATATCGTGTCCGGCGCGCTGCACGATGCGGCTTACGTCTCGCGGGTCGCGCCAGCCGGCATGATCTTTGTGCCGTGCAAGGACGGCATCAGCCACAACGAGGAAGAATTCTCCTCACAGGAGCAATGCGCCAAAGGCGCCCAAGTACTGCTTCAGGCCGTGCTCGATTTCGACCGGCAACTTTCCGAAGGCATTCAGGCCGAAAATCGGGCCGGTAGCCGTCCGCGGTTTTTTCGATGCGGCCGACGAATGGCGCACCGACATGGCCGGGCAGCACCAGCGCGCCGGTAGCGGCCAGGTCGGCAAGCACGCGCTTGCGGCTCTCGATTGCCTGCGCAGCATCCGAGTTCTTGGGGAAATTCCAGTCCGGATAATGCACCTGCATCAGGTGGTGCAGCACGTCGCCGATGAACACGCCGCGCTCGCGCTTGCTCTCGAGCTTGAACACGACATGGCCGGGCGCATGACCGGGAGCCGGCGCAATCTCGATGAAGTCATTGAGACGGCCCGCGCCACCGCTGATGATGTCGGCCTTGCCGGCGTCGAGGATCGGCACGACGCACTCACGGAAGGTGCCGAGCTCAGCCGGTCCTTCTTTCGGGTCGGCATCGATCTTGGAGAAGTAATCGACGTCAGGCTTTGAGAACACGTAGCGCGCGTTGGGAAACGTCGGCACCCACTTGCCGTCGCGATTGATCGTGTTCCAGCCGACGTGATCGTGATGGAGATGCGTGCACATGACGAGGTCGATCTCGTCGGCACGCGCCCCCGCCGCGGCCAGCCGCTCCAGGTACGGCGTGTTCAGCATGTGCCAGAACGGCCGGCCCGGCTTCACCTTGTCATTGCCGCAGCAGCTGTCGATCAGGATTTTCTTGCCGCCGATCTGGAGCAGCCAGCTATGCACGCTCAGCAAAATGCGGCCGGTGGCCGGCTCATAATGGTGCGGCGCCAGCCAGCCTTTGTGACGCTCGACGATCTCGTCCGTGCAGGCGGGGAAGATGTCCTTGAGCTTGTAGGTTGGCCCGTAAGTCTCTTCGACCCGGGTAATGACGGCCTCGCCGATCCTGATCATTGCGCCTCCCGCACGAAACATCAGGGAAAATACCCGTTTTCAGCCGTATCGGCTTGTTGCGAATGAGTTGCAATAAGCTTGACCGGCACCCCGCGCTCTGGTCTAGTTGCGAATAATTCGCAACTAGGGCGGTGCGCCATGACTGTGCAGATTGAGCCGATCAAAGCCGCGGCGGAGAGTCCGTCCTCGGGCTGGCGGCTTGCGCGCAAGGACGACCAGCGCAGCCTGTCGGAAGTCTACGCCACCGTTCCGGTGCCGATGGGGGCATCGTGGTTCCGCCGGCTGCTCGCCTTCTCCGGCCCGGGCTACATGGTCTCGGTCGGCTACATGGATCCGGGCAACTGGGCCACCGACATCGCGGGCGGCTCCAAGTTCGGCTACACGCTGCTCTCGGTCATCATGATCTCCAACCTGATGGCCATCCTGCTGCAAGCGCTGTCGGCACGACTCGGCATTGCGACGGGCCGCGACCTCGCCCAGGCCTGCCGCGACGCCTATCCGAAGCCGGTCGGCTATGTCCTGTGGGTCATCTGCGAGCTCGCCATCATCGCCTGCGATCTCGCCGAGGTGATCGGCACGGCGATCGCGCTCAAACTCCTGTTCGGCATTCCGCTGGTGGTCGGCGCGCTCATCACCGCGCTCGACGTCTTCCTCGTGCTGATGCTGATGAACAAGGGCTTCCGCTACATCGAAGCGTTCATCATTTCGCTACTGGTCGTGATTGCGGTCTGCTTCGCGATCCAGATCGCGCTCGCCGCC
This sequence comes from uncultured Alphaproteobacteria bacterium, assembly GCA_963847325.1. GTDB lineage: Bacteria > Pseudomonadota > Alphaproteobacteria > Rhizobiales > Xanthobacteraceae > Pseudolabrys. The sequence continues at coordinate 104,151 of CAWJZD010000003.1, forward strand.
CCGCCTATTCGCAGAGGTTCTGGGCGGTTACATCCCGTCGCGCGAGATCGTGATGAATCCCGAGATGCTCTACATCGCGATCGGCATTCTCGGCGCCACCGTGATGCCGCACAATCTCTACCTGCATTCCTCGATCGTGCAGACGCGCCAGTTCACGCGCGACGAGGCCGGCAAGCGCCACGCCATCCGCTGGGCAACCACCGACAGCACGATCGCCTTGATGCTGGCCCTGTTCGTCAATTCGGCCATCCTGATCATGGCAGCGAGCGTGTTCCACGGCAGCGGCCGCACCGGCGTCGCGGAGATCGAGGAAGCCTATGCGCTGCTGTCGCCGCTCTTGGGCGTGGCAATTGCATCGACGCTGTTCGCGATTGCGTTGCTGGCGTCCGGGCTGAATTCGACCGTTACGGCGACACTCGCCGGCCAGATCGTCATGGAAGGCTTTCTGAACCTGCGGCTGCCGCACTGGGCGCGCCGGCTGGTCACGCGCGCCATCGCCATCGTCCCGGTCGTGATCGTCACCGCGCTTTACGGCGAGCAGGGCACCGGGCGGCTGCTGGTGCTCAGTCAGGTCGTCCTGTCGATGCAATTGCCGTTTGCGGTGATCCCGCTGGTGCAGTTCGTATCGTCGCGGGAGAAGATGGGGACGTTCGTAATACCCAAGGCCGTCGCCGCGCTGGCATGGTTCGTCGCCGCCGTCATCGTGGCGCTGAACCTCAAGCTCCTGTTCGATACGTTCGTCGACTAGACGCAATACGGGCGCCGTTTTTCAACGGCGCCCGCAGAGTCAGTTACGGAGTTTGCGACGGAGCGGTCACGACGTCGAACACGACGTGCAACTCGGTATCGCTGTTCTTGCTGCCCCAGCCCGATTTGCGCTTGATCTTCAGCACCACATCGAACTGCCCGGGTCCGAACGTGTAAGGCTGAATGCCTCGCATTCTCGGATTGGTGTCGATCTGCGCCGCATAAAACGCCAGGTTCTGCGAGTTCTGCGTGACGCGGTCGGTGCCTTCATCGTCCGGAATGACGACCGTGCTCTTTGCCTTCCAGCCATAGCCGTTGGTATCCGGCTCACGCGGGCATGGGCCGGCTGCGGCCGGAGAGCCCAGCTTGGCCAGGTTGAGCTTGAGATAGTCCGTGTCGCTGGATGGATCGAGGTCGATCCAGAGCTCGGCGCTGTAAGAGTTCGAGCGTGGGATTGCCGGCAGTCGAGGCTCACGTCAAATGAGTAGGTGAAATTCCACGCCGCGCGGGCGGGATTGCCCGGCTGCGCACCGGCCGGCACTTCGATGTGCACCAGGCCGTCATCATCGACATAGGTCGAGCGGATATCCGGTCCCTGCCGAACGATGCCCTTGATGCCGAGCTCAATGCCGGCATCCACATTGCGCTTGCGCTGGAATGTGGTGTTCGGGTTCCCCGCGCCCTGCCAAAGGAAGCCGGGCGTGCAGGTATCTTCCCCGCTCGCGCTGAGCGCACGGTCGAGATAAACCGGCGACTTGTTGTCGTCGTTGTTGCCATGGCGATTGTCGGCAAACGCCGGCAGCGACAATGCGGCGGCGCCCAAAACAAAAGCCAAGCTTGAAACCTTAAAACGCATACAACTCTCCCCTGATCTGCCGAAGCTCATCGTGCCCGGCTTATGCGACAGGATGTTAACGGCTTTGGCGGCGGGAGACGACTGCTACAGTTTTATTAAAATGCAACAGAATCAGGTGTTTCGGCCCAAGGCCTCGGCGCGCCGCAGAATAAGCATCGCACTGGCGATCAGCACACCGACCCCCAGGACCAGCAAGGTCGCGAGCGCATTGATCTGCGGCGATACGCCGAGCCGAACGCTGGAGAAGATCACGATCGGCAGGGTCGAGGCGCCCGGTCCGGTGACGAAGCTTGCGATCACCACATCGTCGAGCGAGAGCGTAAACGCGAGCAGCCATCCAGCGACGATCGCCGGCATGAGCAATGGCAGCGTCACGCGACGAAAGGCCCGCCACGGCGTGGCGCCAAGATCGGCAGCGGCTTGCTCGAGCGCCGGATCGAGTTGCGACAGTCGTGCGCGGATAACCACGGTCGCGAAGGCAAGGCCAAACGTGATGTGCGCCAGAGTGATGGTGGTCGCACCACGCCGGCCGGGCCAGCCAATCGCGTCACCGAGGAATACGAACAGCAGCAGCAAAGAAAGGCCCGTCAGCACCTCCGGCAGGATCAGCGGCATCATGGTCAGCGCCTCGAACGGGCCGCGGCCGCGGAAGCGGCGGATCCGGTCCATCGCGAAAGCCGCCATCGTGCCGAGCACGACCGAAACCGTGGCGCTGGCTGCGGCTACCCGCAGCGACAGCCACAACGCCTCGCCGATCTGGGCATTGCGGAAAAGCTCGCCATACCAGCGGGTTGAGGCGTGGCTCCAAACCGTCACCAGCCGGCTGTCGTTGAACGAGTAGACGATGAGGATGACGATCGGCACGTAAAGAAACGCGTAGCCGAACGCCAGCATCGAGAGCGCAAAGAGCGGCCGCCTCATAGTGCTGCCTCCGCCCGCCGCGCCTGGCGCACCAGAATGGCCGCCGGCACAAGAACCAGGATGAGGAGGCCGATCGCCAGCGCCGAGGCGAGCGGCCAGTCATTATTGTTGAAGAACTCGGTCCACAGCAGCCGCCCAATCATCAACGTGCCGGGGCCACCGAGCAGCTCCGGGATGATCAGCTCGCCGAGCGCGGGGATGAAGACCAGCAGGAATCCGGCGAGAATGCCCGGCGCCGACAGCGGCAACGTCACGCGCAAGAACGCGCGCAACGGCCTGGCGCCGAGATCGCCCGCGGCTTCGAGCAGGCTCCAGTCGAACCGCTCCAGCACGGCGTAGATCGGCAGCACCATGAACGGCAGGTACGAGTAAACAATGCCGAGATGCACGGCGAATTCGTTGTGCAGCAGCGGCAGCGGCTGATCGATCAGCCCCCAGTTCATCAGCGCATTGTTGATCAGGCCGTTCGAATTCAGGATGCCGGTCCAGGCGTAAACGCGGATCAGAAGCGGCGTCCAGAACGGCAGCATGATGAGCATGACCAGCGGCGTGCGCAGGCTTTGCCGAATCCGCGCGAGCGCATAGGCCATCGGATAGGCGATCAGCAGCGTGATCAGCGCGGCGGTGCCGGCGATCCGGATCGAGCTGACGAAGGCATGGAAATAAAGATCGTCGGAGATCAGCGTATGGAAATTGCCGAGCGTCGCGCTGAAGCCTTCATCCGCCGAATAGATCGGCGTGTAGGGCGGCGAGCCGAGGCGCGCCTCGACCAGGCTGATCATCAGGACGATCAGCACCGGCAGCAGCACGAATATCAGCAGCCACACGAACGGAATGCCGACGAAGGCGGCGCGCATGGGCGCCGATGCGGAATCCCCTGCCCGGCTCATGACACCACCCGCGCCGCCTCGCGCGGCCAGAACACGAAGACGTCCTCGCCTTCCCGGGGTGAACCGGCAGCCTTCAGATCCGCTTCGGACAGGCGAAGGAGCGCGGTTTTCCCGCCGTCCAGCGCGATCCGCGCGGCGTAATGGCTGCCCAGAAACACCAGGTTTTCCAGCCGCCCGCGTAGCGCCTCGCCGCCCGTCGGCTGGGTCTTCGCAATGCGCAGGTCTTCGGGCCGCACCATCGTGGCCGAGCCGCCCGGCCCGTCAAAAAAGTTGGCCTCGCCGAAGAACCCGGCGACGTATCGCGAGGCCGGCGCCTCATAGAGTTCGTGCGGCGAGCCGACCTGGGCGATCTTGCCGGCCTGCATCAGGGCGATGCGGCTTGCCATCGCCATCGCCTCTTCCTGGTCGTGCGTGACCATGACGAAGGTGATGCCGAGCCGCTCGCGCAGCCGCACCAACTCGACCTGGGCACGCTCGCGCAGGTTCTTGTCGAGCGCCGCCAGCGGCTCGTCCAGCAGCAGGATTTTCGGCTGCTTCACCAGCGCGCGGGCCAGCGCGACGCGCTGGCGCTGGCCGCCCGACAATTGATGCGGCTTGCGGCCGGCGAAATTCGCCATGTCCAGCATCTCAAGCGCGGCCTGAACCCGCGCCCTGATCTCGTCCTTCGGACGCCCTTCTTCCTCCAGGCCGAACGCCACATTGCCGGCGACGGTGAGGTGCGGAAACAGCGCGTAGGACTGGAACATCATGTTCGACGGCCGCCGCCAGGCCGGCCAGTCGGTCATGTCCTGCGCCGTCGATGACAATCTGCCCGGCGCTCGGAATGTCCGAGCCCGCGATCATGCGCAGCAGCGTGGTCTTGCCGCAGCCCGAGGGGCCGAGCAGGCAGAAGAACTCGCCGCGCCCAATGTCGAGGCTGACATCGTCAACGGCGACGACGTCGCCGTAGCGCTTGGTGACTCTTCGAATGCCGATGATCGAGTCGGCGCTCCGATCGTTCAGCGGCCGGTCTTGATCCGCGTCCACAATCGATTCCGCTCGCGCTCGAATTTCTGGGTCACCAGAGTGGCGGTGTAGAGCTTAGCGTCCGCCGGCGGGTAGACAACCGGGTCTTCGTTGATGTCCTTGGCGATGAACTCCCGCGAGGCCGGCACCGCATTGGCATAGCCGACCGCCGAGGTGATCGCGCCGATCACCTTGGCGTCCAGCAGATAATTGATGAACTTGTGCGCATTGTCGGGATGCGGCGCGTCCTTCGGGATCGCCATCACGTCGATGTTGAAGGCGGCGCCTTCCTTCGGCAGAAAAATGCCGATGTCGACGCCGTTCTTTGCCTCGGCGGCGCGCTTGCGCGCCTGGAACAGGTCGCCGGCATAGCCGAGCGCGACACAGATCGCGCCATTGGCGAGATCGTTGATGTAGCTCGACGAGTGAAAGTAGCGGTAGGACGGCCGCGCCTTGGCGACCACCTCGCCCGCGGCCTTCAGATCGGCATCGCTGGTGCTGTTCGGATCGCGGCCGAGATAGGAGAGCGCCGCGGGCAACACCTCATCCGGCGTATCGAGCACGGCAACACCGCAGGACTTGAGCGAGCCCACTGTCTTCGGGTCGAACAGCAGAGCGAGACTGCCGACCGGGGCGTCCTTGGGCATCTTCGATTTGATGTAGCCGATGCCGGTGCCGGCCATCAGGTAAGGCAGCGCATATTCGTTGTTGGGATCGGCCGGCTTGAGTTGCCCGAGGACTTTCGGATCGACGCCCTTGGCGTTCGGCAGCTTGGAGAAATCGAGCTTCTGATAGATGCCGCCCTTCACCTCGCGCGCGAGATAGGGCATCGCCGACGGAAACACCACGTCGTAGCCGGATTTGCCGACCAGGAGCTTGGCTTCCAGCACCTCGTTGGAATCGTAGACGTCGTAATTGACCTTGATGCCGGTGCGCTTGGTGAATTCCTCGAGCGTGTCGGGCGCGACGTAATCGCTCCAGTTATAGACGTTGAGGACTTTTTCTTCCTGGGCCGAAGCGAGGCCGCCCGTCATGGCGAGGAGCGCTGCCGTCGCAAGCGTGCGAGCGGTCCGGAAACTGAGCATCATTCTGGCAACCTCACTGCCTGTTCGCCGTCGCGGCGATTCCGCCCTTCTCCTCGATAAAACGGACGATGCTGTCAACACCTTTGCCCTCGCGCAGATTGGTCATGACGAAGGGCCGCGTGCCGCGCATGCGCTTGGTGTCGGTTTCCATCTTCTCCAGCGAGGCGCCGACATGCGGCGCGAGATCGGTCTTGTTGATAACCAGCAGGTCGGAACGGGTGATGCCGGGCCCGCCCTTCGACGGAATCTTGTCGCCCGCCGCGACGTCGATCACATAGATGGTGAGGTCTGCGAGCTCCGGCGAGAATGTCGCAGCCAGATTGTCACCGCCGGATTCGATCAGCACCAGGTCGAGCTTCGGGAACTTGGCGCGCATGTCGGCGATAGCGGCGAGGTTGATCGAGGCGTCCTCGCGGATCGCGGTGTGCGGGCAACCGCCGGTCTCGACGCCGGCGATGCGATCGGGCGTGAGCGAGCCGGAGCGCACCAGGAATTCGGCGTCCCACTTGGTGTAGATGTCATTGGTGATGGCCGCGAGGTCGTATGTCTCGCGCATCGCCTTGCACAGCGCATCCATCAGCGCGGTCTTGCCGGAGCCGACCGGGCCTCCGATGCCGACGCGAAGCGGGCCGTTGGGACTGGGCATTCGTCTAGCTCCGGAACAGGCGGGTGTACTGGGTCTCGTGCCGCGCGCTGGCGATGTCGGCGCGGAAGGTGGCGCTGCCAAGCTCGTCGAGCGTAGCCGTGAGCGCGCGTTGCGCCGTGCGGGCGACGGCGGGCTCGATGGCGCGCAAAGTATGCTGGCTGTCGGTGTGGCCGAGCGGGACGAGGCGAACCGCGGCGGAAATCCAGCTTGAGGTCAGCGCCGCGAGAAAGGCGTGAAGAGCCGGCTCCAGCGGGATGTCGTGGCCCGCGCAGGCGACGCCGACCGCGATGGGATAGGCGATCGGGCCATTGGCGATGTCTTGCAGCTTGGTCAGCGCGTCGCAGGGCCAGGCGGCGGACGTCACATCGACGAAGGCGCGGCCGAGCGTGGTGGTTTCGAGATGACGCTCGCGGGTCGGCACAAAAGCCGCGGCGAGTTCGACGATCTTCAGCCAGCCTCGCATCGTCGCCATCAGCCACCGCGCGATAGGCCTGCGCGAACAGGATCGCATCGTTGAGACCCGCGCCGTGGCCCAGCATCGTCTCCAGCCAGCCGCGCAGTGTTTCCGGGCTTGTGATGTCGCCGGCTTCCACCGCCCATTCGATCCCGCCGGAATAGGCGAAGCCGCCGACCGGATAGGCCGGCGACAGCCAGGTCGTGAGCCGGTACAGCGCGGCCGCCGACAGCTCAGTGGTCGTGGTGGTGCGGGTGAGCATGTCCGTGATGATGATGGTCGTGGTCGTGCGCATCGTGGTCGTGAGCGTGTGAATGCCCGCCGCCCTCGTACGCCCCGCCTTCGGGGTCGAACGGCGCCTCGATCTCGCTGACCTTTGCGCCAAGCTGCTTCGCCATCTCGGCGATGACATGGTCGCGGCGGATGCGGATGTATTTCGGGAAGATCTGGCTCGGTAGATGACGGTTGCCGAGGTGCCAGGCGATGCGCGCCAGATGCAGTGGATCGGCGCAGCGGATTTCCAGCAGCGGCTCCGGCGCCGCCAGAACCTCGACCAGATGCCCATCTTCGAGCACCAGCGCGTCGCCGTGGCGCAGCCATACCGCCTCGGGCAGGTCGAGCACGAATGACAGCCCGCGCGTGCCGGTCATCGCCAGGCGGCGGCGATGCCGGTCGTCGGTCGCCAGCACCACGCTGTCAGCCGCGTCTCCCGGCCAGGAACCGGCCGGCTTCACACTGGTTGCACGCATCACCCGGCCTTCGTCTCAGAACAAAAAGTAGCGCTGCGCCATCGGCAAGGTCTCCGCCGGCGCGCAGGTCAGAAGCTCGCCATCGGCGCGCACTTCGTAGGTCTCGGCGTCGATCTCGATGTTCGGCGTGGCGTCGTTGTGGATCATGCTCTTCTTCGAGATCGAGCGGGTCTTCTCGACCGCGATCAGCTTCTTCTCGACGCCGAGCTTGTCGCCAAGCTTCGCCTTCACCGCCGCCTTCGACACGAACACCACCGACGACGCCGTCACCGCCTTGCCGAAGGCGCCGAACATCGGGCGGTAATGCACCGGCTGCGGCGTCGGGATCGAGGCGTTGGGATCGCCCATCGGCGCGGCGACAATGGTGCCGCCCTTGATGATGCAATCCGGCTTCACGCCGAAGAAGGCAGGCGACCACAGGACGAGGTCGGCCAGCTTGCCTTTTTCGACCGAACCGATGTGCTTCGAAACGCCGTGCGCGATCGCCGGGTTGATCGTGTATTTGGCGATGTAGCGCTTGGCGCGGAAATTGTCGTTGTCACCCTTGTCCTGTTTCAGCCGGCCGCGCTGCTTCTTCATCTTGTCGGCGGTCTGCCAGGTGCGGATGATGACTTCGCCGATGCGGCCCATCGCCTGCGAGTCCGACGACATCATCGAGAGCGCGCCGATGTCGTGCAGGATGTCCTCGGCCGCGATGGTCTCCTTGCGGATGCGGCTTTCGGCGAATGCCAGATCTTCCGCGATCGACGGATCGAGATGGTGGCACACCATCAGCATGTCGAGATGCTCGTCGATGGTGTTGCGGGTGAACGGCCGGGTCGGATTGGTCGAGGACGGCAGCACGTTCTTGAGCCCCGCGACCTTCATGATGTCGGGCGCGTGGCCGCCGCCCGCGCCTTCGGTGTGGAAGGCGTGGATGGTGCGGCCCTTGAAGGCCTTGATGGTGTCCTCGACGAAGCCGGACTCGTTGAGCGTGTCGGTGTGGATCATCACCTGCACGTCGTAGTCGTCGGCGACCGAGAGGCAGCAGTCGATCGCGGCGGGCGTGGTGCCCCAGTCCTCGTGCAGCTTGAGCGAACAGGCGCCGGCCTTGACCATTTCCTCGAGCGCGGCGGGGCGCGACGCATTGCCCTTGCCGGCAAAGCCGAGATTCATCGGGAAGGCATCCGCCGCCTGGATCATGCGGCCGATGTGGAACGGGCCGGGCGTGCAGGTGGTCGCGAAAGTGCCGTGCGCCGGGCCGGTGCCGCCGCCGAGCATCGAGGTGATGCCGGACATCAGCGCTTCCTCGATCTGCTGCGGGCAAATGAAGTGGATGTGGGTGTCGAAGCCCCCGGCCGTCAGGATTTTCCCTTCTCCGGCAATGACTTCGGTGCCGGGGCCGATCACGATGGTGACGCCCGGCTGGATGTCCGGATTTCCGGCCTTGCCGATCGCAGCGATGCGATCGCCGACCAGGCCGACGTCGGCCTTCACGATCCCCCAGTGGTCGAGGATCAGCGCATTGGTGATGACGGTGTCGACCGCGCCCTGCTTGTTGGTCATCTGCGACTGGCCCATGCCGTCGCGGATCACCTTGCCGCCGCCGAACTTCACCTCCTCGCCGTAGGTGGTGAAGTCCTTCTCGACCTCGATGATGATGTCGGTGTCGGCGAGCCGCACGCGGTCGCCGGCGGTGGGGCCGAACATGTCGGCATAGACGCTGCGCTTGATCGTCGCCATCAGAGCTTGCCCATCACGTCCTGGCGGAAGCCGTACACGGTGCGCTTGCCGGCCAGCGCGACCAACGTGACGTCGCGGGTCTGGCCGGGCTCGAAGCGCACCGCGGTGCCGGCGGCGATATCGAGCCGCATGCCGCGCGCTTTCTTGCGCTCGAACTTCAGCGCCGGATTGGTTTCGAAGAAATGGTAGTGCGAGCCGACCTGGATCGGCCGGTCGCCGGTGTTGGCGACGGTGAGCGTCAGCGTCTTGCGTCCGGCATTGAGCTCGATCTCGCCGTCCTTGATGAACATCTCGCCCGGGATCATGGCTCAGCCCTTCGAGAACCAGCGCGCCGCGATGTAGAAGCATGCGGCAAGCAAGGCGCCGATCACCAGCGTGGTTACATCAGGCAGAAGGCTCGGCCCGTGCGGATGGCTGTGCGGCGCAAGCGAGTCATGCGCCAGCGCCGCCGACGGCAGCACAAGGAACAGCGCGGCGAGTATTTTCATTACGGCTCCTATCGGATCGGTTCATGGACGGTCACGAGCTTCGTGCCGTCGGGAAAGGTGGCTTCGACCTGAATGTCGTGGATCATCTCGGCGATGCCATCCATCACCTGGTCGCGCCGAAGCACATGCGCGCCGCTTTCCATCAGCTCGGCGACGGTACGGCCGTCACGCGCGCCTTCCATGATGAAGTCGGTGATCAGCGCGACGGCTTCCGGATGATTGAGCTTGATGCCGCGTTCGAGCCGGCGGCGCGCCACCATCGCGGCCATCGCGATCAGCAATTTGTCTTTCTCGCGCGGTGTCAGGTTCATGGCTAGCTCAACCAGAGGCGCGGCAGCTCGGCCCGCTTGAGCGCTGCCAACACGGCGACGAGGTCGCGCCGCAACGCCGCGCCGTCACGGGCGCAGAATCGCGCCACCGCAATCCCGTTCCAGGCCGACACGCCGACTTCGCCTGCGAATTGCGACTCGCACTCGCGCACAGCAGCGCAGGTCGCTTCATCGCCCGGAGCAACCAGTATCGTCGCGAGCGCGGCGGCACCCTTGGCCGATGCCGGCTGCGACAGTGTCTCCGTGATTGCACCGTCGAGTCGCACATTTTCGGCGAACACAAGCTTGCCGTCGCGATGCAGCCGCCAGCGGTCGATCAGTGCGCCCTGCTCAACCGTCTCGCCCATCGCGGCGCGGCCAAACACGACGGCTTCGCAGAGCAGCACGGACGCATCCGCGGCCAGATCGATATCGATGCGCCGGTTGAGCCGCGCGCGGTCGAACAGGATCATTTCCTGCGGCAGCCACGCGAGTTTCGCACCCGCGCCGACCGACAGCCGCGTGGTCACATCGGTATCCGCGCCGATCGCGCGATAGACCTTTTCGGCGGCCGCGGTGCCGGCCACCACATCCGCGCCGTCGCCAGCCACAATCTCGATGGAAAACCGGTCGCCGCCGGCCATGCCGCCGGCGGTGTTGACGATCACCGCCTCAAGCGTGCCGTTGGTCGTGTTCGGCACGCGAAGCCGCAGCGAGCCGTCCTCATAGACGCGGCTGCGGCGGGTCTTGCCGTCCAGAAAAGCCGCATGAAACGCGATCTTTCCTGAGGCGCGATTGGCTGCAAACACCGCACCGGCAGTCGTCGGCAGGTCGGCCAGCGCAACGTCCAAAACGCCCACTCCCCTTACGTCCGCCGGCTCGCGTCAGATCGCCAAAGCCCGCTTGAGCGCGCCCTCATCGATGCTGGCGCGGTCGCAAGCATAGACCACCGAACCCCGGTCCATCACGGCAAACTTGTCGCCCAGTTCCTGCGCGAAATCGAGGTACTGCTCGACCAGAACGATCGCTATCTCTCCAAGCCCGCGCAAGTAGGAGATCGCGCGACCGATATCCTTGATGATCGAGGGCTGGATGCCTTCGGTTGGCTCGTCGAGCAGGAGCACGCGCGGCCGCATCACCAAAGCGCGGCCGATCGCCAGTTGCTGCTGCTGGCCGCCCGACAGGTCGCCGCCGCGCCGCCCCAGCATGCTCTTGAGCACCGGAAACAGCGTGAACACCTCGTCCGGCACCTTGCGCTGGCTGCGCCGCAGCGGCGCAAAACCGGTCTCGAGGTTCTCGGCAACGGTCAATAGCGGGAAGATCTCGCGGCCCTGCGGCACGATGGCGATGCCGCCCCGCGCGCGCTCGACCGTGGACATCTTGGTGATGTCCTTGCCGTCGAAGGTAATCGTGCCGCGTGAGACCGGGTGCTGGCCGACCAGCGCCCGCAGCAGGCTGGTCTTGCCGACCCCGTTGCGGCCGAGCACGCAGGTGACCTTACCGGGCTCGGCAGTCAGCGTAATGCCTCGCAAGGCTTGCGCCGCGCCATAGTGCAGATCGATTGCGTTTACAGTCAGCATGACATTTTCTCTATGCGCATGATTTCGGGATCATGCGCTACCGCCCCAAATAAACTTCGACGACGCGCTCGTCGCTCGACACCTGGTCGATCGAGCCTTCGGCCAGCACCGAGCCTTCGTGCAGACACGTCACCTTGACGCCAAGCTCGCGCACGAACGTCATGTCGTGCTCGACGACAACGACGGTCTTGTCCTTGTTGATCTCCTTGAGCAGCTCGGCGGTCTGCTGTGTCTCGGCATCGGTCATGCCGGCCACCGGCTCGTCGACCAGAAGAAGCTTCGGCTCCTGCGCCAGCAGCATGCCGATTTCGAGCCATTGCTTCTGGCCGTGCGAAAGGCCGCCGGCAACGCGCGTGCGGACATGCGACAAACGAATCGTGTCGAGCAGCGCACCGATGCGCTCTTCCTGCGGCCGGGTATTTTCCCAGAACAAAGCTGCGCGAACGCTGCGGTCGTTCTTCAACGCGAGCAGCAGATTGTCCTCGACCGTGTGCATCTCGAACACGGTCGGCTTCTGGAATTTGCGGCCGATGCCGAGCCCGGCGATCTCGGTCTCGTCCAGCTCGGACAGGTCGTAACGGCCCTGCTCGAAGAACACCTCGCCGGAGTCCGGCCGCGTCTTGCCGGTGACGATGTCCATCATCGTGGTCTTGCCGGCGCCGTTCGGCCCGATGATCGCCCGCATTTCGCCCGGCTCGATAACGAACGACAATTTGTTGAGCGCCTTGAAGCCGTCGAACGACACGCTGATGCCGTCGAGATAGAGCAGCGCGTTGGTGGTTCTCGGATCGATCATGCCGTCACTCCGCCGCCTGTGGGAGAGCGTCGGCTGCCATGGCGGACTTTTTCTCGGCTCGGCTCTCGCGCCAATAGTTCAGCGTGCCGATGATGCCGCGCGGCAGGAACAGGGTGACGCCGATGAACAGCGCACCGAGCACGAACAGCCAGTACGGCGCCAGGAAGCCCGAGGTGAAGAAGGTCTTGGCGTAATTGACGACGAACGCGCCGAGCACGGCGCCGGTCAGCGTGCCGCGGCCGCCGACCGCGACCCAGATCACGGCCTCGATCGAGTTGGCGGGCGCGAACTCGCCGGGATTGATGATGCCGACCTGCGGCACGTAGAGCGCGCCGGCAATGCCGGCCATGCAGGCCGACAATACGAAGACGAAAAGCTTATAAGTTTCAACGCGATAACCGATAAATCGGGTGCGGGATTCGGCATCGCGGATCGCGACCAGCACCTTGCCGAATTTCGAGGTGACGACCGCGCGGCAGACCAGAAACGCGAGCCCGAGCGCCGCGCATGACGCGAAGAACAACGCGTTGCGCGTGCCGTCGGCCTGCACGTTGAAGCCGAGAATGTCCTTGAAGTCGGTGAGGCCGTTATTGCCGCCGAAGCCGAAATTGTTGCGGAAGAAGCCGAGCATCAGCGCGAACGTCATCGCCTGGGTGATGATCGAGAGATAGACGCCGGTGACGCGGGAGCGAAACGCAAACCAGCCGAACACGAAGGCGAGCAAACCCGGCACCAGCACGATCATCAGCGCCGCGTAGGCGAAGCTGTTGAAGCCGTACCAGTACAGCGGCAGCTCGGGCCAGTTCAGGAACACCATGAAGTCCGGCAGCACCGGGTTTGCGTAAACGCCGCGGCTGCCGATCTGCCGCATCAGGTACATGCCCATCGCATAGCCGCCGAGCGCGAAGAAGGCGCCGTGGCCAAGCGAGAGGATGCCGGCGTAGCCCCAGATCAGGTCGATCGAGAGCGCCAGCAGTGCGTAGCAGACGTATTTGCCGAACAGCGTCACGAGATATGTCGAGACGTACGCAGCGGAGGTGGCGGGCACCAGCAGATTGAGAACAGGAATTGCAATCGCGAACGCGCCGAGCAGCACCAGGAAGACTGTCGCGCCGCGATCGAGCAACCGGGTGAGCGGAAACGGCTTCATGCTTCCACCGCCCTGCCCTTGAGGGCGAACATGCCGCGCGGCCGCTTCTGGATGAACAGGATGATCAGCACCAGGATGGCGATCTTGCCGAGCACCGCGCCGGCAAACGGCTCGAGGAATTTGTTGGCGATGCCGAGCGTGAGCGCGCCGACCAGGGTGCCCCACAGATTGCCGACGCCGCCGAACACGACGACCAGGAAGCTGTCGATGATGTAGCTCTGGCCGAGGTTGGGGCTGACATTGTCGATCTGCGAGAGCGCGACGCCGGCGATGCCGGCAATGCCGGAGCCGAGCCCGAATGTGAGCGCATCGATTCGCGCGGTGCGAATGCCCATGGCGCGCGCCATCGACCGGTTCTGCGTCACCGCGCGCATCTCGAGACCGAGGCGGGTGTAGCGCAGCATCGCCAGCAGCGCGGCGAACACCACGCCGGTGAACACGATGATCCAGAGCCGATTGTAGGTGATCGTCATCTCGCCGAGCTGGAACGCGCCGGACATCCAGGACGGATTGCCGACTTCGCGGTTGGTCGGCCCGAACGCGGTGCGAACCGCCTGCTGCAGGATCAGGGACAGGCCCCATGTCGCCAGCAGCGTTTCGAGCGGCCGTCCGTACAGGAAACGAATGATCGTGCGTTCGATCAGGACGCCGACGGCACCGGCGCTGAGGAAGGCGAGCGGCACCGCAATGAAGAGCGAATAGTCGAACAGCGCCGGATTGTAGGTGCGGATCAGCTGCTGCACGACGAAGGTCACGTAGGCGCCGAGCATCACCATCTCGCCGTGCGCCATGTTGATGACGCCCATCACGCCGAAGGTGATGGCGAGGCCGATGGCGGCGAGCAGCAGCACCGAGCCAAGCGACAGGCCGTACCAGGCGTTCTGCACCGCGCCCCAAATCAGCTGACGCTGTTGCAGGGAATTGACGGCGCTCACGGCGGCCTTGCGGACGTTGTCGGCGGCGTCGGCCGGCACGCTGGCGAGAAGATTGAGCGCATCCTGGCCGCCTCGGGCGCGGATGAGGTCGATCGCGGCGATGCGATCTTCATCGCTGGTGTCGCTCGCACCGATGACGAGAACCGCGCGCGCCTCGGCCAAGGCCCTCTTAACGCGTTGATCCTGCTCGGCTTCCAGCGCCTTCTCCAGCGCAGGCAGCACGGAGGCGTCACGCGAGCGATAGACCGATTGCGCCGCCTCGTAGCGCCGCCCGGCATCCGGCGACATCAGCGTGAGCCCGCCGAGCATGCCGCCGACCATGCCGCGCAATCGATTGTTGAGCCTGACATTGTCGATGTCGGACGGCGGCTGTGCGACTGCCTCGCCGGTCGCGGCGTCGGTCAGCTTCTCATCCGCGCTCTTGATGTAGACCTTCTTCTCTTCGGCGCTGTAGGCCAGCCGGCCTTCCTGCAGCGCCTGAAGCACGACCGCGGCTTTCGGATCGCCGCTTACGGCAACCTTCTCGATCGCATCGGCGGTATCGGAGAAATCGTCGGTGACGAAGCCCTGCAGCGCGTCCTGGTAAGCGTCGGCATGCGCATTCGGCGCAGCGCCAAGCAAAGCCAAAGCAAGGACGAGAGCCGCCATCAAGCGGCCGCTTACAGAGCTCATCGTAATCAATCCCGGCAAGGATGTTACTTGAGAGAGTGGAGGCGGCGCATTGCTGCGCCGCCTCTTTGTGTCAGCCGCGGGTCAGGAGGCCCCCGCGCCGCACTTCTTGGTGACCTTGTTGTAGTTGCCGCACTTCAGCGCGGTCCAATCCGCCTCGAGATCCTTCGAGCCGGGCAGGAAGTCGGTCCAGGCGTCGCCGGCGACGAGACCCTTGGTCTTCCACACCACGTCGAACTGGCCGTCAGCCTTCACCTCGCCGACGAAGACCGGCTTGGTGATGTGGTGGTTCGACAGCATCTTCGACATGCCACCGGTCAGATTCGGCGCTTCGATGCCCGGGAGAGCGTCGATCACCTTGTCCGGATCGGTGGACTTCACCTTCTCGACCGCCTTGACCCACATAGCGAAGCCGATCACGTGAGCTTCCATCGGGTCGTTGGTGACGCGCTTCGGATTCTTGGTGTAGGCCTGCCACTTCTTGATGAACTCGGAATTGCCCTTGTCCTTGATCGACTGGAAGTAGTTCCAGGCGGCCAAATGACCGACCAGCGGCTTGGTGTCGAGACCGGCGAGCTCTTCTTCGCCGACCGAGAACGCGACCACCGGAATGTCGGTCGCCTTGATGCCGGCGTTGCCGAGCTCCTTGTAGAACGGAACGTTGGCGTCACCGTTGATGGTCGAGACCACCGCGGTCTTCTTGCCGGCCGAGCCGAACTTCTTGACGTCCGACACGATCGTCTGCCAGTCGGAGTGACCGAACGGCGTATAGTTGATCATGATGTCAGCATCCGCGACGCCCTTCGACTTCAGATAGGCTTCGAGGATCTTGTTGGTGGTGCGCGGATAGACGTAGTCGGTGCCCGCGAGCACCCAGCGCTTCACCGAGCCGCCTTCTTTCGACATCAGGTAGTCGACGGCGGGAATCGCCTGCTGGTTCGGCGCGGCGCCGGTGTAGAAGACGTTGCGCTCGGACTCTTCGCCCTCGTACTGCACGGGATAGAAGAGGATCGAATTGAGCTCCTTGAAGACCGGCAGCACCGACTTGCGGGACACCGAGGTCCAGCAGCCGAACACCGCGGAAACTTTTTCCTTCTGGATCAGCTCGCGCGCCTTCTCGGCGAACAGCGGCCAGTTCGAAGCCGGATCGACCACGACCGCTTCGAGCTTCTTGCCGAGCAGACCGCCCTTCTTGTTCTGCTCGTCGATGAGGAAGAGCATCGTGTCCTTCAGCGTCGTTTCGCTGATGGCCATCGTGCCGGAGAGCGAATGGAGAATTCCGACCTTGATCGTGTCTTGTGCCTTGGCGGAAACCGTTGCCGCCAATGTCAGTGCCAATCCGGCCGAGGCTGCGAGCCAGCGGCTGGTCTGCGGTCGCCCGGCGACCGTCCCGTACTTCAACATGGATGACCCTCGCGTTTGATGGCCAGCGCCCCCGTGAGGCTGGCTCAAGCCGGTCATCGCAAGCGTTGTGCCAAGCGAAAAGCTGTTGATTATTCTAGAGAATTCCCTGCATCGCCCCTGTCAGGCTATTTTTTGAGCAGCTCTATCGCCCGATTAATAGGCAGGCATTTAGGGCTCTGCTCAAAAAGAAAACGCCCGGCACCAGGCCGGGCGTTTTTTGGCGAAGGCTAAGCCGGGGCGCTAGACGCGGGCGCCGGTCGGCGAGCTGTAAGCGTCGGTCGAGGACTCGTTGACGCTGTTGAGGATGAAGGCGGCGCCAACGGCGAGAACCACCGCAACGACGCAAGCAGAGACGAAAGATTTCATGGCGTTTCCCCTATTCGGCCGGCGTCGCCGCGTGGCGCGGCTGACGCTGGCTCTCATTTGCTCCCGTGGCCGCCCCTTCCTGCTCGAGCCAGAGGCGGTGATGCTGGCGGGCCCAATTCACGTCGACCGTGCCGGTGCCCATCGCCTCGAACGCGCCTTCCATGCCGATCGTGCCGATATAGATGTGCCCGAGCATGGCGGCGACGAACAGCACGCCGACGATGGCGTGGATGGTTTGTGAGAGCTGCATCCCAGAAACCGAGGTCCCGTAGAACGGGAACATCAGGATGTAGCCGGTGATCGCCACCGCAGCGCCGCCGAGCACGACGATCCAGTAGATCATCTTCTGGCCGGCGTTGAACCGGTAGGCCGGCGGATGATCTTCGCCGACGATACCGCCACCGCGCTTGACCCATTCGACGTCGGTGCGGTTCGGGATGTTTCCCGCGATCCACATCAGCATGATGACGACAACGCCGATGGTGAACGGGAAGCTCAGATAGTTGTGGGCGTATTTGAGCCACTGCGACCAGTCGGTAAAGGCCTGCGCGCCGAACAGCGGAGCCAGGATGTTCTTGCCGAACGTGATGTTGAGGCCGGAGATCGCCAGGATGATGAAGCACGCGGCCGTCATCCAGTGGATGAAGCGCTCGAACGCTGTGAAGCGCACCACCGTAACGCCCGCGCGCCCGCGCTCGATCTTGACCATGCCGCGCATGAGATAGAACACGACCAGCAGGATCAGCATGCCGAGCACCGAAATCGCGCCGATCCACTTCAGCGTCCGCTCGTGGAATTCACGCCAATCGCGGCCGGCCGGCTGAATAAGCGTGCCTGACTTCGCGTCGGGAATGGTGACGCGGCCGCTCACCGTGCCGCCACTGTTCTGCAGCGCGTTGAGAAGCTGGTCTTCCTTGACCGAAGACGCCGTTGGGTTGACCGAGGTCGGCTGCTGTGCCGAGGCCGGTGTCCCCAACGCGATCAATAATGTGAGCGCGATACCACTGATGATGAAGCGCGCGTGAGCCAGAAATCGCGTCATGCTCCCTCCTTTTCTCTTCTTTTTTGTTGCCCCGCCGATGGAAAAAAGGGCGGCGCAGGCTGTGCGCCGCCCTTAACCCGTTAGATCGAGATCGCTTCCTTGTAGGCCGTCTTCCAGCCCCAGGCGCCCGAGCCGTAGCCACGCTTGGTGACGCGCTCCTTGTAGATCTGCGCGATGATGTCGCCATCACCGGCGAGCAGCGACTTGGTCGAGCACATTTCCGCGCAGAGCGGGAGCTTGCCCTCGGCCAGACGGTTGGTGCCGTATTTGACGAACTCGGCCTGGCTGTTGTCGGCTTCCGGGCCGCCGGCGCAGAAGGTGCACTTGTCCATCTTGCCGCGCGAACCGAAGTTGCCGACCCGCGGATACTGCGGCGCGCCGAACGGGCACGCGTAGAAGCAGTAGCCGCAGCCGATGCAGATGTCCTTGGAATGCAGCACCACCGCGTCGGCGGTGGTGTAGAACGCATTGGTCGGGCACACCGCCGCGCAGGGCGCGTCGGTGCAGTGCATGCAGGCCATCGAGATCGAGCGCTCGCCGGGCTTGCCGTCATTGATGGTGACGACGCGCCGGCGGTTGATGCCCCACGGAACCTCGTGCTCGTTCTTGCAGGCGGTGACGCAGGCGTTGCACTCGATGCAACGATCGGCGTCGCAGAGGAATTTCATACGTGCCATGGTCGTTGCTCCTTACGCCGCTCTGATGTTGCAGAGGGTTGCTTTGGGTTCTTGCATGCCGGTGACCGGGTCGTAGCCGTAGGTCGTGAGCGAGTTGACGCTCTCGCCCAGCACGATCGGATCGGCTCCCTTCGGATACTTGTCGCGTTGGTCGACGCCCTGGAACCAGCCGGCGAAGTGGAAGGGCATCCACGCGACACCCTTGCCGACGCGTTCGGTCACCAATGCCTTGACCCTGGCTTTCGAGCCCAGCGGGCCATCCACCCACACCCAGGCACCGTCCTTGATGTTGCGGGTATTGGCGTCCGCCGGATTGATCTCGATGAAGGCGTCCTGCTGAAGCTCGGCCAACCACTTGTTGGACCGGGTCTCTTCGCCGCCGCCCTCGTATTCGACCAGGCGGCCCGAGGTGAGCACGATCGGGAATTTCTCCGCGACCTTGTTCTCGACGTTGGCCTTCTGGATGTCGAAGCCGATGTTGGGGAGCCGGAATTCGCGCCGGCTCGGCAAGGTCGGGTACTTCGCAACCAGATCCGGACGAGGCGTGTAGATCGGCTCACGGTGCACCGGTACGGCGTCCGGCAGACCGAACGCGTTGGCGCGGGCCTTGCCGTTACCGTAGTGGATACAGCCGTGCTTCATGGCGACGCGCTGGATGCCGCCGGAAAGGTCGATCGCCCAGGAGACCGCGCCGGGATTATTGCCGCCGATCTTCTGGATGGTGGCAAGCTCGGTCTCGGTGAGATCCTTGTCCCAGCCCAGCCGCTGGAGCACCGCGTAGGTGAACTCCGGATAGCCGTCCTGGATCTCGGACCCGAGCGAGTACGAGCCCTCGGCGAGGAGATTGTGCTTCTCCTCTTTCTCGACCTCGACGCCGTTCTCCATGACCTTGTTCTTGACGACACGCTCGACGCCGAACCGGGCGCGGAACGTGCCACCGCCATCCATGACATGAAGATGGGTGTTGTAGAGCTGATGCGTGCCCGGATGCTTGACCTCCGGACTGCCCCAGCACGGCCACGGCAGGCCGTAATAGTCGCCCTTGGCCGGACCATCCGGCGCCCGCAGCGAGACCAGTTCGAAGTCCTTCTGGTTCGCCATGTGGAGCTTGAGCCGCTCCGGTGACTGGCCGCAGTAGCCGGTCGACCAGCCACCGCGGTTGATTTCGCGAAGCAGGTCTTCCGCGCTCGGCTGGTTGTTCTCGACCTTGATGTTCTTGAACATCTGTTCGGCGAGGCCGAGCTTCTTGGCGAGGAGGTACATCACCTCGTAGTCGTTCTTGGACTCGAAGATCGGCTTCACGATCTGCTCGCCCCACTGGATCGAGCGGTTCGAGGCCGTACGCGAGCCATCGCATTCGAACTGGGTGCAGACCGGCAAGAGATAGGTGCCGTTCTTGCGCTCGGAGAGCGCGGCCCAGGTGGTCGGATGCGGATCGGCGACGACGAGCAGGTCGAGCGCTTCGATGCCCTTGGCCGCCTCCGGCATGCGGGTGATGGTGTTGCCGCCGTGGCCCATCACGAACATGGCCTTCAGGTTGTCCTTCTGAGTGACCTGATCCTTCGGCAGCAGCGTCGCGTCGAACCAGCGGGTCGACGGGATGCCAGGCGTCTCCATGACCTGCTTCGATTCGAAGCGAGACTGCATGTAGTTGTAGTCGACTTCCCAGACCCGGCTCCAATGCCGCCACGCACCTTCGGCGAGGCCGTAGTAGAGCGGCAGGGTCACGATATCGAGGCCGAGGTCGGTCGCGCCCTGCACATTGCAGTGGCCGCGGAAGATGTTGGCGCCGACGCCGAAGCCGCCGACGTTACCGGTCGCAAGCAGCGCCGTGCAGAACGCACGGACGTTCGCCGTGCCGACCGTGTGCTGGGTCGCGCCCATGCACCAGATCAGCGTTGACGGCTTCTGCTTGGCGAACATTTCGGCGACGCGCTTGAGTTGCTCGCCGGGAACGCCGGTGACACGCTCCACCTCTTCCGGCGTCCACTTCATGATTTCTTTTTTGGCGTCTTCCATGCCGTAGACGCGCTGGCGGATGAATTCCTTGTCTTCCCAGCCATTATTGAAGACGTGCCAGAGCAGGCCCCAGATCACCGGAATGTCGGTGCCCGGGCGGATGCGCACATATTCAGTGGCGTGAGCGGCCGTGCGCGTCATGCGCGGGTCGATCACGATCATGTTGGCGTTCTGCAGCTCTTTGCCTTCCAGCAGATGCTGCAGCGAGACCGGATGCGCTTCGGCCGGGTTGCCGCCCATGATGACCATGGTCTTGGCGCGACGAATGTCGTTGTAGCTGTTCGTCATCGCGCCGTAGCCCCAGGTGTTGGCAACGCCCGCGACCGTGGTCGAGTGGCAGATGCGCGCCTGGTGGTCGGAGTTGTTGGTGCCCCAGAAGGCCGCGAACTTGCGGTTGAGATAGGCGCCTTCGTTGGAGAACTTGGCCGAGCCGAGCCAGTACACCGCGTCGGGCCCTGACTTCTGCCGGATCTCCATCAGCTTGTCGCCGATCTCGCTGATCGCGGTTTCCCAGGAAACCCGCGTCCCACTGGCCGTTTACGAGCTTGGTCGGGTAGCGCAGGCGGCGATCGCCATGCACGAGCTCGCGAACCGCGGCGCCCTTGGCGCAGTGCGAACCGCGATTGATCGGGCTATCCCAGCCCGGCTCCTGGCCGATCCACACGCCGTTCGAGACTTCGGCAATGACGGTGCAGCCGACCGAGCAGTGCGTGCAGATGTTCTTGCGGATGGTGACCGCGGCGCCGGCAGCGGCCGGCGGACCGGCCTCAGCCTTGCGGACACTGACCATCGGCAGAGCGCCGACGACGGTCAAAGCACCGGCGGCGAGGCCGGAGCGGCGCAGGAAAGTGCGGCGATCGAGCGCGCCACCGGCTTGCGAAGCAAGCGCGCCGACAAGTGATCCGCGGCGGGCTTGGCGATCTTTTCTTTTGATCAGCATGTGCGTTTTCCCCTCAGCGCGGATAGCGGTTGACGCGATAGAAGGTCTTTACGGCGTCGGTTTCTTTGTACCGGGCCTTGCGCTTCTCATCGTTGTTCTCGGTGTCGGCGCGAGCCACGCTCAACGGCGCCGCCGTCGCGGCGACGCCAGCACCGGCGCCCAAGACTTTGAGTAAGTCCCGGCGTCCAAGTCCTGATTTTTTATTTTCTGTTTTCATGGCCGTTTCCTCCTGAGAGCGTCGCACGTACCTATCCGGTCAGTGCCAGCGCCTCTGTCTCGATTTCGATGAAGGCGCGTCCGAGCGTGCCAACGTGACGGTAGAATTTCGCAGTCTCGGCCTGCGACAAATCGGTGAAAAAGCGCCCAAGCCACGGCGCTACATGTTTCTCGAACATCGTCTCGTCGCTGCCGGCCGGCGCATTGAAGCGGCGCGCGCAAAGCCCCGCCATGATCTCGCAAAGGATCGCGGCATGATCTTCCGGCTCGATCTCGTCATCTGCGCGTTCGATGCCGAACTGCGCGAGATCCTGGCGAAGCCGCGCGAGCGGCCGCTCGTAGACGAAGCCGGTGAGATAATAGGAGCCGTACGGCATCAACTCGCCGCGGCCGAGCCCGATGAAGAGATCGAAATACTCCCGCTCGACCTGCGAAACGGTGGCCGCTGCGGCAGCATCTGCCAATGCAGCGTGCGCAACGCCGAGTGGCGTCGCGTCGCCGCGCAGTTGCGACAGTCTTTTTAGAAATGCCGCGTCGGGCGCGCGAGCCAACAGTGCCGAAAGCAGCGCGTATTCCTGAGCGCGCGCAACATCGATCTCGTCGATGTCGCCTCCGGCCTGCGCGACAAAAAGATCCGGCCGCAAAATTGCGCGGTTGACACCGGTGACGCCTTCAACCGACAGGACGCGGTCGGCCGGCACACGATCCCAGTTTGAGACGGAAGGCTGCGAAATACCGACACGGCGCGCGAGTTCACTCACGCTGCCGACGGCTTTGATTGCTTCCTGGAGACCGGCGTCTCGCATTATTTCTTATAAAGTCCGGCACGTAGATTCAGATAAGAGTGATTAAAATGTAGGCCGGGGTTGCGAAATCGGTCAATAGGTTTTGGCTATATGCACCGCTAACGCGGCAATGCGCCGCCATGAGAGTGCGGTGCGGAAGAATCCTCCTCCTCGCTCGCTTCGTTTTGTTGCACTGCATCATTTTGGGGTGAGACATCGTCCAACGCCGCCACTTGGTCAGATGCAGGTGACTCCTCTGCGACCTCGACCGGCTCCGTGCTCGTTTGCAGCGCTTGCGCGTCCGCTTCGGGAGCAGGCTCAGGTTCGGATGGCGAAGGCGGCCGCGGCACACCTTCTCCCATGATCTGGCGGACCATGCGGGCGACATCGTCGGCCGGCGTGAGTGGGCCGAAGCCCGGAATGTCGCTGCCGGTTGCGAAGTCGTACTGATTCTCCGCAATTCCGATGAAATTGCGGATTGCCGGATCGCTGGTCCAAACCTGTCGAAGCGCGGCACGAGTCAGTTCGGACGGGATGCCCTTCTGGAGAAACGCGCGGATATCGGTTTCGGGCCCGATCGATTCGATCGGCGGAAGTTTGGAGAGATCGACTTCCTCGCCCTCTTTTTTGGCCTCGTCCTGTTTCGCTTCCGCCGCTACGCCGCCGGGTTGTTCCTGCGGGCCGGCCTTTTCATTCGCATCAGATGCGC
This sequence comes from uncultured Alphaproteobacteria bacterium, assembly GCA_963847325.1. Classification (GTDB taxonomy): domain Bacteria; phylum Pseudomonadota; class Alphaproteobacteria; order Rhizobiales; family Xanthobacteraceae; genus Pseudolabrys. The sequence continues at coordinate 127,310 of CAWJZD010000003.1, forward strand.
GATCGACCGGTTGCTCCGCCTCTACCTTGCGGCGCGACCAGCGAGTGAGAAAATTTTCGGGCTCACTCATTTACTTATCCGGTTCATCAACCACACCGCGGCGGGCGAGCGCTTCAGGATCGGCGCGGTTGCGCTTGCGCTTGAAGAACGGTTTTTCGGCGTGATGCTGCGCGACAAATGCATCGATCGTGTCGCGTATCCGGTCAGGCATCGGCACCGCCTCGACGATGTCCTCGCCTGCTGAAAAGTAAGAACTCGCCTTCAGATCCGTCGGCGGTGACTCGCACGACATCATAAGGCGGATCGACGCCGGTTGGCCGCAGCACGACCCAGAGCTTTGGCTCGGCGGTGGAAAGGTTGTCGCGATAGCTTGTGGTGTCGCCCGGGTGCAGGCCGATGTCGGCCATCCCGGCAAAGAATGTTGCGACGTCACCCTCTTCGCGCAGCAGAGTCCAGGGCGCCGTCTCTGGCCGGCCGTCCATCACCGCAAGCGGACGCCACGTGTAGTCGATCCATTTCGACGCCGCTTTGTGGCGCTCGATAATGACACCGACCGGAATAATGACGAGCGGCTTCACGACACCGCCTCCAGATGTTTGATCGGCAAGCCGGTGACCAGATTTTGCGGCTTGAACCGCAACACTTTATCGCCGCCGGAAGCAAGAATGAGAAACACCGGCTCGCCCCGCGCACGATCAACAACGACCGAAGGGTCCGGGAACGTCAGCCGGTAGAGCCCGACCACGCTGCCCTTCTGGCGCTCATCGAGCTCATCGCCATTCCACAAAGCATCGCCGATTTTGGTGCCGTCCGCGTCGAGGCCGACGTACCAGCTCAGCGACGCATCGCGCACTTCGGTGAACGGCTCGATATCGACTTTGATGCCCAGAAGGTGCGCGACCCAGCGTTCCATGGCGCGAGCCAGCGCGATGTGCCCGCGCTGGCCGCCGCTGAGATCGAGCGCAACGTGAAACTGGTCGCTGTGCTCGAAATAGTGCCCGGCGTTGTCGTCGTTCATCACGTCGATCTGTGCCTCGGCGGGAATGCCGAGCATCGAAACCAGTGGCGAAACCGGCTTATTGCTGGCCCCGGCAATGGTCTCTTCATCGGCGGCAATCAGCGAACCGTCATGCAACGTCATCTGTTGCGGCCGGAAGAACAGCTCGGCAGCCCGCAAAACATAGGGATCTTCGCAGCCTTCCAGTGCGCTGCGCAGGATCACGTGGACGAGCTGGTTGAGAAAAATGTGCGGCACTTTGCGGTTGTTGCGAACGATATCGAGGTAGGCGGCTTCGAGCGTCGGATGCGCGAGCAGGACGGCGCGAAAGCCGAGCATGACTTCCCAGTTCTCACGCGCGTCCGCATCCTTGATCGAAGCGATGTCGGCAGATGTCACCGGCCGCCGCGGCTCGGCCAGCAACGATGCATGCAGCCTTCGTTCGGCATCGCAGGCCTCGGGCGGCGGCGTCAGCTCGGGCCGCGCCAGATACACCTTGAGAAAATCGTCGGTGAGATCGAGGCCGCCGCCTTCGCTGCGGTCGAGCAGATGATGCCCCGACGAAAGCCAGAAGTCCGTCATGGCTTCGTCTCCCGGCCGAGCGTCGCAAGGTCGACATGCTCCTCGGGCGCGTCCTCGACATCGAGAAACGAGAAGGCGCGGAACGACTTGTTGCCGCCCTCGCGCGGACGCAGGGTGCGAAACGTCTCGCGGATCTCGCCGTCTTCGCTGATGCGATGAAGCGCAATCAGCGTGTCGAGCGGGTGGTCACACAGAGACGTCGCAAAGGTGAACTCCTCCTTCGCGGCTGCCGCCGCCTCGGTCATGGATGGTGCGCCGAACTTTTCGACAAGATGACGCGCCAGGGTCTGGACGGCGGCGTCGCGCTGCTCGTCGCTCGCTTCGACGATCTGCACCAGCGTTGACCAGCCGAGCGTCTCGACTCCCAAAAAGCCGCTGCGAAACGCAACACGCGCTTTTGCGCCGAGATCGGCCGAGTCCTGGTCCCAGAACACGAATGAGCCGGTGACCGCCCACTCGCCAGGCTCGGCGGCGCGTTCGAACACAAACGTGTCCGACGCGTCGAGCCTGATGGTGCGCAACAGCTTCACCGTCGCACTCCGGCTGTTTTCGGGCCGCCGGTCTTTGGGTCCAGCCAACTCGGCTTCATCAAGCTCGGCAGCAGCTTGTGGCGATCGACCTCGACCTTGCCCATGCGGCGCACCAGAAGGTCGCCGTTTTCATCGATGTTGCGGCTGATGCCGGTCTCGCGCGGCAGTCGCGAAATGTATTCCTTGGCAATGGCGCCGAAGCCTTTGTCTTGCCAGGCATCGACATGAGTCATGAGATGGCGTGCGAAGCTCTCCGCGAGCACGGCGCCGTCGGAAGCGTCAAAGCCCTCGTCCTCGAGCGTCGATGCGAGCGGCCGCACGCCGGGCTCGCCGTCGGCAAGGCTGACGGTGCGGATTGTGGTGCCGAACACCAGCCAGTCGGGCGGCTCGTCCTCGCTGCCCTTTGACCAGGCCAGCCTGCCGCCGCCGACCAGGCCGCCGTCGACTTCGATGGCGTCGGGCCATGTAAATGTCATCGGCTTTTCCGGCGGAGCGTAAGTCGCCAGCGCGTCGCCGAGCGCCGCCATGCCGGCATAAAACGCACGCCGCGCGGTGCGCAGCGGCTCGTCGGGCTCGAGCACGATTGCGAACTCGGCGAGGTCGAAGCGGCCGACAAAGACCAGCGTTCCGGCGCCAAGATCGGCCGCATTGGCCGTGGCGTGCGCAAAAGCATCGCCCGCCTCGCGGAGCACCACAGAACGCAGGCCCGGCGGTAGTTCGAGCTGGGAACTCGGCAACTCATTAACGCGAAACTGGGTCGGCATGCCGCCTCGGATTGGCTCTTTTTCTTTGGCCTAATTATAACCTAAATCCGGATGCGGCCAGCGTGGGGGCTAAAGCCGCACATTTAGATGACATTGGAAGCGTGACCGAGAAGCGGACCATAATTGCGTGCTCGTGCGAGGACACGATGCCGCTCGATGCGGGCGCGATTAAGCGCGGCTGCAAGGGCGCCGACGTCGTTACCGCCCGGTATCTATGCCGCGCCCAGACCGAGATCTTCCAGAAGCTCGCCAGCGCCGGAACGCCGATCACGGTGGGCTGCACGCAGGAAGCACCGCTTTTCTCAGAGCTGGCCGGCGATAAGGCCGATGTTCAGTTCGTGAACGTCCGCGAGAGCGCGGGCTGGTCGAACGAAGCCGACAAGGCCGGGCCGAAGATGGCCGCTTTGTTCGCCGCTGCGGCCGAGCCGCTGCCCGACATCCAGTTCGTCGAAATGGCGAGCGAAGGCGTCATTCTCATTTACGGGCGCGACGAGAAGGCCCTTGAAGCGGCTGAACTGCTGAAAGAACACCTCGATGTGACGGTGCTGCTGAGCGGCGGCGCCGCGATGCCGGTAGCACGCGCCACCGAATATCCGATCGTTCGGGGCACGATCAAAGCCGCCAAAGGCTATCTCGGCGCCTTTGAGCTCACGGTCGACGACTACGCGGCGCCCTCTCCGTCCTCACGCGCCGCGCTCAGTTTCGGCACACCCCGAAACGGCGCGGTTTCGCAGTGCCATGTCGTGCTCGACCTTTCGGGCGGCACTCCGCTCTTTCCCGCAGCCGACCTGCGCGATGGCTATCTGCGCGCCGACCCGCGCGACGGCGCCGCGATCTTGCGCGCGGTTCTCAAGGCGCGCGATTTGGTCGGCAGCTTCGACAAGCCGAAATACGTCACGTACCGGGAAGACCTCTGCGCGCATTCGCGCTCGCGCATCGTCGGCTGCCGCCGCTGCCTCGACCTGTGCCCGACCGGCGCGATCACGCCGGCCGGCGATCATGTCGCCATCGATCCTTATGTCTGCGCGGGTTGCGGACAATGCGCCGCCGCCTGCCCCACCGGCGCTGCTTCTTACGCCCTGCCGCCTGCCGATGCCTTGATGCGCAAGCTCCGCACCCTGCTGCGGACCTATCACGAGGCTGGTGGCAAGAACGCCATCGTCCTGCTGCATGACGAGGATCACGGCCGCGCCTTGATCGACTCGCTCGCGCGCCATGGTGAGGGCCTGCCGGCCAACGTGCTGCCTCTGACGGTCAATGAGGTCACGCAGATCGGCCTTGAAATCGTGGCGTCGGCTTTCGCTTATGGCGCGAGCAGCCTCTCCTTCCTGCTGCGTGGCAAGCCCAAGCACGATGTCGAGGGTCTACGAAAGACGGTTGGCTTGAGCGACACCATTCTGGCCGGGCTCGGCTTCGGCAATGGGCGCATCGGCACGATCGAGACGGACGATCCCGACCAGCTCGGCTCGCAGTTGCGCGCCATCGTCGCGCCGTCGGCAGCGACGCGCGCTGCGGCTTTCATGCCGGTCGGCGGCAAGCGCGACGTGCTCCGCCTGGCGCTGCGCGAACTGCAGGGCGTGGCTCCCGCTCCGGTCGACATCATTCCGCTGCCGGCAGGTGCGCCGTTCGGCACCCTCAACGTCAATGTCGAAGGCTGCACGCTTTGCCTGTCATGCGTCTCGGCATGCCCGACCGGCGCGCTGAGTGCCGATCCCGAGCGGCCGATGCTGCGTTTCGCCGAAGATGCCTGCGTGCAGTGCGGCCTCTGCAAGGCGACCTGCCCCGAGAAAGTGATCAGCCTGCAGCCGCAGATCGACTTCCGCGCCGCGACGGCCGATGCGCGCATCATCAAGGAAGAACAGCCGTTCGAGTGCATCCGTTGCAGCAAGCCGTTCGGCGTCAAGAGCTCGGTCGAACGGGTTGTCGCAAAGCTCGAAGGCAAGCACTGGATGTTCAAGGGCTCGGCGCAACGGCTCGACACCATCAAGATGTGCGACGACTGCCGCGTCGTGGTGATGAGCGAGACCGGCTTCGACCCGCACGCAGGGCCGCGGCCGCGCACCACCGACGATTACCTGCGCGAGCGCGAGCGCCTCAAGCGGGAACACGAAGGCAAGAGCGAAGCCTGACGGCCGCTACTTCGTCGTTGTTTTCTTGAGGAATTCGACCAGCGCCGCGCGGTCTTCTGCCGAGCCGATCTGCTGCTCCGGCATCTTGGTGCCCGGCGTGTATTCCATCGGGCCGATTTCAAACAGTTTGGACACGGTCTCCGGAGTCCAGACGATATCGAGCTTTTTGAGCGCCTCGGAAAAATTGTAGCCCGCCAGGGAAGCGATGCGGCGTCCGAAGATGCCGTGCAGGGTCGGACCCGCGCGATTGCCTTCGTCCGGCGAAAGCGTGTGACAGGCGACACAGGCGCGGTAAACCTCGGCGCCGCGATCGCCGGCATGCGCGGCGAGCGGATCTTCCGCGACGGCCAGCGCCACCATGCCGATGTGGTCGCCGCTGATGGCGTCCCAGCGGCGCACCATGCGATCGGTGCCGCCCGTTACAAGTGTGCGGCTGTCCGGCATGAAGGCCGCCGCCCAGACCGGGAGACCCGGGCCGACCAGGGTACGATCGAGCTTTCGCGACGCGCGATCGATGATGCCGACCGAGCCGCGAATTGCCGCCGCGGCGACGAGCTTGCCGTCGGCCGATACGGCGACGCTGATGACCGGCGACTCGGTCGCCGCCACTTCGCCCTTCGCCTCACCGGTGGACGAAAAGAACAGCACGCGCCCATCGGCCGCGCCGACGACAATCTCGCCATCGCGCGCGACCGCGACTGAGTTGAGCGGGCTTGCAATCGTGACGATGGTGGCCGCGCCGCCGTCGAGCGGCCAGATCCGGAGCTGCGGATCGTAGCTGACGCTGACGAGGGACTTTCCATCCGGGCTGAACGCGACGCCGTTGACGTTCTGCTGATGGCCTTCGAGCACTTTGGCGTCGCCGCCTGCGGCCGACCAGATGCGGACCGTGCGGTCCCACGACGCAGATGCGATCTGTTTTCCGTCAGACGAGACGGCGAGCGATACGATCGGCGCGGTGTGACCGGACAGGACCCGCGAGGGCTCCGCTGCACCCGCCTTCCAGATTGCGATCTTGCCGTCTTCGCCGCCGGTGACGATGCCGCCGTCAGGCAAAAACGCGACCGCATTCACCGCGCTCTCGTGAAAGCGCAGCACCTGCTGCGCCGCGTTGCGCGATATCGACCACAGGATCGCGGATGTATCGAAACTGCCCGAAATAGCGCTGCTGCCATCGGATGAGACCGCAAGCGCTTTCACCGGCCCGCCATGGCCGCGCAACTGTGCGTGACCGAGGCTCGGTGCAGCGACCAGGGCGATCAGGATTGCCGTAAGTAGCTGCCGCTTCACACAGTTCTCCTCACCACTCCCCCGTAATTGCATTTAGCCATATGCCGCACCGCAATGGAAACCGAGTTCCCTCTCGCGCGTTGGTGAGCGAACCGTTGAGAGGAGAATGTGCCATGCACAAGGCGCTTTGGCTGACGACTCTGACATCTGCGCTGCTGGCTTCGACCTATCTCGCCGCGCAGGAACCGAACAAGGCTGAAGCCGACCGGCAAAGCGCGCCTGCCCAGGCGCAGGGACCGTCCCAGACAACGGCGCCGATGGGCACAAATCCCGGCACGATGGGCGGCCAGCCGCAGGCGCCGATCGCCAATCAGGCTTCACCTGCAGACGTCGGTCCCGCTCAGGCGAATACCGCGAACACCGGCAACAACAGCACTGGCTCGAACTGGCCGCTCGGCTCGACGCGCCAGACCGCGCCGTCCACTGTGTCGGCCGAGAACGACAAGCTCGATAAGCTGCCGGTCATCGCCTATTCGTTCTGGCTGACCGACGCCGATAAGAAGATGATCATCGAGGGTGTGGCGAACGCGCCCAAGACAGACGTCAAGAATGCGAAAGTCTCCGAACTACTTCCGCCGGGAGTGGAGAGCGTCGACTTTCCCGCCGACCTCACGCAGAAGCTGCCGATGGCCGGCCGGTACGAGTATGTCAAGCTGGGCGATCGCGTGCTCATCATCGAGCCCAACTTGAAGATCATCGTCGCCGAAGTTAAGAGCTAATCTAAAGTTGAGATGAGACGCGCCCGCCGAAAGCGGGCGCGTTTTGCTTTTAGAGCGAAAAAATTTGTGAGTGCCTCACCCAATCGGGCCATAGCCCCGGCCTATGGCGGTTTGAGCCGCGCAACATCGCAACTTCCAAGCAGCGTGTTTTGCACCTCGACGGTCGCTGCAACAACTGACAATTGCCCAACATGGACGCCGAAACGCGCGCCTTTATAACTAGTGCGCACGTGCGTGCTGTTGGAATTGGCAATGCAAGAGACCTCCGCGCTTCACATGGTGCTCACCGCCGACCCGGCGCTGATGACGATCGTGCGCCTGTCGCTGTTCGTGAGCCTGTCGGCCGCGCTGTTCGCCGGCATCATCGGCATTCCGTTGGGAGCGACAATCGCGCTCACGCGCTTTCCCGGCCGCACCAGTGTGATCGTCGTGCTCAACGCGCTGATGGGCCTGCCGCCCGTCCTGGTCGGTCTGGCGGTTTATCTCTTGCTGTCGCGCTCGGGACCCGCTCGGTAACTTCGGCATCCTGTTCACACCGCAAGCGATGATCGTCGCGCAGACGATCCTGGTGACGCCCATCATCGCCGCGCTGTCGCGTCAGACCATTGAAGATCTTTGGCTCGAATATCGCGACGAGCTCACCGCGATGAATGTCGGGCCCGCCGGCCGCGTCGCCACCCTGATCTGGGACGCCCGTTTCTCGCTGATCACCGCGCTGCTCGCCGGCTTCGGCCGCGCCGCAGCGGAGGTCGGCTCGATCATCGTCGTGGGCGGCAACATCGAGGGCTTCACGCGCACGATGACAACGGCAATCGCGCTGGAAACGTCGAAAGGCGACCTGCCGCTCGCGGTCGGACTCGGCATCGTGCTCATTTTCATCGTCATCGCGGTCAACACGCTGGCCTGGAGCGTGCGCGCGATCGGCCTGAAGTACGAGGGCTAGCCGTGCGTGCACCGACCGGCGAGCTTCCGATCCGCTTCGAGGATGTCAGCGTTGCACGCGGCGCGGTGACAATGCTCGATCGCGTCTCGCTTACCATCTCTGGCGGCGCTCCGACGGTTCTGATCGGCCCGAACGGCTCAGGAAAAACCACGCTGCTGCGGGTCGCGAGCGGGCTGCTCGCGCCAACCTCAGGCCGCGTGACATGGGACAGCCTCGAGCGCGTGCCGGCCCACAGAAACGCCATCCTGTTCCAGCGCCCTGCCATGCTCAGGCGCAGTGCCGCCGCCAATATCGCTTATGCGCTGGCCAGTGTCGGCGTTCCGCGAGCCGAGCGTCCACGCCGCATCGAGGAATTGCTATCGCTGGTGCGGCTGCACGGCTTTGCCTCGCGGCCGGCGCGCAGTCTGTCCGGCGGCGAGCAGCAGCGGCTCGCGCTGGCGCGGGCGCTGGCGCGCGATCCGGCGGTGCTGTTCCTGGACGAACCGAGCGCAAGCCTCGATCCAGCCGCTGCAAAATCAATCGAGGATGTGGTGCGCGCGGTCGCCGCGAACGGCGTCAAAGTGGTGATGTCCACGCATGATCTCGGCCAGGCGCGGCGTCTCGCCGGCGAGATCGTGTTGCTGCATCGCGGCCAGATTGTCGAACAGGGCGATGCCGCTGATTTCTTCGACCACCCAAACACTGAACAAGCCCGCACGTTCATGGCGGGCGAACTGCTGATCTGAACAACAGAAGGAGGATTCTAAATGTTCAACCGCCGTTATCTGATCGCCACTGCGCTCACATTGGCGCTCGGCGTCACGCCCGCACTGGCCCAGGACAAGTCGATCGTGGTCTCGTCGACGACGTCGACCCAGGATTCCGGCCTGTTCGGCCACATTCTGCCGCTGTTCAAGCAAAAGACCGGCATTGACGTGAAGGTCGTCTCACAGGGCACCGGTCAGGCGCTCGACACCGCGCGCCGCGGCGACGCCGATGTCGTGTTCGTTCACGCCAAGTCGCTGGAAGAAAAGTTCGTCAGCGAAGGCAATGGCGTGAAGCGCAATCCCGTCATGTACAACGACTTCGTCATCATCGGGCCGAAGAACGACCCGGCCGGCATCAAGGGCAAGGACGTGGTCACGGCGCTCAAGACGATCAAGGACAAGCAGGCCAACTTCATCTCGCGCGGCGACAAGTCCGGCACGCACAACGCTGAGCTCAACCTCTGGAAGGAAGCCGGCATCGACATCGCGAAGGACAAAGGCCCCTGGTACAAGGAGATCGGCCAGGGCATGGGCGCTGCACTTAATATGTCGAGCGCCGGCAACAGCTACGTGCTGTCCGACCGCGCCACCTGGATCAGCTTCAAGAACAAGGCCGACCTCGCGATCGTGGTCGAGGGCGACAAGCGGCTGTTCAACCAGTACGGCGTCATCCTGGTGAACCCGCAAAAGCATGCCAACGTGAAGAAGGACCTCGGCCAGCAATTCATCGACTGGATCACTGGTCCGGAAGGCCAGCGCGCGATTGCGGCCTACAAGATCGAGGGCCAGCAGCTGTTCTTCCCGAATGCCACCGATCCGGGCGCGTAAGGTGCGAACGTGATCCGCACTGTATTGGCCGCGGCGGCTATCGTCGTGACGGCACATTCTGCGTCCGCCGAGACTGTCCTGCTCCACGCGGCGGGCAGTCTCAGCGGCGCCTTGTCCGAGGTCGTCAAAGCCTTCGAGGCGAGCAGCGGTCACAAGGTGCAGACCAAGTTCGGGGCATCAGGCTTGCTCCGAGACGAAATCGCAGGCGGCGCGAAGGCCCAGGTCTTCGCGTCGGCCAATATGGAGCATCCGCGGGCACTTTCGGCCGCCGGCAAAAGCGGGCCGGTGACGATGTTTGCCCGCAACACACTTTGCGCGCTGGTGAAGCCCGGATTTAGCGTCGATAGCGCATCGCTGCTCGAGCGCATGCTCGATCCGTCGGTGAAGGTCGGAACATCGACGCCGAGGGCCGACCCGTCCGGCGACTACGCCTTCGAGGTGTTTGCCAAGACGGACGCCATCAAGGCCGGCTCACGCGCCGCGCTCGAAGGCAAGGCGCTCAAGCTCACCGGCGCCGCCGACAGCGCCAAGCCGGCCGACGGGCGCAACGTCTATGGATGGAATGTTGCGGAGGGCCGCGCCGACATTTTTCTGACCTACTGCACGAATGCGGTGACCGCGAAGCGACAAAACCCGGATCAACAGATTGTGCAGTTGCCGGCAAACCTTGCCGTGGGCGCCGATTACGGCCTCACTGTCATGAAGGACGCGCCGCCGGAAGCCACCGCGCTTGCGCAATTCATTCTTTCGTCGCAAGGACAGCAGATTCTCAATGCCCACGGCTTCGCGCCGCCACGCTAGGAGTATCTGCATGAGGCTCAGCGCCCGTAACCAGCTCAAAGGCAAGATCGTCGACGTCAAGAAAGGCGCCACGACCGCTCATGTCCGCATCGACGTCGGCGGCCAGATCGTTACTGCTGCGATCACCAATGAAAGCGCCGAAGAGCTCAAGCTCGCTGCGGGACAGCCGGCATACGCTGTGATCAAGGCGAGCGACGTCATGGTCGGCGTCGACTAGCATCAATGCGCGCGACCCGCCGCTCCATCGTCGCCGGGCTTGCGGCGACGATCGCTGCGCCGCGGCTGGGCGCCGCTGCGGCCGTGACAGATGACAGCGGCCGCGAAGTTTCGGTGCGGTCGGAGGTGAAGCGGATCTTTCCGGCCGGACCACCCGCCGCCATTCTTGTCTACACGCTCGCGCCTGAACTGCTGCTCGGCTGGCCGCGCCCGAACCGGGCGGAAGAATGCATCTACATGCTGCCCGACATCTGCCGGAGGCCTGAAGTCGGCCGTATCACCGGCCGCGGCAATACCGCCAATCTTGAAGTCGTGCTCGCACTCAAGCCCGACTTCATTCTGGACGTCGGCTCGACCGCGGAAACCTATGCCTCGCTGGCCCGCCGCACGCAGGAACAGACCGGCATTCCATATGCCCTGTTCGACGGGCGCTTTTCGAATACGGCGGCGACCTACCGCAAGCTTGGCCGGCTGATCGGCCGTGAACGGGCCGGCGACGACCTCGCCGACTACACCGACCGGACGATCTCAACCATCACGCAGCGGGTCGCCAATGTGGAGCGGCCGCGCGTCTATTACGCGCGCGGACCGCGCGGATTGACCACCGGTCTCGGCGGCTCGATCAATGTCGAGACGATCGAGCTACTGGCGCGCAATGTCGCGGGCGAAAACAAGGGCGGCCTGGCGAACGTCTCGATCGAGCAGGTGCTGGTCTGGAATCCCGACGTCATCGTCACGATCGATCAGGAATTCGCCGCGACTGTCCGTAACGACCCGGCTTGGTCATCGCTCAAGGCGGTGCGCGAAGACCGCGTTCATCTGTCGCCGAAAATGCCGTTCGGCTGGGTCGATTTTCCGCCATCGGTGAACCGGCTGATCGGCCTGTGGTGGCTCGCCAAAATTCTTTACCCGGAGAGATTTCCGGAAGACCTGCGCCAACTCACCGGCGATTTCTACGAGAAATTCTATCATGTGCGGCCCAGCGCGGCGCAGATCGAGCATGTGCTTGCCGGCCGCGACTGATAGCGTCTCGCGATGACCCGCTCCGCCCTGCCCGGCTTTGCGATCGCGCTTGCGGTCCTGCTCGCGGGATTGCTGCTCGCCTTCACGGTCGGACGATATCCGGTCTCGCTCGGCGAGCTGTTCAGCCTGCTCGGAGCCAAACTGACCGGCGCGCCGTCCGGCGTTTCGCCAGTGGCCGAAAGCGTCATTCTGCAGGTGCGCGGACCGCGCGTCGTTGCGGCCGTCCTGGTAGGCGCCGCGCTCGCGGTCGCCGGCACCGCATTCCAGGGCCTGTTCCGCAATCCGCTGGTATCGCCGGACATTCTTGGCGCCTCTTCGGGTGCCGCGCTCGGCGCGGTGCTCGGCATCTTCCTTTCGGCCGGCGTGGTCGTGATCCAGCTGTTTGCCTTCATCGGCGGCCTGATCGCCGTGGCCGCCGTCTACCTCATCGGCTCGATGGTGCGCTCGCGCGACCCGATCCTCGTGCTGGTGCTCACCGGCGTTGTGGTCGGTTCGCTGCTTGGCGCCGGCGTCGGGCTCGTGAAGTATCTCGCCGATCCCTACAACCAGCTGCCGGCCATGACCTTCTGGCTGCTTGGCAGCCTGGCTTCCACCACGCCCGCCGACCTTTATCCGCTGTTCGGCCCCGTTGCGCTCGGAACCGCAGTGTTACTGCTGTTTCGCTGGCGCATGAACGTGATGTCGCTTCCCGAGGAGGAAGCGCGCGCGCTCGGCGTTCCGACCGGTTGGCTACGAATTGCCATCGTCGCCGCGGCGACGCTCACGACCTCTGCGAGCGTGGCGACCGCCGGCATCATCGGCTGGGTCGGGCTGGTGGTGCCGCACCTTGCGCGTTCGCTGGTCGGGCCCGACTTCGCGCGGCTGCTGCCCGCCTCGGCCATATTGGGCGCCGGATATTTGCTGGTGATCGACACATTGGCGCGCACCGGCGCGCAGATCGAAATCCCGCTCGGCATCCTGACCGCGGTGATCGGCACGCCGTTCTTCATCTGGCTGCTGACCAGCGTCTCGAAAAGCTGGTCGTGACATGCAGTGGGCGGGCAATGATCTCACCATCGGCTATGTCGACCGCACCGTCGGCCGCGCGCTGAATGTCCGGCTCGCAACCGGTGAAGCCGTTGCCCTGCTCGGCCCTAACGGCGGCGGCAAGACAACCCTGCTCAAGACCTTGCTCGGCCTGCTACGGCCGCTCGGCGGCGAGATTTAAATCGACGGCCGGCCTTCAGCGCGCTTTCACTGCGCGAGCGCGCCCGGCTGATCGCCTATGTGCCGCAGGTCCATGTCGGCACGTTTGCTTTCACCGTCGAAACCGTGGTGCTGATGGGCCGCACCGCGCACGGCAATCTGTTCAGCCGGCCCAGCGCGCGGGATCGCGAGGTGGCGCTGGCCGCCCTTGCCCGCTTCAACATTCTTGGTCTGGCCGAGCGCCCTTACACGATGATCTCCGGCGGTGAACGCCAGCTCGTTCTGCTGGCGCGCGCGCTGGCGCAGGAGCCGCAATTCATCGTGCTCGACGAGCCGACCGCCAGTCTCGACTTCGGCAATCAGGGCAAGGTCATGAGCGAAATTCGCGCGCTCGCTGCATCCGGGCATGGCGTGCTTTTCACGACGCATGATCCCAATCATGCGCTGCGGGCCGCCGACCGGGCGTTTCTGTTGCGTGACGGTGAAAAGCTCGTTGAAGGGCCGGTGACCAGCGTTCTGACGCACGCGTGGCTCGAGCAACTTTATGCCGCACCGGTCGAAGTGCTGACGAGTGCGGAGGGAAAGACTGCGTTCTTGCCGGGCTAGCGGTTATGCTTGCCGTCAGCCATTCCGGCCTTCATGGCCGCGCCCGGGAATATTCTTCAGCGCGATGGCGACCAGCAGCAGGGCAAAGCCGACCAGCCGCAAGACATAAATCCAGCTTTGCTCCTCGCGCGAGACTTCAAGCAGTGCAACGCCGGCCTGGTTTGCGGCGAACAGAGCAAAGGCAATTCCCAGAATGGCGAAGAACGTATCTCGCGTCGTTTTCCAGAAGCGGAAGAAAAACACCGCTGCAACCAGGAAGCCCGCCGTCGCGACGCCGGTGAGAAAGTCGTACATCAGTCGAGCTCCCAGATGAAACCGTACAACAGGGTCGCGAGCCCGGTGAGATTGGCCAGATGACGCGCCAGCCGGAAATCGATGTCGGGCAACAGGACGAGATCGGCGACCACGAAGAAATTGTTGAGCGCGAGAAAGACGAAGCAAACCGCGGTCCACAGCAGCAATCTCGTGCGATTGCGGAGATAGCTGCGAACCAACAGCCAGGTGCACGCGAGGCTGGTCACGAAGCACAGCAGATAAACGGCGGTCGCCATCTCGTCAGTCCTTCTTGAGACGGAATGCGTCGGAGAGAATCTGCAGCTTGCGTTGCGGAGCATTTGCGATGGCGGAGACGACCGCCACCGGCTTGAGCCGGTAGAGATTCTCGAGCTCGTTGGCGAGCACGTCGATCTGGGGCGAACTCGGCTGGTAAAGGTAGCGGCCGGAGTCTTCGGTGATCAGGCCGGCATTCTGCAGCCGCTGCAGGCCTTGCGCGATGACGACATCGCTGCCGCGCAACTGCCGCATCAGCTCGGCGCTGGTCCAGGCGCGACGATCTTGCCGCACCAGAAGGAGCAGCTCGAGCGCCCAGATCGACGCAATAGATGAAGCAGCGAAATTGAGGACGTCTTCTTCCTGAGCCATCAAGCCCCAACCGCACGGCTAAGCGTTACGCCGAGCCAGCCGCTTCCGGTCCGTTTGCCGCCGCCCCGCGGTCATGAATCTCGCCCGCCGCCAGAACCGCGCCAACGCGATCCAGTTCGCTGCGGATGACGCTCTCCAGCGTCTCGCGGGCGATCGGCTTCTGCATGACGGGGATATGCGCGTAGCGGCCGTCCATGCTCTCGGAGCCATAGCCGGTGACGAAAACGATCGGCGTGCCGCGCTTGGCCAGCAGATCCACGACCGGATAGACCATGTCGCCGCGCAGATTGAGGTCGAGCACGGCGCAGTCATATCGCTCGGTATCGACCGCGCCGTTGGCCTCCGCGATCGAGCAGTACGGCCCGACCACCGCGTAGCCGAGGTCGGCCAGCATGTCGCGCATCATCATGCCGACCAGCCCTTCGTCCTCGACCAGCAGGATGCGCTTGGCATCCGGGTTGAGGATCGGGCGCGGCTTGTCGGTTTCGCGGATCAAGGACCCATTGGCCTGGATCGGCTTGTCATCGGTCGGAATCGAGAGCTGGCAGTGCAGCCCTTTCGGACGCCAATCGAGCACGACATCGCCGCCCATTTGCTTGACGGTCGCGTTGATGATCTTGGTGCCGAACCCGTGGACTTTCGGTGTCTGAGTCGGCGGGCCACCGGCTTCGCGCCAGTTCAATTTGATCATGCCGCTATCGAGCTGCCAGTCGACGTTGAGATGGCCCTCGCGGCACGACAGCGCGCCGTATTTCGCCGAATTGGTAGCCAGCTCATGCAGTGCGAGCGCAACCGTCTGTGCGCGATCCGGCGGCAGCAGCACCGATTCCCCGGTGATGGAAACTTGTGAGCTGCCGGCGACGCGATAGGGCGCGAGCTCTTCCTCGACCATGCGGGTGATGTCGGCGCCCTGCCAACGCGACTGCGACAACAGCGAGTGCGCCTGCGACAGTGCCTTGATGCGGCCCTCGACCGCCTTGACGTAGTTCGACGGCGTGCTGCCGCGCGTCAGCCGCATGATGGCCTGCACGACCGCGAGCGCGTTGCGCGCACGATGGTCGACTTCACGCGCCAGCAACAACTGGCGCTCCTCGGCTTGCTTGCGCTTGGTGATGTCGATTGCCGTGCCGGCAATGCGGATGCATCGGCCCTGCGCGTCAAAGATGCCACGGCCCTTCGCCGCGACCCAGCGTATGATCCCGTCTTCTTTTCCGACCGTGCGATACTCGACGTCGTAGGGCGCCCGCTTCTTGGAATCGGTCGCGGCGGAATGCGCCGTGATCACCGCCTCCCTGTCTTCGGGATGCAGACCGCCGTAGAAATCGGCCATCGACACAGGCGCGTGCGGCGATATGCCGAACATTGCCTTGACCCGCGGCGGCCAGAACAGCTTCTCCTCGACAAAGTCGACGTCCCACAGTCCGATCTCGCCGGCGTCGGTCGCGAAGCGAAGCTGCTGCTCGCTGTCGAGCAGGCGGCTATTCGAGGTGGCCAGCTCGGCCGTGCGCTGTGCGACGCGCCGCTCAAGCTCGCGATTGAGCTGCTCGAGAGCGCGAGTCTTGCGGTAGAGCTCCGCGAACACCCTGACCTTGGCGCGCAGAACCTCGGGAATGACGGGCACCGGCACGTAGTCGACCGCGCCCATCTCGTAGCCGCGAACCCGGTCGGCGTCGCTGAGCAAAACCGCCGAAATGAAAATGAATGCGATGTTCTGGAAACGTGGATGCTCGCGGATCATGGTCGCGAGCTCGAAACCGTCGAGCTCCGGCATGCAGACGTCGATCAGCACGACGGCAAACTCATGCCGCAACAGAAGATCCAGCGCATCCTTGGCAGAGGTCGCTTTGTGAAGCTCCGCGCCGAGATCGCCGAGGATGACCTCGTAGCTCAGCAACTTCGCCGGCTGGTCGTCGACCAACAGAAGGTTGATCTTTTCGTCCTGCATCGACATCGACGCGCTCACCGGTGCAGCCACATGCGCAGAGCAGACAATAACTGCTCGGTGTTGACCGGTTTGGCAAGATAATCTGACGCACCGGCATCAAGGCATTTCTCGCGGTCGCCCTTCATGGCTTTGGCCGTCAGGGCGATGATGGGCAGCCGGCGGAACTTCGAATTTTTCCGGATTTGTTCCATCGTCTGGTAGCCGTCCATCTCCGGCATCATGATGTCCATCAGCGTAAGCGCGATGTCGGGGTCGGATTCCAGCATCTGAATCGCTTCATTGCCGGTGGTCGCAGTCAGAACGCGCATGCCGCGCCGCTCAAGAACGCTGCTCAACGCGAAAATGTTTCGCGCGTCGTCGTCGACCAGCAGCACGGTACGGCCGACCAGGTCGTCGTCCGAGCTATTGAGCCGCTCGAGCATGCGTTGCTTCTCGGCCGGGAGTTCCGTGACGACCCGATGCAGGAAAAGCGCGGTTTCGTCGAGCAGGCGCTCGGGCGACTCCACGCCCTTGACCACGATGCTGCGCGCCATGGTGTGCAGGCGGGCATCTTCTTCAGCGGTCAGTTCGCGCCCGGTGAATACGACAACCGGCACTTCGGAGAGCGCTTCGTCGGCCCTCAGCTCCTCCAGCACCTCAAAGCCGGTCATGTCCGGCAGACGAAGGTCGAGCACGACGCAATCGGCGACCTGCCGGCGCAAGGATGCGAGCGCCTCGCGCCCGGTGCCAATCGTCTCGATCTCGACGTCGTCGTAGCCGAGCAGCTCGGAAATGCTCATCTGCTCGGCCGGATTGTCCTCGACCACCAGGAGCCGCTTCTTGCGAGGCGTCGCGTACTCTTTGATCTTGCGCAATGCAGCGTCGACACCTTCGGTGGTGGTCGGCTTGCTCACGAAGGAGAAGGCGCCGCGGGCCAGCCCATGGTGCTTGTCTTCGTCGAGCGTGATGATCTGCACCGGGATGTGCCGGGTCAGCGGATTCTGCTTGAGCTGGCTCAGCACGCTCCAGCCCAGCATGTCGGGCAGGAATACGTCGAGCGAAACCGCGCTCGGCTGATACTGCTTCGCGAGCTCTAGCGCATCGGCGCCGCGCATTGCGACCAGTACCTTGAAGCCCTTGTCGCGCGCGAGGTCGACCAGCACGCGACAATAGTGCGGGTCGTCTTCGACGATCAGAAGGATTGAATCGCCGGGCTCGATCGTCTCGCGGTCGTCCGGGATCTGTTCAACCGCGCGCTCGGGCGGCAGCATGATCGGGGGCGACGGCATACGCTCGGAAGCCGGCTGGGAGCCCCGCGCGGCCGCGGTCGAGGAGCCGACATAAGTCGTCGGCAGATAGAGCGTGAAGGTGCTGCCGACGCCGGGTGAACTGCGGAGCTGGATTTCACCGCCCAAGAGGTTCGACAATTCGCGGCTGATGGCGAGGCCGAGACCGGTACCGCCGTATTTGCGGCTGGTCGATGCGTCGGCCTGCTGGAAGGCTTCGAAGATCAGCTTCTGCTTGTCGGTCGGAATGCCGATGCCGGTATCCGAAACCTCGAAAGCCACCACACTTGGCGCCTGATTCAGCAGCGGATGACCGGGAGTCCAGCCGCCCGGGGCTGAGTACACCTTGAGCTGGATGCCGCCGCTCGCGGTGAACTTGAACGCGTTGGACAGCAGGTTTTTGAGCACCTGCTGGACGCGCTTGGAGTCGGTGATCAGGCTGCGGCCCAGGGCCGGATCGAGATCGACGTTGAACGAAAGCTGCTTGTTCTCGGCCTCATGGCGGAACGGCCGCGCGACGGTTTCAAGCAGGTTGGTGAAGAAGATCTCCTCCGCCTCCACCGTGACCGTGCCCGACTCGATCTTCGACAGGTCGAGAATGTCGCTGATGAGGTTGAGCAGGTCGGTACCGGCGCCGTGAATGGTGCGGGCGAATTCCGTCTGCTTGCCCGTCAGGTTGCCGTCCGGGTTGTCGGCGAGCTGCTGGCCCAGGATCAGGATCGAGTTGAGCGGTGTGCGCAACTCGTGTGACATGTTGGCCAGGAACTCGGACTTGTACTTCGAGGTCAGCGCCAGCTCGGCGGCCTTTTCTTCGAGCTCGCGGCGGGCCTGCTCGATTTCCTGGTTCTTGCGCTCCACTTCGACGTTTCGTTCGGCGAGCTGCTGCGCCTTTTGCTCGAGCTGCTCGTTGGTCTGCTGCAATTCGCGCTGCTGCGTCTGCAGCTCGGTCGCGAGCTGCTGCGACTGCTTGAGCAGGCCTTCGGTCTGCATGGTCGCTTCGATCGAGTTGAGCACGATGCCGATGCTGGCGGTGAGCTGCTCGAGGAAGGTGATCTGCAGCGGGGTGAACTCGTCGATCGAGGCAAGCTCGATAACCGCTTTCACCTGACTTTCGAACAGAACCGGCAGCACCACGACGTTGCGCGGCGTGGCGGTAAAGAGCGCCGAATTGATCGAGGGCGCGTCGTCCGGCAGGTTGATCAGCATGCGCTGCTTGTCGAGCGCGCACTGGCCGATCAGGCCCTCGCCGATCGCGAAGCTCGACTGCGGATTGCTGTTGTCGTTGGCGTAGGCGGATAGCAGGCGCAGGCGCGTATTGGCTTCGCTTTCCATCTGATAGATGACGCCCTGCTGCGCGTTCACCAGCGGCGCGAGCTCGCTCAGCAACAGCCGGCCCACCGTGGTCAGATCGCGCTGGCCCTGCAACATGTTGGTGAACTTGGCGAGGTTGGTCTTCAGCCAGTCCTGTTCGGTGTTGCGATCGGTGGTGAGACGCAAATTGCCGATCATGGTGTTGATGTTGTCTTTGAGCTCGGCCACCTCGCCGCGCGCTTCCACCTGAATCGACCGCGTCAGGTCGCCCTTGGTCACGGCGGTCGCCACCTCGGCGATCGCGCGCACCTGGTTGGTCAGGTTGGCCGCGAGCAGGTTCACGTTACCGGTCAGCGCCTTCCAGGTACCGGCGGCACCCGGCACGTTGGCCTGACCGCCGAGACGGCCTTCGACGCCGACCTCGCGGGCGACGGTCGTCACCTGATCGGCGAAGGTCGCGAGCGTGTCGGTCATGTTGTTGATGGTTTCGGCGAGCGCCGCGACCTCACCCTTCGATTTCACGGTGAGGTTCTGCTTGAGGTCGCCGTTGGCGACCGCGGTCACCACCTTCACGATGCCGCGCACCTGTTCGGTCAGGTTGGCCGCCATGACGTTGACGGTGTCGGTCAAGTCTTTCCAGGTACCGGCGACGCCCGGCACCTGCGCCTGGCCGCCGAGGCGGCCCTCGGTGCCGACTTCGCGGGCCACGCGGGTCACTTCCGAAGCGAACGAGTTGAGCTGATCCACCATGGTGTTGATGGTGTTCTTGAGCTCGAGAATTTCGCCCTTCACGTCCACGGTGATCTTGCGGGACAAGTCGCCGCGCGCCACCGCGGTGGTGACTTCGGCGATGTTACGAACCTGCGTGGTGAGGTTCGCGGCGAGCAGGTTCACGTTATCGGTGAGGTCCTTCCAGGTGCCGGCGGCGCCGGGCACGACGGCCTGACCGCCGAGCCGGCCTTCGGTGCCGACTTCGCGCGCCACGCGCGTCACTTCGCCCGCGAATGAGCGGAGCTGATCGGTCGTGGTGTTGAGCGTCTCCTTGAGCTGCAGCAGCTCGCCGCGCACGTCGACGGTGATCTTCTTCGACAGGTCGCCGCTGGCGATCGCGGTCGCCACCTCGGCGATGTTACGGACCTGAGCGGTCAGGTTCGACGCCATGAAGTTCACGTTGTCGGTCAAGTCCTTCCAGGTGCCGGCGACGCCCGGCACCTGCGCCTGGCCGCCGAGCTTGCCTTCGGTACCGACTTCGCGGGCCACGCGCGTCACTTCCGAGGCGAATGAGTTGAGCTGATCCACCATGGTGTTGATGGTGTTCTTGAGCTCGAGGATTTCGCCCTTCACGTCCACGGTGATCTTGCGGCCGAGGTCGCCGCGCGCCACCGCGGTGGTCACTTCGGCGATGTTACGGACCTGAGCGGTCAGGTTGCCGGCCATCGAGTTCACCGAGTTCGGTCAAGTCCTTCCAGGTGCCGGCGACGCCGGGCACGTTGGCCTGACCGCCGAGCCGGCCTTCGGTGCCGACTTCGCGCGCCACGCGCGTCACTTCGCCGGCGAACCGGTTGAGCTGATCCACCATGGTGTTGAGCGTTTCCTTCAGCTGAAGGATTTCGCCGCGCACGTCGACGGTGATCTTGCGGGACAAGTCGCCGTTCGCGATCGCGGTCGCGACTTCGGCGATGTTACGCACCTGGCCGGTCAGGTTACCGGCCATCGAATTCACGTTGTCGGTCAAGTCCTTCCAGGTGCCGGCGACGCCCGGCACAAGGGCCTGGCCGCCGAGCTTGCCTTCGGTGCCGACTTCGCGCGCCACGCGCGTCACTTCGCCGGCGAAGGCGTTGAGCTGATCCACCATCGTGTTGAGGGTGTCCTTGAGCTCGAGCATTTCACCGCGCACGTCGGCGGTGATCTTCTTCGACAAGTCGCCGCGCGCCACGGCGGTCGCCACTTCGGCGATGTTACGCACCTGGCCGGTAAGGTTCGACGCCATCGAGTTGACGTTGTCGGTCAAGTCTTTCCAGGTGCCGCCCACGCCGCGCACCAGCGCCTGACCGCCGAGCTTGCCTTCGGTGCCGACCTCGCGCGCCACGCGCGTCACTTCGCCGGCGAAGGCGTTGAGCTGATCCACCATCGTGTTGATGGTGTCTTTGAGCTCGAGAATTTCGCCGCGCACGTCGACGGTGATCTTCTTCGACAAGTCGCCGTTGGCGACCGCAGTCGTGACTTCGGCGATGTTACGGACCTGCGCGGTCAGGTTCGACGCCATCGAGTTGACCGAGTCGGTCAAGTCTTTCCACGTGCCGGCGACGCCGAGCACGTTGGCCTGGCCGCCGAGCCGGCCTTCGGTGCCGACTTCGCGCGCCACGCGCGTCACTTCGCCGGCGAAGGCGTTGAGCTGATCCACCATCGTGTTGATGGTTTCCTTGAGCTGCAGGATTTCGCCCGACACGTTGACGGTGATCTTCTTCGACAAGTCGCCGCCGGCGATCGCGGTCGCGACGTCGGCGATGTTACGGACCTGCGCGGTCAGGTTCGAGGCCATCGAGTTGACGTTGTCGGTCAAGTCTTTCCAGGTGCCCGCGACGCCCGGCACCTGCGCCTGGCCGCCGAGCTTGCCGTCGGTGCCGACTTCGCGCGCGACGCGCGTCACCTCGCCGGCGAAGGCGTTGAGCTGATCCACCATCGTGTTGATGGTGTCCTTGAGCTCGAGCATTTCGCCGCGCACGTCCACCGTGATCTTGCGGGACAAGTCGCCGCGCGCGACGGCGGTGGTCACCTGCGCGATGTTACGCACCTGGTCGGTCAGGTTGCCGCACATGGCGTTGACCGAGTCGGTGAGATCCTTCCAGGTGCCGGCGACGCCCGGCACGATCGCCTGGCCGCCGAGCTTGCCGTCGGTGCCGACTTCGCGCGCGACGCG
This sequence comes from uncultured Alphaproteobacteria bacterium, assembly GCA_963847325.1. GTDB lineage: Bacteria > Pseudomonadota > Alphaproteobacteria > Rhizobiales > Xanthobacteraceae > Pseudolabrys. The sequence continues at coordinate 149,031 of CAWJZD010000003.1, forward strand.
CGTCACTTCCGAAGCGAACGAGCGCAGCTGATCCACCATCGTGTTGATGGCTTCCTTGAGCTGCAGGATCTCGCCGCGCACGTCGACGGTGATCTTCTTGGACAAGTCGCCGTCGGCGACCGCGATGGTCACTTCGGCGATGTTACGAACCTGGGCGGTGAGGTTCGACGCCATCGAGTTCACCGACTCGGTGAGGTCTTTCCAGACGCCGGTCACGTCGCGCACTTGTGCCTGACCGCCGAGCTTGCCTTCGGTGCCGACTTCGCGCGCCACGCGCGTCACTTCCGAGGTGAACACGCTCAACTGCTTGATCATCGTGTTGACGATGGTCGCCGAGCGGAGGAATTCGCCGCGCAGCGGGCGGCCTTCGACGTCGAGCGGAACGGTCTTGAGCAGGTCGCCTTGCGCCACCGCGGCAACGGCGGTGGTCACTTCCTTGGTCGGCCACAGCAGATCGTCGATCAGGGTGTTGACCGACACTTCCATGTCGGCCCAGGCGCCATGGGTCATGCCGAACTTGACGCGGTGACGGGTCTTGCCTTCGCGGCCGACGATCTCGCCGGCGCGATCCAGCTCCTTGGCCATCCGCTGGTTGGTGGCCACGATCTCGTTGAAGGTCTCGGCAATCTTGCCGGCGACGCCGTCACGGTCGGTGGGCATGCGGACGGAGAAGTCACCGCCCCGCACGGCTTGCAGGGCATGCAGGAATTCGTGCAGTTCGCCCGAGGCTTTGCCGTTGGTGTGAGGGGCTACCGGCGCTCCGTGCTCGCCCGGAGCCGAAACGATCGGTGCTGCAGCAGCCTTTTGGCGCTTTGCCCGATTCTCAGTTTCGATGGCCACGTCTTAATTCTCCCCTCGCAAAGCAATCCGGCGGCGCACGGAGCGCCCGCTCACAGGGAGACCAACCGCAACTTACTGAAGAGACAGCCGAATCGACCTGCGATCGAGCGCCATTTCGGCGTCATTATAAGCGGATCGCGAAGTTTGCCGAAGTGGCGAGCTCTCCCCCCTGGTGACCTAATCCGGACTGACGCGAGAACGCGTTACGGGGCGAATAGTTCCCTGCTGCCAAAACCCTAGGTGGAGCCTGGCAAATCGGCCCCACGCCCCGCCGCATGCGGGGTTAAGCCGACATTATTATGACGGGAAAACTAGCGCTTTCCCCGGCTGCGGCCCCTTCGACGCGCTTGGCCCGGTGCCGATCTGGGGCGAGGTGAAGGAGTGCTCAAGGCGCGATGGGCCGCCGCCATGGCGACCAATGACGCAATCGACGCGGCCATTAGATAGAATGACGGTGCGGCGTACGTGCCCAATAACTCGATCAAGCTTGCATTGATGACAGGCGTAAATCCGCCGAACACGGCGACTGCGAACGAATAACTGACAGCAAGACCCGTGGTGCGAATTCTGGTGGGAAACAACTCAGCCATCAGCGCAGGCAAGGCACCCAGATAGATTGCGAGTTGGGCGCCGATCCACATCTGGAATGCCAGCAGCGCAGCGAATGTGCGCGTCGTCGCGACCAAGGTCAGTAACGGCCATGTCGTACTAAAGATGACAAGCGCAGCACCTGCCATGAGCGGCAGCCGCCCCCACTTGTCTGAAAGAAAGCCTGCTACGGGAACGAGCACCGTCTGCAGCACGCCGGTAATGAGCCCGGCGACAAAAACATCCCGCATCGAGTAGCCGAGATACTTCACAGCGAAGGTCGGCATCAGCACAAGCGTATAGACCGTCACGGTCGCGACGATCACCAGACCCAGCGCAGTCAGGATGTTCCAGCTCGATGATGAAAGCGCCTGACGTGGCGTTTCGCCGGCGCGCGACGACGACTGAAACTCATAGCTCTCGGGAATGCGGTAGCGAATATAGAGCGCAATAGGTCCGATCAGCACGCCGAACAGGAAGGGTATCCTCCACCCCCAGCTGTCGAGCTGGTCCGTATCAAGGACCATCGCCAGCGCCGCGCCGAACGACGTCGCGAGCACAACGGACATCGCCTGGCTGGCAAACTGCCAGCTTGCGAAAAATCCTCTGAGGTCTGGATGCTGCTCGGCCAACAACGCTGTTGCGCTGCCGAACTCACCGCCGGCCGAGAATCCCTGAATCAGCCGGCCGACCACGATTATGAACGGCGCGAGAGGCCCGACGATTTCGTATGGCGGGGCGAACGCGATGAGAGCCGTTCCCACCATCATTAAAGTAATTGTCAGTGTCAGCGCCGGCTTACGGCCGACCTTGTCCGCGTAATACCCCACCGCGATCGCACCAAGCGGGCGCATGACAAATGCCGCGCCGAAAACGGCCAGGGACATAAGAAGTGAGGAGACTGGATCGCCGGCTGGGAAAAACTGCTTCGCGATGGCGAGCGCAAAATATCCGAATATGACGAAATCAAACCATTCGAGCGCGTTGCCGATCGAGATTGCCAGAATGACACGCCACTTGGACTTTGCATGTACAAGCGGGTCGGTCACGGGTGGCCCTTTTGGGCGTTGACCGCCCTTCGACCATCCAGTGGCCGATCATCCACTCTGCACGAGCACTATGCCAACAGTGGCCAGCACCATGGCAGCCCATTGGCTGTATGTCACCTTGTCTCGAAGGATGAAAACGGCCAACGCACCCGCGACAAGAATGCTGCTTTCGCGGATCGGCGCCACGAGTCCAATCGGTCCCTGCGCGTACGCCCACATGCCGAGCAGGTACGCCACCAGCAGTAGCGCTGCCCCGGCATAACAACGCGCAGCGTTATTCACGAGAACCGAAATGACGTTGCCGCCGTTCACTGTGGTCACGGCCAACATTCCGGCAGCCGTAAGAAAGGAGCCGGCGGCAGCGTAAGCGACGACATCCATGAAGCCGTTGCCGGCCGCGCGAATGCCTTGCACATCGAGAAAAATGCCGCCTGGCCAGAATTAATCCGACCAATGTCGATCTTGCGATCGTCTTGTAGCCGAGCCGGTACGCTGCACCTCCTGCAATCGCAAAGATCAAGATGCTTGCTGTGACAGTCGCGAGCCCCAGCTGCCCCGCCCACTCGGTCTTCTCGCCGAGGTAGAGCGCACCAACCAAGAACAGGATTGCGGGCACTGTTGCGCGCACGATGCCGTAGACCGCGCAGAAGTCATGCTGTGCGTAGGCGCGTCCCAGCAGGCGCAAGTACAGGACGTTGGTAATGCTGGCGGCGGCGAGCCATGGCCAAGCCTCGAAACGAGGCAGGCCACAGAATGGCAATATGACAAGACACAAAGAAGCCGTCGCAATCGCCATTGCGGCGAGACATTCGCTGGGGCGGTCGTGTTGCCGGGCCAATACGTTCCACCAGGCGTGGAAGACAGCGCTCAAAGCGGCTGCTGTCAGTACAGTGCCGGTCATGACGGCAAACCCTTGAAACGAACCGCTTCAGTGTGGCGGAAGCTTTGGAATTTCCAGTCGATCTGCCACGGCCTCGGTGAACTGACGAAGGTCCTCGTCCGATATCGCGAAGGCGATCGTTTTCAGATCGAGAATTGCGACTTCCAGGAGCCAGGCCGTGTTGTCCAGGCCGACGTTACGAGCCTCTTGAATCGCTGTCGTAAGGCGGCTGATCAGGTCGTGAATTCTTTCGTTTTTTGTGCCGAGCATCATCACTGCACCTTGCTTATGACAGTGCGCACGCGCGACGTTCCTTCGACCCAGGATTCGGTATCGAGAACTTCGCCGTAGACCCGGATAATCTCGGTCACGCTCTCCTGAACTGATTGTCCCGTAAGATTGCCTAAGGCATGGCTCGCCGACGCGTCCGCAAGATAAGTGACCTGATGGCCGCGGTGATAAGCGTCGACGATGGTGGACAGGCAAGCAGTCTCGCCGGCAAAGCCCGCGATCACGAAGTGGCCGCCGCAGTCTCCCATTATCGTTGAGAACTGTTTGTTCGAGTAACACGATGGCTGTTCGTGATCGAACACCATCTCGGCCGCAGTGGGTTCAAAACCTTCAATCCATGCCGAAAACTTCGAGGACCGATTGAAGAACGACGACTTGGAGATCTGCCGGCAATGCGCGACCGGAAATCCGCGGGCGCGGGCGTGCGCAAGCGCGGCGCGGCAATGGTCGAGCGCAGCCGCTGCTCCAGGGACAGCCATCAGCCGCGGCTTGGTTACGTATTCTCGTTGCAGATCGACGAGCACGAGACACGGCGCAACGGCCGGATTGGCGAGTGCTTTTAAATAGATGACCTCGCTCATGCTGCGGCCTCGTTGACTGAAGGCCGCCGAACACCGCGCACGCGGGAGCCCTCAAGCACACCGGGGCTGCTCCAGTCTCCTTCCGGGCGGATGATGATGTAGGGATCGGTCGCTTCGCAAATCGCGTCCGATCGGCGCGGCGCAGTATTGATCATCTCGATGTAGTCAAAATCCGAGAACTCAAGTTCGCGGGAATCTGCAGAAACGGCAAACCCACACTTGCTCCAGAATTTCACCAAGCGCTTTTGCGCATAGACATAGACGCGCACATATCCTTTTGCCCGGCAGTGAGCGACGCTCGCATTGACGAGTTCTCGTGCCAGGCCGCTGCTGCGGAATTCCTTGCGCACGACCAGTCTTTCCACTTTTGCGAAGTCGGCGAAGTAACGGATGCGCATGCAGCCGGCCGGCTCGTCACCGACGTAGCCAATCAGGTGCGTTGCGGAAAAATCGTTGCCGTCGAACTCTTCCGCGTAGGGACATTCCTGTTCGCCGATATAAACGGCACCACGAATGGCAACTGCTTTTGCGAGATCTTCGAAAGATCGCGCGACCTTCACAGCGAGGGCCTGGGGTGTCTGTGCTACGGGTGCAGGCGCGGGCGCAATCTGGGGTGCGCGTCGATAGACGTGGAATTGAGGCGCTGCGCTGCCGGCAATCCTCGGCAACTTGCGAAAGCCCATATTGTCCATGAAGCGAACGGCGGCGTCGGTGGTCCCCCATGCGTAGAAGTCGGCCTCCTGGCTATGCATGCCGGCAATCTTCGAACAAGCCAGGCTGAGGCCGGGGGCCAGTGGTCCGGGCGCATAGACGTGCCAGATGTAGATGCCGGCGGCTTTTTCGTTTTGCGCCGCGATCGCAGCAAGCGGGGGATTCTTGCGGTCGAGGCTGCCATCGAGGAGGCCTGCCAATCCGGCCTTATTCAAGGGCAGGAATGCAAAGTACCCCTCAGGGTTAGGCGCCTTGATATCGAACCGGTCTTTTCGCGAGACAGCCCAGAAGCAGTCTGGATTATGCGAGGCCACGCGCTCCACAACCGCTGCCGACGTCAGCGTCGGAATAGCCTTGCGGGCCTTATCCATAAGTGCTGCAATTTGGCGTCCGGCGGGGGTAAAAACGACAAGACGACTCGCAAGGCGGAGCATATGAGGCCCATCGAGGGCGCGTATGCCATCGCCGGCGATGGGGGGCAGTTCTGAAGCAATCCGAAAATCGTGGACCGTCATGGGAATGCACCGCCGCTGCTAGTGTGACCGAGCCCAACTCTAAGGGCCGGCCGAACGACGCGGTGCAACTAATCCCGGCTAACGGTGCTCAAAAAACTGAGCACGCCGCCGAACTCACTCAGGTCGCTGGTCCAGACTGGGACAATGTCCGGGTCTTCCTCGAGGTCGCGCGGGCGAGCAGCTTTCGCACCGCTGCGCAGCGACTGAGGATGACCGGCCAGGCCGTCAGCGAGCGTGTCAAACAACTGGAACGACAGCTCGACATCGTCCTGTTCACGCGTCATCACGATGGCGTCCGGCTCACACATGATGGCCAGAACCTTCTCTCTTTCGCCGCTGCTATGGAAGATGCGTCGAAGGGCTTCCTCCGGCGCCGTGGCGGCCTCGCTCAACCCCTTGAGGGCGAAGTCAGAGTCGCGGTGACGGAGGGATTGGGCACCTTCTGGGTCACTCCGAGATTGATGGAGTTCTTACGCGCGCACCCGAAGATCCTTATCGATCTGCACTGTTCGATGCAGCGTCCCGACGAGCTCGTGCTTCGCGCCCAGGCAGATCTCGCAGTTCAGATCGAGGAGCCCGTCCCTCGAGATCTCAAAGTTCGCCGCATTGGGCGAATGCATGTGATGCCTTGCGCATCACAGGACTACATCGACCGTTATGGAATGCCGCAGACCAAGGATGAGATTGCGCCCGGCATCGCCTTGTCGCGCAGTACGCCGACCAGGGCCGAGGAGCTCATTACTACAACCAGCTCTTTCCTGGCCGGGTACAGACCGGCTTTATGGCTATGCGAACCGACGCAAGCACCGCCATGTATGCCGCCGTTGTGAATGGTCTGGCCTGCGGTTGGTTGCCTACTTATTACTTCGCGCTCGGCACCACCGTTGTTCCGCTGGACATCGGACATGACATTTCGTTTGACATCTGGCTGAGCTATCACGCTGATGCTGCGAAGCTGCCCCGGGTCAGGCGCATGATTGACTGGACAATTGACGTCTTCGATCCCCAGCAAAATCCCTGGTTTCGCGATGACTTCATTCATCCCCGCGAATTCACAAAATACCCATGTTCGAAGCAGTCGCTTATTGACGTAGCTTTCGGCCATGCGAAAACCGGTCCATAACCAAGCAAGTAGAAAATGCCCAAAAGTCAAAATGCCCAAGATCGCGAAGTCGGCCGCCGTATCAGGCTGCGCCGGCAGGAATTAGGTGTCTCTCAGACCAAGCTGGGAGACGCGCTGAAGGTCTCGTTTCAGCAAGTTCAGAAATACGAGAAGGGAATAAATCGCGTCAGCGCCGGGCGGTTGCAGCAAATCGCCACGTCCTGCAGGTCCCGATCATGTTCTTTTACGATGACCTGGGAAAAGGCAGCAGCGAGATCTCCACGCTTCTGGAATCCGCATACGCCCTTCGAGTGTTGAAGGCTTTCTCAAAAATTGGCGATCGCAATATTCAGCGCCGCGCCGTCGAGCTTATGGAAGCGATGGCTGACGCTGCCGATTGAGGCCTTTCGAAAAGCGACGACAGTTGAAGATCTTGTTGTCCAGCAATTACCCTTAAGGGCAATCGCGATCCAAGTTCCATCACTGGTAGAGTGCCCTCGTCAAATGCCTGGAGGGCATCATGAGAGCACTTGCGCTTGTCTGTAGTGGCTACGGCGTTGATCGCGTCGTCGGCGCCGTCGTTCGCACAAGCTCGCATTCAGGTTGGCACATTGGCCTGTGACATGGGACCGTCAGTCGGCCTCTTGGTCGGCTCGCGCCAGCGCCTGAACTGCCTGTTCCACAAGAACAACGGCGATGTCGAAAGCTACAGCGGCACGTTCAACCGTCTCGGTCTGGACGTCGGCATCGTCGGCGCGGGCCGGATGGCATGGACGGTGTTTTCGAGAACCACGGGCGTTGCGCCACGCGCATTGGTCGGCAGCTATGTCGGGGCCGCGGCCGATGCATCGCTCAGCATTGGCGGCGGCGGCAATCTTCTGGTCGGCGGCTCACGGCGCTCCATCATGTTGCAGCCGATCTCCCTGCAGATTCAGACGGGTATCAATCTTGCAGTGGGAGTGGGAAGGCTGCAGCTGCGCTGAGTTCGGAGGCGACCAGCGATGTCACTTACTTATGGTCTGCTGCTGCTCGTAACGGGACTGGCCATCATGACGTTTGGCCTCTTCATGTTCTATGCTTGGCTTCCAGTAATCTATGGATTGATCGGCTTCGATATCGGTTTGCTGCTGGGCCGCTTTTTGACCGGCGATACTGGTGCGACTGCGATCCTCATCGGAATTGCTTTTGCGGTTCTTCTTGGCGTCGGCTCTTATGCTCTTGAACCGTATCGGCGCATCATGCTCGGACTCTCCGGCGGCTTCCTGTTTGGGCTCTCGCTCGCCGCAGGTTTCGGCCTCGATGGTCTGCTGGGCGGAATTCTTTGGCGTATTGCTGGCGATGGTCTGCGGCCTTGTCGGCGGTCTGATCGTTTCACTTTTCTTCGACGCTTTTGTAATCGCGACGTCCGCCTTGAGCGGTGCAGCGCTTGCCATGGCAGGTGCTCATCACCTTCTTCCCGGGGTTGGCTTGTTCGATCGCGCCGGCGGCGGACTTATGCCGTCATTGATCCTGCTGGTCTTGGCCATGCTCGGAATATCCTGGCAATACAGTAACCTCTCCCGTTGGGTTCACACGCTGCCGCAGGGCCGCGGCGCTTCTAACGTCGACTAAGAGCTGTCGGCAAGGATGCGCGTATGCGCTGCGAGAAATCGGCGGCGCCGTCAGCCGCCCGCACGACATCGTTGATTTGCGAGCGCCGCCGCAATTCGTCAAATGGCAGCGTCGTGTCGATGCGGCCCGAGCGATAGAGGTAGCTGTCGACGAGGCCGTTCAGAACGTGGCCGATATCGATGCGGCCCACCCGGCCGGCGGCGTTCGCGTAGCGCACGATGTTGATCGTGCAGCTGTTGGTCAGCAGGTGATAGAACTCCGGCTGGTCGGCGAGTTCGTTGATCCGCTCCAGGTAGACCAGGAAGAGCCGGCGCGCATCTTCCGCCGAGGTATTGAGTCGATAAAGATATATCGGCTCCTGCCGATGGTTGGCGCGTACGCCAACGAGATCGCGCTCGCTCCCCACCACATAGATCAACTCGAATTGCTTGAACATGGACGCGATGGGCGCAAAGCCCTCACCCACTTCAGGCCGCGTTTCGATTGAGATACTCAGCGGCTCCGCGTTGTCGAATATGAAACTAAGAAACGTGTGTCCGACTGGACCCTCCATGAAGTAGGACACATAGAAATCGAGGCCCACGAGGTGCGAGAGCAGCACCTCGCGCTCCTGGTAGTGCTTGGTAAAATCGTTTCGCGAGCGATAGGTGAAGTCGCGGACACCCGTGATCCGTACGCGATCGCCATCGATGAATACTCGCGGCATGACCGCGACTTCGGTTCGCCAATCCCGATCATGCGAGGGAGGAATCGCGAGCCACCAGACGGCCACGGCGAGAAACATCACCGCCACGGCTGCGCGCATGAGCCGGCGGCGCGATAGCCAGAGCCCCCAGATCGCGAACGCCGCAAAGGCAATCGCCAACCCCAGGCGCAGGCCGGCCCACGGCAAATTCGAATAGTAGATCGCGAGGGTGGCCCATAAGACGAGCAACGACCGGCAGATAAACCAAATTCCAGCGATCAGCCAGCCGAGAGACCTGGACAAAAATCGGCGAAGTAATCTCAGTGATTTCTCCCGCTCTCAACTATCGGACGCGTGTTGCGTGTCCCCGCGCGAGAGTGACAATGCGCGAGGACGGCAACAAAATGTATCATCTCATGACCGAGCGGACAGCAGGGGGCGACGGCGAGTCATCAGAATGACAATGAGCGCAGTCCGAAATCGGCCAATGCTGGTTCTCTATGGTTTGATGGCGATCTCGCTCGTCGGGCTGACGTTATTTCAGCCATTTTCGCAAGATCAGGGCTACCACCAGTTCGCCGATCAGCGCGTTCTGTTCGGGATACCGAATTTCTGGAACGTTATCTCAAACCTGCCTTTCATTGCGGTCGGTGCGGCAGGCTTGCTGCGGCTGCGCCGCGATCCAATAAGTGTCGTGCTTTTTTTCGGGATATTTTTGACTGGCTTCGGCTCGTCCTACTACCACTTGAATCCGAATGACGGTTCCTTGTTTTGGGATCGGCTGCCGATGACGCTTTGCTTCGCGGCAATCCTTGCTGCTGTCGTCGAAGAGCGGGTGGACGCGAAAGCGGCGAGTGATATTGCTGCCGATGCTGTTGGCAATCGGTATCTCAAGTCTGCTGCTGTGGCGCTGGACCGGTGACTTGCGACTCTACATCTGGGCCCAGTTTTTTCCCTTTCTCGCTTTGGTCGTGATCCTCTTGTTATTTCGCCCGAAGTATACCGGCGCGTCTTATTGGATTGTCGCCGCAGCGCTTTACGCGCTCGCCAAGCTGTTGGAATTCTACGACCAAGCAATCTTCTCGGTCGGCTCAATTCTGAGCGGACATACCCTCAAGCACCTCGCGGCGGCGGCGGCCTGCTTCGCGATCCTGAGACTTTTCCAGACCCGCCGGCCATTGCCCGCGAGGGCAAGCTAGCGATTCACGCAAATCTCGCCGCGACGGCCAAAGAAACAGATACCGCTGGAGCGGTCGCCGGGCCTGCTGCCGCTGACGCGGTCCAGGTACCACGATCTGACCCAGCCATTGCGTGTATTCCGGGCCTCAATATGACACCAGCGGTGCGATCGGTCGCAACGGGTGATATTCACCCTGTCGCCGGAACGCACGCGCCCGATGACGCGATTGCTCGATCCCGGGCCCGAACGCACATTGGTACTTTCGGCGACGACCGCGCGCGCCGCTTCGGCGGACAACGTGCCCGTGAATACGATTGCGCCTGCCAGAACACCTAACGTGACGATTGTCTTGAAGAGCATCTTACGCCTCCTTCCAAAAGCCGTTGCGGCGAAGTCTCATTTCGTCAAAGCGTCTTTGTAAATTTTTCCGTCCTTCATGATGACGAGGAAGTTCTTCGCGGAATCCGCGATGAGGTTGATATTTTCCAGCGGATTGCCGTCGACCAAAATCAGGTCCGCGAGCGCGCCCTGCTCCACAACGCCGAGCTTGCCTGGATAAGGATTGCGCTTACCCGACAGCGCCAGCAGTTCGGCGTTGGTCCCGGTCGCCATAGCGAGGGTTTCGGCGGCGGTGTACCAACGAGTGAGCGAGGCGAGAATTGCGCCTTGTTGTTGCGCGAGCGCGCGTGAGAACAGCACATCGGTGCCCCACGCCGTCTTGATCTTGTATTTCTTCGCCAATTCGTAGGTCCTGGCGATGCCGGGCCAGACCGCATCCGCTTTGGCGCGCTGCACCGAACCTTCCGGAAAGCCCGTCCTCATCGCGTCGGGGAGCGGTTGCGCGCTCAGCCATATCCCCTTCTCGGCGAGCAGTTTGGCAGTCGGCTCGTCCATCAGCGTGCCGTGTTCGATACATTTCACGCCAGCCGCAACAGACTGCTGGATTGCAGCCGGCGTAAAGGCATGCGCAACGACATACGTGCCCCAATTCTCGGCCGCTTCGACCGCGGCGCGCATTTCTGCCTCGGTGAAGGTGGTCACGTCGAGTGGACTGAATGGTGACGACACCCCTCCGCCCGCCGTCAATTTGACCTGGGAGGCGCCCTGCATGAGTTGCTCGCGTACGCGCACGCGCACTTCGTCAGGGCTGTCGGCAACCAGAGCGCCGCCGATCTGCTCCATGCGGGTCAGCATGCCGCCGATCGTGCGCGGCAGGTCGGTCACCTGGCGGAAATCCCCGTGCCCGCTGGTCACGGTGATCATGGCGCCGGACGGATAGATACGTGGGCCCGCGACGGTACCCTCGTCGATGGCGGTCTTGAGACCGAACACCGGCCCACCCACGTCGCGGACGGTCGTAAAGCCGCGCATGAGCGTGTCTGTCGCCTCGGCGCCAGCCATGAGATTGTTGTAGCCGACGTCGCCGAACGACTGTGCCACCGTCGGCCGTATCAGCATCGCGTGCCAATGCGCGTCGATCAGGCCGGGCATCAGCGTTCGCCCACCGCCGTGGATAATGCGCGTATCGGCGCGGCGATCTGCCGGGAGCGGACTTGCCGAAATCGTCTCGATCTTGTTACCGCGCACCAAAACGTTGGAGGGCGCGGAGAGCGTGGCGCTCTTGCCATCGAAGACGCGGACATTCTCAAACAGCGTAACGCTGCCACCGGCCGGCGGATTACCTTGGGCGACGACAGCGGACGGCAGCCCGACGGCCATCAGTGGAAGCGTGGCGGCGAAAATCCGTCGCAAAATGGAAACAGAAGTCATGCGGCTACCTCCCGGTGCGGACGTTGCGGATCATCCAGAACAGCGCATGCAAACAATTCATTGTCAGCGATTCCGTGGGCCCTTATTCAATCCGGCAAGTGATCCCTTGGGCCGGACCGGTGCTACCTTCGGCGGTACGCGTCAGAAATATTGTCCCCTCAGTGCGCACATCGAGACATCGACCAGCCTCATTGAGCGGTGTACTGATGCAGGGCGGCGCCAATTCTTTGCCATCGAGTCCGCATGCAAGCCGGACGACCAGCCCGTTGATGTTCGACTGGCGTGCGCGCGCCGTCGTGCGGTTCGTGCCGACACGACGGTTCACGCAAATCCGATACGTCACGACAGTCTTCGTGGTCGGGATGAAAATCGGCTGCGAAGCGCCTTGCTGGTCGGACACGGTCCACGCAAACGCCGCGCGGTCGGGGCAACGTGCAAATGCCGACGATCCGGATAGCGCCAATCCAGTCGCCGCAATGACCGAAGTCAATTTCATCTATCGTCTCCCTGATGCCGAACCGTCAGGGAAGCGAGCACATTGGTTACCCACCGCGGTGCGTACTTCCAAACACCAGTACCGAGTAAGCACGGCAATGGCGCCTGAATCGTAACTGGAGCTTTCCGAACCTCACCAGTTGGCCCTAGGGCCAACGGCCGTCGGGTCAATTGGAACGATTGTGAACTGAGCGAGAGCCTTGAAGCCGGGGCTAGAGCCCGCGCGTCCCACCTGCACGGAGCAATCCCGGCTGAGCGCAGATTTTCGAGAAGAAGCTGGCGGAGAGAGAGGGATTCGAACCCTCGGTACGGTTTCCCGTACACACGCTTTCCAAGCGTGCGCCTTCAGCCACTCGGCCACCTCTCCAGCTCGACGCGGCGCGGACTATAGCCATGACGCCGCGCGGCACAACATAAGTGGGCCGTATGGGGCCATTTGCCATAGGTGCCGCGGACTAGCCGCACCAGCGTCTTTCCGCTTTAATCCCGCCCGGAAACAGAAGCGGCGGTTCAGCCGCTCATGGAAATCAAAGGAGGACGCATGATCCAGTTCAAGAAACTTCGGCTCCTGGCTGCTGCGGCGACATTGATCGCGGCCGCTTCCCAATTGCCATCGAGCGCGGCCGCGCAGGGCTACCCCAATCGGGCCGTGACGATCGTCGTTCCGTTCGGCGCCGGCAGCGTCACCGACGCGATGGCGCGCGTGCTGGCCGACAAGCTGAGCCAGACCTGGAAGCAGCAGGTCGTGGTCGAGAACAAGCCCGGCCTGCCCGGCACCGTGTCGGTCGCGAAGGGCACGGCCGACGGTTACACGCTGATGCTGACCTCGAACGGCCACACCATCGCAAATCACATCAATAAGGATGTGCCGTTCGATTCCGTGAAGGACTTTTCCGGCATCACGGTCATTGCCTCGGTGCCGTTTGTCGCAATCGTGCCGGTCGAGTCGACGGCAAAGACCCTTCAGGACTTCATCAAGCTCGCCAAGGATCAGCCCGGCAAGCTCAACTTCTCGTCGGCCGGCGTCGCCAGCACGACCTACCTCGCGGGCGAGACCCTGAAGCAGGGTGCCGACATCAACATCGTGCATGTGCCGTATAAGGGCGTGCCCGATGCGACCAATGCGGTGATCCGCAATGACGTGCAGCTCTATTTTGCGCCAATTCCGAATGCGAAGGAGCTCGCCGCCGGCAACAAGGTGCGGATGATCGCGATCAGCTCCGACAAGCGCATGCCGCAGGTTGCGGACATTCCGACCGTCAAGGAATCCGGAGTGTCGAGCTACAAGTATGAACTCGTGGTTCGGTGTCATGGCGCGCGCCGGCACGCCGAAAGAGATCATCGACAAGGTCAACAAGGACATCACCGAAGCGCTGAAAATGCCCGACGTGGTCGACAAGCTGACCAGCTTCGGCGCAGTCCCAGCGCCGAACACCCCGGCGCAGTTCGACGCCGTGATCAAGGAAGACACCGAGCGCTACGGCAAAGTGCTGAAGGCCGCAGGCGTCGGCATCAATTAACTCATAGCCTTTTACTATCGTCGCAGCGGCCGGGTCGCAAAGCCCGGCCGCTGTCTTTATATTGGGGGCATGAGCAAGCCCAGCAGCTACATCCTCAAGCCCGATCCCGCCGATCCGCGGCTCACCGAGCGCGTCAGCGGCCTCGATCAAAGCGGCGCCAAGATCGAGACGGCGGTGACGGTCGAGCGCGCGCTGACGATCTTCCTCAATTCGCAGGAGATCGTCACCGCGATGACGATCAACGACTATCCGGAATATCTCGCGATCGGTTACCTGCTCAATCAGCACATGCTGCTGCCGGATGATGTCGTCACCGGCGTCGATTACGACGAAGAGCTGTCCCTCGTCGTCGTGCGCACCAAGCGCAAGACGAATTACGAAAAGAAGCTGAAGAAGAAGGTGCAGACCTCCGGCTGCGCACAGGGCACGGTGTTCGGCGACCTGATGGAAGCGCTGGAGGACGTGAAGCTGCCCGACACGCAGCTGCGCACCTCATGGCTCTACAAGCTCGCGCACGACATCAACACGACGCCGTCGCTTTATCTCGAGGCGGGTGCCATTCACGGCTGCGTGCTCGCGCAAGAAGACAAGCCGCTCGTCTATATGGAGGATGTCGGCCGTCACAACGCGGTCGACAAGATTGCGGGCTGGATGTTCAAGGAGAAGGTCTCGCCCGCCGACAAGATCTTCTACACGACCGGCCGGCTCACCTCGGAAATGGTGATCAAGACCGTGCGGATGGGCATTCCCATTTTGATCTCACGCTCTGGCTTCACCGCCTGGGGCGTCGAGCTGGCGCGCAAGGCCAACCTGACGCTGGTCGGCCGTGCACGCGGCAAGCGTTTTGTCGCGCTCGCCGGCGAGCATCGCATCGTGTTCGACCAGGATCTGGCGTTCGTCGAAGAGGAAAGCGCCAAGCACCGCCGCAAGGCGGCGATGCATGATGAGTGACGTTCCGGTCCCTGCCACTTTCGGCCTGATCCTCGCCGGCGGGCTTGCCCGCCGCATGGGTGGCGGCGACAAGGCGAAGATCGAGATCGGCGGCGTCTCCATTCTCGACCGCGTGCTGGCAACGCTATCCGGCCAATGCACCGGCATCGCCATCAATGCCAATGGCGATCCCAAGCGCTTTGCCGAATGCGGCGTGCCGGTCATTCCGGATAATGTCGAAGGTTTCGTCGGGCCGCTCGCCGGGATCCTCGCGGGTCTCGACCACCTTGCCGCTCAGAATAATGGCATCGAATGGATGCTGAGCGTCCCCGGCGACTGCCCGTTCCTGCCGGACGATCTGGTGGAGCGGCTGCATCAGGCCCGGCGCAAGATGGGCGCCGGCGTGCCGCTCGCCTGCGCCCGCTCCGGCGAGTGGCGGCATCCGGTCGTCGGATTGTGGCCGGTCGCGCTGCGCGAAGACCTCCGCCACGCACTCACCGTCGAAGACTTGCGCAAGATCGAAGTGTGGACCGCGCGTCACGGCATCGCGGTGGCGGACTGGCCGGCCGAGCCGGTCGATCCATTCTTCAATGTGAATACGCCCGACGATGCGAAACGCGCGCGGGAATTGGCCGGCTGATCAGTCCATCAGCTGCGCGTAAGAGAGAAAGCCGACCCGGTCACCAATTTCGACCTTGGTGACGTCTTCCGGAAACTCCAGCAATCCGTCGGTCTGCGTCAGAGATGTGATGACGCCCGCGCCGTCCTGCGGATGCTTCACCGCTTCAATGTCGCCGTTGGCGCCTTTACGCAGCGACACCCGCACATATTCGCGCCGTCCCGTCTTCTTTTTGTATGGGAACGACAGCCGTACCGGCAGCGGCGTCAGCTTCTGCGGCAACGCGCCGCCGAGCCGCCGCAACAACGGTTTCACCACGCGCACGAACGTGACGAACACCGCGACCGGATTGCCCGGCAGGCCGACGAAAGCAGCGCCGCCAATCGTACCCATGGTGACAGGCCGCCCCGGCTTGATGCCGACCCGCCAGAACACCAGCGTGCCGATCTGATCGACCGCGGTCTTGACGAAATCCGCGTCGCCGGTCGACACGCCGCCGGAGGTCAGAACAACGTCATGCGTCTTCGCGGCTTGCCCGATCGCGCGCGACAGATTCGCTGCGTCATCACGCAAGATGCCGAGATCGGTGACGGCGACGCCAAGCCGGTTCAGCAATTCGGACAGCAGATAACGGTTGGCGTCGAAGATCGCGCCCTCGCCTCGCACTTTTCCGGGCTCGGTCACTTCATCGCCGGTCGAGAAGACCGCCACTTTCAACTGGCGGCGTACCGCAATCTCGCTGATCCCGAGCCCGGCCAGCAGGGCGATGTGCTGCGCGTCGAGCACCGTTCCCGCCGGGACGACCAGCGCGCCTTTGGCAATATCCTCGCCTGCGTCGCGCGCATTGGCGCCTTTCTTGAGCCCTTGCGGCAGGACGACCTTGCCGTCCTCTTCCTTCACGTCCTCTTGCATGAAGACCGTGTCGGCGCCCTGCGGCATCGCCGCGCCGGTGAAGATGCGGACCGCCGTGCCGGACGTGATCGCTCCGGCCGATTTGGCGCCGGCCTGAAGCCTGCCGCTCACCGGCAGCATGGTATAGCCCGCCGCCTTGAGATCGGCGTGACGCACCGCATAGCCATCGACTGCCGAATTGTGGAACGGCGGCAGATTGTCCGGCGCAAACACATCTTCCGCCGTGACACGGAGCCGCGCACGGGTGAGGCCCACTCGCTCGGTCTCGGCAACCGGCGTAATGCGCTCGACGATCAGCTTCTCCATCTCGTCGAGCGGCAGCAGCGGCCCGGAGAACGCAAAGCAATCGTCAGTGAGCTGGGCCATCAGGCGCTCACTTTCTCCAGCGGCACGGCGTGCTTCAACAAAGCATCGGCGACCGCGTCGATGTCATTGAGATCGATGACCGGCAGCTTCACGTCAGGCAACCGCGTATCGGACGCTATCGCGACAATGAACTTGTCCTCGCCGTGCAACAGCGGTTTGCCGTTCGCAATCCGGTAAATCTCGATCTTCGGAAAGCTTTCGCGCTTGTAGCCTTCGACCAGAACCAGATCGACCGGCGCAATCTTCTGCAACAGCGCCGGCATGTTCCATTCCGGCTCCTCACGCAGCTCGTGCAACACCGCCCAGCGCTTCGCCGATGAAATCATCACTTCGCTCGCGCCCGCGGCGCGATGCATGAAGAAGTCCTTGCCCGGCTGATCGAGATCGAAGCCGTGATGCGCGTGCTTGAGAGTCGATACTTTGAGCCCGCGCCTGATCAGCACGGGCAGCACCTTGGTGATCAATGTTGTTTTGCCGGAGCCGCTCCAGCCGGCGAGGCCTATCATTCGCATGCGGCCTTATAGCAAAAACCTCAGGAAAACAGCCGCTTCGCGTCGCGTTGCACCGCCGAAGCGACCCCCTTGCGACTCGCTCCATCCGAGGCGCCTGATTGCATCCCAACGAACAGCGCCATCGTAACTGCAAAGGCGCGGACATCTGCGCAGCAATAGTCACGTCCTATGGGGAGAAATCCATGAACGCGAAGCTCGCTGCTATCGTCATCGGCGCCGTCTTTGTTCTGGTCGGCATCCTTGGCTTCTTTCCAAATCCACTGGTCTCGCCAACCGGCTTGTTCCAGGTGAACACGATGCACAATCTCGTTCACCTGATCTCAGGCGTCGTTTTGCTGGCCGGTGCATACACCGCATTCGGCGCCGGCATGGCACTCAAGATCGTCGGCATCGTCTACGCCGCGGTCGCGGTGCTCGGCCTGATGATGGGGCCCGGCATGCTGCTCGGCCTCGTCCACATCAATGCGGCCGACAACTGGCTGCACGTTTTCCTCTCGGTCGCCATTCTTGCCGCCGGCTTCGGATTGCCGGACGACCAGACGGCCTAGTCCGAAACGCAACGCTCGCGCTCTCCAGAACAGGAGCGCGGGCGTCTTCCCACTCTTCTCCTTTTTCGCGCGCTTGACGCGAGCGCCGGCAATTTGTCCATTCGGATAAGCCGCGCTGACGTGCTTTCGCGGCATGAAATTGGGAGAGTTGGATGTTTATCGCGACCAAGGACAAGGCGCTGCTGACGACCACAACCGGCGCTTTGCCACGGCCGAGCTGGTACACGGAAAATCTGCGCGGCATTCCGCTCTCGCATGGTTTCTCCCGCTTCGCCTATCGCGAGCAGCACTTCGACTGCCTCGCTTGCCACTGCGCCGCACAGCAGCGCGCCGGCATCGACATCTTCGTCGACGGCGATACGCGGCTCGATGACGACGTCGCCGGCCGCGCCTGGGTCAGTTACGTCACCGAGCGGCTCAGCGGCATTGGCACGCCGCGGGTCGAAGTGCCGCCGGCCGGTTTCATGAAGGACAAGGGCCCCGGCGACCTGATGCTTGAAGTCATTGAGACGCGCATGACGCCGCCGGTCACCGGCAAGATCGAGAAAGGCTGGCTCGAGCTCGACCGCGCCTACAAGGCGATCGCACCGATGACCGACAAGCCGGTGAAGATCGGCTCGATCTCGGCACAGATCCTTGCGCTGATGCTCACCGACGAGCACTACAACGATCGCTTCGCGCTACTCAACGACATGTCGGACGCGCTCAACCACGAGTACCACGCGCTCGCCGATGCCGGCGCGCCGATTGTCCAGGTCGAGGAGCCTGCGATTCACCAGGTCATCGCTGACCCGAGCAACAAGCCGCATCTCGACAAATGGGTCACCGCCTTCAACCGTGAAGTAAAAGGTCTGCGCGGCAAGACCGAAGTGTGGTGCCACACCTGCTGGGGTTCGCCCGCTGCGCAACGCGTCGCCAGCCGCGACCAATCCTACAAGGACGCGCTTCCCTATCTCGACCAGCTCGACGTCGACGTGCTCACCTTCGAAGGCGCGTTCAACAAGGGCCTGGATTTCGAGCACATCGGCAAGATGGTCTCGAAGGACAAGAAGATAGCGCTCGGGGTTATCAGTCACCGCACCCTGCAGATCGAGCGGCCGGAAGAGATCGCCGAGCTGATCCGCAAGGCGCTGAAATACATCGAACCGGAGCGGTTGATCCTCACCAGCGATTGCGGCTTCGGCCGGCAATCGATGAGCCGCATGCACGCCTTCTACAAGATGGTCGCGCTGACGCGCGCGACCAACATGGTGCGGCGTGAGCTCAAGATCGACGAAGCCTATATTGCGGCTACCGACCCGAAACTCTCGATGGTGCCACTGGCGCAATAGCGCGTGATCCCGAAAAGTGGAGCCCGGTTTTCGGATAAGATCACGCGCATAACAATATGGCGGACAAAACACTCAATCTCCGCGGCCTGAAATGCCCGCTGCCGGCGCTGCGCACCAGGAAGGCGCTCGGCGGCATGGCGGCCGGCGATCTGTTGACGATCGAGTGTACCGACCCGCTCACCGCCATCGACATTCCGAACCTGCTGCGGCAAACCGGCGACAAACTGGAAGCCAAGAGCGACGCGGACGGCGTCCTGAGCTTTGCGATCCGCAAAGCGTAGCTCAGTTGTGCAGCACCACGACCTTGGTGCCGACCGGAACGCGGTTGAAAAGGTCGATCACATCGTCATTGACCAGGCGGAAGCAGCCTGACGACACCGCGTGGCCGATCGTCTCCGGCGCATTGGTGCCGTGGATGCGATAGACGGTGGCGCCGAGATTCATTGCGCGGGCACCGAGCGGATTACCGGCGCCGCCTGCCATCCAGCGCGGCAGGTAGGGCTGGCGCTCGATCATCTCCGGCGGCGGCACCCAATCCGGCCATTCGCGCTTGAGCGTGACACGCTGCGTGCCGCCCCACCGGAAGCCGTCGCGGCCGACGCCGATGCCGTAGCGGATGGCGCGACCGTTGCCCTGCACCAGGAACAGCAGGCGGTCGGCGGAGTGCACGACGATCGTGCCGGCGGGCTGATCGGTGCGATAGAGCACCGCCTGCTTGCGCCAGACATAGTCGAGCTGATCCTCGCTGCCGCCGTGATCGACGCCGGGCGCGACGTCGGGATGGGTCGGTTCCGGGATGGTTTCGACGCTTTGCGCCAGAGCGGACACGAACGTGCCCGCAAGGAACAGACCCGCCAGAACGACTGCTAACCGCGACATGCCATCCCCCGTACGAAGACGATACTCTTAGCGACGAACGCAGCGAAAGCCGATGTGACTCGATGACGTGTCGACTGGCTGCGCGTGTCGCGCGGCCGGACGATAACGTTGGCAATAATTCGGCGCGCACAGATGCGAGCCGCCCTTGAGCACCTTGCGCGGAATTTTGATGTTGGGCTGACGCGAGTCGTAGCTCTCGTCGGCTCGGCCGCCGCGCGGATTTTCCGGAATGCAGCACGCCTTCGGCGCATCGGCGGTGTGCTTGGTCGTGTACCAGTCGTCGGTCCATTCCCACACATTGCCGATCATGTCGTGCAGGCCGTAGTCGTTCGGCGGAAACGCCGTGACCGGCGAGGTGCGCTCGAAGCCGTCGTCGCATTCATTCTGATTTGGGAAGTCGCCCTGCCAGGTGTTGGCGCGATGCGCGCCGCCGGGCGCAAGCTCGTCGCCCCACGCATAATCGGATCCGTCGCGGCCGCTGCGCGCCGCGAATTCCCATTCCGCTTCGGTCGGCAAATGCTTGCCGGCCCAGTCGGCATAAGCGAGCGCGTCGGCGTGCGAGACGTGCACGACCGGATGACTGTCGAGCGCGTTGATGTTGCTCTTCGGGCCGTAGGGCCGCCGCCAGTTCGCGCCCTTCATGAACTCCCACCACTGCGACCAGTCCTTGAGATCGACCGGACGGCCGGGCGGCGAAAACACCAGCGAGCCGGCATAGATCATGTGCGGCAATGCGCCGGGATAGTCGGCGGGATCGGGCGCGACCTCGGCCGTGGTGACGTAGCCGGTCGCGCGCACGAATTCCTTGAACTGCCGGTTGGTCACCGGCGTGCGATCCATCCAGAAAGCGTCGACCGTGACGCGATGGACCGGCGCCTCCTCCGGATAGTGCCGGTCGGAACCCATGCGAAACGTGCCGCCGGGGATGGAGATCATCCCTTCGGTTTCGGGCGCACGCGTCTCGGATTCCTGAAGAAGCAAACTCATTTCCCCCAAGCTTAGCAGGCAATGCAGGCGCGACTACTGGACCAAAGGGAAAGGCTGAACTGCCGGTTAGTCATAATTTGGGCCGCCAAATGCTGGCCCAATCTCGCCCGCGGACGCATCGCCTATGGCGAGTCGCATTGCGCGCCTCAGCCTGATGCTCGCTCCAGCATTGTTGAAATCTTACTTCGCTCTGGCGGAGAGGGAGGGATTCGAACCCCCGATACGGTTGCCCGTATGCCGCATTTCGAGTGCGGTGCATTCAACCACTCTGCCACCTCTCCCGGAGCCAGAACCCGCCAAGACTGCCCTGAAATGGCCGGGTTCCGAGCCTGCTATCTAGCCAACCGAAACCGCGCGCACAAGAGCGCGGCTTGGCTCTGCGTGCTAGCTTTGCGTGCCTAGGGGGATTGATGCGGAAAATTTTCACCGCCGAGCGCTTGCGCAAGGAGTTGCGCGGCATCGCCTTCACGCTCGGCCTCGTCGCGCTGATCACGTGCGCGCTGTTCTTCTTCCAGCGCGAGTCCGGCATCACCCACGGCTCGGTCATCTATCTTGTGCCGGTCGTGATCGCCGCCGTGCGGTGGGGCATCGTGTCGGCGATCATCGCGGCCTGCTTCGGCGTGGTCGCGTCGGCATTCTTCTTCTATCCGCCGCTCTACACCTTCACGATCGCCGACCCGCGCGAAGCGATCAATCTCACGCTCTTCATCTTCGTGGCGATTGTCATCAGCCAGCTTGCCTCGCGCCTCAAGACGCCAGGCCGAGCTTGCGCGGCAGCGCGAAATCGACGTGCGCGACCTCTATGCCTTCTCGCGCCGCCTGGCCGTCGCATTCGACGTCTCCGACATCCATTCCGCCATCGAGGACCACCTCGCCTCAGCGGTTGAGCGCAAGGTGGTGCTGTTTGCCTCGGCGCGCGAAGCCTCGACCAGCACGGGCCGCCATGCCGGCGTGCTGGTGCCGCAGAACGTGCGCGACGACGGTCGCCTCGATCGCCTCCGGAAACCTCGACCCGACGGCCGGCCGCGACGCTGACCGGCGAGCGCGGCGAAGTCTGGCTGGTGCAGGCGGTTTCGCCGAAGAGCCTCGAGTTCGGCGTCATCGCCATCAATTTCGGCCACGTCACCGAAGACCGGGCGAACGACATGCGGGTTCGGGTCGGCGCGGTGCTGGCTGACGCGACCGCGACGCTCGAGCGGCTCGGCGTCGCGCACGCGATCAGCGAGGCGCGCATGCGCGCCGCAGACCGACCAATTGCGCGAGGCCCTGATCGGCTCGGTGTCGCACGAATTGCGCACCCCGCTCGCCTCGATCATGGGCGCGGCGACGGTGCTCGGCGGCGTGCGCCGGCGCTGGCCGGCGATCCGAAGCTCAAAGCTCTCATCCACGACGTGCACGACGAGGCGCTGCGGCTCAATCACGATATCCAGAACTTGCTCGATGCGAGCCGCATCAGCAGTGAGGGCGTCAAGCCGCATAATGAGTGGGCCGACGTCTCGGACATCATCAATTCTGCGATCGAGCGTTGCCGCAACCGCATCGGCAAGCGGCGGCTGGTATTCGACATGCCGCCGGACTTGCCGCTGGTCCACGTCGATCCGGTGCTGGTGCAGCAGGCGCTGGTGCAGACCTTCGACAACGCCGCGAAATATTCGCCAGCGGACTCCACGATCACGGTCACGGCGCGCACCGAAGCCCAGCGCATGACGATCCGTGTCGCGGACCAGGGCGCCGGACTGACTGCCGCAGGAGAAGGCGCAGATGTGGGACCGCTTCTTCCGCGGCGGGCGTCACATCGCCACCACCAAAGGCTCGGGCCTCGGTCTGTGGATCGCCGTCGGCGTTTATTGCCGCGAACGGCGGCAATGTCTCCGCCGACAGCGCGGGCGCGGGAAAAGGCACCGCCATTCAAATCGAACTGCCGGTGCGCACTTGCGGCCGTGAGCGTGATGGAAAGTGAAACCGATGAGTGAAACGGGTCCCATTGTTCTGGTCGTCGACGACGAAGTTCAAATCCGCCGGTTCTTGCGGACCGGCTTCGAGCTCAACGGCTTTTCAGTCGTAGAAGCCGGAAGCGGCGCCGAGGCGATCCGCGCCGCCAGCCTGCAGCCGGTCGACCTCGTCATTATCGATCTCGGCCTGCCGGAAATGGACGGCTCCGAAGTCGTGGAGCGCATCCGCTCCTGGTCGAACGTGCCGATCATCGTGCTGTCGGTGCGCTCGAGCGAGGCCGACAAGGTGAAGTTGCTCGAACTGGGCGCCGACGACTATGTCGTCAAGCCATTCGGCATGGCGGAATTGCTGGCCCGCGTGCGGGTCGCGCTGCGCCGGCAGATGCGGGCCGCGACCGGCGAGCCCACGGTCAAGGTCGGGCCCGCTCACCATCGACCTCTCCGCGCGCGCCGTTCTGCTCAACGGCAGCCGGCTGACTCTGACGCCGAAGGAATACCGGCTGCTCCAGGTGCTGGCTCAGCACGCCGGCAATGTCGTCACCCACCAGCACCTGCTGCGCGAGGTGTGGGGCTCGGTGCACGAGCACGACACCCACTACCTGCGGATTTTCGTGCGGAAGCTGCGGCAGAAGATCGAGGCGGAGCCGAACTCGCCCCGCATCCTGCTGACGGAACTTGGGGTGGGGTACCGGTTGGCCGGCGAAAACGACCAGAACGGCTTTGGCGAAGCGCGGGCCGATAGCACCTCAAAGGCCCATTAATGGCCGCTTCCTTGACATAACTGGCCTCGGCGGCCATAAACCTGCCGCGCGGGCATGAGGGCCCGCGCATTTGTTGAAGCGGCGCACGGCGCCCTAAAAACAAAGACATTTCAGGATTTTCGGCGCGGCTGAGGCCTTGGGGCACGCTCGCGCCTGAAGGATGTGAGCGATGTTTGCAGTGATCAAAGCCGGCGGCAAGCAATACCGGGTCGCCACCGAAGACGTGATCCGGATCGACCGCGTCGAGAAGCAGCCGGGCGAGGTCGTCTCGTTCGGTGAGGTGCTCGTCGTGGGCGGCGACACGCCGTCGATCGGCGCGCCGACCGTCTCGGGCGCCACCGTGGCCGGCGAAGTCATCGCCCATGAGCGCGGCGACAAGGTCATCGCCTTCAAGAAGCGCCGCCGCAAGAATTCGCGCCGCAAGCGCGGCTATCGCCATGAATTCTCGCTGATCCGCATCACCGAGATTCTGACCGAGGGCAAGAAGCCGTCCGACACGCCGCCGCCGCGTCCCAAGCGCGAGGCCAAGCCGAAGCCGGAAGCTTCGACCGAGGCCGAAGGCGGCGAAGGCGAGACCAAGGCCGCAGCGAAAAAAACAGCCGGCAAGAAAACTGCCGCCAAGGCCAAGAAGCCGGCAACAAAAGGCAAGAAGCCGGCCGCAAAAGGAACAAAGAAGTGAGATGATTCCTTCACGGAATCGGTGTAGGAACTAGAGCAGAATTCGAGAGCACTACGATGGCACACAAGAAAGCAGGCGGCTCTTCCAGAAACGGACGCGATAGCGCGGGCCGTCGCCTTGGCTTGAAGATGTTTGGCGGTGAGAGCGTTCTCGCCGGCAATATCCTTGCGCGTCAGCGCGGCACCAAATGGCACGCCGGCAATAATGTCGGTACCGGCAAAGACCACACCCTGTTCGCGCTCATCGATGGAAAGGTTTCGTTCGCAACTAAAGCCAAAGGCCGCAAAGTCGTATCGGTTGTTCCGATGACGGAGGCTGCGGCCGAGTAAACGGTAGACCAAAATCGAGGTCCGCCGGTCATTCCAGTCAAACCGGCGGGGCTCAATGGGCTCTGAGAGGGGAGACGGGTGACCGGCTCCCCTCTTCGCTTTTGTGACGTGCGTGACTCAAACGAGAGCAACCCGAGCCCAAGGAAACTGAGCCATGACACTGCTGGAAGAACTGCCAAGAGGATCATTTCGCGAGCGGAGTATCCCCGTCCTTGAGACGAAGCGGCTGACGTTGCGTGCGCCGACCCTCAAGGACGCTAAAGCCGTTGCCGTGCTCGCTAACGACCGCCGCATCGCAGAGAACACCGCGCGCATTCCGCATCCGTACAAGCTTGCGGATGCCGAGAGTTTCATCGCGGGGGCGAACAAGGCGGACGGCGAGACGGTGTTTCTGATCGTCCGCAATGGCACGATCATGGGCGCGTGCGGCGTGGCTGTCGCCGATCCGAATGCGCCTGAGCTCGGCTATTGGCTGGGCGTCCCGCACTGGGGCCAGGGCTTCGCCACCGAAGCGCTGCACGCCGTGATCGACTTCGCCTTCAGCGAATTCGAGCACACCGCGCTCCATGCCGGTGCGCGGGTCACCAACCCGGCCTCGCGGCGGGTGCTGGAGAAGTGCGGCTTCCAGTGGACCGGCGTCGGCCTCTACCGGATCAACGCCATCAGGTCGTCGGCGCCAATCGATCGCTTCCGGCTTGAACGGGGTATCTGGCAGGCCATCAAGGGCTGGGGCCGCAGCAAGCGGGTGCAGTAGGATTGGGCCAAAGGATTGCCCCATGTACCAGCCCCCGCACTTCCGTGAGGATCGGCTCGATGTCCAGCATCGGCTGATCCTCACCCATCCGCTCGGCCTGCTGATTACGGCAGGCGCGGGCGGATTGCAGGCCAACCACGTTCCGTTCCTGATCGACGCTGCCGCCTCCGAGCGTGGCACGTTGCGCGTTCACCTCGCGCGCGCCAATCCGCAGATCGCGGAGCTCGCGAACGTCACCGAGTGCATGGTCGTGTTTCAAGGGCCGCAGCAATACATCAGCCCCTCGCTCTACCCGACCAAGCAGGAGACCGGCAAAGTCGTGCCGACGTGGAATTACATCACGGTGCACGCCTGGGGCCGGCCGCAGGTGATGGACGATGCCGCCTGGTTGCGCAAACAGATCGACGATCTGACGCGCCAAAATGAAGAGCCGCGCGCGACGCCGTGGCAGGTCAGCGATGCGCCGGAGCCGTTCGTCGCCGCGCAGGTCAAAGGCATTGTCGGCGTCGAAATCCCGATCGCGCGCATCGAAGGCAAGTGGAAGGTCAGCCAGAATCGTCCGGCCATCGATCAGGCCGGCGTCGTTGCCGGGCTGCAAAGCGAAGGCGGCGATGCGGCGATCATGGCGTCGGCAGTGCTCGAGCGAAGCAAGCGGGTGCAATGATGGATCGAAAGCTCATTTCCTCCGCATCGCCGTACGAGCCGACGATCGGCTTTTCACGCGCGGTGCGCGTTGGGCCGCACATCGCGGTCTCCGGCACCGCACCGATCGCGCCGGGTGGCGGGGTCGCGTCGCCCGGCGACATGTATGGCCAGACCAGGCGCTGTCTCGAAATCATTCAGAAGGCGATCGAGGACGCCGGCGGCAAGCTCGAGCACGTGGTCCGAACCCGCGTCTTCCTCAAGGATATGTCCCGCTGGGAAGAAGCCGGCCGCGCGCATGGTGAATTCTTCAAGAATATCCGGCCGGCCTCCACCATGATCCAGATCGTGCAGGCCATCGATCCCGACTGGCTGGTCGAGATCGAAGCCGATGCCATCGTGCCGTAACTTGTCGAGACGCCGCGCGCCTCGACGTGGTTAGCGAACTCTTCCCGCGGCCTTAATATTGGGAAAACTAAACCCTCACATTTTGCCTTTCCGGTTACGCCTTTAACAACGCGGGTTCTCTAACTTCGCCCACGGTGGGCGTTGTGGGGGCTATCGTGCAGAGTGTCCTGATGCGGCCGCGGCCGCTCTCTTTCTATCTCTTCGCGCTGTGCGCAGCGTTGACGATCCCGATTCTGATCGTCACTGCCTTCATGACATGGCAGTTCGCGCGCTCCGAGCAGCTCCGGCTCAAGGCCGACGTCGAGGATTCCGGCAAGCAGATCGAGTTCGCGATCGAGCGGCAGCTCGCCAACGACCTTGAAATGTTGCGCGCGCTCGCGAGTTCACCCGCGCTTCGCCACCGCGACTTCGAGGCCTTCACCGAGCAGGTCAAAAGCCTGACTGGCAGGGACGACAAGGATACGTCGATTGTCATTCGGGACATAAATAGCGGCAGGGTTCTGGTCAGCGTCGGACAGCAATCCTTCGAGGCCAAAGAACTGAATGGGATCGACCCCTGGCACACGATCTCCAATTTCGTCGGCGCCGCGACGTTTGAGGATTCCGCCTATTACGTCAGCGTACCGGTCACGATCGACGGTACGCTGCAATATTGGCTGCATGGCCGCATGTCGCTCGCGCGGCTCGTCTATCTGGTCAACTCGCTGCGGCTAGGGTCGGGCTATTTCTCGTCGATCGTCGACCGCAACGGCATCATTCTCGCGCGCTCGAGCGAGCCGGAAAAGCATTACGGACGCAAGCTGCCCGGCCTCGATGGGCCCGAGCGCAAGCACTTCACCTGGAGCGGCGTGAACCCGCAGGGCGTGAAGGTCTATGGCGTATTCCGCCGCTTGCCGTCGGGATGGGGCGTCACCGGCGGCGTCTCCGAAAACCTGCTGAATGCGCCGCTCTACCGCTCGCTTGCCTGGCTCGGTGTCCTGGCCTTCGTGATGGTCGCGATCAGCGCCTTGATCGCCTGGACGCTGACGCGCGTCATGGCTGATGCCGCGTCGTCCTTGACGCAGAAAGCCGGCAAGCTCGGCGATGGACTCGATCTGAGCGAGCCGGTAACAGCCGTCGCAGAAGCAAACACGGTGGGCAGCGCGATGGTCGCCGCCTCCCAAAAACTGCGTCTGCAGGCCGAAGCGCTGGCGGCGGCAAAAGCCGAGCTTGAACGGCACGTCGAGGAGCGCACGGCCGAATTGGCCGAGAAGCGCCACCTGCTCGAAACGACGCTGGCCAGCATGGACCAGGGCCTCATCGTCATCGACCCGACCGGCAGGATCCAGCTGCACAATTCCCGCGCCGCCGAGATGATCGGCCTCGAGAATGACCTGCTCAATACGCATCCGAACGTTCGCGACACGGTGCGTCTGCAGGCGGAGCGCGGTGACTTCAGTGCGATGCCCGACGACGTCAAAATCATATTCGACCGCAGCAAGCTTCAGCCCGGCACGACGTTGGTGCATGAGCGCGAGCTGCCGGCCGGTGGCGTGCTCGAAGTGCGCTCCGTCCCGCTGGCCGATGGCTCGCTGGTTCGCACCTACACCGACGTGACGCTGCGCAAGCACGCCGAGCGCCACCTCCAGCATCTCGCTCGCCACGATGCGCTCACGGATCTGCCGAATCGCGTGTTCTTCCAGGAACGGCTGGAGCAGGCCCTCGCCTATAGCGAGCGGCATGGCACTGCTTTCGCCGTCCTCTCGCTCGACCTCGACCGCTTCAAGCAGATCAATGACGTGCAGGGCCATGCGGTCGGCGACATCGTCCTTGTCGAATTGGCCAAGCGTCTCAAGGGCGAGTTGCGGATGGAAGACACGGTCGCGCGCCTCGGCGGCGACGAGTTCGCCATCATCCAGACCGGCTTGAACAGCGCCGAGGAGCCGTCCGCCCTCGCCCGCCGCATTCTTCGCACGGTCAACAGGCCGTTCCGGGTTGACGGGGTCGACTATGATCTCGGCGTCAGCATCGGCATTGCGAGCTGCCCGCTCAACAGCCGCAGCTCGAGCGATCTGATGAAGAAGGCCGACGCGGCGCTTTATCAGGCCAAGCGCTCGGGCCGCGCCCGTTTCTGCGCCTTCGAGGACGCCGCCCGCAGCGCCGCGTAACGCTTACGGCGGATCGGCGAGCGCGACAGTTTTCGCGAGTGACCGCTCGCGCATGAAGATGTAGATGCCTGCGCCGATGATGATCGCGGCGCCGGCAATGATCCCCCAGCCCGGCACATCGCCGAAGAAGATGTAGCCGAGGATCACGGCCCAAACGATCGTCGAATACTGATAGGGCACGACCACCGAGGCCGGCGCGATCTTGAGCGCGCGGTTGATGCACATATGTGCGCCCATCGCGGTAACGCCGAGCAGAAGCAGCAGCCACAGGTCGAGCGCGCTCCAGGTGATCGGCGTCCAGGTGAACGGCGCGACCACGAGGCCGAACAGCAGCGCCATCACCGTCTGGGTCGTGACCAGCACCGTATCCGACGTGCCGCGCACCAGCCGCGTGCAGATCATCAGAAGAGAGAACGAGAAGCTGCCCGCAATCGCGATCCAGGACGCGGCGCTGAACGCCGCGCCGGTCGGGTTGAGCGCGATCATCACGCCGATGAAGCCGATGACGACTGCGGCCCAGCGCCGCCAGCCCACCTGCTCGCCGAGCAGGAACGGCGACATCGCGGTCACGTAGATCGGCCCGGCCAGGTAGAACGTCATGACGTCGGCCAGCGGCAGGTCGGTCAGCGCCCAGTAGAAACAGGCGACCTCGAAAGTGGCGAAAAGCCCCCGGAGCACCTGAAACCAGGGCCGCGGCACGACTGCGAATGTCGCCCAATCGCGCCAGATCAGCGGCAAGAGCAGGATGAGCGCCGCGCCGCTGCGGATCAGCAGCAACTGGCCGACCGAATAGGTCGCGACCAGCCATTTGCCGAGCGCATCGTTGAGCGCGAACACGAAGATGCCGAGCAGCATCAGGCCGATGCCGGCAAGGTTCGATTGTGCTGACTGGGGAGCCTGTGAATTCATGGCGGGCGCCGCTATATACCCGCTGCGTGACAGCGCGTGAACGGCAATGAAATTCCTCGACGAAGCCAAGGTCTATGTGAAATCGGGCGACGGCGGCAATGGCTGCGTGTCGTTCTTGCGGCTGAAATTCATCGAATTCGGCGGCCCGAATGGGGGCGATGGCGGGCGCGGCGGCGACATCGTGGTCGAGGCCGTCAACGGCCTCAACACCCTGATCGACTACCGCTTCCAGCAGCACGTCAAGGCCGAGCGCGGCGGCAACGGCATGGGCAAGGACCGCCACGGCGCCAACGGCAAGGACGCCGTGTTGCGGGTTCCGATCGGCACCCAGGTCTACGAAGAGGACGGCGAGACACTGATCGCCGACCTCACCGAGGTTGGCCAGCAGGTGACGATCGCCAAGGGCGGCAATGGCGGCTTCGGCAATGCGCATTTCAAGTCGTCGACCAATCGCGCGCCGCGCAACGCCAATCCCGGCCTGCCGGGCGAAGAGCTGATCCTCCGGCTGCGGCTGAAGCTGATCGCGGATGCCGGCCTCATCGGCCTGCCCAATGCAGGCAAGTCGACCTTCCTTGCGGCGGTGAGCGCGGCCAAGCCGAAGATCGCCGATTATCCCTTCACGACGCTGCACCCGCAGCTCGGCGTGGTGCGCGCCGACGACCGCGAATTCGTCATCGCCGACCTGCCCGGCCTGATCGAAGGCGCGCATGAAGGCGTCGGCTTGGGCGATCGCTTCCTCGGCCACACCGAGCGCTGCCGGGTGTTGCTGCATCTGGTTGACGGCACGCACGAGGATCCCGCTGCCGCCTACAAGACGGTGCGTGGCGAGCTCGACGCGTACGGCCAGGGCCTCGAGGACAAGACGGAGATCGTCGCGCTGACCAAGGCCGACGCCATGACGCCGGAGATGATCGAGGAGCAGGTCGCGAAGCTGAAGAAGGCGTGCAAGAAAACGCCGCTGGTGATCTCGTCGCAATCGAAGCAGGGCGTGCCGGAAATGCTCCGCGCGCTGTTCAAGGTGATTTCGCAAGCCAGGGAAGACGAGCGGGAAAGCACCGAAGCTTTACAGCCGTAGAATAAACTCCGCCGGTGCGGCACGCCGGCGGAGTCGAAGTATGCCGAGCCGTCAGCCGGGAGCCGGCACGACCTTTGGCAGATCCTCAGCCGCGCCCCACTCCGACCACGAACGGTCGTAGCTGCGGATGCGCGGGTAGCCGAGCAGCCGCAGGGTGAAATAGGAATGTCCCGACGCCTTGCCATCCTGGCAATGCGTCGCGACGTTCTTGTCGGGCGTGATGCCGTGCGCGGCGAAATGGGCACGCAGTTCCTCGGCCGGCTTCATCGTCCCGTCCGCCGCGAGATTCTGGGCCCAGGGAATGTTGCGCGCCCATGGAATGTGACCTTTTTGATAGAGCGCCGGCGGCCGGACATCGATGACAGCGACATTGCCGTCGTCGCGGCGCTCCATGAGCCAGTCGGCCGTGGCGTGACGGCGTTCGATCATGGTCGCGCTGAACTGCATCGGCCGGACCGGCAATTGCTCGCGCCGCAGCCCGCGGCCGTCCGCGGTCCATTTCTGGATGCCGCCGTTGAGGATGCTGACTTTGCGGTGGCCGAGATATTCCAGCATCCAGAACAGCCGCGCGGCATGGAAACCGCCGCGATCGTCATACAGGACGACATGGATCTCCTTGTCGATGCCGTTGCTGCCGAACAGCGCCGCCAGCTTTTCGTCGGACAGCCGGGCCCCTGCCACGTGCGCCTCGGGATCGTTCACGCTGTCGGCCGAAATACTGACCGCGCGCGGAATGTGGCCGGCGTCGTAGTCCTTCTTCGGCCGCACGTCGACGACGCGAACGTCGTCGCGGATCAGGATCTGGTTGAGCGTTGCGGCCGATACCAGCAGCTGCGGGTTGGCGTAATCCGCCCTGGCGTCGGTCGCGAAGGCAGCCAGTCCGGCCGCGATTGCCGCAGCTCCAAGGAGCCTGTTCGAATACCTCATGGCATGCGTCCTCCCGTTCGGTGAGGGACAATCCCGTCACCGTTCCAGTTCAGTTCGATTGAGATCAGCGGTTCGTTAGTTCGGCTGCGAAACGATCCGCAGATACGGCCTCGGCGATTTCCAGCCTTGCGGAAACTGCTTCTTGGCGTCCTCGTCGGAGACCGAGCCGGCGATGATGACATCGTCGCCCTGCTTCCAGTTGGCCGGCGTCGCCACCTTGTGCTTCGCCGTGAGCTGCAGCGAGTCGATGACACGAAGCACTTCGTCGAAGTTGCGCCCTGTCGTCATCGGATAGACCAGGATCAGCTTGATCTTCTTGTCAGGTCCGATCACGAAGACATTACGGACGGTCTGATTGTCCGCGGCGGTGCGCTTGGATGCATCGCCGTTTGCCGCGGCCGGCAGCATGCCCCAGAGCTTGGCCACCTTGAGATCGCTGTCGCCGATCATCGGAAAGTTGGGCGCGAAGCCCTGCGTCTCCTTGATATCGACCGCCCAGCCTTCGTGTTGCGCGACCTGATCGACCGAAATGCTGATGATCTTGACGCCGCGCTTGTCGAATTCGCTTTTGACGCGCGCCATGTAACCCAGCTCGGTCGTGCAAACCGGCGTGTAGTCCTTCGGGTGGGAAAACAACACTGCCCATTTCCCGTCGAGCCAGTCATGGAAGTGGATTCGGCCTGCGGTCGAGTCCGCCTCGAAGTCCGGCGCAGTGTCGTTGATGCTCAGGGCCATTGTTACTCCTCCCGGCCAATGACAACTGAGCGGACCAAATGCCTTGCGGCGAACCTAACGTCCAATGCATAATTATTGACGTTTTCCATGCAGAACCGGCATAGGGGCTTTCGCCATGGATCTCCGGCGCTTACGGGCCTTCGTCGCGGTTGCGGATCACGGCACGGTGTCAAAAGCCGCGGAAATTTTGCACATCACGCAGCCGGCACTGTCGCGCCAGATCGGCGCGTTCGAGAAGGAAGTCGGCTTCGAACTGTTTCAGCGCTCAGGCCGCAAGCTCGCCTTGACGCCGCGCGCCGAGCAGTTGCTCGGCGAATTCCGCTGCCTGCTCACGCATGTCAGCGAGGTCGACGAAAAGGCTCAGGCGTTGCGACACGGCGATATCAGATCGCTGCGGATCGCGGCGTCGGCCATGACGATCGAGGGCACATTTCCGAACTTCATGCCCTGCTTTGTCGAGCGGTTCGCCGGCGCGCAGCTCACACTGATCGAAGCGGATGCATCCGAGCATCTCGACATGCTTGCGCAAGGCCAGGTGCATTTGGCCATCAATGTCGTCAATGCAGTCGAGGTGGATGACAACCGGTTCGGCTGCTTCCTGCTGCCGCGGTTTTATATTCACGCGATCTATGCTCCGGGCTTCGCATTTCCCGCCTCGGATGCGATCGAGATCCGCAAGATGACGGACTATCCGCTGCTGCTGCCGAACACGACCTACGCGACACGAAACCTGTTCGACGCGGCATGCCGCGTCGCCGGTCTTCGTCCCAATATTCGCGTCGAGAGCGGGTCGCCCAGTACTTTGCTGGCCCTGGCCAATGGCGGGCATGGCATTGCCATTCTTCCTTCTATGCTTGTGCCCGGGCCCCATCTGCGGGCCGCCCGGGTCACGCACCAGGGAGAATTGCTGCAGATCGCGCCTGCGGTCCTCTGGGACAAGCAGCGCATGCTGCCCCGTTATGCCGAGGGCTTCTCGGAGTTGCTCGCCGAGCACCTGCGCGCCGAGTATCCGGACACCCACCTCGGCAGCCGAAAGCCCGCCCGCAAGAAGCCCAGCCGCGTTGCAGCGCTCAATACGACTTCGGCAGGCCGAGTACTTTCTCGGCGATGAAGTTCAAAATCATCTGCTGGCTGACCGGCGCGAGCCGCACGATCATCGCCTCGCGCAGATAGCGCTCGACGTGGAATTCCTTGGCGTAGCCCATGCCGCCATGCGACAGCACCGCCGCTTCGCACGCTTTGAACGCCGCCTCGGCGCCGAGATATTTCCCGGCATTCGCCTCCGCCGCACAGGGCGCGCCGGCGTCATATAAAGACGCCGCCTTGAAGATCATCAGGTTGGCGGCTTCAAGCTCGGCCCAGCATTTCGCCAGCGGATGGGCGATGCCCTGGTTCTGCCCGATCGGCCGGTCGAACACGACGCGCTCTTTCGCGTAGGCCGCCGCCTTGCGTAGCGCCGCGCGACCCAATCCCACCGCCTCTGCCGCGATCAGCACGCGCTCGACGTTCATGCCATGCAGGATGTACTCGAAGCCCTTGCCCTCCTCGCCGATCCGGTCGGCGGCCGGCACCGGCAGCTTGTCGATGAACAGCTCGTTGGAATCGACGGCGCTGCGGCCCATTTTCGGGATTTCGCGCACGTCGACATGGGTGCGGTCGAGCGCCGTGTAGAACAGGCTCAAGCCTTCGGTCTTGCGCTTCACTTGGTCGGCCGGCGTAGTGCGCGCCAGCAGCAGCATCTTGTTTGTGACCTGTGCGGTCGAGATCCAGATTTTCTGGCCGCAGACGATGTAGCGCTCGCCGTCACGCACCGCGCGCGTCTTGAGATTGAGCGTGTCGAGCCCGGCGTCCGGCTCGGTCACGGCAAAGCACGCCTTGTCCTCGCCCTTGATCAGCGGCACCAGCATGCGCCGCTTCTGCTCTTCGGTGCCGAACACCACCACCGGATTGAGCCCGAAAATGTTCATGTGCAGGGCAGACGCGCCGGACAGCCCGGCCCCGCTCTCCGCCACCGCCTGCATCATCAGCGCGGCTTCGGTGATGCCGAGCCCTGCCCCGCCGAATTCCTGCGGCATGGCGATGCCGAGCCAACCGTCCTTGGCAAAGGCGGCGTGGAAGTCGTGCGGGAAGCCGCCCACCTTGTCCTTGGCCAGCCAGTAGTCGTCGCCAAACCGCGCGCAGATTTTCTCGATCGCGGCGCGGATGGTTTGCTGTTCGGGCGTCAGTGAAAAGTCCATCCGGCCATGTTGCCCCGCCCGCGCAAAAGAATGTAGAGCCTAGGCAAAGGGAGAAACGCATGAAAACCCGCGCTGCCGTTGCCTGGAAAGCGGGCGAGCCGCTCAGCATCGAGACCATCGACATCGAAGGCCCCAAGGCCGGCGAGGTGCTGGTCGAGGTCAAGGCGACCGGCATCTGCCACACCGACGCCTACACGCTGTCCGGCGCGGACCCGGAAGGCCTGTTCCCGGCGATCCTCGGCCATGAGGGCGCAGGCATCGTGCGCGAGGTCGGGGCCGGCGTCACGACGCTCAAGCCGGGCGACCACGTGATCCCGCTCTACACGCCGGAATGCCGCCAGTGCAAAACCTGCCTGTCGCAGCGCTCAAATCTCTGCACCGCGATCCGCGCCACCCAGGGCAAGGGCCTGATGCCGGACGGCACGTCGCGCTTCCGTTGCGACGGCGACAATGTCTTCCATTACATGGGCTGCTCGACCTTCGCGAACTTCACCGTGCTGCCCGAGATCGCGCTCGCCAAGGTCCGCGAGGACGCGCCGTTCGACAAGATTTGTTACATCGGCTGCGGCGTAACGACCGGCATCGGCGCTGTCATCAACACCGCGAAAGTATGGCCAGGCGCCAACGTCGCCGTGTTCGGCCTCGGCGGCATCGGCCTCAACGTCGTGCAGGGCGCGCGCATGGTCGGCGCCGACAAGATCGTCGGCATCGACCTCAATCCCGAGCGCCGCGCCATGGCCGAGAAATTCGGCATGACGCACTTCATCAATCCGGACGAAGTCGGCCGCGACAAGGTGGTGCAGGCGGTGATCGACATCACCGGCGGCGGCGCCGACTTCTCGTTCGAGTGCATCGGCAATGTGCAGGTGATGCGCCAGGCGCTGGAGTGCTGTCACCGCGGCTGGGGCGAGTCGATCATCATCGGCGTCGCCGGTTCCGGTCAGGAGATCGCGACGCGGCCGTTCCAGCTCGTCACCGGCCGGGTGTGGAAAGGCACCGCATTCGGCGGCGCGCGCGGCCGCACCGACGTGCCCAAAATCGTCGACTGGTACATGGACAAGAAGATCAATATCGACGACCTGATCACTCACGTCATGCCGCTCGACAAGATCAACGACGCGTTCGATTTGATGCACGAAGGCAAGTCGATCCGCAGCGTGGTGGTGTATTAGCCCACCTACGCCCACCCCTCGCAGGACCCCGCTGACTTGCGTTAGGCTTTCCCCAACGCGCATCAAGCGCGAGCCGGGGAAACGCCATGAGCCTTCATCACATCGCCAAGAGCCTCATCGTCATGGAACTCGCGTTTGGACTGTTCGCATCCAGTGCGATCGGCGCCGAATATCCGGCACCCAAGGAAGGCAGCTGGACCGCCAAGGATTTCAAATTCCACACCGGCGATGTGATGGACGTGAGGCTGCACTACCGGACCATCGGCGAGCCGACCGGCATGCCGGTGGTTGTCCTGCACGGCACGGGCGGTTCGGGCGCGTCAATGTTGACGCCGGGCTTCGCCGGCGAATTGTTCGGCGAGGGCCAACCGCTCGACGCCAAGAAATACTTCATCATCCTTCCTGACGCGCTTGGACACGGAAAAAGCACCAAGCCGTCCGACGGACTGAAGACCAAGTTTCCCGCCTACAACTACACCGACATGGTCGCGGGCCAGTATCGGTTGGTCGCCGAAGGACTCGGCATCAAACATGTGCGCCTCGTGCTGGGCAATTCGATGGGTGGCATGAGTGCATGGATGTGGGGCACCAGGTATCCGGGCTATATGGACGCGATCGTGCCGATGGCCTCGCAGCCGACGCCGATGGCCGCCCGCAACTGGATGCTGCGGAGAATCATGCTGGAGTCG
The DNA here is from genome assembly GCA_963847325.1 of uncultured Alphaproteobacteria bacterium. Taxonomy (GTDB): domain Bacteria; phylum Pseudomonadota; class Alphaproteobacteria; order Rhizobiales; family Xanthobacteraceae; genus Pseudolabrys. The sequence goes on from CAWJZD010000003.1 coordinate 185,349, forward strand.
ATCCGGCAGGACCCCGAATACGCCAACGGCAACTACGCCAAACAGCCGAAGTCGGTGCAAACGGCGAGCGTGTTCTACGCGCTGGCCACCGCGGGCGGCACACTCAATTATCAGAAGCAGGCGCCGAACCGAGCGCAGGCTGACAAGGTCGTCGAGGCCCGCCTTGCCGCGGCGACAACCGCCGACGCCAACGATTTCCTGTGGCAGTGGCAGTCTTCCGGCGACTACGATCCATCCCCCGACCTCGAGAAGATCGAGGCACGCGTCCTCGCCATCAACGCGGCCGATGACGAGCGTAATCCGCCGGAGACCGGTCTCACCGACGCCGCGATGAAGCGCATCAAGGACGGCAAGCTGTTGCTGATCCCGGCGAGCGAGCAGAGCAGCGGTCACTCGACAACCGGCAACGCGAAGTTCTACGCCGCTGCGATCCGAGATCTGCTGGCAACCGCCCCGCAAAAAAGCACGCAGTAGTCGCGACTATTGGCGAGACGGCCCGCGCAATGAAATGAGCGGAACGGTCGGGCCGCGGCGCGGCACGACGCGGCGTTGCGCCATCGGACGTTCCGGCGGCTCGGCAAAAATCGGAATGCAGGCGATCATGACTGCCAGCGCCAGCACCGGCATGATTTCGAGAGGGTTCACCATCGAACCACCTCTATCGCTCAAGCCCGCCTCCATCGACGCAACGTCAGGCAGGCCATCAGGTTCCTGATTTGCTCCGAGCGCAGCGGCGTATCCGCTGCGCCCGCAAATCAGGCGCCCTCTCGCGTTTCCTCTCGGAATCATCAGCAACTTTCAGGCCAGTCGCGCGCTGGAGCGCGCATGAGTCGCCAAGAAATTTGCATAGCTGCGCCGCGTCGAACGGCGCCGCGCTTTTTCGCCATGCTCCCGCCGTGCTAATAACAGGCACTTTCGCCACTGGTTCGGGGCTTTTATGCGCACGATCATCACATCGCTTCTCCTGCTGACGGGCATCGTTGCGGCTTCAGCGCAGCATCAGGGGCAACACTACACGCCCTATGCCGGCCACCAGCAGCGCGGCGTCAAAGCGCTGAGCGATCAGCAGATCGCCGATCTGCGCGCCGGCCGCGGCATGGGGCTCGCGCTCGCCGCCGAACTCAACGGCTATCCCGGTCCGCTGCACGTGCTGGAGCTGGCCGAGCAGCTTCAGCTCAGCGGCGAACAGCGCCAGCAGGTGCAGCAGCTGTTCGATTCGATGAAGGCCGAAGCAACCTCGGTCGGCACTTCATTGATCGAGCAGGAGACTGCGCTCGATCGTGCCTTTGCGAGCAATCACATTTCCGAGGCCGCGCTGTCGCAGTTCGCGTTGCAGATCGGCGAGACCCAGGGCCGCCTGCGCGCCGTGCACCTCAAATATCATCTCACGACGCGCGCCCTGCTCTCGCCGGCGCAACGCGATCGCTACGCCAGCCTGCGCGGCTATCGCTAAGGCCCTACGGCCGCTTGGGTTGACCATGGTTTGCCATGCTGGCAACAGTTCGGCGCTTTCAGCCGCCCTGCGTCCGGAGACAACGTGTCCCAATACAGCCGTCAGAATCCCAGCCCCCGCTATCGCGAACTGGTGACGCTGTACCAGCAGGTGCATCGCGAAGGTATTCCTGAGCAGAATCTTGCGGGCGAAGATGTTTACGTCGGCAAAAGCCTGATCGGCCATTTGCCGGCAATCCAGGCTTTGGTCGCTGCGACCGGAGCGAAGACCCTGCTCGACTATGGCGCCGGCAAGGGCCGCGTCTATGCGCAGCGGAACATCAAGCTGCCGGACGGGCGCGTCATTCCGAGCGTGCAGGAATATCTCGGGGTCGATCGCATCGCTTGCTACGATCCGGCAGTCCCCGAGCACTGGAATTTTCCGTCCGAGCGGTTCGACGGCGTCATCTCGACCGACGCGCTCGAGCACTGCCCGCAGGACGACATGCCCTGGATCGTCGAGGAGATGTTCTCGACCGCGCGCAAATTCGTCTATGCCAATGTGGCGAGCTACCCGGCGCAAAAACGCTTGCCGAACGGCGAGAACGCGCACGCCACCCAGCAACCGGCGCAATGGTGGGATGTTTTGCTGCGCAATTGCGCGGCACGCCACCCCGACGTGACCTACCGCTTTACGATCCGCGAGAAGGCAGGCAAGCGCAGCCTGCTTCAGAAGCTGTTTGGGTCGAAGCCACGCGACACGACGCTGTCGAACGCGGCCTGACGACGTTAAGCTAGTTGTCGCGCCCGGTTAGAGCCGCACAAAATATGTGCTAAATCGCGCCCTCATGTCGCAGGCGCCCCAACTCAAATCCTTCCGCCGCATCGTCGTGAAGGTCGGCTCTTCGCTGCTGGTCGATCATTCGGCCGGCGCGCTCAAGCGCGACTGGCTGGATTCGCTCGCCGCCGACATCGCCTCGCTGCACAAGGAGAACCGCGACGTGCTGGTCGTCTCCTCCGGCGCAATCGCGATGGGGCGCGCAGTGCTCAAATTGCCGAAAGGCGCGCTCAAGCTCGAGGACAGCCAGGCCGCCGCGGCGGTCGGACAGATCGCGCTGGCGCGGGCCTGGTCGGAATCGCTCGGCGCCCATGGCATCAGCGCGGGGCAGATTCTGCTCACGCTCGGCGACACCGAGGAGCGGCGGCGCTACCTCAATGCGCGCTCGACCGTCGACAAGCTGCTGGAATGGAAAAGCGTTCCCGTGATCAATGAGAACGACACGGTCGCGACCAGCGAGATTCGCTACGGCGACAATGACCGGCTCGGCGCGCGCGTTGCCACGATGATGAGCGCCGACCTGCTGGTGCTGCTGTCCGACATTGACGGGCTCTACAACAAGCCACCCGGCCCGGCGAGCGACGCCAAGCTCATTCCGATCGTCGAACGCGTCACGCCGGAGATCGAGGCGATGGCCGGCGCGTCGGGCTCGGAGCTGTCGCGCGGCGGCATGGTGACAAAGATCGAAGCGGCCAAGATCGCGACCACCGCGGGCACCCACATGGTGATCGCATCGGGCCATGTGAAGCATCCGCTCAAGGCGATCGCCGACGGCGCGGCCTGCACCTGGTTTCTGACGCCGGCCAATCCGGTGACCGCGCGCAAGAAATGGATCGCCGGCGCGCTCGAGCCGCGCGGCGCGTTGACCATCGACGCCGGCGCGGTGAAGGCGCTCAAGCTCGGCCGCAGCCTGCTGCCGGCAGGCGTGATCCGCATCGACGGCGGATTCCAGCGCGGCGATGCGGTGCTGGTGCGCGGGCCGGACGGCGCCGAGGTCGCGCGCGGGCTGGTCGCTTACGACGCGGAAGATGCCGAGAAGATCAAAGGCCGCTCGTCGGCCGACATCATGCTGATCCTCGGCTACACCGGCCGCACCGAGATGATCCATCGCGACGATCTCGCGATGCGCGGCGAGTAGCGAACGAATCACGGAACCAAGACTGCAGAGTCGCGTTGTCTGGGCACGACGCGACGCGACACACGAGTATGAAGGCGATTAACAGATCGCCCGGAACCCCGGCCCTCAGCGCCGGGGTTTTCTGCTTTTGAACGTCACTACTTTCTGTTGATTATATAAAATTTACGCGCTTCAAGCCGTTGCAACCACTCAGGAAAGCGGTTGCAATGAACTCATCAAGGCTGCGAGGTTCGATCCAAATTCGGGCTGGACGTCTTGGGAATGCACTACCAAAGGGCTCTCTTGAGGCTGCCCCCCAAGGACCTCAAGAGGCCCTTTGTCTTTCTCCCGAGTCCTCGGGAAAGTTCCCAAACGAAATCAGTGCTTTTTCGGTCCGCGCAGGCGGTGCTGGCGCGTCGCGCTGGCGCGCGTCACGCGGTGCGCCGGCAGGCGCATCATCGTGCCGTCGGGAAATTCGAGGTGCCGGGTGAAGGTCTGGCCCTTCTTTCCGGGGCGTCCCTCGATCACGAATTTTGTTCCGACCGGGAAGCGGCTCGGCAATCGGCTTAGTGTGGCCATACGTCTCTCCATCGCGTCTAGGCTGACAGGGCAATGTGTAGGCAGTGTCACCCGTTCCTGAATGACCGGCGTTGTCCACATAATCCCCAAGCCGAGCTAACGCGCTGACATCGCAAAATAAATCGGTGAACTCGCGGGCTGTTCCGCGCCGTGTTAGGACAGCGGCCTTATGGCCGCGCCGCTGAAAACCGTCGCTACATCGCCCGATCTTGCGCAAACAATGCGCGAAATCGGCGTCGGCGCGCGCCGCGCGGCGCGAACGCTGGCGCTCGCCTCCACCGCTCAGAAAAACAACGCGTTAGCCGCGATGGCGGCGGCGATCCGCGCAGACCAGGCGGCGATATCGGCCGCAAACGCAGAGGATATCGCCGAAGCGCGCAAGGGCGGCATGACGCCCGCCTTCCTCGACCGCCTCACCCTCAATCCCGAGCGCATCGAGGCGATGGCCGCCGGCATCGAGGCCGTTGCCGCGCTCGCAGATCCTGTTGGCACCGTTACGGAAAGCTGGAAACGGCCGAACGGCATGACGATCGAGCGCGTCCGGGTTCCGCTTGGCGTCGTCGGCATCATTTACGAATCCCGCCCCAACGTGACCGCAGATGCCGGCGCGCTGTGCCTGAAGGCCGGCAATGCCGCGATCCTGCGCGGCGGATCCGACAGTCTGCGCACTTCGCGCGCCATCGTCGCGGCCCTGTCCGGCGCGTGCCAAAAAGCCGGTCTGCCGGAGGACGCCATCCAGCTGGTGCCGACCCGAGATCGCGAGGCGGTCGGGCTGATGCTGACCGGCCTCGACGGCAATATCGACGTGATCGTGCCGCGCGGCGGCAAGAGCCTGGTCGGCCGCGTCCAGGCCGAGGCGCGCGTGCCGGTGTTCGCGCATCTCGAAGGCGTGTGTCACGTCTATGTCGACAAGGCCGCCTCGCTCGATATGGCGAAGAAGATCGTGCTCAACGCCAAGATGCGCCGCACCGGCGTATGCGGCGCCGCCGAAACCCTGCTGGTCGATCGCGCCGCTGCGGACAAGGACCTCAAGCCGCTCGTCGCCATGCTGCTCGATGCCGGCTGCGAAGTGCGCGGCGACAAAGCGGTGCAGGCTGCCGACGCGCGCGTGAAAGCCGCGAACGAAGAGGATTGGTCGACCGAATATCTCGACGCCATCATCGCCGCCAAGGTGGTGGACGGCCTCGATGATGCCATCGCTCACATCGAGCGTTACGGCTCGCACCACACCGACGCCATCGTGACCGAGGACAACCAGGCCGCGGAGAAATTCCTGCGCGAGGTCGACAGCGCGATCGTGCTGCACAACGCTTCGACGCAATTCGCCGATGGCGGCGAGTTCGGCTTCGGCGCCGAGATCGGCATCGCCACGGGGCGATTGCATGCGCGCGGGCCTGTAGGCGTTGAGCAACTTACTTCGTTCAAATACCGCATCCGCGGCAGTGGTCAGATTCGTCCGTGATCGAGGCGTGGTCGCGTAACGAGCGTTCGATCCCGCCGCACGCGCCCGGCATGCGCATCGGGCTGTTCGGCGGCACGTTCGATCCGCCGCATCAGGCCCATCTCGGCGCCGCCTTGCTCGCGCTCAAGCGCATGCAGCTCGACCGCATCTGGTGGCTGGTGACGCCCGGCAATCCGCTCAAGGACACGCGCGGGCTTGCGCCGCTCAGCGATCGCATCAAGGCTGCGCGCACCCTGACCAAGCATCACCCGCGCATCGACGTCAGCGGCCTCGAGGCGATCATCAACACGCGCTACACCTACGACACGATCAGGTTTCTGATCACGCGCTGTCCCGGCGTGCGCTTCGTCTGGATCATGGGCGCCGACAATCTGCGCAGCTTCCACCGCTGGCAGAAATGGCGCGAGATCGCGAGCCTGGTGCCGATCGTGGTGGTGGACCGGCTTGGCCCGAGCCTTTACGCCGCGGCCGGCCCTGCCGGCCAGGCGCTCGGCCGCTTCCGCATTCCGGACGGGGCCGCCAAAGGCCTGCCGCTGCGCAAGCCGCCGGCCTGGTCGTTCCTGCACGGGCTGAAGTCGCCGCTGTCATCGACGGCGTTGCGCGCGCTGCGAAGGAAAAGCGGCTCGCGCGCCAAGTAATCGTTACCTGCACAAACTACGCCGCGTGCTTGCGCAGGCGGAGCGCGAAGCCGATCAGCATGACGCCGTAGACGATCGCGTAGATGCCGATCACGAACAGAACGCCGAGCGCGCCGGCACCCGGCGAAACAAGCACGATCGCGCCGAACAGAACCGACACGACACCGCTCGCGACCAGCATCCATTCATTATCGATTTCCTTGCGCAGCCGGATCGCACCGACGATCTGCATCACGCCGGTCGCAATCGCCCAGAACGCGATGAAGTAGAGCAACAGCAACGCGGTCATTCCAGGCAAGACAGCGGTGACAATGCCGGCAGCGATTCCAAGCAGGCCGACCAGGATCAACCACCAGCGTGGTGTCGGCGAACCTCCCGCGACACCCGCCCATAGTGAAAGCACGCCGTCGACGAACGCGAAGGCGCCGTACAACAGAATGAGCGTCACCAGCGTCACGCCGGGCCAAACAAAAGTAAGAATGCCAAAAGCGATGGCCGCGATGCCGCGCAACAGAATGAGCCACCAGTTGCGAGCGAGCGCGCCGAGCAATGATGATGGGATTGGATATGCGGTATCGGTCATGCGAACCTCTTCGCTCTGTCCGTTGACATACAAGTGGCGCTGTCAACGTTTGCGATGACAGCGCCACCGGCGGCACACCGGGGGCTGGGGGGCAAACCGGGAATGAGCCGCGACACTAGAATATGCCTGCGAGGCGCGGCTGCGAGTTGGACCAAGGGGCACTACTGCTGCGCGAGTACCCAGGCGGAACCTTATGCCAGGGAGAGCCACTGCGGCCCTTTTCGTGGCCGTAGTTGAAGAGCGCGTTCATATACGCCCGATTGAACGGACTTACGTAGGCGACGTTAAAATCGTCTTCAATGTAAGCGACATTGAAGTCGATGCCGTCCCGGCGGGTTGTGGCGTAGATCCGGTAGAGGTCATCGACGCCGCTCGAGGCGGTCAGCGTCGAGACCGCGCGGCCGGCGATCGCCAGCGTTTCGCGGTCGACCTGCTTCCATGGAACGGTGAGCCGGCCGTTGCGAATGACATAAGCGATCCGCTTGCGCTTGGGGGCGCCGCGCGCCGCGAGCGCCGGCGGATAGAGAAAGCTCTGCGCAATCGCGCCGCCGTCGACGTGCATCTCCTGGTAGCCCTGGCCGCTAAGCTCAACATCGAACAGAACCGGCGGGAACGCGCCCGGTATCGATGCTGATGCGAGCAGGACTCTGGCGATCAGTTCGCGGGCGCGCGGATGGCCGCTCGAAGCGATAGCGCCGATATTCCAGATCACAGGACGCCCGGCGTCGAGGTTGGTGGTCATCACCAGAAGGAGACGGCCCTTGCGGTATTCCGAGGCAATCGCCTCAACCACCTTGTCGTCCAGCAGCCGCAAAATCATTTGGTGCAACGGCGCCGAATCCGCCATGGCGTCATTGGCGAGCGCCGCACTGACCAGCGGCCGTGTCGTAAAGATGTCGCCGGCCGTCGTCTCTGTGTAGATTTGACGAAGCTGCGGATCGTAAGCCGGCCCGAGGAAGGCGAACGGAGCGGACAGCGCGCCGGTGCTGATGCCGGTGACCAGCTTGAAGTCGGGCCGCGTGCCGCGTTCGCTCCAGCCGACCAGAAGGCCGGAGCCGTACGCACCATCGTCGCCGCCGCCTGACAAAGCCAGATAGTTCGCCGGCGGCAGCGACTTGCCGCCGAGAAAGCGGCGCTCCCGATCGAGTGCCGCCACAGCCTCCTTGTTCATCGCGGCAATACCGGCGGAATTGGTGTAATAGCGCGCGTTCTCGATGCCGAGGATGCGCACGCTCGATGTCTCCTGGATGGGCACTGCGTCGAGCCGCGGGGTCGCGCAAGCAGCGAGCGCCAACGCCGCAAACACCAACGCGCCGGCAAGGAGCGGCCGAAATTCCATCCAGCGATGATGCACCGGCTCTGTCCGGAAGCAAACTTGGCCCAAAGTGCACCTGCGCAGGCCTGAAGAAGCCGAAAAAAGTGCTGGGCATCAGACGCTTGCTTTAACTTTTGACGTAGCGAAGTCCGCAGGCATGTATTACGGATTGCAGGTGTCCTCTCGGGCAAAGCTATGGCCGATGACCTGAAGCGTTCGATCGAGCATCTGGAATCGCCAGACTGCCCTGATTGCCGGACCAAGATGAAATGGTACCGGTCGGTCCGGGCGAGCCAGCTGCCGCTGGTGATTGACCATTTCTTCCAATGCGAGAATTGCGGCCGCGTTGTTCAGGTCCGCGGTGACCACAGCTCACCGACCAAATCCTCGCCCCCGACCCGGCTCTCACGACCACGCACCGGACAACGACCGGCAGCCTGAGGCGCTGACCAGCCAGGCTCCGCTTTCTCCGGGAGCCTTCACGAAGCGGTTATTTAAATTTGACAGTCCGGTTTCGAACTTTCGGGGCACCCCCAAAGTTCCATTCTGGCATGCCCAACAAGCGCCTACCCCTGCGAGTGATCAAAGCGCCCCGTGTCGGCCACGTGATGGATGCGCCGCCGACCCTGAGGGCGAGCGACCACACGATCGACTACACCTGCGGGCATTGCGAGGCTGTTCTGCTGCACGCCGATGAAGACCAGGTCCATGGGTTGATCATCCGGTGCACCAAATGCGGATCCTATAACTGCGCCGATTGACGCCCGCAGGCGCAAACGGGCGAATCACCCTGGCCTCGAGTGCGGCGGCAGCATCAGCGAGGCGCGAATTGGGCCGGCCGGGTGTCCCAAAAGCCACGGAACCCGCTGAAAAGTCTGAAAACTCCTCGTTCAAACAGTGGCAACATTCGCGGCCTATACTATCTTTGTGGAGCCCGGCGATTTGCCGGGATGCGTGCGACAACAGAGAAAGGACGAAACAAACTGTCGACACCGGCACTCTCTCGGGCCGCCAAACGTAGGTCCGAACCCGTTTCCCGGCGCCCCGACGCCGAAGAGACGCTCAGCACCGTCCTCGCTGCTCTGGAAGACATGAAAGCCGAGGACATCACGACCATCGATCTCACCGGCAAAACCTCAATCGGCGATTACATGGTGGTGGCCACCGGCCGCTCACAACGCCATGTCGCGTCGGTCGCGGATAATGTCGTGAAAGATCTCGAACAGTCCGGCATCACCCGCGTGCGCGTCGAGGGCATGCGGCAAGCCGACTGGGTCCTGATCGATTCCGGCGACGTGATCGTCCACGTCTTCCGTCCCGAAATCCGCAGCTTCTACAATATCGAGAAGATGTGGGCTGGCGGACAAGCAAAGACACGCGCCACGCGCTGAGCGATAATGCGCGGTGATGAGGATCATCATCGCCGCTGTGGGGCGCCTTAAACGCGGTCCTGAGACCGAGCTCGCCGAGCGCTATTTGAAGCGCGCCGAGCAGACCGGCCGCAATCTCGGCTGGCGTTCAATTGAAATCATCGAAATTCGCGAAAGCCGCGCTGATGACGCCGCGCGGCGCATGCTCGAAGAGTTGATCGCCCTCGCCAACATCATTCCTGACGGCGCGCTCACTGTGCTGCTCGACGAGCGCGGCGAAAATCTCGGCAGCGCCGGGTTTGCACAGCGACTGGCGGAATGGCGCGGCGCCGACCGCGCGGCCCTCGTCTTCATGATCGGCGGCGCCGATGGCCTGGCGCCGAGCCTGCGCGAGAAGGCGAAGCTCACATTATCCCTGGGAGCGGCGACCTGGCCGCACCAGATCGTGCGGGTCTTGCTGCTGGAGCAGCTTTATCGGGCGGCCACGATATTGACGGGGCATCCGTATCACCGGAGCTAGCCGGTTCCCGCACACCCCTTTTTCGACGTAATCCACCGCCATATCGGCTCTCAACCTCCCGCTGCCATTGCGGCCGGGAACCCGGGGCTTAGATTGCAGCAGATGATTTGGCGGGCGGCTCAATTCGGGGCGGCGGGCGGCGTGATTGCCGTCGTGCTGACCGCGGCCGCAGCGGCGCAGCAGGCACCCGTCGTTCCCGTCAATACCGACAGGGCCGGCGTGCTCGACCAGCACCAGCAAGAGCTCGACAAGCTGCGCGGGGAGCAGCGCAAGGCGTCCGAGACTGAAGCGACGCTCACTCGCGAGATCGAGGCGCTCGGCGCCGACCGCCGCAAGCTCAATCAGGACCTGATCGATACCGCCGGCCGCATCCGCGCACTGGAAGGCAAGATCGCCGCGACCGAAACGCGGCTTGTCCCGCTCGACGAGCGCAATACGCGGCTCAAGCAATCGCTCGAAGGCCGCCGCGCGGTGATCGCCAATGTGCTCGCCGCCCTGCAACGCATCGGCCGCAAGCCTCCACCTGCTTTGCTCGTCAGTCCGGAAGACGCATTGCAGTCGGTGCGCACCGCGATCCTGCTCGGCGCCGTCGTGCCGGAGATGCGCAAGGAGACCGAAGCGCTCGCCGCCGACCTCACCGAGCTTCTGCGTGTGCGCAAGAGCATCACCGACGAGCGCGACCAGCTCCGCGCCCAGGCCGACGCGATCGAGAATGAACGCAAGCGCATGGCGGCGCTTGTCGGCGAGCGGCAGAAACAGCAGAGCGACCGCGAGGCGTCACTGGCCGCCGAGCGCAGCCGCGCCATCGATCTGGCGAGGCAGGCCGACAGTCTCAAAGACCTGATCGCCAAAATGGAAACCGAGCTTGATTCGGCGGCCCGCGCGGCACGCGAAGCGGCCCGCACCGACGTGAAGCCGGGAACCAGCGTGCTTAACGATCCCGGCCGGCTTGCCCCCGCGGTCACTTTCGCGTCATTGCGCGGCCGCATCCCGCTTCCGGTTAACGGCGTCAAGATTTCGCGACTATGCCGCGCCAGACGGCAGTGGCGGCTCGGAAAGAGGGTTATCGATCGCCACCCGGGCGGGCGCGCAGGTCACGGCGCCAGCCGACGGCTGGGTCGTTTACGCTGGTCCGTTCCGCTCCTACGGCCAACTCTTGATCCTTAACGCTGGCGGCGGCTATCATGTGTTGCTCGCCGGGATGGAACGTATATCTGTCGACCTCGGACAGTTCGTGCTGGCCGGAGAACCAGTCGCAGTGATGGGTACCGGGTCCCGTATCGCTGCAATCCTAGCGACCGGTTCGAGCCAGCCGGTTCTCTATATCGAGTTTCGGAAAGACGGCACTCCTATCGACCCAGGCCCATGGTGGGCCGCGGGTGAAGTTGAAAAGGTCCGCGGATGATGCGCAAGACATCTCTCATTCTTCTCGGTGCAGCGGCAGGCGCGGCGATCACGCTCATGTCCACGCAGCCCCGCCTCGTTCTGTCAGGCGCGACCGCCAAGGCCGCCGCCGCGGACACCTACCGGCAGCTCAATCTGTTCGGCGACGTGTTCGAGCGCGTCCGCGCCGACTATGTCGAGAAGCCGGACGACTCCAAGCTGATCGAAACCGCGATCAACGGCATGCTGGCCGGACTCGACCCGCATTCGAGCTACATGGACCCGAAGAGCTTCCGTGACATGCAGGTGCAGACCCGCGGCGAGTTCGGCGGGCTCGGCATCGAAGTCACGATGGAAGACGGCCTGATCAAGGTGGTGGCGCCGATCGACGACACTCCGGCCGCGAAGGCCGGCGTGATGGCGAATGACCTGATCACCAAGCTCGACGAGGAGCAGGTGCAGGGCCTCACCCTGAACCAGGCGGTCGAGAAGATGCGCGGCCCGGTGAACACCAAGATCAAGCTCACCATCATGCGCAAGGGCCAGGACAAGCCGGTCGAAGTCACGCTGACCCGCGACATCATCCGCGTGCGCGCCGTCCGCTCCAACATCAAGGGCGACGACGTCGGCTACATCCGCCTGAGCCAGTTCAACGAGCAGACCACCGAGAACCTGAAGAAAGCTATCAGCGACCTCACCGCCAAGGTGAGCAAGGACAAGCTCAAGGGCTATGTCATCGACATGCGCAACAACCCGGGCGGCCTGCTCGACCAGGCCATCTCGGTGTCCGACGCCTTCCTGCAGAAGGGCGAGGTGGTTTCGACCCGCGGCCGCAATGCCGAAGAAACCCAGCGCTTCAACGCGCGGCCCGGCGACCTCACCGACGGCAAGCCGATCATCGTCCTGATCAATGGCGGTTCGGCCTCGGCTTCGGAGATCGTGGCCGGCGCGCTGCAAGACCACCGCCGCGCCACCGTGATCGGCACCCGTTCGTTCGGCAAAGGCTCGGTGCAGACCATCATTCCGCTCGGCTCGGGCAATGGCGCGCTGCGGCTCACCACGGCGCGATACTTCACGCCGTCGGGCCGCTCGATCCAGGCCAAGGGCATCAATCCGGACATCGAAATTCTTCAGGATGTGCCGGAAGAGCTCAAGGCGCGCACCGACACCCGCGGCGAGGCCTCGCTGCGCGGCCACCTTCGCGGGGAGCAGGGCAAGGAGCAGACCGGCTCGCAGTCCTACGTTCCGCCGGAGGAAAAGGACGACAAGGCGCTCAACCTGGCGATGGAGCTCCTGCGCGGCACCCAGCAGAATTCGGCCTTCCCGCCGAATCCGAAGGCGCCGATCCCGAACTGACGCCTCTTGGCGGCAAGTAAAACAAGGGCGGCCTAGCGGCCGCCCTTTTCGTTTACGGGCCTTAACCTTTGGGATTCCTGCGCCAGCTAGAATCGGCGGATGATTCGCGAGGGATGGCCCCGTGGCATCGGATGACCTCGACGCCCCGCTCGGCAAAAAGCCAAAACGCAAAACGTTGAACCTGCCGGTCACGCCGCCGCAGATCGTCGCCGGCTTGCTCGGCATGACGGTCGTTATCGTCGCGCTGTGGACAGCGATTGCGGACGATCCCTATGGCGGCGAGCCGATCGCCGTCGTCGCGACAAGGCTCACCACAGCGAACGCGAAGGATCACGACATCGCGGCTGCAGCCGGAAAGCCCGGCGAAAAGATCATGCCCGCCGCCAGCGCGGCGCCGGCTCCACCCGCCACTGAAAAAGCGCCACCACCCGGCAGCAAGGTCGTCACCATTACAGATGGCTCAACCGGCAAAGCCCAGCAGGTCGTGGTGCCGCCGCGAGCCGGCGACAAGCTCGCCGCCATGGCGGCCGATCCGAAGCTGCTGGAGGATTCGCGGCACGGACAAATCCCGAAGGTCGGCGCCGACGGCAAGCGCGCCTCACTCGCTTACGCAAAGCCGGTCAACGCCGCGTCGAGGTCGGATGCGCCCAAGATCGCGATTGTGGTCGGCGGGCTCGGCGTCAGCGGCAGCGTCACCGAAGACGCGCTGACCAAGCTGCCCGGCCCCGTGACGCTGGCTTTCGTCCCCTACGGCGGCGACCTCGACAATCTGTCGGCCCGCGCCCGTGCAACCGACCACGAAGTGCTGCTGCAGGCTCCGATGGAGCCGTTCGATTATCCGGACAATGATCCCGGCCCGCAGACGCTGCTCACCACGCTCACGCCCGACCAGAACATCGACCGGCTGCATTGGCTGATGGCGCGCATGCAGGGCTATGTCGGCGTTGTGAGTTTCATGGGGGCGCGCTTCACGGCGTCGGATGCGGCGATCGCGCCGGTGCTGCGCGAAGTCGGCAAGCGCGGCCTGATCTATCTCGACGACGGAACGTCGACGCGCAGCATCGCCGGCCAAGCCGCCGGCGCGCTCAACCTGCCGTTCGTCAAAGCCGACATCGTGCTCGATGCCAATCCGTTGCCGGCCGAGATCGGGCAGGCGCTCGCTCGACTCGAGCTGATGGCCAAGCAGCGCGGTGGCGCGATCGGTTTTGCCAAAGGGACCGCCGCCTCGGTCGCCAAGATCTCCGAATGGGCGAAGGGCGCGCAAGCCCGCGGCTTTGTGCTGGTGCCGATCAGCATGATGGTGGCAAAGCCGAAGTCGACTTGATCTCAGGCGCGCGCAACGAAGCCGGCCGCCGCCGAATCGTGACATAACCACAAAAGCCTCGACGTCTTATTCAACGAACACCGGGGCTATGGATCGGGATCGCGCCATGGCACGCCCCGGAATGACGAGGATCAATGCCACCGTTCGAATCCCTGCCCTATCGTCCGTGTGCCGGCCTCGCCGTGTTCAACCCGCAAGGCCTGGTCTTCATCGGCCGCCGATCCAGCGGGCCGGAGCACATCGACGATACGCATGTTTGGCAGATGCCCCAGGGCGGCATCGACGAGGGCGAGGAGCCTTACAAGGCAGCACTCCGCGAGCTTTACGAAGAGACCAACATCAAGTCGGTTGAAAAGCTTGGCGAGATCGAGGACTGGCTGCACTACGACATCCCTCGCGAGATCGTCGGCGCGGCCTGGCACGGCAAATACCGCGGGCAGAAGCAGAAGTGGTACGCGCTGCGCTTCGTCGGCGACGAGGATGAAATCAACATCGAGCATCCCGCCGGCGGTCACAAGCCCGAGTTCATCGCGTGGCGATGGGAGAAGCTCGAACGGCTGCCGGAGCTGGTCGTACCGTTCAAGCGCAAGACCTACGACAGCGTGGTGCGGCAGTTCTCGAAATTCACCTGAAAGCAAAAGGCCCGCCGAAGCGGGCCTTTGTATCTAGTGCATCGCGGTGCCTTGCAGGTGGCGATCCACTTCCTTGAAGTGATCGAGCCGCGTGATCAGCTTGTCGAGCGCCGAGCCCGGCTCGGTCTTTGTGATCTTTTCCTCGATCTCGCCGATATGCTGCGCGAGCAAGCCCTTGTCGAAATCCTCGACCGAGTTCGGCGAGGTCCGCGACGATGGTGAGGCCCTTGTCCGACACTTCCGCAAAGCCGCCGAGCACGACGATCTTCTGGGCGCCGTCCGACATATGAACGGTCAGAATTCCCGGCCGCAGTGTCGCAACCAGCGGCGCGTGACCTTCCAGCACGCCGAAATCACCCTCTACTCCGGGAACGTCGACCTGCTCGACACTGCCCGAGAACAGCAGCTTTTCCGGAGACACCAGTTCGAAATGCAACGCCACGATGTCAGCCTCTCCTGCGTCCGGTGGCAAATGCCAGGCCCAAGCCGATGGCGCCGCCGATCAATGTAATAAGGGCGACGTGCTGCATCTGACTTGAGGTCATCGGGCCGCCGCCTCTGGCCGCGCGGTCACCTGTTACCTCGATGCTCAGCGGCCCGAGCCTGATCTCCGCCGACTGCGGCCGCGTCAGGTAGCCGGCCAGCGCACCGACCAGCAAACCTACAACCGTGAATACGACGAGATTGGAGCGGATCATTTATGCTGCCTCGGCCGCGAGCTTGCGGCCCTTTTCGACTGCTTCCTCGATGGTGCCGACCATATAGAAGGCCGCTTCCGGCAGGTGGTCATATTTGCCTTCCACCAGGCCCTTGAAGCCCTTGATGGTGTCTTCGAGCGCGACCAGCTTGCCCGGCGAGCCGGTGAACACTTCGGCCACGAAGAACGGCTGCGACAGGAAGCGCTCGATCTTGCGGGCGCGCGCCACCGTCAGCTTGTCCTCTTCCGAGAGCTCGTCCATGCCGAGAATGGCGATGATGTCCTGCAGCGCCTTGTAGCGCTGCAATACCTGCTGCACCTGGCGGGCAATCGCGTAGTGCTCCTCGCCGACGATCAGCGGCGAGAGCATGCGTGAGGTCGAGTTCGAGCGGGTCCACCGCCGGATAGATGCCCTTGGCGGCGATGTCGCGCGACAGCACGGTGGTGGCGTCAAGGTGCGCGAACGAGGTCGCCGGCGCCGGGTCGGTCAGGTCGTCGGCCGGCACGTAAATCGCCTGCACCGAAGTGACCGAGCCCTTGGTCGTGGTGGTGATGCGCTCCTGCAGCGCGCCCATGTCGGTCGCGAGCGTCGGCTGATAACCCACCGCCGAAGGAATACGGCCGAGCAGCGCCGACACTTCCGAGCCCGCTTGGGTAAAGCGGAAGATGTTGTCGACGAAGAACAGCACGTCCTGGCCCTGGTTGCGGAAGTATTCCGCGACCGTCAGGCCGGTCAGGCCGACGCGGGCGCGGGCGCCCGGCGGCTCGTTCATCTGGCCGTACACCAGAGCGCACTTCGAGCCTTCGACCGAGCCCTTGCGCGGATCCTTGTTGACGCCGGACTCGATCATCTCGTGATAGAGGTCGTTGCCTTCGCGGGTGCGCTCGCCGACGCCGGCGAACACCGAGTAACCGCCGTGCGCCTTGGCGACGTTGTTGATGAGTTCCATGATCAGCACGGTCTTGCCGACGCCGGCGCCGCCGAACAGGCCGATCTTGCCGCCCTTGGCGTAGGGCGCGAGCAGATCGACCACCTTGATGCCGGTGACGAGAATCTGCGCCTCGGTGGACTGATCGGTGTAAAGCGGCGCGTCCTGATGGATGGCGCGCTTTTCCTTGGTGACGACCGGACCGGCTTCGTCGACCGGCTCGCCCACCACGTTGATGATGCGGCCCAGCGTCTCGATGCCGACCGGCACCGAAATCGGCGCGCCAGTGTCGATCACTTCCTGTCCGCGGGTCAGACCTTCCGAGGTGTCCATCGCGATGGTGCGAACCGTCGATTCGCCGAGATGCTGCGCGACTTCGAGCACCAGCCGATTGCCGCCGTTGGTGGTCTCGAGCGCGTTCAGGATCGCCGGCAGATTGCCTTCGAACTGAACGTCGACGACCGCGCCGATCACCTGGGTGATCTTGCCCGACTTGTTTGTACCGGCCTGTGCTGTAGCCATTTTCGTCCTCTACTCTTTAAATCTGTGCGCTAGAGCGCTTCTGCACCGGAGATGATCTCGATCAGCTCCTTGGTGATCATCGCCTGGCGCGTACGGTTATATTTGATGGTCTGCTTGCGGATCATGTCGCCGGCATTGCGGGTCGCGTTGTCCATCGCCGACATCTGCGCGCCGTAGAACGAGGCATTGTTCTCCAGCAGCGCCCTGAAAATCAGCGTCGCCACGTAGCGCGGCAACAGGTCGCCGAGAATGTCCTCTTCCTCCGGCTCGTACTCGTAAGAGGCCGCAGGACCTTCGCTCGCCGCCGCTTCAAACTTGGGCGGAATGATCTGCTGCGCGGTCGGAACCTGCGCGATCACCGACTTGAAGCGCGAATAGAACAACGTCGCGACATCGAACTCGCCGCGCTCGAACATCGCGGTCACCTTGCTGGCGATCTCGGCGGCATTGCCGTAACCCAGCACGCGGACACCGCGCAGGTCGGTGCGCTCGACGATCTGCTTTTCGTAAAGCCGGCGCAGTTGCTCGTGGCCCTTGCGGCCCACGGTCATGATCTTGACCTCTTTGCCCTCGGCCTGCAGGCGCCCAATGTGCTCGCGCGCAAGCCGCACGATCGCCGAGTTGAACGCGCCGGCGAGGCCGCGCTCGCCGGTGGCGACGATCAGAAGATGAACCCTGTCGCTGCCGGTGCCGGAAAGGAGCTTCGGCGCCGAGTCGGAGCCGGCCATGCCACCCGCGATGTTGCGGAGCACGTTCTCCATGCGCTCGGCATAGGGACGCGCCGCTTCCGCCGCAGCCTGCGCGCGGCGCAGCTTCGAGGCCGCGACCATCTGCATGGCCTTGGTGATCTTCTGCGTCGCCTTGGTCGCGGCGATGCGGACCCGCATGTCCTTGAGTGAGGCCATCGGTGCTGACTGTCCTTAGGCGAAGGTCGTCGCGTACTTGTCGACCTGCGCCTTGAGCTTCTTTTCGGTATCGCCGCTCAAGTCGTTGGTCTTGCGGATGTCCTCGAGGATCGTCTTCTCGCTGCGCAGCAGCGACAGCAGGCCGTTCTCGAATTTGCGGACCTGGGCGACATCGACCTTGTCGAGGTAGCCGTTGACGCCGGCGTAGATGACCACGACCTGCTCTTCCATCTTCAGCGGCGAGAACTGCGCCTGCTTGAGAAGCTCGGTCAGACGGGCGCCGCGCGCCAGCAGGCGCTGCGTCGTCGCGTCGAGGTCGGAGCCGAACTGCGCGAAGGCCGCCATTTCGCGGTACTGCGCGAGCTCGCCTTTGATCTTGCCGGCGACCTTCTTCATCGCCTTGGTCTGCGCCGCTGAGCCGACGCGCGACACCGACAGACCGACGTTCACCGCCGGGCGGATGCCCTGATAGAACAGGTCGGTCTCAAGGAAGATCTGGCCGTCAGTGATCGAAATGACGTTGGTCGGAATGTAGGCCGACACGTCGTTGGCCTGGGTCTCGACGACCGGCAGCGCGGTCAGCGAACCGCTGCCGTTCTCGTCGTTCATCTTGGCGGCGCGCTCGAGCAGGCGCGAGTGCAGGTAGAACACGTCGCCCGGATAGGCTTCGCGGCCCGGCGGGCGGCGCAGCAGGAGCGACATCTGGCGGTAGGAGACGGCCTGCTTCGACAAATCGTCGTAGCAGATCACCGCATGCATGCCGTTGTCGCGGAAGAATTCGCCCATCGCGCAGCCGGAGAACGGCGCGAGGAACTGCATCGGCGCCGGATCCGAAGCGGTGGCGGCGACGACGATCGAATATTCGAGCGCGCCCTGCTCTTCGAGCACCTTCACGAACTGCGCGACGGTGGAGCGCTTCTGGCCGACCGCGACGTAGACGCAATAGAGCTTGATCTTCTCGTCGGGCTGCGCGTTGAGCGGCTTCTGGTTGAGGATGGTGTCGAGAATGATCGCCGACTTGCCGGTCTGGCGGTCGCCGATGATCAGCTCGCGCTGGCCGCGGCCGATCGGGATCAGCGCGTCGACCGCCTTCAATCCGGTCGCCATCGGCTCGTGCACCGACTTGCGCGGAATGATGCCGGGCGCCTTCACGTCGACGCGGCGGCGCTCTTGCGACTGGATCGGGCCTTTGCCGTCGATCGGATTGCCGAGCGCATCGACCACGCGGCCGAGCAGGCCCTTGCCGACCGGAACGTCGACGATCGAGCCGGTGCGCTTGACGGTCTGGCCTTCCTTGATCTCGCGGTCGCCGCCGAAAATGACGATACCGACGTTGTCGGTTTCGAGGTTCAGCGCCATGCCGCGCGTGCCGTTCTCGAATTCGACCATCTCGCCGGCCTGGACCTTGTCGAGGCCGTAGACGCGGGCAATGCCGTCGCCGACGGAGAGAACCTGGCCGACCTCGGAGACTTCGGCTTCCTGGCCGAAATTCTTGATCTGCTCTTTGAGGATGTTGGAAATTTCTGCGGCGCGGATGTCCATCAGCGGGCCTCTTTCATCGCAATCTTGATCGAGTTGAGTTTGGTGCGCAGCGAGCTGTCGACCATGCGGCTTCCCACCTTGACGATGAGACCGCCGATGATCGCCGGATCGACCTTCACGTCGAAGTCGATGTCCTTGCCGCCGGTGACCGATTTGAGCGCATCTTTGAGCGCGGCGTGATTCTTGTCGTTGAGCGGCTCAGCGACCGTGACTTGCGCGGTGACTTCGCCGCGATGCTTGGCAAGCAGTGCGCGGTAGGCGCGGATCATCTCGCGCGCGGCGAACAGGCGCCGGTTGGCGGTGATGACGCGCAGGAAATTGGCGGCGATCCCCTTGATGCCGGCCTTGTCGAGCACGGCGGAGAGCGCTTTGAGCTGCTCATCGGCGCCGAACACCGGGCTGCGGACCAGACGCTCGAGGTCGCGGCTGTCGCCGACCAGTCTGTCGAAATTCTCGAGGTCGGCCTTGACCGTATCGAGCTGCTTCTCGTCGCGCGCGAGCTCGAACAGAGCATGCGCGTAGCGGCCAGCCATGCCGGTCGTGATGGGTTCTTCGCCTGCCACGTGACGCCCGTTTCTTCTGGTTTACACACAGACCCGCACCGTCGCTGATTGGGGCGGCGCAAGCCTATGGAATCCAAGAGGGAATTCCGACCCTGCGGGACCACGCCAAGCCGCGGAAAACCCTGCAAAATCGCGGGTTTGCTAACACAGCGCTTCCGCAGGTGCAACACGCGCAGGTGTCGCAAGTACATGCGAGGACAGGCGGTTCCGCGCTGTGCCGGTGGCAAAAATGCAGGGCTGCCTTTCCTCGCGCCTTCGCCGACCAGCCGCTAGGTTGCCGCGGCCGAACGCCGGGGCCTCATGTCCGTTACCCACACATCCGACGCCGCCAGCGGCGCGAAACTGCTCGTGCTGCTGCTCGCCTTCGCGTGGGGCTTCAACTGGATCGCCGCGGCCTTCGCGCTTCAGGAGGTGCCGCCCTGGAGCCTGCGTTTTGTCGGCACCGCAATCGGCGCGGCCACCCTCGTCCTCGCGACCTGGCTCTCCGGCCGCTCGCTCAAGGTGCCGCCGGGCGCGTTCAAGCACATTTTGATCGCCGGTTTCTTCAATGTCTCGGTGTTCAATATCTGCTCGGCCTTCGCGCAGCTTTACGGCGCAACTTCGCGCGCCGTCATCATCACCTATTCGATGCCGATCTGGGCGAGCGTGCTGGCCTGGCTGATCCTTGGCGACAAGCTCGATCGTGTGCGGCTGATTGCGCTCGGGCTCTGTATCGCCGGGCTCACGATCCTGGTTTCGCCGCTATTCTCAGCCGGCGTGCCGCTCGGCGTTTTCTTCGCGCTGGGTTGCGCCTTCGCCTGGACGATTGCCACCGTTTACATGAAGTGGGCGAAGGTCGACGTCGACCCGTTGGTCAACGCGGCGTGGCAGCTTCTGTTCGGGACGCTGCTGCTCACATTCGGCATGCTGTGGTTCGACGGCTATCCGCAGGTATGGCCGATCTCGGCGCGCGCAGCCTTGTCGATTCTGTTCATCGGCCTGTTCGGCGTCGGCCTTGCGCATTTCCTGTGGTGGGCGATTGTCGGCAAATTGCCGACCATCACCGCATCGATCGGCTCGCTGCTCGTGCCGGTGGTCGGCGTGATCGCCTCAGCGGTGATCCTCGGCGAACGGCCGAGCATCACCGACATTATCGGCTTCGCTTCGATCTTCGCCGCGGCCGCCTGCGTATTGCTGCAGCCGACCACCAGGCACGATGAGATGCCGGAGTAGCCGGCCGCTCAGGTCTGGCCGTCGACGCAGATCACGCCCTCGCCGCGGAAAGTCGGCTGCGAGCGGTAGATCAGCTCGACGCGGTCGATGACACGCTCGCCGCCCCTGAGGTCTTTCGCTCCACTCGATCCGCCAGCAGGAATGTTGGCCCGCACCGGAATGTCGTCGGCCACGCCGTTGCCGTACACGACTTTGACGTCGAGCATGTGAACGGTGTTGCCGCGTGCGCGAAGCCGGATGGCGCGGAAGGTGCCTTCGCGGCGGCCAACCCGCACCACGTCGCGGTCGAGCCCGAAGTTGACGCGCTGACAGCCGAGCTCAACCCACCCGGCAGGCACAGGCGGCGCGCCCGCCACTGCGGTGAGACCATCGACGCAAATGACGCCTTCGCCACGAAAGTTTGGCTGCGTGCGGTAGAGCAATTCGACGCGATCGATCACGCGGTCACCGCCCCTGAGATCTTTCGGGCCGCTCGAGCCGCCGGCCGGGATATTGGCGCGCACCGGAATGTCGTCGGGGATGCCATTGCCATAAACGACTTTGACGTCGAGCATGTGAACGGTGTTGCCGCGCGCGCGGAGCCGGATAGCGCGGAAGATGCCATCGCGGCGGCCGACCCGCACGACGTCGCCGGTCGATTCCGAAATTGACGCGTTGGCAGCCGAGTTCGACCCAGCCTGGTTGCGCTTGAGACGGCGTGGCGGCGAAAGGCAGCGCGGCAACAGCCGCAATCATCAGGCTCACGCGCATCATCGTCCGCATGGCATCGCTCCGTGGTGAAAGGCCGAATCGCGCGCGAGGTTAGCTAATGGGCGACATGGCGGCCATGCCGCCTGAGTTTTGATCAATACTTTTTAATTCGCCTATGAGACTGTTTGCCCGCCATATGCCTACCAGCGCACCGGAGTCGGCACCCGGCCAACAACGACCGACATCGCTGTTTACGCCCAAACTGATCACAGTTTGGCGCGAGGGGTATGGCTTACCCGACCTTCGCAAGGATGCGGTCGCAGGATTGACCGTTGCCGTCGTCGCGCTGCCCTTGTCGATGGGCATCGCCATTGCATCGGGCGTGTCGCCGGAACGCGGTCTCTATACCGCGATCGTCGGCGGCTTCCTGGTATCGCTGCTCGGCGGCAGCCGTTTCCAGATCGGCGGGCCGGCGGGCGCCTTTATCGGATTGATCGCCAGCGTCGTCGAGCGGCATGGCTATGAGGGTCTCGCGCTCGCGACCGTCATGGCCGGCGTCATCATGGTCGCCATGGCAGCGATGCGCATCGGCAGCTACATCCGGTTGATCCCGCATTCGGTGATCGTCGGCTTCACGGCCGGCATCGCGGTCATTATCGCCGTGAGCCAGTTCAGCGAGATGCTCGGACTGCGGATTGCGCATGAGCCGGTCGATCTGATTCCAAAGCTGATCACGCTGCATGCGGCGGCGAACACGATCTCCTGGCAAGCTGTCCTTGTGGCGTCGGTTGTGATGGCAATCATCATCGTGGTGCGCCGGCTGCGGCCAACCTGGCCGGCGCTACTGATCGCGATTGTTGCCGGGACCTTATTGACGCTCGGCTTGCATCTCGACGTCGCAACTGTGCTGTCTCGCTTCGGCGAGGTGCCGCGCTCACTGCCTGCCCCCGTGCTGCCCGAGCTGAGCACAGCAAAGATGCTTGCCGTACTGCCTGACGCGATCGCAATTGCCTTGCTCGGCGCGATCGAGTCGCTGCTGTCCGCGATGGTCGCGGACCGGATGGGGAGCGGCCACCATCGCTCCAATGGCGAACTTGGTGCCCAAGGCATCGCCAATGTCGGCTCGGCACTGTTCGGGGGGATTTGCGTGACCGGCACCATCGCTCGAACGGCCACCAACATACGCGCAGGCGCGCGCGGCCCGGTCGCCGGCATGCTGCACAGCGGCTACCTGCTGCTGTTTCTTGCTATCGCCGCGCCCGCAGTCGGCTTGGTCCCGCTCGCCGCGCTCGGCGCCATGCTGCTTATCGTCGCCTGGAATATGGTGGAAAAGGACGAGTTTATCGCAACACTGCTTGGGCCGCGCAGCGAGGCTGCAATTCTGCTCGCGACGTTCCTGCTGACCATCTTCGTCAACCTGCTGACCGGGATCGCAGCCGGCGTGGCGCTCGCCGTCGGCTTCCACATCCTGCGCAAGCGCGCTGCCGCCTAGTAAAAGCTCTGCGGATCGATATCGATTTCGAGCCGCACGCTGCCCTTGCGCTTGGGCGCGCCGGACAGCCATTCGCGCATGTAGGCCGAGAGATCGAAGTTGCGCGGCGATTTGGCCAGCAGCCGGAAGCGATGGCGGCCGCGCACCACTGCGATCGGCGCCTCGGCTGGGCCGAGGATGCGGACCGACTCGTCGCGCAACGCATGCTGAACCAGCGCGCGGGCGTAGCCTTCCGCAGCATGTCGCTCATTGGCCGTGACGATGAGCGCGGCGAGCCGGCCGAACGGCGGATACTGGGTGCGCTCGCGCAACGCGATTTCGCTGTCGTAAAAGGCCTCGCGATTGCCCGAGATGAGCGCACGCATGACGGGGTGATCGGGCTGATGCGTCTGCAGCAGCCCCTGTCCGTAGCCTTCCGCCCGGCCTGCGCGTCCCGTCACCTGATGCAGAAGCTGGAAGGTGCGCTCGGAAGCGCGCGGATCGCCATTGCCGAGGCCGAGATCGGCATCGATGATGCCGACCAGGTTGAGCTTGGGAAAATGGTGTCCCTTGGCGACAAGCTGGGTGCCGATCACGATGTCGAACTTGCCTTGCGCGACGTCGTCCAGTTCACCGCGCAACCGCTCGACTGATTCAACCAGATCGCTGGAGAGAACGAGCGTGCGCGCGCCGGGGAAAAGCTCGGCTGCCTCCTGCTCCAGCCGCTCAACGCCGGGACCGACGGCAACGAAGCT
This sequence comes from uncultured Alphaproteobacteria bacterium, assembly GCA_963847325.1. GTDB lineage: Bacteria > Pseudomonadota > Alphaproteobacteria > Rhizobiales > Xanthobacteraceae > Pseudolabrys. Next base: position 209,183 of record CAWJZD010000003.1, read on the forward strand.
TTCGGTCGCCTGGCATTTCGGGCATTGCGGCGGCAGCGGCGTCGCGAAGCCGCACAGGTGACAGACCAGCCGCCGCTTGAAGCGATGATCGACCAGCCAGCTATCGCAGTTCGGGCAGTGCATGCGATGCCCGCAGGAGCGGCACAAAGTCAGCGGCGCATAGCCGCGGCGGTTGAGGAAAAGCAGCGCCTGCTCTTTCTTCTCCAGTGCGATCTGCACCGCTTCGGCAAGGCGCGGCGCGATGAAGCGGCCGCGCGGCGGGCCTTCGGTCTTCAGGTCGATCGCTTCGATAGAGGGCATGAACTGACCGCCGAAGCGTTCGGGCAAGGATAGCCGCTGGTAGCGGCCGCGCCGGGCATTGACTTCGCTCTCGACCGACGGCGTCGCCGACGCGAGCACCACCGGGATCTTGTTCTCACGCGCCCGCACCACCGCCATGTCGCGGGCGTGGTAGTGCGCGCCGTCCTCCTGCTTGTAGGCAGGGTCGTGCTCTTCATCGACCACGATCAGGCCGAGATCGGCATAGGGCAGAAACAGCGCCGAGCGGGCGCCAACCACGACCTGCACCTCGTTCGCCGCCAACGCCGCGAAAGTCCGCGCCCGCTTGCGCGGCGAGAGCTGCGAATGCCATTCGGCCGGCCGCGTGCCGAAGCGGTGCGTGAAACGGTCGAGGAACTGCCCGGTCAGTGCGATTTCCGGCATCAGCACAAGGCACTGCTTCTTGCGCCGCACGATCTCGGCGATCGCCTCGAAGTAGACTTCGGTCTTGCCGGAGCCGGTGACCCCATCGATCAAGGTTGCCGAGAATTCGCCGCTGGTGACACTCGCGCGCAACGCCTCGGCCGCAGTGCGCTGCGCGTCGGAAAATTCCGGCTGTGCGAAATCCGGATCGGGCAACAGCGCAATCGGATCGGGCGGCAGCACCACCGCTTCCAACGTGCCTTCGTCGACCAGTCCGTCGATCACGCCGGGGCTGACGCCGGCTTCCGTCGTCACGTCGCTCTTCGCCCGCGTCATGCCGTCGTCCAGCACGCGCAGCACCCGCGCCCGCGCCGGTGTCATGCGCGAGGGCGCAGGCCCAAGCTTGCGAACGCCTATGCGCTCGCGGCCGGGACCGAGGTCGCCCATCCGCAGCGTCATGCGCAGCACCGTGCCGCGCTGCGCCAGCGTGTAGTTCGCGACCCAGTCGACGAACTCGCGCAGCTCCTGCTTGAGCGGGGGCAGGTCGAGCTTGGCGTCGATGTCCTTCAGGCGGTTGTGCAGGCCGGGCCGCGGCTCGCTCTCGCCCCAAACCACGCCCGTGCAATCGCGCGCGCCGAGCGGCACCGCGACGACGTCGCCGATCGCGACGTCGAGGCCGGCCGGCACCCGGTACGAATAGGCCTGGTCGAGCGCGACCGGCACCAGAACATCGACGACACGCTGCGGCATGGCCGGATGTGGCCCGATTCCGCGCGCTTAAGGAAGGGTGAAGAAAGCGCTGCCACTCTGCGCGCCATGAACGCCGCCGCCATTCATGCCGACGTGGCCGCCGAAATCGGGCGCTGGCTCAAATATCTCGGCGCGGAACGGCGCATGTCGGAAAAGACGCTCGACGCCTATCGGCGCGACGTCACGCAGTTCCTGGCGTTCCTTGCCGATCATCTCGGCGGCGCACCGGCGCTGAAGGGGCTCGCGAAGCTGACGCCGCAGGACGTTCGTGCCTTCATGGCGGCGCGCCGAGCCGACGGCATCGGCAGCCGTTCGCTGATGCGATCGCTTGCCGGGGCGCGGTCGTTCGCACGTTTTCTGGAACGCAACGGCAAAGGCAAGGTCGGCGCCCTCGCCGCCGTCCGCGCGCCCAAGGTCCCGCGCAGCTTGCCCAAGCCGCTCGCGCATCGCGTCCGCAAAGCAGATGTCGGATGCCGATCTGCGCGCCGGTGAAGAGCGGCCGCAATGGGTGCTGGCGCGCGACGCCGCGGTTCTCGGGCTGCTCTACGGCTCGGGCCTGCGTATCTCCGAAGCATTGTCGCTCAGGCGCAAGGATGTGCCGACGCCCGGCACAGGCGACGTCATCCTCGTCACCGGCAAGGGCAACAAGCAGCGCATGGTGCCGGTGCTGCAAAACGTGCTGCAACTGATCGCCGATTATCTGAAGCTGTGCCCAACCGAGATCGCGCCCGATGCGCCGCTCTTCATCGGTGCGCGCGGCGGGCCGCTGTCGCCGCGCATCCTCCAGCTGGCGATGGCACGGCTGCGCGGCGCGCTCGGCCTGCCCGACAGCGCGACACCGCACGCGCTGCGCCATTCTTTTGCGACACATCTGCTTGCGCGCGGCGGCGATCTGCGCGCGATCCAGGAATTGCTGGGCCATGCTTCGCTATCCACCACCCAGATCTACACGGCGGTCGACAGCGAACGTCTGCTCGAAGCCTATCGCAGCGCGCATCCGCGCGCGTAGTCAGGTCCGCACCCGGCCGCCATCGACGTTGAAGGTCTGCCCGGTGATGAAGGCCGCATCGTCGCTGGTGAGAAACGATACCGTGCCGACGATATCTTCCGGCACCGCGACGCGCTTGATCGCCTGGCTCTGCGCCACCGCCTCGAATTCTTCGTCCATGGTCTTGAACTGCGCGCGCGGCGAGCGCGCCAGCGTGCCGGGCGAGCGCGTCAGGGTCGGCGAGATCGCGTTCACCGTGATGCCGTAGGGCGCGAGATCGGTCGAGATTGCGCGGGTGAAGCCGACGATGCCGGCCTTGCTCGACATGTAATGCGCAAAGCCGCTGGTGACCGAGCCGAGCGTGGACGACGACATATTCACCACCCGGCCCCACTTCTTCTGCACCATGCCGGGCGCGAAGGCCGAGGTGACGAGGAACGTGCCGTCGAGATTGGTCGAGAGCACCTTGCGCCAGTCCTCGTAAGTCATTTCGAGAAAGGCGCGCTGCGGAAAGATGCCGGCGCAATTGATGACGATGTCGGGCGCGCCGAGCTCTTTCTTGACGGTCTCGGCCATCTTGGCGACCGCGTCGGGCTTGGCGACGTCACATTGCACGGCGACGGCGTTGCGCCCGATACCCTGGACGACCTGCGCCGTCGGCCCGCCTTCGGCCATATCCACGACAGCAATGTTCACGCCGTCTTCCGCGAGGCGTTTGGCGAACGCAGCGCCGATGCCGTTGGCGGCGCCGGTGATGACGGCGATCTTGTCCTTGTGGCCTTTGGCCATGTGAAAGCCTCCCGATTGCGTGCCTCATCCTGAGGCCGATCAGACGGGCGGCGCAAGCCTCACATATGAATGGGTCGCTTCGCCACGGCGAGCGCGGCTTCCTTTACTGCCTCGGGCAAAGTCGGATGCGCGTGACACGAGCGCGCAATGTCCTCAGCCGACGCGCCGAATTCCATCGCGATCACAGCCTCGGCAATCATGTTGCCGGCGTCCGAGCCGATGATGTGGACGCCGAGCACGCGGTCGGTCTTGGCATCGGCGAGAATTTTCACGAAGCCGTCGGTCTGCTGATTGGCTTTGGCGCGGCCGTTGGCGGTGAACGGAAATTTGCCGGCGTTATAGGCGACGCCTGCGGCCTTCAGCTCTTCCTCGGATTTTCCGACCGACGCGATCTCCGGCATGGTGTAAACGACGTTCGGGATCGCGTCGTAGTTCACGTGGCCGGCCTGACCGGCCAGAATTTCCGCGACCGCGACGCCTTCATCCTCGCCCTTGTGCGCCAGCATCGGGCCGCGGATCACGTCACCGATTGCGTAGATGCCTTTGACGTTGGTGGCGAAATGATCGTCCACCCCGACACGGCCGCGCTCGTCGAGCGCCACGCCGGCCTCTTTCAGGCCGAGGCCTTCGGTGTAGGGCACGCGGCCGATCGAGACGAGCACGACATCGGCGTCGAGCGTCTCCGCCGTGCCGCCTTTGGCCGGCTCGACCTTGACCTTGAGGGTCTTGCCACTGGTGTCGACCGCCGTGACCTTGGACGACAGCTTGAAGGTCATGCCCTGCTTTTCGAGCAGGCGCTGGGCCTGGCGGCGCACTTCGCCGTCCATGCCCGGCAGCGCGCCGTCGAGGAATTCGACCACGGTCACTTCCGCGCCGAGCCGCCGCCACACCGAGCCGAGCTCGAGCCCGATCACGCCGGCGCCGACCACCAGGAGCTTCCCGGGAACTTTGTCGAGCGACAGCGCGCCGGTCGAAGACACGACGCGCTTTTCGTCGATCTCAATGCCTTTGAGGCGCGCAACATCTGAGCCGGTGGCGATGACGATGTTTTTGGTTTCGAGCGTCTGCGTCTTGCCGCCAGGTTGATTATCTTGGCCCTTCACCTCGACCTTGCCCGGCGCAACGATGCGACCGGTGCCGTGAAAGCCGTCGACCTTGTTTTTCTTGAACAGGAAGTCGACGCCCTTCACGTTGCCGTCGATCGCGTCCTGCTTGAACTTCAGCATGACCGGCAATTCGAGCTTCGGCGCCGGAATGCCGATGCCCATTTTCGCGAAAGCGTGGCCGGCCTCGTGGAACATTTCCGAGGCGTGCAGCAGTGCCTTCGACGGGATGCAACCGATGTTGAGACAGGTACCACCGTAGGTCGGCATCTTCTCGACCACCGCGGTCTTCAGACCGAGCTGCGCCGCGCGGATCGCGCAGACATAACCGCCGGGACCGGAACCGATGACAATAAGATCGTAAGCCATGTGTGTGCGACGTCACAAAGATGGAACTCGCGCGCGTAGTAGCATTTTTGCGCGAAGGAAGAACACGTTTTCAACCGTAGAAGTCTGTTCGGCTACAGGACGGAATGTTAGAAGGCGGGCTCAAAATGGGGCCCGGCACCGCCTGCGGCGGAACGCCGGCAAATGGGGGAATAAGATGTCAGCGAACAATTTTGTGCGCGTGAGTTTGGCTGCGGGCTTTCTGTTCGGCAGTGCTGCAATAGCGCTTGGACAGAATGCCGGTGGCATTCCCGGCAACAAGGGCGGCGTCACGACGCGCCCAGTCGCGGTGCCGGAAGCGGCGTCGGGCCTGAGCTCATTTTACCGCAAGTTTGGGCGCTACCAGGTCTCGGTGTCCGCCGCCGGCAGCAACGACGCGAGCCATCCGCTCCGCGTCACCAAACCTCACGCCAACGCGATCGTCGACAAGGCCTATTTGATGGCGTCCTCGAATTCCGTTGGAAATACCGCGCTTCCTTCAACCAAACATCTCCATCGCCAATGGCGACGTCAGGCTCGACAATACGTCGGTGGCCTGGATGAATTCGACCTTCAACGGCATCGGTACCACCGCCAACTTCTTCCACAATGTGCTGGCCGACGTCACCGGCAATCGTGAAACCGGCAAGATCGATGCCATGCCGGCTGCCGGCAGCAAAAACCTGATCATCCGCGAGAACGCGGCCAAGAACTCGTTCATTGACGGCGAAATTCTTGTTGTCGTGTTCAAGATGCCGGCATCCTTTCCCTCGCGGACTGTCGCGTTGATGTTCGGCGCGCAGCAGCTTGCCGGCGACCGGTTCGAGCTGTCTCTGCTCAACCCGATCAACAAGAACGCGCCGGGCGCGACCCTCAATATGGGTTTAGGCATTTCCTTCAGCTGTCAGAACCCCAGCGGCTGCGCAGGTGCCGGCCAACAGTTCACCACCGTCACGATCAACGGACAACGTTTGACCACAGCGGCGGGTGGTGAAGACGATGGCGAGACTGCCAATGGCGCACTCATCACGGTCGGCGGCCTCGGTGACAGCCTGAACAAGCCGGCCGATCCGAACGCAATACCGACCGGACCCGCGCAGCGATGACGAGCGGTACGATCTGCTGAGCTTGATCGGGAACACCGACACGCATGATCAATATCGACACGCTCAATCCCTCAAATGATGACAACGTGATGTTCGCCTGGTTCGAGTTCAGCGCACGCGGCGAGGTCAACAAGGATCTCCGACGGCGACGGTCTGCTCGATAGCTGGGAGGACCAGCGGCTACGACCACGACGGCAACGGTACGATCGATGTGGACCTGCCGGCGCTCGGCGTCAAACCCGGACAAGAAGGATATCTTCATCGCCTACGCCTACATGAATGCGTGCGTGGGCGAGACGAAGAACCACCGGCCAGTCGCGGCAGTGCTCAACCCCATCACTCAGGCCTTCGCGACGCGCGCCGGTCTCCAATCCAGACGGCTCCAAGGGCATTAAGGTGCACTGGAAGAACCTGGGCGCGATCCCCTGCACGGAAAACCTGGACCTCACGGCCCAGAACTGGGCACCGTTCGATTTGATCATGGACGCGCTCGTCTCTCCGGCGGAACGCGTGATCTACCATCGCATGATCGCGGGCCGACGCTACGATGGCGGCAATTCAAGCGGGATATCGCGAGGCATCGGCGCCAGCGACTTCGTGGAGACCTTGCATTCAGACACCCCGGCCGGGGCCCGCGCGGGAACGATCATGCATGAGCTCGGCCATAATCTCGGCCTGCGTCATGGCAACATCGACCATAACAACTACAAGCCGAACCACCTGAGCATCATGAGCTATTCCAACCAGTTCGACTGGCTGCTCAAGAGCGGCAATCCATACCTCGACTATGAACGCTTCGAGCTTGGAAGCCTCAATGAGAACGCGCTCAATGAGGCCACCGGCCTTAACAATGACCGGCACGGGCGGCGATGCCGCGCTCGCATCTTATGGTCGTCCGCTGGTTTACGGCCGGAAATGGCCGGGTGAAGAACAACGGTGCCAACGCCAACGTCAATTGGAGTAATTCAGGCGCGGCCAACCAAAACCCGGTGGCCGTGGATATCAATAATGGCGATGGCGGTGCCGCTGCGAGGACAACTCTTGTGACGGGCCAGAGCGAGTGGGAGAACCTCGTCTTTGACGGTGGCCAGATCGGCGCCGGCAAGAACGCGAGAGAGAGGCGAAAGACGCTTCCGCTACCGCCTCACGCGTTGAAAGAGCTCTCCTACGAGGAGCACCTCGAGAACAAGCGTAATACGCGCGAAGTGCAATAAGCGTCCGCGAGCGATCAAGCCGGGGCGGCACGACCGCCCCGGCTTTTTTTTGCCCTATCGCGCGCGCACGCTGGACGCGTGAATTCGCCGATCGCAACGATGCTCTGTGGCCTGCTGATGGCCGCCCTGATCGCATCAATGGCGCCATCGTTAGCCCACGCGCAGGCTGCAGGGCAAGGCGGCATCAATGTCGACCAGTACCGCCGCATGTTTCCGCCTGCGCCGCAGAACCTGCGAGCCGAGCTGCGTGGCGGCAAGGCGACGATAGGCTGGGACGCGCCACCGGCTCCGCCTCCAGGCCGCGTCGGATACGACCCCGCAGTCGCGGCCTATAACGTCTATCTGGTGGGAGAAAATCTGGAGCGGCGGCGGCTCGGCCAGACCAGGGCCCGAAGTTTACCGACCCGGACACTGCGCCCGGGTGAGGTCCGCCATTACGCGGTGACGGCCGTGCAGCGCTCCGGCGTCGAAAGTGGAATGCCGGATCGCGTGGAGCTGCGCGTTCCCGCCCGCTGATCAGAGATCGAGGACGAGCCGCGCCGGATCCTCGAGGCATTCCTTGACACGCACCAGGAACGTCACCGCGCCCTGCCCGTCGACGATGCGGTGATCGTAGGTCAACGCGAGATACATCATCGGGCGGATTTCGATCTTGCCGCCGATCGCAACCGGCCGCTCCTGGATTTTGTGCATGCCGAGGATGCCGGACTGCGGCGCGTTGAGGATCGGCATCGACATCAGCGAACCGTACACGCCGCCATTGGTGATCGTGAAGGTGCCGCCCTGCATGTCCTCGAGCTTGAGGTGGCCGTCGCGCGCCCGCTTGCCGTATCGGCAATGATCGCTTTCTCGATGCTCGGCCAGCGACATATGATCGGCGTCGCGCACCACGGGCACGACCAGGCCGCTTCTCGGTGCCGACCGCAATGCCGATGTGGTAGTAATTCTTGTAGACGAGGTCGGTGCCGTCGATCTCGGCATTGACCGCCGGGATTTCCTTGAGCGCCTGGATGCAGGCGCGCGTGAAGAAGCCCATGAAGCCGAGCTTCACGCCGTGCTTCTTCTCGAACAGCTCCTTGTAATCGAGTGCGCATCTGCATCACCGCGCTCATGTCGACCTCGTTGAAGGTCGTGAGCATCGCCGCGGTGTTCTGCGCGTCCTTCAGTCGGCGCGCGATGGTCTGGCGCAGCCGCGTCATCGGGACGCGCTCTTCGCGCGCGGCGTCATCGGCCGGCGACGAGGCGCGCATCTGCACCTGCGCGGCGGTGGCCGGGACCGGCGTCGGCGCCGAAGCCGCACGCTCGATCGCGGCGAGCATGTCGCCTTTGGTCACCTGGCCGCGCACGCCGCTGCCTGAAACATTTGCCGGATCGACGCCGGATTCCGCGCCGAGCTTTCGCACTGACGGCGGCGGCGGCATGTCGGTCGGAGTTTGAGCCTTGGGCGTCTGAGCCTCAGCTTTCGGCGTGGTGCGCAGCTTGGGCTCTTCGTCCGCCGCGTTGATCGGTGTCGTGCTTGTCGTCTTGGTATCGGGCCTGCCGGTCGGCGCACCGCCCGCGACCGACTTCGGAGCCGCCCCGGCGCCGTCCTTGATCGAGCCGAGCACAGCGCCGACTGCGACGGTTTCGCCCTGCTTCGCGGCGATATCGCCGAGCGTTCCGGCGGCCGGCGCCGGCACTTCCAGCGTGACTTTGTCGGTTTCGAGCTCGACCAAAGGCTCATCAGCCGCGACCGCCTCGCCCGGCTGCTTGAACCAGCGGCCAACGGTCGCTTCCGTTATGGATTCGCCGAGCGTCGGCACGCGGATGTCAGTCATCGTTATTGTCCGTCTATCTCGTCAGGTGACGAGTTGTTATCCCAACGCCTCGTCGAGCAACTGCTTGAGCTGCGCCATGTGCTTCGACATTTGCCCGACCGCGGTCGATGCCGATGCCGGCCGTCCCGCATAGCGCAGGCTGCGGTGCTTGGCGCCGATCTGGTTGAGCACCCACTCAAGGAACACATCGACAAAGAACCACGCGCCCATGTTGCGCGGTTCTTCCTGGCACCACACCATCTCCGCCTGCTTGAAGCGGGACAGCTCGGCGACCAGCGCCTTGGTCGGGAACGGATAGAGCTGCTCGACGCGCAAAAGGTAGATGTCGTTGACGCCGCGCTTCTCGCGTTCGTCGTAGAGATCGTAATAGACCTTGCCCGAGCAGAGGATGACCCGGCGGATCTTGTCGTCGGGCACCAGCTCGATCTTCTCGCCCTTGAGATACTGCGCATCGTCCCACAGCAAGCGGTGGAACGAGGTGCCGGTCGCCATCTCGTCGAGCCTCGACACCGCACGCTTGTGGCGCAGCAGTGACTTCGGCGTCATCAGGATCAGCGGCTTGCGGATCTCGCGCTTCAGCTGCCGGCGCAGGATGTGGAAGTAGTTCGACGGCGTCGTGCAGTTGGCGACCTGCATGTTGTCTTCGGCGCACATCTGCAGGAAGCGCTCGAGCCGCGCGGAGGAATGCTCCGGGCCCTGCCCTTCATAGCCATGCGGCAACAGGCAGACGAGGCCGGACATGCGCAGCCACTTGCGCTCGGCCGAGGAGATGAACTGGTCGAACACGACCTGGGCGCCGTTGGCGAAGTCGCCGAATTGCGCCTCCCACAGCGTCAGCGCGTTCGGCTCGGCGGTCGAATAGCCGTACTCGAAGCCGAGCACCGCCTCTTCCGACAGCAGCGAGTTGATGACCTCGAAGCGGCCTTGCTGACCGCCGAGGTGGTTGAACGTGTTGTACCGCTCCTCGGTCTCCTGGTCGAAGATCACCGAATGGCGCTGCGAGAATGTGCCGCGCTCGGAGTCCTGGCCGGACAGACGCACCCGGTGGCCTTCCTTGAGCAGCGAGCAGAACGCCAAAGCCTCGCCGGTCGCCCAATCGATGCCTTCGCCGGCTTCGATCGCCTTGGCGCGGTTGTCGAGAAAACGCTGCACCGTGCGGTGGACATGGAAGCCGTCCGGCACCTTGGTGATGGCTTTGCCGATCGCCTTGAGCTCGTCGACCGGCAGACCGGTATTGCCGCGGCGCGGATCGTCGGCGTCCTGCGCGGCCTTGAGGCCGGACCAGCGGCCGTCGAGCCAATCGGCCTTGTTCGCCTTGTAGCCCTGGCCCGCCTCGAACTCGGCTTCGAGCCGCGAGCGCCAGTCGGCCTTCATCTTCTCGACTTCACCTTCGGTGACGACAGCTTCGCTGATCAGCTTCTTCGAGTAGATCTCGAGCGTCGAGGGATGCGAACGGATCTTCTTGTACATCAGCGGCTGGGTGAACGACGGCTCGTCGCCCTCGTTGTGGCCGAAGCGCCGGTAGCACCACATGTCGATCACGACCGGGCGCTGGAATTTCATGCGGTATTCGATCGCGACCTTGGCGGCATAGACCACCGCTTCCGGATCGTCGCCGTTCACGTGCAGGATCAGCGCTTCGATCATCTTGGCGACGTCGGACGGATAAGGCGACGAGCGCGAATAGCGCGGATAGGTGGTGAAGCCGATCTGGTTATTGACGATGAAGTGCAGCGAGCCGCCGGTCTTGTAGCCCTTGAGGTCGGCGAGGCCGAAGCATTCCGCCACGACGCCTTGGCCGGCGAACGCCGCGTCGCCGTGAATGAGCAGCGGCAGCACCATGGTGCGGTCCTGCGGCGTCGCGTTGTGCTGGTCCTGCTTGGCGCGCACTTTGCCGAGCGTCACCGGATCGACGATTTCGAGGTGCGACGGGTTCGGCGTCAGCGACAGATGCACTTTGTTGTTGTCGAATTCGCGGTCGGCCGAGGCGCCGAGGTGATACTTCACGTCGCCCGAGCCTTCGATGTCGTCCGGCGTCGCCGAGCCGCCCTTGAACTCGTGGAACAGCACGCGGTGCGGCTTCGCCATCACCTGGGTGAGCACGTTGAGCCGCCCGCGATGCGACATGCCGAACACGATCTCGCGCACGCCGAGATTGCCGCCGCGCTTGATGATCTGCTCGAGCGCCGGGATCAGCGCTTCGCCGCCGTCGAGGCCGAAGCGCTTGGTGCCGGTATATTTGACGTCGAGGAATTTCTCGAAGCCTTCCGACTCGACGAGCTTGTTGAGGATCGCGCGCTTGCCTTCGCGCGTGAAGGCGATCTCCTTGTCCTTGCCTTCGATGCGCTCCTGAATCCAAGCCTTCTGCTCGGCATTCGAGATGTGCATGAACTCGACGCCGAGCGTCTGACAGTAGGTGCGGCGCAGGATGCCGACGATCTCGCGCATCGACGCGAATTCGAGGCCGAGCACCTTGTCGAGGAATATCTTGCGATCCATGTCGGCTTCGCTGAAGCCGTAGGACTTCGGATCGAGCTCCGCCTCGCTCGGCTCTTCCTGGATGCCGAGCGGATCGAGCTTGGCGTGGAAGTGGCCGCGTATGCGATAGGCGCGGATCAGCATCAGCGCATGAATCGAGTCGCGCGCGGCCTGCTGCACGTCGCTGGCCGACAGATCGACGCCGGTCGACTGCGCCTGCTTCTTGATCTTGTCGCCGATGCGCCGCTCGGTGTCCGGCCATTGGCCGTCGAGCGCGGAAACCAGTTCGTCATTGGGACGGAGCGGCCAGTTCGGCTTTTGCCACGACGCGCCTTCGGCGTTCTTTACGACCGCGGCCTTGTCGTCTTTCAGGCTCTGGAAGAAGGCCTGCCACTCGGCATCGACCGAGTTGGGGTCTTTTTCGTAGCGGGCCTGGAGTTGTTCGATGTAGGCGGCGTTTCCGCCGTAGAGGAATGAGCTGCGGGCAAATGCGGCGTTGGCGTCCTGACGGGACATGAGCGATCCTTGGACGGGCTGGGAGCCCGGAAATGATACCGGCCGCCCTGGAGCAAGGCGGCCCAAATCAGACCGGCAGGCTGATCCTTATCGCTATTTAAGACGCTTGTAAGTCAAAGAAAACCTAAGGAATGAATTAGGATTCAGCCGTGAACAGGCTTTTTCCCGACGTTTCCGGTGTCTGTGACCTAGCGCTTGAGGACTTCGACCAGGGTTTTCCCAAGGCGCGCGGGGGACGGCGACACCTTGATCCCGGCCGATTCCATCGCCGAGATCTTGGATTCTGCGTCACCTTTGCCGCCGGCGATGATCGCGCCGGCATGGCCCATGCGGCGTCCCGGCGGCGCGGTGCGCCCGGCGATGAAGCCCACCATCGGCTTCTTGCGGCCGCGCTTGGCTTCGTCCTTCACGAATTGCGCCGCGTCTTCCTCGGCGCTGCCGCCGATCTCGCCGATCATCACGATCGACTCGGTCTTCGGATCGGCCAGGAACATCTCCAGCATGGCGATGAATTCGGTGCCCTTGACCGGGTCGCCGCCGATGCCGACCGCGGTGGTCTGGCCCAGCCCCTCGCGCGACGTCTGAAACACCGCCTCGTAGGTCAGCGTGCCCGAGCGCGACACGATGCCGACCGAGCCCTGCTTGAAGATGTTGCCCGGCATGATGCCGATCTTGCATTCGCCGGCCGTCATGACGCCGGGGCAGTTCGGGCCGATCAGGCGCGACTTCGATCCGCACAGCGAGCGCTTCACCTTGACCATGTGCGAGACCGGGATGCCTTCGGTGATGCACACGATCAGCGGGATCTCGGCGTCGATCGCTTCGGCAATCGCGTCGGCTGCGCCCGGCGGCGGCACGTAGATCACTGACGCGTCGGCGCCGGTCTTTTCCTTCGCCTCACGCACGGTGTCGAACACCGGCAGGTTGAGATGCGTCGCGCCACCTTTTCCTGGCGAGACGCCGCCGACCATCTTGGTGCCGTAGGCAATCGCCTGCTCGGAATGGAAGGTGCCGTTCTTGCCGGTGAAGCCCTGGCAGATGACCTTGGTGTTCTTGTCGATGAGGATGGACATCACGCGGCCTTCTTCACTGCAGCGACAATCTTCTGCGCGGCGTCGTCGAGATCATCAGCCGACGTCACGTTGAGCTTCGACTCGGCGATGATCTTCTTGCCGAGCTCGACATTGGTGCCTTCGAGGCGAACCACCAGCGGCACCTTCAGGCCGACCTCCTTCACCGCAGCGACCACGCCTTCGGCGATCACGTCGCAGCGCATGATGCCGCCGAAGATGTTGACCAGGATGCCCTTCACGTTCGGATCGGAGGTGATGATCTTGAACGCCGCGGTGACGCGCTCCTTGGTGGCGGAGCCGCCGACATCGAGGAAGTTCGCCGGGCTCTCGCCGTAGAGCTTGATGATGTCCATCGTCGCCATGGCGAGGCCGGCGCCGTTGACCATGCAGCCGATCGTGCCGTCGAGCGCGATGTAGTTGAGCTCGTATTTCGACGCCTCGATCTCCTTGGCGTCCTCCTCGGTCTCGTCGCGCAGTGCCACGATGTCGGGATGCGCGTAGAGCGCGTTGCTGTCGAAACTGACCTTGGCGTCGAGGCAGATCAGCTGCTTGTCCTTGGTCACGACCAGCGGATTGATCTCGAGCAGGCTCATGTCGGCATCGACAAAGGCCTTGTAGAGATTGGTCAGAAGCGGGCTCATCTGCTTTTGCAGATCGGCATCGAGATTGAGCGCCTTCGACACCGCGCGCACATGATGCGGGCAGATATTGGTGACCGGATCGACCTGAGACCGTGGTGATCTTCTCCGGCGTGTCGTGCGCGACTTCCTCGATGTTCATGCCGCCTTCGGTCGATACGACGATGGCGACGCGCGAGGTCTCACGGTCGAGCAGCATCGACAGGTAGAATTCCTTGTCGATCGCCGAGCCTTCCTCGATGTAGAGGCGGTTGACCTGCTTGCCCTTCGGGCCGGTCTGATGCGTGACCAGGGTCGAGCCGAGGATGCGGGTCGATTCCTTCTTCACGTCATCGACCGATTTGACGACCTTGACGCCGCCGGCCTTGCCGCGGCCGCCGGCGTGGATCTGGGCTTTCACCACCCAGACCGGGCCGCCGAGCTCGTTCGCCGCTTTCACCGCCTCGTCGACCGACATGGCGGGAGTGCCGCGCGGCACCGGCACGCCGAACTTCTTCAGCAGGCCTTTTGCTTGATACTCGTGAATATTCATTTCCTGGTCCCGCGATATCCGGCTTCTGCGGCCGGTTCAGAAGAGAAAACGGCCGCGTCAGCGCGGCCGTCATATTAAGCCAAATTCGGTGCGATCTTCTTGCACGCCTCCACCAGTCCCTGCACCGCTTGCGCCGATTTCTCGAACGCATCGCGCTCGCTGCCATTGAGCGAAATCTCGACGATGCGCTCGACGCCCTTGGCGCCGATCACGACCGGCACGCCGACATACATCTCCTTGACGCCATACTCGCCGGTGAGCCACGCGGCGCAGGGCAGCACGCGCTTCTTGTCGCGCAGGTAGCTCTCCGCCATCGCAATCGCCGACGCCGCCGGCGCGTAGAACGCCGAACCGGTCTTGAGCAGGTTGACGATCTCGGCGCCGCCGTTTGCGGTGCGCTTGACGATCTCGTCGATGCGCGCCTGCGTCGACCAGCCCATCTTCACGAGATCGGGCACCGGAATGCCGGCGACCGCCGAGTAGCGCGTCAGCGGCACCATCGTGTCGCCGTGGCCGCCGAGCACGAAGGCGGTGACGTCTTCCACCGAGACGTTGAATTCATCGGCGAGGAAATAACGGAAGCGCGCGGAGTTCGAGCACGCCGGCCATGCCGACCACCTTCTGCTGCGGCAGGCCGCTGTATTTCTGCAGCGCCCACACCATCGCGTCGAGCGGATTGGTGATGCAGATGACGAACGCGTTCGGCGCATATTTTTTGATGCCGGCGCCGACCTGCTCCATGACCTTGAGATTGATGTCGAGCAGATCGTCGCGGCTCATGCCGGGCTTGCGCGGCACGCCGGCGGTGACGATGCACACATCCGCGCCGTCGATCGCTTCATACGAATTGGTGCCGGTGAACTTGGCGTCGAAATCGTTGACCGGCGAGGACTGCGCGATGTCCAGCGCCTTGCCCTGCGGGATGCCTTCCGCGACGTCGAACATGACGACGTCGCCAAGTTCCTTGAGGCCGACGAGATGAGCGAGCGTGCCGCCGATCTGGCCGGCGCCGATCAAAGCAATTTTGCTACGAGCCATTGGGAGGAAAACTTTCGACTAGAGGGCTGATCCGGGGCGCATATCGGGTCTGGCTCGCACCAGCAAGGCCGCCATAAGTCGGCTGCCTTGTCTGGTATACAGTATACCAGCAGAAGGTCCCGTCCGGAGTCCAGAGGCGCCAAGGGGTCTAACCGCTACGTCTCCACAATGTCGGCGGGAGATACCCCTGCGGCCCGCGGACCATGCGGCAGGCCGAGATAGGTCTGCGAGCGCATCTCGATCAGCCGCGAGGCCGTGCGGCTGAATTCCACCGCCTCGTAGCCCTGCCCGGCCGTGTAGAGCTGGTGCGGCTCGGCCTGCGCCGAGGCGATCAGCTTCACCGCCTGGTCGTAGAGCGTGTCGATCAGGATGATGAAGCGCTTGGCCTCGTTGCGGCGCTCGTAGTCCATGACCGGCACGTGGTCGACGATCAGGGTGTGGAATTCGTGCGCGATACGCAGGTAATCGGCGGCGCCGAGCGGCTTGGCGCACAGGTCGTCGAATGAGAACCGCGCGACGCCCATCGCCGCCTTCGGCACGTCGACGTTGTGACCCTTCACGACCAGGGTCTGGGACGAGCCGGCGTCGCCGCCGGTGAGCTTGCGCCAGGCTGCATCGAGCGCGGCCTGCGCCTTCTTGTCGTCCGGCACGTACCACACCGGCACGCCGGTCAATTTCTCGAGCCGGAAATCGGTGCGGGCATCGAGCCGCACCACTTCGCAGTGCTGCTCGAGCAAGTCGATGAACGGCAGGAACAGCGCGCGATTGAGCCCGTCCTTGTAGAGCCCCTGCGGCGCGATGTTCGAGGTCGCGACCATGACGACGCCGAGCTCGAACAGTTGCGTGAACAGACCGTCCGAGGATCATCGCATCGGCGATATCGGTGACGTGAAATTCGTCGAAGCACAGTAGCCACGCTTCGTCGGCGATCGCCGCGGCGGTGCGCTTGATCGGATCGTCTTCGCTCTTGTCCTGACGATAGGCGTAGATGCGCTCATGCACGTCGGCCATGAACTCATGGAAATGCGCGCGGCGTTTGCGTTGGACGCTGCTGGTCTGGAAAAACAGGTCCATCAGCAACGTCTTGCCGCGGCCGACGTCGCCGTAGATGTAAAGACCGCGCACCAGGCGCGCTTTGTCGCGCTTGCTGAAAAACCATCCGAGCGAGGAGGATTTGCGCGCCAGCCGGTGCTCGGACAGCGCATCTTCCAGCCGCTCGAAATGACGAACTAAAGCAAGCTGCGCAGGGTCTTGTTCGATCTCGCCGGCCGCGACCAGCGCAGCGTATGCGTTGCGCAGGTCGGTTGGCATCAGGTTGCGGCGCCGAGCGGATAACTCGCTTCAACCACATAAGGCCCGCCGCCGACCGAAGCGCGCGACGAGAACAACACGAACCGAGACACCGGAAATGCCATGCTGCGAAAGTGGCCGCGGGCCGACAGATACTCGGCGACGTCGCGGGTCGATGCGTCGCGCAGCCGTGCCAGCGTCACGTGCGGCGTATATTTGCGGCCCTCGGGCTCAAGCCCGATGCGCTGCATCAGACGTTCCTGCTCGGCCTGCGCTTCCATCAGCGGCGAGGATGGCTCGACACTGGCAACCACGGCGCGCGGCTTCTTGCTGCCGAACGATGTCAGTCCCTCGATGCGCAACTCAAAGCGCCCGCGCCGCACCCGGCCGAGCAGCGACTCGACTTCATGCGCCATGTCGTCGTCGACATCGCCGATGAAGCG
This sequence comes from uncultured Alphaproteobacteria bacterium, assembly GCA_963847325.1. Taxonomy (GTDB): domain Bacteria; phylum Pseudomonadota; class Alphaproteobacteria; order Rhizobiales; family Xanthobacteraceae; genus Pseudolabrys. Next base: position 226,005 of record CAWJZD010000003.1, read on the forward strand.
CAAGGTGACGTGATAATTCTCTTTATCGATCCAGCGCGCCCCCGGCAGGCCGCCACGCAGGGTCGACAGCGCTTGCGCGACCTCGGGCGGGATCTCAACTCCGGTGAAAAGACGCGGCATGGCTTGCAGTCCAGGACTTATGAACGCGACGCCTGCACCCGCGCGATCAACTCCTCAACTTTGGGCAGGATCCGCTTCACGATCACATCGACGCCGGCTGCATTGGGATGAAGCCCGTCGCGTTGGTTGAGCGTGTTGTCGGCCGCCACTCCGTCGAGGAAGAATGGATAAAAGACGACCTGATGAGTCGAGGCAAGCGCGGGGAAGATCGCGTCATATGCTTTGGTATAAGTCGCGCCCATGTTCGGCGCCGCCCGCATGCCGCACAATAGAACTGTAATATTGCGCGCCTTGAGCTTGGTGATGATCTGATCGAGGGCACGGCGGGTTACGTCGGGCGCAAGTCCACGCAACATGTCATTGGCGCCGAGCTCGAGGATCACCGCTTCGGTGCCCTCGGGCACCGACCAGTCTAGCCGCTCGAGCCCGCCGGAGGCCGTGTCGCCGGAGACCCCTGCATTATTGACGTTGGCGGCAATGCCCTTGGCCTTGAGCGCGGCAGAAAGCCGCGAGGGAAAGGACGCCTCGCCGGCAAGCCCGAAGCCGGCGCTCAATGAATCGCCCAGAACCACGATATTGACGGCCTTGTTCTGCGCGTGGGCCGGAAAGGCGGCGAGCGCACAAGCGATCGTGAGCATCAGAGCGAGCGCGCCAGCCTTTACCGCCACGTATTTTCTCCCATATGTGCGATGGCATGAAAGATAACGCGCAACCGGCCATCGCGCTGGCCGGGGTGAATTTGTCGCTCGGCGAGGGCGCGTCGCGCGTTCATATCCTCAAAGACATCGACTTGAATATAGGCAGGGGCGAGGCGGTTGGCCTCACCGGCCCGTCCGGTTCCGGCAAATCGACCTTGCTGATGGTGATGGCCGGGCTGGAGCGGCCTGACACGGGCAGCGTGTCGGTCGGCAGCGTCGATCTCGTCACGCTGGGTGAGGATGCCTTGGCGCGCTTCCGCGGCCGCAATGTCGGCATCGTGTTTCAGTCCTTCCATCTCATCCCGACCATGACCGCGCTCGAAAACGTCGCCGTGCCGTTGGAGATGGCGGGCGCGCCGGACGCAACCGAGCGCGCCGCGCAGGAGCTTGCGCTGGTCGGGCTTGGCGAGCGCCTGCATCATTATCCGGCGCAACTCTCGGGCGGAGAGCAGCAGCGCGTTGCGCTGGCACGCGCGCTTGCGCCGAACCCGGCAATCCTCGTCGCCGATGAACCGACCGGAAATCTCGACGAGAAGACCGGCACGCAAATCATCGACTTGCTGTTTCAGGGACACAAGGAGCGCGGCACCACATTGGTGCTCGTCACACATGACGCGAATCTTGCCGCGCGCTGCGAGCGCGTCGTGCGCGATCCGTTCCGGAAAGATCGAGACGTGAGCGCGGTCACGGCGGCCTCGGCACGTGACACAGGCGGGCTGGTCGCCCTGCGGTTCGCGCTGCGCGAATTGCGCGGCGGGCTACGCGGCTTTTACGTTTTCATCGCCTGCATTGCGCTTGGCGTTGCCGCCATTGCCGGTGTCGGCTCGCTGGCCGGCAGCCTGGGCGACGGGCTGTCGCGCGAGGGCCGCACTATTCTCGGCGGCGACCTCTCATTCGGCGTGATCCACCGCGAGCTTGAGCCCGCCGAACGGGACTTTCTGGCGAGCCGCGGCCGCGTCTCGGTCGCCGCCACGATGCGCGCCATGGCCCGCAAGGATGACGGCAACGCCGCGCTGGTCGAGATCAAGGCGGTGGACGGGGCTTACCCGCTGTACGGCGCGGTGAAGCTCGAGCCCACCATGCCGGTCGCGGATGCGCTCGCCGAAAAGAACGGCCGCTTCGGCGCCACGGCCGATGAGACCTTGCTGGCGCGGCTCAACATCGCGCCCGGGCGCAGTGCTCAGCGTCGGTGACGCCAGCTTCGAAGTGCGGGCTACGCTGGCGACTGAGCCGGACAAGCTCGCCAGTGGCATTGGTTTCGGCCCCCGGCTCTTGATCAGCGAAGCCGGGCTACGCGCCACCAATCTGCTTCAGCCCGGCAGTCTCGTGCGTTGGCATTATCGATTGCAGCTCCCCGCCGACAGCGCCGGCGGCAATTCCGACAAGCGCGTCGCCGATGAAGCGCGCGAGCGCTTCCCGCAAGCCGGCTGGGAAATCCGCTCGCGCCACAACGCCTCGCCTTCGCTCGAACGCAACATCGAGCGCTTCACCCAATTTCTCACCATCGTCGGACTGACCGCGCTGCTGGTCGGCGGTGTCGGCGTCGGCAATGCGGTGCACAGCCACCTGGAAAAGAAGCGCGAGTCGATTGCGACCATGAAGGCGCTCGGCGCGACGGGACGGCGCATCTTCGCGATCTATCTCACGCAAGCCATGATCGTTGCCTTCGATCGGCAGCGCGATCGGTCTCGTGCTCGGCGCCGCCCTGCCCTACGCGGTGGTCGGGCTGTTCGGCGCGATCATTCCCCTGCCGATCGTCGCGCAATTGCAGCCGGTCGAGCTTTCGCTTGCCATGCTTTACGGCCTGGTGACGGCACTCGCCTTTGCGCTGTGGCCGCTCGGCCGCGCGCATGATGTGCCGGTTGGGGCGCTGTTTCGCGATGCAGTCGCGCCGCAAGCCAAGCTGCCGCGCCGCATCTATATGGCGGCGACCGCAATTGCAGTCATGGCTCTCGCAGCGCTCGCGGTCCTGCTCGCCTATGACCGCAAGGTCGCAATCATCTACGTCGGCTGCGCCGCTACGGCGTTCCTGCTGCTGCGTCTCGTCGCTGTGGCGCTGATGGATCTCGCTCGCAAGGCGCCGCGCGCACGCTCGACCGCATTGCGCATGGCTGTGAGCAACATCTACCGGCCCGGAGCGCTTACGCCGTCGATCGTGCTGTCGCTCGGGCTCGGGCTCGCGCTTCTCGTCACCGTCTTCCAGATCGACGGCAATCTGCAGCGCCAGTTCAACGCGGAGCTTCCGGACAAAGCGCCGTCGTTCTTTTTCCTCGACATTCCATCCAGCGATTCCGAACGCTTCGACGCTTTCCTCAATAAACTCGCCCCCGCCGCCAAGCTCGAAGAAGTGCCGATGCTGCGCGGCCGTATCGTCGCGGCCAACAATGTCCCGGCTGAGGAGCTCAAGCCCAAGCCCGACGTCGCCTGGGTGCTGCAAAGCGACCGAGGTCTGAGTTACACCGAAGAGGTGCCCGCCGGCTCGCGCCTCGTGGAGGGTGAATGGTGGGACAAGAACTATAGCGGCCCGCCGATCGTTTCGTTCGAGAAGCGCATCGCCGACGGCTTGGGCCTCAAGCTCGGCGATTCCGTCACGGTGAACGTGCTCGGCCGCAACATCACGGCCCGCATCTCCAACCTGCGGACCGTCGACTGGCAGAGCCTCGGCATCAATTTCGTGCTGGTGTTTCCGCCAAGCGTGTTTCGCGGCGCTCCTCATACGCGCATGGCGACCTTGACCTATCCGGGCGGCGCCGCTGCCGCACAGGAGGTTGAGGTCATCAGAGCCGTCTCGGCCAACTTCCCGAATGTCACCGCCGTCCGCGTGAAGGAAGCGCTGGAAACCATTGGCGGCCTGGTCACCAATCTGGTGCTCGGCATCAGAGCCGCGAGCGCGGTCACACTGCTCGCCGCAGCGCTGGTGTTGGGCGGCGCGCTTGCGGCCGGCCACAGCCACCGCGTCTATGACGCCGTCATCCTCAAGACGCTCGGCGCAACGCGCGGGCGGCTGCTCACGGCGTACATGATCGAGTACGGGTTGCTCGGCGCGGCGACCGCGCTGTTCGGCATGGTCTGCGGCTCGCTCGCCGCCTGGATGATCGTCACCGAGTTGATGAACCTGCGCTTCACCTGGCTGCCGGTGCCGGCGCTCGCCGCCACCCTGGGCGCGCTGATTGTGACAGTCGCGCTCGGCCTGATCGGCACATTGCGGGCGCTGGGCCAGAAGCCCGCGCGGGTGCTGCGAAATCTCTGATTTGCGGCATTCCGCCGCAAAGCGGATTCACAGCCATTTTCAGCCTCTTCCATCATTAACGATTAGCAACATCCGCCGGCACTCGGCTGGCGTATCTGGCGTTGAACCCCGGCGAATACTAGATTCACTGCCGAGACCGGCGGCCGTACGGCTGTCGCAACATCAACCGGCGCGTTGCCGGAAAAGGGAGCAAGACTTCGATGTCGGATTTTGACCGGAACATAGCTGCTGCACGCGGTGGCTACGGTGCGGATCGGGCCCTTGCGATTGATGCAGGCCTGCGCGCCTACATGATCCGCGTCTACAACCTGATGGCTGGCGGCATCGCCTTCACCGGCATCGCTGCCTGGCTGACCTATCAGGCCGCCGGCGGCGACGCGATCCGGCGTGTTGGTGGTGGTCTGACCGGCACCACGCCATTCGGCGATCTGGTGCTCGGCGGATACACGCCGATTGTGCTGATGCTCGTCACCCTGGGCCTGGTGTTCTTCCTCAGCTTCAGGATCGACCGGCTGCAGCCGACCACGGCGTTCGGCGTGTTCACGCTGTACGCCGGCCTGATGGGCGTGGCGCTCACCTCGATCTTCGTCGTCTATACCGGCGTATCGATCACGCGGGTGTTCTTCATCACGGCGGGGACGTTCGGCGCGATGAGCCTGTACGGCTACACCACCAAGCGCGATCTCTCGGGCTTCGGCTCGTTCCTGTTCATGGGATTGATCGGCGTGATCCTCGCGAGCCTGGTGAACATCTGGCTCGCCAGCTCGATGATGCAGTTCGTGATCTCGATCGTCGGCGTGCTGGTCTTCGTCGGCCTGACCGCCTACGACACCCAGCAGATCAAGGAAATGTACGACGTCAACGATGACGGCACCGCGTCCGGCCGCAAGGCCATCATGGGCGCGTTGCGGCTCTACCTCGACTTCCTCAATCTGTTCATCATGCTGCTGCAGCTGTTCGGCGACCGCCGCTAAGCTTACGCAGAGCAGAAATGCAGACGCCCCGGCCAAAAGCCGGGGCGTTTTGCTATTATAGGCGGCGATGAAACTGCGCCCCGCCAGCCTCACCGACATCCCCGCCATCACCGCCATTTACGACCACGCGGTACGGCACGGCACCGCGTCGTTCGAGCTTGAGCCGCCGACCGAAGCCGAAATGACGCGCCGCATGCAGGCCGTGCTGGACGGCAAGTTTCCGTATCTGGCGGCGGAAATCGACGGAAAGCTGGCCGGCTACGCCTATGCATCGCTGTACCGGACCCGGCCGGCCTATCGCTTCACGGTGGAGAATTCAGTCTATGTCGCGCCTGACATGCACCGGCGGGGCATCGGCAAGGCGCTGCTGCAGCGCCTGATCGACGAATGCACCGCCCGCGGTTACCGGCAAATGATTGCGGTGATCGGCGATTCCGACCAGTCCGCTTCAATTGGCGTTCACAAGGCCTGCGGCTTTGAGCCGGCCGGCAATCTCAAAAGCATCGGCTGGAAGTTCGGCAGGTGGCTCGACACGCCGCTGATGCAGCGCGCGCTTGGCGATGGCGCGAAGACCAAGCCGGACTAACGGCTCCTCAATTCACACCACTGCCAATTTGCGGTCGATCGCGCGCAGCACCGGCTCGAGCTCGTGGCCGCGGCGCACGATCAATCCGGTGGCGCTGATCACGCTGTAAGCACCCTGTTTGCGTGCAAGCTTCGGATTCTTCTCGATCCGATAGAGCGCGTGCTCTGAGGAGCGGCGAAACACCGAAAACACCGCGCGGTCTTTTAGAAAGTCGATGGCGTAATCGCGCCACTCCCCGGCTGCGACTTGTCGCCCATAAAGATCGAGAATGCGTTTGAGTTCGTGCCGGCTGAAGGTGACCTGCGAAGGGGCTGGGAGCGGGCGGCTCACGGCCCCTGACGACTGGCTGGGATCGATTTCGCCGGATCCGAAGGTCATTCGGCGCCTCCTTGGTGCTGTCACACAATGATCGCGCCACGCGCGGGAGTCGGCAAGTCGAAAGAGAGTGCGGAAATTTGCCGCGGAAATGGGCAATTACGCCGCTTCTTCGATCAAGCATTCGTGAAAAGGAATCATAATCCGGCCCTTTTTTGGTCAAGCGACCGTCACGGCCCGTTGCGATATCGGCTGTGTTGCCTCAAGGCCCGGTTCGGTTAGAGACCGGATTCCTCAGCCCCCCAGCCCCCCGGGCTCGGCCGGCCGGGCCAGTTTGAGTTCCGCGTACGGTTCAATCCCCAAACAACCTTCGGGCCGGTCCAAGGACCGGCCCGATTTTTATTTGCAGTGAGTTTTGGGGACGCGCGCGGCGACTTGGAATCAGCGCGCGGGAATCATCGCTGCGCCGAGCACGACGCCGGGCTTCGATGGCTCGCCAGTCTGCACGAGCACCGCAAACGAGTCGGCGTCGCCGCGAGCAATATCTTTCAGTGACGCGGTGTAAGTTTGCGCGGTGCCGTTCCAGTCGCCGAGCTTCACCCAGGATCGCACCACGTTGTGATAGGTGATCGTCTTGCCGCGATTTTCGCCGCGCGCGATCTCGACGGTGGCCTTGCCGGTGACCGGACAGAGCCAGACCTCGCCGCTCTTGCGCTCGCCCTTTGCGTCCGGAACGCTGGCGGTGAGCTTGTCGCCTTCGATCTTCACCGTGACCGGCAGCGCGAGCGCGCCTGCGTCGCGGCGTGTCTTCACGATTGCTTTCTCGATCGCAGCCTTATCGCTGCCAAGCACCGCGGTGACGCCATTCACGACAACCTGCGGGGTATAGACGTCGCGGTCACCGCGCGCGTTCGCGTAGGCGCGCTCGCGATTGGAATGGCCTTTGAGGGCGAGCGTGTCCTTCCAGCCGAGATAGTCCCAGTAGTCGACATTGAGGCTGAGCGCGACGAACGACGGATCGCGCGCCAATTCACCCAATAGCCGGTCGGCGGCCGGACAAGACGAGCAGCCCTGACTGGTGAAGAGCTCGACCACAGCCCGCGGCTCCTGGGATGCGGCAGGCTGGGTGGTCAGCAGCGCTGCAAGGGCAGTCGCGGCGACAATTCGAATATTCATGCAGCACCCGGCTCCCGAGGTGGCCCATGGATAGGCCCGGCGCGGTTCACCCGCCACTCACTTCGCGGTGAGCAGCGGCCACAAAGCTCGCCACAATTGCTAGGCCGCGAGCTGGCGCAGCACGAATTGCAGGATGCCGCCATTCTTGAAGTAATCGAGCTCGTCGAGCGTATCGATCCGGCAGACCAGTGGGACCCGCTTCAGGGTGCCGTTGCCGTTGACGATCTCGGCCATCAGCTTCTGCCGGGGCTTGAGCTCCCCGTGCAGGCCGCGGATCGTCACGCATTCGTCGCCCGTCAGGCCCAACGACTGCCAGGAGGAGCCCTCCTCGAACACGAGTGGCATCACGCCCATCCCGATCAGGTTGGAGCGATGGATGCGCTCGAACGACTCGCAGATCACTGCCCGGATGCCGAGCAGAACCGAGCCTTTGGCCGCCCAGTCGCGCGACGAGCCGGTGCCGTATTCCTTGCCGCCGAACACGACCAGCGGCACCCTCTCGGCCTTGTATTTCATGGCCGCGTCGTAGATCGGCATCTTCTGCTTCGACGGATAGTGCATCGTGAAGCCGCCTTCGACGCCCTTCAGCATCTGGTTCTTGAGCCGGATGTTGGCGAAGGTGCCGCGCATCATCACTTCATGATTGCCGCGCCGGGTGCCGAACTGGTTGAAGTCGGCGGGCTTCACCTTGTGGTCGACCAGATACTTGCCCGCCGGTGAATCGACCTTGATCGAGCCGGCCGGCGAGATGTGGTCGGTGGTGATCGAGTCGCCGAGCAATGCGAGCACGCGCGCTTCGATAATGTCCTCAAGCGGGTTGGGATGGCTGCCCATGCCGGCGAAATACGGCGGGTTCTGGACGTAAGTGGACTTCTTGTCCCAACCGTAGGTCATGCCGCCTTTGACGCTGATCTTGCGCCAGTTGCTGTCACCCTTGAACACCTCACCGTACCTTCTGATGAAGATGTCCCGCGTGATGGTCTTGCGCATCACCGCGTCGATTTCCTTGCTGGTCGGCCAGATGTCCTTGAGGAAGACCTTCTTCCCCTGGCTGTCGACGCCGAGCGGCTCTTTCGACAGATCGACGTACATCGAGCCGGCAATGGCGTAAGCCACGACGAGCGGTGGCGAGGCGAGATAATTCGCGCGCACGTCTGCGTTGACGCGGCCTTCGAAGTTGCGGTTGCCGGAGAGCACGGCGGCGGCAACCAGATCGTTCTTGTTGATCGCCTCGGAAATTTCCGGCGGCAGCGGGCCGGAGTTGCCGATGCAGGTGGTGCACCCGAAGCCGACCAGGTTAAAGCCGAGCTTGTCGAGATCCTTCTGCAGTCCGGACTTCTCGAGATATTCACCGACCACTTGCGAGCCGGGCGCGAGCGATGTCTTCACCCACGGCTTGGTGGTGAGGCCGCGCGCCGCCGCCTTGCGGGCGAGAATGCCGGCGCCGATCATCACGCTTGGGTTCGATGTGTTGGTGCACGACGTGATCGCCGCGATGACGACGTCGCCATGGCCGAGATCCTGCTTGCGGCCGGCAACCGGCGCGCGCTTGTTCATCTCCGCCTTCTTGTTGAATTCCTTGTCCATGCAGACGGTGAAGCCCGCCTTCACGTCCTTGAGCGCAACGCGATCCTGCGGGCGCTTGGGCCCGGCCAGCGAGGGCTCAACAGTCGAAAGGTCGAGCTTGAGGATGTCGGTGAACAGCGGATCGGGCGTCTGCTTGGTGCGGAACATGCCCTGCGCCTTGGCGTAAGCCTCGACCAGCGCACAGACCTCGGCGGGACGGCCGGTGTCTTTGAGATATTGAATTGTGTTTTCGTCGATCGGCGAGAAGCCGCAGGTGGCGCCGTATTCCGGCGCCATGTTGCCGAGCGTGGCGCGGTCGGTGACCGGAAGCGCCGCAAGGCCGGGGCCGAAGAAGTCGACGAATTTCCCGACCACGCCGCGGGCGCGCAGCATCTGCGTCACCGTGAGGACGAGATCCGTAGCCGTGACGCCTTCTTTCAGCTTGCCGGTGATCTTGAAGCCGATCACCTCCGGCAGCACCATCGACATCGGCTGGCCCAGCATGCAGGCCTCGGCCTCGATGCCGCCGACGCCCCAGCCGAGCACGGAAAGGCCGTTCACCATTGTGGTGTGCGAGTCGGTGCCCACCAGCGTGTCTGGATAGGCGACTTCCATGGTGGCGGCCTTGCCGTCCACCTTCACTTTCTCTTTCTTGGTCCAGACGGTGCGCGACAGATATTCGAGATTGACCTGGTGGCAGATGCCGGTGCCGGGCGGCACGACGTTGAAATTGTCGAACGAGCGCTGCGCCCATTTCAGGAACTGGTAGCGCTCCTGGTTCTGGCGGTATTCCTCATCGACGTTCTTTTTGAACGCCTGATTGTTACCGAAGAAGGTCACCGCGACCGAGTGATCGATCACCAGATCGACCGGTACCAGCGGGTTGATGCGCTTGGGATCGCCGCCCAGCATCTTCATGGCGTCGCGCATGGCAGCGAGATCGACCACCGCCGGGACACCGGTGAAGTCCTGCATCAGGACGCGCGCGGGCCGGAATGCGATTTCATGCTCGGAGGTCTTCTCTTTCATCCATGCGGCGACCGCCTGGATGTCCTCCTTCTTGACGGTGCGGCCGTCTTCGAAACGCAACAGGTTTTCGAGCAGTACCTTGAGCGAGAATGGCAGCCGGGAGATGCCCTTGAGGCCGTTCTTCTCTGCCGTCGGCAGGCTGAAATAGGCGTAGGTCTTGCTGCCGACTTTGAGGGTCTTGCAGCATCGAAAACTGTCGAGCGATGTCATGTCGGCTGATCCATTCCCGGCCGGGGACATAGGTGCGTCTCCGCGCTAACGTATGATAGCAACCGCTGCTAAATGGTGCGTGAAAGCGCTGAGAAATGCGGGCAAGTTGCGTTAGTGGCGGGCTTATAAGAGCTTTTTCCGGCGGACGCCATATCGCCGCCCGCGGGGTTCACATGCATCAAATTCGCGGTTTTTCCGCTCAAGGACGGGCCGGCTGATGCGGCTGGTCGCCGAAGCCATTGCCTGCCAGCGCGGCGGCCGCGAAGTTTTCACGGGTTTGAGTTTCGCGGTCGCTAAAGGCGAGGCCCTGCTCGTCACCGGGCGGAACGGGGCCGGCAAGTCGTCCCTGCTGCGAATCATTGCCGGGCTGGTACGGCTCGCCGGTGGGCGGCTCAGCCTCGAAGGCGGCGACGCCGAATCGAGCATCGCGGAACAGGCGCACTACGTCGGCCACCAGGATCCGGTGAAAGGTGGGCTGAGCGTCGCCGAGAACCTGACGTTCTGGAGCTCATATCTGCACGGCAAGCCGGATGTGCGACCCGCCCTCAAGGCGGTGGACCTCGACGGTTTGGCGGATTTGCCCGCCGGATACCTGTCGGCCGGGCAGCGGCGGCGGCTCTCGATCGCCCGGCTTGTCGCGGTGAAGCGCCCGCTCTGGCTGCTGGACGAGCCGACCACCGCGCTCGACGCCCAGGCACAAAAAGCGCTCGCCGGCCTCATGAAGAAGCATCTGCGCTCCGGCGGATTGATCGTCGCGGCGAGCCACGGCCCCATCGGTATTTCCGGTGCCAGGCAATTGCGGTTGGGCCGGGCATGAACCCTTTTCTCGCCTTGATGCTTCGCGACATGCGGCTGGCGCTCCGCGCCGGCGGCGGCGCGCTGATGGGCGCGTTGTTCTTTCTGATTGTCGTGGCGATCGTGCCCGTTCGCGGTCGGACCTGATCTGGCTTTGCTGGCCTTGATCGGCCCCGCGATCCTGTGGCTTGGCGCGCTGCTGGCGTCGCTGCTCGCGCTCGATCGCCTGTTCACCGCCGATTACGAGGATGGCTCGCTCGATCTGCTGATGACCGGCACGCTGCCGCTCGAGCTTGCGGTTACCGCCAAAGCGCTGGCGCATTGGCTCACCACCGGCCTGCCGCTCGTCCTTATCTCGCCCGCTGCTCGCCATGCTGCTCAATGTCGAGATCAACGCGGTGGGACCGCTGGCGCTGACATTGCTGGCCGGAACGCCGGCACTGACCTTCATTGGCCTGATCGGCGCTGCCCTCTCCGTGACATTGCGCCGCGGCGGCCTGTTGCTCGCGGTGCTGGTGCTGCCATTGACCGTGCCGGTGCTGATCTTCGGCGTTACTGCCGTCACTTCGGCCATTGTCGGGCCGGTGCAGTTCGGCCCCGCTTTCACCATTCTTTGCGCGCTCACGCTGGCAAGTGTAGTGATCGGCCCCTTCGCTGCGGCAGCGGCGTTGCGGCACGGACTTGAATGATGCCTCTGATCGACCTCGCCAACCCGACACGTTTTTTGTCACTCGCGGCGCGCGTGCTGCCTTGGCTCGCCATCGCGACGCTGATCGTATTCGTCATTGGCCTCGTCATGGCCTTCAACGCGCCGGACGACTATCAGCAGGGCGCGACCGTCAAGATCATGTTTCTCCACGTGCCCGCCGCGTGGTTGGCGATGTTCTGTTGGGCGATGATGAGCGCCGCCGCACTCGGCACGCTGGTGTGGCGGCATCCGCTCGCAGACGTCGCGGCCAAAGCTGCGGCGCCAATCGGCGCCGCGCTGACGCTGGTCTGTCTCGTCAGCGGCTCGCTGTGGGGCCGGCCGATGTGGGGCACCTACTGGGTGTGGGATGCGCGGCTCACCTCGGTGCTCGTGCTGTTCCTGCTCTATCTCGGCGTCATCGCGCTCTACTGGACCGCGGAGGATCCGAACCGCGGCGCACGCGGCGCCGCCATCCTGATCCTGGTCGGCGCGATCAACCTGCCGATTATCAAGTTCTCGGTCGATTGGTGGAACACGCTGCACCAGCCGGCATCGGTGATCCGCCTCGGCGGCGTGACTATCGACCCGACGCTGCTCTATCCGCTGCTGGTGATGGCGCTGGCGTTCTTCCTGTTGTTCTTCACGCTGCATCTGGCGGCGATGCGCAACGAGATTTTGCGCCGTCGCGTCCGGTCGATGCGCATCATGCAGGCGCAACGCGCATGAATCTGGGTCCGCACGCCGCTTTCATCGTGGCGGCCTATTCGGCCGCGATCATGATCCTGGCCACGCTGATCGGCTGGATCGCGCTCGATTACCGCGCCCAACATCGCATCCTCGCCGACCTCGACAAACGCGGCGTCAAGCGCCGCTCGCGCAAGAAGTCATGAGCCGCCGGCGTCTTCTGCTGCTTCTGCCGCTGCTCGCCTTTCTCGCCTTGGCCGGCCTGTTTTTCTACCGGCTCGGCGGCGGTGACCCGTCCCGCATTCCTTCGGCGCTGATCGGCCGCGATGCGCCAAAGACGGATTTGCCGGCGCTGGAAGGGCTGACACGCAATGGTGCGCCGGTGCCCGGCGTCACCAATGCAACGCTGACCGGCAAGGTCGTCGCTGGTGAACGTGTGGGCCTCATGGTGCGTGCCATGCCATGACGAGATCCCGTTCCTGGCGCAGCTCGCACAGGACAGTCGCATCCAGCTCGTCGGCATCAACTACAAGGACCAGGCGGAGAACGCGCGGCGTTTCCTCAACCGCTACGGCAATCCGTTCGCCGCCACTGGCGTCGATCCCAACGGCCGCACTGCGATTGATTGGGGCGTCTATGGCGTGCCGGAAACGTTCATCGTGGACCGCAACGGCAAGATCGCATTCAAGCTGGTCGGGCCGATCAGCGCGCAGAATCTTGAAGCCGGGCTCAAGCCGGCGATCGAGAAGGCGCTGCGCTAGTTCTTCTTCTCGCTGCCGTACTTCATCAACAGCGGATACTGCAGCGCTCCGAACACAAGCGTGATCGGCAGTATCGCGAAGACCTTGAAGTTCACCCAGAAGTCGGTGGTTTGCGTGCGCCACACAATCTCGTTGAGCACCGCGAGCGCGAAGAAGAACCAGATCCAGCGCCAGGTCAGCTTGCGCCAGCCTTCGTCGGTGAGGTTGAACACCGAGTCGAAGACGATACCCAGCAGCAGCTTGCCTAACAGCAATCCGCCGAGCAGGGTCCCGCCGAACAGCACATAGATGATGGTCGGCTTGATCTTGATGAACAGCTCGTCGTGCAGGATCAGCGTCAGCCCGCCGAACACCAGCACAACGACCGCCGTGACGATCGGCATCATCGCGACGTGCCGCGTCAGCGCGTAGGACACGCCAAGGGCTACGATTATCGCCACCATGAAAGCGCCGGTCGCGGCAAAAATACCGAAGCGCTGATTGGCGATGAAGAACAGCAGCAGCGGCCCGACATCGAGCGCGAGCTTGAGCATCGGGCTGAGTTGTTTCTTTTCGGCCATTATTCCAACCCTACCAGTGCTCGTGCGAAATCGCGTGCGGTGAATGGCTGCAGGTCGTCAATCCCCTCGCCCACACCGATGAAATGCACCGGCAGACGAAACTTGTCTGCCAGCGCCACCAGAATGCCACCGCGTGCCGAGCCATCGAGCTTGGTCATGACAAGCCCGGTGACGCCGGCGGTCTTGCCGAACAATTCGACCTGCGACAGCGCGTTCTGCCCGACCGTGGCGTCAAGCACCAGCAGCACCGCGTGCGGCGCATCGGGCTCGACCTTGCGGATCACCCGCACGATCTTTTCCAGTTCGCTCATCAGCTCGGTGCGGTTCTGCAGGCGCCCCGCGGTGTCGACGATGACGATGTCGATGCTCTCGTTGCGCGCCTGCGTCAGCGCATCGAATGCGAGCCCGGCCGGATCGGCGCCCGGCTCGCGCGCCACCACCGGCGCCTTGGCGCGCTCGCCCCAGATCTTGAGTTGGTCGATCGCCGCGGCGCGGAAGGTGTCGCCCGCAGCGAGCAGCACGCGTTTGCCTTCGGCGTGATATTTCGCGGCGAGCTTGCCGATCGTCGTGGTCTTGCCGGAGCCGTTGACGCCGATAACGAGAATGACGAACGGCCGCGTTGTGATCTCAAGTGGCTTCGCCACATCGGCCAGCGACTTTTCGATCTCGCCGGCCAGCACCGCTTTCACGTCGTCCGGCGCGATGTCCTTCTCGAACCGGCCTTCGGCCAGCGCCCTGGAGATGCGCGCCGCAGTCTCGACGCCAAGATCGGCGCGGATCAGCTCGGCCTCGAGGTCTTCGATCGCCGCAGCATCCAGTTTGCGCTTCGACACCAGGTCGGAAATCGCCGTGCCGAGGGCCGTCGATGAGCGTTTGAGCCCGCCTGAGAGCCGTTTCCACCAGCTTTGCTGCGCGTTTTCGTTCATTCCGCGCCCGTGATAGCCGTTTCGCCATGAGCCCGGAAGAGATGGTGTCGCGCCTGCTCTATCGCGATGGCCTGATGCTGGTGATCGACAAGCCGGCCGGCATTCACGTCCATCGCGGGCCGAAGGGCGGCGAGAGCCTCGAAGACAGTTTCGACGCGCTGCGGTTCGGCCTGCCGCGCCGGCCCGCGCTCGCGCACCGCCTCGACCGCGACACGTCTGGCTGCCTTGTGCTCGGCCGCCACCGCAAGGCGCTGGCCTCGCTCGGCAAGCTGTTCAAGAACGGCAAGGTCGGCAAGACATATTGGGCGGTGGTCGAAGGCGGGCCGGCAGAGGACGAAGGCCGCATCGATATTCCCCTCGGCAAGCTCGACGAGAGTCGCGGCTGGTGGATGAAGCCGGACCCGAACGGGCTGCCCGCATCGTCGACATGGAAGGTGATGGGACGCGGCGGCGGGCTGAGCTGGCTTGCGCTCGAGCCGCTCACCGGCCGCACGCATCAGCTTCGCGTGCATTGCGCCGAGATGGGCTGGCCTGTCTTTGGCGACAATATCTATGGCAGCGCGCCGCGCAGCGGCGGGCCTATGCTGCATCTGCACTCACGCGAAGTCGTGGTGCCGCTCTCCAAGAACAAGGACCCGATCTTCGTCACCGCGCCGGTGCCCGAGCACATGACGGAGCGGCTGACGGCGTGCGGGTGGACGCCGATCAGTAGAGCATCGACTGGATTCGTGCCGGCGCTTCCTTGTCGTACTGCTCGCCGCCGAGCTTGCCGCCGCTCACTTCGGCAATGATGTTGCCCGCGCTCGGCAGGCTCTTGCGGTCGATCTGCGCCGCCGTGTCCCACAGCTTGGCGCGCACGATCGCTTTGGCGCAGTGGAAGAACACCGTCTCGATATCGACGACCAGCACGGCGCGCGCCGGCTTGCCCTGGACGGCGAAGCTCTCGCGCAGCGCCGGATCAACCGACACGCTCGCACGGCCGTTGACGCGCAACGTCTCGGCACAGCCGGGGATAAGAAACAGCAGCGCGATACGCGGATCGCTCATCAGGTTCTTGAAACCGTCGAGCCGGTTGTTGCCCGGCCGGTCCGGAATCATCAGCGTCTTGTCGTCGACGATGCGCACGAAGCCCGGCAGGTCGCCCTTCGGCGAGCAGTCGAGCCCGCCCGGCCCGCTGGTCGCGATCACCACGAACGGCGCCGCCTCGATCAGCTTGCGGTAGACGTCGTTGAGGCTGTCGACCTCCTTGACGAGCGAGGTCGGGATCGGCTGCCCGTAGATCTGCTCGAGCTGGTCGACCGATTTCACAACGCTGGTGTCGTGCGCGTTCATATTTCCCCCTAGGCCGCGATCAGGTGCCGCCCGTCATGGGCGCTCAGTGTTACGTCAAGCATAGCACCGGGCATGCAAGGTGATGCTGAGCCGCACCGGCAGGAATTGCTCGGTGCGGCCGATGTTACCCGATTCCGCCAGCACGCGCCGTTGCGCGCCGATCTCGCAATCGAGCCGCGTGCGCAACGCCGCCTCGCCCTTCTCGCGCAGCCGCCGCGCGCGATCCTTGACGACCTCGCGCGCCACCTGCGGCATGCGGCCTGCCGGTGTCCCGGGACGCGGTGAGAACGGGAAAACGTGGAGCTGACTCAGCCCGCATTCATCGACCAGATCGAGCGAGCGGGCGAACATGTCCTCGGTTTCGGTCGGGAAACCCGCGATGATATCGGCGCCAAACGCCACATCCGGCCGCAAGCGCCGTATCGTGTCGCAAAAGGCGATCGCATCGCCCCGCAAATGCCGCCGTTTCATCCGCTTCAGAATGAGATCGTCGCCCGCCTGCAGTGACAAATGCAGGTGCGGCATCAGCCTCGGCTCGTTCGCCAGCGCGTCGATGAGATCGGTATCAGCTTCGACCGAGTCGATCGACGACAGCCGCAGCCGCGGCAGCTCCGGTACTTCGCGCAGAATGCGCTTCACCAGCACGCCGAGCTTCAACCCGCCCGCGTCATAGCTGGTGATATCGACGCCGGTCAGCACGACTTCGCGGTAGCCGTTTTCCGCCAGCGCGCGCACCTGCGCCACGACCTCGTCGATCGCCAGCGAGCGCGAATTCCCGCGTCCGTACGGGATAATGCAGAACGTGCAGCGATGGTCGCAGCCGTTCTGCACCTGCACGAAGGCGCGGGTGTGGCCTTCGACCGAGGTGATACGATGCGGCGTCAGCGTCTTCACCGTCATGATGTCGCCGACCGCGACCTTGCCGCCGCCGCGCCACGCCGCCGGATCGAGCTTTTCCTCGTTACCCAGGACGCGGTCCACTTCAGGCATCGCCGCAAAGTCCGCCGCCTGCGTCTGGGCCGCGCAGCCGGTGACAACGATACGCGCAGCCGGTCGTTCGCGCTTGAGCTTGCGGATGGTTTGCCGCGCCTGCCGCACGGCTTCGGCTGTCACCGCGCAAGAGTTGATGACGATTGTGTCACCATCAGCGCCGCGCGCTGCGTCTCGGATAACTTCAAATTCGTATGCATTGAGCCGGCATCCGAAAGTGACCACATCGACACTCATGTCGGCACCTTCTCGAACAGCGCCGGCTCGAACTTGCCTTCAAACTCGAATTCCGCCGGCCCCGTCATCAGCACATGATCGTCGCTCGGGCGCCATTCGATCGTCAGCTCGCCGCCCGGCAGCGTCACGCGCACTTTGCGCTCAGTGCGCTTGAGCCGGGCTGCCGCAACAGCAGCAGCACAAGCAGCAGAACCGCAAGCCCTGGTCAGCCCCGCGCCGCGCTCCCAGGTGCGGATGACGATGTGATCGCGCGAGACGATCTGCGCCAACGTGATGTTGGCGCGCTCCGGAAACATCGGATGATTTTCCAGCAGCGGCCCGAAGCGAGGCAGGTCGTAGGCATTCACGTCGTCGACCCAGAAGATCGCGTGCGGATTGCCCATGTTCACCACCGACGGCGAGTGCAGCACCGGCTTGTCGATCGGGCCGATCTGCAACTCGATCGCGCGGGTGTCGCGGAATTCCTCTGCCAGCGGGATTTCGTTCCAGGCAAAGCGCGGCCGCCCCATGTCGACGGTGAATTCGCCGTTCGGATTACGCCAGCAGTTGAGCAGCCCGGCCTTGGTCTCGAACGCCAGCCGCTCCTTGCCGTTCTCCCTGGCAACCAGCGAGGCGACGCAGCGCATGCCGTTGCCGCAGGCGCCCGCCTCCGAGCCGTCATTGTTGAAGATTCGGATGAAGGCGTCGGTGCCGGGCGTCCGCGGCGGGTAGAGCGCCATCAACTGGTCGTATGGCGCGCCCTCGGGCCGGGCCGCCGCCCGCGCCTCCTCGGCGCTGATGGGCAAGTCTTTTCCCTTGGCGCCGTCACGCATGTCGACAACGACGATTTCGTTGCCGATCCCGTTCATTTTGACGAAGGCGTGGCCGCCCAAAGTGCTCATTTTTCCGGCCTGAATTTGGTCCGGTTTATATGGCCAATGGGCGAAGCTTGGCCAGTGCCGTGCTATTTTGCCGACAAAGGAGCGGTTCGTGATCATTCGCGCAGGCTTGCTTGCTGCCGCACTTTGCTTGAGCGCGGGCCTCGCCCTGGCGCAACCCTTGCCGTCGCTCCCCCCGCCCTCACCCGCACCGCTCCAGAAGGAAGATCCGTTCGGCGAAGAGACCGCGCTGCCCGAGCGCACCATCCTTTATTTCCGCGGCGCCGGAAAATGGGAGAGCGCGTTCGAAAGCCTGGTCGATGCCTTCGCGTCGTTGGTCCAATACGCCGAGCCGAAGGGCATCAAAGCAACCGGACCTGCCCTCACCGTTTTCACGCAGACCAACGACACCGGCTTTGAATTTCTGGCGGCGCTGCCGATCGGTGAGGCTCCGGCCGATCCGCCCAAGGGTGACATTGGGGTCGGCAAGACGCCGACAGGCCGCGCGCTCAAATTCACCCATCGCGGCTCCTATGACGCGATGGACACGACCTACGAGGCGATCACCAATTATCTCGACCAGAAGAACCTCGACGCCAAGGACACCTTCATCGAGGAGTACGCCAGTGGCCCGCTCAAAAAGGGCGACGAGAACTTGCTGGTCACAGTCTATGTGCCGATCAAATGATGCGCACGCTCGCTTTACTCATCTGCCTGCTGCTGCCGCCCGGCAACGCGGTCGCGCTTGACCGCCTCGTCACCGTAACCGGCGAAGCCACGGTCTCCGTTGCGCCGGACATGGCAATTATTCATCTCGGCGTGACGACGCAAGCTGCAAGCGCGCGCGAAGCCAGCGATGCCAATGCGCGCCGGATGACCGCGCTGCTCACCGCCATCAAAGGCGGCGGCATCGCGGAGAGCGACATCCAGACCAGCTCGCTGTCGTTGCAGCCGCAGATGGGCGGCGGCAACACGCCGCGCATCACCGGTTTTCAAGCCTCGAACCAGGTCACGGTGAACGTGCGCGATCTGTCGGCCTTGTCCGGACTGCTCGACAAAACGATCGCGGCAGGCGCGAATGACGTATCGGGCATCGAATTCGCTGTGTCGGATCGTTCCAAGGCACTCGACCGCGCCCGCAGGGACGCAGTCGACGACGCCAGGCGCAAGGCCGAGCTATACGCCGCGGCGGCAGGCGCGAAGGTCGGCGCGGTGGTCACGATCAGCGAGACCACACATCAACCGCCGGTGCGGCCGATGATGCGCACCATGCGCGAAGCCGCGTCGGTGCCGATCGAGCCCGGCGAGCAGAAACTGCAAGTGTCGGTGACGGTGGCTTACGAGCTGACGCAGTAGCTCACGCGACGAGTTGCGCCTTCGGCGTGTCGGCCTTGAGCTTGTCAAAAATCGCCTTGGCGGTCATCGGCGCGGCGAAGAAGTAGCCCTGCCCCTGATGGACGCCGAGCGACTTGACCATGTTCATTTCTTTTTCGGTTTCGATGCCTTCCGCAACCACGACCTTGCCGAGGCTGGCGCCGAGGTTCGCGACCGCCTCGACGATCGCGCGCGCGTCGCGATCGGCTTCGCGGTTGCGCACGAAGGATTGGTCGATCTTGATCTTGTGGAACGGGAATTTGTGCAGGTAATTGAGCGACGAGTAACCGGTGCCGAAATCGTCGAGCGACAGGCTGACGCCAAGCTCCTCGAAATGCTTGATCGCCACGCGGCGTCTCTTCGGATTCCTCCAGCAACAGGCGCTCGGTGACTTCGAGCTCGAGCCGTTGCGCGCGCAGGCCCGATTTCGCCAGCGCCGGAGCGATATGCAGCACCAGGCTCGGATCCTTGAACTGCACCGGCGACAGGTTCACCGCCACCTTGACGTTGTTCGGCCAGGTCGCCGCTTCCATGCAGGCCATATCCAGGATCTTCTGGCCGAGCGCGATGATCATCCCGGTTTCCTCGGCGACAGGGATGAAGACCGATGGCGGGATCGAGCCGCGCTTGGGATGCTTCCACCGCACCAGCGCCTCGCAGGTGGCGATCTTGCCGGAATGCAGGTCGATCAGCGGCTGGAATTCCAGGCGTGAACTGGTTCGCCGCCAGCGCTTCGCGCATGTCGAGTTCGAGCAGGCGGCGCACCTGCACCGCCTCTTCCATTTCCGCCGCGAAGAACGGTGCCCGCCGCGGCCGCTGTGCTTGGCCGCATAGAGCGCCATGTCGGCCTTCTTCAGCAGCTCGATCGGCATCGGTGCCGTCCGCCGGCGCCATGGCAATGCCGATCGAGGCGCCAATATCGAGACGATGACCGTCCACTTCGAAAGGCTCGGCGATTGCGCGAAGCAGGCGCTGCGCAAGCCATTCCGCGTCCTGCCGGTTATCGGTGCCGGTCTGCACCACGATGAATTCGTCGCCGCCGAAGCGCGTGATCAAGTCGCTCGGCCGGATAATCGAGCGAAGCCGGTCTGCAACCTGCTTCAGCAGCTTATCGCCGACCGGATGGCCGAGCGTGTCGTTGATGGTCTTGAAGCGGTCGAGGTCGATCAGCTGCAGCGTGACGTGGCTCTCGCCGCGTACGCACTGCGACAAGCAGGCTGCCGAGCTCTTCGTTGAACTGAACGCGGTTCGGCAAGTCCCGTGAGGTCGTCATAGCGCGCAAGATAGGAGATGCGCTCCTGGGCGCGTTTACGCTCGGTGATGTCCTCAAGGATCACCACCGAGCCGCCGTCGGCCATCATGCGCCGCGACAACGCAATGGTCTTTTCGCCGTCGGGCGAGATCTGCAATTGCTCTTCGCCGGCCGCTTGCAGGCCGCGCACCAATTGATTGAACACCTGCTTCGGCTTCTTGCCCTTGTAGTTGCCGGCGCGGATGCTGTGGCGCAGCAGCTCGGGCAATTTCATGCCGACGCGTACCGGCGCTCTCTTGAGATGCAGCAGATCGAGGAAACGCTCGGTTCCAGACCTGCAGGCGATCCTGCTGATCGAGCATGCACAGGCCGTGCGACATGTTGTTGAGCGCGATGTCGAAGCGGTTGGCCTGCTCCTCGAAGCGGGCTGCGAGCGCCGCTTCCTTGCGCGTCATGGTCAGCGCTTGAATGATGACTTCGCGGATGCCGAGCGTGATGTCCATCATGCCGTACATGAACAGCAGACCGACGAAGCCGAGGATTTTGTGGATCCAGTCGGGATAGAGGAAAAGCGCGACCACCATCGGCAGCATGATGGAGGTGAACTGGCCGAGCGCGATGAACGGACGGCCGGCATTGCGGCCTGAAATGGCGGCGGCATAGCCGGTGGCGGTGGTGATGACCGCCATCTGCAGCGCGGGGTCCGTCGTCTGCGTCAGCGTCAGCCAGCACAGAACGCCGAGCAGCGCCGAGAAGGCCCAGGCGCCGGCTTCGTACACGCGCTCCCACGTCTTCGTTTTCGAGGTCTGATCGGCAGCCCTGTACCGGCGGTAAAGGATCGCCGAGACGACGCGCAGCATGCCGACCGCGAAGATCGCGACCGAATTGGTCATGATCGCGTCATTGCCGACGCTCAGCGCGACGACCATGCCGATGATCGAGCAGTTGATCGCGCCGACCGTCAGCGAGGAGATCGGGGCGAACAACGACCTGACCAGGGCCGCGCGGATTTCCGGCGGCAGCTCCGCATCAGCCCGGCGTATTTCGATCAGTTTCCTAAGAAGCATCGACCCCGTGCGCCCTCTGGGACGCCGGCGATCCTAGCGGCCACTATTCAACAAACGGGCTAACGGCAGGCCTTATTGGCGGTCGTGATGAACGAACTGCAAAGCCGGATGTGACGATTTTCACGATATTGGAGCTTCCGGTACCGGGCTGATCCGGCTCCGCTGGGGGCCAGAAAACCCGTTCCTTGGTTAAGGCAAAATCCCCCGATTGTTCCAAGACTTATGCATCCCCTGCGGGTAGTCCCCCGATTCTGCATGGTGAACAGACCATTATGGCGTTGTTCCAATTGCGTTTTTCCAATAGGGTAAAAGCGCGGTTAACAGGTACGTGCAAATGGCGTTGCTGGCATATTCCGAGTCCGTCGCTGCTCGGGTCCCGCTCTCCCGCCCGGTCACGTACCAGCAGCAGATCATCACCCCCGCGGCTGAAACTCTTTCGCCAGCGGAAACTCCTCTGATTGATCTGAAAGAACGCGCCGATGGCCGGCGCCTGTTCGAACTCGATCAGCTTGAAGTCAATTTCGACGAGGCCGACGGCGCGTTGTGGGCCTTCATGCGCCCGGACGGGCGGCCCAGCTACAACTTGGCGTTGCTCGACGACATCCACGCGTTGCAGCGCGGCATTGTCGCGAAGTTCGCCGGTGAGACCGACCAGCTGCGCTACCTGGTCGCGGGTTCGCGCACGCCAGGCGTGTTCAGTCTCGGCGGCGACCTCGATCTGTTTGTCGACATCCATTCGCCAGCGCAACCGGCAGGCGCTGATCGACTACGGCAAGTCATGCGTGCGCGTCCTGCATCGCTTCCACAATGCGCTCGATCTGCCGATCGTCACGATCGGCCTCGCGCAGGGTGACGCGCTTGGCGGCGGCCTGGAGTCGCTGCTGTCCTTCAACGTCATCATCGCCGAGCGCGGCGCCAAGTTCGGCTTCCCGGAGATCATGTTCGGCCTGTTCCCCGGCATGGGCGCCTACAGCCTGGTCGCACGCCGCACCACCGCCGTCTTCGCAGAAAAGATGATGCTGAGCGGCAAGTGCTTCACGGCCGACGAAATGAAGGAGATCGGGCTGGTGCATATCGTCGCCGAGCCCGGCCAGGGTATCGCTGCGGCGCGCGAGTATATGCAGCGCAATAAGGGTCACCACGCGGCAATTCGTGGCGTGTTCGGTGCCGGCCGCGAGGTCAATCCGCTGTCGCTCGATGAGCTCGATCGCATCGTCAATATCTGGGCTGACGCCTGCCTGGAGCTTGGCGACCGCGATCTCAAGGTCATGCAGCGGCTGGTGTCGGCGCAGGACAAGCTGCGCGCCCGGACCGGGCCGCTGGCGCCGTTGCGCGCGGCAAGCTGATTACAACGCGATAAACTGCCCGGGCTCGAGCGCGCGGAATTTTTCCGCGGCGATTCCTCGCGCGGCGCAGGCCGCGTGAAGCCGTGTCACCGGCTCGTCAAAGCCTTCATCGGTGAGCTGAAACGTGCCGAAGTGCGAGCCGAGCGCAAGCTCGGCGCCGCAATCCTGAAACACCTGCACGGCTTCTTCCGGATTGACGTGCTGCTCGCGCATGAACCAGCGCGGCTCATAAGCGCCGATCGGAATGATGGCGAGCCTGAACGGCCCGTAACGCTCCCGCGTCTCGCGAAACAGCGTGTCGTGATAGCCGGTGTCGGTGCAGTAATAGATCCGGCCCGCGGGCGTCTCGATTACATAGCCGCCCCATAGGGCGCGGTTGCGGTCGTAAAGGCCGCGCGCGCTCCAATGCCTGGCCGGCACCAATGTCGCCGCGGCTTTGTCGTTGAGCACGGCGCGGTCGTGCCAGTCGAGCGTTGCCACTGCGGCAGCCGGCACGCTTTGCGCGATCGTGGCGTCATGGCCGAGCGGCGCGAAAAGCCGCGGTTTATCGCGCTCATTCAGCCGTCCCAGCGTCTCGACGTCGAGATGATCGTAGTGGCCGTGGGTGACCAGGACGACGTCGATTTTCGGCAGGTCGTCAAAAGCGATGCCGGGTGGATGAACGCGCTTGGCGCCGCCGGCGAAGCGAAACGGCGAAGCGCGCTCCGCCCAGACCGGATCGACCAGAATGTTCAGCCCTGCGGCCTGGATGAGATAGGTGGCGTGCCCGACGAAGCTGACGCGCAGACCGCTGTCGACCCGCGCAGGAGGCTTGTCGGTCTGCTTGTTGTCGATCCAGCTTGGCCACTTCGCGGGCTCGCGGCTGAAGCGCCATTTCCAGAACGCCAGCGTGCCGTTGCCCCTGACCGCATACGGCCCGACGAAATGCGTGCCGTCGAAATGGTCGGACACCGGCCCGCTATAGACGCCCGACGACATGCGTTTGAGGAAGCCCACGGCACCTCCGGCTGCAAACAACGCGGCGAGGCCGCCAATCACTCTGCGCCGCGTCAGTTTCATGCGTGACTTCAATAGTTTAAGAATTAACGCAGGCCAAGCGTGCCTTGACTTGGCCACACCCCACCCCTAGGTTCCGCGCGCTTCTCTAAAGAGACGTGACATTCCATCCGCCGACCGGTCCTTGAGAGCCCGGAGGCAACCGCCCGACAGCGCGATGCGCCCTCGGGCGCGAAACGCGTTTGAGGCCTTTTTGTTCGACTCACTAAGCGATCGTCTGAGCGGCATTCTCGACAAGCTGACGCGGCGCGGCGCGCTGCGTGAAGCCGACGTCGAGGAGGCGCTGCGCGAGATCCGCCGCGCGCTGCTCGAGGCCGACGTCGCGCTCGACGTGGCGCGCGCCTTCACCGACCAGGTCAAGCAGAAGGCGGTCGGCGCCGAGCTCATCAAGTCGGTGACGCCCGGCCAGCTGGTCGTGAAGATCGTGCACGACCAGCTGGTCGAGACGCTCGGCGCCGAAGGCCAGTCGATCGACCTCAATGCCGCGCCGCCGGTCGCCGATCATGATGGTCGGCCTGCAGGGCTCGGGCAAAACCACCACCACCGCCAAGATCGCGCGCCGTCTCGCCGACCGCCAAGAAGAAAGTGCTGATGGCCTCGCTCGACGTGCGCCGCCCGGCCGCGATGGAGCAGCTCGCCGTGCTCGGCCGCGACGCGCAGATCGACACGCTGCCGATCGTCGCCGGGCAGACGCCGCCGCAGATCGCCAGGCGCGCGCTCGAAGCCGCCCGGCTCGGCGGCTACGACGTCGTGATGCTCGACACTGCCGGCCGCACCACGCTCGACGACGAGATGATGAACGAGGCGGCGGAGGTGAAGCGCGTCGCCAATCCGCATGAAATGCTGCTGGTCGCCGACGCGCTCACCGGCCAGGACGCCGTCAATCTCGCCGCGCTCTTCGACGAGCGCGTCGGGCTCACCGGCATCGTGCTCACCCGCGTCGACGGCGATGGCCGCGGCGGCGCGGCGCTGTCGATGCGCGCCGTCACCGGCAAGCCGATCAAGCTGATCGGCACCGGCGAAAAGCTCGACGCGCTCGACGAGTTCGATCCGGCGCGCATCGCCGGCCGCATCCTCGGCATGGGCGACATCGTCGCGCTGGTCGAGAAGGCCGCGGCGACCATCGACGCCGAAAAGGCGATGCGCACCGCCGAGAAGATGCGCAAGGGCGCGTTCGACCTCGCGGACCTGCGCGAGCAGCTCACGCAGATGCAGCAGATGGGCGGCATTGGCGGGCTGATGGGCATGCTGCCCGGCGTCGCCAAGATGAAGCAGCAGATCGCCAATGCCGGCCTCGACGACAAGCATGCTCAAGCGCCAGGTCGCGATCATCGACTCGATGACGCCGTCGGAGCGGCGCAACCCCGACATCCTCAAGAACAGCCGCAAGAAGCGCATCGCCGCCGGCTCCGGCACCACGCCGAGGCGATCAACAAGCTGCTGAAAATGCACCGCGGCATGGCCGACATGATGAAGGCGATGGGCGGCGCCAAGCGCGGCCCGCTGGCCGGCCTCGCCAATGCGATGGGCTTTGGCGGCGGCATGCCGTCGCGTGAGGAGCTTGAGAAGCTCGCCGAGCAGGCCAAATCTCAGAACTTGCAGGGCGGCCAGTTGCCGCCCGGGATGCCGGGCAACGTTCCCGGCCTTCCGAAATTGCCACCGAATTTTCCCGGCCTGCCCGGTCTCGGCGGAAAATTTCCCGGATTGCCCGGCGGCCTGCCGCCGGCACTCGGAAAGAAGAAATGAGCAACCAACTCGAACACACGAACTGACTGAGAAAGGAAACTGAAATGTCTCTGTTATCCGTATGGCCCGCGCTGGAACGAAGAAGCGGCCGTTCTATCACATCGTCGTCGCCGACAGCCGTTCGCCGCGCGACGGCCGTTTCATCGAGCGCATCGGCCACTTCAATCCGCTGCTGCCGAAGGAAAAGACCGAGCGGCTCGCGCTCGATCTCGACAAGGTGAAGGAGTGGATGAAGAAGGGCGCGCAGCCGTCCGATCGCGTCACCCGCTTCCTCGATGCCGCCGGCATCATGAAGCGCGAGAAGCGCAACAATCCGGAGAAGGCGATCCCGCGCAAGGAACGCAAGGCGCAGGAAGAAGCCAAGAAGGCCGACGCCAGCGCGCCAAAGGCCGACAAGGCGCCTGCCGCGAAGGCCGAAGAGAAGCCGGCAGAAGCCGCCGCGACCTGAGCGGCATAGGCGATGGCCGAACGCGTCATCGTCGCCAAGATCGGCGCCGCGCACGGCGTGCGCGGCGAGGTGCGGCTGTGGCCGTACACCCAGGACCCGATGGCGGTCGCCACTTACGGCCCGCTGGAGACGGCCGACGGCAAGCGCTCGTTCGAGATCGAGAGCGTGCGCGCCGGCAAGGATCATCTGGTCGCGCGGCTCAAGGGCGTCGCCGACCGCGACGCCGCCGAGAAGCTCACCAATATCGAGCTTTACGTTTCGCGCGATCGCTTGCCGCCGGCCGAGCAAGACGAGTTCTATCACTCGGACCTGATCGGCCTCGACGCCGTCAACGAGCACGGCGAGCAGATCGGCACCGTGCATGCGCTGCATAATTTCGGCGCCGGCGACGTGATCGAGATCACGCCCGCTCGGCAGCGGCGACACGCGTGATGCTGCCCTTCACCGAGACGACGGTGCCGAAGGTCGACTTTGACGAAAAAGCAGGTCGTGGTCGTGCCGCCGGCGGAAATTGAAGGCCCGCGAGGATGAATGAGATGTGGCGGGCAAGCGTCCTCACCATCTTCCCGGACATGTTTCCCGGACCCGCTCGGCGTCAGCCTTGCCGGCAAGGCGCTGGCGTCGAAGCTGTGGTCGCTCGAGGCAATCGACATCCGCGCCCACGCCACCGACAAGCATCGCACCGTCGATGACACGCCGGCCGGCGGCGGACCCGGCATGGTGATGAAGGCGGACGTGCTGGCCCGCGCAATCGATGCGCTGCCTTCCGACAAATGTCCTCGCCTGCTGATGAGCCCGCGCGGCACGCCGCTGACGCAACGCCGGGTGCGCCAGCTCGCCGACGGGCCTGGCGTTGTCATCCTGTGCGGCCGCTTCGAGGGCGTGGATGAGCGCCTGATCGCCGCCCGCGGCAACTCGAAGAGGTGTCGCTCGGCGATTTCGTGCTGTCCGGCGGCGAGCCGGCCGCGATCGCCCTGCTCGACGCCTGCGTGCGGCTCATTCCCGGCGTGATGGGCAAGGAGCACTCCGCCGCCGAGGAAAGTTTCAGCGAAGGCCTGCTGGAGTACCCGCAGTACACCCGCCCGGGCGTGTTCGAGGGCCAGCCGATCCCGGATGTTCTGGTCTCCGGCGACCACGGCAAGGTTTCGGAATGGCGCCGCTCCGAGGCGGAACGGCTCACCCGCGAGCGCCGGCCGGACCTTTGGGCCGCTTACCAAACCCGCAAGGACGCCAAAAAAGCCCCGTAATCACGGGGTGACAAGCGCGCTTCGATAGTCTAGAAGCTCGCCAACCCATTCAGACCGCAGATGGAACCGCGCGCCGGATGCTGGCGCTGCCGAGGAGTTAGCCATGAACCTGATCGCCCAGCTCGAAAAAGAGCAAATGGACAGACTGTCCGCCAACAAGGACATCCCGGATTTCGGCCCGGGCGACACCGTGCTGGTCAACGTCAAGGTGATCGAAGGCGACAAGAGCCGCGTGCAGGCCTACGAGGGCGTGTGCATCGGCCGCGCCGGCAGCGGACTCAATGAGAGCTTCACGGTCCGCAAGATTTCCTACGGCGAGGGTGTCGAGCGCGTGTTCCCGCTCTATTCGCCGATGATCGACTCCATCAAGGTCGTGCGCCGCGGCAAGGTCCGCCGCGCCAAGCTCTATTACCTGCGCGGTCTGCGCGGCAAGAAGGCGCGCATCACCGAAGGCCAGGCTCACGGCCAGGACGAAGGCGCGGCGCCGGCCAAGGCCGCTGCGGAATAAGCGCTGCAAAGTCGATGCAAGAAGGGGCCGCACAGGCCCCTTTTTCGTTTCCAGCGTCCGTTTCATTGTCCGCGTTGTTTGGATTGCTTATATAGAGGCCATGGTTTCTCTCGCTCAGCGGATCATCCTCGCCGATCACGCACGGCTGCCGTGGCGCTTCTTCGGCCAGCTCGCCGCGGTGCGCGCCGGACTTTGACGCTCGCACGCGAAACGCGACGCCGCTGTAGCAATCCATTTTCCGGGCACGAGCCATGAAACCGAAAACGCTCTACGACAAAATCTGGGACGACCATCTGGTGCACGAGGATGCCGACGGCACCGCGCTGATCTACATCGATCGTCATCTCGTCCACGAAGTCACCTCGCCGCAGGCGTTCGAAGGCCTGCGCACCGCCGGCCGCAAGGTGCATGCGCCGGAGAAGACGCTCGCCGTGGTCGATCACAACGTGCCGACCTCGAATCGCAAGCTGCCCAATCCAGATCCGGAATCGGCCGAGCAGATCGCGGTGCTGGCGCAGAACGCCAAGGACTTCGGCATCGAGTATTTCAACGAGTTCGACCGCCGCCAGGGCATCGTGCACATCATCGGTCCCGAGCAGGGCTTCACCCTGCCCGGCACGACGATCGTGTGCGGCGACAGCCACACCGCGACGCACGGCGCGTTCGGCGCGCTCGCCTACGGCATCGGCACGTCGGAAGTCGAGCACGTGCTGGCGACGCAGACGCTGATTCAGAAAAAGTCGAAGAACATGCGCGCGGTGGTCGACGGCAAGTTGCCGGACGGCGTCACCGCGAAGGACATCATCCTCGCCATCATCGGCGAGATCGGCACTGCCGGCGGCACCGGCTACGCGCTGGAATATGCCGGCGAGGCGATCCGCGCGATCTCGATGGAAGGCCGCATGACGATCTGCAACATGTCGGTCGAGGGCGGCGCCAAGGCCGGCTTCATCGCGCCGGATGAGAAGGCTTACGCCTATCTCAAGGGCAAGCCGAAAGCGCCGAAGGGCGAGTCCTGGGATCAGGCGATGCGCTACTGGGAGACACTCAGCACCGACGACGGCGCGCATTTCGACCGCGAAATCAGGCTCGATGCGGCGAAGCTGCCGCCGATCGTCACGTGGGGCACCAGCCCCGAGCAGGTGATCGCGGTGACGGGCCGCGTCCCGGTGCCGTCGGAAATCGCCGACGAGAGCAAGCGCACCGCGGCGATCCGCTCGCTCGCCTACATGGGCCTGCAAGGCGGCGAGAAGATCACCGACATCAAGCTCGACCGCATCTTCATCGGCTCCTGCACCAACGGGCGCATCGAAGACTTGCGTGCTGTGGCGCGCGTCGTCGAAGGCAAGCACGTCAATGCCTCCGTCAATGCGATGATCGTGCCGGGCTCAGGTCTCGTGAAGGAGCAGGCGGAAGCCGAGGGCCTCGACAAGATCTTCACGGCGGCGGGCTTCGACTGGCGCGAGCCGGGCTGCTCGATGTGCCTTGCGATGAACCCGGACAAGCTCGCGCCGGGAGAGCGTTGCGCCTCGACCTCGAACCGCAATTTCGAAGGCCGCCAGGGCTACAAGGGCCGCACTCATCTGGTGTCGCCCGCGATGGCCGCCGCCGCGGCGGTCGCCGGCCACTTCGTCGACGTGCGCGAGTGGCGCTGAGCCCGCAAACCGATCAATAAAAAAAGGCCCGGCACATGCCGGGCCTTTTGCATTTCAGACTAGCCGATTACCACCAGCCGCCGAGACCGAGCGTGACAGTCGCCGGACGGCTATACGGCCGCTCGTAATAAGTCGGGCCGTAATAACCGTAATAGGTCGGCGCGGGGTAGGTGCGGCTACGCGTGGTGGTCCGCACGCGAGTATTGCCGTTGTTGCGCACCACCGTCCTGGTGGTGACCGTCTGCGCGCTCAGCTCTTGCGTGAGCGTGCTCGCACCATCAACAGACGCAGCCTGCGCGGACGGCGCCACGAACAGCACCGCACCGGCCACAGCCAGCGCCCCTGCAAATGTCTTCATCATGTCATTGCCTCCGGTTTGGAACCACAATTCAACCCGGAGGCGCTTTTAAAGTTCCAGCGTGAATTATCGCCAGAAACAGCGCATTTGCGGCGTTAACACCCGCCCGCTCGGCCGGTTCTCGACCTGAAGCCACGAGTCGCACTCGCGTTTGGCGGAAGGCCCCGGATAGCCCGACCGTGGTTCTGGCGTAATGACGACCCGGGCACGGCGTTGCGCTGAAATTTCCTTGGTCGCGTCGGTGGCGGCAAAGCTCGGCGCGCCTGCGCATACGCCGGCGGCGACCAGCGCTGCGCCGATGATCAGACCCGCCCGCATGCCATCCTCCGCCCCGCTACCAGCGCGACGGAGTGTAACTCATGCGGGCGCGGCGCGGCTCCTGGTAGGTTCGCTTCTGCGCTGAAAAACTGTGGGTGTGGCTGCTGGCGTACGACGAGCCGCTGTAGGTGTAGGTGACGCGCGGCGCATTCCAGAAAGCCGGCGGGCCGCGTCCGCAATCGCGACTGGCTGCCAAGGCGTCGCCGGCAAACATCGCCGTCGCTGCCACGCACGACCAAAAAGCCCAACCCGAGATACGCATGCACTTGCCCCTAGCCGGCCCAGTAACGCCTCATTAACCATAAAGTTCGCCGAAAACGTCAAAATGGTCAACCGGGTAGCGTCCGAAACGCCACTTTTTCGGAATTCTGCCGGCTTGGCCCTTTCCGTCCCCTACCCTAGAAACACGCCATGGCAAGCGACGGCAAGAGATGGCGGGACGCCCGCTCGCCCTCCCTCGAGGAAATGGAGGCCCTGGCAAGCGAGGCCTATGCCGCGCTGCCCGAGCAATTCCGCGCCCTTTGCGAGGGCCTTGTGATCCGGGTCGAGGACTTCCCGACCGAAGAGGTGCTCGAAGACATGCGGGCGCAGACCGAATTCGACCTGCTCGGGCTTTTCCAGGGCGTCGGCCTCCCCTTCCGCTCCGAAAGCGCGCCGGAGGCGATGCCGAATATGGTCTGGCTCTATCGCCGGCCGATCCTCGATTACTGGGCCGAGCACGAGGACTCGCTCGGCGACATCATCACTCATGTGCTGGTGCACGAGATCGGCCACCATTTCGGCCTTTCCGACGAAGACATGCTCACTATCGAGGAGAGCGCTGCGTGAGACGCGCTTCACGCGCGTAACGTCTCACGCTAAACCATCGCCGCAAAAGAGAGACGAACGATGCAGAAGTTCACCACGCTTGAAGGCGTCGCCGCACCGATCCGGCAGATCAATGTCGACACCGACATGATCATCCCCAAGCAGTACCTGAAGACGATCAAGCGCACCGGACTCGGCAAGGGCCTGTTCTCCGAGCAGCGCTACAAGGACGATGGCAGCGAGAACCCGGACTTCGTGCTCAACAAGCCGGCCTATCGCAACTCCAAGATCATCGTCGCCGGCGACAATTTCGGCTGCGGCTCCTCGCGCGAGCACGCGCCATGGGCGTTGCAGGACTTCGGCGTCCGCTGCGTGATCTCGACCGCGTTCGGCGACATCTTTTACAACAACTGCTTCAAGAACGGCATGCTGCCGATCCGCGTCTCGCCGGAAGATCTGGAGAAGCTGTTCGACGATGCCGACCGCGGCGCCAATGCGACGCTGACGATCGATCTGGAGAAGCAGGAGATCCGCGGACCGGACGGCGGCGTGGTGAAATTCGAGATCGATCCGTTCCGCAAGCACTGCCTGCTCAACGGCCTCGACGACATCGGGCTCACCAAGCAGAAGCAGACCAAGATCGAGAGCTACGAAGAAAAGGCCGCCGCCGCGCGGCCGTGGGCTTAGTGGCCGGTCGCTAGCGCCGCCAATTTCTGCGGCTCGGCAATCGCGCTCTTGCCGCGCCAGACAATGTGCAAATCTGGCCTGAGCAATAACAGGTCAAAGCCGTAGAGATTCGCGCACGCGATCATCGGCAACATCCAGCACGGCAAAGGGCGCGCCATATCGTGCGAAGGCCCGCGCCAGCGGCTCCGCATCGGCGGCGCTGCGCAGCCGCAGTAACGTGTAGCCGCCTCCGATCAGGTCCTGCAGAGCGCGCCCGTCATCCAGCCAGACATGCGGCAGCCGCGTGCCCGGCCACGTGGTCGGCACGTAGTTCATGACATCGTGCGCAGGCCCGCCATCTTCATCCGCGATGATCGGCGAGTTCTCGTAGCGGTAGCCGAGTTCGGCGCCGATCATGCGGTTGCTCTTCTTCTGCTCGTCCTCGGCGACGCGGACCAAATTGGCGCGGGACGCCGCGCCGTCCGGCGTATCGTCGCGGATATTGGGCCGCCACGCCGCGCGCCAGGTGCGACGCCCCTTCGCGGCAAAGCCTGAGGCCGCGACGTTGCGCGCACCGACTTGCCGCCGTTCGGTCTCATAAGACGCCAACAGCTTTGGGCCGCCCCAACCCTTGAGCACGGCCTCGAGCTTCCAGGCCAGATCGACCGCGTCGCCGACGCCGCTATTCATGCCAAGCCCGCCGGTCGGCACCACAAGATGCACGGCGTCACCGGCGAGAAACACGCGGCCGTTGCCATAGCTCTCCGCCAGCAGCAGGTTCTGCCGCCACGGCGCGCAATAGAGCATCTCGTATTTGACCGGCATTGCGACCGTGCTCTCGAACAGCCGCAACATCTCCGCATCGCTATCGACCGTCGCATGCAGGGTGAAATGCTTTGTCGAGTCCTGCACGATCAGGAAGGTCGAGTGCTGGTCGGCGACGTGATAGTGCCGCCCTTGCCGATCGGGATGCGGTCCCACAGCTCGTCGCAGCGATAAAGCGCCTGCCGCAGCTCCAGCAGATTGGCGTCGCCCTCGAGCTTGATGCCGAGTTGCTTGCGCACCGCGCTCGAGCCGCCATCGCAGCCGACCAGATATGCGCCACGAATATGCTGGTCGCCATTGGCCGTCTTCACCGTCGCCGTGACGCCGCCTTCGTCCTGCTGCGAATGACACAAACTCGCAGCCATAACGCACATCGACGCTCGGCAGCGTCTCCGCCACCGACTTGAGCAGCGGCTCCAGCGTGTATTGCGAAATGAGCTGATACGGCTCGAGCGGCATCGACATGTCGCGGCACGCTGCGATCCGCGCCTGCGCCTCTGCCACCGATGGATATGGCATGTGCAGCAGCGGCGGCTCGAGGAGCGACAGCACCACGAACACGTCCATCGGCGCGTCGCGCGGAAAGCCGGCATCGCGCACCTTCTGAGCGATGCCCATGCGCCGGTAGATTTCCATGGTGCGCGCGTTGCAGCGCTCCATCTTCGGCAGGAACTGCGGCTCGCTCTTTCTGCTCGATCAGCACGCAGCGGATGCCGCGCTGGCCAAGATCGACCGCGAGCGTCAGCCCGACCGGGCCGGCGCCGACAATGATGACCTGCGTGTCCAAGACTTAGGCGTTGGCCGACGCCGCAATTGCGTCGGCGATCGCCACGGTGCGGCGCGCCATGTCGGCGTGCAGCCGCTCGACCATGCGGCCGTCGATCGACACCACGCCCTTGGTCTTGTTTTCCGGGAGGTCGAATGCCGCGATCATCTTGCGCGCCTGATCAACTTCATCAGCGGAGGGTGAGAACGCCTTGTTGCACGGCTCGATCTGGTTGGGGTGGATCAGCGTCTTGCCGTCAAAGCCAAGCTCGACGCCCTGTTTGCATTCGGTGACGAAGCCGTCCGCATTGCCGATATCGTTATAGACGCCGTCGAGAATATCGATGCCGTGAATGCGCGCGGCGGCGAGGCAGGTCGTCAGCCACGGCAGCATCGGCGCGCGGCCCGGCACCAGCCGCGCCCGCGTGTCCTTGGCGAGATCGTTGGTGCCCATCACAAAACCGCCGAGCCGCGTCTCGGAATCCCGTGCCGCCGCGGCAATCGGCGAGAATGTTGAAGATCGCGAGCGGCGTCTCGATCATCGCCCAGACCCGCGTCTTGTGCGCCGTACCCATGTCGAGCAGGCGGCGGCCGATCATGTCGAGCGTGTCGGGGCTCGATACTTTCGGCACCAGGATGACGTCCGGCGCAGCATGCGCGGCCGCAGCGAGATCCTCGGCGTGCCAGGGCGTATCGACGCCATTGACGCGGATGAACACTTCACGCTTGCCGAAGCCGCCGGCCTTCACGGCATCGGCAACTTGCTGCCGCGCGGCTTCCTTGGCGTCAGGCGCAACGGAGTCCTCAAGGTCGAGGATCACCCCATCGGCTGCGAGTGTCTTGGCTTTTTCGAGTGCGCGGGCGTTCGAGCCCGGCATGTAGAGCACGCTGCGGCGCGGACGAATTGTCATGCCGCCATCATCATGACGGCGGCGCGCGCTGGCAAGCCGGCCTATGGATTAAGCCGGGCGTCCTGCGGCTTGACGATGCGATAGAGCTGGAAGCGGTCGCCTTCCACCACGAGGCGGAGCCGCGACGGATCGGGGTTGGGCGCCTCGTCCTCGGTGAACAGCACGTAGAGGTAATCGAACTTCGGCCAATTACGCCAATATTCCGGCATGTCCGCGATTGGATTGTCGTATTGGGCCGCGACCAGGAGCTGGGACATCGAGGGCGGCGTGCCGTCCTTGGTATCGACGTAGGTCCGGTAATTCGGCCGCACGTGCAGGACCTGCTTGCCGACCACCGTGAAGGCCGTCGTCACCAGCGAGGAGCGCTCGATCATCGCGATACAGGCGGCGTGAACGAGGCCGAGGTCGCGCACGTCGTCGCCGCCGGAGGAGCGGTCGGCGTAGGCGACAAATACGGTCGAGCCACGCTGGATGCGCCGGACCGAGGCCCGGAATTCACTGGTCGTGTCGGAGAGGCCGGACCAGTTCAGGTCGATCTCGATCATCCGCACGCCGATCAGAACGACCAGCACGGCGATAAAGCCGCGCCGCACCAGCCGCCGCCGCAGCTCGAGATCGCCGCAGGCGACCAGCATGAAAGCAATGCCGATCGGCACGCGCTGATCGGCCATGTAGGTCTCGAACATGATGCGGGGCAGCGCCAGATAGACCACAACGCCGACCGCCAGCACCGCATAGACGAATGGATGGAAACGCAGCACGCGATGTCGCACCGCCCACACCGACGCGACCAGCGCGACGGCCAGCATGGCGATCGCCACGACGTCGGAATAGTTCGATACGACGTAGAACAGCCCGTCGATCTTGCCCTGCTGTTCCCAATAGATCGCGGAGGCGAGCTGAAGGGTCGGGCTTTTGTAGAGCAGCGGCGCGGCGGCGAGAAACGGCAGGCCGCCAACGACGAAGTCCACCAGGCGCATCGGCCAGGGCTGCGCGCGCTGTTGCCACAGCCGCAGCAGCTCGAACGACAAGATGCCGACGCCGTAAATGCCGAGCGACGACAAGTGACAGAAGAACAGCGAGACGACGAAGCAGGTCGAGACGAGGAGCCGCAGCGGCCATATGCGCTCGCGCAACGCGACCCACGCCGCCAGCGCCCACAGCGCCAGGCCGATGCCGAACAGATAGTTCATCAGCCCGACGAGGAAGACGTAGTTGTAGAGCAGCGGAAAGGCGACCAGCGGAAACAGCGACCAGCGGCCGATCAGCACGCGGTTGAGCGCCAGCGTGCCGGAGATGATCACCGCGAACATCACGACCATGAAGATCTGGCCGGCGAGATAGATGTTCACTCCGCGCGCCAGCACCGGGACGATGAGATCCATCGTCAGGTTGGGAATGATCTTCCAGTCGATCTCGTAGAAATTCGCGAGCAGCGGGTTCTTGTGAATCGTGGCGATCACATGCATGCGCGCCAGATGATTGATGTAGTCGGAGACCGGCGGCAGCGGGTGGGTCCAGATCGGAATCGAGATCAGCAGCGTGCAGACCAGGAACAGGACGAACACCTGCCACGGCGAGAAGCCGGACACGCGGCGCGCGCCGCCCTGCGATCCGCGCGCGGGCGTCGCGGCATTTTTCCTGAATGGCCGGAATTGCTGATTCATCAGTCTGGACTAGCGCGCGGTCTGTGAAGCCGACATGAACACGACAGGATTGAGCCAGAAACCGGCGCGCAGGGACAGTGCCGAAGCTGCAAAGGGTTTATGCGGATTTCCGGGCCCGGCGGACGGGACCGGCGACGGCGGCGATAACCATATCGCCAAAAGCCATGAAGTCCTGCTTGCGCGGCGAGGTCTTTCGCCACGCCAAACCGATCACGCGGCGTGGCGCCGGCTCGGCGAATGGCAATGCGCGCACGCGGACATCGCGTAGTTCCGCATCCGCCGCAATCTGCGGCACCAGCGTCACGCCATAGCCGTTGGCCACCATTTGCATGACGGTGGTCAGCGACGTTGCCGCAAGTCCGGTTTGCACATCGCGCCCCGGCGCTCCGCAAAACGCCAGCGCCTGGTCGCGCAGGCAATGACCTTCCTCGAGCAGGATGAGCCGGCTGTGGTCGACATCATTGAGGTTGACCCGCTGGCGATGGCTCGACGGGTCCGACGCAGGCACGGCGAGGAGGAACGGGTCCTCGAACAAGGTCTGCGTCTCGACGTCGCCCTGCTCGATCGGCAGCGCCACGATCACAAGATCGAGCGCCCCGCGCGCCAATTCCTCAATCAGCGCGGCGGTCTGGCTCTCGCGAATTTCCAGTTTCAGCTTGGGATATTCGGCCTGTAGCGGCGGCAAGACCCGCGGCAGGAGATAGGGCGCCAGAGTGGGAATAACGCCGAGCTTGAGCGACCCGCTGAGCACTTCGCGGTGCCGGGCGAAATCCACGAGGTCCCTGGCCGAAGCAAGAATGTGCTCGGCGCGCCGCGCGACTTCGAGGCCGGCTTCCGTCAGCACGATGTCGCCGGGCCGCCGCTCGACCAGCGCAACGCCGATGTCCTTTTCAATCTCGCGGATCTGCATGGAGAGCGCCGGCTGGCTCACCGCACACTCCTCGGCGGCGCGACCGAAATGCCGGTGGCGCGCGAGCGACGCCAAGTAACGCAACTGACGCAACGTGATCATGCCGATAAGCTAGGCTTATCGCAGCACCGACTCAATACAATTAGACCTTATCCAATCTGCGGCGTACCCCAGAGCCAACGCGAAAAGCAGTTGGAGGAACATGATGGACGCCAAAACCGACGACAAGAGCGCGGGCAAGTGCCCGTTCACGGGCTCGCGCGGACACTCAAACCGCGACTGGTGGCCCGATGCGCTCAGCATCGAAATGCTCCACCGCAATTCCAGCCTGTCCGATCCGATGGGCAAGGACTTCGACTACGCCAAGGAATTCAAGACGCTCGACCTCGACGCGGTGGTCAAGGACCTCACCGCCCTGATGACCGACTCGCAGGACTGGTGGCCGGCCGACTTCGGTCATTACGGCGGTCTCATGATCCGCATGGCGTGGCACAGCGCGGGCACCTATCGCATCACCGACGGCCGCGGCGGCGCCGGCGCGGGCCAGCAGCGCTTCGCGCCGCTCAATTCGTGGCCGGATAACGCCAACCTCGACAAGGCGCGCCGGCTGATGTGGCCGATCAAGCAGAAATACGGCCGCAAGATTTCCTGGGCCGACCTGATGGTGCTGGCCGGCAACGTCGCGCTGGAGTCGATGGGCTTCAAGACATTCGGCTTCGCCGGTGGCCGCGCCGACGTATGGGAGCCGGAAGAATTGTTCTGGGGTCCCGAAGGCACCTGGCTCGGCGACGAGCGCTATAGCGGCGAGCGCCAGCTCGCGGATCCACTCGGCGCCGTGCAGATGGGCCTCATTTACGTCAACCCGGAAGGCCCGGGCGGCAATCCCGATCCGATCGCGGCGGCGAAGGACATCCGCGAGACGTTCTTCCGCATGGCGATGAACGATGAAGAGACTGTCGCGCTGATCGCGGGCGGCCACTCATTCGGCAAGACGCACGGCGCGGGCGATCCCTCGCTGGTCGGCCCCGATCCGGAAAGCGGCGCGATCGAAGACCAGGGCCTCGGCTGGAAGAGCAAATATGAGACCGGCATCGGCGCTCACGCCATCACCGGCGGCCCGGAGGTCACCTGGACGCAGACGCCGACCAAGTGGAGCAATCTCTTCTTCAAGAACCTGTTCGAGAACGAATGGGAGCTGACCAAGAGCCCGGCCGGCGCGAAGCAGTGGGTGGCGAAGAGCGCGCAGGCCGACATCCCGGATGCCTTCGACAAGTCGAAGAAGCACCGGCCGACCATGCTCACCACCGACCTGTCGCTGCGCATGGACCCCGCCTACGAGAAAATCTCGCGGCGCTTCTACGAGCATCCGGAGCAGTTCGCAGACGCCTTTGCCCGCGCCTGGTTCAAGCTCACCCACCGCGACATGGGCCCGCGGGTTCGCTACCTCGGCAAGCTGGTGCCGAAGGAAGAGCTGATCTGGCAGGACCCGATCCCGGCGGCGAACCACGACGCCGTCAGCGACAAGGACGTCGCCGACCTGAAG
The DNA here is from genome assembly GCA_963847325.1 of uncultured Alphaproteobacteria bacterium. Lineage (GTDB taxonomy): Bacteria > Pseudomonadota > Alphaproteobacteria > Rhizobiales > Xanthobacteraceae > Pseudolabrys. The sequence goes on from CAWJZD010000003.1 coordinate 264,228, forward strand.
GCGAAGATCCTCGCGTCCGGCCTCACCGTGCAACAGCTCGTCTCGACCGCCTGGGCGTCGGCCTCGACCTACCGCCGCTCCGACAAGCGTGGCGGCGCCAATGGCGCGCGCATCCGCCTCGCGCCGCAGAAGGACTGGGAGGTCAACGAACCGGCCCAGCTCAAGAGCGTGCTGGCCAAGCTCGAAGAGATCCAGAAGGGCTCCGGCAACAAGGTCTCGCTGGCCGACCTGATCGTGCTCGGCGGCTCCGCTGCAGTGGAGAAAGCCGCCAAGGACGCCGGCGTCGACGTGAAGGTGCCCTTCACGCCGGGACGCGCGGATGCATCGCAAGAGCAGACCGATGTGCAGTCGTTCGCACCGCTCGAGCCGCGGGCCGACGCCTTCCGCAACTACGTCAACAGCAAGAAATTGCAGTTCATGCAGCTTGAGGAAGCGATGGTGGACCGCGCGCAACTGCTGACGCTGACCGGGCCGGAGATGACCGCCCTGATCGGCGGCCTGCGCGTGCTCGGCGCCAATGCCGGCGGCTCCAAGCACGGCGTCCTCACCAAGACGCCGGGCAAGCTGACCAACGACTTCTTCCTCAACCTGCTCGACATGAATACCGAGTGGTCCGCGGCCGGCGACAACGTCTACGAAGGCCGCGACCGCAAGACCAAGCAGGTCAAGTGGACCGGCACACGCGTCGACCTGATCTTCGGGTCGCACTCGCAGCTTCGTGCCTTCGCGGAAGTCTATGCCTGCGCCAACTCCAAGCAGAAGTTCGTGCAGGACTTCGTGGCGGCCTGGGTGAAGGTGATGAACGCCGATCGCTTCGACCTGGTGCGCGAGCCCAAGCAGAACGCCGCGTAGGCTGAGTACTAACGAAAACGGCCGGGTCATCCCCGGCCGTTTTTCTTTGTAAGCGTTCCGAATTTACTGCGCGGCGTCCTTGGCCGGCGCCTCGTCTTCTTCGGCCCGCAATTTATCCGGCTGCGGCATAGCGATGACGTTGTAGCCGCAATCGACGAAATGCACCTCGCCGGTCACGCCACCTGACAGCTCGGACAGGAGATAGAGCGCCGAGCCGCCGAGCTCGTCGAGCGTCACGCCGCGGCCGAGCGGTGAGTGCTGCTGCTGGAACGCAAACATGAAACGCGCATCGTTGATGCCGGCGCCCGCCAAGGTGCGGATCGGCCCAGCCGAAATCGCGTTGACGCGGATGTTCCGCGGACCAAAATCAACCGCGAGATAGCGCACCGATGCTTCCAGTCCCGCCTTCGCCACGCCCATGACGTTGTAATTCGGCATGGCGCGCTCTCCGCCATTGTAGGTCAGCGTGATCATGCTGCCGCCAGGCTGCATCATCGCAGCGGCGCGCTTGGCGACTTCGGTGAAGGAGAAGCACGATATCACCATGGTGCGGATGAAGTTGTCGCGCGTCGTGTCAGCGTAGAGGCCCTTGAGCTCATTCTTGTCGGAAAAGCCGATGGCGTGGACGATAAAATCGAGCCCGCCCCACTGCTTGCCGAGCTCGGCAAATACCGCATCCACCGTTTCGATCTTCTCGACATCGCACGGCAGCACCAGGTCGGAGCCGACCTGCGCCGCAAGCGGATCGATGCGCTTTTTCAGCGCATCGCCCTGATAGGTGAAGGCAAGGCTGGCGCCGTGGGCGTGCAGCGTGCGGGCAATGCCCCAGGCGATCGAGTGATCGTTCGCGACCCCCATGATCAGGCCGCGCTTTCCCTGCATCAGACCGCCAGTCTTGGAGGTTGCGTCAGCCATTGACGGCCTCCGCGGCGTGAATGGGATGATAGTTTCCATGCTGGTGAAATCCTCCGGCGCGTCGAATCAAAACGCCACAGAACGGCAATCGATCCATGGCGTTGCGACAGGAGAATGACGAAAAGTTCGAACGGGGCATGCCGGTCTTCTGGTTACGCTTAAGCGTCGAGCCTTTTGAATGCGATGGAGGCATTGGTGCCGCCGAAACCGAATGAGTTGGACAATACGGTACCGAGCTTGGCGTCGCGCCGCTCGCGTACAATGTTCATGTCGGCCATCGCGGGATCGAGGTTCTCGATATGCGCGCTCTCGCAGATGAAGCCGTTCTGCATCATCAGCAGCGAGTAGATCGCCTCCTGTGCGCCGGCGGCGCCGAGCGAGTGGCCGGTCAGGGATTTGGTCGCGGAGATCGGCGGACACTTGTCGGCGCCGAACACTGCGCGGATCGCCTCGATTTCCTTGACGTCGCCGATCGGCGTCGAGGTGGCGTGCGGATTGATGTAATCGATCGGCGCGTTGACGCCGTTGAGCGCCAGCTTCATGCAGCGCGCCGCGCCCTCGCCCGACGGCGCGACCATGTCATCGCCGTCCGACGTCGCGCCATAGCCCGCGACTTCGGCGTAGATCTTGGCGCCGCGCGCCTTGGCACGTTCGAGCTCTTCCAGCACCAGCACGCCGGCGCCGCCGGCAATCACAAAGCCGTCGCGGTCGACATCGTAGGCTCGCGAGGCCTTCTCCGGCGTGTCGTTATATTTGGACGACATCGCGCCCATGGCGTCGAACATGTCGGACAAGGTCCAGTCGAGCTCTTCCGAACCGCCGGCGAAGACCATGTCCTGCTTGCCCCACTGGATCAGCTCGGCTGCGTTGCCGATGCAGTGATTGCTGGTCGCGCAGGCCGACGAGATCGAATAGTTGGTGCCCTTGATCTTGAACCAGGTGGCGAGCGTAGCGGAAGCGGTGGACGACATCGCCTTCGGCACCGCAAACGGGCCGATGCGCTTGGTGCTGCCCTTCTCGCGCGTGCTGTCGGCGGCGGCGACGATGGTCGAGGTCGAGGGGCCGCCGGAGCCCATCACGATGCCGGTGCGTTCGTTTGAGATTTCGTTTTGCTCGAGCCCGGCGTCGCGGATCGCCTGCTCCATCGCGACGTGATTCCACGCCGAGCCCGGACCAAGGAAACGCATGGCACGGCGATCCACCGTGCCGGCCGGATCGAGCGTCGGGGCACCGTGCACCTGGCAGCGGAAGCCGTGCGCGACGAACTGCTCGGAGCGCGAGATGCCGGACTTCGCTTCGCGCAGCGACGCCAACACTTCCTGGGTGTTGTTGCCGATGGACGAAACGATGCCCATTCCGGTGACGACGACTCGTCGCATACTGCCTTTGCGTCCCTATGCCCGCGTTGATCGGAAGCAGCGCGGCGTCAGGCGACGCCCGGCTGCATTTCTTCTTGCTTGAACAAGCCGACTTTCAGATCGGTTGCCTTGTAAATCACGGTGCCATCTGCCGACAGCCAGCCGTCGGCGACGCCAAGCACGAGTTTCGAGCGCATGACGCGCTTGATGTCGAGCCCGTAAACCACCTTTTTCATGTTCGGCAGCACCTGTCCGCTGAACTTCAATTCCCCGAGGCCGAGCGCGCGGCCGCGGCCGGGCGATCCCAGCCAGCCGAGAAAGAAGCCGAGCAACTGCCACAGCGCATCAAGGCCGAGGCAGCCCGGCATCACGGGGTCGCCCTTGAAATGGCAGAGGAAGAACCAGAGGTCCGGCTTGATTTCGAGTTCCGCGCGCACCAGCCCCTTGCCATGTGGCCCGCCCTGCTCGGAGATTTCCGAGATCCGGTCGAACATCAGCATCGGGGGAAGCGGCAGTTGCGCATTGCCGGGGCCGAACATCTCGCCGCGTCCGCAGGCGAGCAAATCCTCGTATTCGAACCTGTTCCGCCGTGCATCCATCGGCAAAGGCACTCCACGCTGCGGGGCGACTGACATACGGTTCCTAACATAGGGACCAAAGCGGGAAAAAGACAGCCGCGGCCCGCCCGACTTTGTCCGAAATATCAATGCGTAAGCGGTGAAATTAGCTCCGCGTAAAACAACGGGTGCGATTGTTGCATCGCGTGCTGCGTTGCGTATATGGTGGCCTACCGCTAAGGCATTGGTTTTTTGAGTAATTCTAATGAACCGGACGTCCAACCCGCCGCGCACGATGGTCTATAGCCGGAGTGAATCTCCGCTTCCGCACGTCCCGCCGCGTGGCGATCTCAATGGCTGCCCGTGGCACGACGTCAAATCGATGCTGCGATCGGTCGGCCTGCGTCCGACCCGCCAGCGCATGTCGCTCGGCTGGCTCCTGTTCGGCAAGGGCGACCGCCACCTTTCGGCGGAGATGCTCTACGAGGAAGCAACTCGCGCCAAGGTGCCGGTGTCGCTCGCCACGATCTACAACACGCTGCACCAGTTCACCGAGGTCGGCCTGCTGCGGCAGGTCGCGGTCGACGGCTCCAAGGCGTATTTCGACACCAACGTCACCGACCATCACCACTTCTTCCTCGAGGAAGACGACTCGCTGCTCGACATTCCGGGCACTGAGGTGATCGTCGGCAAGACCCCGGAAGCGCCGGAAGGCTACGAGGTCGCGCGCGTGGACATCGTCGTTCGTCTGCGCAAGAAGGGCGACAACAAGTAAGCGCGGATCGGCACCAATAAAAAAGCCCGGCTTCGGCCGGGCTTTTTTATTTCCTAGTCCACCTTCTCATTCGGATAAGCGCCCCACAGCGCGCTCTTGCCGGATGAATCCCTCGAACCCTTTTCCGGTGATGCGGCACCAGGTCCCGGTGCATGACTTCAGGCTGGCAAGCACGCCTGACTGCAATTTCGCGGTGACATCTGACTCGCCATCCGGATTCTCAAACAGCGGCACCAGCTCGTCCTTCGACTTCGGCACCACCACGGCGGTGCGGCGGCCGGACAGCAGCGAGTGATAGACCCAGCCTTCCGCGCCTTCCCAATCGCGAATGCGCCGCCAGTTTTCGTACTCGGCGGTGATCTCCACCGGCATGCCGGCACGGGTATAGACCCAGCGGACCTCCTGCTCTTTCTGCGGCCCGCCACGCACATTGACGCGGTCGGACTTGAGGCTGACGAACCGCGGCACCGGCAGTCCGGTAACAGAGCCCGGGGTTTCGCCCGCCGCGCTTGCAGGGGTCGACGCCATCAGCGTCACCACAATTGCGGCTAGCAAAATGGCGCCGCTCATACTTTGTCTTGTCTGCGCCATCTGATAGGAAGAACGCGATTGAGGGCCAATTTGCACGCGGAATCGAACCGCGGCAGTGTGCGGGAAGCGGGTTAAAGAGGGCTTTATAGGCGGCGGAACAATGCCCAAGACAAAGAAGCCGCTGGTCATCGTAACGCGCAAGCTGCCCGACAGCGTCGAATTGCGCATGCGCGAGCTGTTCGAGGCCCGCCTTAATCCCGAAGACAAGCCGATGACCCCGGCCCAGCTGGCCGAGGCGGTGAGGACCGCCGACGTGCTGGTGCCGACCGTCACCGATAAAATCGACGCCGCGCTGCTCGCCAAGTCCGGCGAGCAACTCCGGCTGATCGCCCAGTTCGGCAATGGCGTCGACAATATAGATGTCGCCACCGCCAATCAGCGCGGCATCACCGTCACCAATACGCCGGGCGTGCTCACGGAAGACACCGCCGACATGACGATGGCGCTGATCCTTGCCGTGCCGCGGCGGCTCGCCGAGGGCTCCACAATTCTTTCCGGCGACAAGGACTGGGTCGGCTGGTCACCGACCTGGATGCTCGGTCACCGCATTCATGGCAAGCGGCTTGGCATCATCGGCATGGGGCGGATCGGCCAGGCGGTGGCTCGCCGCGCCCGCGCCTTCGGCCTCCAGATCCACTATCACAATCGCCGCCGCGTCAGCCGCCGCATCGAGGAGGAGCTGGATGCGACGTACTGGGAAAGCCTCGACCAGATGCTGGCGCGGATGGACATCCTCTCCATCAATTGCCCGCACACGCCGGCGACCTATCACTTGCTCTCGGCGCGGCGCCTCAAGCTGATGCGGCCCGAGGCATACATCGTCAACACCGCGCGCGGCGAAGTGATCGACGAGAATGCGCTTATCCGGCTGATCGATGGCGGCGATATTGCCGGCGCCGGTCTCGACGTGTTCGAGCACGAGCCGGCGGTGAATCCGAAGCTGGTCAAGCTCGCCAAGGCCGGGAAGATCGTTCTGTTGCCGCACATGGGCTCGGCCACGATCGAAGGCCGCGTCGACATGGGCGAGAAGGTGATCATCAACATCCGCACCTGGATGGACGGCCACCGCCCGCCCGATCGCGTGCTGCCGAGTATGCTGTAGCGGTACTCGCTACCGGTTGACGACGCCCGACGTAAACACAATCTCGAAGCCTTGCGCCGGCGCTTCTCCCCGCGCGATCAGATCGAGGTTGCGTGGCGGCTGACTCTTGCCCGGCACGGCGTGCACGATTCGAAATCCGCGCTGCTTTAGATTGCGCAACAATGTCGGCAGCATCGCCGCGGTCTTCGGCTGAATGTCATGCATCAGCAAGATGCCGCCGCGGCTCTTCTCGAGATTGGACATGATCCGCTCGACCATCGCCTGGCCACTGATGCGGCGATAGTCATCAGAGTCGACATCGATGCTCCACACCATCACACCGCGCGAGCGAAGATAGGCCTCCACGGCGCTGGTGCGATAAAGACCCGGAAAGCGAAAAAACGGCGCGACGGCCTGCCGTGAGCCGAGCACGCTCGCGGTTGAGGCAATGCCTGCTTCAATCTCGACAGTCGCGCGCGCCAGCGACATGCGGTGCATCGGATGATTCTGCGTGTGGGTGCCGATCGTATGCCCGGCACCTTGGACTTGGCGCACCATCGCGGGAAACGCGAGAGCCTGACGGCCGAGCACGAAGAATGTTGCGCGCACGCATTCGTCGGCAAGCGCCTTCAATACGCGGTTCGTATAAGGCGGACGCGGCCCATCATCGAAAGTGAGTACGACTTCACGTGGCGCGAGCGGCAGCGTGATGCCGTAGTCGAAACTGCCCACCAGCGGCCGCGAGCGCGGATCGATGGGCAGGACCCGGCTCACACCCAGTGCCTTCGGGTTCGCGCATTGCTGCGCGGCCGCGCCCGTGCAGAACACGAGCAGCAGCATTGTCAGTGCCGTGAGCCAGCGAATTCCCCAAACCACGAAACGCCCCGTCAGTCCCCGAAGCACTCTAGGAGGGGCCTGATCGAACCGCGGAAATGGCAGGGTTAATTATGAATCCTAGGACTTGCGCGGAGCTCGCCGTCAAAGATAAATCGACAAGTCCCTGATCGCCGGCTTGTCGCCGCTCAACGGATTTCCGGGATCCCAGTCGTAGCGCAGCGTCTCGAACCGCATGTCGCGCGCATCGATCATCAGCAGCTTGCCGACCAGCCCTTCGCCGAACCCGACGATCTCGCGCACGACTTCGAGCGCCATCAGCGAGCCCAGCACGCCGGGCAACGCCCCGAGAATCCCGGCCTCCGCGCAGGCCGGCACCGTGCCCGGCGGCGGCGGCTCCGGAAACAGGCAGCGATAGGTCGGATTGGGCGTGCCGCTCGCGTTCTTCTCATGGGCGCGGATCGTCGTGATCGAGCCGTCGAACACGCCGAGCGCGGCGGTGATCAGCGGCTTCCTGGCGAAGTAGCACGCGTCGGACACGAGATAGCGCGTGGCGAAATTGTCGGAGCCGTCGACGACCACGTCATATTGGCCGATCAGCTCCAGCGCATTGCGTGCATCGACGCGGATATTGTGCGGCTTGGCGGTGACATGCGGATTGAGCTGCGCGACCGCGCGCGCCGCAACTTCCGCTTTCGGCTTGCCGACGTCCTCGGTCTTGAAAATCACCTGCCGCTGCAAATTCGACAGCGTGACCGTGTCGTCGTCGGCGATGCCGAGCGTGCCGACCCCGGCGGCAGCGAGATACATCAAGACGGGCGCGCCAAGGCCGCCGGCGCCGATGACGAGCACGCGCGCCTGCTTCAGCTTTTGCTGGCCCGGCCCGCCAATGTCCCGCAGGACGATGTGGCGCGCATAGCGCTCGAGTTCCTCAGTTGTCAGCATGACAGCAAGCCTATGACCCCATGAAACTTTTTGCCAGCCGACCCGGTTGCCGCAGCTTTCACATCCGTTATGGTGCGGCCCTCACCGGGAGGGGGAATGCGTTCGGCATTCGCGGCAGCTCTTTGCATCGGATTTGCGTGCGGCGCTGCGCAGGCGCAGGACGCCACCTATCCGTTCGAGGACAGCGCGCCGGCCGCGACGGCTCCCCCGAAGCGCGCCAAACCTGCGGTGAAGCCGGCGGCCGCGCCCGCGGCAAAGCCCGCCGAACAGGCGGCAGTTCCAACTCCGGCTCCACTTCCTGCGGCCAAGCCGCTCGAATCGATCAAGCAGGCCATGGTCCCGCCGGAGGCAAAACCCGAGCTAAAGCCCGAAGCAAAAACGCCGCCGGCTACCGACCTGGCCGGTGTCAGCGCCAACGAGCGCGACGCAATCGGCTGGAGCGTCGTGCAGGACCCGGCCACCGGCGTCCGCCTCGGCCTGCCGGTCAAATGGGTGCCGCGATCGAACCACGCCGAGAACGGCACGCATTGGTCGTCGCGTCACGGCGACATCCAGATCCACACTTTCCGCATCAAGACGGCGGATTCGCTGAACGCCCTGTTCGAAAAGGAAAAGCGCGAGCCGTCGAACCGCAAGATTGAGTCGAGCGGAGTGAAGGGCGACGGCTTCACCGTCACCGGGCTGCAGGGGCTGAAAAAATTCGGCGTGCGCGCCCAGCTCAAGAACGGCGAGCTGCGTGGTTACACCGTCATGTTCGACCAGGCGATGGAAGGCATCGTCGCGCCGGTGACCGCCGCAATGGCCAATTCATTCGCGCCGTTTCCGGAGGGCAACGCGCCAATCGCATCGCTCGCAAAGCCTGTCGATTACGGCACCGGCCTGATCGTGAGCCCCGACGGCCATATCATTACCGACCGCCGCGTCGCCGAGAACTGCAACGTCATCGCCGTGGACGGCTTGGGCAATGCCGAGCGCGTCGCGGTCGATCGCACGAATGGGCTCGCGCTGCTTCGCGTCTACGGCAAGCGTGATCTCGCGACGGCTGCGATATCGGGAAGTGCGTCCGGCGATTTCACGCTGGTCGGCATTCCCGATCCCCACATCCAGGGCGGCGGCAAAAAACCTGCCGAAGTGAAAGCCCAGCTTGGCGACGGCAACGCGATCCGGCTGCGTGAATCCGTGCCGCTCGGCGGCTTCTCCGGCGCCGCGGCGCTCGACGACAAAGGCCGCGTGCTCGGCATGATGGAGACGCGTAACGCCCAGCTCGCAAGCGCGGAGGGCAGCCTGCCGCCGGTGCGGCTCGTCCCCGCCGCTGCGATCACCGATTTTCTCGCCAGATACAATGTCGCCGCCGCGACAAGCACCGGCGACGCGCGCGCCGCCGTCGTGCGCGTGATCTGCGTGCGGCCGAAATGATTACCGAAAATCGTGAACGAGGAATGCCATGACCGCTGACATGAAGGGCCAGCTGCGGCCGACGCTCTATCGCTTCAAGCTCGGCGATTTCGAGGTGATGACCATTCTCGACAGCCTCGCCGTGCGCGACGGGCTCGGCAGCGTGCATGCCGGCGGCTCGAAGCCCGGCGAGATCGAGGAGCTGGCGAAAAAGAACAATATCGATCCGAGCAAGTTCGAGCATCCGTTCGTGCCGGTGCTGGTCAATACCGGCAAGCAGGTGATCCTGTTCGATACCGGCAACGGCACGCTGGCCAAGGACAATGAGGCGCTGAAGGGCCGCGTGCCGGACGGCCATCTGGTCGAGCGCATGGGCCAGGCCGGCTACAAGCCGGAGGATGTCGACATCGTCGCCGTCACCCACTGCCATCCCGACCACATCGGCGCCAACTTCACCGGCGGCAAGCCGACCTTCCCGAATGCGCGCTATGTGATTGCCGCCGCGGAGTTCGACTTCTGGAAGAAGGGCGAAGGCATCAGCGAGGCGCGCAAGCCGACCAAATTCCAGTTCGACAAGATCATGGCGCCGCTGGCCGACAAGTGCACCTTCCTCAAGGGCGGCGATGAAGTCGTGTCAGGCGTTCGCGCGGTCGATTGCGCCGGACATTCGGCCGGGCTGACCGGCTTCCAGATCGAGAGCGGCGGCAAGAGCGTGCTGCTGTTCGCCGATTCATTCCTGCACTACGTCTGCGGCATCCAGCGTCCGGACTGGACCATCGGCTTCGACGACGACCAGCAGAAGGCCGTCGCTAACCGCAAGAAAATGCTGGCGATGCTCTCGGCCGAGAAGCTGATGGCGATCGGCTTCCACATGCCGTTCCCCTCGATCGGCTGGATCGACAAGATGACCGACGGCGGCCACCGCTGGGTGGCGGCGAGCTATCAGATGAATGTGTGAGCCGCGCCGCGGCTCACTTGTTCTTGAAGTCGGCCTTCCGCTTGTCGATGAAGGCCTTCATGCCTTCCTTCTGATCTTGCGTCGCAAATAGCGAGTGGAAGACGCGGCGCTCGAAGCGGATGCCTTCGGCGAGCGGCACCTCGAACGAGCGCAGGATCGCCTCTTTCGCCAGCAGCACTGACGGCAGCGACATTGAGGCGATGGTCTCGGCGAGCTTCATCGCCTCGTCCATCAGGCTCGCCAGCGGCACCACCCGCGACACCAGGTTGGCGCGCTCGGCCTCGGTCGCGTCCATCATGCGGCCGGTCAGGTTCATCTCCATCGACTTCGACTTGCCGACCGCGCGCGTCAGCCGCTGCGTGCCGCCGATGCCGGCAATGACGCCGAGCTTGATCTCCGGCTGGCCGAACTTGGCGTTGTCCGCCGCGATGATGATGTCGCACATCATGGCGAGCTCGCAGCCGCCGCCGAGCGCAAAGCCCGCGACTGCGGCGATCACCGGCTTGCGCGCCTTCGCCGCCTCGTCCCAGTCGCCGGCGAAGTTGCCCATCAGCGCTTCGTTGTAGGTCTTGTCCGCCATCTCCTTGATGTCGGCGCCGGCGGCGAAAGCCTTCTCGCTGCCGGTGATGATCATGCAATGGATGCCGTCATCGACGTCGAACTTGCGGATCGCCTCGCACAGCTCGGTCTTCAGCGCCGCGTTGAGCGCATTGAGCGCGTTCGGCCGGTTCAGCCGGATGATGCCGACCTTGCCCTTGGTTTCGACGATGATGTTCTCGTAAGCCATGCAGTCCTTCCTTATTCGAGCCGCGCGCCCGAGCGCGCGACCACGTCCTTCCACTTCGCGTTGTCGTTCTTGATCAGCCTGGCGTAATCCTCCGGCGTGCCGCCGACCGCTTCATCGCCGGTCAGCTTGAACTGCGCAACCACGGGCGGCGATTTGAGCGCGTCGTTCACCGCCTTGTTGAGCTTGTCGACGATGTCACGCGGCGTTTTTGCCGGCGCGACCACGCCGAGCCAGGTGGTCGCGAGATAGCCCGGCACGCCCGCTTCCTCAAGGGTCGGCATGTCGGGAAACGCCGCCGAGCGCTTGGCGCCGCTGACGCCGATGCCTTTGACGCGGCCCTCGCGCACATGCGGCGCGATCGATTGCAGGCCCTCGAACATAAGGTCGACGTGACCGGCGATGAGGTCGTTCACCGCACCGGAGCCGCCGCGATAAGGCACATGGGTGATCTTCACGTCGGCCATGTATTTGAACAGCTCGCCGCCGACATGGCCGGGCGAGCCGGTCGCGGACGACGCGTTGGATAGTTTGCCCGGATTCTGCTTGGCGTAGTCGATCACCTCCTTGACGGAGTTGAGCGGCGACTTCGGCGAGACTGCAAGGATCAGAAAGCCGTTCGACACCTGCGCGACCGGCTGGAAGTCCTTCTCGATATCGTAGGGCAGCTTCGCAACCATATGTGGCGCGATCGCCAGGCCACCGATCAGGCCCATGCCGATCGTGTAGCCGTCCGGCGGCGCCTTCGCGATTGCATCAAGGCCGACCGTGAAGGCAGCACCCGGCTTATTCTCGATCACGATCTGCTGGCCGAGCGTCTTGCTCATCTCGGCGGCGATCAGCCGTGAATACAGATCGGTGTTGCTGCCCGCCGCCTGCGGCACGATGAAACGGATCGGCTTGTCGGGATATTGTGCGGCGGCCGGCGATACCAACGCCGTCGCGAAAATCGCACAAAGAAGAAACCTGCGCATTATCGCCTCCCCCTTGTCTGTCGCCTTTTCGGCTTGGGCATATGAAAGCAAGTTGCGGACACCCGGCACAAGGGGTCGGCCCGGGGCTACTTCTGGCAGCGTGGGCACCAGAACGTGGACCGCCCATTCTGCGTGAACCGCTTCACTTTGCCGCCGCACTTGTTGGGACAGGGCTTTCCCTCGCGGTCATAGACCAGGAAATTGTGCTGGAAGTCGCCGAGCGAGCCGTCGGCGCGGCGATGATCCCGCAGGGACGAGCCACCCGCCTTGATGGCGTCGTTGAGCACGGTCTTGATGGCGTCCACCAGCTTGCGCGCCCGCTCGTCCGGCCGCCCCTGCCGGTCGGCAATGGTCGAGGCCATCCGCTTGGGTGAAAGCCGGGACCGGAACAGCGCCTCGCAGGCGTAAATATTGCCGATGCCGGCGACCACCGTCTGGTCTAGCAGCGCAGCTTTCAGCGACGTCTTCTTGCCCGCGCAGGCCGCGGCCAACATCTCGGCATCGAACGCATTGCCGAGCGGCTCGGGCCCGATCCAGCGCAGCAGCGGCTCTTCGTCGATCTTGCTGCGCGCAACGATCTTCATCATGCCGAACCGGCGCGGATCGTTGAACGTCACCACCGAGCCATTCGACATGGTGAAGACGACATGGTCGTGCTTTTCGAGCTTGCCCTTTTCGAAGTGATAGCTGCCGGGCTGCAGCTCTTTGCCGCGGTCTTTGACGACACGGAACGACCCCGACATGCCGAGATGCATCAGCAGCACGTCGCCGGACGACACGTCGACGGTGAGATATTTGGCGCGGCGGCCGACGCCCTCGACCTTCTGGCCTTCGAGCCGCTTGATGAAGTCCTTCGGGAACGGCCAGCGCAAATCCTTACGCCGCGTTTCGACCTTCTTGAACCGCGCGCCTTCCATGGCCGGCGCGAGGCCGCGGCGCACGGTCTCAACTTCGGGCAGTTCGGGCACGCATACTCCGTGTCATTCCGGGACGGTGAACGGTTTCTAGCGTCCCACAGTCGCTCGCGCTATGGTCCTGCCGCCAAAGGACTTTTCAGTATGCCGCGTAGTGGCGACCGCACCCATTTCGGCTTCCAGGACATCCCGCTCGCCGACAAGCAGGCCCGGGTCGATGACGTCTTCCATTCGGTCGCGCAGCGCTACGACCTGATGAACGACCTGATGTCCGGCGGCCTGCACCGGGCGTGGAAAGACGCGCTGGTCACCGCGGTCAATCCGCCCAAATCTAACCGGGCCTTTTCCCTGCTCGATCTGGCCGGCGGCACCGGCGACATTGCGCTACGCGTGGTCGAGGCGGGTGGTGCGGGCACGCGCGCCATCGTCTGTGACATCAACGAAGAGATGATGAGCGTCGGCCGCGAGCGGATCGCCGAACGCGGGCGCGATGACGCGATCGAGTTCAAGCAGGGCAATGCGGAAGCACTGCCGTTTCCCGACAAGAGCTTCGATGTTGTGACGATCGCGTTCGGCATCCGTAATGTGCCGCGCATCGATGTGGCGCTGACCGAATGCTTCCGCGTCCTGAAGACAGGCGGCCGGTTTCTCTGCCTCGAATTCTCGTCGGTCGATGTGCCCGGCCTCGATGCGCTCTACGAGCTCTATTCGTTCAACGTCATTCCGGCGATCGGCCAGGCGGTCACCGGCGATCGCGAGGCCTATCAGTATCTGGTGGAATTGATCCGCAAGTTTCCCAAGCCCAAACAGTTCGCCGCCATGATCGAAGCGGCCGGCTTCCGCCGCGTCTCTTTCACCCCGATGACCGGCGGCGTGGTGGCGCTGCATTCCGGCTGGCGCCTGTGATCTCAGGCTTCACCCACCTCATTCATCTCGCTCGTGCGGGCTTTGTGTTCGCGCGCGAGGGCGTGCTGGCCCTGGTCGACACGCGCCCGCTGCCATTGTCGGCGCGCACGATGATCGCACTCGGCAGGCTGATCGAGCGGCCCAGCGCGAAGGACGGCACCGGACGGCTCTCTGCCGCGCTGACGCGGCTCGGACCTACTTACGTCAAGCTCGGACAATTCCTGGCAACGCGGCCCGATGTGGTCGGCGCCGCGCTCGCGCGCGACCTCGAAACGCTGCAAGACAAGATGGCGCCATTTTCGCAGGCCGAAGCCGAAGCGATGGTCGTGAAGGCGCTCGGCAAGCCGCTGAACGAGGTGTTCTCAAGCTTCGGACCGCCGGTCGCCGCCGCATCGATCGCGCAAGTGCACAAGGCTGAAGCGGCCTATGCAGACGGCACCAAATCAGTCGCGGTGAAAGTGCTGCGCCCCGGCGTTGAGCGCCAGCTACGCTCCGAGCTGGATTCTTTCTTTTACGCAGCACGCAAAGCCGAAGCCCGCTCGCTCGAGGCACAGCGGCTGCGGCTTATCGAAGTCGTCACCACGCTTGCGCGCTCGGTTGCGATCGAGATGGACTTCCGTCTCGAAGCGGCGGCACTGTCCGAGATGCGGGAGAATACCCGCGAGGATGCCGACTTCTACATTCCATCGGTCGACTGGGATCGCACCGCACGTGACGTGCTGACACTCGAATGGGTCGATGGCACGCGGCTAAACGACCAGGCCGGACTCCTCGCGGCGGGTCACGACCTGCCCGACCTCGGCCGCAAGGTGATCCAGAGTTTCCTGCGTCACGCTTTGCGCGACGGCTTCTTTCACGCCGACATGCATCCGGGCAATCTGTTCGTCGATGCCGAGGGACGGCTGGTCGCCGTCGACTTCGGCATTATGGGGCGGCTCGGCCCGAAGGAGCGTCGCTTCCTCGCCGAGATCCTGTACGGCTTCATCACGCGGGATTACCGCCGCGTCGCCGAAGTACACTTCGACGCCGGCTACGTGCCGCGGCACCACTCGGTCGAAAATTTCGCGCAGGCGATCCGCGCCATCGGCGAGCCGATCCACAGCCGCAGCGCCGAGGACATCTCGATGGCGAAGCTCTTGCAGCTTCTGTTCGAGGTGACCGGCCTGTTCGACATGCGCACCCGGCCGGAGCTGTTGCTGCTGCAAAAGACCATGGTCGTGGTCGAGGGGGTCGGCCGTAACCTCGATCCGCGCCTCAACATGTGGAAGACCGCCGAGCCGGTGGTGCGCGAGTGGATCGAGCGCAATCTCGGCCCGGTCGGCCGGATCGAGGAGGCGGCGGGCGGCGCCAGCGAGCTCGGGCGCTTCCTCGGCCAGGTGCCGGCCCTGCTCACCCGCGCGGTCAATCTGGCCGATCAGCTCGACGCCATCACCCGCAATGGGCTGGTTCTGGCGCCGGAGACGATTGCCGGCCTCACCCGCGAGCAGGACCGCTGGAGCGCTGGAAAGTCGCGGCTTTCTGGGTGATCGCGGCCTTGCTGGCCTGGCTGATCTTCCTGGTGATTTGATCTTCTCAGCGTGCATCGGCCAGTACCATGTCGGCGCCCTTCTCGCCGATCATGATCGCCGCCGCATTCGTGTTGCCTGACACCAGCGACGGCATGATCGACGCGTCGATCACCCGCAACCGCTCCATGCCGCGGACCCGCAGTCTTTCGTCAACGACAGTGTCTGCATCCTGACCCATGCGGCACGTGCCAACCGGATGATAAACGGTCGAACCGCGGCGACGGATATGATCCAGCAACGCGTCTTCGCTCTTTGCCGCAAGGCCCGGCTCGATCTCTTCAGAAATATGCTGTGCAAATGCGGGCGCGCTAACGATCCGGCGCATCGCCTGGAATCCCGCAACCATCGTGTCGCGATCTTTCTGCGAGGACAGATAGTTCGGATCGATCGCAGGCGGCTGCGTGGGATCGGCCGATCGGATGCGGACATGACCGCGACTTTCCGGCCGCAACAATGTGCATAAGGTCGTTACCGCGGAGAAGGGATGCAATCCCTCGCCCCATGCCTTCACGGAAAACAGCATCAATGAGCATTGCACGTCCGGCGTTGCCGCTGTCGGCATGGCACGCAGGAAGCAACCGGCGGCGAGTGCTGGAATTGCGAAATAGCCTCGCCGGAAGAATGCATAGCGAAATAGTGCCGCCGCGCCGCGGTGCCACTGTCTCACCGCGTCATTGAGCGAAAGGGGCGCCTTCAGACGGAGCACCAGCCGCGCGAAATAATGATCGCTGAGGTTATCACCAACGGCCGGACGATCGGCGATGACCTCAATGCCATGTTGCTTCAGGAGCGTGGCAGGCCCAATTCCCGAGAGCTGCAAGAGCTGGGGTGAATTAAATGAGCCAGCCGAGACGATGACTTCGCGACCGGCGTGCGCCCGTTGCGTTCTGTTGCCAACGCGATACTCAACCCCGATCGCACGGCGGCCGTCGAACAGAACCCGCGTTGTCAAAGCATCGGTAACAACATTGAGATTGGCACGTGCGCGGGCCGGTCTGAGGTAGGCGGTGTTCGCCGAGGAGCGCGCGCCGTTGCGCATCGTCGTCTGGTAGAAGCCGACGCCTTCCTGCTGCGCTCCGTTGAAGTCGTCATTGCGTGGATAGCCGCATTGCTGGGCGGCTTCGACGTAAGCGCGCGCCAGTGGATGGCTGTCGCGCAAGTCGGAAACGCCCAGCGGGCCTCCGCTGCCGTGAAGTTCATCCGGCCCACGCTCATTGTCTTCCGCCTTGCGGAAGTATGGCAGCACGTCGTCGTAGCTCCAGCCGACATTGCCGAGCTGCCGCCAATGGTCGAAGTCTTCCGCCTGGCCGCGGATATAGATGAGGCCGTTGATCGCGCTCGATCCGCCGAGCACTTTGCCGCGCGGCGCGATGACGTTGCGGCCCTCGCACTCGCGCTGCGGCTCGGTCTGGTAACACCAGTTGAAGCGGCGATCGGTGAACAGCCGCCCATAACCGAGCGGAATGCGCAGCCATGGATTGTTGCTGTCGGGGCCGGCCTCCAGCAGCAGCACGGAGTATCGGCCGGAAGCGGTCAGACGGTTGGCCAATACGCAGCCGGCACTGCCGGCGCCGACCACGATAAAATCGTAACCTTCTGGCGAAGCTCGATTTTCTTGTGATTGCATTGATTGCACTGCAATCAATTGCTAATGTCAGGCATGGCTTCGCTCACGGTACGCCAGATCGACGAGCAATTGAAACGGCGGCTGCGGCTGCGCGCAGCGAAGAACGGCCGCTCGATGGAAGACGAGGTGCGTACCCTACTGCGCGAGGCGGCGGACGGGCCGACCCGCAGCAGCACCGATGAACCCGCAGTGCGGGCGCCCGCGCCACGTGCCATCCCGGCCGGCGTCAAGCGCGTGCTGCTCATCATCGGCGGCGGCATCGCGGCCTATAAATCGCTCGACCTGATCCGCCGGCTCAAGGAGCGCAACGTCCATCTGCGCGTGATCCTCACCAAGGCCGCGCAGCAATTCGTCACGCCGCTCTCGGCTGGCGCGCTGGTCGGCGAGCGTGTGTTCACCGACCTGTTCGA
Source organism: uncultured Alphaproteobacteria bacterium (assembly GCA_963847325.1). Lineage (GTDB taxonomy): Bacteria > Pseudomonadota > Alphaproteobacteria > Rhizobiales > Xanthobacteraceae > Pseudolabrys. The sequence continues at coordinate 281,672 of CAWJZD010000003.1, forward strand.
TCAGGACTCCGAGTTCGACATCGGCCATATCCGTCTCGCGCGCGAGACTGATCTGATCGTGGTCGCGCCGGCGACGGCGGACCTGATAGCGAAGATGGCGAACGGTTTGGCCGACGATCTTGCCAGCGCGGTGCTGCTGGCGACGCGCTCAAAAATTTTGCTGGCGCCGGCGATGAACCCGCAGATGTGGGCCGCAAAGGCGACGCAACGAAACCTCGCGCAGCTCGCTGCGGACGGCATCGACACTGTCGGTCCCAACGAAGGCGAGATGGCGGAAGCCAACGAGCGCGGCTTGGGCCGCATGGCCGAGCCGCTGGAGATCGCAGCCGCTGCGGAAAAATTACTGAAGCCGCAAGGCCCGCTCACCGGCAAGCGCGTGCTGATCACGTCGGGGCCGACCCACGAGCCGATCGATCCGGTGCGTTACATCGCCAATCGTTCGTCCGGCAAGCAAGGCCACGCGATCGCTGCAGCGGCGGCGGCGGCCGGCGCTGATGTCACGCTGGTCAGCGGGCCAGTAAATGTGCCCGATCCACAAGGGGTTTCGGTGATCCACGTCGAAAGCGCGCGCGACATGCTGGCGGCAGTCGAGAAAGCATTGCCGGCCGATGTCGCGATCTTCGCCGCAGCGGTTGCCGACTGGCGCGTCGCCAATGCCGGCAAGGAAAAGATCAAAAAGGCGCCGGGCGCGCGCACGCCGGAATTGTCACTGACCGAGAACCCGGACATTCTGGCGGCGGTGGCGCAGCGCAAGAGCAACCGGCCAAAGCTTGTGATCGGATTTGCGGCAGAGACGCAGAACGTTCTTGGCAATGCGAGAACCAAGCTCGCAAAGAAAGGCTGCGACTGGATCGTCGCCAACGATGTCTCGCCGCAGACCGGCATCATGGGCGGCGACCGCAATACAGTGACCCTGGTGACCGAGGACGGCGCCGAGAATTGGCCGCCGCAATCCAAAGAGGATGTCGCACGCATGTTGGTTGCGCGGATCGCGGATACATTAAAATGACGGACGTCCAGATCACACGCCTGCCGCATGGCAAGGATCTGCCCCTGCCCGCCTATCAGAGTGAGCTCGCCGCCGGCATGGACCTGCTGGCTGCGGTAACCGAGCCGGTGACACTTCCTCCCGGCAAACGCGCCTTGGTCCCGACCGGCATCGCGATCGCGCTTTCGCCCGGCTTCGAGGCGCAGGTGCGGCCGCGCTCCGGCCTCGCCGCCAAGCAGGGGGTCACCGTGCTCAACACGCCCGGCACGATCGATGCCGACTACCGCGGCGAGGTGCAGGTGATCCTGATCAACCTGGGCGAGGCGGCGGTCGTGATCGAGCGCGGCATGCGGATCGCCCAAATGGTCATCGCCCCCGTTTCACGCGCCGCACTGCGTGAGGTGGATGCGCTTGCCACAACGGGCCGGGGCAGTGGCGGCTTTGGGTCGACGGGTGGCACCGGATAGCCGAGCTGCCGCACGATTTAGCCCGATTTTCCTAGCGTTTTAGCGTTTCCGTTCATGGTCTGGACTCTTTCAGCGCGAGTCCTCGCGGGGGTAAAGTCGTGCGATTCGCGGAGCGCGTGGCGGACGCGTTCGGCGCCCAGGGGCAAGAGCCGAAATGCCGGAGACAATCCGGGCGGAGAACGAGAGGCTGCGTTCTCGTCCGAGGCGAGGCGGATTCCTCGCCTCGATCCTTGCTGCACCGCCGATCGGCTGGGCCGGACCGGCATATGCGCAGGATCTTGGCCAGATCGTCGAAAACTCGCTTGCCGCACTTGCCAGCCTGACCGGGCAGGAAATTACCGGCCTCACACTCACGCTGGCGCTGCTCGGCGTCGCCGTGGTGACCGGTATTGCTCTGGTGCGCACACGCAGACATGCCGCTCAGATTGAAGCATCGACCCAAGAGGGCGCCGCCGCCTTGCGCGCCGAGGTCGAGCGCCTGAAGACGCTGCTGCTGTCCGAGCCGCAGGTCTTATTGGTTTGGCACAGTGGCAACGAGACGCCGGAGATCACTGGCGAGGCCGGTGCGGTTTTCCCAGGTGCGGCACCGGACGATTTGCTCGCCTTCGAGCGCTGGCTCGAGCCGACCATCGCCCAGGACCTTTCCGACTCTGTCAGCGTCCTGCGTAACGAGGGCCGCGGTTTCCTCATGAACCTGGAAACCCGCAGTGGAACGCCGATCGAGGCGCAAGGCCGCGTGGTCGGCGGTCGCGCGGTGCTGCGGCTGCGGGAGGTCAGCGGCAGCAAGGCCGATCTCGCCGAGCTGACGATGCGGTACCAGAACCTGTTCGGTACCGCCGAGATGCTGCGCGACCTGGTGGACGCCCTGCCATCGCCGATCTGGATGCGCGATTCCGACGGGCTGCTCACCTTCGTCAATAGCGCCTATGTGCGCGCGGTCGAAGCGAAGGATGCCAGCGAAGCGGTCGAGAACGGCGTCGAGATGTTCGACCGCGCCGCACGCGCGGAAGTCGCTCAATTGCGAGCCAACAGCGGCTTTGCCGGCCGTCTTCCAGCGATCGCCGCGGGACAGCGTCGCCTGTTCGACGTGGTCGATATGCCGAGCAAGCGCGGCAGCGCCGGCATTGCGATCGATGCGACTGAGGCGGCCGCGATGCGCAGCGAGCTCGGCCGCATGACCGAGGCGAACCGCCGTATTCTCGATCAGCTCGGCACTGCCGTCGTCGCCTTCAACGCCGACCAGAAGCTCTCGTTCTACAATGCGGCCTACCGCGGCCTTTGGGAGCTCGACGCAAGCTTCCTCGATCAGTCGCCGAGCGACAGCGCGGTGCTCGATCGCCTCCGCACGACCAACAAGCTGCCGGAGCAGCAGAACTTCCGCCTATGGAAAGCGCAGTTGCATGAGGCGTACCGCGCTGTCGAGCCGAGAGAGCAGATGTGGCACCTGCTCGATGGACGCACGCTGCGCGTCGTCATCGTGCCGAACCCTGAAGGCGGCATCACCTATCTGTTTGACGACGTCACCGAGCGGCTGCAACTCCATCGCAACTACGACGCGCTGATCAAGGTACAGAGCGAGACGCTCGATCACCTGTCGGAGGCTGTCGCGGTGTTTGCTTCGGACGGCCGTATCCGCCTGCACAATCCAACGTTCGAAAGGATGTGGAAGCTGACGCCGGAAGCGCTTGTCACAGCGTCCGCACATCGAGGCCGTCACGGCCTGGTGCCAGGCCCTGCACGATGACAACAATGTGTGGCGGACGCTGCGCGGCGCGGTGACGGCGATCGAAAATCGCGAGCCAACCGGCTCACGCATCGAGCGCCGCGACGGCGTGGTGATCGACTGCGCCACCGTGCCGCTGCCCGACGGCGCCACCATGGTCACCTTCAAGGACATTACCGACACAGTGAACGTCGAGCGTGCGCTGCGCGAGCGCAACGAGGCGCTGGAAACCGCCGACGAGATCAAGGTCGATTTCGTGCAGCACGTCTCCTACGAACTGCGCTCGCCCCTCACCAACATCATCGGCTTCGCCGAGCTGCTCAACGACGCCGCTATCGGCGCGCTGAATACCAAGCAGCGCGAATACCTGTCCTACATCACCAAATCGACCAGCTCGCTGCTCGCCATCATCAATAACATTCTCGATCTCGCCACCATCGATGCCGGCGCGATGACGCTCAATCTCGGCCAGGTCGACATTCGCGCGGCCGTGATCGAAGCCGCCGAGGGCATTCAGGACCGGTTGGCGAAGGACAACCTCAAGCTCGTCATCGACGTCGCACCGGACATTGGTGGCTTCACCGCTGACGGCGCGCGCGTGCGGCAGGTGCTGTTCAACCTGCTCTCCAATGCGGCCGGATTCTCCCCGCCCAATGACGCGATCCGCCTCAGCGCCGTGCGGCGCGCCGACGCGGTGGTTTTCACCGTGGCGGATCACGGCCCCGGAATCCCCGAGGACGCGCAGGATCGCGTGTTCGAATGGTTCGAAACGCATTCGCAAGGCTCGCAACATCGCGGCCCTGGCCTTGGGCTTTCACTGGTACGCTCCTTCGTCGAGCTGCATGGCGGCAAGGTGCTGCTCGATTCCGTCCCCGGGCGCGGCACCACGGTCACCTGCATCTTCCCGCTGGAGCGGGCGACCGCGCCGGTCGGAGCGAGAACGGCTGCGTGACGCGCCCTTCTTACGCCACGTGACGCGCACTATAAGGCTCCGGACTCAACGGACGATCTGATGTTGGCGACCAATTTCAGCGCGAGCTTCAATGCCTCACTAACCGACGAAGCCGCGACGCGGGGCCTTGCGATCGACCTTGCCGGCATCCTTGAGCCGGGCGATCTCGTGACATTGTCGGGCGATCTCGGCGCCGGGAAAACCGCGTTCGCTCGCGCGCTGATCCGCCATCTGGCCGGCAGCGAGCACCTCGAAGTCGCGAGCCCGTCCTTTAATCTGATGCAGAGCTACGAGCTGCCGCGGTTTCCGGTGGTGCATGGCGATCTCTATCGGCTCACCAGCGCGGCCGATCTCATCGAGCTCGGCTTCGAGGACCTGCCGACCAATGCGGTGACACTGCTCGAATGGCCCGACCGCGCCGCCGGATTGTTGCCCTCCGACCGCTTCGATGTCTCGCTCTCCCTCTCGCCCTCGCACGGCGACAGTTTTCGTCACGCACGAGTTAGTGGTTATGGCCGCTGTGCGCTGCGAGTCGACCGCATCGCCGCGGTACGGCGCTTTCTCGAGGCGAGCGGCTATGCACAGGCGCGGCGTGAGAGACTGGCCGGAGACGCTTCGACCCGCTCATACGAGCGGCTCAGCAAGGATGGCCGGACCGTTCTGCTGATGAACTCGCCGCGGCGGGCCGATGGTCCGCCGGTGCGCGATGGAAAATCTTACAGCGCGGTCGCCCACCTCGCCGAGGATATCAGCCCGTATCTCGCGCTGGGCCGGGCGCTGCACGAGCGCGGCTTTTCCGCGCCGCAGATCTTTGCTGCTGATCGCGCGGCAGGCTTCGCCATCGTCGAGGACTTCGGCGACGAGTTTATTGCCGCAAGCGCCGCGCCAGTCGAAGAGCGGTATGAGGCCGCGATCGACGTCCTGCTTGCGCTGCACCGGATGACGCTGCCCGGGCAAATTCCTCTGGTGCCTGGGGTCGACCATGCGCTTCCGCGTTACGACCTCGGAGCATTGTTGATCGAGGCAGAGCTGTTGCCGGACTGGTTTCTGCCCCGCCTGCAAGTGCGACTGCCTTCTCAATCCCGCGCCCAGTACGTTACTTTGTGGCGCGAGGCGCTCGGTCCGGCGCTGAATGCTCCCGCCACCTGGCTGCTGAGGGATTTCCACTCGCCGAACCTGATGTGGCTCCCGGATCGCGCCGGCATTCAACGAGTAGGGTTGCTGGATTTCCAGGACGCGATGATCGGGCCCGGCGCTTATGATGTTGCGTCGCTGTTGCAGGACGCCCGAGTCGATGTGCCCGAGATGATGGAGCTTTCGCTGCTCAGCCGCTACATGCGGGGACGGCTCAACGATCCCGGCTTCGACGCGGCGGAATTCGCCCGCCTTTACGCGACCATGGGCGCACAGCGCGCCTCCAAGATCCTCGGCATTTTTGCGCGGCTCGATAAGCGCGACGGCAAGCCGCAATATCTGCGTCACATGCCGCGGGTATGGACCTATCTCCAGCGGTCGCTGGCGCATCCGGCGCTTGCCGATTTGCGCGCGTGGTACGCTGCGCACGTACCGGCACTGAAATCGATCTGATGGCCGCAAAACAATCTCCACGCGCTGCAATGGTGCTGGCTGCCGGGCTCGGCACCCGGATGAAGCCGCTCACCGACAATATTCCGAAGCCGCTGGTCGCCGTGGCCGGCAAGCCGTTGCTCGACCATGCGCTCGACAGGCTTGCGGAGGCGGGCGTGGAAACTGCGGTGGTCAACATCCACCACCTTGGCGAGATGATCGAGAAGCACGTCGCCGGGCGCGAGCGGCCGCGCATTATTATCTCGGACGAGCGCGGCGCCTTGCTCGGCACCGGCGGCGGCGTGGTCAAGGCACTGCCGAATCTGGGCGGCGCGCCGTTCTTCCACGTCAATGCGGACACGATCTGGATCGACGGCGTGCGGCCGAATCTCGAGCGGCTGGCAGAAGCGTTCGACGCAAGCACGATGGACGCGCTCCTCCTGCTGGCGCCGACCACAGGCAGTCTCGGCTATAGCGGCCGCGGCGATTTCGCGATGGCGTCGGACGGCCGGCTGACCCGCCGCGGTCAACAGGACACCGCTCCCTTTGTGTATGCCGGGGCAGCGATCCTCTCGCCCGCCATGTTCCGAGGCGCGCCGGAGGGCGAATTTTCCCTGACAAAATTGTTCGAGCGCGCCGCCGCGGCCGGTCGTCTCCACGGCCTTGCCCTCGACGGCCTGTGGATGCATGTCGGCACTGTAGAGGCGATCGAAGCCGCGCAGGCCGCCATCAAGGCCCGCGCGCAATAGCTTTGCCCGCGCGCAAAGCGTGTATGATTCCCGGCGATGACCCCGCGCGTTTTCAATATTCCGGCGTCGGCGCCGTTCCTGCCCGTGCTGGTTCGCGCCCTCATTGAGGGCAAGCTGATTGCGGGCTTTCCGGGCTCGGACGATCCGCTCGCGCTCGCCCAGCTGACGCTTTACCTGCCGACCCGGCGGGCCGTGAAGCTCGCGCGCGAGACGTTCCTTGGCTGCATCGGCCGCGAGGCGGCGATTCTGCCGCGCATCATCGCGATCGGCGATATCGACGAGGATGAACTGATTTTTGCGCAGGCTGCGACCGGCGAGCTGGCCGAAACCGCGCTGACGCTGCCGCAAACCCTCGATCCGCTGGAGCGCAAGCTGCTGCTGGCGCAGCTCGTCGTCAAATGGGCATCGTCGCGCGACCTGCATGGCGCGGCCGGCACGCCGCTGGTCGCCAACACGCCGAGCGCGGCGCTGTTGCTGGCGGACGATCTCGCTCGGCTGATCGACGACATGACGACGCGCGGCGTTGGCTGGGACAGGCTCGACGAGCTGGTGCCGGAGAAGTTCGATGCCTTCTGGCAGTTGTCGTTACGGCTTCTCAAGGTGTTGCGGGACTACTGGCCGCGCGTTCGGGATGATCGCGGCGTGATCGAAGCAGCGGAACGGCGCGACCTTCTCATCAAGGCGGAGACGCAGCGGCTCACACACAGCAATGCGCCCGTCATCGTCGCGGGTTCGACCGGCTCGATGCCATCGACCGCCGAGCTGATCGCGACCGTCGCCCGCTTACCGCATGGCGCGGTGGTGCTGCCCGGCCTGGACATCATGCTCGACGAGCCGTCGTGGGAGATGCTGGCCGGCGTCGAGAAAGCATCTCTCCATGACGGCGGCATGCCCGCGTTCAACCATCCGCAATATGCGATGCAGGGTTTGCTCCGAAAGATCGGCATTGCTCGCACAGATGTGCAGGCGCTGAAGCCGGCAGGCGACCGCGAAGCTTTCCTGTCCGAAGCATTGCGGCCCGCAGCAACCACCGAGCATTGGCCGGCACGGCGTAAGGACAAGGCGTTCGCTGCCGCGACCGGTCGTGCCCTCGACGGCGTTGCCGTCATCGAAGCCGGCAATTCCGAGGAAGAAGCGCTGGCTGTTGCGGTGGCGCTGCGCGAGGCCGACGAACAGCAAAAGTCGGCGGCGCTGATCACGCCGGATCGGGCGCTGGCCCGGCGCGTCGTCGCCGCGCTGGAGCGCTGGAATGTCGCCGTCAATGACTCCGCCGGCGATCCATTAGCCGATACGCCGGCCGGGGTGTTTGCGCGTCTGGTGGTCGACGTCGGCCTTGGCGGCGCCGAGCCGGTGCCGCTGCTTGCCATGCTCAAGCACCCACTGTTCGGCGACAGCGAACGCCGCGCTGTCGCGGCGCTGGAGCGCGCCATCCTGCGCGGGCCGCGGCCGCGGCGCCGGATTGCAGGTCTCACACACGCTTTGGCGACGTATCGCAACGGCCAATCGGCCTTGCGCGACAGCGATCCGCGCAAGTTCGTCTCACAGGCGGATCTCGACGCAGCTGATGCATTGGTGGCCCGGCTCGCGGCCGCGTTCGATCCGCTGGAGCGGAGCGGCGCACGGCTGACGCTGAGCGAACTGGCGAAACGTCACGCTGTTTGCATCGAAACGCTGAGTGCGGGCGCTGCCTTCGCCAAGGCCGATGGCAAGCAGCTTCGCGCAACATTCGACGCACTGATCGATACACCCGCCGCGGCCGAGCTCGAATTGCGTCCGGCCGACTACGGCGATTTCTTCCACGCCGCAGTCGCAGGCCGCATCGTGCGGCTGCGTGAGCGCCCCGGCGTCAATATCCGCATTCTCGGCCCGCTCGAAGCGCGCCTCCAGGATATGGACCGCGTGGTGCTCGGCGGATTGAATGAAGGCTCATGGCCGCCGGAAACCCGCACCGATCCGTGGCTGTCGCGGCCGATGCGGCTGCAACTCGGCCTCGATCTTCCGGAGCGGCGCGTCGGCCTTGCCGCGCACGACTTCGCGCAGGCGCTCGGCACCAAAGAGGTTATTCTGACGCGGGCCGCCAAAGTCGGCGGCGCGCCGATGGTGGCGTCGCGTTTCGTTCAGCGCATCGCGGCGCTCGCGGGCGCCGAGCATTGGGCGGCGATGAAAGCACGCGGCGAGCAATATCTCGGCTGGGCGCAAATGCTCGACGCGCCCGGCGTGCGGCCGCAGCCGGCGCCGCGTCCGGAGCCGAAGCCGCCGCTCGAAGCACGGCCCAAGCGGCTGTCGGTTACCGAGATCGAGGATTGGCTGCGCGATCCCTACACGATCTACGCCAAGCACGTGCTGCGGCTGCGCCCGCTCGATGCGGTCGACACGCCGCCCGGCGCCGCCGATCGCGGCAGCGTCATCCACGAAGCGATCGGCGAGTTCAGCAAGAAATTCGCGGACAAGCTGCCGGACGATCCCGAGCGTGAGCTTCTGGCGCTGGGCGAAGCGAGTTTCGCCCCGCTCAAGGATTATCCCGAAGCACAGGCTTTCTGGTGGCCGCGCTTCCAGCGCATTGCGCGCTGGCTCACGGCATGGGAGCGCGAGCGGCGGCCGGCGCTCGCCGCGATCCACGGCGAAATTTCCGGCAAACTGGCGATCCCGCTTGGCGACGTTGAATTCACGCTGACCGCGCGCGCCGACCGTATCGAACAACGGCATGACGGCACTTACGTCGTGGTCGACTACAAGACCGGTGCGCCGCCGAGCGGGCGGCAGGTCGCGAGCGGCATGTCGCCGCAACTGACGCTGGAAGGCGCGATGATCCGCGGCGGCGGCTTCGCCGAACGTGGCGTCCAGCCGGGCTCGATCGCCGAGGTCACTTACGTGCGACTGCGCGGCGGCGACCCGGCCGGCGAATCGAAAGACATCGATTTCAAGGACGGCACGCCGGACGACCATGCCGAGAAGGCAAGGACGCGGCTCGCCGGCGTCGCCGCGCGCTTCCTGGTCCAGGGCGAGCCTTACCGCTCGCTGGTCCATCCGATGTGGACGACGCATTACGGCGACTACGACCATCTGGCCCGCGTGAAGGAGTGGGCGGCCTCAGGCGGCGAGAGCGAATACGAAATTCCAGGCGGGCAGTCATGAACGCGCCGCCGAAAATTCCCCCGGCGCTACGCGTATCGCAAGCCCGCGCCGCCAATCCGGATGCGTCGGTATTCGTCTCCGCCAATGCGGGCTCGGGAAAAACCTGGGTGCTGACGCAGCGCGTCATCAATCTGCTGCTGCAGGGCGTCGATCCGGCGAAGATCCTCTGCATCACCTATACGAAAGCGGCAGCCGCCAATATGTCGAACCGGGTGTTCGAAACGCTGGCGCAATGGACCACGCTCGACGATGCCGCCTTCGACAAGCGCATCGAGGAAACCATCGGCCGCAAGCCGACCGCGCGGCAGCGCACGTTGGCCCGCCGCCTGTTCGCCACCGCGATCGAGACACCCGGCGGCCTCAAGGTGCAGACCATCCACGCCTTCTGCACGCGGCTGTTGCATCAGTTTCCGTTCGAGGCCGACGTCGCTGTTCACTTCGAGGTGCTCGACGAAAGCGCGACGGCGCAACTGCTCGAGCGTCTCACGCTCGAGGTGATGCTGGAGGCATCGGGCCAGCCTGACGGACCCTCGGCCAGGCGCTGGCGATCGCCATCACCTCCGCGGCCGATATCACCTTCAAGGAGGTGATCGCGGACATGATCCGCAAGCGCGACACCGTCATCAAGTGGGTGAAACGAGCCGGTGGCGTACCGCAAGCCATCGGGGAGTTGAGCCGCGCGTTTGAGCTTAAGCCAGATTACACGGTGGAAACGCTCGAGGCCGAATACTGGTCAGGAACGCTGATCCCCGAAGCCGAGTGGCAAACACTGGTTGAAGTGCTCGCGGCCAGCGATAAGGCCACGGAGAAGGGCCTGATCGAGCGCATTACGAAGGCACGAAATGCGCCGGCTGCGGACCGGCGCAAGGCGTATCGGGAAGTGTTCTGCACGACCGAACTGACCCCGCGAAAAAACCTGCTGACCAAGGAAATCGCGAACGCAAACCCGCAATGGCTCGACCGCCTCAGCGAGGAGCAGAAGCGGGTTTGCCAACTCATCGCCCGCGAGAATGCGCTGCGAGCCCGCGACCGCACCGCCGCGCTGCTCACCATCGCCTACGCCGTGATCGAGAAATATGCGCGAGCAAAAGACGAGCGCGGACTGCTCGATTATGACGACCTGATCGACAAGACGCTCGCTTTGTTCCGCGACACCTCATCGGCCTGGGTGCACTACAAGCTCGACCTCGGCATCGACCATGTGCTGGTCGACGAGGCGCAGGACACCAGCCCCAAGCAGTGGGACATCATCAAGACGATCGTGTCGGAGTTTCCGCCCGGCGGCTCGCGCGAAAATGTATGCCGCACCGTGTTCGCGGTCGGCGACGAGAAGCAGTCGATCTTTTCGTTCCAGGGCGCGGTGCCGCTCGCCTTCTCCGACGCGGGCCGGCACTTCGAGCGATTGTTCACCGGAGCGGGCGCAGAGTTCTACAACGAGAAGCTGCCGTTCTCCTTCCGCTCCAGCCCGGTCATCCTCAACGCGGTCGATACGGTGTTCTCGCATGAGGTCGCGTATCGCGGCCTCACCCACGACCCGGTCAAGACGGTCCACAAGGCCGTGTATGACGAGCTGCCGGGCGAGGTCGAAGTCTGGGACATCGTCGCGCCCGATCCCAAGGACACCAGCAAGGAAGCGTGGGACGCGCCGTTCGACACAGCGAGAGAATCAAGCCCGGCGATCAAGCTGGCGGCCAAGATCGGCCGCACGGTGCGGCGCTGGTGCAATGCCGGAACGCGCCCGCGCGACGTGCTCATTCTGGTGCGGCAGCGCGGCCCCATCTTCGAGGCGGTGATCCGGGCGCTCAAGCATGAAGGCATCGCGGTCGCCGGCGCCGACCGGCTGCTGCTCACCGAGCACATCGCGGTGATGGATCTGATGGTGCTGGGCGACGCGCTGCTGCTGCCCGAAGACGATCTTGCGCTCGCCACCGTGCTCAAGAGCCCGCTGTTTGGCCTGAGCGAGGATCAGCTTTTTACCCTGGCCTACGACCGCAAGGGCTCGCTGCGCGGCGCTTTGCGCAAGCGTGCCGGCGAACAGCCGGCATTTGAAGCCGCCAATCGCGCGTTCGACGAGCTCCGCGAAGCAGCCCGCACGATGACGCCGTTTGCGTTCTATGCGCACGTGCTTGGCGCGCGACACGGCCGCAAGAAAATCCTCTCCCGGCTCGGCGTTGAAGCCATCGATCCGCTCGACGAATTCCTCAACCTCGCGCTCGACTATGAGCGCCGGGAAACCCCGTCGTTACAGGGCTTCCTCCACTGGACTCGCGTGGCGCAGAGCGAAGTCAAGCGCGACATGGAGATGGAGCGCAACGAGGTCCGGGTGATGACCGTGCACGGCGCCAAGGGGCTCGAAGCCAAGAATGTCATTCTGATCGACGCCACCACCGTGCCGCCGCAAGGCGCCTATCCCCCACGCCTGCTGACGACGCCACTCAAAGACGCTGCACCCGGAGCGACCGCGCTGATCTGGGGGGCGCGGAAAGCGCTTGACGTCGGCCCGATGGCGGATGCGCGGGCCGGGATGATCGGCGAGGCGCTCAACGAATACCGGCGGCTGCTGTATGTCGGCTTGACGCGCGCCGCCGAGCGGCTGGTGGTGTGCGCGACCAAAGGCGTCAACACAATGCCGGAGGCATGCTGGTACCAGCTGGTCGGTGATGCGATCCGGCCGCATGCGAGCGAAGACACGGACACCGATGGCGAGAAGGTCTGGCGCATGCGCAAAGGCGAGATGCCCGCGCCCAAGGCGCAGCAACAGGAGATGACGCTGCCGCCCGCCCCGCCAGCATGGCTTGGCACGTCGGCGCCGAACCGCGTCGCGCATGCGCGCGTGATCTCGCCATCCGATACCGGCGATGATGAACCTCTGCGCTTCGCGGCGCGCGGCGATCGCGACGCAGCGCTCCGCCGCGGCAATCTCTCGCACCGGCTGCTGCAATCACTGCCCGATATTCCGCCCGAGCGCCGTGATGCGGCCGCCCGCGCGTTTTTCGCGAAGGAGACGGATGTCACGCCGGAGTCTGGCGAGACGATTGCAGACAGGTCATGGCGGTGCTCGGCGACAAGCGTTTCGCGCCGCTGTTCGCGCCGGGCAGCCGCGCCGAAGTGTCGATCGCCGGCGAGGTCATGCTCAACGGCGAGCTGCGCACCGTGGCGGGCTATGTCGACCGCCTCGCCGTCACGGACACGGAAATTCTGATCGGCGACTTCAAGACCAATCGCCCGCCGCCCACCCGAATCGCCGACGTGCCGCCGAGCTATATTCGCCAGCTCGCGCTCTACCGCGCGGTGCTGCGAAAAATTTATCCAACCAAGCTGGTGCGGGCCGCGCTGATCTGGACCGAAACCCCTGATTTGATGGAACTTTCGCAAGATGTTTTGGATGACGCGCTATCGCATGTCACCTCAGCGTGAGCGTGCTTGACGCTCCGCAAGCTCATTCATAGGTTCTGCGCCTTCCCTTCGGGCTTGTGCCCACCAGAACAATCAGAGGTCAACAATGGCGGTCGGCAAAACGTCTGACGCGAGCTTCGAGAGCGATGTCCTGAAATCGTCGGCGCCGGTGGTGGTCGATTTCTGGGCCGAATGGTGCGGCCCCTGCCGCATGATCGCGCCCGCGTTGGAGGAGATCGCCGGGGCGATGGGCGACAAGGTCAAGATCGTCAAGCTCAACGTCGACGAGAACCCGAATACCGCGGCCAAATACGGCATCATGTCGATCCCGACCCTGATGCTGTTCAAGAACGGCGAGATCGCCTCGCGCCAGGTCGGCGCCGCGCCGAAGCAGAAGCTGCAGCAGTGGATTTCCGGCGCGGTCTGAACCGTCGCCGCTCAGATAGATACGAAACGGCCGGCACAATCGCCGGCCGTTTGCGTTAGTGAGACGCATGTCTCGCGCCCCTGCCAGGAAAATCGCCCCCATGGAGGCGTTGTCGGTCGACGACGTCCCGGTCGGCAAGGAATGGCAGTACGAGCCGAAGTGGGACGGCTTTCGCTGCATTCTTCGCCGCAGCGGCAAGTCGGTCGAGCTGCAATCGAAATCCGGCCAGCCGCTGACGCGTTATTATCCGGAGCTGGTTGAAGCAGCCGAGCGGATCAAAGCCACCAAGTTCGTGCTGGATGGCGAGATTGTCGTGCCGCAGGGCAAGGCGTTCTCGTTCGACGATCTGCTCCAGCGCATCCACCCCGCCGCAAGCCGGATCGCCAGGCTGTCAAAGGAGACGCCGGCACTGCTGATCGTGTTCGACCTGCTCGCCGACGAGAACGGGCGCTCGCTCACCAAGCTCACACTTGAAAAGCGCCGCAAGGAGCTTGAGCGCTTCGCGAGCAAATATCTGCGCGGCCACCCGACCTTTCGTCTCTCTCCCGCAACGACAAAAATCACCGACGCCAAGAAGTGGCTCAAGAGCGTCGGCTCGACGCTCGACGGCATTATCGCCAAGCGCCGCGACCTGCCCTACCAGTCCGGCAACCGGCTGGGCATGCAGAAGATCAAGAACTACCGCTCGGCCGACTGCGTGGTGGGCGGCTTCCGCTACAACGAGGGCAAGCCGGTGGTCGGCTCGCTGCTGCTCGGCCTCTACGACAGCAACGGCCTGCTCAACCACGTCGGCTTCACCTCGGCGCTAAAGGCCGAAGAGAAGGCGGCGCTGACCAGGAAGCTGAAGAAGCTGATCGCGCCACCGGGCTTCACCGGCGACAAACCAGGCGGGCCGAGCCGCTGGTCGACCAAGCGTTCTGCCGAGTGGCAGCCGCTCAAGCCTGTGCTTGTGATCGAGGTCTGCTACGACCATTTCACCGGCGGCCGCTTCCGCCATGGCACGCGGCTGATGCGCTGGCGTCCCGACAAGTCGCCGAAGCAATGCACGATGGATCAGGTGACGCAGAAGAAGGCGGACCTGATGAAGCTGCTGAAGTGAGGCCCGTCAGGCCGGCAGCGTACCGTTCGCCTTCAGCACCTCACCGGCAAGATAAAGCGAACCGGTAATCAGGATCCGCGGCGCGGGCTCAAGCTCAAGCTTGCCGGCCGCCTCGAGTGCCGACACGACATCGTCACGGCTGGTCGCCGACAATCCGGCCTCGCGCGCGACCGCAGACAAATCCTCGGCCGCCATCCCCTTTTCCTGATCGGGCACCGGCACGGCGATCAGCTTGCGCGCCAGCCCCGCGAAATTCCGCAGGAAGCCGGCATTGTCCTTGGTCGTCAGCATTCCGACGATCAACACCAGCGGCCGCGGCACCCGCTCCTCAAGATCGGCGAGCGCGGCGGCAATGATGCGGCCGCCGTCCGGATTGTGCCCGCCGTCGAGCCACAGCTCGCTGCCGGGCGGCGCGAGCTCGACCAGCCTGCCCTGGCCGAGCCGTTGCATCCGCGCCGGCCATTCGGCCTTGACCATCCCGGCCTCGAACGCGCCCAGCGGGACTTTCAGATCCGGCAAGGCTCGCAGCGTTGCGATCGCGAGCCCCGCATTCTCGAATTGATGCCGGCCGTAAAGCTTGGGCGCCGGCAGGTCGATCAGGCCATTGTCGTCCTGATAAACCAGCCGCCCGCGCTCCTCGGTGGCGGTCCAGTCTTCGCCGGCAGTCCGCACCGGCGCCTTCAGTCGCGCCGCCTGCCGCTCGATCACGTCCATTGCTTCGCGATGCTGCGACGAGACAAACACGGGCACGCCCTGCTTGATGATGCCGGCTTTCTCGCCCGCGATCTGGGGCAGGCTCTCGCCCAGGAAATCGGTGTGATCGACTGAAACCGGCGTGATGATGCTCGCCAACGGCCGCTCGACCACATTGGTGGCGTCGAGCCGGCCGCCGAGCCCGACTTCGAGGATCAGCACGTCGGCGGGATGCCGGGAAAACAGTAGCAGCGCCGCCGCGGTGGTGATTTCGAACACCGTGATCGCCGCGCCTTCGTTCGCCTTTTCGCATTCTTCCAGCGCGCCGATGAATTCGGCATCGGTGACCAGCCGCCCCTCGCCGTGAGCGCCCAAACGAATGCGCTCGTTGAACCGCACCAGATGCGGCGACGTATAGACGTGCACACGTCTGCCCGCCGCTTCCAGCATCGCCCGAAGGAACGCGACGGTTGAGCCTTTGCCATTGGTGCCAGCCACGTGGATGACGGGCGGAAGCTTGCGCTCGGGATTGCCGAGCGCAGCAAGCAGCCGCTCGATGCGTCCGAGCGACAGATCGATGCGCTTGGGGTGCAGCGCGGTCAGCCGCGCCAGAATGGAATCAACCGAGCTCATCGCGCCATTATGGCGTCGACGCGTGCGCAGGCGGCGGCAATTGGACTTGTGGAGGCGCCACGGCGATCGCCGGCGCCTTGGTCAGGACCCGGCAAAGATTGGACAGGGTCGGCCGCAGCTCGTGCCGGTGCACGACCATATCGACCATGCCGTGCTGCTTGAGGAATTCGGAGCGCTGGAAGCCCTCCGGCAATTTCTCACGTATGGTCTGCTCGATCACCCGCGGCCCGGCAAAGCCGATCAGCGCATTGGGCTCCGCGATCTGCACGTCGCCAAGCATGGCATACGAAGCTGTGACGCCGCCGGTGGTCGGGTTGGTGAGCACGACGATGTAGGGCTTGCGCGCTTCGCGCAACTCGACCACCGCCGCGGTGGTGCGCGGCAATTGCATCAGCGACAGAATGCCCTCCTGCATGCGCGCGCCGCCTGAGGCCGCGAACATGATGAAAGGCGTCTTGCGGGTGGCCGCGGTCTCGAGCCCGCAAATCACGGCCTCGCCGGCCGCCATGCCGAGCGAACCGCCCATGAAGTCGAAATCCTGCACCGCCGCCGTAACCGGCAGGCCGTCGAGCTTGCCGAAGCCGACCTTCACCGCGTCTGCGAGATTGGTCTTGTTGCGCGCGTCCTTGAGCCGGTCGGCATAGCGGCGCTCGTCGCGGAATTTGAGCGGATCAGCCTGCACCTCGCGGGTCGGGATGTCTTCGTACTCACCGCCGTCGAACAGCGACTTGAGCCGCGCCGGCGCGCTGATGCGCATGTGATAGTTGGACGACGGGATAACGAACTGGTTCTGCTCGACGTCCTTGTAGAAGACGAGCTGGCCGGTCTCCGGACATTTGATCCAGAGATTCTCCGGCGTCTCCCTCCGATTGAGGAAGCTCCGGATCTTCGGCCGAACGACGTTTTCGATCCAGTTCATGATGTTCCCGGTAGCGAAGCAACGTGACGCAAAGATAACGCTAGGCGCCTGATATGGCTATTCCGCGGCCTGCTTGCGAGCCGCGCGCACGCCTTGCGACAGCGCCGACACCAGCCCGCTCACAGCGTTAACAGTCTGCTTTCCCGCCTTGCCGTCTTTATCGAGCGTCGCCCGCAACGCATCGACCAGGGCCGAGCCGACCACCACGCCGTCGGCGCCTCGCGCAATGGCCTGGGCCTGCTCGGCGGTTCTCACGCCGAAACCGACCGCGACCGGCAGCTTGGTGTGGCGCTTGATCCGGGCAACTGCCGAACCCACTTTCCCAGCGTCAGGCGTTGCAGCGCCGGTGATGCCGGTGATCGACACGTAATAGACGAACCCCGATGTGTTCGCGAGCACGGCCGGCAAGCGTTTGTCGTCGGTGGTCGGCGTCGCCAGCCGGATGAAGTTCAGCCCCGCCTTCAACGCCGGCAGACAAAGCTCTTCGTCTTCCTCCGGCGGCAGGTCGACAATGATCAGGCCGTCGACGCCGGCGCTTTTCGCATCGGAGAGAAATTTGTCGACGCCGTAGATGTAGACCGGGTTGTAGTAACCCATCAGCACGATCGGCGTTGCGTCGTCGCCCTTGCGAAAGTCCCGCACCATGCGCGAGCGTCTTCTTCAAATCCTGCCCGGCTTTGAGCGCGCGCTGGCCGGCGGCCTGAATGGCCGGACCGTCGGCCATCGGATCGGTGAACGGCATGCCGAGCTCGATCACGTCAGCGCCGGACTTCGGCAGCGCCTTGGTGATCGCAAGCGACGTCTCGTAGTCGGGATCGCCCGCCATGAGGAATGTCACGAGCGCTGCGCGGCCCTCGTCCTTGAGCGCAGCAAAGCGCTTGTCGATACGCGTCGTCATGTGCCGGGGATAGACATTTCAGGCCGCGGCGGCAACCGGCGATGTTGCGGCTTGTCGCTAGCGGCGCGTTATGATGCGATCCGCTTGCCGGATTTCGAGGGGATCATGGCGATCGAAAAAGCGGGTAATCCTGCGGCGTTTCTTGATTTCGAGCGCGCCGGGTGGAAGCGAAGCATCGCTGCCTATGATCAGGGCTTCGGTGCTGTTTCGCGGCAGACCGTCAGTGCAACACTCGATGCGGCACACGTGGAGCCGGGGATGCGCATCCTCGATGTGTGCTGTGGCCCTGGCATGCTGTCAGCGGGAGCGATCAGCCGAGGTGCCGACGCACTGGGGCTGGATTTTCCAGATGTCGTCGCGTTGGCGCGCAAGCTTGTACCGGCCGGCAATTTTGAAGTCGGCGACGCCCAAGCGCTGCCGTTTGCCGAGAACTCGTTCGATGCCGTCGTCTGCGGATATGGCGTTATGCATCTGCCCGATCCCGAGAAAGCGATGCGTGAAATGCTGCGCGTGGTGCGTCCGGGCCGCCGTGTCGCGATAACAGTTTGGGACAGCCGGGTCCCGAACAACGGGTTCAGCCTCGTCTATGGCGCGGTACGGGCTCACGGAAAGATCGACGTTCCACTGCCGCACGGAGCCGATTTTTTCCAGTTCGGCACTCCCGAGAAGATGCGCGCTGCGCTCAACGAGATCGGTTTCACGAACGTCGAGGCAACCGCGTTTGACCAGAAGTGGCACGTCAAATCCGCCGCAGACGTTTTCAACGCCATTGCTAACGGCACGGTGCGCGCGCGAGCGCTGCTGGAGGCGCAGAGCGAAAGCGCCATGGCTGGTATCCGGCAATGGTTCGAGCAAACGGTCAGCGCAATGGGCAGCGCAGAAAAAGGCTATGAGGTGCCGGTCCCCGCCATTATCGGCAGCGGGGCAAAACCCTAGGACGGCGGCGGAATCCGGCGGCTTCGCGCAATGGCCATGCGCACATTGATGGTGCCGAGGAATATGCCGCCCCACGACATCCAGAAGTACATCCACTCTTTCTTGTCGATCGGCGGCCCGTCGAAGAAAAGCCGGGCCTTGAGGAAGTAGAAAAGGTAGCCGACCGACCAGACGATGAGGATCCAGCCGATCAGCTTCTGGCGATCCATCAGGCCTTGCCTTCGAGATATTGGGCGACCGAATCGAGATCCTTGTCGCCGCGCCCGGAAAGATTGACGACGATCAAATGATCGTTCGGCTTGTCCGGCGCGATGTCAGGCAAGCGCGCCAGCGCGTGCGCCGATTCAAGCGCCGGAATGATGCCTTCGAGCTTGCTGCATAATTGCAGCGCCGCCACTGCTTCATCGTCGGTCGCGGACAGAAATTTCACCCGGCCGATATCGTTGAGCCAGGCGTGCTCGGGACCGATGCCCGGATAATCGAGGCCGGCCGAGATCGAATGCGCTTCCTCGATCTGTCCGTCCGGATTCATCAGCAAATACGTGCGGTTGCCGTGCAGGACACCGGGCTTGCCGCCGGCGACCGAGGCCGCGTGCTGCTTGTCGAGCCCATGGCCCGCCGCTTCCACGCCGTAAATCGCGACGCTGCGGTCGTCCAGGAACGGATGAAACAGTCCCATCGCATTCGAGCCGCCGCCGATGCAGGCGAGCAGCGAGTCGGGCAGCCGGCCTTCCGCTTCCTGCAACTGTTCACGCGTCTCGCGGCCGATCACGCACTGAAAGTCGCGCACCATCGCCGGATAGGGATGCGGCCCCGCCACTGTGCCGATGCAGTAGAACGTGTCGGTGACGTTGGTGACCCAGTCGCGCAACGCCTCGTTCATCGCATCCTTGAGCGTGTTGGCGCCCGAGGTCACCGGCCGCACCTCGGCGCCGAGCATGCGCATGCGCAGCACGTTCGGCCGCTGCCGCTCGACATCGACCGCGCCCATGTAAACCACGCACGGCAGGCCGAACTTCGCGCACAACGTCGCTGTCGCAACGCCGTGCATGCCGGCGCCGGTCTCCGCGATAATGCGCGTCTTGCCCATGCGCTTGGCCAGCATGATCTGGCCGAGCACATTGTTCACCTTATGCGCGCCGGTGTGGTTGAGGTCTTCGCGCTTGAAATAAATCTTCGCGCCCAAACCGGCGGAGCCGGCCTGATTCCTGTAATGCGCCGTCAGCCGTTCGGCAAAATAAAGCGGTGACGGACGGCCGACATAGTGCGCGAGATAGCCATCCATTTCGCGCTGGAAGGCCGGGTCTTTCTTCGCCTCGTTGTACGCGCGCTCCAGCTCGAGAATGAGCGGCATCAAGGTCTCGGCGACGAAGCGGCCGCCGTAAATTCCAAAATGTCCGCGCTCGTCAGGACCGGTGCGGAATGAATTCGGTTGCTGCGCCGTCATGGCACCCTGGCCACAGTCTTCTTGCCGCGCTCGGCTGCGCGCGCAGCACGGATGAAGTCGCGGATCTTGTCGGGGTCCTTCACGCCCGGAGCGCTCTCGACACCGGACGAAACGTCAACACCGCGCGCATTGGTGATCGCGAGCGCTTCAGCAAGGTTCGAGGCATCGAGTCCGCCGGACAACATGAAATCGGTCGCCGGATCGACGCTCGTGAGCAAATTCCAGTCGAAAGTTTTCCCTAGTCCGCCGGGACGAGTCGCGTCGGGCGCAGGCCTGGCATCGAACACCAGCCGGTCTGCCACCTTCGCGAACATGCGCACCGGTGAAAGATCGTCGCGCTGCGCGATCGGCAGTACCTTCATCACCGGAATGCCGAACCGCGAGCGCACCACCGCGACGCGCTCCGGCGTCTCGCTGCCGTGCAATTGCAGCCAATCGGGCTTCAGGGCGTCGACAATGCTGTGCAGGGTCTCGTCATTCGCATCGACGCTCAGCGCGACCTTGGCGGCGCGGCCGGCAACCTGGGAGGACAATCGGCGCGCAGCTTCAAAGCCGACGTGGCGCGGGGCTCGGCGCAAAGAACACGAAGCCGACCAGGTCCGCGCCGGATTCCAGCGCGACTTCAAGAGGTTCCAGCGACTTCAGGCCGCAAATCTTCACCTGTAATGACATGGCGGGGTTCTAGCGGTTTCCCGCCGCGCCCGCAAAGCTAAGTCACGCTACGGGCGGCGGAATCAGCGGCGGAGCGACCTCGCGCTCGCGGCGCGCCGCAGACGGTGGCTGCGCGGCCACGTCGCGGCGCAATCCGTCAATCTCGCCGTGCAAGGCGGCAACTTCCGCATCGAGCCGGCGCCGCGCGCGGCGGATCCGGCGTTGGCCGAACCAGACGGCGGTGCCGCCGACGATCACGCCGACGATCACCAGTGCGAACACGACGATGAAGAGCGGCAGGGTGAGCGCGTAAGCCGGCGACGTCGACGAGAACGGATCGAATGACAGGGTCACCGCCTGCCGGTTCGCGACCGCGAATCCGACCACGATCACCATGAGCGGGATAAGAATTACGGCGGTGACGATCCTGCGGAGCATGTCGCGGTTCTCTCATGGCCGGCGCGCGCCAGCCATCCTCGCTCTATCTTATCCGATGATCACAAAAACGTAGATGGCCGGGACATAGGCGTCCTTTAGGACGCCGTTCTTCGAACGGCTATGCCCGGCCAAAACGAAGGCGGGTCACGAAGAATTTCTAGGACTCGTTGCTCTGCGGTTCCGCCGCGCCATTTTTGTTGAGGCGCTCCCGCATTTCCTTGCCGGTCTTGAAGAACGGCACGCTCTTCTGGTCGACCGAGACGTGCTCGCCGGTACGCGGGTTGCGGCCGGTGCGGGCGGGACGATGCTTGACCGAGAACGCGCCGAAGCCGCGCAGCTCGACCCGGTCGCCCTTGGACATCGCCGCCGTGATCTCGCCCAGGATGGCGTTGACGATGTTCTCAACGTCACGCTGATAGAGGTGCGGATTTTGGGACGCGATACGCTGAACCAGCTCGGATTTGATCATCTGCTCTCTGGCCGCAACTAACGCTCAGTTCTCAGTCGGAGGGTGCCAAAGCGCCAATAGACCGTCAAGGTTGAGTCTCTCGACCGCGCCGAGCAGCCCCCACGTCTCGATGCGCTGCGCAAAACTGGATAATCCAACGGTCTCCAGCGCGAACTTCGCCATGTGCAGGAATGACAGGTCGCCGAACCGCGCCGTCAAGGCGACGTCACGCACCGGCGTGGTGGCGGGAATGTTCTTTTCCCTTTGCAGCCATTCTAAAGCGGTCTTTTCGTTGCCGAGGCTGTCGATCAGCTTCAAATTGACGGCTTGGCGGCCGGTAAACACACGGCCATCAGTCACAGTGTTCAGCAGGCGGTCATCTAGCTTACGCCGGGACTGCACCAGTCCTTTGAACCAGGCGTAGGAATCCATCACGATCGAGGCGATGGCGGCGCGCGCTTCCGGGCTGGTCGGCTCGAAACCGCTCGGAGCGGCCTTTAACGGCGACGACCGGATGGCTTCGACCTGGATCCCCACCGTCTTCAGGACATCGCTGAAATTGGGGTACTGAAACAGCACGCCGATCGAACCGATAATGGACGTATCCAGCGCAATGATGTGATCAGCCGCCATGGCGGCGATGTATCCGCCGGAAGCCGCGAGGCCGTCGACCACGACGACCATCGGCTTTTTCTCCTGCAGCCGTCGTAATGCGTCATAAAGCTGCTCAGCACCCGCCGTTGTCCCGCCCGGGGTGTCGACGCGCACGATCACCGCGCGCGCCGAGGAGTTCGCCAGCCGCTCGAGAGCCTCGACCCGCTCCTGGTTGTTCCTGATCAGGCCCTGCACCTTGATGCGGGCGACGTAGTCGCCCGACGGGCTGAGGCCGGCGCTCGGCAAGGACCTCCAGGCAAATCCGACGACTGCGATTATGGCGATGGCTACCGCGCCGACCCGCCAGAACGTCAGCTTCCGCCGCATGCGGCGGCGATCGACAATCGCGTCAGGGTCCAGAGGCATCGAATCGCTCCGCGCAAATAAAAGAGCCTGCCCCGAGGTTTAACACGGAGCAGGCCCTTTATTACGATCAAATATTTCGCGTCGATTACCGAATTACTCGGCCTTTTCGGTCTCGCTGCCTTCGCGCTGCTTCAACGCAGTGCCGAGAATGTCGCCGAGCGTCGCGCCCGAATCGGACGAGCCGTACTGGGCGATCGCCTCTTTCTCCTCAGCGACTTCCAGCGCCTTGATCGAGACGCCGACCTTGTGGGTCTTGCGGTCGAACTGGGTGACGCGGGCGTCGAACTTCTGCCCGACCTGGAAGCGGTCGGTGCGTTGATCGCCGCGGTCACGGGCGAGATCGCCACGCTTCACGTAAGCGATCAGGTCGGTGCCGGCGATCTTCACTTCGAGGCCATTTTCCTCGACTTTAGAGACTTCGCAGGTGACGACGTCGCCCTTCTTCATTTCGCCGGCCACGCCTTGCGACATCGGATCGCCGGCGAGTTGCTTCACGCCGAGCGAGATGCGCTCCTTCTCGACGTCGACGTCGAGAACCTGCGCCTTCACCATGTCGCCCTTCTTGTACTCCTCGATCACCTGCTCGCCCGGACGCTTCCAGTCGAGGTCGGACAGGTGGACCATGCCGTCGACGTCGCCGTCGAGGCCGAGGAACAGACCGAACTCGGTCTTGTTCTTGACTTCGCCTTCGACCACCGAACCCGGCGGATGCTTCTCGACGAAGACTTCCCACGGGTTGCGCATGGTCTGCTTGAGACCGAGCGAGATGCGGCGCTTGACTGAATCGACTTCAAGCACCTGCACTTCGACTTCCTGCGAGGTCGAGACGATCTTGCCGGGGTGAACGTTCTTCTTGGTCCACGACATTTCCGACACGTGGATCAGGCCTTCGATGCCGGCCTCGAGCTCGACGAACGCGCCGTAGTCAGTGATGTTGGTGACGCGGCCCTTGAACTTGGCGCTGAGCGGGTATTTCGCCTCGATGCCCTGCCACGGATCGTCCTGCAACTGCTTCATGCCGAGCGAGATGCGGTGCGTCTCGTGGTTGATCTTGATGATCTTCACCTTCACGTGCTGGCCGATGTTCAGCACTTCGGTCGGGTGATTGACGCGGCGCCACGCGATATCGGTGACGTGCAACAGGCCGTCAATGCCGCCGAGATCAACGAACGCACCGTAATCGGTGATGTTCTTGACCACGCCGTCGATGACCTGACCTTCTTCGAGATTCTGCACCAGCTCCTGGCGCTGCTCGGCGCGGGTCTCTTCCAGCACGGTGCGGCGCGACACCACGATGTTGCCGCGGCGGCGATCCATCTTGAGGATCTGGAATTGCTGCGGCGAATTCATCAGCGGAGTGACGTCGCGGATCGGACGGATGTCGACCTGCGAGCGCGGCAGGAACGCCACGGCGCCGTCGAGATCGACAGTGAAGCCGCCCTTGACCTGATTGAAGATGACGCCCTGCACCTTCTCCTGTGCGTTGAACGCCTTCTCGAGCTTGCCCCAGCTCTCCTCGCGCCGCGCCTTGTCGCGTGACAGCACTGCTTCGCCGAGCGCGTTCTCGACACGCTCCAGATAGACCTCGACGGTGTCGCCGATCTTGATCTCGGACGGGCGGCCCGGCGCGGCGAACTCGCGCAGCGCGATGCGGCCTTCGGTCTTGGCGCCGACGTCGATGACGGCCATGTCCTTCTCGATGCCGACGACCTTGCCCTTGACGACGGTCCCCTCGGACGGCGTGCCGCCCTGCGAGAACAACTCTTCGAGCATCTTGGCGAAATCTTCACGCGACGGTGCGCTAGCAGTAGCTGTGGCCATGTAGTCTCCTAAAGCGGGGCGCCGGGGTTTGAATGGCGTTCCGATGCGCGGGCCAAAGGCTTCCGCAAGCCTTCGGCGACCACCAGGATTCCCGGATGGCCGGCGCTAATACCGTGCGTTCGGAACGATGAGTTCGAATCGGGCCGGCTAAACGGCGAGGCGCGAACGGGGCTTTGTCCTCCAACAACGAGAGGCGGTGATCGCGCTCTCGGCCCGTTCGGGTGGCCTCGACGATGTCGAAAGCAGCCCGGAATTGGGGCGGATATAACGGAATGACGCCCTGTGGGCAAGTCGCGCAGCTATTGCCGGCGCGCCCGCTCAATCAGCGCCACAGCGGCTTCAAATGCCGCATCAGCGTTAAGTTCGGTGGTGTCGAGCACATGCGCGTCGTCGGCCGGCTTGAACGGGGCAACCTCGCGATTGGCGTCTCGCTCGTCCCGTCGCTTGATGTCGGCCAGGGTGGCATCGAAATCGGCGGGTTCCCTGCGGCTTTCGAGCTCACGGCAGCGGCGCCGCGCCCGCTGTTCGGCCGATGCGGTCAGAAAGATCTTCACCTGCGCCTCCGGCGCAATCACGGTTCCAATATCGCGGCCGTCGAGCACCGCGCCGGGGGGCGCGGCCGCAAATTTGCGCTGGAAGTCGATCAGGGCAGCCCGCACGTCGGGAACAGCGGAGACCACCGAGGCGGCGCTGCCGAAGCGGTCGCTCTTGAGCGACGCATCCTCGATCCATGCCGCCTTGAAGTCGCGCGCTGCGGCGATCGCCGCCGCGCTGTCCTCGGGCTTGCCACCGGCGTCCAGCACGGCCTTGGCGACGGCGCGATAAAGCAGGCCGGTGTCGAGGTGACGGAAGCGATAATGCGCGGCGAGCCGCTTGCCGAGCGTGCCCTTGCCTGAGGCGGCCGGTCCGTCGATGGCAATGATCATGGCTCCATCAACATCGCCGCCGCAAATGTTGCAAGCGGCCAGCTATCCCCGCGGCGGATTGCGCTATAAAGCGCCGAATGTCCGCCCGAGACCGCCTCGACGTCCTTCGCCCCTTCCTCGCGCATGTGCGTGAAGCCTACGGGATCGATATCGGCTTCGTGCTGTGGGACGGCTCGCGGGTGCCGGCCGACTATCCGGCCAATGCCATTGCGGTGCGGCTCGCCGATGAAGGCGTGGTTGCCGCCCTGATCCGCAAGCCAAAAATCGACACGGCGCTCGACCTCTGGGTCACCGGCCGTATCGATCTCGTCAACGGCACGGTGATCGACGCGTTCGCGACCCGGCCGCGGCAGCGCACCCGCGAATTCCGCAAGCGGCTCGACAAGTGGCAAGCCTTCAAGGTGGCGCGAAAGTTTGCCTTCCTGCCGCGGGGCGGCCCCTGGCCGCTCGAAGATTTCCGCAAGGGCAAGCCGATCAGCGGCAACAAGGACAACATCCAGTACCACTACGACCTCTCCAATGCGTTCTACTCGCTCTTCCTCGATCCGCAGATGGTTTACTCCTGCGCTTACTTCGTCGAGTGGAGCAATGACCTCGCGCAGGCGCAACGCAACAAGCTGGAGATGATCTGCCGCAAGCTGCGGCTCGCGGAGGGCGAGCGCTTCCTCGACATTGGCTGCGGCTGGGGCGCGCTGGTCTGCCACGCTGCGCAGAACTACGGCGTGCAGGCGCACGGCGTGACGCTGTCTCAACAGCAATTCGATTTCGCCAAGGCGAAGGTTGAGCGGCTCGGCCTGCAGGACAAGGTCAAGCTCGAGCTGCGCGACTACAACACGCTCGACGGCCAGTACGACAAGATCGCATCGATCGGCATGTTCGAGCATGTCGGCATGGACAATCATCGCACCTACTTCCGCACCATTCATCGGCTGTTGCGGTCGCGCGGGCTTTATCTGCATCACGCCATAGCGCGGCGCGCCAAGGGCAAGACCGACAAGGACTTCATGCGGAAGTCGGCCGAGTATGTCGCGCTGACGAGATACATCTTCCCCGGCGGCGAGCTCGACCACATCGGCATGTCGATTACGAACCTCGAGCGCAACAGCTTCGAGGTGCGCGACGTCGAAGGCTGGCGCGAGCACTACCGTGAGACTTGCAGGCTGTGGCACGACCGGCTGCTCGCCAACAAGGATGCGGCGATCAAAGAAGTCGGCGAGGTAAAATTCCGGATGTGGGTCGCCTATCTCGGCGG
Organism: uncultured Alphaproteobacteria bacterium; assembly: GCA_963847325.1. Classification (GTDB taxonomy): domain Bacteria; phylum Pseudomonadota; class Alphaproteobacteria; order Rhizobiales; family Xanthobacteraceae; genus Pseudolabrys. The sequence goes on from CAWJZD010000003.1 coordinate 308,256, forward strand.
CTGCGCGGTCGGCTTCAATTCCGCGACGGTCGGCATTTTCCAGACGCTGGCGGTCGAAGCGCGAGCGCGGCTCGACCGGCCTGCCGCCGACACGCGCCGATCTATACCGCTAACTCAAATCGGCGCCGGCGCTTCGCATCAGATCGGCGAAGCCGGGAAAGCTGGTTGCGATAAACGACGCATCGTCAACGCCAACCGGCTGCTCGCTGCCCAGCCCCATCACCAGAGCGGACATCGCAATGCGATGGTCCATGTGCGTCGTCACCTGCCCGCCTCCGGCTGCACGTCCCTTGCCGTTGACGATCAGATCATCGTTCTCGATCTGCACGTCGACGCCGTTGACGCGGAGCATCTCGGCGGTCGCCATCAGCCGGTCGGATTCCTTCACGCGCAGCTCGGACAGGCCGCGCATGATGGTCTGGCCTTCCGCGAAGGCCGCCGCGACTGCGAGGATCGGATATTCGTCGATCATCGCGGGAGCGCGCTCCGGCGGCACTTCGACGCCCTTGAGCGCGCCGGCTTTGATGCGCAGCTCCGCAACCTCCTCGCCGCCATCGCTGTTGACCGTGACCATTTCGATCGAAGCGCCCATCTCCTTGAGCGTGGCGAGGAGCCCGGTGCGCAGCGGATTGGTCATCACCGCCTCAAGCACGAGCTCGGAGCCCGGCACGAGTAGCGCCGCCACCAGTGGAAACGCCGCCGAAGACGGATCGGCCGGCACAAGAACTGCTGCAGGTTCAAGCTCAGGCTGACCCTGCAGAATGATGCGGCGGCCGACATCGTTGGTGCCGATGTGCTTGACCGAAATCCTGGCGCCGAAATGCTTGAGCATCCGCTCGGTGTGATCGCGCGTCGCTTGAGCCTCGATCACCGTGGTCTCGCCGGGCGCCGACAATCCGGCCAGCAGCACAGCCGACTTGAGCTGCGCCGACGGCACCGGTGGCTCGTATTCGATCGGGTAGAGCTCGGAAGAGCCCTGGATGGTGATCGGCAGCCGCCCGCCATCCGCGGAATCGCGCGTTCTGGCGCCCATTTTCTCCAGCGGATCGAGCACCCGCTTCATCGGCCGGGAACGCAGCGAAGCGTCACCGTCGAGTGTCGCCGTGATCGGCGAGCCGGCGAGCGCGCCGAGCGCCAGCCGGCAGCCGGTGCCGGAATTGCCGAAATCGAGTGGAGCCCGGGGCGAGGTGAAGCCGCCGACCCCGACCCCGCGCACCCGCCAGGTGCCGTCATCGCCGCGGGCGACCTGGGCGCCCAGGGCGCGCATCGCATCGGCGGTGCGGTGGACGTCTTCGCCTTCCAGCAGGCCGGTAATGGTGGTCTCGCCGACCGTCAGCGCGCCCAGAATGAGCGCCCGATGCGAGATCGATTTATCGCCCGGCACCCGGATCCGGCCGGTCAGCGGGCCGCCTCGCCTCGAGGTCAACGGTTGCGCAGCGTTGGTCATGGGAAATCCCGAAAACGGTCCCTCCTACCAGCACCGCGCGGCGGCGTCATCCGGATCGCCGCGATTTCCGCGCCTTTTCGGCGTGTTCCCGCTATTGACAGCCGCGCAGCAACTAGCCAAGTGAAGCACCGAATTTCCCGGACAAGCTGTAAGGAACCTTTTGAGTGGCTAAACCCGATCTTGGCACCAAGCGCCTTTGCGCCGGTTGCGGGGCGAAATTCTACGATCTCAACCGCACCCCGATCGTGTGCCCGAAGTGCGAGACCGAATTCGTACCGGTCGTGGTCGCGCCGCGCACGCGGCCCGATACGCCCAAGCCGGTGCCGGTCGCCGAAACCATCGTGCCGGAGACCACCGACGCCGAATTTGTCTCGCTGGAAGATGCCGAGGCGGAGGAGCAAGGCGGCAAGAAGACTGCTGCCGCCGGCGCTGATGGCGAGGAAGAGGATGGCGGGATCGAGGATGCCGCTTTCATCGAAGAAACCGAAGAAGCCGGCAGCGCCGACGTTTCCGACATCGTCGGCGACGGCGTGGAGAAGGAAGAGGAAAGCTGACGCCGTCAACGGCGATGAATTCACGAGATCGGGGCCATAGCTCAGCTGGGAGAGCGCCTGCATGGCATGCAGGAGGTCGGCGGTTCGATCCCGCCTGGCTCCACCAAATCCGAAAAGCAAAAGCCGCCTTTAGGGCGGCTTTTTTATTGCCTGCGCACGGTGCATGCCCGCGGAGGCGTCGCGAAGAACAAATCGGCTTAACGCGTGACGACGTGGCCGGCGCTCTTGGCGCGTACCTCGGCCGCCAACGCGGCGGTGCCCCAGATCGGCTTCTCGTCGCCACGGCCCCACGCATACGGGCGATAGAAGTTATGGACGCCGTGGCGCACCAGGCGATGCATGGTGCGCGCCCAGGTCGGGCTCACATAGGTCGCGTGATAGTGCGTCGATTTGCCGACCTCCGGCAGATAAATCTGGCCGTCGAGCGTCTGCCGGGCGATACGCATCGAGCGGCCCCATGAGCCGCGATCAGCGATCGCCTTGCTCTTGCCGTCGCACGCGAACGTGAACTGGCACGCCAGCCGCCGGTGCGCGTTCTGATAAACCACCGAGCAGACATCGTCTGGATAGACACCCGAGAACACCCGGTTGAGCACCACCTGGGCGACCGCCATCTGGCCGCGAACCGGCTCGCTGCGCGCCTCGAAGTAGATCGCATTGGCGAGACAACGCTCGGCCTTGGTGTATTCGGCGCCTTTGAGCCCGAGACGGTCGGCCGGCGAGACCGGCGGCGCGGCGGGCGGCATCGGCACGTTCTTGGTCGGAAGGATGATGCTGCCGGTCAGATCAGGCGTCGAGACCGGGGCCGCCACTTCTTTCGCAAGCGAGAGCGAGGCAGGCGCCGATATTGCCGTCACTGGATCGGACGACAACGGCAGGCTCGCGAGCTTAACCGGCGCTTCGACTTTTCCAGCCGTCTGGGATTTCATGGAGCCGAGCACGTCGGCTTTCACCGTGCTGGGGACCGCGGTTTTCACCGCGCCGATCGAAGCACTGGGCAGCGACGCAACCGCGAAGGTCGGCTGCGCCGAGGTCATGGCGAGTTGAACCGCGTCCTGTCCGCGCACCGCGACGAGGTCGTCGATCACGGTCGGCTCTTTCTTGGTGGAGAAGCGGATCACCGTCTGCTGCGGGATCGCCACGCGGATCGATTCCATCGACGGCGCCTTGAACGAGATCGAGCTGATGCCGTTGCGCAGCGTCTCGCCGAAGCCGGCGAGCTTGGCAGGCGCGTCTTGCAGCGCCGCGGTGGCGCCGACGATCGAATGAACACCCATGACGTCAAGCGCGCCGAGCGAAAGCGCCGCGCCTGCAAACACGATGCAGAGACGCTTGCTGGCGACGAACAACCGCTCGCCGATGGTGGGTCCGGAGTTTTTGTAGAAATCGCGATAGATGTCGCGCGTTAGCACTGGCCGCTCCCCGTTACACGATCGGTTCTTGTTTGATCGAATGCGCGGGATACTAGCGGCGTGAACGAGCGATGGACGGAACGGCCGGAGTTTTTAGAGAATCAAAGCAAACGACGATGCTTAATTTAACCAATTGGGCGAGGCGCGACGCGAACGTTAATTCGCGGATCATGTGATGCGGTAACGCGCAACAGCATCCGCCTTCCATCGCATTCCGTTGCCCGGCGTCGCGGGAATGATGGCGTGACCATTTTCGATCACCAGCGGTTCCTCGAGCAGCACGTCAGCCCAGTCGACATATTCGAGGTAATGCGCGGTCGGCGTCGCAGCGAGCAGATGCGCGCTCACTTCCGGGAACAAATGCGACGACATGTGCATACGGTTAACGTCGGCAAGCTTCGCGGCTTCGCGCCATCCGGTGACGCCGCCGATGCGCTCGAGGTCGGGCATCATGTAATCGGCCGCCTTGGCCTGGAGCGCGAGCTGCATCGCCGCCGGCATTGAGAAGTTCTCGCCGATCTGGATCGGTACACGAAGCTCGCGGGCGAGCCGCGCGGCGCCGACATAATCATCGTGCCGGATCGGCTCCTCCAGCCAGTAGAGATCGTCCTCGCCTTCGAGCACGCGGCCGCGCCGCAACGCTTCGTCGACCTCGAGCGCCTGGTTGTAATCGACCATCAGCCGGACGTTCGGCCCGATCCGTTTACGCACGGCGAGGACGGCAGCGAGATCTTCCTCCAGCGACGGATAGCCGAGCCGCAGCTTCACGGCGCCGAAGCCGCGGGCCAGCAATTGCTCGGCCTCTGCCGCAAGCGCGGCTTTGTCGGCCATCAGCCCAAGGCCACAGCTGTTGTAAGCCAGGATCGGCCGCGGCCGGTCGCCGAGGAACGTCGCGAGCGGCTTGCCGGCGGCGATCGCCGCCGCATCCCACGCCGCCTGATCGAAGCCGGCGATCGCCATGCGAACGATGCCTTGCACGCCGATCAGCTTGAAACGGCTCATCAGTTTTGCGAACAGCGCGGGAGGATCAAGCGGCTGGCCCTTGGTCTGCGCGTCGATCTCCTCGATCAGGTTGACGATGGCGAAGGCTGCGGCTCGCACATAAGCAAACAGGTAGCCGCGGCCGGTGATGCCCTCCTCCGTCTCGACGTCGACCAGAACCAGCGGCACCTGGCGCAGCACCGCGGCGCTGGTGCCGAGCACAAAGTTGAGCGGCACCTCGACCGGCGTGGCGCGCACGGCGCGGATGCGAAGCAATGGAAATTCGATATCGGACGGCAAATGTCAGCTCCGCTCTGGGCGCAAATCCAGCGTTTCTGCCTGTTCTTGAAGCCTTAACCGGCACTCACCATATTGAAGGAGACCGGAGGCGAGCGCGAGCCCGCTGACGGCGGCCGGAGCGCCAGATTGGGCTCCGACAAAGTCGCTTCAAGAGGACTTTGAGCAAGCCATGTCACGCGTACCGTCCCTCTCCAGCCCCTTCCTGCTCGGCTTTGACGAGATTGAGCGTGTGCTCGATCGCGTCACCAAGGGCTCGGACGGCTACCCGCCCTACAACATCGAGCGCGTTGGCCGCGACGGTAACGATCCCGAGCGGCTGCGGATCACGCTGGCGGTCGCCGGCTTCACCCGCGACCAGCTCGACGTGTTCATCGAGGAAAGCCAGTTGGTGATCCGAGGGCGGCAGCAGGACGACAAGAGCCGGCAATATCTCCATCGCGGCATCGCCGCGCGCCAATTCCAGCGCACCTTCGTGCTGGCGGAAGGCATGGAGGTGCTGGGTGCTGATCTCAAGAACGGATTGCTCTCGATCGACCTCGTGCGTCCGGAGCCGGAGCGCGTGGTCAAGACCATCGCGATCAAAGAAATCGAGTGACAAGACGAGCAACAGGACTCGACGGCGTCAAAATCGAAACTACATGTCGAGTACCAGGAGTAAGACGATGACAACCGAAAAGAACATCACGGAACGGGACAACATCACGCAGGATGCGCTGGCGCACCTTGGCGACGGCCGCATCGCGTATGTGAAGCAGATCCAGTCGGAGGATGTGCGCAATCTGTTTCCGCAAGCGCCGAATATCGCGCCGGGCGTCAAGCTGTTCGCGCTATGCGCGGCAAACGGCACGCCGATCATGCTGACCGACACCATGGAAGCCGCTCTGGCCAATGCGTGGAGCCAGGAGCTCGAGGCGGTCAGCGTCCATTAAGCGCGACGCGATCCGAAATTGAAAAGGCGCGGGACACCGGTCCCGCGCCTTTTGCTTTTGAGATTTTGACTAAGCGGCGCTCGAGGTCGGCGACATCATCAGCACGGCATAGAGCGCATCCGCATCGCGGGAATCGCGCAGCTTACGCGCGACATCCGGATCGCGCAGCAGGCGCGCTACCCGCGCCAGCGCCTTGAGGTGATCTGCGCCCGCCGCCTCCGGCGCGAGCAGCAGAAAGATCAGATCCACCGGCTGGCCGTCGAGCGAATCGAAATCGATCGGTTTTTCCAGCCGCACAAACATCCCGAACAGGCGATCGAGCTTCGGCAGCTTGCCGTGCGGAATGGCGACGCCATTGCCGACGCCGGTCGAGCCGAGCTTCTCGCGCTGCATCAGCACTTCCAGGATGGCGCGCTCGCTCAGGCCGCTCAGCTTGGCCGCGCGTGCGGCCAGTTCCTGGATCGCCTTCTTCTTGTTATTCGCCTTGAGCGCCGGGACGACCGCGTTCGGCGCGACAAGATCGGTGAGCGGCATAATCAGTCCAATGTGAGATAAGGGAACTCAGCGGGCCCATATGGGGACGCTGAAGGCGGCGGAACATAGGGAGCGTGCATGAATCCGTCAATGGCGTAGCAACGCCTGAAAATGCAGCAGAATTCATCGCAGCGGACAACGTGCGCCGATCAGAAGCCCGCAGCCGCTTGTTTCTCGCGCCGTCGTTGGACAGAAGAGGGAATCCGCATCGCTTCGCGGTATTTGGCGACGGTGCGACGCGCAATGTCGACGCCGGCATCACGCAACATATCCACAATCGTGTCGTCGGAGAGCACGTTGGCCGCTGATTCGGCGTCGATCAGTTGGCGGATGCGGTGACGCACAGCCTCGGCCGAGTGCGCTTCGCCGCCATCCGCCGACGCGATCGATGACGTGAAGAAATACTTCAGCTCAAAAATGCCGCGCGTCGTCGCCATGTATTTGTTTGCGGTGACACGCGAGACGGTCGAACTCGTGCATGCTGATCGCCTCGGCCACGGTCTTCAGGTTGAGCGGCCGCAGATGCTCGACGCCGTGTGCAAAGAACCCATCCTGCTGGCGAACGATCTCGCTCGACACTTTGAGGATGGTCTTGGCGCGCTGGTCGAGCGCGCGCACCAGCCAGGTCGCGCTTTGAAAACATTCGGCGAGATATGATTTGTCCTTGTCCACCCGCGCCGACTTCGACACTTGCGTGTAGTAGCGCTGATTGATCAGCACTTTCGGCAGCGTGTCGGAATTGAGCTCGACCTGCCACGTCCCGTCGGGCGCCGCCTTCACATAGACATCCGGCACGATCGGCTGAACCATCGACGAGCCGAACGCGAGACCCGGCTTCGGATTGAGGTTGCGGATCTCGCCAATCATCTCAGCAAGATCTTCTTCGTCGACGCCGCAAAGCCGCCGCAGCGCAGCCAAATCGGCCTTCGCCAAAAGCGGCAGGTTTTCGACCAGCACCTGCATCGCCGGGTCGAAACGATTGCGCTCCTTGAGCTGCAGAGCGAGGCACTCGGTCAAACTGCGCGCGAAAACGCCCGGCGGATCGAGCACCTGAAGCCTCTGCAGGACGGCTTCAACGCGAGCCGGCGTGGTGCCAAGCTTCTCAGCGACGGTGTCGAGTTCGCCCGTGAGGTAGCCCGCCTCATCGACCATATCGATGAGGTATTGGCCAATCATCCGCTCAGCGGGATCGGGCAAGGCGAGCGCCATCTGCTCGGTGAGGTGGTCCGCCAGCGTGATCTCGGCCGAAACAAAGGCTTCGAGGTTGTAGCCTTCCGCGCTGCTGCCGCTGCCGGCACCCGACCATTCCGAATAGGCCGCGGGCTGTGCCTCAGGGGCGGTCTGTTTTTCGCCCCCGCCGTCGTCGGGAAAGACATTTTCGAGCTCGGTCCCCATCCCCTGCTCGATCGAAGTACGGCTGGTTTCGAGCGGCGCGCTGGCCCAATCGGACGGATCGGCCTCCGCGGCTTCGACCCTGTCGCCGCCGTCCTCGGAGCCCTGCTGCTCGGAGGCCACGGGCCCATCCTCGACGCCGCGCTCCAGCAAGGGATTGCGCTCGAGCTCGGTTTCGACATAGGCCGCCAGATCGAGGCTCGAGAGCTGCAACAGCTTGATCGCCTGCAGAAGCTGGGGCGTGAGCACCAGCGCCTGCGACTGGCGCATCTCAAGTCGTTGCGAAAGAGCCATCAAATCCCCGGCAGGGTGGTCTGATTCTTGCTTCTATTATATCAGATCGGCTGTAACAGCCTGATGGCCGCGCGGAAACGTTAATCCGTGTGCAGATGCTGCCTGTTGTCTGGGCAGCTACAGGCGGAATTCCTCGCCGAGATAGAGCCGCCGGACATCGGGGTTGTTAACGATGTCCTCCGCCCGGCCCTCCATCAGCACCTCACCCGAATAGATGATGTAGGAGCGATCGGTAAGACCGAGCGTCTCCCGCACATTGTGGTCGGTGATGAGAACGCCGATGCCGCGATTGGTGAGATGACGAACAAGCTGTTGAATGTCGCCGACCGCAATCGGATCGATGCCGGCAAACGGCTCGTCGAGCAGCATGTAGCTTGGCCGCGTCGCCAGTGCGCGCGCGATCTCGACGCGCCGGCGCTCGCCGCCTGACAGCGCGATCGCAGGCGTCTTGCGCAAGCGCGCGATGTTGAATTCCTCGAGCAATGCCGCGAGATCCGACTCGCGCCGGCGCTTGTCCGGCTCGACCATTTCGAGCACGGCGCGGATGTTGTCTTCGACGTTGAGGCCGCGGAAAATCGACGCTTCCTGGGGCAGATAGCCGACGCCAAGGCGGGCGCGCTGATACATCGGCAGCGGCGTCACATCGTAGCCGTCGAGCTCGATGCGGCCGCGGTCGGCGCCGATCAGCCCGGTGATCATGTAGAAAACCGTGGTTTTTCCGGCGCCATTTGGCCCCAGCAAACCCACCGCTTCGCCGCGTCTCACGTAAAGCGTGACGTTTTTCACCACCATGCGCTGGCCGAAGCTTTTTTCCAGGCTGTGCGCGGCAAGATAGCTCTGCCGCGTGGCCGGTCGCGCCTCCGCTTGTCGCGGATCCTGGGTTTGTCGCGGCTGGATGCGGGGCTGTGCCGGCGGACGCGGCGCAGCGCGCGGCTGACCCCGCGCTTGACGGCGGAAAATCGTAAGGATGTTCACCCTAAGCGTCCCCTGGACGCGCCGCCCTCACCAGGCGCCGCATGCCCCGCGGGCACCCTAGCCGATTCCCGCCGCTCAATTCGACCCCGGCTTCGGCGCCGGGCGATTTGCGCCGGGCAGGCCCGGCTTTTCACCGGACGGCACGAACAGGCCTTGCACCCGGCCGCTGCCGCCCGCGCCCGACTCGATCCGCGAAAAGCCGTTCGACATATCGACCACCAGGCGCTGGCCGCGCAGCACGTTTTGCCCCTGGGTCAACACCACGTTGCCGGTCATGATGACCATGTTGGTGCCCATATCGAATGTCGCGAGCTCGCCGGTCGCAACCTGGTCGTTCTGCGTCACGACCACGTCGCCGCGCGCTTCCAGTCGCTTGATGCGCTGCTCGCCCGAGGGCCCGATGCCGGTCGCGGCCTTCGCCGTCTTGGTGTTGTCGATGCCCTGGCTCTCGCCTTCGTAATGAACAACCAGCGTCTTGGTCTTGAGCGTGGTGTCGCCCTGGACGACGTTCACATTGCCGCTGAACGTTGCCGTCTTGTCCTTATCGCGGACTTCCAGCGACGCCGCGTCAATCTTCACCGGCTGGCCCTTGTTGCGCGAGAAGCCCTGCATCGCATTGGGAGGCCCACTGCCCGGCTTCTGCGCAAGCGCCGGCGCAGGCAGCAGAAGCAACGCGAGAGCGACGATCGCAATCCGCCTCATTTCTTTTCTCCGGTGGGCGGATTGATGATCGTCATGGTCACGCCGTCGAACCGCACCAGCCCACCCGATTCCAGAATCTTCATCGAATTGGCGCGCAGTTGACCGGTTGTCGATTCCACCTGAACAGGCTGGTCGGTCACAAGCTGATGCGCGCGAATATCGATGACGGCCTTGTCGAGCATCACCTTGTAACCACTGGTCGACGTCACCACGATGTCGTTGCCGAGCTCCAGCAATTCTTTCTTGGTGTGGAACGTGCCGGTTGGCGAAACGATTTCAGTCGAGCCGCTATCGCTGGTCTGAAACTTGGCGTGGAGCTCGTTGAGCTCGACGACATCCGGACGCGTCAGGTCCTGCGCCGCCCCCTTTGCCGACAATTCATAAGGACGTGAATCGCGCGTAAAGCCGCTGACGCGGGGGCTCTGCATCGTGATCTTCGTTCCCGAGATGACGAGGTCGCCGCCAAGATCGGGAATGCGGAACAGGAGCCGCATCGGATTGAGCCAGGTCCACAGCATGAAGACCGCCAGCAGCACGATCACGCCGGCGGGCACGGCGATGCGCGCGAAGCGCACCCAGCGGCTGTGACGCCGCGCCGCGCGAAACGCACGCTCGCTGTCGCCGCGCCCTATGGTCCAATAGGCGCGCGCCGTCTCGATGTCAGGTCTTGCTGCCGTCAACTGGCTCATCGCTCACCGCGTATCGACCTTTTCATGGCTGCCGAATATGGCCCGGACACGGCAAAACCCGGCACTACGACCTACAAACGCCGCGCTTCAGGACGAATGCGAAAATATGTCCTGCTCGGCCCAGCCTGAAAGATCGAGCCGGACCCGGTCCGGCAAGAACCGGAAACACGCCTTCGCGAGGTCGGCGCGGCTCTCGCGAAGGAGTATCGCGTCGAGCTTTTCCTTGAGCGCGTGCAGGTGAAGCACGTCGGTCGCGGCGTAGGCGATCTGCGCATCGGATAATTCGGCAGCGCCCCAATCGGTGAGTTGCTGCTGCTTTGACAGATCGATGCCCAGCACTTCGCGCGCAAGATCCTTGAGCCCGTGCTTATCCGTATAAGTACGTGCCAATCGCGACGCGATCTTGGTGCAGTAGAGCGGGTCCGGCATGACGCCGAAAGTGTGGAAGAGAATGCCGGCGTCGAAACGCGCATAGTGCATGATCTTGAGGATCGATTTGTCGCCGAGCAGCTTCTTGATGTTGGGCGCGTCCTTCTGGCCGGCGGCGATCTGCACCACATCGGCCGAGCCGTCACCCGGCGAAAGCTGCACGACGCAAAGCCGGTCGCGCCGCGGATCGAGCCCCATCGCCTCGGTGTCGATGGCGACGGCGCCTTTGTAGGCCGAGAGATCGGGAAGATCGCCGCGATGCAGGCGAATGGTCATCAAGCCGTCCGTTTCGAGGGCGCTGGCCCAGAGGATTCGGCCGCAAATTGCATTATCTGATGAGTTTTGGAAAGCGTTGGCTGAGGCCGGCGGTAAATCAGGCCGCGACGTCGCGCAGGAAGGTGTCGACCTGCGTGCGCAGGTCGGCGGCAGCCTCCTCGACCGCAGCCGCGGCAGACAGGACGATTTCCACCGATTGCAGTGATTTTG
>CAWJZD010000004.1:0-63743 GCA_963847325.1 uncultured Alphaproteobacteria bacterium
AACGGCGTTGCCCGCATGCGGTGGTGATCAAGCCGCAAATGTCGAAATATGTCGAAGTCGGCCGCGCGGTGCGCAAAGCGATGTTCGACCTGACGCCACTGGTCGAGCCGCTCTCAATCGACGAGGCCTTCCTCGACCTGTCCGGCACGCAGCGCCTGCACGGCCTCTCCGCTGCCAAACAGCTGGCGCGCTTTGCGCTCCAGGTCGAGCGCGACCTCGGCATCACCATCTCAGTCGGCCTGTCCGCCAACAAGTTTCTCGCCAAGATCGCGTCCGATCTCGACAAGCCGCGCGGCTTTGCCGTGCTGGGCGCGACCGAGGCCGCGGCATTTCTGGCGCCAAGGCCGGTCCAGTTCATCTACGGCGTCGGCGCGGTCAGCGCGCAAAAGCTCGCCACCGACGGCTTCCGCACCATTGCCGACCTGCAAAAGGCCAATGAGCGCGACCTGATCCGCCGCTATGGCGTCGAAGGCCAGCGATTGTGGCGTCTGTCCCGCGGCCTCGACGATCGCAAGGTCGATCCGGTGCGCGAGACCAAGAGCGTTTCCTCGGAGACGACCTTCAACACCGACATCTCGGACTTCCGCCCGCTCGAACAATATCTGTGGGACCTGAGCGAGCGCGTCTCGATGCGGCTCAAGGCCGCCAACCTCGCCGGCTCGACCGTGACGCTCAAGCTCAAGAGCGCGGACTTCAAGATTCGCACCCGTGCCGCGTCCCTCGCCCACCCGACCCAGCTCGCGACATTGATCTTCACGACCGGGCGCGAATTGCTGGAGCGCGAAGTCGGCCCGACAAAATACCGCCTGATCGGCATCGGGGTGAGCCACATCGAGGAAGCGCAGGGCGACGACATGGCCGATTTGATCGACCGCCGCGCTGCCGAAGCCGAACAGGCGATCGACAAGCTGCGCCGCAAGTTCGGGCGCGCCGCAGTGGTGAAAGGCCTGTCGCTGGACGGCGATGACGATGAGGAGGACGACGGTCAGGTCGCTAGCGACAAGGCTTCGCTTTCCGAATCTCGAGCGCGGTCAGGTCGCCGCTGATGCTGAAATCCGGATAATTGAGCCGCAGCGCGCGCGAGACGCCGTTCTCGTAAAGCTCGAAATTGATCGTATAGACCGCGGTCTGCTCGCCCGAGCGGTCCGAACTCCTTGCGGTCGAAATAGCTCACCGTCACCGGCCAGCGCCGCAGCTTGCCAAGCTCCGCCGACTTCGCCGCAGTTTCGGCCGGCTGCTTTTCTCCCGCCGGTATCGGCTGTCCGATCACCGTGAGCGTGTTGTAAAGCTTCTCACCGGTTTCCGACCCGTCATAGACGATCAGGTCGAGCACCTTTTTCCCGGCCTTTGCCGCAGCGATGATCTTGCGCATGTGCTCGGTCGGAAACACCGCCTGGGCGGGAATGCGGAAGCTCTTTTCGGCCGGCTTCTGCAACGCAACTGCGACAGCATCGCTCCTGCGTTCCGCGCGCCCGGCAACGACATCGGCGGTTTTCTGGTCGATCTTGTTCTCGGAGCTGAAGCGGAATTTCTTCGCCTCGCCGTCTTCCCAGGTCGTGGAGCTCAGGTCGCTCAGCGCGTCCTTGGTTTCCATCGAGTTCGAGCTCGGAGATCTGCCGGAATTTCAGCTCATAGCCTTCGCATGAGCTGCCGGAAAAATCGTACAGGATGCGGCCGTTGATGCCGCTGAGACCGCGATTGCCATTGGTCGACGCCAACTTGAGGTCGTAGATGGCGCGATGGGGCGCGAGCATGACCCCATCGGCGGGAGCCGCCAACGGAGACGACGACGGTGCGCCGGTCAGAATTGCCGCGGCGAGCGTAAGTGGAGCGAATCTCATAGCGCCTTCAATAATCCTGTCGCCCCGCTTGTCCAAGCAACCCCTGTTCAAACAGGATGAAGGCAAGATAAGGACACAGCCATTCTGCCCCTAAAGGAGCCCGTGATGTCCGCCATTGACAAAAAGCTGAGCGAACTCGGGATCACGCTGCCGACCCCAGCCGCCCCGATCGCCAATTACGTCCCCAGTGTGCGGAGCGGGACCATGCTGGTCGTTTCCGGACAGCTTTGCCTCGGGAATGACGGCAAATTGGTCGCCAAGGGACAATTGGGCGGCCCGGTCTCGATCGAAGACGGGGCGAAGGCCGCGCGGGTCTGCGCGATCAATCTGCTGGCTCAGGCCAAAGCCGCGCTCGGCAGTCTCGATAAAGTCGTTCGCGTGGTGCGGCTTGGCGGCTTCATCAATTCGGCCGCCGGCTTTGTCGATGGGCCGAAAGTCATGAACGGCGCATCGGACCTGATGGTCGAAGTCTTTGGCGATAAAGGCCGGCACGCCCGCACGACAGTCGGCGTATCGGCGCTACCTCTCGACGCCGCAGTCGAGGTCGAAGGACTGTTCGAAGTGGCGTGAGCGGCGCATGGATAAGGTCATGCGCAAATGAATACGCACAAATGAAACATGCATGGCTCACGGCGCGGCCGATTGCCCATCGCGGCCTGCACAATGCTGTAGCCGGAGTCATCGAGAACACCGCGTCAGCCTTCCGCGCCGCCATTGACGGCAATTACGGCATTGAGACCGATGTCCAGATCAGCGCCGATGGCGAAGCCATGGTGCATCATGACGATGCACTCGGACGTCTCACCGAAGGCCACACTGCGCTGGCGCAAATGTCCGCGGCGGACATCAAGTCAGCAAAGTTCAAAGCGACCGGCGATCGGATTCTGACTCTGTCTGAATTTCTGGAGCTGGTCGCCGGCCGCGTTCCTGTCGTCATCGAGCTCAAGAGCCATTTCAATGGCGATACGCGGCTCGCCGAGCGCGCCGCCACTGTTCTTGCGGGTTATCGCGGCCACGCGGCAGTGATGTCGTTCGACCCTGCCCTGATCGAACGCATCCGCGCTGTCGCACCGGAATTGGCCCGCGGCATCGTCGCGGAGCGGCACTACGACCACCACGAATGGGACCGGCTCTCCCACGCCGAGAAAATCCGCCTCGCATTTCTGCTGCATGCGCCAAGCACCCGGCCGCATTTCATCGCTTACTCGGGCCGCGACCTGCCGGCGCTGGCACCCGTCGCGGCACACAGTGTCGGCCTGCCGCTCCTGACCTGGACGATCCGCAGCGAAGCCGAGCGTACGCGCGTCCTGCGCTACGCCGACCAGGTCATCTTTGAGGGTTTTTTGCCGTAATTTAATGCGGAACTCACTGGCCCCGCCTTCCGGCGCCACTCCCGCGCATTAGATCAAGGACAACCTCGGAGGACACGCCAATGAAGAGCTTCGCCCTTTTTGCCCCGCTCGCTGTTGCTCTGGCCGTCGCGCCGCTTGGCGTGGCGCAAGCGCAGACCGCTCCAGACCAAGAAACAAACGACGGCGCAGAAACACAAGCGTGCAGCCGGTCCGTCCAAGATCGCCTGCACGGTGGCGGGCTGCCAGGCTATCCCGGCCAACTGCCGTCCGGAGCCGGGCATGAGCTGGGACGGCATGCCAACCGGCTTTGACATCATCGTCTGCCGCTAATGCGTTTGTGACGGTCCCATCGGCATCCAGCCTCGGCTAGATTGGGCCCGTGACCGGCGACACGACCAGCGACCTGGCCCTTCGCGTGCGATTGGCTTCCTCGATCGAGGAGGTCACGGCGGCGCTCTGGAATGCATGTGCCGCCGGTGAGCTACCGCCGATATCTCATGTGTTGGATGAGGATAATGTGGACAACTTATCCACAGTCCTATCCACACGAGGACATCGGACTAACCCGTTTGTTTCACACGAATTTCTGTCTTCACTGGAGGCGTCCCGCTCGGTTGGCGGCCGGACCGGATGGGAGCCGCGCCATCTCCTGGTCGAGAGCGATGGCAAAGGCCTGATCGGCGTCGCGCCCTGCTACGTGAAATCTCACTCGCGGGGAGAGTACGTGTTCGACCACGGCTGGGCGGAAGCGTTCGAGCACGCCGGCGGGTCCTACTACCCCAAGCTCCAGGTGTCGGTGCCGTTCACACCGGTCGCTGGGCCACGTCTGCTGGCCAAATCCGGACCCACCCAAGCCGCGGCCCGTCAGGCGCTTACCCAGGCGCTGGTTCAGGTCACCAATGACAACGACCTCTCCTCCGCACACGTCACCTTCGCGTCCGCCGACGAGGCAAAATATCTCGGCGAGCATGGCTTCCTGCCGCGTACCGACCAGCAGTTCCACTGGCACAATGACGGCTACGCCAGTTTCGACGAGTTTCTCGCCGCCCTCTCCTCACGAAAGCGCAAGACCATTCGCCGCGAGCGCAAGGAGGCCTTGGCGCCCGGGATCGAGGTCCACTGCCTGACCGGCTCGGACCTGACCGAAAGCGTGTGGGATGCGTTTTTCGCCTTCTACATGGAGACCGGCTCGCGCAAATGGGGGCGGCCTTACCTCACCCGCGAATTCTTCTCGATCGTCGGCGCCACAATGGGCGAGCGCATCCTGCTGGTGATGGCCAAACGCAACGGCCGCTGGATCGCCGGCGCCATCAATTTCATCGGGCCCGATGCCCTCTATGGCCGCAACTGGGGGGCAGTCGAGCACCATCCGTTCCTGCACTTCGAGCTCTGCTACTATCAGGCGATCGATTACGCCATTCAACACGGGCTCAAGCGCGTCGAGGCCGGGGCCCAGGGCGAGCACAAGCTGGCCCGCGGCTATCTGCCGGCCACCACCCACTCCGCGCATTACATCGCCAACCCAGCGTTGCGGCGGGCGATTGCCGACTACCTCAAGCGCGAGCGCGCCTATGTTGATGCCGCCGGGAGAGAGCTTGCGGCGGCCGCGCCATTCCGTAAGGATTTGGTGGAGCAAGAAGATTAAGCGGAGCGCTCATGCCGGCCTACGACCCGAACAACATCTTCGCCAAGATCCTGCGCGGCGAATTGCCCTGCTACAAAGTCTACGAAGACGACAAGGCGCTCGCTTTCCTCGACATCATGCCGCGGGCGCCGGGGCACACGCTGGTGCTGCCGAAGACCCCTGCCCGCAACATCCTCGATGTGCCGGGTGACGTGCTTGGCCACGTCGCGATGGTCGCTCAGAAAGTCGCCAAGGCCGGCATGAAGGCCTTCGCTGCCGACGGCGTCACCATCCAGCAGTTCAACGAAGGCGCCGGCGGCCAGGTGGTGTTTCATCTCCACGTCCACGTCATTCCCCGCAAGCAGGGCGTCGCCATGAAGCCGCCCGCCGCGGAGAAGGAAAAGCCGGACGTGCTGGCGGACCACGCCAAGAAGATCGCCGCCGCGATCGAATAATCAGCGCGCGAACAGGAATCCGCCGGCGACCAGCAGCACTTCGCCGGCGGCGACGCCGACAAAGACCGAGCGGCGGATCGCAAGGAATGCGATGAAGCCGCCAAGCGCCGCGGCAAACCGCACTGAAAACGGGATCGTCTCGAGCGCGCCGGTGGCGAACACGATCAGCTTGGCGACCACGCCGGTGATCAGCGCGGTTGCGACCGCGCGGGCGATCAGAACGATCTGGGAATCTTCATCGAGTCCGCGGGCGAGCCACAGGCCGAGAAACCGCCACACCTCGTTCGGCAAAAAGCCGAGCAGGATCAGCGCGACATAGGGCCAGAGCTCGGCCGACGCCATCATGTCCGCGCCTCGCGCAGCCGATGGATGCCGTAAGCGAGCCCGCCGCCGATCACGCCGGTCCACAGCAGGTCGAGGCCGACCTGATACCAGGCGAGCAGCGGCCCGAGCACGATGCCGAATATGAAAGCGAGAATATCGATCATCTCCCGGCAATTGCGCGCGGTCGACGTCAGGAACGACATCGGCGTCAGGAACAGCAACCCGGCGGCGAGCACCGGCGGCAGGCCGGCGGCGAGATGGAAGCCGATGAAGCCGAACACCACCGCGGTCGACATGTAGCCGACCGAGAGGCCGTAACAGACCGCCAGGCGGAATTCCGGCGCGATGCCCGGCAATAGCCGCAGCGACTCCACCCACATGCTGACCGAAGTGAAGTGGGTGATGAGGGCGTAGTCGCCTCTCGTCTTCATGGCCGGCCGCAGCAGCGGCAGCAGCGCCACCACCATCGGGAACAGCCGCACCGCCGAGAGCGACACCGCGATCGCGATTTCAAGAAACGCCGCGCCTGCGCCGAGCGTCGAGATCAGGATGACCTGCGCCGGAGCCGCCCAGATGACGATGGTCGAGGCGGTCAGCCACCAGACGGTCAAGCCGAAATCATGAGCGAGCGCGCCGAGCCCGATATAGGTGCCGGCGAGGACGAGGAAGAACACCGAGAACCAGGCAGACCGCATGCCTGCGGCAAAGGCCGCTCCACTTGCTCGAAAAAGTCCTCAGCTCCGCCATCCCCGTCTGTCTCACACGCGCAAAGCGGAGTCGCAACGTGGCGTGAGCGAATGCGGGCTTTGCGAAAATGCGAAGGCCGGGCTCTCACCCGGCCTTCGTTCGCTATCGCGTTTGGCGCTTAGGCTTTGACCAGCGGCACCTTGGGCACCGAGCCCTTGCCGCCGTCACCCTTGCCGCCATCGCCTTTCGGCCGCGGCTTGGGCGGACGGCGCTTCGCCTTCGGCCGTACCGCCGGCACCTTGTCGGGCTTGGGCCTCACCGGGCCGTCGAGATATTCGAAGCCGAGCTTGTCGCTGCCCTCTTCCTTGACGACAACGACGCGCACGTGGCCGCCGTCCTTGAGCTTGCCGAACAGCACCTCGTCGGCGAGCGGCTTCTTGATGTGCTCCTGGATCACGCGGGCCATCGGCCGCGCTCCCATCAGCTCGTCATAGCCGTTGGCGATCAGCCAGCGCGTCGCTTCCTCGGAGAGCTCGATCGTCACATTGCGGTCGCTGAGCTGCGCTTCGAGTTGCAGCACGAACTTCTCGACCACCTGCTTGATGATCTCCTGCGAGAGGTGACCGAAGGTGATCACCGCGTCGAGCCGGTTGCGGAATTCCGGGGCGAACAATTTGTTGATCGCCTCGATATCGTCGCCGACCCGTTTGCTCTGGGTGAAGCCATAGGCCTGCTTGGCAAGATCGGACGCGCCCGCATTGGTCGTCATGATCAGGATGACATTGCGGAAATCGACCTGCTTGCCGTTGTGATCGGTCAGCTTGCCGTGATCCATGATCTGCAGCAGCACGTTGAACAGATCCGGATGCGCTTTCTCGATCTCGTCGAGCAACAGCACGCTGTGCGGATGCTGGTCGACAGCGTCGGTGAGCAGACCGCCCTGATCGAAGCCGACGTAACCCGGAGGCGCGCCGATCAGGCGCGAGACGGTGTGCCGCTCCATGTATTCCGACATGTCGAAGCGCGTGAGCTCGACGCCGAGCGAGACGGCGAGCTGCTTTGCGACTTCGGTCTTGCCGACGCCGGTCGGCCCTGAGAACAGGTAGCAGCCGATCGGCTTTTCCGGCTCGCGCAGGCCGGCGCGGGCGAGCTTGATCGAGGCCGACAGCGCGGTGATCGCCTTGTCCTGGCCGTACACCACCGACCGAAGCGTCTGCTCGAGATGCGCAAGCACCTCGGCGTCGTTCTTCGACACGGTCTTTGGCGGAATCCGCGCCATCGTGGAAATTGTCGTTTCGATTTCCTTGATGCCGATCGTCTTCTTGCGCCGCGAGTCCGGCAGCAGCATCTGCGCCGCACCCAACTCGTCGATCACATCGATCGCCTTGTCCGGCAGCTTGCGGTCATGGATGTAGCGCGCCGACAATTCGACCGCAGCCTTGATCGCCTCGTTGGTGTATTTGAGCTTGTGGTATTCCTCGAAGTACGGCTTGAGCCCTTTGAGGATCTCGATCGCGTCCGGCACGGTCGGCTCGTTGACGTCGATCTTCTGGAAGCGCCGCACCAGCGCACGATCCTTCTCGAAGTACTGGCGGTACTCCTTGTAGGTGGTCGAGCCGATGCAGCGGATCGTGCCGCCGGCCAGCGCCGGCTTGAGCAGGTTCGACGCATCCATCGCGCCGCCCGAAGTCGCGCCGGCGCCGATCACGGTGTGGATCTCGTCGATGAACATGATCGCGCCAGGCGTCGCTTCGATCTCCTTGATCACCTGCTTGAGGCGCTCTTCGAAGTCGCCGCGATAGCGGGTGCCGGCCAACAGCGTGCCCATGTCGAGCGCGAACACGGTCGACTTCTTGAGCACATCCGGCACTTCACCGTGCACGATGCGGCGGGCGAGACCCTCCGCGATGGCGGTCTTGCCGACGCCGGCCTCACCGACGAACAGCGGATTGTTCTTCTGGCGGCGGCATAGCACCTGGATGGTGCGGCTGATCTCGGCGTCGCGGCCGATCAGCGGATCGATCTTGCCGTCCTTGGCCTTCTTGTTGAGATTGACGCAGTAGGCCTCGAGCGCATCGCCCTTCTTCTTGGTCTCTTCGCCGGTCTTGGTGTCCGCTTCATCGTCGGCGCCGCGCACCGGCCGCGTTTCCGACAGGCCGGGCCGCTTGGCGATCCCGTGGCTGATGTAGTTGACGGCGTCGTAGCGCGTCATGTCCTGCTCTTGCAGGAAGTAGGCCGCGTGACTCTCGCGCTCGGCAAAGATGGCGACCAAGAACATTGGCGCCCGTCACCTCTTCCCGGCCCGACGATTGCACATGGATGACCGCGCGCTGGATCACGCGCTGGAAGCCGGCGGTCGGCTTGGAATCTTCCGCGCCGTCGGTGATCAGATTTTCAAGCTCGGATTCGAGATAGCCCGACACGGCGCGGCGCAGCTTGTCGAGATCGACATTGCAGGCGCGCATCACGGCCGATGCGTCCTGGTCGTCGATCAGCGCCAGCAGAAGATGTTCGAGCGTCGCGTATTCGTGATGCCGTTCGTTGGCGAGGGCCAGTGCGCGATGCAGCGATTGTTCGAGGCTGCGTGAGAAAGTCGGCATTTAGATTTCCATTTCCGATCTTGTAGGGCGCCCCTCGAACTCGGTTCTTCCGAGACTCACTTTTTCTCCATCACACATTGCAAAGGATGCTGGTGTTTGCGCGCGAAGTCCATCACTTGCGTCACTTTGGTCTCGGCAACTTCGTAAGTGTAGATGCCGCATTCGCCGATTCCGTGGTGATGCACATGCAACATAATTCGCGTCGCGGCGTCATGATCCCTGCTGAAGAACTTTTCCAGCACGTGGACAACGAATTCCATCGGCGTGTAATCGTCATTGAGGATCAGCACGCGATAGAGATTGGGCCGCTTGGTCTGCGGCTTGGTTTTGGTGATGACCGAGGTTCCCGGCCCGCCCTGCTCGTTGCGCCCCTTGCGATCGCCGTCAGCCATTTGCTCCGGCAAATGGGCTAAAGCCGACGAGAGCTGGTTAAAGATTTTCGGGTGGAACATCGCAGTCACAGACGTTGGGAAAAACCTCATGAAGCTCGGCCGCGACCCAAACAACGACCAATCACATCATAAGCACCGCCCTGTGGCCCTGCCAGTTAGGGAATTGCCCCGTTTCGGCACGGTTCCATGCGGCAGCAATGCGCAGATAACCATTGCATAGCCAATCTCAAGCTGATTCCACGGCGGTTTCCCACCGTTTCCCCCGATTTGCGGGATCGCCGATGTCCGCGAGTACGGCGTCGCCAACCGGTTTTTAAGGACACGCCTAAAGACTATTCGGCATTCGCCTCATCTTCGGCAGAACCCGTTAACCAGCGAACCCCTTGATCGGCTGCGGTTTTGGCCGGTGCTGCGCAATCGAGCCTTACCGGTAACGGCTCATTTTCCGAGACAGCCACAACTTGTCTTTAAAGGGCGGCGTCTATCAAGGCAGGCGAACCCAACCGATTGGTCGCGCCATGCGCAGGATTTTCGAACAGCTCGTCGCCAAGGCAGCGCGGTTTGCCGCGGATCGCCGTGGCAATGTCGCGCTGACGTTCGGCATCGCGACCCTGCCGCTGATCGGTTTCGTGGGCGCGGCGGTGGATTACAGCCACGCCAATTCCGTGAAAGCGGCGATGCAATCCGCGCTCGAACTCAACCGCGCTGATGCTCGCGCGCGACGCGCCGACGATGACGGATCCGAATCTCGACGCCAAGGCGAAGGCCTATTTCACCGCGATGTTCTCGCGGCCTGAAGCAACCGACATCGTCGTCAATGCGACCTTCTCCACGACCAGCGGCACCCAAGTTCTGGTCACCGGCTCAGCCAAAGTGAAGACGACGATCATGCAGATCGCCGGCTACTCGACGATGACGATCAATGGCGAATCCACGGCCAAGTGGGGCAGCGAACGCTTGCGCGTGGCATTGGCGCTCGACGTCACCGGCTCGATGGCCTCTGCCGGAAAAATGACCGCGCTCAAAAGCGCCACCAAGGGCCTGCTCAGTCAGCTCAAGGGTGCCGCGAGTACCAGTGACGCCGTCCATGTGTCGATCGTGCCGTTCAATAAAAACGTGAATCTCGGCGCCTCGAACAACGCCGCGCTCTGGCTCGATTGGAGCCTTTTCGATGCCTCGAATTCGGGCAGCGAGGGCATGAGCGGCAGCATCTGCTGGAGTGGCACGCTCTACAATATCGACAATGACGGCTGGCATAATGTCGGATCCTGCAGCAAGAACGGCGGCAGTCTTTGCTACAACGGCACGCTGTGGAAGTTTAACGGCAACTGGTACACCGCCGGCTTCTGCACCCACATGACGTGGAACGGCTGCGTGACCGATCGCGGCGACAAGAACAAGCCGAGCAGCGCCGACTACGACCGCAAGGTCACCGCTCCCAGCACATCGATCCTGGCGTCGCTCTTCCCGGCGGAGCAATACGGAAGCTGCCCTGAGCCCATCATGGGGCTGACCAATAACTGGGACGCACTCAACGGCCTGGTCGACAAACTCGAGCCGGACGGCATGACCAATCAACCGATCGGCCTCGTGTGGGCATGGCAGTCGCTGGTCGGCGGCGGCCCGCTTACCGCCCCGGCCAAGACCTCCGGCTACAACTACAAGGAAATTATCGTCCTGATGTCGGACGGCTTGAACACCCAGAACCGCTGGACATCAAAAGCCGATAGCGAGACCGACAAGCAGAAAAAGATCGACAAGCGCATGTACGACGGGGCCGGAGTCGGCACCTGCGAGAATGCTAAAGCGACCGGCATCACCATCTACACTGTGCACGTAAATACCGACGGCGATCCGAAATCGACCCTGCTCGAGAATTGCGCGAGCGGCACCGACAAGTTCTGGATGATCACGTCGGCCGGCGACCTGACTACCGTCTTCAACAAGATCGCTACTGAAATCACCAAGCTGCGCGTGGCGAAATGACCGGCTGAACACGCCGCGCCGATTAACCAGCGAAGTGCCTGATCCCCCGGCACTTTAGCGTCCCGCGGCAATCGCAAGATTACCGCGGGACGCGGCTTTTCGGCAGTTCGATACACGGCCCATTTAAGCGCGAAACCCTATCAACCGGGCCAGACCGGCTGTGTGGGCATATGGGCAACGCATTTGGCAGGCTTTCCGCCAAACTGAAGAAATTTGTCGCCGCGAACGGCGGCAAATTGTTTCAGTTTGCCGCCGCGAGCGGCGGCAACGTCGCAATGACGTTCGGGCTCGCCACGTTGCCGATCATCGGCGGCGTCGGCGCCGCGATCGACTTCGGTCACGCCCATGCCGTGAAGTCCGCGATGCAGTCGGCGCTCGATGCAACCGCGTTGATGATTTCCCGCGACGCGCCAACTCTCAACGAAACCGACCTGCAGACCAAGGTCCAGGCCTATTTCAACGCGATGTTCAACCGGCCGGAGGCCACGGCGGTGACCGTCAACGCGCTCTACACATCGGGTGCCGGATCGAAGGTGGTCGTCAACGGATCGGCAAATGTTGCGACGTCGGTGATGGGCGTTCTTGGCTACAACTTCATCACCATCAACGGATCTTCCACCGCAAAGTGGGGAACCGATCGCTTGCGGGTGGCACTCGCACTCGACGTCACTGGCTCGATGGCCTCCGCCGGAAAAATGGCAGCACTCAAGAGCGCGACGAAAAGCCTTCTCGTCCAACTCAAGAACGCCGGCACCGTGGCTGGCGACGTCTATGTCTCGATCATTCCGTTCAACAAGGACGTCAATGTCGGCGCGTCGAACTACAACGCGAGCTGGCTCGATTGGACTGCGTGGGACGCTGCCAATTCAAGCTCGGGCGCGATGGTCGGGAGCATTTGCTACAACGGCACTTTGTGGGAAACCGACGCTTCGGGCTGGCGTAACAGCGGCCCGTGTTCAGGCACCGGCGGCGGCGTCTGCTACCAGGGCACGCTGTGGAAGTATAACGGCAACTGGTACAGCGCCGGCAACTGCACCCACCAGACCTGGAACGGCTGCGTGAGCGACCGCGGCGGCAGCAGCGGCCCGCATGCCGACGAGTATGATCGCAAGGTCACCGAGCCGTCGACATCGATCCGCGCGTCGCTGTGGCCTGCCGAGCAATATGGCAGTTGTCCGGCGCCGATGAAGAGCTTGAGCTACGAGTGGGACGCGATGGACACCCTGGTCGACAACCTGCAGGCCGACGGCAACACCAACCAGCCGATCGGGCTCGTCTGGGCGTGGCAGTCACTGGTCGGCGGCGGCCCGCTCACCGCCCCTGCCAAGGATCCGAACTATATCTACAGCGAAGTCATCGTCCTGATGTCCGACGGCCTGAATACGCAGAACCGCTGGAGCCGGACGCAGGCAAATATCGATAGGCGCATGTACGACGGCGCAAATGCCGGTATCGGGACGTGCGACTACATCAAGAAGGCCGGGATCACCATTTACACGGTGCACGTCAACACCGACGCCGATCCGAAATCGACGTTGCTGGAGAACTGCGCCAGCGGAACAGACAAGTTCTGGATGATCACTGCCGCTGATCAGCTCGGCAACGTCTTCAAGCAGATCGGCACCAACATCACCAAGTTGCGCGTCGCCCTGTAATCCCGCCAAAGAAAAAGCCCGGCTCAACCGCCGGGCTTACTTCCATCACAATACGCAACGCTACAAACGCTACCGGCACTCGCCGGCGCACGCTTTACTTCGCGCGGGCGTAGATGCCTTCGAACGGCTTGTAGGCTTCCTTGGCGAGGTCGCTGTACAGCTCACCCAGCTTGGTCGCTTCGGCGACGAAGCCTTCGTAGGCCGTCTTGGCGTACTCGGTCTGCACCTCGATCGCCTTGTCCAGCGACTTGACGCCGAACAGCTTCTCGAGGGCGGACGAGCCGTCCTGGAAAGCCTTCTTCGAGTAGTCGGCGAGCTCAACCGCAATCGCCTGGCCGCTCTTCGAGAGCGCGCCAAAGGACTTCAGGGTCGCGTCGACGTTCTCTTTGCCGACCGTCTGGAGGTCTTCGAAATTCTTCACCATGTGTCGTCCCTTTTTCCCGGCTGCCCCGAGGGGGAAGCCCATCAATGGTCCCGGCAACGCCGGTTAGACTGAAAATAGTGCACTGCACAATAAAGTCAAGTATTATGTTGCGGCGCGAAAAAACCAAGAAAATCCGTGGGATTCGGGTAAGTTTTTGGTAACCACGCCCTTCTAGGGTTGTAACTTACGCTTCCGCGAAGGCTAAACTGCCGCCAAACGCGGTAAGGGTCTGTTGAGGAAAACAGGGGTCGGGCAGACGATGTGGCGTGCGGTAGCCGTAGAGCGGCGTGGCATGCGTGGCGCGACGATTGCGCTCGCCTCTTTGCTCGCCACCACCTTCGTCCTCACCGATCACGCTGACGCCCGCTCGCGGCGCTCCCGCGCCAAAGCGGTCAAGCACGTCAAGGTCGAGCGCTACAATCCGCCCTATTCGGCGATGGTGGTCGACGCCAATACGGGTGCAGTCCTTTATTCCGAAAGCGGCGACAGCCCGCGCCACCCGGCTTCGCTCGCCAAGATCATGACGCTTTATCTACTGTTTGAGCGGATGGAAGCCGGCAAGCTGTCACCGCAAGCCGAGCTACCAGTGTCGGCCCACGCCGCCGTGCAGGCGCCCTCGAAGCTCGCGCTCAAGCCGGGCGAGAGCATCACCGTCGAAACCGCGATCCGCGCCCTCGTCACCAAGTCCGCCAATGACGTGGCGGTCGTCGTCGCGGAGGCGATCGGCGGCAGCGAAGATGAATTTGCCCGGATGATGACCCGCAAGGCGCGCGAACTCGGCATGAAGGGCACCACCTATTACAACGCCTCGGGCCTGCCGCACGACGACCAGATCACGACGGCGCGCGATCAGGTACTGCTCGGCCGCGCGGTCCAGGAACGTTTCCCGAAGTACTACCGGTATTTCGCCACGACCAGCTTCGCCTATCGCGGCCGCGCGATGCGCAACCACAACAAGCTGCTCGGCAATGTCGAGGGTATCGACGGCATCAAGACCGGTTACACCAACGCATCGGGCTTCAATCTCGTCACCTCGATGAAGCGTGGCGGACGCCACGTCGTCGCCGCAGTGTTCGGCGGCCGCACCGGCAATTCGCGCGACGCGCGCATGCGCGAGCTGGTCGGCAAGTACGTCAAGGTGGCCTCACTCGAGAAGACCGCGACCGTCCTTGCCGCTGCAAAGACCCCAGCGATGTCCGAGAAGGACATTGGCGGGCCGATGCAGATCGCGCCGGCCTATGCCGACACCAGGGTCCAGGCGGCTGCCGCACCAGCCGCAGTTGCGATCTCGCAGGTGGCCGGACCACTCCCCGGCTCGACCGAGCCGATCAAGCCGAACGCCGTGAAGACCGTGAAGGTCAAGGCGACCGCGATGCGCGCGCTCAGCGTCACGCCGGTCACCGGCGAGGGCCAGTTTGCGCCGAACTCAACTGCCTCGGTGAACGTCACGACCGTCAACACCGTGAAGTCGGCCGATCAGCCTCAGCCGGCGAAAGCCAAGCCCGGCATCCTCGGCACGCTGCCGGCCAAGGCGCTGGAAGCTCACAACAGCGTGCCCGCTGAGACGAAGCCGCGGCCGGAATCGAAACAGCAGGCCAGCGGCGACTACCTGATCCAGATTGGCGCCTTCCCCGAGGAAGGCGAGGCCAAGGGCCGGCTTGCCGCGGCCCGCAGCAAGGCGTCGGACGTGCTGGGCCGCGCCGATCCGTTCACCGAGAAGGTCGAAAAGGGCGACAAGACGCTCTATCGGGCCCGTTTTGCCGGCTTCGACCGGGATGCCGCCGAGCATGCCTGCAAGGCGCTGCGCCGCGGCGAAATCCCCTGCATGGTTCTGAAAAATTAACGCCTGTCGGTCAGAACAGGCTCAAGAACTCAATAACAGGCGCGTCAGACTGAGCACCGGGAGCCACTGAAGGAGACTTCAGTGGCGTCGCGTAAGAATTTCCTTCGCCTCGTTGATGCGGGCAGCGAGATAGGTCGAGCCCCCCTGGTCGGGGTGGAGCTTCTTCATCAAGGTGCGGTGCGCCCGCGTGATGTCGCTAGCGCTCGCCCCCGGCTCCAGGCCAAGGATCTCATAGGCTTCCTGTTCCGACATTTTGCCGCGCGCGCGGCTGGGCCGGCCCGCCCCCGCTGCCGCGTCATGGTCCGCGTGCTCACGCCAGGCGGGATCCCGGCGGTCAAGATACGCCACCAGTAACGTCTGGCTCTCATCGTCGAATTCACTGACGAGCGCGACGAGCGCCTCGACCGCCAGATCGTCGAGCGAGCGCCCCGCCCGGCTGCCGGCAACAATGCGCCCGCGCATCGCGCCGGTGTCGTGGTCGAGCTCCATTTCGAGAAATTGCGAGCGCACCCGCGAGACCTGACCGGTCGACTTCTGCGTGCGATCGGAAAAGCCGGCCGGGCCGAATGGCAGCCAGCCGAGCAGTCCCAGCCCGAAAGCGCCGAGCGGCAATGCGACCATCAATTCGCCGCGCATCCCGAGAAACACCGCCATTCCCAAAGCCACCAGGCCGCCGCCCGCCTTCATCACGCGCGCGGCGAGTTTCGGATCGACCTTTGAGACGACGTTGAGCGCCCACAGCACTGCGACCAGCACCAGAACGCCGATAATGAGAGTTGGCATTATTTCATCTGCGCCAAGAGCTTCTGCGCGCCGCGATCCCGCGCCGACATGTTTTGCAGCGCCTTCATTCCGCCGGCCGCATAGGCCGCCGCGGCGCGCAGCAATTCGCCGAGCTGTTGCGCCGAGCCGGCATCGAACCTCGCATAAGCGCCGCGCGAGAGCCGCGCAATCTCCCGATAGGCGGCTTCGGTCACCCCGTCACCGCCCTCCTGAAACATGAAGGTCGGCAATCCTCTCAGGCCCAACTGACCTGCCTGAGCACACAAGGCGTCGACCGACTCTTCCATCGCGTCGCCGACGAAAGCCAGCGCCTGCACCTTCTGCTGTTCGTTCTCCTTGAGAGCGTGGCTGAGCACCTTGCCGATCTGGGTATGTCCGCCGCGGCAATCGATCCGCGCCATCAACTCGGCCAGCCTCGTGCTGTCGGCCACCCATTTCGACGCGCCGCATTCGCCGAGGCCGCGGAAATAGAGAAGCTGGATGTCGAGGCCGCCGGTCGAGGCCGCTTCGCGAAACATCTCGGCTTGCAGCTGGCAGGCGCTGTCCCAGGTCGGCTGGCGGCTCATCGTTGCATCGAGCGCAAAGATCAGCCGGCCGCGCTTGCCCGCGGTCGCGGCGGGCCCGAGCGCTTTGACGCGATCGAGAAACTCGGCGACCTCCGGCCGCACATTGGCTTGCGCGGGCTTGGCGTTGCCCGGCTTGGTTGGCGTGGTGCGATCGGCGGTCATGGGTTGCGACTTTACACTGATTTATGTGCAGAGATCGCGGCGACAAGGCGCAGCACCCCTCAGGATGAGGCGTATCGGATGCTGAAAACTTTAGCGATTACGCGATGACGTCGTGGACCTGGAGCGGCTGGTCCATCACCGAATACCATTCGGCGCGGGCAGCGGCGCGGCGCTTGCCGTTTTCCGACAGCGGCAGGTGCAAGGCATTGAGCAGCGCGATGACTTCCTCGCGTGCCGTGACATGCGACAGGCTCGGCCGCGTGCCAAGCGTGGTCTCGTCGAGATCGTCGAGCGCGGTCAGGCCGCGCGGGAAGAATTCGCGATAGACGACGCGTTCGGCGAAGCCATCGACCCAGCGGAACGCGAGACGCTTGGAGAGTTCGTTGATGCCCTCGCCGACCAGGCGCTTGTTGCGCGAGGAGAGTGCCGAGAGACGATTGCGCACCACGATCCAGTCGGTGAGCTTGCCGTCAACCAGGCGGCGCTGGCGGCGCGCTTCGCGCACCATTTCGGAATAGTGGCTTTCGCCGGTGACCGAGAAGGTCGCCGCGTCGATCTGGCCGAGCACGTCGAAGTCGATGAAGCTGTCATTGAGCGGCGTGACCAGCGTATCCGCCATCGAGTGCGCCAGCCGCATCAGATAGGTGTCGTTGCCGGGCGTGTCGATCACGACGACGTCGTGATTGTGCTCGATCGCGGCGATCGCCTGCGAGAAGTTTGCGAATTCCTGCGCTTCGTTCTGGTCCAGCGAGATGCCTTCACCGCGCGCGATGCAATAGTGGGTCGGGATCTCAAGCTGGACGCGCGAGCGCTCGGCCCAGTTGCGCCGGTTGCGGACGTAATGCGTGAAGCTCTGCTGCCGTGAATCGAGATCGATGGTCGCGACCCGCTGACCTGCTTTCATCAGCGCGACGGCGATGTGCAGAGCGGTGGTCGACTTGCCGGAGCCACCCTTTTCGTTGCCGAGCACGACAACGTGGGCGGAATGTTTCTTATCTTGGATCGGCTGCATTATCATTTGACATGTCTCGAGATCACGCTGTGATAAATCTTAGCGCGGTTGGGTCAACTTGCTACAAGTTTAACTATTAACGCTGCGATGGCCGTTCACCATGAGCTTTGCTAGCAACAGCGCGGACTCCCGCGGTATCAACCCGGCGTAAAGGCGAGAACCGGGCTGGGGATCAATTATGACAAAGGCTCCGCGCGTCGTACGGACGATTCCCGCGCTCCGCCGGGCGCTGGTCGAGTTCGGCGCGGCAACCACCGCCCTGGTACCCACCATGGGCGCCCTGCACGAAGGCCACCTGACCCTCGTTAAGCATGCGCGAAAGCGCGCCCGCCGCGTCGTGGTTTCGATCTTCGTCAATCCGACGCAGTTCGCGCCGAACGAGGACTTCGGCAGCTATCCGCGCACCTGGAAGGCCGACCTGGCGGCGCTGGCGCGCGCTCAAGGTCGATCTGGTCTGGGCGCCGACTCCGACGGTGATGTACCCCGAGGGCTTTGCGACCAAAGTCGAACCCGCAGGCCCCGCCAAGGCGGGACTGGAAGACAAGGTCCGCCCGCATTTCTTCGGCGGCGTCGCCACCGTGTTGCAGCAAGCTGTTCACCCAGGTGCAGCCCGACTTCGCGATGTTCGGCGAGAAGGACTACCAGCAGCTCCGGGTCATCACCCAGGTCGTGCAGGACCTCAACCTGACGCCGAAGATCATGGGCGTGCCGACGGTGCGCGAGAAGGACGGCTTGGCGATGTCGTCGCGCAATGCGTATCTCAGCCCCGAGGAGCGCCGAACCGCCCCTGTTCTCTACAGAACGCTCAAATCCAGCGCGCGGCGCATCAAGGCCGGCGAGAGCATCGAGGCGGTTCTCAATGTCGGGCGGGACGACATCCGGCAGGCCGGCTTTGCGCTGGATTATCTGGAAGCGCGGCATGCGCAGACATTGCAGCCTGTCACGTCGCGCGCTGACGGACCGATCCGGCTGCTCGTTGCAGCGAAGATCGGGAAGACGCGCCTGATCGATAATTTGGCGGTTTAGAGCAGCCCCAGCTCATGCAGCTCGCGGCGCATGCTCTCCGGCATGCGGGCGACGCCGGGCGCGGCGCGCTTGAGATCGCGCGGGCATTCTTTATCGATGAGATAGCGCCAGCCCTGGAACGCCGAGCGCGGGCGCGGCTCGACCAGCACCACCTTGCCGTCGAGCACGACGCGGCAGCGGCGGATGCCGTCCTTGTCGGTGAACGGGCGGATATCGAGAATCTTCTCGCGGCAGGTGATCTGGCCGCGGATCACCCAATAGAGCGAGCCGCCGGCCTTGAGCTCCTCGGCGCGGGTCGGCGTCATGCGGGTGGTATGAATGTGCTCCACCGGCTGGCGCTTGCGCTTTTTCTCCTTGAGCTTCTCGGCGATCCACTCTTCGAGGTCGCGCACGCTGTCGCAGCCGACGCACAGTTTGATGAGGTGAAGCGGTTCAGCCATTGCTCTCTTCAATCGTCATGATCGTCGCGCCTTCCGCCACCTGGCTGTTCGGCGCGACCGCCACTTTGGTCACGGTTCCATCGAACGGCGCGGCCAGAGTGTGCTCCATCTTCATCGCTTCTAGTATGGCGAGACGTTGACCGCGATGGACGGCGGCGCCCTCATCCACAAAAACCGCCAGAACCTTGCCATGCATCGGCGCACGAATGAGCCCGCTGCCCTCGCCGTGGGCTCCCGCAGCCGCGAAATCGCGCCGCGCGACCTTGGTCTGATTCCCATGGTGCACGACGTAAATCGCGTCGCCGGCTTCGATCGCGACCGCGCCCGGCGCGGGACCCTGCCCTTCGACCGTGACGGTATCGCCGGTAATGGTCGCCACCACCGGCTCGCCGTCGGCTGAGAGAGCCAGCCGGGTCGTGCGCGGCCCGCCAAGCTGGAAGCTGTCGGCGATGTCCCACGGGCCGGAACCGCCGTTGGTCAGCCTTGTGCGTTCGCGCTCGAGCAGCTTCGCCGCGCCGAAAGCGATGGCGGCATGGTCGCGGCCCTTGGCCTGTGCGGTGAGCGCGGCGAGATGGGTGTCGATAAAGCCGGTATCGAACTTGGCGGCGCGGAAATCGCGGGTGCGGCAGAGCGCGGCCAGGAACGCGACGTTGCTGCGCGGTCCGACGACGATGCTGCGCTCAAGCGCGCCCGCAAGCTGATCGAGCGCAGCGTCGCGGCTCGGCCCGTGCGCAATCAGCTTGGCGATCATCGGATCGTAGAACGGCGAAACCTCCGCGCCGGTCTCGACGCCGGTATCGACCCGCACATCGGACGGAAAATCGAGCGCGACCAGCTTGCCGGTCGAGGGCAGGAAGCCGCGCGCCGGATCTTCGGCGTAAACCCGCGCCTCGACCGCGTGACCGGTCAGCTTCACGTCCTCCTGCTTGAGCGGCAGGCGCTCGCCGGCGGCAACGCGAAATTGCCATTCGACCAGATCGAGCCCGGTAATCGCTTCGGTGACCGGGTGCTCGACCTGAAGCCGCGTGTTCATTTCCATGAACCAGAAACCGCTGGTGCGCAGGTTCGAGCCGTCGACGATGAATTCGACCGTGCCGGCGCCGGAGTAGTTCACCGCTTTCGCGGCGGCGACCGCCGCCTGCCCCATCGCATTGCGCAGCTCGGCGGTCATGCCGGGCGCCGGCGCTTCCTCGATGACTTTCTGATGGCGCCGCTGCAGCGAGCAGTCGCGCTCGTTGAGATGAATGGCATTGCCGTGATTGTCGCCGAACACCTGCATCTCGATGTGGCGTGGCGCGATCACGTATTTCTCGATCAGCACGCGCGGATCGCCGAACGCCGCCTGCGCTTCGCGGCTGGCGCCTTCCAGCGCCTCCTCGAACTGCGCGTGCAGGTCGACGCGGCGCATGCCCTTGCCGCCACCGCCGGCCACCGCCTTGATCAGGACCGGATAGCCGATCTCGTAGGCCTTCTCGCGCAGGAATTCGGCGTTCTGCCGCTCGCCGTGATAGCCGGGCACGACCGGAACGCCCGCCTTCTCCATCAGCGCCTTGGCGCGATCCTTGAGGCCCATGGCGCGGATCGCATCGGGCGACGGACCGACAAAGACGATGCCGGCGTCCGCGCAGGCTTGCGCGAACGCCGCGTTCTCCGACAGGAAGCCGTAACCGGGATGAATGCAGTCGGCTTTGGCCTTGCGCGCGACCTCGATGATCTTTGCGCCATTGAGATAGGACTGCGCCGCCGGCGCCGGGCCGATCGGATGCGCTTCATCGGCGGTGCGCACATGCAGGGCACCCGCATCCGCCTCGGAATAGACCGCGATGACGCGCAGCCCCATGCGCCGCGCGGTGCGGGCGATGCGGCAGGCGATCTCGCCGCGATTGGCGATGAGGACGGATTTGAACAAAGGCGAGTCCCGGTGCGCGGCGATGTTAGCGCGTGGCGGCGCCCTGCGTCTGCGGCCGCGGCGGAGGCAGCCGCGCCGGAGCAGCCGGCGCGTCGGTGGCTGGGGCGGACGCTGCTTCCGGGGCAGCCGGCCGCGTCGGCTCGGCGGTCATGATGCTGACCGGGGGGATCGAGGCGGCCGAGGGGAAGTCATAGCGGCTCGATAACGCGGCTGCCGGCGTCTGTGGCGGCTCTTCGGCGGGTTTGGCCTCGGCTACGGCCGGGGCGCCCTCGCGCTTCTCCCAGGCGGCAGCGTGGCGGGCCACATAGCTGTCATAGGCGCGGGCCTTGAGATTGGCGCGCAATGCGGTGGTCTCGCTCGACCAGGGCGAAGGCCGGGCAGTCCTCGGCGGAGCAGCGATCGCGGGTCGCCAGCACCTGTGCCGCGAGGCCGAAACGGTCGAGCTCGACGGCGCGGCGGATGCCGGCGATCAAGGCGGCGAAGGCCGGGTCATCGCCGGCAATCGCCTGGGCGTCGGCCAGGAGCGCCATGCGCGCCTCGGTGAAGGCGAGCGCCGCCGCGGCGCTCTCCGGGCTGGCGAACACCGATTTCTCGCAAGCGGTCTCGACCGCCTCGCCCGCCTGCGAGCCGAGGCAGGCCAGCGCCGAGCCGGGCGCGAGCGCGCGATTGGCGAGTTCGCTCGCCCTCGCCTGCAGCGCGCGCCGCTCATTCGCCGACTGCCATTCCTCGGCGAAGTTCACGGCCGCCAGCACTGCCGCGACCGTCACAATGGCGACGGTCAGCCGCACGATGAATGCAGCCGCCACACGGCGGCTGCGAGGCACCAGGAGTTGCGTGACGGTCACCGCCAGCGCAGCGAGAGCGACGATTTCCCACGCAAATGGCAGCGACAGGTCCATCCGGTCAGTTGGCCTTCAGTTCGCCTTGGCCCCTGAAATCTTTACGACTTCCGCCCACTTCTCGATGTCCTTTTTGAGATAGGCATCGAATTCGGCGACGCTCATGTGCATCGGCACCGCGCCCTGCTTCGCCCAGGCCTCGGTGACGGCCGGCTTGCCGATCACCTTGTTGATCTCCTTGTTGAGGAGCGCAACGACATCGGCCGGCGTGCCTTTCGGCGCCATGACGCCGAGCCAGATGGTCGCTTCGTAGCCCGGCACGCCCGCCTCGGCGACGGTCGGAATGTTCGGCGTCAGCGCCGAGCGCTTCGTGCCGGTGGTGGCAATGGCGCGCACCTGCCCGCTTTCCGCCACCGCGCGCATCGTCGTGATGGCGTCGAACATCATCTGGACATGGCCGCCGACCACGCTGGTGCGGGCATCGCCCGAGGCCTTGTGCGGCACGTGCTGGATGTCGGTCTTGCTCATCGCCTTAAACAGCTCGCCCGCCATGTGATAGGGCGTGCCGGGGCCGGATGAGGCGTAATTGAGCTGGCCCGGCTTCGACTTCGCCAGTTCGATGAATTCCTTGAGGTCCTTCGCCGGCACCGAAGGATGCACGACCATCAGCAGGTCGGAATAGTTGATCGGCGCCACCGCAACGAAATCCCGCATCAGCTGGAACGGCTTGTTGGGCATCAGGGATTTGTTGGTTGTGTGGGTGTTGGACATCACCAGCAGCGTGTAGCCGTCGGGCGTGGACTGCCGCACGGCTTCCGTGCCGATCACCGAGCCGGCGCCCGGGCGATTTTCCACCACCACGGATTGCTTGAGCGACTCCGACATGTGCTCGGCGAGGACGCGCGCGAACACGTCGGCCGGTCCGCCGGCGCCGAACGGCACGATCAGCTTGATCGGGCGCGATGGAAAGTTATCGGCAACGGCCGAGCCGGCGAAGCCGGCCATCAGCGCGGCGGCGAGAAGCAGGCGACGAGATGTGTTCATGAATCCTCCCTGGACATTTTTTGTGAGCTTTTCAAACGCGGCTTTTTACACTCCGCCGGCGGAGCGGAAACCGGCGGCGACGTCGGCAGCTGCGGCGAAGGCGCCGGTCGCCTCGGTCGAAGTCAGCGCCACCGTGGTGCGCAAGTCGGTGACGCCACCACCCCCCGCAGCCGCGAGCAGCACGGCCATCATATGGGGCTCGTCCGCCGCCTCGCAGATCGCGAGAAAATCAAATTCGCCAAAGGTCACGTAGTAGCCGATCAGCCGGCCGCCGACCTTCGACAGGGCGCGCGTCAGCGCATCGGCGCGGTCCTCGGGCTTGACGATCATGCCTTTGATCGCCTCGCGCGTGTAGCGGCCCTGGGTGATGTAGATCGGTCATGAGCCCCTCCAAAAATGACTGCGGCGGCATCGAGCCGCCGCATCATAATCCAAATGACCGTTGCGCGCGTCAGGCGCGGTCGAGCTGGCTCTCTTTGGCGACGCGCTCGAAGGCCTCGTCCGTGTTCTTGATCCGGTACTGGTAGTCGTCGCCCTCGGACGGCAGCAGCTTCACGACTGTGTAGCTGCCTGTGGCGGCGGCGCGGCCAAAGCTTGGCGAAGTGAAGAACACCGTCTCCCCGACCCGATATTTGTGCGACCGGATGATGATTTCCTGCTGCACCGGCGACGCGGCCGGCTGAACCGGCGGGCTGGCAGTGCGGATCACCTTGTCTACGACCGGGGCACGGCCGCGGCGCGGCTGCGGCGCTGCTGCCTTACGGCGCGCATTCGCCTTCGCGGACTTTTTTGCCGCGCGCACGAGTTTCAGACTCTTCTTGCCGTTCGAACGGCGCGCCGACTTGCCGCCGCTCTCGGCCTTTTTTGCTTTGGTCTTGCCCATAGGGCGACTATAGCAAAGAACGACGCGCCCGGCACTACTTTTTGCCTTCGAAAAGACCTTGTTTTCAAAGGCTTACGAGAGAAGTTCCTACAAATTAAGTCGACGTGCTTAACGCGCTGAACTCACGGTTTCGCGGTCGCCGAGCCGCAGCGCCTCACCGATTTCGCGCTTGTTCATCCGCGTTCCGTCATCGCCTTCGATCAGGAGAGGCTTGCGCCCTCCGCGTTCGAGGTGCCGCGCAAACCCCAATGCATCGTCGAGCGTCAGAAATTCCTTGAACAGCATTTGCTCGCGCACGAGGGAAACGTTTTCCGAACCTGAATCGCCGGTGTAAACCCGATATCGCGTCATGATTGGCTCACCATTGGCCCCCTTTGCCAACGAAGTTGCGTTGGCACCGTTCCGATCGACGCGATTTTGCTAGACTGCAGTTCCGCCCAGGAGTTGTCGCATGCGCGCCGCGTTCTACGAGAAAAACGGATCTGCTGACGCCGTCCTCAAGGTTGAAGAAGTTGCCACGCCGGAACCAGGGCCGGGCGAGGTACGGGTCAAGCTGAAGACCTCCGGCGTCAATCCATCGGACGTGAAGTCCCGCATGGGGTTGACCCGAAAGATGTCATTCCCGCGCGTGATACCTCATAGCGACGGAGCGGGGTCGATCGACGCGGTTGGCGACGGCGTGCCGCAGTCCCGCATCGGCGAGCGCGTCTGGATCTGGAACGGCCAGTGGAAGCGCCCGTTCGGCACCGCAGCCGAATACATCACCCTGCCCTCCGCGCAGGCCGTGCGCCTCCCGGACAAGGTCAGCTTCGAGGCCGGCGCCTGCCTCGGCATTCCGGCAATGACCGCCTTCCACGCCATCGAGCTTGCCGCCGCCACCAAGGAAACCACGGTGCTGGTGTCGGGCGGGGCCGGATCGGTCAGCCAGTACGTCATTGAATTCGCCAAGGCGCGAGGCGCGAAGGTCATCACCACCATCTCCTCGCCGGAGAAGGCCAAGATCGCGCGCGACTGCGGCGCTGATCACACGATCGACTACAAACGAGAAAATGTCGGCGAACGGATCGCCGAGCTGACCGACAAGCGCGGTGTCGACGCCATCATCGAGATGGACATTGCGGCGAACGCCAAGCTGATCCCGGCCGTGCTCAAGCCAAAAGGCAGCGTCGTGATTTACGGCACCGGCGCGATGGAAGCGACCATACCGGCGCAATGGTGCCTGGTGTCGTCGATCCGGCTGCAGTTCTTCCTGGTCTATGAACTCGATGCGACGCGGCGCGAGCATGTTGTCAGTGCCGTCAATCGCGCGCTCGAGCACGGCATCCTGAGCAACCGCACCGCGCCCTCCTTCCCGCTCGACAAGATTGTCGCGGCGCATCAGGCGGTGGAAGATGCCAGCGCGACCGGCAATGTGATCATCGCGCTCTGACATGGTGACGCCGACTTCCATCGGGCTCTACTTCGCCGCCCTGCAGCTGTTCTTCACGCTGTGCTGGACGGTCTACGCGACCTACCTGCCTACCCTGGCGGCTTCCGCCGGCATTCCGGCGAGCGCCGTCATCTTCATTTTGATGCTCGACCAGGCGGTGTTCATGGTCGCGGACTTCGCGACCGGCGTCTGGGCCGACCGCGTGTCGAAAGTGCTGGGCCGGATCGGCACCTGGGCGGCCGCCATCACGCTGGTCTCCTGCGCCGCCTTCCTGCTGCTGCCGTTCATCGCGCCGGCCAACGCCGTTGCTTTCCTCGCCGTGACGATCCTGTGGACAATCACCTCATCGGCGCTTCGCGCGCCGCCCTTGATGCTGATCGGCAAATACGCGGCGAAGCCCGACATCCCATGGCTCTCCAGCCTCACCATGCTCGGCTACGGGATTGCCGGGGCGCTCTCGCCATATCTTGCGGTGACAATGCGAGGCATCGATCCGCGGCTGCCCTTCGTGTTGGCGAGCGTGGCGGTCGCACTGACTGCGCTCGGCCTCGGTTGGGCGGAGCGCAATCTCGCCGGCAAAGCCGCCAAGCCGGCACCGGCACGGCCGCAGCCCCCGATTAACGCAAACGTCGCCATTTTCGCCCTGGTCGTGATCGTGGTCGCGCTCGGCTTTCAGCTCCACTTTTCGATCAATAGCGCCCCCAGCTTCCTGCGCTTCGCGCAGCAGTCGCAGCTCGAATGGCTGATGCCGGTGTTCTGGATCGGCTTCAATGTCGCCATGTTCCCGGCCGGCGCGCTCGGCAAGCGCATCGGCGCCTATCCGCTGATGGCGGTCTCGGCACTGCTCGGCGGCGCGGCGCTGCTCGGCACGACATTCGCAAACTCGCTCGACTTCCTGATCAGCGCGCAGCTTGTCGCCGGCGCGGCGTGGGGCTTTATCCTGGTGTCGGCGTTCACCCTCGCTTTCACGATCGGACGCGACGGCCGCGAAGGCACGATGTCAGGCGTGCTGTTCTCGGCGCTTGCGGTGGCGACGCTCGCACGGATGGCGATGGTGGCCGGCGGCTTCGCCAGCAGCGCGGACTTCAAACCGGTTCTGCAGTGGGCGCCCATAGTGTGCTGGGCGCTTGCCGGTGCGGGCCTGCTCTATTTCTCCGCGACGCGGCTGCGTGCCGTCACGCGGCGTCCGTTAGGACGACGACGCTTACTCGGCGCCTTCGACCACGCGCATGTCGCGCTCGCAAGAATCATTGCCGAGTGCCTTGAGCGCCTCGCGGTAACCCG
Source organism: uncultured Alphaproteobacteria bacterium (assembly GCA_963847325.1). Taxonomy (GTDB): domain Bacteria; phylum Pseudomonadota; class Alphaproteobacteria; order Rhizobiales; family Xanthobacteraceae; genus Pseudolabrys. The sequence goes on from CAWJZD010000004.1 coordinate 26,561, forward strand.
GCGTGTCGTGGGCGGCCATCGCCTTATCGAGCGAGTCGAATTCGATAACAACGGTGCGCTCCTTCAGTCCGTGCTCGAACGTGTGCGCCGGCATACCGCGCAGGATAAAACGTCCGCCCGCTTCCTTGATCGCAGGCCCCGCAAGTTTCGCATAGGCGGCGACCCCGTCGGGATTCTTGATCGAGCGATAGGTGGTGACCCAATAAGCCTTCGGCATGTTCACTCCTCCGCGTGACTGTTTGGTGCAGCATCCTAGCGCGCAGACGATGTCAGGCCTTCGGCGCAACCTCCGCGTCCTTGAAGCCGTGCAGGTCGAGCGCCTTGCGCACGACGCCATTGGCCTTCGCGGCCTCGACGAAAGTACCGAGCAATTCGAGCGCGCCGGTTCTACCCTTGGGCACCGCGCAGCAGACGCCGGTCTGCTGAAAGCCGCCGTCGAGCACGCGCGCGCCCGGCATGGCCGGCAGCAGCGTGTCGAATGCGTCGCGTGACAGCGCAAAGAGATCGCCGTTCCCGGCCTTCGCCATCGCGGTCATCTCGTCGACGCTGCGCACCTCCTCGATCGAGCCCTGGGTGAGAAAGCGCGCGGCCGCGCGTCCCGTCGTGGTCGACGTGATGACGATGGCGCGGGCGCCGGGAAAATTCGATTCCGCGAGGGTGCGCACCTTCGAGCGCGCGGGAACGAGGAAGGTGCTTTCGATGATGTAATAGGCCGGGCCGAACTCGACCTTCTTGGCGCGCTCGGCGTCGCGCGGCATGAACGCCGCGTCGCACTCACCCTTCGCCACCGCTTCGGTGACTTCGCCGGAATTGGGAAACACCAGCAGATCGAGCGGCAGCTTCATCTGCTCAGCGAACAGGCCGAGCAGATCGACGGTGACACCTTTCGGCTTGCCGCCCTCGTCCACCGCGAAGAATACGGACGGCGCCGGCGCGACGACCACGCCGCCACGCAGGCGGCCGGTTGGTGCGAGTTGGTCAATCATTCAAGTTTTCCGGTTGGAGATTGCTTACGCCATCGGATCGGCCGGCAGGCCCAGCCGGAACTTGCCGTGGTTCTCGTAAGCCGTGTCGCTCATGACCTGATGCACCCCGGCGGTATTGAGGTCGCGCAGCAGGCGGCCCAGCACATGCGGATGATGCAGGCCGGTATTGCCGGCGAAATGAAACGCGTTGGTCGCGACCCAGACGGCGAGATCGGTTGCGTAAACCGCTATGGCGCGCACGTCGGCGATCTCGCTTCCGTCTATCGTGCCACCCGCGCAGACCTTGTCGTAAAGCTCGGCATAGCGCTCGTGCATCAGCGCGCGTGCCGAGCGAAGCTTGAGATCGGCCTCGCCGATGAAACGATGCACCACCTGCCGCTCGTCGAGCTTGGAAGCGCGGAAGGTGCCGCGCGTGGTGGTGGCGATATTTATCAGCTCGTCGAGTGCGCGCCGGGCGGCGCCGATCGCGACGCTGCCGTGCTCTTTGGCAACATAAGCGTAAGGCGGCATCCGATAGCCGGGTCCGCCGCGCAGCGGTTTCGGCTCCAGCCGATCCCAGCTCAGCGTCAGCTCTTTCGGTACGTAAGCCTTCTCAACCGAGCAGTCCTCGGAGCCGGTGCCACGAAGTCCCGTCACCCCGCCCCAGTTATCGTGGAGCGTGACCGTCTTGGCCGGAAAGGCCACCAGTATCGCTGTCGGCTGGCCGCCCCCTGCGTCGCTTCCCTCAACCAACGCGCCGCCGACCACCCATTCGGCATGACGGATACCGCTGTTGAAGCGCCAGCGGCCGCTCACGCGATAGCCGTCACCCTCGGGCGTGGCGCGTCCGGCCGGGAACACCGAAATCGCCACGGTCGGGATGCGCCCGTCCTTGAAAACCTGCGCGAGGCCCTTGTCCGGCAGGAACATGCCGAGCGCGGCAATGCCGGTGGCGCCCACCATGGTGCACCACGCGCTGGTGAAGTCGTGATAGGCGAGCCGCTCGAGCACCAGCATTTCGGTGATCGGGATCGGCCTCGGCGCCGCCCAGCTCGGTGCAGAGCTTCAGCCGGAATATGCCGTTGTCGCGCAACGCCTGCACCGCTTCAGGCGCCAGCGTGCCCTGCTCTTCGCTCTTTGCGCCGGATGCGCGCAGCACCGGTGCAATCGCCTCGACGCGATCGAGCAAAAGCTTGCGTTTGGCGGCAGTGTCTTTCGGGAATGCGTCCATGTCAGTCCTTTGCAAAACTCAACTACATCCGGAACACGCCGAACCGCGTCTCCGGCACCGGCGCATTGAGCGCGGCGGAAAACGCCAGCCCCAGCACGCGGCGCGTCTCGCGACGGCGCGATGATGCCGTCGTCCCACAGCCGCGCGGTGGCGTAATAGGGATTGCCCTCGGTCTCGTACTGATCGCGGATCGGCGTCTTGAAGGCGTCCTCCTCCTCGACGCTCCAACCACTTGCCCTCGCCGCTTCGATGTTGTCGCGCCTCACCGTCGCCAGCACGGAGGCCGCCTGCTCGCCGCCCATCACCGAGATGCGCGCGTTCGGCCAGGTGAACAGGAAGCGCGGCGAGTAGGCGCGGCCGCACATGCCGTAATTGCCGGCGCCGTAGGAGCCGCCGACGATCACCGTGATCTTCGGCACCTGCGCGCAGGCGACCGCGGTCACCATCTTGGCGCCGTCCTTGGCGATGCCGCCGGCCTCGTATTCGCGGCCGACCATGAAGCCGACGATGTTCTGCAGGAACAGCAGCGGAATGCGGCGCTGGCAGCACAGCTCGATGAAATGCGCGGCCTTGAGCGCGCTCTCGGAAAACAGGATGCCGTTATTGCCGAGGATGCCGACCGGCATGCCGTAGATGCGCGCAAAGCCCGTGACCAGCGTGGTGCCGTACAGCGCCTTGAACTCGTCGAACTCGGAGCCGTCGACCAGCCGCGCGATCACGTCGCGCACGTCGTACTGCTTCTTCAGGTCGGCCGGCACGATGCCGTCGAGCTCGGCCGGGTCGCGCGCCGGATCGCGCGGCTGCGCGACCGGAATGTCCGGCGACTTCTTGGTGTTCAGGTTCGCGACGATGCGGCGCGCGATCGACAGCGCGTGATGATCGTCCTGCGCGTAATGGTCGGCGACGCCGGACTTGCGCGCATGCACGTCGGCGCCGCCCAGATCCTCGGCGCTCACCACCTCGCCGGTCGCCGCCTTCACCAGCGGCGGGCCGCCGAGAAAGATCGTGCCCTGATTCTTGACGATGATGGTCTCGTCCGACATGGCCGGCACGTAGGCGCCGCCCGCGGTGCACGAGCCCATCACCACCGCGATCTGCGGGATGCGCAGCGCCGACAAGGTCGCCTGATTGTAGAAGATGCGGCCGAAATGCTCGCGGTCGGGAAACACCTCGGTCTGATGCGGCAGGTTGGCGCCGCCGGAATCGACCAGATAGATGCAGGGCAGCCGGTTGTCGCGCGCGATCTCCTGCGCGCGCAGATGCTTCTTCACCGTCATCGGAAAGTAGGTGCCGCCCTTGATGGTCGAGTCGTTGCAGACGATCACGCATTCGCGGCCTTCGACGCGGCCGATGCCGGTGATCAGCCCCGCGCCGTGAATGTCCTCGTCGTACATGCCGTTGGCGGCGAGCGGCGACAGTTCGAGAAAGGGCGAGCCGGGATCGATCAGGTTCATCACGCGGTCGCGCGGCAACAGCTTGCCGCGGGCCTGACTGGCGTTCACGCGCGCGCTCGGCGCCGCCCAGCGCCGCCTGCTCACGCTTTGCCCGCAGTTCCTCGACCAGCGCGCGCATGCGCTCCGCATTGGCGCGAAAATCCGCAGAAGATCGGTCGATTTCGGTTCCGATTGGCGGCAAGCGCGTCCCTCTCCTCCAGCACTATGGCCGACCGCGGTTCAGATGTGAACGCAGGATGAATGGCGGGAACACCACTATGCCCGGGGCGTTGCACCCACATGCGCACGGGGAGAGGCGCGAAACCCCAGAGGAGACGACATGAGGAAAACGATTTTGATTACGACCGCGCTGCTCGCCAGCACCGCGCTTGCGGCGGCACAGGGCACGGGCCAAAGCGCCCCGCAGACCGGCGCGGCGCCTGCGCCGTCAGTGCAGCGTAGCGCCCCGGCCGAGAAGATGGACCAGCGCGACCCGTCGCGTGGTGCTCAGTCGAAGCCTGCGGAGACCGGCGGCCAGGCTCAGAAGGCCGGCGAGGCCAATCCAGCCGGGCAAGGCTGCATCCGACAGCAAGGCCATGCCGAACCGCGCCGACACCAAGCCGATCGACAACAAGGCCGATGCCAACAAGGCGGCCGAGGACAAGTCGAAGGCAGACACGTCGAAATCCGCTTCGGATAACAAGGCGGGCGAAGCATCGCGCACGACCACGACCGGCCAGGGCGCCGCGGGCTCCCGCGCCAAGGCGAACTCTGACGACCGAGCAGAAGACCACGGTACGGACCGTGATCCGCGAGAAGGTCAAGGCGCAGCCGCTGACCAACGTGACCTTCTCGGTCAACGTCGGCACCCGGGTTCCGCGCGACGTGCGGTACTATCCGGTGCCGGCCGAGCTCGTGACGATCTATCCGGCGTGGAGTGGTTACCACTTCATCCTCGTCAATGATCAGATCGTGATCATCGACCCGTCGAGCTTCGAGATCGTCGAGATCATCGTCTAAGGTCTTGAGCTGAAAGTATCCGGGCGGTCTCTTCGCGAGGCCGCCCGTTCTTTTTTGTCGGGAACTCGACATTGCGGAGACGAACTTTCCACTACAAGTTTAGGAACTAACATTCCTTGCTCCTGTTGTTCCGGGGTGCGTCAGGCACCAAACAGGAGGAAACATCCATGAAGACACTCACCACATTCGCCGCGGTTGCGGCTCTTGTCGCCGGCGTCGCCGTCGCGAACGCGCAGAGCAACATGGGCGCCAGCACCAACATGCCGGCGTCGAGCACCGGCGGCACCTCGGCCTGGTGTTTGCAGGACTCGGGCTCCAGCACGTCGCTGTCCTGTAAGTTTGCCTCGCAGGCGGACTGCCAGAAAGAAGCCAAGACCAAAGGCACCTGCATCCAGAACAAAGGCACCACCGGTTCTGGCGCAAGCATCAAGACCGACAAGAAGCAGTAATCAGCGAGCGTTCATTCGCGTGAGGCCGGCCGGCGGGCAACCGCTGGGCGGCCTTTTCTTTGCTCCTGTTTCTTTGCTCTTGGCCGTCCGCTTTCTTTGGGCGTGGCCTAGTGCCATTCTCGGCGCATCGCCGGAGGGTCTCGATGCACGCGCCGCAGGATTACAAGGGTCTCAAGCTCAAGCTCGATGGCATGGTGCCGCCGGGCCACGGCTTCCACCGCAATTTGCTTCTCGAGACACTCTACGCCTCGCTGCCGCGCGATCAGCAGGTCAAGGTGCAGATCTACAACGCCGAGATCGTGCCGGGAGGCTTCACCAACTGGCACTGCCATAACGGCGCGACGTTCTTCGTCGCGCTGCAAGGCCAATTCGAAGCGCACTTCCAGGAGGGCATTCTGGTGAAGGCGAAGGCCGGCGACTGCTATTCGGAACCGATCGCCAAGTTCCATCGCGGCCACAATCCGCATCCAGAACTTCCCTTTGCGTGCATCGGTTTTTGCCTGACCGCGCCGGACCGCGAGCACGTCACGAATTCCGTTGAGCGGCCATGGTGACGCGCGGCCTGCTTGTCGCGATGAGCTAGGCCTCTGTCGCGGAAAGCTCGCACGCGCTTTCGCCCGCCGTCGCAGAGACGAGACTCACGTCGGCGATCACCGGCAGATGGTCGGATATGTGCCGCGCGTTGGGGTCGCTGAACAACTGCTTGAGCGCTCCGGCCGGGCGGCAGAACACGCGGTCGAGCCGCAGGCACGGGAAGAACGACGGGAACGTCCGGTACTGCGAGCAGCCGGGAAACTCGCGCGCCAGCACGCTGTGGACTGAGCCGGCCCAGAACCAGTCGTTGAAATCGCCGAGCACGATGGTGGTCATGTCGGGTGGCCCCGCCAGCTCGAGCAGCTTGCGCGCCTGCCCTCGCCGCTCCCCGATGCTCAGGCCCAGATGGGTCGCGACCACCCGCAACGGCCCACCGGGCATCTCGATCTCCGCCTTGATGGCGCGGCGCGGCTCGCGCTCCGGCGCCGAAATGTCATGCACTTCGCTGGTGCGGATCGGACAGCAGCTGATCAGCATCTGGCCGTATTCGCCGTCCTTGGTCGTGATCGAGCGTGCGCTCACCCCATGCTTGCCGAGCGCCGCCTGCAGCAACTCGAACGGATCGCCGTCCGGCAGCTTGCGGCGGGAGTCGATTTCCTGGAGCGCGATCAGATCGGGCTTCCAGTTGCGGATCAGCGTGATGGCGCGCTCCAGATTGAAACGCGGATTGCGGCCGAGCGCGCCGTGGATGTTCCAGGTCAGCACCCGGATTGTGGGCGTGCTCAAGCTTTCTTGTCCCAGTATTTGGTGACCAGCGCCTGCACGCCGATCGACAAGCCGATCCAGCCGATAATGCCGGCGGCGAGCAGCGCGAGCTGGGCGGGGCTCGGATGCAGGAAAAGCTGCGAAAGCTGATGGCCGAGCAGCGACATGACCAGGATACCGGGCGCCATGCCGATAATGGTGCCGAGCACATACTGGGTCAGCGTGATCTCACTGGCGCCGGCCAGCATGTTGACGATGGTAAATGGCGCCACCGGCACCATGCGGATGATGGCGACCGCCAGTACGCCCTTGCGCGCCACGCGCTTTCGCACGCTGTCGAGCTTGGGACCGAGCATGTCCCGCAGCGCCTTCCTGCCGATCATGGCCCCGATGCCAAAGGTGACCAGCGCGCTGGCAAGCGTGCCTGCGCCGGCATAGGCAAAGCCGAGCAGCGGGCCGAAGGTCGCGGCGGTCGCGGCGATCAGCACCAGCACCGGGAAGATGATAAGCCCGCCAAGCACGAAAGCACCGATGACCACAAATGGCGCCCACGGGCCGGTGGCGAAGCGCTGCAGCGCGCGGCCGACCTCCTTTGGATCGACGTAAGTCGCCAGCGGCGTGTACTCCCACACCATCACGGCGAGGATGAGCGCAAGCCCGATCACCAGCGCCTTGAGCATGGTCGGGACGCTTCGTTGCGGCATGGCTCCTCCGAACAGCGATGAGACGAATTGCTCGGCGCCGATCGGCGCTTCCGGATCCGCCATTTCCTCGAGATAGATCGCGAGTTCGTTCTTGTCGGGCGGGCCGTCCTTGATGGGGCGCAGGCTGTGGCCTTTGCCGGATACGGTTTCCGCGACTTTGATGAGCGAGCCGGTCTCCTTGAATGCTCGCGCGACCTCCTCCGCGGTCGAGCCGCAATGGTCGCGCGATCAACCGGTTGCGGATCTCGGCGATCTTGGCGCGGTCGCTGGCGTTATGCCCCTCGATGAAAATGTCGCACTCGGTGTCGGTGCCCATCGAGCGATTGTTGAGGTTGGCCGAGCCGACCCGCAAGTAGCGGTCGTCGACGACCATCACCTTGGAATGCACCATCGTGTCGGTGGAGCGGCGGCCTTTCTTGACCCGCGGATACATCAGCCGGATACGGCCCTTGAAGGCGGGATCGTTGAAGGTTGACCAGAAACGGATGCGGCCGTTGCGCATGGTGCGCGCTTCGAGCCAGGCTTCGTGCGATGCCGGGGCGACCATCACCACTTCGAGTTCCGGACGCTCGCGCAACCGGTCGGCGATCGCCTGCGCGATCTTGACCACGGTGTAGTACTGGTTCTCGATGTAGATGTAGCGTTCGGCCTTTCCGATCATGTCGAGGAACAGGGCCTCGACCTCCCTCACCTGTTCCTGATCCTCATAAGCCGGCTGGGTGCGGGCGATGCCGATCTCGATATCGCGGAAATCCGCCTCGATATGTTCGGGCCAGCAATCGCCGCCGGCGCGCGGCTTGGCGAGATGTTCGCCGGTCGCACATTTCCAGCGGGCGCGCGCCAGCGTGCCGAGCGCGTGCGCGGCATCGCCTTCGACGATGGCCTGCACGTCATGGAACGGCCGGTAGGTCTTGCCGTAACAATCCCGCCGCAGCGGCTGGTCGAAGTCGTGCGCGCTGGTGTCCCAGCGCCGGATCGTGACGTCGAGGCCGCCGGAGAACGCGACGCAGTCATCCACCACGATCAGCTTCTGATGCTGCGACGAGCCGATCGGCACCGCGTCGTCGAGGGAGAAACTGACGCCGGGTGGCGTGCGCCATTGCAGCGACACGACGGGGAGCACTTCCCGCTCGCTGGCGTAGAACGCGGCGAAGTCCCACAGCAGGACATAGATCTTCAGCTTGGGCCGCTCGCGCGCCAGGGCGGACAGAAATTCGCCGAACTCCTCCGGATAGCCGTCATCGGCTCGGCCGCTTTCACCGAAGAGCGGCGCCCGGCTGTGAATGTCCCAGCCGAGGATGAAGATCTGCGATCTCGCCTTGAGCATCGCGGCGCGCGCCGCGCCGAAATAGGGCGCAGCGTCGATGAGCACGGCAGCACGGCGCGCGTGCTCCCGCCGCCAGATCGTATGGTTAGGGCGCGTCAACATCCCGGACGGAAATCCGATGGAACTTAAAAGGTTTCAGGTGCAGTGCGGGAACGGCGCCGCGGCGCAAACGTTGATTCCGCGAGACAATCCAAAAACTCAGGAATCGAGGCGAACAATGGACAAAGATCGCATCAAGGGCTCATTCGAGCAGGCCAAAGGCAAGATCAAGGAAGGCGTCGGCAAAGCGACCGGCGACAGCAAGCTCGAGACCGAGGGCAAGGCCGATCAATTCACCGGCAAGGTGCAGAACACGATCGGCGGCCTGAAGGACAAGATCCGGGAAAGCACTGAGTAATCCGCTCCGCGGAAACGCCAACTAGCGCGTCGGGCTGGCTCAAACCTTTTGGACGTTGGGCCAGTCCGGCTCGTTGTGCGCCATGACCCATGGCTCTTTCAGAGCTGCCTCGCGCCATTCCTGCCAGGCCGGCAAGGCGCGGACGCGGTCCATGTAGCTCCGCGTGCGCTCGCTGACCGGCAAGCCATAATTGTAGAACCGCGCCACCACCGGCGCATACATCGCGTCCGCGGCGCCGAACTTTCCGAACAGAAACGGTCCTCGCCATCGCCCGAGGCATTCGCGCCAGATCTCCTCGATCCGGCGCACATTCGCCATCACCTCTTCCTTTTGCGGACGCGGCTTCGGCGGCAGCCACATATTCATCGGACAGCTGCTGGCGCAAGCGGCGCAAAGCCCGCATGCATCTCCGCGGAAATCGCGCGAGCATGCGAGCGCGCCGCGAGCGTCCTTCGGCCATAGCTCGGCTTGCGGAAATTTCTCGGCGAGATGTTCGAGGATCGCGAGCGATTCCCAAATGGTCGCATCGCCATCGATCATCGCCGGGACTTTTCCAGTCGGCGTGTACTTGGCGACATGCGCCTTCCAGTCACCCTCATAGAGCGGGATGACGACCTCTTCGAACGGGATGCCGGCGACCTTCATCGCGATCCACGGCCGCAGCGACCACGACGAATAGTTCTTGTTGCCGATGATGAGCTTTAGCGCCATGCGCTCACAAAATCGGGCAAGCGGCCGTCGCGCCGCAAACGATATTTCATGATCAGTTCGATCAATGCCGCGAATGATCAGGCTTTCTTCTTCTCGACATAGGCACTCGACCGGACCGCCCGCCTTCTTCCAGGCGCCGAAGCCGCCTTCGATATGGGCCACCGGCTTGAGCCCCATGTCCTGGGCGGTTTGCGCGGCCAGCGCCGAGCGCAGCCCGCCGGCGCAGAAGAACACGATACTTCTTGTCCTGCGCGAAGACCGGCTTGTGATACGGGCTGCCCGGATCGATCCAGAATTCCAGCATGCCGCGCGGGGCATGGAAGGCGCCGGGCACGACGCCGTCGCGCTGCAATTCGCGGATGTCGCGGATATCGACCAGAACGCACGTCGTCCCGGTTGGCAAGCGCGACCGCCTGGTCGATCGGAACGGTTTCGACTTCCCGCATCGCGCTGTCGACCAGGGCGCGATAACCTTTGGTGATTTGTTGTGCCATCGGCGCAATCTGGCAGAGCGCGCACGCTCACTCAAGCGCAGTTGCGAGCCGCCGGGCGGCACGGCACCATGCCGGCATGGACTTCCACCTCGCCGATGCACTGGCCTTCCTCTATTTCCTCGCGGCATGGATCGGCTACTCGATTCTGGTCGAATGGACCGATCATGGGCGACCAGTCTCAACTCGTTGATGAACCGCTATCGCGACGAGTGGATGGAAGAGCTGCTGGTCCGGCCGATGCGCATGGTGGACGCGCAGGTGACGACGTCGCTGCAGAACGGCACGGCGTTTTTCGCCTCGACCAGCCTGCTCGCGATCGGCGGCTCGCTCGCCATGCTGCGCGTGCCGCAGGAAACGTTGTCGGTGGTCGCGTGGCTGCCGTTCGGAGAAGTGCCGACGCAGTCGCGTGTGGGAAGCCAAGATCCTCGGCCTCGCCGTGATCTTCGTCTATGCGTTCTTCAAGTTCGCCTGGTCGTACCGGCTCTATAACTACGTCGCCATTCTGGTCGGCGCGGCGCCGCAGCCCAAGGAACGCCACAGCAAGCGCGCCAGGCAATTCGTCAAGCGCACGGCGCGAATTTGCGAAGATGCCGGCCGCCATTTCAATCGCGGCCAGCGCGCGTTCTTCTTTGCGCTCGGCTATCTCGGCTGGTTTCTCGGACCGGTGCCGCTCGCTCTCGCCACGACAGGCGTCGTGATCGTGATGTGGCGGCGACAGTTCGGTCGCCGTCACGCCAGGCCTTCGACTCCGCTGACAAATAGCCAGCCGTCAGGTCATTCCGAGCAGGACGGCGATCAAGCCGACCACCAGAACGGCAAGCGCAGTCGCCGCAATGCTTGACAGCGTGTCAGTCCGCCGCTGATCGCCATCGATATCCGGCTCGTTGGCGGCGCGCCGCGCGCTCGCCATCATAGCCGGCAGAATGGACTTCAAAATCATCGCGTGGCCCCCTCTTGGCGCGAAAGACACAAGAGACGCGACTCACAGCGGATGACCTTGGGGCCGAATCAGGCGGGGCTCAATTCCTTGACGGCGCCATGACAAGTTGTGTGGAACTTCGATTTGGCCGCAGCGCTACTGCTTTTTCTTCCACTCCTCGTAGCGCTTCTTGTTTTCTTCGTTGGGCGGATAGAGGCCGGGGAGCTTGGCGCCCTTCTCGACTTCCTGCACCAGCCAGGTCTCCAGCCGCTCGTGCTCGGCGCCTTCGTCGGCGACGAAGTCGACCAGCGTCCTGCGGGATCACCACCGCGCCGTCGTCGTCGGCCACGATGATGTCGCCGGGAAAAATCGCGCAGCCGCCGCAGCCGATCGGCTCTTTCCAGCCGACGAAGGTGAGCTGATTGACCGAGGCCGGCGCGGCGACGCCCGCGCACCAGACCGGCAAGCCGGTCGCCGAGCACGCCGTGCTTGTCGCGCATGACGCCGTCGGTGATCAGCGCCGTGACGCCGCGCTTGACCATCCGCATGCACAGGATGTCGCCGAAAATGCCCGGCGCGCGGTCACGCCCATGGCGTCGGCGACCACGACGCAGCCTTCCGGCATGTCCTCGATCGCGCGCGCGGGTCGAGATCGGCTTCGACCAGCTCGCCGGCGTCGCCAGATCCTCGCGCACCGGCACGAAGCGCAGCGTGAAGGCCGGACCGACCACGCGCTTGCCGGAGCAGGCCGAACGGCATCGCGCCCGTCCATCCAGCAGCGGCGGATGCCCTTCTTCAGCAGCATCGTGGTGATGGTGCCGGTGGTGATGTTGCGCAGCACGTCGAGCGCGAGCAGTCATGCACGATGCCGCTTCACGCCGGGTGCCAGACCGAGCCGCTCGTCGCGGCGGCGCAGATAAGCGACGAACGGAATCGACAGCAGCACCATCCAGGCCTTGCCGACGATCTGGCCGAGCAGGAAGTCGAGCGAGCCGAAGGCGAGCCACAAGAACGACGATGGAGTTGACGACCAGGCCGACCAGGCTCGAGGCGACGACCGCCGGCGACGAGCCGGCGCCGGGCCAGCGGCGTATAGACGGCGAAATCGGCGAGCTCGGAGAGCAGGAACGCCGCCGCCGAGGCGATCACCAGCGCCGGCGGCGCGACCAGCGCCGAGATCGCCGGCGCCGCGAGGATGGCGGCAAGGCCATAACTCGACGCCGAGCCGGCGCTGCACCAGATCGCGCAGCACCAGCGCGACGCCGATCATGACGACGCCGGACGGCGCCATCAGGCCGGGCGCGACCGGAATGAGACAGGGGCCATTGGGCGCGCAGACCGTGCCGACATTGCCGATCATCCAGTTGGCGGCCGGAATGGTCAGGCAGAACAGGACCAGGAAGATGATGCCTTCGATCTTCCGCGTCTATCCTGCGATCCATGCTCAGTCCCATCCGGTCGAATAGCCCCAGTCGACAATGCGGCCTCGCCGCGCGCGAGCGCGCCGATCTCTTTCATCTCCGCCGGCGGTCAGCTCGAAATCGAAGATGGCGAAATTCTCCGGCGAGCCGCTCGACCTTGCTGGTGCGCGGGATGACCACGATGCCCTGCTGCACCAGCCAGCGCAGGCACACCTGCGCGGCGCTCTTGCCGTGCGCCTTGCCGATCTCGGTCGAGCACCGGGTCGCCTTCGGCGCCGCCGCGCGCGATCGGACTATAGGCGACCACCGCGATGCCATGTCTCGGCGGCAGGCCGCGATCACCTTGCAACTGGTCGAGGAACGGATGGCACTCGATCTGATTGCAGACCAGCGGCTCGCTCGGCAGAGCTTCACCGCCTCCTCGATCAGCGCGACGGTGAAGTTCGAGACGCCGATGTGCCGCGTCAGGCCCTCGCGCTTCATCTTGCACAGCGCGCCGATCGTCTCGGCCAGCGGGATGCGCGGGTTGGGCCAGTGGATCAGCAGCAGGTCGATGCTGCGAAGCCGCAGCTGCGCCAGGCTCTCCTGCGTCGAGCGCTCGAGGTCGGGCGGCGCGAGATTGCGCCGGCGCACACCTTGGTGGTGACGAAAATCTCGTCGCGCTTCACGCCGGAGGCGCGCACGCCCTCGCCCACCTCGCGCTCGTTGTCGTACATCTGCGCGGTGTCGATGTGGCGGTAGCCGAGCCGGATCGCCTGCTCGACGATGCGCGCGCAGACCGCGCCGCGCAGCGTCCCAGGTGCCGAGCCCGACGCAGCGGAATGCGCGCGCCGTTCGCCTCGACGATCCGGCGTCACGGATCACGCGTCCCACTCCGGCGCGTGCGGCGGGCTGACGATGCGCTTGTTGGCCGCGTTGAGCTTCTTGAGCTCGGCCATCTCGGCATCCGACAGCGTGAAATCGAACACGTCGAGGTTGTCCTTCAGATGCGCCGGCGTTGGCGGTGCGCGGGATCGGGATGATGCCCTGCTGCACCAGATAGCGCAGCGACACCTGCGCCGGGCTCTTGCCGTGCGCCTTGCCGATGCGCGTCGAGCGCCTCGTCGCCCGGCACCTTGCCGCGCGCGATCGGGCAATAGGCGATGATCGAGATGCCGTGCTGCTTGCTCGCCGCGATCACCTTGGTCCTGGTCGATGAAGGGATGCACCTCGATCTGGTTGCTGACCAGCGGCTCGTTCGTCGACCGCCCAGGCCTCGTCGAGCATCGCGGTGGTGAAATTGGCGACGCCGACATGCCGCGCCTTGCCCTCCTTCTTCACCTTGCACAGCGCGCCGATGGACTCGGCGAACGGCACGTCCTTGTTGGGCCAGTGGATCAGCAGGAGGTCGACATAGGACAGCTTGCAGGTTCGAGGCTTTCGTCGACCGACGTCTCGAAATCGCCGGCCCGCAGCTTGTCGTGCCACACCTTGGTGGTGACGAACACGTCTTCGCGCTTGACGCCGGAGGCGCGCAGCCCCTCGCCGTTCTCCCTCTCGTTGCCGTAGATCTGCGCGGTGTCGATGTGGCGGTAGCCCATCTGCAGCGCGGCTTCGACCGCCTTGACGCAGACCTCCTCCTTCAGCGTCATGGTGCCGAGGCCGATCGCGGGAATGCGGGCGCCGTGCGCTTCGACGATGGGACGTTGGTGTCTCGCATGAGATTACTCCGGCAAACTGAATGAATAGCGGCGGGCGCGGCAGAATGCCTTCTCCCGCCGCGCTGCCAACCGGGCGTGCTCGGCAAGAGCGCGCGCCTTTCGGCGCCTGAAACTGATCCCGCCGACTAGTTCGCGCGCTTGCGGCCGCCCAAGCGCCGCGAAGGCCATGCTCCGGCGCGCGTCGTCGATCAGCTTGAGCAGCGCGCGCGGCCGGGCCGCGCGGAGCAGCGCTTGCCCTGCTCCCAGTTGCGCACCGTCTCGATCGGCACTTCGATCTTCTCGGCGAAGGCGACCTGGGTGAGCCCGCAGCGCGCGCGGACCTGGCGCACGAAGGCTGCGCCGGCAGTCGCGAGTGGTCGACAGTCTGCTCTCGCGTGCCGTCCGGCAGGACCTCGACGATCCGCCCGTCCGCCTTGAGCCGCACCCGCATCATCGTCCGCTCCGCTCGCGTCAACTCGGCCAGCGGGCTAGCTGATTCGTGCAATCGGAGGCGTTAACGGCGCGTTACTTCGTCTTCTCGAACAGCTCGCGGCCGATCAGCATGCGGCGGATTTCGCTGGTGCCGGCGCCGATCTCGTAGAGCTTGGCGTCGCGCAGCAGGCGGCCGGTCGGGTAGTCGTTGATGTAGCCGTTGCCGCCGAGGCACTGGATCGCGTCGAGCGCCATCCTGGTCGCCTTCTCGGCGGCGTAGAGGATCGCGCCGGCGGCGTCCTCGCGCGTGGTCTGGCCGCGGTCGCAGGCGCGCGCCACCGCATAGACGTAGGCCTTGGCGGCGTTCATCGTCACATACATGTCGGCGAGCTTGGCCTGCATGAGCTGGAACGGCCGATCGGCTGGCCGAACTGCTTGCGCTCGTGCACGTAGGGCATCACGACGTCGAGGCAGGCCTGCATGATGCCGAGCGGCCCGGCGGCGAGCACCACGCGCTCGTAGTCGAGGCCCGACATCAGCACGTTGACGCCCTCGCCGACCTTGCCGAGCACGTTCTCGGCCGGCACCTCGCAGTCCTCGAACACCAGCTCGCAGGTGTCGGAGCCGCGCATGCCGAGCTTGTCGAGCTTCTGCGCGGTGGAGAAGCCCTTCATGCCCTTCTCGATCAGGAAGGCGGTGATGCCGCGCGCGCCGGCGTTGCGGATCGGTCTTGGCGTAGACCACCAGCGTCTCGGCCTCCGGCCCGTTGGTGATCCACATCTTCGAGCCGTTGAGGACGTAGCGGTCGCCCTTCTTGCTCGGCGCGCGTGCGCATCGAGACGACGTCGGAGCCGGCGCCCGGCTCCGACATCGCCAGCGCGCCGACATGCTCGCCGGAGATCAGCTTCGGCAGATATTTGCGTCTTCTGCGCCTCGGTGCCGTTGCGGCGGATCTGGTTGACGCAGAGATTGGAATGCGCGCCGTAGGACAGGCCGACCGACGGCCGAGGCGCGCGAGATCTCCTCCATCGCCACGCAATGCTCGAGATAGCCGAGCCCGGAGCCGCCGTATTCCTCCTCGACGGTGATGCCGAGCAGGCCGAGCGCGCCCAGCTGCGGCCACAGGTCGCGCGGAAACGCGTTGGTGCGGTCGATCTCGTCGGCGCGCGGCGCGATCTGGTCCTGCGCGAAGCCGCGCACCGTCTTGCGCAGCATGTCGACCTCGTCGCCGAGGCCGAAATCGAAACCGCTCCAGGCATTGGGGATCATGTCACTCCAAGTCGCCGCTCCGGCAGGAAACCTCGCAGCGCGACTCTATAAGCTGCGCTGCGCGCGCTGTCAGCGCTGTCACGCGGCGGCGGATTTCGCGCGAGCGCTCTGGCGCTGCTGGCGAGCAGCTCGTCGATTTGCCTCGGCAGGCGCGGGCCGCGCGAACAGGAAGCCCTGCATCTCGTCGCAGCCGGCCAGCCGCAGCAGCACCCGCTGCTCCTCGGTCTCGACGCCTTCCGCCAGCACCGTGACGGCCGAGCGCGCGGCCGAGCGCGACGATCGCCTGGATGATCACGCCGCCATTCGCCGAGCGGCCGAGCGCGTCGACGAAGCTGCGGTCGATCTTGAGCTTGTCGAACGGAAAGCGCTGCAGATAGCCGAGCTCGGAATAGCCGGAGCCGAAATCGTCGAGCGCGATGCGCACGCCGAGCGCGCGCAGATCCTGCGATGCGCTTCCGCACCTCGTCCGGATTGTCGATCAGCACGCCTTCGGTGATTTCGAGCACCAGCGCGCGACGGCGCAACGCCGGCTTCTTCCAGCGCGCCGCGCACCAGATCGACGAATGCCGCGGTCGCGCACCTGCACCGGCGACAGGTTGACCGCGATGTAGAGGTTCGGCCAGCGGCTCGCCTCGGCCAGCGCGCGCTCGCAGCACGAAGGCGCCGAGCGTCTCCATCAGGCCCATCTGCTCGGCGACCGGAACGAACACGCGCCGGCGGAATCGGCGCCGCGGGTCGAATGGGTCCAGCGCAGCAGCGCCTCGACGCCGACAGATGCCCGAGCCGTTGGCGGCGACGATCGGCTGGTAGTGCACATCGAGCGCCTGCGCCGCGAGCGCGCGCGGCAATTCGCGGCGGATGAATTGCTCTTCGGCCGCGGCGACATCGATGTCGTGGTCGAAGGCGATAATCGTACCGGCACCGTTCTTTGCGGCGACGCGCAAGGCGCGCTCGGCACGGCGGGCCAGATCTTCGCGTGACCGGGCGTCACGTGGCGCCTGCGCGAAGCCGGCATGGGCCGCGACGTGAACGACATTCTCGATCCAATGCGGCCTGGTGACCGCGTCGATCGCCGCGCGCAGCACCGCTTCGGGATCATCGAGCCCGGTCCACATCATGGCGAATTCATGCGCACCGGCCCGGCCGCATATCGCGCCTGCCGGCAGCGCCTCGCGCAGGTTGGCCGCCGCGGCAGCAATCACTTCGTTGCTTGCGCTCTGGCCCGAATTCTCGATCAGAACATCGACGCCTCGCAGCGCGAGCAGCGCATAGGTCACCACGCCCTGCTCGCTTTGCGCCGTCAGAGCCGCATCGAGCAAAATCATCATCTTGTCGTGGCCGTAGAGACCGGTCAGCGCGTCCTGCTCGATGGCTTCGCGCGCATGCTTTTCGCTGAGCGCGAGCTGCTGGCGCGCGCGATGCAGCTCACGCGCCGACACGCCGGCAAAGCCGATCAGGCCGATCACGATCGCGCCGACCAGCGGCGAAAGGCGAAGCATGAATGAGGTCAGTGGCGTCTCGCGCGGCCAGGTGAGAAAGCCGGCGATGCGGCCCTGCATGGTCAGCACCGGCTCCGCCATATCGTCATTGGTGATGGGATCGGTCTCGAATTTCAGTTCACTGAGCCCGGAAAATTGCGCGACCATCTCGAGCAGCCGCGGATCGACGCGGTCGCTTTCGCCATAGGCGGAGCGGAATTCGAGCAGGCCGGCGCGCACCATGGCGCGCTGGTTTTCCAATCCGACGGCATCGCTCTGGCGGGCGATCTTGAATCCGACGAAGCCGCACAACAGCGTCGCGGCCAGGCCGAGCAGAACCAGTGGCAGGATCAGCCGGATGCCGGACAGGTGCCGGCGCATGCGCGCACGGCTCGACGCAACAGCTTCGGCCGTCGCCGAAAGGAGACCCTCAACGCGCACAACACACCCCAGCCAGAACGGCCTGAACGCTAGGGCGGCAGGGTTAATGCCGGCTCAGGAAACACGGTGAACGAAGCGTGAGCGGCGTAAAGCACGTTTGAAACGCGCGATTGCAGGGTGATTGGGTTGGAGCGACAGTCTTTGCGCATGTTTTTCCGCGTTGCAGCCCTACTTGCAGCCCTCTTGGCCGCCGGCCTCCTCGCCACCGCCGCCGAGGCGGTCGAGTGCAGCAATCCCTATGCGCTTGGCACGTCGCGCGTCCTCGAAGTGGACGCCAAGGCGACGCCGCGGGTCGGCCGCAAGCATTTCCCCGACAGCCTGCCGCTGCAGGCGAAGGAACTGGTGCTCACCTTCGATGACGGCCCGGTGCCCGGCGCGACGCCGAAAGTTCTTGAAGCGCTGAAGGCGGAATGTGTCCGCGCCACCTTCTTTCTGCTGGGGCGGAATACCGAAGCAAATCCCGGCCTGGCACGGCGCATTCTGGCCGACGGCCACACCGTTGCGCATCACAGCTATTCGCATCCGATCCTGAGCCAGATGCGGCTTCCCGCTGCGATCGCCGACATCAATCGCGGCTTCGAGGAAAACGAGGTCGCGGTTTACGGGCAGCGCCGCATCGATCCGGCCGCGCCATTCTTCCGCTTTCCGGGCTTTGCCTCATCGCCCGCCTTGCTCGATGAACTGGCGCGGCGGCAGATCGTCGTGTTCGGCGCCGATGTCTGGGCCAGCGACTGGAATGAAATGAGCCCGCCGGTCGAGCTCGACCTCGTCCTGCGCCGGATCGAGGCGACCGGCCGCGGCATCGTCCTGCTTCACGACACGCGGATGCAGACCGCGCACATGCTGCCGTCGTTTCTTCGCGAGCTCAAACGCCGCGGCTACAAGATCGTCCACATCGTCCCGGCCGGAAGCCGCGGCCTTCTCAACTAATAAATTGTTCTAAAATGGGACAGTCGTGCAATGCACGACCTCAAGGCTCGCCTCGGCGCGGCCGTTAAGGTTAACATTCCCTGCATTCGGTCAGTGACCGAGTGACCGCGTTGTCACGCGCGATTGCCCGACGGGCTGGGGTTTGTAATGCGTTGCGTTGTGTTGGCCGTGTATCTGGCCGCCACCGGACTATGTGCGCCTGCGCTGGCGGCGCCCTGCCCCGGCAATCCGCACGCGCTCGGCACCAGCCGCACCATCACGATCGACCCGGCGCAATATGCCCGGCTCGGCACGATGCAGTATGCGCATTCTCCGCAATTGCCGCTCGCCGACCGCGAAGTCGTTCTGACATTCGATGACGGGCCGGTGCCGCAATACACCGACAGCGTGCTGCGCACGCTCGCGGCGGAATGCGTGAAAGCGACCTTCTTCATGGTCGGCCGGCAGGCCGCGCTTTATCCCGAAGCGGCGCGGCGCGTGCACGACGCCGGACACACGATCGGCACCCACAGCCAAAATCATCCGCTGACATTCGACGCGATGGCGATCTCGCTCGCGCGGCGCGAAGTCGAGGACGGCATCGCGGCCGTCAACACTGCGCTCGGCGAAGGCCGTACCGCGGCGCCGATCTTCCGCATCCCGGGCCTGCTGCGTACCAATGAAGTCGAGGACTACCTCGCCTCGCGCGCCCTTTCGGTGTGGAGCGTCGATGCCGACGCCGACGACTGGCTGCGCAGCGCGACGCCGGACGCGGTGACTGCGAAACTCCTCAGCCGGATCGAGAAGCGCGGCCGCGGCATCCTGCTGCTGCACGACGTCCAGCCGGTGACGGCGCTGGCGTTGCCGCAGGTGCTGCGCGCCTTGAAACAGCGCGGCTACCGCGTCGTCCATGTCGTGCCGCAAGGGCCGGTGCGGCAGGCGCCGCCGCTGATGGCGTCAAAACAGCAGCAACCGCAGCCACAGCAGCCACAGCAACCGCAGCAGCAGAAAATGCAGGCGGAGCGGCAGGGCTGGCCGCGCATCGCCACCACCGGACCGGTCACCGACCTCGGATTCCAGCAATGGGGGCGGCCCAGCGTGCAACGCCAGCCCGCGCCGAGCGTGCAGCGCTACGGGGCGCCAACTGTGCAGCACTACACGGTGCGGAGCGCGCCGCGGGTCATACGCCGCTACGAGATCCGCGACACGCGGACCCCGTCGCGCTGGACCTACGTGCGCTGACCTTTACTGAAGATTGGTGCGGTCAAGAGGACTCGAACCTCCACGGGTTGCCCCGCTAGCACCTCAAGCTAGTGCGTCTACCAATTCCGCCATGACCGCATGGGGATGGACGAATTACGGCGCGAAGCCGGCCCCGTCCCGAGCGGCGCTCTCTAACAAATAGGGTTCAGTGAAACAAGGCCGCTTTGGCTGCGGATTCCGGCGCAGATTTCAGCGCATATCCGGCGAGCGCGGCAGCAGATTGCCAACCTCGACCGCAATCCGGTTCCCGTTGACCACCACCGTCCCTTTGGCGACCGGCAGGTTGTTGGCGAGGATGCTGACAGCGTCGTCCTCGGTTGCCTCGAGCTCGATGATGGCGCCTCGGCCGAGTCGAAGAACCTGGTGGATGGGCATCGTGGTGGTGCCGAGCACGACAGTGATATCGACGCCAACCTTGTCGACTGTGGCCAGGAGGGCCTCCCGTTGTTATGTGCAAAACTGCCAGACCACGTCACCATGGTATGGTTAGTGAATGGTTAATCCGCGCGAGACGCTGACACTCGGGCTTCCCGCGAAGCCAGAAATGGCGCCGGTTGAGTGGCGGATCAGCGATTCGCTGGTGCCTTACGAGAGCGCCGTCGCGGCGATGGACGAGCGGGCGGGCGCGATCGCCGATGGCCAGGCTCCGGAGCTGGTCTGGCTGCTCGAGCATCCACCGCTCTATACCGCCGGCACCAGCGCCAATCCGATGAGGTGCTGGAGGCGCGCTTTCCGGTGTTTGCGGCCGGGCCGCGGCGGCCAGATGACCTATCACGGCCCCGGCCAGCGCGTCGCTTATGTGATGCTCGACCTCAAAGCGGCGCGGGCCGGACGTGCGCCGCTTCGTGGCGACGCTGGAGGAATGGATTATCCGCACCCTCGCCGCCTTCAACGTGCGCGGCGAGCGGCGCGAGGACCGCATCGGCGTCTGGGTGCGCCGGCCGGATAAAGGCGAAGGCTACGAGGACAAGATCGCCGCCATCGGCATCCGGGTGCAGCACTGGGTGACGCTGCACGGCATCGCGATGAACGTCGAGCCGGAGCTGTCGCATTTCGGCGGCATCGTGCCGTGCGGCGTGCAGGGATGCGCGCTACGGCGTCACCAGTCTCGCCGATCTCGGCATCACCGCGACGATGCCCGATGTCGACATCGTCTTGCGGCAGGAGTTCGAGAAGCTGTTCGGCGCGACGGCGGATTACGCCGTCGGCAGGCAGGAGAAGATTTCGGCCTGATGGCGCAGCGCCAACAGGTCGTCTTCGGCCGCATCGCGCTGCTCGACGATCGTCGACGCGGCTGCTGAGCGGACCCGTGCGGCAGGCCTCGATCATCGCCTCGACCGATGCCGGCTCACCGGCGAACACGGCCTCGACCGAGCCGTCGCGGCGATTGCGCACCCAGCCTTCGACGCCGCGCGAGAACGCCTGTGCTCGACGAAGGCGCGGAAGCCGACGCCCTGCACGCGGCCGCGCACGATCACGTGGACGGCTTTTCGCTCTGCGACTGTCATTGCGCGTTTTTACCACGCAACGCGGGCAGGTCCGCTACGGCTCGTCCGCGGTCGCGCGCTTTTGCTCGTCGACGCGCGCCTGGCGAGATCGTCGATCTGCTCCTCATAATCGCGCGGCGTGAATTCCTGCGACGGATCGTCGTCGTGGATCGGATGATCGGGCGCGCCGCCATCCGGCGCCACAGCATGCGCGCCTAGCGGCTCGTCTTCCGCGATCTCGTCCTCACTGCCCGGCAAGGTGTCCGGAGCAATGGCGGTCTGGTCTTCACGGCGAAGGTCGCCCGGCAAAGCGTCCGGCTTCGGCGTAACGGAATCCGGCGGCGCCGGAGGATTCACGGCGCGGCGATTGCGGTTTCGGCGGCATGGCTGTGCTCCCTGTTCGGAACATCAACGCCCGCGCCGCTGTCGCAGTTCCTACGAGCCGACCACCTTGCCGCCGTTGGGATGCAGCACCTGGCCGCTGATGTAGGAGGCTTCGTCGCTGGCGAGGAACACGTAGCAGGGCGCCACTTCGTTGGGCTGGCCCGGCCGTTTCATCGGCACGCTGTGCGCCGTGCTTGGCCACGTGCTCGGCGTCGAACGAGGCCGGGATGAGCGGCGTCCAGATCGGCCCCGGCGCCACCGCGTTGACGCGGATGCCCTTGTCGTGAGCGCCTGCGACAGCGAGCGGGTGAACGTGACGATCGCGCCCTTGGTCGCCGAGTAGTCGAGCAGGGTCTTGTGGCCCTGATAGGCGGTCACCGAGGTCGTGTTGATGATGCTCGCGCCGCGCTTCATGTGCTGGAGCGCGTGCTTGGTCATGAAGAAGAAGCTGAACACGTTGGTGCGGAAGGTGCGCTCGATCTGCGCCGCGTCGATCTCGCGGATGTCGTCGGTCTCGTGCTGCTCGGCCGCGTTGTTGACCAGGATGTCGAGCCGGCCGAATTCCTCGATCGTGGTCTCGACCGCCGCCTGGCAGAAGCTTCTCGTCGCCGACGTCGCCGGCGAGCAGGATGCGCCTTGCTGCCTTCCTGCTTCGACCAGCGCGCACGGTCTCGTCGGCGTCCTTGTGCTCTTCGAGATAGGCGATCGCGACGTCGGCGCCTTCGCGCGCCATGCGCGACCGCGACCGCGCGGCCGATGCCGCTGTCGCCGCCGGTGATCAGCGCCACCTTGTCCTTGAGCTTGCCCGGAGCCGGGAAATCTTCGGCACGTAGTCCGGCTGCGGCATGCATCTCGCTTTCGCGGCCGGGCTGATGGTCCTGCTTCTTGGGCGGGCTGTAGCGAGCGGTCATGGTCCGTCTCCAGCATGGTCTCGGAGCGACATGGCGCATGCTCCGCTCTCCTGGCAGCAAGACGCCGTCCCCGGCGCCGAGCCGTTCCTAAGCCTCAGGCGAATTCCAGGATCACGGCGTCGACCGCCAGGCTGTCGCCAGGCTTGGCGTGGATTTTCTTCACCGTGCCGTCGATCTCGGCGCGCAGCACGTTCTCCATCTTCATCGCCTCGACCACCGCGAGGGTCTCGCCCGCCTTGACCTCCTGCCCTTCCTTCACCGCGATCGGACGACCAGGCCGGGCATCGGGCAGCGCACGCGCTTGCCGGTATCGGCCGCTGTCTTGACCGGCATCAGCCGGGCATAGGCGGCCTCGCGCTCGGTGTAGACGTAGGCGCGCGCTTCGACGCCGCGATAGCGACAGCTCGAAGCCGTTCGGGATCGCCCGCACCTGCACCGCGACCGGCAGTGCCGTTGATCGTGCCGTCCAGATCGGATCGCCGGGCTTCCAGTCCGACACGCAGCTGCGAGCGCCGGCCTGCCTTGCCGGAAACGACACGTCGATGCCGCGCTGTGCTCGCGCGTCGACCTCAAGCGGGTGCTCGTGCTCGCCGAGCCGCACGGCGCGGCGGCTCTCGCGCGTGACGCTGCGGCCAGTCAGCTGGCCGGAGATCGGCGCGCTTGCGCTCGCCCAGCACGTGATCGATCGCGGCCGCGACCGCGGCCAGCACTGCCGCGCCGCCTCGCCTTCCGGCGCGCTGCGGCTGGAAGCCGTCGGGGAATTCCTCGGCGATGAAGCCGGTCGAGAGCTTGCCGGCGCGCCAGCGCGGATGCTCCATCAGCGCGGCGAGGAACGGAATGTTGTGGCGGATGCCGTCGATGTCGAACGCGTCGAGCGCGTCGGCCTGCGCGTCGATCGCCTGCTCGCGCGTCGGCGCATGGGTGACGAGCTTGGCGATCATCGGATCGTAGTAGAGCGAGATCTCGCCGCCCTCGTAGACGCCGGTGTCGTTGCGCACCGTGACGCCGCCGTCGCTCGCTCTCCGCCGGCGGGCGATAGCGCGTCAGCCGGCCGATCGACGGCAGGAAGTTGCGATACGGGATCTTCGGCATAGACGCGGCTCTCGACCGCCCAGCCGTTGAGCTTCACGTCGCCCTGCTTGATGGCGAGCTTCTCGCCGGCCGCGACGCGGATCATCTGCTCGACCAGATCGATGCCGGTGACGAGCTCGGTCACCGGATGCTCGACCTGGAGCCGCGTGTTCATCTCGAGGAAGAAGAAGCTCTGTCCTGCGCCGGCGACGAACTCGACCGTGCCGGCGCAGTCGTAGCCGACCGCTTTCGCCAGCGCGACCGCCTGCTCGCCCATCTTCTTGCGCGTCGCCTCATCGAGCAGCGGCGACGGCGCTTCCTCGATCACCTTCTGATTGCGGCGCTGGATCGAGCATTCGCGCTCGCCCAGATAGATGACGTTGCCGTGCTTGTCGCCCAGCACCTGGATTTCGATGTGGCGCGGATCGACGATGAATTTCTCGATGAAGACGCGGTCGTCGCCGAACGACGACTTCGCCTCCGAGCGCGCGCGCGCGAAACCTTCCGCCACTTCGGCCTTGCGAATGGGCGATGCGCATGCCCTTGCCGCCGCCGCCGGCCGAGGCCTTGATCATCACCGGATAGCCGATCTCGTCGGCGATCTTCACCGCCTCTTTCTCGTCGGCGATCGACGCCGAGATGGCCGGGCACGGTCGAGACCTTGGCCGCGGCCGCCGCTTTCTTGAACTCGATCTTGTCGCCCATGGCGGCGATGGCCTTGGCGTTCGGCCCGATGAAGACGATGCCGGCTGCTTGGCCAGCGCCTTCGGGAAAGCCTCGCGCTCGGAGAGGAAGCCGTAGCCGGGATGCACCGCCTCGGCGCCGGTCTGCCTTGCAGGCGTCGACGATCTTGTCGATGACGAGATAGCTCTCGGCGGCGGGCGGCGGGCCGATCGGAACCGCCTCGTCCGCCATCTCGACGTGCAGCGCGTCCTTGTCGGCGTCGGAATAGACCGCGACGGTCTCGATGCCCATCCGGCGGGCGGTCTTGATGATCCGGCAGGCGATTTCGCCGCGATTGGCGATCAGAATACGCTTGAACATGCGGGAAAACGGTCGCCTTCAGGCCTTCGGTCCGGTGGCCCACCTTACTGAAGTGCCGGCCCATCTGCCAGCGCGCACGTGGGCTTTATGCTTTGGGCGCCGTGTTCCACAGCGGTGCCGTTCCGGGCCCGCCGCGATTTTTGCAACGATCGTCTCCTTACCTGCCCCGCCACAAGGATTATATTTCGAGCATAGCCGCCGGTTTTCGGCGCAGGATTTCTCACGACAGGAGACATTGTCATGGCACTCGCGATTGGCGACATCGCCCCGGATTTCGAGGCGGAAACCACTGAAGGCAAAATCCGCTTTCACGAATGGCTCGGCGACAGCTGGGGCGTGCTGTTCTCGCATCCCGAAGGACTTCACGCCGGTCTGCACCACCGAGCTCGGCACCATGGCGCGGCTCAAGCCGGAATTCGACAAGCGCAATACCAAGATCATCGGCCTGTCGGTCGATCCGGTCGAGAACCACAAGAAGTGGGGCCAGGACATCAAGGACGTGGTCGGCTTCGCGCCGAACTACCCGATGATCGGCGACACCACGCTGGCGATCTCGAAGGCGTGGGGCATGTTGCCGGCCGCGACCGGCGGCACCTCGGAAGGCCGCACGCCGGCCGACAACCAGACCGTGCGCAACGTCTTCATCATCGGACCGGACAAGAAGATCAAGTTGATCCTGGTCTATCCGATGACCACCGGCCGCAACTTCGATGAAGTGCTGCGTGTCATCAACTCGCTGCAGATGACGGCAAAGCATCGCGTCGCAACGCCCGCCAACTGGAAACAGGGCGAGGACGTGATCCTCACCGGCGCCGTCACCGACGATGAGGCGAAGAAGCTCTACCCGCAGGGCTGGAAGTCGCCGAAGCCCTATATCCGCATCGTTCCACAGCCGCGCTAATCGCGGCTGTCCTTCCGGAAAGGGCGCGGTTTGGACCGCGCCCTTTTTGTTTTCGCGCAACGGCTGCGCTATTGCTCTGTCATGGCTGATCTCGACTTCATCCATCGCTTCATTCCGGCAACCCAACCCGACCGACCGCCTCTGTTGCTGCTGCACGGCACCGGCGGCGACGAGAACGACCTGCTGCCGCTTGGACAGGACGTCTCGCCCGGCTCTGCCCTGCTCTCGCCGCGCGGCAAGGTGCTGGAAAACGGCATGCCGCGATTTTTCCGCCGGCTGGCCGAAGGCGTGTTCGACCTCGACGATCTGAAAGCGCGCACCGCGTGAGCTTGCCGACTTTCATTGAAGCGGCACGCAAGGAGTACCAGCTCGGCCCTGTCATCGCGCTTGGCTTTTCCAACGGCGCCAATATCGCCGCCTCCCTGCTGCTGACCCAACCCGGCGTTCTCGGCGGTGCGATCCTGCTGCGAGCCATGCTGCCGTTCGAGCCGGATCAAAAGCCGCAGCTCGAGGGCAAGCCGGTGCTGCTGCTGTCCGGCAAGGACGATCCGTTCATGCCGGCGGCGTCGCGCCAAAAGCTGGCGGAATTACTGGCGGAGAGCGGCGCCAAGCTGACCCACCGCACGCTGGACGCCGGCCATAATCTCACGCAGAACGATCTCTACATCGCCGCCGAGTGGCTGGAGCAATTCAATGGACGACCGGGCTCATAATCAGCCGGCCTTTGCCGAGTTTCTCGGCATGAAGATCACCCATGTCTCGCCGGAGCGCGTCACCGCCGAATTGCAGGCGCGCGACGAGCTCAACAACCGGTTCGGCATCCTGCACGGCGGCGCCATCATGGGGCTGGCCGACAATCTCGGCGGCACCGCGACCACCGCCAACCTGAAGCCGGGCCAGTCCACCACCACGATCGAGAGCAAGACCAATTTCTTCGCAGCGGTGCCGATCGGCGACGTCGCTTACGCCGAATGCACGCCGCTGCATCGCGGCCGCACCACCATGGTGTGGCAGACCAGGATCACCCGCGGCGACGGGAAGCTCTGCGCGATCGTTACGCAGACTCAGATGGTGCTGGAGAAGAAGGCTTAACCGCTGCGCGGTTGACGAGGAACACGCCGGCGGCCGCCGACCGCCATTCCCGCAATCGAGAGCAGGTCGAGCTTCTCGCCGAACAGGAAATACGCGATCAGCGCGGTGACGCCGGGCACCAGATAGAACAGGCTGGCGAAGCTCGCCGCGGCCGAGCGGCGGATGATCCAGTACATCAGGGTCACCGCCCCGATCGACAGCACCAGCACCAGCCAGGCCAGCGCAAAGATCAGCTCGCCGCTCCACTGGATGACCCGCGTCTCGAACAGGAAGGCGCAGAGCGCGAAGAAAACAAGCGCCGCTGCGTACTGCACGAGATTGTCGCTGCGCCAGTCGAGACGGCCGCCATAGCGCTTCTGGTACAGCGTGCCGATTGTGAGGCCGAGGAGCGAGAGGAAGCTCGCGATCCAGCCGAGCACCGTGCCGGAGCCGACCAGATGTGCGGTCGTGCAGCACCAGCGCGACACCGGCGAGGCCGAGCGCGAGGCCGACCCATTGCAGCGCCCCTACTCTCTCGCCGAGCCAGCGATTGGCAATGGTCGCCATCAGCAGCGGCTGCAGCCCGGGAATGAGCGCCGAAATGCCGGCCGGCACGCCCTGGCTGATCGCGGTGAAGACGCCGCCGAGATACATGCCGTGCACCAGCAGGCCGACCACGACGCTATGACCGGCCTCGGTCCGCGTCGGCCATGCCACGCCAGCGGCCCAGACCAGCCCGATGCAGATGAGCACCACGAACACCATCCGCACTGCGAGGAAGGTGAAGGGCTCGACATAGGGCAGCCCGTATTTCGCCCCAATGAAGCCCGTGCTCCACAGGAACACGAAAGTCAGGGGCGCCGTCGCAATGGCGGCGTGGCTCAAGCGCATTGTGGTGAAATCTCGTCCGGCTGAAGCGGGCCTATAGCATTTTTGCCGCGCGAGACACGCCTTGCTTTCCGGTTCTACGTGATATGCTCCGGCCAGACGTGGGGAGATCAAGTGCATGCGTTTGATTCTGACTTACGTGGGACTGGTTATGGTCGGCGTCCTGATTTCCTATGGCGCCGGACGCATCGCCGAGAACTGGTCGCAAACCACGAGCCTCATCGTCTTCCTCTGTTTCTTTTTCGCCACGCTGTACACCAGCTGGCAGATCGCCCGGCGGATCGCCTGATCCGCTAGGCCGCGAGGCAGATGCCGTGAGGCTGTACGACCATGCCCGCGACGTCGTGCGCTCGGTTTACGACGCGCGCATCCATACGCCGGCGGTGCTCGACACTGAGCGGTTCTTTCCCAATGCGCAGGCGTTCGTTGCCCGATGGCACGACATCCGCGACGAGGCGCTGGCGGTAAAGCAGAACCTCGCCAGCGTTCCCCGCTTCCACGACATCATGCGCGAGCAGGCCGACATCTCGGCCAATGACGGCCGCGATTGGCGCATGTTCATCATGCGCGCCTATGGCCGCGACGTGCCGGAAAACCGGAGCCGCTGCCCCACCGTTTCGGCGCTGCTCGATCAGTCACCGGACGTGGTCTCGGCGGTGTTCTCGTTTCTCGCGCCCCGCAAGCACGTGCCGAAACATCGCGGCCCGTTCCGCGGCATTATGCGTTTCCATCTGATGCTCACGATGCCGCGCGCCGCGGATGGCAACGTCGCAGCGATCCTTGAGATCGACGGCGAGCCCTATCGGCTGGAAGACGGGCAATGCCTGCTGTGGGACGACACCTACCCGCATGAAGTGAGGAACAATTCCGACGAGGTGCGTGCCGCATTGCTGCTCGACGTGTGGCGGCCGGACATGCCCTACGACATGGAACTGCTGTCGCGCGCGATCAGCGGCATGGTGCAGGTCGGCATGCGCTTTCGTGGCGTCAGCTACTCAGGCTGACCGGAACTCGCTTACGTCTTTTGACATCCGCGTCTTTCAGTTCAGTTGGGAACGGGCTGTTCGCTCATGCTTTGAATCGGCAGGAGGAACGCCATGCGTGATGACAGAGACCTCGCTCGCGAGCCCGGACCCCAGCCCGATCCGATGCTGCGTCCCGGCCGCGCCAGACCGATCATGATTTGGACGATCGCCCTCGCCTGCGTCGCCATCGTCGTGCTGGTGCTGATCGCCATCGCCCCGCCGCTGACCAACACAGCGGGTGTGGTGAACGGCCCGCAGTCCGGTCAATCCGGTCCGGCCACGACGGGCAGCGGCGCAGCCGGCCGCTAGGTTCAGGTCTTGAATGCCTCGTCGATCGGCACCCGATAGCCATTGGCGAGGCGGTTGGTCTCGTTCGCCATTCCGGTGACGGCCATCAGCTCGCCGAACATCGCCTCGCTCATGCCGGCCTTGCGCGCCGCGGCGCTGTGGCTGGCGATGCAATAGCCGCAGCCATTGGTCACCGACACGGCGAGATAGATCATCTCCTTGGTGAGAGGATCGAGCGCGCCCGGCGCCATCACCTCTTTGACGCTTTCCCAGGTGCGCTTGAGCGTGACCGGATCGTGCGCGAGATGCTTCCAGAAATTATTCACGTCCGGAACGTTGCGGGTCTTCTTGATGTCGTCGAACACCGCGCGGACGGCCGGCGGAGCGTCCGCGTATTCTATTGGTTTCATGCGGACGCTCCTTGCGCTCAGTCTTTCACCGGAATGGCCAGCGGCTGGCCCTTTTCGATCACATAGGTGGCGATCAGCTTGACCGGCACAGAGCCGGCCGCGCCTTCATTGTGGATGCCCTTGAGCGGCAGGGTGAGCTGCTCGCCCGCCTTGTAGATCTTTTCCGGCTGGCCATCGAGCGCCAGCCAGAACTCGCCTTCGGTGACCAAGGCAAACACGACGCCGGGATGCAGATGCCGGCCGGCCTTGAAGCCCGGCGCGATCTCAACCGTGGCGGTGACCGCTTCGTAGTTCGAGCCCGGCACCTCGACCTTGCCGACCACTGTGCGCTTGACCGGCGACGGGGCAACCGGCGCAGCCTGCTGCTGCGCAAACGCGGCGCCGCCGAGCACCAGCGCGGTCTACGG
Organism: uncultured Alphaproteobacteria bacterium; assembly: GCA_963847325.1. Classification (GTDB taxonomy): domain Bacteria; phylum Pseudomonadota; class Alphaproteobacteria; order Rhizobiales; family Xanthobacteraceae; genus Pseudolabrys. The sequence continues at coordinate 56,289 of CAWJZD010000004.1, forward strand.
TCGCGGCGATGAGTGATTTTTTCAACATGGCGTCTCCCCTTTTATGTGTGCGCGAAGGCTAGCATAGTCGAGGCGCAGGCAAGCGGAGATGCGGCAGATGCCCAAAACACCGGACTACTTTCACGGCAAGACCATCCTCATCACCGGCGCGGCGAGCGGCATCGGCCGCGCCACCGCACTGATCTTCGCGCGCGAAGGCGCCAATGTGGTATGCGCCGATATCAACGAAACGGGCGTCAAGGAGACGGCGGAGAAGATCAATGCGATCGGCAGCCAGGCGTTGGCGCTGACCATCGACGTGACCAAGCGCGCGGCGGTGAACGACATGGTCGAGCTGGCGGTCAACGGGTTCGGCCGCATCGACTTCCTGTTCAATTCGGCTGGCGCCGCGCTCAAGCGCGCAAAATTTCTCGAGATCGATGACGACCTGCTCGAGCGGACGTTCGATCTCAATTTCAAGGGCACGTGGTACGCGGTACAGGCCGTGCTGCCGCACATGCTCAAGAACAAGGCCGGCGTGATCGTCAACGTCGCCAGCATGGCGGCCAAGCGCGGTGGGCCTAACACCTCGATCCATTATGCCGCGGCCAAGGGTGCGGTGAATTCCATGACGCTCGGCGTGGCGCGCGAACACGCCAAAGACGGCATTCGCTGCCTGTCGATCTCGCCCGGGCCCGATCAAGACGCCGTTCCAGGCCTCGGCGAACACCTCGCCCGAGATCATGAAGCGCTTTCTCGACGATATTCCGATGGGCAGGTTCGGCGAGGCCGAGGAGATCGGCGAACTTGTACTTTTCATGTGCTCCGATGCCTGCCAGTTCATGACGGCGGATACGGTGTTCGTGAATGGCGGCGGCGGCTGGCGATAACGGAATAATCCGCCTCGCGGCGCGTTAGCTAACAAAACCCGGGAGGATTCCATGCTCCGCGCCGCGCTCGCCCTGACGGTACTTTTTGTCGCACCCGCTGCCCTCGCCCAGCAGGCACCGACGCCACCGGTCGGGCCCGACTGGACCAAGGTCAATGTCACCACCACCGACCTCGGCAACCGCACCTACATGCTGTCGAACGGAATGAGCGGCAACGTCACAATCGCGGTGGGCGATGACGGCGTCATCATGGTGGACGGCCAGCACGCGCCGATGCATGAGAAGCTGAAGGCGGCGGTCGCTGCGGTCTCGCCGCAACCGATCAAGTTTCTCATCAACACGCACATTCACGGCGATCACACCGGCGGCAATTTGGCGTTCGCCAAAGACGGCGCGACCATCGTCGCGCATGAGAACGTGAAGAAGCGGCTCGCCGCCGGCACCACCAGCAATATCAGCGGCCAGCCAAATCCGCCGGTTGCGGCGGAAGCCTTGCCGGGGCGCACCTATAGCGGCGACGGCACGAATGTCGATGTGAAAGGCCGGGTCGCTCAGCTCAAGCACTATCCTCGCGCCCACACTGACGGCGACACTTACATCTACTTCGCCGACGCCAATGTGCTCTCCACCGGCGATACGTTCACCAACGGCCGCTATCCGAACAGCGACTGGGTCAATGGCGGCAATCTCAAGGGCATGATCGGGCTGGCGGATGTCTATCTCGCCACCGGCAACGACCAGACCAAGATCGTGCCGGGCCACGGCGCGCTCGCCACCAAGGCGCAGCTCAAGGAATTCCGCGACATGCTGGCGACCGCGCTCGAGCGCATGACCAAGCTGATCACCGACAAGAAGGTGAACAGCGAGGCCGAGGCGATCGAGCAGAAGCCGTTCGCCGATCTCGATCCGAAATGGGCGCCCAACGAACAGGCCGGGCGCAACTGGATCCGCATCGTCTACAATTCGGCGAAGGCCAATCTGAACTGAAGCGATCCTCGTCGGCGATAAGCGAATCGCTTCGCCGCGACACGTTTCGCTCGCCAATTCATCGACTTAACGCGCTGAGGGAACTCTGGCGGGGGCTTGCCGTTATGGAGGGCGCGTAATTTCCGCGCATCACCGGAGGGCGGCCGGATGCCGGAATGGTTTGGAGAGCTCGCGAGTGGCGAGTTTTTATTTTTCCTCGGGCTCGGCTTCATTGCGCAGCTGGTCGACGGCGCGCTGGGCATGGCCTACGGGCTGATCGCCACCACCGTGCTGATCTCGACCGGCACGCCCCCCGCCTTCGCGAGCGCCAGCGTTCACGCTGCTGAAGTGGTCACCACCGGCCTCGCCGGCGGTTCACACGTCTGGCACAAGAACGTCGACTGGAATCTGTTCAAGCGGCTGGCGCCGGCCGGCGTCGCCGGCGGCATTTTCGGCGCCTACGTCCTCACCGAATTGCCCGAGAACATCGTCAAGGTGTTCGTCACGCTCTATCTGCTCGGCATGACCTTCATGATCGTTCGCCGGGTGCGCGCCAACACCATCACCGAAGGCACCAAGAAGCAGCGCGAGAAGAAGCTTCCGACCGTGCCGGTCGGGGTGGCGGGCGGCTTTCTCGATGCGATTGGCGGCGGCGGCTGGGGCCCGGTCGTGACATCGACGCTGCTGGCGCGGGGTGACCATCCCCGCTCGACCATCGGATCGGTGTCGCTGTCGGAATTCTTCCTGACGGTCGCGGTTTCCGTGACCTTCATCATCGCGCTCGATTTCTCGGATTACTGGAAGGTGGTGGCCGGCCTGATTGTCGGCGGCGCAATCGCCGCGCCGCTCGCGGGCTACCTGAGCAAGGTGCTGGCGCCGCGCACGCTGATGATCATCGTCGCCTGCGTGCTCAGCGTGCTGTGCCTTTACACGCTCGGCCGGCTCGCAATGGCGACGGCCAAGGCGCTGGGTTACATGGGATAGTCCCGCTCGTCCCCGCTTGGCGGGAACGAGCGGTCACAGCCTTCAAGACGACGGGAGCCTCACCAGCCCATCAGCTGCTTGGTCGAGACTTCGTTGTCCTTGAGGAATTTCCTGTAGTCGTCGCCCTTGATGACGCGCGGCTCGAGGCTGAGCCTCACCGCCTGGGCCTGGTGGTCCGGCGAGTTGAGCGTCTTTTCCAGCGCCGCATTGAGCTTGGCCTCGATGTCCTTCGGCAGCTTGGCCGGCGCGGCGATGCCGCGCGACACCGACCACACCTGGTTGAAGCCCTGCTGCTTGAAGGTCGGCGCATCGGGCAGGAAGCGTGAGGGCTCCGGCGACATGACGCCGAGCATGCGGATCGTGCCGGCCTTCGCCTCTTCCGCCACCTCGCTGATATTGGCGCCGAGCACCTGGACGTGGCCGCCGAGCACCGCGGTCTTGCCTTCGGCCGTGCTCTTGTGATGCACGGTGATGAGCTTGATGTTGTTCTCGGTCTGCATCGACAGGATCGCGAGATGGTCGTCCCCGCCCGCGCCGAACGCGGTGACGGTGACGCTGTCCGGCGCTTTCTTCGCGGCCTCGACCACGTCCTTCACGGTCTTGAACGGCGAGTCCGCCTTCACCGCCCAGACATTGTAGTCGAGCACGTGGTTCATCAGCGGCGTGAAGCTCTCGAGCGTCTCGGTGCGCTTGTACTGCTTGTCGAGATAGCCGGCATACATCGACGGCACGTTGAGATAGCCGATCGTGTAGCCATCCGGCGTCGCATTGGCGAGCGCGCCCCAGCCGACCCAGCCGCCGCCGCCGGCGCGGTTCTCGACCGTCACCGACTTGCCGAGCGCCTGCTTCGAGATCCTTGCGCCAGCATGCGCGCGGTGATGTCGGTGCCGCCGCCCGCGCCGTAAGGCACGATCAGCGTGATGTTGCGCTCCGGATAATTGGATTGCGCGAGCGCCAGCGTGGCTGCGCCCGCAAGCGCGGCCGCGGCCAGCGAAAGACGGATTCCGGCTGTCCTTGAGATCATGTGCGTCACCCCTATGCGTCGCCTGTTGACCGGCGAGCGTCAGGCCAAGCTTGGCGCGGGTGGGCAGGACGGGCAAGGGCCGGAGGCGAAACGTCGCGGGCGGTTAGCGCTTACGACCTCGCAGTTGGCGACCCAAGTTCCGGCTGCGTACCGATACAGAATATTCTCAGGGCGCGAAGCTGACCGTAAAACAGGCGCCTTTACCGGCAGGATTGGCGCCGGCCACTAACGAGCCGCCGAGCTGCTTGGCCAGCACATCTGCGATCTTCATGCCCAAGCCCTTTGTATTGGTGGCCGGGTCGAAACCGGCGGGCAGTCCGGCGCCCTCGTCGCAAACCGTGATCTTGTGGCCGTCGTAACACTGATAGGTCACGCTGATCTTACCCGCCCCGTGTTTCGCCGCGTTGGTGACGAGCTCGTTTACAATCAACCCTACCGGCTGAATCGATGTGGTCGGCAGCGAGCCATCCTCTCCGTCGACCTCGATCGCAACGGCAAGGATGCTGGAAAGATCGTCACAAAGCCGGCGCAAATATGTAAGCGGCGCCGCGCTCGCGCTGTCCTCTTCGAGGTGGAAATGCCGGTGGACGCGCGCGACCGCAGCGACGCGGCTCGCGGCTGCGTCGATTTCGCCGGCTATATCCGTCCCGGAGGACTTCCTTCCCTGCATATGAAGCATCGCCGATACGAACTGCAGACTGTTCATGACGCGATGATCGATCTCACGAGCCAACAGGTTTGCCTGCATCAAAGCTTTGTCCGCCTTCGCCAGTGAGCGCAGCGCCGAGAGCCGGAATTCAAGCTGGTCCATGACGAGCGATGCCAGATCCTTCAAATCTTCGATCTGATCCTGCGTTATCGGCCTCGGCTCCTTATCGATGACGCAGAGCGTTCCGAGGTTGAAACCATCGCTGGTCTTGAGCGGCACGCCTGCATAGAACCGCAGCCCGAACGCGCCGGCGACGAGGGGGTTGGCGAGCGATCGGACATCCTTTGCGGCATCAACCAGGATGTGCGGATCGTCCCGCAATATGGCCGACGCGCAGAGGCCGGGGTCGCGGCCGATCTGTTGAACGTCAAGTCCGTGATGAGATTTAAACCAAATGCGGTCGTGGTCGACGATGCTGATAATTGAAATTGGAACGCTAAATCGGCGCGCCGCCATGGCGGTGACGCGGTCAAAGGCACCGTCGGCCGGCGTGTCCAGAATTTCGAAGCGCTTCACCGCCGCCATGCGCTGGGCTTCGTTTGACGGGAGAATCGAGGAACCTTCCACCTGAACTCCTGAGGCGCCCGCCGAGGGTTGGGCTGATGTTGAAATCAACCTAGCACTACGCCAGCACCGCAATCCATTGCGGCATTCCCGAAGTGCGGCACGACGTCGCGAAGGCGGAGGCTGCCGCTAGCTCGGGTCGCCGTGGCGCATGTTCCAGATCACGCGCGCTGCCATGGCGAAGAACAGGAAGGCAAAGCCGAACGTCAAAGCCCGGTCCCGGCCCCCATAGAAATCGCCAAACGAGGTACAGGAGGCGGGCTGGCGCACGCAATCCGGCGCGCTGGCCCCGCTCTCATAGCCGAAAAAGGCGAAGCCAGCTCCGAGCACAAGAAAGCACAAGGCGGTGGCCAGATTGGCGAAGCGCCGCCGCATACCTACTTCACCCCGAGCAGCTCCACGTCGAACATCAGCGTCGCGTTCGGCGGGATGACGCCGCCGGCGCCGCGCGCGCCGTAGCCCATGTCCGGCGGAACGATCAGCGTGCGCTTGCCGCCGACCTTCATGGTGGCGACGCCCTCGTCCCAGCCGCGGATCACGCGGCCCGCGCCGACCGGGAACTCGAACGGGCTCGCCGCGATCGACCGATGAATCGAATTTCTTGCCCTTGGCGCCGTTCTCATAGAGCCAGCCGGTGTAGTGCACGACCGCGGTCTTGCCCGCCGGCGACGCGCCGGTGCCGACTGTGGTGTCGATGATCTGGAGGCCGGACGGGTTGGTCATGCGGGATCCTGTTTGGGCGTGGGAGTGGAGGTGGCAACGGCGGCAAGCGCCATTCCGATGATAGCGATAGCTGCGAACCAAGTCATACTCCTCCCCATTGCTTATGCAGGACGCGCAAACTCAAAATATAGTTGTTATAGACATTTGCTATGAAAATCTTTTGGTCGTGGCAGTCGGATACCCCCGGCAAAATCGGACGATTTTTTGTCCGCGATGCCCTTCAGGCCGCTGTTAACGATCTCAAGCAATCACTCGAAGTCGACGAACCAACTGAACGCGAATCTCGCGATAGGATTCATCTTGACCACGATCGCAAAGGGATACCAGGCAGCCCTGATCTTGCGCGCGTGATTTTAGAGAAGATCGAGAATGCCGCCGTATTTGTTGCAGACGTAACCCCCGTTGGCGTCGTTCACAGCACACCTCACGATATAAAAGCCGACGTCGTGAAGAAGGTCATCAATCCTAACGTCGCGATAGAATTAGGTTACGCGCTGGGCACCCTGAGTGATCGTTCACTCTTGATGGTGATGAATGAATTTTACGGCGCGCGAAAAGACCTACCCTTTGACTTGCAGGCTAAGAGCGGGCCAATCTCTTTTAATCTACCGCCGGACGCAAATCTGGCAACGATCGAGAGGCAATTTCACGCCTTGAGAGGGACGCTCTATGAGGCGATACGACTGTGTCTATCGACGTTGCCTCATCCTGAACAACCCTCAAGACCACCGTATGTCCCGTTGGCAGGCAAAACTGACGCGCTCTACTTCGCGCCCTCAGAAATTTTAGCGGCGTTCGGTAATCCGGGCGAGCAGGAATATCGTTTTGACGATGAAAGGGCGGCTTATCTCCGCCTTTATCCAAGTTACGCTGATCAGCGTCAGGTCGGTTTGGCAAAGCTCGCGGAAATCTTCGCAGCGCAGAAACCCTGTGCAATGACGGAGACGATCGGAGGGGTAGTTGCAAGAAATCGATACGGCTCAATCATCATTGATCCTATCGCTAAAAGTGGCATTGCCGGATTGACCCAAGGTTTTCCCGCCGGTGAGTTGTGGGGCCTAAACAGCAGGCTCTTTCGTCCGTTCGAGCTGAACGTTGGATTCCCGCCGCAGCGAACCCAAGTAACGATCGTACCCGTGGTCCCGCTTGAGAAGATTTACAAGCGCTGCCTCACAAATTACCTCCGAATTGCATCCGGCGAGTTTGGACTGAATCTCCCTCTACGTAGTTGAAGTCGGCGCTGTGGGATTAGATGGCGTGTATCTCGCTGCACCCGAGAAGGGAGGTTCTGGCCAATATCTTGGCCCGATCATGACTAATATTATTCGGATGCAGCTTGCCTTAGCAGACATCGACGAGAAGTCGGTAGACAATTTGCTGCGCAATTATTTTGAGAGCTTTTACGATCTCGCTGCCGCTACGCGAAGGGAAATTCTCTGGGACGACCTAGTGGCGAAATACGGCCTTCCCTCTCGATAAATAATCACACCGGCAAATTGTCGTGTTTCCGCTTCGGCCATTCCACGTGCTTGGCCTTGAGCATCGCCAATCCCCGCGCAATGCGGCGCCGTGTTCAGTGCGGCATGATCACGCCTAACTTATCGCCCCATCGCAGC
>CAWJZD010000005.1:0-124635 GCA_963847325.1 uncultured Alphaproteobacteria bacterium
CGGAGAAAACCCGTGCTGGTTCCCAGTGTCGATGAGCCATCCCGATGATTTGGCCTCGATTAGTGATAAATCGCCAATTCACTTATTGAATATTGAGGCACACTCCCACCCACGCTGGGTACCCGCTTACTGAAGTACAGTCAATAGATGAAGATCACTGAGGCTACGGCGCTCATTCGTACCCCACTCATTGAATGGGCGCGACCTCAATCATGGTGTGATCTTGGTTCAGGAAGCGGAACATTCACGGTGGCTCTGGCTCAGTTACTGGCTCCCGGCAGCTCGATTTATGCCGTCGATTTGGACCGGAGAACTCTAAAGGGAATTCCAGACCAGCACGATGGAGTGGAGATTCGTAAGATCGTTGGGGATCTGCAGAGCTCCAGCCTCCGTCTCCCACCGGTCGACGGAATTCTCATGGCAAATACGCTGCACTTCATTCAAGAGCAGCAGGCATTGCTGAGAAGGCTTCTGTCTGTGGCAGATCGCTTTTTGATCGTGGAGTATGAACGACCCAGGCCGCATAGATGGGGACCGTATCCGGTCGGCTTCGAAAGACTCCGCCAACTCTTCAGCGAGGCAGGAGTGGAGCGCGTGGAGAGACTGGCGACACGGCCCTCGCTGTTTGGCGGCACGATGTACTCGGCCCTCGCCGAGAGATCCAGACGATAATCCTGAAAACTTCTGAATCCTTCCTTTCGCCCACTAATTCCGAGCAGGCGTGATCCAAGTGAGTCGCGGGCTGCTTCTATGGCCTTCGTTTCGCCAGATCGATCTACATTTACTGGTGGAACAGGTGGGGTATCACAGCGGCAATTATTAACCACCTGCCATCTTCGTGTTCTACTGCTGTGAGATTCCAGAAGTAGATGATCAGTTCGGGCGCGCTTCTAATTCTCCGATGCCACAAAGGCCGGCGAAAAGGCCCGATTGCGCACCATCAAAGATCTGGATCTCGCTGCCAGTCAGTTGGGGCTTGCCTGCCATCTCATCCTTGATCCCGATGTCCCCGATGCCGAGTTGCGAGCAGCAATATTCAAGACCTTGCAGAGGAGGAACTCGAATCAGCTCTCGGCCAGGTCGATACGCTCGTTCGTCCGCCTGATGACATGTACTATCAAGAGCTGCAGAAAAGCTGGGGACGGATACGGCGTATTCTCCCGCCTTTTCTGAAGACTGTACATTTCGGATTCACACCGGCTGGACAAGCGGTTGCCGATGCTCTGGAACCTCTCGCCAGCCAAGGCAGGCTATCGGAATTGGTGGCAGTCCATCCGGAGATCGTCACCCAAGGATGGCGCGGGTACCCGGCGTGGGCGGGAGGTGTGCCTCAAAATTCAATAAGTGAATTGGCGATGCGCCAACCGCTCGAATACCTCACGGAAATGCAGTGTCACTCCACCGCCGTTACCTCGCCGGCCGGCGAGGCTGGACGACTATGCTTCATCTGAAGCAATCTTGCCGGATGCAGTCTCGCTCGGATAGCTGAAGAAGAGCGCTCCGCTATCGGGCGGACACAGTTTATCGGTCCGGATACCAACGATAGCTGACTTTCTGGTCTTCCTCCATTTGGCGAAGCTTCTTGATGGTCCGCGCGCGCCTGCTGTTCGCTATCACGCTCAGCAGCGCATCCAACATCGCCATGGGCGCTACATAGGACGCGCCAAAGTGGGGCACGTCGATGGATACGATCAACGCTTCGTCGACGGATTGAGCGACGGGGGAGATCGAGGTATCCGTAACCCCAACCGTGTAGCAGCCGTTCTCGCGCGCCTGGATGACGCCCTCGACGGTTTGGCGAAGGCCGCGGCGGAAGCTGATGGCAACGACGAGATCGGTTCTGGTCGCGTGGTGCATCTGGTGCGTGATATGCCCTGCGCCGCTGGCAAGAACCACGTCGAAGCCCAGCATCATGAGTTGATAGTGCAGGAAATATCCAAGGCTGGTGGCGAGGTCTCCTACCAGGATATAAATGCGGCGCGCGCCGTAGAAACGGTCGGCGAGCTTTTTCAACCGATCGACGTCGACGCTGTGGCACACCGCCTCCAGATTGTGAACCGCGCCCTGGAGGGTCACGCGCAGACGGTCTTCGAGTGTCGTCGATGCACTGTCGGCGGTCCGCATTCGTTCCAGGGCTGTCGAGTGGGCGATGGAGAGTTGGTGCAGGTATTTCTGAAAATCGCGATATCCGCGAAAACCCATTGCGGTGACTGTGCGCGAGACGGTGGCAGCATCTACCTGGAGTCGTTGTCCGAATTCGCGGATGTTCAGCAGGACATAGTCCCGCGGCCGCTCAAAGACAGGGCGCATCATCTCACGGCGCGTCTCGTGGATGCGGTCGAGCATTGCTTTCACGCTCTTCTGCTGGGTGTTCGGAGGGTTTGAACTGTGCATTGCCTTGTCTTCGCGGACGGATAGTATCGCAAGCCCTGTCAGCGGAACAGTACAGCAAAAAGGCAATGCGCCGGGAGCTTTTCACAACGCGGAGCATTTCGTCGTGTGCAACATATGTTGCAGCTTGCCGCAAAATCATTGCAGGAACTCCATATTTATGCAGCTTGAAAGACATTGCCATTGACAAGCGTGGGATTTAAACAGAGCATTGTGCCCATTGAGAAGGTTACCGGCGATGCAACACAAGTTGCACGAGCGGCCTTCCCTGATACGTCGATCCACGGATTGTCAAGTGATCGGCGATCTCGATTCGACTCCGGATCCGGACGCTTGCAGCGCCCGTTGGAAGGCAAGCACAACATTGTTTTTGGGGGCTGGTTATGGGCACACGTTTTGGGTTCCTGGGCCGTTCAGTGGCCTTCTCTTTCGCTTTATTCCTGACGACATTGGTTTTCGCCCCCACCGGAATGGCCCAAACCATTACCGGGACGATCGGCGGCACCGTCACCGATAGCGCCGGGGCTATTGTGCCGGGGGCGGCAATAAAGGCCACCAATCAGTCGACCGGGGTCACGACCTCAGCAACGACGACGCGCAGCGGAACATACAGCATCCAGTTCCTGCCCATCGGGGCTTACACGATCACCGCCAGCATGACTGGCTTCCAGACGGATTCGATCGGTCCGTTCCAGCTTGGGATCGATCAGATAGCCAAGATCGATGTGAAGCTGCAGATCGGAAATACTTCCACTACCGTCACCGTTTCGGCGGAGACTACTCCGCTGTTGCAGACGCAGGACGCCACCCTGGGAACTACGATCTCGGGAAACACGATGGTGAATATGCCCATCAATGGGCTGAATTATCAATTTGCAACGCTCTTCGTGCCTGGCGCGGTGCTGCCTTCGGTCTCTTCGATGGCCGGCGCCGATGGCAATGAGCGGAACGCGGACTGGTATGGCTCGCCGTCCTTTAACGGAGCTCGCGGCCAGAACAACAACTACGTGATGGACGGAATTGAGATCAACGAAACCCTGAATAATTTCTCCGGCTATAACCCCGCGCCGGACGCGATTCAGGAGATGCGCGTGATCACCGGCAACGCCAACGCGGAGTACGGTAACGTCAGCGGCGGTGAGGTCCTGGTGGTGACGCGCGGCGGGACGAACAAGTATCACGGGAGCGCCTATGAGTTCTTCCAGAATAATGGGCTTTCTGCGAATTCCTGGGCCAACAACTACAACGGCATCCCTTTGCCCGCATTTACGCAAAACCAGTTCGGCGCCAGCTTCGGCGGCCCCATCAAGAAGGACCGGCTCTTCTTCTTTGGAGACTACGAAGGTTTTCGCTATCACACTGGTGGGCTCGGCACGGCCACCGTGGCGACGGCGAAGATGCGGACCGGCGATTTCTCTGAGCTACTGGGCGACCAGTACAGCAATATCCAGCTCTATAACAATCAGCTTGGCGGTGGTTTTTCCAACGCCGTGCCCTATGTGAACAACAGAGTCCAGATCAAGAATCCGGTGGCGCAGTTTCTGTTCGCACATCCGGAGCTGTATCCGTTGCCAAATGCGACGCCAACCGCTGGCCAGGGTGACCTGAACAACTACCAGGGCTTCACCAAAGGACAGACGGTGAACAACCAGGGCGATGTTCGCGTCGACTACAAAGTCCGCGATAACGACTCCGTGATGGCACGTTATACCTATGGCGATGCGCTGGACAGCACGGTGCATCCGGTCATCCCGGTTATCTTTCCCAGCGCAAACGACTATCCCTTCCAGAACGCTGTTTTGAACTGGGTCCACCAGGTGTCACCCGCGATGGTGAACGAGTTCCGGATGGGCTTTTCGCGGACCGTTTACGACCAGGCCATCCCCTCCGATCCCTCCGGCGCATTTGGGAACAACGGCAACAGCGTGGTCGGGATTCCATTCACCGGCCAGGCATTTGCTGGCTTCAGCGACATCGTCCTTGGCTCCCATGAGTCGAACGTGGGCACCAAAGCGATCGTCAATCAGTTCCACGAAAACAACTTCTATTACGGGGATAACTTCAACTGGCAGCACGGAAGGCACAATACGAAGTTCGGCGTGCAGATTCTGCGCTATCAACAGAACAGCTTTTATCCCGGGAACGCGGGCGCGCTGGGCAGCTTCGACTACAGCGGCAACTATACGGAAAACAATCTGTTTCCGTGCTCCACTACGACCAATGCCGCTCAACCGTGCGCACCTGGCTATGGCTTCGCGGATTTCGTGATGAACCAGTCCGATGCCGTCAACGTCGGCGGCGTGGCCGGCCCCACGGGACAGCGGCAGTATCGCGACGCGGCTTACGTGCAGGATGACTGGAAGCTGCGGAACAACCTGACTGTAAACCTGGGGCTTCGTTATGGATGGGACCAGCCGATCTACGAGGTCAACGACAAGCAGGCGAACCTTTCCAAGGATGCGATCGAGCACCCGAGCCCGTTGAATGGAGCCAGCTCGATCCAATACGCGGGGAAGAACGGCGCCAGTCGCGCGCTGTACGATCCGTATTACTGGCAGTTCATGCCGCGCGTAGGTTTCGCCTTGCAGGTCAGCCCGCGGTTTGTTCTTCGCGGCGCATATGGGATCACGGACGACCTCGAAGGCACGGGCACCAACCACCGGCTTACGCAGAATGCGCCGTTCCTGAGCCAGTTCGGCTACAGCACGGCTCCGCCTTCGAACACGAGCGGCGGCGGCATGCCCATCCTGGCCCAGAACGGATTCAAGCTTTCGTCCGGCAACGTGAGCTATACCAACAACAACTTCAATGCCTTTCCTGCGAATCTGCGGCCGGCCCTGGTGCAACAGTTCAACTTGGGATGGCAGATGCTGGTGAACGCGGAACACCACGGCACAGCTTGGCTATGTAGGAAATATCGCCCGGCACCTGACTGTTCCGGTGCAGGCGAACCAGTTCGCATCACCGGCTACTTACAACCTCGCCGTGGACGATTGCACCAGTCCAGATTCCGCGCCCTTCTGCGGTATCGTCAGCAATCAGGGCAACATTTACATCACGGAGTCAGAAGCGGTCTCCAATTACAACGCTCTGCAGGCGACCCTTCACCATCAGAACGCCAATGGCCTGGAAGGCACCCTCAACTACACGTGGGCGAAGTCGATGACGAACAACGCCGGCTTCTACGGCGTGGGTGACGTCAGCGATTCAACCTCGTTTTATCAGAACATTTATGACCCGATGGGAGATTACGCTCAGTCTCCGGAGGACACGCGCAATTCTCTGAATGCGAACGCCGTCTACTCGCTGCCCTTCGGCAAGGGACGCCACTTTGGCAGCGGGTGGAACACGTTGACCGATGAGGTCCTGGGCGGCTGGCGGCTTTCCGGCGATGCCATTCTTTACTCCGGCTTCCCGATCAAGATCACCACGCCGATCCGGTATGACGTGTACGCGAATACCGCGCACGCCATTCACTTCCGGCCTCTGCGGATCACGCATCGGACCACGCAGAACTGGTTTGGTACGGACCAGTCCGCCATCCCGTGTCTCAGTTACGACGCGGACGGCAATACGATCGATGACGGCACCTGCGCCTATGGCACCGAGTCGTATAACGGATTTGGCAACGCGCAGAATGGCTCGGAGCGCGCTCCGGGTTACCGGGAAATCGATCTGTCCGCCTTCAAGACCTTCCACGTGACAGAAACCCATACGCTGGAGCTTCGCGGGGATGCCTTCAACGCCTTCAACATGGCAAGCTATGGGCCGCCGAGCGCGAGCCTGACAGCGTACCGTGTAAACAATCCGGGGTTTGGTCTTATCACCACCACCAACTCGACACAGCGCGTCATGCAGGTTTCAATGCATTACAGATTTTGAGGTTCTGGCAGCCGCATATGCAACGCAGGTGTTCAGGAAGATGAGTCGACGATCGTTCGAACTGGAACCGCGAACCTGAGCATTTCGAGAGAAAAACCAGGGCACAGCTGACGCGTCCACCGGCGCGAACAGGACTTCTCGTCAACTAAGAAGGCAGACGGGTTCGCCGGTGTTTGTGACTGAACCCGTCTTCTGCTGCTTTGGCTAAGGGTATTCGGGGCATGAAGAAGGCTTATGTGGGCTAACCCACATGGCCTTTCTGGTCTCCGCAGTCCCTTCGGGCTGCAGGGTATTTCTAGTTCCGCGCGCTTCACTACCATCAGGCCGAATACATTTGCGCAGACCTGTCGATCGCCCCTTCGCTTTCCCTTGCAGTCGCGCGGCGGACCATACATTTCAGGGAAGTACGAAAACGAATTGGGATTGCCCGTGGCAAGATTGCTTCCGGCTTGCCGGGCGGCGCAGGGACCGATCCTGGTCGCTTGATGTTGTACTTCCTAATCAGGTCTTGGCGAAGCTTCTCCTTCAATTGCTCCGCCGAAGCGCGATTGCGCAGAAGCCTGGAGTCAAGATTAAGCCGCACAGCATAATCGTTAAAAACAAGGTTCTCGATCATTGAGACGGGCTGGGCTCCATGAGGGCCTCTCATCTTTCACTTTGGCTCCGGGGCCACGGTAACGAAGCTAAGCGGTTACAGGCAATATCCGCTGATGCTAAATCTGACACCACAACGTGGCTTGCACCGCCGGATGCATCGCACATCACTTCTGGTTATGGCGGGGATGTGTCTCGGATCTGTGCGGTGGCCGCCACGCAAAAACACGGTAGACTGCTGTCACCGATGACACGCTACCTTCGCTCAAGCTGTCTGGCTGCCGTTGCCGCCTCCTCCTTCGCAATGCCGCTGTTGGCGCAGCACACTCCTCAGCCGCAGCCACAGCCGGATCCCATGCCACCGCCCATCGCAGCCCCTGTCGACCAGCCCTATGTCGGACCCGTGAAGCTTATGGTCGACCTCAGCGACAATGTCCACCGCATCGCCACCGTGCATGAAGATATTCCGGTTGAGACCGGGGCAAAGGAGCTGGTGCTTCTGTACCCGCAATGGATACCCGGAAATCACTCTCCGACCGGCCCCATCTCGAAGCTCGGCGGAATTGTCACAACGGTGGATGGCAAGCGAGTGCAGTGGGTGCGTGATCGCGTCAATGTCTATGCCTTCCACGTTCCACTTTCCGGCGACGCAAAAGTAGTCGGCCTCGACTTCCAATACCTGTCGGCGATCAAGAAAACAGAAGGCCGCATTGAGATCTCGAACGAGATCGCGGACCTGGCATGGAACACCGTCGCTATGTACCCCGCAGGGTATTTCTCGCGGGATATTCAGTTCGACCCGACGCTGAGGCTGCCTGCCGGATGGAAGTACGCCACCGCGCTCGAAACCGCTTCTGAGAATGGACCCACCATCACCTTCAAAAGGACGCCGTTCAATACACTTGTCGATTCGCCGCTCTATGCCGGCGTTAACTATAAGCGCATCGATCTGTCTCCCACGCCCACGGATATCGTTCATCTCAATCTCTTCGCCGATTCGCCGGAGGACCTGAACGTCACACCGGAGGAGTTGGAGGTGCACAAGAGGCTCGCCGCCGAGGCGGATAAGCTCTACGGCTCTCATCACTACGATCACTATGATTTCCTGCTCCTGCTCAGCGACAAGGTAGGAGGCATCGGCCTTGAGCATCACCAGTCCAGCGAAGATGGACATCCGGCGAAATACTTCACCGACTGGGCCTCGGGTGTGGGCGGACGTGATCTGCTTGGCCACGAATACACGCACTCCTGGGATGGAAAGTTCCGCCGCGGCGCGGATCTCTGGACACCTAACTTCAATGTCCCCATGCGCGATGATCTGCTCTGGGTCTACGAGGGCATGACGCAATACTTCGGCAATGTGCTGACCGCGCGTGCCGGCATGCGAACGCCACAGGAGACGCGCGATGTGTTCGCCCGTGTTGCCGCTGGATTCGAGGTGAGCCCGGGGCGCGAATGGCGTCCGCTCGTTGATACCACAAATCAGCCGACCGTCTCGCAACGCACTCCTGTCAGCTGGGTGAGCTGGCAACGGCCCGAAGACTACTACACCGAAGGCGAACTGATCTGGCTCGATGCCGATACCAAGATTCGTGAACTGACAGACGGCAAAAAGTCACTCGACGACTTCGCGAAGCTATTCTACGGCGTCTACAACGGCAGCTACGTCACCTTCACTTACCATTTCGAGGACGTGGTGAAGGCGCTCAACACGGTCGCGCCCTTCGATTGGGATTCATTCCTGAAAGAGCGCGTCTATGATCTGCACCCCGCCGTTCCGGAGGATGGATTCACGCGGGGCGGCTATAAGCTCGTCTATTCGGATGCGCCCGTCGGCTGGATCGAGAAGGCAGAAGCGGCAGGACACTATGCGGACTTCACCACCTCACTCGGCTTTTCGATTGGGTCCGCGCGTGGAGGCAATACAGGACCCGCCGGAGCCCTGGGTAACGTGTGGTGGAACAGTCCGGCGTTCAAGGCTGGCATCACGCCGGACATGGAATTGATTTCCGTGAACGGTACCGTCTATACGGCGGAGGTTCTGCGCAAAGCCATCGTCGCAGCGGAGAAGGACACAAAGCCGATCAGTCTCGTCTTTCAACGTGGAGACCAGGTCGAGACTATCCCGCTCGATTATCACGGCGGTCTCCGTTACCCATCGCTGCAGCGTGTCGAGGGAACGCCGGCGCGCTTCGACGACATCCTCGCGCCAAGCAAGAGCCCATTGCCCGCGAACTAGTTGCCCTGAACAGGACTCCTCAAAAGAACATTTACGCACTCCTGCGCTACATTGGGAACCATTATGCTGAACCGGCGCAGTTTTCTGAAGACCAGCCTCACGGCCGGAGCTGCCATCCTTCCTTCGGGCTCCGTACTGCATGACCTCAATGCCTCGCATCCGGAATACTCTATCCCCGTCGATGCACAGGGATCAGCGGTAGAAATCGTCACGCTTCCTCAGCGCCTGGCTTCTCTCGACCCGGCGACACTCCCATGGCAACAGAGGATTCGCCGCGTCGGTCAGACCAACATGACCGAGTACGACGGCGAGGCGATGAACGTGGAGCAATGGGCAGACTATTGGCACTCTGCCAAAGTGGACATCGTCTTCGTCAGCGTTACCGGAATCCTCGCCTTTTATCCCTCCAAAGTGAAGTTCCACCGCCACGGCAAATTCCTGAGGGACCGCGACCTCTTCGGCGAATGCGTAACTGCAGCAAAGAAGCGCGGCATGCGCGTGGTAGCTCGCATGAGCCCCGACCTCAACTGGCCCGACGCTCTTGCAGCGCATCCCGAATGGGCAATGCGGCACCGAGACGGATCGGTGCAGCACAACAACGAAGATCCTCGCCTCTTTCAGACCTGCATGTTTTCCAGCTACATGGACGATTACGTTCCCGCCATCATGCGCGAGGTGAGCTCACTCTACGACGTCGATTGCTTCTATACCAACGGCTGGCCTCCGCTGGGCAGTCTGCCGGACTGCTACTGCGCCATCTGCAGCACGCTTCCCCCCTCGGATACTCCCGCCTACTGGCGCGTCTTCACTAACCGCGTCCTCGAGCTATGGCAAAAATACGATGCCATCGCCAAAGCGAAAAAGCCCGGTTGCTTCTTCTTCGCCAATTCCGGCGGCAACGTGCGTGGCGGCCCGAATCTGAACGATCTCGGCAAAGTCTCCGCGTGGTTTCAGGCGGACAATCAGGGCCGCAGTTACGGCGATCCAGTCATCTGGGGATGCAGTCTGCAGGGACGCGTCTGCAACGCCGTGCTCGATGGCAAATTTGCCGCCAACGTCACCGCCGCATACTCCACCGGCAATCCGGTATGGCGCAATGTCTCCAAGAATCCCGCAGAGACCCGGATGTGGCTCAGTGAAACGCTCGCCGGCGGCATGGTTCCGTATCTTCATTTCGTCGGCGCGGAGAATGGTTTCACCGAAGACCGCCGTTGGCAGCAGGTCGGTGCAGAGTATTTTCAGTGGACTGCGCACCACGATGCCCATCTCACAACCCGCCGCTCCATCGCCAACGTTGGAGTCGTCATCGGGCAGAGCACCCAGCTTCTCTATCCCGGACCCGGATCGACTCGTTCGCATACCTACATGCACGAAACAACGCAGGGCATCTATCAGGCTCTCCTCCAGGGACGCTTCGCCTTCGACTTCGTCCATGAAGACCGTCTGGACCCGGAGCATATCACTCGCTATCGCGCGCTGCTTCTGCCCAACGTCGCCATGCTCAGCGATCGCCAATGCCAGCAGCTCCGCGACTATGTTCACGCCGGCGGATCGCTGATGGCCAGCTTCGAAACCAGCCTCTATGACGAGAACCTGAAGCCGCGCGCGGACTTCGGCCTCGCCGAGCTGATGGGCGCAAGCAAGGCGGGCGATGTCGTGGGCACCAATGGCAATGCCTATTCAGCACGCATCGAATCTGTAGGCGCGCCCCAACCGCACCCACTGCTGGATGGCTTCAACAACACCGCATGGCTCGCCGGCGCGCAGAATCGCATTCCGCTCAAGGCCATCGACAAACCGCTGCTCACCGTCGTTCCAGGTTTCGTACACTACCCGCCGGAACTCGCTTATCCAACCCAGCCGCACACCACCGAGCCCGCTATCGTTCTCCGCGAATCCGGATCAAGCCGAACAGCGTGGTTCTCGGGAGACATCGAGCGCACCTACTGGCTTACCGGCCACGGAGACCTCCTGCGGCTACTTCATAACGCCATCCGTTGGGTCAGCCACGATGAACGGATCGTTCACGTCGAGGGACCAGGCTTCTTGGAGATGTTTTGTTGGGAGACTGGCCCCGGTTATGCGGTTCACCTGCTCAACTACACCAACCCCGCCGCTCAGCATGGCTGGCTGCGAGAGGCGAATCCACTCGGGCCGCAGACAATAACCATGCGCGTTCCATCAGGAGTCACGATCAGGTCCGTCGAGCTGCTCAGGGCAGGGCAACGCCCGTCCTTCAGCGTGCGCGAGCGGATGTTACAGTTCACCGTTCCCGCTCTGGACGACTACGAAGTCGCTGCCATCACAGTTAAATAAGGTGGATTCTATGTTTGCGAGTCCATTTCCCTAAGCCCGCTTTGAGAAGGGAATGAGTCCCCATCGCATGAGCACCAGCTCGCGCTCGCCTGTGTCGCGGTTCAACCGAACGATGGGCTGAAATGTTTGTGGCGCTACGTTCCACGAAGGCCCAAAGTCAGGCAATGAAGGGCCATGCACCTGGAAGTGCTCGGCGACCCTTCGCATCCATGTCGGATACTTGTGAACCGGCTCTGCAAACCGTTAAAGAAGCGTAGAGCTTAGGGCGCCGGATGCAAACCTCGCAGCGAGATGTGCATCCGTTTTGGAATGTCTTCGTGGATTCTGAACGTACTGCACGCGTATCAGCGCGATTGGACCATCGGCGTCATCATCCTGATCATCGCGATTACGGTGAGCGCCAATGCCCGCCGCATCCTTATGGGAGCGCTGGGCAAGCTACGGCGCGCCAAGGGCGGCGACCTCGGCCACACTCTTAAGATCGTGGGAAGGGTCCGGCGTCCGGCTCAAGCACTGATCATCCTCACCGGCTTCGGCATCATTCTTACACTCTTGCATTTCCCTCCGCATACCCTAGAGGTTTTGCAGAAGGGGCTCGCCGTCATCTGGTTCCTCGCCCTGGGCTGGCTTCTGGTTGCGCTGGTCTACTGCATGGAAGACTTTCTGCTGCTGCGTTATGACGTGTCCGTGGCAAACAACATGCGGGCACGGCGAGCGCGAACGCAGATGCAGCTGATGCGGCGGATGTTGACCACGCTGTTGGTCATGGTTGATGCGGGACTGGTGCTTTCGGTCTTCCGCGACTCGCAGATATGGCACTACGGAGCTGGGTTGCTAGCGTCGGCGGGGCTCGCCAGCCTGGTGCTGGCAACGGCAGCCAAGACTTCGGCCTCGAATTTCCTGGCCGGCTTGCAGATCGCACTAACGGAGCCTATCCGGCTGGATGACGTGGTGATCGTCGAGGGCGAGTGGGGCAGGATCGAGGAGATTACGACGACGTATGTGATCGTAGCGATTTGGGATCAGCGGCGGCTGGTGGTGCCCCTCACGTACTTCATCGAGACACCCTTTCAGAACTGGACGCGCGACACTTCGGATCTGCTGGGCACTTCATTTCTCTATGTGGACTACTCGATTCCGGTTCAGGCGCTGCGGGATGAGTTAACCCGGGTTCTGGAAAACGAGCCACAGTGGGATAAGCGCGTGAACGTGCTGCAAGTGACAAATCTTTCCGAGCACACCATGGAGATACGATGCCTGCTCAGCGCCGCCGATTCGAGCCAGCAGTTCAACCTGCGCTGCATTGTGCGCGAGAAGATGATCAAATTTATTCAGATGAACTATCCGGATGCGTTTCCGCGCACGCGCTTCTCCGCTGTACCCTGGTTGGACGAGAAGCGCGATTGCGAGCCCTTATTGAGTATGCGGAATTCACACATTCCTCGTTGAATGCCGGCTTTGCGTAGACCAGGTTGTGGTGCCGGCATTCAATCGCAGCTCCCTTGCCAACGCTCGGGAATGACAACCCCATTTTCATTGGAAGAGCTTGAGGTCGATCGAGTCGGACATGGCCTTGTAGACTGCGGGCGCCGACTCCGGAGATCAGAAGTAATGGGATGGTCCGCGTGCGCCGTGAAAAGGCGTTTAGTCCACAGCGTGTGCGAGTCCCACCCGGGAACTGGTTGATTCCACCCGGTAGCAATCGGAGCAGCGGTGGAGGCAACAAAGCTGTTGAAGCCTCCGATGTAAAAGGGTCGTGAGTGTTGCATTCGCACAACTTCTGGTCATTCTCATCCACTTCTGAAAATCACAAGCCGTTGTGAGATTCCAGAAGTAGATGCGACTGCTCTCCCTGGAAATACCAGAACCTGGTGCGACTGGGTACCAGAACCTAATGCGACAAAATCCCAAATTGACCAGAAGTCGTGCGACCAAATCCCACCCTGCGCCCTAAATACCAGAGCAGATTAGCGGGCTGGACGGAGGTTGTTACGAAACTCGCTTTCGTGTGGAGCAAGGGCGTTCGGCGTCAGCCAACTCAGAGTTTAGCTCGTCATAGCTTCGTGACGCGTCTCTAGGAGAGACCGTCACTCGAACTTCACGGAGAGCTCTGTTTCTCCGAGCCTTGGAGCGGGCGTTTGCAACGATGAGTACCACTTTTCAATCCGTTCGAATCAAGCACGCTTGAATAGTCATGACTACACTCGCTCTTGTCAGCATCATCATCGCTTCAGCGGCTTGCTTTCGCTAGGCGGCCGCGTGTGCTGGCTTGCCAGTTCGCCTCCTGCGCGGAAAGGACTCTCCTATCGTCTGAAGCCGCCATGCTCTTTCCGTTGTACATGCTGTCGGGCTACTCGTTTGATGGGTGACGACCCCAATCGAAGCGTCTGCCGAGAATACCCTTCACAATGAGATGGTCTGTACTTGCGGTGGTTCCAACTCCAACTCCGATGTTTATCTCCCACTTGGGCGAAGTGTTGAGGTCGGTTACAACAAAGATTTGCTGTTGTTGGTAATGCAATGAGTCGAATGCCCCGAGGCGTCCATAGTCGGCGTAGTATTCGATGCCGCCGCTCACCACTCGCGTGAAGTCATAGCTCACCTTTAGACCCGGAGAAAAGCCGAGCCCTTGATTCACATCGGGGCCGTGCAAGGTGCGTTCCAGTGCCGGATTCACTGCGAAATACCACCGCCCTGCGGTCTTATCAATGATGGGCCGTATCTCCCAGGTCCATGTGTCCGGCGAGTAGACGGCGCGCTGGTAGCCGATCTCGGTAGATAGACTGAGACCCACCGGAAGATGCCAGCTATCGGGTGCGCGAACGCGCGGCCGTATGTGATCGCCGACCCACTGCACACCGTGACCATCCTGCACGCTGGTAAAGACATAGAAGCCGATCTCCGACCAGTTCGTAATGCCTTCGGTGAGTTCGAGCGTCTCATGCTCCTGATGATTGGTCGGAATGACGCCATCGATGCAGTACTTCTGACCTTCCGGAGTGAAGTTGGAGTGCAATTCAGTCATCAATGTCTTCGGCGCAACGGTGTCTGCGCCGTAAACCTGGATCTCATAGTTTCCTTGTGCCACAGCGGATCGCACGCACAAGATGACCGCGATCGCGAGGACCGCGTTGACAGCGAGCTTGATCGTTGAGTTACGCATAGTTGAACACCATCATGAATCCTCGGTCCATGTGATCTTGCTGATGACAGTGCAAGAGTGTCTTACCCGGATTGTCGGCCACAAACTCTACCTCGACGGTTCCACCGGCGTGAACCAGGACGACATCTTTGCGCAGCCCTGCTATCTCCGCGCCATCTTCAAGCCGCCGAATCTCAAATGTGTGCCTGTGCAGATGAATCGGGTGATCATCCATGCTCTTGTTTTTCATGACCAGGCGATAACGCTGTCCGGCCTGCAACAAAAGCGAGTGCTCTGGCGTTGAATTCTGCGGATAGCCCAGACCGTTGATACGCCAGAGTTCTTCGTTACCGTGCCCCTGGAACTTGGAGTCAAAAACCAGCTCGATCGTTTTTGCGTCTTGATGTTGTTCGGCATCGCCTGCCCCTGCGAACTGGCGATAGTTCCACACAAGATCTTCCGGTTGCGTCCATACCGGCTTGCCGGAAGAATTGGCATATTCGATGACAACGCCCATTCCGCTGGCCTGAACATGCTTGCGGACTTCACCCAGTACCCATACGCCGGGATTGTTCATCTCGACGATGGCAGAGACGCGCTCCGCTGGCGCGAGCCTAAGCATGGAAACTGTCTGAGTCTGGGCTACTTGATTTCCATCCAGCGCCATTACCTTGAAGCTGTGCCCCGAGAACGAAATCCAGTGAACCTCGGTTGGGCTGCTGTTGAGGATGTGCATCATGATGCGCTCGTCTTGTTTGACCTTGACTGGATCTCCAGAGCCGAGCATCTTGCCATTGATCGTTGCCACGTCGTAGACCGGGTTCATAAAACCGTCGTCACTGCTCAGGAATTGCCCGTTCCAGTCATGGAGCCCAAGGAAGACCTCCCGATCGAAAGCAGCAGGGTTGTCACGCGGTTCGATCAGCAGGAAACCGTGCAGCCCACCGTACTGCGCCTTGGTGAGATTCTTCCCCGCGAACGTATGCGTGTGATACCAGCGGAAACCTGCGGGCTTGGGGGTCATGGTGTAGCGCGTAGACGCACCAGGCGCGATCATCGGTGTGCCTTCTTCCATGGCTCCGTCGATCTCCGGCGGCAAGTAAAGGCCGTGCCAATGAACAACCTCCGAATCTTTCGTAAGATTCCGAATCTCAACCGAGTGCGATTCTCCCTCACGCATCCGGAACACGGGCCCTGGAATCTGGCCGTTGTACGCTACGGTCCGGATGTGATGTTTCGGCGAAGCTTCCAGCGTGTACGGCGCAATCTCAAGCGTCACGTCCGGCGCCGCCGCGGCGCGGCCTGCGCTGGACAACGCGAGTGAGCCGGCCGCCATTCCAGAAAGTTGAGTGAAACGTCTGCGTGTCAGTGAGGGAAGAGACACGGAATTGGGCATAGTTCTTTGTAGCTCCGATTGCGTTCCATGAACAACGAGTGCAGTTAGACCGGAATGGTCCTATTTCAACGTACAAACAGGACGGTCAGCTAGTTGGAGACCTGGCCAACGAGATTAAGATCCATCGCAACGTCATTGTCAGCTTTCCAGAACATGAAGCTCGGGTTCTTGAGACCCCACTGGACATAGGGAACGACGAATTGAGCCCTCGCCGTCGCCTTCGATCCATCCATGTGAATCTGCATTGGAATCGTCAGGTCGTGAGGATTGCCGAGTAGGGTGAACACTCCGCTCACCTGAATGATTGAGTCGCCAGAGGGCGCGATCGTCCCGGTGTAGGTTTTGGGCGCAAAGGAGACGGTCGTATACTGATCCACCTTGAGAATGTCCTTATTCATCTTCTTATCGCGGCTGTCGTTACCGGTCTTTCCGCTGCCGGCGAGGACGACCACCGAACCCGACATCTTAGGAGTGCTGTGGTCAAACTCAATCGATCCGGATTGGACGTGAAAGGTGCCGTTGACGAGCTCGTGGGTTGTTTTGAGCGTTATCTTGACCTCGCTGGCATCGGGGTTGACGGCGAAGGTCTGATGCTGGGCGAGTGCGGCTGGAGCGAGTATGACAGCGAGGGCTAAGACTGCGAAGGATTTCATTGCATCTTCCCTAGAGGGTTCTGACTACCGAGAGTTGTTTCGGCGCTCGATTTCAGCTGGCGACTGCATGCGGAGCAACAGCGGCGTGCTGGGCGACGCGTGTGAGCCTAGCCGTCACGCGCATCACGCCGGGCCAGACCCTGAGGCAGAACGGTAATACAGCGCGTGCGAAGGAGTTGTTCAAGCCATCAGCGGCGAACTCGGCAAGACGCATCTGGGCCAGCAGTGCGGAACGCAGTTTAGCCTGGAAGAGCGGCGCCGGTTCTGCTGCAAGATAGGCAGTGGCGGCACGGCGGGCAGTATGCAGCGCGATGGATATGCCGTCACCGGTGAACGAGGGGATGACGGCTGCCTGATCGCCGATGCAGTAGAGCCCATCCTCCGTTGTGCGGCGGACGTAACCGTACGGGATATGGGTGATGGCGATCGGTCTGGCGAGCACTGGCTCCGCACCGGCAAGCCTCATCGCGAGGTGTGGACAGTCCTGCTGCATCTTCGCGAGGAAGTTCTCCCAGCGATGACCCGCACGTGCGAGATGCCTCTGCTGTACTACGCAGCAGAGGTTTGCAATACTGCCTTCCACCGGCTGGATACCACCATAGCCTCCGGGATAGAGCATCAGCTCAGAGGCGCGCTCCAGCTCAGCGGCCTGCGCGGGCGCCAGGCGAAAATACATCTTGAAGGCGACCCATCGCTGTGGGTCCTTCGGACGCATGTGGCCGCGGAGATCATGCTTGCCTGTGGCGAGAAAGACCGTCGAAGCTTCATAGGTGGTACCGTCGTCGAGCGTAGCTTGC
Source organism: uncultured Alphaproteobacteria bacterium (assembly GCA_963847325.1). Taxonomy (GTDB): domain Bacteria; phylum Pseudomonadota; class Alphaproteobacteria; order Rhizobiales; family Xanthobacteraceae; genus Pseudolabrys. The sequence continues at coordinate 17,411 of CAWJZD010000005.1, forward strand.
CAGACGTTGCTTGCCGTGCGACCGAGCGCCTGCACACTGCGACCACGCTCTACGCGGACTCCCGCGGCGATGGCCTCGGCAATGAGCGCTGTATCAAGCGCCTTGCGCGTGAGCGACGCTGCGGGAAAAGGCAAGGGAGCCTCCGCGGCGCGCCTGGCGGCGGCGAGGCGAACGTAGTCGATGGGCACGGCGCCAAGAGAGAGCAACGTCGATGCCAAGCGCATGCAGGTCCTCAAGGGCTTCACCGCTTAGAAACTCTCCGCAGACCTTATGTCGCGATGTGGGCTCGCGTTCGATCAGCGTGACGATTCGTCCTTTGCGGGCCAGCGCGATCGAAGCCGCACAGCCCGCCACTCCACCACCCAGGACGAGAACTTCGTCTTGCAAAAGAATCTGATTCAGATTGGATGTTGTAACGGGAATCTCCTTTTCCGGATGCGATACGTTTTTTGCACCCGTGGGATTGTGAAGGGAACCTCAATCAGTCACGGCGAGTGGTGAGCTCTCGCCAGTTAATGCCGAGGTCCACGATAAGCAGCGAGGCAAGAGTAAAGGCGATCACGCCGACGGCGGCGAAGGCATCCCCGAGGTGGCTCCAGTAACGGGGCCAGAGGTTCAGCACACGGCTGGAGACGAAGGTAAAGGTGACGGCGTAGGAGCGGGCCATCCATTGGCGGTGCTGGATGATCTTGCGGTTGCGCGCGGTGATGAGCGCGGCGGTGGTGCAGACGACCCAGGCGGCAGCCTGCATCGAGGTCCCGGGGAAGCCCGGACGGCCGCTGGCGAGGGCGACCCCCGTTGCGGCGCCGATGAAGACAGAGATGACGTAGACGCGGCCGAGGACGCGATGGATCTTGAGGTGACGCTGTCGAAATCGTGATGAGAACTGGATCGGGCCGATGAGGAGAGCTATCATGCCGAAGAGCGTATGCGGGATGAGGAGCTGGCGGTCGGCGATGACCTGCAGACGGTAGGCGTGGTACATCGGATAGTCAGTGATCAGGAGAACTTCTGAGGTGATGAAGACGAAGAGCGCAGTGAGGCCAACGGAGATCCAGAGAACAGTTTTGGATCTGGAACGGTTGGGGCTGGGCGGCAGCTGCGTGGAAGTTGCCATTATTCCCCTCTCAGATGGCTAGACGTGATGAGGCTCACAACAGGCTTGCCCCAACCGCGCAAGGTCAGCTTGCATGTCCCGGTCGGTCTCGAACGACTCGAGGGCTGCGTCAAGAGTCGAAGCTGCCCTCGTATCAGCAGGTCGCTCGATTCGGTAGTGCATAGCGTGTTTAGCGACAGCGAGAGCAGCTCACCGCAATCGACATCAGCCCGCGCCAGCCAAGCCGCCGAACCCCGAGCCCGCCCGCCTCCAACCACCAACACCCGCCTCACTTCCACCGCCCCACACACAACCGTCCCGGCCGCCAATGCTTCACCGTCACCGCCTCCCGCGGGACCTCAGCCGCCGCCAGCAGCCGCACCCAGTCCTCCTCCCGGAAGGCCCGCCGGAAGGACACCGGCCCATCATGCCGCACAAACCGGTGCCACCCCACCACCCATACCACCCGCCCAAACATCCGACAACTCCGCTCCGACCGCTCCAAATCATTGATAAACCAACCTACCTGCGCAGTCGCTTCCATCCACCGCAGCAGCGCGATGATCTCCTCATCCTCCAGATGATGCGCCATCAGCGAACTCACTACGATATCCACCGGCTTCTCCGGCCGATACATCAGAGCATCGCCGGTTACCCACTCAATGCCCAGCTCCTTCGGCGTGGACTCCGCTGCTGCACGCGCCGCATAAGGATTCAGGTCGATTCCCGTTAGCTGAACAGCAATACCGTGCCTCCGTGCCCAGCCTGCAATCTGCCGCAGCAGATCGCCGCCGCCACTGCCCACATCGACGATTTGCACCGGATCACGCAATCCATGCGGTAGCCGCTTCAGCCAGGCCATCGTCGGTCGATATCCCAGCAGCCAGCGGTTGACCTGCTCCAGGCTGTGCAGGCAGCCACGGAAATCCTCATAGCTACAGGCACCATCCATCAGCTCCGGCAGCTCGCGCGGAGAGACCCGCAGTCTGAATGCGATCTCCGCACTAGACCGCATGGAAGCGCATTGTCTCCGCCGTCAGCCCCGGGCCAAACGACATCGCGCACCCGCGCTGCCCCGGCCGGGCCTCTTGCATCATCCGCTGCAGCACAAACATTACCGTCGCCGACGACATGTTGCCGAAGCACGACAGCACCTCGCGCGACGCCGCCAGCGCACCGACCGGCAGTTCCAGCCCCTTCTCCACCGCATCAAGAATCGACCGTCCGCCGGGATGCACCGCCCACAGGTCGATGCCATCGCGCTCGGCCATCAGCTCGCCCTCATCTAGCGCGCGGCCCAACTCCGCCGGTACCCGCCCGGAGAGTAACATGTCGAATCCCAGCCCACGGATCTTCCACGTAATCAGTCCCCTCGTCTCGGGCACCATCACCGCCTTGAAGCTGTCCAGTGCAAAGCCCTGCTCGCGCGCGGTAATCAGGCTCGCCGCCGCGCCATCGGCAAAGGTCAGGAAGGAGAGCACCTGCTCCAGCTCCTGCGTCTCCTGTAAGTGAAGCGTACACAGCTCGAGGTTGACCATCAGAACACTCGCCTTCGGATCTGAGCGCACAATGTGCCGCGCCAGCTTCAGCGCATTGATCGCGGCATAGCATCCCATGAATCCAACCATCGTGCGCTCCACGCCCGCCGAAAGCCCGACGTGGTCGACGATCTCAAAGTCCAGCCCCGGTGCATAGAGCCCCGTGCAGCAGGTCACCAGCACGTGCGTAATACTCGAGCGTTCCTTCTCATTGAGCGCAAGCCGGTCCACGGCCTTCCTCATCAGCACCGGAGCGCTCTGCTCAAACAGCTCCATACGCCGCGCCGTGTTGGGAAAGTTGCCTAGCCGATAGAACTCATGCGCGTCATGCGACGAGAATTGGCCGGAACCTTTCTGCGGATCGAGGAATGAATAGCGATGCGCGATGTTGGCGCGGCTTACCATGCGGCGGAAGACCGTGCGGAGCTGCGGGTCGCCAAGCATCTTCTCTGCGAAGACGACGAAGGCGTCATGCACATCATGTTCTGGTACGGCAGTGGCGATGCGGTTCAGGTAAGCCGTAGTTATGCGCAATAGGTCCTCAACCCTGATTATTAGCTCTTGAATGCAACCTTTAAAGAAGGTGGCACAAACGAGTTTTCTCTCAAAGAAGTACTCTTTCCAGATGAGCCTAGTTAATCAGATGTAATCATTTGCTTGTGTCATGGAGTTGTAAACGGTTTGTCATATTAGTTGCGTATCGTGGCGAATTTACCGAAATCCCCGTTTCAAGGGAATCTCACGAACTGCGAAGAAGAATGCGCGCCGGTAAGAGGACGGACACATCCTCGTCCGAAACTAGAGAGCGCTTTGGCTGGCTGGGTGCCACGCTTACGACGGTGGTCTTGTTTGCCAACAGTCTTAGGGCTGCATCTGCCTCATCTTTTGTCCTGAACGGAAGACTGTAGTTCTCCTCCGGCACGATAGTGGTATCCGAGCCAGACTTCGTAGCCAGCTATGGTCTTTGATCTTCCCTTCCTCATGGTGATGACTTCGCTTTCATCGAATCTGCCTTCGACTCTCTCCCAGTCTCGGGAGCGATATTGTTGCCATCTCCGATGTACGGTGATTCGTCCCGCCTTTTGCCGCGGCGCGGCCTGATACCAACGGGAGTTCCTCCGGTTGTACGCGCGCACATACAGTGCGCTGTGGACCTCCTGTAGTTCCTGGTGCGGGGTAGGCAATCGATCTATCCCTCTGATAGCCTTGCCAGCGGTTCTTTGGCCGCCTGAATCAGCGGCCTCGTGGACCAGGAGGCCATTTGATGATCAGGAGTACCATCTCGCGACGTAACTTCTTTGGCATGACCGCAGGTGCGGTCGCAACCACAAGTCTCTGCCCATTGCTCTACGCGGGCACGGCGCAGGCAGGCAACGCCCCGCGTTCTTACGATGCTCTCGGCGCGAACGATGCCGAAACCTATCAGGCCTCCGTCGATAGCGCCTACACCTTCCTCGATACCATGATGGACGCCTACGCGCAGGGTGCGACTGTGCGGCTCATCCAGAGCTACTCCGATCAGAGCGGCCTTCTATCCACCGCCTTCACCTACGACAACGCAGTCGCCATCCACGCCTACCTACTACGTGGACGAGCAGAGGACGTGGAGCGAGCGGAGGTTCTGGGGAATGGCCTCATCTATGCCCAGGCCAACAATTTCCCGGTGAGCGATGGCCGCTTCGCGCAGGCCTACTTCGTCAACGTGCCCGCCTCCGACGGAAGCGGCGCTTTCATTACCCCTGCGGCCGCGCCCTTCTTCTTCTTCGGCAGCGCGGTCGGCGACCAGGCGTGGGCGGGCATGGCTCTCGCACAACTCTACCGCCGCACCCGAAGCGCCGCCTACTTGCAAGCCGCTCTCAACGTCGCCAACTGGATCGTGACCAACACGTTCGACACTCGAGGCCCGGGCGGCTATGCCTTTGGTACCACCATCAACCAGTTCAACCAGTCCGTGCCCTCAACCAACGGCAAGTCGACCGAGCATAACATTGATACCTATGCGTTCTTCACTATGCTCGCCGAACTGACGCGCGGGGGCAGCGCGACAAATGGCACAAGCTGGAGCCAGCTCGCAGGACACGCCTTCGTTTTCGCGCAGGCCATGTTCAATGCTGAGGGACATTTCTTCTACACGGGCACGAATGCCGACCAGGTGACCATCAACACCAGTAACATCCCTGAGGACGTGCAGACCTGGTCGTATCTGGCCTTCCTCGATAATCGATACAAGGGCTCCATCGATTATGCGCTCACACATCTGCAAACCACCGACTCAGCCACCGCGCCGCGCTCGTCACTCACGGGAAATCAGCAGGTGACAGGTGAGACCTTCGCTTCGGCGAGCCTCATTTCCACGACCGGCGATCCGAATGCAGTATGGCTGGAAGGAACCGGGCACACGGTGGCTGCGCTGATAGCGCGGATCCTCGCCGGGCGCGCAGGATTGCATGGCATCCTCGGTGATGTCACCGCAGCGGTTACATTACTCCGCAACATCGGCATCGCGCAGGCCCAGCTCGGCACCGGCCAGACGGTCCACGGGGTGGCCCTGGTTCCGGACCAGGGCATCGTCGCCTCAACCAGCCCACTGGATACCGGCTTTGGCTTCTCCTACTTCCCCAACCTCCATGTAGGCGCCACCGGCTGGTACGTTGTCGCAGCCCTCGGCGGCAATCCGTTCCAGCTCGGCGAGCGCAGATAAGCGGGTCCCACCGGCTCGCGGTCTTCTGATGTACTTGTCTACTGATCTACTTCTGTACTGCTCTACTTCTGTACTGCTCTACGCACACGACCCATCCGGTATCCGGAAGGGTCGTGTGTCTGGTCTGCCGCAAAGGCGGTTCAGTTGGAGTTGTTACACCGCTGCAGTGGTCGGGTCTTGGCGATCTTGGAGATGCTAAAGGAACTGGGGCCGATGCCGGAAGGTCTGCCGCTGCTGATGGATCGTGACTACGAAGGCGACGAGACCAGACAACTGCTGCTCGCCCTCGGTATGATTCCGGTCGTCCCGCCTAAGTCCAACCGCGCCGCTCCTTGGCGCTACGACCGCGCGCTCTACATCAAACGTCGCGAGATCGAGCGCCCCTTCCGCCGCATGAAAGGCTATCGCCGCATCTTCTCCCGTTTCGAAAAACTCGACGTCCTTTTCCTCGGCTTTCTCTCCTTCGCCTTCATCGTCAAGGCACTCAGATAGTGCTTACACGCCCTAGCTACTTCGGCGAATTCTGACTTCTGCTTTGTGACTGTTCGATTCTGGCGACCAGATCGGAGAGGCGAGCCGGGTCCACGTCGCTCACGGCGACGACTTCGAGATCATTGCCAAGGAAGCCCTTCACGTGAAACCCCGAGTGTTCGGCCAGCAACTCACTTGCTGTCGTCGCGCCGGGTCTCTGGACGCCTGATTTCTGCCGGACAAAGACAGAGACGCGATGCCTGCCAATACTGTAAAGCAGCTGGGCAACCGGCTGGTTGTCGAGGTAGGTGAGGTTTGCCCCATCGAGCGTCGTGTCTCGCGGCAGATTCTCCGGGAGATTGAAGCTGAAAGGTATCTTGCCCTGAAACCATGGCTTCACGGTGTGTCTATCGGAGGAAAGCACCTGCGGCGGGCTATTGGCTGCAAGCGTGGCGACGTGCTGATCGAAGACCTCGGTAACCAGTGCGGCGCGTTCGGTGGATGCCATCTGCGACCGCTGCACGCTGCGTTGAAGGAGGCCAATGCTCACCGTGATAAGAAGGAGCGCCGCTGCGGCGACCCAGCCCAGCACTCCAAAGCGCCACGGCGACCGAGAGGTGCGTACCTGCGCGGCGCGGAGATCTGCTGTCTCTAATCTTGAATCGGCTTGCGATGCGAGATGTACCAGCCTCTGCTGCAGATGCGGCGGTGGCGTGTACCGCTGGCCTACCCTTGCCGTGGAAGACTTGAGCAGGGTTTGAAACAGGGCGCTTGAAGTGCATGAGGGGCAGCCGGCGAGATGCTCGTTTGCCTGGGTGAGCTGGTCCGCCGAGAGCTCACCATCCGCAAGCGCATTCAGGATTGTGGGAGAGAGATGATCGCTCACGCGCGGAACTCCTTTGGCGGTGTCATCTGAACCTGCAGCGCTTCGCGAAGAGCCGTGCGCGCACGTGCGATGCGGGACATGACCGTGCCGATCGGGATATCGAGAATGGTGGCGATTTCCTTGTATTTCATCTCTTCCACGTCACACAGGAGAATCACCTCCAGCAGCGGCGGAGGCAGCGTCTCCATGGCCGCTTGCAATGCAGCGCGGTCGCTCAGACGGATCAGATTCAACTCCGGAGTCTGGCGGTCGATCGCGCCCTCGGGATACAGGGCCCCCGAGTCGGCACGGTCCAGCTCGTCTTCGAGTGCGACGGTGCGCATCGCCGCGAGCCCTGTACGCGAGGTCAGATAGGTATTTCTGAGAATGCGGAAGATCCATGCCTTGAAGTTGCTGCCAGCTTCGAATGTAGCGAATGCGCGAAGGGCTTTCAGGAACGTCTCCTGCACCAGATCCTCCGCGTCAACAGGGTTGCGGGAAAGCCAGTGGGCGACATTGTAGAGCGAGGGAAACAGCGGCATGGCCAAGTCCTCAAACGAAGAGGTTTGAGGGCCGCTCTCGCGCAGCGCGTGCTTCCGTGGCAACAGCGTCATCTTACGGGAACGATCTCTTCTCTCCAGAGATGAGAACTGGCATCCGGCAAAATTATTCCGTCGGGGGCGAATAAATGCCGCGGAGCCCAGTTTGCATCCGTGGAGGATTTACCCCATGAAGGATACGCATAACCTTACACCCGCGCAGCAGGATCCATCCGGCGACCCCGCCGAAGCCGCGCAGCCCGACCGGCCGGGAAGTGATGGAATCGACCGGCGAAACTTTCTTAGCTGCATGGCCTGGGCAGGCACCGGTCTTCTGTGGACGATGGCGGGCGGCGTGCCTACATCCAAACTCTTCGCCGCTACCGCCCACGCAGCGGGCGGACCAGCGGCACATATGCCAGCCCGAGCAGGCTTCAGCTTCGTCCAGATCAGCGACAGCCATATCGGCTTCAACAAGGCGGCCAACCAGGATGTCACCGGGACGCTGAAGCTGGCGCTCGATAAAATCAACCGGCTTCCGGTCCCGCCGGAGCTGCTGTTGCACACCGGCGATATCAGCCACTCATCCAAGCCCGCTGAATTCGATACCGCGCAGCAGATACTTAAAGGCGCGAAGGCCGGTCAGACTTTCTATGTCCCGGGCGAGCACGATACGGCAACCGACGATGGTGTTCTCTATCGCGAACGGTTCGGCAAGGGCACGATCGGCAACGGCTGGTACAGCTTTACCCACAAGGGCGTGCACTTCATCGGACTCAACAATTGTTTGCAGATCGACGCCATGGGCAAACTGGGGTCTGAACAATTGAGCTGGCTGAAGAAGGACCTGGCTTCGCAGTCGGCTTCGACGCCGATTGTGGTCTTTGCACATATTCCGCTGTGGATGGTCTATCCGGACTGGGGCTGGGGCACGCAGGACGGCGCAGAGGCGCTCTCCTATCTGAAGCGCTTCGGCTCGGTGACGGTGCTGAACGGACACATCCATCAGGTGGTGCAGAAGGTGGAGGGAAACGTCGCCTTCCATACGGCAACCTCGACTGCTTTTCCCCAGCCGGAGCCGGGCAAAGCCCCACACCCCGGCCCTATGGTCGTTCCCGCTGGAAGGCTGCAGAGCGTTCTGGGCATCACCGACGTCAGGTACATCGCGAAGCCCAGCCACCTGGCGATCGTTGATTCCTCACTGGCAGACAAAGCATGAGAAGTGCAGGGGCGGCATCCGTCGTGTGTGTGATTGCCGTGTGTGTGATTGCCGCGCGTGCGGTTGCCGTGTGTGCGATTGCATTGACGGGCTCGCTTCTGCTGGCTCACGTTCATCCCTTTGGCGATGCGGGCCTGTATGTGGAGAAGGCTCGGCCCGCGCCTATCATGGAGCACTCGTCCGTGCCGCCTGAGGTGCGCGCAGCCCTGATCGCGAAGTGTGCGGACTGCCACTCTACGCAGACCAGGCCGCCGTTATACGGCCGGTTTGCCCCGGTCTCGTGGCTGATGGAGCGCGACATCGTGGAAGGCAGGAAGGCGATGAACCTTTCGCGTTGGGACAGCTATTCCGCGGATCAGCAGCAGACCTTCGCTGCCGAGATCGTGCAACAGACGAAAGCGCATGATATGCCACTGCCGCAGTATCGAATGGTTCACTGGAAGGCACGCATCACCGATGCGGACATACGGGCTTTCACTCAATGGGCGCGTATGAAGCCAGCCATTGAAACGAGTTCGGTGGTGCAGTCGGCCGGCGAGGGTGACTTCCTCCGGGGCAAGGAGGTCTTCGAGAAGCGATGCACCGGCTGCCATGCCATGGAACATAATCGAGAGGGCCCGAGACTGCAGGGAGTCTTCGGACGCACCTCCGGCGATGTTGCGGGCTTTGCCTACTCCCCAGGTCTCAAAAAGGCACACATCCTATGGGACGAGAGCACGCTCGAGCAATGGCTTGCGAATCCCGACACATTGGTTCCCGAAAATAACATGGAGTTTCATGTTGCCAAGATGCAGGAGCGCCGGGACCTGATCAGATTTCTGAAACAGAGCACACTTAAATAGGGCGTCGCGTGTCTCTCGTTTGTCGCAGCCGGCATGGCGAGTGACTGAGTCGGGGATGGCCGCAAACAAAACGGCCCACGATGCCGAATCGTGGGCCGTGCGGCGGTCTGTGTCGTTACGCCTGAGTCGTGCGCGTATGCAGGCGCCTGCCCACGTAGATCGTACAGACGTGGCAGGCGGAACCGATTGCTTGAGTCATTACGGCTCCGATGCACGGAATTGGTATCTTGGGCGGGTGAAATATCGAGGAGATTGCAACTGCCCTTGATGCTGAAATTGCCCGTCTCCAGCAAGTTCGTGATGCGATCGCCGGCTTTTCTGGCGACACCAAACTGAGAGGGAAGCCGCCCGCTCTTCGAGCAGGTCGTCTATGCGTCGAAGAAGGCCATGATCTCGGGCCAGCTGCGGCCAGGCGATCCCATTCCCTCGGTACGCGCACTCAGCAAAGAACTCAAAATCAAGCCCAACACTGCCGCTAAAATCGCGGTAAAGTGCCGACCGCCGAGGTCATTGGCACTTACGTTAAAGGCGATTCCTCAGGCAGTTCGGTTTCACCTTTCCGGATAGTTACTCGCCCAAGTGGTTGAAAGCCGCTTCACTTGGGCCTCCGCATGGATACGGAGTGCTTCTTCGCATCCAGCAGATTACTGGAAATCGACTGGAGATTCCCCAGGGCTCGCGCTACCCGGCGCTTTACCGGCTAGAACAAGAAGGTTGGATCGCAAGCGACTGGGGACAAAGCGACAACAACCGAAAAGCGAAGTATTACCGACTTATGGCCGCCGGAAGACGTCGCCTTCAAGCCGAAACCAAGAAATGGAACCATATGGCAGACGCGATCAGAGCAATTCTGAGCGCTGTACCGGAGCAGGTATGAGACTCCGCAGCCGGATTGCAAGGTGGAAGGCGGTCGCACGCACGAATCGGATCAACACCGAAATTGAAGACGAGCTCGCGTTCCCAATAGACTCGTGCGCTGAGGACTTCATGCGCATGGGAGTGCCGGAGCACGAGTCAGTCGTCGAGCGTTCATCGCATTGGCGCGGCCTTACCAATGGGCTGGGTCGCCAGCGTAGATGAACTCAATCGGAGCAAGCATCTCTCGACCATTCAGTCGATGACGACGTTGGGCTTATCAACCTCCGAACTGCTCCCGCTCGCCCTCTTTGAAACATGTCCTTACGCGGCGCAGCTCCTCTTGAAAAGGTGCTGGTGCTGAGATTCGTTCCTGCCGGTTTTCTTTCCCACAGCTGGTCCGCATCGGGAAAGTCATGAACCTGCCGATAGTGCTTTTCAAGATACTCGCGGAATACCCTCAGATGGTTGTCTGCAATATCTTTCCCCCGGTCCGGTGAATCAAGCCGCGGGGACCACAAAATGTATTGAACATTTTTTGCATCCAATTGCCGCATCGCTCGCCGCGATAAAGCTGCAGCTCCTCACATCGCGCTCGAACCTGACATTGTAACGGCCGGTGGCGACGCGCGTTGAGCTTACCGCGCCAAAATCTCTTACCAAGTCGCCATTGGAATTGACGACCGCATAATAGCTCGAGATCGCGTATGCCTTCTCGACGGCAGGGCAAGCGAGGCACCCGGCCAACAATGCAAGCATGACGAACTTTTTCATCTTTAAACCTCGCTGTGCGGGAAAGCGGAAAGGCAACGCGACGCAAGCGCAACCATGGCAGCACGCGATCATCCTTACAAAGATTGCGACGGTTGCGAAAATGCCAGCAGGGGTTGAGCGCGCCAGGAGATCGGTCAGCGACCAAACCGGTTGAACGCGATGACCATGTTGCCCCCGGCAAAACGTGTCGCCCTACTTTCCCGATCAGGACTTAAGGCGCGAGCTTGGAGCAAGCTCACTTCTGAAGCTTTTCTGAAGCCTTCTAACGTGTTTCTCAACGTCGCCGAAAGAGCGCTCAAGGGTACTGTGTGCACGGTGGGACTAGCAAAAGGAGCGTAAAATGAAGCTCACGCGATCCCTGGGCCGTAGCTGGCGCCGTGCCCTTCTCGGCGTTCTCGCCCTTGCCGCGCTTGCCGCGATTTTCGTCTCGCCGTCGCAACGGGCCGAGGCCCACCAGACAGGAGTTTGCGCCTCAAAGCATTGGTGCGAAAATCGCACGCACACTTGCGGGCCGGTCGGTGGGTACGGCAAGTGCCTGATGTTGCGCTACGGTACTCAGGTCTGCGGCGAGATACTGTTCCAAGTCCAAAAATGCTCTCAGTGCCAGGAGCCGAACTGCACCGACTGCGTTTGCGTCGTGGCGACGGGTCCAGACCGATGCAACAACGGCGTGAACGGCTATCCGTATATCTGCGCAAGGCGGGTTGCCCCGTAAGCGCTGTGCGTTCGGATTACGCTGACGTCGCTTTTGATGAGTGGTGCCCAGGGGCGGAATCGAACCACCGACACTGCGATTTTCAATCGCATGCTCTACCAACTGAGCTACCTGGGCGCCGATCCCGCTGAAAACGCACGGGATTAACGAGCGCCGCGTTATAGAGGCCGCGCCTTGGCCTGTAAACCTCAGGCTTCGAAGCCCAGCGCGGCGCGGAACCGCCGCTTGATCTCGACGCCGTCGCGCAGCGGCAAGACGCGCGGCGGCTCTTGCGCGGCGATCTGCACGCGGGCGAACAGCAGGCCGCTGGGATTTTTCAGCCGCGCCGCAAGCGCGCGCAGGCCCTGATCGTCCGCGATGTCGTGGCAGTCGGAAAATCCGCAAGCCCGGGCGGTGGCGACGAGATCGACGCCGGACTGCGTGTGGCTCGCCTGCCCGCCGGTCTCACCGTAGAGGCCGTTGTCGAACACGACGATGGCCAGGTTGTCCGGTTGCTGCACGCCGATGGTGGCGAGCGCGCCGAGCCCCATCAGCATTTCGCCGTCGCCGGTGATGACGGCGACGCGCTTGCCCGGCTGCGCCAGCGCCAGCCCAAGCCCGATCATCGCCGCGCCGCCCATCGCGCCCCACAGATAGAAATTGCGCGGATTGTCGCCGGCGGCGGCGAGATCCCATGTGGTCGAGCCGAGACCGGGCACGACCAGCAGATTGTCGTCGCGGCCCTCCATCAAGGCCGCCATTGCGGCGCGGCGGTCGAGACTCATTTGGTCCAGACCTTCTTGCCGATGAGCTGCTGCGACAGCAGCACGGCGACGATGCGCTCGTCGCCGAAGGCGGATTGCAGCGCGCGCTCGGCCGTCCGCTCGGCCTCCTCGGGCTCCTTCACCCTGAGCACATCCGCCTCGCACAGCTTCATGACCGGCTCGACGATCGAGCCCATCGGCTCCTGCCACGGATTGAACTCCTCCCACTCGCCACGCATGGTGATGAAGATCGGCAGCGGAAAGCGGCAGGTGCGCGCCAGCGACAGCATGTTGATGCAATTGCCGACGCCGGAGGATTGCATCAACAGCGCGGCGCGTTCGCCGCCGAGCCAGGCGCCCGCGGCAAGCGCAATGCCCTCCTCTTCCGTGGTCAGCGGCACGGCGCGGATATCGGGGTCGGCCTGGCAGCGCTCGATCAGCCGCGCATGGCCGGCATCCGGCACATAGCCGACCTGCCGGATATCGGCGCGCTTGAAGGCGTCAAACAGACGGTCGGGCCAATCCACGTTCATTGCTACATTCATTCCTTGTCGTCCTCACGCGGCCGCTCGCCGTCCTCGTCCGTCTCTTCGGTCGCCGGAATGGAATAGACGCCGGACAGCCACCGGTTCAAGTCCACGTTGCGGCAACGCGCCGAGCAGAACGGCTTGAGCTTGTCGTCCACCGGCTTGCCGCAGACCGAACAGCCCTCAGGCACTTTTCTTCTCCCGCGCGGCATCGCGCGCCCGCAGCTCGGTCTTGAGGATCTTGCCGTAATTGTTCTTGGGCAGGGCGTCGACGAACACGTAATCCTTCGGCCGCTTGAAGCGTGCGATCTCGGCGAGGCAGAGCGCATCGAGATCCGTCGTGGGCGGCCTCGCCGACCACATAGGCGACCACCACCTCGCCCCATTCGGCATCGGGCCGGCCGATCACCGAGACCTCCCGCACCTTGCCGTGCTTGAGCAGCACCTCCTCGACCTCGCGCGGATAGATGTTGGCGCCGCCGGAGATGATGACGTCCTTGGAGCGGTCTTTCAGCGAGAGGTAGCCGTGCGCGTCGAAGGCGCCGACGTCGCCGGTATGCAGCCAGCCATTGCGCAGCGCCTGCGCGCTGGCTTCCTGCGTTCTGCCAGTAACCGGCCATCACGACGTCGCCGCGCACCAGGATTTCGCCGGTCTCTCCCGCTGGAATCGGCTTGTCGTCGCTATCCGCGACCATCACGTCGACGCAGGCATAGGGCCGGCCGGCCGAGCCAAGCCGCGCCAGCCAGTGCGGATTGTCGCGGTCGGCGATCTCCGCCTTGCTCAGCAGCGTGATCGTCATCGGGGATTCGCCCTGCCCGTAGATCTGCGCCAGCCGCGGGCCGAAACGCTCCAGCGCCTTGAGCACATCCTCGACATACATCGGCGCGCCGCCCCAGACGATGGTGCGGATGTTCGCAGCATTGCAGCCGCCGGGCGCGTCGACCAGCCGCTTCACCATGGTCGGCGCGGCGAACATCGACATGTTCTGCCAGTGGTCGATCGCGGCAAAGATCTCGTCCGGCTCGAAGCTGCCGGAGTCCGGCACCACGTTGACGCCAAGCCGGGCCACCGTCCCCATCACGTAGAGCCCGGAGCCGTGGCTCAGCGGCGCGGCGTGCAGGATGGTGTCGCCGGGTGCGGTGGCGTCCACCTCGCTGAGATAGGCCATGCTCGATTGCGCCAGATTGCGATGGGTCAGCATCGCGCCCTTCGGCCGCCCGGTCGTGCCCGATGTGTAGAACAGCCACGCAAGGTCATCGCCGTCGCGCGCCTCGATCGGCATGGCGTCACTGCTGAACAGCCCCGAATATTCCTTGCTGCCGATCGTGATCAGCCGTTCGAGGCTTGGCGGCGCGTGCGCCGCAATCTCGCTATCGAGCCCGGGCGACGCAAAACACATCCGCGCGCCGGAATGTTCGAGGATGTAGCCAAGCTCGCGGCCGTGCAGCTTGGCGTTGGCCGGCACGGCGGCGAGCCCGGCGTGCCAGATGCCGTAGATGATTTCGAGATATTCGACGCAGTTCCTGGCGACGATGGCGACGCGATCGCCGGGCTGCAAACCGGCGGCGCGCAACCCGCTCGCCAGCCGCGCGGCGCGCAGCGCCAGGTCGCCATAACTGAGAACGACGCGCGTGCCTTTGCCGACGGCGGCAAGCGATGGATGGCTCAGTCCCGCGCGTGCCAACCAACTCGCAATGTTCATAAACTTATTTTAGTGCGCTTACACCACGTTGAGCCAGCCGAAACGGATCGGATAGCCCTCGCCGCCGAGCAGGCTCATCGTCTCGTAGAGCGGCAGCCCGACCACGTTGGTGTAGGAGCCGACCAGCTTGACGACGAAGGTGCCGGCAATGCCCTGGACCGCGTAGCCGCCGGCCTTGCCGCGCCACTCGCCGGAGGCGAGATAGGCCTCGATATCCTCCGACGACAGCCGCTTGAAGCGCACCCGGGTTTCGACCAGGCGATGACGAAACGCCTCGCGCGGCGTGACGATCGAAATCGCGGTGTAGACGCGGTGATTGCGGCCGGACAGCAGCCGCAGGCATTGCGACGCTTCGTCGAGCAGCTCGGCCTTCGGCAGAATGCGGCGGCCGACCGCGACCGCGGTGTCGGCGGCAAGGATGAAGGCGCCGCGCAGCTCGTCGTCGAGCTTCACGGCCTCGAGCGCGGCCGCGGCCTTGGCATGAGACAGCCGGTTCGCATAGGCGCGGGGCAGCTCGCCGCGGCGCGGCGTCTCGTCGATATCGACCGGCTTGAGCGCATCCGGCTCGATGCCGGCCTGGTTGATCAGCGACAGCCGGCGCGGCGAGCCGGAGGCAAGGACGAATTTCGGGCGACCGATCATGTGCGCGCGGAAGCTAATGGAGTCGCGGCCGGTTCTCAACGCTCATTCGTTAATACCGCCCTCGCTGCCAAACCGTTCCTTTATCCGCGCCAGCAGGTGGTCGCGGACCGCACGGTAGGCTTCCAGACGCTGCTCGCGATTGCCCTCAATGCCGGTGGCATCAGGCGTCGGCCAGTACTCGACCTGGATGTCCTTGCCGCGCGCGAGGTCGAGCGCGCGATGATGCGCGCCCGGCGAGAGCGTAACGATAAGGTCGTAATGGAGGCCGTCTTCGAGGTCCTCGAGCTCTTCGAAGGTCCTGGGCTTGTGGCGCGAAATGTCGAAGCCGGCCTCGTCCATCACCGCGACCGCAAACGGGTCGAGCTCGCCCTCCTGCACGCCGGCCGAGCCGGTGCGGATCGACTTGCCGAACATCTGCCCGAGCAGGGCCGCGGCGATGGGTGAACGCACCGAGTTGAGCTGACAGGCAAACAGCACCGATTTGGGCCTCGCCAAGAAATCAGCCCTTCCAGTGCAGGACGCAGATCAGGGTGAACAGGCGGCGCGCCGTGTCCATGTCGAGCGACACTTTCTCCTTGAGCCGCTCCATCAGGATGCGCGAGCCTTCGTTGTGCACGCCGCGCCGGCCCATATCGAGCGCCTCGATCTTGTCGGGCGTCGCGGTGCGGATCGCCTGATAGTAGCTGTCGCAGATCATGTAGTAGTCCTTGACGATCCGGCGCAGCGGCGAGAGCGAGAACAGGTGCGCGACCACCGGCTTGCCGTCCTCGCGGCGGATGTCGAACACCAGCCGGTTGCCGTCGATTTTCAGAAACAGCTCGTAGGGACCGTTGCTGTCGCCGATCGGCGCGAAACTGTTCTGCTCGAGCAGATCGTAGATCGCGACTTCGCGCTCATGCTCGACATCGGCATTGCTGGCGCCGATCAATTCTTCGTCGAGCTCGACCTTGACCAGACGCTGCTTGTTCTTCGCGGCGCTCATTTGTTCAAACGGATCGACACCGAGCGGGCGTGCGCTTGCAGGCCCTCGGCCTCGGCGAGCGTGATGGCGGCTTCACCGAGTGAACGAAGCTGATCGGGCCCGCATTTCAGGATCGACGTGCGCTTCATGAAATCGAGCACGCCAAGCCCGGACGAGAATCGCGCGGACCGCGCGGTCGGCAGCACGTGGTTCGAGCCGGCGACATAATCGCCAATGGCCTCGGGCGTATGCGCGCCGATGAAGATCGCGCCGGCATTGCGGATTTTGGCTGCGAGCGCGTCGGCATCGCTGGCGATCAGTTCGAGATGCTCGGGCGCCAGCGCGTTCGTGAGCGCCACCGCCTCATCGAGCGTCCCAACGGTGATAATGGCGCCGAAATCCCGCCATGACGCGCCTGCGGTTTCGGCGCGCGGCAAGGTTTTGAGCTGCGCGGCAACGGCTTTTTCCACCTGGGCGGCAAGCTCGGCGCTGTCGGTGATCAGGATCGACTGCGCGCTGACGTCATGCTCGGCCTGCGCCAAGAGATCAGCGGCGATCCAGTCGGCATTGCCGGTCTTGTCGGCGATCACCAGCACTTCCGAGGGGCCGGCGATCATGTCGATGCCGACCGTGCCGAACACCAGCCGCTTGGCGGCAGCCACGTAAGCGTTTCCGGGACCGACGATCTTGACCACCGGCTTGATCGTGTCGGTGCCGTAGGCCAGCGCCGCCACCGCCTGGGCGCCGCCGATGCGATAAATCTCGTCCACCCCGGCAAGCTGCGCGGCGGCGAGCACCAGCGGATTGAGCTTTCCGTCGGGCGCCGGCACGACCATGACGAGCCGCGGCACGCCGGCGACCTTGGCCGGAACCGCGTTCATCAGCACCGATGATGGATAGGCCGCGGTGCCGCCCGGGACGTAAAGGCCCGCTGCTTCGACCGGCGTCCAGCGCGAGCCGAGCTCGACGCCGAGCGGATCGGTAAAGCGCTCGTCCTTCGGCTTCTGGCGGACGTGATAGGCCTCGATGCGGTCGCGCGCGAGCTTCAACGCATCGAGCGCGCGGGCGTCGCATGACTTCGCCGCCTTCGCGATTTCATCGGCGCTGACGCGCAAGCCGAGCTTGTCGAGATCGACGCGGTCGAATTTCTTCGAAAGCTCGATCAGCGCCTTGTCGCCGCGCGAACGCACGTCATCGATGATCGAACGAACCACCTGTTCGACATCGACCGAGGCTTCCCGCTTCACATCGAGGAAAGCGCGGAAGCGCGCGGCAAAATCGGCGGCTTTGCTGTCGAGACGCTGCGGCATGATTCTAACGGCCCGCACCATTGCGGGCATGGCCACAGGTCAATGGGTGAACCGCGCGGGCGCGTCAACCCGCCAAAAGGCGATCAGGCGCGGCGCGGGGCAACGCCGGTTAATTCACCATCGGCATGGGCGGGACAGGCGGCGGTGGTCCAGGTCGGGCCAAGGTCGGCAAGCTCGGCTTCGAGGCATTCGACTTCCAGCCGCAGCGCGCCGCCGCCCGAAAAGTTAAGGGTGACGACGCCGGCAGGGTCGTCGGTCTGCGTGAATTCCACCGAGAGGAGGTTGAGGACGGCATCTTCGCCGGCCGCGGGCTTGAGGCCCTTGCACTTGCAGGACTGCACCCGCTCGAACCGCAAAGCCGCGCGGCGACGCCGATACTCCGGCGACCGGTTGGTCGCGGCCTCCCAGTCGAAGCGGTTCAGCGCCACGACCAGGCGGTGCTCTTCCGGGCGCCACAGCACTTCGGAAGACCGCACCACCGCATCCTGGAGATGGGTCGAGACCACTTCGAGGTCTTCGCCGTCGAGGGCAATGAATTTCAGCAGGTCCATAGGACGATCTCTTGGGCGGTCTCTGGTGCGGCTTCGGCCCTACCGCCTAGTTAGGCAGGGCTCTTGCAGGCCGCAAGGCTCGTCAAAACAGCGGGTTGAGGCCTGCTGCCGTCCAGCGCGGCCGGCCGGCCGGGGACGTCATGAGTTCAATAAAGGCCCGCGCCTCCGCGGACCGGCTGGCGCTCTTCGGAACCGCGGCCGCGTAGCCGTTCACGTCGCGCAGGTCGCCGGGCAGTTCGCCAATCACCTGCACGCCGGCATGCGGCACGATCTCGCTGATGAAGGTCGTGCCCAAATCGGCACGCCCGTCGATCACGGACTGCACGACTTCGACGCCGCGCTTGCCGAACACGGTCTTGCGGTCGATCTCGTCCTTGACGCCGAGCCGGTTGAGCACGGCGACGAACAATCTGCCGCCGGTGCCGCCGCCCGCCGGATCGGAATAGGCGAATGTTTTGGCGGCGAGAATCGCAGCCTTGAACTTGTCCGGTGTCGAAATGTCCGGCTTAGGATCGCCCGCGCGGTTGAACAGGCCGGTCGCGGTCTCGGCGAGATTGCTGACACTGCCGTCGGCCAGCTTGCCGGATTTCTGCAATTCACCGATCGCGGATTGTGAGCTGATCACGATATCCGCGGCTTCCCCACCCGCGATACGGTCACGCACCACACCGGCGGTCGCGAAATTGAGCTCGATCTTGTTGCCGGTCTGGCGCTCGAAATCGGCGGCGAAATCGGTCGCCATTTTCTGAATGGCGCCGGCGCTGAGCAGCTTGATTGACGGCATTTCCCCCTCTGTCATTCCCGGTTAGCAGGAAACGACAGTAGCAGGTTACGCGCTCAGCCGCTCGATCTGCGCGCCGCAAGCGTTGAGCTTGGCTTCGAGCTTCTCGAAGCCGCGGTCGAGGTGATAGACGCGGTTGACCATGGTCTCGCCTTCGGCGGCAAGAGCGGCGATCACCAGCGACACCGAGGCGCGCAGATCGGTCGCCATCACCGGGGCGCCGCGCAGCCGCGGCACGCCCTCGATCGTCGCGGAGTCACCGTGAAGCCGGATGCGCGCACCGAGCCGGGCCAATTCCTGCACGTGCATGAAGCGATTTTCGAAGATCGTCTCGGTGATGCGGGACGTGCCCTTGGCGCGGGTCACCAGCGCCATCAGCTGCGCCTGTAAGTCGGTCGGGAAGCCCGGGAACGGCTCGGTCGTCACCTCGACCGGCTCGATCGCATTGCCATTGCGCGCGACGCGAATGCCTTCATTGGTGGAGGTTACCGTGGCCCCGGTTTTCCTGATCACATCAAGCGCGGTCAGCAGAAGCTCGGGCCGGGCATTCTCCAGCACCACGTCGCCGCCGGTCATGGCCACCGCCATCGCGTAGGTGCCGGCCTCGATGCGGTCGGGCAGCACGCTATGCGTCGCGCCGTGCAGCTTCTCCACGCCCTCAATGACAATGCGCGAGGTGCCGGCGCCGCTGATCTTGGCGCCCATCTTGTTCAGGCAATCGGCAACGTCGGCAACCTCGGGCTCGCGCGCGGCATTCTCGATCTCGGTCGTGCCGCGCGCCAAAGCGGCGGCCATCAGAGCAACATGAGTGCCGCCCACGGTGACCTTGGGAAACTCGATCCGGCCGCCGCGCAGGCCGCGTTTCGCTTGCGCCACGACGTAGCCGCTCTCGATTTCGATATCGGCGCCGAGCTTTTCCAGCGCCATAATGAGAAAGTCGACCGGACGGGTGCCGATCGCGCAGCCGCCGGGCAGCGAGACTTTCGCCTCGCCCATGCGGGCAAGGAGCGGCGCGACCACCCAGAAGCTCGCGCGCATGCGCGACACCATGTCGTAGGGCGCCGTGGTGTCGACGATCTGCTTGGCGGAGAGATGGATGGTGCGGCCGCTGTTCGGATCGGTGTCGGCGCGCTTGCCGGCGATCAGCACGTCGACGCCGTGATTGCCGAGAATGCGCTGAAGCAAAATGACGTCGGCAAGCCGCGGCACGTTCTCGAGGATCAGCGGCTCGTCGGTGAGGAGACTCGCGATCATCAGCGGCAGGGTCGCGTTCTTGGCGCCCGAGATCGGAATGGTGCCGTTGAGCCGATGCCCCCCGACGATGCGTATGCGATCCATGTCTGCCCCTGAATTTGCCGGACCCTAGCACCCTCGCCGCGCGATTGCGGCGAAACTCCGGTGCAAGTCCCAGGTTTGCTTAAGGTTGCGTAGTTTTCGTGCGCGGCTGCGGCCTGGCATTGCGTGAACGCGCTTGCGCCTTGCGGCGCTTGAGGTTTTCCCGCAACTGCCGCGCCAGCCGGTCCTTGCGCGCTTGCTCGGCGGTCTTGTCAGCCATGGCTGCTAGATAGGCGACACGCCGCCGGGCGCAAAGCCGTTGCGGATATAGGGATGATCGGTTATTCGCAGGGCGCGCTGGCCATTTGCCCGCAAAAGCTGCCGTAGCTCAGTGGTAGAGCACCCCCTTGGTAAGGGGGAGGTCCACAGTTCAATCCTGTGCGGCAGCACCAGCGCTTTGTTCAAGATGAGAGCGGCCGCCTTTAGCCAGCGCCGGCTTTCGCGCTTTTGGCGCGCGCTACTGCGCTAATGACCGCCTGCCGGCCTTCCCAGAAACGCAACAGCCGTTGTGCCGAGCCGGTCGACAGCGCGTCGAATTGCTCACGCAGCTCGTCGAGTTGCGGCTGATCGAAATCGCGCATCGTCGGCGAGGAAGAAATAATGGCCTCGGTCGAAATCCAGTCGAATGCCACCGCCTTGCAAAGCATGACCACGCCGAGACCATTGCGCGAATAAAACAGATGCTCGACCACATCGAATGGCGAACCGCTGAGCGTGGCTAGTCCCGCCAGCGTCTCCGCGATGCGGCGTTCGTTGGCAAACTTGAACAGCTTCGCCTTGAGGACGTCGGTCTGCTGGCTTAGGTCGGCCATATCGCGGCTGGCCTTCGCCTTGGCTTCGGCTGAAGGCCGCTCCGGCACCATCTCGCCGGCGATCCTCGTCATGATCTCCTCGACTGCGGCGCGCTGCTCAGGCTTGGCCTGCGCCAGCAGCTTCTTGCGCACCAGAACAGTCGCCTGCGCCAGCAGCTGCTGGTAGATGCGCAGTGGAATGTCGTTGCGCCCGGCAATCGAGACGGTGAGCTGTTCGTCGCCCTCGGCGCGCATGACCAGCTTGGCCATGCCGAGCTTGGAGAAGCGCGCGCCTGCATTGGCGGCCAGACGGCTGGCGACAGTGTTGTCGCCGAAATCGACCAGCGCATCGGTGACCTTTTCGGTCAATTGCGGACGCAGCGCGATTTGCGCCAGGTGCGCCTGGCTCTTCGAGGCGGCGATCTCGATCAGATCGTGGTCGGTCAGCACCGGCGATTTCGAGAGAATGGGTCCGGAAATTTCCAGATTGTCGTGCCGCGCCATCTGCCGCGCGGTCATTGGCGGCGCGTTGGCGAAGGCGGCGATGCGCCTGCTGAGCTCGGCGACTGCCTTTTGCTCGACGTAGGTAACGAGCTGGCCCATCACGCCATCGAACACCGCGACCTGCGGCTCGTCCGCGGTGGGCGCCGATACAAGGAAGAGGTCGGTAACGCGGCGGAGAATTTCGGTGCGCTTTTCGATCGGGGCGTCGCGGAGCGTCGCCTCGACCTCTTTGACCAGCGCTACAGCTGAAGACATTCCCGCACGCCCCCACGATCGGCTTTCGTTCTAGGACGGTGCGCCTAAAGAACGCTTACGCGCTCCGCGTGTGTCAGGTATCGCGCGGTTTCAGGTTAACAATTTGTTGCGGCGCTGCTCAGCCGACCTTGGCGATCTTCGGCTTCATGGTCGGTGGCGCCAGCGCCGGTTTGCCGACCAGGTCGGCATAATGGGCGATCGGCTGCGGGCGGCCGATCAGGAAGCCCTGGACGCCGTCACATTTCGCATCGACCAGGAACGCAAGCTGTTCTTTGGTTTCCACGCCTTCGGCGATGACCGGCAGGCCAAGCCCTTGGCCCAGTCCGATCACAGCGCGCACGATCGCGGCCGATTGCGGGCTGGTCTTGAGATTTCGCACAAAGCACTGGTCGATCTTGATCTTGTCGAACGGGAACGACTGCAAATATGACAGCGACGAATAGCCGGTGCCGAAGTCGTCCATCGAAATGCGCACGCCCATGCTCTTGACGCGCCGCAAAATCGACATGGCGCGCGAGAAGTCCCCGATCAGGACGCCCTCAGTGATTTCCAGCTCAAGCCGACTCGGCGACAGGCCGGTTTCCAGCAGGACCTGATGCACCAGATGGCCCGGGTCGCCGTGCTGGAATTGCACCGGCGACATATTGACGGCGATGCGCAACGCCTTCGGCCATGACGCCGCCTCGCGGCACGCCGTGCGCAAGATCCAGTCGCCCAGCGACAGGATAAGCCCGCTTTCCTCGGCCAACGGGATGAATGTCGAGGGCGGGATCATGCCGCGGCGCGGATGATGCCAGCGCACCAGCGCCTCGAAGCCGACGATGGTGCCGTCTATCTCGGCCTGCGGCTGGTAGTAGAGCTCGAGCTCGTCCTTGGCGATTGCACCGCGCAAATCGTGCTGCAGGGCGCGCTTTTCGCGCAGCTGCTGGTCCATCTGGGATTCGAAGAAGCGGATCGAGCCGCGCGCCTCCGCCTTGGCGCGATAGAGCGCGGCCTCGGCGTTCGCGAGCAGCGTGGTCGTGTCATGGCCGTCGCCGGGCGCGATCGCAATGCCAATCGTGACGCCGGCACTGACCGGATGACCTTCAACGTCGAATTCGTGGCTCACCGCCTTGCTGAGCCGCCGCGCCAGATTCTCCGCCGTCATCGGCTGCGGCCCGGTCGGAGAGATGACCGCAAGCTCGTCACCGCCGATGCGGGCGAGGAAGGCACCCTCGCAGGCTTCCTGCAGCCGCTCCGCGATCTGTTTCAGAAGAGTGTCGCCGGCGTGTGCGCCAAACGTGTCGTTGATGGATTTGAACCGGTCGACGTCGATGATCAAAAGGCCAAAGCTGTCGCCGGACGAAGCGGACAAATCGACCACCGCCTTGAGGCACTGGTTGAAGGCCGCGCGGTTCGGAAGCTCGGTCAGCGGGTCGTGGTGCGCCATATAGGCGATGCGGGCCTCGTCGCGCTTGCGCTCGGTCAGGTCGTGCAGAACGATGATCAGGTATTGCGGCTTGCCGTCCGGACCCATGACCGGCAGTCGCGTTGACGTCATCACCCGCTGCTCGCCGGCCGGAGTGAGGACCGTATGCTCCTCGGTCACGATCTCGTGGCCCGCGCGCAGCAATTCCAGATCCCGCGCGTGGACGGCGTCGGCCTCTTCGCGATTCTGCATCTCGTGCACTGTTTTGCCGATCACCTGTTCGCGGGGCTTGCCGAAGAATTTTTCGGCCTCCTTGTTGACGAGGAGGTAGCGCATCTCCGGCAGGCTCTTGACGATGACCGGAGTCGGCACGTTGTCGAGGATCGTGTCGAGAAAGGCGCGCGTCTTGTCGAGCTCGCGTTGCGCGCGCATGCGCTCGCTGATGTCTTCGTGGGTCGCCACCCAGCCGCCACCGTCGATCGGCTGGTTGACGACCGCGATGGTGCGTCCGTCAGCGAGCTCGACCGTGATGACGTAAACCTTGCCTTGCTTGATCGCCTCGCGCAGCTCGGAATCGTATTTCTCCGGATCGAGCGGAAACGTGCCAGCCGCGATGCGGGCCTTGAGCAGGTCGCGGATCGTACAGCCGGTCCAGATCTGGTTCGGATCGATGCCGTACATCTCGCGGTAGCGCTCGTTCCAAACCTGCAGGCGATTCTCTGCATCGAACATGCAGAGGCCCTGGTTCATGTTGTTGAGAGCGCCGGCCAAGCGTTTTGTATCGGCGATGAAACTTTGCGCGGGTTCATTGCGCGCAATTTTCAGCGCACGCAGCGCGGCGTGTACCGGATTCAACAAACGAGCCGCTCCCCTATTCGCCCACGCACAAATGCGCGTTTTCGCCTTTAGGCTTAAGGGGGCGGCATTTTCTGCGCGTTAAGTTGACCGGCCGGTCTTGGTTAAAGCGCCGTTAGCCCTACGCACACGTAAACGTTGAGTTTGCGTACAAACGATCTTGCCAGTCAGCGCGGCTTGAGGAAGGCGAAGTCGCAACCCTGATCCGCCCCAAGAATTTCGCGGGCGTAGAGCGAGGCATAGCCCCGGGCCGGCGGTTCCGGCGGCTTCGGAAGTTCGGCGGCGCGTCTGCTGAGTTCCGTCGCCTCGACCAGAAGATCGATGGTTCGATTCCTGACAGAGAGCTTGATGCGGTCGCCCGAGCGCACCAGTGCCAGCGGGCCGCCGGACGCGGCATCCGGGGTGATGTGCAGAACAATGGTGCCGAATGCGGTGCCGCTCATGCGCGCATCGGAGATGCGGACCATGTCCTTGATGCCGGCGGTGGCGAGCTTTTTCGGGATCGGCAGATAGCCGGCTTCCGGCATGGCGTCGACCGAATGCGGGCCCGCGTTTTGCAGAACGAGAATGTCGTCCGGCGTGACGTCGAGCTTGGGATCGTCGATTCGTGCGGCGAGATCATTGAGCGACGTGAACACCACCGCCCTGCCCTCAAGCTCGAACAGCCGGCTGTCGGCCGCCGAGCGCTTCAGGATCGCGCCGCCGGGCGCCAGATTGCCGAACAGCGCAACCAGCCCGCCTTGCGGCTCGAGCGGCTTGGCGCGTTCGGCGATGATATTGCGATCGACATGATCGGCTTCGCTGGCGGCAAGCCGCTCGCCCAGCGTTTCGCCGGTGACGGTGAGGCAATCGAGATGCAGGAGGTCGCGCAGCTCGCGCATCAGCGCACCCATGCCGCCGGCGGCGAAGAAGTCTTCCATGTAGCCGTTGCCGACCGGCTTGAGGTTCACCAGCACCGGCGTCGTGTCGGAAATCTCGTTGAGCTTTTCGAGCGAGACACTGATGCCGGCGCGGCCGGCAATCGCGGTGAGGTGGATGACCGCGTTGGTCGAGCCGCCGATCGCCATCAGCACGCGGATCGCGTTCTCGACAGAACGTGCGGTGACGACGCGGTCCGGGGTAATGCCGGTCTTGATCAGCTTGACCGCGGCAGCGCCGGTGGCTTCAGCGGCGCGGAGGCGATCGGCGTGAACGGCGGGGATGGCGGCGGTGCCCGGCAGGATCATGCCGAGCGCCTCGGCGATGCAGGCCATCGTCGAGGCGGTGCCCATCACGGCGCAGGTGCCGGCGGTGGTCGCGAGCCGGCCTTCAACGATGGAGATTTCCTCGTCGTCGACTTTGCCGGCGCGGTACTGCGCCCAGAAGCGACGGCAGTCGGTGCAGGCGCCGAGCCGCTCACCTTTATGGCGCCCGGTCATCATCGGCCCGGCGATCAAACCGATCGCCGGCAGATTCGCCGATACCGCGCCCATGAGTTGCGCCGGCACAGTCTTGTCGCAGCCACCCATCAGGATGACCGAGTCCATCGGCTGGGCGCGGATCATTTCTTCGGTGTCCATCGCCATCAGGTTGCGGAATTTCAGGCTGGTCGGATTGAGAAACACTTCGCCGAGCGAGATGGTGGGGAATTCCACCGGAATTGCGCCGGCGGCGAGCACGCCGCGCTTCACCGCTTCGAGCATCTCCGGGAAATGGCGATGGCAGTTGTTGAAGCCCGAGCGGGTATAGGCGATGCCGACCACGGCTTTGGCCAACGACTCGCGCGAATAGCCCATCGAGGACGCGAAGGAGCGGCGTAGATAAAGAGAGAAGTCGCGGTCGCCGTAGTTGGTGAGGCCGTGCGAAAAGCCGATCGGTTTGTCTGCCATGCGCCGTTTGTATCGTCGCGGTGCCGCGATGCCAATGTGGCGGCCAGACAGGCCGCCGCAGTTGCTTAATCGAAGCGGGGGCTCGGCGGATTCGGCGTGGGCTGCGAAGCGCGTTTGGCCTCGTCGGCGATCGGAGGACGGCTCAAATACCTGATGAGGCGGCCTTCGCCCCACCCGCGTTTTCGCGCCAGGGGTGCAAGCACCCAACAGGCGATGGTCGCCAGGATGACTCCCAGCACCAGGTAATGGCCGAAGAAGACATAGGCCGAGGCTGCGACGACCAGGAATGCGACCGACAGTAAAAGGCGCCGGGGACTGGGAGGCATAAGCGTCGTCCTAGGCGATGCTGGTTTCGTGAGGCTTACGGAGATCGCGCGTTTCTCAATGCAATTTCATGGAAATCCCAAGGATTCTCGCCTCGACAAACGGCCTGGAAGCCTTCTAAAAAGCCTCGGAGCGTGGGTGGAAGTTTTCCAAAGTGATGAACTACGACCAGTATTTCGAAAAGGCCCTGGGCGAGCTGCACCGCGAGCGCCGTTACCGCGTATTCGCCGACCTTGAGCGGATCGCCGGGCGCTTCCCACACGCCTATTGGCACTCCCCGGAAGGCCGCCGGGACGTCGTGATCTGGTGCTCCAACGACTACCTCGGCATGGCTCAGCACCCGAAGGTGGTGGGCGCGATGACCGAGACCGCGGCGCGGCTCGGCACCGGCGCGGGCGGCACCCGCAACATCGCCGGCACCAATCATCCGCTGGTCGAGCTCGAGCGCGAGCTCGCCGACCTGCACGGCAAGCCGGCGGCGCTGGTCTTCACCTCCGGCTATGTGTCGAACGCGACCGGTATCGCCACCATCGCGCAGCTTTTGCCGAATTGCCTGATCCTGTCCGACGCGCTCAACCACAATTCGATGATCGAGGGCGTCAAGCGCGCCGGCTGCGAGAAGCAGATCTGGCGGCACAACGACGTCGCGCATCTCGAAGAGCTGCTGCAAGCCACCGATCCGGCGCGGCCCAAGCTGATCGTGTTCGAGAGCCTCTATTCAATGGATGGCGACGTCGCGCCGATCCGCGCGATCTGCGACCTCGCTGAGAAATACGGCGCGATGACCTATGTCGATGAGGTGCACGCGGTCGGCATGTACGGGCCGCGCGGCGGTGGCGTTACCGAGCGCGATAATGTCGCAGCGCGCGTCGATGTGGTCGAGGGCACGCTGGCAAAAGCGTTCGGCTGCCTCGGCGGCTACATCGCCGGCTCGCTTGAATTGATCGACGCGGTGCGCTCCTATGCGCCGGGCTTCATCTTCACCACGGCGCTGCCGCCGGCCATCTGCGCCGCCGCGACTGCCGCGATCCGCCATCTGAAGGAATCGCACTGGGAGCGTGATCGCCACCAGGATCGCGCCGCGCGCGTGAAGGCGGTGCTCAATGCCGCCGGTCTGCCGGTGATGCCGAGCGACACGCATATCGTGCCCGTACTGATCGGCGACGCCGAGAAGTGCAAGCAGGCTTGCGACATGCTGCTCGCCGAGCACGGCATCTACATCCAGCCGATCAATTATCCGACCGTGCCGCGCGGCATGGAGCGGCTGCGCATCACGCCCTCGCCCTATCACGACGACGTGCTGATCGATGCGCTGGCCGAGGCGCTGGTCGATGTATGGGAGCGGCTGCAATTGCCGCGCCGCGGCCAGCAGCTGGCGGCGGAATAATCACAGCGCTACCGCCTGACGGCGGGCCGCGACAACCTGTCTTCGGGTCCATATTCACGCGCTTGGCCCCCTGCGCTATCGTTCGCGGACCGACACATGTCCGCGGAGGGGACCGCAATGGCTATTGTCGAAAATACCGCGCAGAAACTGGTGTTTCAGTCGGGCTCGACCACGCTCACGTTCGACAAGGATGTGAACAAGGTCGCGCTGCAGCGCAAGGTGCTGTTCTGGAAGCCTGCACCCAGCGAGGCGCCGCTGAAGGATGTGACCGACATCGGACTCGATGTCGGCGTGGACCGCGCATCCGGCATCGAAATCTGCAACACCATGGTGGTGTTTGGCGCCGGGCAGGCCTGGGCTTTACCAGCCGAGAACAAGAAAGAAGCGCAGGCCAACGCCGACGCGATGCGGACGTTCTTGGGGTTGAAGGCGGGCTAAACGCTCAGTCTTCGAACGGATGCGTGGGTCGCTTCGGCGGCTTCTCGCCCGGCGTCAGGACGCGCCGCGCGGCAAAACGCGCCACCAGCGGCGTCGTCAGCGACACGAAGAAGATGCGCGCCAGGTGATGCGCGCCGACATAGACCGGGTCGATGTTGAGCGCGAGCGCGAGCAGCATCATGGCGTCTACCGAGCCCGGCGCAAACGCGATCATCACGTCGGCGATGCGAAACGGCGTCACCGCGATCATCGCCAGCGCGGCCGCCCCACCGATCACGATCGACACGCCGAGCGAGCCGAACGAGGCAACGAGGAAACTCATCAGCATGCGGAACGAGGTGTTGGCGAACCGCGCGCCGGTGACGGCGCCAAGCGCGATCATCGCCGCGTTGACGACCCACCACGGCATCACGGCCTGGATGAGCCCGGAGCCGTGCAGCACGGCCGACGCAAGCATCGCTCCGAACAGGAGGCCGCCGGGAAAATTGACGTAGAACAGCAGGACGGCCAAAGCGGTCGAGACAGCGACCAGGATTGCCAGTTCAGGCAAGGTCTCGAGCGCTAGCTCGCCGCCGAGCGATTGGAAGACCGGCCCCACCAGGCCGAAGCTGGCGAGCCCCGCCGGCAGGCCGACCGCAATCACCACCACGCGCATTGTCTGCACGATGGCGATGCCGCGCATATCGGCGCCCAGCTCGGCGGCAACTGCCATGACCTGCGACAGCCCGCCCGGCGCCGCACCGAGAAAAGCCGACACGCGGTCCCAGCCGTGCACCTTCTGGAGATAGAGCGCGCCGGCAAAGCCGATCACCGCCATCGCCGCAACCAGCACGATGATGCTCACCGGATAGGTGGTGATGCCGTGCAGCGTGGCCGGCGTGACCACGGCGCCGAGTGAAATGCCGATAACGACGAGGATGGTCGAGGTCAGCCGCAGCGGCACGTACATCGGACGGCCGGCCAGAGCCGCGCACGCGACCGCCAGCATCGCACCGGACAGCCACCCGGCCGGCACGCCGATGCCGCCGAATGCACCACCGCCGATCGTGGCAACGGAAAGCGTCTCGGCCAGATGCCACGCTTTGATCGTTCGCGAAGACGATGGCTGAGGAGGCAAGGCGTCTATCCGCATCCACGCAACGCAGAGTGCGCCCGTGCACGCAAGGGATGGCCCGCGCCCGCGAGCAACGCAAGCAGACGCGACGCATGACACCTCTTTGCGGACGCACACCGCAGAGGCCCGAACACTTCAGGAACATTCACCCAATCTGCTGAATGCGCGTTCAGACCGCGCGATCCAAGCCCTTGGTTCGGAACGAGAAGCCGCCTTGCGCTTTGTAGGTGGTCTGGAGACCAGAGGAGAACCACATGACCAATCTTACCCGGATCACTGCCGTCGCAGTCTTCGCGGCGGCCGCATGGGCCGGCGCTTCATCGTTCACGCCGGCTGCGGCCGCGCCCCAGGAAGGCCTGACGCAGGAATTGTCGGCGGCTTGCCGCACGGTAACTTCCACGCGTTGGAGCGCCGGCCGGCGCGTCACCGTGCGCAAGCGCGTCTGCTCGCCGAGCTATGGCTACTCGCGGCCATATTACCGCTCGTACGGCTATGCCGCTTCATGCCGCTACGTCACCAGGACTCGCTGGTCGAATGGCCGTCAGGTCACGGTGCGCACGCGGGTTTGCTAACGCGTTTCGGGGTGGGGACGGTTGTCCTCACCCCGCATTGCTTGAGTACCCTCCTTGTTAAGCCGCTAAAGCAACGGCTTTTCAGCATCAAATAACCGAGCAGGAACACGCGCCCCGGGATAAAATCCGCGCCAGTCGGTGGGCGTGGATTTTTTGATGCTGCAAGGCTGGATCGTTATCGCGGTCGCGCTCGGTTACATCGGGCTCTTGTTCCTGGTGGCGAGCTATGGCGACCGCTTGAGCGGGTCGCGCGCGCAACGCCGGCCGCGACTGTGGATCTATCCGCTTTCGCTCGCGATCTACTGCACGTCGTGGACGTTCTTCGGCTCGGTCGGCAACGCCTCGCGCACCGGCTACGAATTCCTGACCATCTATGTCGGGCCGATCCTGATGATCGGCATCTTCACGCCGCTGATCCTGCGCGTGGTGCGTCTCGCGAAGGCGCAAAACATCACATCGGTCGCCGACTTCATCGCCGCGCGCTACGGCAAGAGCCAGGCGGTCGCCGCAACCGTGGCGCTGATCGCGATCGTCGGCACCGTGCCCTACATCGCGCTTCAGCTCAAAGCTGTCTCCTCCTCGCTCGGTACGATCCTCGCCCCGGCAATGCAGAACACCGGCATGCTGCAGCCGGTATTCGGCGACCTCGCGCTGTTCGTCGCGGTGTCGATGGCGGCCTTCGCGGTGCTGTTCGGAACGCGCCACATCGATGCGACCGAGCACCAGGACGGCTTGATGCTCGCGATCGGCGCCGAGTTGCTCGTCAAGCTGCTCGCGTTCCTGGCGGTCGGCTTCTTCGTGACGTTTTACATCTTCGATGGACCGGCCGCGCTGTTCGCCGAGGCGGCGGCGCGCGCCGATACGGCGGCGATACTCGCCAAGACGCCGCGTGCCGACACGCTCGTCGTCACGACGCTGCTCTCGTTCGTTGCCATCCTGCTGCTGCCGCGGCAATTCCACGTCACCGTGGTCGAGAACAACAGCGAGGCGGAGATCAAGCGGGCGCGCTGGCTGTTTCCGCTTTATCTTGTGCTGATCAATCTGTTCGTGGTCCCGATCGCGATTGCGGGCCTGCTGCAATTCTCGCCCGGCGCCGTCGACAGCGACATGTTCGTGCTGGCGCTGCCGCTGCGGGAAGGGTCGGCCTGGCTCACCATTGCCGCATTCGTCGGCGGCCTCTCGGCGGCGACCGCCATGGTGATCGTCGAGACGGTCGCGCTCTCGATCATGGTCTCGAACGACCTCGTCATGCCGCTCGCCTTGCGGCGGCAGAAGACGCTCGGCGGATTAGCCGACTTCGGCGCCAAGCTGCTCAATGTGCGGCGGGTGGCGATCTTCGTCATCCTCGGCCTGGCCTACGCGTATTACCGCTCGGCCGGCGACGCGCAGCTTGCCTCGATCGGCATTCTTGCCTTTGCCGCCATCGCGCAGCTGGCGCCCGCCTTCTTCGGCGGGCTGATGTGGCGCGGCGCGACCGCAGCGGGCGCCATCGCCGGCATGACGGTCGGCATCCTGATCTGGGGCTACACGCTGTTGCTGCCGAGCTTTGCCGACATCGGCATCATCGGGGCCCGCGTCCTTACCGAAGGGCCATGGGGTATCGCCGCGCTGCGGCCGCAGAACCTGCTCGGCCTCGACCTGCCGCCGATCGTGCACGGCGTGATGTGGAGCCTGTTGCTCAACGTCATCACATGGTTTGCGGTGTCGTGGCGGCAGACCCCTTCTTCGATCGAGCGGCTGCAGGCCAACCTGTTCGTGCCGACCGAGCTTGCCCCGATAGCGCCGAGCTTCCGGCTGTGGCGATCCTCGGTGACGGTCGAGGAGCTGACCGGCACGGTGGCGCGCTATCTCGGCGAGGAGCGCACCAGGGCGAGCTTCGAGGCGCTCGCCTCGCCCCAGCGGATCAGTCTCGATCCGAAGGACGAAGCCGATTTCCGGCTGGTCCGCCATGCCGAGCACGTTCTGGCTTCAGCCATCGGCACGGCGTCGTCGCGGCTCGTCCTGTCACTCCTGCTGCGCAAGCGCACGGTCTCGACCAAGGCGGCGCTCAAGCTGCTCGACGACGCGAACGCCGCGATCCAGTACAACCGCGAAATCCTGCAGACCGCGCTCGATCGCGTGCAGGAAGGCATCGCGGTGTTCGACAAGGACCTGCGCCTGATCTGCTGGAACCGGCAATTCGGCGACATTCTCGATTTGCCGCCGAGCCTGGTCCGCGGCGGCGCCGGGCTCGACGAAATCCTCCATTACAATGCCAAGCGCGCCGGCGGCGACGCCGAAGCGATCGAAGACGCGGTCAGTACCCGGCTTGATCGTTATCTCGCAGGCGGCGAGCCGTTCAGCGAGCGCTTCGCCGAGCGTGGCCTCGTGATCGAGATGCGCGCCAACCGGATGCCGGATGGCGGCCTGGTGACGACCTTTACCGACATCTCGCCGAGCGTGGAAGCGGCCGAGGCGCTCGCCCGTGCCAACGAGACTCTCGAACGGCGCGTTCGCGAGCGCACCGAAGAGCTGACCCGGCTGAACATTGCGCTTGGGCACGCCAAGGGACAGGCGGACGAGGCGAACATTTCGAAGACGAAATTTCTTGCCGCCGCGAGCCACGACATTCTTCAGCCGCTCAACGCCGCCCGGCTTTATGTGACGAGCCTGCGCGAGCGCGACACCAACCGTCAGGATGGCGAGCTGGTGCAGAACATCGATGCTTCGCTCGAAGCGGTCGAGGAAATTCTCGGCGCGTTGCTCGATATTTCGCGGCTCGACACCGGCGCGATGCGGCCGGATCTCAGCGCATTCCGCATCGCCGACATGCTGCGCCAGATCGAGGTCGAGTTCGCGCCGATCGCACGGAGCAAGGGGCTCGAGCTGATGTTCGTGCCCTCCTCGCTGACGGTGCGCTCAGACCGGCGGCTGTTGCGTCGCGTGCTGCAAAATCTCGTGTCCAACGCCATCAAGTACACGCCGAAAGGACGCGTCCTGGTCGGATGCCGCCGGCACAACGGGGAGCTGCGGGTCGACGTGCTCGACACCGGCGTCGGTATTCCCAAAGCCAAGCAACGCGACATCTTCATCGAATTCCATCGCCTCGACCAAGGGGCGCGGATCGCCCGCGGGCTTGGGCTTGGGCTTTCGATCGTTGAGCGCATCGCGCGTGTGCTTGGGCATGAGATCGAGGTCGATTCCGTCAGCGGACAGGGGTCCCGGTTTTCAATCACGATGCCGATGACCGCCGCGGCACCGCCCAGCTTCATCGCCGCTGAGCCCGCTGCCGATGCCGGCCAGCTCGCCGGCACCGTCGCGGTTTGTATCGATAACGACCCCAAGATCCTCGACGGCATGGTGACCCTGCTGCGGGGCTGGGGCTGCGAAGTGATTGCCGCGCCGGACGGCGAGAGCGCGCTGGCGATGCTCGACAAGGCCGGGCCGGCGCCGAACGGCCTGCTGGTCGATTACCACCTCGACCGCAGCAACGGCATCGAGGCCGTGAAGGAGCTGCGGCGGCGGCTCGGCGGCGATTTGCCGGCGATCCTGATTACAGCCGATCGCAGCGTGAAGGTGCGCGCCGAGGCGCAGGCCGCCAACATCCAGGTGCTGCACAAGCCGCTCAAACCGGCCGCGTTGCGGGCGATGCTGTCGCAGTGGCGGGTGCTGCGGGTCGCCGCGGCGGAATAAGCTACCCTTCAGCGCCCGCAGGCTGCGACCATTGCCCGGCTTCGATCTTCGCTGCGGCAATCACCGCCTGGGTGCGGCTCTCGACGCCGAGCTTTTGCAGGATCGCCGACACGTGCGCCTTCACGGTCGCCTCCGAGACACCGAGTTGGAAGGCGATCTGCTTGTTGAGCAGGCCCTCCGACAACATCATGAGGACGCGCACCTGCTGCGGCGTCAGCGTCGTCATGCGCGACATCAGCTCGATCGTCTCCTTGTCGGCGGCGACATTGAGATCGACATCGGGAGGTGTCCACACGCCGCCCTTTACGATGCGCGAGATCGCGCTGCGCATCTCCTCGATCGCGAGCGTCTTCGGAATGAAACCTGAGGCGCCGAATTCCATGCAGCGGCGGATCACAGCGGGGTCGTCATTGGCGGACACAACGATCACCGGCACGGCCGGATATTGCGCACGCAGATACATCAGGCCGGAGAAACCGCGGATGCCGGGCATCGTAAGGTCGAGGAGAACGAGATCAACCTCGCTGTCGCGCTCGAGTAGTTCGGCAGCCTCGTCGAAGGTGCCGGCCTCGCTGATCTCGACCTGATCGAACAGGCCGGTCACCGCCTCGCGCAGCGCGCCGCGGAACAGCGGATGATCGTCGGCGATCACCAGGCGATGCGTATCGGCCGCCACTGTGCGCGCTCCTTATTTCGCCGCGACCATTGACTGCTCGCGCTCGAACGCCGGCAGATCGATTCGATTTGTCGAGCTCCTCGTGCACATTGCAGAGCACGACCTTGAGATAGTTGTGGGTCGTGTGGAAGTCCGTCTTCTTCAGCTTCTCGTGAATCGGCATCGCGTCGAAGTAAGACTGCGACGTAAAGCTCGGGGATATCGATCGCGCGCTTTGGCGGATGCAAGGTGAGCTGATCGAGACGGCGCACCAGCTCGGCACGCGCGTCGCGCCAGACCTGCACGTCGAGCGCAGCCGGCGGCGGATAGCGGTCGAACACGTCGAGCACGATCTCGCGCAGCTTCTGCAGACCTGCGCAGCCGCTCGGCCTCCCGGCCTTTGTGCAGCACGTTGTCGGCAACTTCCGCCACCATGGCGAGCCCGATCGGATAGGCGCGCCAACGCGCCTGCTCGATCCGCAGCGTCCTGGAAGCCTTTCTCGGAGAACAGCACCTTGGCGTAGTGCCCAGCGCGCGCGCGGGCATATTCGTAGATGCCCTTCTGCGTGACGAAGGCGGCATTGGCATCGATGAAGTCGGCGAGCGCCGCGCTGTCACGGATCGGCTGCTTGCGCTTGAAAATGTCGAAAAAACCCATGCCTACCTTTTAGCCCTTTCGGGCGGCCCTTCCATATCTATTGCTGCAGCGCGAAACGGCTTCGCTTTCCAGCACTTGAGCCATACACATCATCCGAAAGTCTTATAAGGCGCGCTAACCCCCGATGTTAGCTTCTGGATCAGTCCTTATCCCGCCTTGAGAAAAAGAAACGGGAAAGGTTGGGAGGGTTCGTTTCAGCCTAGGCATTCCCTCCCAGGGAAATTCCGATCCGCACTCGCGGGCGGAGAACTCATTGGAGGGTATTCGAGCCATGGCTCAAGGCGACACCCAAGCAAACACGGACGCGCACTGGAAGAGCGACCACAAACCTGATGTTCACGCATCTCGGGGCGTGGCTGTTCTTCGGTTACATCGTCCACATGTTCGTCGTTCCACTTAACAAGATCACCATTCCGGTGCTCGGCTTCCCGCTCGGCTTCTACATGGCCGCGCAGGGTTCGCTGATCGCATTCGTCGTGATGCTGTTCCTGTTTGCCAAGCAGCAGGACCGCATCGACCGTGAATACGGCATGGCCGAAGAAGACTAAGGGGAGCGACAACAATGGCGACACAATCTTCGTCGGCAAACGCCGACTTCTACAGAAACCTAGGACGGATGTACGCCACCTACACCGGTGGCTTCATCGCGTTCATCATCTTGCTCGCGATCCTCGAACAGGTCGGCGTCCCCAATCAGGATTCTCGGCTATCTGTTCGTGGGCTTCACCATCGTCGTCTACGCCGTGATCGGCGTCATGACACGAACCGCGCAGGTGTCCGAATACTATGTCGCGGGACGCCGCGTTCCGGCGCTCTACAACGGCATGGCGACCGGCGCCGACTGGATGTCGGCGGCTTCGTTCGTCGGCATGGCGGGCACGCTCTTCCTGCTCGGCTATGACGGCCTGACCTGGGTGCTCGGCTGGACCGGCGGCTATGTGCTGGTCTCGGTGCTGATCGGACCGTATCTGCGCAAGTTCGGCGCCTATACGGTTCCGGACTTCATGGCGTTCCGCTTCGGCGGAACCACGGCGCGCATGATCGCGGTGATCGTCCTGGTGTGCGTGCTCGTTCACTTACGTGACGGCGCAGATCTACGGCACCGGCATCATTGCCTCGCGCTTCCTGGGCATGCCGTTCGAGCTCGCCGTGTTCGCGGGCCTCGCCGGCATCCTGCTCTGCTCGATGCTCGGTGGCATGCGCGCGGTGACCTGGACGCAGATCGCCCAGTACATCGTGCTCATCATCGCCTATCTCACGCCGATCGTGATCCTGTCGACCAAGCAGTACGGCATTCCGATTCCGGAACTGACCTACGGCCCGGCGATCGCTGAGATCACGGCTCGTGAGCAGCAGATGCTGGCGACCGGGTTGACGACGGCGGCGGCCCTCAAGCCGCACATCCAGCCGTTCATCAACTACACGCCGCTGAACTTCTTCGCGATCATGCTTCTGCATGATGGTGGGCACAGCGTCGCTGCCGCACATCCTGATGCGTTACTTCACCACGCCGACCGTGCGTGAAGCCCGTCAGTCGGTGGCGTGGTCGCTGCTCTTCATCTTCCTGCTGTACTTCTCGGCGCCGGCCTACGCGGCGTTCTCGAAGCTCGAGGTGTACACCAACATCATCGGCCGAAACGTCGCGTGACATCCGGCCCTGGATGTTCCAGTGGGGTGAACTGGGCCTGATCCAGGTCTGCGGCAAGAACGCAGCCAGCGTTCAAGCCGTGGTCGATGCCTGTAAGGCGATCGCCGGACATCCCGGCGTCGTCCGGCTACAGGACTTCGTGATCAATACGGACGTGATCGTGCTCTCCACCCCGGAGATCGCGGGCCTTCCGTATGTGATCTCGGGCCTGGTCGCCGCGGGCGGTCTTGCGGCGGCGCTTTCGACCGCCGACGGCCTGCTGCTCGCCATCGCCAACGCGCTGTCCCACGACGTCTACTACAAGATGATCGACCCGAATGCGCCGACGGTTCGTCGGCTCACCGTGGCTCGCGTCCTCTTGTTGGTCGTCGCGGTGGCGGCGGCGGCAACCGCAGCGACCAGGCCGGGCGACATCCTGGCCATGGTCGGCTGGGCGTTCTCGCTCGCCATGGCCGGTAACTTCCCCGCGCTCATCATGGGCATCTGGTGGAAGCGTACGACAGCAGCCGGCGCGATTGCCGGCATGCTGGCGGGCTTCGGCCTCTGCCTGTTCTACCTGGTGGTGACGCGCTACTTCCCCGGCTTCGGCGTGAAGTATGCGTTCATGACCTCGCTGACCAATCCGGCCGGGCGCGCCGCTGGTGGCGAACATTCAGGCGGCGATGGCAGCCCCGAACGCGATGGATGCGTGCGTCGACGCTCGCGCATCCGCTGGCCAACAAGGTCGGCTGGTTCAACCTGAACAACATCGCCTGCGGCCTGCTCGGCATGCCCTTGGGCTTCCTCGTGATCTACGTGGTCAGCCTGATGACACCGGCGCCGTCGAAGGAAATGCAGGCCTACGTCGACGAGATCCGCCGGCCGCGTGGCCGCACGGTTCTCGAAGAAAAGACCTGATCGATCCAAACAGAGTGTTACGGCAGGGCCCTTCGGGGCCCTGCTTTTTTTCGCGTTGAGCGGATGACGGCAGCGCCGGCTTCTTTATAGTGCCAACGCCAACACGATCCGGACCCAATGGGAAACAACCTGCTCCTCACGCACTGGTACTTCCAGGTGCCGAATTTCGTGCTGGCGGCGCTGATGTACACGCTGCTCGGCCGCGCGTTGCTCGGCCTGATGGTTCAACCCGAATTCCAACAACTACATCTGGCGGGCGTTCTGCCGCCTGACGGACCCGGTGGTCGCCGCTGTGTCGTTGGTCACCCCGAAGGCCACCGCTCCGGTCGTTGTTTGGCTGTTCGGCGTGGTCTGGCTGTTCTGGTTGCGCGTTGCGCTGCTGATTTTCGTCATACAGCTTCTCGGCCGCGGGACCTGACGATGGAGCGGCAGTTCTATTTCATCGGCATCGCGTTCTTCGGGATGATCAACGGCATGTTTCACCCGTTGCGGGTCGAATCGTTCATCGTCACCAATTATTTCATGACGCTCCCGTTGTTCGGCAGCCAGGGCCTCATCTTCTATTTTTCGTCGCTGATGCTGGCGACCGGCTCGGTCATCGTGGCGGGCATTCCGGCGGCGCTTTACGAGCGCTACCGCGGTCTAAAGGAGGACTCCAACGTGGTCTCCTTGTGGATTTGGCTTGCCGGCACGGCGGCCCTGGCGCTGCCGGCAATTGGAAGCTTTCTGGAACTGGGACTTTAGAGCGCGCCCACGCTTTCGTGAGAAAGCCCGCATTGTCCCGTTACGGGGCGCGCTGTTATCGTCCCTCGCCGGCTTGCACCTAGAAGTTTGCTGAATGGAATTCCTGCGCCAACTTGCGTACGAGATCGTCCTGCGGGCCTGCGGTTTCGCGTCGCTCGCTATTTTCTGCTCTATGGTCGGCATGTCGTTTGAGCCGCGCTTTGCCTTCCAGGCCGGCGGCTTCCTCACGATGCTCATGGCACTGGTGCTCTATTACAAGGCGCACGAAGCGCTGACCAAGGACTACCGCAAGACCGAGCTGTGGCTTTACGTGCCCAAGGATTACACGCCACCCCCGCGCGGCGCGCAGTGGGCAAGCTCGACCGTAATGCGCGAGACCTATCTCACCTTCGGCATGTGGACGGCTGCAATCGCGGTCGCAATGTGGGCGATCGCGCTGACCTTCTGGCTGCTGGGGTTTTGAGCGCCGCTACTCGCGGCAACTGCCGATAAACTGCAGCATCACCTCGCGCGTGTGCGGCGCGTGGCGGTGCTCGATCAGATAGATGCCCTGCCAAGTGCCAAGCGCGGCTTTGCCGTCTTTCACCGGAATCGTGAGTGACACCCCCGTCAACATCGCCTTGATATGGGCGGGCATGTCGTCGGGGCCTTCGGTATCGTGGATATAGCCGGCATGCTGTGGCGCGAGGCGGTTGAGTGCGTCGGTCAGATCGGTTTGCACGTCGGGATCGGCATTCTCCTGAATGGTGAGCGATGCCGAGGTGTGGCGTAGGAAGACGGTCAGCGCGCCGTCAGCAGCCTTCGCCTCGCGAAGGAAATCGGCGGTATCCCGAGAAATGTCGGTGAAGCCGATGCCGCTGGTGCGAACGGCGATTGTCGCCGTCAGCAGCGCCTGCGGCGTAACACGGGTGATCGGCGACAGGCGGCTGCTCACGTTTAGAGGCGCACCGAGTTCTCGTCGCTCTTGCCGGTCAGATCGCGCTTGAGGTCGTTGAGCATCTCGACCACGCGGCGCCATGCTTCGGTGAGCGCGGCGCGCGCCTGCGCCAGCTCATCTTTCGAGGGCATTTGCGGGACTTTGAGCTCGCTCGATTTCGGCGCGGGCACCGGAGCCGGTGGGCGCGGCGGTTCGAGCTCGGCGATGCGCTTTTGCATCGCAATTGTCTCGTCCCGAAGCGCGACGATTTGGTCGTTGAGCTGTCTGTTTTCGTTCTGCAGCTTCGTGATCTCGGTGCGCTGCGCCTCACCCTGTTTCTGCGCGGTCAATTGCGTGCCGACATTGGCGATATCCCGCCGTATCGCGGCGATCTCGGCCTTCAAGGCCTCGCTGGGCTGAGTGCTCGAAAGCTGCTGTTTGAGGGACGCGATCTCTTCGCTAAGCGCGCCCAATTCGCTCTTTGCCGCGGCGCTATCGGCCTGCGACTTCTCGATCGCGGCCCTGAGAGCGGCCCGCTCCTCTTCCGGCATGCCGAGGTGCTTCTGGAGCTCGCCGAGCTGCTCGTTGAGCTTGCTGGCGTCGCTTTCGACCGGCTTGAGCTGCGCCTGCAGCACGACACCCTCTTCGCGAACCGGGCTGCACGACCATTTGGCCGGGCCCTGCGACTTGCAGAACACCACCTGCCCGGTCTGATGATCGAGCCGCATCACGCCATCGTTTACGTGGGTGAAGCGGTAGCGTAGCGGCGAGGTAACAGCCTGCTTCACATCGTCCAGTTTGGCTTTTTGCGCGGACGCTTCCGGGGCGAGCGCCAAAACCAGTCCGGCGGCGAGCATCGATAAGGGACGCATGAGGGCCTCTGCGGCAAGCGGTCGCAAACGGTAACACCACGATGCGCGCGGCGAAACGCGGCTCGCGCGCCGCTCTGCAAAGTGAAATCCGGGGGCGGAATCAAGTTCCGCTCACGCGGCAATTTTTCGCGCATTCGCTCCTGTTTTCAAACGCTTACCGTTCCTTGACTCGCAAAAATGCGGTCAGTATTGTCCGCGCGGCTTTGAAGGTTGGTGGAGTTTTTCCAGCGGTTTTTCTGCGCGGGATCGAAGCAATGGCTGACGAACCCCGCCGGCAGAACGAGCGCCAAGACACCCCGGACGAAGAAGCTGCTCTCTCCGCGAGGCTCGACCGTCTCGGCGAACGGCTCAAGAATGTGAGCCGGCCTTCCGAAAACGTGTCCGGTCCTCGCACGCGCGCCGATCCGTCGGCGCTCGCCCGCGGTTTCCGGCTCTCCAGCGAATTGGTGGCCGGCGTCGTCGTGGGCGCCCTCATCGGCTGGCTGCTCGATCGCTGGCTGGGTATCTCACCCTGGGGGATGATTGTGTTTCTGCTCGCTGGATTTGCGGCGGGTGTGCTGAACGTGATGCGGGCCGCCGGCGTGGCGCCCCCTAACAGGATTAAGTGATGGCTACCGATCCGATTCACCAGTTCCAGATCGTGAAGTTCTTCCCGGTTCTGAATCTCGGTGGCCACGAAATCCATTTCACCAATTCTGCCGCCTTCATGGCGCTGGCCGCGGGGGGCATCACCGCCTTCCTGCTGGCCGCCACCGCGAACCGTTCGCTGGTGCCGGGCCGGTTCCAATCGGTAGCCGAGCTCTCCTACGAGTTCGTGGCAAACACGATCAACTCGACGGCCGGCAAGGAAGGGATGAGGTTCTTCCCCTTCGTGTTCTCGCTGTTCATGTTCATCCTGGTCGCCAACCTGGTCGGCCTGATCCCCTACACCTTCACCGTCACCTCGCACCTCATCATCACCGCCGCGCTCGCGTTGTCGGTGTTCCTCACGGTGCTGGTCTACGGCTTTTGGAAGAACGGGCTGCACTTCTTCAACCTGTTCGTGCCCAAGGGCATCCCGATCTACATCCTGCCGCTGATCGTGTTCATCGAGGTGCTGTCGTTCATATCGCGCCCGATCTCGCACTCGGTGCGTCTGTTCGCCAACATGCTGGCGGGCCACATCACGCTCAAGGTTTTCGCGAGCTTCATCATCCTGCTCGGCGGGCTCGGCATTGGCGGCTGGATTGGCGCCATATTGCCCCTTAGCCTTGTGGTGGCGCTCACGGCACTGGAGCTTCTGGTCGCATTCCTGCAGGCCTACGTGTTTGCCATTCTCACCTGCATCTATCTCAACGACGCCATTCACCCGGGCCACTAGGCCCTTCCGTTTCAGCAAAACCACGAGGAGTTCATCATGGATCCAATCGCAGCCAAGTACATCGGTGCCGGCATTGCCTGCATCGGCATGGGTGGCGCCGGCGCCGGCGTCGGCATCATCTTCGGCAACTACCTTGCCGCCGCAGTCCGCAATCCGTCGGCCGCGCAGGGCCAGTTCGGCAACCTGATCTTCGGGTTCGCCGTGACCGAAGCGCTCGGCATCTTCTCGCTGCTGATCGCGCTGCTGCTGCTGTTCGCGCTCTAAGAACAGGCGGGTCGAAGCCAGATGGCTACCACGACAGCATCAACCCAACAGCCGGGGCATAAGGAGCCGTTTCCGCCGTTCAACGCGGAGACCTATGCCTCGCAGCTGTTCTGGCTGGCGCTGTGCTTCCTCTTCCTGTTCGTGATGATGTGGAAGGTCGCGCTGCCGCGCATCGGCCGCATCATCGATGCGCGTCAGAACGCGGTATCCGGCGACCTCGCGGAGGCGGAGCGGCTCAAGGGCCAGTCCGACGCCGCGCTGCAGGCCTATGAGAAAGCGCTGGCCGACGCCCGCGCCCGCGCCCAGGCCATCGCCAACGAGACGCGCGACAAGCAGGCCAAAGAGGCGGAAGCCGCGCGCAAGGTGCTCGAGGATCAACTCAACGCCAAGCTGGCCGATGCAGACAAGTCGATCGCCGCCACCAAGACGGCGGCGATGGCGAATGTCCGCACCATCGCCGCGGATACCGCCAAGACGATCGTCGAGCGGCTGATCGGCCGGGTGCCGGACGACAAGGCGGTCGAGGCCGCCGTGTCCGACGTGGTGAAGGGCTAAGTCGATGAACGCAATGCTCAGCGATCCATCATTCTGGGTGGCGATCGCGTTTGTGATCTTCGTCGGCCTGCTCGGCTATCTCGGCGTCCACCGCCAGCTCACCAAGGCGCTGGACAACCGCGCCGACCGCATCAAGGCGGAACTCGACGAGGCCCGCCGCCTCAAGGATGAGGCGATGGCGCTGCTGAAGGAATATCAGCGCAAGCGCGAGGCCGCCGAGGGCGAGGCCCAGTCGATCGTGACCGAGGCCCGCGCCGAGGCCGACCGGCTGGCCGTCGAAGCCAAGGCCAAGGCCGAGGAATTCGTCACCCGCCGCACCAAGATGGCGGAGCAGAAGATCGCCCAGGCGGAGGCCCAGGCGGTGGCGGACGTGCGTGCTGCTGCT
Organism: uncultured Alphaproteobacteria bacterium; assembly: GCA_963847325.1. Classification (GTDB taxonomy): domain Bacteria; phylum Pseudomonadota; class Alphaproteobacteria; order Rhizobiales; family Xanthobacteraceae; genus Pseudolabrys. Next base: position 59,721 of record CAWJZD010000005.1, read on the forward strand.
GCTGACGCGGCAGTGGCGGCGGCCGAGAGGATCCTCACCCAGCAAGCCAAGGGCGACGTGGCGGCGCAATTGATCGCCAAGGGCGTCGAGGACGTCCGCAAGAAGCTGAACTAGCTTCGCCGGCTGAGCCCGCCTAACCGGCTCGCCTGGCTCGTATTTCGGCTTCCCGTCCCCATAATCCCCGGTTTGCATGCGCGGGAACGTTGCGAGTTAACCAGCCTCGCCTATCCTCGCCTTCAACTGATTCGCCGACATCGTTGCGTTGTTGCGTGCGTGAGGCCGGGCGGGGGAGCCCGGCCCGGGGCCGGCTGCTGCCGTTCAGGGGACGAATGGTCATTTTCGATTGCAACGGCGTGCTGGTCGACAGCGAGAAGCTGGCGACCGCGGTCGTATCGCAAGAATTCATCAAGGCGGGCTTCCAGCTGCCGCCTGAGGTGATCGCGCGCTTTTTCACCGGGCGCCGCGCCGCCGACATGTTCGCCGAAGTCGAAATCGCGGCCGGACGCCGGCTGCCGCCGAACTTCGCGCAGACCGTCACCAGCGCAACACTGGAGCGCTTCCGTCAGGAGCTGCGCGCTACGCCTCACGTTGCGCAGACGCTCTCCTGGATTCGCGGGCCGAAATGCGTCGCATCGTCCGCTGCGCAAGACCGCATCCGGCTCAGCCTGCAGACCACCGACCTGATCCGCTTCTTCGATCCGTTCCTGTTCTCGGCCAGCGAAGTGGCGAACGGCAAACCGTCGCCGGACCTGTTCCTGCTGGCGGCCGGCAAGATGCAGGCCGCGCCGCGCGAATGCATCGTGGTGGAAAACTCGCCGGTCGGCGTCGCCGCGGCTGTTGCCGCCGGCATGTCCGCGGTCGGCTTTGTCGGCGGCAGTCACGCGGCCGACGATCTCGCAGCGCAGCTTCGAGCCGAAGGCGCGAAGATCATCATCAACGACATGCGCGCGCTCAAGAGCGCGGTGATCGAGTTGCGCGGCTGGTGAGACTAGCGCCGGCGGCGCGCCGGCGCTGCGGGCTTGGGCGCCGCCGCACCCGGATCGAACCCCACATAGACGACGTAGTTCGCAATGTCGGGCGCGTTGCGCGGCAGCGGGAAGGTCACGTCTTCATCGATATGGGTGAAGTCGGCGAATGCGGGGTCGCCCGCCACATTCACTGACAGCCGTGCCAGCTTTGAGACAACCGTCTTTGGCTCAGGGCCTTCGTGCACGACGGCGATGCGCAGCGGCACGTCGACCGTGCCGGGGCCGCCTGCGGGACCGGTGATGACGCGCCCGTACACGCCGACCTTGATCGCCATGAACCCTGGACGCACACCACATTCGCGCGAGAACCGCACCAACGTGCCCTGATAGCGCAAATCCATCGCGGTCTGCTCGGCGCCCGCCGGCTTCGGCGTGCGTACCATCAGCGTGGCGGTCCCCGGCGAGCACGTCACATCCGGACAATTGTATTCGTCCATCGCCGTGGTCGGCGTTGTGCCCGGAGCAGCGGTGTCGACAGCGGCAGTGCCTGCTGCGCCCGGCGAAGCAGTCGAGGATGCGGATGACGCAGGCGGTTTGTCGCTCGAGCGGCGAAATGAGGTTTGCAACAGACGTGCATCCGCCCACCGCGGATGCGGTCAGCATCAAAGCGAGCAAAGTGGCGGCTGATCCCCCACGCATCAAGTCTCTCCCCGGCAGTGCGCAGGCTTTCCCCTACCCCGCGCTTGCGGCCAATCTATAGCAGGAACCACGGCCAATTAAGGGCCATCGCTGCGCAGCCGCGCATACAGTAAATGGTCGGCCCAGATGCCGTTGATGCACAGATAGTCGCGCGCGTAGCCCTCGCGTTGAAAGCCGGTCTTCTCCAGGAGCTGGACCGACGCTGTGTTGCTCGGAATGCAGGCCGCCTCGACGCGATGGAGCCGCAGCGTGTCGAAGCACATCGGGATCAAGGTCCGCACCGCCGACGTCATGCACGCCCTGGCGGGCGAAGCGCTCGCCGACCCAGTAGCCGATGCTGCCGGCCTGCGCGACGCCGCGGCGCAGATTGGCGAGGGTAAGGCCGCCGACCATGACGCGTTGTCCGCTCGCGGAAGATCAAAAAGGCATAGGCGGATCGGTGCGCTGGTCCTCGGCGTAGCGCTTGAGGCGGCGGCGAAAGGCGCCGCGCGTGAGATCATCGGCCGGCCAAGTCGGCTCCCATGGCGTGAGGAAATCGCGGCTCTCCTCGCGAAGCGCCGCCCATTCGGAAAAGTCCGACATGACCGGAGGGCGCAGGAGCACGCCGTGACCGGCGACGGCGGGGCCGCTCTCTGCCAGGCTGACGCTGCGGAAAAACGCCATGCGATTTCGCCCCGCAGGCGCTACGCCGCCTGCTTACCCAAACTTTCCGCAATCGCCGCGGCGCTGGCAAGTCCGCGGCCCGAGCCGAGCGCCGCGACAGCCGGACGGCTGCGCCGCAGCAGCGCCGCGCCAGCGGCACGGACGCTTGCTTCGGTGACGGCATCGATCTTGGCGACGATCTCGTCGAGCGGAATCGGCCGGCCATAGGCCAGGATCTGGCGCGCCAGCTGCTCGGCGCGCGCGTCCGGAGCTTTCCAGCGCCATGAGCAGGCCCGCCTTCATCTGCGCCTTGGCGCGGTTGATCTCGCTGTCGGTGATGGTCTCGGTGGCATCGCGCGATCTCGTCGACCACGACCTGCATCAGCTCAGGCGCGTCGGACTGGTCGGTGCCGGAATAGAGGCCGAACACGCCGGTATCGCTGTACGGCATGTGGAAGGCGTAGATCGAGTAGCAAAGGCCGCGCTTCTCACGCACCTCCTGGAACAGCCGCGATGACATGCCGCCGCCGAGCACGGCGGTGAAAACCTGCAGGCTGTAAAGCTCCGGATGGCCGAGCGGCAAGCCCTGCAGGCGAGCGCGAGATGCACCTGCTCGAGGTCGCGCGATCTCGATGCGGGTGCCGCCGCCGAATTGGCGGCCTGCGGTATCGGCGCGGCGGGCCCTGTGAAGCTGGCGAATTTCTCCTCGACCTGCGCCAGCACGTCCTTGTGGTCGACCGCGCCGGCCGCGGCGACGATCATGTCGGGCCCGCGGTAGTTGCGGGTCAGATAATGCCGCAGCTTGTCCGGATCGAAACGAGCGCACCGTCGTGGGCGTACCGAGGATTGAGCGGCCGACCGGCTGATCCGGGAACGCGGTTTCGTTGAGACGCTCGAACACCAGATCGTCCGGCGCGTCCTCGACCGCGCCGATCTCCTGCACGATGACGTTCTGCTCACGCTTGAGCTCGTCCGGGGTGAAGCTCGGATTGGCGAGGATGTCGGACAGCACATCGAGCGCGAGTGGCACGTCGGCCTTGAGAACACGGGCGTAATAGGCGGTGGTCTCGACGCTGGTGCCGGCATTGAGGTCGCCGCCGACGGCTTCGATCGTCTTCGGCGAGCTCGCGCGCGTTGCGCCGCTTGGTGCCCTTGAACGCCATATGCTCGAGGAGATGCGAGATGCCGTGCTCGTCGGGCTTCTCGTCGCGGCTGCCGGAGCCCGACCCAGACGCCGAGCGAGGCCGATTCCAGATGCGGCATGCGGTCGGTGACGACCGTCAAGCCGGACGGAAGCTGGTGACTTCGACGGCCATTCCTTCTCCTTACGCCGCAGCGCCTTCGCGCGCCGCGCGGGACGCCGAAACGACAAATTTTTCGACCGCCGCCTGTTCGGCCGGCAGCACGGTGACGCGCTCCTTGCGCGACGGCAGGTCGGCCAGCCAATCGGGCAGCTTCGGGCGTAGCCGCAGGCGGCTTGAACCGCGTCGGGGAATTTGGCCGGGTGCGCGGTCGACAGCACGACCATCGGCACCGACGGGTCGCGCGTTTCCTTCTCGGCGACGGCGAGGCCGACCGCGGTGTGCGGATCGACGCAATAGCCGCGCCTCCCGGCATCCGGCGCGCATGGTGGCGGCGACTTCCTCTTCGTCGGCGCGGTCGGCGGTGAACAGCTGTCGCGCACTGACTTGAGCGCGTCGCTGGCGACGGTGAAGCGGCTTGCGACTGCGCCAGCGAGCCCATCAGGGCGCGCATCGCAGACGCGTCGCGGCGATAAGCCTCGAACAGCACCCGCTCGAAATTCGACGACACCTGGATATCCATCGATGGCGACGTCGTCGGTGTCACGCCCGCACTTCGTACGCGCCGGTTGCCAGCGCGCGCGCCAGGATGTCGTTGACGTTGGTGGCGATGACGAGCCGATCGATCGGCAGACCCATGCGGGCGGCGACATAGCCGGCGTAGATGTCGCCGAAATTCCCGGTCGGCACAGTGAAGGCGACCTTGCGGTGCGGCGCGCCGAGCGACGCGGCCGCCGTGAAGTAATAAACGATCTGCGCAGCGATGCGCGCCCAGTTTATCGAGTTGACGGCGGAAAGCCGGACCCGGTCGCGGAAAGCGTGATGATTGAACATCGCCTTCACCAGCGCCTGGCAATCGTCGAACGTGCCTTCGATCGCGAGCGCATGGACGTTATTGTCCGGCGCGGTCGTCATCATCTGCCGCTGCACATCGGAGATGCGCCCGTGCGGATAGAGCACGATCAGGTCGATCTTGCCGCGGCCGCGGAACGCTTCGACTGCAGCGCCGCCGGTGTCGCCGGAAGTCGCGACCACGATCGTCCTGCGCTCGCCGCGCTGAGCGAGCACATGGTCCATCAGCCGCGCGATCAACTGCATCGCGAGATCCTTGAAGGCGAGCGTCGGGCCGTGAAAAAGCTCGAGGACGAATGTGTTGGGCGCGATCTGCACCAGCGGCACGGTCGCCGGATGGCGGAACTTGCCGTAAGCCTCCTGCGCCATGCGCGCGAGGTCGCCGTCGTCGAGCGCGCCCGACGGAACGGACGGATCACTTCGAGCGCGACTTCGGCGTAAGGCCGTCCGGCAAAGCCGGCGATGGTTTGCGAATCGAGCCGCGGCCACGTCTCGGGCACATAAAGGCCGCCGTCGCGGGCAAGGCCCGCGAGCATCACCTCGACAAAGTCGAGCGGCGGGGCTTCACCCCGGGTTGAGACGTAACGCATTGAGAAAGCTTGCTTTTGCGCTGAAGTGGTTCTTTGTCCGCACACTAGCGGCGCGGGACTGCTTCGACAAGAAAGCCTCAGGCGCGCGCCGGCAGCGGATCGGAGCCGAAGCGATTATCGCCGCGCGTGCCCGGCAGGACGCCGAGGCCAAAGATGCAAGCCCACATCGTGAACTGCAAAGAACTGCCATTGAGCGTGCTGGCAAACGCGGCAAGAGACGGCATGGCAAAGAGCCACCAGCCCGACAGATCCATGTCGTGCAGCCGCTTCACATACAATGTCGCCATCGGCCAGGTGAAAGCCGCGGCGAGCCATAACTTTGGCAGAGCAAGCGCGGCGTTGATCTCGCCGCGGTACCACCACGACCGGTCGGGACGGTGCCATTCGAGGAACAGCGGCTGAAGCAGCTTGATCAGGACGATGTAAAGAACGACGACGCCGATATAGCCGAGCCAGTACTCCTGGCGGCTGATGCGGCCACGCAGCGACAGAAAGAGCCAAGCGAAAGTTTCGAGCACACCCGATCTTGCGATCGGCCGGTTAACATTAGCCAAGCGGGATTGATTAACGAGTTCTTACACGCCGGAAATGGCTGCGCAGCCATACCAAATAGACGGCAGCGAGTGCGCCGGCCAAACCGAACCAGGTGATCGCATATTGCAGATGATTGTTCGGCAGCTTCACCACCAGCGGGCCGGCCTTCGGCGCACCCGGTAGCTGCGGCGCTTCCTGCTCGATATAGAACGGCGCGACCGCGCCCCAATTCTTCGCAGCGGCAATCGAAGTTGGATCGCCGCCGGTACCACACATTGTTGGCGGGCTCGTCGCGTGGCGTGAAGAACGTGCCCTCCTCCGGCCAGCGCAGCGAACCGACGATCTCGACGTCGCCCGAGGGAGCTGCACCGGCATTGCCGCGCGCACCCGGAGCGACATAGCCGCGATTGATCACAACGGCGCCGCGCTCGTTCTTCGCCGGTGCCATCACCCAATAGCCGGCGCCCGGCACGTCGGGGCGCAGCGCCGAGCCCGGCGTATAGACGAGCGCATGTTCACCGGGGACGAACTGCACGCGAGTGCGGACGCGGCGGAATTCGTCGCTCGCTTGCTCGGGCGCGGCCGGCAGCGCAACCGGTGGCACTGAGACGCGCGCGTTGAGATCGGCGATCAGCTTTTCTTTCCATTGCAGGCGCTCGATCTGCCAGATGCCGAGGCCGCAGAGAATGGCGAAGCCGATGGCGGCAAACGCCGATGCTGTGACGACGCTGCAATTCACGGCCCGGCTCCGCTGCCCCAGCGCCCCTCCTCCGCCTTATGGTGGTATTGCAGCGCGATCAGCAGGCCCTTGATGACGCGCAACGGCGCGAGCGTCGTGAGCAAGACAAGAGGCAGCCACAGCGCCGCGTGCAGCCAGAACGGCGGCCGGTACAGGACCTCAACGATAAGCGCGGCGAACACCACAATAAAACCAGCGCCGAGTATGACGAATATTGCCGGCCCGTCGCCGCTATCGGCGAAGCGATAATCCAGCCCGCAGCTTTCGCATTTTGGCCGCAGCGACAGAAATCCAGCGAACAGGCGGCCCTCGCCGCATTGCGGACAGCGCCCGCGCAAGCCGCGCATCACCGAGGGCCAGATCGGCGCGTCACTCATGACGCCTCACAAACGGAAAGGGCGGCTGTGACGCCGCCCTTTCGTTGAAGTGCTGATCGGGCGGCGCATCAATGCGCGCCGGCTCCGGCGTTTGGCCCCGCGCCCCACACGTAAATCGCGACGAACAGGAACAGCCACACCACGTCGACGAAGTGCCAGTACCAGGCGGCAAACTCGAAGCCGAGATGCTGCTTCGGCGTGAAATGCCCGTTGAGCGCGCGGAACAGGCAGATGATCAGGAAGATCGTGCCGACCAGAACGTGGAAGCCGTGGAAGCCGGTCGCCATGAAGAAGGTGGCGCCGTAGATGTTGCCTTTGAAGCCGAAGGCCGCATGCGCGTACTCGTAGGCCTGCACGCAGGTGAACAGCGCGCCGAGCACAATGGTGAGGATCAGGCCCCACTTCAGGCCCTGGCGATCGTTTTCGAGCAGCGCATGGTGCGCCCAGGTCACCGTCGTGCCGGAGGTCAGCAGGATCAGCGTATTGAGCAGCGGCAGGTGCCATGGATCGAAGGTCGCGATGCCCTTGGGCGGCCAGACGCCGCCGGTTGCGGCGATGCGCGCAATATCATGCGGGTCGGCGGGAAACAGCGCCGTGTTGAAATAGGCCCAGAACCACGCGACGAAGAACATCACCTCGGAGGCGATGAAGAGGATCATCCCGTAGCGGTGCGAGATCTGCACCACGCGGGTGTGGTAGCCGCCGAACTCCGCTTCGCGGATGACGTCGCGCCACCAGGCGATGAACGTGTAGAGCACGCCGATCACGCCAACGCCGAAGATCACCGGAGCGGCGGCGAAGCTCTTGTGCAGCCAGAAGATGGCGCCAACCGCCAGCAAGAAGGCTGACACGGCGCCGACTGCCGGCCATGGGCTCGGATCGACGAGATGATAATCGTGGTTCGGTTTCGCGTGGGCGTCGGCCATCATCGTCTCCGTTCGAATTACAATCGGCCCGCAGGCTTTGTTGTAGCGTCGGCGACCGGTGCAGGCTGGTCGCGCAGGGCGAAGAAAGTATAGGACAAGGTGATCACGTCGAGGCCGCGCGTGCTCGGCATCCTGGGCGAGCGCCGGATCGACGTAAAACACGACCGGCATGTCGCGGGTCTCGCCCGGCGCAAGCCGCTGCTCGGTAAAGCAGAAGCAATTGATCTTGCTGAAGTAGGCGCCAACGGTCGGGGGCGACACGTTGTACGACGCCTGCCCGGTGGTGGCGCGAGCCGTCTGGTTGGTGACGCGATAGTTGAGGGTCAGCACCTCGCCGATTCGCACCCGCACCTCATTCTGCTCCGGCCGGAACACCCACGGCAGCCCGGGCATCACATTGGCATCGAGCCGCACGCGAATGGTGCGATCCAGCATGTGGTCGGGGGCGCGCTCGGCGATTTGCGGCGTGCCGCCGAAGCCGGTGGTACGGCAGAACCAATCATAGAGCGGCACGGAGGCGTATGCCGCGCCGACCATCATCGCAACGAAAACGCCGCACGAGCCGGCGACGACGAGGTCGCGGCGAAGCTTGCGCTTGTCGTTGCCTGTGGTCATAGCGGCCGCACCAGGACGCCGGGGCCTTTCACCAGCGTGATGGCATAAAACAGGATGACCAGCGCGCCGCACACGACCGCAATCGCGATCGAGCGCGAGCGGCGCGCGCGCTTCTGTGCGTCGGTCAGAACCACGCCTTCGTCGCGCTTGTCATTTGTCATCACGATGCTCAAGCCGCCCACCGCAACAGGACGCCGCCCCAGCCGCGCTCAACCAGCAGCACGGCGAACAGCAGAAAGAGATAGAGGATCGAGAAGGCGAACAGCTGCTTGCTGGCTTTCTCGGCCGGGCCGGCGCTCCGCATAGACCTGCCAGGCCAGCGCAAGCATCACCGCGCCGCTGATCAGCGCGGCTCCGGCGTAAAGCCAGCCGGCATAGCCCAGCAGCCACGGCGAGACGCCGAGCGGAACGAGCAGCAGCGTGTAAAGCAGGATCTGGCGGCGGGTGGCGATATCGCCCGCGACCACCGGCAGCATCGGCACGCCAGCGCGCGCATAATCATCAGCGCGATAGAGCGACAGCGCCCAGAAATGCGGCGGGGTCCAGAAGAAGATGATGAGGAAGAGGAGGATCGGCTCGAGCGAGATCGAGCCGGTGACGGCGACCCAGCCGATCACCGGGGGGAACGCGCCTGCGGCGCCGCCGATCACGATGTTCTGCGGCGTCCAGCGCTTGAGCCACATCGTGTAGATCACGGCATAGAAGAAGATCGTGAAGGCCAACAGGATCGCCGCGAGCGCATTGACCATCAGGCCGAGCGTCATCACCGAAAACGCTGTGAGCAGGATGCCGAACGTCAGCGCTTCGGCAGGCTGAATGCGGCCCAGCGGCAGCGGACGCCGCGCGGTCCTGGTCATCTGCGCGTCGATATCGGCGTCGTACCACATGTTGAGAACGCCGGCGGCGCCGGCGCCGACAGCGATACACAGCAACGCGGTGAAGCCGATCACCGGGTGAAGATGGCCCGGGGCAACAGCCATGCCGACGAGCGCGGTGAAGACGACGAGCGACATCACCCGCGGCTTCATCAGCGCGAAGTAGTCGCCCGCGCCGGCGAGGCTCGGCTCCTCATGCGCCGCTAAGGCAGGTCGGCCGTGCAGTTCGGCATCGACAAGAGACATTTACATTCCTTTGCGCATGATCTTGTCCGAAAACCGGTGCCCACTTTTCGGGATCATGCGCCCATACATTCCTTTGCGCATGATCTTGTCCGAAAACTGGTACCCACTTTTCGGGATCATGGGCTTACTTAATCCGCGGCAGCGTCTCGAATTGGTGGAACGGCGGCGGCGACGACAGCGTCCATTCCAGCGTGGTTGCGCCTGCGCCCCACGGATTTGCACCGGCGAGGCGCTTCTTCGCGAAGGCTTCGGCGATACCAAAGAAGAAGATGATGATGCCGAAACCCGAAATGTACGAGCCGTAGGACGAGATCGCGTTCCAGCCGGCGAAGGCATCCGGGTAATCAGCGTAGCGGCGCGGCATGCCGGCCAGCCCGAGGAAGTGCTGCGGGAAGAACACCAGGTTGACGCCGACGAAGGTGAACCAGAAGTGCAGCTTGCCGATCGTCTCGTTGTACATGTAGCCGCTGATCTTCGGGAACCAGTAGTACCAGCCGGCGAAGATCGCGAACACGGCGCCGAGCGACAGCACATAGTGGAAGTGCGCGACGACGTAATAGGTGTCCTGAAGGATGCGATCGACGCCGGCATTGGCGAGCACCACGCCGGTGACGCCGCCGACCGTGAACAGGAAGATGAAGCCGAGCGCCCACACCATGGGCGTGCGGAATTCGATCGAGCCGCCCCACATCGTGGCGATCCAGGAGAAGATCTTCACGCCGGTCGGCACCGCGATCACCATCGTGGCGGCGATGAAGTAGGCCTGCGCGCCGGTCGACATGCCGACCGTGTACATGTGATGCGCCCACACGACGAAGCCGATGCCGCCGATCGCCACCATCGCGTAGGCCATGCCGAGATAGCCGAACACCGGCTTGCGCGAGAAGGTCGCGACGATCTGCGAGACCATGCCGAAGCCCGGCAGGATCAGGATGTACACTTCGGGGTGGCCGAAGAACCAGAACAGGTGCTGGAACAGGATCGGATCGCCGCCGCCATCGGGCGTAAAGAACGTCGTGCCGAAGTTGCGGTCGGTCAGCAGCATGGTGATGGCGCCGGCCAGCACCGGCAGGGCCAGCAGCAGCAGGAACACGGTGACCAGGATCGACCACACGAACAGCGGCATCTTGTGCAGCGTCATGCCCGGCGCGCGCATGTTGAAGATCGTGGTGATGAAGTTGATGGCGCCGAGGATCGACGACGCGCCGGCCAGGTGCAGCGACAAAATCGCGAAGTCGACCGCCGGACCCGGATGACCCGAGCTCGAAAGCGGCGCGTACAGCGTCCAGCCGCCGCCGACGCCGGGTGAGCCCGGCTCGCCTTCGACGAAGGCAGACATCAGCAACAGCGCAAAAGAGGCAGGCAGCAGCCAGAACGAGACGTTGTTCATGCGCGGGAACGCCATGTCCGGCGCGCCGATCATCAGTGGCACGAACCAGTTGCCGAAGCCGCCGATCATGGCCGGCATCACCATGAAGAAGATCATGATCAGGCCGTGCGCGGTGACGAACACGTTGAATTCATGCGCCGCCGGGAAGATCTGCATCCCGGGATTTTGCAGCTCCATGCGGATGGCGATCGACAGCAGCGCACCGATCACGCCGGCCATGAGCGCGAACACCAGGTACATCGTGCCGATGTCCTTGTGGTTCGTGGAGTAGACGAAGCGCCGCCAGCCGGTCGGATGGCCGTGGGCGTGGTCGTCGTGGCCGTGTGCAGCTTCAGAATGCGCCATTGTCTTCGTCCTTCGGCTTTCTCGTTGTCGCCGCGCTATTGCTTCGCCGGTTCGGCGGCCGCGAGGTTGGCCGGCCGTGAACCGTCGATCGCAAATTTCTGCTTCGCCTGGGTGAGCCAGGCGTTGTAGTCCGCCTCGCTCGCGACGCGAACCTGGATCGGCATATAGGCATGATCCTTGCCGCACAGTTCGCGGCACTGCCCGTAATAGATGCCCTCGCGCGTCGCCTTGAACCAGGTCTGATTGAGCCGGCCCGGAACGGCGTCGATCAGGACGCCAAAAGACGGAACGGCAAAAGCGTGGATCACGTCGGACGCGGTGGTCTGGACGTAAACGACCTTGTTGACCGGAACGACGATCTCATTGTCGACCGCGAGGAGGCGCGGCTGGCCCTGCTTGAGGTCTTTCTCCTGCGATCATCAGAGAATCGAATTCGATCTTCTGGTCCGGATAGGTGTAGGTCCAGAACCACTGCTTGCCGGTCGCCTTGATGATGAGATCGGCCGGCGGCGGCTCGAGCTGGAAGAACAGCAGCCGGAACGAGGGCACGGCAATCGCGACCAGGATCAAGACCGGCACGACCGTCCACAGCACTTCGACCAGCGTGTTGTGCGTCGTGCGTGTTGGGACCGGGTGGGCGGCCGCATTGAACTTCACGCAGACGTAGACCATCAGGATCAGCACAAAGAGCGCGATCGCCACGATCAGCCAGAGCAGGAGGTGGTGAAACCAGACGATGTCGTCCATCACCGGCGAAGCGGAAACTTGCGGGCCAAGCTGCCAGGGCGAAGGCTGGCCGAGACCGGCGTAGCCAGTGCCGGCCAGGGCCAGCAGGACCACGCACACCGTCACAAAGCCGATCAGTTTTTTGGGCGCCAGCATCGCTGTGAGAACTCCTCAAGAATTAGCCGCGTGGGCTCCTGTGCCAGCCGTATATCGCGCACGATGGTACGGCTCGACCCCCGCTTTGCACGGCGTTTTGCCACGGGCGTGGCGCCAAGAACGTGCGTCGGGACGGGGGAAATCCCGGTTTCTCAAACCATAATTCAAGGCAGGCCGCAATGCGCCTTGTAGTGGTTCTAAGCCCATTTTCCAGCGTTCCGAACGCCTGCGTAGCGTCAAATTTGCGGCTTATTGGCTTTGCTTTGACGCGCCGGATGGGGCATGAGGCGGCGCGACGATAGACTGCGAGCGGCGGGGCGATTCGCGCGCACAAGGACGACTTCCATGACGTTTGCGGCACGTGCCGGACTGTTGCGGATGCTTGCGCTGCTCTGCGCGCTTGTTCCCGTTCTTGCCACCGGCACGGCGTACGGCCAGGGCGCGGTGCGCTCGGTTCACCAGGAGTGGCAAATCCGCTGCGACACCCCGCCCGGGTCGCATGGCGAGCAATGCGCCCTGATCCAGAGCGTCACGGCCGAGGATCGGGCCAATGTCGGGCTGACCGTCATCGTCCTGAAGACATCCGACCAGAAGAGCCGTCTGATGCGGGTGGTGGCGCCGCTCGGGGTGCTGCTGCCCTCCGGCCTCGGGCTCAAGATCGACAATGCCGATATCGGCCGCGCCGGCTTCGTGCGCTGCCTCCCCAATGGCTGCATCGCGGAAGTGATCATGGACGACGCACTCGTCCAGAAGCTGCAAACTGGGCAGACCGCGACTTTCATCATCTTCCAGACGCCGGAAGAAGGCATCGGCTTCCCGATGAGCCTGAAGGGCTTCAGCGAGGGTTACGGCCGGCTGCCGTAACGTCGCAGCCCACGCACCTCGCGCCTGCCCAACCTTGAATCCAGCAATCGTGAGGGCGCAGTATTCGGCGAGATGGGCTATCCATTCGAGAAGGCGCAGGCGAAATAGAGCCTGCGCACAACAACACGCGGACATATCGAATAATGAATCTTGGTTTTGTCGGGCTCGGCGACATGGGCTCGCTGCTGGTGCCGCGCTTGATGGCGGCCGGTCATAGCGTCACCGGGTGGAACAGGACGAAGGCGAAGGCCGAAGACCTGATCAAGGCGGGCATGAAATGGGCGAACACGCCGCGCGAAGCGGCGCAAGGCGCCGACATCGTGTTCTCCATTGTTACCGACTCAAAAGCCGTGAAGTCGGTCGCGCTCGGCCCGGACGGGATCATCTCGGGCCTCAAGAAGGGCGGCATCTTCATCGACATGAGCACGATCGAGCCCGATGCGAGCCGCGAGGTCGCGGCCGAATTCAAGAAGGCCGGTCTGTTCATGCTGGATGCGCCGATCTCGGGCTCGCCGGTCACGGTGAAGGCCGGCAATGCCTCGGTGATGGTCGGCGGCGACGAGGCGGCATTCGAGCGCGCCAAGGATGTGCTGCTGGCGATCGGGCCGAAGGTGACGCGGATCGGCGGCAACGGCCTGGCCTGCCAGACCAAAATTTCCGTCAACCTGTTGCTGATGGTCGAGGTGATCGCATTCGGCGAAGCGGTCGCGCTCGCCGAGAAAGGCGGCGTCGAGCGCGCCGCGGTGGTGGATGCCATACTGAAAAGCGTCGCGGCTTCGCCGGTGCTTGGCTATCGCGGGCCGTTCGTGCTCGAGGGCAACATGCCGGAGAAGCCGCTCGCCGACGTCACGCTGCAGCAGAAGGACATGCTGCTGGCGCTGGGGCAAGGACGCATGCTGGGCTCACCGACGCCGCTTGCCGCAGCAGCAAACGAAATGATGAATGCGTGCCGCGGGCTCGGCATCGACCACAATGATTTCGTGGTCGCGCATCGGGCCTACCGGCTGCTTGGCGGAGCAAGATTCTGGAGGACAGACATGAGCACGGGCGAAAAGATCGGCGCCGCTCTGGCCAAAGCCATCAAGGGGACGACGCAGAAGATGAAGGACGACGCTCCCGCGACCAAGATGTATCGCACCAACATGAAGAACGTGCCGAAGGTCGAGGGCCTCAAGCGCGAGGACGGCTGGATCGACATGCAGGTGCAGTTCCTGGTCGACAAGAAATCGGCCGGCGCCGATCACGTGGTCGGCTGGACCGTACTCAAGCCCGGCGCCAGCCATGACAGCCACCGCCATCACAACTGCGATGAGTTCTTCATCGTGCTCAAGGGCAAGGGCCACATCATCACCGACCACGGCCTCGAGCCGTCCGGCGAGGGTGACGTGGTCTATTCACCGCGCGGCTGCTGGCACGGCTTCAACAACACCGGCACCGAAGACGTCGTGCTGGTGTGGGGCTGGATGGGTGCCGGCTCGATCGACGACAGCGGTTATCAAGTACATCCGGAGCATCACAAGTGAGCGCTCCCTGGGAAGATCCGCGCATAGCGAGCGGCATGAAGGCGCAGCTTGCAAAACGGCGCGAGCGCATCGCGGCCGGCGAGAAGCCGCTCGGCTGGAAAGTCGGGTTCGGTTCGCCCTCGGCGAAAGAGCGCCTCAACATCAAAGCAGGCGCGGTCGGCTACTTGATGCAGCGCGGTCTCGTTCTTTCCGGCAGCACGGTGTCTTTCGCCGGATGGAAGCAGCCGGCAGCGGAATGTGAGATTGCGGTTCGCATGGGGCAGAGCCTTGCCGGCGGCGCGACACCGGAAACTGCCGCAGCAGCCATCAAGGAAATATTGCCCGCCATCGAGCTTGCCGATTTCGACCCGCCGCCGACAGCCGACAACATCGGCGACATGATCGGCGCGAATATTTATCAACGCCATGTCATCCTTGCCGGTGTCACGCGCCCCGGCGCCAGCACCGACGGCCTGACTTCGAAACTGATCCGCCGCGGAAGCGAAGCTGCAACAACAAACAAGCCGGAACAGCTCACCGGTACTGTGCCGGAGATCGTGGCGTTGGTTGCCAACACGCTGGCGGCCAATGGTGAGCTGCTCAAGGCCGGCGACGTCATCATCACAGGCTCGATCACACCGCCGATCATGCTGGAGAAAGACGAGACAGGGTTGGGCCACGTGCTCGACCCGATCGGCGAGGTGTCGGTAAGTTTCGACTGGGATTGATCCGAAAATGAAAAACGGCCCCGGATGTCCGGGGCCGTTTCGCATCTGTGCAGATCAGGTGCGCGCGCGCATCCGCATCTGGAAGTTATCGAACGTGCCTTCCGCGACCTGCAACCAGGCGTAACTGGTCGAGCGGAACTGCACGGTGCTGTCATACATCTTCTTGAAATGCGGATTCGATTTTGACAGCTCGTCATAGAGCGTGTTCGCCGTCTTGTAGCAATCCTCAAGCACGGCCTGCGAGAACGGCCGCAGTTGCGCGCCATTCGAGATCAAACGCAGCAAGGCGGGCGGGTTGAGAGCGTCATACTTCGCAAGCGCCCAGTTCCACGCATCGTGCGATGCGGTGATGATTGCCGCCTGATAGGCCTTCGGCAGTTCATTCCACTTCGCGATATTCATGATGTTGTGGGAGTTGCCGCAACCTTCCCACCAGCCCGGATAATAGTAATAGCGGGCGACTTTCACGAAGCCGAGCTTCTCGTCGTCATGGGGGCCGACCCACTCGGCGGCATCGATCGTGCCTTTTTCCAGCGAAGGATAAATGTCGCCGGCCGCGAGCTGCTGCGGCACCACGCCCATCCTCTGCAGGATCAATCCGGCGAACCCGCCGACGCGGAATTTGAGACCCTTCAGGTCTTCCGAGCTGTTGATCTCCTTGCGGAACCAGCCGCCCATCTGCGCGCCGGTGTTCGCTGCGCAGTACCCGACGCAGTTGTACTCCTTGAGCAGATCATTCATCAGGTCGTCGCCGCCAGCATGGCGATACCAGGCGATCAATTGCCGCGCATTCAAGCCGAACGGCAGCGCGGTGCCGAATGTGAAGGCTGTGTTCTTGCCGAAGTAGTAATAGAGAGCGGTGTTGCCCATCTCGACGGTGCCGTTCTGCACGGCGTCGAGCACTTGCAAGCCGGGCACGATCTCGCCTGCGGCGAAGGGTTGGATCTGGAATTTGTTGTCGGTGATTTCACCGATGCGTTTGGTGAAATATTCGCAGGCGCCATAGAGCGTATCGAGCGACTTCGGCCAACTCGCGGCGAGCCGCCACTTTATGTTCGGCGATGATTGAGCAATGGCAGGTGCTGCAATAGCAGAGGCGGCAAGACCCGCGCCTGCGGCTTGCAGGAATTTACGACGTTTCATGGCGTTCTCCCCTCTCGACATCGGTCCGCCGACCTCGGGGATTCCAGCCTTGCAATCTCAACGTCTGTAGTTCTAGCCCCCGCTTCTTCCGGCGACCGACTGGGATAATCTTACGCGTCACCGCACGAATAGATAGCCACCCGTTCCGCACTGCGGCGAAATGCTCGGCCTACGACGGTGACAGCAGGACCACGCCTTCATTGGGCCCCAGCGTCGGCGCGTCGAAATTCTGGCGTGCGGGATCGGTGGATAGCAGCAGCGATGCCGCGGGAATATCGAGCCGCCGCGGCTGACTGCCGAAATTCAGGGCAATCACGAGACGTTCCGCGCCGTGGGTTCGTTCGTAGGTCAGGACATCGGCTTCGCCTGACACCAGCCGGAACGCGCCGACGCTGAGGGCAGCACGCTGCCTCCGCAGGGCCAAAAGCCGGCGGTAGAAGTTGAGTATCGAGTGCGGCTCGTCGCGCTGAAGCGCCACGTTGCGCTCGCGGTACCCGGGATCGAGCGGCAGCCACGGCGACCCTTCCGAAAAGCCGGCGTTTCTTGTCGCGTCCCACGCCATTGGCGTGCGCTCCGGATCGCGCCCAACGCCGAGGCCGGGTTCATTCTTCTCCCAGGGGTCCTGCACCATATCCGGCGGGATCGGCACATCGCCGACGCCGAGCTCATCGCCGTAATACATCGTCGGTGTGCCGCGCAGCGTGAGCAGCAGCATGGCGGCAACGCGGGCCTGCGGATCGCCGACACGCGCCGCGATGCGCGGTTTGTCGTGATTGCCGAGCACCCAGTTCGGCCAGCCACCCGGCGGCAACGCGCCCTCATAATCTTCGATCAGTTTCGCGATAGCCGGCGCGGACCATTCCGTCTGGATGAGCGCGAAGTTGAACGGCAGGTGCGCACCGCGCAGGTCCTTGCCGTAATAGGCGACGAGGCGATCGAGCGGCAGGTAGATTTCGCCGATCAGCACGCGATCGCCGTAGCGTTCGAGCAGTACGCGCATCTCGGCGACGACGTCATGCACCTCGGGTTGGTCGCCGTCGTAGAGGCTCAAGAGCTTCTTGTATTCCCGGCCGGGCGGCTTCCAGTCCGGATTCGGCGGGTTGTCGCGCAGCGCCTCGTCCTTGATGATCGCCCAGATCACGTCGACGCGGAAACCGTCGATACCGCGGTCGAGCCAGAAGCGCAGTACGTCGAGCATCGCCTTGCGCACTTGCGGGTTGCGCCAGTTGAGGTCCGGCTGCTCGGGCAGGAAACCGTGGAGGTAGAACTGGCCGGTCCGCTGGTCGCGGGTCCACATCGGGCCGCCGAAGTGCGAGATCCAGTTGTTGGGCGGCGAGCCGTCGCCCTTGCCGTCGCGCCAGATGTACCAGTCGCGCTTGGGATTATCGCGCGAGGAACGGCTTTCGATGAACCACGGGTGCCGGTCCGAGCTGTGGTTCGGAACGAAATCGAAGATGACCTTGAGGCCGCGGTCATGTGCCGCCGCGATCAGCGCATCACAATCCGCCAAATTGCCGAACAGCGGATCGATGTCG
This sequence comes from uncultured Alphaproteobacteria bacterium, assembly GCA_963847325.1. Lineage (GTDB taxonomy): Bacteria > Pseudomonadota > Alphaproteobacteria > Rhizobiales > Xanthobacteraceae > Pseudolabrys. Next base: position 77,474 of record CAWJZD010000005.1, read on the forward strand.
CAGTAGTCGCTGACGTCGTAACCGAAGTCGGCCATCGGCGAGCGAAAGACCGGAGAAATCCAGACCGCATCGACGCCGAGCCATTTGAGGTAATCGAGCCGCTCGCGAATGCCGTTAAGGTCGCCGACACCGTCGCCGTTCGTGTCCTGAAATGAGCGAGGATAGATTTGATAGATGACACCACGCTGCCACCAGAGCGGTTCTGCCATGCGGTCTTTCCGAATCGGTCTGCGATCCTAGCCGCCTGAAACTCCCAGTGGATGACGGGTCTCGCCAAACCGGCGCGGGCAGCCTATCTACCGAAGGGCGTTGGAGAGTTCGCATGGATAAGGCCATTTCCTCCCTGATCGACCGCAGCGGCCTCGACCGCGGCAAGGTGTCCGGCCTGATCAGGCGCGGCCTTGAAGGGGCCGACGATGGCGAATTGTTTCTGGAGTACCGCCAATCCGAGGCGCTGCTGTTCGACAACGGCCGCCTGAAGCAGGCGACCTACGACACCGCGCAAGGCTTCGGGCTCCGCGCCGTCAAGGATGAAGCGGTCGGCTACGCCCATGCCTCCGACATTTCCGAGGCGGCGATTGCGCGCGCGGCCGACGCGGTGCGCGCGGTGAAGGGCGGCCACAGCGGCAGCTACGCCGAGGCGCCGGGCCGCACCAATGCGCAAGCTCTATGGCGACGACAACCCGCTCGGCGAGCCGGCCTTCGAGGCCAAGGTGAAGCTGCTGGAAGAGATCGACGCCTATGCGCGCGCCAAGGATCCGCGGGTGCGGCAGGTGTCGGCCTCGATCGCGGCGACCTGGCAGGTGGTGGAGATCCTGCGGCCGGACGGCGAGACCTATCGCGACATCCGCCCGCTGGTGCGGCTCAACGTTTCGGTCGTCACCGGCGAAGGCGACCGGCAGGAGACCGGCAGCCACGGTTTCGGCGGACGCGAAGGCTATGCGCGCTTCATCGCAACCGATGCGTGGCAGGGCGCGGTGGATGAGGCGGTGCGGCAGGCGCTGGTGAATCTGCAGGCGGTCCCCGCCCCGGCCGGCGAGATGGATGTCGTGCTCGGCTCCGGCTGGCCGGGCGTGATGCTGCACGAAGCGGTCGGCCACGGGCTGGAAGGCGACTTCAACCGCAAGAAGACGTCGGCCTTCGCCGGCCTGATGGGCCAGCGCGTCGCTGCCAAAGGCGTCACCGTGGTCGATGACGGCACCATGTCGCAGCGCCGCGGCTCGCTGTCGATCGACGATGAAGGCACGCCGACCAACAAGACCGTGCTGATCGAGGACGGCATCCTGGTCGGCTACATGCAGGACCGGCAGAACGCGCGGCTGATGAAGATGAAGCCGACCGGCAACGGCCGGCGCGAGTCACACGCGCATGTGCCGATGCCGCGCATGACCAACACCTACATGCTCGCGGGCGACAAGGCGCCGGAGCGAGATCCTCGCCTCGGTGAAAAACGGCCTCTATGCGGTGAATTTCGGCGGCGGCCAGGTCGACATCACGTCGGGCAAATACGTGTTCCAGTGCACCGAGGCCTACAAGATCGAGAACGGCAAGATCGGCGCGCCCGTGAAAGGCGCGATGCTGATCGGCAACGGGCCGACCGACCTCCACCGCATCTCGATGATCGGCAACGACTTCGCGCTGGATCCGGGCATCGGCACTTGCGGCAAGAACGGCCAGGGCGTTCCGGTCGGCGTCGGCCAGCCGATCCTGCGGATGGACAAGATCACGGTCGGCGGCACGGGCTGAGGCCGCGGCGCATAGCTGAGCCGCCTTGCCACCGCTTGGCTTTATGTCACAAATCCCACCTACTCTATGTCATCCAGGACGTAATCGCGGCGCTGTCCGCGACGCATTAAGGGGCGAAGACAATGGCTGCCGAACTCGCCGGAAGAGACATGTTCATGCTGTTTCCGACCGGGCTTTTCACCGGAATGGTGCCCGACGTCACGATGTGCGACCGCATCGAGAAGAAATTGCGTGAGATGCAAAAGGCCGGCGACGGCGTCACCGCCAAGACCTACCTGCGCTCATTCATGACGAGCGACAATCTTCACCAACTGCCCGAATTCAAGGAGCTGTCCGACCTGGTGCTCTCGGAGAGCAAGCTGATCCTCGACAATTACCGGGTGAAGCGGGATTCCGAATACATCACTGGCATGTGGGCGAACATCACCAGTCCGAACCGGCGGCAGAACAATCACGTCCATCCGAACTGTGTGCTGAGCGGCGTCGTCTATATCAAGATGCCGCCCGGTGCCGGCATGACCTTGTTTCATGCTCCCCGCCGCAGCGAGATCGCCCCGGACTTCATCGAAAAGAACCAGTTCAATGCCGACACGTTCATCCTGCCGCCTGAAAAGGGGCGCATGATCCTGTGGCAGAGTTACCTTCCGCACTCGGTCGACAACGGTAACGCCGACGATAAAGAGGACCGCATTGTCATCGCATTCAACGTCATGATCCGCGGCAAGGTCGAAACGTTGACGGCCAAGACGACGTTCGCCTGATCGCAGCGTCAGAAGTAGGCGATGCTGCGGCCACAGGCGGCGACCAGCAGCCAGATCGTCAGTGACGCAATTCCGGCGAACCGGGCTTCGCGCGGCAGCGGCTTGAGCGGACTCAAGTTCGCGACCCGCGACTTCACGAAAAATTCGAAATACGCGACGTTCAGCAAGCCGAGCAGGATCAGCGCGACCTTGAACTGGAAAACCGGATTGAGCGCGACGTGGCTCGCTTCGGCCGAGAACAGAATCGAGCCGGTAAGCGCCATTCCGAGCAGCGCGAAACCGGCAAAAGTCCGCGCCTTGCGGATGACAAAGCCCGGCGTGGTCGCTGAGAACACGCCAAGCATGCGCAGATCCATCACCGCGATGGCACCGGCGAATATCGTCAGCGACAGGATGTGGCCGACATTGGCGGCCATGTAGGCCCAGCTCGAGGAGCGGATCGCCGCCGCGAAAGACGAAGCCTCAAGCGCCTGGAAGATCGCCGGTGCGTGCTCGTTCATCGTCCCCCCGCCCCTTTTAGTTTCGCGTGACCTTATCCGAAAACCGGTTCCCACTTTCAGGGTCACGCGCACAGCGTTCAGCGCATCTCGACTGTCTTGCCGTCCACTGTGATGCGCTCGGCGCGCATCTCGTCCTTCTCGACTGTCGAGACATAGCCATAAGCGATCACGGTCTTGCCGACCGCGACCATTTCCGGAGTCGCACCGCGGTTTTGCATGCGGAAGGTCGGCGCGAGCGTCACCGTCCAGGTCTTGTCATTGCCTTTCACGCTGATGGTGGCGTGAGGATTCTCGTATTTGGATGCCGTGATGGAGCCGGTGACGGTCACCGGATTGGCGGCATCGTAGCTGCCCCAACCATGATGCGCCGCCGCCGGCGCGGCTAACGCCGCAATCGCGACGAGTGACACGGTGAGTCTGTTCATTGCGACGCTCCTTGATTTGCGCGGCATCCTAGTGGATGCCCGCGGCCAGGCGCGGTCACAAAAAATTTAGCGCCCGCCGGAGGGGACCGGCGGGCGCGGGATCCGTCGCGAGAGGGGATTATCGCCGGCGGATCGAACGGCTGGCGAGAGGGCCCAGCCGTATTTCGTTCAGTTCAGGCCGCAGTGGATCAAGGCGGCGCGGGCGGCCGGCCCGGACAGGCCGGTGCTGTCGCTCTCTGCCGGGCGTCCCGGCGAGATCGACGGGCTGTGCTTGAGGGCGCGGCCAAGACGCCGCTCGATCGCCCGCTCCTTGAGGATCGCGGTCGGGTCCTCCCAGAACGGCGTCGAGAATGCGTCGTTCAGGTCAGCCCGGCTGATGCCGATGTCCTTGAGCATGGACCGGTCGAGGCCAGACAGGGCCAGGGCATCACGGCGATTGCGGCGGGCGCGGACGAAGGCTTTGACGGCGCGGGCCGCGGCAGCGGCGAATGAGCCAAAGGCGCGAGCCGGGATGGCGGCGCCGAGCGGCAAAATGGCGGTATTTGTGCGCATGTCAGTTCTCCTTCAAATTCGGTTTGAGCCTGAAAAATCGGCCTAAACCGCGATCCGAACCACCCGGATTACCCACCCGAATTCCGTGGTTCGGAACTCTATATGCGCCCCGGCAATTGATTAGTTAAACGAATGTTTGTAATCTAACCAATCTGAAACGTTGATGAGAGCCGAATAGGCTCGATTTCCCAAGGCTTGGCCTCGCGTCCCGATGGGGATGCAAAACAGGATGGCTGCCATGACCGCTTTGATCGACATCGACCAGCTGCGCACCTTCATCGCCATTGCCGAGACCGGCAGCTTCACCAAAGCGGCGGAGGTGGTGAACAAGACGCAGTCGGCAGTGTCGATGCAGATGAAGCGGCTCGAGGAGCGCATCGACCGGCCGATCTTCGCGCGCGATGGCCGCGCCTCGAAGCTGACCGAAGACGGCTCGCGCCTGCTCGACTATGCGCGCCGCATGGTCAAGCTCAACATGGAGACGATCGCGGCGTTCTCCGATGCTGGCTTGTCGGGCCGCGTGCGGCTCGGTGTGCCGGACGATTATGCCGACCGTTACTTGCCCGAAATCATGGCGCGCTTCTCGCGCGCTTATCCCGGCGTCGAATTATCGGTGGTCTGCTTGCCGTCGGTCGATCTGCTCGAATGCATCGACAAGAACGAGCTCGACCTCGCGATCGTCACCAACTGCGAGACCAAGCGCGCATCGGAGACATTCCGCCGTGAGCGTTTGCTGTGGGTGACGTCGAACCGGCATCCGACTCACATGGAAGAGCGGCTGCCGCTCGCGCTCGGCCGGCCGACCTGCGGCTGGCGTCGTTTGGCGATCGAACACCTCGAGAAGGTGCGGCGTCCGTTCCGGGTTCTCTACACCTCATCGAACGCCGGCGCAGTGGCCGCGGCGGTGCTCGCGGGCCTGGCGGTGTCGGTGCTTGCGGAGTCCGGCTTGCGGCCCGGCATGCGCGTGCTCACGGCGAATGAAGGTTTCCCGGAACTGCCGAGCTGCCGCATCGGCCTGGTGCGCAATCCGCACGAACGGACGACGCTTGCCGATGCGCTTGCCGAGCACATCATGTCGTCGCTGGACAATCTGAGCGACGCGGCCCAGGCGGCGGAGTAGTTACGAAATCTCCGCTATCGTCGCGTTGAGCATCCTCACCGCATCGTCTGCGGCGAGCTCCACCTGCAATCCGCGCCGGCCGCCGTTCATCACCAGTTTCGGAAACGCTAGCGCGGCCTGGTCGATAAACGTGCGCACGCGCTTTCTCTGGCCGAACGCGGAAATGCCGCCGACGTGATAGCCGGTGATGCGCTCGGCCTCCTGGGCTCCGATCATCGCTGCGCTTTTCGCGCCGGCCGCAGCCGCAAGCTTCTTGAGATTCACTTCGCGGTCGGAGGCGAGCAGGACGCACACCACCTCCTGCCCCGTCGTCGTAAGAACCTTGGCCATCAAGGTCTTGAGCAGCCGCGCCGGCTCGATGCCCAACGCTTCCGCGGCCTGCATGCCGATCCGCGCGGCATTCGGGTCGTACTCATATTCGTGGAGAGTGAAGGCGACCCCGGCTTTTTCCAGCGCCAGTGTCGCCGGCGTACCTTTGGCCATTCCTTCCCCTCTTCATGCCCGCGCAGTCAGGCATCCACGAGGCGGTCTGCCAGTGTCCTAGCGCTTCCCGGTTTTGGTGGGCTTTGATTTTCTTACGGCGCCGCCAATGGCTTTGCCCAGCCGCTCCTGAATTTTGGCATCGAAATAGGGATCATCAAGATCGTGCGGCCGCTGCGCAGCTGGATCGTGAAGAACAAATCCCTTCGCCGGAACCGCCGGCTCCTTTTTACCAAAAATTCTGGACCAGAGTTTTTTCATCACCCCGTCGTCAGTATGCATATTGATCATATAGCGGCGCGACCAACTCGTTCCAGTCGTTGAAATACTTCTCGAGCAATTCTTCAGCCGGCGTGACGCCACGCGCGATCAATTCCTCGAGCGGGCGCAGGTAACGCGTCTCATCGCGCCCGTTGCGATCGAGCTTGGCACGCCGTTCCAAACCGCGCCGCGCAAGACCGAGCGTCTGCTGCGCCAGGGTGAACACGTTGGTATTGCGGATCACCGCCTTGAAGCCGCGCACCGGCACTTCGTCGCGCAACTTCTGCCGCTCCTCGGCACTCCAGTCCTTCACCATTTCCCACGCGGCGTTGAGCGCGTCATCGTCGTACAGCAGGCCGACACAATACGCCGTCAGCGACGGCAGCCGGCGCCACGGCCCGCCATCGGCACCGCGCATTTCGAGGTAACGCTTGAGCCGCACCTCCGGAAAGATCGTGCTGACGTGGTTGGCCCAATCCGACACGGTCGGCCGCTCGCCCGGCAGCACGTCGAGCTTGCCGGCGAAGAAATCACGGAACGATTTGCCGGAGGCGTCGATGTATTTGTCGCCGCGCTTGACGAAGTACATCGGCACGTCGAGCGCATAATCGACATAGCGCTCGAAGCCCATGCCGTCCTCGAACGCCCACGGCAGCATGCCGGCGCGCGCATTGTCGGTGTCGCGCCAGATCTCCGAGCGCTTCGAGACAAAGCCGTTCGGCTTGCCGTCGGTGAAGGGTGAATTGGCGAACAGCGCGGTGATGACGGGCTGCAGCGCGATGCGACACGCGCAGCTTCTTGACCATGTCGGCTTCGGACGAGAAGTCGAGGTTGGTCTGCACCGTGCAGGTGCGATACATCATGTCGAGGCCGAGCGAGCCGACCTTCGGCATGTAATTGGTCATGATCTTGTAGCGGCCCTTCGGCATCACCGGCATGTCGGCGCGCGTCCAATCCGGCGTCATGCCGATGCCGAGGAAGCCGATGCCGAGCGGGCCCGCAACTTCACGCAATTGCGCGAGATGCGCGAACAACTCCGCCGCGGTCTGATGGACACTCTCGACCGGCGCGCCGGACAGTTCGAACTGTCCGCCCGGCTCGAGCGAGATCGCGCCGCCGCCGGTGACGTCGAACATGCCGATGATGTTGTTGCCCTCCATGATCGGCTCCCAGCCGAGCAGGCTGTGCATGCCGTCCAGGAGCGCGCGGATCGACCGCCGGCCCTCGTACGGAACGGGACGCCGGTGATCGATCGTGAAGGCGAATTTCTCGTGCTCGGTGCCGGCCCGAAACTCCGCTTTCGGCTTGCATCCCGCCTCGAACCACGCGACCAGTTCGTCGCGGGTCTCGAGCGGCGTCATGTCGATCTGGTCACGCGCCATGAAGCGGGCTTACTGCGTTTCGGGTTGATGTCGGAGGGGTTCAAAAGGGTCGTGACCTTAAACACGGGCGCTCAAAAAGCGCAATGTCGGCGGGCGTTTAGCTAGTGTTCTATTTTTGTTCTTTTCACGTTAACGGACCTCCCCTAGAACAATCCAGTGACGATTTTCTCGCCGCAACAGGACGCCGCGCTCAAGGCCGTCGATGCCTGGCTCAAGGCCAAGCCCGGCCGGAACGGCAACCCGCAGGTCTTCCGCCTGTTCGGCTATGCCGGCACCGGCAAGACCACGCTGGCGCAGCACATCGCCGATTGCGTGGACGGCGAAGTGAAATTCGCCGCCTTTACCGGCAAGGCTGCCGCGGTGATGCGGGGCAAGGGCTGCCACAACGCCTCGACCATCCATTCGCTGATCTATCGCGCGCGCGAAAGCGGCGAGGAAATCCCGAGCTTCGACCTTTACGACGAGGCGCCGGCCTCGAAAGCCGACCTCATCATCATCGACGAATGCTCGATGGTCGATGCCGAGCTCGGCCGCGACCTGATCTCGTTCGGCGTGCCGGTTCTGGTGCTTGGCGATCCGGCGCAACTGCCGCCGATCCAGAGCGGCGCGAACGCCGGCGGCTTTTTCACCGAGCACGAGCCGGACGTGATGCTCACCGAAGTGCACCGGCAGGCGCAGGATAATCCGATCATTCGGCTGTCGATGGATATCCGCGCCGGCGAATATCTGGAGCCGGGCCGGTTCGGCGAAAGCGAAGTGGTGCCGAAGAGCAAGCTCGATCCGCAGCTGGTGCTCGAGGCCGACCAGGTCCTGGTCGGGCGCAACAATACCCGGCGCAGCTACAATACGCGGCTGCGCGAGCGGCGCGGCTTCGAGGGCGACATGCCGTCAGCCGGCGACAAGCTGGTGTGCCTGCGCAACAACCGCAAGAAGGGCCTGTTCAACGGCTCGCTGTGGAGTGTGAAGGAACGCGGCGGACGCAAGACCGGCATCATGACGATGCGGCTGCTGCCGGACGACGAGACCGGCCTGCGCGGCGTGAAAGTGTCGGTGCGGCCGGAATGCTTCTCCGGCGGCATCGAGCATGTCGATTGGCAGCGGCGAAAGCCCTACGACGAATTCGACTACGGCTATGTGCTGACCGTGCACAAGGCGCAGGGCTCGCAGTGGAACAACGTCGTCGTGTTCGATGAGTCGTTCGCGTTTGGCGAGACGCGCGAGCGCTGGCTCTACACCGCGGTGACCCGCGCGGTGGAGCGGGTGACCGTAGTGGTCTAGCGATAAAGATAGTCGGCCGGCAGGCCCAGACGGGCGCACGCCTGTGCGGCCGGACCGTTCGCGATCACGATACGATCGGCGAGCGCACCGATACGCCGCAGCATAGCCGCTTCGAAAGGCCGCAGCCGCCACGTGGCGAGGTCGAGTTGCTGTTGCGCCCAAGGCGGCAGGATATCGACGGCTGCCCGCACCATCATCCGCTGCAACGGCCGCAGCGGGACGGGCACGACCGGCGCGTTCGATATGATGTCGAGGAATTCCAGGATCACGGGTGACGGACCGAGCTTCGGCCGCATCGCCTGGAAATAGGCGTCCAAGGCGGTGCGAGAGGTCGGGACATCCTGCGCCCCGTAAAGCTGTGCCGCCTCGACACCCTCGGCAAAATAGCGGTCCTGCTCCTGCCGGCTGACCGGCCGGACGAAGGCGTCATAGGCGGCAAGAAAACCAAATCCCGCCGTGGCCTGAACCCACTTCAGCAGCTCCGGATCGTTCGCCTCGTAGGTGGCGCCTTCCGGCGTGGTCCCGATCACGGCGCCATGACGGCGGCGCACGCCGGCGATCATGGCTTCGGCCTGGCTGCGTGCGCCGTAGACCGTGATCATCGCCGCGGCGCCGGTGCGCCGCAGCCGCCGCACCGGATCGGTGCGAAAACTGGTGTGGTCCCAAACGCCGGCGCGGACGCGCGGTTCGGCAAGTTCGAGCAAAACGGCGGACACCCCGCCAATGAACATCGCCGCTGGATTTTTGAAGATGCGCCACGACACCGAATCCGGCGGGGCCAGCGCCGGTTCGCCTGCGGGCCCGGCGAGATCAAGCGGCGGGCCGGCCTTGAGCGCCGCCGCAGTAAAACCGTCGAGCCAATTGCGCAGCGGCCAGGGCACATTGATCGGCCGGAACGCCTTTTGCTCCGGCCACGCTGTGGTCACAACAGCCCTTCGCGCTCGAAGTGCTCGCGCAGCAGCCGCACGTTGCGGCGATTGGCGCGCCAGATCACGTCGAACGCATCGCCCAGCACCGGCACGACACCGGTCAGCGCATCGACTGCAACATTGCCGATCATGCGGGTCAGCACGGGCTTCGACGCGCCGAGCGCATGCGCTTCCTTGACGATCCAGAGCGACAGGCCGGTGGTGATGGCGTCACCGATGCCGGGCACAAGGCCGATCACGGCATCCGCGCCGATGCGGATATTGCCGGGCAGAACGATCGCCGTGTCCATGATGTTGGCGAGCCATTCCAGCCGCTCGAGCGCAGCGCGCCGCGAGGCAGCGGTATGACCGCTGTGGGAGCGGCTGAATTCAATCGTCGATGAGAGCGTGCGTGATCGGGCCATGCGCGCTTAGATGGGTAGCGCAGCGCCCTACGCAAGAACGCGTCAAAAGACACAGCGTGCGGAACTACGCCGCTTTCTGCCGCCCCGGCGCGAAGCGGCCGTAGAAGCTTTCGCCCTTCTCCGCCATCTCGACCAGCAGCTTGGGCGGCTTGAAGCGTGGCCCGTGCTTCTTCTCGAACTTGCGGCACAGATCGACGAAGGCCTTCGTCCCCATCATGTCGATGTAGGACAGCGTGCCCCCGGTGAACGGCGCGAAGCCCCAGCCGAGGATCGAGCCGACATCGGCCTCGCGCACATCGGTGACGACATGCTCCTCGAAGGTGCGCGCAGCCTCGACCGCCTGCGTCACCAGGAAGCGCTGCTTGAGCTCCTCGACGTCGATCGCCTCGACCTCTTCGCGCGACAACTTCTTCGGCAGCAGCTCGGCCAGATCCGGCCACAGCCGCTTCGGCTTGCCGGGCGCATAATCGTAGAAGCCCTTGCTGTTCTTGCGGCCCTGCCGGCCGTGCTTCTCGACCAGGTCTTCGAGCAGCTTCTTCTGCTGCGGATTGATGGCGCTCGCGCCAAGGTCCTGCTCGGCGGCACGCACGATCTTGAGGCCGAGGTCGAGCGCGGTCTCGTCGTTGAGCGCGAGCGGGCCGACCGGCATGCCGGCCATCCGCGCGGTGTTCTCCACCATCGCCGCCGGCACGCCTTCCAGCAGCATCAAATGGCCTTCCTGGATGTAGTTGAGCACGCACCGGTTGGCGTAGAAGCCGCGCGAGTCATTGACGACGATCGGCGTCTTGCGGATCGCGCGCACGTAGTCGAGCGCGACCGCGAGCGCCTTGTCGCCGGTGTTCTTGCCGAGAATGATCTCGGTGAGCAGCATCAGCGCGACCGGCGAGAAGAAGTGGATGCCGATGAACCGGGCCTGATCCTTGAACTCGGTGGCCAGTGACGTGATCGGCAGCGTCGAGGTGTTGGAGGCAAAGATCGCGGTGTCGTTGATCACCGCCTGGATCTTGGCGATGACGTCCGACTTCACCTTGCGATCTTCGAACACCGCTTCGATGATGAGATCGCAATCTTTCAGCGCGCCGTAGTCGGCACTCGCGGTGATGCGGCCGAGCAATTCGTCGCGCTCGGCGCTCTTCATGCGGCCCTTGTTGACGCGATCGGTCAGCGCCTTGTGCAGCCCGGCCTTGCCCTTGTCGGCGGTTTCCTGATCGCGATCGACCAGCACCACCGGGATGTTCGCGGCAGCCGTCACCTGCGCGATGCCGGCGCCCATGAAGCCGGCGCCGACGACGCCGACCTTCTGCAGCTTGGTCGGCGGCACATTGGCCGGGCGGCGGGCGCCCTTGTTGAGCTCCTGCATCGAGACGAACAGCGAGCGGATCATGTTGCCGGCTTCCGGCGAGCGCAGCACGCTGGCGAAGTAGCGCGACTCGATCGTGAGCGCGCGGTCGAACGGCAGTAGCAGGCCTTCGTAGAAGGTCTGCATCAGCGCCCGGGCGGCCGGATAATTGTCGTAGGTCTCGCGGCGATAGATCCCGTTCGCCGCCGGGAAGGTCATCATCCCGGCCTTGGAATAGACCTGGCCGCCGGGATTGCGGAAACCATCGACGTCCCATGGCGCCTTGGCCTTGGGGTTGGCCTTCACCCACTCTTTCGCCTTGGCGACGAGTTCGCCCGCCGGCACGACCGCGTCGACCAACTTCATCGCCTTGGCGCGGTCGAGCTTGAGCTGATCGCCCTTGAGCAAGGTCTGCAGCGCATCGGCCGGCGCCATCATGCGCGAGAAGCGGATGGTGCCGCCGGCGCCGGGAAACAGCCCGACCTTGATCTCGGGCAGGCCGAGCCGCGTCTTTGGATTTTCCGCGGCGACACGATGGTGGCAGCAGAGCGCCAGCTCGAAGCAGCCGCCAAGCGCGGTACCGTTGAGCGCGGCGGCGAACGGCTTGCCGCAGGTTTCGATGCGCCGGTAGAGCTGCGACAGCTTGCGGCTCTGCTCGAACAGCTCGGTGGCCGCGGCGACCTCGCCCTTGTCCTTTTCCAGCTTGCGATAATTGCTGATCAGGCTCTCCAGCAGCGTCAGGTCGGCGCCGCCGCCGAAAGCATCCTTGGCCGATGTGATCACCGCGCCCTTGATGTTGGCGTCCGCGGCGATCTTTTCGACCAGCTCGGCAAGCTCGGTGATCACCGAGACGTCGATGACGTTCATCGACTTTCCCGGCATGTCCCAGGTCAGCAGCGCGATGCCGTCGCCATCGACGTCGAATTTGAAATTGGAAGCTTTGTCCTTGGGCGTCGGAGCCAGCATGTTTGCCTCTTAATAGGGCTCGCCGTTGCGGTGGAAATATTTCCGGCCGGTCTCGTCGCGTTTGAGCACCAGATCGTGGTCCGGATAGGTGACGTGCTCGGTCTTGGCGCGCGTGCCGACCTCGAGATAGAGCACCTCGCGGCCGCTGCGATTTTCGACGTGTGGCCGTTCGGCGAGCTCGCTTTCCAGCCCGCGCAATCGCCGGGGCGCAGGACGGTCTCGCCGGAATCTTCGATCAGCACCAGCTCGCCTTCCAGCACGAAGATGAATTCGTCTTCTTCGCGGTGCCAATGGCGCAGCGAGGACGCGCCGCCGGGCGCGAGCCTGGTGATGTTGACCCCGAACTGGCTCAGCCCGACCACGTCGCCGAGCTGCCGCTTCTCGCGCTTGTCGAGATAGGTTGCCCACTCACCGGGATAGCCGCCGACTCTCTTGTACGGCACCTTGTCGATGTCGATCTTGGGCATCAGACCCGCTCGATAATCGTGGCCGTGCCCATGCCGATGCCGATGCAGAGCGTTACCAGCGCGGTCTCTTTGCCGCTGCGCTCAAGCTCGTCGAGCACGGTGCCGAAGATCATGGCGCCGGTGGCGCCGAGCGGATGGCCCATCGCGATGGCGCCGCCATTCACGTTGATCTTGTCGTGCGGGATATTGAGCCCCTGCATGTAGCGCAGGACGACAGAGGCAAAGGCCTCGTTGAGCTCCCACAGGTCGATGTCCTTGACGCTCATGCCGGTTTTCTTGAGCAGCTTCTCGGTTACCGGGATCGGGCCGGTCAGCATGATCGACGGCTCGGAGCCGATATTGGCGAAGCCCTTGATACGCGCGCGTGGCTTTAGCCCCGCACGTTTGCCGGCTTCTTCGTTGCCAATCAGCACGGCCGCGGCGCCATCGACGATGCCGGAGGAATTGCCCGGCGTATGCACGTGATTGATCGCTTCGATTTCCGGATAGCGTTGCACCGCGACGGCGTCGAAGCCTGCCATCTCGCCCATCTGCACGAAGGACGCGTTGAGTTGCCCCAGCGTCTGCATGGTCGTTGACGGCCGCATGTGCTCGTCCTTGTCGAGCAGGGTGATGCCGTTGACGTCCTTCACCGGCACGACCGACTTCTTGAAGCGGCCCTCTTCCCACGACTTCGCGGCGCGCTTCTGACTCTCGACGGCATATGCATCGACGTCGTCACGCGAGAAGCCATACTTGGTCGCGATCAGGTCGGCGGAGATGCCTTGCGGCACGAAGTAGGATTTCAGTGCGATCGACGGATCCATCGGCCAGGCACCGCCCGAGGCGCCGATGCCGACGCGGCTCATCGAACTCCACGCCGCCGCCGATCGTCATGTCGTGCTGGCCGCTCATCACTTCGGCGGCAGCGAAATTCACCGCATCGAGACCCGAGGCGCAGAAGCGGTTGATCTGGATGCCCGGCACTTCATCGCCAAAGCCGGCCATGATCGCCGAGACGCGCGCGATGTCGCCGCCCGCCTCGCCGACCGGATCGACGCAGCCGAGCACGACGTCGTCGACCAGCAGCGGATCGAGCTTGTTGCGTTCCTTGACCGCGGCGAGCGCCTGGCTCGCGAGGTTGAGCGCAGTGACTTCGTGCAGCGAGCCGTCGGACTTGCCGCGCCCGCGCGGGGTGCGCACGGCGTCGTAGACATATGCGTCGGCCATTGATCCCTCCTTCGCAGCCCTAGAGGCTGCGGGAAATCAGCAATTTCATGATCTCGTTCGTGCCCGCATAGATACGCATGACGCGGGCATCGCGGTAGAGCCGCGAGATCGGATATTCGTCCATATAACCGTAGCCGCCGAACAATTGCAGGCATCGGTCCACCACCTCGGCGAGCAGATCGGTGGTCCATAGCTTGGCCATCGAGGCGGTGACGGCGTCGAGCCCTTCGCCGCCGCCGACATGGCGTTCCATGCAGTGGTCGATGAACACCTTGGCCGCCGTGACCTTGGTTTTGATGTCGGCGAGCTCGAACTGGGTGTTCTGGAACTCGATGATCTTCTTGCCGAAGGCCTGCCGCTCCTTGACGTAATCGATGGTCAGCCTGAGCGCGCGCTCCATCATCGCGCCCGCGTGCAGCGCGACGAGCAGCCGCTCCTGCGGCAACTCCTTCATGAGCTGGTAGAAGCCCTGCCCTTCTTCGCTGCCGAGCAGAGCCTCGGCGGGAAGCTGCACGTCCTCGAAGAACAGTTCCGACGTGTCGGCTGAATCGAGGCCGAGCTTCTTGAGCTTGCGGCCACGTCGAAAGCCCTTGGCGTCGTCGGTCTCGACCACCACCAGCGAGACCCCTTTGGAGCCTTGCTTTGGGTCGGTCTTGGCAACGACGACGACCAGGTTGGCGTGCTGGCCGTTGGTGATGAAAGTCTTCGAGCCGTTGAGCTTGTAACCGTTGCCGGATTTCACCGCGGTGGTGCGCACGCCTTGCAGGTCGGAGCCGGTGCCAGGCTCGGTCATTGCGATGGCGCCGACCATCTCGCCGCTCGCGAGCTTGGGCAGCCAGCGCTTCTTCTGCTCTTCGGTGCCGTAATGAAGGATGTAGGGCGCGACAATGCCGGAATGCAGCGGTGCGCCGAACGTGTCGAAGCCGGCGTAGGAGAGCTCGCGGTTGATCACCGCGTCATGCGCGAAGCTGCCGCCTGCCCCGCCATATTCTTCCGGCATCGAGGCACACAGCAGGCCGGCCTCGCCGGCCTTGGTCCAGACCTCGCGCTCGTAGATGCCTTCCTCATGCCAGCGGTCGATCTGAGGCTTGAACTCGTCGCCGATGAAACGGCGCGCCTGGTCCTCAAGCAGGACCAGGTCTTCGGTCATCCATGACGGGCGGGGAATATTGAGGACGTCCATGTCCGGCTGTCGCGACTCGGTTAGCGACAACGTATAGCCCCGCCCGCCCCCGCGAAAGCAGGGGCGAGCGGATATGGCTTTCCGGGGCTATTTCGCCGGGTCTTTTACGTTCGGGATGGTGTCGATTTCGACGTTCTGCGTGCCGCCGCCGATCTTCTCGACCTTGCGGACATAGACGTTCTGCACGACGTCCCGCGTATCAGGATCGATCGAGATCGGGCCGCGCGGGCTCTCCCACTTCATGCCCTTGGCCGCCGTGATCAGTGAGTCACCATCGGCCTTGCCGCCGGTCTTCTTCAGCGCCTCATAGATGAGGTGCATGCCGTCCCAGGCGCCGATCGAGAACACGTCAGGCGAGCGGTTGAATTCGGCACGATAGGCCTTCACGAACGCTTCGTTGGCCGCCGATTTGTGTTCCCAGCCGTAGTGGAAGACGGTGCGGATGCCGACCGCGGCGTCGCCCATGCTCTTGAGCGCATTGTCGTCCATCACGATCTCGCCCTGGCCGAGGATCTTGTCGGCCGGGAAGCCGCGCTCCTGGAACGCTTTGGTGATCGCGATTGGCTGCGCGCCGCCCGGAATGAAGATAAAGACCGCTTCTGGATTGAGATCCTTGGCGCGCTGCACGAAAGCGGAGAAGTCCGGATTGGCGACCGGCATGCGCACCGAGCCGACCACCTCGCCGCCCGCTTCCTTGAAGCCGCGCTGGAACCAGGTCTCGGCGTCGATGCCCGGGCCGTAGTCCGAGACCATCGTGTAGACCTTCTTGATGCCGCTCTTGAACGCCCACTGGCCGAACGGATGTTCAAGCTGCGGGATCGTCAGCGACGTGCGCGCGATATACGGCGACTTCGTCGTAATGATCGAAGTGGCCGCGTTCATCACGACCAAGAACTTCTTCGCTTCGGCGGAAACATCCGCGGCGCCCAGCGCTTCCGGTGTGAGCGTGAACCCGGCGAGGATGTCGACCTTGTCGCGCACCACAAGTTCTTGCGCGAGCCGCTTGGCGACGTCTGGATTCGGACCGCCGGTGTCCTTGCGGACGAATTCGATCTTCTTGCCGGCAATCGTGTCGCCGTGCTGTTTGACGAACAGCTTGATGCCGTTGTCCATCTGCGTGGCGGTGTCGGCGAACTGGCCGGAATAGGCCATGATCAGGCCGATCTTGATGGTGTCCTGCGCCTGCGCGGTCCCGGCAAAAGCGAGGATAGCGACGGCGGCCAAAGACGCAGCGAACTTACGCATGGCGTTTCTCCGTTGAGTTTTGTGTTTTGCCCAAGCTAACTGAGCGTTCTTGCGCGGGTCAATTAAACTTGCGCCGCCCACCATTGCCCATCTTGCAGGACCGCTGTGCTCAAATTCGGCATCTTCGATCACCTCGACGACAACGGCCTGCCGCTCGGCGAATTCTTCGAGCAGCGGCTCAGGCTGATCGAGGAGATCGAGCGGACTGGCTTCGCCGGCTATCACCTTGCCGAGCATCATTCGACCCCGCTCGGCCATGCCGCCAGCCCGAGCGTGTTCCTCGCCAGCGCGTTCGCCCGCACCAAAACGCTGCGCATGGGGCCGCTGGTCTATGTGCTGCCGCTGCACCATCCGCTGCGCGTCTATGAAGAGATCTGCATGCTCGATCATTTGAGCGGTGGCCGGCTCATGATGGGCATCGGCCGCGGCGGCGCGCTGATCGAGCATCAGCGTTATGGCGTCGATCCGAAGGACGCGCCGGCGATGTACCACGAAGCTTTTGCGGTGATGACGGCCGCGTTCGAGAGCGAGATCGTCAACTTCGAGGGCAAGTATTACCGGTACAAGGATTATCTCGTGCAGGCGAAGCCGGTGCAGAAGCCGCATCCGCCGATCTGGTACGGCGCGCCGTCGCCCGATGCGATTCCATGGGCAGCGCCGCGCAATGTGAATGTGGTTTCGCTCGGCCCCGCTGTTCGCGCCAAGGCAATTGCGGCACGCTATCGGCAGGAATGGGCCGCGCTCGGCCGTCCGCTCGAAACGCTGCCGCATATTGGCATAACGCGGCACATCGTGGTCGCCGATACGGACGAGAAGGCGAAAGCGATCGCGCGTGCCGCCTATCCGCGCTGGGCGAATGCCATCGCCTTCCTGTGGCAACGCTCGCAGATCGATTTCGTGCTGAAGGACATTTATCCGCCGGATTGGGATGCGCTGGAAAAGACCGGCCACGGCATCGCCGGTTCACCGGACACCGTGCGCGCCTACCTCGACGCGCTCGCACGCGACACCGGCGTCAATTACGTGCTGTGCCAGATGGTGTTCGGCGATATCCGCTTCCAGGACGCGCAAACGTCTCTGCAGTTATTCGCACGCGACGTCATGCCGGCGTTCGCTTAGGCCACCTCTTTGGTCCTTCTGGCGGTCCTGGCGTCCTCGGCGCCCTGCGCGTCCCTGGTGGCGTCATCGTCGATGCGGTCGATCACCCCGCTGACGTTCTTGGCGGGCGTCGGCTTGCTGAACAGGAAGCCCTGCGCCTCGGTGCAGCCTTCCCTGAGCAGCATTTTCAATTGCTCCTCGGTCTCGACGCCTTCCGCCGTGGTGACAATGCCAAGCGTCGAGCCCAGCTTGGTGACGGCGCGAACGATCGCGATCGAATCCGGCTTATCTGCCAGGTCGCGAATGAAGGAGCGATCGATCTTGATCTTGTCGAACGGGAATTTGCGCAGATAGCCCAGGCTCGAGTAGCCGGTGCCGAAGTCGTCCATCGAGATACGAACCCCCAGTGCACGCAGCTGGTTGAGCGTCGCGACCGTCTCGTCGGTATCCTGCAACAACACCTTTTCGGTGATCTCGAGCTCGAGACGCTGCGGCTTCAGCCCCGATTGGCCGAGCGCGGCGATGACATCGAGTACCAATGTCTTGTCCTTGAACTGCACCGGCGAGAGGTTGACCGCGATCCGGATGTCATTCCGCCATTTGGCCGCTTCCGCGCAGGCCTGTTTGAGCACCCACGCCCCGATCGAGCTGATCAGGCCGATTTCCTCGGCAAGCGGGATGAATTGATCGGGCGGCACCATGCCGCGCTCGGGGTGGTGCCAGCGCAACAGCGCCTCGAAGCCGGACACCTGGCCGCCGTCGATCGTGACCAGCGGCTGGTAGTACACCTCGAACTGGCCAAGCGGCAGCGCCTGGCGCAAATCTATTTCGAGCGCGCGGCGCTTCTGCATGCGCGCGTCCATCTCCGGCTCGAAGAAGCGAAAGGTGCTCCGACCGTCTTCCTTCGCACGATAGAGTGCGAGATCGGCCTTCTTGAGCAGCAAATCGGGGTCGGTGTCGTCGGCCGGCGCCATCGCGATGCCAACGCTGGCGCCAACCACCACCTGATGCCCTTCCACGTCGAACGGTCGGGCAACTTCCTTGATCAGCCGAGCCGCCAGCGCGGTGGCGCTTTCCGGCTGATTGGCGCCAGTCTGTATGATGGCGAATTCGTCTCCGCCAAGCCGTGCGATCGAGTCATGGCCGCGGATGCAAGGCTTGAGCCGCTCCGCAACCTCCCTCAGCAATGCGTCGCCAACCGGGTGGCCGAGCGTATCGTTGACATCCTTGAAATGGTCGAGGTCCATGCACAAAACGGCCATGGCTTCACCGCGCTGGACTCGCGCCAGCCCGGCGACCATGTCCTCACGAAATCGGACGCGGTTCGGCAGATCAGTAAGCGCGTCATGATGCGCCATATGCGCGATCTTGAGCTCGGTCTGCCGGCGCTCGGTGATATCCTCATGGATCGCGACATGGCCGCCGTTTGCCAGCGGGCGATGGGACACCGCGATGATGCGGCCATCAGCGAGCTCGTTGACGCCATACCAAGGTTTACCGGCCGCGATCTTGGTCAGCCGCTCGGCGATGATCAATTCATTGTCGTCTGAATAAGCGCCGGTCTCCAGCCGGTGATTGAGGATCGTTTTCAGCGGCGTGCCGGGCCTGGTGTACTGCTCCGGGATTCCGTAAATCGCAGCATAATTAGCGTTGCAGATAATGAGCTTGTGATCGCGGTCGAACATGCACAGCCCAAGCGGCATGTTGTCGATCGCAGCATTGAGCCGCTCATACTGCGTTCGGATCTCGCTTTCCGACCAATCGATCAGGCGGCCGCGCGCTTCGGAAAGCTCGGCCACCATGGCGTTGAAAGAGCTGGTTAGCTTGTCGATCTCCTCGTACTCGCCGGCGACGCGCTCCGGCGGAAGCTCGCTGAGCTCGCCAGTACGGCGAATCTCGACCGCGTGGTCAGTGAGCGTTGTGAGCGGGCGCGTGATCCAGTGCGCGAACCAGAGCGCCAGCGCCAGGGCGCCTAACAGCGCCAGGACGCCGCTGAAAATGACGACATTCTTCGCCCAGACGAAGCCTTGAGCGGCTGCGCCGCGTGCGGCGGCATTGAGCCGCTCGGTGGTCTCCTGAACATTGGCGAGAACGGTGAAGTACGCGCGATCCAGCCGGTCGAGTGCCGCGCGGCCTTGCATGACCTCGTTGCGCGCCGCCAACACATTGCGCTGGCCCGAGATCACCGCGTCGAACGCTGTTCCAACTTTCGCGGTGTATTCCTTCACGGCAGCGAAGTCTGCCCGGCCCTGCTCATCGCCCATGCGCCCTTCGAGCCGCCGTGCCACCACAGCCATGCCGCGCAGGATTTGCCGCCCGCTGGCCTCGATTTCGGACAGCAGAACGTCGTCCGGCTGCGCCAGCGCCAGCTGAGACATGACACTGAGATCATTGAGCCGGCCCGACAGCTTGCCGGAATTCACCACACGCGGGAAATAGTCGGAAATCAAAGCCGAAATCAGAACGCCGAGACTTCCCGCCGTTGCCCTGCGGGTTTGCTGTTCGATCTTGGCTTCCTCTTCCTTCTGGTTGATGCCGCTTTCAGCGCGGGTGAGGATCGTCTCGACCGCTGCGCGGTTTGCCCGCACCGCCTCCTCGAATGCCGCGACCCGGCGCGAAACGTCCCGGCTCAGGGCACGGGCGGCTTCGCCAGCCTCGATGATCTTTGACAGAAGAGCCGCAAATTCAGCTTCGGTCTTCCGGGCAACATCAATTCCAATATCGAGACCGGCCGAACGCGACCGCGCGGCCAACACGTCAAGCTCGTTCCGGCTCGACGCATCGATTGCCGCCATCTGGTCGCGGAGCGCCGCAACATCGGCATTGGCGTCGTCGGCGCGCGACGCGATGGCGCGCATGCCGCGTGCATTGTCGATCAATTGCGCGCTGTCGCGAAGCAGCGGCACCGTAACGTCGGCATAGACCGAGAAGGCGGCGCTGAGGCGGTTCATCAGCACGAGGCTGATGGAGCCGCCAAGCACCGTGATGAATGCCAGGGCCGCGAAAGCGATCAGGAGTTTGGTGCGGAGCATGGGCGTGCTCGAAATCGCACTAGGAAGGCGCATGACGGCTGCTCACGGCCGGGCCTTGCCCACGGTTTCGGAGCCGGACGGGCGAAAAACCTGAATGCGGTTATTGGCGGTGTCGGCAACGTAAACGAAGCCGCTGTCGCGGTCGACGATGATGCCGTGCAGGTTGCCGAACTCACCGTCGGCGGTGCCTTTCTTGCCCCACATCGCGATCGGCTTGCCGGTCTTGTCGAAGACCTGCACGCGATCATTGCCGATCTCGGTGACGTAAAGATTGTCGTCGCGGTCGAAGGCTATCCCGGCCGGCGCCCTGAACTCGCCGGCGGCCGCGCCGCTCTTCCCAAAAGTGCGCAGCGACTTTCCTTCCGCGTCGAAGACGCGGATGCGGTCGTTCTTGAGATCCGACACGAACAGCTCGCCCGCACTGTTGAATTTCGCGGCTTCCGGCGAGTTGAGCGGACCCGCGCCCTTGTTGCCGAAATCGAACAGCGGCTTGCCGTCGAGGCGCGAATACATTGACGCGGTTATTGCCGACGTCCGGCACGTAGAGCTTGCCGTCGCGAATATCCATGAACTCGCTTTTGATGGTCTGGCCGAGCGCCGAACCGTAGCCGCTGAAAGTTTGCAGCCACCGATGATCGGGGCCGTACTTTTTGACGAAGCCCGATGCATAGTCGGCGACGAAAATATTGCCGGCCGGATCGACCGCGATGCCTTCCGGTTTTTCGAGATTGGATTCGTCGTCACCGTGGCCGCCAAAGCGGGCGATGAAAGCTCCGGTCTTCTTGTCAAACACCTGCACGAATCCGTGCGAGGCGTCGGTCACCAGCAGATGACCGTCCTTGCTGAAGGCAAAATCCTCGACATATCCGAATTGACCGGCGCCGTTGCCGGCCGAGCCGATATTCATCACATGCGTGAAACGGAGATCAGCCGCGGATGCGGAAACCGAAAGAGCCGCGGCGATCGCAGCCGCGGTAACGCCACTGAACACTTTCATGATGGATCTGCCTGTAATCGTTTGTCCCGCGCGTCTGGGACGACGGGGAATCAAGGAACCCGCGATTTGAATGTTCCGGACCGCCACGGACCGACGCTGGACGTGGTTAGCGAGGCATCACTGGGTGTAAAATTTGCGATGAAGTTTTGCGTCGTCACGCGAGGGTCATCCTCGCTTCACAGCGAAGCCGCAGTTCCGATCTCGGTGCCAAGCCATTGCCACTATTGATGAAACAGGAGTTTCTTCGGAACGCATTGCAGCGCACTCAGTTTGTCCACGGGGTTACCGAGAACAAGACGGAGACTGACATGCGTAAAGCTCTTTTGATCGCGGCCGCGACGGTTGCACTGACCGCATCGGCGTTCGCGCAAGATTACAACCCGGCCGCGCCTGCCGAAGTTGGCGCCGGCGCAGTTGCAGGTACCGCGGCTGGCGTCGCCGTCTCTGAAGGCGTGATCGGCGGTGCCTTGGGTGCCGCGCTTCCCGCGACCGTAGCGGGCGCAGCGGCAACCGGCGGCGTGGCCGGCGTTGGTGTTGCGGCCGGTATCGATGCGGTCATCCAACCCTGTCGCGGTGCCGCTGCCGTGTTCGGCCTGAACCGGCAGGAGTGCGCGCAGCGCCAGGCGCTGGCCGACGCGCAGCAGCTCGGCACGCAGCGCCGCGTGATCCGTCGCTAAGCTAGCGTTCTGGAAAAATGAAATGCCGGGCGAGCTAGAACTGCTCGTCCGGCATTTCCATTGTTGACGCGGCGCCGACCTGAATACGGGCGAGCCGGGTCGCCGTTTCCGGCAACATCCGTTCCATGAAGAAGCGCGCGGTCGCAAGCTTGGCCGAATAGCGGGCGGCCTGCCCGTTGGCCTTCGGCATTTTCGCCAGCGCCGCTTCCGCGATCCTGCACCACATATAGCCGAGCGCCACCAGCCCGAAGAGATGCATGTAGTCGGTCGCGCCAGCGCCGGCATTGTCCGGCTTGGTCATCGCGTTCTGCATGAACCACATCGACGCCTGCTGCAGATGGGCGAGCGACTGCCCGAGCGGCTTGAGATAGACGTTCATCTCGTCGTTCGACGCGCGTTCCTTGAGATAAGCGCCCACCTCGTTGAGGAACGCCATCAGCGCGCGGCCGCCATCCTTGCCGATCTTGCGGCCGACCAGGTCGAGGCCCTGGATGCCGTTGGCGCCCTCGTAGATCTGCGCGATACGCGCATCGCGCACGAACTGCTCCATGCCGTGCTCGACGATGTAACCGTGGCCACCGAATACCTGCTGCGCCTGCACCGTGTTCTCAAAACCGCGGTCGGTCAGCACGCCTTTGATGACCGGCGTCAGCAGGCTCATGTGATCGTCGGCGCTCTGACGCTCCTTGGCATCCTCGGAGCGATGCGCGACATCGCTCTTGAGCGCGGTCCACAACACCAGCGCACGCGCTGCTTCGTTGAAGGCGCGCATCGTCATCAATGTGCGCCGAATGTCGGGATGCACGATGATCGGATCGGCTGGCTTGTCGGGATATTTCACGCCCGAAATCGCGCGGCCCTGCAGACGCTCCTTCGCGTAAGCCACGGCGTTCTGATAGGCGACCTCCGACTGCGCGAGTCCCTGCACGCCGACGCCGAGCCGCGCCTCGTTCATCATCACGAACATGGCGTTGAGGCCGCGGTTTTCCTCGCCGATCAGCCAGCCGGTCGCGTTGTCGTAGTTCATCACGCAGGTCGAGTTGCCGTGGATGCCCATCTTCTCTTCGATGGAGCCGCACGACACGCCGTTCACTTCACCGAGCGAGCCGTCGTCCTTGACGGCGAGCTTGGGGACGACGAACAGCGAGATGCCTTTGGTGCCGGCCGGTGCGCCTTCGATGCGCGCGAGCACCAGATGGATGATGTTCTCCGCCATATCGTGCTCGCCGGCGGAAATGAATATCTTGGTGCCGGTGATCTTGTAGCTGCCGTCCGCCTGCTTCACCGCCTTGGTGCGGAGCAAGCCGAGATCGGTGCCGCAATGCGGCTCGGTGAGGTTCATGGTGCCGGTCCACTGGCCGGTCACCATCTTCGGCAGAAACTTCTGTCTTCAGCGCATCCGAGGCGTGCACCAGCAGCGCGGCGTTCGCGCCCTGCGTCAGGCCCGGATACATGGCGAACGCCATGTTGGCGGAGCAGAAAAATTCATTGACCGCGACGGTCATGGTCGCCGGCAGGCCCTGCCCGCCGAACTCCTGCGGCACTGAAATGCCGATCCAGCCGCCTTCGACGATCTGCTTGAAGGCGTCCTTGAAGCCGGTCGGCGTGGTCACGCTGCCATCGCCATGGCGCGTGCAGCCCTCGTGGTCGCCGACCTTATTGAGCGGCGTCAGCACTTCTTCGGACAGCTTGGCGGCTTCGCCGAGCACGGCCTCGACCACGTCAGGCGAAGCATCAGAGAAGCCCGGCAAATTGCCGTACTTTTCCATCTGGAACACGTCGTTCAACAGGAACAGCGTGTCCTCAACCGGCGCTTTGTAGATTGGCATTGTCCCGTTTCCCCATAGTCGCCGTGCTTTCAAGCCGAGCACGCCGCGCATGTTCCCAACATGCGAGGCGAAACAACCGTCTCGGACCGATTTACGGCGATATCCCCTTCGTCCGGACGGGACTATGGCGGAGGAGGCTTTTCACCCGGATTAAATGACGCGGCTTCTTCCGCGTCTGGTTCAAGAGCCCTTAATTGCGGCCGGGCCGTTTACTTCCCGGCATGGCCAAACAGCCGAAAAACCGGCCGATCTGCCCGTCTTTAACGGCTTATTTACCCTAAACGTTAAAGACTCCGCCTTGCGAAGGCGGCGGCCGCGTTCGCCCTGAATTCCCGCTTGCGCGCGCCGGCTCACCCGGGTCCGCGCCCGCTTTTGACCTGCAGGCGAGCATGAAACTTGGCGTCCCGTGGAGCGTGAAAGGCATAAGGCCGGAAGCTCGCGAGAGCGCGAAGCAGGCGGCGCGCCGTGCCGGCATGCCGCTCTCGGAGTGGCTCAACTCCGTAATCATCAATTCCGCAGCCGAGCAAGGCGTCGACGATGACGACGAGCTGTTCGCCGACACGAGCGGCGAAGAGCTCGGCGCCGTCAATGCCAAGCTCGATGCACTGAGCCACCGGCTCGAGCGGCTCAGCCGCGGGCCGGAAGCTTATGCGCCGCCACATCTGCGGCCCGCTGTGGCGGCGCCGCCCGCTTATGGCCCGCAAGCTTACGCACCGCCCGCTTACGCCCCGCCCCCGGCTTACGCGGCGCCACCGATGCCGCCTCCTGCCCGGCCCTGGCAGGGCGGACTCGACACGGCGGTCGCCGAGATTGCAGCGCGCCGCCGTATGCTCAGTGGCGAGCCTGCGCAGCCGGCTCCTGTCCGGGGGCCGGACAGGCGCGCCGCTGCACCGGAACAGCCGCCGGTTTTCGCCGAGCCACCGGCAATCGTGCGCGCGCACTCCGTGCCGGCGCAGGACCTCTCCGGACTGGAAGAGCAGCTCCGCCAGATCACCGACCGCATCGACATGCTGCAAACGCCGGGTGTCGAGGCGGCGATCAACGCGCTGCGCGGCGAACTTGCCGACATTACCAGCGCGCTCAACAATGCGATGCCGCGCCAGGCCATCGACACGATCGAACGGCAAATCCAGAGCCTGAGCCATCGTATTGCCGAAGGCCGCCAGAATGGCGGCGATGGGCACGCCCTCGCCAATCTCGAGAACGGTCTGGCCGAGGTCCGGGAAGTACTGCGCAATCTGACCCCGGCGGAAAATCTCGCGGGTTTCCACGAAGCGATCGAGCTGCTCGGGCAGAAGATCGATTATGTCGTCGCGCAGAAAGACCCGGTCACGCTCGATCAGCTCGAGAACGCGATCAACACGTTGCGTCAGGTCTCCAGCCACATCGCCTCGAACGAGACGGTGGGCCGGCTCGCCAGCGACGTGCAGATGCTGGCCGAAAAGATCGACCGCTTCGCCCATGTCAGCGGCGGCGATGCCTTGAACGGCCTGGAAGCGCGGATCGCCGCACTGTCCGATGCACTCGCGCAGCGCAGCCAGAACGGCGGAGCGGTGCCGCCAAAGCTCGAAGCGCTGGTCGGCTCGCTGTCGGACAAGATCGAGAAGCTGCAAAGCTCGCGCGGCGGCGACGTAGCCTTCGGACATCTCGAAGACCGCATCGTCAAGCTGGTCGAGAAGCTCGACGCTTCGGATTCGCGGCTCGCGCACCTGGAGACCATCGAGCGCGGGCTGGCGGATCTACTGGTCAATGTGGAACGCGGCCAGGGCGTCGCGCCACGCGAGGGCGGCGACGCCCACGGCCTCAAGCAGGATATCGCTCGTACCCAAGGCGAACTGCAGTCTCTGCATGGCGCCTTGAGCATGATCATGGACCGGCTCGGCAAGATCGAGCAGGGCATCCGCACGCCAGTCCATTCCGACGATATTCCGTTGGCTCCCAACCTGGGCCGGGTGGCCGCGCGAGCCGTGCCGGCCGACAACATTGCCCAGGCACCGATACCGTCACCGCCGATCGCGCCTGCCCCGCCACATCCCGCCGCTCCGATGCCCCAGGCAGAGCCGAGCGCGCCGATGTCGGCAAGGCCGATGCCAAAGCCGGCGCCGCAGCAAGAAGCTCCGAAGCGGATGCTGCCGCGCGCCAAGACGCTGCCGATCAATCCTGATCTGCCGCCCGACGAGCCGCTCGAACCGGGTTCGTTGGCGCGGCTTCGCGCCGATCCGGCGTCGCGCATCGCCGCCTCGGAGGCCGCGCTCGGCGACGCCATCCCAGCGGGCGGGCCCGCGCCGGAAGGCAAGTCCGGTTTCCTCGCCGCCGCCCGCCGCGCTGCGCAAGCTGCGTTGCGCGACACCAGCAAGACGAAAAATGCGCCGCCGCCAGCCCTTGATTATGTCGAGGGGGACGAGGCCGCAGGTGACAAGCCCGCGCTCAAGAAGCGTCTGCTCGGCCGCGTCAAGTCGCTGTTCGTCTCGGCGAGCGTGATCGCCATCGTGATCGGCGGTCTGCACATCGGCGCAAGACATTTCGATTTCGCCAAGAAAGAACAGCCGGGCGAACCGACCACCGAGCTTGCGAGCAACGAAGCGTCGCCGGCCGAAACCGCCCAGGCCGAGCCCACGACGACCGGCAGCATTATTGCGCGCCCCCGCGCCCGCGCCACCGGCTGCCCGGCATGATCCCGCCGCCTTCGCAGTTCGGTTACAGCGTCCTCTCGCCGTCCTCGAACACGATGCTGCCGGAAACGGCTATGAGATCGGTGCCAGACCTCGGCATCGGACAGAGCAACGATATCACCGGCTCGGTGCGCCGGCCTTCCACAACCGCGCAGCCGAACGCAGAGGAACTGCCCACCTCGATCGGCGGTCCCAATCTCCGCACCGCCGCCACCAACGGCGACCCTTCCGCCGCCTACGAAATCGGCGTCCGCTTTGCCGAAGGCCGTGGCGTTGCCGCCAACGCAGCAGAATCCGCCCGCTGGTTCGAGCGCGCCGCGCGCGCCGGGCTCGCCCCCGCCCAATTCCGCCTCGGCAGCCTCTACGAAAAGGGCATCGGGGTGCGCAAAGACCTCGACAAGGCCAAGCGCTCCTATATTGCGGCCGCCTCGCAGGGCAATGCCAAGGCGATGCATAACCTCGCGGTGCTCTACGCCGAGGGTGCCGGCGGCAAGCCCGACTACCAGAATGCGGCGCAATGGTTCCGCAAGGCCGCGGGCTACGGGGTCGCCGACAGCCAGTACAATCTCGGCATTCTCTATGCCCGCGGGCTCGGCATGCCGAAGGATTTCGCCGAATCCTACAAATGGTTCTCGCTGGCCGCCGCCAGCGGCGACAAGGAAGCCGTCAAGAAGCGCGACGACGTCGCGGCCCAGATCGAGCCCGCCACGCTGGCCGCCCTGCAAAACGCGGTCAAATCATGGGCGCCGGAGCGGCAGCCGCCGCTGGCGACCAGCGTGACCGAGCCGGCTGGCGGCTGGGACGCAAAGCCGGCCGCCGCGGCGACCAAGCCTGCCGCAGCGGCCAAGCCGACCAAGACTTCTTCGCTGGACGCGCGGCGCTAATCTTAACGTCGTTCATTTCTCGCGAAAGCGGGAATCCCGTTTCGCATTTTGTTATAGCCAGTCCTCCAGTCCTGCTCTCGGACACCGGCACGTTCTTTCACGAGGCCGCGCGTGCAGATTTACCTTCCGGTCGCCGACCTGCCGCTCAACATCTTCCTGCTGCTCGGCATGGGGCTGGCGGTCGGCTTCATCTCGGGCATGTTCGGGATCGGCGGCGGCTTCCTGATGACGCCGCTGCTGATCTTCGTCGGCGTGCCGCCGGCGGTCGTCGGTGGCGAGCGTCGCCAGCCACATCGCCGCTTCGTCGTTCTCCGGCGCGATCTCCTATTGGCGAAAGCGCGCGCTCGACACCCAGCTCGCCTTGATGCTGCTGGTCGGCGGCTTTGTCGGCACCGCGGTCGGCGTCTGCGCTGTTCACGATTCTGCGCTCGCTCGACCAGCTCGATCTGATGATCGGCGCTGTCCTACGTGACGCTGCTGACCATCGTCGGCGGCGTGATGATCTACGAAGGCGTGCGCGCGGTGGTGCGCGACCGCCGCGGCCTGCCGCCGGTCATTCGCAGGCCGGGCAGCCACCTCTGGGTGCACGGCCTGCCGCTGAAGATGCGCTTCAAGCGCTCCAAGATTTACGTCTCGGTGATTCCGGTCTGGGGCATCGGCTTCATCATCGGCTTTGTCGGCGCGATCATGGGCATCGGCGGCGGCTTTCTGCTGGTGCCGATGCTGATCTATCTGCTGCGCGTTCCGACCGCGACGGTGATCGGCACGTCGATGGTGCTCACGCTCGTCACCATGGCGTCGGCGACGGTGCTGCACGCGACGACCAATCATCTGGTCGATGCGGTGCTTGCCTTCATCCTGATGGTCGGCGGCGTCACCGGCGCGCAATTCGGCGCGCGCACCGGACAGAAGATGCGCGGCGAGCGCTTGCGTCTGCTGCTCGGCGTGCTGGTGCTCGCGGTCGGGTTGCGATTTGCCGTGCAGCTCGTTGTCCAGCCGGACGATCTCTACTCGATCCTCGTTGTGGAGGCGGGGCGATGAGGCGCGCCATTGCCGCACTCGCACTCCTCCTGGCCTTTGCCGCCGCGGCCAAGGCCGAGAGCCTGGTCGTGTCGCTGTCGAGCCACCGCGTCGCGATCACGTCGAGCTTTACCGGCCAGGACCTCGTGCTGTTCGGCGCCATTCAAACCGATGCGACCACCGCACGGACCGACGCGCGTTACGATGTCGCCGTCACGGTGACCGGGCCGCGCCAGACGTTGCGCACGCGCCGCAAGGAGCGGGTGCTTGGCATCTGGGTCAATGTCGAACTCGCGGCCATTCATCCAGATCCCGGCCTATCTGGCCGTGATCTCGAACCGGCCGCTGCCGCATATCACCACCGCCGAGAACCTGCGGCGCATGCAGCTCGGGCTTGAAAATTTCCGGCTGGTTCAGCGGGTCGGGACGGATTTCGCCGACACCGTGCCTGACGATCCTTTCCGATCAGCCTTCATTCGGACTCGAAGCCGAACGCGGCCTTTACAGCGAAACGCCCGAGGCGGTGACGTTCATCACGCCCGACGGTTTTCCGGGCGCCAATTCCGCTGCCCGCACAGGTGCCGACCGGCACTTACCAGGTCAATGTGAAGCTGTTCGCCGACGGCGCGCTGATCACGCAAGCGAATTCGAGCCTGCAGATCATCAAGGCCGGCTTCGAGGAATACATCGCCGAAGCAGCGCGCGATCATGGATTTCTCTATGGCCTCGCCACAGCGCTGCTTGCGCTTCTGACCGGCTGGTTCGCCAGTGTGGTGTTCCGGCGCGACTAATCCGCCATGCAGTGCTTGGCGCCGAACGAATAGAGCCGGCCATCGCCCAGCATATGCGCCGTGAAGGCGAGCGTGCCGAACAGGTCGGCGAACGCGGCATCACGAATGTTAAGCCCGCCGGCAAAGGCGCCAAAGGCTGGCATCACCATGCCGAAGCGCATCGGCAGCAAAGCAACGACGGCTCACCGCACGGCCACGATGCGACACCCGCGCGACCGGATGCAGGTGACCCGCGATCTCGCCCGCGCTGCCTGACGGAATGTGACGGAACGTCAGCCCACCGATGGCGAGCGCGCCGCCGAACTGACCGCCGATGTTTTGCGCCGGCTCGGGATCGTGATTGCCGGTAATCCAGATCCAGTCGCGGCCGGCTTGCAGCGCCTTGAGCTGTGTACGATCAGCATCGGCCAGGCGATCCGGCCCTCCGCCATCGTGGAAGCTGTCGCCCAGCGCAATCACGCAGCGCGGCGCATAACGCATGATGACGGCCGACAGCCGCGCCAGGGTCGCGGCGGTGTCGTAAGGCGGCAGCAGTACGCCGCGCTTGGCGAAGCTCGAGCCCTTCTCGAGATGCAGGTCGGCGATCGCCAGCACGCCTTCGTTCGGCCAATAGAGCGCGCCGGCCGGATCCGCCACCAGCGCGGTTCCATTGATCGAAACCTCCCCCGGCGGAGGCGCGGCAGATCGTGCCAGCACAGTCACTTCATCGCTTCCCTGATCAATTCGTCGGCCGCCTCGGCGAGCAGCGCGTCGGCTGCCTCGCCATAAACGGTCTCGCGGCCGATCTCCAGCAGAACCGGGACCGACAGTGGAGAAACATAATCCAGCGGTTTATGGACGATTCGGCCCTGGATGCGCGAGAGCATTTCGCCGAGCCGGCGAATGTCGAGAAGCCCGGTTGCGGCATCGTCGCGGGCCGCGCGCAGCAAAAGATGATCGGGCTGATGCTTGCGCAGCACGTCGTAAACCAGATCGGTCGAGATGGTGAGCTGGCGGCGGGACTTTTCCTCGCCCGGGAACCTTCGCTCGATCAGCCCGGCGATGATCGCACAGGTGCGGAAGGTGCGCTTCATCATCGCCGATTCGGCGAGCCAGGCTTCGAGGTCGTCGCCCAGCATGTCCTGGTCGAACAGTTGCGCGAGCGACAGATCGCCGCGCTTGATACGAAGCTGGAGATCGCCGACGCCCCACACCGCCAGCGCATATTCATTGGCGACGAAGCCGAGCGGCTTCATGCCGGCGCGCTCGAGCCGGCGCGTCAGCAACATGCCGAGCGTCTGGTGCGCGAGCCGGCCTTCGAACGGATAGCAGACGAGGTAGGTCTTATCCGCGCGCGGAAAGGTCTCGACCAGCAGATCGCCGGCAGGCGGCAGCATCGACTTCCATTCCTGCACTTCCAGCCATTCGCGTACCTGCTCCGGCAACGTTCGCCACGCGCCTTTATCGGCCAAGATCGCGCGCACTCGCGCCGAAAGATAGGTCGAGAGCGGAAACTTGCCGCCCTCATAGGCCGGCACTTTCGGATCGGGCGCATTGGAGCGCGAGACATAGACCTCGCCCTCGACCAGCGCCTCGTATTTCAGGATTTCGCCGGCAAAGGCGAAGGTGTCGCCGAGCGTCAGCGTCTCGATGAAATATTCCTCGACCTCGCCGAGCACGCGGCCGCCGCGCGGCACGTGCTGGCCGGTGCGGCGCGAGCGCACCAGCCGCACCTTGAGCATGTCGGCTTCGACGATGGTGCCGACATTGAGCCGGTAGCGCTGCGCGATGCGCGGATGGCTGATCCGCCACTTGCCGGTCTTGTCCTGGCGGATCTTGGCAAAACGCTCGTAGGCTTTCAGCGCATAGCCGCCGGTGGCGACGAAATCGAGCGCGGCGTCGAAGTCGGCGCGGGTGAGATGCGCGTAAGGCGCGGCGGCCTTGATCTCGGCGAACACGTCGTCGGCGAAGAACGGCTCGCCGCAGGCGCGGCCGAGAACGTGCTGCGCCAGCACATCGAGCGCGCCGGTGCGCGGCTGGCGGCGTGTCCTGCGCATTGTCGTCGACCGCGCCGATTGCGGCCTGGCACTCCAGCACTTCAAAGCGGTTGGCCGGCACCAGCACGGCCTTGGACGGCTCATCCAACCGGTGATTGGCGCGGCCGATGCGCTGCATCAGGCGCGACGAGCCTTTCGGCGCGCCGACATTGATGACGAGATCGACGTCGCCCCAGTCGACGCCGAGATCGAGCGATGACGTGCAGACCACCGCACGCAATTTGCCGCGCGTCATCGCGTCCTCGACGCGCGCGGCGTTGCGCCACGTCGAGCGAGCCGTGATGCAACGCGATCGCGAGATTGTCGTCGTTGATGCGCCAGAACTCCTGGAACAGGAATTCCGCCTGGCTGCGCGTGTTGACGAAGACCAGCGTGGTCTTGTGCTTGCGGATCAGGTCGTACATTTCCGTCAGCGCGTGGCGCGCCGAGTGGCCGGCCCACGGCACGTGCTGCGCGCTGTCCAGCATCGACACGTCGGGCTTGGCGCCGCCTTCCGCGACGACGAGGTCCGCCATCGCCACGCCCTCGAGCGGCTGCGGCACCAGGAAGCGGCGCAGTTCGTCGGGCTCGGCGACGGTCGCGGACAGGCCAACTGTCGTGATCTGCGGCGCCAGCGCGAACAGCCGGGCGAGATCGAGCGACAGCAGATCGCCGCGCTTCGACGTCACCAGCGAATGCAGTTCGTCGAGCACGACGCGCCGCAGCGAGCCGAACAGAAACGGCGCATCGGCGCGAGGCGAGCAGCAGCGCCACCTGCTCCGGCGTGGTGAGCAAAATGTCGGGCGGATCGCGGCGCTGGCGCTGCCGCTTCGAGGCGGGCGTGTCGCCGGTGCGGGTTTCGAGCCGGATCGGCAGGCCCATCTCGGTGACCGGCGTTTCCAGGTTGCGCGCGATATCGACGGCGAGCGCCTTCAGCGGCGAGATGTAGAGCGTGTGCAGCCCGCCGGAGCGGCGCAGGTCCCGGCCGGTGGACCTCAGTTTCTTGTCCGGCCGCCCGCGATCGGCAAGCTCGACCAGGCTCGGCAGGAAGCCGGCCAAGGTCTTGCCGGCGCCGGTCGGCGCGATCAGCAGCGCCGAGCGCCCCGCCTCGGCTCTCGCCAGGAGTTCGAGCTGGTGCGCACGCGGTTGCCAGCCGCGCGCGGCAAACCAGCGCGAAAACACCTCGGGCAGCACCGTGCCGGCGATCGGTTCAAGCAAAGCCAAGCGGGAACACCTTCATTGGCGCGCATCACAGCACATATGTAATCGCGATGCGGCCTGAAGAAATCCTGCTGCCGACGCCGTCCGGTGTGTGCTGCAAAGTCGGCGGGTTCCACATCGATCCGACCCGGCCCGTCGACAAGGCGCTGATCACGCATGGCCACTCCGACCATGCACGGCCGGGGCACGGCGCCGTGCTGGCGACGCAGGAGACGCTCGACATCATGCGGCTGCGTTACGGCGAGGGCTTCGCCCGGACGACGCAGGCCGTGCGCTATGGCGAGAAGATCAAGTTCGGCGACGTGACCGTCAGCTTTCATCCGGCCGGCCACGTGCTCGGTTCCGCGCAAATCTGCGTCGAGCGCAAGGGCATGCGGATCGTCGCGTCCGGCGACTACAAGGACCGGCCCGACCCGACCTGCCCGCCATTCGAACTGGTGCCGTGCGACGTCTTCATCACCGAGGCGACGTTCGGCCTGCCGGTGTTCCGGCATCACGACGCCGAAGGCGAGATCAAGAAGCTGCTGCATTCGGTCGAGGTGTTTCCCGAGCGCGCGCATCTGGTCGGCGCCTACTCGCTCGGCAAGGCGCAGCGCGTCATGGCGATGCTGCGCAATGCCGGCCATGACAAGCCGATCTACATCCACGGCGCGCTGGAGAAGATCACGCGCTACTACGAACAGCGCGGCATCAAGCTCGGCACCATCGAGCTGGCGCGCGGGCGCAACAAGCCGGAGCTGGCCGGCACGATCACGATCGCCCCGCCCTCCTCGATCGGCGATCTGTGGTCGCGGCGTTTCCCCGATCCGGTCGCGGCCTTCGCGTCCGGCTGGATGCGTGTGCGCGCCCGCGCGCGGCAGCGCGGCATTTCGCTGCCGTTGGTCATTTCGGATCACGCCGACTGGGACGGCCTGACCGCGACCATCGCCGCTACCGGATGCTCGGAAGTCTGGGTCACGCACGGCCAGGAAGACGCGCTGGTGCATTGGGCGAAGACGCGCGGCTTGAAGGCACGGCCGCTCGACATCGTCGGCTACGGCGATGAGGAAGAGCACGAGCCGCCGGCGGATGAGGCCGAGGCATGAATCGCTTCGCCGAACTGCTCGACCGGCTCTCCTACGAGCCCGGCCGCAACAACAAGCTGCGGCTGATCGCGGATTATTTGCGCACCACCGAAGACCCCGATCGCGGCTGGGCGCTGGCGGCGCTGACCGGCGCGCTCAGCTTCCGCCATGCCAAGCCCTCGATGATCCGCGGGCTCATTCTCGACCGCGTCGACGAGGTGCTGTTTGCATATTCGCACGACTATGTCGGCGATTTTTCCGAGACGGTCTCGCTGATGTGGCCGGCCGATCCGTCGCGCAAGCCAAACCGGCCGCCGACGCTGACCGAAGTGATCGAGACGCTGACGACGCTCGGCAAGGTCCATCTGCCGGCGCAGATTTCGCGCTGGCTCGATGGCCTCGACGAAAAAGGCCGCTGGGCCTTGCTCAAGCTCGTCACCGGCGAGCTTGCGTGTCGGGGTGTCGGCGCGGTTGGCGAAGACCGCTGCCGCGTCGCTCGGCGACAAGGACCCCGACGAGATCGAGATTCTCTGGCCCGGCCTGCGGCCGCCTTACACGGACTTGTTCGCCTGGCTCGAGGGCCGCGCCGACAAGCCGTTGTCGAGCGACCCGGCGCCGTTCCGGCCGCCGATGCTGGCGCACGCCATCGAGGAGCCGGAACTCGGCGCGCTCGAGCCGGCCGACTTCATGGCGGAATGGAAATGGGACGGCATC
Source organism: uncultured Alphaproteobacteria bacterium (assembly GCA_963847325.1). Taxonomy (GTDB): domain Bacteria; phylum Pseudomonadota; class Alphaproteobacteria; order Rhizobiales; family Xanthobacteraceae; genus Pseudolabrys. The sequence continues at coordinate 111,735 of CAWJZD010000005.1, forward strand.
CGCGTGCAGGCGGTGAGCGGGCAAACCGACGACAAGACCGTCTCGCGCCTCTACTCGCGCACCGGCGACGACATCTCCAAGAGCTTTCCCGATCTGATCGAGGCGATGCGGCTTCCCGCCGCGATCGACGGCGAATTGCTGGTCATGCGCGATGGCCGCGTGCAGTCCTTCAACGTGCTGCAGCAGCGGCTCAATCGCAAAGCGGTCACGCCGAAGCTGACGGAGGAATTTCCCGCGCATCTGCGCGCCTATGATCTGCTCGGCGAAGGCGACGAAGACTTGCGCGGTTTGCCCTTCGCGGAGCGGCGCGTCCGGCTCGAGCAGTTCGTCAAGCGGCTCAACGATCCGCGCATCGACATCTCGCCGCTGGTCGCATTCAAGACCTGGCCGGAACTGATCGCCGCACGCGCCAATCCTGCCGCCGCCGGCGTCGGCCGACGATGCCGCCGCGGTCGAGGGCATCATGCTCAAGCGCCGCGATGCGGTGTATGTGCCGGGCCGGCCGAAGGGCTCGTGGTGGAAATGGAAGCGCGATCCGATGACGATCGACGCCGTGCTGATGTATGCGCAGCGCGGCCACGGCAAGCGCTCGTCATTCTATTCCGACTACACGTTCGGCGCTCTGGACCGATGGCGGCGAAGGCCCGTCGCTGGTGCCGGTCGGCAAGGCCTATTTCGGCTTCACCGACGAGGAGCTGAAGGAGATCGACCGCTTCGTCCGCCGCAACACCATCGAGCGGTTCGGGCCGGTGCGCGAAGTCACCCACGACGCAAAGACCGGGCTGGTGATGGAGGTGGCGTTCGAGGGCCTGCAGCGCTCGACCCGCCACAAATCCGGCATCGCCATGCGCTTTCCCCGCATCAGCCGGCTGCGCTGGGACAAGCCGCCCGGCGAGGCCGACCGGCTGGAGACGCTGGAGAAGATGCTGGCGCAGAGCGAGCACGGCCGCGCGCCGGTGCTCGGCAAGTGAGGTATGCTAATGAACGATCTGGAGAAAAGCAGAATGGCCGATAACCCACCCGTCAATCGCTATCTCGGCGGCACGCCCTGGGGCGTGATCGCGAGATTGGTGCTGGTGTCGATCCTGGTCGGCGTCGTGCTGTCGGCCTTGGGCTTTGACCCCTGGAACATCATCCAGTCTGTCCGCATCCTGTTCATTCGCCTGTGGGAGATGGGCTTCGACGCGGTGCACTGGATGTGGCGCTATTTCCTGCTCGGCGCCGTGATCGTCATTCCGATCTGGATCATCATGCGGCTCGTCAACGCGCCGCGCGGGCGTTAATTCGGCCAGCTTTCCGCGGTTATATCGACGACATCGCTGCCGACCATCGCAGACAACGAGCTGCGATGGCCGCGCTTGAGCGCCGTAAGCAGGTCCGCCTTGATCTGCGACACCAGGCCGATGCCGTGATAGATCAGGCCGGTGTAGAGCTGCAGCAAGGTCGCGCCGGCCTTGATCTTCGCAATCGCCGTCGCGCCGGAGTCGATGCCGCCAACACCGATCAGCGGAAACGCGCCCTCGGCGCGCACAAAGGTTTCCGCCAGCATTCGCGTTGAGAGCTTGAACAAGGGGCGGCCCGACAGGCCGCCGGTCTCGTTCGCCGTCTGGCGGTCGCGCAGAGATTGTGGACGCGAGACGGTGGTGTTGCCGACGATCATGCCGTCGACGCGATGCTTGCGCGCCAGACCCACCGTATCGTCGAGCTCGGGAAGCGTGAGATCGGGCGCGATCTTGAGCAGAAGCGGCACGGCGCGCGCGCGTGCGCTCACGCGCCTCAATCACGCGCGACAGCAGCTCATTGAGCGCGCTCGCATGTTGCAGGTCGCGCAAGCCCGGTGTGTTCGGCGACGACACGTTGACGGTGAAATAGCTGGCGACCGGCGCGAAGGTTTCGACCAGCCGAACGTAATCCTCGATCCGATCCTGCGAATCCTTGTTGGCGCCGACATTGACGCCGACAATGCCGCCGCGACTGAGGCGTTCGCTGAGCCTTGCGAACGCAGACGGCGCGCCCTCCCCGTTGAAGCCGAGCCGGTTGATCACGCCTTGGTCGGCAGCGAGCCGGAAGATGCGCGGACGCTCATTGCCGGCCTGGGGCCGCGGCGTCACCGTTCCGACCTCGACGAAGCCGAAGCCCAGCCGCAGCAGCGCATCGGGAACCGCGGCGTTCTTGTCAAAGCCCGCGGCAATTCCGACCGGATTGGGAAAATCGCGCCCAAAGGCGCGGACGCCGAGCGCCGGGTCATCGGCAGCAGCGCGGGGAATCGGTGCAAGCCGAAGTGCGTTGATCGCAAGCTTGTGCGCGTCCTCCGGATCGATGACGCGCAGCAATGGAAGCGACAGGCGGTCAAAAAAGCCGAGCACGGACGTCCCTGGACGAAATCGAATCGACCCTACGCCTCTCGATGATTTTTCCAAGGGAGCCTGTTGCCAGAGGGGGGCGATTCGAGGCTATAATTCCTAGAAGATCACTTTCAGTGAGGCATAGATGGCCCCCCGCCCGCAATTGACGCATTCTCAGGTCTGGTCTGCCATGGACCGGCTGGCCGCCCGCGCGGGACTTTCGCCCTCCGGCCTCGCCAAGCGCTCCGGGCTCGATCCCACGACCTACAACAAATCGAAGCGGGTCACGCCGGACGGGCGGCCGCGCTGGCCGTCCACCGAGTCGGTCGCCAAGTCGCTCGCGGCCACGAATACCAGCATCAATACTTTCATCAGCCTGATCAGCGAGACCGGCAAGACGGCGCGCCAGAATGTGCCGCTGATCGGCTTCGCCCAGGCCGGCGACAGCGGCTACTTCGACGACGGCGGATATCCGGTCGGCCGCGGCTGGGACGAAGTGTCGCTGCCGCAAGTGACCGACGAAAACGCCTACGCGCTTAAGGTCAATGGCGACTCGATGAAGCCGGTCTATCGCGCTGGCGACATCATCGTCGTTTCGCCGAACGCGCCGGTCCGCAAAGGCGACCGCGTCGTGGTGAAGACAAGACGCGGCGAAGTGATGGTGAAGGAATTGCGCAAGAAGACCGCGAAGGTCATCGAACTGAAGTCGCTGAACGCCGAGCATGGCGACCGGACTCTGGCGATGCAGGACGTCGACTGGATCGCTCGCATCGTCTGGGCAACGCAGTAAGCAGTTCAATTTTTTTAGGGGGATGACATGAACTTTGCATCACAAGGCTGCGCCTGCTGCGCAGACCTCATTTCGAAGCGTTTTGATCGCCGGCGTTTCCTGCAATTGTCAGGTGCGGCTGTGCTGGCGGGCGCGGTGCCCGGATCGGCCTTCGCTGCGTCAGGCAAATATGAAGCGATGCTGCTGACCTGCATCGACCCACGCTTTCCCGAGCCGACCCTTGCCTACATGAAGGGCCGCGACATGGTCGGCAAATACAGCCAGTTCACTTTCGCCGGCGCCGCCATCGGCGTGGTCGCGCCCTCGTTCAAAGCCTGGCACAAGACGTTCTGGGACAATCTCGGAGCCTCAATCCAGCTTCACGCTGTGCCAAAGGTCATCGCGATGGACCATCGCGATTGCGGCGCCGCCAAGATCGCCTATGGCGCGGCCAAAGTCGCCAATGCGCAGGCCGAGACCGACACGCACAAGGCGGCGCTGCTGCAATTCCGCAAGGAAGTTGCGAAGCGCCACCCGAAGATGCAGGTCGAGCTCGGCCTGATGGCGCTCGACGGCAAGGTGGAGAACTTCACCTAGGCGCTGCGCGCCAGCGCGCCGTCGATCATCTCGACGGTGCTCTGGATGCCGTAGACCGCGACGAACGAGCCGAAGCGCGGGCCTTTCTCCTGCCCGAGCAGCACCTGGTAGAGCATGTTGAACCAGTCGAGCGAGACGCCCGGCTTGCCGTCCTTTGCCTTCTTCTTCTGATCGAGGAACGGCTCGCGGCGGCCGACCTCGTAGACGACGTTCTGGATGTCTTCGGCGCTCGAGGCGGCCGGCAATTGCGACAGCGCATCGCGCAAGTCGGACAGCGCCGCGCGCTCGGATGTCGCTCGGCTCACGGAATTTCTTGGCCGGCAGGACGAAGTCGCGGAAGTAGTGCAGCGCGTATTGCACCTGATCGTTGAGCTTCGGATGGGTCTGCGGCGTGACGCCCGGCCGGTAACGGCCGATGAAGCCCCACAAGCGTCTCGGCATTCTCGGCGTTCGATGACGACACCAGCGTCAGCAGCATCGAGAACGAGATCGGCATCTCCGCGCGCGGCGGGTTGCCGGAATGGATGTGCCAGACCGGATTCGATAGTTGCTGCCGCTGGTCCTGGCGCGAATAGCCGTCGAGGAACTGCGCATACTCGTCGACCGTGCGCGGGATCACGTCGAAGTAGAGCCGCTTGGCCGCCTTCGGCTCGCGATACATGAAGAGCGACAGCGACTCCGGCGAGGCGTAGCGCAGCCATTCGTCGATGGTCAGCCCGTTGCCCTTCGACTTCGAGATCTTCTGGCCCTTCTCGTCGAGGAAAAGCTCGTAGTTGAAGCCTTCCGGCGGCAGGCCGCCGAGCGCGCGGCAAATCTCGCCGGACAGCTTCACTGAATCGATCAGGTCCTTGCCGGCCATCTCATAATCGACGCCGAGCGCGACCCAGCGCATCGCCCAATCGGGCTTCCATTGCAGCTTGCAGCGCCCGCCGGTGACCGGAACGGTGACGGACTGCTTTGTCTCCGGGTCTTCGTAAGTGATCGTTCCGGCCTTGGCGTCATGCGCCGTGACCGGCACTTGCAGGACGATGCCGGTTTTCGGATCGATCGGCAGGAACGGCGAATAGGTCGAAGCGCGTTCCTCGCGCAGCGACGGCAGCATGATCGCCATCACCTTATCGAAGTGCGCCAGCATCGTGAGCAGCGCCTCGTCGAAGCGGCCGGATTTGTAGCACTGCGGTCGACGACAGGAATTCGTAGTCGAAGCCGAAATGATCGAGAAAGGCGCGCAGCCGCGCGTTGTTGTGCTCGCCGAATGACGGATGAGTGCCGAACGGGTCCGGCACCTGCGTGAGCGGCATGCCGAGATGTTTCTCGAGCAGCTCCTTGTTCGGCACGTTGTCGGGCACCTTGCGCAGCCCGTCCATGTCGTCGGAGAACGCGATCAGGCGCGTCTTGACCTTGTCGTCGGTGAGCACGCGGAACGCATGCCGCACCATCGTGGTGCGCGCGACCTCGCCGAACGTGCCGATATGCGGCAGGCCGGAGGGGCCGTAGCCGGTTGAGAAGATGACCTCGTCCTTCGGCCGTTTCTTCAGCCGCGCGACGATCTTGCGCGCTTCCTCGAACGGCCAGGCGCCGGATTGCTCGGCGGCCTCGCGCAAGGATGGTGTGGCTTCCGCTACAGACATGACGTTCCCGGTTTCGCGGCGGACACTATGAATCGCGTTGCGCTACGTCAAATACGTGGCGAAATCCGGTAAACAGCGGCGATGAGCGTATCCCCCAAGGCGGCAGTGATCGGCGGCGGGCCGGCCGGGCTGATGGCAGCCGAAGTGCTGGCGCGCGACGGAGTGGCGGTGACGGTTTATGACCGGATGCCGTCGGTCGGCCGCAAGTTCCTGATGGCCGGGCGCGGCGGGCTCAACCTGACGCACAGCGAGGCGCTTCCGCAATTTCTGGCGCGCTACGGCGATGTCGCTGCGCCGCTGCGCACCGCGATCGAGCGCTTTCGGCCTGACGACTTGCGGGCCTGGAGCGAGGGTCTCGGCGAGCCGACCTTCACCGGCTCGAGCGGCCGCGTCTTCCCGAAGTCGTTCAAGGCATCTCCGCTGCTACGGGCATGGCTGCGCCGGCTTTCCGAGGCCGACGTCGTATTCAAGCTTCGCCACAAGTGGACGGGCTGGGACGCCAGCGGCCAGCTCCTGTTCTCGACGCCCAACGGAGACATTGCTGCCGGCGCGGACGCGACGATCCTTGCGCTCGGCGGTGCGAGCTGGCCGAAGCTTGGCTCCGACGGCGGCTGGGTGGACGCGCTGGCGGGCGTGGGCATTGCGCCTCTGGCCCCCGCCAATGCAGGCGTGGTGACCAAGTGGTCGGACATCTTCCGGCGCTTCGAAGGCCAGCCGCTCAAGCGCATCGCGGTGCGTTGTGATGGCACCGCCGTTCGTGGCGAAGCGCTCATCACCCGTGACGGATTGGAAGGCGGAGCGATCTATGCGCTGTCGGCGCCGCTGCGCGCCGCCTTGGCGCGGGACGGCAGCGCAACGTTGTATTTCGACCTGATGCCGGACGCCGAAACGTCGGGCCTTGAAGCAAGACTCCGAGCGCCGCGCGGCAAGCAGACGTTCAGCAATGCCCTGCGCAAGGCGACCCGGCTGTCACCTGCTGCGATCGGCTTGCTGCATGAAAGCGCGGCGCGATCGGGCAACTCGCTCGCGACGGCGGACGCAAAGGCGGCAGCCGCTTTCATCAAGGCCGCACCGGTCACGATCACGGCGATGGCGCCGATCGAGCGGGCGATCTCCAGCGCGGGCGGGATACGTTCCGATGCGCTCGACACGCACTTCATGTTGCGCGACCGGCCCGGCGTGTTCGCCGCCGGCGAGATGCTCGACTGGGAGGCTCCTACCGGCGGCTATCTGCTGCAAGCATGTTTCGCAACCGGAGTCGCCGCGGCGAACGGCGCGCTCGCCTGGCTGAAGATCAAAACGGGCTGATCGGGAAATAGCGCAGCCACAAATCGGTGAATTTGCCGTTCTCCCAGATCCGGAACAGCGCCCAGTTCACGGCGAGGCGCATCAGTTCGTTGCCCCGGCGAACCGCGATGCCGACGCCCTCCCCGAAGTACCGGCTTTCGAGGAACGGGCCGCCGCGAAACAAGCAGCAGCCGGCGCTGTCCGTGCCATTGAGCCAGAATGAGAGCGAGATGCCGTCACCGAACACGAGATCGACCTCGCCGCGCTTGAGCGCCGCCCGTGCCTCGTCGCCGTTCGGAAATGGCTGGATGTCCGCCTCGGTGAACAGCGCGCGTAGATACGCCTCATGCGCGGTGCCGGCGACGACCGCGACTTTCTTGCGCTCGAGGTCGGACGGACGGACATTCTCGATCTCGACGTCCTTGCGGGATACGAAGCGCGCCGGGGTTCGATAATACGGATCGCTGAAATCGATCCGGCGGCGCATCTCCGGCGTGACCGCGAGCGAAGCGATGATGGCATCGCCGCTATTGCTGTTGAGCGCATCCAGCAGCGTATCGAACCGTCGCGCCTGGATCGTGCATTGCACCTTGATCTCCTCGCAGATCGCGCGGGCGAGATCGATGTTGAAGCCCGACGGCTGGCCGTCGGCGCCTGCATAGTTGAACGGCGGATAGTCATATTCGGTCAGAAAGCGGATGCCGTTAATGCGCGAGAGATCCGGCCGCTCGGGCCGCCGCCGCGGATCCCAGAAGCTCGGCACCGCCAGCGGATCGTTGGCAGGAACGGATGCGTTGGTGCGCGGCGACTGCGCCCCGGCCGGTGGCGGGCGCTCAGGCGCCTGTTGAGCGTGCGCAACGGTCACGCAAAGCGCGAGCATCGTGATGCCCGCCATCGCCAACCGGTTCAAACGCGTCATGCGCAACTCCGCCGAATTCGCGGCGGAACATAGCACCGGGTTTCGGGCGGGCCAGACCTATTACAAATTATGCAGCGGCGAGATGCTTCTCGATCTCGTGGACGGGGACTTTGACAAAATCCTTGTCCAACTCGGCCCGCACCGCCTGCTTGAGAGCCGGCGTGTAGGCCTGACGAAGAACGCCAAGCGCGCGCGGCGGGGCGCACACCACGGCTGATTTGAACAGTCCGGCCGAAAGCTCCCGATCCAGTTTTTTCACCAGCTCTTCGAGGAACGCCTTCTCACCCCGCTCGTGCCAATCGGTTTGCTCCATGGCGCTTCGCGCATGACCGACCGAATTGACGGAGCGGCCAGGCGCGTCGGTGCCCTGCTCATGGGTCGCCTTGCTTTTCTGCTCGTAAACCTCGCGGGTCTTGAGGTTCAAATCCTGCGCGTCGCCCGCATTTTCCAGAACCAGCGCCTTGGCGCCGTCGCAAACCACCACCCACTCGCCTGTGCCGATTTTAATACCCATGACCCTGCTCCAATTGACGCGCTAGCGAAGCGCCGATGGAACTCGGGCCTCACTCGAAGAAAACGCGAAAGGGCGGGCTTAGTTGCTGCCGTCGAGCAGCCGGCGGGCGATGACTTGGGCCTGAATTTCGGCGGCGCCCTCAAAGATGCTGAGGATGCGCGCGTCACAGAGAATGCGCGACACCGGAAACTCCAGCGCGAAACCGTTGCCGCCGTGGATCTGCACGGCATTGTCGGCCGCGGCCCAGGCGACGCGGGCCGCCAGCAATTTCGCCATGCCGGCCTCGAGATCGCAGCGCCGCCCGGAATCCTTTTCGCGCGCGGCATAATATGTGAGCTGCCGCGCGATCATGATCTCGACCGCCATCATCGCGATCTTGTCGGACACACGCGGGAACGCGACGATCGGTTGGCCGAACTGAACGCGCGCCTTGGCGTAGCTGAAAGCCTGCTCCATCGCCGATTGGGCAACGCCGATCGCGCGCGCCGCGGTCTGGATGCGCGCCGATTCAAACGTCTGCATCAACTGCTTGAAGCCGAGCCCTTCGACGCCACCGAGCAGGTTCTCGGGCTTCACCGCGAACCCATCGAACGCGATCTCGTATTCCTTCATGCCGCGATAGCCGAGCACTTCGATCTCGGTGCCGGTCATGCCTTGCACCGGAAACGGATTCTTGTCGTCGCCGCGCGGCTTTTCAGCCAACAGCATGGACAGACCGCGATGCCCCGGCTCTTTCGGATTGGTACGGACCAGCAGCGTCATCAGGTCGGCACGCACCGGATGCGTGATCCAGGTCTTGTTGCCGAACACCTTGTACGAATCCGCATCGCGGACCGCGCGTGTCTTCAAAGAAGCCAGATCGGAGCCGGTATTCGGTTCGGTGAAAACCGCGGTCGGCATGATCTCGCCCGACGCGATCTTCGGCAGCCACTTGCTCTTTTGCGGACCGGTGCCGGAATTGAGAATGAGCTCTGCTGCGATCTCGGACCGGGTGCCCGAGCGAACCGACGCCGATATAGCCGCGCGACAGCTCTTCCGACACGACGCACATCGACTCCTTGCCGAGGCCCATGCCGCCATATTCTTCGGGAATCGTGAGTCCGAAGACGCCGAGCTCGGACATCTGCCGGATCACTTCCATCGGGATGTAGCTGTTGGTGCGATGCCAATCCTGCGCGCGCGGAATCACCTCGCTGTCGGCAAACTTGCGCATCTCGTCGCGCACCAACTCCAGCGTCTCGTCGAGTCCGCAAACGCCGACCGTCGCATTCTGATTGTCCGCCATCAGCGCAACCAGCCGCGCGCGACGCTCCGCCGTATTGCCGGTGGCGACAAGCTCGTCCACGTTCTTGTCAAAACGAGCCGCGACTTGCGACGCGCTGAGCCCATAGTCGGAGGGCCGCACCATCTCGTTCTGGCTCATCGGAATTCCGCCGACGATCTGCGAGAGATACTCGCCCGTGCCGATACGGATGATGTGCTCTTCGATCTCGCCGAGTTGGCCGGTGCGGCTAAGCCGCTCGGCATAGCCGTTGAGCTGCCGGATCGCCTCGACATAGGTCGCAAGCCAGGCCAGCCCGTGAACCGCGTGTTGTTCGCGGTCGATGAGCCGGCTCACGACGTGCCCCTCGACCACGACCCCCGCGCGAACTTTGGCGGACGCATCGGCCAGCAACGCGTCGGCCGCGGTTACGGCGCTACGGGTCGCTTGCAGGAGGCTTTCGGGAGCGGAGCGTTGGGCTGGGGGAGCCATGGTCTCGAAGAATGTGAGGACGACCCCCCGTTTTCAGCACACGTCGCTGCGGTGCACAATGAAAAGGTCGTTGGACGCTCACCGAGCGCATTCCCCGCAGATCCTAGGGACTTATGGTTGCTACAAAATTAACCATTTCCCTATTCCATCGGCCTTTATTGACCCGCGCCCTGCTTCGCCGGCCGGACTAGGGATTTATGAGCCGTTCCCTCCCTGCAATGCCGCTCCGGGGCTACCTCCGCTCATTATCCGTGCGGACCCGCATCATCGTGCTGGCGCTCATTCCGGTCGTCGGCTTCCTCACCAATGGCATCACTTATGTGATCGGCGAGCGGGATGTCGCGACGGCTTTTGACACCGCCAACAAGGCGTCGCGACTTGCCGGGGCGAGCCACAATCTAAAGATCGCGATCGCCACGATGCGCACCATCGTGACGGACTTCACGGCAAATCCCAGCAACGAGCTGGTGAACCAATTCGACGCCGCGCAGAACCACGCGTTCCTCAGCCTTGCAGATATTCGCAAGTCCAGCCTTTCAATGCGCGATGACTCGATCGAAACGTTGCGCAGCCAGCTCATCACGCTGAAGACAAATTTCGAGAAGCTGGTCGCCGAGCAATATGTCCTCGGTTTCACCGCCGAGGATGGCCTGCGCCGGCAGTTGCTCACGTCGGGCAACAATGTCGAGAAGAACATCCGGGAGGCGCTGGTCTGGCTCGACGAAAGCGAGGCGCGCAAGCTGACACTTGCCCTGACCACGATGCGCTACAACGAGGCGGACTACCGGCTGAGCTACAGCGACGTCTCAAAAGCGCTCTTCTTCGTCAATCACGATCTCTTCAATCGGGTCTTTGGTTCGATTGACGGCTCGCCGGCGATGAAGGGGCGAGTCGAAACGCAGTTCGAAATTTACGCGGACAGCTTTCGTCAATGGATCGACGTAGCGACCCGGGCCTATCCCTACCGCAGGCTGATCGATCTCAACAGCAAGGACATGATCCCGCACGCGGATGCGATCATCCAGGAAGCCACCGCCACCGCAGCAAAGGCGGCTGAGGCCCTCACCAGCGCCCAAACACGAACCAGGTTAGGCATCATTGCCGCCGGCATCGCGATGGCGGCGTTGGGTCTGGGCTTTAGCTGGCTGATCGGGCTCAGCATCACCCGCTCGCTCACCGGACTTTCGGCCGCGATGAAGCGCCTGGCGACCGGCGAGACCTCCGTGCGCATTCCCGCTACTCAAAATCACGACGAGATCGGCGACATGGCGCGCACCGTGCTCGTCTTCCGCGACAGCATGGTCGAGCGCGAAAAGCTCGCCGCCCAACAGGCTCAGACAACAGAACAGCAAGTACAGCGCGGCAACTCCATCGCGCTGCGTATCGACGAATTCCGCAGCTCGGTCGAGGCGGCGCTCGGTAAGCTGCGCGGCGCCGCCCTGAAGATGGAAATGACATCGACCGAGCTCAACCAGGTGGCCGATACGGTCTCGGCCGAAGCGCGGTCGGCTGAGCAGCGTGTGAACGGCGCTTCGGACAACGTTACGGCGGCGGCCCACTCGGTCGAGGAGCTGGCGACCTCGATCGGCGAGATCTCTAACCAGGCCGCAAAATCCACCGAAGTCGCGCGGCGCGCTGTCTCGGAGACGGAACGTACCCTATCGACCATGGGTGAGCTTGGACAGGCGGCGACCCGGATCGGCGAAGTGGTCGGGCTTATTCAGGCAATCGCCGCGCAGACCAATCTCTTGGCGCTCAACGCCACGATCGAGGCGGCCCGCGCGGGAGAGGCCGGCAAGGGCTTTGCCGTCGTGGCCTTCGAGGTCAAATCGCTGGCCGGGCAGACTTCACGAGCGACCGAGGACATCGCTGCACAAGTCGGCTCGATCCAGTCGGCCGCGGCGGATGCGGCGCAAGCCCTGGAACAGGTCAACGGCATCGTTCAGGACATGGCGACCATCGCGTCCGCGGTTGCGGGCACGGTCGATCAACAGAGCTCGGCGGTGTCGATGATCACCCAAGGCGTCAACCGCGCCTCCGGCGAGGCGCAGACCGGGGCTGCGGCGATGAGCCGGGTCGCCGGAGCGACCGCGCAGGCCCGCGGCACCGCGGCCAGCGTCAAAGAACTGGCAGATGCCGTTGCGATCGAAGCCGAACGGCTCGAAGACGAAGTCCGCCACTTCCTGACGCGGGTCCAGGCGGCTTAGCCCAGCCGGGCTTGCAAAGACCCGCTTAACATCCGATCTCAGTGTCGAGAGATCGTGGCGAGACCTTCCCCTTGCATTATGTCCGCCTGAGCTGGCGCATCATCGCCGAGTCGCTCAATCGCTTCGTCGCCGACGACGGCTGGGCGATTGCGAGCCACATCGCGCTGTCCGGATTGATGGCGCTGTTTCCGTTCTTGATTGTGGTGACCGCGCTCGCCGGGTTCTTTTTCGGATCGAAAGACCTCGCCGACGAAGCAGCCAAGATCTTGCTGGAGACATGGCCGCAGCAGGTCGCGGGGCCGCTTTCGCTCGATATCAGCGGCGTCCTCACCAGCCTGCGCGGCAGCGCGCTCACGTTTGGTTCGATTTTCGCGATCTACTTTGCGTCGAGCGGCGTGGAGAGCCTGCGTATCGCGCTCAACCGCGCCTACAGCGCCGCGGAGCCCCGCTCATGGTGGGTGCTTCGGCTCGAGTCGGTTGTCTATGTGCTGATCGGCGCCGTCGCCCTGTTGGCTTTTGCCTTCCTGGTCGTGCTGGCGCCGCTGATCTGGTGGAAGCTGGTGAACTATGTGCCGGCCCTGCAGCCGTTCGGCTACCTGATCACCTTCGCGCGTTTCACCGTCGCCGCGGTGGTGATCATCAGCGCGCTGACGATTGTGCATCTGTGGCTGCCGGCCGGCCGGCGGCGCATCAACGAAGTCTTCCCGGGAATTATTGCCACGCTGGCGCTCTGGCTGATCAGCGGCGAAATCTTCGGCCAGTACCTGGCCGAATTCGCTTATGGCTACGTCACGATGTATGCGGGCCTGGCATCGGTGATGATCGCGCTGATTTTCCTCTACATCAACGCGTCGATCTTCATCTTCGGCGGCGAGATGA
>CAWJZD010000006.1:0-921298 GCA_963847325.1 uncultured Alphaproteobacteria bacterium
GCCGTGGAGCCGGCCTCGCGGATGTGGTAGCCGGAGACGGACAGCGGCTTGTACGCGGGGATCGACGACGCAGTGCTCCATCAGGTCGCCGATGAGGCGCAGATGAGGCTCGGGCTTGAAGAGCCACTCCTTCTGCGCGATGTACTCCTTGAAGATGTCGGTCTGGAGCGTGCCGTTGAGCACGGCCGGGTCCACACCCTGCCGCTCGGCGGCCACCAGGTACATGCAGAAGACCGGGACGGCGGGTCCGCTGATCGTCATCGACGTCGTCACGTCACCCAGCGGGATGTCCTTGAAAAGGACCTCCATGTCGGCCGCGGAGTCGATCGCGACCCCGCAGTGGCCGACCTCGCCGAGCGAGCGCGGATCGTCGGAGTCGCGCCCCATGAGCGTGGGCATGTCGAAGGCCACGGAGAGCCCGCCCCCGCCGTCGGCGAGGATCTTCTTGTACCGCTCGTTGGTCTGCTGCGCGTTCCCGAACCCGGCGAACTGCCGGATGGTCCACGTCCGCCCTCGGTAGCCGGTCGAGTAGAGCCCGCGCGTGAAGGGGTACTCCCCCGGCCAGCCGATCCGCTCGAACCCGTCGTACACGTCCCCGGGCCGGGGCCGGTACACGGGCTCCACCGCATCCCCGGAGAGTGTCGTGCGTGTCCAATCCCTTGGGGGCTTCGCCCCCAAACCCCCGGCGGCTTCCCGCTTGTGCGAGGCGTCGTACCGGGCCTGCCAGCGACGGCGGCCCTCCTCGATGGCGTCAGCGTCCATACCATCAAAGTTACTGGGACGTCCTAGTAATCGTCGACGACAAACCGCCACGGATCACGCCCGTGGCGGTGGTGGCGCCCACCCGTCAGTCAGCCTGTCAGTCAGTCCGTCACGCCTTGGCGACCGCGCCCGCGTCCTCCGTGACCTTGGACTCCAGCTCGCGGCTGACCTTGCGCTCCACGAAGAAGGCGGCCGTGGGAACGGTGCCCGCGAGCAGCACCCACAGCAGCTTCGGGACCGGCCACTTGGCCTTGGAGCCCAGGTCGAAGGCGAAGACCAGGTAGACGACGTACAGCCAGCCGTGCGCGACGCTGACGACACGCGTGAAGTCCGCGGCGCCGTCCAGGTCGAGCACGTACTTGCCGATCATCCCGAGGACCAACAGGACCAGCAGGACACCGGTGACGTAGGCCATGACGCGGTAGCGGGTCAGCACGCTCTTTTTCATGGCTACGAGCGTAACCACCGGTTTCGCACGATCTTCGGGCACCCCCGGACCCGCACCCCCGCGCCCTCACTCCTCGTCGAAGTCGTGCGCCGCCACCCGCAGCGGACGCAGCATCGCGAAGATCTCCGCGGCACTCCTCGGCGTCGTACACGCCGAGGCCGAAGTCCATCGCCATCAGGTCGCGGGTGGCCGCGTCGACGACCTCGCGGCCCTTGTCCGTGATGGAGGCGAGGGTGCCGCGGCCGTCGTTGGGGTTGGGGCGCTTGTCGACGAGGCCGGACTTCACCAGCCGGTCCACGGTGTTCGTCACCGACGTCGGGTGGACCATCAGCCGCTCGCCGATCTTCGACATCGGCAGCTCGCCGGCCTTGGAGAAGGTGAGCAGCACCAGCGCCTCGTAGCGCGCGAAGGTCAGCCCGTACGGCTTGACGACCGCGTCGACCTCGGCGAGCAGGATCTGGTGCGCGCGCATGATCGAGGTGATCGCGCCCATGGACGGCACGGATCCCCAGCGCTGCTTCCAGAGCTCGTCGGCGCGGGCGATGGGATCGAAGGGAAGGCTGAGCGGCTTCGGCACGGCAAAGACCCTACCGGCCGGTCATATCGTGGTCAGCCCCGTCTCGCGTATCGATATCCGGCCCCGTCAGGCCTGCTCCTCCCGTACGCCGTACTTCCACCGCCAGGAGCAGCAGCACACGGTCGCCCAGGACCCCGACGCCGCGCCACGACCGTGCTGACCGCGCAGAACTCGGCGGCCAGCACCGGCGAGCGCCATGCCCACGCCCTGGATCGTCATCAGCCCGGCGCGTGTGCACGGTCATGGCCCGCCCGCGCAGCTCCTCGGGCACGGCGTCGACGAACCAGCGGTCGAGCCCGAGGGTGTACGCGCCCGCCGACCCGGCGAGCACCAGGACGAGCAGGACCAGCCGAGGCCGGGCCGGAAGGGCGTAGAGGAGGAGCGGCAGCAGTCCGGCGGCGGCGAGCGGGGAGCACGATCCGGGAGCGGGCCGCGGGAGCAGGGCGGAGCCCGGCGTACAGCTCCCCCGCGATCGTGCCGACCGGCATCGCGCACATCAGCAGCCCGACGCCAGGCCGTGCCGACCCCGGCCTCGTCGGCGTACGCGGCGGCCAGCGCCTCGGGCGCCGACGACGAACATCGGCGGCACCCAGAGGAGCAGCAGCAGCGCCCGGATCCGGCGGTCGCCGAGGACCTGCCGCGCGCCGGCGAGCGAGTACCGCACCAGCGCCCCGCCCCCGGCCCGGGCGGGCCGGCGCCGGGTGCCCAGCCGCAGGAGCAGCGCCGAGGCGAGGAAGGTGCCCAGCGTGACGGCGAGTGCCCCGCGCGGCGCGACGACGGTGAGCAGCAGCCCGCCGAGGCCGAAGCCGACGAGCACGGCGCTCTGCGACACGATCCGCAGCAGCGAGCGGCCGAGCACGAACAGGTCGCCGTCGCCGAGGATGTCGGTGAGGGTGGCCATCCGCGTGCCGCTGAACACCGGCGCCACGACGGCGATGACGCACCGCAGCACGAGCAGCGCGGCGACGGGTGTGGCCGGCAGCGCCATCAGCGCCGCGCATCCGGCGCACACCAGGTCGCAGACGACGAGCACCCGCCGGGCGGGATACCGGTCGGCGATCCCGGAGAGCAGCGTGCCGCCGACGAGGTAGGGGAGGAAGCCGAGCGCGAAGGTGAGCGCGCTCAGCAGCGGCGAGCCGGTGAGCCGGTACACGAGGACGGTCAGCGCGATCTCGCTGACGACGACGCCGAGCAGCGAGAGGGCGTGTGCGGCGAAGACGGCACGGAACTCGCGGACGGCGAAGACGGGGCCGTAACCGGTCTTCTCGGGTGCGGGCAGCGTCGTGCGGGCCCCTGTTCTCTTCTGGCATGTCCGGCAGCGTGCCCGCGCGCGGGCCGCCCGCCGTAGAGTTTCGGTGTCAGCCGAATCTTGGGACCGCCGCGGCGGGAGGGTCCGTGCCGTTCCACCTCCGCTTCGGCCACGACGACCTGCTGCGGTGCCGGTTCGCGGTGTCCCCGCTGTGGGAGACGCAGGAGGCGGTCCGCACCCTGAACCGCCCCGACCGGCACGGCTACCACCCGCACTGGCTGCGGCGGATACGCGGCGGCCGCGGCGGAGCTGGACCTGCGCCCGCTGTGGCTGCTGATGCCGCAGCGCGGGCACAGCCCGGACTTCCTGGGCCCGCCGCCGCTCGGCCCCGTCGGCCACCTTCGACGAGGAGATCGCGGCGGTCCGCGCGGCCGATCCCGGAGGCGGCGCGCGAGGACATGCGCACTGGCGCTCGCGGACACCCCGGGCGCGCTCGAATCCCCGCGCGGGCGCGCCCTGCTCGGCCGATCCGGCCCGCACGGTGCAGGAGCTGGCCGACCTGCTGGCGGCGCCTGGCACGCCCTGGTCGAGCCGGACTGGCCGCGGCTGCGCGCCCTCCTGGAGGCCGACGTCGTCTTCCACTCGCGCCGCCTGGCCGAGGTGGGACTCGGCGGGCTGCTGTCCGAGCTGGACCCGGCGGCTCGCCTGGGACGCGGGCACGCTCGACCGATCGACGGAACGGGCGACCACGTCCGCGATCTCGGCGGCCAGGGACTGGTCCTGATGCCGAGCGTCTTCTCCTGGCCGGAGGTGGTCGAGCGGCTTCGACCCGCCCTGGCAGCCGACGCTCGTCTACCCGGCGCGCGGCATCGGCGGGCCTGTGGGCCGAGCCGTCCGACCGCACGCCCGAGGCGCTCGTACGGCTCCTCGGCCGCGGCCGGGCCGCCGTCCTGGCCGCGCTCGACGACCCCGCCACCACCACGGCCCTCGCCCACCGGCTCGGCCTCGCCCCGTCGTCGGTGTCGGCGCACCTGTCGGCGCTGCGCGACGCGGGCCTGCTCGTCTCGCGCCGGTACGGCCACCAGGTCCTGTACGAGCGGACGCCGCTGGGCATCGCGCTGGCGTCGGGCGGCGCCTGACGCTGCCGACAGGAGCCCGGCATGAGCCATACAGGAGGCGGCTGCCCACGGTGTCGCACCCCTGCCGGTCAAGTCCGTTATGTCACGATAGTCGGACATCGTCACTGACCGTCACCTTCGCCCAAGGGGGCAGGATGTTCCGGCAGACCCGTACCCGTACCCTCGCGGCGCTCGCCGTGCTCGGACTCGCGGCGGGCTGCTCGTCCGCGCCCGACGCCGGCACGACCACCACCGCCGCCCGTGAGACGTCCCCGCGAGGCGAGCCCCGCCGCCGGTTCCCCGTTCTGGGTCGACCCGGCGAGCCCCGCGGCCCAGCAGGTCGCAGCGGTGGGAGCAGCAGGGGCGCCAGCGCGACGCCCGGCTCCTCGAGCGCATCGCGGACCGGCCCGGTCGCGATGTGGCCCGCCGGGCGAGCGACCCCGAGCCCGAAGATCAGGAGGCGACCGCGGCGGCGGCCCGGGAGGGGCGGACCGCGGTGTTCGTCGCGTACAACATCCCGCACCGCGACTGCGGCCAGCACTCGGCGGGCGGCGGCGCACGGCGCCGACGCCTACCGGGACTGGATCGACCGGTTCGCGACGGGCCATCGGCGACAGCGAGGCCGCTGGTCGTCGCTGGAGCCGGACGCGGTCGCGCACATCGTGGACGGCTGCACCCCGGCCGAGTACCACGCCGAGCGCGACGCAGCTGCTCTCCGAGGCGATCGACCGGCTCAAGCAGCAGCCGCGGACGAAGGTCTACCTCGACGCGGGCAACCCGGCCTGGATCCGCGAGTCGTGCGAAACTGGTCGAGCCGCTCACAGCGGGCCGGGATCGCGAGCGCCGACGGCTTCGCCCTCAACGTCTCCAACTTCCAGACGGACGACGGCGACGAAGGCGTACGGCCGCCGGCTCTCGGAGGACCTCGGCGGCAAGCACTTCGTCGTCGACACCAGCCGCAACGGCAACGGCCCGCTGCACCGGCGACCGCGCCCAGGCCTGGTGCAATCCGCCGGGCCGGGCGCTGGGCACCCCGCCGACCACGGACACCGGCGACCCGCTGCGTCGACGCCTACCTGTGGATCAAGCGGCCCGGCGAGTCGGACGGACCGTGCCGCGGGCGGCCCGTCGGCGGGCCAGTGGTGGCCGGACTACGCGCTGGGGCTGGCGCGCAACTCCAGGTCGTAGCGGGCGACTTCACCTTCCGGCCGCTCCACCCGACCTGGACCCGCGTCACCTGACCTGGACCCACTTCGCCTCGGACGACGTCCCCTCCGTGTCCGTCACGAACAGCATGTACCAGCCGGGCGGCACCAGCGTCCGGTCCTTCGGTACGTCCACCGTCACCGAGTCCTTGCGTCTTCGTGAGCCCGAGCGCGATCGACCGCTGCTCGACGTCCGTCGTGTGCGTGACCGCGCTGGGCCGCATCAGACGGGCCGTTCACGATCCGGTCCGGATGCCGGGTCGTGAAGGTCGCACGGCCCTCGCCGTCCACCTCCTGCGGACCGTCGCCCAGTACGGGACGGGTCTTGGCGTTCTTGTGCAGGGTCGGCGGGGTGTAGATCTCCATGCGCTGCTCGAAGTGGCCGAGCTTGGTGTTCTGCTGGTCGTCGAAGAGCGGGTCGGAGCCGAAGGTGACGACCCGGCCGTCGGGCAGCAGCAGCGCCTCGGAGTGGTAGTTGCGGCCGACCCTGGGCGACGGCGGCCGAACGGAACGCGTTGGACTTGGGGTCGTAGAACTGCGCCTTGAGGATGTTGCTGGCGCTGCGCCCGCGGTAGTCCGAGGAGCCGTTGGACGTGAACACCGAGTCGTCCGGCATGATCACGCTGTTCAGGTAGCGGGTGCCCTGCGGCAGGTCGGGGCCGTCCTCGAAGACGGGGTTGTCCTTCTTGAGGTCGATGACCGCCGTGCGCGAGGTCGCCTTCTTGGACTCGCCGACGCCTCCGCCGCCGAGGATCATCACCTTCTGGTCCTGGGCCGGGCGGCAGCAGCAGGGACGCCGACGTCTCCGTCTGGTCGGTGTCGCTCAGCCCCGGCACCTTCTCGAACTTGTTGGTCTTCAGGTCCCACAGCCCGGGCTCGCGGCCCATTGTCGGCGGGCCCGTAACCGGCGTTGGAGGCCGGGTAGAAGAGCTTGCCGCCCTTGGTGAGGAAGAGGGCGGGATAGGTCGGGAAGTAGTGCTTGGGGCCCGGGGTCCACTTCTTGGTCTTCGGGTCGTAGATCTCGTTGTCGCCCGGGTCGATCACGCCCGACGTCGTCGAGCCCGGAGACCGCGAGCACCCGCCCGTCCTGGAGACCGACGAGCGTCGGGTACCAGCGGGCCTTGCCCATCGGCGCGACGCGGGACGTACTTCTCGGCCGTCGGGTCGAACTCGTAGGCGGCCTTGATCCCCTGGAAGTCCTGCTTGTCCAGGGTGATCTTCTCGGCGAGGCCGTACGTGTTGGCCGCCTCCTTGCCCTTCAGGCCGAGGATCTCGTACTGCGCCGGCTTGTCGGTGACGGACCGCGGCCCCACCTCGGTCGGCCTCGACGAAGACCCGGGCCTCGCTCGCGGTGACCTTCGTCTTCCAGGGCTGCATCACACCGGCCCTGTTGTACGTGATCTCCTGCGTGCGCTTGGCCTTGGGCACGGTGACGTCGAACCTGCTGACGTACTCCACCCCGGACGGCGAGCGGAACCGGGTGCCCTTCTTGAGGACGACCGGCTTGTCGGGGTTCTCGTTCTTCACGCGCATACCGCCGCCGGCCCGGTCGACCTCGCCGTCGAGCAGCTCGTAGCGGGCGCGTGCCGCCGGCCACCAGCAGCCGGCCGTCGGGGAGTTGGGCGTGCCCGGCGCAGAAGAAGTCGTCCGGGGTGGGGATCTTCTTGAAGGTGTCGGTCCCCGGGTCCCACAGGACGGTGTCGAAGGAGCCCTTGTCGAACTTCTTCTGCTCGTTGCCGGAGCCCGCGACGATCAGCACCTTGCCGGTGTGCAGGAGCGCCGCGTGGATGGCGTTGGTGCGGAACTCCTCGGGAATGTCCGAGGTGCTTCCAGGAGCCGTACTTCGCCTTGTAGCCGGGCTGGGCGATCTTGTACTCGTAGTACTGCTCCGCGGCGAAGGCGATCGCGGCCGGGGCGTTGAGTCCGGCGAGCAGCGCCACGCCGCCGATGCCGAGCAGCGTCTTCTTGGGTCTTCTTCGAGGGCCGGTAGGCCATGGCCTAGTTACCTCCTGTCGTACCGCTGGAGACCGTCCCGCTGGGGAGCGAGCCACCGGGAACCGTGGCGCCGGCGCTGAGACCGGCGCGGGTGCCAGCCGCGTCCGCGACGCGTGCGCGGCGGGGGTGGCGACGCGCTGCCGGCGTCCCGGCGCTGCCTGGTACCGGGTGCCGACCCACACGCCGACCGGGGCGAGCGAGATGGCCAGGGCCAGGACGGCCCAGGTGCGCATGGCCACGTGCGTGTGGCCGAGGACGAACGACGCCACGAGCGAGGCCGTCAGGACGGCCGCCCAGAAGAGGTGGATGCCGGAAGGTCAGCACCCGGTCGGGGCTGGCGTCGCCGCCCTTGGGGGTGACCACGAAACGGCTCGGGCGGCGCAGGACGGCCGCGCCGAGCGACTTGAGGTAGATCGGCGCGGAGAGCGCGGACATCGCCATGCCGGCGAGGCCGCCGGAGCCGTCCGGTTCGTGCGGGGAGACGTTGTGCCGCCGGTTCCAGAGGTAGAGGCCGACCTGGAGGGCGGCCGCGTCGCTGTAGAGCATCAGCCACACTGGACGCGGCGACCTGGGTGCCGGAGGCGCCGAACCACAGGAAGAGGACGCAGCTGAGGATGCCGAGCAGCCAGTTGACGGCCGTCATCGGGTAGTAGACGAGCATCAGCGTGTAGCTGAGAACAGCCGGCCGGGCGGCATCGTGAAGGGTGCCTTCCAGTACTGCTTGAACAGCGTCTCGTACGTGCCGCGCGACCAGCGCATCTGCTGGGTGAAGAAGTCGGTCCAGGAGGCGGGGCCCTCGCCGACGGCGAGCACGTCGGGGGTGTAGACGGACCGCCAGAGCCGCCCGGTGATCGGGTTCTTGTGGCGGTGCAGCTCGAAGCCGGTGGCCATGTCCTCGGTGATGGAGTCGTACAGCCCGCCGACCTGCCGGAGGGCGCTGATCCGTACGACGTTGTTGGTGCCGACGAACATGGGGGCGCGGTAGCGGTTGCCGGCGCGCTGGATCAGCGCGTGGAAGAGGAACTGCTGCGACTCGGCGGCCTTGGTGACCGGAGTCGGTGTAGTTGCCGTAGCACCTGCGGGCCGACGACGAAGGCGACGTCCGGGTCGCGGAAGTAACCCGATCATCCGCTCCAGGAAGCTCGGGGAGCGGGACGTGGTCGGTGTCGACGGAGGCGAAGAAGTCGTAGTCGTCGCCGTGCGTCGCGAGCCAGGCGTTGTAGTTGCCGTGCTTGGTCCTGGCCTTGTGGACGCCCTTCGCGCGGTTCCACTCGGGCGACGCCCTTGCGGGTGAAGTGCCGGACGCCGAGCTCCGGCGCAGAGGGCCTTGGCCTCGGGGTCGTCGCCCTCGTCGAGCAGCCAGACGTCGAGCGGCCCGTGGTGGCGTGACGCGCCACGGCGCCTTCGAGGGTGGCGCCGCACCATGGCGAGGGGTTCCTTGCCGGGGACGTACGTGGTGAGGAACGCGACGCGGGTGCCGGGCTCGGCGGGTGACGGGGACGGGGTCGCGGGCGACCATGGTGGCGTGGGCGATCGACACCACGTTGACCAGCATGAAGAGCCGATCAGCGCGATGGACACGAGCATCATGACGTCGAAGACGACCAGCCAGCGGGCGCCGCCCTCCCGGACGGTCCAGTGGGTGGGCCAGACCAGGTAGACGAGCAGCAGCGCCCGAGAGCAGCGGGCGCGAGCGTCATGAGCAGGACGGCTCGTATTCGGTGCGGCTCGCGCGACAGGAGCTCCGGTACTGCACCCGGTAGGCGGCGCCGGCCGGCTCCGTGAGCGGACCGGCCAGGCGGCTGTGGGTGTCGTAGTCGTAGCCTTCCGGCCGCACAGCGCCTCCGCTGATCGAACGAGGCCGATACCCCCACAAAAGGGGACATCGGCCGGCGTGTCGAATCGGAGGGCGGTCCAGTTGGGGGTTGAGGACGCCACGGTCGACTACGGCGCGGATCAGCTTTACGGGAGGGTACGTCGGCTGCTGCGGCGAGGTGCCGCTCGACCGTCTCGACCTTCGACGTCAGGCCGTCCGTCACACCGGGCCGGATGTCCGCCTTGAGGACGAGCGAGACGCGCGGCGCCCGCGCCTCGACGGCGGCGACGGCGCGCTTGCACGACGTCCATCACCTCGTCCCACTCACCCTCGATGGAGGTGAACATGGCGTCGGTGCGGTTGGGCAGCCCGGACTCGCGCACGACCCGGACGGCGTCGGCGACGTACTCGCCGACGTCCTCGCCGACACCCAGCGGGGAGACGGAGAAGGCGACGATCATGCGTTCACGACCCTCTCGCTGGCGGGCGCGGGACGCGATGACCGCGTCCTCGGCCTCACGCTTGAGCTTGCGCTCGGCGAAGAAGCCGCCGGTCGGCAGGACGGAGAGGACGAAGTAGAGGGCGCGCGGTCTTCAGGCCCCACTTGGTGCGGTTCCAGGCGTCGGCCCAGAAGATCACGTACAGGATGAAGAGGACGCCGTGGACCATGCCCATGACGGGCACCGCGTTGAAGTCCGTGGTCCGCTTCAGCACCGAGCAGACGAGCAGCAGCAGGAAGGAGACGGCCTCGGGGGCGGAGACCAGGCGGAGTCGGCGGAGGGCGGAGGCGGTCTTGATGTCCACGGGGCACCTTCGGCAGAAGCGGTGAGGGGGGCGGGCGTCGCGATCTTGTGAACGCAAGCACAAGCGCTGCCCATTGTGGCATCCGAGGACGCCCCGGGGTCGGACCCGGGCCGGCGTCGCTCCGGGTTCGTTCAGGGGCCGGGATCACCCGAAGGCCCTGTTCGGCGGGCATCTCGCCCGTTACCGTCACATCGTGGCTATGTTCCGACTTCAAGGCAGCAGAGGTGCTCGCCGTCGACATGACCGGCGACAGCCGTCAAGGCGAAGAACGGCTCGATGGTCGCGTACGACGGCCAGATGGCGTTCAAGAAGATGACGCGGCGGCGGCGAGGGCATCCGCGGGATGGTGACCCGCCGCCTCACCGGCGAGCAGATGACGGTGATGGAGGTGAAGGGGCAGGGCACCTGCTGGTTCGCGGACCGGGCGAGCGAGATCAACCTCGTGAACCTGCAGGGCGACAAGCTCTTCGTCGAGTCGAGCAATCTGCTCTGCGACGGACGCGGGCCTGCGCACCGGCACGTCCTTCACCGGGCTGCGCGGCGCCTCGCAGGGCAACGGCCTGTTCACGACGACCGTCGAGGGCCACGGCCAGGCGGCGATCATGTCGCGACGGTCCCGCCGTGGTGCTGCGCGTCAGCCGCAGTACCCGCTGACCGTCGACCCGGGCGCGTACATCGCGCATCAGGGCAATCTGCGGCAGTCCTTCCAGTCCGGTGTGACGTTCCGCACGTTCATGGGCGAGGGCGGCGGCGAGGCCTTCCAGATCCGCTTCGAGGGCGACGGCCTCGTCTACGTACAGCCCAGTGAGCGCAACACGATCGCGGGAGATGTGTGACATGCCCTTCCGTGAGATCAACTCGAAGATGGTCGAGGCGACGGTCGTGCCCGGGCAGCGGCTGTTCAGCCAGCGCGGCGCGATGCTCGCCTACAAGGGCGAGGTGTCCTTCACGCCCAACATCCAGGGCGGCCAGGGCGGGGTGATGTCGATGATCGGGCGCCGGGTGGCGAACGAGGCGACGCCGCTGATGACCGTCGAGGGCAGCGGCACCGTCCTGTTCGGGCACGGCGGCCACCACATCCAGGTGATCAGCCTCACCGGCGACACCCTGTACGTGGAGGCGGACCGGCTGCTCGCCTTCGACGGCACCCTCCAGCAGGGCACGATGTTCATGGGCTCGCAGGGCGGCGTCATGGGCATGGTGCGCGGCCAGGTGACCGGGCCAGGGGCTGTTCACCACGACCCTCAAGGGGCACGGCGCGGTCGCCGTCATGGCGCACGGCGGGGTCATCGAGGTCCCGATCACCCCGCAGCGCCCGGTCCACGTCGACCCGCAGGCGTACGTCGCGCACCACGGCGACGTACGCAACAAGCTGTCCACGGCGCTCGGCTGGCGCGACATGGTGGGCCGCGGCTCCGGCGAGGCGTTCCAGCTGGAGCTGAGCGGCAGCGGCGCGGTGTACGTCCAGGCCTCGGAGGAGAAGCTGTGAGCGCGTACCGGGCCCGGGGCCCGGTGATCCACGACCCGATGACCCTGCCGGTCGACGACAACGTGAACGCGTACACCTTCTGCGTGGAGCTCAAGGGGAGCCAGTGGTTCCTGCAGAAGGGCAAGATGATCGCCTACTACGGGCACGATCGACTTCAACGGCATCGGGCACGGCCGCCTCGACCGCCTCGTGCGGACGTCGTTTCCATTCGCCGCTGCACGCGAGCGACTGGGTCGTGGCGGAGGGCTCGGGCAAGATGCTGCTCGCCGACCGGGCCTTCGACGTGAACTCGTACGACCTGGAGAACGGCAATCTGACCATTCGCTCGGGCAACCTGCTCGCTTTTCAGCCAACTCTCGCGCTCAAGCAGTCGATCGTGCCGGGCTTTCTGACGCTGATCGGAACGGGCAAGTTCGTGGCCGCCTCGAACGGTCCGGTGGTGTTCATGGAACCGCCGATCCGGGTGGATCCGCAGGCCCTGGTCGGCTGGGCCGACTGCCCGTCGCCGTGCCACCACTACGACCACGGGTACATGACAGGCGTGATGGGCGGTCTACGTGCGCTGACGGGCATCGGCGGGGCCTCCGGGGAGGAGCACCAGTTCGAGTTCGTGGGCGCCGGCACGGTGCTGCTCCAGTCCACCGAGACCCTGATGGCCGAGCAGGCCACGGGGGCGGTGCCGCACGCAGGCGGGAGTGCCCGGCGGCGGCGGGGCACCGGCCGCCACGGACAGCAGGCCGGCGCACCGCGTCTTCCCGGACAGCTCGGAGACCTCCAGCGTCGCTTCGGGCTGTGAGCGGTAGTCTGCGGAGTGTGACGTCGAACGCGTGCGCGCCGTCACGCCACCCTCACTAGTTCGCCTTTCAACATTCTTAGGTAGACTTCATACATGGAGACCGAGACGGCCACACGCTGGCTGACCGATGCGGAGCAGTGCGCCTGGCGCACCCACCTGGAGGTCAACAGGCTGTTGACGTACCAGCTCGAGAAGGACCTCCAGCCGTTCGGCCTGACGATGAACGACTACGAGATCCTGGTGAATCTCTCCGAGTCGGAGGACGACCGGATGCGGATGAGCGACCTCGCGACCGCCACCCTCCAGTCCAAGAGCCGCCTCTCGCACCAGATCACCCGCATGGAGAACGCGGACCTGGTCCGCCGCGAGAACTGCGAGTCCGACCGCCGCGGCCTCTTCGCCGTCCTCACCGAGCACGGCATGGAGACGATGACAGAAGGTCGCCCCGCACCATGTGGCGTCCGTGCGGCGGCACTTCATCGACCTGCTCTCCCCGGAGGCCCTGGACGACCTCCACAAGTCCCTGACCCCGATCGCGGAGCACCTGCGGGGGCAGCGCGGCGATCCGTGACCGCTGCGACCGGGTCAGGCCGGCCGGCCGCCTGATGCGGCTGGGCCGTCGGCCACCGGCGGCCGACTCAGGCGCCACGCGGCAGGCGGAGTTCGAACAGCGCTCCGCCCGCCGGCGCCGCGCGGACCGTGAGTGATCCCGCCGTGCCGTACGGCGACGTCCCGGGCGATGGCGAGGCCCAGACCGGCCCCGCCGTCGTCGCGGGCTGCGGGCGTCGTCGAGGCGTACGAACCGCTCGAAGATCCGCTCCCGCTCGGTCGTCCGGCACGCCCGCGCCGTCGTCGGCGACCTCGAGCGACCGCCCACGGTCCCTCCGGCGCCGCACGGTCGACGGCGACCGGGTCCGCGCGTGCCGCTGCGCGTTGTCCAGCAGATTGCCGAGCACCCGCGCCAACTGCCCGCGCGACCCGGCCACTTCGACGGCTTCGGCGTCCGGACCGTCGACCCGGCCGCCGGCCGCTGCGACCGTCTCCTCGCGGACGAGCGCGGCCAGGTCGAGCCGCGCGTCCGCCGGCCGCTCCCCCGCGTCCAGCCGGGCGAGCAGCAGCAGGTCGGCGGCCAGCTCGCTGCAGCCGTACGGTGTCCTCGACCGCCCCGTCCACGTCGAGCAGCTCCGGGTGCGCGGCGCCCACTTCGAGCTGGGTGCGCAGCGAGGCGATGGGGCTGCGCAGCTCGTGCGAGGCGTCGGCGACGAACCGGCGCTGCCGCTCCACGGACGTCTCCAGGGCGGCGAGCGTCTCGTTCGTCGTCCGGGCGAGGCGGGCGACCTCGTCGTGCGTGGCCGGCTCGGGCACGCGCCGCGCCAGGTCCTCGGAGGCCGTGATCGCGGCCATCTCGCTCCGGATGCCCTCGACGGGGCGCAGCGCCCGCCGGGTCACCAGCCAGGTCACCGCGCCGACCGACGCCGAGCAGCAGCGGGCAAGCCGATCAGCATGACGGTCAACGCGGTGCCGACGGCGCTCTGTTCGGCGGACAGCGGGGCGCCCGCGTACACGGTGAGCGTGCCCTGCCCGGCGTGACTTCACCTCGACGCGCGGCGAACCGGTAGTCCCCGTCTCCCCGTCGACGGTGGCGGAGCCCTCGCCGCACCGGCGTCTCGTCGGCGATCTCGCCGACGCGTCGAGGGTCGTCGTCCCCCTCGTCGTCGCCATGCGTCGCCGTCGTCCGTCGTCACCGGCGTCGTCGTCGCCGACGGCGTGCGGCCGGTCCGAGCGCCGGTTCGCGGACGACCGTCCCGCTGATCCGCTCCAGGTCCTCGCTGGCGGCGACCAGCCGTCCGTCTGCCGTCGACGACCTGGACGGGGTGTCGTCGCCGTCCGGCAGGTCGAGCTCGGTCGTACGCGATGCCCGTCGCGAGATCGGCGAGGCGACCTTGCGGGCGGACCGACTCGGCCTCGCGCGTCCGCCTGGTCGGTGAGGTTGGACCGCAGCGCGAGCAGCACGGCGGCGCCGGCGGCGACCAGGGCGACGGCGACGACGAGGGTCGCGCCGAGCGTGGCGCGGGCCCGTACGGAACCGAACAGCGCCGCCTCATGCGCGTCGCCTCCAGCCGGTAGCCGGCGCCGCGCACGGTCCGGATCAGCTCCGGCGCCGAGCTTCCGGCGCAGGGTGCTGACGTACACCTCGACGATGTTCGGGTCGCCGTCGTACGCGAAGTCCCAGACGTGCTCCAGGATCTCGGCCTTCGACACGACCTCGCCGGCCCGCACCACGAGCTGCTCGAGGACCGCGAACTCCTTGGCGGTGAGCGGCGACTTCGTCCTCGCCGTGGAAGACGCGGCGGGCGGCGGTGTCGACCTTGCAGGGCGCCGAGCGTCGTGGACGGGCGAGGCCCCGGCCGGCGCCGCGCCGCCGCAGCAGCGCCTTCACGCGCGCGACCAGCACGACGTACGAGAACGGCTTGGTCAGGTAGTCGTCGGCGCCGGTGTCGAGCCCCTCGGCCTCGTCGTACTCGCCGTCCTTGGCGGTGAGCATCAGGATCGGCACGTCGTGGCCGGCGGCGCGCAGGGCGGCGCAGACGCGGTAGCCGTTCATGCCGGGCAGCATGATGTCGAGGACGACCAGGTCGTACGTGCCCTCGCCGGCCCGGTGCAGCCCTTCGAGCCCGTCGTGGACGACGTCCACGGCGTAGCCCTCGGCCGTCAGGCCCCTGGCGAGCGACAGGGCGAGCCGCTTCTCGTCCTCCACGATCAACAGGCGCATGCGGCCAAGCGTCGCAAACCGAACCTGAAGAAGTCTTCAGGTGGCTTCAGGCTGCGCTTCAGCGTCGGTCGCGCAGATTGGTCCTCGTCGAACGGCGCCGGACGCACGGCGCACGGGATCAACTCGGGAGGAACCCTCATGAAGCGCAACATCGTCATCGCCACCATCGCCGCCGCGGCCCTGATCGGCGGGCGGCACCGCGACCGCCCTCGCGGTCACGGGCGACGACGGGGCGCCGACGCGGCAGTCGGACGTGCGGGTGGCGACCGACGTCGCGGGACGACGACGTGGACGCGGCGACGACGACGGCAGGACGACGCCGCGCCGACGACGACGTCGACCGAGGTGAAGTCCGACGAAGGTGACGGCCGCGGACGCGCATCGCGCCGCCCTGCAGTCACGCGCCGGGCACGGCGGTCTCGGCGGAACTGGACGACGAGAGACGACGCGCGTGGTCTGGGACGTCGACGTCCTCGACACGGGGCGACCGTGGCACAGCGTCCACGTCGACCCCGCCACGGGCAAGGTCGCTCGGCTCCCACGTCGACCGGGCGACGACGGACGACGCCGACGACGACCGCGCGGATCCGGGCCGCCCTGAAGGGCGCTCCGATCACCGCGCGACGCGAGGCGCGCGAGAGGCCGGCGGCGGCGAAGGGCACGGTCACCTCGATCGACCTCGACGAGGACGACCGGACCCAGGCCTGGGAGGCGGAGACCACGGCCGCGAGCGACGGCACCGAGCACGACTGGCGGGTCGACCCCGACGCCGGCCCAGGTCACCGCGGACCGCTCGTCGGACGACGACTGCGACCGCCACCGGGACGACGACCCAGGTCAGGGCACGCGGCATCGACGGCCGCCTCCGGCGCGCGGCTGTAGCCGTGCCGGACGGCTCGTCCGCTGCTGGTCGGCCGGTCCGGCCGTGCGGGCCGCCTCGCGGACGACCAGGCGCCGTCGCGCAGTGCCACTCCGCCGCCGAGACCGCGAAGCACGGCGCCGACGGGCAGACTGGCCGACCAGCAGGCCCGCCGCCGCCGTGCCGGCCGAGACTCCGGCGTTCACCGCGGTGTTGACCCAGGCCCCGGCCTGGGTGCGGAAACCGGGCGGTGCCGCTCGTCCGCGACCAGGTACGACGGTGGTCAGCGCCGGGGCGACGAAGAACCCGGCGCACGCCACGGCGACGCGTCAGCGTGCCGAGGCCCGGGCGCGAGCCCGGCGGCCAGCCAGGGCGAGCCGCCACGCCCCGCGGCCAGCAGCGGCAGCCGTACCCGGGCGGACGTGCGCCAGTCGACGGCGCCGTTCAGCGAGCCCGCCGACCGCGCTGCCCGCCGACAGCGCGGCGAGCACCCAGGCCACGGCGTCGTCCCCGTGATGCCGCTGCTCGGCGAAGGCCAGGACCAGCAGGTCGAGGGCGCCGAGCGACAGACCGACGCCCGCGGCGACGACGACGGGCTGCGCGAGGGCGCGCGCCGCCGCGCAGTCCGCGCTCGCGGCCGCGGCGCCGCCTCGCGTGCGGCCGACGCGTACGCCCGTCACCGCCGGGGACGGTGACGAACGCCAGGGTCCCGGTGCCCACCAGCACGCGCGCTGAGCGGCGACGCCGGCGGCCGGGGGCGCGAACTGCACGACCACGCCCACGAGCAGCGGCCCGGAGACGAACAGCAGCTCCTCGGCGACGCCGTCGAGGCTGTACGCGCGCTGCAGCAGCCGCCTGTCCGCCGACGAGTTCGCTCCAGACGGCGCGCATGGTGGGGCCGAGGGGCGGGGTGCAGGCGCCCGCGGCGACGGCGACCGCGCCGAGCAGCAGCGCGGGTGCGCCCGGGCGCCAGGTCGCTGCGGCGAGCACGCCGAGCAGGACGGCGTACGCGCAGGCCATCGGCAGGAGCGCGCGGCGCGGGCCGTACCGGTCGACGAGGGCCGCCCTCACGGGTGACAGGAAGACGCTCGCGGCGCCGAAGAGCGCCATGACCGTGCCGGCGACGGCGTACGAGCCGGTGGCGCGGCTCACCGCGAGCATCAGGGACAGGGAGACGATCCCGTACGACAGCCGGCCGAGCAGGGCGGCGGCGAAGGTGCGGCGGGCGTGGGGGATGCGGAGTACGCGCGGCGTACGAGGGCCGCGGTGATGACGCAGGCATGGGAGTGTTCCTCAGAACGGCAGAGGGCCGCGGCAACGGACGCCGAGGCCGCGACGTGCACCGTTCGACGGTGGTCGCGGCCGGGGCGTGCCCTACGCACGAGGAGGAACATGCGTTCAACGTAACAGCGGGAGCGGGAGTTGGCCACGGACGAGGGCGCAGAACCTGCGCCCGCGTCCGCTCAGCCCTCCGTCAGGCCCTCCACCAGCGAGTCCGCCGCCCGGTACGGGTCCAGCTCGCCCGCCACGATCCGCTCCGCGAGCGCGCTGAGGCGGCGGTCGCCGTGGAGGTCGCCGATCCGTTCGCGCAGGGCCGTGACGGCGATCGTCTCGACCTCGCGGGAGGCGCCGGGCGAGGCGGCGCTCGGCGAGGACACCGTGCTCCTCCATCCACGCCCGGTGCTTCTCCAGCGCCTCGACGACCTCGTCGATGCCCTCGCCCGCGGGCGGCGACGGTCTTGACGATCGGCGGGCGCCAGTCGCCGGGGCCCCGGGACTCGCCGAGGCCGAGCATGTGGTTCAGCTCGCGGGCGGTGGCGTCCGCGCCGTCGCGGTCGGCCTTGTTGACGACGTACACGTCGCCGATCTCCAGGATTCCGGCCTTGGCCGCCTGGATGCCGTCGCCCATGCCGGGGGCGAGGAGGACCACCGACGTGTCGGCCTGCGAGGCGATCTCGACCTCGGACTGGCCGACGCCGACCGTCTCCACGAGGATCACGTCGCAGCCCGCCGCGTCCAGGACGCGGATCGCCTGCGGGGCCGCCCAGGCGAGTCCGCCGAGGTGGCCGCGCGTCGCCATGGAGCGGATGTACACGCCGGGGTCGGAGGCGTGCTCGGACATCCGGACGCGGTCGCCGAGCAGCGCGCCGCCGGAGAACGGCGAGGACGGGTCGACGGCGAGGACGCCGACCCGCTTGCCCTGCCGCCGGTACGCGGTCACCAGCGCCGACGTGCGACGTCGACTTGCCGACGCCCGGCGACCCGGTGAGCCCGACGACGTACGCGTTGCCCGGCGAGCGGGGCCAGCGCCGCCATGACCTCGCGGAGCTGCGGGGACGCCCCCTCCACCAGGGAGATCAGCCGGGCCACGGCCCGCGGCCGGCCTTCCCTGGCCTGGGCCACCAGCGAGGAGACGTCCTGCATCACAGCTCCGTTCACGAGTAGATCCGACGTCGACGGACGTACAGACAGAAGGCTCAGCGCCTTGGGTACCCGCACGATCAGCGCGTCACCCTGCCCGCCGCCACCGCACAGCGCGGCCGCGCCGACGCCGCCGCCGCGCCGCTTCAGCTCGAGGGCGAGGTGCAGGACGAGCCGGGCGCCGGACATCCCGATCGGGTGACCCAGGGCGATGGCGCCGCCGTTGACGTTCACCTTTTCCGTGGACACCCCGAGGTCCTTCATTGACTGCACGGCGACGGCCGCGAAGGCCTCGTTGATCTCGATGAGGTCGAGGTCCTCGACGTCCAGGCCCTCCTTCTTGAGGGCGTGCTGGATGGCGTTCGACGGCTGCGACTGGAGCGAGTTGTCCGGGCCGGCGACGTTGCCGTGGGCGCCGATCTCGGCGATCCAGTCCAGGCCGAGCTCCTGCGCCTTCGCCTTGCTCATGACGACGACGGCGGCGGCGCCGTCGGAGATCTGCGAGGACGTGCCGGCCGTGATCGTGCCGTCCTTGGTGAACGCGGGGCGCAGCTTGCCGAGCGACTCCGCCGTCGTCTCGGCGCGGATGCCCTCGTCCTTGCTGAAGACGACCGGGCTCGCCCTTGCGCTGCGGGATCTCGACCGGGGTGATCTCCGCCTCGAAGATGCCGTTCTTCTGGGCGGCGGCGGCGCGCTGGTGCGACAGGGCGGCGATCTCGTCCTGCTCGGGGCGCGCGATGCCGAGGCGGGTGTTGTGCTTCTCCGTCGACTCGCCCATGGCGATGTTCTCGAAGGCGTCGGTCAGGCCGTCGTACGCCATCGCGTCGAGCATCTCGATGGCGCCGTACTTGTAGCCCTCGCGGGACTTCGGGAGCAGGTGCGGCGCGTTCGTCATGGACTCCTGGCCGCCCGCGACGACGATCGTCGAACTCACCGGCGCGGATCAGCTGGTCGGCGAGCGCGATGGCGTCGAGGCCCGAGAGACACACCTTGTTGATGGTGAGCGCCGGGACGCTCATCGGGATGCCCGCCTTGACGGCGGCCTGGCGTGCCGGGATCTGCCCTGCCCCGGCCTGGAGCACCTGGCCCATGATCACGTACTGCACCTGGTCGCCGCCGATCCCCGCACGGTCGAGGGCGGCCTTGATCGCGAAGCCGCCGAGGTCGGCTCCGGAGAAGGACTTCAGCGAGCCGAGCAACCGTCCCATGGGCGTACGGGCGCCCGCGACGATCACCGAGGTGGTGCTGTTCGTTCCAGACATGAGGTGCGATCCCCTTTCAGCTGCACAGCTGAGGAGTGAACGAGGGTTTACTTGAATGTACTGAGCGGTAGGCCACCCGTCATCCGGCACGGAGTGTGATCGCGCGCACGTTGCGTAACCACCTCCGGAGCGCTGCACTGACACCATGCTGACGCGAATCGACCACATCGGGATCGCCTGTTTCGACCTCGACAAGACCGTCGAGTTCTACCGGGCCACGTACGGCTTCGAGGTCTTCCACTCCGAGGTCAACGAGGAGCAGGGCGTGCGCGAGGCCATGCTCAAGATCAATGAGACGTCCGACGGCGGCGCCTCCTACCTCCAGCTGCTCGAACCCACCCGCGAGGACTCCGCCGTCGGGAAGTGGCTGGCCAAGAACGGCGAGGGCGTCCATCACATCGCCTTCGGCACCGCGGACGTCGACGCCGACTGCCGCCGACATCAGGGACAAGGGCGTACGAGTGCTGTACGACGAGCCCCGGACCGGGTCGATGGGCTCCCGGATCACCTTCCTGCACCCCAAGGATTGCCACGGCGTCCTGACAGAACTGGTCACTTCGGCGCCTGTTGAGTCACCTGAGCACTGACCTCCGTATATCTGGGCCGGTAGGGTTGGGGACGGCCGCCGCCTCATCGGGGCGGCCCGGGTCCTTCGTCATCGGGATTCGAGGGCCGGGGTCCAGGTTTCGGGGGCAGGCGGGACGAGCGTCGGGGCAGCAGCCCATGCTCCGCCGTTGATCTGACACCATTCCCCGGGGGCCCCGTTCGGCGGATGGACGGAGCTCGTTTGGAGAGACTTGCGACCAGGGGACGGATGGGACCGCGCAGTGCGGGGCTACGAACGCCAGGAGCGAGAGCCGGCGGCTGACGTCGACCATCTCTCTCGGTTCGAGGCCGAGATGGACCGGCTGAAGACCGAGCGGGAGAAGGCCGTCCAGCACGCCGAGGACCTCGGCTACCAGGTCGAGGTGCTGCGCGCCAAGCTGCACGAGGCGCGCCGCAGTCTGGCGACCCGTCCTGCCTACGACGGCGGGGACATCGGCTACCAGGCCGAGCAGCTGCTTCGTAATGCGCAGATCCAGGCCGACCAGCTGCGCGCCGACGCCGAGCGCGAGATGAGCGAGGCCCGCGCGCAGACGCAGCGCATCCTCCAGGAGCACGCCGAGCAGGCCGCCCGGCTCCAGGCCGAGCTGCACGCCGAGGCGGTCACCCGCCGCCAGCAGCTCGACCAGGAGCTGGCCGAGCGCCGCCAGACCGTCGAGTCGCACGTCAACGAGAACGTGGCGTGGGCCGAGCAGCTGCGCGCCCGCAGCGAGCAGCAGGCCCGCCGGCTCCTCGAGGAGTCGCGCGCCGAGGCCGACCAGGCGCTGGCCGCCGCCCGCGCCGAGGCCGAGCGGGTCGCCGCCGAGGCCCGCCAGCGGCTGAACGCCGACGCCGAGTCGGCCCGCGCCGAGGCCGAGGCGCTGCTGCGCCGGGCCCGCACGGACGCCGAGCGGCTGCTGAACGCCGCGTCGACGCAGGCCCAGGAGGCCACCGACCACGCCGAGCAGCTGCGCAGCTCCACGGCGACCGAGTCGGACTCGGCCCGCCGCCAGGCCACCGAGCTGAGCCGGGCCGCCGAGCAGCGCCTGTCCGAGGCCGAGGCGGCGCTGCGCGAGGCGCGGGCCGAGGCGGAGAAGGTCCTCGCCGAGGCGAAGGAGGCCGCGGCCAAGGCCGCTCGCCACCGCCGAGTCGACGAACGAGCAGCGCACGCGTACGGCGAAGGAGCAGGTCGCCCGGCTGGTCAGCGAGGCCAACCAAGGAGGCCGAGACCACCAAGGCGGAGGCCGAGCAGGTCGTCGCGGACGCCAAGGACCAAGGCCGAGAAGATCGTCGCGGAGGCCGAGGAGAACGCCCGCAGCCTCACCGCCGAGGAGACCGCGTCCCAGCTCGCCAAGGCCGCCCGTACCGCCGAGGACGTCCTGAACAAGGCGTCCGAGGACGCCAAGGCGACCACGAAGGCCGCCTCCGAGGAGGCCGAGCGGATCCGCAGCGAGGCCGAGGCCGAGGCGGACCGGCTGCGCGCCGAGGCGCACGACATCGCCGAGCAGCTCAAGGGCACGGCGAAGGACGACACCAAGGAGTACCGCGCCAAGACGGTCGAGCTCCAGGAGGAGGCGCGCCGGCTGCGCGGCGAGGCCGAGCAGCTGCGCGGCCGACGCGGTCGCCGAGGGCGAGCGGATCCGCAGCGAGGCCCGGCGCGAGGCCGTCCAGCAGATCGAGGAGGCGGCCAGGACCGCCGAGGAGCTGCTCGCCAAGGCCAAGGCGGACGCGGACGAGCTGCGGCCGGCCGCCACGACCGAGAGCGAGCGGGTCCGCACCGAGGCCATCGAGCGCGCCACGACGCTGCGCCGGCAGGCCGAGGAGACCCTGGAGCGCACCCGCACGGAGGCCGAGCGGCACCGCGCCGAGGCCGAGGAGCAGGCCGAGGCCGATCAAGGCGGAGGCCGAGCGGGCCGCGCAGGCGCTGCGCGAGGAGACCGAGCGGGCCATAGCGGCCCGCCGGGCGGAGGCCGCCGAGGAGCTGACCCGGCTGCACACCGAGGCCGAGCAGCGGCTCGACCTCGGCCGAGCAGGCGCTCAGCGACGCGCGGGCGGAGGCCGAGCGGCATCCGCCGCGAGGCCGCCGAGGAGACGGAGCGGCTGCGCGCGGAGGCCGCCGAGCGGATCCGTACGCTCCAGGCGCAGGCCGAGGCGGAGGCCGAGCGGCTGCGCGACGAGGCCGCGGCGGACGCGTCCGCGTCCCGCGCCGAGGGCGAGAACGTCGCCGTACGACTGCGTTCCGAGGCCGCGGCCGAGGCCGAGCGGCTGAAGTCGGAGGCGCAGGAGAGCGCGGACCGGGTACGGGCGGAGGCGCAGGCCGCGGCCGAGCGGCTGGCGGCCGAGGGTGCCGAGGCGCTGGCCGCCGCGCAGGAGGAGGCCGCCCGGCGCCGCCGCGAGGCCGAGGAGACCCTCGGTTCGGCGCGCCAGGAGGCCGACCAGGAGCGCGAGCGGGCCCGCGAGCAGAGCGAGGAACTGCTCGCGTCGCGCGCGCAACCGCGTGGAGGAGGCGCAGGCCGAGGCCGTACGGCTGGTCGAGGAGGCCGACCGGCGCGCGACCGAGATGGTCTCGAACGCCGAGCAGACCGCGCAGCAGGTGCGCGACTCGGTGGCCGGGCTGCACGAGCAGGCCCAGGAGGAGATCACCGGTCTGCGCAGTCGCCGCCGAGCACGCGGCGGACCGCACGCGG
This sequence comes from uncultured Alphaproteobacteria bacterium, assembly GCA_963847325.1. Classification (GTDB taxonomy): domain Bacteria; phylum Pseudomonadota; class Alphaproteobacteria; order Rhizobiales; family Xanthobacteraceae; genus Pseudolabrys. The sequence continues at coordinate 22,844 of CAWJZD010000006.1, forward strand.
AACGAGGCGCAGGAGGAGGCCGACCGGGTCCGCGCCGACGCGTACGCGGAGCGGGAGCGGGCCACCGAGGACGCGAACCGCATCCGGCGGCGAGGCGCCGCGGAGTCGGAGGCCGCCAAGTCGCTGGCGGAGCGCACGGTTTCGGAGGCGATCGCCGAGTCCGAGCGGCTGCGTTCGGACGTCCGCCGAGCACGCCCAGCGGGTCCGTACCGAGGCGTCCGACGCCATCGCCAACGCCGAGCAGGACGCTTCGCGTACCCGTGGCGAGGCCCGCGAGGACGCGAACCGGATCCGTTCGGACGCCGCCACGCAGGCGGACACGCTCATCACCGAGGCGCGGTCCGAGGCCGAGCGGCTCACGGCGGAGACGAACGCCGGAGGCCGAGCGGGTACGCACGGAGTCGGTGGCCAAGGCCGAGCGGCTCATCTCGGACGCGACCGGGGACGCGGAGCGGCTGCGCGCCGAGGCCGCGGAGACGGTCGGCTCCGCGCAGCAGCACGCCGAGCGGATCCGCACCGAGGCGGAGCGGTCAAGCGGAGGCGGCGGAGGCCGAGCGGCTCACGTCGGCCGCGCGCGAGGAGGCCGAGCGGACGCTGGACGAGGCCCGCAAGGAGGCCAACAAGCGGCGCTCCGAGGCCGCCGAGCAGGTCGACACGCTCATCACGGAGACGGCGTCCGAGGCCGACAAGCTGCTCTCCGAGGCGCAGCAGGCCGCGCAGAAGACGACGGCGGACGCCGAGGCGCAGGCCGACACGATGGTCGGCGCGGCCCGCAACGAGGCCGAGCGGCTGGTCTCCGAGGCGACCGTCGAGGGCAACTCCCTGGTGGAGCGGTCCCGTACGGACGCGGACGAGCTGCTGGTCGGCGCGCGCCGGGACGCGACGGCGATAAGGGAGCGCGCGGAGGAGCTGCGCGACCGGATCACCGGCGAGATCGAGGAGCTGCACGAGCGGGCCCGCCGCGAGTCGGCCGAGACGATGAAGACGGCCGGCGACCGGTGCGACGCGCTCGTCAAGGCGGCCGAGGAGCAGCTCGTCGAAGGCCGAGGCGAAGGCCAAGGACCTGGTGTCGGAGGCCAATTCCGAGGCGAGCAAGGTCCGGATCGCCGCCGTGCAGGAAGGCCGAGGGTCTCCTCAAGGAGGCCGAGCAGAAGAAGACCTCGCTCGTCGCCGAGGCTCAGAAGATCAAGGCCGACGCCGAGCAGGAGGCGCGGCGCACGGTCGAGGAGGGCAAGCGCGAGCTCGAAGTGCTGGTCCGCCGGCGTGAGGACATCAATGCGGAGATCTCCCGTGTCCAGGACGTCCTGGAGGCGTTGGAATCCTTTGAGGCCCCGTCCGGTCAACAAGGACGGTGGAGTCAAGGCGGGTGCTGCCGCGGGTGCGACTCGTTCGAGTGGCAAGGCGTCAGAGGGCTAGCCAGAAGCACCGATTCCGTGCTTTGTAGGGACCTTTGACACAGGCTCTGGCAAGCGCTCCGACAGTTAGCCACCCAAAAGGAGTGTCATTCTCCAGATCAAACACGTATCCGCTCGATGACACACCGCTTTGACCCCTAGGATTCCCCCTATCACCTCACCGGTCTCATTCGACAGGAACCCCATGAGCGACACTTCCCCCTACGGCTTCGAGCTTGTGCGGCGTGGGTACGACCGCGCTCAGGTGGACGAACGCATTTCGAAGCTCGTCTCCGACCGTGACAGCGCTCTGGCCCGTATCACTGCTCTGGAAAAGCGCATCGAGGAGCTCCACCTCGAGACGCAGAACGCCCAGGCCCAGGTCAGCGACGCCGAGCCGTCGTACGCCGGTCTCGGCGCGCGCGTCGAGAAGATCCTCCGCCTCGCCGAGGAGGAGGCGAAGGACCTGCGCGAGGAGGCCCGTCGCGCGTCCGAGCAGCACCGCGAGCTCGCCGAGTCGGCGGCCCAGCAGGTGCGCAACGACGCAGAATCGTTCGCTGCGGACCGCAAGGCCAAGGCGGAGGACGAGGGCGTCCGGATCGTCGAGAAGGCCAAGAGCGACGCCTCGCAGCTGCGCCAGGAGGCGACAGAAGGACGCGCAGTCCAAGCGCGAGGAGGCGGACGCCCTCTTCGAGGAGACCCGCGCCAAGGCCGCCCAGGCCGCCGCCGACTTCGAGACGAACCTCGCCAAGCGCCGCGAGCAGTCCGAGCGCGACCTGGCGTCGCGTCAGGCCAAGGCCGAGAAGCGTCTCGCGGAGATCGAGCACCGCGCGGAGCAGCTCCGCCTGGAGGCCGAGAAGCTGCGCACGGACGCCGAGCGCCGCGCCCGCCAGACGGTGGAGACGGCTCAGCGCCAGGCCGAGGACATCGTGGCCGACGCGAACGCCAAGGCCGACCGCATCCGCTCGGAATCCGAGCGCGAGCTGGCGGCGCTGACGAACCGTCGCGACTCGATCAACGCCCAGCTCACGAACGTCCGCGAGATGCTCGCGACGCTCACGGGCGCCGCGGTGGCCGCCGCGACCACGCCGGCCGAGGACGAGCCGATCTCGCGTGGGGTTCCGGCCCAGCAGTCCCGGTAGTTCCTGGCATCCCGGCATTCGCTCGTATCGGCTGCGGGCCCGCACTCTCTTCCGGGAGTGCGGGCCGTCGTCGTACACGCGTGACCGACAGCTTACGGCCGGGGCATCGGCGAACAAGCGGCAAAGACACCGCCGCCCAAGTGGCACGGCGCAACGGCCCGTCTTAGCGTGGCCGCATGATCGAGCTCGAGGGGCTGACCAAGCGGTACGGCGAGAAGGTGGCGGTCAACAACCTCACCTTCGCCGTCAGACCGGGCATCGTGACGGGCTTCCTCGGCCCGAACGGCGCCGGCAAGTCCACGACCATGCGGATGATGCTCGGCCTCGACCGGCCCACCGCCGGCGACGTACGGATCGACGGGCAGCACTACGACCAGCTCAAGGACCCGCTGAAGTACATCGGCGCGCTGCTCGACGCCAAGGCCATGCACGGCGGCCGCAGCGCCTTCAACCACCTGCTCTGCCTCGCGCAGAGCAACGGCATCCCCAAGGCGCGGGTGCACGAGGTCCTCGACACGGTCGGGCCTGACCTCGGTCGCGAAGAAGAAGGCGAAGGGCTTCTCGCTCGGCATGGGCCAGCGGCTCGGCATCGCGGGCGCGCTGCTCGGCGACCCGCGGATCCTGATGTTCGACGAGCCGGTCAACGGGCTCGACCCCGAGGGCATCCACTGGATCCGCAACCTGATGAAGTCCCTCGCCGCCGCAGGGCCGTACGGTCTTCGTCTCCTCGCCACCTGATGAGCGAGATGGCGCTGACCGCCGACCACCTCGTCGTCATCGGCCAGGGCACGGCTGCTCGCCGACACCTCCATGGCCGACTTCATCCAGCAGAACTCCCGCTCGTACGTCCGTATCCGCTCCCCGCAGCGCGAGCGGCTGCTCGACGTGCTGCACGGCGCCGGGATCACCGTCGTCGAGACGGGCGGCGGCACGCTCGAGGTGGACGGCGCCAAGTCCGGAGCAGCATCGGCGAGCTGGCCGCGCAGCACCAGATCGTGCTGCACGAGCTCAGCCCGCAGCAGGCCTCTCTGGAGGAGGCGTTCATGCAGCTGACCGCGGAGTCGGTGGAGTACCACGCGCACGCGGACAGCCCGCGTCCGAGCCGGACTCCGGGCGCCGCGCAGCCGGGGACCCCGCCGCCGACCCAGCAGCAGTGGGGCGACGACTGGAAGAGGGGCTGACCATGGCCGCGACGCAGGTCCTCCAGGTCCGAGTGGACCAAGATCCGGTCCGTCGCGTCCACCGTCTGGACGCTCGGTCTCGCGGCGGTCGTCACGATCGCCCTCGGCATTCTGATCTCGCTCCTGTCGAAGAACGAGTTCGACAACATGAGCGTGAACGACCAGCTGTCCTTCGACCCGACGTTCATCAGCTTCGCGGGGATGAGTCTCGGTCAGCTCGCGATGATCGTCTTCGGGGTGCTCGTCGTCGGGAACGAGTACAGCACCGGCATGATCCGCACCTCGCTCGCCGCGGTCCCGCAGCGCGGCACGTTCCTCTTCAGCAAGATCGCGGTGGCGACGGTCCTCGCCTTCGTCGTCGGCATCATCACCAGCTTCGTCGCCTTCTTCCTCGGCCAGGCGATGCTCGGCTCGCACAAGGCGTCGATCGGCGACCCCGGCGTGCTGCGCGCGGTGATCGGCGGCGGCCTCTACATGACGCTCATCGCCGTCTTCTCGATGGGCGTCGCGACGATGCTGCGCAGCCCGATGCTCTCGCTCGGCATCCTGATGCCGTTCTTCTTCCTGATCTCCAACATCCTCGGCAACGTCTCCGCGACCAAGAAGATCGGCCGGTACCTGCCCGACCAGGCCGGCAGCAAGATCATGCAGGTGGTGACCCCGATCGACGACGACACTCCGTACGGGCCCTGGGGCGGCCTCGCGATCATGGTGCTGTGGGTGGCCGTGGCCCTGATCGGCGGATACGTGCTGCTCAAGAAGCGGGACGCGTAGGACTTCCCCGTCCGGACGGGAGGGGTGCGTAGGGTCATCGGCGTCGGTCCGGCGGGGACTCCAGCACCCCGTCGAAGTCCGGCCATCCCTCCCAGCGCCACACGTCCTTGTCCAGGTCCGGCTGGAGCGGCACGAAGCGGCCGAGTTCGAAGTCGCCGCCCGCCAGGTCGAACCAGCGTTCGTCGGCGACCTCGGTGCCCAGGCCGACGGTCCGCGCCGTCAGCCGCACGAGCAGCTTCACGCCGTACGACCCGGACAGGTCCTTGCCCTGGATGTGCCGGAACGGCAGCTCGGCCACCGGCGCCTCCACCGGTATCCACACGGTGAAGGGCGCCCCGCGCTCGACCGCGAGCCAGGACCGCTCCTCGGCGAGGTCCCCGTTCGCGTCCAGCACCTTCAGCCACTGTTTGTAGATGACCAGGCTGCCGTCGTGCGGCGACCGCTCCAGATAGCGCAGATGGACCCGGGCCCGCAGATCCACGACCGAGAGGTTGTCGAAGCGGTTGTAGAAGCGGACGGCGATGATCGCGTCCTCGCTGTCCGCGTGGTCCCGCGAGTAGCCGGGAAAGTCCGCGGTCCAGGCGTGCGAGACGCTGGCCCGCTGCCGCCAGACGAACGGCCGCAGCGCGAACAGCTTGATCAGCACGATGCCGAGGAGCACCGCGGGCACCATGGCTCCGGTGACCGAGGCGAGGGTGGCGAGCAGCTGGTGGGCGGTGCTGTCCACCTCCGGTTCGAGGTTGTCGGTCCCGACGCAGGCGCGCAGCACCGTGAGGCTGAGGTCGAAGAGCCGCTCCTTGTTCGAGAAGCGCTCCGCCATCGACCGCGGCGACTGCTCCGTCACCGTCCACAGCGCCGCGACGGCGACGGAGAGCACGGCCAGTGCGCCGAGCGTCATCAGGAGCAGGGCGTGGACGGTGCGTCCGGCGATCCACCACCGAACAGACGTACGGAAGCGCGGATGCGCCCGGTCCCTCCGCGGCCGCCCCCAGCCGCGCGGCCCCCTTCTCAGTAAGCTCAACTCACGTCCCCCGTAACAGACATCGTCCCCACTCGTACAATGGGACGGCATGATTCCCGGTGTCCGTTCCGGCCAACCCCACTCCGGTGGGCAAGACCTGGGCCCGTCCCGGGTAGACCTCGCGTGGAACGCTGTGCCCGTATCGCGCGACCACCCCCGAAGGGCGTCACCGTGACGACGAAGGACCGAAGCCTCCGAGGCGCTGGGCCTGGACGACGTGCCCGCCAAGCAGCCGCTCACCTATCCGGGCCGCCCCACCACCGAGCCGTCCCTGCTGACCGGGGGCGAGCTGCTCCATCTCGGCGTACGCCCGCTGCGGCTCGGCGAGTGGTACGTGGAGGAGCGCGAGGAATCGCAGCGCCTCGACGAGGCCCTCGCCGGCCTCGGCCAGGTCGGCACCGGGCGCCGCCACCCGGTCATCGCCGTCGGCTCGAACGCCTCCCCCGGCCAGGTCGCCCACAAGCTCACCCGGCTCGGCATCCCGGCGACCGTGCCGATGGTGCCGGTACGGGTGCGCGGCATCGGCGTCGGCTGCTCGGGGCACATCAGCCCCGCGGGATACGTGGCCGGGACGCCGTACGTCGACCCGAACGCGGCGACGACGCTCGTCGTCACCTGGCTGGACTCGACGCAGCTGAAGGCGGTCGACGACACCGAGTTCCCGGACTACCGGCGGGCGATACTCCCGGGCGACGCCTTCGAGATGACGATGCCCTCCGGCGAGCGGCTCGGCGCCGCGTACATCTACTTCAGCGCGCACGGCGTGCTCGCCGACCCGGCGACCGGCGAGCCGCGCCCCGGCGGCGGCGACCAGTCCGCGCTGCTCGCCGCGCTGCTCGCCGACTCCGCCGCGACTGCGCGAGCTGCTCGGACCCGACCCGGCGACCTGGGTGCGCCGCGCCGGAGCCGACCGCTCCCTGCGCGAGCAGGGCACGCTGCTCTTCGGCAAGGAGGGCTGGGTGCTGCCGCAGACCGACTTCCTGCCGTACGTCGACGAATCGGACGAGCTGCGGCTGTACGACGACCTGCCGCCGCTGGACGACTCGCTTCCGTATCGGGCCTGATCATTCCGGCGGACGGGTGACCCGTTCGCAGCGACCGGGCCCTTCCCGCCGGCCGATCATTCCGTTTCGCGCCCGGGGATTCCGTTTCCGACGCTGACCAGGCAAGACGCGTACCTGCCAAGGGGGCGGCTTGACCTGCACTGTTTTACTTTCTTTTGAGTGGAACCGTCAGCGCCCCGATATCCTCCTAACCCTTACGGGGGCGTGTGCCCCGACGTCCGAGACGTCCAGAACCTTTCGATGGGTGCGGAGCATGATCGAGGCAGTCGGCCTGACGAAGCGCTACGGCGCCAAGACGGCCGTGTACAACCTTTCCTTCCAGGTGCGGCCGGGTGCCGTCACCGGCTTCCTCGGGCCCAACGGCTCGGGCAAGTCGACGACGATGCGGATGATCCTCGGCCTCGACAACCCCAGCGCCGGGCAGGTGACGATCGGCGGCTTCCCGTACCGCAAGCTGCCGAACGCGCCCCGCCAGGTCGGCGCGCTCCTCGACGCCAAGGCCGTGCACGGCGGCCGGCACGCCCGCAACCACCTGCTCTGCCTCGCCCAGCTGTCCGGCATCCCGGCCCGCCGCGTGGACGAGGTGCTCGGCGTGGTCGGCCTCCAGGACGTGGCCAGGAAGCGCTCCAAGGGCTTCTCGCTCGGCATGGGCCAGCGGCTCGGCATCGCGGCCGCGCTGCTCGGCGACCCGCAGGTGCTGCTCTTCGACGAGCCGGTCAACGGCCTCGACCCCGAGGGCATCCTCTGGGTCCGCAACCTGATGAAGTCGCTCGCGGCGGAGGGCCGTACGGTCTTCGTCTCCTCGCACCTGATGAGCGAGATGGCGCTGACCGCCGACCACCTGATCGTGATCGGCCGCGGGCAGCTGCTCGCCGACCTGAACATCAAGGACTTCATCTCGCACAACTCGGCCGACTTCGCCCGGGTCCGCACCCCGGACACCGAGCCGCAGCAGCGCGAGAAGCTGACGTCCGCGCTGACCGAGGCGGGCGGCCAGGTGCTGCCCGAGCAGGACGGCGCGCTGCGCGTCATGGGCCTGCCGCTGCCGCAGCATCAGCGACCTCGCGCACTCCGCCGACGTACGCCTGTGGGAGCTGTCGCCGCACCAGGCCTCGCTGGAGGAGGCGTACATGCGGATGACGCAGGGCGCCGTCGACTACCGCTCGACCATCGACCAGAAGGCCGGGCTCCAGCAGCAGCTGCCGCCGGGCGCGATGCCGCCGCCGCAGATGCCGGTGCCGGGCCAGGGCCAGCCGGGCTGGTACGCACCGCCGCCGCCCCAGCAGGGCGGGCAGCCGTTCGCGATGCCGCAGGGCCAGCCGCACGCCGGGGCCGTACGGCGACCCCGGCGTCCGGCGCGGCTCAGCCCGGCCCGTACGGCGCTCCGGCCCCGGCGGCTCCCGGCGCCCCGGCCGCCAACCCGTACGCCCAGGCCGCGCCCGCAGGCTCCCGCGCACCCGCCGCCCCTGCCGCCCCCGACCTGACCAAGCCCGAGGACGCCCGATGAGCACGCCCCAGCCCCCGATGCCGCAGCAGGCCGCGCCCAACTGGCAGGCGGCGCCCGGCACTTCGTACACCTCGCCGATCCCGGTCACGCCGCACTCACCTCGGGCACGCGCTCGCCTCCGAGTGGACGAAGATCAAGTCGGTGCGCTCCACGATGTGGACGCTCGGCGTCTTCCTGCTCCTGGTCGTCGGCATCGGCTTCCTGGTCGCCGTCGCAGACCACCGACGAGGACTTCGGCGACGTGCCGTACACGATCCCGGCCTTCTTCGGGCTGATCCTCGGGCAGATCTGCCTGATCACGCTGGGCGTGCTCGTGGTCTCGTCCGAGTACGGCACGGGCATGATCCGTACGACGTTCACGGCCTCGCCGCAGCGGCACCGGGTGCTCGCCGCGAAGCTGATCATCTTCTTCGCGGTGGCGTTCGTCGTGTCGGCCTTCGCGATCGGCCTGGTCGGCCTGTTCACCTCGGGGATGCACGGCGGCTCCTCGGAGGTCTCCTGGGGCGGCACGGTGGTGATGGGCGCGCTGTACGTCTCGCTGCTCGGCGTCCTCGCCCTCGCGGTGGGCTCGATGCTGCGTCACTCGGCGGGCGCGATCACCGCGATGCTCGGCCTCGTGCTGGTGCCCGCGATCATGCCCGCGTTCCTGCTGATGTCCGAGAGCCTGCGGACGATCGGCGACAAGATGCTGGAGTACAACGCTCCCAACTCCCTCGCCAAGATCTTCCACCTGGACGACGAGAACGGCACGGGCGGCGCGCAGCTCGGCCTGCTCGCCGGGGTGACGGCGGCGGCGATCGCCGGCGCGTTCGTGCTGCTCGAGCGCCGGGACGTGTGACCGGACGACCGACCGGAATGCGTGAAGTCGCCTAGAACCTGGGCGCGTTACGGGACCGCTGCACCCGCGAGGTGCGGCGGTCCTTCGCGTTCCAGCAGGCCTTGTGCCAGTGGCGGCGGTCGTCGACGCCCGAGTGCTCCGGCCAGGCCACCACGTGCGGGACGCCGGAGGGGATCATCTGGTCGCAGCCGGGGCAGCGGTAGGTCTTGCCCTCGGCGCTCGCGCCCGCGACATGGCGCACGCTCCACTCCTCGCCCTGCCAGCTCTCCGTGGACTGGAAGCCGCCGTAGCGGCCCGCCGTCGTCCGGGGACGCGCTCGGGCCGGACGAGCCGGCGCCCTTCGGACGGTTGCGACGCGGGGACACAGGACACCTCACGGAGCTATACAGGGAGCAGGGGCCACGTCCAGCCTACGCGGCACACACAGGGGTAGGCGTACTCCACCAACCCCCACAGACCGCCCTCCTCATCGGCCCATTCTGCAGACAATCCGCAAATCTCTCCGAGCAGGCCGTGTCCTCGGCACGTGTCGGACGGTTATGCCGGTGGGGGAGCTCCGCGTCGGAGCCAAGGAAGCAGGAAGTGCGATGCACGTTGGAAGTTTTGTACTGGCCGCCCAGTTCCCGGGCCAGGGCCAGGGGGAGGCACTGCACCGCGCGGTGCGGTCCGCCGAGGTCGCCGAGGAGGCCGGACTCGACTCGGTCTGGCTGGCCGAGCACCACTTCGTGCCGTACGGCACCTGCCCGTCGGCGGTCACCCTCGCGGCGCTGCTGCTCGGCCGCACCCGGCGCATCCGGGTCGGCACCGCGGTGAGCGTGCTGCCCACCGTCCACCCCGTGGCGCTCGGCGAGCAGGCGGCGCTGCTGCACGTGACGTCCGGCGGACGGTTCTCGCTGGGCGTCGGGCGCGGCGGCCCCTGGGTCGACCTGGAGGTCTTCGGCTCGGGTCTCGAGGCGTACGAGGAGGGGTTCCCGGAATCGCTCGATCTGCTGATGCGCTGGCTGCGCGAGCCGTCCGTCGCGGGCACCGGGGAGCGGTTCGACTTCCGTGAAGTCGCCGTCGTGCCCAGGCCGTCGGAGGCGCTGAGCTGTGCCCCGGGCCCCGAGGTGGTCGTCGCCTGCACCTCACCGGCGAGCGTGCGGCTCGCGGCCGAGCGCGGGCTGCCGATGCTGCTCGGCATGCACGTCGGGGACGAGGAGAAGGCCGAAATGGTCTCCCTGTGGCGGCAGTACGCGCGTGCGGCCGGGCCGCGCCGCGGACGAGATCCTCGCCGCGGCCCATGTGTCGGCCGGCGTCTGCCAGATCGCGGACCGCCGCACCGACGCCGTGGAGACGCTCCTCAAGGCGATGCCGGGCTGGCTGAAGCAGGGGCTCGACGCCCATGTGACGGTCGACGGCCGCGCCCGCTCGATGCGGGACCCGCTGGCGTACACCGAACTGCTCTGCGGGCTGCACCCGGTGGGGACCCCGCGGCTGTGCGCCGACCGGCTCGCGGCGACCTCGGAGCGCACCGGCATCTCGCGCTTCGCGCTGCTCGTCGAGGGCTCGGGCGATCTCGCGGCCACCGAGGAGAACGTACGACGGCTCGGCGCCGAGGTGCTCCCCCAGCTCCGCTGAGCCGGCCCGTGCACGGCCGGATCGCCGGCACCGGGCCGGTCCGCGGGGAGCTTGCCGCCCCGTACAGATGCACCTCCCGCGTACGGAGCGGCAAGCAGATGCGGCGTCACCGCGTCAGCAGTCCCGGAACTCCGGGGACTGGTTCAGCAGCTGGCTGCGGACCGAGGTGAAGCGTGCCAGCGTGTCGTCCACTGAGGTGTCCAGCGGGAACACCGCCACCCGGTGGCAGTTCTGGAAGGCCAGCCGCACACCGAAGTGCCGCTGCAGCGCGCCGCGTATCGCGTCACTCGCGAGCGCACGCAGCAGCTGGCCACGTGCCTGCTCGTCCGGCGGAGGCGTCTGGTTGTCGGCGAAGTTGCCGCCGTCCACCTTCAGCTGGGCCACCAGGGAGCTGATCATCTCCCATGCGTAGGGCAGGGAGGTCCGGACGCAGTCGACGAATTCAGCTTCGTCGACCTCGCCTCGCTCGGCCTGTTCGAGTAGGGCCGGTGAGACGTCGAGCGACATGAGTTCTCCTCTCGCACCCCCAGACCTCGGGGGTTGCCGGACAGGTAAGGGAGTTCGCGATATCGAACACGCTGAGTACACGCATCGCGACCTCCCGTTTATACGGTAAGCAACGGACGGTGACGGCACCAGGAGAATGCGCACATAGCGAACTCCCACTAGGCACACAATCAGCCACTGACCGAACAGGCGTCTTCCAGGGCGAATCGCGTGGACCACTGCCCGTCGAGTAGCGTTGCCGACCATGCGTCTCGTCATTGCCCGCTGCTCCGTCGACTACGCGGGCCGGCTCACCGCCCATCTCCCGTCGGCCCCTCGCCTCATCCTCGTGAAGGCGGACGGCAGCGTCTCGATCCACGCGGACGACCGGGCCTACAAGCCCCTCAACTGGATGTCGCCGCCCTGCACCCTGAAGGAGGGTTCCGGGCGACGAGGAGGGCGTCTGGACCGTCATCAACAAGGCGGGCGAGAAGCTCATCATCACGATGGAGGAGATCCTCCACGATTCCTCGCACGAACTCGGCGTGGACCCCGGCCTGATCAAGGACGGCGTGGAAGCGCACCTTCAGGAGCTCCTCGCGGACCGCATCGAGACCCTCGGCGACGGCTACACGCTCATCCGCCGCGAGTACATGACGGCCATCGGGCCCGTCGACATCCTGTGCCGGGACGCGCGAGGGCCAGACCGTCGCCATCGAGATCAAGCGGCGCGGCGAGATCGACGGCGTGGAGCAACTCACGCGCTATCTGGAGCTGTTGAACCGCGACCCGCACCTCGCGCCGGTCCGCGGCATCTTCGCCGCCCAGGAGATCAAGCCGCAGGCCCGCGTCCTCGCCACCGACCGCGGCATCGGCTGCACGGTCCTGGACTACAACGCGCTGCGCGGCATCGAGGACGACAAGCTGCGCTTGTTCTGACCGCACGACGGCAAGCAAACGACAGAAGCAGAGAGGGCCGGGTCCGTCTGCGGACCCGGCCCTCTCTCGCTTGCTGCCGTGCCTCAGATCACCGCGCCACTGGGCGAACCGACTTCGCCGCTGCTCACCGGGGCGCTGGAGATGGTGGTCTCCGGGGCGCTGGAGGCGGGGCCGCTGGCGGAGTCCGAGGTCTCCGGCGACGTCGGCGTCTCGGGCGGCGTCGGAGTCGGCGTCGGCAGGTGTCCGAGGCGGTCGACGGCGCTCGGAACGGCGTGTCCGACGGCGTCGTGCGCGTCGGCGGCTTGGTCGGCGACTTCGTAGGCGACTTGGACGGCGACGTCGACGGGCGTACCGGTGCCCTGCGTCCCGCTCGGATCATCCGAAGGCCGCCCGCCGTGTCCGTAGGCGTCGGATCGTCCGAAGTCCCGTACGTCCCGTCAGGACCCGGATCCGTCGGCGTACTCACCGCTCCGGTGCCGGAGTCGCCGTCGTCCTTCTTCGCCTTGTCCGCGCCCAGGCTGTCGTCGTCGGCGCCCTGACTGGCCGACGGGTTGACGCCGACCTTCTCGGACGGCGTGTCGTTGTTGCCGTCCGAGGTCGCGCCGAGCGTCACCACGGTGCCGAGCACGGCGACCAGGAGCGCGCCCGCGCCCGCGGCCACCAGGTTGCGCCGGGTGCCGCTCACCAGACGGCTGGCGATGCCGGCGCGATGCGCGCCGGGGCCCGGCTCGGCGCGGTGGGTGACCAACGTCGAGGGATCGCCGGACTGTTCGGCCGGAAGGCGGCGGCCGGTACGCCACCCGGAGGCGACGCCGACTCCTCGTACCGCGATTCGGACACCTCCTCGCCGCGCCGCCGTGCCGGCGCCGGCCAGCGACGGCTCCGGAGCGGTCGGAGACCAGTGCGAGAGCGCGGCGGCCCGCGATCGATGCCGCGCTTGTCGGCGAGGGCGCCGCGCAGCCCGATGGAGGCCTCCAGCTCGGCGCGGGCCCGGTCCAGCTGGCCGCCGCAGAGCGCGAGGATGCCCAACTCGTGGTGGAAGTAGGCCTGTTCGCCCACCTCGCCGGAGAGCCGGGAGGCCTCGGCGCCGGCAGCGCAGCGCACGCTCCCAGGCGCTCCAGTGCAGGCCGCCGGCGAACGCGGGCGCGGCCGTACGGGCCAGCTGTACGGCGGCGCTCTCGTCCTGCTCGTCGAGCGGGGGCGTGGTGAGCGGGACCAGGACGGTGAGCGCGGCGAGCAGGGCGTCGGCCTCGGCGCAGACCCGCTCCGGGGTCACCGAGGGATGTCCGGCCCACCAGGTGTAGTGCCGGGCCGCGGCGAGCGCCTGCTCGTCGGCTCCGTCCGCGTATCCGGCGGCCTCCAGCTGGGCCTGCACACCGGCCGCGAGCCGGTAGCGGGAGCCGACCGGGGAGACCAGCGCGCAGCCCGCCAGTTCGGCGAGTGCGGCGTCCGCGTGGGTGTCGCCGACGAGCGCGGGCAGATGCGCCTGGTGCGGCACCTCGCCGCCCAGTGCGATCGCGAACCGCAGGGTGGCGCGCGCCGACTCGCTGAGCCGGGAGGCGAGCAGCGAGGCGGGTGCGGCGCCCTCGGCGAGCGAGGGCAGCGGTACGTCGTGGTCGTCGCCGGCCGCGAAGGGCGCGTCCACCGGAGCGTCGCGTCGAAGTACGCCGAACTCGTCGAAGGCGTTCGGGTCGGCGCGCAGCTGGTCGCGCTGCCGGAGCAGCGCCCCGGCCTGCATGAAGCGCAGCGGGAGGCCTTCGGACTCGAACCAGAGGTCGCCCGCCCAGTTCGACTCGTCCTCGGTCAGGACGCGTCCGACGGCCCGCTCCAGGAGTTCGAGGCCGCCGCTGCGGTCGAGTCCGCCGAGGAACACCTCTTCAAGGAGGGAGTCGGTGGACGGCGCGGGGACGTCGGGCGTCGCGGCGATCACGAAGGCGCACTCGGGGGTGGCGTCGAGCAGTTCGTCGAGCGCCGCGCCGCCGAACTCCACGTCGTCGAGGACGACGACCGCGCCGATCTCGTTGACGAGCCGGAGCAGTTCGTCCCGTTCCGGCCGGTACAGGGGCGCTTCGTAGACGGCGGCGAAGAGGTCGTGCAGCAGGTCGCTCGCCGTGCGCCGGTACCCGGAGAGGCGTACGACACCGTCGGGTGCGAGGTCCGCGCAGTCGTCGGCGACGGCGTCGAGCAGGCTGGTGCGGCCCGAGCCGGCGGGTCCGGTGAGCCGTACCGAGCGCCCGCGTGCGAGGAGGCGTACGAGCCGCTCGCGCTCCTCCTGGCGCTCCAGGAGCGGCAGCCGTGGCTGCGCCGGGCCCGGCGGGACGGGCGGCTGGGCGGCGCGGCTCAGCTCGGCGCGCTCCGCCGCGCTGTACTTCGTCGGGCCGTGGTGGCCGCTCCCCCGGCGGGCAGGCCTCGATCTCGCTGCCGTCGACGGGGTTGACGGTGAGCAGGAAGTCGCCCGAGACGAGCTGGACCGTGCGGGCGAGCGCCGGTGTGTGCTGCCCGAAGTCGGTCGTGAGCGGATCGCGCGGCGGGCGCGAGCGAGGCGCCTGGCCGTCGTCGTCATGGCCGTACTCTTCGGATCCCCGGTTGTTCGGGTCCATGTTCCAAGCCCCCCAAAAGCGTCGTGTGCGGGTGCTGTCGCCGGACTCCCGTCGTCCGCCCGAAGGGCGGGCCGCGCGGCGTCTGGTGCGTGCGATCGCGAGGCGCCGGAATGCCCTCGTAGCGGAGCTACTAGGGCGTTTCGGCAACGCGGCGAGCGTGCGTGCCAGACGCCGCGCGGCAGGCGGGAGTCCAGCGACAGCACCCAGGCCCCTCCCGGCCTTGCTGCACACCGCGCTGTCGCTTCTGGTCCGGTGCCCGCTCCAGGGTTTCAGTCGGCGGGCAGCCGAACCCTAAACCTTCGCACAGTATCTACGAACAGCCGGGGTACCGCGCCGTCCGAGACGTCACAGCTTCGTGAGGATTGTGCGCGGGTGCGTTTCGTACGCCGGTTCCTGCCCGCCCCTTGCCCGGCATTCGCCGGTGGCCCGCGCGGTCACACCCGGGGCAGCGATTCCACGCCGATGCCACCCTCGATCGCCAGGATCCGGTGCAGCCGGGTGGCCACCAGCAGGCGCTGCATCTGCGGCGGTACGCCGCGCAGCACGAGCCGTCGGCCGCACCGCCCGGCGCGTCGGTGGGCCCCCATGATGACACCGAGTCCGGTGGCGTCCCAGGAGTCCAGCTCGGACAGGTCGAGCACCAGGTCGCCGGCTCCGTCGTCGACGGCCGAGTGCAGGACCGTGCGGGCGTCCGCCGCGCTGCGTACGTCGAGGCGGCCCCCGACGACCAGCTCGGCGTGGTCGCCCCTGATGTACATATGCGCTCCCCGAGAGTGCTTCTCGTACTCCGCGTCTGTCTGTGCACCCGTCTGACTGCCCGAGGGGCAGTGTGGTTGCTGCTTGTAAGCGAACCGATACCGAATTCACCCCATGGGGTGATGCCCCAGAGGCACGTGCGGTTTCAGTGGTGTACGCAGACGGGTGGTACTTGATCTTCAGTGCTTGTAGAAGCCCTGCCCGCTCTTGCGCCCGATGTCACCGGCGTCAACCATCCGGCGCATCAGCTCGGGCGGCGCGAACTTCTCGTCCTGGGTCTCGGTGTAGATGTTGCCGGTGGCGTGCAGCAGGATGTCGACGCCCGTCAGGTCGGCGGTGGCCAGCGGTCCCATGGCGTGGCCGAAGCCCAGCTTGCAGGCGAGGTCGATGTCCTCGGCGCTCGCCACGCCCGACTCGTACAGCTTCGTCGCCTCGACGACGAGGGCCGAGATGAGACGGGTGGTCACGAAGCCGGCCACGTCACGGTTGACGACGATGCAGGTCTTGCCGACGCGACTCGGCGAACTCCCGCGCGGTGGCGAGGGTTTCGTCGCTCGTCTTGTAGCCGCGGACCAGCTCGCACGAGCTGCATCATCGGCACCGGCGAGAAGAAGTGGACGCCGACGACCCGCTCCGGGCGCCGCGGTGGCCGCCGCGATCTTGGTGATCGGGATGGCGGAGGTGTTGGAGGCGAGCACGGCGTCTGTCGCGGACGATCCCGTCGAGCGCCCGGAAGATCTCGTGCTTGACCTCGAGCTTCTCGAAGACGGCCTCGACGACGATGTCGGCGTCGGCGGCGGCGTCCAGATCGGTGGTGGCCGTGATGCGGGCGAGCGCCGCGTCGGCGTCGTGCGGCTTCCAGCCTGCCCTTGCTCACGAACTTGTCGTACGAGGCCCTGATGCCGTCGATGCCACGCGTCAGCGCCTCGTCGGTGACATCGCGCAGGACGACGTCCCAGCCCGCCTGCGCGGAGACCTGGGCGATTCCGGACCCCATGAGTCCGGCTCCGATGACGGCGAGCTTCCGTGCCACTCCGACTCCCCTTAATCACGCTGTTCATGTTGCCTCTCCGGCGGACCCTAGCGCTCGTGAGGGGCTGTGTGACGGCTTAGTAATGCGTGTCACGTCTCACGCCGTGAGACGGTGGTCACGTCCCGACAGCCGGACTTGACGATCCTCCCCGCGGCCGAAACCGAGGGAATGCCGACCTCCGTGGCCGGAGCGCCAATTCCTTGCGGATTCACGCTGGTTGGCGCTTCACGGACCGGCGGCGCCGAGGTCCCCACGCCCTGCGACCCGCATGCCCGCGGGCCAGTGTGTTCTTCGCACCTACTGTGTCGGCGTGCTCCTTGTGGCCACAGGCGGTGCACACGAACTCCGCTTGACTCTTGCAATTGTCCGACCGAATGCACATGCCTGCAGACAGGGCAGGTCGTTGACGTGTGAGCGGGATTCACCGTACGCACCGCGGCGCCGGTACGACGGGCACGGTTGCGAACCGCCAACTCGAAGGAGTGCCAACCCTTGTCAAGCTGACAGGCACTCTGCGCGTGGAAGTCCTGGCGACGGGCACGGACCCTGCGCATGATGGCCTTCAGCCACCGTCTCAGTCTGCTCAGGCCTGAACGCAAGGCGATATTTCCTGCCGACCAGCATCGTTCACCCCCTCCGCCGCAACCAAGCCTCCGCCTCGATAACGCCGTTCCCGACATCAGGACACAGGTACCAAGCAAGAACAAATGCCCGAGATCCAGCAGGAAGGTGCACAGGTAAATTGGGCCCATGGTCAATCTGACGCGCATCTACACCAGGACCGGCGACCAGGGCACCACCGCCCTCGGCGACATGAGCCGGGTCGCCAAGACCGACCTGCGGATCTCCGCGTACGCGGACACCAACGAGGCGAACGCGGTGATCGGGACGGCGGTCGCGCTCGGCGGGCTCGACGAGGAGGTCGTCACGGTCCTCACCCGCGTGCAGAACGACCTGTTCGACGTGGGCGCGGACCTGTCGACGCCGGTGGTCGAGGAGCCCGAGTTCCCGCCGCTGCGGGTCGAGCAGTTCTACATCGACAAGCTGGAGGCGGACTGCGACCGCTTCAACGAGCAGCTGGAGAAGCTCCGCTCCTTCATCCTGCCCGGCGGCACACCCGGTGCGGCTCTGCTGCACCAGGCGTGCACGGTCGTACGACGGGCCGAGCGGTCGACATGGGCGGCGCTGGAGGTCCACGGCGAGGTCATGAACCCGCTCACCGCGACCTACCTCAACCGGCTATCGGACCTGCTGTTCATCCTTGCCCGGACGGCGAACAAGGAGGTCGGGGACGTGCTCTGGGTCCCGGGCGGGGAGCGCTGACTCCGGCCGCTTCTTCGGCCAGATGACATACGTCAGCGCGATGATGCCGTGGATGCCGGCGGTCCTGAGCGAGATCCACTGGAAGGACCGCAGCGACGAGGTGTCGCCGTCGCCGACGTACCAGATCGCGGCCTGCAGCAGCGCGCACGCGACCGCCGCCATCAGGACCGTACGGAGCCACAGGCCGGCCCTCGTGCCGGGCGCGGGCCAGCCCGTAGCGCGGCGGCTTCGGCGGGCGCGGGGCCCCGGCCAGGCGGTGGGCGGCGTGGCCGTCGAGCCAGCGGATCGTGTAGTGGCCGTACGCCACCGTGAAGCCGATGTACAGCGCCGCCAGGCCGTGCTCCCAGCTCGGCTCGGCGCCGTTCCTCAGGTCGATCGCCGTCACGACGAAGAGGACCAGTTCGAGCACGGGCTCGCAGAGCAGCAGCACCACGCTCGTACGGCGCCACTTCAGCAGGTAGCGGACGGCCAGGCCCGCGGCCAGCAGCACCCAGAAGCCGACTTCACAGGCGATGATCAGTGCGACGATCACGGTTCGCTCCTTTCGGTCACCCTTCCAGGCTCCCGGCGGCGCGGGCCCGGATCGTCGTCGCCAGTGACGAAGTCGCACTGCATCTTTCGATGTAGCGGCGGACCGTCCCCCGGGATCAGGCGCCGAGCACGTACGCCGTGTTGGATGGAGTCATGGCCGTACGACTCCCCCGCCCCCATCGGGACGACGTGCGGATCGCGCTCGGCGGCCTGCTCGGCGGGCTCCTCCTGTACGCCGTCGGCCTCGGCGTCCGGCCGGCGGACGAGCCGATCGTCCTGTGGCCCGACAGCCGCGCGCTGCTCCTGCCGCTCGTCGTGACGGCGGGCTGCGAGCTGCTGCGCCGGACCATGCCGCGTACGGCCCTGCTGATCGGCACGGTCGCGGTGACCGCCGACCTCTTCACGCGCGGCAGCCTGGCCACCGTCCTGATGTTCACCGACCTCATGTACGCGGCGGTGCTCTACGGTCGCGTGGCCACCGCCCGGCGCGTCCTCTGGATCACCGGGCTGATCACGGTGGCCGGCACGGTCGTACCCGTCGCGGTCCTGCGTGTGCCGGAGGCGCTGCTGGTCGGGGTGGGCGTGGGCCTGGTGGCGCTGACGCCCGCGGCCACCGGCTGGATCGTCCGCAACCACCGCGACACGGCCGCCGCGGAGCGCCTGCGCGCCGAACAGACCGCCCTGCTCGCCGAGATCGACCGCACACAGGCGGTCACTGCCGAACGAGCGCGCATGGCACGGGAGTTGCACGACATGGTCGCCAACCACCTGTCCGCGATCGCCATCCACTCCACGGCCGCGCTCTCCCTCGACGACCCCAAGACCTCGAAGGACGCCCTCGCCGTCATCCGCGAGAACAGCGTCGAGGGACTGGCCGAGATGCGGCGCCTCATCGGCATCCTGCGCGACGACAGCGGCGACAGGGAGCCCGCCGCCGCTCCCACCCTCGACGGCCTCGAAGCGCTGACGGAGGGCGCCCGCACCAACGGGCTCGACGTCACGCCTCGACGCCACCCACGAGGCCCGGCTGCCCGCCCCGATCGAGCTCGCCGCCTACCGGATCGTCCAGGAGTCCCTGACCAACGCCCTCAAGCACGCCTCCCCCGGCCGCGTCACCGTCACCGTCGGCCCAGCTCGACGACTCCCTCACCGTGCGGGTGACCAGCCCGTACGGCGACCGGGACGGGCCGCGCGCTCCCGGTTCGGGGGCCGGTCTGGTCGGGATGGAGGAACGGGTCGCCCTGCTGGACGGCACGTTCGAGGCGGGCCCCGAGAACTCGGGCCAGGCCAAGGTCTGGACGGTGCGCGCCACCCTGCCGATCAGCCGGAGAACCCGAGGAAACCCAGAGAACCCATGGAGGAAGCGAATGATCCGCGTGCTCGTCGCCGAGGACCAGTCCGCCGTACGGGCCGGGCTCGTCCTCATCCTGCGCAGCGCGCCCGACATCGAGGTGGTCGGCGAGGCCGCGGACGGCGAGCAGGCGGTCGCGCTCGGCCCGTCGACTCCGGCCGGATCTCGTCCTGATGGACGTCCAGATGCCCCGGCTCGACGGCGTCTCGGCCACCCGCCAGGTCGTCGACGAGCAACTGGCCGACGTACTCGTCCTCACCACCTTCGACCTCGACGAGTACGTCTTCGGGGCGCTGCGCGCGGGCGCCTCCGGGTTCCTGCTGAAGAACACCGAGGCGCGCGCCCTCCTGGAGGCGGTCCGCACGGTCGCGCGCGGCGAGGGGCTGATCGCTCCCGCGGTCACCCGCCGGCTGATCGCCGAGTTCGCCGCGCAAGCCCGTACGGGATCCAGGGCCCGACCCGGCGGTCCTCGAAGCCCTCACCCGGCGGGAGCGCGAGGTGCTCTCCTGCCTCGGCGAGGGGATGTCCAACGCGGAGATCGCGACCCGCCTCGACATGGCGGAGGCGACCGTGAAGACCCACGTCAGCCGCCTCCTGGCGAAGCTGGAGCTGCGCAGCCGGGTGCAAGCGGCGGTGCTGGCGCAGGAGTTGGGCGTGTAACAAGTAACCATGAGCATCCGCCTCAGTGGTCTGGACCTATTGACCTATGGTCCAGACCTTTCTATTGTCCTGCGCACCTCACTAAATCCCCCGGAGGACCGCGGATGCGCTTCAGACACCGAGCCAGACAGAGAGCCGTGGCAGGACTCACCACCCTGCTGCTCCCGTTCGCCGCCATGGTCGGCCTCGCGAGCCCCGCCCAGGCAGCCACCAGCGCCACCGCCACGTACGCCAAGACCCAGGACTGGGGCACCGGCTTCGAAGGCAAGTGGACCGTCAAGAACACCGGGACCACGAGCATCAGTTCATGGACGGTCGAGTGGGACTTCCCCTCCGGTACGTCCGTGACCTCGGCCTGGGACGCCGACGTCACGTCCTCCGGCACCCACTGGACCGCGAAGAACAAGTCCTGGAACGGCACCCTCGCGGCCGGCGCCTCCGTCTCCTTCGGCTTCAACGGCGCCGGCACCGGCGCCCCCTCCAACTGCCTCCTCAACGGCGGCTCCTGTGACGGCGGCACCACCGCCGGTCCCCGGCGACGCGCTGCCCTCCGCGCCCGGCACCCCGACCGCGTCCGCCATCACCAACACCTCGGTGAACCTGTCCTGGACCGCGGCCACCGACGACAAGGGCATCAAGAACTACGACGTCCTGCGCGACGGCGCCACGGTCGCGACGGTGACGGGCACCTCGTACTCGAACACCGGCCTGACCGCCGGCACCGACTACTCGTACACCGTCAAGGCCCGCGACACCGCCGACCAGACCGGTCCGGTGAGCGGCTCGGTCTCCGTGCACACCACCGGCGGCACCACGACCCCGCCGACCGGCGGCAAGGTCAACCTCGGGTACTTCACCGAGTGGGGCGTCTACGGCCGCAACTACCACGTCAAGAACCTGGACACCTCCGGTTCCGCCGTCGAAGATCACGCACATCAACTACTCGTTCGGCAACGTCACGAACGGGCAGTGCGTGATGGACGACTCCTACGCCGCCATCGACAAGGCGTACACCGCCGACCAGTCCGTCAGCGGCGTGGCCGACACCTGGGACCAGCCGCTGCGCGGCAACTTCAACCAGCTGCGCCAGCTGAAGGCCAAGTACCCGAACATCAAGATCCTCTGGTCGTTCGGCGGCTGGACCTACTCGGGCGGCTTCGCCCAGGCCGCGGCCAACCCGACCGCCTTCGCCCAGTCCTGCAAGGCCCTGGTCGAGGACCCGCGCTGGGCCGATGTCTTCGACGGCATCGACATCGACTGGGAGTACCCCAACGCCTGCGGCCTGACCTGCGACACCTCCGGCTTCAGCGCCTTCAAGACGCTGACCTCGGCGCTGCGCACGGAGTTCGGCAGCAACTACCTGGTGACCGCGGCCATCACCGCCGACGGCTCCTCCGGCGGCAAGATCGACGCGGCCGACTACGGCGGCGCCGCCCAGTACCTCGACTGGTACAACGTGATGACGTACGACTACTTCGGCGCCTTCACCCCCACCGGCCCGACGGCCCCGCACTCCCCGCTGACCTCGTACACCGGCATCCCGACGGCCGGCTTCAACTCGGCCGACGCGATCGCCAAGCTCAAGTCCAAGGGCGTGCCCTCCAACAAGCTGCTGCTCGGCATCGGCTTCTACGGCCGCGGCTGGACCGGCGTCACCCAGGCCGACCCCTGGCGGCACGGCGACCGGCGCGGCACCGGGCACGTACGAGGCGGGCATCGAGGACTACAAGGTCCTCAAGACGTCCTGCCCGTCCACCGGCACCATCGCCGGCACGGCGTACGCGTACTGCGGCAACAACTGGTGGAGCTACGACACCCCGGCCACCATCGGCACGAAGATGGCCTGGGCCAACGCCCAGGGCCTGGGCGGCGCGTTCTTCTGGGAGTTCAGCGGTGACACCGCGAACGGTGAACTCGTGACCGCCATCAAGAACGGTCTCGGCTAAGAGAGTTAGGCAAGAAGACTAAGCGACATTGACGCGCTGACCGGGCGGGGCTGCCTCCAGCCACGCGAGAAATCCGGTCAGCGCGTCTTCGCTCATCGCCAGTTCGAGACGCGTACCCCGGTGCAGACAGGCGAGGATGATCGCGTCGGAGAGCAGGGCCAGCTCCTCCTCGCCCTCCGGGGCGCGCCGGCCGGCCACCTCGATCGCCGAGCGTTCCAGGACGCGGCGCGGGCGGGGGGCGTAGGAGAAGACGCGGTACCACTCGATGCGGTCGCCGTTGTAGCGGGCGACGCCGTAGCCCCAGCCCTTGCCGTTGGTGTCGGCTCTTCTCGGGCACGTCCCAGCGCAGGCTGCAGTCGAAGGTGCCGCCGGAGCGCTGGATCAGCCGGCGGCGGAGGCCGAAGACGAACAGGCCGAGCACCACGAGCGCCACTACCAAGCCGCACACAGTCAGAGCGAGGACCATCGACACCGACCTCCTCGTCTCCTAGGTAAAGCAGGTAATGAAACGGAAAAAAGCACCCGCATCGCCTCAGCCGCGACCCGGTCCGGAGCAAGCTCCGGTCCTGGCCGCGGCTGAGTCACTTCCTGTCGCGCGCTGGTTTCAGCGCGTCGACACCGCTCGCAGACGGACGTCCGCGCGACGCTCGGCGGAGGCATCGCCCTCCGCCTTCGCGCGCTCGAGCTCCCGCTCCGCACGCTGGACGTCGATCTCGTCCGACAGCTCGGCGATCTCGGCCAGCAGCGACAGCTTGTTGTCCGCGAACGAGATGAAACCGCCGTGCACCGCGGCGACGACCGTTCCACCATCACTCGTACGGATGGTCACCGGGCCCGACTCCAGCACACCGAGCAGCGGCTGGTGACCGGGCATGACGCCGATGTCGCCGGACGTGGTACGCGCGACGACCAGGGTGGCCTCGCCGGACCAGACACTGCGGTCCGCGGCGACGAGCTCGACATGCAGCTCAGCAGCCAAGGTGGGCTCCTCGGGTCACCACCCGGCCGTTGCCGCCGGGTGTTGGGTCAAAGTCTAGTAGGCGTACGGGAGGGGACGGGACGCACCCCGCGAGGTGCGACCCCGCCCCCTCACCAAGAAGCAGTACTCGGTCAGGAGACCGTTCAGGAGACGCCGAGCTCCTTGGCGTTCTTCTTGAGGTCCTCAATGCCACCGCAGAGGAAGAACGCCTGCTCCGGGAAGTGGTCGTACTCGCCGTCGATGATCGCGTTGAAGGCCACGATCGACTCGTCCAGCGGGACGTCCGAACCGTCGACGCCGGTGAACTGCTTGGCGACGTGGGTGTTCTGGGACAGGAAGCGCTCCACGCGACGGGCACGGTGGACGGTGAGCTTGTCCTCCTCGCCCAGCTCGTCGATACCGAGGATCGCGATGATGTCCTGAAGGTCCTTGTACTTCTGAAGAACCGACTTGACGCGCATCGCGGCCGCGTAGTGGTCCGCCGCGATGTAGCGGGGGTCCAGGATGCGGGACGTGGAGTCCAGCGGGTCCACGGCCGGGTAGATGCCCTTCTCGGAGATCGGACGGGAGAGAACCGTCGTCGCGTCGAGGTGGGCGAAGGTGGTGGCCGGGGCCGGGTCGGTCAGGTCGTCCGCGGGGACGTAGATCGCCTGCATCGAGGTGATCGAGTGACCACGGGTCGAGGTGATGCGCTCCTGGAGGAGACCCATCTCGTCGGCCAGGTTCGGCTGGTAACCCACCGCGGAGGGCATACGGCCGAGCAGGGTCGAGACCTCGGAACCGGCCTGCGTGAAGCGGAAGATGTTGTCGATGAAGAACAGCACGTCCTGCTTCTGCACATCGCGGAAGTACTCCGCCATGGTCAGACCGGCAAGGGCCACGCGGAGACGGGTGCCCGGGGGCTCGTCCATCTGACCGAAGACAAGCGCCGTCTTGTCGATGACGCCGGACTCCGACATCTCCTCGATGAGGTCGTTGCCCTCACGGGTGCGCTCGCCGACACCGGCGAACACGGAGACACCGTCGTGGTTGTTGGCGACGCGGTAGATCATCTCCTGGATGAGCACCGTCTTGCCGACACCGGCACCGCCGAACAGGCCGATCTTTCCACCCTTGACGTACGGGGTGAGAAGGTCGATGACCTTGACGCCGGTCTCGAACATCTCGGTCTTCGACTCGAGCTCGTCGAAGCGCGGGGCCTTGCGGTGGATGGTCCAGCGCTCGCCCGTGTACTTCTCGTCGGAGTTCAGCACCTCACCGAGGGTGTTGAACACCTTGCCCTTGGTGAAGTCACCGACCGGGACGGAGATGCCCGTGCCGGTGTCGGTGACCGCGGCCTGGCGGACCAGACCGTCGGTGGGCTGCATGGAGATCGTGCGGACCAGGCCGTCACCCAGGTGCTGGGCGACCTCCAGGGTCAGCGTCTTCTTCTCGCCGTCCTTGGCCGGGTCGGCCACCTCGACGTGAAGGGCGTTGTAGATGTCCGGCATCGCGTCGACGGGGAACTCCACGTCGACGACCGGGCCGATGACCCGGGCGACGCGGCCCGTGGCAACGGCCGTCTCAGACAGTCGTCGTCATTACTTGTCACTCCCCGCGGTCGCGTCGGCAAGGGCTGCGGAGCCACCGACGATCTCGCTGATTTCCTGGGTGATTTCGGCCTGGCGGGCCGCGTTGGCAAGACGGGAGAGCGTGGTGATCAGGTCTCCCGCGTTGTCGGTCGCCGACTTCATCGCGCGGCGCGTGGCGGCGTGCTTGGAGGCAGCCGACTGGAGCAGCGCGTTGTAGATACGGCTCTCGACGTACCGCGGCAGCAGGGCGTCAAGGACGTCCTCCGCCGACGGCTCGAACTCGTACAGCGGAAGGATCTCGCCCTTGGGCGCCTCCTCCGCAACCTCTTCGAGGCGCAGCGGCAGCAGACGGCCGTCCACCGCGTTCTGCGTCATCATCGAGACGAACTCGGTGTAGACGATGTGGAGTTCGTCCACGCCGCCCTCCGCCGTGTCCTTCTCGATGGCCTCGATCAGCGGACCCGCGACCTTCTTCGCGTCCGCGTAGGTGGGCTCGTCGGTGAAGCCCGACCACGATTCCACGACCTTGCGCTCGCGGAAGTTGTAGTGGGCCAGACCGCGGCGGCCGACGATGTACGTGTCGACCTCCTTGCCCTCCGCCTCAAGGCGCGCCGTCAGCTGCTCGGCCGCCTTGATGGCGTTGGAGTTGAAGGCGCCGGCCAGTCCGCGGTCGCTCGAGAGGAGCAGCACCGCGGAACGGGTCGCCGTCTCCGCCTCCGTGGTCAGCGGGTGCTTGGTGTTCGAGCCGGTGCCGACCGCCGTGACCGCGCGGGTGAGCTCGGTCGCGTACGGCGCGGAGGCCGCCACCTTGCGCTGCGCCTTGACGACACGCGAGGCGGCGATCATCTCCATCGCCTTGGTGATCTTCTTGGTCGCGGTGACGGATCGGATGCGACGCTTGTAGACCCGGAGCTGGGCTCCCATGAGTCAGGTCCCTTCCGTCGTCACTTGGCCGCGGCGGCCGGAGCGTCCTCGCCGAGAAGCTTGCCGTCCGAGGTCTCGAACTGCTTCTTGAAGTCCGCGATGGCGTCGGCGATGGCGGTGAGGGTGTCGTCCGACATCTTGCCGCCCTCCTTGATGGAGGTCATGAGGCCCTGCTCCTTGCGGTGCAGGTACTCCAGGCAGCTCCTTCTCGAAGCGGCGGATGTCGACGACCGGTACGTCGTCCATCTTGCCGGTGGTACCGGCCCAGACGGAGACGACCTGGTCCTCGGTCGGCCATCGGCTGGTACTGAGGCTGCTTGAGCAGCTCGACCAGTCGCTGACCGCGCTCCAGCTGCGCCTTCGACGCGGCGTCCAGGTCGGAACCGAAGGCGGCGAACGCCTCCAGCTCACGGTACTGGGCGAGGTCGAGGCGGAGTCGGCCGGAGACCTGCTTCATCGCCTTGTGCTGGGCGGAGCCACCGACGCGGGAGACGGAGATACCGACGTTCAGCGCCGGACGCTGACCGGCGTTGAACAGGTCGGACTCCAGGAAGCACTGGCCGTCGGTGATGGAGATGACGTTGGTCGGGATGAACGCCGACACGTCGTTCGCCTTGGTCTCGACGATCGGCAGACCCGTCATCGAACCGGCGCCCATGTCGTCGGAGAGCTTCGCGCAGCGCTCCAGCAGACGGGAGTGCAGGTAGAAGACGTCACCGGGGTAGGCCTCGCGGCCCGGCGGACGGCGCAGCAGCAGGGACACGGCGCGGTAGGCGTCGGCCTGCTTCGAGAGGTCGTCGAAGATGATGAGGACGTGCTTGCCCTCGTACATCCACTGCTGGCCGATGGCCGAACCGGTGTACGGCGCAAGGTACTTGAAGCCGGCCGGGTCGGACGCCGGGGCGGCGACGATGGTCGTGTACTCCAGCGCGCCGGCCTCTTCGAGGGCGCCACGCACGGAGGCGATGGTCGAACCCTTCTGACCGATGGCGACGTAGATGCAGCGGACCTGCTTCTTGGTGTCGCCCGAGCGCCAGTTGTCGCGCTGGTTGATGATCGTGTCGACGGCCAGCGCGGTCTTGCCGGTCTGACGGTCACCGATGACCAGCTGACGCTGGCCGCGGCCGATCGGGGTCATCGCGTCGACGGCCTTGTAGCCCGTCTCCATCGGCTCGTGCACCGACTTGCGGACCATGACGCCCGGGGCCTGCAGCTCGAGGGCGCGGCGTCCGGTGGTCTCGATCTCGCCGAGGCCGTCGATCGGGTTGCCGAGCGGGTCGACGACGCGGCCGAGGTAGCCCTCGCCCACGGCGACGGAGAGCACCTCACCGGTGCGCTGCACCGGCTGGCCCTCCTCGATACCGCTGAACTCGCCGAGGACGACCGCACCGATCTCGCGCTCTTCCAGGTTCAGCGCGAGACCGAGGGTTCCGTCCTCGAACTTCAGCAGTTCGTTCGCCATCGCCGAGGGGAGGCCCTCGATCTTGGCAATACCGTCGCCGGCGACGGTGACCGTACCGACCTCCTCGCGCGAGGCCGCGTCCGGCTTGTACGACTGGACAAAGTTCTCCAGCGCGTCCCGGATCTCCTCCGGCCGGATCGTGAGCTCCGCCATCTGGGTTCCCTGCTCTCCTTGTTGGGCCCGAAGTTTCACTTGGGGGGATGGGGACTCCCCCCTGTAAAGAGGTGAATCCTCTGCACGGCCCAACGAGGGCCGTAGGTACGTACTGCGTATGAAGTTGGGGCTAGCCGGCCATGCGGCGGCTGGCGTCCGCGAGACGGTCCGCGATGGAGCCGTTGATGATCTCGTCGCCGACCTGCACCTGGATCCCGCCGAGGACCTCGGGGTCCACGTCGAGGTTGAGGTGCATCTGACGGCCGTAGAGCTTCGCCAGAGCGGCGCCGAGGCGCTGCTTCTGTCCGTCGCTCAGCGGAACCGCGGAGGTGACGACGGCGACCATGCGGTCGCGACGCTCGGCGGCGAGCTTGGACAGGGACTCGAGTCCCGCTTCCAGGCTACGTCCACGCGGCGCGGTCACAAGGCGCGTCACCAGACGCTCGGTCGTCGCGTCGGCCCGGCCGCCGAGCAGGCTGCGCAGCAGCTCGCTCTTGGCCGCGGTCGTCGCGGTGCGGTCGGTCAGCGCGGCGCGCAGCTCGGTGTTCGAAGAGACGATCCGGCCGAACCGGAACAGCTCGTCCTCGACGTCGTCGAGCGTGTCGGCCTGCTGCGCCGCCGTGAGGTCGGCGAGCGTTGGCCAGCTCTTCGAGAGCGTCCACGAGGTCGCGCGACTGCGACCAGCGCGAGCGCACCAGACCGGCCACCAGATCGGCGGTCGGCCCGCTGACCTGGCCGCCGAGCAGGCGCTCGGCCAGTTCGGCCTTGGCCTCGCCGGTCTGCGACGGGTCGGTGAGGACCCGACGCAGCGACACCTCGCGGTGGAGCAGCGCGGTGACCGCGGCCAGCTCGTCGGCGAGCTGCGCCGCGTCCACGGACGTGTTGTCCGTCAGCGCGTCGAGACGCTCACGTGCGGCTGCGGTTGCCTCGCGGCTCGCTCCGTGCGCTGTCATCGAGCCGCCTCGGCCTTCTCCTCGAGCTCGTCGAGGAAGCGGTCGATGGTGCGGCTCTGCCGGGCGTTGTCCTCAAGGGACTCGCCGACGAGCTTGCCGGCCAGGTCGGTGGCCAGCTGGCCGACGTCCTGACGCAGCGCCTGAGCCGCGGCCTTGCGGTCGGCCTCGATCTGCGTGTGACCGGCGGCGATGATGTCCTCACGCTGCCGCTGGCCTTCCGCGCGCATCTCGGCGATGAGCGTGGCGCCCTGCTCCTGCGCCTCCTGGCGCAGCCGCGCGGCTTCGTGACGGGCCTCGTCGAGCTGAGACTTGTACTGCTCGAGGACGCTCTGGGCCTCGGTCTGAGCGGCCTCGGCCTTCTCGATACCGCCCTCGATGGCCTCGCGACGCTGCTCCAGAACCTTGTTGATGTTCGGGAGGAGCTTCTTGGCGAGGAAGCCGAAGACGATGACGAAGGCGATCAGGCCGATGACAAGCTCGGGGATCGGCGGAATGAGGGGGTTTTCCAGTCTCCTCAGCCGCGACAGTGAGCATCTGGCTCATATCAGTGCCTTTCGTCTAGTGGGCTGTCGTGGATCCGACGATCACACGCCGTAGACGAACGGCATGACCAGACCGATGAGGGCGAGCGCCTCACAGAAGGCGAAGCCGAGGATCTGGTTGGCGCGGATCAGGCCGGCAGCCTCGGGCTGACGGGCGAGGGCCTGGGTGCCGTTACCGAAGATGATGCCGACGCCGACGCCGGGGCCGATGGCGGCGAGGCCGTAGCCGATGGAGCCGAGGGAGCCGGAGACGGCGGCGAGGGTCTCAGTGGCAGCCATGCTGATTCTTCCTTCTCTGTACGGACCGGCGGGGGTTGGCCACCGGACGCTTAGGGGGTTTTACAGGGGGGTTTGCTCAGTGGTGCTCGGCGAGCGCGCCCTGGATGAAGGTGCAGGTCAGAGAGCACGAAGACGTACGCCTGCAGGGCCTGGATGAACAGCTCGAAGGCCGTCATCACGATGACCATGATGAACGAGACACCCGCGTAGGCGATCCCGATGCCGTTGAGCAGGTACCAGCTGGCGATCGTGAAGAGCAGCAGCAGGGTGTGGCCCGCGAACATGTTCGCGAAGAGTCGTACCGCGTGCGTGAACGGCCGGACGAGCAGGTTCGAGAGGAACTCGATGCTCATGGCCAGCGGGAGAACCGGGCCGAGCGACTTGTCGTAGCCGGTGAAGTTCTTGAACGCGCCGACGAATCCGTGCCGCTTGAAGGTCAGCGAGACCCACAGGACGTAGACGATCAGTGCGAGGACCGCGGGGTACGCGATGATCGACGTCACCGGGAACTGGGCGACCGGAATGATCGACCAGAGGTTCATCATCCAGATGAAGAAGAACAGCGAGACGACCAGCGGTACGTACTTCTCGCCTTCCTTCTTGCCGATCGTCTCGTAGACGACACCGCGGCGGACGAAGTCGTAGCCCGCCTCGGCGACCATCTGCAGCTTGCCCGGGACGACCTTCGGCTTACGGAAGGCGGCCCAGAAGAAGCCGATGATGATGACGGAGCCGAGCAGCGCCAGCAGCATCGTCTTGTTGAAATAGACGCTGCTGTCCGCATCGCCCACGAGGGGCTCGAACAGGAACGAGTGCAGGCCGGGAGCGGGGAAGCCACAGCCGTCGAAGATGTGGCAGTCGGTCTCGAAGGCGAGCACCTGCGTCGGGTCAGCACTCACCGCGGGCTCCTTCAGCGTGGCGCATAGGTACGGCAACCTCGTTGTGTCGGCGCGGCGCACAGCCGCGGTTCGGCACTGGACTGGTGTTACGGATGTGGGGGCGGCTGTGGGGCATCAAGCCTCGCGTTTGAGCAGGCGTCAGCTCAGATGCCCGCGCCCGCGATGCCGCAGTTGGCACCGGACGATAGCAGGGGTTCCTACGCTCGCTTATCCCGGCCCTACCCCTCACGACGAGTGCCCCGTCTTTTCGGGCTTGTCGCCCTTCGAAGACTCGGGTTCGACGTAGAGGATCTTGGCCTTCATGTGGGCACGCGCCTGTGCGCCGATCCACACGAGGGTGGTGGCGACGAGCGTGATCGCGAAGGCCTTGGGGTTGAACAGCGTCGTGTTCTTGAACGCGGCGACGAAGATGAACAGCAGAAGAATCTGTGCCGTGTAGAGCATCAGACCCATCGCCTGGAACAAGTGCGGAAGCGATTTGGCAGTGCGCTGCAGAACGTAGAGCCCGATGCCCATGAAGAGGATCACGACCAGCGTCGCGACGACCGCCCCGATCGCTCCCTTGCCACCGGCGACCACACCACTGACGACGGCGGCAATCGCGCCGACGGCAGCTGTGGGCACAGCGGCTTGAAGGAGGATCCGGGCGTCATTGGACGGCATGGCGGCAACTCCGCTTGCTAAGGGGGGCAGGGTGTCGTCATGGACGAGCGTAATCCCGGGCTGAGAGAGAACCTCACGCCAAGGGACCGTCTCTCTCAGGTCCTTCGGCTCCGTCCCGGGTTCTCGTGAACCGTATCACAAACTATTTGATGAGGTCTTTACCTGGTTGGTGTGCTCGCTGTCACACATGAGAGTGAAGGTGCGCGTCTGTGCATTCAGCGAGCCAACTTGTCTGGTATTGGGGCAGTTTGCCGACGCGCGAGGGCGTAAACCTCTTGCAAGATTCTTACTTTGGCGTCAGCGCGACGACCCGGCCTTACGCCGATCCAGGAAGCGCGAACGGGCGCCGATCGCCGTCGCCCCGTTGACTCCTGAGACTCCGGCGGCAACCGGGTGCGGTGCTCCGGCGGCCCGTCCTCCTCGGCGGGGACCGCCGCCTCGTACGCCGCCGCGCCGGCACCGCCTGCCGCCGCCTCGGCAGCGGCGGCGGTGGCCTTCCGGCGGCGGTAGCGCGGCGGCACGAAGTGCTCGGCCCAGCGCGGGGCGCGCGGAGTGAAGCGCGGCAGCAGGAGCAGGACGAGACCGACCGCGCTGAGCGCCATGATCGCCGAGCACGATCCACATGGCCGCCGAGTTGACCGAGTACGCGAGGGCGCCGAAGGCGATCAGCGCCGACCAGAAGTACATGATCAGGACCGCGCGGCTGTGCGAGTGGCCGACCTCCAGCAGCCGGTGGTGCAGGTGCCCGCGGTCGGCGGCGAACGGCGACTGGCCGCGCCAGGTGCGCCGCACGATGGCGAGCACCAGGTCGGCGGCCGGGATCGCGATGATCGTCAGCGGCAGCAGCAGCGGGATGAAGACCGGGCACCGTCTGGTGCACGGTGTTCCGCTCGGAACCGGAGAACAGGTTCATCACGTCGGGGTCGATCTGCCCGGTGATGGAGATGGCGCCGCGCGGCCAGCACGAGGCCGATGAGCATCGAGCCGGAGTCGCCCATGAAGATCCGCGCGGGGTGCATGTTGTGCGGCAGGAAGCCCAGGCACATGCCCATCAGGATCGCCGCGAAGAGCGTCGCCGGGGCGGCGGCCTCGATGCCGTAGCCGTACCAGATGCGGTACGCGTACAGGAAGAACGCGGCGGACGCGATGCACACCATGCCGGCGGCGAGGCCGTCGAGGCCGTCCACGAAGTTCACCGCGTTGATGGTGATGACGACCAGGGCGACGGTGAGCAGGGTGCCCTGCCACTGGGTGAGCGCGACCAGGCCGACACCCGGGATGGGCAGCCACAGGATCGTCAGACCCTGCATGACCATCACGCCGGCGGCGATCATCTGGCCGCCCAGCTTGATCAGGGCGTCGATCTCGAACTTGTCGTCCAGGACACCGATCAGCCAGATCAGCGCGGCCCCGGAGAGCAGGGCCCGCGGCTCGTTGGAGTTGGCGAAGACGTCGCTGAGGTTCTGCAGGTGGTCGGCGACCAGCAGGCCCGCGCACAGCCCGAAGAACATCGCGATGCCGCCGAGCCGCGGAGTGGGTTCCCGGTGCACGTCGCGCGCACGGATCTCCGGCATGGCTCCGGCCACGATCGCGAACTTCCGCACCGGCCCTGTCAGCAGATACGTCACCGCGGCCGTGACGCAGAGCGTCAGCAGGTATTCACGCACGGGCTTCCCCACAGGTCTCGCTGGCCATCTCAGCCCCACACCCTAGCGATGCACGCATATGGTTGGGGACTTCCGGGTAGCGACGATGGTTGCACGAGTGGCTGTGCACGAGTGTCCGTCTACCCCCGCATCAGCCCGGATACGGCGGAAATCTGCCGGTCAGCTCCCGCACTTCTTCACGAGCCGTCCTGCTGTCCGTCTCGTCCCGCAGCACCCCCGCGAAGAGCACGGCGACCCGCGCCATCTCCGCCTCGCCCATGCCCTGCGTGGTCAGCGCCGCCGTGCCGAGCCGCAGGCCACGGCGTCCCCGTGCGGCAGCGCGCAGGTGTCGAGGACCATCCCGGCGGCGGCCAGCCGGCCGCGGGCGGTGCGTCCGTCGACGCCGAGCGGCGCGGGGTCGGCGGTGAGCAGGTGGGTGTCGGTGCCGCCGGTGGTGATCGCGAGCCCCTCCGCGTCCAGCCCCTCGGCCAGCACGCGCGCGTTGGCGACCACCTGATGGGCGTACGCCGTGAAGGCCGGGGTCGCCGCCTCGCCGAACGCGACGGCCTTGGCGGCGATCGTGTGCATCTGGGCGCCGCCCTGGGTGAACGGGAAGACGGCCCGGTCGACGCGCTCGGCCAGCTCGGCCGCCGCACAGGATCATGCCGCCGCGCGGGCCGCGCAGCACCTTGTGGGTGGTGGCGCAGACCACATCGGCGTACGGCACCGGATTGGGCGCCGCTCCCCCGGCGACGAGCCCGATGGGGTGGGCGGCGTCGGCGATGAGATAGGCGCCGACCTCGTCGGCGATCTCGCGGAAGACCGCGTAGTCGATGTGCCGGGGATAGGCGATGGACCCGCAGACGATGGCCTTCGGGCGGTGCGTACGGGCCAGCGCGCGCACCTGCTCGTAGTCGATGAGCCCGGTCTCCGCCTCGACCCCGTACCCGACGAAGTCGAACCAGCGGCCGGAGAAGTTCGCGGGCGACCCGTGCGTGAGGTGGCCGCCGAAGGGCAGCCCCATCGCGAGGACGGTGTCGCCGGGTCGCAGCAGCGCGGCGTACGCGGCGAGGACCGCCGAAGATCCGCGAGTGGGACTGCACGTTGGCGTGCTCGGCGCCGAAGAGCGCCTTGGCCCGGTCGACGGCGATCCGCTCGGCGACGTCGACGATCTCGCAGCCGCCGTGGTGGCGGGCGCCGGGATACCCCTCGGCGTACTTGTTCGCGAGCGGCGACCCGAGCGCGGCCAGCACGGCCGGCGAGGTGAAGTTCTCGGCCGCGATCAACTGCAGCGTCGTCGACTGCCGCTCCAGCTCCCCGATCAGGATCTCGGCGAGCTCCGGGTCCTGCCGACGCAGAACATCCGCTTCCAGCGTTTGTGTGACCGGCATGGTGGACTCCGGACCTCGGCGTGGGGGTGCGTACGTCCAATGTAGAACCGGGGCGCGCTGGGTCGCCCGGTGTTGAACCGTCCGCCGAGTGCAAGGAATCCCGGCCCGGTGCCTACGCACGGGCCCGTACACCCGTCAGCGCCGTCACCACCGGATCCAGCGCCTCATTGATCTCGTCCCCGATCGACCGGAAGAACGGCAGCGGCGCGCCGTACGGGTCGTAGACCTCGTCCGCCTCCGCGGTCGGGGCCAGGAGCCACCCGCGTAGAGCCGCCGCGGCCCGCACCAGGGCGCGTGCGCGCTCGACCACGCCCTCGTCCAGGGGCGGGAGCGTGGCCGGATCTATGGCCCGGACGAGGCGGGTGAACTCCTTCAGGGTGAAGGTGCGCAGGCCCGCCGAGTGGCCCATGGAGATGACCTGGGCGCGGTGGTCGCGGGTGGCGGTGAGGACCAGGTCGGCGCGGATGACGTGGTCGTCGAGGAGTTCGCGGCCCACGAAGCCGGAGGGGTCCGCGCCGAAGTCGGCGAGGACCGTCTCGGCGTTGGCCTCCATGGGCGCGCCCTCGTGGCCCCAGGTGCCCGCGCTCTCCACGATCAGGCCGCCCCACAGGGGGTCGCCGAGCCGGTCCGCCAGGGCATGCCGGGTCAGCCGCTCGGTGATCGGCGAGCGGCACACGTTGCCGGTGCTGACGTGGAGGATGCGGAAGGACCCCCTGGGAGAACCGTTGGCCCCCGTGATCCCCGTGCCTATGCCACGCCCCGCGTCAGGGGCTGTCAATTCGCCACCTCGAGGTCGGGTACGACCTTCCGCAGCTCCTCGGCCGACAGTGCCCCCTCGCGCAGCAGCACGGGCACCTTGCCGGTCACGTCGACGATCGAGGAGGGGACGATGCCGGGGGTCGGGCCGCCGTCCAGGTAGACGGAGATGGAGTCGCCGAGCATCTCCTGCGCGGCGTCACAGTCCTCCGGCGCGGGGTGGCCCGTGAGGTTCGCGGAGGAGACGGCCATCGGGCCGACCTCGGTGAGCAGTTCGATGGCGACCGGGTGCAGCGGCATGCGCACGGCGACGGTGCCACGGGTGTCGCCCAGGTCCCACTGCGAGGGACGGCTGGTGCTTGGCGACGAGGGTGAGCGCGCCCGGCCAGAACGCGTCGACCAGTTCCCAGGCCATCTCGGAGAAGTCCGTGACCAGGCCGTGCAGGGTGTTCGGGGAGCCGATGAGGACGGGGGTGGGCATGTTGCGGCCCCGGCCCTTGGCGTCCAGGAGATCGGCGACGGCCTCCGAGGAGAACGCGTCGGCGCCGACGCCGTACACCGTGTCGGTCGGGAGGACGACCAGCTCGCCACGGCGGACGGCGGACGCGGCTTCACGCAGACCGGTCGTAGCGGTCGGTCGCGTCGTTGGTGTCGTATCGCCGTGCCATTTAGCGGGCCTCCTCGTACACGTACTGCTGCGAGTCTGGGGAACTGCGATGCGCGCGATCGTCTCACGGCATCGCCTTGCGGGCGGTCGCGAACCGCGGCCGGTTGTTGAGGTCCGGGTGGTCGGCCGCGTCGGCCCAGCCCCGCTCCTCGGTGAAGATCCACGGCACCTGTCCGCCCTGGGTGTCGGCGTGCTCGACGACGACGACGCCACCGGGGCGCAGCAGACGGTGCGCGGTGCGCTCGATGCCGCGGATCAGGTCGAGTCCGTCCTCGCCCGGAGAACAGGGCGAGTTCGGGATCGTGGTCCCGGGCCTCCGGCTGCGACGTACTCCCACTCGGTGAGCGGGATGTACGGCGGGTTGGAGACGACCAGGTCGACATGGCCGTCGAGGTCCGGGAAGGCCTCCAGGGCGTCTCCCTGGCGCAGGTCGACCCTGGACCCCTCGACGTTCTTGCGCGTCCAGCTGCAGGGCGTCCTCGGACAGCTCCACGGCGTGCACACGGGAGCGCGGGACCTCCTGCGCGAGGGCGAGCGCGATGGCGCCGGAGCCCGTGCACAGGTCGACGATCAGCGGCTCCACGACGTCCATGGCGCGTACGGCGTCTATGGCCCAGCCGACGACGGACTCGGTCTCCGGGCGCGGCACGAACACGCCTGGCCCGACCTGGAGTTCCAGGTAGCGGAAGTAGGCGCGCCCGGTGATGTGCTGGAGCGGCTCGCGGGCCTCGCGGCGCGCGGTCACCTCCCAGTAGCGGGCGTCGAAGTCCGCGTCCTTGACGGTGTGCAGCTCGCCCCGCTTCACGCCGTGCACGAAGGCGGCGAGCTCCTCCGCGTCGTTGCGCGGCGAGGGCACGCCGGCGTCGGCCAGCCGCTGGGTGGCCTGGGCCACTTCCGCGAGCAGCAGGTTCACGCTGGGTCCTCCGGGCTGAGCTGTTGTCGCGAAGGTCGGTCGGGGCTCTAGCACGGCTTGTGTGCGGCTTACGCGGCGGCGAGCTTCGCGGCCGAGTCCGCGTCGACGCAGGCCTGGATCATCGCGTCGAGGTCGCCGTCGAGCACCTGGTCCAAGTTGTACGCCTTGAAGCCGACGCGGTGGTCCGAGATGCGGTTCTCCGGGAAGTTGTACGTACGGATCTTCTCGGAGCGGTCGACGGTGCGGACCTGGCTGCGGCGGGCGTCCGCGGCCTCCCGCTTCCGCTTCCTCCTGCGCCGCCGCGAGGAGCCTGGAGCGCAGGATACGCATCGCCTGCTCCTTGTTCTGCAGCTGGCTCTTCTCGTTCTGGCAGGAAGCGACGACTCCGGTGGGAATGTGCGTGATGCGCACCGCGGAGTCGGTGGTGTTGACGGACTGGCCGCCGGGGCCCGAGGAGCGGTAGACGTCGATGCGCAGGTCGTTCGCGTGGATCTCGACGTCGACCTCCTCGGCCTCGGGCGTGACCAGCACACCGGCGGCGGAGGTGTGGATGCGGCCCTGCGACTCGGTCGACGGCACCCGCTGTACGCGGTGCACGCCGCCCTCGTACTTCAGGCGGGCCCAGACGCCCTGGCCGGGCTCGGTGGCACCCTGGCCGCCCTTGGTCTTCACGGCGACCTGGACGTCCTTGTAGCCGCCCAGCTCGGACTCGGTGGCGTCGATGATCTCGGTCTTCCAGCCGACGCGCTCGGCGTAGCGCAGGTACATGCGCAGCAGGTCGCCGGCGAACAGGGCCGACTCGTCGCCGCCCGCGCCCGCCTTGATCTCGAGGATGACGTCCTTGTCGTCGCTGGGGTCGCGCGGGACCAGCAGCAGACGCAGCTTCTCCGTCAGCTCCTCGCGCTGCTTCTCCAGCTCCTTGACCTCGGCGGCGAAGTCCGGGTCGTCGGCCGCGAACTCCTTCGCCGTCTCGATGTCGTCCCCGGTCTGCTTCCAGGAGCGGTACGTCGCGACGATCGGGGTCAGCTCCGCGTAGCGCTTGTTGAGCTTGCGCGCGTTGGCCTGGTCGGCGTGGACCGACGGGTCAGCGAGCTTCGTCTCCAGATCGGCGTGCTCGCCGATGAGTTCCTCGACCGCCTCGAACATCTCCGGCTCCAATGGGCTGTCCCCTCAGCTCCATCATGGGCTCGGGGACGTAGGTAAGACGAATAGCGGGCTGCACCACAAAGCGCCGGTCCCGGCGCCCCCGTGCAGGGGGCGCCGAAGACCGGCGCTGTGAGGTCGCTACTTCTTGGCAGCGGCAGCCTTGCCGAAGCGGGCCTCGAAGCGGGCCACGCGGCCACCGGTGTCGAGGATCTTCTGCTTGCCCGTGTAGAACGGGTGGCACTCGGAGCAGACCTCGGCACGGACGGTGCCGCTGGAGATCGTGCTACGGGTGGTGAACGACGCGCCACAGGTGCAGCTGACCTGCGTCTCGACGTACTCGGGGTGGATGTCGCGCTTCAAGGTGTCTCCTAGTTTCGGGAGGGCGCCGGGTCGCCGCCGCGGATTGCGGGTGCGTGAACCGGAGCCGACGTACCAGTCTGCCAGGACTGGCCGCATCCCCCAAAACCGGGGGGCGCGGCGATCTATTCCCGGGGTCCGCACGCGGTCCGGCGTCCAGTGCCGCTCAGCGGCTCACGCGCGCTGACGACGTCCTTCGCGGTGCCCGTGGCCGTGCCCTCGGTGGCCGACTTCGGGATCGACCTGGTCGTTCTTCAGGGCGTCCCAGACCAGCTCGTCCTTGGCCTCGTCGACGAGCACGCGGTTGGCGTTCGCGCTGTCGTACTGGACCGGCATCGTCACCATGGTCATCTTCGACGAGCTGATGCCCTTGAGGCCGCTCGCGAAGGACACCAGGTCGTTGACGGACTTCAGGTCGGAGTCGGTGGTGATGGCGTTGGTGGCGGTGTCGGCGAGTTCGAGCAGCTTGGTGGGGCTGGTCAGCAGGCCGATGTCCTTGACCTGGTTGATCAGGGCCTTGATGAACGCCTGCTGGAGCTGGATGCGGCCGAGGTCGGAGCCGTCGCCGACGCCGTGCCGGGTGCGGACCAGGCCGAGCGCCTGCTCGCCGTTGAGGGTGTGGGTGCCGGCCGTCAGGTTCAGGTGGCTGTCGGGGTCGTTGATGTCCTGGGTGGTGGTGATCTCGACGCCGCCGAGGTCGTCGATGAGCTTCTGGAAGCCGCTGAAGTCGACCTCGATGTAGTGGTCCATGCGGATCCCGGTCATCGACTCGACGGTCTTCACGGCGCAGGCGGCGCCGCCGGTGGAGTACGCGGAGTTGAACATGACTTCGGAGGCCGCGTCGTGCGTGTCGCCGTTGCGCGTCGGTGCAGGAGGGGCGGTCGACGAGGGTGTCGCGGGGTATGGAGACCACGCTGGCCTTCTTGTGGCCCTCGTACACGTGCACGATCATCGCCGTGTCGGAGCGGGCGCTGCCGTCGTCGGTGCCGCCGCCCAGCTTCTCGTTGGCGCCGGAGCGGGTGTCCGAGCCCAGGACGAGGATGTCCTCGGAGCCGTTGTCGACGTTCGTGGGCCGGTCGGTGCCGAGGGCCTGGTTGATGTCGACGCTCTTGATGTTGCCGTTGAGCTTGAAGTACAGGTATCCGGCGCCGGTGCCGCCCAGCACGACGATCCCCGCCGCGATCCAGGCCGTGATGAGCAGGCCCTTGCGGCGCTTGCTGCGCGGCTTGCGGCGGCGGCCCTTCGCGCGGTGGCGCGGGCCGCTGGTGCCGGGCTCCCCGGGTATCCGGGTTCCGGCGTGCTCTCGGCAGGCATGTGCTCCTCAGTCCTTGTTCGGGTCGGTTACCCCCTGCTTTCAGGCTCAGGCCCGGTCGTCGTGACACGTACCGCTCCATGGTCACTCTGTACGGTCAGACGGGGAAACTCGGGAAAGGGTTGCACAACGCACTGTGCCCACCCTGTGGGTCGACGGGCACAGCGAGTCACCGGGGAATGCCGGGGAAACCCCCGCTCACCTGCGGTTTCGGCCGAAGATGCCGTACTGCTGAAATCGGCACCGATCTTGGCCCTGTGGCAAAGATCTCGCTGGTCACCTGCCTGCCAGCGCCCTACAGGTGCCACGCACAGGGCCGCCCCCGTCACCGATGTGACGGGGGCGGCCCTCGGGCTCCGCGGGTCCAGATCAGTCGTTGCCGTTGCCCGGCGTCGTCTTCGCGATCTGCATCAGGAACTCGGCGTTCGACTTCGTCTGCTTCATCTTGTCGAGCAGCAGCTCGATGGCCTGCTGCGAGTCGAGCGCGTGCAGCACCCGGCGCAGCTTCCAGACGATGGCGAGCTCCTCCGCGTTGAGCAGGATCTCTTCCTTACGGGTGCCCGACGGGTCGACGTCGACCGCCGGGAAGATGCGCTTGTCGGCGAGCTTCCGGTCGAGCTTGAGCTCCATGTTGCCGGTGCCCTTGAACTCCTCGAAGATCACCTCGTCCATGCGCGAGCCGGTGTCGACGAGCGCGGTGGCCAGGATGGTCAGCGAGCCGCCGTCCTCGATGTTGCGCGCGGCACCGAAGAAGCGCTTCGGCGGGTACAGCGCGGTCGAGTCGACACCACCGGACAGGATGCGGCCGGAGGCGGGGGCGGCGAGGTTGTAGGCACGGCCCAGACGCGTGATCGAGTCGAGCAGGACGACGACGTCGTGACCCAGCTCCACGAGACGCTTGGCGCGCTCGATGGCGAGCTCGGCGACCGTGGTGTGGTCCTCGGCCGGGCGGTCGAAGGTCGAGGAGATGACCTCGCCCTTCACCGACCGCTGCATGTCGGTGACCTCTTCCGGACGCTCGTCGACCAGGACGACCATCAGGTGGCACTCGGGGTTGTTGACGGTGATCGCGTTGGCGACCGCCTGCAGGATCATGGTCTTGCCGGTCTTCGGCGGGGCCACGATCAGACCACGCTGGCCCTTACCGATCGGCGACGACGAGGTCGATGATGCGGGTGGTCAGCACGCCCGGGTCGGTCTCCAGACGGAGCCGGTCCTGCGGGTAAAGCGGCGTCAGCTTGTTGAACTCCGGGCGGCCGCGGCCGGATTCGGCGCGCCATGCCGTTCGCGGAGTCGAGGCGGACCAGCGCGTTGAACTTCTCGCGGCGCTCGCCGTCCTTGGGCTGGCGGACCGCGCCGGTGACGTGGTCACCCTTGCGCAGACCGTTCTTGCGGACCTGGGCGAGGGAGACGTACACGTCGTTCGGACCCGGCAGGTAGCCGGAGGTACGGATGAACGCGTAGTTGTCGAGGATGTCCAGGATGCCCGCGACGGGGATCAGGACGTCGTCGTCGGCGACCTGCGGCTCGTTCGGGCCGAAGTCGTCGCGGCCACGACGGCCACGACGGTCGCGGTAACGGCCACGACGGCCGCGCCGGCCATCGCCGAACTCGTCGTCGTCCTGCGGGCCGTTGTCGCGCTGCTGCCGGTCCTGGCGGTCCTGACGGCCACCGCCCTGGCCCTGCTGCTGACGGTCCTGGCGCTGCTGACCGCCGCCCTGACTCGGCGCCCTGGCCGCCCTGGCCCTGGCCCTGCTGCTCGTCGGCCTTGCCACCCCGGCGGTCGCGGTCACGGCCACCACGGTCCGCGGTCACGACGGTCACGGCGGCCCTGACGGCCGTCGGCCGTCACCGGCGTCGGCCTTGGCCTCGACCAGGGTCTCCGTCTTCGGCTCGCTCTTCGCCTCGGCGGTGACCGTCTCGGGGCTGCCGGCCTCGGCGACGGCACGGCGACGGCGACGCTCGCCCGCGGGGGCGTCGTCGCTGGCGGGCTGGCCGGGAATCTCGATCTGCTGCTGGGCCACGGCCTTCTCGGCGGCGGCGGGCTTCTCAGCCTTGGTCTCGGCCGCGGCGCGGCCTCGTCGCCCGTACGAGCCTTCGAGGTGGCGCGGCGCTTCGGCTTGGTCTCGGTGGTGGCGTCGGCCTTCGCCGGGGCGCCCCCCCCGGCCTGCGCCTCCTTGATGACCTCGATCAGCTGGCTCTTGCGCATCCGCGCAGTGCCCTTGATACCGAGGCCGGACGCGACCTGCTGAAGCTCGGCCAGCACCATGCCGTCAAGGCCGGTACCGCGGCGCCGCCGGGAGCCTGCACCGGAGGCAGGCGCGGCAGAGGCGTCCGTGGCGGGCGCGGCAGCGGTCTCCTCGACACGTCGCGCCCATCAGATCGGTGGTGTCGCTCACGAAGGGTCCTTCCCTGGAGCGGACGTCGGCCTGTCTGGCACGGCGACCGGTTTTGCTGTCCGGATTTGGTCCTTTTTGTATGGACCGTGCCGGGGCGGTGGTCCGCCAACGCGGCGGAAGACATAACTGGTGATGACGATTCCGGAGCCGTGGCACTGAATTGCGGTGTCATCGGCTCGGTCACGCCGGTTCCGGAGCGTGCTCAACACTGCTCAGCACATAGCACCCAATGCATGGCACAAAGCAGTTTGGGAGGCTCCCGGAAGAATGGGTGTCCCGGACGGGGACGCACAGCACCTCGCCATGGTGAGGTCGGGTGCAGACTTGAGATTAACACTACCGGATCCAACAAACATTCCCCCTCTCGAAATCCGGCAACCGCACGCTTCTAATTGACACCGGAGGGTGCGAGCGGCAGCACGCTCGCCCCCGTGGCGTCGAGGTCCAGTCGATTGGCCGCCCACCCCTGACCTGCGAGATCGGGCGATTTTGTCGGCCGATGCCCTCGTCCGCGAGGGCCAGCACCGTGGGGCCCGCGCCGGAGATCACCGCGGGGATGCCGTCGCCCCGCAGCCGCTCCACCAGCGCGATGCTCTCGGGCATGGCCGGGGCGCGGTAGTCCTGGTGCAGCCGGTCCTCGGTGGCGGGCAGCAGCAGCTCGGGGCGCCGGGTGAGGGCCTCGACGAGCAGTGCGGCGCGGCCCGCGTTGGCCGCGGCGTCCACATGCGGGACGGTGCGCGGGAGCAGTCCGCGCGCGGTCTCGGTGAGTACCGGCTTTCCCGGTACGAAAACCACCGGAACGATGGAATCGGCGGCATCCATCCTGATCGCCCGCGCGGCGCCGGTCTCCATCCAGGAGAGCGTGAATCCGCCGAGCAGACAGGCCGCGACATTGTCGGGGTGCCCCTCGATCTCGGTGGCGAGCTCCAGAAGGGCGGTGTCGTCGAGCTTGGCGTCGCCGCCTATGGTCACCGCCCGCGCGGCGACGATGCCGGCGCAGATGGCGGCCGACGAGGAG
Organism: uncultured Alphaproteobacteria bacterium; assembly: GCA_963847325.1. Classification (GTDB taxonomy): domain Bacteria; phylum Pseudomonadota; class Alphaproteobacteria; order Rhizobiales; family Xanthobacteraceae; genus Pseudolabrys. The sequence continues at coordinate 65,037 of CAWJZD010000006.1, forward strand.
CCGAGACCCCGCCCGTGCGGGATGCGGTTGGCGCAGACGATCTCGAGGCCGCGCGGCTGTCCGCCCAGCAGATCGAAGGCGGTGCGCAGGGAACGTACGAGGAGATGACTCTCGTCGCGCGGCAGCGTCTCGCTGCCCTCACCCGCGATGTCGATGTGCAGCCCGGCGTCGGCCACCCGGACGACCACGTCGTCGTACAGCCCCAGTGACAGGCCGAAGGCGTCGAAGCCCGGCCCGAGATTGGCGCTGGTGGCGGGGACGCGCACCCGGACGGCGGCGGCGCGGAAGGCTGGACCGGCCATCGCTCGATGACTCTCCTTGAGCTGCGTGATGTACGAGATTCTCGAAAGCTGCGATACGACGTGCGATACGAACGTGGGACGAGTTGCGTTGCGACCTGGGACGACTGGCGATACGAACCTGACGGGTACGTCACTACCCGAAGGCCGCAACGAGGGCGGCACCGCGGCATATGCGGCGGGCGGGTTCAGTACAGCCTATCGAAGACAGGTTCTGTGGCGACATAGGGCGCACAGGAGGCGCACGATGCGTGTCGTGAGCCCCCCGTGCACCCCCTGTCGGGTCTGCCTACCTTGCTTGTGCCTCTGCCGGTCGACCTCAGTCGGGTGTTCTCCGACTACAGGGACTACGCCAGGCCGAGGCGCTCCGCGGCGGCGACGGCGTCCACCGGGACGGTCACCGGCTGCGGGGCACCCGCGACGGCCCAGTCGGGGTCCTTGAGCCCGTTTCCAGTGACCGTGCAGACGATCTTCTGGCCCGGGTCGACCTTGCCCTGCTCGGCGGCCTTCAGCAGACCGGCGACGGACGCGGCGGACGCGGGCTCGACGAAGACGCCCTCCTGCGCGGCCAACAGCCGGTAGGCGCGCAGGATCTCACGGTCCGTCACCTCGTCGATGAAGCCGCCCGATTCGTCCCGGGCGGCCAGCGCGAACTGCCAGGACGCCGGGTTGCCGATGCGGATCGCGGTGGCGATGGTCGACGGGTCCTTGACGATCTCGCCGCGCACGATCGGGGCGGAACCGGAGGCCTGGAAACCCCACATGCGCGGGGTCCGCTTGGCGATGCCGTCGGCGGCGTACTCCTTGTACCCCTTCCAGTACGCGGTGATGTTGCCCGCGTTGCCCACCGGCAGGACGTGGATGTCGGGCGCGTCGCCGAGCATGTCCACGATCTCGAACGCGGCGGTCTTCTGGCCCTCGATGCGCACCGGGTTGACCGAATTGACCAGCGCCACCGGGTAGTTGTCGGACAGCGCGCGTGCCAGCGTCAGACAGTCGTCGAAGTTTCCGTCGACCTGGAGGATCTTCGCGCCGTGCACGAGGGCCTGGCCCATCTTGCCGATCGCGATCTTGCCCTGCGGCACGAGAACGGCACAGACCATCCCGGCGCGTACGGCATAGGCCGCGGCGCTCGCGGAACGTCCTGTTCAATCCGTGGGTCGAGGCAGCGCAGGGCTATCTCTCGCACTTCCTGCTCGCCTACGACAAGAACCCGGTCTGGACGGCGGAATCCGAAGCGCACGGCTTACCGTGATGTCGCCAAGAACACGCTGACGCCAGGCGGGCAAGGCTCGCTCGGCGAGAAGGCAGCGTCGGCAATTGCCGACTTCATCGTGGTCGACATGTTCGCCAACCATGCGACAGGCCGCGAAGACGTCAAGGGCGCGATCGCGGTGGCGGAGCGCCAGGCCAAGCGCATCTATCGCTAAACAATCGATCCGGCGGCCGGCTTCCGGCCGCCGGATTCTTCTGCGGAGTGAGAATGGCCGACGTCACGATCCCAGCCCGGCGCAGCGACGCCTACTCGGCGTGGACCCAGCTCAGGTCGAACCGCAATTGGCTCGGCTACTGGTACATGCTGCCGGCGTTGCTGATCCTCGGCCTGTTCCTGGCCTATCCGCTCGGGCTTGGCGTCTGGCTGTCGTTCACCGACACCCGCATCGGCCGTCCCGGCGAATTCATCGGCCTCGAAAACTACGAATGGCTGAGCGGAGACTCAATCTTCTGGGTATCGGTATTCAACACGCTGCTCTACACGATCGTCGCAAGCATCATGATTTCTAGCGGGTCTCTATCTCGCGCTGCTGCTCAACCAGTACATTCCGTTCAAGGCGATGGTTCGCGCAGCGGTGCTGATCCCGTTCATCGTGCCGACCGTGCTGTCGGCCATCGCGTTCTGGTCGATCTACGACACCCAGTTCTCGATCATTTCCTGGACGCTGAAGCAGGTCGGGCTGCTCTCGACCAATATCGACTTCCTCGGTGACCCCTGGAATGCGCGCTGGTCAGTGATCTTCGCCAATATCTGGCGCGGCGTGCCCTTCGTCGCCATCACGCTTCTGGCCGGGCTGCAGACCGTGTCGCCCTCGCTCTACGAGGCGGCGACGCTAGACGGCGCGAGCCGCTGGCAGATGTTCCGTCACATTACTTATCCGTTGCTCACCCCGATCATCGCCGTGGTGATGACCTTCTCGGTGTTGTTCACCTTCACCGATTTCCAGCTCATCTGGGCCATGACTCGTGGCGGGCCGGTCAATGCCACCCACCTGATGGCGACACTCGGCTATCAGCGCGCCATCCTCGCCGGCCAGCTCGGCGAGGGCGCGGCGATCGCGACCGCCATGATCCCGTTCCTGCTTACCGCGATCCTGATTTCATGGTTCGGGCTGCAGCGGCGCAAATGGCGGCACGGGGCGGACAATGACTGATCTCGCCGCTCATAAAGTGGTGACGCCGCGCGAGGTTGCAGCCGCCGACCACAGCGAGGGCATGAGTTACCTCGAATCGCTGCCGCGCCGGCTGGTCACGCTCTATCTGCCGCTCATTCTGTTTCTGATCATTCTGCTGTTCCCGTTCTATTGGATGGCGTTGACCGCGATCAAACCGAACGAGCAGTTGCTCGACTTCAAGACCGTCAATCCGTTCTGGACGACGTCACCGACCTTCCGAGCAGATCAAGAAGCTGCTGTTTAGTCCAATTATCCGCTGTGGCTCTGGAATACGATGTATGTCGCAGCCGCTTCGACGGTTCTCTCGATCATCGCCAGCGTACTCGCTGCCTATGCGATCGTTCGATTCCGCTTCAAGGGCGCGCAGACACTCGGCGCGGCGATCTTCCTTGCCTATCTTGTGCCGCCGTCGATCCTCTTCATCCCGCTATCGACCGTGATCTTCAATTACGGCCTGTTTGATTCGCCGCTGTCGCTGATCCTGGTTTATCCGACGATCCTCATTCCGTTCTCGACCTGGCTCCTGATGGGCTACTTCAAGACCATCCCAGTACGAGCTCGAGGAATGCGCGCTGATCGACGGCGCCAGCCGCTGGCAGATACTGACCAAGATCGTGCTGCCGCTGGCGATCCGGGCCTGATCTCGGCGTTCATCTTCTGCTTCACACTGTGCTGGAACGAGTTCATCTACGCGCTGACGTTCCTGCAATCGGTGCAGAACAAGACCGTGCCGGTAGCCATAGTCAACGAATTCGTCGACGGCGACATCTATCGCTGGGGCTCGCTGATGGCGGGTGCGCTGGTCGGCTCGCTGCCGCTGGTGATCCTGTACGCGTTCTTCGTCGAGCACTACGTCTCGGCGATGACAGGCGCGGTCAAAGAATAGATTTAGTGCAGAGTGGCCCCGTCGCGCTTGGGCGGCGCGAGCGGAAAGTCCGATTCGTCTTCTGCATGGCCGTCGATGAAGATCGAGATCAGATCGGCCAGCGCGCTCGGCATTGCGACCTCATCCACCATGTCCGGCGCGGCGGCACCATAGCGTTCGGCTTCCGCGGTCCGCCGTTACAAGATGAAGGAGCGGCGGCGCATTTGTGTCGGAGCGGCGCGCCATCAGGCAATAGAGCAGCGGCTCGTCCTGGGTAAGGTTGGCGCGATAAGCTTCGATGTCGCTTGCCGACAGATTGAGGTCGGCGGCGCCGGCGAAATAGTAATCGGCCTCGCGGTCACGCTTGAGCAGGTCGCCCGCGGGAATACCGTTCTCGCCGACCATCGCGGCGCGCGCTTCCCAACTCCGCTCGCCTTTGGAATTGGCGGCGCGAGGGCTGGCGACAACGATGCCTACTGAGATCGAAACCTGCTTGTCCAAATGGCGCTCTCCCGGCTGCCGTGACAACGCGAAGACAAGAACAGGGCGGCTGCTTTGGTTCCGAACTATCTCACACGCGGTGTGATTGGAACATCATAAATTTGTGGATTCGCACCACCACTATACGGTGTAATGCCACCACTCGCGAACGTAATTCTTGAAGCCAAACCGTGACATAGCGCTGCGCAGACGCTCGCGATTGGCGCTTTGGTCGGCGCCGATCTCCTTGCTTCGAGTAAAACTCTTTACGCTGAAGCAGTCATAAGCCGTGCCCATGTCGATGCTGGTGTCGGAGCGCCGCTGCGCGCTTGGCCCGTCGCAGCGCGACTGTGCGGTGGCGCTGCCTGTTGATCCGGCAGGACTTTTCGGCACCAAAGTCAGGTCGACCGCAATCCCGCTGGAATGAGCCGAGCGTGGCGAAATCCATCCTGAGGCGAATAAGGTCCGTTTGTCGGCTTCCGGATAGAAGTAGCGCGTCGTGCCATCCTCTGGGCTCCTCGACCAGCGCGCCATCGCCCGGACCGCACGATCCGGCCGGTAGCAGTCATAGACCTTGAGCGAAAGCCCGCCCGGCGCGAGCGCCGCCTGGACGCGCTTGAGCGCCAGCGCCAGGCGGAATCGGAGCGCAGCACGCATTCGGCGGCGTCGTAGCCGGGCAGAGCGCGGCCGGTGAAGTTGTCGTTTCCGGCGTAATGCATGTCCTGCACGATGGTCGGATCGACGTCGCGCAGATAGACGAGGTCGGGCGGCAGCCGTTGCGCCTGCGCAGGCGTTGCGAGCAGCAGAAGGGCGGCGATGATGGAGAATCGCGTCAAGCGCGATATGAGCGCACGCGAGCTTCGTCGACGTCAATGCCCAGGCCGGGCGTATCCATTGCGTCCGCATGGCCGCGCGCGGTTCGAATGCCCTGCGCGGCGACATCCTCGGCGAGCTGCGCGTTGGTCAGCGTCAGGCCCCAAGCGATGTTCGGCAGCACCGAAGCGACGTGTAGGGCGGCGGCGCAGCCAACGCTCGACTCCCCGTCTTGCAGGCGAGGTTCACCTTCATGCCGAGGGTCTCGCACAGCTCCCCCGCCTTGCGGACGCCCGTGAGCCCGCCCAGCTTGATCGCCTTCAGGCTGACCCCGCGTGCCGCGCCTGTTTCATGGTGGCGTCGGATGTCATCAAGCGAATGGATGCCTTCGTCGGCGCCGATCTGGACGCCGTTGGCGGCTTTCGCCACCTTGGCCATGCCGTCGAGATCGTGGCCATCGACCGGTTGCTCGAAGAAATCGAGCCCGCAGCCCTGCACCGCACGAGCGTAGATGCAGGCTTCCTCGGTGTCGAAACCCTGATTGGCATCGGACGAGATCAGAAAGCCTGAGCCGAGTACCTTGCATATGTCGCGGGTTCGCGCGGCGTCTTTCTCCGCGCTGTCGATGCCGACCTTGATCTTGAAGGCGGTATAGCCGGCATCTTTCTTCTTTGCGGCGTCGTCGAGGTCGCCGTCGTAGTCTCCGCCGCCAATCACCGTCAGCAGCGCCATCTTCTGGCGCTTCTTGATGCCGAGCAAAGCGTGCACCGGCTTCTGCTCTGCGCGGCCGGCAAGGTCGAGCAAGGCAATCTCGATCGCCGCTTTGGCGGCGTGGTTGCCGTAGAGCTTGCCGTGCATCGCAGCATGCGCGCCGGCAAGGTCGCGCGGATCGCGGCCGATAAGCGCCGGCGTCATGATGCTGATCGCGGCCGTCATGCTGGCGAGCGTCTCGCCGGTCATCACCGGTGCCGAAGCCGCTTCGCCCCAGCCGGTCAGGCCACCGTCGTCTTCGATCCGCACCAGCACGTTCTCGGCGGCGCGCACTTCTTCACCCGCCATGATGACGGGCTTCCTCATCGGCAGCCGGACCGCGATGGCTTCAATCGATCTGATCATCGCGGTGCGTCAAATGCGTCTAGAGTTTCTGGATGCCGGCTTGGTTGATAACGTCGCGGAAGATTGCGATTTCCTTCATCACCCGCTGCCAGGCCGCATCGGCGCCCTTCGGTCGTACCTGGAAGCCCGCCTTGTAGAGCTTCTCTTTCATATCCGCGGTGCCGAGAATTCTTGAGAGTCTCGGTTTCCAGCCTTTCAAAGCCTCGGGAGGAGTTCGGCCGGGGCCAGGAACACGGTGTCCGTCGCGAACACGAAGTCTTTGAAGCCCTCCTGCGCCATCGTGGGCACGTTCGGCATGTCGGGCCACCGTTCTTCACCCGTGACAGCAAGGCAGCGCAGCTGCCCCGACTTGATGTGTTCGGCGGCCGGTGGCAGCGAGCCGGGACTCAGTTGTACGGTCCGGCTTAGCGAAGCGGCCAGCGCATCGCCGCCGCCCTTGTAGACGACGTTCTCGAGCTTGGGCAGGCCGGCTTGCAGCTTGAGCACTTCGATCTGCAATTGCGGCGTGGTGCCGATTGGCGGCGTTGCCGAATTGTATTTTTCGGGATTGGCTTTCGCCAGCGCGATAAACTCCTTGATGTTCTTTGCTGGCAGATCGGACTGCACGACAAACGTGTTGGGCGAGGTTGCGAGTTCGCAGCAGCCGACGAAGTCTTTCTCCGGATCGTAGGGAATCTTGTTGTAGAGCGTCGCGTTGATTGAATAGGCGTTGGTGGCCAGCAAAATGGTGTAGCCGTCCGGCGTCGAGCGCGCGGCGTTCCCCATGCCGATGTTGCTTCCCGCGCCGCCGATATTCTCGATGATGAAAGTCTTGCCGGTCGATTGTTGCAGCGCCGCTGTGATCATGCGGCCGACTAGATCGGACGGTCCGCCGGGCGTGTTGGCGACGATGATCTTCACTGGCCGGTCCGGATACGCGGCCATCGCAGAGCGGATATTGAGAATCGCTGGAGCAGCAACACCCGCCGCGACGGCGCTTGCGCCTTTGAGTACGCGGCGGCGTGATAATGCGGATTTAATGTCCTTCACCATCGACATGTCTCCTCCCAGAGCTTTTGTTCTGAATTGCAGCAAGCGTAGGTGTTTGCCGGTGCGGCGGCAACGGGCCACCCGCGGCGCAGACGCTGAAACGTTTTCGCATAACGAAACGCTATTGCACTGGGGGTTTGGCGCAATGCAGCACCGAATTCCCCTAGCCAGCGCAGATGCTCAGGCTCATCCTTCAGGCGGCCAACAAAGGGGGACGCTGCGATGGCTCAATCACAAACAGTCGAAAGCTATGTCGGCAACGCGCTCGATACGGCAAAGATTTCTCCGCTGCACAAACGCATCATCGGGCTGATCGCCGCGGGATATTTCTTCGACGTCATCGACTTCACGATCTTCGGCTCGCTTGTGCCGTTCATTCTCGGCAGCAAGTTTGCGACCGGACCAGAAGTCGCGCTCGTTGGCGCCGCGACAATCTTCGGGATGTTCATCGGCACGGCGGGGCAGGGCCAGTTCAGCGATCGCTACGGTCGCCGCTTCATCTACCAGTTCAATTTGCTGCTGTTCGGAGTTTTCACGATCCTCGGCGCGTTCGCACCGAGTGTCACGCTCCTCATCATCTGCCGCTTCATTGCGGGCATCGGTCTCGGTGCCGAGCAGCCGCTCGCATTCGCCTATGCCGGTGAATACGCGCCGAAGAATATCCGCGGACGCATCCTCGCCATTGTGCACTTCATCGGTGGCGCGATGGTCTGGCCGATCGGCACCGCGCTGGCGTTGTTGCTCGGAACGGTGATCTTCCCCGAGACGCCGGAATATGCGTGGCGCGGGGCGTGGCTCTTGATCGGTGTCGGCGCGCTCGTCGTTTGGGTGTTCCGTTTCACCTTGCCGGAATCGCCGCGGTATCTGGCGACGCACGGCCGCGGCGCGGAAGCGCTCGAAGTTCTCAAGAAGCTCGACATCAAGAACGTGCCGCCGATCAGCTCGCTTTCGACCGACGCTGCGAGCAACACCAAGAGCGATCCGTTCGCGGTGGTGTTCCGCATGTTCCCGAGCCGGGTCATTGCAGGAATGATCTGCTTCTCGGCGTTCTTCGGCGTCGCCATTGGTCTTGGCGCGTGGCTGCCGAACATGATGAACGAGAAGGGCTTCACCGTCACGAAGTCGCTTCAGTACACTCTGGCAATGAACTTCGCGGTGCCGTGCGCCAGCATCTTCATGATGTACGCCTTGGACAAGTACGGCCGGAAGCTCACCTCGATGAGTGCCTTCGTCGGTGCTGCCATCATGGCGATCGTGTTCGCCAATGCCACCACGCCGATACAGCTCATGCTGGCCGGATTCGTCATGGTGTTCTTCATCCAGGTGGCCGGCAACGCGATGCAGATCTTCGCCTCGGAAGTGTTCCCAACCAATGCCCGTGCGTCGGGCTTCGGCTGGGCCGCGGGCGTGGGTCGTCTGGCCACTGCATTCATCATGCCCTCGATCCTGCTGATCCAGCAGACCTACGGGATGACGACAGTGTTCGTATGCCTTGCGACCCTGCTGATCATCGCGGCGGTGTCCGTGACGCAACTTGGTCCGGAGTCCAAACTGAAAGGTCTCGATGAAGTCGCGCCGCCGACCAAGCGTCTTATCGAGGCCGACAACGCCTTCTGGCTCCAGCTCGGCGGCGCGGTCTGCATCCTGCTCTCGTTTGCCTGGTTCCTGTACTTCTACCTGGCAGCCGAGCAGATCTCCTCGACGCTGGTGTGCATGCTGTACACGAACGACACGTGTCAGCAGCTCGTCACGGCGGCGGCGGCGACGGGCAAGATGGGCTACTACCCGTATCTCACCTGGATCGGGATCATCCTGATTGCGGCGGGCGTGTTCATGTCGATGCGCAAGCCGTCCATGGAAAAGAAGCCGGCCTGAACCGGCGTATATTCGGCGAGGCCCGGCCGGCGCAAGCTGGCCGGGCCTTGTCACGTCACCGAGGTCGCATGAACGCACTGCCAGCCGGCGCTGCCGCTTCCAACGTTCGTTTTGTATCGCGCTGTGATCAGGGCGGACGGCCTGACGGCGTGCAGGTCATCGTGCACAAGGGCCATGCCTATATCGGCCATATGTTCAGCGACGGTTTTTCCGTCGTCGATGTGCGGGACGCCAAGAATCCGAAGCCGGTCGCGTTTGTCGCCGCGCCCAAGAACACCCGCTCCCATCATCTGCAGATCAGCGGGGACATCCTGCTGGTCGTGAACGGTCCGAACATCTGGGCGATGTCGCAGTATGCGAGCCAGGCTGGACTACTACTGCCGCTCGCTCGCGGATTCGGTAAAAACCGATCAGGCGTTCGGCGCCGGCATCCGTGCCTTCGACATTTCCAGACCGGACAATCCGCGCGAGATCGGTTTCCTCGACACCGGCGGGCTCGGCGCGCACCGCATCTGGTGGATCGGCGGGCGTTATGCTTATGCATCCGTGCACTTCGCCGGCTTCATCGACCACATCCTCGCGATCATCGACGTAAGCGACCCGGCAAACATGAAGCTCGCCGGCCAGTGGTGGCTGCCCGGCATGAACCGCGGCGGTGGCGAGACGCCGCTCGCGTCGTTCGGCAAGCGCACCGCGTTGCATCACCTCATTAGTGCCGGCGACATCGGCTATGCGGCGTGGCGCGACGGCGGCTACACGGTCCACGATCTCAGCGACCGGGTGAATCCGAAATTGCTGGCACACCGCAATCATTCGCCGCCGTTTGGGGGCGGTGCGCACACGCCGGTGCCGTTACCGGGCAAGAAACTGCTGGTGCTCGCCGATGAGGCCACCGACGGCAAACTGCGCCAACGGACTCGCCTATACTTGGGTGATCGACGTGCGCGAGTCGTCGAACCCCGTGCCGATCGCAACGCTGCCGACGCCGGGCGACGAGGATTTCTGCAAGAAGGGCGCGAAGTTCGGCCCGCACAATCTGCACGAAAACCGCCCGGGCTCGTATGTCAGCGAGGACTTGATCTTCGCCACCTATCACAATGCCGGCTTGCGCATTTTCGATCTGCGAAATCCGTTCGAGCCGAAGCAGGCCGGCTATTTCGTGCCGCCTCCGCCGGACCGTATCGTCGACCAGCGGCCCAATCCAGCAAAGGTGATCCAATCCTGCGACGTGTTCGTTGAGTCGAGCGGCTTGATGTATATGACCGACACCAATGCAGGGCTGTATGTCTTGGAATACGAAGGAAAGTTGTAATGGCGAAATTCGGCCGCCTCGCGCTGCACATGTGGACGATCGACACCACGCCGCTCGGCAAGGCGCTTGAGGCCGCGAAGAAGGGCGGCTTCGACGCGGTCGAACTGCGCCGCACCGACTTCAAGCGCTGCTTCGACGAAGGCATGTCGAACGCGCAGGTGCTCGACCTCATCAAAAAGAGCGGCATCCCGTGTGGCGTGCTTGGCGTGGAATATGGCTGGCTGTTCGCCACTGGCGAGGAGAGCGAGCGGCTGTTCAAGGTGTTCCGTGAAAGCTGCCAGAACGCGGTCGCGCTCAATTGCGACACGCTGATGAGCGCGCCGGGGCAGGTCGAAGGCCCGATCCCGCAGGCGATCGAGTTTCTCAAGCGGGCCGGCGACATCGCGGCGGAGTACAAGCTCAAGCTCGCGATCGAATACAATTCGCAGCATCCGGTGCTCAATTCACTGCCGGTGCTGACCGAGCTCTCGAAGGCGCCAACAAGCCGAATGTCGGCTACCTGATCGACGCCTATCACTTCACCCGCTCGGGCTTCGGCGGCGATGCCTGGAAGACGTGCCCGGCCGACAAGATCTACTGCTTCCAGTACTCCGACGTGTCGCCCAATCCGGTCACCGGCGTGCGCCGGCCGACCGACCGGCTCGCGCCCGGCAAGGGCATCGTGAAATGGAAAGAGATGCTCGGGCTGCTCGCGCAGAAGAACTACACCGGCTATCTGAGCTACGAGGCGCCGAATCCCGAATTGTGGGAACGCGATCCGGCGAGGTGGCGCGCGAGGGCGTCGAGCTCACCAGGAAATTGCTGCGGGACGCCGTCCCGTCATACGCATAAGAAAAACAGCGCGTGATCCCGAAAAGTGGACACCGGTTTTCGGATAAGATCACGCGCAATTAAAGAGGATCAAATGGCAGACGAACAACTCCCGACCTTTCTCGGGCTCAACGACAAGACCATCATCGACATTCCGAAGACGGCCGAGAAGCAGCGCTACATGGTGAGCGTGGCGCCGAAGGCCGCCAATGGCGGCCGCTGGGTCGAGATGCCGCGCATGCCGATCCCGACCGGCGAGCATTGCGTCGTCGAGTGCGGCGGCAAGATCTATTCCGCTGCCGGCTACGCCAAGCACCGCGTCGACGGCAATTTCAACCAGGTCTACGACCCGGCGACCAAGAGCTGGTCGCTCAAGGCGGAATTTCCGATCCGCTGCAACCACGTCTCCGGCGCGGCGGTCGGCACCAAGATCTACACGTTCGGCGGCTTCGTCGAGCAGAACCGCTGCCCGCACTCGAAGTGCTTCGTCTATGACACGGCGACCGACACCTGGGCGCCGATCGCGTCGCTGTCACGCCCGCGCGGCGCGATCTCCGCGATTACGCTGGACGGCAAGATCCATCTGCTCGGCGGCCGCGACGTGCGCTCGGTCGAGTGGCACGAGGTCTATGACCCGGCGACCGACAAGTTCTCCGACCGCGCGCCGATGAAGGGATCGACCGGCACGCAGCCTTTCGTCGGCCAGCGCGACCATATGGGCGTCGCGGTGGTGGACGGAAAAATCCACGCCATCGCCGGCCGCATGGATTCCTACGACTTCAACACCTCGCTCAACGCGGTCTATGACCCGAAGGCGGATTCATGGTCGTTCCGCGCGCCGCTGCCGACCGCGCGCTCGGGCCCGTCCTGCGCCTATATCGGCGGCAAGATCGTGGTGTTCGGCGGCGAGGCGACCGGCAAGGTGTTCGGCACCAACGAGCTTTACGATCCCAAGACCGACACCTGGGAAGCCGGCACGCCGATGGCGATCCCGCGTCACGGCCTGCACGGCACGACCTGCGCCGTGCTCGGCAACATGATGCACGTGCCCGGCGGCGGCCCGGTTCCCGGCGGCCAGGTGCAGGGCGCCTACCACGACGCCTTCACATTTGACTGATAGGCCGCGCCTCAACGCGGGAGGGACGCCATGAAATATTCCGGCTCGTGCCAATGCGGCGCCGTAACCTTCGACGTCGACACCACGATCGAGAAGGTGATCGCGTGCAATTGCTCGCGCTGCCGCCGGCTCGGCTCGTTGCTGACGGCCGCCCGGAAAGCCGACTTCACCCTGAAGTCCGGTAAGGACGCGCTCACCGAATTCCAGTTCAACAAGCACCTGGTCCATCACTATTTCTGCTCGACCTGCGGCATCCAGCCTTATGCGCAAGGCAAGGGCCGGGACGGCAGCGACATGGTGATGGTGAACGTTCGTTGCCTCGACGGCGTCGATCCGGACAGCTTCGCGGTGATGAAGTTCGACGGCGCGAAGCTGTAAGGGACCCCCCAAAAGCCATAACGGCCGCACCGTCGTGCAGCCGTTACAAGCTCTCGGATCCATGTCCGGGTCCCGCGGCTTGCGCCGTAGGTCTCGGTACCCAGTTACTGAGAGCCAGAGCCGGGAAGCCAAGCCGTCTCGCCGTTGCCAGCGCTCCGGCCGACTGCGTCGGCCTTGGCGATCACCGGCTTCGGGTTTGACCCCGTCACCTGTGGTCTGAGAGAAAGCCTACGCTCATTGCGCGAACGGGCAAGCGCGATCTCCGCCGTGTTCATAACAGCGGGGACAATTTCCGGATTTGATTTGCCCACCCGCTCGTTAGCTCACCCCTGCGGCACCACCCCCTATTGCTTCCGGTGCTGCCCACCTGAATAATTCCCGCAAGAGCCGGAAATGGCTCGCCACAAAAGATTGTCTCAAGGGAGGGACTGCCATGGCTCGTCGCTACAGCCGCCGTCACGTGCTTGCCGGCGCAACAGCTCTCGCAGGCGCATCGTCGTTTCCGATGCCGTCCATCGCGCAAAACGCGCCGCTCAAGATCGGCGTGTTGACGGTCAAGACCGGTCCACTCGCTGCCGGCGGCATTCACTGCGAGGAAGGCATCACCACCTTCCTGCGCGACCGCAACATGACTTTGGCCGGCCGCAAGATCGACATGGTGGTGGCCGACTCCGGCGGCAATCCGGCCGGCGCCAAGACCAAGGCGGTCGAACTCGTCGAGCGCGACAAGGTCTCGATGATCATGGGCCCGTTCGCCGCGTTCGAGCATCTGGCGATCGTCGACTATCTCGCGCAGAACAAGATGCCGACCTTCGGCTATGCCGGCGCCGAGGACATCACCCAGCGCAAGGCCAATCCGTATGTCGTTCGCACCTCCAACAGCGCGGGGCAGACGGCCTATCCGGCCGGCGACTTCGCGGCCAAGGAGCTCAAGGCCAAGACCGCGATCACGATGTGCGACGACTTCGCGTTCGGTTACGAGCAGGTCGGCGGCTTCCAGCGCGCCTTCGAGGATGCCGGCGGCAAGGTGATCAAGAAACTGTGGTCGCCGCTCTCGACGCCGGATTACACGCCGTTCGTGTCGCAAATCTCGGAATGCGACGTGATCTTCGGCGGGCTCACCGGCGCCAACCCGCTGCGCTTCATGAAGCAGATGCGCGAGCTCGGCGTGAAGACGCCGATCGTCGGCGGCTCGACCTTTGCCGACGACACCATCATCCGCAGCTTCAGCGAAGACGCGGCCGGCATGTTCAGCTCGATTCCGTATTCGCTCGACATCGACACGCCCGAGAACAAGGCCTTCCTCGCCTCGATCCGCAAATATTACGGCGACAACGTCGCGATCGGCCTTTATTCGGCGGCCTTCTACGTCAACGGCATGATCCTGGAGAAGGCGCTGGAGGCGACCGGCGGCAAGACCGACGACGCCGACGCTCTCATCAAGGCGGTGAAGGCGGTGAAGCTCGACAAGACGCCGCGCGGCCCGGTCAGCTTCGACGAGAAGGGCAACATCATCGTCAACCACTACCTCCGCCGCGCCGAGAAAGGGCCGGACGGCAAGCTGCTCAACAAGACCGTCAAGGTCTATCCGAACGTCTCGCAGTTCTGGACCTACAAGGCGGAAGACTTCCTCAAGAACCCGGTGTACTCGCGCGACTATCCGCCGATGAAGAGCTGATCCGCGACGCAATAAAGGGTCGGTCAGACCGGGCCGGATTTAAATTCCGGCCCGGTTTCGGTTGGAGGAAGGCCGTGGATCCATGAATCAAATGATGATCCTGGCGGTGAACAGCATCACCTTCGGCGGCTTGCTGTTTCTGCTGTCGGCCGGCTTCTCGCTGATTTTCGGGCTGATGCGCATCCCCAATCTGGTGCACGGCTCGCTGTTCATGTTCGGCGCCTACATCAGCTCGACGCTGTTCGTGCGCTACAACGTCAATTTCTGGGTCGCCGCGCTGCTCAGCGCGGCCGCGGTCGCCGCATTTGGCGGCCTGATCGAGCGTTTCCTGCTGCGGCGGCTGGCCGGCAACAACCTCGCGCAGGTGCTGGTGACGCTCGGCATCGCCTTCATGATCGCCGACTTCTGCCTGATGGTGTGGACCGGCGATCCGATCACGCTGCCGACGCCGCCGCCGTTCCTCGGCGCCGTGCGCGTCGCCGGCATCTTCTTTCCGTATTACCGGCTCGCCGTCATCGTGATCGCCTGCATTTTCGCGATCATCCTGTGGCTGATGCTCGAGCGCACCCGGCTCGGCGCCATGATCCGCGCCAGCGTCGATGATCCGGAAATGGCGCGCGTGGTCGGCATCCGCGTCTCCGGCCTGTTCACGCTGGTTTACTGCCTTGGCGCCGCGCTCGCCGGCTTTGCGGGCGTGATCGGCGCGCCGATCCTGTCGATCTATCCCGGCCTCGACTTCGACATGCTGCCGCTGGCGCTCGTCGTCGTCATTCTCGGCGGCTCCGGCAGCCTGCTCGGCTCCTTCATCGGCAGTATCATCATCGGCTTCATCTACAATTACGGCCAGGCGCTGTGGCCGGAGCTGTCCTACTTCGTGCTGTTTCTGCCGATGGTGCTGGTGCTGCTGCTGCGCCCGCAGGGCCTGTTCGGGCGGTTCGTGCCATGAGCAGCAGCAGCATCAGCATCAGCAGCAGCAAGTGGACCACCGCGCGCATCGTTGCGATTGTCATCGCGCTCGTGGTCGGCGCGTTGCTGCCGTACTGGGCGCCGGGCACCTATTACGTCAACATCGGCAGCCAGATCCTGTTCTACGCGATCTTCGCGCTGGCGATCGACATCCTGCTCGGCCTCGGCGGGCTCGTCTCGCTCGGCCACGCCGGCATTTTCGGCGTGACCTGTTATGTCGTGGCGGTGACGCTCACAGCCGGTTGGGGTCATGCGGTCGCGATCATCGCGAGCATCGTCGTCACGCTCGTTACAATGGCGGTCTATGCGGTGGTGGCGCTGCGCGCGACCGGCATCGGCTTCCTCATGATCACGCTGGCGCTCGGGCAGATCCTGTGGGGCCTCGCCTATCGCTGGATCAGCGTCACCAACGGCGACAACGGCCTCACCGTCGAGGGCCGGCCGTTCGGCACGCTGCTCTCGTCGGCCACCGGCTTTTACTACGCGACCTTCGTCGTGTTTCTCATCGCGCTGCTGCTGGTGGTGACCTTCATCAATTCGCCGTTTGGCGCGGCGCTGCGCGGCACGCGCGATCAGCCGCGGCGCATGAACGCGCTCGGCTACAATGTCTGGCTGATCCGCTTCTTCGCCTGCCTGTTCTCCGGCCTGCTGACAGCGCTCTCGGGGATTCTGTTCGTCTACTACAACCAGTTCATCTCGCCGCAGGCGCTGGCGCTGGTCGCGTCGGCGGAGGGCGTGCTGATGGTGATCTCCGGCGGCGCTGCGACCTTGTTCGGGCCGATCGTCGGCGCGGCGCTCGTCGTCATCATGAAGAACGTGGCGAGCGGCTATATCGAGCGCTGGAATTTCCTGCTCGGCGCCATCTTCGTCGCCATCGTCGTGTTCATGCCCGACGGCATCGTGCCGGGTACGGTGCGGCTCTATCGCACCTTACGCGGCAAAAAGGCCAAGCCGGCCGCCCTGCCGAAAATCGCGAAGGGAGGCGGCTCATGAGCGCCCTCACGATTTCCGGCCTGAACAAGGCATTCGGCGGCCTGCGGGTCACCCGCAACATCAATCTCAATGTCGAGCCGGGCGAGCGGCGGCTGATCATCGGCCCGAATGGCGCCGGCAAGACCACGTTGTTCAACCAGATCACCGGCGAGATCGTGCCCGACGAGGGCTCCATCAAGCTGTTCGGCACCGAGCTGATGAAGGTGGCGAGCCGCCGCCGGGCGCATCTCGGCCTGTCGCGCACCTACCAGATCATCACGCTGTTTCCGCGCGACAGCCTGCTGCGCAATGTCATGCTGTCGCTGCTTGGCCTCGACAAGATGCGGTGGAATCCGATCGTCAGCTTCGACGCGCAGGGCCATCTCGTCGAAAAGGCGAGGGACGCGCTGGCGCGAGTTGGGCTCGACAACATCGCCACCCGGCCGCTGTCGGAAACGTCCTACGGCGAGCGCCGCCGCGTCGAAATCGCGATGGCGCTGGCCCAGAACCCGAAAGTGCTGCTGCTCGACGAGCCCTATGCCGGTCTCTCCATCGACGAGCGCGGCGATGTGCAGAAGCTGCTCAACAAGATCCCGCGCGACGTCACCGTGGTGATGATCGAGCACAATATGGACGTTGCGCTCGACTTCGCCGACCGGATCAGCGTCATGCATTTCGGCGAGATCATCGTCGAAGGCACGCGCGCCGAAGTGGTGGCCGACCCGCGCACCAAGGAGGTCTACCTTGGCCACTGACGCGCTGGTGCTCTCCGACATCAACGCCTTCTACGGCGACAGCCATGTCCTGCATG
Organism: uncultured Alphaproteobacteria bacterium; assembly: GCA_963847325.1. Classification (GTDB taxonomy): domain Bacteria; phylum Pseudomonadota; class Alphaproteobacteria; order Rhizobiales; family Xanthobacteraceae; genus Pseudolabrys. Next base: position 82,008 of record CAWJZD010000006.1, read on the forward strand.
GCGTGTCGTTCACGCTGGGTGAGGCGAGGCTGCTTGGGCTGCTCGGCCGCAACGGCGCGGGTAAAACGACGTCGACCAACGTCGCGATGGGAATCCTGGCGCCGCGCAGCGGTTCCGTCATTGTTGACGGTGTGGATATGACCGGGCGGCCGCCGGAAGCGCTGTCCGCCCGCGGCGTCGCGCTGGTGCCGCAAGGCCGCCGCATCTTCAAAAGCCTGACCGTGCGTGAGAATCTTTTGGTGGCCGCGCGCGAGCCGCACATCAGCAGCAAGCACACCCATTGGAATTTCGACCGCATCTACGATGCGTTCCCGCGGATGAAGGAGCGTCAGAACCAGGTCGCGGGCTTTCTCTCCGGCGGCGAGCAGCAGATGCTGGCGATCGGCCGCGCGCTGATGGGCAATCCGCGTGTGCTGCTGATGGACGAGCCGTCCGAAGGCCTCGCTCCGCAAATCGTCGCCGAAGTGATGGCGACCATCCGCCGTCTCAAGCAGGAAGGCCTGTCGATCATCCTGGTCGAGCAGAACGCCAAGCTGGTGTTCGAGATCGCCGACGACATCGTGATCCTCAATTCGGGCAGCGTCGCGATGTCGGGAAAGCCGGGCGACCTCAAGGAAGCCGACCTGCATCAGCACTTGGGCGTGTATTAGGCGCTCACGCCGGCGCGCGGAATTGCTCGATCACTTCGGAAGGAATGGTGGCCGCGCGCATGCGCGCCGGATCGTCCGGATGGACGCCCGCCCATACGCGGGTCTCAAGCCCATCGACCGCGAGCTTCCCGCCTTTGAAAATCTGATGCGAGACCGCAAAGCTGGCGCGCCTGAAATAAGTCGGGCGCGACACCAGCTCTGCCGCATCGCCAAACCTCAGCGGCACCATGAACTGCGCGCCGGCTTCGACCAGCGGAATGCTGGCAATGCCGAAATGCTTGGCAAGGTTCTGGCGCGGCACGCCGAGCACGTTCTGAAACAGGGCCCAGGTGCCGCGGTCGAACAGCTCGAAAAAGTGCGGATTCCATACGATCTTGGCGGGATCGCAGTCGCCCCATTCGACCTCGAATTCGATTCGGTTGCTGCGAAACGACACTGCGTTGCCCTTTGCCTGCATCTTGGCGAAGCCGGCGCGAAAATCCACTGCAATTCGCGGCAATTGGCGTCGCCCACATCCTTCGCTAAGACGAAGTGATGGGGCTTGCCGACAATTATGACGTGGTGGTCGCCGGTGGCGGCAATGCCGCGCTCTGTGCGGCGATCAGCGCGGCCCGGGCCGGCCGCAGCGTCATCGTGCTGGAGGCGGCGCCAAAGTTCTATCGCGGCGGCAATACCCGCCACACCCGCAATGTCCGCGTGGCGCAGGCCGGCGGCGTCGAGCATATGAGCGGCGTCTACGAGCCGGAGGAATTCTTCGACGACCTCCAGCGCGTCACGGACGGCCGGACCGACGAGCCTCTGGCGCGTCTCACCATCGAGCGCTCTGCCGAGCTGCCGCATTGGCTCAAAGAGCAGGGCGTGCTGTTCGGCCCGCCGCTCGGCGGCACGCTCAGTCTTGGACGCACCAATGCCTTTTTCCTCGGCGGCGGGCGCGGCGAGCTCAACCGGCTCTATCGCACCGCCGAGGACCTTGGCATCACGCTGCTTTACGACACGCCCGTGACGGCGCTGCAAATTGATAACGGCTTCTTCCTCTCCGCCACCGTGACGCATAAGGGCGAGACGCAGGTAATCCGCGGCCGCAGCTTCGTCGCCGCGGCCGGCGGTTTCGAGGCCAATCTCGAGCTGCTGAAAAAATATTGGGGCCCGGCTGCCGATAACTTCCTCATCCGCGGCACGCCGTTCAACCGCGGCGATGTGCTGCGCATGTTGCTGGAAAAAGGCGTGATGGCGGTCGGCGATCCGACCCAATGCCATGCGGTGGCGATCGACGCCCGCGCCCCGAAATTCGATGGCGGCATCGCCACCCGGCTCGAACTCCATCATTTTCGGCATCGTCGTGAACAAGCAGGCCGAGCGCTTTTACGACGAGGGCGAGGACCTGTGGCCCAAGCGCTATGCGATCTGGGGCCGCCTGATCGCGCAGCAGCCCGGCCAGATCGCCTACTCGATCGTCGACAGCAAATCGTTCGGCATGTTCATGCCGTCGATTTTCCCGGCGCTGACAGCGGGCTCGATCGGCGATCTGGCGAAAAAGCTCGAGCTCGATCCGATCGCGCTGGAGAAAACCGTGGCCGAATTCAACGCGGGCCGTCGTGCCGGGCACATTCGACCACACCCAACTCGACGATTGCCGCACCGAAGGCCTGCGCGTTCCGAAAAGCCATTGGGCGCGGCCGATCGATCAGCCGCCGTACTACGCCTATCCGCTGCGGCCCGGCATCACCTTCACCTATCTCGGCGTGAAAGTGAGCCAGGAAGGCCGCATGGTGATGAGCGAGAGCCAGGCCAGCGCCAACATGTTTGCCGCCGGCGAAATCATGGCCGGCAATGTGCTCGGCAAGGGTTATCTCGCCGGCATCGGCATGACGATCGGCTCGGTGTTCGGCCGCGTCGCCGGGGAAGGCGCGGCCGCACATGCTGCCAACTGAAAACCAGCAGGAAGCCGAACGGCTGATGCGCATCTGCAATGCGTGCCGCTACTGCGAAGGCCTGTGCGCCGTCTTTCCGGCAATGGAGATGCGGCGCAATTTCAATGCCGCCGATCTCAACTACCTCGCCAATCTCTGCCACCAGTGCGGCGCCTGTTACGTCGATTGCCAGTACGCGCCGCCGCACGAGTTCAACGTGAATGTGCCGGCTGTGCTCGCGCGAGTCCGCCACGACAGCTACGCGCAATATGCCTGGCCGCAGTTTCTCAGCGGCGTGTTCGAGCGCAACGGTCTCGCCGTGACATTGATGACGGCGCTCAGCGTTGCGGCTTTCATCGCCGGCTTCGTCTGGTGGCGCGATCCGGATGTCCTGTTCGGCCGCCACGGCGGCGACTTTTACCGGCTGATGCCGCATGGGGCGATGGTGACGCTGTTCGGCGCGGTGACGATCTACGCAGTGCTGGCGATGATTTTGAGCATACGCTCGTTCTGTCGCGACATTGGCGGCCCGGCAGGCTTCTTCGCCGGCACGCGCGACGCCCTGACGTTGCGCTATCTCGGCGGCGGTGGTGGCGGTTGCGCCAGCGAGAGCGACCGGCCGTCGACGCGGCGGCGCCTCTATCACCACTTCACGTTTTACGGCTTTATGCTGTGCTTCGCGTCGACGTCAGTGGCGACGCTCTATCACTATGGCTTCGGCTGGCGCGCGCCTTATCCGCTCATGAGCATTCCCGTGATCCTCGGCACGCTCGGCGGCATCGGCCTGATCATCGGGCCCATCGGGCTGCTGGCGCTCAAGCGCGACCGCGACCCGGCGCTGGTCGACCAGCGCCGCGGGGGCATGGACACTGCATTTCTCGTCATGCTGTTGCTCACAAGCGTGACCGGACTTGCTCTGCTTGCTCTGCGCGACACGGCCGCGATGGGACTGTTGCTCGCCGTCCATCTCGGTGTCGTGTTGGGCCTATTCCTGAGCTTCCCCTACGGAAAATTCGTGCACGGCTTTTATCGCCTTGCGGCGCTTGTGAAATATGCCGGCGAGCGTCGTGCCGGCGCCTTCATCGACTGAGGTAACAATGGAAATCGATCTTCCCGACGTCTTGGCCGAAGTGCGGGCCGCGTTCGACCGCTACGAGAAGGCCCTGGTGACCAACGACGTCGATACGCTCGACGAACTGTTTCGCGACGACCGGCGCACGATCCGTTACGGCGCAAGCGAAATTCTCTACGGCCATTCGGAGATCAAGGCGTTCCGCGCCGCCCGCTCGCCGGTGGCGCTCGGACGCACGACGTCCCGGACCGTCATCACCACATATGGCCGCGAGTTCGCCACGGCCTCGACGCTCTACGAGCGGCCTACGGCGCCCGGCAAGATCGGCCGGCAGATGCAGACCTGGGTGAAGTTTCCGGAAGGCTGGCGTGTCGTTGCGGCTCACGTGAGCCTGATCGACAAGCCGAAAGGCTGATGAGCTACTTTTTCGCTCTCTTCTTGGGGAGCGGCAGCGCCTTTTGCTCGATCACCGGCAGCGCCTGAAGGATCCCGAAGGCGAGCACCGTTCCGGTGATCACCAGCAGCCAGGCATCGAGCGCGCAGGCGATGCCGAGCGCAGCCGCGATCCACACGGTCGCGGCCGTTGTCAGCCCTTCGACCGTGCCGCGCGCCGGGTTGCGCAGGATCACGCCGGCGCCAATGAAGCCGATGCCGGCCAGCACACCCTGCAGGATGCCCTGGATCACGCGGCTCAGCGCATCGGCATTGTCGTGAATCGCGTCGTCATATTCGAGCGCAGCGATCGAAACGATGGCGGCGCCCATCGACACCAGCGCCAGCGTGCGCATTCCGAGCGCCTTGTCCTGCACATCGCGGTTGAAGCCGATGACGAGGCCGACCACGATGGCGGCGCCGAGCCGCAGCAGAATATGAAGCTCTTCTTCCATTGAACTAGAGCGCGGCGGTCGCCTGCACCTCGATGAGGAATTCTTCTTTCACCAGGCGATCGATCATCAGCAGCGTGTTCGGCGGATAGGCGCCGCCCGCGAACATCTTCGGGAATTCGCGCAGCCGGTATTTCATGAATTTGGGAACGTCCTGCGAGTGCACCATGAACGTATAGAACTGCACGACATTGCCCCAGCCGGCACCGGCGGATTTCAGCGCGGTCTCGATATTCGCAAAGGTCTGCACGCATTGCGCATCGAAATCGTCGGGCCCGACCAGCTTGCCGTCCTTGTCAGCGGAAACCTGGCCGGCAATGAAGATGTATTCCGACGCCTTGACGCGTGTGACATGCGAATACTGGCCGAGGGGCTTAGCGAGCCCCTCGGGATTGTAGATCTTGATCTCTGCCATGGGTCAGTCAGCGCTCGCGCCGCTGGCCTTGATCGGCGCTTCCCACTTCTTGATCTCGCTGACCAGGAACTGGCCGAGCCATTCCGGGGTCTGCTCTTCCTTCTTCGGCAGCGTCACGCCGAGCTGTTCCTGCATGCGCTGCGCCAGGACCGGCGTGTTGAGCGCGCCGACCGCGGCCTCGTTGAGTTTCTTGACGACATCAGCCGGGGCGCCTTTCGGCAGGAAGAGCGCGCTCCAGGTATAGGCCTGTACGTCTAGTCCTTGCTCACCGGTGGTCGGCAGGTTCGGAAGTACGGGCGAGCGCTCCTTGGTCATGATGGCGATGCCTTTGACCTTGCCGCCATCGATATGGGCCTTGCCGGTGGCGATGATCTCGCAGAGGAAGTCGAGACGGCCGGCGAGCAGGTCCTGCGTGGCAGGGCCGGTGCCGCGATAGGGCACGTGCACCATCTTGGTGCCGAGCGCGCTCTCCAGCACGACGCAGCCGAGATGCGTGGCCGAGCCGGGGCCGGCCGAGCCGTATTGCATCTTGCTCTGGTTTTCCTTCGCGTAAGCGATGAATTCCTTGAAATTATTGACCGGAAGATCGCCCCGGGTGATCAGCGCGATCGGCGTCTGTCCGAGGAAGGCGACCGGAGCGAAATCCGTCACCGAGTTGATCAGCGGCTTCTTGAACAGCGTCTGGCTTTGGGCGTGGGTGCCGACGCTCGCCAGCACGAAGGTGTAGCCGTCCGGCGCCGCCTCGGCGACGCGCTTCGATCCGGTCTGGCCGCCGGCACCGCCGACATTTTCGATCACGATCTGCTGGCCGAGCAGTTCGCTCATGCGGGCCGCGACCAGGCGGCCGATCGTGTCCTGCGGCCCGCCGGCCGCGAACGGAATGATCATGGTGACCGGCCGGTTGGGATAGTTCTGCGCTTGAGCGCCGCCCACGAGCAGTGACAGGGCAGCCAGGGCCGGCAATAGACGTTTCAACATGTATCGCTCCCGCGTTTGTCGTTTCGGCGAAGCCTACGCGCGGTGCAGGGGCGGCTCAAGCCTCAGCCGGCCTCGACAACCTGTTCCGGAAACTTGTGCAGACGGTCGCCGGGGCCGTTGCCGCCGATCAGGTAATTGTCGCACAGCCAGTTCAAGTAACCGGCGTGGATATAGGTCGGGTGGACGACGATGTTCATGTCCTTCTCGATCGTCCATGGCTCGTCGTGGCGCACCAGCGGCCGCTCGACCAGGTCATAGCCCTGGCCGTGGCAATAGAGCCGCGCCTCGTCCGGCCGGCCGTTCTTCTTCATGAAGTCGTTGAAGGCGTCCCAGATGTCCTTGCACGGCGTGCCGGGCTTGAGCAGGTCGAGCGTGAACTTGCGCGACTCCTGGCAGAAGGCGAGCTCGTCCTTCATCGCCTGCGGCACCTTGACGCCGACGACGCAGGAGCGGCCGAGCTCGGTGTACATGCCGCCCGGTCCGTTATCTTCCACCAGCAGCGCGATCTGGTCGCCTTTCTGGATGACGCGGTTCTGCAAATGTTTGTTGGCGAACTTGGACGGCGTGCCGAGCGGCATCGACGCGCAGAGATAGATGCCGTTCTCGCTGCCGTGTGAAACGCTGTATTGCTGCGCGATCGCCGCGACTTCGGTGTCGCGCATGCCCGGCTTTGCCGCGGCGAAGGCCGCGCGCATCGCGCCGTCCTGCATTTCGGCGGCGCGTTTGACGAGCTCCATTTCCTCCGCGCTCTTGATGACCTTGATGCGGTCGACCAGCTCGGAGGCTTCGACGAATTTCGCCTGCGGGAAGGCGCGCCGCACATAGTCGGCAAGCGCCGCGGACATCTGATAGGTGCCGACCAGTCCGATCGTGCCTTGCGCGAAAGGCTTCAGCGCCTTCGCGGCAAGCTCCGGGATCGTAATCCTTGGTGTAGTGCGCCGATGCGTAGCTCGGCGTCGTCAGGATCTGTTTGACGCCGCGCCAGTTCACGTCGCCCTGCGCGGTGGTCTCGCTGCCGCCAAACGGGCCCTGGCAGACGACGGTCATCTCATCGCCGCGCGGAAACACCACTGTGTTCGGATAGCCGTTGGTGGCCGGCATGTCGGTGAAGTAGCGCACGTAGCCGCCCATGTGATCGTTGTTGTTCTGCATCAGCAGAACGTCGATCTTCTCGCGCCGCCATCGCTTCGCGCACCGCCTTCCAGCGCCGCTCAAGCTCGGCGGTCGAGATCGGCGTGTTCAGGCGCTCGGACAGCTTTCCATTTGCAGCCATTACTTGCTCCACGAGGCGGGCGGGCGGACGATATTGACCATCTTCTTCGGCTCACCGGCAAGCCAGCACGCCATGTTGCCGGCCAGCGTCGGCATGGCGCGCTCTTCATAGCCTTCCGAATAGCCGCCGAGATGCGAATAGATCTGGACGTTCTTCGCGCCGTAGATCGGATCGTCGCTCGGCAAAGGCTCTTTGCTGAACACGTCGAGCGCGGCGCCCGCGATCTTGCCGGCGTTCAGCGCTTCGATCAGGGCCGGCTCATCGACCACGCCGCCTCGCGCGACATTGACGAGATACGCAGTCGGCTTCATCGCCGCGAGCACCTTTGCGTTGATGATGTTGCGCGTCTCGGCCGAGAGCGGCGTCAGCGCGACGAGGAAATCGAGCTCCGCAGCGACTTTGGCGAGATCGTTGCGATGCGCCATGCGGTCGAAGCCGGGAGTAGGGCGCGGGCCGGACGAAATGCCGATTGTGGTCATGCCAAGCGCCTTGCAGATCGGCGCCAGATATTCGGCGATCAGCCCGACGCCGAGAATGCCGACGGTCTTGCCGTTCAGCAGCTTTGCCGGATGGCGCAGCCATTCCTTCCGCCCCTGCGCCTGCGTCGACGTCGGCAGGTCGCGCGCCAGCGACAGCATGTAGGCGATCGCGGCTTCCGACACCGGCGGTCCATGAATGCCGCGCACATTGGTGACCAGCACTTCGGGATTGAGCGAGGGCAGATCGACGATGTTGTCGACGCCGGTGCCGAGCGCCTGGATCCATTTCAGCTTCGGCGCGTCGCGGACCACATGGTCGGCCATGGGCGGCGAGAAGCAGTACAGGATTTCCAGATCGGCGAGGTACGGCTTGAAGTCGTTATGGTGGCCGACCACATCGATGGAGAGCTGCGGGAACCGCTCCATCAGGTGCTGCTTGTAGCGGGCGCGCATCGCCTCCTGGACTTCGGTGAGGATCAGGACTTTTGGCATGGGCGCGCACCATAATCGCAAAGCCGGCGGCCCGGAAAGGCTGATAAGGGCGGCTTGAACGTTTTGCCAACGCCCGCTACGAAAGGCCAGACTTGCGGGAATGGTGGAGTCCGATGAAGAAGGTTTATCCGAACGCCAAGGCGGCGCTCGAGGGCATCGTTAAAGACGGCATCATGGTGATGTGCGGCGGCTTCGGCCTCTGCGGCATGCCGTCAACCCTGATCGAGGCGCTACGCGACACCGGCGTGAAGAATCTGACCTGCGTTTCGAATAATGCGGGCATTGACGGCGCCGGCCTCGGGCTTCTGCTCGAAACGCGCCAGATCAAGAAGATGATCGCCTCATATGTCGGCGAGAACAAACTGTTCGCCCAGCAATACCTCGCCGGCGAGCTGGAGATCGAATTCAATCCGCAAGGCACCATGTCCGAGCGCATCCGCGCCGGCGGCGCGGGTATCGCGGCCTTCTACACCAAGACCGGCGCCGGCACCGAGATCGCCAAGGGCAAGGAAGAGCGCATCTTCAACGGCGAGCGCTTCATCATGGAGACCGGTCTCGTCTCGGATATCTCGCTCGTCCACGCCTGGAAGGGCGATACCGAAGGCAACCTGGTCTATCGCAAGACCGCCCGCAATTTTAATCCGATGATGGCGACCGCCGGCAAAATCACGATCGCCGAGGTCGAGCATCTGGTTCAGCCGGGCGAGCTCGATGGCGACATGATCCATACGCCGGGCGTTTACGTTCAGCGCATCATCCAGACCAATGCCGAGAAGCGCATCGAAGTGCGCACGCTGCGCAAGCGTCCGGCGGCTGCATAAGGAGAAACGCGCATCATCCCGAAAAGTGGGAACCGGTTTTCGGAAAAGATGATGCGCTAAAGGAGAAAAGTTATGCCATGGACCCGTGAGCAGATGGCCGAACGCGCCGCCAAGGAATTGCGCGACGGCTTTTACGTCAATCTCGGCATCGGCATTCCGACGCTGGTGTCGAACTACATCCCTGACGGCATGAGCGTTCAGCTGCAGAGCGAGAACGGCATGCTCGGCTTCGGCCCGTTCCCCTATGAGGGCGACGAAGACCCGGACCTGATCAATGCCGGCAAGCAGACCATCACCGAGCTGCCGACCACGTCGTATTTCTCCTCGGCGGATTCCTTCGCGATGATCCGCGGCGGCCATATCGACATGGCCTTTCTCGGCGCCATGCAGGTCGCGGAGAATGGCGACCTCGCCAACTGGATGATCCCGGGCAAGATGGTGAAGGGCATGGGCGGCGCGATGGACCTCGTCGCCGGCGTCAAGAAGGTGGTGGTGATCATGGAGCACACCGCCAAGAGCAAGGACGGCAAGGAGGAGGCAAAGCTCCTGCACCGCTGCACCCTGCCGCTCACCGGCGCCAACGTCGTCGACATGGTGATCACCGATCTCGGCGTGTTCACCGTCGACAAGAAGGGTCAGGGCGGGATGACGCTGATCGAACTCGCGCCCGGCGTCACGGTCGATGAAATCAAGAAGAAGACCGAAGGCACGGTCAAAATCGGCGGCAAGGTCAAGGAAGCCGCCTGACGGGAACCTTGCGGCGCGCTTACCGCTTTACGTGGCATGACGTCGCGCGCCGCTCCTGATTTCAACGAAGAGGCAAAGAAGCTTCAGGCGCGGCTGCCGCGCTTTGCCGGCGCGGCATTGCGCTGGGGCATCGAGTCGTCGCCGTTCGTGCGCTGGCCGATCGCGATTATTCTCATCTTCGGCGGCTTTCTCGGCTTCCTGCCGATCCTCGGCTTCTGGATGGCGCCGCTCGGCCTGATCCTCATCGCAGAGGACGTGCCGTTCCTGCGGCCGCCGCTGGCGCGCCTGTTCGCCTGGATCCTGAGCAAATGGCCGGAGAAATCAGGCGCGCGCTAGCGTCCGCTCATAGCGGCCCGGCTTGGTGAGAAGCCACACTGCGATCGCGACATTGAGCAGGTTGAACGCGATGCCGTTGGCAAAGGCGGCGCGGTAGGAACCGGTGAGATCGAAGATCGCGCCGGACATCCAGCCACCGAGCGCCATGCCGCCAAGTGTCGCCATGATAACGATGCCGACCCGCGTTCCCGCCTGATTGGCCGGGAAATATTCGCGGACGATGATGGCGTAGCTCGGCACGATGCCGCCCTGAAACAGGCCGAACAGTGCCGAGATGATGTACAGCGAAGTCAGCCCATCGAAGAAAAAGTAGAGCACCAGAGCGACGCCTTGCAGTGTCGAGCCGAGCAACAGCGTGCCGACGCCGCCGACCTTGTCGGCGATGAAGCCCGACGCGAGGCGGCTCACAATGCCGCAAGCAAGCATGACCGACAGCATCTCGGCGCCACGTGCCACGCCATAGCCGAGATCGCCGCAGTAGGCGACGATGTGGACCTGCGGCATTGACATGGCCACACAGCAGGCAATTCCGGCGACGCACAGGATCGCCGTGAGCGCGTTCGTCGAAATGCCAAGCGCGCGGGGCTTGAATGCAGCGACGGTGGCCGCCCCGGAGTTATGCATGGATACCCGCTTCCTCATCAGCAGAGCGAGCGGCACCAGCGTGAGCAGGCATATGATGCCGACGGCGACATGGGTCGCACGCCAGCCATTGGTGGCGATCGCGTATTCCAGCGGCTTTGGCCAGATCGCGCCGGCCACGTAATTGCCCGACGCCGCGACGGCAACGGCGATCCCTCGCCGTCGAACAAACCAATGAGAAATGTCGGCCATCAACGGAGCGAAAAAGGCAGCGGCGCCGCCGCCGATCAATGCGCCCTGGATCAAGGCATAGACGACGATGTTGGGCGCAAAACTCGACGCGATGTATCCGGTGCCCATCGCGATCGCGCCGACCGTCAGAGGAATCGCAATGCCGAGCTCTGTCGACAAGCCGGCCGAGCCAGACCCCGGAGATTGCAAATCCGACCATGACCAGCGTGTAGGGCAGGGACGCCGCCGCGCGATCCACGCCGAAATCTGCCTGCACGGTCGGCAATGCGACCGGCACCGACCACATGCCGACACCGCCGACCGTTCCGATGACGACAGCAACGGCCAGCCGCCACCACGCATAGGGCGAATCCGGCTGATCCGCTCGATCGCGGAACATTTCACGAAAGGTCATGAGAGTATTTCCCGGCTGCGCGACCATCTCACCTTTCGCCGCGCCTGAAAACCGCTGCCTTAAGAATAGCCGCATCAAACCAACTGATCTTTGGCCGTTTCGACGCCATTGAGCACTTGCCGCATCGCGAAAAACGTGGCGAATATGGCTCATAAGGGGAAGAAACATTGTCCAAGGGTAATGGCGCGATCCTCGTGACAGAGGATCTCACCAAGGAGTTTGCTGGTTTTGTCGCGGTGAACGGCGTGAACCTCAGCGTCGCGCGCGGCACTATCCATGCGCTCATCGGCCCGAACGGCGCCGGCAAGACGACCTGCTTCAACCTCCTCACCAAATTCCTGGCGCCGACCAAAGGCCGCATTCTCTACAAGGGTGAGGACATCACCGGCATGGCGCCGGCCGATGTCGCGCGGCTGGGCATCGTGCGCTCGTTCCAGATCTCGGCCGTATTTCCGCATCTCAGCGTGCTGGAGAACGTCCGCATCGCCTTGCAGCGCAAGCGCGGCGGCTCGTTCGACTTCTGGCGCTCCAAAAAACACCTGAGCGAATTCAACGCCAGGGCGATGGAGCTGATCACCGATGTCGGCCTTGCCGCCTATGCCGAGCTGCCCGCCGTCGAGTTGCCCTATGGCCGCAAGCGCGCGCTCGAAATCGCGACCACGCTCGCGCTCGATCCGGAAATGCTGTTGCTTGATGAGCCGACCGCCGGCATGGCCCACGAGGACATCGAGCGCATCAGCGCGCTGATCAAACGGGTTGCGGCCAATCGCACCGTGCTGATGGTCGAGCACAATCTCAGCGTGGTCGAAAACCTCTGTCACCGCATCACCGTCCTGACACGCGGCCGCGTGCTCGCCGAAGGCGATTACAAGACGGTCTCGAGCAATCCGGACGTGCGCGAGGCCTATATGGGTGTCGGCCATGCTTGATCAGCGGACGCCCTTGCTATCGGTGAAGGATGTGCACGCCTGGTATGGCGAGTCTCACATCCTCCACGGCGCCAGCTTCAACATTCATGAAGGCGAGGTCGTCACGCTGCTCGGCCGCAATGGCGCCGGCAAGACGACCACGCTGAAGTCGATCATGGGCCTGGTCGGCCATCGCACCGGCTCGATCACGTTCGAAGGGAAAGAGCTGATCGGTCTCCCACCCGAAAAGATCGCGCGACTGGGCGTGGCATTCTGCCCGGAGGAGCGCGGTATTTTCGCCAGCCTCGATGTGCAGGAAAATCTCCTGTTGCCGCCGCAGGTGCGCCCCGGCGGGCTCTCGCTCGATCAAATCTTCGAGCTGTTTCCGAATTTGAAGGAGCGGCTGGGCTCGAGCCAGGGCACCAAGCTGTCCGGCGGCGAGCAGCAGATGCTGGCGATCGGGCGCATCCTGCGCACCGGTGCGCGGCTGTTGCTGCTCGATGAGCCGACCGAGGGTCTTGCGCCGGTGATCATCCAGCAGATCGGCCGCACCATTCGAACGCTGAAAGAGCAGGGTTTCACGATCCTGCTGGTGGAACAGAATTTCCGTTTCGCTTCGACCGTGGCGGACCGCTACTACGTCATGGAACACGGCCGCATCATCGACCAATTCGCGAATTCTGAACTTGAGGCAAACGTCGAGAAACTTCACGACTATCTTGGTGTCTAAAAAACCAATGTCGGTATCAGGGAGGACTAGCCAATGAAGACGAGGATGACCCTTGCGGCTCTCGCCGTCGCTCTTGCTTGCGGCACGGCCAGCGCCCAGCAGATCAACGTGAAAATCGGCGTGCTGACCGACATGTCGTCGCTCTACGCCGACGTGACCGGCCCCGGTTCGCTGCATGCCGCCAAGATGGCTGCCGCGGATTTCATGAAGACCAATCCGAACGTGAAGATCGAGGTGATCGGCGGCGATCACCAGAACAAGGCCGATATCGGCAGCCAACTCGCCAACCAGTGGTACGACGTCGAGAAGGTCGACATGATCGCCGACGTTCCGAACTCCGGCGTGGCGCTCGCGATTGCGCAGGTTACCCGCGACAAGAACAAGGTGTTCGTCGGCTCCGGCCCGGCGAGCTCGGACCTCACCGGCGCCAAGTGCAGCCCGAATACGGTGCACTGGACCTATGACACCTGGATGCTGGCGAACGGCACCGGCAAGGCGATCGTGAAGACCGGCGGCGATACCTGGTTCTTCCTGACGTCGGACTATGCGTTCGGTCACGCGCTCGAGCGTGATACCGCGGCTGTCGTTGAAGCCAATGGCGGCAAGGTGCTCGGCAAGGTCCGTCACCCGATCAACACCAACGACTTCTCGTCGTTCCTGCTGCAGGCGCAGTCGTCGAAGGCGAAAGTCATCGGCCTCGCCAATGCGGGCGGCGACACCATCAACTCGATCAAGCAGGCGGCCGAATTCGGCATCGTGAAGGGCGGCCAGAACATGGCAGGCCTCCTGGTGTTCGCGAGCGACATCAATGCGCTCGGTCTTCCGACCGCGCAGGGCCTGATCTTCACCGAGACCTGGTACTGGGACGCCAACGATAACAACCGCGCCTGGACCAAGCGCTGGACCGCCGAGCGTGGCACCACCAACAAGGTGCCGACCATGAACCAGGCCGGCGTCTATGCCGGCACGCTGCACTATCTCAAGGCGGTCGTCGCACTGAAGAGCGCCGCCGACGGCAAGGCTGTCGTTGCGCAGATGAAGGCGATGCCGACCGACGATCCGTTGTTCGGCAAGGGCACGATCCGTGCCGACGGCCGCAAGCTGCATCCAGCCTATCTGTTCGAGGTGAAGAAGCCGTCCGAGTCGAAATACTTCGGCGACTTCTACAAGACTCGCGCGACCATCCCTGCCGAAGAGGCGTTCCGCCCGCTCAAGGAAGGCGGCTGCCCGCTGGTCAGCGGCTAGGCTCACATCACTGAAAGCGTAAGAACAACAAGGAGGACTGAATGAAATCTAGATTTATCCTGGCGGCGCTCGCCGCCGTGCTGACCTGCGGTACCGCGCAGGCCCAGCAGATCAACGTCAAGATCGGCGTGCTGAGCGATATGTCGTCGCTTTACGCCGACATTGGCGGCCCCGGCTCGACCGCCGCGGCCAAAGTGGCAATCGCCGATTTCCAGAAGGCCAATCCCAACGTCAAGGTCGAGCTGGTTTCGGGCGATCACCAGAACAAGCCCGACATCGGCTCGCAGATTGCGAACCAGTGGTTCGATGTCGAGAAGGTCGACATGATCATTGACGTGCCGAATTCGGGCGTGGCGCTGGCGACCAGCCAGGTCGCCAACCAGAAGAACAAGGTGTTCGTCGTGTCAGGCGCCGCTTCGTCGGACCTGACCGGCGCCAAGTGCAATGCCAATACCGTGCACTGGACCTATGACACCTGGATGCTGGCGAACGGCACGGGCAAGGCGATGGTGAAAACAGGTGGCGACACCTGGTTCTTCCTGACCGCCGATTACGCCTTCGGTCACGCGCTCGAGCGCGACACGATGGCGGTGGTCGAGAAGAATGGCGGCAAGGTGCTCGGCAAGGTGCGTCACCCGCTCAACACCAACGACTTCTCGTCATTCCTGCTGCAGGCGCAAACCTCCAAGGCGAAGGTGATCGGCCTCGCCAATGCGGGCGGTGACACCATCAACTCCATCAAGGCGGCGTCCGAGTTCGGCATCGTCAAGGGCGGGCAGAACCTCGCCGGCTTGCTGGTGTTCACCTCGGACGTCAACGCGCTCGGCCTGGCAACTGCGCAAGGCCTGGCTTTGACCGAGACATGGTACTGGGACGCCAACGACGCCAACCGGGCCTGGACCAAGCGCTGGCACTCGGAAGGCGGCGCCGCGGCGGGTAAATTCCCGACCATGATCCATGCCGGCGTCTATTCCGGCATCACCCACTACCTCAAGGCCGCGGTCGCTCTCAAAGGCAATCTCGGCGACGGCAAGGCTGTCGTTGCGCAGATGAAGGCAATGCCGACCGACGACCCGCTGTTCGGCAAGGGCTCGATCCGTCCGGACGGCCGCAAGGTTCATCCCGCCTACCTGTTCGAAGTGAAGAAGCCGTCGGAATCGAAATACCCGGGCGACTTCTACACGACGCGCGCCACCATCCCGGCGGAGGAAGCCTTCCGTCCGCTCAAGGAAGGCGGCTGCTCGCTGGTCTCGGGCTAATCGGCAACAACAAAACGGGGCGGGCACCAAAGCCCGCCCCGTTTATTCGGTGCGTGCATGTTTGAGCTGTGCATTCCGGAATTCCTCGGCGGGAAGTGCATCCCCTCGATGGCGCTGTTCGGACAGCTGTTGATCGGTCTGATCAACGGCTCGTTCTACGCGCTGTTAAGTCTCGGCCTCGCCGTGATTTTCGGCATGCTCAACATCATCAATTTCACGCACGGCGCCCAATACATGCTGGGCGCCTTCACGGCCTACCTCCTCCTGCAGAAGACCGGGCTCGGCTATTGGCCGGCCCTTATCATTGCGCCGATCATCGTCGGCATTATCGGCATGGTGATCGAGCGCACCATGCTGCAGTGGCTTTACAAGCTCGATCATCTTTACGGCCTGCTGCTCACCTTCGGCCTTGCGCTGATCATCGAAGGTGTCGCCCGCAATCAATACGGATCGGCCGGTCTGCCCTATACGATGCCGGACTCGCTGCGTGGCGGGCAGAATCTCGGCTTTATGTTCCTGCCGAACTATCGCGCCTGGGTGATCTTCGCTTCGCTCACCGTCTGCCTCGGCACCTGGTTCGTGATCGAGCGCACACGGCTTGGCGCCTATCTGCGCGCCGCCACGGAAAATCCAAATCTGGTGCGCGCCTTCGGCATCAACGTGCCGCGCATGATCACGCTCACATACGGGTTCGGCGTCGGGCTCGCGGCCTTTGCCGGCGTGATGGCGGCGCCGATTTACAATGTCTCGCCGCAAATGGGCGCGGAGCTCATCATCGTCGTGTTCGCCGTGGTGGTGATCGGCGGCATGGGTTCGATCCTCGGCGCGGTCATTACCGGGTTCGGACTTGGCGTCATTGAGGGCCTGACCAAGGTGTTCTTCCCTGAGGCGTCCAACACCGTCATCTTCGTGATCATGGCGATCGTCCTGCTGGTGCGCCCGGCCGGCCTGTTCGGGAGGCGCGCATGATGGAACGTGTCGTCCCGCAGACCGTGACGGTCTCGCCCTGGCGAGCGCGAAGCGAATGGATCGCGTTCGCCGTCATGGTGGTCGCGCTGCTGATTGCACCGTTTTTCGTCTACCCGCTGTTCGTCATGCAGGCGCTGTGCTTTGCGCTGTTCGCCTGCGCCTTCAATCTGCTGATCGGCTATGTCGGCCTGCTATCGTTCGGTCACGCGCTCTATTTCGGCTGGGGAAGCTACCTGGCGGCGCACGCCGCCAAGGTCTGGGGCTTCCCGCCGGAGCTTGCCATTCTGACCGGCACGCTGACGGGAACTGTTTTTGGCGTGATCGCGGGCTCGCTGGCAATCAGGCGCCAGGGCATTTACTTCGCCATGATTACGCTCGCGCTGGCGCAAATGATGTTCTTCTTCGCGCTGCAAGCGAAGTTCACTGGCGGTGAGGACGGCATTCAGGCCGTGCCGCGCGGCTGGCTGTTCGGCATCATCGACCTGCGCGAAGAAGCGGCGATGTACATCGTCGTGCTGGTGATTTTCCTCGCCGGCTTCCTGTTCATTCACCGCATCATCCATTCGCCGTTCGGCGAAGTCCTGAAAGCGATCCGCGAGAACGAGCCGCGCGCCATTTCGCTCGGTTACAAGACCGACCGCTACAAGCTGCTCGCCTTCGTGCTCTCGGCTACGCTGGCCGGTCTTGCCGGCGCCACCAAGGCGATCGTGCTGCAAATCGCGTCGCTGACCGACGTCAACTGGCCGATGTCGGGCGAGGTCGTGCTGATGTCGCTGGTCGGCGGGCTGGGCACCATCTTCGGGCCGGTGGTCGGCGCCTTCGCGATCCTGACCATGCAGTACAAGCTGGCCGCGGTCGGCGAGTGGGTGCTCGTCATCCAGGGCGTGATCTTCGTCGCCTGCGTGCTTCTGTTCCGCCGGGGAATCGTCGGCGAAATCGCGCATTATTTGCGAATCAAGCTCTAAGCTGTTCAGATTCACAGCGAATCTGCTATCAAGTGATTCGTTCTGCGGCGTTGGCGTTTGTTCAGCCGCGCGCAAGCCTTGTGTCCCATGGGGGGAAGGGAAGCGCGGCACACGTGAACAGCTCTGTCGCGCATGCCGGCCACCACTGCTGCGATCGACGCGGTGTCGCAACAACTTCGCGAGCTTGCCCATAAACGGCTCGCCTATTATTCCGAGCTCTCGAGGACCGGCCGCTGGACGCTTTATTTCTCGGAGCGCGAATTCATCGAGCGGCTGCGCGACGTCATCGCGGTTACCAATGCCTGGAACGAGATGGCTGGTCGCAAGCCCTCCGGGACGTTGCGCGACGTCGCATAAAGTGGTTTCGCTTTGAGGCGCCGTATCCCGGTGCCATCTTCGCTAACCCAATCCTTCCATCCCGCCTGAGTAAACCTCCATATCGAGTTTGTGCATGAGCAGCGCCTTGTTCTCGCCGATCCGGCTTGCCGGACTTGAGCTTCCCAACCGCCTGGTCGTCTCGCCGATGTGCCAGTACTCGGCCGAAAACGGCAGCGCCACCGACTGGCACCTGATGCATCTCGGCATGCTGGCGAATTCCGGCGCCGCGCTCGTCATCGTCGAAGCGACTGCGGTCGAACCGATCGGCCGCATCACGCATGGCTGTCTCGGGCTTTGGTCCGATGAGAACGAGGCGGCGCTGTCGCGCGTGCTCAAGTCGGTGCGGCGCGCCGGCACTGCAAAATTCGGCATTCAGCTCGCGCATGCCGCCCGCAAGGCGTCGGCTCACTTGCCGTGGGAGAGCGGCCTCTCGCTCAAGTCCGATCAGGATCCGTGGCCGACCATTGCAAGTTCACCGCTGCCGTTCGGCGACAATTGGCACGTACCGTCCGCCGTGAGCGAAGCCGACATGGCGCGCATCACCGATGCGTTTGTTGCCGCCGCCAAGCGCGCGCTCCGCGTCGGTTTCGACGAGGTCGAGCTGCATATGGCGCACGGCTACCTGTTCCACGGCTTCATGTCGCCGATCTCGAACACGCGGACCGATGCCTATGGCGGTTCGCTGGCCAACCGTCTGAAATTCCCGCTGGCCGTCGCGCGCGCAGTGCGCGCCGCCGTGCCGCGTAACGTGCCGCTCGGCGCCCGCATCACCGGCAGCGACTGGCGCGAGGGCGGGCTGACGGCGGACGATGCGGTCGCGATCGCCAAAGCCCTCAAGGCCGAAGGCCTCGACTTCATCGACGTGTCGTCCGGCGGCGTCACCTACGACACCCGCAATCCATCCGAGCCGGGCTACAACGTGCCGATCGCCGAGCGGATCAAGCGCGAGGCCGGCATTGCGACCCGCGTGGTCGGCCTGGTTTACGAGCCGGAGCATGCCGAAGCGATCGTCAGGGACGGCAAGGCCGATATGGTCGCGATGGCGCGCGCCTTCCTCGACGATCCGCATTGGGGCTGGCATGCGGCAAAGGCGCTGGGCGCCGACATACCGCGGCCGCCGCAATATTTGCGAGCTGGCCCAAAGCTTTGGGCCCCGGCATCTTGAGCGATCGGTGGCGGGCACGAGGGATTTGAGGGATGGACTCCTTCGTCTTTGCCGCCGTCCTGTTTGCCGCGCTGTGCCACGCCGGCTGGAACGCGCTGGTCAAGGTCGGGCTTGATCCGCTTTCCAGCACGACGCTGATCTCGGTTGGTGCGGGTGTCGTCGGGCTTGTCGCGCTGCCGTTCGTCGGTATTCCCGTCCGCTGATTCATGGCCGTGGCTGTTCGCCTCGGTGGTGATTCATCTTTTCTATTTTGCCGCCTGATCGAAAGCTACCGCACCGGCGATCTCGGGCAGGTCTATCCGATTGCTCGCGGCTCCGCGCCGCTGATGACGGCAGTCGTCGCCACGATTTGGATCGGCGAGCACCTGAGCACGGTCGGCTGGATTGGCGTCATGACGTTGGTGAGCGGCGTATTTCTTTTGTCGCTGCGCGGTGGCCGCGAGCTGGCCCGTCTCGATGTGCGCGCCGTCGGCTTCGCATTGATGACGGCTGTCACGATCTGCACCTACTCCATCGTCGATGGAATTGGCGCGCGGCTCTCGGCCAATCCGAACGCGTACTCGGCCTGGCTGTTTGTCGGGATCGCGATTGTGCTGCTGCCCTATGCGCCGGATACGCGGCGGATCAGGCGCACTTACAGCAGGCTTGCCGTACTGGCGTCAGGGCCTCGCGGGAGGCGCCATGCAGGTGCTGTCTTACGGGATTGCGATCTGGGCCATGACGGTTGCGCCGATCGCCATCGTCGCGGCATTGCGCGAAACCAGCGTGCTGTTCGGCGCCGCGATTGCCGTGATCGTGCTCAAGGAGCCGCTACGCGCCGCCCGCCTCGTGGCGGCGGGCTTGATCGTTATCGGTCTGGTGCTGATCCGCCTGCAGTGATCAGACGCCGATGCGGCCGAAGCCGGGCAGCTTGAGCCCCGGATTGCGCACATCGATGCCGGCGACGAGGCCGAGCAGGTTGAACTCGATGCCCTCGACCCAGCCGATCTTCACGCCGGCATAGCCCCACAGGTTGAGCTCGACGCCGGTGTGGCTGTCGGTCAGGCCCGCGTAGAAGCCGTCACGATAGTCGCGGCCGATTGCATTCGGCGGCAGCGCGACGCCGAGCTCCGGCACCGCGCGCAGGACCGCAGCAGTGAAGCTGTTCGAGTTCGGGCCCGGCCAGACGTGATAATCGCCGTAATTGCGGTAGCGGTAATCGCGCACCGCGGCCTCGATGCGCGGAATGAGCCGCTCGGCGTCCTCGCCGCGCACGTCGGCGATGGCGACCGGGTTGTTGCCGTACCAGCGGCCGTCCGGCGCCCAACCATTGTGCCGGACCGGTTGGCCCCAACCGACGACGTCGTAGCGCGTCCAGGTCTTGGCGTTTTCGCGCTTGAGCACGACCCAGCTATGGACCGCAACCACGCCCTTCCAGGCGCCGGCGGTGCCGGCGAACACGATCACGCGCGCGTCCTTGTGCTCAGTGGCCGGCGGCAGGCTCTTGGTCGAGGACCAGTCGGCGGAGGCCCAGGAGCGCGGCGAGTCGGAAAACGCGAACAGCGCGGCGCGCGCGGCGACCGGCAGCAGGAAAATGGCGAGGATGAGGAGGAGCAAGGGTACTCGGCGGCGGGGAATGGTTGTTACGCTCATGAAGCCCTCATCTAGGGACGCATTCGGCCAGAACCAAGGCAAGCGGCGAATTCCGCCAGAATTGCGGACGCGGCGCGGTGCAAGGTCGCAGGGGTGAGTTTTCGGCTGCCGCGGCGGAGGGATTTGCGCGTGATTGGCGGCACGTGAACGAAAGTCGTAGGCCGGGGCCCGCCCACCTCGGTGGCCCGCCAGCATAGGTAGTTGCACAGATATTTGCCGGCATCGCGGGAGGTCTGCGCGGCTATGCCGGCCCGGCGCGCGGCTCTTGCCAATCTGGCCGCCGGCGATCGCATCGGCATATGGGCGGCAGCCGCGGACAATCGCGGCCGAGCGGGGCAAGTGGCCGCCTGCATCCCGCACCCGGCCGAGCACGTTGCGCGCCAAAGTCTCGATCCGCAGCGTCTTGGCGCGGCCGTGCAGCCCGAACATCAGGATTGCGTCCGGTCTGTGCTTCTTGAGGAGCGCCGGCAGCTCCTTGTCGACGGCGTCGTAGCGCGTCTCGAACACATGGCCGACCACCCGGAAGCTGGTTCGCCGCTGCGTGGCCAGCCGTTTGACCAGCGCGGCGGTTGGATTATGCGGCGCGCCGGGAAACGGCCCGAACCCGGTGACGAGAATGGTGCGCATCAGCTCTCGATCAGCGCGGCGATCTGCTCGACCGCCAGCGTCGGCGCGAGCTTGCCGTCGGCCACCGCGACTTCGGCCGCTTTCAGCTTCGTGCGCACCGCCGGGTCCGTACGCAACCGCGCGGTAAGCCGCTCCTCGAGCATCGACCACATCCATTTCACCTGCTGCTCGCGCCGCCGCGTTGCGAGCTCGCCGGATTTCGTCATGGCCGCGCGATGGGCCTCGACCTGCGTCCACAGCTCCGGGACGCCGTTGCCGGTCAGAGCCGAGAATGTGACGACCGGGGGCGACCAGTTCGGCGAGCGCGGCGCCAGGATGTTGAGCGCGGCCCGGTAATCGGCCGCGGCGACCCTGGCGCGGGCGACGTTGTCGCCGTCCGCCTTGTTGACGGCGATCATGTCGGCGAGCTCGACCACGCCTTTCTTGATGCCCTGCAGCTCGTCGCCGGCGCCGGGGATCATCAGCGCCAGAAAAAAATCGGTCATGTCGGACACCGCGGTCTCGGACTGGCCGATGCCGACGGTCTCGACGACGACCACGTCGAAGCCCGGCCGCCTCGCAGATCAGCATGGTCTCGCGCGTCTTTGCCGCGACGCCGCCCAGCGTGCCGGAGGAGGGCGATGGCCGGATGAAGGCGTTCGGATCCTGGCCGAGCCGCGCCATGCGCGTCTTGTCGCCGAGGATCGAGCCGCCGGTCCGTGTCGACGAGGGATCGACCGCAAGCACCGCCACCTTGTGCCCCGCCTCGGTCAGATACGTGCCGAGCGCATCGATCGTTGTCGATTTGCCCGCTCCCGGCGCGCCGGTGATGCCGAGCCGCACGGCTTTTCCGGTACTACGCAGCAACTCCTGGACCAGTTTGTGCGCCGTCGCTTGATGATCGGCCCGCTTGCTCTCGACCAGCGTAATGGCGCGCGCCAAGGTGGCGCGGTCCCCGGAACGGATCGCACTGGCCATGCTGGAAATGTTGGCCGACTCGGAACGTGCCGACATGGCGCTCTGAGTAACCTACGCGCCGCAGGCCGTCACGTCCTGAGCAACTCAGGCCGGACGCGGCGCTTTGGGCGAGAAACGCCGCCACGCCCAATAAAGCATCGGCCAGATCAGCGCGCCGATCGTCAGCGAGGCGAGCACCGCGGATACCGGGCGCTCGAAGAAGGGCAGGATGCTGCCGTCCGACTTGATCAGCGAGGTTATGAAGCTCTGCTCGACCATCGTCCCCATGACGATGCCGAGCACCATGGCGGCGACCGGATAACCGTTGGCCTGCATGACGTAGCCGATCACCCCGAAGGCCGCGACGGTGAGCACGGCGAACAGATTGTTGCCGGTGGCGAACGAACCGACCGCACAGCACAGCACGATCACCGGCATGATCGCCGAGCGCGGCGCGCGCAACACATAGGTGGCCAGCCGGATCATGATGATGCCAAGCGGGATCATGATGATGTTGGCGATGATGAAGACGATGTAGAGCGCATACATGCTCGACGCTTTCTCGGTGAAGAGCGTCGGGCCGGGATTGAGCCCTTTCATGTAGAGGACGCCGATCGCGATCGCGGTGATGGTGTCGCCCGGCACGCCGAACAAAAGCGCCGGCACCCAGCCGCTGGCGAGGCTCGCATTGTTGCTGGCGCCGGCCTCGACCAGGCCTTCGACATGGCCGGTGCCGAATTTCTGCGGCTCCTTGGAGAACCGCTTCGACATGGCGTAGCTGATCCAGGCCGCCATGTCGGCGCCGGCGCCGGGGAGCACGCCGATGACGATGCCGACGCCATTGCCGCGCGTCATCGGCCACCAGTACTTTTTGGTGAGCTGAAGCTGTCCCTTGAGAATGCTGCCGTACTTGCGGCGCTGGAGCGGCGGCGGATCGGGCGTGACCATCGCCCGCATCACCTCGGAAACTGCGAATACGCCCACCAGGGCGGGAATGACTTCGATGCCGCCCAGCAAATCCGTCAGGCCGAAGGTGAAGCGCGGCACGCCGGCCGGATTTTCCATGCCGATGCAGGCGACCATCAGGCCGAGCAACATGCTCGCGATCGCCTTCACCGGCGAGGAGCGCGCAACAAGGGTCGCGCACATCAGGCCGAGCAGGGCCAGCCAGAAATATTCGAAGGTCGAGAACGACAGTGCGATTTCGGCCAGCGGTGGCGCCAGCACCATCAGCGACAGCGTGCCGGCGATGCCGCCGATCGCCGAGAACCACAGGCCGGCGCCGAGCGCGAGCTCGGCCTGGCCCTTGCGGGTCATCGCATAGGCTTCGTCGGTATAGGCGGCGGAGGCCGGCGTGCCGGGAATGCGCAGCAGCGCGCCCGGAATGTCGCCGGAGAAAATCGCCATCGCCGACGCCGAGATGATCGCGGCGATCGCGGCGATCGGCGACAGGTAGAACGTGACCGGCACCAGAAGCGCCGTCGCCATTGTCGCCGACAGGCCGGGCAACGAACCGACCGCGAGGCCGTAGATCGAGGCCAGCAGGATCGTGATCAGAACGTCCGGAGCAAGCACCAGCCGGAAGGCTTCAGCGTAATGGGCCCACATCGGCTAGACCCACGGCATCGGCAGCAGGCCCTCGGGCAAGGGCACGCGCAACAGCTTGTAGAACACGAGGTGCACGCCCATCGGCGCCAGGATGGCGAGCGGAATCGCAAGCTTGAGCCGCGCGCCGAGCGTGAGCGAGACGACCATCACCATGATCGCCGCAGTCGGCACGAAGCCGAGCCGGTCGACCGTGAGCACGTAGAACACGATCAGCGCCGGCGGGATCAGGACGCGCAATTTGTAGAGCGGGCCCCGCTCTTCCACGGCGACGTTTTCGCCGCCATGGGCGGCGAGGTCGGCTTCCGCATCCGCTTCGAGCCGGCTGCCGATCCCGAATGCGATCAGAAGCCCGCACAGCGCGACGCAAAGGCCGATCACGACCGGAAAGACTTCCGGCCCGATCTGCTGGCCGAGGACGGGCGGGTACTTCGAGCCCGCATAGGCGGTCACGCCGCCGAGCGCGACGAGAAACGCGCCCGTCACCCGATCAGACAGTTGCATGCGCCGCTTTCAGGCTGCGTCAGGTCTTGGCGATTCCGGCGGCTTTCATGGCGTCGCCCATCTGCTTGTCGGCGGTGTCCATGAAGGTCGCGTAGCCGGTGGCGTCGTTCCACACCACGCCGAAGCCGCGCGACGACATGAAGTCCTTGTAGTCCTTGGAGTTGTAGATCTTCTTGAGCGTGGCGGTGAGCTTGGTCGCGACGTCGTTCGGCAATCCCTTCGGGCCGGCGAAGCCGCGCCACGCGCCGGTCGTGAAGCCGATGTTCATCGCTTCCTTCAGCGTCGGCACGTCCGGGTAGAGCGTCGTGCGGGTCGGCGACATGACGGCCAGGCACTTCGCCTTGCCGGCGTCGATCATCGCGCGTGCTTCCGGCACCGAACAGGTCGTCATATCGAGACCGCCGGCCGCGAGATCCTGCATGGCCGGCGCGGCGCCGTTCGACGGCACCCACGCAACCTGATTGGGCGGCAGACCCATCGCCTGCATCCAGCCGACCAGCGCGAGATGCCAGATGCCGCCCTGACCGGTGCCCGACGCCTTGAACTTGCCGACAGGCGCAGCCTTGATGGCGTCGGCGAGTTCTTTGACGGTCTTGTACGGCGAGGTCGAAGGGACCTGGATGCCCGGCGGATCCTCGTTCATCAGCGCGAGCGGCGTGTAATTCTTCGGCGTCAGCTCGGTCAGGCCGGCCCAGTGCATCATCGAGATCTCGACGGTGATGATGCCGAGCGTGTAGCCGTCCGGCGTTGCAGTCGCGATCGCGGAGTGGCCGACCACGCCCGAGCCGCCGGTGCGGTTGACGACGTTCACCGGCTGGCCGAGCTCCTTCTCCATCAGCGAGGCAACGATGCGCGCGGTCGCGTCCGTGCCGCCGCCGGCGCCCCACGGGACAGATCATCTGGATCGGGCGGGCGGGGTAGTTCGCCTGCGCGAACGAAGGCTTCAAGCCGAGACCAAGGCCGGCAGCCGCGGCTGAGCCCGAGGCAAGGATGTGGCGTCGTGTGAGTTTGGACATGGCGTTTCCCCGCGATGCGCCGATCATTCGGCGTCAGTTGTATGATGAGATGATGTTAGGCTTGGGCAGCGGGCCTGACAATCGCCGTCGAGGCGCGGGCCTCAGCTGTTGCTGGCCTGATGGCCGAGCCGCTTGTTGAGCGTGGTCAGCAGCTTGCCCGCCGCTTCCGCAATCACGGTGCCGGGCGGGAAGATCGCTTCGGCGCCGGCGGCCATCAGCGCGTCGTAGTCCTGCGGCGGCACCACGCCGCCCACCACGATCATGATGTCGCCACGGCCCTGTTTCTCCAGCTCGACCTTGAGCTCCGGCACCAGGGTCAGATGGGCGGCGGCAAGCGACGAGACGCCGAGCACGTGCACGTCGTTCTCCACCGCCTGGCGCGCGGCTTCGGACGGGGTTGCAAACAGCGGTCCGATGTCGACATCGAAGCCGAGGTCGGCGAACGCCGAAGCGATGACTTTCTGGCCGCGGTCGTGGCCGTCCTGGCCGATCTTGGCGACCAGCAGGCGAGGCCGGCGCCCTTCGGCCGCTTCGAATGCCTCGACCTGTTCGCGCACCCGCGCGACCGCGTCGGTCATGCCGACCTCCCGCTTGTAGACACCGGTGATCGCCTTCGATCGAGGCGACATGGCGGCCGAACACTTTTTCCAGCGCCGTCGAAATTTCGCCGACGGTGGCCTTGGCGCGAGCGGCGTCGATCGCCAGCGCGAGCAGGTTGCCGTTGCCGCGGTCGGCGGCGCGGGTCAGCGCGTCGAGCGCTTCCTTCAACGCCGCCGGATCGCGCTCGGCGCGCAGCCGCTTGAGCTTGTCGATCTGCATGGCGCGCACGGCCGAATTATCGACCCTGAGCACGTCGATCGGGTCTTCGTGCCTCGGCGGATATTTGTTGACGCCGATCACGGCTTGTACGCCGGCATCGATGCGCGCCTGCGTCTTGGCCGCGGCTTCCTCGATCCGCATTTTGGGGATGCCGGCCTCGATCGCCTTGGTCATGCCGCCGAGCGCTTCGACTTCCTCGATATGGTCCCAGGCTTTCTTGGCGAGATCGTGGGTCAGCCGCTCGACGTAATAGGAGCCGCCCCACGGATCGACGATGCGGGTCGCGCCGGCTTCCTGCTGCAGCACGATCTGGGTGTTGCGCGAGATGCGCGCCGAATAGTCGGTCGGCAGCGCCAGCGCCTCGTCGAGCGAATTGGTGTGCAGCGACTGGGTCTGGCCCTGGGTCGCCGCCATCGCCTCGATCATGGTGCGGGCGACGTTGTTGTAGACGTCCTGCGAGGTGAGCGACCAGCCGGAGGTCTGCGTATGCGCGCGCAGCATCAGCGACTTGTCGCTCTGCGGCTTGAACTGCTTGATCAGCTTCGCCCACAGCATGCGCGCGGCGCGCTGCTTGGCGATCTCCATGAAGTAGTTCATGCCGGCGCACCAGAAGAACGAGATGCGCGGCGCGAACTGGTCGATGGTCGAGCCCGGCCTTGATGCCGGCGCGCACATATTCGACGCCGTCGGCGAGCGTGTAGGCGAGCTCGAGGTCGAGCGTCGCCCCGGCCTCCTGCATGTGATAGCCGGAAACCGAAATCGAGTTGAACTTCGGCATGTGCGCGGAGGTGTGCGCGAAGATGTCGGAGATGATGCGCAGGCTCGCCTCCGGCGGATAGATGTAGGTGTTGCGCACCATGAATTCTTTGAGGATGTCGTTCTGGATCGTGCCGGACAGCTTCTCCTGCGGCACGCCCTGTTCCTCGGCGGCGACGACGTAGAGCGCCAGCACCGGCAGCACCGCGCCGTTCATGGTCATCGACACGCTCATCTGATCGAGCGGGATGCCGGAGAACAGCGTGCGCATGTCGTAGATCGAGTTGATCGCGACGCCCGCCATGCCGACGTCGCCGGCGACGCGCGGATGATCGCTGTCGTAGCCGCGGTGGGTGGCGAGATCGAAGGCGATCGAGAGGCCCTTCTGGCCGGCGGCGAGGTTGCGCCGGTAGAAGGCGTTGGAATCTTCGGCGGTCGAGAAGCCGGCATATTGCCGGATCGTCCAGGGCTGCGCGGCGTACATCGCGGGGTAGGGGCCGCGCAGGAACGGCGCAGAACCGGGCCAGGTGTCGAGGAAGTCGAGGCTGGCGACGTCGGCTTCGCCGTAGTGCGGCTTGACCGCGATGCCTTCCGGCGTCTGCCAGGTTTCTTCGCGCGCCGGCGATGGCGCGGCGGGCGCTTCGGCGAAGGGAATGGTGGCGAAGTTCGGAACCTGACTCATGTCGCACCCAGACTATCATGCGTGGTGCGCAGGGTCGCGAGCACGTCGCAGCCCATGAAGATAAAGGTCTTCACACCGGCTTCTTTGAGTGCCGCCTCCAATGCGCCGGGCCGTCCGGCCAGATGCACCGTCGCGCCGGCTGCGGTCGAGCGCCTTGCGCGGCATCGGCCGCTTCGGTCTCATAGAGTTTGTCCGACGAGCACAGGCAGGCGAGCTTGGCGCCTGAGGCTTTGAACGCCGCGATCATCTCGTCGCGCGATTTGAAGCCATCGTTGGTCACGGCTTCGATGCCGCCGGCCTCGTAGAAATTCTTGGCGAACATTGCGCGCGCGGTGAAGTCCGAGGCCTTTCCAAGATTGGCGAGGAACACCTTCGGCCGCGCGCCGGTCTTTTTCAGAACCGCATCGGATCTATCGCGCAACGCTTCGTACGGTTCGGCGAGCCGCATGCGGCGCCAGCGCAGGGAACGTCGTCGTCGCGTTCAGCGCGCGCACCTCGACCGGCTTCACGTCGAGCACCTTCAGTGGCGCTTCCACGATGTCAGGATATTCGCTGGTGCCGGTCAGCGGCTCGACCCGCTTTGCGATTGCCGCTCTCGCGCGCCTTGCGCGCCGCGGCGACCTTGTCCTGGACCACGCCCTTGCTCGATGCGCCGCCGCAGCGCCGCCGGCTTTTTCGATCTCCTGCAGCAGCGTCCAGGCGGCATGCGCGATCTGACCGGTGAGCGCCTCGATCGCGCCGGAGCCCGCTGCCGGGTCGGCGACCTTGGCGAGGCTCGACTCGTCGAGGAGGACGAGCTGCGCGTTGCGCGCGACACGGCGCGCGAAGGCGTCAGGCAGTCCCAGCGCCGTCGTGTGCGGCAGCGCGGTGACGCTGTCGGCGCCGCCAACGCCGGCCGCGGCGATGGCGATGGTGGTGCGGAGCATGTTCACCGCCGGGTCGCGCCGGGTCATCATCCGCCATGCCGTCTCGGCAGCGACAGTCGCCGGTTCGTTCGGCAGCCCGCATGCCGCTCGAGTACGCGCGCCCACAGTTTCCGCAGCGCGCGGAATTTGGCGATGGTCAGGAATTGATCGGCGTCGGCCGCCAGCCGGAACCAGATCAGCCGCGTGCGGATCAGCTGTAAGGCCGGCATTGGCGAACAGGCGCAGGTAGATAGACCGCACAGGCCGATGACGAAGCCAAGCTCCTGCGCCTCCGAGCCGCCGGCGGCGTGGACGATGCGGCCGTCCGCAACGGCGAAGGGGCCGGCGAAGCCGTCGGCTTGCAGACCGCGCACGATATCGAGAAAAATGCTGTCGATGGCCGCCGCCGGCATCGGTGACGAGCCGGCGCGCGCCTTGGCGCCGAGCGGGTCGTAGCCGAAACGGATGTCCAACTTGGCTGGCTTGAGACCGCGCTGCTTGACCAGCGCGGCGAGTGCCTGCCCGGCGTCCTTGTGCGCAGGGCTGAGATCGAGCTCGAGCGGAATGCCGTCGAGATGGACGCCATCCAGAGCCCGCGCGATGGTCTCCGGGGCGCTGTCGATCCCGTAGCCATAGGCGCCGATCGCGCCGCCAAACACTAGCGCCAGACCGGTCGCCCCACCCTCCAGATCGTCCAGCGCCTGCTTGTTCGCTGCAGCCGGATCCGGATGGTCGACCCGGGCCATGACCTGCCACGGCTCCGCGGGCCGGCCCGCCACCGGCTTTGCGCCCTTGGCGCGAGGGTAGAGCGGCTCGATACGCAGGCCGTCATAAGTTTGCTTGACGAGCCGCTTGTCGAAATCGGCGCCTTTGAGCGCCGCTTCGGTCAGTTTCCGCCAGCGCGCCGCATCGAAGGGCGGAAATTCGCTGGCGAGAGGGAGAATATCGTCAGACATGCGCGGCCTTGCCCTTTCTTATAGGCAAGGGGCGCGCCGCGCCAAGCTCACTTCGGCAGTTTCCGGATGCCTGCCGCGTCCACCTTGTGCACCCAGTCCTTGACCCGCTTGCCGGCGATCACCTTGTCCCCGGCGATCTCCGCAAGCGGCACCAGCACGAAGGCCCGCTCGAACATCAGCGGATGCGGCAGGGTCAGGTTGCGGTCGCTCATCTTCACGTCGTCATAGGCGAGGATGTCGATGTCGCAGGTGCGAGGTCCCCAGCGCTTCTCGGCGAGCGCGGTCGCGGCCGAGCTTGAGCTCGACCTCCTGGGTGCGCTCCAGCAATTTGTAGGGCGTCAGCGCCGTCTCGATCGCGAGGCACAGGTTCACGAAGGGCGGCTGGTATTTCATGCCCCAGGGCGGCGTCACGTAGTCCGAAGAGCGCGCGGTGCAGGTGATATCCTTGCCGTCGCACAGCATGGCGACGGCCCGGTTGAGGATGCTGCGGCTGTCGCCGATATTGCCGCCGAGCGCGAGGAAGGCCTCAGCCATTACGTCTGCGGGTCAGGGTCACGCCGACATCGCTGAAGGTCGCGGCGATCGGCGCGTGCGGCTTGTGGATCGTGACCTCGACCGATTGCACGCGGGAGAATTTCGCCAGCACCGCCTCCGCGATCTTCCCGGCGGCGGCTTCGATCAATTTGAATTTCTGGGAGGTGAAGATGTCGCTCGCCACCGCGACGACCTGGTCATAGGAAACCGTGTCGGCGACCTTGTCGGTGCGCGCCGCCGTCGAGAGATCGATCTCCAGCATGAGATCGATCGTGAAGCTCTGTCCCACCTTGCCTTCATAGGGCAGCACACCGTGATGGGCGTGCAGAGACAAGGCCGCGGATGAAAATCTTGTCGGTCATTGCGCGCCTCGAATGGCTGATTGAACACGCAGCGCCTGCACGGTCTCGGCGACATCGTGCGCACGAATGATCGCCGCGCCGTTCTCCGCGCCATAAAGGTGCGCCGCCAGCGAGCCGCCGATCCGCTGCTGCGGCTCGGATGGACTGACCGACGCGATGAAGCGTTTACGCGAGGCGCCGAGCAGAAGCGGCAGGCCGAATGTCTTGAACTCGGCGAAGCGAGCGATGCAGGTGATGCTCTGCTCGGGCGTCTTGCCGAACCCGATGCCGGGATCGAGCACGATCATGTTGCGGGCGATGCCGGCCTGCGACGCAATCTCGAGCGTGCGCGCGAAAAAGGCGAGCACGTCGCTGACGATATCGATCGCGGGGTCGGCCTTGTCGCGATTGTGCATGGCGATCACCGGCACTTTTCGTTTTGCACCAAGTCGTGCGCCATCTCCGGATCGCGCTGCAGGCCCCAGACGTCGTTGATGATCGCCGCGCCACGATCGAGCGCCCAGGCCGCGGTGCCGGCCTTGAGCGTGTCGATGGAAACCAGTGGCCCCATTGCGACAACCGCCGGCAGCACCGGCGCGAGCCGCGCGATCTCGTCGTCGCTGCTGACCGGCTTCATGCCGCCGTAGGGCCGGGTGGATTCCGCGCCGATGTCGAGAATGTCGGCGCCGTCCGCCGCCATTTGCCGTGCATGCGCGATCGCGACGGCCGGCTCGATGAACTGGCCGCCATCGGAAAAGGAGTCCGGCGTCACATTCAGCACGCCCATGACCAGCGGGCTGCCCTTTGCGAGCAGCGCGGGCAGGCTTTGCGGCGCAGGTGTGACTGCGGCTGGCGCGTTCATGCGGGTTGCTTGCGCGGTCTCCCGCACGCCGTCAAGCAGCCAAAACTGTTTGAGATTCAGTAGGTAATCTTGAGCGGCAAGGTCTTGGCGTGGTCGATCCAGCGCGAAACCTTCTTCTCCGAGGGGAGCACCCGCACCAGCTTGCGCGTCTTGTTGGCGGCGGCCATGCGCGCCGCCAGGTTCTTCGGATTGCGGTGCTTGAGTTCTTTGACCGTATCGATGCCGCCGGCCCGCAACAGGTCGGCGTATTCGCGGCTTACGCCGCGGATCCGCATGCAATCGGCCATGTTCGCCCAGCGCAACAGTTGATTGGCCGGAATTCCGGTCTTGGCCGCGATCGTCTTGCGGCCGCGCAAATTGCCGACTTTGTCCAGCAGCGATTCCGTCGACCGGATGCCGGCCGATTTCAGAATCGTGGCGGTTTCTTCGTCAATTCCTTCAATGTCGGTCAAAGGATAGGACACAAGAACTCTCCCAGGCGCCCGCGCAAAGCAGCAGTCGCGTCAAACGAATTGGCCAAGGCCCGGAATTGAGCCGACGATTTCGCCTACATTGTCTTCGCCGGCTTTTTCCCGGGCGTAGGCAATCACTTCCTTCGTAACGGTCTGGACCTGGCCCATGTCGAGGCCAGCGGCCATCATCTTTGTGCCGGCGCCCATCACGCCGCCCATGGAAAACATGCCGCCCGGCTCTTCCGGATGAGCGGCGAGGAATGCCTCGGCGCCCGGCATCTTTTCGATGAGAGGCTGGACCTTTTCAGGCGGCCCCTCTTTGCGCAGGAAATTCAGGATGATGGCGACGGCTTTTTCGGCAACCGGCCGTTCAACGCCGCACGTGCTGACAAGTCGGTCGAGCAACTCGTCCATGACCGCGACTGCCCCTCTCTGTGTTTCGCTTCCCGCACTGACGGCGAGTTCGTTGTTATCTTGTGCACGCTGCGTGGGTGATGACAAGCGCGAATGCGCAGAAAATTTTGTCGACCTCGGCTCGCCATCCGAGCACTTGCGCGGACAAGTCAAGCACAAAGTTTTCACTTCTTTTCCGTGAGCGGCGGCGCTACCAAACGTAAAATTGCTCACGCCGGAGATTGCCATGGGCACGCTCGACCAGGTTCTCGCCCATATCGACAAAGATATTTCCCAAAGCGTCGAACGGTTGTTCGCGCTGTTGCGCATCGCGTCGGTCTCGACCGATCCGGCATTCAAGGACGATTGCAAAAAGGCCGCCGAATACGTCGCCGCCGACCTTCGCAGCATCGGGTTCGATAGCGAATTGCGGCCGACGGCAGGGCACCCGATCGTGGTCGGTAAATCCAACGGCAGTGCAGCAGGGAAGGGCCCACACGTCCTGTTCTACGGGCATTACGATGTGCAACCGGTCGATCCGCTCGACCAATGGAAATCGCCGCCGTTCGAGCCGCGGATCGATACGCTGCCGGACGGACGGAAGATCATCGTTGCCCGCGGCGCCTGCGACGACAAAGGGCAGGCCATGACCTTCGTCGAAGCCTGCCGCGCCTATAAGGCGGTGACGGGAAAGCTGCCGCTGCCGATTACCCTGATGATCGAGGGCGAGGAGGAGTGCGGCTCCAAGCACCTGTTCGGCTTCGTTCGCGACAATGCCGACGAGTTCAAGCTCGACCTCGCGCTGGTTTGCGACACTGCGATGTGGGATCAAAATACCCCGTCCATCACCAGCTCATTGCGCGGCCTCGTCTATGAGGACGTGAAGGTCACTTGCGCCGATCGCGACCTGCATTCCGGCCTGTTCGGGGGCGCCGCACAAAATCCGATCCGGGTCCTGGCGCGCATCCTCGGCGACATGCACGACAAGGACGGCCGCGTCACCATTCCCGGTTTTTACGACGACGTGCCGGAGCTGCCGGCCGACATTCTCGCCGACCTGAAAGGGCTCAATCTCACCGAACAGCAATTCCTCGGCACGGTCGGCTTGAAATATTCGGCCGGCGAGAAGGGGCGGCTGGTTCTGGAGCAGACCACCACCCGTCCGACCGCTGAATTCAACGGAATTATCGGCGGTTACACCGGGGAGGGCGCCAAGACCGTCATTCCAGGACAGGCCTCCTGCAAGGTCTCGTTCCGGCTGGTGGGCAGCCAGGATCCCGAGAAAATCCGTGATGCTTTCCGCAAATTCGTGCGCGACCGCATTCCGCAGGATTGCAGCGTCGAGTTCGGGAATTTCGGCCTGGCCGGGCCGCTCCAGCTCTCATTCGGCAGCGGTCCGCTCACCAAGGCGCGCCAGGCCCTGGCCGATGAGTGGGGCAAGAAGGCTGTGACGGTCGGCGCCGGTGGCTCGATCCCGATCGTGGCGGACTTCAAGTCGCGTGCTCGGAATGGATTCACTGATGGTCGGGTTCGCGCTCGATGACGACCGGGTGCATTCGCCCAACGAGAAGTTCGACCTCAAGTGCTTCCACAAGGGCATCCGCAGCTGGGCGCGGATCCTGGACGCGCTGGCGTCGTAGCGCTCACCTGAACCGCAGATTGTCGCGCGACAGCTGACTGATGGCGCTGACGCCCATCAGTCTCATGTCGCGCTCGAGCTCGGCCTGCATGTTGGCGAGCGCCCGCTCGACTCCCGCGCTGCCCGTCGGCGGCGAGCGCATAGAGATAGTAGCGGCCGAGCCCGACCGCCTTGGCGCCGAGCGACAGTGCCTTGAGCACATGGGTGCCGCGCTGCACGCCGCCGTCCATCATCACGTCGATGCGGTCGCCGACGGCATCCACCACTTCGGCGAGCTGATCGAACGCGGCCCGCGAGCCGTCCAGCTGCCGGCCGCCGTGATTGGACAGGATGATGCCGGTGCAGCCGATCTCGGCCGCGCGTTTGGCATCCGCCACCGACATGACGCCCTTGAGGCAGAACTGTCCGTCCCATTCCCGAACCATGGCGGCGACGTCGTCCCAGTTCATCGCCGGATCGAGCAGCTCGGTGAAATAGCGGCTGATCGACAACGCGCCGCCGCCCATGTCGACGTGATCGTCGAGCTGCGGCAGACGGAAGCGTTCATGCGTGAGGTAGTTGAGGCCCCACATCGGCTTGATCGCGAACGCAAACATTCCGCCGAGCGTCAATCGGAACGGAATCGTAAATCCGGTCCGCAGATCGCGCTCGCGGTTGCCGCCGGTGATGCTGTCGACCGTCAATGCCATCACATTGACGCCGGCGGCCTTGGCCCGCTGCATCATCGCGCGGTTGAGGCCGCGATCCTTGTGGAAATAGAACTGGTAGATCTGCGGGGTCGGGTGGGCCTTGCGCAATTCCTCGAGGCTGACGGTGCCAAGCGACGACACCCCGAACATGGTGCCGAATTTCGCCGCCGCGGCGCCGACGGCCCGCTCGCCGTCATGATGGAACAGGCGCTGCAGCGCAGTCGGCGAGCAGTACACCGGCATCGCCAGCTTCTGCCCCATCACCGTCACCGACATGTCGATCGCGCTGACGCCGCGCAGGACGTTCGGCACCAGGTCGCAGTGCTCGAAACTTTCGGTGTTGCGGCGATAGGTCACTTCATCGTCGGCGGCGCCGTCGATGTAGTTGAAGATCGGGCCGGGCAGCCGCCGCCGCGCCATCTCCCGAAAGTCGTGAAAGTTGCTGTAACCGCGGATCGCCATCGCGCCGCACGCTAGCGGAACGGCCTTTGCGCGCCAAGTTTGCGGAGCGCTACTTCTTGAGCTTGTAGCCGGTGCGGAAAATGACCGCGACGATCCAGAGGCAGACCGCCAGAAACAGCAGCGTCGCGCCGAGGCTGATCGCCGGGCTGACATCCGCGACTTCGAAGAAGCTCCAGCGGAAGCCGCTGATCAGATAGACGATCGGGTTGAACAGGCTCACCGTCTGCCAGAACGGCGGCAGCACATCGATCGAATAGAAGGTGCCGCCCAGGAACGTCAGCGGCGTGATCACCAGCAGCGGAATGAGCTGCAGCTTTTCGAAGCCCTCCGCCCAGATGCCGAGAATGAAGCCGAACAGGCTGAAGGCCGCGCAGCTTAGAACGAGAAAGGCCGCCATCCAGACCGGATGTGCGATCTTGAGTGGGACGAAGAAGCCCGCGGTCGCCAGCACGATGACGCCAAGGATCAGCGACTTGGTCGCGGCGGCGCCCACATAGCCCAGTGCGACTTCGAACGACGATACCGGCGCCGAGAGAATTTCGTAAATCGTGCCGATGAAGCGCGGAAAGTAGATGCCGAATGACGCGTTGGCGATGCTCTGGGTCAGGATCATCATCATTGTCAGGCCGGGCACGATGAACGTGCCGTAGCCGACGTTCTCGATCTGCGGCATCTTGCTGCCGATCGCCGCGCCAAACACGATGAAATAGAGCGAGGTGGAGAGCACCGGGAAGACGATGCTCTGCGAGAGCGTGCGCCCGGTACGCGCCATCTCGAATTTGTAGATTGCTGCAACCGCGCGCCAGTTCATTTCCGGTCGCTCACCAATCCGACGAAAATGTCTTCGAGCGAGCTCTGCTTGGTGTGCAGGTCGCGGATGCGAATGCCGGCGCGCGAGAGCTCGCCGAGCAGGGTGGCAATGCCGGTGCGCTCGGCTCCGGTGTCGTAGTCGTAGATCAGCTCCTGGCCGCCATCGGCGATGGTCAGGCCATGCGAGGTCAGCTCAGCGGGGAGGGCGTCGAGCTTGTTGTGCATCTGCAAGGTGAGCCGCTTCTGGCCCATCTTGCGCATCAGCTCGGCCTTTTCCTCGACCAGGATGATCTCGCCTTTGTTGATGACGCCGATGCGGTCGGCCATCTCCTCGGCTTCTTCGATGTAGTGCGTGGTCAGGATGATGGTGGTGCCGGCGGCGCGCAGCTCGCGCACCACCTGCCACATGTCCTTGCGCAGCTCGACGTCGACGCCTGCGGTCGGCTCGTCGAGGAACAGCACATTGGGCTCGTGCGCCAGCGCCTTGGCGATCATGACGCGCCGTTTCATGCCGCCCGACAGCGTCATGATCTTGTCGTTGCGCTTGTCCCACAGCGAGAGCGAGCGCAGCACCTTCTCGATGTGAGCCGGATTGCGCGGCAGGTTAAATAGCCCGCGGCTGAACGTGACGGTGGCGATAACCGTCTCGAACGCGTCGGTGTGCAGCTCCTGCGGCACCAGGCCGATCAATGAGCGCGCAGGGCGATAATCGGTGATGATGTCATGGCCGCCGACCGTGATCCGCCCGGATGACGGCGTGACAATGCCGCAGATAATCCCGATCAGTGTCGTTTTGCCGGCACCGTTGGGGCCGAGCAACGCGAAGATCTCGCCGCGGCGGATTTCCAGGTTGATGGTTTTGAGGGCCTGGAAGCCGGACGCGTAGATTTTCGTTAGATCGGTAACGGAGATGATCGGCTGCATTGCGGAGGGTTCGGGGTGGCGGCACCGGGATATAGAGGCCGCGGCGCCCGCCTGCCAGCCGCGCTACCCATGAAAAATTTCAATCAATGCGCAAATCCAGCAGGCCCGCGAGGTTATCCAGCACCGTTTCCGCTTTGCCATATTCGTCGGGCAGCTTGCCGCGATTGATCCAGACGGCACGGAATCCCTGGTTTGCGGCACCCATCACATCCCAGCGATTCGACGAGACGAACACGACGTCGCGCGGCGCGCATTTAAAGTGGGTCGTGACAAGCGCGTAGACTTCCGGCCGCGGCTTGTACATGCGCACGCTATGCACGGACAGTTGCGCATCGAGAGAGGCACCGATGCCTGCGGCATCGACCGCGCCTTTCACCATGTCCGGTGTGCCGTTGGAGAGAATGCCGGTGCGGTCGCCGCGCGCCTTGAGCTTTTGCAGTGCGTCGCGTGCATCGGGAAAAGCGTCGAGCTTGAAATAGGCGTCGAGCAATTTGCTCTTCAATTCGCGACTGACACTGGGCACACGCGCCAGAGCGAAATCAAGCGCGCGTTCGGTGAGCTGCCAGAAATCGACGTATTGCCCGGACAGCGTCAGCGTCCAGGTGTATTCGAGCTGTTTGGTCCGCCAGATCTCCGACATGCGTTGCCCGTCGGGCCCGGCCTCGGCGGCGTAACGCGCGATGCAGGCGTGGACGTCGAACAACGTGCCGTAGGCGTCGAACACGAAAACCGGCGAGGACATGGCAACACCTCCTAGGGTGGCGGTTCGGTCGTGAGCCTCGGCGCCGCCATGCCGCGTATATCGAGCACGCGCGCGTAGAGCACGCCCTTGCGGCGAATCTCCGCGAGGATCGGCGCGGCAATATCGTCGCGGCAATAATAGGTGCCGAGCATCAGCGCGAAATCGGCGGTCTTGCGCTCCCACGTCGTCTCGAAGTCATTGCCGAGCGCGACTTCGGCGCCGCGTTGCGGCCCGCAGATCTCGACCACCCAGCGCCGGCCCGCCGGCGGCTTCTGCCCTGTCGCATCCAGCCGCGCGCGTAATGCTTCGCTGGCCTGCTTGAAGGCGAGGCCCCAGTAGTCGAGCATATATTTGTCGTGGCCCATCGCGACGCCGCCCGACACCCAGTTGAAATACGAATACTGGTATGGGTGCAGCCGCACGATGTCGCTCACCGGCAAGGCGAGGCCGGCGCACAGCACCGCGATGGCGCCGATCACGTATGGTCGGCCTTTCTCGCGCGCCCATTCGAACAATCCCGCGCCGGCGAGTGCGCCGAGCACGGCGAAAGGCGGAATCACGAACAGGAAATGCCGGATGCCGTTGTAGAGCGCCGGCCGCGCCACCATTGCAATGATGATCGGCAGGAATGCCGCCATGATGACCAGAAACAGCGCGCCGCCGCGATTGATCGGCAAGCGGCCGCGCATGCCGGCGAGAATGATCCAGACCGTGCCGAGCAGCCCCAGCGCACTCGTGATCACCGGCAGCTTGATGGCAAACATCTGCGGCAGGTAGGTCCACGGCATGTCCGGCACATAGATCAGCCGGCCCTGGAACAGCTCGCGCCACGGCTTCTCGAAGAAGCCGGAGAAATAATCGCTGGCGTAAAGCGGGTTGAGCGGCGAGGTGACCGACCATGGCCACAGCAGGCCCATGATCAAATAGCCGATCAACAGGGCGGGCAGCATCAGCCAGATGAATTGAAGCAGCCGCTGGAGTGCATCGCGCCGCTCGCGGACTTCTTCGACGACGATGACGAGCAGGGCGATTGCGGCCCCGAGGCCGAGGACGATCGCCAGAATGCGCGAGCCGAATGCGAGACCAAGCGCGACGCCGACGAACACGACGCTGCGCCGCGACGGCGCCGGATATTCGTCGAACATGCGCACCAGCGACCACAGCAGGATCGTCATCGCGGCCGCGAACGGCGTGTCCTTGGCGTTGATGTACATGTGGCCGTCGTAGACCGGGCATGCGGCCAGCAGTAAAAGCGCAATCAGTCCCGCGATGGGCCCGCCAAGGCGGCGGCCGATCTGCCATGTCGCCGTAAGCCCGGCGATGCCGAACAGCGCGTTGACCAGCCGCCGGGTCTCGAACATGCCGAACGGCGAGACTTTGGCGGCCAGCGCGCTGACCATGTCGAAGCCGCCGCCGTAATAGAACAGATTGACGAATGAGAAAGCGCGCTGATCGGCGAAGCCGGATTTGTAGAGATTGATCAGCAGGTCGCCATATTCGGAATGGGTGTAGTCGTCCCAGCCGAGCCCGTAGTGGCGAAACGTCAGCGTAGCGATGACGACTTCGAGGGCGATAACAAAAACGGCGATGCGGTCGGCAATGCTGCCGGCCGCATCTGGATTAGTTCGTAGCGCCGTCGTGCGCAGTCAGTCGCCCGCGTTACTTGCTCGCCGCGGCATACATTTCCGCGACGTGTTCCCAGTTCACCAGGTGATCGAGGAACGCTTTGAGGTAATCGGGGCGGCGGTTGCGATAGTCGATGTAGTAGGAGTGCTCCCACACGTCGCAGCCGAGAATGGGGGAGGCGCCCTGCACCAGCGGGCTCTCGCCATTCGGCGACTTCATCACGACTGATCTTGCCGTCCTTGACCGCGAGCCAGCACCAGCCGGAGCCGAACTGCGTGATGCCGGCCTGGGTGAAGTCCTCTTTCATCTTGGCGACCGAGCCGAGATCGCTGACGATCTTCTTCTCGAGCTCGCCCGGAATCTTGTCGCCGCCGCCACCGGGCTTCATCCATTTCCAGAAGTGGATGTGGTTGTAGTGCTGCCCCGCATTGTTGAAGAGGCCGGGGTTCTTGCCGTGCGAAGCCTTGACGATCTCTTCGAGCGGCTTGCCGTCGAGGCCGCTGTCGGCGAGCAGCTTGTTGCCGTTGTCGACATAGGCCTTGTGGTGCTTGTCGTGATGATATTCGAGCGTCTCGCGCGACATATAGGGCGCCAGCGCGTCATGGGCGTATGGCAGATCGGGCAGTGTAAATGGCATTTCGTCCTCCTCGCTCGAACGTCTTTTGTTGAACGGCTTTGTAGCAACCGCGCCGCGACGGTCAGGTTCGCTTTTCCTTAGGACGGCAGGGCGGCTTGGAGCAACGCTCTTTCTAAGGCATGTGTGCCGCCAAAAACCGGATACCGGCGGCAAAACGGCGATGGCATAGAGTATCGCTGCCGGTGTTCATGTGTTACTTTTAAAGCAGACCCTTTGCGGCAAAAAGTGCAAGGCAGCAATGGGTTAGGGCCGGCATCTAGGCCGGATCGTGAGGGGGTCGAAGGCGTAATGTCACTGTTGTTGTACGTGGTTGGCGCTCTTGCCGCGATTGGCGGCGCGGCCTCGATTTTGTTCGGCATCCCGGTCAAGGAATTCAGCTTCGGCGATACCCTTATTGTTTCGGGCACCGTTGCCCTGGTCGGCGGCCTGATCGTGGTCGGCCTTGCGGCGGCGGTATCCGCAACTGCAGCGACTTGCCGAGATGGTCGGCGCGCGTCCCTTGTCGCGCAGCGGCCGGCCGGTCGACGTCCTTGAAGCTGCGCGCGGCAACCGCGCGCCATTCCCGCCCAAGACGAAGGCGGAGCCTTCGCGTTCGCCCGTATCCGAGCTGCCGCCTTTCGTGCCGGCTCCGCTCGAGGAGCGGGCCGCGCCGGAAGACGAATTTGCCGCGCCGTCGATCCGAAATCCGGATCTTCCGCTACCGGCTGAAGAGGCCGAAGAACTGAAGAAGCGCCGGTCTTGAAGCCTGCGGCGGCCAGGGCGTCGCCATTCCGGTTTCCGGAGCGGCCAAAGGCGCCGCCGGCCGAGCCGCCACCGCGTGCCGCACCGTCTTTCGAGTCGTCGCTGCCGGAATGGCGCAAGCCCGCGCCAGCGCCCGCTGAACCGCCGCGCACCGAGCCGGCGCAGCCGCCGTATTTCGATGCGATGTGGAAGAACGAGCCGCGCAAGCCGCCATCCGTGCTCGCTGAAACTGAGCCATCGCGGACGCGCGTGCCTGAGCCTTTCAAATGGCCGGAGCCGGAGCCTGCCCTGAGCACCAAGCCTGTCGAGCTTGAGCCAGCGCCCGAGCCGGCAGAACCGACCCCGCAAGCCGAGGAGCCGCTGCGCGCAGTCGCCGTGCTCAAGTCAGGCGTGGTCGACGGGATGGGCTACACGCTCTACGTCGATGGCTCGATCGAAGCCGAGTTGCCGGATGGCACGTTGCGCTTTGCCTCGATCAACGAGCTGCGCGCGCATCTCGAGAAGACCGGCTACGTTACTTGCAGCGTTACTTGCGCCGCTTCAGCTCCGCCTCGTTCCACGCTTCCAGCGCCTGATAGTCGTGCACGGTGCCGAGGCCCTTCTTGGCATCGGATGACACGACGGTCTGCGACGTGACGACGTCGATCAGCGCCGGCATGTTCTTCAAGGCGCGCTCGAGCGCGGCCGGCATGTCGGCGGGGTCTTCGACACGCTCGCCGTGCAGGCCGAGCGCCCGCGCCATCCCCGCATAATCGGAATGGCGCAGCAGCACGCCGACCACGCGCCCGCCATAGTTCATCTCCTGGTCGAGCCGCTCGATGTTCCAGGCGGCGTTGTTGGACACGATGAACACCGCCTTGGCGCCGTGGCGCACCGCGGTGTCGATTTCCATCGCATTGATGCCGAACGCGCCGTCGCCGGTGACCGAGATCACCTGCCGTCCGGGGAAAGCGAGCGACGCCGCCACCGCGTAGGGCACGCCGACGCCCAGGCAGCCATAGGCGCCGGCATCCATGTAGGTGCGGGCCGCGAGCCCGATGCGGGCGAAGCTCAGAAGATCGCCGCCATCTGCGATGGCGATGTAGTCGGGATCGGCTTTTTCGTGGATCGCGTCGAAGATCACGCCTGGATGGATCTTGCCGTCCTCGCCGCGCGGCGGCTCGGTTTTCCTGCGTGACGAGCGCTTCTTCTGCCCCTCGCGCATTTTATCCGCCCAGTTCTTGTCGATGCTCGCTTGCCGGTTGCCTGCGGCTTTCACGATGGCATCGAGCGCCAGCGCCGGCGTGGCCAGCAGTTCCGGTTCGCCGCGGCGATTGTCGATCAGTTCGCCGGCGTTGTCGGCAATGCGGATGAACTTGGCGTCCGGATAAACAGCGGGAGAGCCGTATGCAGTCTGGTAGTCGAGCTTGCGGCCGATCACGACGACGAGGTCGGCCGCGCCCATCACCTGGCCGCGCATCGCGCCCATGAAAGACGGATGGTCGGATGGGACGAGGCCGCGGCTTTCCTGGGTGTCGAGATAGAGCGCGCCCGAGGCATCGAGCAGTCGCACCAACTCCTTGGCCGCGCCTTTGGCGCCGCGGCCCGTCAGCACCAGCGGCCGCTTGGCCGACCAGATCGCCTCGACTGCGGCCTTCACCGCGTCCGGATTCGGCTGAATGACGCGCGGCGGCCTCGCATTCATCCATTCGTCGAGCACGAGCTGCGGCGGGATGGTCTCACGCAAGACGTCGGGCGGAATTTCGATGTAGGCCGGCCCCGGCTCGCCCATGTCGCCCATTGCGCGCGACACCGCTTCGTCGAGTTCGCGCACAAGCTGATCGGCAACGCGAAGCGTCCGCGACGTCCGGGTGATCGGCTTCATGATCTCGGTGTGCGGGATGTCCTGCAGCGGGCCCATGTTCATCTGCGCCAGCGGCGGACAGCCGCCGATCACCAGCACGCTGGCGCGCGCCAGTGAGGCATTGGCGACAGCCGTCACCGTGTTGGTGACGCCCGGCCCGGCGGTGACCATCGCGACGCCGAGCGCGCCGGTCAGCTCGTTATGGGCGTGCGCCATGTGAACGGCGGCGCCCTCGTCGCGCACGTCAATGATGCGGATGCCGGCGCGCGCGACATGATCCCAGATCGGCTGGATGTGGCCGCCCTGCAGGCCGAAGATGCGATCGACACCGCGGGCTTTGAGAAATTTGGCGACCCAGGCGGCGGCGGTGTTGGGGTCGCGATTGATGTCGTTCATGTCAGCTCCCGGCATTCAGTTGCGTGCGCAATACGCGATGCAAGATCTTGCCGGTCGCGGTACGCGGCATCTCGTCATATTTGATGAAGGAGATCGAGCGCGGCCGCTTGTAGCCGGCGATCTTGTCCTTGCACCAATCGGTGATTTCATCCTGTGAGGTCTGCGCGCCGTCATGCAGCACGATCACGGCATGAACGCGCTCGCCCCATTTCTGGTCGGGCAGCCCGATTACCGCGACTTCTTTCACCTTGTCGTGCGAGCCGAGCAGGTTTTCGACCTCGGACGGATAGATGTTCTCGCCGCCGGAGATGATCATGTTGGATTTGCGGTCGACCAGATAGTAGTAGCCGTCCGGCTCGCGGCGGGCCATGTCGCCGACCGTGCAGTACTCGCCGCGAAACGCTTCCTTGGTCTTCTCGGGCAAGTTCCAGTAGCCGGAGAACATGTACGGCGTGTTGTGATAGAGCTCGCCGACGCCGCCCTCTTCAACCTCGTTGCCGTCAGCGTCGAGCAATTTGATCGGCGCCGAGCCGATGCATTCGCGGCCGACCGAGCCGAGCTTGTCGAACTGCTCGTGCGGATGAAGCATGGTGACCCAGCCGGCTTCGGTCGAGCCGTACAGCTCGAACAGGCCGGAGTTCTTGAACATCTCCATGATTTCGCGCTTGGTGTCGCGCCGCGCCGGCGCCGAAGACACCAGCAGCTTGCGCATGCGATCGACATTGTGCCGGCCGCGGATCTGGTCGGACAGCGCGAGCATCATGATGTAGTGCGTGGGCACCAGCGAGGTGAAAGTGGCGCCGCTGTCGGCCAGCGTCTTGAGCAGATGCTCGGGATCGACGCTCTTCATGCTGTAAACGAAGGTGGTCGCGCCGAGATAAGTGAAGGCGCTGCCGAAATAGAGCGAGTTGGCGTGGCACATCGGCATGACGAGGAGCGCGCTGTCGTCGCGGCGAAACCCCATCTCGACGTCGGTGTGAACCGAAAGCAAAGCGCCGGCGCGATGATTGCGG
This sequence comes from uncultured Alphaproteobacteria bacterium, assembly GCA_963847325.1. GTDB lineage: Bacteria > Pseudomonadota > Alphaproteobacteria > Rhizobiales > Xanthobacteraceae > Pseudolabrys. Next base: position 125,454 of record CAWJZD010000006.1, read on the forward strand.
ATCGCGCCTTTCGGCTTGCCGGTGGTGCCCGAGGTGTACATCAGCGCCCAGGTATCCTCTCCGCCGACTTCGACATCCGGCTCGCTGTCGCGGCGCGGCGGCGAGAAAATCTTCGTAGCCGCGGTAACCGGCGGGTGCTTTGCCGATGCAGATGTAGTTCTCCTGCGGAATCGGCAGCTCACGCCGAATGTCGGCGATCCGCTCGATCAGCTCGTCCTGCACGATGAAGGCGCGCGCGCCGCAGTCCTGCGCGATGTAACGGATTTCCGGCCCCATCAGCCGGAAATTGATCGGCACCGCGATCAGCCCCGCCTTCGCGGTGGCAGCGTAAATTTCCATCCATTCGAGGCAGTTGTAGGCGAGCACCGCAACGCGGTCGCCCTTGGCGAGACCGAGGCCCAGCAGCGCATTGGCGAGGCGGCACGAGCGTGCATTCCACTGCGCGAAGGTCATGGCGCGGTCGAGATCGCGCGTGCCGATCTTGTCGGGCATTAACTGCGCGTAGTTGGCAACCACGGCGCCGAAGTGAGGCAGGCTACTCATGGGATGACGCACATCATTGCGCTGATTAAATGCGTACCCCGGGTTTTGTGCAATCCTGCTGCGCGGTGGCGCAGGAGGCGGGTTTACCGCCGGGCTCGATTCAGGCGGGTGCCAGCGCCGCGCGCGCTTCCGCCTGGATGCGCTGGATCATCGAGCGCAGGCCGTTGGAACGCTGCGGCGTGAGGTTCTCACGCAGCCCCATCCGCTCGAACACCGCGAGCGCGTCGGTGTCGACGATCTCCTTGGCGGTCTTGCCCGAATAGAGCGCGAACAGGATGGCGATCAGCCCGCGCACGATGTGCGCATCACTGTCGCCCTCGAATGTGAGCACCGGCCCGGCAGCGCCATTCGGCTTTTTGTGCGTGACCAGCCAGACCTGGCTGGCGCAGCCCTGCACCTTGTTGGCGTCGATATGCTCTGCCTCGGCGAGCGGCGTCAGCGTGCGGCCGAGCTCGATCACATAGCGATAGCGGTCGTCCCACTCTTCAAGCAGGACGAAGTTCTCAAGGATCTCGTCAATCGTGCTCATCTCGCCCGATATATAGGCGCACGGCCGCACGCGGGCCAATCGGATAAAGTGGCGGGATTATGCGGCTTTAGGCGCTGGGACGCGCGGTGCGCGCTTCGCGGCGTGGCGGCAGCGGCACCGGAGCCGACGCGGGAGCGCGCCAGGCCGGCGCCATGTCGGCCTGCGTGAGCGTGCCCTTATCGGCGGTCGGCTCGGCAGACTTCTCGTTCAGCTTGGTGCTGACGAATTCGTAGATCGTGCGCGCGCCCGCTTCGGCCTTGTGGCCGATCGCAACCGCGACCTGGCCGCCGACCTCGCAGGCCTGCGGCTGACGCTCGCAGAAACCGCGCATGTCGGAGACGGCAGCGCCCGCGGCGGTCACCGCGCTCGCCGGATCAATCTTGGCAGCCGGCGCGTCGCTGCCGCTGCCCGGAAGCAGCACGCAAACGAGGCCGAGCCAGAACGTCATGCGCAGCAGAAAGAACATTAGCCACCTGTCCCCGGCGGACTTTGTGCCGCCTTTGATGCAAACCGTAACAGATACGGCTGAACTCGCCGTTCGCATTCGCGCGCGCATTCGAAGCGAGTTTGCATCAAATTTGAACGATCTCCGTTGCGTGCAGGAAACGGCTAGCGCGACCGCTTGTTTCACGGCGGCTCGCGGGCACGTAAACGTGGTCAATGGAATTTAAATTTGGGCCGGTGGCAGCGGGTGGCCCGCCAAAACGGAAATAGAAATTTCACCATGCGCGGCGATCTGGAGTGGCGACGCTCGCAAACACCGCATCGAACGGCGCGCGGCGCCGCGTCCTTAGCGTTCGTTTAAGCCGCGCTTCCTAGTCTCGCTCGCAATAAGGGGCGTTTGCGTACGGGTGACAGGGGTGGCGGCTAACCTCACCACATTGTGGAATTACGTCGACGGGCTGGTCCATCAGGACGCCCGGCAGGACGCGCTGACCTTGGCGCGGCATCGTGCCTTCATTGCGCCGCGGCTCATCGGAAGTTGCGCGGTGCTCGCCGCGTTTCCCCTTTATGTCGCCCTGCGCGGCACGCCTGACATGCTCGAAGCTGGATTGTTCGCCTGGATGGTGGTCCCGCTGGCGCTGGTCTATTTGCTCTCCCGCACCGGCCGCTACGAGGCGGCGCATGTTCTCTCGGCGCTCACGCTCGCCGGCCTGATCGCTTTCCTGATTTGGCATAGCGGTGCGTGGTCGATCGCGGCCTGCCTGCTGATCGTGCCGCTCGAGCTGGCGCTTGCCGGTTCGCAGCATATCAAGGGCGAAGCCGAGACCTATCGGCTGCTGACGGCGAGCATGCCGGACATCGTCTCTCGCCATGCGCGCAACGGCGCGGTGACATTCATCTCGCCCGCGGCGGGAAAACTCTTCACTGCGGCACCGGACGAATTGATGGGCCGCGGCCTGTTTGACCGCGTCCATGTCGCGGACCGGCCGGCTTATTTGAGCGCACTCTCGGAGGCTGCCGCCGGGCAGGAGCGCTCGCTCGAATTTCGCGTGCGGGCCGACCAATCGGCCAAGCCTCGTTTCATCTGGGTGGAGATGCGCTGCGCTCCGCTGAAGTCTGACATCCACGCGCAGGAAGCTGTGGCGGTCATTCGCGACATCAGCGAGCGCAAGGCGCAGGACGACGTGCTGAACGCCGCCCGCGCCGAGCTGGAAAGCGCGCAGGCCGCCATGATGCATGTCGTCGCCACCACGCAGACACTCTCGCATTCGCGCAAAACAAACGCGGTCTCCCCCTTGGATCTCCGCACACAGGTGAGGAAAAGTGCCTAGACGAATCGACTACGACCGGCGCCCCGCCGCCGCGAGCATTCTCAGCCGTCATCCGCGCGAATCCGTCGCGTTGTTCATTGGTGGCTCGGCAATCGTGATGATCTGCGCCAACGCGCTGTTCATGCAGCCGGGACCGCATCCGGCCCCCATTCTCGCGCGTTCGAGCGCGCCGCCGCCGCGCATGGTGACCCTCGCGGCGCCGCTCAGCCCGGCGCCGATCCTGCAGCCCGCCCGCTTCGAGCCGGTGCAGGCAGCCGTGTTGCCGCCGGCGCGTCCGCAGGCCGTCGCGCCCTGCTGCCAAGCCGAAACTGGCGGCAGCGCCCGAGCCGGCGCGGCAGGATCCGATCGCGCAATTGCTGGCGCCGACCAAGCGCATGACGACGGTGCAGCGCATTCTTACCGCTTACGGCTATGGCCAGATCAAGCCGACCGGTGTGCTCGACAACGCAACCGAGGATGCGATCCGAAAATTCGAGACGTCGCGCAAAATGCCGGTCACCGGCCAGGTCTCGGACCAGGTGGTGCGGGCGCTATCGGCCTTGAGCGGACAGCAGATCGAGTAGACCGTCGTCACTGGCCGCACTCGTTCCTTCCGCGCTACAAGCAGCGCATGCGTCTGAAGTCCGCCATCTGGGTTGCCGCCTATATCCGCCGCTGTAACGGCGAGGGCGCCCCTGCCGTCGTACGCCGTCGCGGCGCGGAAGAGGCGGGCGCGATCTTCGTGAAGCTCAGTCGGCTGGACGGGACGGCGGTGCTTTATGGTCCGGCGCCGCAGACCGCATTCGACGATGAGCGTCCGGCCGATCGTGCCTTTTCCGCTGTGGTTGGCGCATCGGCTCCGGCGCCGGAGGCCGACGCCGAAAAATACCTCGTCAAGGAAATGCGGTTCGATCCCGACATCTGGATCGTCGAGGTGGAGGACCGCGCCGGGCGGTCCTTTCTCGACAATATTTTCAGCGGCTAGCGGCCGCTGCTCTTGAAGCGCGCCGTCAAGGAATTGCTGCGGCGCGTGGTGCGGTAACGCATCGTCGAGGCGGTGAGACGCGCGGAGCGCTGTTCGTCGTCGTGCAAGACCGGCTGATATGCCGGCTTCGCCGTCGCGAGCGGGCGCCCACGCCAGATCGCCAGCATCGATTCGGCGGTGTCGTGGCTGAGCTCGGCATAAAGCGCCGCGAGCTCGTAGACTCGCTGGACCGAGTGGCCGATGGCGGGATTGATAAACAGCAGGATGCGATGCAGGCCGGCTGCCGGCATGCCGAGCGAACGGGCTGCGATCAGGATCGGCTCGCCGCTCCGATCATGGGTGATGCGCTCGGCAATCGCGCGAGGCAGGAGCAGCGCGCTTTCCAGGATGTTCGCAAAGTCATCAGGCTGCCGAGACAGCGCGGCCGCTTCCAGCCGGCGGCAAGTCTCGTGCGCGACAATCGGCTTGCCCGCCGCCGCGGCGTCAGAAGCCGCTGCCAAATTCGTCAGAATCAGCCGGCGCTCGTAGCTGTTCGCCGCGAAGAAGGCCTCGATCAACTCTTTGCCCGCGGGTTCGGCGTTGTTCGTGGCGGGCACGGCAGCTTGAGGGATGCCCAGCCGTACGGCGATAGCCGGCGGTGTGTCGGGGTGGCCGGTGAGCCTGCTTGCGATGGCGTTGCGCGTGGCGTCGTCGACATGGTCGAGCAAACGGCCGGCAAGCTCGGTGTATTCGGCTTTCTCTTCGGCGCTGTGGACCGGTTTCTGGACGTAGAGGTCGGTCAGAACCCGCAGCAAGGTGGGGCGGATGTCGACGCCACTGCGGCAGGCGAGATCGAACAGGCCTTGGACATGCGCAACGCTGGAACTCTTACTCATGACACACAACGCCAAAATGAGATCGTCTCACCTTACCGAGCGCCCGTTAGCAGAGCGTTAACCTTGCCGACCCTTTAATCGCACGTGAGGAACACCGGCCGGGCCGAAGGCAACACGGCGAACGGCCGGATAGGGGACTGCCATGGGTGAAGTCATCCGTTTTCCCGATGAGGCCGATATTAGCCGGCGGGGCAAACACGTTGATGCGAGCAGCGAGCCAGCCACCGTGATCATTCTTCCGGTGGTGCGGATCGATCGCAATCCGGACGATTCCGGCGACGTCGCGCCGCAGACCGGAACGGGCCGCCGCCGCCGCCGCCGCGCGGCACGCTAGAGCTTCATGCAAATGGAGCATGCAACGCGCCTCAAGCGCTCGGCCAGGCGCGGCGCATCTTTTCTCAGCATCGGAATTCTTCTTTTCACCTGCGCCTGCACCAACACCGATTTCGGGCAGGTGCGACCAAGCCTGGTTCGCGACGACATTCACGACTGGATGGGGCCTGCCGCGACCGGCTCCTCACCGTCGGTGTTTCAGCCGACCGACGATGAGCGCCAGCTGCGCGATCTCGCTTACCCGCTGGTCGAGCCGCCCTACGACCGGCAGCGCTGGTACAGCGTCCTCAGCGAGCATGGATTCAACGATGAAATAGGCCGCAGCTTTGACCGCACCGCCTATGCCGCGAAGCTGATGTCGTCGCGCTATCGCTCGGCGAACACGCGCTACTCGCAGCTGATCGAGGACGTCCGCAACGACGTGACGCGGTTGCCGGCATTCTTTGAAGCAGCGGCGCGCGTCCTCGACATCGATGCCAAGCGGCGCAAGGCGCTCGGGCACATCCGGGAAATGAGCCCGTTCGAACGTGAGAATGCCGGCAAGCGCATGGCGGAGAATGAGGCCATTGTCGGAATGGTGCGCGCCTCGCTCGAGCGCCGTGTCGGTTCCTATCAATTCGCGCTTGAGCGGCTGGTGATCGTGACGCCATCGCCGCAGGCGGTCGAGGCTGAAAGATTGCTCGGCCAGCTCAAAGCCAAGATGGCGTTCTACCGCAAATGGGCGCCGACCGGCCGCGGCGAACGGGTCGCCTTCGATTACTGATTAGCGGGTTGCGACCGGCGCGCTCTGCGGCGTGCAGCGTGCCGCCGCGAGAGCAGCGCGCGCCGCCGGCATCAGCCCTGGCTCGGGGGCGAGAGCCCTGATCGCGATCAAGCCCGTTGCGGTCGGAGATTCGACGATCAGCCGGTCCGCCGCGGTGACTTCTTCATCATCGGGAAGCTCGGCGCGCTGGTCGGGTGTCATCAGCTCGAGCTCGATGGTGCGCCGGCCGGCGGCGCGGTCGTTGATGGCGTAATAGGCGATGTCGTAGCGCGTATAGAACGAGACCGACGTGTAGGCCGGGCTGACCGGCACCACGAATTTAAGCGGGCCGCGCGACAGATCGTAGCGGCAGATCGCCGCCGCGAAAGCGGGGTCCATGAACGGCATCGACGCGCTGTCCGGCGTGGGCGGCGGCAACGGCACCACAGAATTGACCGGCGTCATGGGCGTGAGGCGGGCGTAAGCGTCGAGCGTCGCGGTGCGCGGCAGCAGCATTATCGTGATGAGATGCACGATCGCGCCGAGCACGACACCGACCGTAATGATGAGGAGCCAGCGGGTCATACGCAGCCCCGCGTCATCACCACCGGCATCGGCACTTCCTTGCCGGCGCGGGTCGAAACCCCAACGGCGGTGTCATAGAGCCGCATCACCAGCTGATAGCGCTCGACCCCGCCGGTCGGCAGCCAATTGCCGGCGGCGACGCGTGGCGACACCACGATCTCGAAACTGCCGTCGGCGAAGCGCACCAGCTCCTGGCTGGTGAAGCCATAGCGGTCGACCGAATTGGCGACCAGCCGGCCCTGATTGTCGTAGAGCGTCAGGGTCCAGAACCGCGCGGCCGGCGTGGCGCCCTTGAGCACCACCTCGCAACGGCCGTCGAGCATCTTGCCGCTATCGTCAGTTTGCGCGGCGAACGAAACGCCGTCGCCAAGCCCGATCGGCAGTTGCCCGCTGCGCGCAATGGAGGCGCGGGCATAGGGGTCGGCGTCGGCGGTGCCGGTCTTCGGCCACGCCATCCATGCGCCGATCTTGAGCGCACCGAACGCCGCGCCACGCGAAAGCGCGAAATAGGTGCCGCCCAGTCCGATGAGCGTCGCAATCGCGAAGACGAACAGTGAGCTGATCAGGAAGCGCACGGGTCAAATCCAATGAAGCGCTGGAACGGACAACTTAACCCGGCTTGGCGCGGAATCAATTTCGTCCGGTGGTCGCCGGTCTGCCGCCGAGCCCGACAACCGCGCTGGCCGGCTGCAACTCGGCGCCACGCCGGATTTCGGCGGCCGGCGGCGTGGTCGTCGCCAATGACCGGTTGGCGTCGTCCATCATGCGCTCGACCCGCACCAGGATGTCGGCGCCGCGGCGAGAGAGAAGGGCAGGCCGCTGCGGCGGCGCTTCCTCATTTTTTGGCTTGGTCTCGGCAACGCGCGGCTCTGGCTTGACCTGCGGCGCCGGCACGCCGGCGAGCGGTTTCACTTCGATGCCCGAATGCGCATAGGCCATGATGGCGTGCCACGTCATGGCCGGCAGCGAGCCGCCGGTCATGCGATTGGTGGACTGATAATCGTCGTTGCCGACCCACACGCCGCAGGTGAAATTTCCCGTGTAACCGACGAACCACGCATCGCGGTACGCATTGGTCGTGCCGGTCTTGCCGGCGGCGGCAATGCCGTCGAGCCGCGCGCGGCGCGCGGTGCCGGCTTCCACCACATTGGCCATCATCCGGTTCATGTCGGCGGCTACCGCAGGCGTCATCACCTCGCGCGCTTTCGGCCCGTCGCGGTCGAAGCGCCAGACCAGCTCGCCGGCGCCGGTGCGCACTTCGAGCACGGCGTGAGCCGTCGCGGCTTTGCCGAGATTGGGGAAGGTGGTGTAGGCGCCGGTATGATCGAGCACGGTCACCTCGTCGGCGCCGATCGGCAGCGACGGCGTATCCGGCAGCGGCGTGCGCAGGCCCATCTTCTTGGCGAGCTCGGTGATGCGGGCGCGGCCGAGCTTGGCATTGCCGTCGCCGATCGTGATCGAGAGGCGCACCGCGACGGTGTTGATCGAACGCGTCAGCGCCTGCGTGAGCGACATCGAGCCGGAATAGCCGCCGCTATAGTTCTGCGGACACCAGTTGCCGATGCAGATCGGGGCGTCGACCACGGTCGAGGTCGGCTTCATGCCGTGCATCAGCGCTGAGGCGTAGACGTAAGGTTTGAAGGACGAGCCGGGCTGGCGCAGCGCGTCAGTGGCGCGATTGAACTGGCTGGCGCCATAGTCGCGGCCGCCGACCAGGCCACGGACCGCGCCGTCATTCTCCATGATGACGGCCGCGGCTTGCCGCGCATTATAAGATTGCCCGAACTGCCGCAGCGAATTTTCGACCGCGATCTCGGCCTGACGCTGGATGCTGGTGTCGAGCGCGGTGCGCACCACGAACACGCGCTCGGTCATCGACTTCGGGAAGGTGTTGACGAGCTTCTTCATCTCGTCGAACGCCCAGTCGAGATAGTAATTCGGCGCGCGCTCGTCGCGGCGATCGACCGGAGTGGCGGGGTTGCGGCGGGCGCCGAACACCTGGCCCTCGGTCATGAAGCCGGCCTCGACCAGGTTGTCGAGCACGACGTTGGCGCGGCCGCGCGCGGCCGGCAGGTTGACGTGCGGCGCGAACTTGGTCGGCGCCTTGAAGAGGCCCGCGAGCATCGCGCCCTCGGACATGCTCACGTCGCGCGCCGACTTGTTGAAGTAGTACTGCGCCGCCGCGTCGACGCCGAACGCGCCGCCGCCCATATAGGCGCGGTCCAGATAAAGCTTCAGGATCTCGTTCTTGGTCAGCCGCGCCTCGAGCCACAGCGCGAGGAACGCCTCGTTGACCTTGCGCTCGAGCGAGCGCTCGTTCGACAGGAACAGGTTCTTGGCGAGCTGCTGGGTGATGGTGGAGCCGCCCTGCACCACGCCGCCGGCCCGCGCGTTGGTGGCGAGCGCGCGGAACGTGCCGATGATGTCGACGCCGAAATGCTCGTAGAAGCGGCGGTCTTCGGTGGCGAGCACCGCCTTGATCAGCTGGTCGGGAAATTCGTCGAGCGGGATCGAGTCATTATGCTTGATGCCGCGCGCGCCGACCTCGTTGCCGTAGCGGTCGAGGAAGGTGACGGCGAGCTCGGACTTCTTGAGCCAGTCGTCGTCCGAGGTCTCGCGGAAGGCGGGCTGCGCCAAAGCGAGCATCAGCAGCATCCCGGCCATGCCGAGCGTCGCGCCTTCGGACACAATCTCGTTGAGGCCGCGCCGCCAGCCGGCGACGTGAAAGCGGTCCATGAAGCCGGAGAAGCGCTCATAGCTTTCGCGCAGGCCGCGGCCGGAGCGGAACAGGCTGGAATCCACCCAGGCGTCGAGCCCGAGGAAGGCGCGCCGGATCAGCCCTTTCCAGTCGTCGGGACGAAGGTTGCGCAAGCTCTCAGCCCTCTACGCCATTTGAGGCGCGGCCCGATCGCGTGAACGCGGCCGGGCGCAGTGATTCATGTATGTAGCCGATCAGGCCGGTTGCGGCCACGCCGCAACATGGTGAACGGCCGGTGGATTAAGGCGAGGGTGAACGGGAATCACGGCGAAAAATAGGGCGTTCCGGTGACTTTCCCGCGTCAGGCAAGAAAGGCGTGGCTCCCCCGCCTAAAGCCGGGCATGACGACGCCGATGAGCCAAGCCTGCCGAATCGTAAACCTGCGCCCGCCGCAAAAGGCGCGAGCGAGCCGTTCTGGAAGACCAAGCGGCTGTCGCAGATGAGCCAGGCCGAATGGGAGAGCCTGTGCGACGGCTGCGGCCGCTGCTGCCTCAACAAGCTCGAGGACATCGACACCGGCGCAACCCATTTCACCAATGTGGCGTGCCGGCTGTTCGACACGGCGAGCTGCCGCTGCAAGGATTATGCGAACCGCAAGCGGCAGGTGAGCGACTGCGTCCAGCTTTCGCCGCGCAATGTGAAGCGCATCGTCTGGCTGCCGCCGACCTGCGCGTACCGGCTCGTTGCGGAGGGCAAGGACCTCGCCTGGTGGCACCCGCTGGTGTCGGGCAGCGCTGAGACGGTGCACGAGGCGGGCGTCTCGGTGCGCGGCCGCGAGACGGTTTGCGAGACCGAGCTGCCGGAGGAGAAGTGGGAGCAGCGGATCGTCAGTTGGCCCGGCAAGACGCCGAGGACTGCAAGGCGGTGAGACCGCGTTTGACTAGACCCGCCGAAGCTTTAGCGGGATCGACGCGAATTGATTGTTTATACAATGGCGGACGTTCTTGGACAGTCGCGGCAGAATAAGTTATTTAGAAAATCTAGCAGAATCAACAATTTGTGGCCCCGCAATGTCCGACGAGCAATCAGAATTTCGGTTAGCGGCGCCGGTCGAGTCCGATCTCAAGACTTCGCGCCAACCCCGGTCGCCAACCTGCGGACAAGTTTTTGTTCGATTTGGACGACGCGCCCGCGGAAGTGCAAAAAATCAAGCGCGGCGGAAAGCGCCGCACATCTTCCGATGATCGGAAGTCTGTAAAAAACGGCCGCAACGCAACTGAGAAAATGCCGTCGCCGAGGGAGCAGTCGCCTCCCGGATTGTGGATTCCGGTCAGCACGAAAGTTCTGGAAGGCGACTGCGCGCAAGCAATGGCTTCGCTTGATGCGTCTTCTGTCGATCTTGTTGTCACGTCACCCCCTTATGCCGACCAACGGAAGAGGACATATGGCGGCATTTCGCCTGAGGGTTATGTGGCGTGGTTTTTGCCGATCACCGACCAAATTTTTCGCGTGCTCAAGCCGACAGGGTCATTCGTCCTGAATATAAAAGAGCGCACGGTTGAAGGTGAACGACATACGTACGTGATGGAATTAATTCTGGAGATGCGCAAACGCGGGTGGCTTTGGACGGAAGAGTACATTTGGCACAAAAAGAACTGCTATCCGGGAAAATGGCCAAATCGATTTCGCGATGCATGGGAACGCTGTCTGCATTTTACCAAGCAACGGCAATTCGCGATGTATCAGGACGCGGTGCGCGTCCCGATGGGTGACTGGAAAAATTCGCGGCTCCGCAAGCTATCCAATACCGACAAGCGAAGGGATGAATCGAAGGTAGGCAGCGGCTTTGGAAAGAAAATCGAAAATTGGGTGGGGCGCGATCTCGCTTATCCATCCAATGTTCTGCATTTCGCGACCGAATGCGGGAATAAGAGCCATAGCGCGGCGTTTCCTGAAGCTCTCCCGGAGTGGTTTATCAAGCTGTTTACAAGAGAGGGCGACGTTGTCCTCGATCCCGTTTATGGGGTCAGGCACAACACTGCGCGTTGCTCAGCGGTCAGGCCGCAATAGTGTCGGGATAGACGTGCAGCCGGAATATTGCGAACTTGTACGCAGCAGCCTTGGGAGCTCAACGTCATCGGCGTTGCCAACGAAGATGGCCCGATAAATTGGAAGCGGTTCGCGGAAATTACCTCCAAATCCACCTAAAAAGGATTTGGAAGACAGCTGCGCGCGAGCCTTGGGCGGCCGCTCGAGGTCATCGTTGAGCCGCGATCCGACCCAGGCTCGGCAGTCGCCGAGCATCCGGTCCAGGTGGCTTGCAAACCAGCCGCTGATCTCTCCGATCAGCCGCATTAACTCCGCCGGGTTCCGGGCGTAGAGAGCGAACGTTCATTCGCTTTTATTGCAGTGCAAAAGGCCCGGCAGTTGCCGGCCTCTTTTGCGCTGCCGACGGGACGACCAACCATGCGCCCTTCCAACACCCAGCTCGCCACCGACCGCCGCAACGAGATCCTCGACGCGGCGCGGCGCTGCTTCGTGCGCTCGGGCTTCCACGGCGCCTCGATGCAGGAGATCTGCGCCGAGGCCGGGATGAGCCCGGGCAATCTCTATCGCTACTTCGCCTCCAAGGAGGCGCTGATCGCCGGCATCAGCGAGCGCGACCGCGCCGAGGTGGCGGCCGAGTTCGCGGCGGCCGACCTCTCGCAGGGCGTGTTCAAGGTGATCGAGGCGCTCGCCGAGCATCACTTCTCGCAGCGGCCGGACGAGCAGGTGCTGCTCTGCACCGAGGTGATGGCGCAGGCGCGGCGGCATCCCGACATTGCCGCGATCTCGCAGAATTTCGACCGCGATGTGCGGCAATGGTTGCGCACCCTGCTCGAGCAGGGCGTCAAGCGCGGCGACATTGCCGCCGACGTCGATCTCGCTGGCGTCATCACCATGCTGATGATCATCGCCGACGGCGTGTGGTGGCGGCGCGCGCTGCAGAAGGATTTCGACCCGGCGAGCGTCTTGCCGATCTTCATGGACGTGACGCGGCATATGTTGCGCGCCAAGCCGAAGGTGGTTGCGCAGGGTAAAGAGGAGGGCGCGCGATGAACATCGTGGGCGCGTTGCAAAAATTCGTGCGCTCGATGAAAGCGAGCCGGCTGGCGGCGCTCGGCCTGGTGGCCGGCGCGGCGCTGTGGATCGGCTCGGGCTATATCTTCGGCGAACACCCGCACAGTGACGCGGCGATCCGCCCGGCCGAGCAGGCCTCGAAGCCGGCGTTCCGCGTCGCCGTGCTGGAGACGAAGGTCGAGCAGCACGCACGCAAGCTCGTGATCTCGGGCCGCACCGAGGCCGACCACAAGATGATGGCGCTGGCGCGCACCACGGGGCTTTTGCTCGAGCTCAAGGTGCGGCGCGGCGACCAGGTGAAGCAGGGCGACGTGATCGCGCGGCTCTCCGACGAGGCGCGCGAAGCGCAGGTCGCGCAGGCGCGCGCGTTGGTCGCGCAACGCAAGGCCGAGCTCGATGCCAAGCGGCGTTTGGCGGAGAGCGGGTGCGGTGGCGAAGCTCGATCTCGCGAACGTCGAGGCGCAAGCCAAGGCGGCTGATGCGATCTTGGCAGCCGCTGACGCGGAGGCCGAGCGCGGCCTCGTGGTCGCGCCGTGGTCGGGCGTCATCACCGAAGTGCCGGTGCAGCCGGGCCAGTCGCTCGTCGATCGGCAAGGAAGTGGCGCAGATCGTCGGGCTCGATCCGATGCTGGCGGTGGTGGAAGTGGCCGAGCGCAAGCTCGCCGGCGTCAAGGTTGGCGAGCCCGCCACCATCCGGCTCGTCACCGGCGAGACCGCGGAGGGCAAGATCCGCTTTGTGTCGAAGTCGGCCAACTCCGGGACGCGCACCTATCGCGTCGACGTCGGGTCGCCAATCCTGACGGCCGGATTCCGGACGGCATCACGGCCGAAGTCGCGCTCAAGCTGGCGCCTTCGCCCTCGACCCGTATCCCGCGCTCGGCGCTGACCTTCGCGTCGAACGGCGAGCTTGGCGTGCGTACGGTCGATGCGCAGAACAAGGTGGCGTTCGTGCCGGTCGCGATCGCCGAGGACGAGCAGGCCCATATGTGGGTGACCGGCGTCGCCGATGGCGCGCGGGTGATCGTGCAGGGCCAGGATTTCGTGCGCGAAGGGCAGACCGTTGCGCCCGTGCCGGCCGAGGCAAGCCCGGTGGCTGTCAGCGTCAAGTAGGGCTTCGCAATGCGCGCCATCATCAATTACGCGATCTCGCATGCGCGGCTGACCATCGCGCTGCTCATCTTCCTGCTGCTGGCGGGCTTCGTCGCCTATTCGACCATCCCGAAGGAAGCCGAGCCGGATGTGCGCATCCCGATCATTTACGTGCAGATGTCGCAGCGCGGCATCAGCCCGGAGGATTCCGAGCGGCTGTTGCTGCGCCCGGTCGAGACCCAGCTCAAGTCGGTCGCCAATGTAAAGGAAATGCGCTCGACCGCCTTCGAGGGCGGCGGCTTTGTGCTGCTCGAATTCGAGGCGGGTTTCGATTCCACCGCGGCGCTTGCCGACGTGCGCGCCAAGGTCGACCAGGCCAAGCACGATCTGCCGCGCGACATGGACGAGCCGCAGGTGCTCGAGGTCAACCTCTCGCTTTATCCGGTGCTGGTGGTGGCGCTGTCCGGCAATGTGCCGGAGCGCACGCTCCTGCACATTGCCCGTCAGGTGAAGAACGCGATCGAGCAGACGCCGGGCGTGCTGTCAGCCGAATTGCGCGGCGCGCGCGACGAGGCGGTCGAGATCGTCGCCGAGCCGATGCTGATGAAAAGCTACGGCGTCTCGCTCGACCAGCTCATTCAGGTGATCAACGCCTCCAACAGCCTGGTTGCCGCCGGTGCGCTGGAAGGCTCGACCGGCCGTTTCGCCGTCAAGGTGCCCGGGCTGATCGAGAAGCCGCAGGACGTGCTCAACATTCCGATCGTCGCCTCATCCGGTGCTTCGGTGACGCTCGGCGATGTCGCCAAGGTCAAGCCGACCTTCAAGGACGCGATCGGCATCACGCGGGTGAACGGTCACCCGGCAATGACGATCGAAGTGTCGAAGCGCACCGGCGCCAACCTGATCCAGACCGTCGACGCCGTGAAATACGTGGTGGACAAGATCAAGCCGACGTTCCCCGCCGGCGTCGATGTCGCCTTCACGCAGGACAAGTCGAAGGTGATCCGCACCATGCTCGCCGATTTGCAGAATTCGGTGGCGATGGGCGTGCTGCTGGTCACCGTCATTATTCTGTTCGCGCTCGGCTTCCGCGCCTCGCTGTTCATCGGCATCGCCATTCCGGTGTCGTTCCTCACCGGCGTGCTCGGGCTTCAGCTTGCGGGGCTGACCGTCAACATCGTCGTGCTGTTCTCGCTGATCCTTGCGGTCGGCATGCTGGTCGACGACGCCATCATCGTTTCGGAATTCGCGGAGCGGCGCATGTCCGAAGGCATGGCGCCGAAGGAAGCCTATTCGCTCGCCGCCTATCGCATGTCGGGGCCGGTGATCGCCGCGACCTTGACCCGCATCGCTGCATTCTCGCCGCTGCTGTTCTGGCCCGGCGTGGTCGGCCAGTTCATGAAATATCTGCCGATCACCTTGATCGCGACTTTGTCGGCCTCGCTGGTGGTCGCGCTCGTCTTCACGCCGACGCTTGGCGCGCTGCTCGGCAAGGCGGCGCCGGTGCCGCATGACGATCGGGTTGGTGATCGCGGGCTCTATATGCGCGTGGTTCGCGCCGCGCTGCGCCGCCCGGGCATGACGGTCGCGCTTGCTGCCGCCCTCCTGATCGCCGTACCGGCCGCCTATGCGAAACTCGGCAACGGCGTCGAATTCTTCCCGAACGTGGAGCCGGACTACGGCCAGGTCATCGTGCACGGCCGCGGCAACATCTCGATCGACGAGAAGGATCGCATCCTTGCCGAGGTCGAGAAGCGCGTCCTTGAGTTTCCGTCGCTGAGCACGGTCTATACCCGGGTCGGCGAGCAGCCGCGCGGCATGCAGGAAATCACCGAGGACACGATCGGCGTAATCCAGTTCGAATTCGCCGACTGGAAGACGCGGCCGAAGGCGCACGTCATCATGGATCAGATCCGCGACAAGACCGCGGATATTCCGGGCGTGCTGGTCGAGGTCACCGCGCCGCGCGCCGGCCCGCCGACCGGCAAGCCGGTGCAGGTGCAGATCGCCTCGATGAATCCCGACCTGTTGCCAGCGGCGGCGAAAAAGGTCGCGGACGTGATGTCGCGCCATCCTTCCATGCGCGATCTCGACGACGGCCTGCCGCTGCCCGGCATCGACTGGAAAGTCACGGTCGACAAGGGCGAGGCGGCGAAATACGGCGCCGGCATCAGCACGGTCGGCACCGCGTTGTCGCTCGTCACCAACGGCACCAAGGTCACCGAATACCGGCCGTCCGAGAGCGACAAGCCGGTCGATATCATCGTGCGCTTTCCAGAGGACAAGCGCAGCCTCGATCAGATCGACGACCTGCGCGTGCATATCAATGGCGCCAGTGTGCCGATCGGCAATTTCGTCACGCGCACCGCATCGCCCCGGGTCGGCTTCATCAACCGCGTCAACGCCAACCGCGTGATGACGGTGTCGTCCAACGTCGCGGAAGGCGTGCAGAGCGCGAAAATACAGCAGGACATCGTGCGCGAGCTCTCGCAGACCGATCTTGGCCCAGGCGTCACGTTCAAGATGAAGGGCGAGGACGAGGAGCGCGCGAAAGCCGGCGCCTTCCTGATGAAGGCGTTCGGCACGGCGATCTTTTTGATCTTTGCGATCCTGCTGGCGCAGTTCAACCGGCTCACCTCGGTCGGCCTGATCCTGACCGCGGTGGTGCTCTCCACCATCGGCGTGCTGCTCGGCTTCCTCATCATGGGGCAGGCGTTCGGCGTGGTGATGGCGGGCATCGGCGTGATCGCCAATGCCGGCGTGATCGTGAACAACAACATCGTGCTGATCGATACATATGACCGGCTGCGCCGCGAGGGTGTCGCCGCCTATGACGCGGTGATCGAGACCTGCCGCGAGCGCGCAAGACCGGTGGCGCTCACCGCCATCACCGCGATCCTCGGCGTCTTGCCGATTGCGTTCGGGGTCAATCTCGACTTCATCGCGCGCGAGATCGTGGTGGGCGCGCCCTCGACGCAATGGTGGATCAATCTGTCGACCGCGATCGCGTTCGGCCTTGGCTTCGCGACCATCCTGACGCTGGTCGTCACGCCGGCGATGCTGCTGCTGGTCGAGCGGATGGCGGAATGGCGCCGCCGCACGATACCGCGGCTGCGTGCGCGGTTTGGCGTCCGGCAGCTCGCTTTCTGGCGCTCATAGCCCGGCTGCGTTTGCAGGCATTGCCATTGCGGAACCGCGGCGGCATGTAGCGGTTGGATTTCGATTCCTATTAATTGCCCCTTCCGCGGGTTGCATGGCCGAAGCATCCAGAGCCTCGAAGCGAAAGAGCAGAGACTCGCAAGAAGAGCGAGCCGGCATCGCTCACGCACCCTGAAATTCGCGCGGTCGTCATCGGCATCATGCTGGCGATGTTTCTCGGCGCGCTCGACCAGACCATTGTCGCGACCGCGCTGCCGACCATCGGGCGGCACTTCAACGATGTCGAGAAATCTCTCCTGGGTCGTGACGGCGTATCTGCTGACCGCCACCGCCGTGACGCCGCTTTACGGCAAGCTCGTCCGACATTTACGGCCGCCGCGTCGCTCATGCTGATCGGCGATCGTGCTCTTCGTCGCCGGCTCGATCGCCTGCGCGATGGCGACCAGCATGACGACGCTGATGCTCGGGCGCGCGCTGCAGGGCCTCGGCGGCGGCGGGTTGATGTCGCTGGCGCAAACCATCATCGCCGACATCGTGTCGCCGCGCGAGCGCGGGCGCTATCAGGGTTATATCGGCGCGGTGTTCGCGACGTCGCTCGATCGGCGGGCCGGTGCTCGGCGGCTTCCTCACCGAGCATCTCCATTGGTCGCTGATCTTCTGGATCAATCTGCCGCTCGGGCTTGCCGCGCTCGGCATGACCTCCGCCGTGCTCAAGCGCGTGCCGTTCACGCCGCGCAAGCACCAGCTCGATTATCTCGGCGCGCTGCTGATGATCGTCGGCGGCGGTCGCGCTCCTGTTCGCGCTGTCACTGGGGCGGCGTGCGTTTCGCATGGATCTCGCCGCCGATCGGCGGACTCGTTGCGGTCTCCGTGATCTTCTGGGGCCTGTTCACCTGGCGTCTCACGCCGTCCGCGAGCCGTTCCTGCCGCTCACTGTGCTCGGCAATCCGATCGTGCGCTGCGCGACGCTCGCCGGCGCCTGCTGCATGGGCGTGCTGGTCGGCCTGACGATCTTCGTGCCGCTCTATTTCGAGGCGGTGCGGCATCTCTCGGCCAGCCAGTCGGGCCTTGCGCTGATCCCACTGATGGCGGCCTCGGTGCTCTCCTCGACGCTGACCGGCCGCGCCATGGGGCACATGACGCACTACAAGCGCATGCCGCTGGTCGGGCTTGCAGTGTCGATCCTCATGCTCGCGCTGCTCGCGATCTGGCCGGCGGAGATGCCGATCGCTGCTCGTCCTCGTCCTGCTGTTCGTGGTCGGGATCGGGCTCGGCACCGTGTTTCCGATCTCGACGGTCTGCATGCAGAACGCGGTATCGCGCGCGCATGTCGGCATCGCGACCGGCGCGGCCAACTTTTTCCGCTCGCTGTTCTCGGCGCTGGTCGTCGCGGTGCTCGGCGCCATCGTGCTCGGCGGGCTGGGCGGCGGCACCGGCGTGTCGGTCGAGATGCTGGCGCGCACGGCCTCGGCGGCCGAGCTCGCCTTCACGTTCCGCTTCGTGTTCATGGCTGCGCGCTGGTGCTCGCCTTCGGGCTCGCCTTCCTGATCGGCGATGGAGGAACGGCCGCTCAAGGGCCCGACTGCGCAGGCGCCCGGCGCAACGACGCCGCAGGCGCCGGCCACGCCGATCCCGGCGGGATGAAGGCTCGCCGCTGGTCGCCGGTTGGGCTATGCTGCCGCCATGCGTAGGGGACTGATTGCATTGATCTGCATCGTCGTGCTCGGCGGGCTATCGGCCTGCAGCAAGTGTGACGATTTCTGGGGACCGAAAACGTGCCGGCAGGACGTGCCGCTGCGCTGATCTCCGACTGAGAGGCTGGTGGCTTTGCGTATCGTTGTTGCGGCATGCGCCGCGCTTTTGGCATGCGCGGCAATCGCGAACGCGCAGCAGACCGATGCACGGCGCGAGATCGCCGCCGCGGTGACTCTGGCCGCGCCGGTCTCGCTGGCAAATGCGGATGTTTCGGCGCTGCGGCCGACCGCAGGGCCTCAGCTCGGCGACGCAGCCGCATGCGTGCGGCTCGCCGGCGGGGCCGGCTTCATCGCGGTGTTCTTCGAGGCCGGCAAAGTGATCAATTACCGGCGGGCGGTGGCGGTCGATCGCTGCGACGGATTGGCTTATGAGCCGCTGGCAGCGCCGCCAATGACGGGTACCGTACGCTCAGTCCGCAGCCCGAAAACCAGCGTGCAGGCTGTGGCTTCGCCTGTCCCCATCCAAAGCGACAAGTAGCTGGCGTCCGCCTCCCGGATTTGCATAATTGTCGGCGGGGAAGGCTGTCTTGACGTACGGGGCACTATCGAGGCGCGTGTTGCGCGCGGCGGTTTCGGCTGCTGCGGTGGTATCGCTGTCGCTCACGCTGGCCGGCTGCTCGAACCTCGCGACCTTCCTCGCCGACAATATCCCGCAATGGGCAGGCGGACTTCCCAAGGACGCGCCGCCACGCGCCAGCGATCCGCGCTATGCGGACTATTTCAAGACCCAGATCGCGGTGCGCAAATCGATCGAGCAGCGCCAGCTTGCCGGTGTGCAGACCGACGAGCAGACCGATCGGATCGAACGCGCCCAAGGCGGTGGCAATGTGTCGCGCTCGGTGTCGGCCCGCAGCTTTGTGCGAGACGCTCCGCCCGCGGAGCAGGGCGATGAGGCGGATGCGCAGGCCGGCACTGGCTTTTCGTTGAGCGGGCGCACGCTGTACTGATCTGCCCCGCATCGACACTGGCCCGCCGAGTGCCGCCTGAAGTTTACGTGCGGCACAAAGCACTTAGTGCGAATCGGAACAATTGCTAGAAGCTCCCCGGATAGGGGATAGCGATGGGTTATGAGGAAACCACGGTCGTCATTACGGTCGACCCGGTTTGGTACTTTTCTCAGTATCCGCAAGCCAAGCGCGACGTGGACAGCGGAAAATTCCGCAGCGCGCTCGAGCATTATCTCGGCTCCGGGATCCATTACGGTTTTCTTCCAGTCGAGCCGCAGGTCGATGAGCACTGGTATCTGGTGCATTACCCGGACGTGTCCGATGCGATCCGCGCGGGACGGGTTCGATCCGCCAAGGCGCACTTCGTGGAGCACGGATATCGGGAGGGCCGGCGGCCTGGTCGCGATCCGAGAGCGTTCTCGGTGTTTCGCAAGCCAACCGCCGCGAAGCCCCCGTCGCGCGCACGAGCTTGATGCGCGGCGGGTAGGCTAAGCTAAAAATCCTAGAAAAAAAGTGATGGCGTAGGCGGCTCGGGAGAGCTGGGCGCGTACTCGTTGTGGCTGAAGGCGCCGCCGCAGGTTGGTCGCGCCTCGGGAACCCTTCATTCAGGCGCGGCGTTGATCCGGCGACCTTCTGTGAGGACTGCAATGCCTGAACGACAAGGTGATCGCATCGTCGAGACCGCGACCGAAGCGCGCGCCGGTACCAAGGACAAGCCGCAACGCAACGTGCTGATCATCAGCACCATCCTGGGAATCGTGGTGTTGGCGGCGATCTGGTTCTATTATTTCACCTGAGATTGGCTCGCCTGAGCGGCTAGGTTGCCCGCTCGCCCCGCGCTATAATTACGGTGCGGTGTTGGAGTGCAGGGTCATGACACAATCGAAAGCAGCAGTGGTTGCGCTGGCGGGTGCGCTCGCGGTGTTGGCGCCGATATCGCCGGCCCCAGCTCAGAACTCGATTGGGAGTGGAAATCCCATGAACCAGTTGAGCATGCCGGAGAAGCGGGAAGATCCGAACGTGCTCGAGCGGCGCGACGCGGTCGACCGCGAGTACCGCGCGACCAAGGGTACGTTACCGGTGCAGGCCGGCACGGTCGATCCGTGGGCGAACATGCGCGGCGCCGAGGAGATCAAGCCGGCCGCGAAGCCTGCGCAGAAGCACAGCGCGAGCGCGCCGAAGAAGAAGCCGGCGCAATAGTCTTCGCCTAATGTGAGAGGGGCGCCTGCGCGACGATGGTGCGCGGCTGCGCCAAGGTTAAATGCCCCATTAACACCGTTGTGGTCATTTCGGCGCCGGTGACGACGTTACCTCACGAACCGGCGCAACGTGCCCACGATCAGGCTGGCCGACATTTTGGCGGCGCTCAGCCACGCGCTCGACATGGTCGAAGGGCAGCCGGCCGGACATTGCGTGCGCTGCTGCTGGATCGGCATCCATGTCGGCCGCGAGATCGGCCTCACCGAACCGCAGATCTGGGAGCTCTATTACACGCTGCTGATGAAAGATGCCGGGTGCAGCAGCAATGCTGCCCGCATCTGTCAGCTCTACATGACCGATGACATCGCGTTCAAACGCGACTTCAAGACGATCAATGGAAGCCTGCCGCAAGTGCTCCGGTTCGTGCTGTCGCACACCGGAATGAATGCTGGCCTGGCGGAGCGATTTCGGGCGCTGGTCAACATCTTCCAGAACGGCGGTGACATCGCCCAGGAATTGATGGAGGCACGGTGCGACCGCGGCGCGGAGATCGCGCGCAAGATGCGGTTTGCCGAGCCGGTGGTCGAGGCGATCCGCAGCCTCGACGAGCACTGGGACGGCAGCGGTATGCCGAAAGGACTGAGCGGCGCGAGCATCCCGGCCTATTCGCGCATCGCGCTGATCGCCCAGGTCGCCGATGTGTTCTTCATGAGCAGCGGCATCGAGGCCGCGCGGCATGAGATCAAGAATCGCGCCGGAACCTGGTTCGATCCGGAGTTGGCGGCGGCGTTTGATCGTGTGGCGGCCAAGGACTGGTTCTGGACCATCTTGCGGTCCGACACGCTGCAGACAGCGATTTTCGATCTTGAGCCGGCCAAGCAGCGGGTGTTCGTCGACACCGATTATCTCGACGACATCGCCGCCGCGTTCGCTCAGATCATCGATTCGAAGAGCCCATTTACCAGCGGCCACAGCGAGCGGGTGACACTGTTTACCGACCTGATTGCCGAGCAGTTGCAGTTCTCCGATCAACGGCGCGGCTGGCTCAAGCGGGCCGCGTTGCTTCATGACATCGGCAAACTCGGCGTCAGCAATTCAATTCTCGACAAGCCGGGTAAGCTCGACGAGACCGAATGGGTCGCGATGAGAGCCCATACGACGCTTGGCGAAGCAATCTTGTCGCGGATCGCCGCCTTCTCGGATATTTCCGAAATTGCCGGCGCGCATCACGAGCGGCTCGACGGTAAGGGCTATCCCCGCGGCGTCTCAGCGAATTCGCTCAGCCTCGAAGTCCGGATCGTGACCACGGCGGATATTTTTGACGCGCTGACGGCCGACCGCCCATATCGCGCGGCGATGCCTGTCAACAAGGCGCTTGCGATCATGACGGAGATGGTCGGAACTCAGATCGACGCAGGCTGCTTCGAGGCGCTGCGCCAGGCACTAAAGCGCACCGACGCTGCGATCGCAGCGTAAGCAGCGCGGTACGCGTTATTTGCCGGCGCTTATGGGCCGAACCGCTGACCGTGGATTTCGCTCCTCGCCTCGTCTCGACGGGTGTCCCAGACGATGACGAATTTGCCAACTCGAAGCGCCGACACCGCCGGATGGCTCTGCGGTCCTGTCGTAACGCTATTCACCTTGAACTCGCCGCCAACAGGATCGCCATCGGCATCGTAACGCTGGGCGTATATCCCCAAGCTCGACCCGTCCTGGTTCAGCGAGGTCCAGGTGATAATGAATCCGCCATCTGTCAGTCCCGCGGCCGCACCGTCGTATTGGTCGGATTGAATGGTGGTGTTGGCCCGGAATTGCCCACCGTCCGCCACGCCGCTTGAGTCATAACGTCGAGCGTAGACGCCTGATCCCGAGCCATCCTCTCCAGACGACCAGACGATGACGAAGCCGCCGTCGGCGAGGCTTGCGAGCGAGGTAGGAGCCCCACTCGTGTTCGTGCTGACCTGAAACTCGCTTGAGGGCGGCCCGGCTCCGGGAAACAGGCGGGCAAAGACCCCGCCCGAGCTCCATGCAGCGACGAAGCCGTTATTCCCGAACGGGGCGAGCACCACGTTGGACCCAAGGTCGTCGGGATCTTCACTGATAAAAAAGTCCGGAGTTATCGGAATTCCGGTCGCGGTAAACTGCCGGCCAACCACAATACGGTCTTCGCCTGCGTACCAGGCGGCGACGAAGCCGCCGCCGCTGAGCGCGGCGACAGAAGGGTCCGTCTGGGACATCGTGTGCTGAGAATCGTTGATCCTGAACTCAGGCCCGATCGGATTGCCGGACTGATCGTAGATGCGGCCGTGGATATGATTGTTTTGGAGTTTCCCGCTCACATGGGCCGTAAACACAACGACGTAGCCGCCGCCGGCCAACGCGGCGATTTCGGGACGCCAACCTGTGCGACCGGCCAGCTTGGGGGAAGTAAGGGGAAGTCGATTGGCGCCAAATAGCCTGACGTAGACGCCTGCTTGGCTCTCCCATGTGACGGCGAAATTGCCGTTGTTCAGGGTTGCAACGCGGGGAGTGCTGGTGAACCGCGCTGCCGGACTGATGATGAATTCCGGACCGACCTTGGTTTCGGCGTGCGATGCCGTCGTCGGCGCGGCAATCAGCAGAGCGAGGAGTGCGAATCGGATCATGGCTATGGGTCCCGCGGCACGCAGTTCAACATGCGACAACTCAGGATAGTATAATTTCCGAGTAAGGCGCTAACAAGAAAGCGCGAGCTAGCGCGGTTCCGAAGACACGTTTCGAAACAGTTGGAGCAAAACCTACCAAGTTCCCAGGACGCTGCCGACGTCGTAATGCGCCTACGGCCGGTACACGTCGCTGACTTCGACGCCGCGCGGCGCACGGCGCTTGCTTACTCGCACCCGCGGCCGCTCCGCTTGCACGGCGACGCTCGCGGTCTGCACCGGCGTTGCCGCTTCGCCTGACACGGTGATTGGCACCCAGCGGGTGAGATGTCCGCAGGCAATGTGCGGCCAGGGATGCGCCGCGCGGGTGACGATGCCGACCAGTTCGCCGCCGCGCAGCACCGGCCCGCCGCTATCGCCGAAGCAGGCGCTGGCACTGAGCGGCCCGGCACGCTCGGGATGAACGAGCGCGAACGGTTCGGCGGCAACGAGCCATGCCTCGTGCAGGCGGCCGAATACGCCGCCGCCGCGCTCATTGGTTGAGCCATAACCGGCGATGGTGAAGCTGTCGCCTTGGCCCGGCCCGACCGGTGCGGGGGAGACGTTCGGCAGATCGCGCGTGAGCCGCAGGATCGCGGCGTCGCCGGTGACCTCAACCTTGCGGCCGTCATCGAGGACTGCGCTCTTGCTCGCACCGGCGACGGAATAGGTGCGGCCGGCAAAAACGACACTGACGCCGCGGCCGCAATGCGCGGCGGTCGCCACCAACCGGCGGCCGATGACGACGCCGGTGCAATAGGCGCCGCCAACGAGGCGCACGGTGAAATGATGCAGCGACGACGGATGGCCTTGCACCACCGCGCTCGCCTCGCGCGGCGCGGTCAGCAACAAGACAAATAAGAGAAGTGCCGCGCCGAAGCGCGCCATAGCCCCACCCTCATCCCCACGATCAAATTACCACGGGGCAGGGCGGCATCAGGTGGATACGAACAGCTTTATCGCCGCAGGCTAATGCAGCCAGAACGTCTTGGCGAAGATGATCGCGCTGATCAGCAGGCCGCCGCCGAGCGCCGCCATGCAGACGGTGCCGGTGAGACAGACGTTTTGTAGTGACTGTGGATGATGCGCGTCGTGCATGCTCGCTCCTGGTGCCCCGGTGGAAGGATACGAACGCGGCGCGATGATACGGGGATTCTGCACGAGGGAAATCGTGCGGTGCAGCAAGCTTAGTTCACCGGGCTACCCAGTTTGCGCGCCGTATCGAGGATCCAGCCGCGATAAAGCTGGATCGGGGTGACCCCGGTCATTCCGCCGCACCCCGCGGTGAGGTTGGGCCCGGTGGACCAGCTCACCACGCCGATCAGCGCGGTGCCTTCGTAGACCGGCGCGCCGGAATCGCCGGTGCAGGCGCCGAGGCTTTCGCGCTCGCCGCCGGTTGCGGGATCGACGAGGCGAATCTGCAAATTGCCGGGCCGGCCGGTGCTCACGAGCTGGGCCGAACGCAGCGTGCCGCTGGTCTTGCCGTCGCCTCGCACGGCGACGCCGTAGCCGGTGATCGCGTAGCGGTCGCCAGCCTCGGGCTTGCGGTCGCTGCGGCTGAGATTGGCCGGCACGATACCGGAGGGCAGCGGCGCGGCGAGCTTGATCAGCGCGACATCGGCCGTGGCGCGATGGCCGAGCAAGGTCTGCAGATTGAAATTGGGATGCCGCGCGATCTCGCGGATATCGATCAGCGTCGGCTGCCGCGCCGAGTCGAACTCGATCAGCTTGTAGCTCGGCCCCGGCGCGACGCAATGCGCGGCGGTGAGCACGAGATCACGCGCGATCGCAGCCCCGGTGCAGAACGTGCCGGCGGTGCTGGTGATCATTACGGCGTTGCGGCCTTGCAGCGGCGCGGCCGGCGCATTGCCGGTGATCGCCAGCGCGGGCGAGGCGGCGAGCAGCAGACAAAAGATGAGCGAAGAAACGGCGCGGGACATACGCCGGAACGATAACACATGGGCGCGCTTGACCGGGCCGCAAATAATTCCGTCTCCATCTGTTCAGCGGCCGTCCGAACCGTCACACTCCGCAGCGTATTGACGCGCTACGGCGTCGCCGCGGAGACCTTATCCTCATGGACGTGCGTGACGCCGTCGCATCCCGGTATTCCTGCCGGGCCTTCCTTCCCACTGCCATCCCCGAACAGATTGTCCGCGATATCGTCGCGCTTGCGGCGCGTGCGCCATCGGCCGGCAACATGCAGCCATGGCGCGTCTATGCGCTGGCCGGCGAGCGCGTCGAGGCGCTGACGGCGCTGCTCGCGCCTCGCATGGCGGCCGAGCTGCCGCGCGGCGAGGGCACCGACTACACGATTTATCCAAGCCCGCTCGACGAGCCGTACAAGAGCCGGCGCTTCACTGTCGGCGAGCTGCTCTACAACGCGATCGGAATTCCGCGCGAGGACAAGGCGGCGCGCTACAAGCAATACGCACGCAATTACATTTTCTTTGGCGCGCCGGTCGCCTTGTTCTTTGCGCGCGAGAAGTCACACGGTCCGGCGCAGTGGGCCGACATCGGCGGCTATCTGCAAACCGTGGCGTTGCTCGCGCGCGGTCATGGCCTGCACACCTGCCCGCAGCAGGCCTGGGTCTCCTTCCACAACACCGTCCGGTCTTTCCTCGACCTCCCCGAAAATCTGATGATCTATTCCGGCATGGCGCTAGGCTATGCCGACGAAACCGCGCCCATCAATCAATGGCGCTCGCCCCGCGAGTCGCTCGATGCTTTCGCGACTTTTTCAGGCTTTAGGCGTTAACGTCTTGTCCAGGGTCCGGAAGCGTTCAGCCGATGTTCACCGGGCCGTCCCTAAGCAGGCCTGCATGATGTTTCCTGGTGTCGTCAGCGCATTGGTGATCTACAGCCTTGCCTCGGCTTTCGCCGGGGACGAGGAGCCGCTGCGTGGCTGTGTCAGCAAGATCGAGCAACGCGATATGCTCGCGCGCCGGGAAGTGATTCCATTGGCAGATGCCATCCGCGCCGCGCGGCCGCAACAGATCGGTGACGTGCTGCGGGCGCAGCTCTGCCGCGGCCCGGAAGGCAAATTTGCCTATGTGCTGACATTATTGCCGCGCAATGGGAAAGTGACGCGAGTGCTGATCGACGCCAGTAATGGCAACGTCATCACCGGGGGTTGAGGGGACATCGCCGTGCGCCTTCTCGTCGTCGAAGACGATACCGATCTCAACCGCCAGCTCAAGGAGGCGCTGACCGACGCCGGCTATGCGGTCGACGTCGCGTTCGACGGCGAGGAAGGCCACTTCCTCGGCGACACCGAGCCCTACGACGCCGTCGTGCTCGATATCGGCCTGCCGAAGATGGACGGGCTTTCGGTGCTCGAGGAATGGCGGCGCGGCCGGGCACGCCATGCCGGTGCTGCTGCTCACGGCGCGCGACCGCTGGAGCGACAAGGTGCAGGGCATCGATGCCGGCGCCGACGACTATGTCGCCAAGCCCTTCCATATGGAAGAAGTGCTGGCGCGCGTTCCGCGCGCTGGTGCGCCGCGCGGCCGGCCATGCCAAGAGCGAGATCACTGCGGGCCGGTCCGGCTCGACACCCGCTCGGGCCAGGTCACGGTCGACGGCAATCCGGTCAAGCTGACGAGCCACGAATACCGGCTGCTCTCCTATCTGATGCACCACAAGGGCCAGGTGATCTCGCGCACCGAGCTGATCGAGCATCTCTACGACCAGGATTTCGACCGCGACAGCAACACCATCGAAGTGTTCGTCGGCCGCCTGCGCAAGAAGCTCGGCGTCGAGCATCATCCAGACCGTGCGCGGCCTGGGCTACATGCTGACCGCGCCCGACGCCAAGTCCTGATGCGCGCCAACTCGCTCGCGCTGCGGCTGTTTCTGTCGGCGACGTTCTGGACGATCGCCATTCTTGCGATCACCGCGGTGATCTTGTCCGGACTTTACCGGCGCGGCGTCGAGCGCGCCTTCGACCAGCGGCTCGAGATTTACCTGCGCACCGTGATCGCCGATCTGGCTTCGCCCGAGGACAGCGGCGGACGCTTTCCGTCTTCACTCGGCGAGCCGTTGTTCGAGCTGCCGCTGTCCGGCTGGTACTGGCAAGTGACGCGGCGCTGACGAGCCCGACGTTCGCTCGTCACGCTCTCTGTGGGACGGCGGTCTGCCGCTCCTCGAGACGCTCGGCGTTCCGGCAGACGCCGGCGGCTCGCGCCAGGGTTATGTCGATGGACCGGAAGAGCAGCGGCTGCGCGTGCTCGAGCGAAAAATCGATCTCGGCGCGGGGGGCCAGTTTATCGTCGCCATTGCCGGCGACGCCGCAGAGCTCGACGGCGACAAGCGCGCCTTCGATCAGGCGCTGTTCTTCACATTTTTCATCCTTGCCGCCGTGCTCCTGCTGACAACCATGTTTCAGGTGCGGTTCGGCCTCGCGCCGCTCAAGCGAATTTCGGCCAGCCTGGCGGCGATCCGTTCCGGCCGTGCAGAGAAGCTCGAGGGCAATTTCCCCGAAGAGATTGCTCCGCTGGCACGCGAAACCAACGCGCTGCTGGACGCAAACAAGGAGATTGTCGAACGGGCGCGTACCCATGTCGGCAATCTCGCGCATGCGCTGAAGACGCCGCTTTCAGTGATCGTGAATGAAGCAGCCGGTCGCGCCAATGATCCTTTGGCCGAAAAAGTGCGCGAGCAGGCTGCCATCATGCGCGATCAGGTGGCGCGGCATCTCGAGCGCGCGCGGCTTGCGGCTCGGCTCAGCGGTATCGGCTCTATCACCGAGGTCGCGCCGGTGGCGCATGCGCTCGCGCGCACCATGGAGAAGATCCACCATGATCGCGCCATCGCCATCGAAGTGCATGCCGACGACAAGGCGCGCTTCCGCGGCGAGCGGCCGGACCTCGAAGAAATGCTCGGTAACCTGATCGACAATGGCTGCAAATGGGCGAAGTCGCGGGTTTGCATCGAAACGATTGTGGATCAGCTCAACGGGTCCGAACGGCCGAATGTGCGGATCATTGTCGACGATGATGGCCGCGGACTGTCTCCGACCGAACGCGAGCAGGTGGCTAAACGCGGCCGCCGGCTCGACGAGACCAAGCCCGGCTCAGGGCTTGGTCTTTCCATCGTCGTTGAGCTTGCGACGCTTTACGGCGGAGCCCTCAAGCTCGGAAATGCGCCGTCGGGCGGCTTGCGTGCCGAGCTCACGCTGCCTGCGGGTTAAGAGTATGGGCCGGAGTTTTGCCTAAATCGTATGCATCAATAGGTTTGCTTTAGCCGGTTGGGGATCCACACATGAGAATGAATGCGCGCGCTTTGCCTGTCGTCTTGGCGCTGACGATGTCTGCCGGACTGCTTGGCTGCGCCGGTGATCCGACCGGACAATACGGCCCCGGACCGAAGGAGAACACCGGCACGTTGCTCGGTGCGCTCGGTGGCGCGGCGGTCGGCTCGGCGTTCGGCGGAGGCACCAGCGGACACGTTGCCGGTGCGCTGATCGGCGCAGGGGTCGGCGGGCTGATCGGCAATCGCATCGGCGCGTCGCTCGATGAGCGCGACCGCCAGATGGCCTATGCAGCGGAGATGAATGCTCTCAACAGCGGAGCCCCGGGCGCGCCTATTACCTGGCGTAACGAGGCCAACGGACGTTACGGCTCCATCGTGCCGGGTCCGGCTTACGTCAAAGATGGCCGCAACTGCCGGGCCTTCACCCACACCATCTATGTCGACGGCACGCCGCAAACCGCGCGCGGCGTGGCCTGCCGCAACCCGGACGGCTCGTGGACTCCAGTGGCATAACCGCCGTTTATACTTAACAGCCTGTTAACGCCCCATGCGTTACGTCCAGAGCTGGCGTGCAACTGGACAATGCTATGGGGAACGGCGGCACGACCGTCGACCGGCTGCGCGAGTTTCTGCGCGGGCTGACAAGCGAAGCGCGATCGAAGCTGATCGCTGAACTCGAGCGCAGGGTGCTGCGCGGCGAGCATGACGCTGCGACCGACCTCATCCTGACCGAACTGCGGCAGACAATGCGCGAAAGCGGCGAGGGCACGCCGCGTCACAACGCTGCGTCGCGGCTGTTCTTCAAGCTGTTTGAGCCTTTCCTCGTTGATGACGTCCCGGCGCGCCGGCATCCGGGCCGGCTGACGCGCAGCTCCTTGCAGACCATCTGGTCGTTTATCGAGCGCGACCTCACCCCCGATGACGTGGCTGAGTTCGAAACGGCTGCGCTTGCAGCGCTTGGCGCCGGGGACAACGCGAAAGCGGAGCTCGCTGCGCGAAAGCTGCAAGACGCCGTCGCGCTGGCCCTCGAAACAGGTCTCGGAAAAGCGGACGATCGCGAGCGCCGCCGCTTGATTGCGCAGGTCGGCACGCCCCGCGCGGAAGAAGACGCCGTCAATCTCATGCGCATTTTCCAGATGCGCGACGCGCTGGCCATGCTGGCCGACCATCTGCCGAACTACGTCGCCAATTTTTCCGATACGCGGTTGACCGAAACGCGCACGCTGCTCGCGTCGGCGACGACGCGACACCCGGATATTCTGCCATTTGCCGCGCTCTTGGTGATGCAGCGTCTGAACGAGTTCTGGCAGCTCATTCGCCTGGCGCCGCCGGTTTCGAAAGGCGCGATCGACAGTTCGTATGGCGGTGTCGTGAGCATCGTGCTTGCAGAATTGGCGCGGCGCATCGAGGAGTTGCGCAACGCGCTGCGTGGCAACGGTGCTCCGATCGCAAACGTGTTGCAAAGCATCCACAATGCGGTGCGCGGGCTTCGCATCGAGCTCGACCCGCCGACTGACAGTCCATGTGGTAAGGAGCTCGCGACGCTGCGCCGGCAAGTGTCGGAAATGTTGCAGACGGAAATCGAGGCGATGCCCGGCCGCGTGCGCCGGCTGTTGCGCGCACGTCCCTCGGCCGAAATACGCCCTGAAACCATGCTCGACCCCGCTGAGGTTGCAGAAACCGAGGCGGCGATCACCCTTGTAACCGCATGCCGGAACTTTGCCGGCGAGCTCGCGCTCAATGAGGCGACCCAACGAAGCTATGGCGACGTCCAGCAATATCTGGAGAGCGGCGTCGATGCATTGATGAATTCGCTCCGCCACGCCGGCGACAATGACCGCACTTTCCGCAAGTCGCAGGTGGACGCGGCGATCCGCTTCTGCGGCAAGCTGTTCGGGCCGGACTATGCGGCCATGTTGACCAAGGCCAGGAACGTGGCTGCGGCGGTTGAGCGCAGGCCACAACAAGTCGGCGCCTAGCGCGGCTTGACGGCGCATTGCCGCCATCGTCGGGGCTGATGTATGCCCTGCCCATGATCTTGTGGTTGATCTTCGCGCTCATGACGGCGGCGGCAATTCTCGCCGTGCTGTGGCCGTTATCGCGTCCGGTGCGGCTGCAGGCCGGCAGCGGCCTCGCCGTCTACCGGGATCAACTCGACGAGATCGAGCGTGACCGCGCCGCCGGCCTGATTGCGGAGGCCGAAGCGCAAGGCGCGCGTACCGAAGTGTCGCGGCGGCTGATTGCGGCAACCGAGCAGGGCGAAATGCGCATCGATGCCGGCGGTGCGCTATGGCGGCGGCGTGCAGCCGCGGTGGCGGCCTTGGTCATCGTGCCGCTGGTGGGGCTCGGCGTTTATCTCAAACACGGTTCGCCGCAACTGCCGGGCGAGCCGCTGGCGCAACGGCAGCGCGGCGTCTCGGACAACGCGCCGCTGACGGCTTTGATCGCACAAGCGGAAGCGCATCTGGAGCGGCAGCCGAGTGACGGACGCGGCTGGGAGGTTCTCGCGCCGGTCTATCTGCGGCTTGGCCGGTTCGACGATGCCGTGAAAGCGCGACGCAACGCGTTGCGGCTCAATGGTGAGACGGTGGAGCGGCAGTCCGATCTTGGCGAAGCCCTGGTTGCCGCGGCGAATGGAATTGTGACGGCGGACGCCAAGCAAAGCTTTGAGCGCGCTCTTGCGCTGGATGCGCAAGATCTAAAGTCGCGTTTTTACATGGGCCTTGCCGCGGAGCAGGATGGCTTGCCGCGCAAGGCGGGTGAGATTTGGCAGGCAATGCTTAAAGAAGCGCCGGCCGATGCGCCGTGGGCACCTTCGGTGCGTGAGGCATTGGTGCGTCTCGGCGAAAAGCCGGCTGACGGCGGGCGCAGCCCCACGGCCGACGAGGTTGCAGCAACCAGTTCAATGACGGATGCCGAGCGCGCCGAAATGGTGCAAGGAATGGTGGCGCGGCTCGCCGACCGCCTGCAGCACGACGGCTCGGATGTCGAAGGCTGGTTGCGCCTGGTTCGCGCTTATGTCGTTCTGGGCGAACGCGACAGGGCGAATGCGGCCGCGGCGGACGCGCGACGGGCGCTGGCCACCGAGCCCGACAAGCAACGCCGCGTCGATGAGCTGGCAAAGGGCCTTGGTCTCGATGGCTGACCGTAAATGACACGCAAACAACGCCGCCTTGTGTTGATCGGCTCCAGTCTTGCCGTGCTCGCGCTCGCGGTCGGGCTGGTGCTCAGCGCATTGCGCGACTCGATCGTATTCTTCAACTCGCCGAGCGACATTGCGGGCAAGAGTGCTTCGATATCAGGCCGCATTCGCATGGGCGGTTTGGTGGAGCCCGGAAGCATCGATCGCGGCCCTGAGTTGCGCATCAATTTCAAGGTGACGGACGGCAACGCCGCCATTCCGGTGAGCTACCGGGGCATGCTGCCCGATCTGTTCCGCGAAGGGCAGGGCGTCGTCGTGGACGGCCGCTACGCCAACGGCGTGTTCACTGCCGACAGCGTGCTGGCCAAGCATGACGAGCGCTACATGCCGCGCGAAGTCGTCGATGCCTTGAAGAAAACCGGTCGCTGGCAGGAAGAAGAAGGCAAAGGCCATGCTCGCTGAGCTCGGCCACTACGCGTTGGTGCTCGCGCTTGCCGTCGCGCTGATCCAGTCGGTCGCGCCCGTGGTCGGCGCGCGCAAGGGCGATGCGGCGCTGATGGCGCTCGGCAATTCGACCGCGCTGATGCAGTTCGTTTTCGTGGCGCTGTCGTTCGGCGCGCTGACGGCCTGTTATCTGACCTCGGATTTTTCGGTCGTGAATGTGTTCGAGAATTCCCATTCGCAGATGCCGGTGCTCTACAAGTTCACCAGCACCTGGGGAAATCATGAAGGCTCGATGCTGCTGTGGGTGCTGATCCTGGCGCTGTTCGGCGCCATGGTCGCAAGCTTCGGCAGCAATCTTCCGGCCACGCTCAAAGCCAATGTGCTCGCGGTGCAGTCGTGGATCGCCGCGTTGTTTTATCTCTTCATCCTGTTCACCTCGAACCCGTTCCTGCGGCTGCCGCAGGCGCCGTTCGAAGGCCGCGACCTCAATCCGGTGCTGCAGGACATCGGCCTCGCGGTGCATCCGCCGCTGCTTTATCTCGGCTATGTCGGCTTCTCGATTGCGTTCTCGTTTGCCGTTGCGGCGCTGATCGAGGGCCGGATCGATGCGGCGTGGGCGCGCTTCGTGCGGCCGTGGACGCTGGCCGCATGGATGGCGCTCACTGTCGGCGTCGCGATGGGCTCGTACTGGGCCTATTACGAGCTTGGCTGGGGCGGCTGGTGGTTCTGGGACCCGGTCGAGAACGCCTCGCTGATGCCGTGGCTGGCAGGCACCGCGTTGCTCCACTCCGCCGTGGTGATGGAAAAGCGCGACGCGCTCAAGATCTGGACCATCCTGCTTGCGATCCTGACGTTTTCGCTGTCGCTGATCGGCACCTTCCTGGTGCGCTCCGGCGTGCTGACCTCGGTGCACGCTTTTGCCACCGACCCGACCCGTGGCGTGTTCATTCTCGCCATTCTGATCCTGTTTATCGGCGGCTCGCTGGCGCTGTTCGCCTGGCGCGCACCGTCGCTCAAGCAGGGCGGCCTGTTCGCGCCGGTATCGCGCGAAGGCGCGCTGGTCCTCAACAATCTGTTCCTGACGACGGCCTGCGCGACTGTCTTCGTCGGCACGCTTTACCCACTCGCGCTCGAGGCCGTCACCGGCGAGAAGATTTCGGTCGGCGCGCCGTTCTTCAATCTGACATTCGGGCCGCTGTTCGTTCCGTTGTTGCTCGCCATGCCGTTCGGACCGCTGCTCGCCTGGAAGCGCGGCGATCTTCCCGCCGCTGCGCAACGGCTGCTGGCCGCCGGCGGTCTTGGCATGCTCGGGCTCGCTGTCGTTTATGCCGCGGAGGAGGGCCACTTCTCACTGGCGCCGTTCGGCATCGGGCTGGCCATCTTTGTGATGACCGGCGCAATTACCGATCTGGCCGAGCGGATTGGTGTCTTCCGGGTCCCGTTTGCGACCGCGCGGGCGCGGGCACGCGGCTTGCCTCGCTCCACCTGGGGCACCGCGCTCGCACATTTCGGCATCGGCATGACGCTGTTCGGCATCGTGTCGGAAGCGCACTGGGGCCTTGAACGCATCGTGGCCATGAAGCCGGCGGAAACGGCCATGATCCGCCACTATCATCTGACGTTCGAAGGCGTTGTGCCGCGCGACGGGCCGAATTATCGCGAGCAAGCGGCCGTTTTCACCGTTCGTCGCGGCGATGATGTCGTTGCGACGCTGTATCCGTCGAAACGCAGTTTCACGGCGCGGAGCTCAACGACCACCGAAGCGGCGCTGATGACGCGCGGCTTGAGCCAGCTCTATATCTCGCTTGGTGATGTGCAGAACGATGGGTCCGTCGCGGTTCGCATCTATCACAAGCCGCTGGTGCTGCTGATCTGGCTTGGCGCTGTTGTAATGGCGTTCGGCGGCGCATTGTCGCTGTCCGATCGTCGCTTGCGTGTGGGGGCACCACGTCCCGCCAAGTCCGCACTCGCGCCGGCGGAGTGAGCATGCGGCGCGTTGCCATTTTTGCGTTGCTGCTGGCGCTGGCCGCGCCTGCTTTGGCCGTGCAGCCGGATGAGGTGTTGAAGGACCCGCAGCTTGAAGCGCGGGCGCGCGGCCTGTCGCAACACCTGCGCTGCATGGTTTGCCAGAACCAATCCATCGACGACTCCGACGCGCCGCTGGCGCGCGACCTCCGGCTGCTGGTGCGCGAACGGCTCAGCGCGGGCGACAGCGATAGCCAGGTGATCGATTTTCTCGTCTCGCGTTACGGCGAGTTCGTGCTGCTCAAGCCGCGCTTCGAGTGGCACACCGCGGCGCTGTGGCTGTTGCCGCCGGTGATTTTGCTTGCCGGGAGCAATCGCCGTTTTTCTGTCCACGCGCCGCCGGCCGGTGGCTTCTGATCCGGCGTTGACCGAAGCCGAACGTGTAAAGCTTTCGGAGATTTTACGTAACGAGAATGCGCCAGATCGGCGCTAAGGCGCTGATTACTCGTGCCTATTCCTATTCACAGGTTACAAATTTGTAATTTGGCGGCCAGTTCCCCGTAAGGGTCGCCTTCCTATCTTCCCTCTCGAAACGGTGCGGTCCTGCACCAACGGATTTCAGAGGGAGACTACAGATGAACCCGCGCGAATTTCCCGCGCCTCATTCTTCACCCGACAAGCCGCGCCGGTTCTCGGTTCGGCGTCTTGCCCTTGTCACCACGGCGCTGGTCGGCATCGGTGGCGCTGCCTTCGTGCTTGCGCCTGACGTCAACATGTACGGCGTTGCGCCGGCGCACGCGCAGAACCTCAGCGAGCAGGCTCGCCAGGTCCGCGCGCCGGTCGGCTTTGCCGACGTGGTCGAGCAGGTCAAGCCGGCCGTCATCTCGGTTCGCGTCGAGATGAACGGCGAACGCCGAACCTCTGGGGCCGGCGAACTTGAAGGCCGCAACGTTCCGCCGGGACTGCGCGAATTTTTCCGCCAGTTCGGCATGCCGGATGGGCCCAATGCGCCGGGCGCGCCGAACGCACCGGGCCGCCGCGGCGGTGGCCGGACGATGGGCCAAGGCTCCGGCTTCTTCATCTCGGCTGACGGCTATGCAGTGACGAACAACCACGTCGTCGACAAGGCCGACGTCGTCAACATCACGACCGATGACAACAAGACCCACAAGGCGAAGGTGGTCGGCGTCGATCCGCGCACCGATCTGGCGCTGATCAAGGTCGAAGGCGGCAACTTCCCTTACGTGAAGCTTGCCGACAATCCGCCGCGCATCGGCGACTGGGTCCTGGCGGTCGGCAATCCGTTCGGCCTCGGCGGCACCGTGACTGCCGGCATCGTTTCGGCACGCGGCCGCGACATCGGCGCCTCCACTTATGACGACTTCATCCAGATCGACGCCGCGGTGAACCGCGGCAATTCGGGCGGTCCGACCTTTGACGTCAACGGCAATGTGATCGGCGTCAACACGGCGATCTTCTCGCCGTCGGGCGGCAACGTCGGCATCGCCTTCGCGATCCCGTCGGACACCGTGAAGTCCGTTATCGCCCAGCTCAAGGAGCATGGCTCGGTCACGCGCGGCTGGATCGGCGTACAGATTCAACCGGTCACGCCGGAGATCGCCGACAGCCTCGGCCTGAAGAAGACCGAAGGTGCGCTGGTTGCGCAGCCGCAGGATAACGGCCCGGCCAAGAAAGCCGGTGTCCAGGCGGGTGACGTGATCACCGCGGTCAATGGCGAAGCCGTGAAGGATGCGCGCGACCTCGCCAAGAAGATCGGCGCCAAGATGCCGAACGACACCGTGCAGCTCACGGTCATGCGCGGTGGCTCCGAGAAGGGCTTCAAGCTGACGCTCGGCGAATTGCCGAACCAGCAGCAGGCGCGCGCCGAAGCCACGCCCGGCGACGACGACAGCGCCGATGCCGGCGGCAAGCTCGGCCTCACCCTTGCTCCCGCCAACCGCGTTGCCGGTGCCGACAGCGAAGGCGTCGTGGTCACCCGCGTCGATCCCTCGGGGATCGCTGCCGACCACGGGTTTTCGAGCGGCGACGTCATCCTGGAAGTCGCAGGCAAGAAGGTCTCGACCCCGGCCGACGTCCGGACCGAGATCGCGAGCGCTCGCAGCTCGAACAAGCGCGCCGTGTTGATGCGCGTGAAGTCGGGTGAGAACACCAAGTTTGTCGCGGTGCCGATGGCACGCGGCTAGCGAAACGGGACGCTTCGTCGGCAATCGTCGCCCCCGCCGGCGGAGCGCACCCAACGGGGCGGGTTCTTCGGGACCCGTCCCGCCAGATCGCGAAGCCCTTTTGGCTTCGCCCGAGCTCCAGCCCGGCATTCGTCGCCCCCGCCGGGATGGGGTCGCGGAGGGGGTAGCAGCGTAACCGCTACCCCCTCCCGCATATTTGTAGAGGGCAAAACGGCCTTCTGGCCAAAGTCTCGACGAAAATTGGTGTGACCGATGACCACTTATGCGGATATCAGCATGGAGCGCGGCCCCCGCCGCAGCGCTGACCCGCAGCCGGACCGGAGCACCATGCGCCTGCTCGTGATCGAAGACGACCGCGACGCCGCCGATTACCTCATCAAGTCGTTCCGCGAGGTCGGCCATGTCGCCGAGCAGGCCAATGACGGCGAGGCGGGGCTTTCGCGCGCGCTTGATGGCGATTTCGACGTTCTGATCGTCGATCGGATGCTGCCGAAGCGGGACGGGCTTTCGGTGATCGCGGCGCTGCGTGCGAAGAGCGTGAACACCCCGGTGCTCATTCTGTCTGCGCTTGGTCAGGTCGATGATCGCGTCAAAGGCTTGCGCGCTGGTGGCGACGATTACCTGGCGAAGCCTTATGCGTTCAGCGAGCTCCTGGCGCGGACCGAAGTGCTGGCCCGTCGCGGCGCCGGCCGTAGCGAAGAAACCACCTATCGTGTTGCCGACCTGAGTTCGGATCGGCTCTCGCATGAGGTTAGGCGTGGCAACCAGGACATTCCGCTGCAACCGCGCGAGTTCCGGCTGTTGGAATTTCTGATGAAGCATGCGGGCCAGGTCGTGACCCGCACGATGTTGCTCGAGAATGTCTGGGATTATCACTTTGATCCGCAGACCAACGTGATCGACGTGCACATCTCGCGTTTGCGCTCGAAAATCGATAAAGGTTTCTCCCAGCCGCTTTTGCATACGGTTCGCGGCGCGGGATACATGATCCGTGACGGCGCTCGGTAAGCTGTTTCGAACGACGACGTTCCGGCTGACGATCGTCTATCTCGTCGTCTTTGCGCTGTTTGCCGTCTTTCTGCTCGGCTACTTCGCGCTCAATACGCGCCGGCTGATCACCGAGCAGATCACCGATACGGTCAACGCGGAAATCACCGGCCTGTCGGAGCAATATCGCACCGGCGGCATCCGCCAGCTTGTCTTCAGCATCGAGGCGCGGGCGCGGCGGCCTGGGTCGAGCCTTTATCTTCTCACCACCTTCAACGGCGACGCGCTGGCGGGCAACGTGACGTCGCTGTCACCGGGCATCCTCGATAGCCCGGGCTGGAACGAGACCACTTACCGCCGGCTGGAAGAAACCGACACAGCGCGCCATCCCGCTCTGGTTCGTGTGTTCCAGTTATCCGGGCGGATTTCGTCTCTTGGTCGGCCGCGACCTCGACGAGCGTGAGCGTCTCTATGACATCGTGCTTGCCGCCGGGCGCTGGTCGATTGCGCTTGTCATTGTGCTTGGCATCGCCGGCGGCGTGTTTCGTGACGCGGCGCGTGTTGCGGCGTGTCGATGCAATGACCGCGACCACGCAGACCATCATGGCCGGCGACCTCAGCGGTCGCCTGCCGATTGCCGGGAACCGGCGACGAGATCGACCGCCTCGCGCTCAATCTCAACGAGATGCTGGAGCGCATCGAGGCGCTGATGCACGGCCTCAAGGAAGTCTCAGACAACATCGCGCACGATCTGAAGACGCCGCTGACGCGGATGCGCATGCGGGCCGAACAGGCGCTGCGCGCTGCCAAGAATGAAGGCGAATACCGCACCGCGCTCGAGCAGACCATCGACGAGTTCGACGGACTTATCCGCACCTTCAACGCGTTGCTGATGATCGCGCGCGCGGAGGCGGGTCACGCCCGGGAGGGCATGAGCAGAATTCGACGCGGCAGAGATCGCCAAGGACGTCGGCGAGCTCTACGAGCCTTTGGCCGACGAAAAGGGCATCGCGCTCAGGATCGAGGCCGATGCGCCGACACCGATTCATGGCAACCGTGAGCTGGTCAGCCAGGCTCTGGCCAACCTCGTTGATAACGCCATCAAATATGCCGGTCCGGAGCAGAAGCCGCCCGTCAACGGCGAGAAGCCGCAGATCGTCATTCGCGCCCTGAACGAGGGCGAGCGAATTCTGCTCAGCGTCGCAGACCAGGGACCGGGCATTCCGGAAGCCGACCGGCCGCGGGTGGTCGAGCGTTTTGTGCGGCTTGAGCAGAGCCGCTCTCAGCCGGGCTCGGGCCTCGGCTTGAGCCTGGCCTCGGCGGTGGCGCGGCTGCACGGCGGCGAGTTGAAATTCGAGGACAATGCGCCTGGGCTGAAAAGTGTCATTGCTTTGCCGCGCGGAGGCCCGATACATCCTGCGGGATGAAACGTGCAAAGCGATCCGGCGGGAAGTCCGTGAAGCCAAAAGCCGGACCGCGGGCTAAAGCGCCAAAATCAGCCAAAAAGGCCGCTGCGCGGAAGACCAAAGCAAAGCCCGCAGCGCGTTCAACCAAGGCAGGGGCGCAGGACTGGACCCTCGCCGGGCGCGTTGTCGCGGCGCCGAAGCTGTCCGACGCGAAGGTCGCCCGCAAACGCGTTGCGGACTGGCTCGGCTCGGCACCCAGCGCCAGCGCGA
Source organism: uncultured Alphaproteobacteria bacterium (assembly GCA_963847325.1). Taxonomy (GTDB): domain Bacteria; phylum Pseudomonadota; class Alphaproteobacteria; order Rhizobiales; family Xanthobacteraceae; genus Pseudolabrys. The sequence goes on from CAWJZD010000006.1 coordinate 164,119, forward strand.
AAGCGATCGCCTCCCTCTTCGCAGCCAACCGAAACCTCTCAACTCTCCTTGAAGGAATAGGCGAGAGCTCGCCTTTTCTGTGGGAGCTGATGACAGCCGACGCGGCGCGGCTTGTGCGCATTTTCAGGTCAGATCCTGATGACCATTTCAGAGCGCTGTTGTCGGAGACGGCGGCCGCGACTGCGCGCACCAGCGACGAAGCCGAAGCGATGCGGCTGCTTCGGCAAATGAAAGCGGAAGGCGCGTTGCTGATCGCGCTGTGCGACATCGGCGGTGTGTGGCCGATCATGCGGTGCACGCAGGCGCTCACCGAACTTGCCGATACCGCGGTGGCATCCGCCGTTCGCTTCCTGCTGAACGATGCGGCCAAGGCGGGCCGTTTTACGCCGCTTGATAGATCGCAGCCCGACAAAGCCAGCGGCTACATCGTGCTCGCCATGGGCAAGATGGGAGCAGGCGAGCTCAATTATTCGAGCGATATCGACCTCATCGTCTTGTACGACGCGCAATCGGCGCCGCTCGCCAAGAACCTCGAGCCGGCGCCGTTTTTCGTCCGGCTGACGCAGCGGCTGGTCAAGCTTCTGCAAGAGCGCACCGGCGACGGCTACGTATTCCGCACCGACCTGCGGCTGCGTCCTGACCCGGCCTCAACGGCGATCGCGATCTCGACCGAAGCGGCGATGTCCTACTACGAGAGCAGCGGCCAGAATTGGGAGCGCGCCGCGATGATCAAGGCGCGTCCTTGTGCCGGAGACATCGCGGCCGGCGAAAAACTCATCGAGGCGCTCGCGCCGTTCATCTGGCGGAAATATCTCGACTTTGCCGCCGTGGCCGATGTGCAAACGATGAAGCAGCAGATCCATGCCTACCGCGGCCATGGCGAGATCGCGGTCGAGGGTCACAACATCAAGCTCGGCCGCGGCGGCATTCGCGAGGTCGAGTTCTTCGCGCAGACCCAGCAATTGATCGCCGGCGGGCGCAACCCGGCGCTGCGCGACCGCGAGACGCTGCCGACCCTCGACAAGCTGGTGGACGATGGCTGGGTCGATGCTCCCACGCGTGACGACATGCGAGAGGCCTATCTCTTTCTGCGCAAGGTCGAGCACCGCCTGCAGATGGTCAACGACGATCAGACCCAGACGCTGCCCGATGATCCGGCGGCGATGGAGCGGCTTGCGCATTTCCTCGGCTTCGAGGGCCGCGACGCGTTCGCGGCAGAGCTCCTGGCGCAGTTGAAGAAGGTTCAGAAGCGTTATGGCGCCTTGTTCGAAGCGACCATCGCTCCGGACAAAGCCCAGCTCTCTTTTCCGCAAGATGCGGACGACAAGCGCACGCTCGATCAGCTTGAGCGAAATGGGCTTTCGCACCCCGCTGGAGACATCGGCGCGGGTCCGGCAATGGCTATCCGGCGAATATCGCTCATTGCGTAGCGAGGCTGCCCGCACGCAACTGGAAGAACTACTGCCGCAGTTGCTCGGGCACTTCGCCAAGACGAGCAACCCGGACGCCGCGCTGGTGCCGTTCGACAGCTTTCTTTCGAACCTGCACAACGCGACCCGGCTTCTCTCGCTGCTGCGGCAGAATCCGGAGCTGATCGCTCTCATCGCAATGGTGATCACCACTGCGCCGCGGCTTGCCGATACGCTCTCGCGCTATCCGCAAGTCATGGACGCGCTGGTTGAGCCCAATTTCTTCGGCGTATTGCCGGACGAGCGGGAGCTGGCGCGCCGGCTCGAAGCCGCGATTGCGCAGGCCCGCTATGTCGAGGACCTGCTCGATCGTATCCGGATGTTCGGCCTCGAGCACATGTTCCTGATCGGCGTGCGCATTCTGACCGGCACGGTGACGGCCGCGCAGGCGGGAGAGGCCTTCGCGCGGCTTGCCGATATCGTTATTCGCGAAGTGTATCGCGCGGTGAAGGAGAACTTCGCCCAGCAACATGGCCATTTGTCGAAAGAACAGAGCGCGGTCGTGGCGCTCGGCAAGCTTGGCGGCAGCGAAATGACGTCGAGCTCAGATCTCGACTTGATCCTGATCTACGATTTCGACGAAGCCAAACCGGAGTCAGATGGCCCCCGGCCGCTGCACGGCAGTCAATATTTCGCCCGGCTGACGCAACGCCTGATCAATGCAATCACGGCACAAACGAATTACGGCGCGCTCTACCAGGTGGACATGAGGCTGCGCCCGTCCGGGCGTTCTGGCCCGCTTGCCACGATGATCTCAAGCTTCGCCGCCTATCAGGAGACCGATGCCTGGACCTGGGAGCACATGGCGCTGACCCGCGCCCGGGTGATTTCAGCGTCGGCGGGCTTTGCGGCGCGGGTGGATAAAGTAGTCGCTGACACGCTGCGCAAGCCGCGCGATCCGCATTTGATCGCCGGCGATGTCGTGGAAATGCGCGGTGCAATCGCCAAAGAAAACGGCGACGCGGTGCGCTGGGATCTCAAATATGCAGCGGGCGGCCTGATCGATATCGAGTTCATTGCGCAGTATCTTTTGCTGGCTCACGCGCACCAGCACCCCGGCATTCTGGACCGGTCGACTGCACGTATTCTCGGCAAAGCGCGGGCTTTGGGCGTGCTGAGCGCCGAGGACGCCGACGTGTTGCGGCCCGCGGTTGCGCTCTACCAGGACCTGACGCAGATCCTGCGGCTCTGCCTGCCCGGGTCCGTTCGATCCAAAAAAGGCCGATCCCGGCCTGTTGCGCATGCTGGCGCGCGCCGGCGACGTCCCCGACTTTGCCGCGCTCGAGGTGACGCTCACGGAAACGCAGATCAAAGTGCGGGAGAGCTTCGTTCGTATTTTGGGAGCTGCGCCGGAGCCGGTTCAGATCGGCAATTAGGCCGCATCGGCTTTCGGCAGGGCGCATTTTGGCGCAACCGGCAGGCGCACCCGCACCATCGTGCCGCGGCCGAGCCGGGAGCGGATACGCATGGTGCCGCCGTGCAACTCGACCAGCGATTTGGCAATCGCCAGGCCAAGGCCTGAGCCCTGGTACGTCTTGGCATGCTGGCTTTCCACCTGCTCGAACGGCCGGCCGAGCTTGGTGAGCGCATCGGGCGTGATGCCGATGCCGCTATCGATAATGGAAATAACCGCGCAGCCTTCTCTCCGCCGGCCGCGGATCTGGATCTGGCCTTGGTCGGGCGTAAATTTCACCGCGTTTGAGAGCAGGTTGAGGACCACCTGCTTGAGCGCGCGCTTGTCAGCATGGAGGCGGAGCTCCGGATCGATCTTCGCATTGACCGCAAGCTTCTTGTCGAGCGCCCGCGCGGAGACGACGCGCACGGCGTCGGCGAGCAGGTGATCGAGCTCGATGTCCTCGAAGTCGAGCCGCATCCGGCCGGCCTCGATCTTCGACATGTCGAGAATGTCGTTGATCACGTCGAGCAGATATTGACCGCTGGCGTGGATGTCGCCGCAATATTCATCATATTTACCCGCGCCCAGCGGCCCGAACATGCCGGATTGCATGATCTCGGAGAAGCCGATGATGGCGTTGAGCGGCGTGCGCAGCTCGTGACTTATATTGGCGAGGAATTTTGACTTGGCCTGGTTGGCTTCCTCGGCGCGGGTTTTCTCCGCGGCATATTTTTCGGCAAGTTCGGCAAGCCGCTTCTGCGAAGAGCGCAGATCGGAAACCGTGCTCATCAGCCGCCGCTCGCTTTCGATCAGCTTGGTTTCATGCGTCTTCAGCGCGGTGATGTCGGTTCCGACCGAGACATAGCCGCCGTCCTTGGTGCGCCGCTCGCTGATGTGCAGCCAGCGGCCATCTTCAAGCTGAACTTCGAATGTATGCGCGCCGGGGGTCGAGGGGCCCTCGGTGGCGACCTTGTTGCGCACGATCGGCTTGGTGCCGGAAGCAACGACGGATTCGTAGGACGCGCCGACGGTGATCGCTTCGTCCGGGAGGTTGTGGAGTTCCTGGAAGTTGGAATTGCAGAGCACCAGGCGGTTGGCGGCATCCCACAGCACGAAGGCTTCCGGGATGGTTTCGATCGCGTCACGCAGGCGCATATCCGCCTCGATGGTGCGCTCGACCAGGGTCTTTTGCTCGGTCACATCGACGGCGATGCCGATCAGGTGCAGGCCGGGCTCGTCCGCCTGGCGTACCAGCTCGCAACGGGCGCGCAGCCACACCCAATGACCGTCGGCGTGGCGCATGCGGAAGGCATGATCGACCGTGGCCGTGTTGGTTTCCGCAAGCTGTTCGGCGATCTCATAGAGGCGCACATCGTCGGGGTGAACGAGGGCGCTGACCTCGCCGAAGGTCAGCAAGTTGTCTTTGGCGTCCAGACCAAGAATGCCGAACATCGATTGCGACCAGAAGATGCGGCCGCGCGCGAGGTCCCAGTCCCATAGTCCGCAGCGGCCCCGGTTGAGCGCGGTATCGATGCGGCTGCGGACCGTGTCGTAAATGCCGTCCGCTTCCCGCGCACGCGTTGCCTGCCAGTGAAACGCAAAGCCGAGAATGAGGACGACAAAGCCCGTGGTAGCGGAGAGAGTAACGGTCAGGGTGGTGATCGAGCGCCACGGCGAGAGCGCATCGCCGATCGCCTGAATCCCGGCGATCTGGCCGAACGGTTGATTGAGCATGTGCACGGTCGCGAGCGAGCGTGCTGCATTTGGAACGCTGATTTCCAGGACGCCGGCCGAAGCACCGAAAGTGGTGAGCGGCTGGATCGGACCCAACATATCGATCAGACGCGCACCGATCACGCCATCGGCCGAGGGCAGGGCGGCTATGATCACTCCATCCGGACTGGTCAGGAGAAAGCGCCGGCCGCCTGTGGTGGCCCAGGCAGGCAGCGCATTGGCGAGCAATTCATGCGGCCGTCGCGCGGCGTCGGCCTGATCGGGCGAGCGCAGCAGGCGTTCAGCGCCAACGGCAGTCGCGGCCTCGAGTGTGCGGATCGTTTCCGTCAGCGTTTGACGGCGATGATCGACGATCTGTGTGCCTGCACCGACACAAATCGTTGCAAGGAAAGCGATGATGAGAAGCGGGACCGCGCGGCGAAGCAGCGGCTCGGCGGTCAGCAGACGGCGATACGCCGGCTTGGCCACCGATTGGGCCAATCCCTTGATGGAATCAGAACGCAGAGACGCACTCGCCACTTCGGCGCGCGCCATAGACCGCCTCCACTTCGGATGTCCCCTAGACCGCCCTGACCGGAAGGATGTGCCGCATCTCTCCGAATCAGTGCCGATATGAATCGATGGGGACTCGCTTGTCGAGAGTTGGCGTCAAGAATTTTTTAATATTTGCGAACAGGAAAGCAAAAGGCAGGTGGCCGTTGCGCTTTCAGCACATCACGCGGTGTCGAGCGCGCGCTCGACGATCTCCGACACGTCACGCGACACGGACGGAGCGGCTTTGATGCGCTTCAGCGCGGCCTCGGCTCGGGCCTGGCGATCGGCCGTCATCGTTCGCCAAGTGCGGAAAGCCGTCGCCAGCCGCGCCGCCACTTGCGGGTTTTTGGGATCCAGCGCGATCACGCTGTCCGCGATGAAGTCGTAACCCCCGCCATCGGGGCGGTGAAATTGCGCGGGATTGCTGGCGAATGCGCCGATCAGGGAGCGGACCCGGTTCGGGTTGCTGAAGTCAAACGCCGGGTGCTTGGTCAGTTCGCGGACCCGGTCGAGGGTCCTGGCCTCCGGGATGATGGCCTGAAGTGCCAGCCATTTATCGACAACGAGGGCGTTATCGGCGAACCGCCCATAGAAGTCGGCGAGCGCTGTTTCTCGCGCGGGAACGTCATGCAGCGACAGCGTGCCGATTGCCGCCATGCGGTCGGTCATGTTGTCGGCCGACTTGTATTGGTTTTCGGCGCGGGTGAGGGCCTCCGGCGCGCCGCCCGCTGCCAGCAGGTCGAGGCAGGCGTTCCGCAATGAGCGCCGCCCGGCGCTTGTCGCATCCGGTGAATAGGGGCCCTCGACCTTCATCCGCTGGTAAGTGGCCTCGAGCGCGCCGCGGAGCGCGTCACCAATGGCGATGCGCAGATGCCGCCGGGCCCGGAAGATCGCCTCCGGATCGATATCGCTACCGATTTCGCGAGCAATATCGGCTTCGCCGGGCGGCGTGAGCGCCAAGGCGATAAAGGCGGGCTGCAGCGACGTGTCGGCAAGGAGCGACGACAGCGCAGCCGTAAGCTTTGGCTCGGTGCGAGGTTCCTTGCCGCCGCGCAATGCCTTCACATTGGCGAGCAACAGCGCCATCGCGATCGATTGCAGCGCCTGCCAGCGATTGAACGGATCGCTGTCATGCGCGGCGAGCTGCGCCAGATCGTCGGCGGTGAGGTCGGTTGAGAGGTTGATCGGCGCCGAGAAGCCGCGATTGATCGAAATGACAGGCTTTTCGTCAAGGCCGGTGAACGTAATGCTTTTGGTGGGCGTTGCGAGCACCAAGACGCCGTTCTCCAGCGATGCACCGTCGGCGAGCTTCAGCGGCAACTCAGCGCCGTCTTTTCCGATCAGTCCAAGCGCGAGCGGTATTTCCATCGGCTGCTTGACCGGCTGACCGGGGGTCGGCGCAAGCTCCTGGCGCAGGTCGAGCGTGAATGTCCCGGCAGCCGCGTTGTAATCACCGCGGACGGTCACGCGTGGCGTGCCGGCCTGCTCATACCAGCGCATGAACTGGGTGAAATCGCGTCCGCTGGCGTCGGCAAAGCATCGGACGAACTGCTCGACTGTCGCGGCTTCGCCGTCGTGGCGCTGGAAATAAAGATCCATGCCGGCGCGGAATTTCTGCGCGCCAATCAGGGTCTTGATCATGCGCACAAGCTCGGCGCCCTTCTCGTAGACCGTCGTCGTGTAGAAGTTGTTGATCTCCTTGTAGGTGTTCGGCCGCACCGGATGCGCGAGCGGCCCGGCGTCCTCGACGAATTGCGCGTTTCGCAGATTGCGCACGTCGCTGATCCGCTTGACCGCGCGGGAGCGCTGATCGCAGGTGAACTCCTGGTCGCGAAAAACCGTCAGCCCTTCCTTGAGGCAAAGCTGAAACCAGTCGCGGCAGGTGATGCGATTGCCGGTCCAATTGTGGAAATATTCGTGCGCAATCACCGTCTCGATGCCTAAGTAGTCGACATCGGTTGCGGTATCCGAGCTCGCCAGCACGTATTTGTCGTTGAAGACATTGAGGCCCTTGTTCTCCATCGCGCCCATATTGAAGTCAGACACGGCAACGATCATGAAGATGTCGAGGTCGTATTCGCGGCCGAATGCCTCTTCGTCCCAGCGCATCGATCGCTTCAGGGCATCCATCGCGTAGGCGCAGCGGTCCTCCTTGCCGGGCTCCACATAAATCTTGAGCGCGACGTCGCGTCCGCTCATCGTCACGAAGCGATCGTCGACGCAGGCGAGATTGCCGCCGACCAGCGCAAACAGATAGGACGGCTTGGGAAATGGATCGTGCCAAACGGCGAAATGCCGGCCGCCGGCAAGCTCGCCCGACTCGATCAGATTGCCGTTGGCAAGGAGGACCGAGGCCTCGGCTTTGTCGGCTTCAATGCGGGTCGTATAGACCGCCATGACGTCGGGCCGATCCGGAAAATAGGTGATGCGCCGGAAGCCTTCCGCCTCGCACTGGGTGCAGTAATTGCCGCTGCTGCGATAAAGACCGGACAGCTGCGTGTTGGCGGTGGGATCGACCAGCGTCTCTATTTCAAGCGTGCAGGGGCCTCGCGGCGGCTGCGCAATGATGAGCTGCTCGGGCGAGGCGATGTAGCGGTCGGCATCGAGCGGCGCTCCGTCGAGCTTGAGGGAGAGCAGCGTCAGCCCGTCGCCATCCAGCGTCAGCGGGGCGGGAGCCTTTTTGGAGTTTGGCCGCAATTGCAGCCGGGCACGCACCCTGGTCTGCGTCGGATGCAAGACGAATTCGAGATCGACCTTGTCTACGAGCCAATCGGGCGGAGCATAGTCTTCGAGGCGGACAGGCTTGCCGGTTTCAGTGCGCATTGCGGCGATTTAGCCTGTCGGGAAGACGAATGTAAGGCTCAGGCGGCCGGTTCGGCGTGGCCGATGACACGGGCGACTTGCGGCGATTTCGATTTGAGGGCGCGCTCGACCTGATCCACCTTTTCGTGGACAGCGCGCACGCTGAGGCCAGGATCGACACGGCAGTGGAAGTTGACGATTTCACCGTCGTCGGTTTCGCGCACGCGAACGTCGTGAATGTCGCGCACCGTCCCGCCTTCGGCGGCGATTTCCGCAAGCGTGATTTCGACCGCACGGATGCGCTCCGGTGGCGCCTCGCGCCCGCGGGTGCGATCAAGCTGCAGCGGCTCGATATGGGTCTCGACTTCGACCTCCGGACCCAGTTCTGCGGCGATGGAGTCCTCCAGACCGTCCGCGACCTCGTGCGCCTGCGCCAGCGAGAGCTTGCCGTCGAGCTCGAGATCGAGCGAGACCGACAGCCGTCCGCCGATGTCCTGCACCGTAACATGATGCACGGCGAGCGCCTTGTTGCGGGCGATCACCATCACCCGCTCCATGACCGTTTCATTGCTCAGCGCGATGGCGTGGGTCGCCACCGTGACTTCGGCGCCCCGAATCTCGGCGCGGATCGCGTCCACAATCTGCTGCTTCATCTGGTTCACGCGATCGAGCGGCAGGGTGCGGCTGACGCTCACCGTCAAATCTGCAAAGATCGTGTCGCCGACCTCGCGGGCGCGAACCTGCTCGACCGCAACCACGCGCTGGACCGTGCGCGCCGCATCGGTGATCTTGCGTGCGATGCCCGGAGGCGCGGTGTCCGTCAGCGTGTCGATGGTGCGCTTGCCGAGCCGCCAGCCGGCGACGCAAATCAGAACCGAAACGGCCAGCGCCGCGGCGGAGTCGGCCCAGGCGTAGCCGAAATAGACCGCCGTCAGGCCAACCAGCACCGCGAGCGACGACCACAGGTCCGATGAGAAATGCAGCGCATCGGCCTCGAGCGCCTGGCTCGAGGTCGCTTGCGCGGTGCGCCGCAACGCGCGGGCGCGGAAAAAATCCACGACGATCGATATGACAATCACGCCGAACGCCCATATCGAGGCTTCGACCAGATGCGGCTCGTGCGAGATCAACCGCTCGACCGCTTCCCAGCTTACGACGCCCGCCAGCAAGAACAGCAGTGCCGTCGCGCCGAGGGCCGAAATGCTCTCGACCTTGCCGTGACCGTAGTGATGCTCCTCGTCGGCGGGCTTTCCGGAGATCCGCACCGCGGCGTAAGTCATCAGCGCGGCGCCAAAATCGATCAGCGAGTGACCCGCTTCCGAGAGCAGCGCCAATGATCCCGTCGTCCAACCGACCGCGGCCTTCGCCAGCGTGAGCAGCAGCGACGCTGTCACCGAGGTTAGAGCGACTTTTTCTTTTTCGTGTTGCATCGGAGGAATTGCAGGGCGGGCGCCGGCTTGGCGAGGGTCCGCAATCAATATAGCCGCCCGGGCCGGAGCGCCACGAGTTCCGCTATTGAGCTATACGAGGCTTTGCGAAGGATTTATCGCGCCGCGGGCGGCTTATTCCCGGAGTCGGCAGAAGGAGAGGGGCTTGGCTTGCTCATCTTCGCGGCCATCGCGGCTGATTTAAAAGTGAACCACTTCTGCGCCAGGACTTTCTCCTTGAGCTTCTGATCGATGTAAGGGGCGATCAGCGTCTTGAAGGCGAACTCGTTGGTCAGCCACTCGTAGCGGCAGCCTCTCGCGCGATGCTGAGGCAGCATCCCCAATTCAATGGCATCGCCAAACAATTCGGGATCCGCGCCATAAGCCATGCACCAGCGATTGTAATAGCGCTGCGCAGGAAGTGAATGCGTGTCAGCGAGCAAGCGAAGCTCCGGCGCCTTGCTCTGCTCCTCCATTGCTTCCGTTCCGGAGAGCAATGACGTCCCGAGGATCAATCGCCGCGCATCGTCTTTGGCAAACTGCAGCAGCACGTAGGTCGCGAAATAGTCCGCGGTATCTTCCTGGCGGCCGAAATATGGAATGTCCATGATTTGAACGACGGCGTGGCCTACCTCGTGCAGGAACACCTCGACGACCGGCCCGATCATCGCGTCCTTCGGGGTCAGACCAAAGCGCTCCGCTTTTGCCGTGTATTTTTGAATGTACTCGAAATACTCGTAGCAAATCTTGACTTCATCCTTGAAGAAATAGGCGTTGAGCACGCCGTCGCAGCCTACCAATCTCAGCGTGATGCGCTCGGGCAGGCGTATCGGACTCAAGAACTCCTTCACCTTCTCCAGCAACCGGGCTTCCCGAAGCATGTTGTAGAGCGGCATGTGCGCCGGGTTCTTCGGCACGACATAGTCGTAATCGAACGCATCGGTGTGCAGCGGGACGTTCGGCGTCGTCGTGGTCGTGGTCGCCAATTGTGCGAAGGCCGGTGCGGCCGACAGCGCGCAGACCAGCGCCGTCGAACGAGCAAGGCTATTCAGCCACGAAAAGTTGTGCATGAGCGTCCAAGGGATGCCGCGCTTTACCTAACAACGTCGCGAGCGGATTTAGCTCCGCTCGCGACGAAGTCGGTCAGGCGTCACGCCGTAAGTGGCGAACTACTTCTTCGCCGGTTGTGCCGGATGGGCCGAATCCGACCGCATCGGTTGCGCTGAGTCCGGGCGTACCGGATGGGGCTGACCCGGGAGTATCGGCTGCGCCGAGTTTGCGCGCATCGGCTGCGCGGAGTCCGGGCGCACTGGATGCGCTGAATCGGCCCGCATCGGCTGCGCCGAATCCGGGCGCACCGGCTGTGCTGAATCCGGACGCACCGGCTGCGCCGAGTCCGGACGCACCGGATGGGCGGAGTTCTGACCGCATCGGCTGAGCCGAGTCGGGACGGATCGGTTGCGCGGAGTTGGGGCGCACCTGCGCCAGAAGCGGCGCCGGCCAGAACAAGCGGACCGATCGTGAGCAGGGTAACAATGAGCTTGGTCATTTTCGGTCTCCTGAGATTGATGTGAGAGATCCTTGATTATCGTGTACTCAGCGCGACACGCGGATCCACCGGTACGCGTGCCCGCTGAACGTGGGTGAAATTACGGACGGAGGCCCTGCTTTCGCCATGCAGCTACGATAGACGTCAGCCCCGATGAAGCCAGACGAGCTCCCGGCCGGCCTCGCAGCGGTCGCTTCTTCGAAGCATTTCTTGACCGCGGCCTCTCTCTTGGCGCTCATCTTCGGGCCCGAACTCTTCGTCTGGGCTTCTGCTGGCAAGGCAACAGCGACGGCCAATGCCATTGCACTCAAAAAGAAAATTCCCTTAGTTTGATTCATCGTTTGCTCCTCCCAAAACCCGTTGCCTAATGCCGTTTCTGTCGCGGGGGCAGGGACATTTCCGAACCGACGTCTCGCCTTGCATAACGGCCCAAAAAGCATCTTAGAGGTGCAGAAATGGCGCCCTAGTTGGCCTTTGGGCCAACTAGCGATCGCTGCGTGCTTTATTGACTCTTCGTCGCGAAGGGAGGCGCGCGACCAGCGCCTCGATCGCTGTTCACATTGCCCTTTTGGGACACTTTCGCCGCAGGGAAGGCCGTATAACTTTTAGAACTGGGTGATCTGGAATGAGGGAGGGCGAGATGCGACGATTTTTGTGCGCGCTGGTTTGTGGAGCTGCGCTGGCGTTGCTTGCGGCGCCTACATCCGACACCGCTGAAGCGGGCTGGTACGGTCGAGGTTACGGAGGCGGGGGCTATTACGGCGGAGGCTACCGAGGCTATTACGGCGGCGGGGGCTACTACCGAGGCTATTACGGCGGCAGGGGCTACGGAGGTTACCGAGGCTATTACGGCGGTGGCTACGGAGGCTATTATCGCCCGTACTACCGGCCGTACAATTACGGCTATTACCGTCCGTACTATCGCCCCGCTTATTACGGCGGCTATTACCGTCCGTACTATCGTCCCGCTTACTATGGTGGCTATTACCGGCCGTACTATCGTCCGTACAATTACGGCTATTACCGCCCGTACTACCAATCGTCTTACAGCTACTACACGCCGACCTACTACACGCAATATCCGTACAACGGCTATTACGCCCCGTCGATCTATTCCGGCCCCTGATCAGCGCTTCACTTTGGTCATTGCCTCGAGCGCCGGCTCCGCCGGATTATCGAGGCAGCGTTCAATGAACGCATCGCTCTGCTTGTGAAGCATCTCCAGGTCGAATTTGCTGGCGCCCGACTTGCCGATCAGAAAGCCGTGCAGGAACGCGATCGCCACGTCACGATCCGCTCCACGTTCGCGCATCACATCTTTGCAGGCATATTGCTCGACGGTGCGAACCCGTTCCTGGGCAGCAGCTGATTGAGACAGGGCAATCAGGATGATGATCGACAATGCGCGCATATCTTGGTCCTTGAAGATGTTTTACTCTTTGCAATTCACGCGACGAACGAGCCCGATGCATCGGCCCGACGAGCCGAATGTGATCGCGCCCAAGGTTGCGGGCTGCTCGTAGAATCCGGCGCCGCTGATGCCACCGAAGCCGAGTGTCGCGGCGCGTTGGTGCATCAGTTGAAACCGGATTCCTGATGCCGGCAGTCGCGCAATAGGTACCGTCGATCGCCGGATTGCACGGCAGTTGCGCTAAGGCCGCAGGCGCGATCAACAGCGCCAACCCTGCTGCGCAGATAGAAAGTGGGCGCGCGTTGCTCGTGCAAGAGTGATCCATACGCACTGAAATGCGACCTCGTTTGCCTGGCTGGAGCGGATCGAGCACGGGCCAACGCGGCCCGTGCTCCGCCGCGCCATGCTGGAGACCGGAGGCCGCATGGTTCGGTCTCGCAGATCATCGAGTAGATTTCGTGTGAGACCAGTTGCCCTTTGGGCCAAGTTGGCGTCGAGCAAGGCTGGAACCCTGGGCGGCCAAGAAAATTGGCTCTGTTGGACCTCAGGCCAACTAGGCGGATGAAGGCGTCAGCCTAAAACTCATCGCTCACGCCAGTGCGGCGGCTGCAAAATTTCGCGCGTATGGCGGACGTTCGCGAATAGTGGAGCGATATCATCATGCCAACTTTAAGAACTATCGCGCTTGGCCTTCTTGCCGGAGCTACGATCTTCCCGACGGTGTCGCTCGCACAGGGGCAATCCAGCCCGGCGCCGCAGTCGACAACGACGCCTGCTGCAGCGACAACGCCGGCGGCGACTGACGTGTTGCTCAAGAGCGAGCAACTCGAGCAGCTGGTGTCGCCGATCGCGCTCTATCCCGACAATCTCCTGGCGCAGGTGATGATGGCTTCGACCTATCCACTCGAAGTGGTTGAAGCGAGCCGCTGGCTGACCGCGAACAAGAACTCTCAAGGGTAAGGCGCTCCAGGACGCGGCCGAGAAACAGAAATGGGACGACAGCATCAAAGGATTGCTGGCGACGCCTCAGGTCCTCGACATGATGAGCAACAAGCTGTCGTGGACGAAGGACCTGGGTGATGCGGTGCTGGCGCAGCAAGCCGACGTGATGACTGCGGTGCAGGCGCTTCGCGCGCGGGCCGATGCCAACAAGAAACTCGACACCACCAAGGAGCAGAAGGTCACCAAGAAAACCGAGAACAACAAACAGGTGATCGTGATCGAGTCCGCCGTGCCCGACACAGTGTACGTGCCCTATTACAATCCGAGTGTGGTCTACGGCGCGTGGCCTTATCCGGCCTATCCGCCCTACTACTACCCGCCGGCCTACGGGTATCCGGTACCTTGCTACCGGCATCGCTTTCGCGGCCGGTGTGGCGCTCGGCGCGTGGGGCGGGCGGTACTGGGGTGGGGGGGCGAACTGGGGCAACAACAACATCAACATCAACAACAACTTCAACCGCAACACCAACTGGAATCACCGCCCCGAGCATCGCCAAGGCGTGCGCTACAATAATTCGAAGGTCGCGCAGCAATACGGCAGGGGCGATGGGGCGCGCGGCAATGCCGGAAACCGCAACGACTTCCGCGGTCATGACGGCAATCGTCCCGGTGGCGGCGACCGTGCGGGAGCGGGCAACCGTCCCGGTGGCGGCGATCGGCCCGGCGGCGGCAGAGCAGGCAACCGGCCCGGCGGCGGCGATCGCCCAGGTGGCGGCCAAGCGGGCAACAGGCCGGGCGGTGGCGGCGGCTCAGCGGCCAATCGGCCCAGCACGCGTCCATCCGGCGGCGGCGGCCATCGGCCAAGCGGCGGAAATGCGTTCGCACAGGGCGGTGGCGGCGCTCGCCAAACGATTTCACACAGTTCGCGTGGTCACCAGAGCCTGGGCGGCCGCGGCGGAGGAGGCGGGTTCCACGCCGGCGGCGGTGGTCGCGGTGGCGGCGGGTTCCACGGCGGTGGTGGCCGCGGTGGCGGCGGTGGCCGGGGCGGCGGAGGTGGCGGTCGACGTTCCGACATCTTGCTGAAGCACGACGTCGCGTGGCTCGGCTCGCTTGATAACGGAATGGCCCTCTATCGCTTCGCCTATAACGGCTCGACCAAGCCCTATGTCGGCGTGATCGCGCAGGAGGTGCAGATCCTGCGGCCCGATGCCGTCATGCGCGGTGCCGACGGATATCTGCGCGTCCGCTACGACAAGATCGGCGTGCAATTCCAAAGCTACGAGCAGTGGCTTGCAACCGGGGCGGCAGTCCCGGCGAGTTCAACCAACGCACTGTCGGTGACGCCATGAAAAACTCTCCACTACGATCATTCGCCCGGATGGCTGGCGTCGCAGCCGTGCTGGCAATGTTGTCGGCCCCGGCGGCTGCGCAGCAGACCTTCCAGTCGCCGGAGCAGGCGTCGGAAAGTTTGGCTGCCGCGTTGCGCGCCGGCGATCAGAAGGCCTTGGTGGCTCTGCTTGGTCCGGGCAGCGAAGATGTTATCTCGTCCGGTGACGCCGTTGACGATGACAACGTACGCAAAGCGTTTCTGCTGGCTTACGATCTCAAGCACAGCGTCCAGACCAAGGACGGCAAAGCCACCTTGCTGATCGGTCGAGAGGACTATCCGTTCTCAATCCCGATCGCGAAGAAAGGCGAGGCCTGGAGCTTCGACGTCACGGCCGGGCGGGAAGAGTTGTTGGCGCGCCGCATCGGCCGCAATGAGTTGTCTGCCGTTCAGGTCTTGCTCGCCTATGTCGACGCACAGAACGAATATGCCGCGATCACCAAGGTCGGGAATCTTTCGGTCTATGCGCAGCGCCTCGTCAGTACGCCCGGATTTAAGAACGGACTGTATTGGCCGACCTCTGGCTCCGAGCCGCAAAGCCCGTTGGGCCCGGCAGTCGCGCTGGCAACCTTGGCCGGCCAAAAGGTTGGAAGCGGCGCGCCCTATCACGGCTACTACTACAAGATCCTGACTCGGCAGGGCGCCAAAGCGCCGGGCGGCGAACACGACTACATCGTCAATGGAAAGATGATCGGCGGCTTTGCATTGGTTGCCTGGCCGGCGACGTACGGCAATTCAGGCATCGCGACCTTTATGATCAATCACGACGGCGATGTGTATGAGAAGGATCTAGGCGCGGCGACCGGCAAGGTCGCGCCGGCAATCGCGGCGTTCAATCCGGACGACAGCTGGAAGAAGGTGAAAGTCGAGAATTGAAAGGCGGTGCGTCAAGAAAGCACGGCTGCTCTAGCAAGCGAGCATGGCTGCGGCTTCACGTATGCAAGGATGCGCTCCGAAAAGAGCGTATCGGCTGGCTTTGTCGAAGGCTGACGTCACAAAGCGGCAATTTGTCTCTAAATGAGCTTCTCACGCTCTGAGAAGTTTTCATGGACTCAAATATTCGCTCTGTTTAGTGTCATACCCAAGTAGGGGGCGACACTAAGCTTGGAGTCCCGCGCTCTCTTAGAAACGCGAAGAATCGTTGAAGGACTTCCCACCCTCAGGGGGGAAAGTCAGTGAGTTGGCCGGCGTTTCCGTTGCCTTCAACGCGCGTTGCGGATTTCAGAGACGCAACGCAGAGCGCGTTGATTGTTTTTGTTGCGTACCTCGTCGGCGCCGAAGCGGCGTTTCTGGTCGGCACGCTATCTGACAAAATCTTTGCGCCGTTCTGGCCTCCCAACATTGTGCTGTTCGGCGCGCTCCTCCTTCTTCCGCGCGAGCGCTGGTGGCTGGCATTTGCTGCCGCATTTCCTGCGCATGTGATCGCGGAAGTAAAGGTGGGCATGCCGGCCCACCAGTTGATGGTGGCATTCGCGACCAACGCAGCCGTCGCTCTCGCAGCGGCAGAAATTATTCGCCGTCTTCAGTTTCCCTGGCTCAGAACGCCCAGAAGCGCGACGGCCTATATCGTTCTGATCGGCGTTCTTTGTCCGGCGGTTGTCGCACTGGGCGGCGCTTTCGTGCCGATCGCGGGAGGCGGTGCACCCGAACGGTATCTCGAGTTCTGGTTGCAGTGGGCGGCTTCCAATGCGCTCGGATTTTTGATGCTGGGGCCGGCCGTTGTTCTGTTCGCAAGGGGCGGTGCGAAAGCCCTCTGGCCTGCCAAGCGGACCGCACGGTTTGAATTCGTGGCGATGCTTCTATTGCTGGCCATCGTCACCCGCGTGGCGCTGCCGGCAGCCGAGGCCCAAAGCTCCCTACCTCTTGTCATCGCGCTCCTTTGCGCACCACTTCCGTTGATCGTTTGGTGTGCGGCGCGCTTTGGATCCGCGGGATCAAGCGCAAGCCTGCTGACCGTCGGGCTCGTCTTCGTGGTGCACGAGATGAGCGAGCCAAGTCTGTTCACCGCCGGGACGCCGGAAAACAACGTGCTCGCGCTCCAGGCGCTTCTCATTTTTCTGTCGGTCCCGGTTCTGCTGCGGGGGGGCGCCGTTGACGAAATCCGGGAACTGCAAAGCAACTTGAGCACCGACGAAGAGCGGCTTTCGCTCGTCGCGCGCGCCGCAAGTGTCGGCTTTTGGAGTCATGACAGAACGAGCGGGGAGCTGCGCCTCAGCGACTATTGCAAGGACCTGTTCGGCCTTACCGACGACAGTCCCAGCTCCTGCGAAGCGCTCCGAAAGGCGGTTCACCCGAAAGATGCGCCTGAGGCGGAAGCTGTCTTGCGTGGGCATCGGCCATCCGGTGAATTCCGGATCGTTTTGCCGCAAGGGCGTGAGCGATGGATTCTTGCAAGATCGGATGTTGAGGGGAGAGATCGAACACAAAGCGACGTGAACGGGGTCTTTATTGAAATCACGTCTCGCAAGGCGGTCGAGGCCGAACTCGAAAAACAAGGCCGTGAGCTCACGCATTTGATGCGCGTTTCCCAGCTCGGCGAATTGTCCGGCGGCCTGGCGCACGAGCTGACGCAGCCGCTGACCGCGATCCTGGCCAATGCTCAAGCCGCCCGTATCATGCTGACGTCAGATCCCTCGAATGTGACCGTTCTTATGAGCGTTCTCGACGACATTATCCGGGAGGATCAGCGGGCTGGAGAAGTCATCAAACGGTTGCGATCGTTTCTTAGAAAAGAGGACGCTGGTCTTGAGGAGATCGATGTCGGCGATCTTTGCAATTCAGTGCTGACCTTGCTGCACGCTGAGGCCATCGGCCGCCGCACCACAACCAGGTTCATGCCGGGATCGGACGTGCCGCGCATTGTCGGCGACCAGGTCCAGCTTCAACAGGTCATTCTCAACCTGGTCATGAATGCGATGGAGGCCGAACAACGAAACGAGTCCTCCAAGCGTGTCGTGCTGCTCCAGACTCGCCGGATTGGCGACAGCATTGAGATATCGGTTGAAGACGATGGGGCGGGTATCAGCCCAATTCACTCGTCCAAATTGTTCGAACCGTTCTACACGACCAAGGAGCGAGGGCTCGGGCTCGGTCTTTCGATTTGCTCTACCATTGTCCGGCGGCATGGCGGGACCTTGGCGCTCGAGAACAATGTGACAGGAGGCGCCACGGCCTACCTGCGCCTGCCTGTGCATCGGAAGGGAGTTGCGTCATGAGTGGAAACGATTCCGCGGTGTTTTTGGTCGACGACGATTCAAGTCTGCTAAAGGCACTGACCCGGCTGTTGACGGCCAAGGGGTATGCTCCGCAGCCCTACACGTCGCCCGCGACATTCCTCGAGACGAGTGACCCTCAGACGCCGGGTTGCGCCGTCATTGACATGGCGATGCCGGAGATGGACGGCCTGACCCTGCAAAAGACCGATGATGGAAAAAGGCGATATTCGCCCCATCATATTCCTGACCGGCCAGGCGAGCGTTTCCAGCACGGTGCATGCCATGCAAGCCGGTGCCGTCGATTTTCTTGAGAAGCCTGTCAACGCCAACGATTTGTTCTCCGCGGTCGAGCGTGCCCTCGTTCTCGATCAAAGGACCCGCAATGAATCTGCGGAAAGAAAGGCGATCTGGGAGCGGTACGAACGATTGTCGAAGCGTGAACGTGAAGTTCTTCTCCTTGTCATCGCGGGGCACTTGAACAAGCAGATGGCTTATCGCCTCGGAATTGTTGAAAAGACGATCAAGGTTCACCGGCGCCGCATGCTGCTGAAAATGAAGGCACACACGGTCGCTGAGCTGGTTCGCATGACCGAGACGATTGGCGTCAGGCCTGCCGCTTAGGTGCCCGAAAGGCCAACTCGACAGGGTTGCTTGCTGCGGCACAACATTACTGCATGATGTCCGATGGCCGCCCGCTCATCGCCGTGGTGGATGATGACTCCTCGGTGCGAAAGGCACTGGCGCACCTGTTGGTGGTGAATTCCTATTCCGCGAACACATTCGGATCGGCAAAGGAATTTCTCCACTCGCTCGACCAGCAAAAGCCCAATTGTCTGGTGCTTGATCTGCACATGCCGGAGTGCGGCGGTCTTGATCTGCAGCATCACCTGCTTCGCAACGGGATAAAAATCCCGACCGTGATCATTACCGCTCATGACGAAATTGGCTTGCGCGAGCGCTGCTCAAACGCAGGCGCGGCGGCCTTCCTGGTCAAGCCGATATCCGTTGATATCCTGATCGGCGCGATCGATGCGGCGATGAAGCCGCACTGACGTCACGCCGCAACCGGGACGAACTGGCGGATCAGGTCGCTGACGCCGGTCCATACGATCTGTCACGCCAACGACCTCAACCGCGACTCGCTCGGCACCACGAACAAGAATTTCAAGCGCAATGCCGACAGCGAGGAGGCCAATTGGCTTCCCGCAGCGGACTACACCTCTCGCTCTACATCCGCGCCTGCAGCCGATCTCCGATGCCTCGTGGAAGCTGCCGATGATCGGAAGGTAAGCCGGCGAAGATGGCATTTCGTTCCCCGGTTCCGGGTTGGACCTTAGGGCAATTGAGCAGGAGGCCCTCCTGCACTTTATCGAAAAAATTACCACGCCCGGTTGTCGACCCCCTGATCGTCAGTGACGGTCTCATGCAAGGAGGAAGAATGATGCCGATGTCTGTGAAAGGTTCCCGCCGTCTGGCCGTCGTGCTCGGCAGCGTCGCGCTGATTGCGAGCCTCGACAGGCCTGGTCTTCGCGCAGGCGCAGCCCAAGCCGGCCACCGAGGCGACCAAGGCGGCCAACCGCACGGTCCAGCAGTATCTCAACTTCAACGACCGCACCGATTTCGACGATGCGACGCGCGGGTTGATCGCCAAGCCGGACACGCTGACGATCCGCAACGCCAAGGGCGATCGTCGTCTGGGACCTTGAGGCCTACAAGAAGTACATCAGCATCGACAAGCCGGCGCCGGACACCGTCAATCCGAGTCTGTGGCGCAATGCGCAGCTCAACATGCAGTACGGCTTGTTCAGAGTCGTTGATCGCATCTATCAGGTGCGTGGGTATGATCTCTCCAACATTTCCTTCATTCAGGGCGACACCGGCTGGATCGTGCTCGATCCACTGATCTCTGCAGAGACTGCGAAAGCGGCGCTCGACCTCGTCAACCAGAACCTCGGCACGCGTCCGGTCGTCGCCGTGATCTACAGCCACTCGCACGTGGATCACTATGGCGGCGTGCGCGGCGTGGTGAATGAGGACGATGTGAAGGCGGGCAAGGTGCAAATCCTCGCGCCTGAGCACTTCACCGAACATGCCATCAGCGAGAATGTGATCGCCGGCAACGCGATGAGCCGCCGCGCTGTTTACATGTATGGCGCCGTGCTGCCCCGCAACGAGCGCGGCGGTGTCAACGGCGGCCTCGGCCAGACAACCTCGGTCGGTACCTCAGGCCTGATCGAGCCGACCCGCTTCATGAAGGCGACCGGCGAGGAAGTCACGATCGACGGCATCAAGATGGTATTCCAGATGACGCCCGGTACCGAAGCGCCGGCGGAGATGAACACCCACTTCCCTCAATTCCGAGCGATGTGGATGGCGGAGAATACGACCAACACGCTGCACAACGTCCTCACCTTGCGCGGTGCGCAAGTTCGCGATCCGCTCAAGTGGGCCAGCTACCTCAATGAGACGATCGAAACGTACGGTGACGAGCATCGACGTCAAATTCCAGGCGCATCACTGGCCGCAATGGGGTCACGACAAGATCATCGACTACTGGAAGAAGCAGCGCGACCTCTACAAATACATCCACGACCAGTCGGTGAACCTGATGAACAAGGGCTTCACCGGCATCGAGATATCCAACATGGTGAAGCTGCCGCCGGAGCTCGACAAGCAGTTCTACAATCGCGGCTACTACGGCTCGGTGAAGCACAACACGCGCGCGGTCTATCAGCGCTACATGGGCTTCTATGACGCCGTGCCCGCAACGCTGGACGAGTTGCCGCCGGTCGACGCCGCCAAGAAGTACGTCGAATACATGGGCGGCGCTCCAGCGATCCTGGCGAAGGCCAAGGCCGACTTCGCCAAGGGCGAATATCGCTGGACCGCCGAAATCCTCCAGCGCGTCGTGTTTGCCGATCCGAACAACAAGGAGGCAAAGGACCTGCTCGCCGATTCCTATGAGCAGATGGGCTACCAGGCCGAGTCGGTCCATGGCGCTCGGTTTACCTGCAGGGCGCGCTCGAACTGCGAAACGGCGTGCCCAACGCTGCCAGGTCGCTGTTACCGCAAGTCCGGACACCATCAGGGCGATGCCGCCGGAAATGACGTTCGACTATTTCGCCGTGCGCCTGAACGGCAGCGAAGGCGGCGGGCAAGAAAATCAACGCTCGTTCTCGATTTCACCGACCTGAACCAAGCGTATGGACTGACGGTGGAGAACGGGGTGCTCAACCACTACCAAGAAGCCAGGCTCGAACCCTGACGCCAAGCTGACGCTGCACCAAGGACACGCTGGATCGCATCCAGCTCGAAGGAGGTTACGGTGGAGCAGGCGATCTCGTCCGGGGAACTCAAGCTCGAAGGCAAGCGGGAGCGTTCGCGCGAGTTCGTCGGGCTGCTCGACACTTCCCGTTCTGGTTCAACATCGTGACGCCCAACCAGGCTGCCAGCACGGTCGGCAGCGGAACGGCACAATGAGCTGAGAGGGAGAGAGGCCGCCGCATGTCTCCAGATCCCTCCCGACCGGCCTCTCTCGCGGTGGCGCTGCTGTTCCTCTCTCTGGGAACGGCAGCGCCCGCCGGCGCCTGCGGCTTCGACAGCGGGCTCGACGGCAGCTTCGGAGCCATCCATCCGAAGTCCATCAGCGTTGCATTTGCGATCAACGATGCCGTCAATGCCGGCGTCGTCGACAAGTCGGCCATCGCGCCAATCATGCCGGGCAATGCCGGCTACTGGCGCGCCGTCGGCCACCTCAACCGATTCCATGCGCTGCTTGCATCGGCGGATGCGAAGCTCGCTGGGCCGATCTCGATCGTCTTCATCGACTCCAATTTGTGGGCGCGCCTCGTCCCGACCGCCGCCGGGCTGGAGTTGTCCGTTCACACCGCGGGTGCGCAGGATGGTGATGCCGTCATCGTCACCAGCGAGGCGATCGTCACGGCGCTGCTCGAGCGCGACCTCATGGCAGCCGACGCGACGGAAAAAGGCCTGGTGGCGATCGAGGGTCCCGCAAGCGAGGCGACTCGAAACCTCGTTCTGGCTGCATTCGATTCGGCCAGCCGGCGGGCCGTCAGGAGAAGCCGATGCCGTCGCGGCTGTTCGGCCCCGCACGTCTGCAATAGCAAAGGATCAAGCGGCGGCCTTCCTGGTCAAGCCGATATCCGTTGATATCCTGATCAACGCGATCGATGCGGCGATGAAGCCGCACTGACGTCACGCCGCAACCGGGATGAACTGGCGGATCAGGTCGCTGACGCCGGTCCACACGATCTGCACGCCCAGGCAAAACAGGATGAAGGCGGACAGACGCACCGCGATATCGGTGCCGCCGCGGCCGAGCACTTTTGTGATCCAATCGGAGAACGTAAAACACAGATAAATGGTCACGGCGATCGTTAGTGTCGCCAACAGGCCGCCGATTAAAAACGCGAATTCCGCCCGGTGATCGGCATAGGCCGATCGCGACAATCCCAGACTGATCATGACCGCGATCGTACCCGGACCGGTCGTGAGCGGCATGGTCAAGGGATAGAACGCCTGGCTGGCGTACTCGACCTTGGAGTCGGCCTCCAGCGTTGCGTCTTCCTTGGTGCTGCCGGAGTTCAGCAGCGTCCAACCCGATGCCGCGACAACCAATCCGCCGGCGATCCTCAGCACCGGAATCGATATCCCGTAGATCTTGAGGATAAACGCGCCAACCAGCAGCGAACCCGCCATAACGAAGAATGCGTTGATCGCAACGCGCCGCGCCAGCACCCGCCGCGTGGCGGTCGAGGCTCGCTTGGTCATTGTCAGAAAGACCAGGGCTGATCCCGGCGGATTCACCACCGGAAACAGTGCGGCCAGCATCAGCAGGTAGGTGTCCAGCATTACCCGGCAGTATTTTGATAGCCCGTCCACAAGCTAGTTGGACCACAGTCCAACTCGACCCGGCCAAATAGCGGCTTCTATCGTCATTCAGAAAAGCCGCGGTGCAGCAAAGCTCGTCGGTACGACGGCCGCGGCAGAAGCGGTGGGGCATTCCGACATGACGCTGATCGAGCATATCGCCAAGAGTGCGCCTGAGATCTTTTTGTTTATCGCCATCACTATTGGCACGCTGCTGGGCCGTGTCCGCTTTCGCGGTTTTGCACTGGGTGCGACCGCATGCATTCTGCTCGTCGCAGTTATCCTTGGTCAGTTCGGCACAATCGTTATTTCTCCGGTCCTGAGATCGATCTTCTTCGGCTTCTTCGTATTCACAATCGGCTACCGGTGCGGGCCTGAGTTCTTCGCATCACTGAGCTTTCGTACGCTGACGCAAGTGGTGCTGGCCTTGTTCATCGGCGGCTGCGGGCTCGTGATAGTTCTGATCTTCGCATTCTTGTTGCGACTTGACGCCGGGACCGCTGCCGGGCTTGCCGCAGGTGCGCTCACACAATCGTCAGTGATAGGCACCGCCATTGGTGCTCTAGGCCAGCTTGGCCTTTCGCCTCAGGCTTTCGCGCAACAGGAAGCGAATGTCGCGGCCGGTTATGCGGTCACCTACATCATGGGCTACATCCTCGTCCTGCTCTTTGTCCCATTCGTTGCTCCCCGGCTCATGGGGATCAATCTCCGCGAGGAGGCAGCGAAGTTGGAGGCATCGCTCGCATCCGGACGTGGAAACCGCTCGACGAATTTGGCGTTTCGAAAATTTCAGGCGCGTGCATATCTGGTCAAAGCCGGCGCAGATCGGGCGGTTCGCGAAATCGAGCGGAAAATTGGCCGGCGCACCGTCGTTGAACGAATTATTCGCATGGGCCGGGAAATCGCGGTTCGCCCGAGCACCAAGCTGAAGGCGAACGACCAAATTCTTCTCGCCGGGCCTTCCGGAGCCATTGTTGCTGCCGCACCCACGCTCGGTCAGGAGATCGAAGGCCGCGAGCTCTTTCAAACCGCCACGGGTCAGGCGCTCGACGTTTACGTCACCACCAGGGATTTGCACGGGCGCACGCTGGCCGAAATCGCCGACCGGATCGGTGATCGAGCGCGAGGGGTCTTTCTCAGCAAACTCACCCGGCGTGGATTGGACGTTCCGCTCGGACCGCAAACGCGCATTTACGTGGGCGACGTCATGACGCTCGTTGGGATCGCGAAGGACCTGGAAAATGTCGCGAGCTCGGTCGGGCAAATTATCAGTACGAGTGATCGTGCGGATGTCGCGTTTCTGGCCGCGGGGCTCGCTGTCGGGTTTCTGATGGGGCTGCTCTCGTTTACAGTTGCGTCGGTTCCGTTGACGCTTGGCGGCGCAGGCGGTGCGCTGATTGCAGGCCTTTTCTGCGGCTGGTTCCGCTCACGCAGGCCGACGCTGGGCGCATATCCGGCGCCGGCCCAACAGATCCTCAGTGATTTCGGGCTCGGCGCCTTTATCGCTGCGATCGGGCTTGCCAATGGACCAGCGGCAGTTGCGGCGATCCAGGCGCATGGGTTTGTTCTACTCGGCGCAGGTATCGTCGTGACGCTCATCCCGATGACCCTGGGGACGTTGTTCGCGCATCGCGTGCTCGGCATGAACCCCGTTATCATCTGCGGCGCCTTGGCTGGAGCCATGACCGTCGACGCAGCCGTCAGCGGCGCCTGCGAGGTGGCGAAGAGCCAGACACCGGTGCTCGGCGTTGCCGTGCCCTATGGAATGGCGAACGTGGTTTTGACGATGCTCGGACCGATCATCGTCGGGCTGACCTTCACAGGTTAGTGCGATGATCTCGCGACAGACCGTCGAACACTCGATTGGGCTCGCAATCCTTGCGGTGATCGCGGTTGGCGCCTTTCTGGTGCTGCGGCCGTTTTTGTCGGCGATCATCTGGGGGGCGGTGCTCGCCTATTCGACCTGGCCGCTGTTCGAGCGGCTGAAGAACCGGCTGGGCGGCCGTGAAGCGCCGGCTGCAGCGCTGATGATCCTGGCGATCACGTGTTTGCTGCTGGTGCCGATCGCCGTGCTGGCCTGGAGCATGGCGGACGAAGTGGCGCGTCTCACCACCATCGTGCGCGGCTGGTTCGAGACCGGGCTGCCGGCGCTTCCGCGCTGGGTCGGCGATATCCCGCTGTTCGGCGGCAAGGTGATACAGCGCTGGCACGAGCTGTTTCAGACCGGTGATCTGGCGCAAAACTTGACGCCCTATCTCACCGCCATGCGCGGTCAATTGCTGATCGTGTCGGCGAGCGTCGCAAACGCCTTGTTCGAATTGCTGCTGAGCCTTGTGCTGGCGTTCTTTTTCTACTGCAACGGGCCCGAGATCAGCGCCGCGCTGACGTCGATGGGCGTGAGGCTGAGCGGTGAGCGCGGACGCCGCCTGATCGAAGTGGTCGCGTCAACGGTCCGCAGCGTGATCAAGGGCCTGCTCGGAACCAACCTGCTGCAGGCGATCCTCGGAGCACTTGGATTCTGGCTGGCCGGCGTGCCGGGCGCGATGCTGCTCGGCTTCTTCGTGTTTTTTCTCACCGTCATTCCGTTTGGCGCGGGCCTGGTCTGGATTCCGGCGGTGATCTGGGTCGTCAATACCGGCAGCACCGCCACCGCTGTGTTGCTCGCGATCTGGTGCATTCTGATCTTTGGCTTGCTCGAAAACATCGCGCGTCCGTTCCTGATCGGCCGCGGCAGCACGCTGCCCGCCTTGCTGATCCTGCTCGGCATGCTCGGCGGCATGACCGTGTTCGGATTTCTCGGCGTGTTTCTCGGGCCGGCATTATTGGCGCTGGTCTACGCGCTGCTCGACGAGTTTCGCGCTCCGACGCCGCGCCTGCGTGCCGGCTGATTGGACCATGGTCCAAGCTAGGACCCTCGCCAAACCCCCTCACAATCCTCGGCTAACGGCAGCAGTTCGCCTTTAAGCAACCGGCGGCAAAACAGCGAGAAAAGAGCCATGGCCAGTATCGATTTCACAATTTACGACAAGATGAGTCCTTTCGAGATCAAGGACGCGATGATTAATTATGCCAAGGCGAGCTCGCAGAAATCCGCGGCGGCGCTTCTCAATGCGGGTCGAGGCAATCCGAACTGGATCGCAACCACTCCCCGCGAGGCATTCTTCCTGTTCGGCCAATTCGCGCTCGCTGAAGCGCGCCGAAGCATGGACAAGCCGGAAGCCGGCCTGGCCGGTATGCCGCAAAAGTCAGGCGCCGCGGCGCGCCTTACGTCCTGGCTCTCAATGCACGCGGATGCGCCGGGTGCCAAGTTCCTGTCGGACGCAGTCGACTACGTGGTCAAGACATTCAAGTTCGATGCCGACGCGTTCGTCTATGAAATGTCCGACTCGATCATCGGCGACAACTACCCTGTGCCGGACCGCATGCTGATCCACTGCGAGCAGGTCGTGCACAAGTACATCATGTGGGCGATGTGCGGCGACAAGCCGCCGGCGGGCAAATTCGACCTTTACGCGGTCGAAGGCGGCACTGCCGCGATGTGCTACATCTTCAAGTCACTCATGGCGAACCGCATCCTGAAAAAGGGTGACACGATCGCGATGGGCACCCCGATCTTCACGCCCTACATCGAGATCGCGCATCTCGAGGACTACGCATTCGAGGCGGTGCACATCAAAGCCAGTCAGGAGACCCGTTTCCAGTATCCGGCGGAGGAGCTGAAGAAGCTCGAAGATCCCAAGATCAAGGCGTTCTTCGTCTGCAACCCCGGCAATCCGACCTCGATGGCGATCGACGACGAGACCCGCAAAAACCTCGTCAACCTCGTCAAGACCAAGCGGCCGGACCTCATCGTGCTGACGGACGACGTGTACGGCACCTTCGTGCCCGGCTTCCGCTCGATCATGGCGGAGCTGCCGTTCAACACGATCGGCGTCTACTCATTCTCCAAATATTTCGGATGCACCGGCTGGCGTCTTGGCGTGATCGCCTTGCACGAGCGGAACATCCTCGATGCCAAGATCGCGGAGCTTCCCGCCAAGGAAAAAGAGGCGCTGTTCAACCGCTACGTCCCGATCGTTCTGGAGCCGGAAAAGCTCAAGATGATCGATCGCATCGTGGCCGACAGCCGCGACGTGGCGCTCAATCACACGGCCGGCCTGTCGCTGCCGCAGCAGGTGATGATGACGTTCTTCTCGCTCAGCGAACTGATGGACGACAAGAAGATCTACCAGAAGGCGTGCATGGAGATCTGCCATGAGCGCGTGAGAATGCTGTTGGAGGGCCTGCCGCTCGACGTGAAGCCGAATCCGAATTTCTCGTACTATTATGGAACGATCGACTTCGAATTCTGGCTGCGCAAATACGTCAGTGAAGAGATGGTGCAATGGCTGAAGAAAAACGTGCACCCGCTCGACCTGGTCTACAAGCTGGCGCAAGACCACGCGATCGTGTTGCTCAACGGCGGCGGCTTCAATGCTGCCAGCTACAGCGTGCGGGTGTCGTTCGCAAACCTGCCTGACGATGCTTATGACGATATCGGACGCGGTGTGCGCGCGGTGGCGCGCGGCTATGTCGAGGCCTATGCCGCGCAGGGCGGAAAGGTCGAGAACATCAAGCTCGGCGCCTGAGACACCGATTGAAGAGAAGGCGTGGCTGAGGTCACGCCTTCTTTTCGTTCTCACCGTCTTCGTCTTCAATATCGAGAAGCTTCGGCACCAGGCTGATCGCCCACGCCACGACGATTCCGAGTACGGTCTCGATAAAGCGATAATACGCGTAGTGAAGCGGCTGATCGCTATAGTTGATGACGATAAGCGCACAGAGATAGGCAGCGATTTTTGGGTCGCCGAGCTGCGTCACCGCAACTGACAGCATCATTGCGAGAAAGATCGCAATGGTGGCTTCCCATGCGCTTTGGCCCAGGACTTGAGCGAACGCTACGCCGCAAGCGGCGCCGATCGCGGTTGAGATGACCCGCCGCACTGCCAGCTTGCGTGTTTCGGCCGGATTGAGGTCGGTCACGATGACCGCGGCAATCAAAGCAAACACTGGCGTTTCCAGATTGAACGCGCGCGCAATGGCGTAGGACACGCCGGCGGCGACGGCGGCCCGTGCAGCCAATTGGCCGCCGATCTGAAGTTTTCGCCAGCGCATATCCAATTCCGACGCGAAACCTGAATTCAATATCGGATATCCGGCAAGTCCCAACTTCAAGGCGAGCCATTGGCCCTTGGGGCAACTCGACAGGTTTCGGCGTCCAATCAACACTTTGCAGCATCCGCGCATGGTCTGCGCCACGCCGTAATGCCTGAGTCAGCACCGCGAAAAAGGGGATGGTCATGGTTGACTGGTTCGTTGCAACGCTGAAGCAGTATCCGGAAATCGCGATCTTCCTTGCGCTGGGCATCGGATATTACGTTGGCGGCTTCAGTTACAAAGGTCTCGGCCTTGGCGCCGTTACGGCGACGCTGATCGCGGCTGTGATCATCGGTCAAATCGGCATCACGATAACTGGGCCGCTGAAACCATTCGCCTTCCTGATGTTCTTGTTCGCGATCGGCTACGGGGTTGGCCCGCAATTCGTGCGCGGCATTGCGCAGGATGGAATTCCGCAGGCGATTTTTTCGGCGGTCCAATGCGCGTTCTGTTTGGCAGTTCCTGTGATCATCGCCAAGATCGCCGGTTACGACCTCGGCGCCGCAGTGGGACTTTATGCAGGCTCGCAGACGATCTCGGCCTCAATGGGCCTTGGCATCGACGCGATCAACCAGCTCGGACTGCCGGAAGCCCAAACCAAGCCCATGCTCGACATCATGCCGGTCGCTTATGCGGTGACCTACATTTTCGGCACGATGGGGTCGGCCCTCGTCATTGCGCTGATCGGTCCCGCGATGCTTGGGATCGATCTGGAAGCGGCCTGCAAGCGGTACGAAGAAAAGCACGGCGGCGGAGCGAAACAGGCGGGCGGCGCGGGAACGGCCTGGCATCAGTTCAACCTCCGTGCCTATCGCGTGAAAACGGACGGCCAGGCGGTCGGCAAGACCGCTGAACAAGTGGAAGCGCTGCTGCCGAACGAGCGCGTATTCATCGAGCGTGTCCGCCGTAACGGCGAGATCATCGAGGCGGGACCGGAGACAGTGATCCAGTCCGGCGACATCGTCGCCGTCGCCGGTCGCCGGGAAGTGCTGGTCAATGTTATTGGCGCGGCGGCCGAAGAGGTCGACGACCGCGACCTGCTGGCAGTGCCGGCAGAGGGCGTTGACGTCTACGTCACCAGCAAGGATGTGGACGGCAAGACCTTGGCTGAGCTCGCTCAGATGCCGATGGCACGCGGCATCTTCCTGCGCCGGATCGCGCGAGGCGCGATCGCCACAGAGATCCCGATTCTGCCCGACACCAAATTAAATCGGGGCGACATTGTCACGCTGGTGGGCCGCACGCAGGATATTGCGAAGGCGACCAAAGCGCTCGGCGTTCTCGACCGTCCGACCGATGTTGCCGACGTCGCATTCATCGGTGCTGCAATCACCATCGGCGCGTTGCTTGGCGCCATCGTTTACAAGGTTGGCGGCGTGCCGATCACCTTGTCGACCGCAGGGGGCGCGCTGTTCTCCGGGCTGTTCTTCGGCTGGTTGCGCTCGGTGCGGCCGACATTCGGGCGGATTCCATCGCCGACCGTGTGGTTCATGAATTCCGTGGGCCTCAACATCTTCATCGCGATTGTCGGTATCGCTTCAGGGCCGGCATTCGTGGCTGGCCTGCAGAAGCTTGGCTTCGCCCTGTTCATGTGGGGCGTGGTCGCGACGACGATACCGCTGATCCTCGGAATGTTCGTGGCGAAGTACGTATTTCGCTTCGATGACGCCATTCTCCTGGGTTGCGTCTCAGGCGCCCGCACGACGACCGCCTCGCTTGGCATGGTGAACGACCGAGCCAAGAGCAGCATTCCCGGCCTCGGCTACACGGTGACCTACGCCGTCGGCAACACGCTACTGACCATCTGGGGCATGGTCATCGTCATACTGTTGAGCTAGCGCGGTCATGGCCTCAAAAAACAAAGACAAGACCAGCAACAAGTCGCCACGGGTGAACAAGGAGATCGCAATGCCAAAGGAAACCAACACACAGCAAGGCAGGATCGATCAGTTCTTCTCCGGGCCAGGCGCGCGTGCCGATCTCTGGCGCGACTTGCAGGATGCCGCGCAGGCCTGGGTGAACGGCACCGGCAGCCGGGCAGACTTCGAGAATGTTTTCGCTGAGATGGCGGTGCTCGA
Source organism: uncultured Alphaproteobacteria bacterium (assembly GCA_963847325.1). Classification (GTDB taxonomy): domain Bacteria; phylum Pseudomonadota; class Alphaproteobacteria; order Rhizobiales; family Xanthobacteraceae; genus Pseudolabrys. The sequence goes on from CAWJZD010000006.1 coordinate 194,149, forward strand.
AGAGTTTCATGCCTATCCCGGCGCTCATCTGTTGAACGCCCTGGAAGATCTTGCGGCCACCGACGACGCGCGCGCCACCGCGGCCCTGGTGACGCGGATCAGCAGCGCTTTGCTGAGCCGCTCGTTCCGCCGCAATGGCGCCGATTGGGATGCGCGCGAGGATTCCGAATCCGCCATGCGCGACGTGCTGCCGCCGACGCTGGGCCGTGGTGACGCCTCGCGGCCGTATTTCGAAACGTTGATTGTGACCGGGATGCCGGCTGACCGCTGGCCCGCCGCCGCGACGGAATGGCGCCGGCTGCGCCGGCCGCTCGATGGCTTCGTGTACGAGCCGGTCATTGTCGGCAGCGTCGAAGACGCGTTCTGCGCCACCATGCTCAACGGCGATATCGCCGCCGTGGTGATCAACGAAGGGTTTGTGTTCCGCTCTCGACACGACGCGCCGGTGCTGCGCTCGCTCAGCGCCACGATGGAGCAGCAGTACAAGGCCAATTCGGACCTTTCAGCGCTGCAGCTCGCCCAGTTGATCAAGCGCGTGCGGCCTGAGCTCGACATCTACATCGTGTCGAACCGCCGGGTCGAAGCATTGGCCGGAAATCCGAATGCGGATGTGGCGCGCCGCATCTTCTATTCGGTGGAGGAGCTGCTCGAGCTGCATCTCGCCATCCTGGAAGGCATCCAGGATCGTTACGAGACGCCGTTCTTCGACAACCTCAAGAAATATGCGCAACGCCCGATCGGCACCTTCCACGCGCTGCCGATCGCCCGCGGCAAGTCGGTGTTCAAGTCCGACTGGATCCGCGACATGGGCGAGTTCTACGGCATCAACCTGTTCCTCGCCGAAAGCAGCGCGACCACCGGCGGCCTCGACAGCCTGCTGGAGCCGACCGGCACCATCAAACGCGCGCAGGATAAGGCCGCGCGTGCGCTCGGCGCCGACCGGGTTTTCTTCGTGACCAACGGCACTTCGACCTCCAACAAGATGGCGGTGCAGGCGCTGCTGGCGCCCGGCGACATCGCGATCGTCGACCGCAACTGCCACAAGTCGCACCATTACGGCATGGTGCTGTCCGGCGCGCAGCCGCTCTACGTCGAGGCTTTCCCGCTCACCGAATATTCGATGTACGGCGCGGTGCCGCTGCGCACCATCAAGCAGGCGCTGCTCAACCTGAAGGCCGACGGCCGGCTCGATCGCGTCAAGATGATCGACCTGACCAACTGCACGTTCGACGGTCACATCTACAACACGCGCCGCGTGATGGAAGAATGCCTGGCCATCAAGCCGGACATCATCTTCCTGTGGGACGAGGCCTGGTTCGGCTTTGCGCGCTTCTCGCCGTTCCTGCGGCCGCGTACCGGCATGGGCGCCGCGAACGCGATCGAAGAATGGATGCGTGATCCGGCATCGGTGCAGGCTTACGAAAAGCAGAAGGCCGAGCTCGGCGACAAGCCGTCAGACGAGAAGCTGCTGAACACGCGGCTCATCCCCGATCCGCGGCAAATTCGGCTGCGCGTCTATCAGACCAATTCGACCCACAAGTCGATGTCGGCGATCCGCCAGGGCTCGATGCTGGCGGTCAAGGACGTCGACTTCCACACCGTCGAGGCGCAGTTCAAGGAGGCGGTGTTCACCCACGCTTCGACCAGCCCGAACCAGCAGCTCATCGCCAGCCTCGATGTGTCGCGGCGCCAGATGGAGCTTGAAGGTTACGGCCTGGTGGCGAACGCCATCGAGATCGCGCTGGCGATCCGCAAGGCGGTGGCCGAGCACCCGCTGATCTCCAAGTACTTCAGCATCACCAATTCCGGCGCACATGGTCCCGGCGCAATACCGTGAGAGCGGGTTCACCGATCACCTTGCGCCGAACCTGAACTGGGCCAAGGCGCTGACCAGCCTGCACGATGACGAGTTCTGCCTGGATCCGACCCGGTTGACGCTGGTGTCCGGCACCGCCGGCTACGACGGCACCCAGTTCAAGGGCATCCTGGCGAGCCGCTACAACATCCAGATCAACAAGACGTCGCGCAACTCGGTGCTGTTGCAGTCCAACATCAACAACACCCGCAGCGACGTTGCCCACCTCATCCGCGTGCTGGTCGAAATCTGCAACGAGATCGAGGATCGGCTGGCGCAGGGCGGCGAGAACGGCCAGAAGGAGTTCGCGGCGCGGGTCAAGAGCCTGATGACTGACGTGCCGGATCTGCCGAACTTCTCGCACTTCCACGACGCGTTCCGCAAAGACGCCGGCAAGCGTACCCAGGAAGGCGACATGCGTGGCGGCTTCTTCGCCGCCTATGATGCCGCGGGTTGCGAATACATCCCGCTCAACCACCCCGACATCGACAAGCGGATCAAGAACGGTCCGGACCTTGTCTCCGCGAACTTCGTGATCCCGTACCCGCCAGGCTTCCCGATCATGGTGCCGGGGCAGGTGATCACCCAGGAGACCATCGACTTCATGCGCAAACTCGACGTGAAGGAGATCCACGGATACAACAATAGCCAGGGTCTCAAGCTGGTGCGTCCTGAAGCGCTGGCGAAAATATCCGGCAAACCGGCCGAAAAGGGAGGGCGCAAGGCAGCGTAGCCGCAGCGTCTGACCGCTCGCGCCGAACACAAAGGGTTCAAGGCGAAATGACCGGCACCAACCCCGCGGCGCCTCATCACATCCCATGGTTCGTGTCGTCACCCGACGGCTCGGATCCTTTGTTGGTGGTCACCGCGTTCATCGTGATCGGCGCGACCGTGCTGATCGGCGTTCTGTTCTTCACCCTCCATTCGCTGCCGGAGCGGCTCGGCCACAAGAAATTCCAGTTCGAGATCGTGGCCGTGCTCGGCCTGATCTCGCTGTTCACCCATCAGCACATCTTCTGGGTGGCCGCGCTGATCCTCGCGTTGATCGATCTGCCGGACTTCAGCACGCCGCTTGGACGGATCGCGACCGCGCTGGAAACCCGACCCAGCACGGGCCGACGGGCTCATGCCGAAGCACCAGAGGAAAAAACCCATTCCACCGCGAGGCATGAGACATGATCGAGATCATTCTCTGCTCGCTGTTTACGATCGTCCCCGATTATCTGTATCGGCGCTACGCCCAAGGCAAACGCTTCGGCAAGGAGATAACGCTCTATTCCGTCTGGTATGAGCTGCGCTACGGCATCACCGGCTGCCTCATCCTGACCGTGCTGCTCATCACCACCGTCTTTTATTTCCATCCGACCGCCACATCCGCGTCGCCCTTGTTCCGCGTCGTTGCGATTCTTCCGGAATCGGTCGGCCGGGTCAGTGACATTTACATCAAGCAGCCCGCCGACGACGTTAAGCAGGGCGATAAGATCTTCAAACTCGACAGCACCCGGGAAGAAGCCGCGCTCGCGCAGGCTGTCCAACGCGTGGCAGAAACCGAGGCTCAATTGGCGGTCGCTCGCAGCGAGATCCCGGCCGCTGAAGCCCAGATCATTCAGGCCAAGAGTGCGGTCGAGCAGGCGGAAGACGAACTACGAACCAAACGCGATCTCTATTCGCGAAATCCGGGCAACGTCGCCTTCCGCGAAATCGAGCGGCTCGAAGTCACTCTGGTAGGCCGGAAAGGCCAGCTCGCCGGCGCGGAAGTCGGGAAGCAGACGGCCGAAACGCGCGTCAACGCATTGCTGCCGGCGCAACTCGCGGTCGCGCAGGCTGCGCAGCGTCAGGCGCAGGTCGAACTCGACAAGAGAATTGTTTACGCCGGTGTTTCCGGAAAGGTGGAGCAGTTCACCCTTCGGGTGGGAGACGTCGTCAATCCGATGATACGTCCCGCCGGCGTTTTGATTCCTTCCGGTGGCGGGCGATCCCAAATCCAGGCCGGCTTCGGGCAAATCGAAGCACAGGTGATCAAGAACGGCCTGATCGCGGAAGCGCTATGCATCTCCAAGCCCCTGACCATCATTCCGATGGTGGTGGTCGACGTTCAGGAGGCTATAGCCGCCGGGGAGATTCGTGCCGGTGACCAGCTCGTCGAACTTCAAAATGTCGCCAAGCAGGGCACGATCACCGCGTTCCTCGAGCCGCTCTACGACAACGGTCTCGACGGAGTGACGCCAGGCAGTGCCTGCGTCGTCAACGCCTATACCAGCAATCACGAACGCCTGGCCAAGGGCGACGTGGGTTTCTTCAAGGGCATTGTGCTGCACGGCATTGACGCGATTGGCCTCGTGCACGCGATCATCCTTCGCCTGCAAGCGGTTGTGTTGCCGGTCAAGCTCCTTGTTCTTAGCGGACATTGATTGGGGATGCATCGATGATGAGCGAACCCAAACTGTTTCCGGCCTTGTCGTGAGGGCGGCCAGGATGACGAACGTATGCGGCTTCGCTGTCGCTCTTACGGTGAGCGTCATCCCGTCGCTGGCAGCCGCACAATCGGCGGCGTGGAAATCTGTCGGCACAATGGACTGCACGATCGGCACCAGCCTCGGCCCGGCTGTCGGCACACGTCAACAGGCTCGCTGCGAGTACAAGCCCGAGAACCAGAGCGCTTCGACCATGTATTTCGGACGCCTGGAGCGGACCGGCCGTAGCGCCGGGCTTCCGGCGGGCGCCAAACTGATGTGGACGATATTCACGCCGGCCAGCGGCGCTAAAAAGGTGTCCGGACGGTATCGGTTATCGCCGGCGAGCCCTGAGTTTGAGGGGCGAGACGCCCACACTTTATGCCAGCCCCGGCCGAACGCGATTTGTTTGCGGCCACTGCCGGCCGACGTTCACTGGAAGCCAAACCTTGCCACGATGGTCTCTGCCATCGGCTTTGAGAGAATGTCAGCCAGCGCCGCAACGCAGAGGTTCACCGGTAAACCGCCCATTTTTTAAGACAGCAGGAGACGTCCATGCGCAAATTGATTTACCTCAGTGCGATTGCAGCTTTGCTGATCGCGCCAATGCAATCCTCAAACGCGCAAAGCATCAGTTATGCCAGCGCGCTCGGCCGGCTCGGACAGACTTGCGGCCAGGACATCGCGAAGTACTGCAAGAACGTCAGTCTCGGCGGCGGCCGGGTGACCCAATGCCTGGAGAAGAACAGCGCCAAGGTATCGGCAGGCTGCAAGGCCAGCGCCGCCAACATGAAGGCGCTGCTGGCGACCCGGTCGCAGGCGCGCGCCTCGGTCATGAAGATCTGCGACAACGATATCCGCCGGCTGTGTGCAGGCGTTGCGCCGGGCGACGGCAACCTGATGGAGTGCTTCTACAAGGCGAAGCGCAACACCAGCGCCGCGTGCCAGAAGGTCGTCGCCGATGCCGGCTACGAAGCGACCGTCGATCCGAATGCGCCGACGTCGCAGGTCGCCTTGAACCCGAACGAGCTCATCAACAGCCTGCAGAACGCGGAAGCGTCAGCCCGCACGGTCACGGCAGCCAGCTTGCGGCAGATGGCGGCGGCAAGCCTCAACGATCCGTCCCGCGCGAACCGGACCAACCGCGCGCCGCTGAGCGACCTGCTTGAGAAGCAGGCGCAAATAACCATCGCGATTCAGTTCGACTACAACTCGGCCCGGATCAGGCCGGACTCGTTCCAGGCGGTCGGGCTGATGGCGGACTCGCTCTACCATCCCTACCTGCAGGGCTATCGGTTCCTGGTGGTCGGCAACACCGACGGCACGGGAAGCCGCGAGTACAACCTCAAGCTCAGCCAGCAGCGGGCGGACGCAATTCGCGAAGCGCTCATCAATCCCTTCGGCATAGCGCCGGCGCGGATTGAAGCGGTTGGCCTTGGCGAGGAGCAACTGCTCAAGCCGGCCGAGCCGGCGGCAGCGGAAAACCGCCGGGTGCAGCTCATCAATATCGGGCCGTTACGCTGAGGGAAGCCGGCCGGGATTATCTCGCAAACAAGGCGGCTACTTTTTCATTCTTCTAACTTAAATACATAGGCGTCGCTCTGCCGCCTGCGTCTTGTTAGCGTCCCAGCCTTGGAAGTGGCGGGGCGGGGTTAAGTCATGCTGGGAATGCCGACCGGCGCGCAACGTGTGCGCCGTTTGTTTTTTATGATCACCACCGCGCTCACGCCGATCAGTGTTCCCGGCTTTTCAGCGGAAGCGGTTGCCGAACAAAGACGTTTCGATATCCCCGCCGGCTCGCTCGAAAAAGCCTTGGCGGTGTTCGAGCGACAATCGGGATTGCGTATATCGGCTGATCGAGCGGTGTTTCGCGACCGGCAAAGCGCGGGTGCGAGCGGCGTCATGAGCGCACAGGAAGCGCTGCAGCGGATCCTGGCAAGGACAAATCTGGACTACGCAATCACCGGCCGCACGGTAGTTCTGAGAAAATTCGACGCTTTCGCACAGGCGGAGGTCACGCTCGACACCGTCACGGTCACCGGACCGGCACCTGAAACGGTTTGGCGATATTCCGGTCGAACAAGGCATCAAGGCGGATTTCCAGTCGTCGGCGACCAAGACCGGGCTTTCGATCAAGGAAACCCCGCAGTCGATAAGTGTCACGACACGCCAATCGATGGATGACCGGCAGGTGCGTGATGCGGTGACCGCCGTCGAGCTGACCGCCGGCGTCGTCACCTCCAGCTATGGCAATTCGGGCGGGCCATTTGCAGGTCGCGGCATCGGCACCGGCGACAGCTTCAACATCCGCGGTGTCGACCTCAATGAAAGCCGCGACATCCGGTTGGATGGATTCTCGATACCGGGCAGCTCCTTTGACATGGGCGCCTATGAGCGCATCGAGGTCGTAAAGGGGCCCTCGGGCACTCTCTACGGGCAGGGCTCGCTTGGCGGCTTCGTCAATTTCATCTCGAAGCGGCCGACCAGCGAGCCGTTTGCCAGTGCAACGACACAACTGGGTTCGTTCAATACGCGCCGCCTTGAGGCTGATGCCGGCGGCCCCATCACGCCCGATTTTAAGAGTTGGTTCAGCGCGGTCTACGATGACTTGGGACTTACATCGACGGCGTCCATACCCGCGTCGCACAGATCGCGCCGAGCTTTGAGGCGCGTATCAACGACAGCACGCGGGCGCTCCTGAACATCATTTATCAGGATGACAATTACTTTCCGTCCCAGGGCGTGCCCTTGCGGGTGCGAGGAAGCACCGCAAGCGGGCCGCAGATCCCTCGCAACACCTACGTCGGTCTGCCCGGCACCACGCCGTCAACCTCGCAGAATTTCCTCGCCACGTTGCGCGTCGACCACGAGATCAATGACCGGTGGCTTGCGACCGTTCATTTGCAGAAGAGCAACCAGCGCTATCGGCGCTTCTTCGATAGTTACGGTTACGATTTCTACGGGCTTCGTCGAAGGCTAGCCGGCGACATCAAGATGTGGGCCGATACGGCGCTCATCCAGAATGATAATTGGGCAGCCGACCTGCGGCTCGATGGCAAATTCGACTTCCTGGGCCGGGAGCATCGCGCCCTGTTCGGCTTTGAATCAAACCGCCGCTACAACCGGACAGCGTTCGGATACGAAGATATCGGGCCAGGCAATATCTATACCGGAGGCTTCGGCCCTCGGGTTCCGGGCGGCGCAGCCAATATGGCGTTCGACCGCGATGTCGAAACGGTCAGCGTCAATAACTCCCCTTACGGGCAGGTTATGTTCAGCCTGACCGACCGCGCAAAGCTGCTCGCCGGTGCACGCTACGACATTGCGTACCAGAATATTCTCGCAAACTCGGCGGTGGCGGATTTTCGGAGAAGCTCAACCAAGCGCTGACATGGCGAACTGGCACAACATACGATTTGACTCCGAACGTTACGGCCTATGCGACCTACGGCCAGTCGTTCAACCCGGTGATGGATCCAGGCAGAGGCAACAAGATCCTCGATCCGGAGCGAGGCGAAGGTTACGAGGTCGGTCTCAAGACCGAATGGTTCGACAAGAGATTGTCCGCCAATGTTGCCCTGTACCAGCAGGAGCTCGTGAACGTTCCGATTCCGACTCGACTGATCCGACCGGCCGATTCAGCGTATCTGGCGGCAAGCAACGCAACCGCGGTATCGAGTTTGAGTTGCTTGGCAAACCCATGCCGGGGCTGACCGTCGGCACCGCGCTGTCCTGGATCGATGCCAAGTACATCAACCCGGACGATCCGGAATATGGCCTTGTGCCTTATGGAACAGTCGCTCGGCAGGCGTCTTTTCTCGCCAGCTACGAGATCCAAAGCGGACGATTCAAGGGGCTGGGCGCCGGCGTCATGGTCGTCAGTATCGGCGACCGGTCGCTGTCCTATGCCAATTCCGGGTTGCGCTCGGACTCGATCTTTCTGAAGGGCTACGAGCGCGTCGATCTCAACTTTTTCTACAAGGGCCTGCCGGATTGGGACATCTCGTTTCAGATCCGCAATCTGTTCGACGAGGTTTATATCGAGCGGATGCGCGGCATTAGCGGCGGCAATTTCTTCGGCTCGCCGCAAGCCTTCCTGTTCCGCGCCAACTACAAGCTTGGCGCCCACGATCTCAAGAATTTCCTGCGATGACCGCGTTGGCTGACGTGATGGCGGAGGGCGAGTCGCCCTGGCAGTACGGCTACGTGGCGTCGTCGAGGACGGCGGCGTCTCGGCGGGCCTGCGGCTGTGTCAGTCGCAGATCAAGGACGAGCCCGGAAATCAGCATGCCTACCGGCACATGGCCTATCTTCATGCCGTCACCGGAAACAAGGCATCCGCTTTCGCGTCAGGCCGGCGGGCTTGCGAGCTCGCTCCCGGCGATCCGCGCAGCTGGTCGGATCTCGGCCGCGTCCACGCCATGTTCGGCGAACTCGACGCGGCGGCGGATTGTTTTGCCCGCGCGGTCGAAGTCGACGTCCGTCACGCCGATAGCTGGCACAACCTCGGGCTGGCTCTTCACAAGCTCGGCAAGCTCGAACCCGCGCTGACGGCGCTCAAGAATGTATTGCTGATCGATCCGCAGCGCGCCGACGCCTATCTTGCGATGGGCAATCTGTTCACCAGCGCCGGCCAGTTCGAGGATGCCATTGAGGCGCTGGAGCGGGCCGCCCGGCTCGACCCGAAGCTTGCGGAAGCCCGAAGCAGTCTCGCCGGGCAACTGGCGCAGCGTGGCAAGCTGCATCGCGCTGAAACAGTGTTTCGGCAATCGCTCGGGCTCGATCCGCATCACATCGACGGATGGCTGGGGCTCGGGCGCGCTTTGGAAGATCTGGGGCAGCGCGATGGCGCGGTCGACGCCTATCTCAACGTATTGAGGAGAGAGCCGCGCCACCCCGTCGCGCTCGGCCATTATCTCGCAATCGCGTTCGGACGATGCGGACATATGGGCCGCCAACGCGGAAAACGCCGTCCGCGATGCCGCCATAGCCGATGAGGGGAGGGCCCTGATCGGCTACGGCCTGACCAAATATCATGACAGGCGCGGCGACTTTGCCTCGGCAGCCGCCGCCGGGCGTCATGCGAACGCAACGCGGCGACGCTTGGCAGGGCCGCTCGATCGTGACGAGCTGGTTGCCCGCATCGATTCGATCATCGAAAAATATAGCGCCGACTTTTTCGCTTCGCGCCGCCGTCACGGCCTGGGCAGCGATCAGCCGGTATTCATCGTCGGCCTTCCGCGTTCGGGGACAACGCTGACCGAACAGATCATCGCGGCCCATCCGCTGGCCCATGGCGCCGGCGAGTTGCCGGACCTGGCGCGGCTTGCGGTCAATCTCGTCGCCGACGACGAAGCACCGTGGCAGGCGGCGAGCCGTATCGACGATGTACGCAGCCGTGTCGCCGCTGGCGTTTATCTCGACGCGGCACGAAGCCAGGCGTCACAAACCGCGCTTCGAATTACCGACAAGTCGCCGCTCAATTTCCTTCACCTCGCGCTCGTCGCCGTGACTTTGCCTGGCGCCCGGATCATTCACTGCCGTCGCGACGAACGCGATAACGCGCTGTCGATCTGGCGGGAGAATTTCAATGCCGCACAGCACTATGCGACCGACTTTGACGACATGGCCTTTTTCATCGGGCAATACCGGCGGCTAATGGCGCATTGGCGGGCTGTGCTGCCGCTGCGGATACTCGATGTGGAATATGAGACGACGGTCGCAGGCCTGGAGAAACAGGCGCGCCGGATTATCCAGTTCCTCGGCCTGCCATGGGATGCGCGGTGCCTGGACTTTCATGCGCAGGAACGGGCGGTCCAGACGCCCAGCCGCTGGCAGGTGCGCAATCCGATCTACGACAAATCGATCGGACAATGGCGCCGTTATGCTCCGCACCTGCCTGAACTCGTGGCGGCATTCGAGAAGGCGAACACCGGTGTTGGAGAAATGCCGTGAGTAAGCCGAAGCCTGCTCGCGCTGTTTTTACGTTACTCCACCGGTGGGCCGGCCTGGCGATTGCCGCGTTCATTTTCGTCAGCGGCATCACCGGGGCGGTGATCTCGTGGGATCATGAACTTGACGAATTGCTCAATCCTCATCTGACGCAGGCGCAAAGCAATGGCGCGACGCTCAATCCGCTCGAGCTGGTCGGACAGATCGAAACACGTCATCCGCAAGTGCGCGTGGTTGCCGTGCCCCTCATCATCGAACCGGGAAAATCATTCGACTTCGGCGTCGAGCCACGGGTCGATTTATCGAGCGGAAAACTATTCGAACCGGGCTTCAACCAGGTGTTCGTTGACCCGGTCACCGGCACAGGAGATCGGCAAGCGGGAGTGGGGCGCGGTCTGGCCGATCACGAGAGAGAACCTCATCTCCTTTCTCTATGTGCTGCACTATTCGCTGCACATCCCTGAAATGTGGGGGATCGACCATTGGGGCCTCTGGTTCATGGGAGCGATCGCCGTCATCTGGCTGATCGATTGCTTTGTTGGATTTTATCTGACGCTTCCAATCCGCCAGGCCAAACGCGCTGCACGCTCAAAAAGCGCGAAGACAAAACGCGAGAAAACCTACTGGCAGCGTTGGAAGCCGGCCTGGAAAATCAAGACTGGCGCCAGTGCCTATCGGATCAATTTCGATGTTCATCGTGCGTTTGGATTGTGGTTCTGGCTGCTGTTTTTCCTTCTGGCGCTGAGCGCCGCATCGCTCAATCTCGACGAGGAGGTCGCCAAGCCGATTGTCAAAGTCCTGTCGAGCTTTACGCCGAGCCCGTCCGATCTGCGGGTGGAGCAACCGAAGGAAAAGCCGATCGAGCCGAAGGTCTCGTTCGCGCGTGTCACCGAACTGGCGCGCGCGGAAGGCGCTCGCCGCGGATGGGCCGAGCCGGCCGGCGCGATCAATTATCTCTCGGCTTTCGGCTACTACTCGGTGAGCTTTTTCTTCCCCGGTGACGACCACGGTGCTGCCGGCGTCGGTCCTCGCGCGCTTTATTTCGACGGTGCCAGCGGCAGCTATCTCGGCGATCGCATTCCCTGGGAAGGCACCGCCGGCGACCTGTTCCTTCAGGTGCAATTCCCGCTGCACTCCGGCCGCATACTCGGCATCCCCGGCCGCATTCTGGTTTCATTCCTGGGGCTGGCATCGGCGGCCCTGGCGGTGACGGGCGTCGTGATCTGGTACCGCAAGCGGCGAAATCGCGTTGAAGGCCGCGGTCTCAGCAAAAGAAAACCAGTCGCCGCATCGACCTAAGACAGACCTCTTCCCACTCTGATCGGCTGCCCAAAAATCGCGGTGCTGCGGCTTGACGGCTGCCGGGGCGCGTTTAACAATCTGCGTATGTCAGACGTTGTCTTCTATAAGAAGACAGAAGGGTCCGGCGTCCGGCCCCTGTCTTCGGTGCTGAAAACCTTGCAGGTGCTGGACACGCTCGGCGCCGAGTTGAAGGCGATGCGCGTGACCGACGTCGCGCAAGCGACCGGCATGAGCCGCGCCACCGCCCACCAGAAACTGATCACCCTGGTTCACGCCGGTTGGGTCGAGCAGGTCGACAGCGGCGCCTATCGCCTCACCATGCATGCGAGCCGCGTCGGCAATGCCGCGCTCTCACATGCGAGCCTCGGCGAACGGATCATGCCGTTCCTGCAATCGCTGGTGGCTGAAACCGGCGAGACCGCATCGATCGCGGTGATCGACGGCGATACATGCTCCATCGTGCAGCGCGTGGAGTCGCACGGAATTTTGCGCGCCGAGCTGCGGGTCGGCGCGCAACTCGACATCGAACACAGCGCGTCCGGCCGGGTGCTTGCCGCCTTCGCCGATCCGGCGACGCTGCAGCGGCTGCGCGCCGGCGGTGTGAAGCTTGCCGATGAAGCGCTGCTCGCTCGCGTGCGAAAAGAGCGCTTCGCTGCGTCGAGCGGACGCTCGTTCCTCGGTGTTCGCGGTGTGGCCGCGCCGATCTTCGACGCCGGCGGCCAATGCATCGCGACGCTCTCACTGGTCGGGCCGCTGCCGCGCTTCACCATCGACAAGACGCGCGAGCCTTTGAAACGCGCGGCGGAAGCGATCAACAAGTTCATCAGGGGGCAGTCCTGATGGCGTCGATTGCTGCGAATGTAGCGGCCAAGCCATCACCGCGTCACCCGGACGAGCTGATGCGCCCGGAGCGGCTGGCCGCTTTGCAGCCCTGCCGCATCAGTGCGTCGCGCGCTTTGCTCGGCCGCGCGATCCGCGGGCGCTGGCAGATCACACGCCGTCACTTCGACATTGACGAGAAGGCAAAGGGCCACGCGCTTTACCGCATCGAGGCCGATGGCTGGACTTTCGATTTTCCGATCTTTTCCTTCGAGTTCAATCCGAAGGGGCGGACCGGCCGCATCATCGGCCGCTCCTGGGACATGATGGCGGCGCTGGTCGAAGGACCGATGAGCACGGCCGACGTCGCGACCACGGCCGAAGAACTGCCCAAGCTGTATTCCGGCCGCGCCACGCCCGGCACCCTGATCTGGTGCCGCTCGAACCGCTCGTCCCGCGGGTTCGACCATACGCTCGAGCGTCTCGCCGCCGGTCGTCAGCCTGACGTCGGCGTGGTCGGCAAGGTCTGCTACCTGATGCGCAATACCGGCCTCGATGGCAACGGCACCTTCGGCACCCGCTCGTTCCGCGCGCTGGAGGCCGACCATCCGCTGCGGACAGCTTTGTCGGCGCAAATGCTGTGCGCCTACATGATGCGCGTCTTCGCTCACGACCTGATCGATCATCTGGCGCGGCTCCGCTCGCCTCATGCGGTGCCGATGTCGCGCGAGATCGCCCGCTATCTCGGCGTCGGCAATGGTTCGGCGCTCGGCCTGGTTCTTTACGTCAACAATCACCCGCAACTGATCGATCGCTGGCTCAACGCCCGCGAGACCGCGCTCGCGGCGGCGAAAGCGCTTCCGGTCACGGCGGGCGACCCGAAGCTGCGCCAGCTTGATGCGCTGCTGGAGCGCGCCATCCGGTTCCGCCACGAGGATCGCGTCGAATATGACCGCCGCACGCCGAGCGGGATCATCGCCGCCGACCTGGAGAAAATCCGGGACAAACTTCGCGGTCTCGTTGGCGGGCCGTCAGGGCTCTATCCGCTGGACGACCTCTGCACCTCATTGAAGTCGACGGTCGGCGCGGATGCGCAGGAAACCCTGCATGCGCTGATGATCGAGCTGGTTCCCCAGCTCGCCGATCAGCTCTCGCAAGATCTGGTCGTTCCCGAAGAAATGGTGCATGCGGCCGGACATGAGCATCGGCGAGCTTCGCGACCTTCTCCATTCGCAGTATCGCTGGGCGCTCGACATCGATCTCAGCGCGCCCGGAGCCGACCGTTACATCTGGTACAAATCGGAGAACGCCGAGGAGCCGCGGCGAGGGCCGCCGGAAGAAGTCGAAAACGCGTTCAACCTCGGTCTCGATATTCCGCGGCTTGCGCAGGCGCTCGACAGCGAAACCGGCAATTTCGACGCACGGCAGCCTGTCGCGCGGCTGGCGCTCGCCCGGCCTGACCTGCGCAGCTTTATCGCGCGTATCCAGACGCTGCGCGACCTTCGCTATCACTCGCCGATGATGAACATGATGGATGACAAGTTCGTCCCGATCGACATCGTCGGGATGATGAACGTCGCCATTCATGGCATCGACAAGACCCGCGATTACCTCGGCCGCAATCTGCGCGGCGTGCTGTACCACGGCGCGCCGCTGCCGGACGAAATTGCAGCCGGCACGTCGGAAGACTGGTTCTGGCCGGTGGAGCCCAAGCCATGAACCCCGCCATGAAGCCATGAGCCGCGCGAAACGATGCAATTGTCGGTGCGCGAAGTCCGCATGATCGTCGAGCGGATCCTGCTCGCGGCCCGCCTGCCGCAAGGCTTCATTCCCGACGTTCGCGACGCCGTCATGTATTCGCACGCGATGGGGCTCGGTGGGCTTTCCCTGTTCCAGCAGACATTTGTCGCTGCGCCTCCGCTTCCGCATTCACCTGCGATGATGGAAGGCGACACGCTCGATGGTGGCGACAACCATGCATGGATGGTGGCGCCATCGGCGATCGATTTCGCCATCGCATCGCATCGGACTGGCGGCGGCGCGCTCACGGTCAGGAACGTGCGCGATATCGCCGAGCTCAAACTGCTGGAAGGTTTCGCCGGCCGTTATGGCGCTTCGGCGCAGGTGACCCTCAGACGACGACGGCACGGCTATCGTGCGAGTGACCGGCGACGGGAACGCGCCTGACAGCATCCTCGAAAACGTGCTTGCGGCGGGCATGCCGGTGCCACATGCGCTCTGGCAGGAACTCTACGCGTTCTCGCACAAGGCCCTGGCGAAAGACTCCGCGGTGTCGCGCCGCCACGCCGGCCCGGTGATGGTCGATGCTGAAGGCCGCGTCCACGGCCGCGACGACGATGACAGTGATTTCGCGTTCCTGTTCCCCGATGCGGGCGGGAAAGCAGTTCGGGAGCAGGCCTGATGCTGATCGATGCGCTTCAATGCGGCCATTTCAATCGTCCGGTGCTCGAGCAGCTCCGCGATGCCGGCGTCGGCTGCGTCACGTCGACGCTGGGTTTCTGGGAGACGGCGACCGAGGCGATGGACGCGGTAGCCTGGTGGCGCGATCTCGAACGCGAGAATGGCGACGTGATGGTGATCGCGCGCACGGTGGCGGACATCGAGCGGGCGCGCGCCGAAAAGAAGATCGCCGTCGTGCTCGGCTTCCAGAACGCGACTTTGTTCGACGGCCGCATCGGCTTCGTCGAGCTGTTCGCCGACATGGGCATCCGCGTGGTGCAGCTGACCTACAACAATCAGAACGATTTCGGCGGCAGCTGCTACGAGGCCGAGGATTCCGGCCTGTCGCGGTTCGGTCGCGAGATCGTGCACGAGATGAACCGGGCCGGCATCCTGGTCGACCTGTCGCATGTCGGAAATCGCACGACCCTCGACGCGGTCAAGCACTCCAGAAAGCCGGTCGCGATCACGCATGCCAACGCCAACTCGCTATTCCCGCACAAGCGCAACAAGACCGACGATGTCATCCGCGCGCTCAGGGACAATGGCGGCGTGATCGGCTGCGCCTGTTATCGCAACATCACCGGCGATGAATATTGCTCGACGGTCGATAAATGGTGCGAGATGGTGAAGCTCACGGTCGACATCGCCGGCATCGATCATGTCGGCATCGGCACTGATCGCAGCCACGGCCATGGCCCGGCCGATTATGACTGGATGCGCAAGGGCCGCTGGACCCGCGGCGTCGATTACGGCGCCGGCTCAGCGGCACGGCCCGGCAAGGTGCCGCCGGCCGACTGGTTCACCGAATTGTCCGGCATTTCCACGATTCCCGGCGCGCTGGCGCGCGTCGGCTTCAACAAAGCAGAAGTCGACAAGATCACGCACAAGAACTGGCTGCGGGTCTATGGCGAAGTTTTCGCCAAGGCCTGAGTCGAACCAACACGAGAAAGGGAACGTCATGACGTCGCGTAAGACTACCCGCAGGCAAATTGTGAAAACGTTCGGCGCCGCTGCGGCTGCCACCATCGCCGCGCCCTGGGTGCGCCGGGTCGATGCCGCCGAGGTGCTTTACGTGAACACCTGGGGCGGGGCGTGGGAGAACGCCGCCAAGAAGAACATCTTCGAGCCCTTCACCAAGGAAACCGGCGTCGAGATCCGCACCATTTCTCCGGTTTCTGTCGCTAAGCTCGCGGCGCAGACCAAGACCGGAGTGTACGAATTCGACGTCACCACGCTCGGCGGCGGCGATATCGTGCGCGCCAATAATGCCGGGATCATCGAGCCGATCACCGACAAGATGGCCGCCGACATGGGTCTCTGGAAGGGGGCAGTGTTCCAGAACGGCGTCGCTTCGCACGCTTTCGCGACCATGATCGCCTACCGCAAGGACAAATTTCCGAATGGCGGGCCCAAAGACTGGGCCGAGTTCTGGGACGCCAAGAAATTCCCCGGCCCACGCAGCCTGCAGAAATATGCCGCGCGCATCATTCCGATTGCGCTGCTGGCCGACGGCGTGCCGATCGACAAGGTTTACCCGCTCGATGTCGAGCGCGCCTTCAAGTCGCTTGACCGCATCAAGCCGCATGTGCGCGTATGGTGGACGCAAGGCCCGCAGTCGCAGCTTCTGCTACGTGACGGCGAGGTCGACCTGATCGCGATCTGGAACGGCCGCGTGCTGGAGTTGATGGACCAGAAGGCGCCGGTCGGCATGGAATGGAACCAGGCGCAGATCGATCGCGCCTACTGGGTCATCGCCAAGGGCACGCCGCGCACCGAACTGGCCAAGAAGTACATCCAGAAGGCGGTCTCGGCGCAGGCGCTGTCCGGCTTCTGCAAGTCGGCCGATTACGGCCCGCTCAATCCGGAAGCCTTCAAGGTCATTCCGGAGGAGGAGGCCAAGCGCATGCCGACCTATCCGCCGCACTACAAGCTGGCCTTCGAGCAGGACGTGCTCAATGCCGGGGTGGATTTTGACGCAGTCACCAGGCGCTTCGACCAGTGGATTGCGAGCTAAGATCAAGCCGCCGGCTTCGGCCGGCGGCTCTTTCCTGATGGGATGATCGATGCGGATCGCGAGCTGGGGCGCCGGCACTGTTGCGGACAAGTGGGTGGCGCCTCTGCTGCTGGCGCCGCTTCTCGTGTTTCTTTTGGTGTTCTTCGTCGTGCCGCTCGTTCAGGTCGGCTCGCTTAGCGTGACCGAGCCGAAGCTTGGACTTGGTCACTACGCCGCGATCTTCACCGAGCCATACCTGCACAAGGTCATCGGCAATACGCTCGGCACGGCGCTGCTCGTCACCGTGTTGTGCGTGCTGCTGGCTTATCCGCTCGCTTATGTGACGGCGCAGATTGGCGGCACGGTCGGCGCCATCCTCCTCATGCTGGTCGCGATGAGTTTCTGGACCAGCTATCTCGTGCGCACCTATGCGTGGATGGTGTTGCTCGGCAATCGCGGCCCGGTGGTCGCCGCGCTGAAGGCGATGGGCTGGGATCCGGCGCCGCTATTGCTGTTCACCCGCTTCAGCTCGACCATCGCGCTCATCCACATTCTGCTTCCGATCATGGTGATGACGCTCTATGCGGCCATGCGGAAGATCGATCCCAATTTGATGCGGGCCGCCTCAAGCCTCGGCGCGCGGCCGTTTGCGGCGTTTCGCTCGGTTTACCTGCCGCTTTCGGCGCCCGGCATCGTCTCCGGCTCGACCATCGTCTTCGTGCTGTGCATCGGCTTTTACGTCACGCCGGTGCTGATCGGCAGCCCGCGCGAGCAGATGATCGCCGGCGTGATCGGCAATCGCATCGAGGAATTTCTCGCGTTCGGCGAGGCCTCCGCCATTGCAATGGTGCTGCTCGCGGTCACCTTGCTGATCCTCGGCATCTACCACCGCTTCTTCGGCCTCGATCGGCTGTGGGGCTAGGATGCGGCTCTCCTTCATCATCGCCGCGCTGATTGTCGCAATCTTCGTGATCGCGCCGATCGGCATCGTGGTGCCGATGTCGCTGTCGAGCTCGCCGTCGCTCGAATTTCCGCCTCCCGGCTACTGGTTCGGTCACTACCGCGCGTTCTTTCGCGACGTGACCTGGACCGGGCCCGATGATCAACAGCATTGTCACCGCGATTGGCACGACGATCCTGACGATGCTCATCGTGACGCCGGCGGCTTTTGCGATGGTGCGGCACCGCTTTCGCGGACGCAGTCTTCTCAACCTGCTGCTGCTCACGCCGCTGGTCGTGCCGCATATCGTAATGGCGGTCGGCTACTACACGTATTTTGCGCGGCTGGGACTGATGCAGACCTATACCGGCGTCATTCTGGCGCATACCGCCCTGAATGCACCGCTGGTCTTTCTCACGGTTTCGGCGGCGCTGAAGGGCTACGACCGCAATCTGGAGCGCGCCGCACAGAGCCTCGGCGCGCCGCCGATCATCGCGATGCTCACCGTGACCGTGCCGGTGCTCGCGCCCGGCCTTCATTGTCGCGGCGCTCCTGTCCTTTGTGCATTCATTCGATGAAACCACCGTGGCGCTCTTCATCTCGGGCCGCGACGTGGCCACCTTGCCCAAGCGCATGTTCGATGCGATCCGCCTCAATCCCGATCCGGTGCTCGCGGTCGCGTCGACACTGCTGTTTGCGATGGTGCTGGTCGGCTTTGCCGTGATGGGCATGCAGCGGCTGATCGCCAATCGCCGCGCCGCACGGAGCGCTACGCCATGAGCGCTCTGACACTCACTGACATCGTGAAGTCCTATGACGGCAAGGTACGTGCCGTCGATGGCGTGTCGCTCACGATCGAGAAGGGCGAGTTCGTGACATTCCTGGGCCCGTCCGGCTCGGGAAAAACCACGACCCTGATGATGATCGCCGGGTTCGAGCGGCCGACATCCGGCACCATCACTTTGGCCGGCCGCCCCATCGATCCGGTGCCGCCGCATCGGCGCAATATCGGCATGGTGTTCCAGAACTACGCGCTGTTCCCGAACATGTCGGTGGCGCGCAATGTCGGCTATCCGCTGCGCATGCGCGGCGTCCCCAAGGCGCAAATCCGCGACAAGGTGGCGGCGCATGCTGCGCATCGTCGGCTTGAGCGCGTTTGCCGACGCCGAGCCTCGCAATCTCTCGGGCGGCCAGCAGCAGCGCGTCGCGCTGGCGCGGGCGCTGGTGTTTGATCCTGACGTGCTGCTGCTCGACGAGCCGCTCGGCGCGCTCGACAAGAATCTTCGCGAACAGATGCAGATCGAGATCCGCCGGATCCATCGCGAGCTTGGCGTCACCACCGTGTATGTGACGCACGATCAGACCGAGGCGATGACGATGTCCGACCGCATTGCCGTGTTCAATGCCGGCCGGATCGAGCAGGTGGCGACCCCTCTGGAGATTTACGGGCGTCCGCAGACCGTGTTCGTGGCCGGCTTCATCGGCGACAACAACATTTTTCCGGCCACGGGGAGTGGCGCCGACTACGCGGTAGACGGCCTGGGTGTCGTCAGGGCCTCAGGTGCATCGCCGCGCGGCGGCGCGCATCATGTTTCAATTCGTCCGGAATCGATCCGGCTGGCGAAATCGCCCGACGGCGCGCCGAACACCTTTGCTCTCGCGGTCACCAGTCTTTTGAACTACGGCGACAGCGTCGTCGTGTTCGGCAAAGTGGGCACGCGCGATATCAAGATGCGGCTGTCTGCCGCCGATGCTGGCGGCGTCGCTGAGGGCCAGCAGATTCAGGTCCAATGGGACCCGCAGAGCGTCCACGTTATCTGACGTCTTTTCTGGCGGCATCGAGCAACTTCGCCAGCCATGACCGCGGCGTGCCGATATCCCAGGTGACAGGGTCTTCAAGGCTCGGAAATCCGAACGCAGTCGGGCATAGCTGAATTGACTCGAATAGCGTTGGCCGGGGGTGGCGACTTCTGAAATGCTCCCGGCGCCATGGCCGATGCTTCCAATCCACGATTCTCCAAAGACCCGGTGCCGCCCCGCGGCGTGCCGATTCCAGTGCAGCCGCGGCATCAGCCGGATCGTCGCCGACAATCCGAGTGTGATGACTCAGCATGGCACCAACACGTATCTCATCGCCGGTGACGGCGGCTTTGTCGTTATCGACCCGGGCCCGGACGACGCCAAGCATGTCGCCGATATCATGCGCCTAACCGGCGGCAGGATTTCGCGCATCCTGCTGACGCACACGCACCACGATCATTTGGGAGCAGTCGCGGCCTTAAAGGCGGAGAGCGGCGCGCCGACTTATGGCTATACGCGCAGTGCCGACGAGGCTTTTGTTGCCGACCATCCATTGAATGATGGCGATTCCGTCGGCGACCTCACCGCAGTGTTCACGCCCGGCCACGCCCAGGATCATCTTTGTTTCGCGCGAGCGGACGGCACCTTGTTCAGCGGCGACCATGTCATGGGCTGGTCGAGCACGATCGTGAACCCGCCCAAGGGAAACATGCGCGATTATTGCGCGAGCTTGCGCCTGCTCCTGGCGCGGAAGGACGAGCGATACCTTCCGGGACACGGTCCCGCGATCGAGGAGCCGATGTCGTATGTGCGCGCTCTCTTGTTTCACCGCGAGCTGCGGGAGGGCGCGATCCTCGGCGCGCTACGCAATGGCAAGAACACAACGCCCATCGAGCTGATGCAGCGGCTCTATTCGCAACTCGACCCGACTTTACGCCGCGCGGCCGAGCGGAACGTGATTGCGCACCTCATCAAGCTCGCAAGCGAAGGCAAGGTCGTTCAGGACGGCGAGGTCTGGCGCGTCGCGTGACCGGGGCCCTATCGCATGGGCACCATGGCAATCACGTCAAACTCAACCAGCATGGCGGGCCAGGCGAGCTGGCTGACGTTAAGAAACGTGTGCACCGGCAGAGGCGCCTCGCCGTAGGCGTCCCGGCGGCATTGTCCGGCCAGCTGCTGATGGCGCGCGTCGACGACATAGGTCACCTGTTTGACGACGTCGCTCATGGTTGCGCCGTTGCGCGCCAGCACTTTCTTTAGCTTGCGATAGGCGTAGCGGCACTGCGCTTCGAAATCGCCCGGATACATGATCTTCCCGTTCTGCTCATGCTCCGAGCCGATGCCGGCGAGAAACAGCATCTTGGCCGGGCCTGTCACGGTCACGGCTTCGGAGAAGCGGCCTTTGGTCCACTGGCCGTAATTGTAGTTTTTCTTCTCGTAGGTGCTCTTGCTGCTAGCTGATTTGGTGGTCTGCTTCCGCTTACGAGTTGCCATCATCGTCTCCAATGTCTTGCGCTACGCTTTCGCCTTCTTCGGCAGGGCGACGATGCAGTCGAGCTCGACGCGGGCGCCAGGCGACGACAGCGAGTTCACGCAGATCGTGGTCGAAGCCGGGTGCCAGTCGCCCATGAACGGCACCATCGCCTTCTGCATGCCGACCACGTCGCGGAAGTCCGTCAGGTATTTCGTCATCTTGACGATATCGCGGAAGCTCGCGCCAGCCGTGTCCAGGATCTGCTTGATGGCCTGCATCGCGAGCGTGGTCTGCTCCTCGATCGAATGCGGATGAATGTGCTCCTCATCGATATGCGGATGGTTGTGATAGAGCTTCGAAGGCGTGCAGCCCGATAGGAACATCAGATCGCACGCGCCGATGATCGATACTGCCGGCACATAAGGCATTTTCCATGCTTCGTCGGGCGAAGGGTGAATGACCTCGATGATCGGTTTGTTGTCGCCTGCGACGCTCATGTTGCTCTCCTTACTGATTAAGCCAGCCGCCAGCGGCCGAGCCAGATGTCGATTTGGTCCTGAATCTTGGTGACGGCGATGCCGAGCGCGGCCAGTACGATCAGCACGGCGAAGACCTGCTCGGTCTCGAGAATCTGCCCGGCGAGATAGAGCCGCGCGCCAAGCCCGACCTTGCCGACCACCATCTCGGCGGCAACGACAAGGATGATCGAAACACCGAGGCCGAGCCGCACGCCCGCGAAAATCGACGGGATCGCGCTCGGGATCAGCACCTTGCGCACAATCTGCTGCGGGCTCGCGCCGAGGTCGCGCGCGGCGAGCACAAGACCGGGATCGCACTGGCGCACGCCGAGCACGGTGTTGATCAGGATCGGGAAGATGGCGCCGAGCGCGCTGATGGTGAGCATGAACGGCCCGCCGGTGCCGAGCCAGATGATCAGCAGCGGAATGAGCGTGACCTTGGGCAGGGGATAGAGCGCGCCGATCCATACATCGGCGACGGCGCGTACGCGGGCGAGGTGGCGATCCACACCCCCAGCAAAGTGCCGATGACCAGCGCAATGCCGAAGCCGGCGAAGATGCGATACAGCGTCATCAGCAGGTCGTAGAGCAGGCCGCCGGTCTGGAACATGGCGATCAGCGCCACAACGATCTGGCTCGGCCGCGGCAGATAGAGCGAATTGACGCCGGTCAGCCGCGCGGTGATCTCCCAAAACGCGAGGACGAGAATGACCGAGCCCCAGCCGAGCACACGCTCGTCAGCGAGCAGGGATTTCCGTTGCGGCGCGCTCATGGCCCACCGCTCTCGGTGACGATCGCCCGCATCACCTCGTCGCGCAGCAGGCCGTAGATCTTGTCGAACAACGGCGAATAGCCGGGGTTGTGAGTGGTCGCGAGGCTTCTCGGCCGGGGCAGGTCGACCGGCAGCTCGGCCACGACTTTGCCTGGCCGCGCCGACATCACGATGATGTTGTCGGCAAGCAGGATCGCCTCCTCGATCGAATGGGTGACGAGGATCGCGGTCATGCCGCTTTGCTCGACCAGTTTGGCCAGCTGCTCCTGAAGGACGAGGCGGGTTTGCGCATCGAGCGAGCCGAACGGCTCGTCGAGCAACAGAATGTCCGGCTTCATCACCAGCGCGCGGGCCAGCCCGACCCGCTGGCGCATGCCGCCGGAGAGCTGGCGCGGGTATTTGGTTTCGAAACCGCCGAGGTCCACGGACGTGATGGCTTTGCGCGCGAGCTCGTCGCGCTCCCGCTTGGGCATTCCGCGCACTTCGAGACCGAAGGCGACGTTCTCCAAAACCGTGAGCCAGGGGAACAGGTTGAAGGCCTGCCACACCGTCGACATCGGCGGACGTGGCGCCTGCGATCCGCTCTCGCGGTTGATGAACATGACGTCGCCGCGGCTCGGCTCGAGGAAGCCGCGCACGATCTGCAGCAGAGTGCTCTTGCCGCAGCCGGACGGGCCGATGATGGCCGTGACCTTTCCGGGCTCGAACCGGCACGTCGCTTGCGACAAAGCAACGACCGGTTCGCCGCCCGGAGTTGGGAAGGTCAGGCCGACGTCCTTGAACTCGACCGCGACAGGGAGCGCCGCCATACCGTCACTTCACCGCGTCAGGTGGCGAACGGATTGCTCTTGGTCAGCCGTTCGTGCGCTTCGACCGCCGGAGACAGATCGAACAGCTGCTGCTGCGTCACCGACCCGGCCGAGACCATCTTCATCGTGTCGGTCCAGAACTTACCCTGCGCCATGCAGGACTTGATGTTCGGCATGCCGTTCTCGGTGTACCAGGTCCAGCGCGGCGCCGCGGCCTCGATCAGATTTGGCGGCACCTTGGTCGCGTCCGCGACGATCTTGATGATCTCGGGATCCTTGGCGGCAGCCGCCTTGTTGAAGACCTGGCCGGCGTAAGTGTGCGCCATGGCGAAGCGCACCGCGGCGGACTTGTTCGACGCGAGATACGCGCCCGACATCGCCCAGCAGCCGAGCTGGCAGTTCGGCTCAATTTCCCAGCCGGAGAAGACCAGCTTGCCGAAATTGTTGCGCTCGACCAGGAAGCCGAGCGGCACCGGCACATTGGCGGCATCCGCCTGGCCGGCGCCGAACGCCTTGACGATGTCCGGGTAGGCGAGGCCGGAATTCCAGGTGACGTCGGTGCGCGGATCGAGACCGGCCCGCTGCACCCCGAGGCCGAGCAGATATTGATCGATGCCGCCCGGCGCCTGGATGGCGATGCGCTTGCCCTTGAGCAGACCGAGCTTGGCCGGCGTCGTCAGGCCGGCCGCGACCATCTCGTTCGACGCCGCGATCGTCATCGAGCCGTGGCCGGGCTTCTCGCCGCCGCGGTCGAGGATGAGCTTATACGGCGCGCCCTTGGAGACGGCGTTGAACAGGCCGGCATTGAGCGTCGACACCGTGCAGTCGATCTCGCCGGCGATCAGCGAGGGAATGGCGAGCGCGCCGTCGGCGAAATACTTGATCTCGACGTCCAGATTGACCTTCTCGAAGTAGCCTTTGGCAACGGCGATGAAGATCGGGCCGGAGGAAATCAGCGGCACAATGCCGAGCCGCAACTTGGTCTTGGGCTCCTGGGCGAATGCGCCCCTGGCTGGAAACGCACTGGCGGCGCCGACCGCCGCCGCGCCCTGCATCAGATGTCTGCGATTGAGCTGAGTGGACATTTCACGCTCCATTGGAGGAATGACACGAGCTTCCGGCAGGCGAATTGCTTTCCAGCGTGAGAGTGAATTATCTTGATGTCAAGATAATCGGAGTTGTGCAGTGCCCAAAAACAAGGCCGCTGATGCCATCGACGTGTTCACGGCCGAGTGGGAGCGGGAACGGCCCGATCTCGACTTCGAGTACCTTGCGACGGTCGGTCGCATCGTGCGCATCGCCGCGCATCTGCGCGAGCGCATGGACGCATGGCTGACGCCGTTCGGATTGAGCTGGGAGCTGTTCGACCTGCTCGCCTCGCTGCGCCGCGCCGGCGCCCGCGACGGCTTGCGCCCGACGGCGCTCTATCACGCCTGCATGCTGTCCTCGGGCGCGACAACGAACCGCATCGATCGCGCGGAGAAGCTCGGCCTGGTCGAGCGCCGCCCGGATCCCGACGACCGGCGCGCCACCCGCATCGCTCTCACCAAGCGCGGCCGCACACTGGTCGACAAGGCCATGAATGAGCACACCGAGCGGGCCGCGGAGATTGCCGCCGTTCTATCTGTCGAAGACCGCAAGGCTCTCAAGCGTGTGCTCGGCAGAGTGTTGCAATCGCTCGAAGTGCAATCTGAGGATGAAGTCGATGAAGCGCCAATATTGTTCAGCGCCGGCGCGCGGCTCTAGCGTCTGCTGACCGTCCGATTGCGGATGGCTTTGTTGTTAGAGACAATGAACACACGTTGATGGTCCAAGAACGGGAGTTCGCAATGAAAACGGCACAGTATCTTCATCGCAGCGCTGCGACGATCGCGGCGGTTTTGCTGACGTGCGCGGGCTCGGCCGCAATCGCTGCGCCGAAGGGCACGCTGAATTACGCAACGCAGATTCAGAACACCAACTGGAATCCGCTGGTCAAGTCAGGCGAGACCCATACCGGCATTCCTTATGAGGGGTTGCTGAAGGTTGCGCCGGACGGGTTCTCGCTGCTGCCGAATCTTGCGAAATCCTGGGAGCTGACGCCGACCGAGCTCAATCTCACTCTGCAGTCCGGCGTGGTCTTCCACGACGGCACGCCGTTCAATGCCGAGGCGGTGAAGACCAATCTTGAATGGATCAAAGGCTCGGGGACGCAATGGGCCGCGACGCTTGCAACGGTGTCGGAAATCGTCGTGAAGGACGATACACACCTCACCCTCAAGCTGAACCGGCCGACACCGACCATGGCAGCCCGCCTCGCAACCCGCGGCTTGTTTATGGTTTCGCCCAAGGCGCTCGAGACCAAGGACTGGACCAAAGCAGTCGGCACCGGCGCATGGGCCTATGACGCCGCCGCCTCGCAGCCAGGCACCAAAGAGGTGTTCAAGCTGTTCGACAAGTATTGGGCGCTCGACAAGGTCGGCGTCGAGTTGATCGTCATGCACACGATCCAGGATCCGAACGTCGCACTGAATGCGTTGCGGACCGGGCTGGTTCAGGTCACGGAAATGGCGCCGTCATTGAACGCTGCGGCGGAATCTGCCGGATACAAGGCTTATTACGCGCCGACGCTCACGCAGCATTTCCTGTTCCTCGACCGCAAGAACATGTTTGCCGACATCAATGTGCGCAAGGCGTTCTGTTCGGCGATCGATCTGCAGGCGATCTCGATCGCCTCGTTCGAGGGCAGCATGAAGCCTGTGTCGCAGCGCTTCCCGGTCGGTCAGTCCGGCCACAATCCCGAGGTCACGGGATGGAAGTACGACCCGGAGGCGGCGAAGAAGTATCTCGCCGCTGCCGGCAATCCGAAAATCTCGCTGACGCTGCCGATGTATCCCGGCATCCAGACGACGATGACGCTGGCTGCCCAGATGCTCAGGCAAGTCGGCATCGACGCCAACACGCAGTCGATGACCACCGGCCAGTACTTCACCTACTACCAGTCGGATCGCTATCCGCTGCAGATCAATACCAGCGCTACGGAAAGCATCGGCCCGCTCGACTACTACCAGTTCCGCTTCGGGCCGACCGGTGTCGGCAATCCGTTCAAGGTCGCGGTGCCCGAGCTCGATGCGATCGTGGATCGGGCGCTTGCCGAGCGCAGACAACGCGAAGCAGGAAGCCGATCTGGAAGGAGATGACGAAGTACATCCACGACAACGCTCTGGACTGCAACTTCTATCTCCAGCCGACCCATTGGGCGTTCGATCCAAAGAAGATGGACAAGCTGCCGACGACGGCGATGCGGCCGTCAGCGCTGCGCTACGACGAAGTTGTCGTGAAGTGAT
This sequence comes from uncultured Alphaproteobacteria bacterium, assembly GCA_963847325.1. Taxonomy (GTDB): domain Bacteria; phylum Pseudomonadota; class Alphaproteobacteria; order Rhizobiales; family Xanthobacteraceae; genus Pseudolabrys. The sequence continues at coordinate 220,625 of CAWJZD010000006.1, forward strand.
CGCCGGCGCGGGAGTGTGACCGGCTACGAGGAAGCGGCGGCATGACGCGTTTGATTGCGATACGACTTTCGATGTCGATCGTGTCGCTGCTTCTCGTTTCGGCTTTTGTGTTTGTCCTCATCCAGTTGTCGCCGGTCGATCCGGTGGTGCTGGCATTGGGGGATGGAGCGCCGGCCGAGAAGGTCGCCGCGATGCGGCGCGAGCTTGGCCTCGACCAGCCGGTCGTCATCCAGTTCTTGCATTGGCTCGGCGGAATCCTGCAGGGCGATTTCGGCGCCTCGACTTTTACGCATCGTCCGGTCGTCCACGAGCTGGTCGAAAAATTGCCGGTCACGCTGTCGCTGCTGGTCGGGGCGACCGTCATCGCCGTTACTGTCGGTCTCACGCTCGGTTTCGTGGCGGGTCTGCGCCCGGGTAGCTGGGCCGAGCGGGCCGTCACCTCGGTCGTCGCGGTTGCGCTGGCCATACCCAGCTTCTGGCTGGCGCTGCTGCTGGCCTCCGTCTTTGCGGTGCAGTTCGGCCTGCTGCCGGTCGCCGGTTACACGGCCTTCCGCGACAGCCCGTTACTGTGGGCCTATTCGCTCATTCTGCCCTGCTTTGCCGTTTCGACCCATGCGATCGCGGTGATCGCGCGCCATACGCGGGGCGTGGTGATCGATGTGATGAACTCGCCTTTCATCGAGGCGATCCGCGCGCGCGGCACGCCGCGTTCATTGCTCATTCGTCGGTATGTGCTGAAGAACGCCCTGGTGCCGGTCTTGCCGGTCATTGGCGTTCAGCTCGCGATCATCATCGCGGTCAGCACCGTGATGGAGAAGGTGTTCATTCTTACCGGGCCTCGGCTCGCTGATGGTGAATTCGGTGGTCTCGAGCGACTTTCCGATGCTCAAGGGCGCCATCCTCGTGGTCGCCAGCATCATCGTCCTGATCAATCTGCTGGTCGATATCGGCCTGGGTCTGCTCGACCCGCGGGTGCGCCCGCAGTGAGCGTGACCGAACGATGGCACTCCGCTCGCGGCGACCGGTGATTTGCCGTCGGCAAAGCGCGGCGAAAACCGCGTCCTGTCGCAGATGCTGCGCCAGGCGGCGACCGTTACCGCCTTCGCCGGCATCGTGGTGCTCCTGCTCATTGCGATACTGGCGCCCTCGATCGCGCCCTACGACCCGAATTTCGCGAGCATCCTGGAACGGCATCAGGGAATGTCCTGGCGCCATCTCATGGGCACGGACGCGCTCGGCCGCGACACGTTCTCGCGCATTCTTTACGGCACCCGCACCGCAGTCTGGTCTTCGTTCCTATCGGTGGCTCTCGCGCTGCTTGTGGGCGTGCCCTGCGGCCTGATCGTCGGTTATCTGGGCGGGTGGGTCGATCGCGTCGCCATGCGGGCGACCGATATCCTGCAGTCGGTTCCTTCCCTGATCTTCGCGTTCGCGCTGCTCGCCGTGCTCGGCCGCGGCACCACCCAGACGGCGCTTGCGGTGGCGATTGTCTTCTCCGTCATTCTCATGCGCATCACGCGCGCGCTGACCTTGCGCGAGCGCGAACTGCTCTACGTCGATGCCGCGCGCGTCGCAGGGCTTTCACGGACCCACATTCTGTTCCGCGAGATCTTGCCGAATGTGGTCGGACCGCTGATCGTCGAATCCGCGATCATGCTCGGCACGGCGATCCTGATCATCACCATGCTGACCTTCCTCGGCCTCGGCCTCGACGCCAGCATTGTCGATTGGGGCGGAATGCTCGACGAAACCCGCCAGTACCAGGCGGTCTATCCCTATGCCGTCCTTCCACCCGGCCTCGCGATCATCTTCGCGGTGTTGATGTTCAACTTCGCCGGCGATGGCCTGCGCGACGCGCTCGCCGGCAAGCAGCGATCGACTGCGTCCCGCAAGCGGCTGCGGGCTGCGCGGCCCGCCGATCGTGTCGCTGCGTCACCCGCCGAAGCGCCGGGCGCCGACGATCTCGTCACCGTCGAGCGCCTTCAAGGTCGAGTTTCCCGGCGAGGACGACGCGGTTCTCGAAATTCTGTCCAACGTCAGCTTCTCGATCCGGCGCGGCGAAACGCTCGGCCTGGTCGGCGAATCCGGCAGCGGCAAGTCGATGACGGCGCTCGCGCTGCTCGGCCTCGTGCCGAAGCCGGGCCAGGTGACAGCCGGCAGCATCCGGTTTGGCGGCCGCGATCTGACGGCAATCTCCGGAAGCGGAGCATGAATCGCATTCGCGGTTCGGACATCTCGATCATTTTCCAGGACTCGATCGGCGCCTTCTCTCCCGTTCACACGATCGGCCAGCAGCTCGCCGAGCCGCTCAAGATGCACAAGGGCTTGAGCGATGCCGACGCCATGAAGCGCGTGATCGAGTTGCTCGATCTGGTCGGCGTTCCCAATGCGGCCAACCGCGTCAACGACTATCCGCATCAATTCTCGGGCGGCATGGCGCAACGCGCCTGCGATCGCGATGGCGCTGAGCTGCGGGCCGAAGGTGCTGGTCGCAGACGAGCCCACGACGGCGCTCGACGTCACGATCCAGGCGCAGGTGCTCGATCTCCTGGGCGATCTGCAAAAGCGGTTCAACATGTCGGTGCTGCTGATCACCCACGATCTCGGCGTCGTGGCGGAGACCTGCGACCGCGTGCTCGTCATGTATGCGGGCGAGATCGTGGAGGAGGGCGACGTTATGCAGATCCTGACGCGCCCCCGGCATCCCTATACGCGCGCGCTGCTGGCGGCGACGCCGCGCAATGACATTCGCGTCGAGCGGCTCCCGACCATCCGCGGCACCATGCCGGCGGCGTGGGAATGGCCGCAGGGCTGCCGCTTCGCGCCGCGTTGCGCCTACGCGTTGCCGGCCTGCAGCGCAGCGCCTGTTCCGTTCGTGGATGGCGTCCGCTGCATCCGGGTCCGATGAGATCGAGCCGGCAGGGGCGATCCATTGAGCCAGCAGCCGCTCCTCAAGGTGCGCGATCTCTCCGTGACCTACCGGCTCGGCACCGCGTTCGTCGCCAGCCGCAGGCGGGTGTTCGAGGCCGTGAAGAAGGTGTCCTTCGATATTCACGCCGGGCAGGGCTTTGCCCTGGTCGGCGAGTTCGGGCTCGGGCAAAACGACCATCAGCCGCGCCATTCTCGGGCTGGTGCCGGTCTCCGGCGGCAGCATCGAATTCGACGGCCGGGATGTCTCGCGTCACGACAAGGCCAGTCTCGCCGTCATTCCGGCGCGACGTGCAGGTGGTGTTTCAGGACCCGCGCTCGTCGCTCAATCCGCGGCGCACCATCCGCGCCGCGATCGGCTCGGTGATCGAGCGGCATTTCGGGTTGACGCGAACGCAGACCGACGACCGCGTCGCCGAGCTTCTGGATAATGTCGGGCTGCGCTCCTACCACATGCAGCGTTTTCCCGGCGAGCTGTCGGGCGGACAGCGCCAGCGCGTCGCGATCGCCAAGGCGCTCGCCACCAAGCCGCGTCTTCTGGTCTGCGACGAGCCGGTGAGCGCGCTCGACGTCTCCACGCAAAGCCAGATTCTCAATCTGCTGAGCGACCTGCGGCAGCAATTCGGGCTCGCCTATCTGTTCATCTCGCACGATCTCGCCGTGGTGCGGCAGGTCGCGGAGACCGTCGCGGTGCTGCATCGCGGCGCGATCGTCGAGGCAGGGCCGACCGAACAGATCTACCGCCAGCCGAGCGCAGCCCTATACGCGCATGCTGCTGTCGTCGGTGCTCAATCACGATCCGCGCGGCCGCGACGAGCGCCGTGCCGCGCGCGCATCACTGCGCGCTGCTTCCGCGGCAAACACCAATGTCTGAAATTCTTCACATCTGAAACACTGGAAGTGTCATGGCAAAAGTACTGTTCAAGAACGCCTTCGTCGTCTCCTGCAACGCCAAGATCGGCGATGTCCCGGGCGCCGACGTCCTGGTCGAAGGCACGCAGATCAAGCAGGTCGGCGCCAAGCTCGATGCCGCGGGCGCGGAAGTGGTCGATGCGACCGGCATGATCCTGATGCCGGGCATGATCGACACCCATTCGCACCTCTGGGAAACGCCGTTCAAGGGCCGCGTCTCCGAGGGCTGGGGCATGGAGTATTTCACCAATATTCATCCGCTCGTCAGCCACTGCACGCCGGAGGACGCCTACGCAGCGATCTTTGCCGGCCACATCGAGTCGCTCTGCAACGGCGTGACGACGATGTTCGACTACAACACCAGCATCAATTCGCCCGAGCATGCCGACGCCGCCGTCCAGGCGCTCAAGGACGCCGGCATTCGCGGCTTCATGGGCTACGACTTCCGCGGCAAGGCGCCGAACTTCAAGCCGCCGCTCGCGCCATCCGCTGCGCGTTTCAAGGACGTGGAGCGCGTGCGCAGCGGCATTCCCAACAAGCCGCGCGACCTGGTGCGCCTCGCCACGTGTCTCGGCGACATCGCTCCTGACAACATCGACGCGATCGTGAAGGAGATCGAATTTTCGCGCGGCATCGGCTGCTACATGTCGTGGCATTGCAACAAGGCGGGCGAGCTCGAACAGCTTGCGGCACGCGGTCTCCTCAAGAACGATCTCCTGCCGGCGCACGGCAATTACACCACCGACAAGGACCTCGATCTGCTCGGCGGAGTCGGCGGCTACCTGACCTCGCAGACCGAAGCCGAGACCTATGCCGGGACGCCGCTCGATGAGCATGATCGCGCGCGGCATACGCAGGGGCGTCCGCATCGCCATCGGCGTGGACGTGCCGGTGATCGGCAATCTCGGCCTGCTTGCCGCAGATGCGGCTGCTGCATTTCCTCCAGCGCTACATGGATGGCGCGATCGAGCGCCACGAAGGCCAGGTGCCCGGTGGTGCGCCGTCCCGGCGTGCCGACGCTGCACCCGCGCGACATCCTCGAGATCGCGACCATCAATGGCGCGGGCGCGCTCGGCATCGGCGACGTCACCGGCCAGATTGCGCCGGGCTTCGAGGCCGACATCGTGCTGATGGATGCGCGCAATTTCGGTATCGCCGAAGGCGATCCGGCGGGCCACATCGTGCTCAACAGCTCGTCAGGCGACATCGATACGGTGATGGTGGCGGGCACGTTCCGCAAGCGCGGCGGCAAGATGCTCGGCGTCGACATGAGCAAGATGCTTGCCGGCGCGCGTCGCGGCCCGCGACCGCATCTACAAGGCGGCGGGCGAGGTGCCCGGCGGTCTGCACAAGACCTACTGGGGATGGGGCGACGGCAAATAGACGCCGCTCGCGCCCGGCTAGAAGCCTTGCTCCACAATCTTGCGGATGCCGGCGAGGTCCTTGCCGGCGAGGCCCATGCGCTCGAGCGTGCGGGCGTTCTTGGCATAATCGTCGCCGCTCATCAGGATACTGAAGTCGATCAGCGTCCGATGCGCCGGCATGTCGACGCCGGCGACCTTGGCGAGCGCCACCATCGGCATTAACCCGACCGCCACATCCTCGGCGACGAAATTGCTCTCGAACGATTTCGGCGTTGGCGTGCCGCCATAGGGGCCGTCGGCGTTGTAGGTGAGCTTCTGCATGGCCTCCGGCAGTGTCGGCTCGCGCACCTTGTAGACGCGCTCGAACCACTCTTCGAGCGTCGGCACCTTGGCGCCAAGCGCGGTCGCCGCCTTGACGCGCTCATTGCTGAGCGCGGTATAGCCGCGCGCCACGCCGGGGGTGACGCCTTCGGCATAGAATAAATATTGCTCGCCGCGCTCGATCCGCGTCGCGTTCGCCATGCAATTGACCACGTGCAGCAAGGCGTTGGCGTTCATGAAGCCGGTGTGGAAGACGTTCGGCACCTTCTCCGCGGTCGGAAACAGCGGGCCGAGGATATTGAACACCTTGTCGATGTCCTTGCCGGGGAAGCTCGCGATCTGCAGCCAGCGCTTGGTCACCACCGGCTTCATCTTGGCGGGCCCGAGCTTGCGGGCCGAGTAGGGGAAGTTGTCCATCTCGGCGAGGTTGATGTTGGCCTTGCAGCCGCTGTCATCGAGCACGCGGCGGAAGGCGAGCGCGCCGCCGGTATTGCCCTGGATCAGCAGGACGGTCTGGCCGTCCCTCAGCAGAGGCGCGAGGTTCTTGGCGACCGAAGCCTGACGATGGCCGCCGGTGACGACGATGATGACGTCCGCGCCCTCCACCGCCTTGGCGAGATCGGTGGTGGCGAGATCGAGCTTGCGAAAAACCATTGCCGAGGCCTTCGGTCTCAACGCCGCCTCGCGCGCGCAAATCCGTGAGCTTGGCATCGTCGATATCGTGCAGCCGCATCTTGTGGCCCAGCGCGCCAAGATGCGCCACCAGCAGGAAGCCGCCAATGCCGGCGCCAATGACGGTGATGGTTTTCGTGTCGCTCATAATGTCCCTAGTCCCTGAGGTTCAGACGCCGAGTGAATGGTCGCCGCCGGGCCGCTGCCAGAACACCAGGCGGTGATGCACGGCCCGCACGATCGCGTGCAGCACCACGCCGATCAGCGACAGCACGACCAGCGTGGCGAACACGCCGGCAATGTCGAAGGCGTAGTTGTAGTCGAGCAGGACGCGGCCAAGCCCGGTGGTGGTGCCGACGAACTCGCCGACGATGGTGCCGATGATGCTCAGCACAATGCCGATATTGAGGCCGGCGAAAATATAGGGCAGCGCGCTCGGCAGCTGCACGATCCTGAAGATCTGCCATCGCGTGGCGCGATAGCTGCGCATCAGCATGATCTGCTCGCGCCGCACCGAATTGAGGCCTTCGATGGTGTTGACCGCGACCGGAAAGAAACAGATCAGCATCGACATGAAGACTTTCGACCAGATGCCGAAGCCGAACCAGACGATGATGATCGGCGCCAGCGCCACTTTGGGCACGGTCTGCAGCGCTATCACGTACGGATAAATAAGGCGGTTGAAGACGTCGAATTGCGACACCAGCACGCCGATCACGAAGCCCGTCAGTGAGCCAAGCACGAAGCCGATCACGGTCGCGCTGACGGTGTAGAGGCCATGCTTGAAGAAAACGCCACTCATTATGCCGCGGATCAATTGGTCGAACACCGCGATCGGCGACGGGAACAGCAGCGGCGATACCTTGAAGTAACGGATCGAAGCCTCCCACAGCAGCAATCCGATCACGATCACCGCCAGCCGCTCGAGTACGCCGCGGATGCTCATGCCGTCTTGGCCCCTTTGTGGATGAACATGTCGGCGGAAAAATACTGGCGGATGTGGTTGGCGATCTCGCCGAACCGCGGCTGTGCCGTGACTTCGAGCCCGCGGGGCCGCGGGATATCGATATCGATGATCTCAAGGATGCGGCCCGGCACCGGCGACATCACCGCGACGCGGTCGGACAGCAGCACCGCCTCCTGGATCGAATGCGTGATCAGGATCACGGTCTTGCGGTTGGCCTGCCAAATCCGCATCAACTCGATATTCATGTAATCGCGCGTCATGGCGTCGAGCGCGCCGAACGGCTCATCCAGCAGCAGGATCGGGGGGTTGGTGACGAGAGCGCGGCAGATCGCGACCCGCCGCTGCATGCCACCCGACAACTGCCACGGGTAGTGATTGGCGAAATCGGTCAGGCCCGACATATCGAGCAGTTCGAGCGCGCGCTGGCGATACTCCGCGCGCGGCAGCTTCATGACCTCGACCGGCACCATGATGTTTTCGAGCACGGTGCGCCAATCGAGCAGCAGCGCGCCCTGGAAGACGATGCCGACATCGGTCGAAGGCGCGGTGACGCGCTTGCCGGCGACCGTTACGTGCCCGGCGCTCATCGGGACGAGGCCGGCCACCAGGCCGAGAAACGTGCTCTTGCCGCAGCCCGAGGGGCCGACGATGGAGACAAACTCGCCGTCCTTGACGGCGAGGCTGACGCCGGTGAGCGCCTCGACCGAGCGGCCTTTCGACGCAGAATAGGTCTTGCCGACCGAAACAGCCTCGATCATCGCGCCCGCAATCGCCGCGTCCATCATCCGGTCCGTCGTTCTTGTCAGCGAGTATTGCTTGCCGGCATCGGCATTGTCACGCCGCTTGCCATGCGAAAAGACACTCGCGCCAGTACGTGCGGCGCCTTGCTTTCGCGTCTATGGACATCGACAATCGCGCGACGCAAGGCCGGTCTTACCAGCGGGAGAGCTTCATGCATCGCGTCTCGAAAATCGGAATGGTTGTGTTCGGCGGATTGCTCGCCGTGATTGTGCAGGCCAATGCCGCCGATCAATTCACCCTGATGTTCGGGCAGCGCACCGCGACCGCGTCGGAAGCGCGCAGCTATTTCATTCCGAAGCATCTCGGCTTCTTCAAGGAAGAGAATCTGGAAGTCACCTTGCAGCCGACCGATGGCGCGACCCAGGAGATGCAGTTGCTCGCCGCCGGGCAGGGCGATGCCGGCCTCGGCGCGCCGCCCGCGATTCTGCTGGCGCGCAATAGCGGCGCGAATGTTCGTGCCATTTACAATTCGGTGCGCAACCACGGCACCGCGCTGGCCGTGCTGGCGGACGGGCCGATCAAGGATCCGAAGGAACTCAAGGGCAAGAAGGTCGGCGTGATGTCGATGGGCGCGTCGCGCACTCTCGACGGTTATGCGATGGCGCAGGCCGCGGGTCTCGATCCCAAGAAAGACGTCGAATGGCTGCCGGTCGGCTTCGGCGTGCAGGCCGCGCTCGCGCTCAAGCGCGGCGACGTGCAGGCGCTCGCGCTGTGGGACCTCACTTATGCCGACATGGAAGCCAACGGCATTCCGCTGCGCTATTTCACCTTCCCGTTCCAGGAGAACATTTTCGGCTACGTCTATGTGTCGACCGATGAGAAGCTGAAGACGCGGCGCGCCGACATCATCAAGGTGCTGCGCGCCGGCGCCAAGGCGCAGGTGTTCCAGGCCGCCAATATGGACGCTGCGGCGTGCGCCTATCTGATCGAGTTCGGGCCGGTGGGACACCGCGGCGGACAAGCCAAAGGCGTTCGAGGCGGCGCTCGCGGTCGTGAAGCAGGACACATTGCGCTCCCCGGTGCCGGAGCAGGGCAGCATCGGTACGTTCCCGCCGGGCAGCTGGGAGAAGGTGCGCGACTATTATCACAGCCTCGGCGTGATCAAGGACAAGCTGGCGCCCGAGGATTATTTCGTCACCGACCCGAAGTTCTACGCGGAGGTCAACGATTTCGACCGCGCCAAGATCGAGGCGATGGCGAAGAACTATCCGAGCAAGTGCAAATAGCGCGATGGATTAACTGATCAATCGCAACAGCGCCTTGCCGTAATCATTGCCGTTCGGGGTCCGCACCATCGCGTGAGCGTGCGCCCGCGTGTACCCGGTGTTGGGCAGGGCCACGCCGGGCTGGTGGTAGAATTCGATGAAAATCACCGGGCTATAGACCCGGTAATAGAACGGGCTGACGGCATCGAATTCGCCGATCCATGCGAACAATGTGCGATCCAGCTGCGCGAGCACTTCGTCGAGGCGCGCCTGCGCATGGCCGGCCGGAAGCCGGTCGGTGTAGAGCGAGATCAATTTGGTCAGTCGCTCACGCTGGGACGCCGTCATCTCTCGCACCGGCAAGCCCTCATAGGGCACGACGATATTGTCCTTGAAGCCTGAGGCGTAGCCGTCGAACGGCAACTCCATGCCGATCGTCGCTTTTTTGCGCTGCTCTGGCGTCAACGCCTCCATGAAGGCCCAGCCTTCGGCTTCTTCCTCGCGCAGGACCGTCATGCCTTTGTAGACGCCGGCCTCGGCGGTCACCGGCTCCGAGCCGAGCAGCATCGGCGAAAGCACGATCTGGCCGCCGGCAACGAGGCAGTTGATGTTGCAGTGATGGCCGTCGAGCTGCCAGCCCCATGGCTCGGTCAAGGACGGCGTGCCGAAAAAGCTGATCCAGTAGAAAAATTCGCCGAATTCGAGCGGAAGGCCGGTCATCTCGGCCAGCGTCTGGTTGAGCTTCATCGCTTTGCGCGCGGTGTCGTAGGCCTGCGCGCCAAGGCTCACGTTCAGAAACTGGTAGACGAGCTCGCGCTGATGGCCGGTCAGTTCGACCAGGCACAAGCCATGCCGCATCAGGTTGCGGTGGATGTTGCTCCAATGCCGCCATGTCTCGCTGTTGAGCGGGAAGGTGACGCGCTTGCGCTCGTCAACGCTCAGCGAGGAGAGGAAACGGTTGGCTGCCTCGACGATGGGCGCGACATTCCCGCCCGGCCGCATGGCAAAAAGATTCTGTTCGACCTCGCCACTGGCTGTGATGCCGCGGAAAGGCTCCCTCAAGGAGTCGCGCCAGCTCGCAAACAGATCTTGCAGCGGCTTGGAGACCTGAGACTCGTCGATGCGCGGCGGGGCGCGCAATGTCGCGGGAGCAGTCGCGTCGGGCATGCGGGCTATGTGTAACACGCGGGCCTGGCCGGTGACAGCGGCTAGCCAGCCGTGCTGACCGTGCGCTAGCGTGCCGCAAAAATTTGGGGAGGCGTTTGTGAAGCTTGTTCTGTTTCACGCGAAGTCGGGCGGCGATATCAAGCCGGGCCTGCTGACAGATCGCGGCGTCGTCGACATTTCGGGTGCGGTAAAGCAGGCCTACACGCCGCAACTGACGATGACCGGCATCATCGACAATTTCGACACGCTTCGCCCCAAATTGGAGACGCTTTCGCGAGACGAAAAAGCCATCCCGCTCGCTGACGTGCAGCTCAAGCCGCCGCTGCCGCGGCCGGGAAAAATTCTCGCCTGCATCGCCAATTATTGGGAGCACGCGCAGCGCGAGGCGCGCCCGCTCAACATGTTCATGAAGAATCCGGACGCCGTGATCGGCCCGGGCGACACCATCATGCTGCCCGAATACACGGTGCCCTGGATGTTCATGCACGAGGCCGAGCTGGCGCTCGTCATCAAAGGTCCGGCCAAGATGATAAAGGCCGCCGATTGGAAAAGCGCCGTGTTCGGCTACACCTGCATGATCGACGTGTCGGCGCGCGAGCAGGGCCGCCGCACCTGGCCGGCGTCGCCGCATACCAGCTGGCTCGGCAAGTCGTTCGACACGTTTGCCCCGATCGGGCCATGCATCGCCACCGCTGACGAGGTGAAGGATCCCAACGACCTCATCGTGCGGTTCTGGAACGACGGCCAGCTCCGCCACAATTACAATACCGACGATATGGAGCATCGCGTCCCGGCACTGATCGAATTTGCGACGACCGTAATGACGATGAATTCGGGTGATCTGATCGCCTGCGGCACCAATCACGAAGGCCTGGGCGCGTTACAGGATGGCGAGACGGCCGAGATCGAAATCCAGAATATTGGTAAGATGACGCTCAAGGTCGCGGACCCGCTGAAGCGCACATGGGAGCGCGGCGTCTATATGGGCGCCGATTCCACCAATCCCGAGGCGGTGCGGCGCCATCGGCCGCAACAGTAGAGTGAGATGAAGGCCGAAGACCTCTCGCGGATCGACCTGAACCTGCTGTTCGTCTTCGAGGCGGTCATGCAGGAGCGCAGCGTTACGCGGGCGGCCCAACGCCTCAACGTGTCGCAATCGACCATCAGTCACGCCTTGAACCGGCTCCGCACCGTCCTCAAGGACGAGCTGTTCATTCGCGGCTCCGGCGAGATGCGGCCCACGCCGCGCGCGATTGCGCTCTCGACGGCTGTGATCCCGACACTCACCCACATCCGCGCCGCTTTGACTCAAACCGACTTCAATCCGGCCAAGGCGCAAGGCACGTTCCAGATCGCGATGACGGATTATTTCGCGACGCTGCATCTCGATGATCTCGTCGCCATCGTGCGTGCGCGCGCGCCGGGCGTGAACATGCGGATCAAGCTCAACGTGCTCCAGCAGGCCTGGTCCATGCTGGACAAGCAGGAAGCAGACCTGATCGTCGGAGCCGGCAGCATGGTCGATCAGCCGCCGGATCGCTTCGCCACCGAGCTGCTGTACGAAGACCGTGTCGCCGTCATGATGTCGCCGAACAACCCGCTCAGCAAAAAGCCGCTGACGCTCGAGACCTATGCGGCAGCCAAGCACGTCTATATCCCGGTCGACGGTATTATTCCGATCCATACCGGCCGCATCGATCGTGCTTTGGAGATGAAAGGGTTGGTGCGGCGGCACGTTCTCACCGTGAGCCAATTTGCGCTCGCGCCGTCTATCATTGCTTCGACCGACTACATCTTGAGCTGCCCGCGCCGGGTCGCGGAAACGTGCGGCGCGCGTTACAAGCTCAAGGTGGTAGACTGCCCGGTGGAGTTGCCGCTGCAGCCGACCCGCGTGGTCTGGCACCCGCAGCTCGGCAATGACGGCGCCAACCGCTGGCTGATCCAGGTGCTGCACGAGATCGCTTCGCGGCCCGCAAAAGCGCGTGTCGCGGCGGCGCGCACGCATACAGATGGCCGGCGTTCATAGTTCGGCGTCGAATACTTCATTTTCTGCTTTGGCCGGAATGCGGGTAGTATTTTTGCGCGGGATGGGGCGGCCCCGTCACGCCAAGAGCGACGAAAAGCCGGGACGCCTTTAAGGCGCAGCCGGACGCATGAGGGAGGCGGACATGGCACTACAGGCGGCTGCGCCTGTGCGCAGACCAAACATCGATCCCGAAGAATGGAAGCTGCGCGTCGATCTCGCCGCGGCGTTTCGGCTCGCCGCGCTCAATGGCTGGGACGAGCTTCTGTTCTCGCACCTGTCCGCGCGCGTGCCGGGTCACCCCAACCAGTTCCTGATGCATCCGGCGGCGATCCTGTTCGAGGAGGTGACCGCATCGAACCTCCACAAGCTCGACGAGAACTGCAATCACGTCGAGCCTTCGGACGAGATGCCGCACAAATTCGCGTTCCCGTTCCACAAGGGCATCTACGACGCCTATCCGCAGGCGCAGTGCGTGGTTCACCTGCACACCCAGTCGGTGACGGCGGTCGCCATGCAGGATCAGGGGCTTGTTCCGGGCAACCAGTATGCGCTTTGGCTCGGCCCGATCGGCTATCACGATTACGAAGGCTTGATCTCGACGGCGGAAGAGGGCGTACGCCTCGCCAACAACTTCAAGGGCAAGCAGGTCGTGCTGCAGAAGGGCCACGGCTTCGTGCTGTGGGGCCATAGCGTGCATGAGGCCTACATGCTCGCGCTGCTGATCATCCGGGCCTGCGAGGTGCAGATGATGTCGCTGGCCGGCGGCGTCAAACCGTATGTGCCGCCGCAGAACGTGATCGACATCACGCCGGGGCAAGCCCGCCTGATCACCGACGGCAATTCGCCGTTCAACCAGATGACCTGGCGCGCGCTGCTGCGAAAGCTCGACCGCGACGCGCCGAACTACAAGACCTGACAGCGTTTGATGCGGGCTGCCATGCGCGGCGGTTCTCGCGCGATGGACTGAATTTGGACGGAGACTGAGGAATGCTGGAGCGCACCACCACGATCGGAAGCTCGCTTCCGATCTATCACCGGTCGATCGACTGGGATGCGCTCTACGAGCGGTACCCGGTGCCGGACGTATTCGAGCGCACGCGCTGGCGCTGGTCGCCGGAGGAGATCCGGCGCTTTCAGAACGAGCAATTCCTCGATCTGATGAAGACCGGCTGGCAGAACGAGTTCTACAAGCGCCGCTGGAAGGCGGCCGGTCTCGAGCCCGGCGATATCAAGAGCATCGACGACATCACCAAGCTGCCCACCTTCGACTCCGCCGACATCAAGAAAGACCAGGAGGAGAACCCGCCCTTCGGCCTGATCAACGGTGACGTCACCGCGAAAATGCAGACGACGCCGATGAAGCTGCAGACCTCGGGCGGCACCACCGGCAAGCCGCGGCCGACGCTCTATGCGCCGCAGGAGTGGGAGCTCAACGGCCTCACGCATGCGCGCAATCTCTACATCGTCGGCGTGCGGCCGGGCGACCGTGTGCAGATCCCGCACACCGCCTCGCTCGGGAACGCCGGCTGGTGCTGCTACAAGGCCTGCCACGATTATCTCGGGGCGTTGCCGATCACGAGCGGCACCGGCGCCGTCACCGCGTCACGCCGCCAGATCGAGATCGCGCAGGAATGGGGCACCAATGTCTGGTACGTGCGCCCCGAATACGCGACCCAGCTCGCCAAGGTGGCGCGTGATGAGCTGAAATTCGACGTTCGCGACCTCAAGACCAAGCTGCTCGGCTGCGGCCTCGGCCCCGACGTCGACAACGCCTTCCGCAATCAGCTCGAGGAGCTGTGGGGCTGCGACGTGTTCGACATGTACGGCACCCACGAAATGGGCATGGGCGCCTTCGAGTGCAAACACAAGAACGGCCTGCACTTCCACGAGGATTCGACCTATTTCGAGATCGTCGGGGTGGAGGACAACAAGCCGCTGCCGAACGGCGAGATCGGCAACATGGTGTGCACCATCCTGCACCGCCGCCAGCAGCCGATGATCCGTTTCAACCTGCGCGACCTCACCAAGATCGTCTCGACCGAGCGCTGCGAGTGCGGCAGCTGCTTCCGCCGCATGCAGAAGATGCTGGGGCGCAGCGACACGATGGTGCGCATCCGCGGCGTCAGCATCTGGCCGCAGGCCTGCCTCCCGGCGATCAAGAGCGATCCGCGCACCACCGGCGAGTGGCTCTGCATCGCTGAGCGCAACGTCAATGACGGCGTGGTGCGTGACGACATGACCGTGAAGGTCGAGGTCCGCAACGATGCCGGCGGGTGGGACGGCCTCAAGGAGCACATCGAAAAGCGGCTCCATTCCGACCTCGGCCTCAAGATCATTGTGGAACTGGTTGGCGAAGACGACCTGATCCAGTGGTCGAACCGCGGCCGCGAAGGCAAGCCGCACCGTATCCTCGACAAGCGTTACGAGAAGAAGTGACCGCCATGCGCTATTTCGATACCCACTCGCATTTCTCGACCAAGGCTGGCCTGCATCACGCAAGCCAGGCGGACTACGAGCAGGCGCAACGCGTCTTCAAGCGCAAGCGTACATTCGAGACCGAAGAGCAGATGGCCGAAGGCTTCCGCTCGCGCAACGTCCGCACCATTCTCGACATTTACCGGACCTGGCGGCTCACCGATGAAGACGAGATCCGTGCGTCGCATGACTACGTGATCGATTTCACGCGCAAGAATCCCGACATCGTTTACGGCAACTGGGTCGCCATCAATCCGTCGATGAAGGAGTTCTGGCTCAAGGAATTCCGCCGGCTGCTCGACAGCAAATGCGGCTTCTTCGGCTTCTGCCAGAGCCAGAATTCGCTGCACTTTCCGCCCAGCGATCCGGCCTGGGACCCATTCTACAAGCTCTCGATCGAGATCGGCGCGCCGGTGCTGATCATGACGGGACTTACCGGCATCGGGCAGGGCCTGCCTGGCGGCAAGGGCATCATCCTCGATGAAGGCCATCCGCGCCACGTCGATAACGTTGCGGCGCGGTTTCCGGAGCTGAAGATCCTCGCCGGCCGTCCGGCCTGGCCATGGCAGGACGACATGCTCGCCGTGCTGCTGCACAAGGCGAATGTGCAATACGAAGTGCACGGCTGGTCGCCAAAATACTTCACACCGGCGCTCAAGAAAGAGATCGGCGGCCGCTTGCAGGATCGCATCCTGTTCGGCTGGGACTGGCCGACGCTCACCCTGGAGCGTCTGGTGGAAGATTGGCGCGGTTTGGGATATGCGGAAGAGGTCTACGAGAAAGTGTTCCACCGCAACGCCGAAGCCTTCTTTCCCAACACCGCACCCAAGTGACCGGGGTCGCAATGGCGAATGCCGCCGAAATCGCCAAGCGCCTGAACGAGGCGGCAGGGCAAAAGAAAATCGCTGCCAGCGAATTTGTCGTGCTGCTGCGTGACACATTCCGCCATGCCGGCCTCTCTGACAGTGACGCCGCCATCGCCGCCGATGTGGCGGCCCATGGCACGCTGCACGGCTCGGACGCGCATGGCGCTGTGCAGATGCCGCTCTACATCACCGGCCTGCTCGACGGCACCATCAAGAGCCGGCCGAATGTGCAGGTCACCGGGAATCTGCCCTGCTGCAAACTGATCGATGCCGACCATTCGCTCGGGCTTGTGATCGGCCAGAAGGCGATGGATCTCGCGACCGAGATCGCGAAGACCCACGGCATGGGCGCCGTCGCCGTGCGCCGCTCCAGCCATAACGGCACTGCCGGTTATTACTCAGAGCGCGCCGCAGGGCAGGGGCTGATCGGCATGGCTTTCACCAATGCCATGCCGGCCATCGCGCCCACCGGCTCCACCGAGGCGCTGCTGGGCACCAATCCGATCGGCGCGGCGTTTCCGTTGCCGGATGCCGACCCGATCATCATCGACATGGCGACCAGCGTCGTGGCGCGCTCGCGTATCCGCGCCATGCAGGCGCTCGGCAAGCCGCTGCCCGAAGGCTGGGCGATCGATGCCGAGGGCAAGCCGACCACCGATCCGGCCATTGCGGTGAAGGGCTCGGTGCTGCCGATCGGCGGCCCCAAGGGCTATGCGCTGGCGCTGATGGTCGAGCTGCTGTGCAGCGCGTTGTCCGATGCCGAGCCGGGCTTCCAGGTCACTTATGAGAACATGGTCAAGCGGCCGAGCAATATTGCGCAGTTTTATCTGGCGCTGAATCCGGCCGGTTTCGTGGACAAGGGTCGCTACGAGGCGCGGGCAAGCCATGTTGCGGATGTCATTCTCAAGGCGAAGCCGGCGGCGGGAAGCAGCGTTCCACGGCTGCCGGGCGCGCGCGGCCACGCAGCCAATCGTGCGGCGAAGGCCGACGGTCTCGCCGTCAGCGACAACCTCGCCAACGCGCTCAAGAACACCGCCCGTATCATCGAAAGCCGCAACACATGAAGGCCTATGAAGTCGTCGAGCCGAAGGGCCTCGATGGGCTGGTGCTCAATGCCAATCGTCCGGAGCCGAAGCCCGGCCCCGGCCAGCTCGTCATGCGGCTGCGCGCTGCCGCGCTCAATTATCGCGACCAGGGCGTCGTCAAAGGCGCTTACGGCTACACCAAATTCCCGGTGATCCCGATGTCGGACGGCGCCGGTGAAGTCGTCGCGGTCGGTCCCGAGGTCACCCAATTCAAGACCGGTGACCGCATCACCAGCACATTCTTCGTCGACTGGACCGCCGGGCGTATTCCGGCCAACGCCTCGAAGAATTCGCTGGGCGGCATGATCGACGGCGTTCTCGCCGAGCACGTGCTGCTCGCCGAGACCGGCGCCATCAAGATGCCCGAGCATCTCGAATTTCGAAGAAGCGTCGACCTTGCCTTGTGCCGCGCTCACCGCATGGCACGCGCTGGTTGATGCTGGCCGCATCAAGCCCGGCGAGAGCGTCGCCATCCTCGGCACTGGCGGGGTCTCGTCATTCGCCATCGCCTTCGCGAAAATGCAGGGCGCTTACGTCTTCCTGACCTCCAGCAGCGACGAGAAGCTCGCCCGCGGCAAGGCGCTCGGCGCCGATGCGCTGATCAATTACAAGGCGGCGCCGGAATGGGACGCCGAGATTCTCAAGCAGACCGGTGGCGCCGGGGTCGATCACGTCCTCGAAGTCGGCGGTGCCGGCACCATGGAGCGGTCGATGAACGCGGTGCGGCCGGGCGGCTCGATCTACGTGATCGGCGCGCTGGCCGGTCCCGGCTCGATCAATCCACGCATGATCAACCGCAAATCGCTCAATCTGCGCGGCATCCATGTCGGCTCCCGCGAGATGTTTGCTGCGATGAACCGCGCGATCGCGCAGGCGAAGTTCCGCCCGGCGATCGACAAGGTGTTCGGCTTCAACGAGGCCAAGGCGGCCTATCAGCACGCCCAAAGCGGCGCGCAGTTCGGCAAGGTCGTGATCAGCGCTGCTTAAGTCAGCGCCCGCATGATCCAGAGCGAGACTGCCGGTACGTAAGTGACGATCAGCAGCGCGATCACCGCGAGCGTCACGAACGGCACCAGGCCTGCATAAAGCGTCGCCGACGGCGTCTTGAACAGCGCCTGGCAGACGAAAATGTTGAGGCCGAACGGCGGGTGGAAGGTGCCGATCGTGAGGTTCATCACCACGATCACGCCGAAATGGATCGGGTCAACGCCGAGCGATGCGGCAACCGGCGCCAGAAGCGGCGTCAGCATGATCAGGGCCGAGGCCGGATCGAGGAAGCAGCCGACGAACAGCAGGAACAGGTTGATCACCAGCAGGATCACCCAGCGCTCGGAGTGCAGCGAGGTGATGAGCGCCACCGTGTCCTGCGCAATGCCGCTGATGGTGAGCAGCCAGGCGTAAAGGCCGGCCACCGACACGATGATGAAGATCAGGGCGGTGAGATACATCGCCCGCGCGCCGGTCTCGAAGATGTCGGCGATCGTGGTTTCCCGGTAGACGAAATAACTGACCAGGATCGCATAGACGCAGGCGACGCCGGCAGCTTCAGTCGGGGAAAACACGCCTGAATAGATGCCGCCGAAGATGGTGGCGATCGCGCCAAGCGCCCAAACGCCGTCGCGCGTAGCGAGCAGGAATTTCCGCAGCGAAAAACGACCGGTATCCGGAATGCCGCTTTTGACCGAGTGATAGTAGATGTAGGCGGCGAACAGGCCGGCCATCAGCAGCCCTGGACCGATGCCCGCCGCGAACAGGTGGACAACGGATGCTTCCGCAGCGATGCCGTAAATGATCAAGGCGATCGAGGGCGGAATGAGATTGTCGAGTGCGCCTTCCGCGGTAATCAATGCGGATGCAAACCGCTCGCTGTAACCGGCCTTGCGCATGCGCGGGTAGGTCAGCGTTCCGACCGCCGCCGTGGCAGCAGTCGTCACACCGGAAATTGCCCCGAACAGTGCCGCAAAACCAAGCGAGGTCATCGGGATGTGGCCGCGGATTCCGCCGATCAGCGATTCCACCCAGCGCAGCAACCGCTCGGAAATGCCGCCGCGCGACATCAGGTCGCCGGCAAAAATGAAGAACGGCACCGCGAGCAGCGGAAACTTGTTCAAGCTGTTGAACAGGTTCTGATGCACCGCCGTCATCGGCACATCGAAAAAGAACGTCAGGATGACCAGCGACGTCAGCAGCAGCAGCAGAAAGATCGGAAAGCCCACCAGCAGCAGCGCGAACGGCAGAAGCCCCATTACCCAATACATTGGGCCCTCACTCGAACTTGCCGGTGAAGTAGGAGCGGATGCGAAACAGCGCCGCCAGCGCCATGAACACGAATCCGACCAGGAGCGCCGAGTGGGGGACCGAGAGCGGAATCCTGGTCGCCGGCGTGACGTCGCCGGTCCTGAGATAGAGGCTCACCACTTTCCAGGACTGAGACGCCGCAAACAACGATGAGCCAATCAGCGACAGCGCGATGGCGACGTTGATGACGCGCTTCCAGAACGGACTAAAGCCGCTGTACAGCAGGTCCATGCTCAGGTGAGCGCCACGGTAAGTGATCGACGCGGCCAGCAGGAACACCGTCCAGATCACGATAAAGATCATGACCTCTTCGGCCCAGAAAATCGGGCTGAAAAAAACGTAACGCGCTATGACATTGGCGATATTGATCCCGGCCGCGGCCAGGAACATGGCGCCAGCGATCACATGGGGCGCCTGGAGGAAAATCGCCTCTTCGATCCGCTTTGCGTTGTTCGGCGCCGGATCATCAGTCATGCCCGCATCAGCTCCTCGGCCGGCGTCCGCAGAGGATTGTGCCACTGACGCGAGCCGGAAATAAAGAAGCCGGCGCGGTGAGCGCCGGCTTCGGCAGGATTGCGATCAGTACTTCGCCGCCGTGGCCTGAATCTTGTCGTAGAAGGCCTTGAGCGCCGGATCGTCCTTGGTCACGGCAACACCAATCGGCTTCAGGCGTTTCTCGAGCTCGGCCTGTTCGGCCCCCGGCAGCTTGATGATCTCGCCGCCGCGGTCGAGCCAGCGCTTGCGAAGCTCGACCACCTCGTCGAGTGCGCTCTGGCGGCCCCATGGCTGGAGCTTGCGCGCCTCGTCGACGACGGTCTTGCGCAGGTCGGGCGGCATCTTGTCGAGCCAGGCCTTGCTCAGCGCGCCGAACGTGATCAGCAGCGTGTCGTGGGTCTCGAGCAGGGTCTTGTTGATGTTCTGCAAGTTGAAGTTTGTATAGATCGAGATGCCGCTCATCGTGCCGTCGATCACGCCGCTCTGCAGCGAGGTGATCATTTCCGGCAGGCCCATCGGCACCGCGGTGGCGCCGAGCGCGCCCATGCGAGCCCGTTCGGCCGGCGTGGCGTTGACGCGCAGCTTGGTGCCGTTGAAGTCGGCCAAGGTCTTGAGCGGCTTCTTGCCGCCGAAGTAGAGCGACTCCGCCGCGACGCCGAGATAGATGCCGACCAGCCCTTTGGCCTCAGCCATCTCGAGCACGTATTTGTTGAATTCCGGATCCGACAGCACCTTGTTGGCATGCGCGGTATCGCGGAACAGGAATGGAATGCTGAACTCGCCGAAGCGCGGGTCGGCGCCGGTGAAGAAGTCGGCGGGATTGGCGTAGCCCTCGATGGTGCCGAGCTGCAGGCCTTCGAGCAGCGCCGCCGGATTGCCGAGCTGTCCGCCCGGGAAAACCTTCACCTCGACACGCCCGTTGGTCGCAGCAGGCAACACCTCGGCGAGCTTGTGGCCGAGCTTCTCTTGCGTGTCGCCGCGCGTCACCACGCCCCATTTGAGCGTGTAATCGGCAGCCGATGCCGGCGCGAGCGCAGCGCCAGCCGCGATCGCGACCGACAGACTGAGCGTTGCGAGATGCGTGCGAAATCCCATCATGTCCTCCCCAGGACGAGCGGCGATTGTTCTTTATTGCCGCGAGAAAAATGTTGCTGCTGAGATGCAGTCGCGAGATAGCTTAACGCGGCACCCCTCACTGTCAATTATCGTGCCATGTGAGTGACAATTGACGGCGTGCATTGCGGCCTTCGACGCCGTGCATTCTGTGCGGCAACCCTCAGGAGTGCGCCATGAAGATTGGAACTCGTCGGACTCGGCCGAATGGGCACGGCGATTGCACAACGCCTGCGGGAGAATGGCTTCGAGGTGATGGCGTGGGACCGGCGCGTCGAAGCAACGCAAGCCGTCGCGAACGACATTGCGATCGCTGAGCATCCGAAAGCGATCGCGGCCGCGTGCGACATTGTCATTTCGATCATCACCGAAGACCACGGTGTGCGCGAGGTCTTCAACGGCGCGCAAGGATTCCTGTCGGCGAACGTCAAAGGCAAACTGTTCATCGAGATGAGCACGCTGCAGCCGATGACCGCGCGCGAGCTGGCGCCACTGGTCGAGAGCAAAGGTGCGCGGCTTATCGATTCACCCGTGCTCGGGACGATTCCGCAGGTGCGCGACGGCAAGTTGTTCGCGCTGGTGGGCGGCCGGGCCGAAGATCTGGAGCGCGCGCGGCCTGTACTCGAGAAGCTGACGCGCGCCATCAAGCACATGGGCCCGAACGGCAACGGCTATGCGATGAAGCTTGCGGTCAATCTCGGACTCGGCGCCTACATTCAGGCGCTGGCGGAATCGCTCGCGCTCGGCAGCAAATACGATCTCACAATTGAGCAGATGCTCGACGTACTGCAGGAGGCGCCTTACGCGAGCAATTGGCTGCGCAGCAAGCTCGACGTGCTCAAAGGCGGGTCGGCGGAGAAAACGCTGGACCTGCAAACCTTGCGGAAGGACATCATGTCTGCCGTTGCGACCGGTGCCCTGTCCGGTGTGCCGATGCCGCTTTCGGCCGGGGTACTGGCGTCACTGTCGGCAGCGGTGGGGCAGGGATATGGGGAAGGCGATCTAGCCGAGCTGCCCGGCTTCCTTCGTTCGCGGATGCTGCAGAATTTCGGGAGCTGACGGCTTGCGCGCCCGCAAGCTGCGGAAAACAACTGTAAAATTGTCGGTACCCCTGTGACGCACGTCACAGGTCCCCTGTACGGCCCCGGTTTAGGTTCGTCCCAGTTGAACCGCTAAAGGCCCAGGGGAAATCTTATGAAGCCTATCAATCCGGAAATCGGCGACGTCACACTGCCGTTGAACTGCTTTGAGAAACACC
This sequence comes from uncultured Alphaproteobacteria bacterium, assembly GCA_963847325.1. Lineage (GTDB taxonomy): Bacteria > Pseudomonadota > Alphaproteobacteria > Rhizobiales > Xanthobacteraceae > Pseudolabrys. Next base: position 242,578 of record CAWJZD010000006.1, read on the forward strand.
ACCACGATCATTCGGGGGTCGTCGTCATCGCCGGCGCCTGGCTCGCCTTGTACGGCATCGTCTTTAGCGCCTCCGCTTTCACGCCGGCGGCGGAGATGCTCGCCTCCCTTTATTAGAGAGACCTGACACGACTCAGTCCGGCTCCGTCAAATTTCTGAGCGTTGCCCGATTCTTGATTGTGATGAGATTGTTTTCGGTTTTGATGACACCGTTGCGCTGCCATTCGCGGAGACATTTGTTGATACTCTCGCGCGAGGCACCGACAATATTTCCAAGTTCCCGTTGCGACAGGCCGATCGGCTGCATCGCAGTTGCCGTGGAGCCGTCCTGATCTGCGCCGGCCAGACGCAGCAGCGTCTTGGCGAGTCGGCCGGGGAGATCCAATAGGGCGACCTCCGCGGTTTTCTCGGTGAGTTTCCGGAGCCGCTGGCAAAGCACCTGGACGAGGCCATCCCACCCACCAGGATGGCGCCCCAGAAAATCCAGCACGTCGCGCCGATCAAGAACCGCCAGGCTGCAAGCGGTTATCGCCTTGGCGTCAGCCGACCGTGGTTTCCCATCGAGCAACGCGATCTCACCGAAAAAATCGCCAGGCTGTACCGTCCCGAGCACTATTTCTTTTCCCTCGGCCGAGGGACAACTGATCCGCACGTTTCCCTTCAACACCGCCATCATGCTGTCGCCGGGCGCGCCCATCAGAAAAACGGTGTCGCCGCTGGAGAATGTGCGGACGCGGGCCCGGGCAACCAGACTTTTGCGCTCGTCTGCACTCAGCCCACGGAATAGCGAACTGGCTCCAAGCAATGCCCGCGCCTCGTCCTGCGCGCTCCGGCTGGATGCTTCAGCCATGTTCCGCCGCTCTCCGTTGGTCGATCAATGCTATCAGACTCTTTCGATCGCGCCGCTGGTGAATTGCAGCGGAGTGGACGGGCGTCCGCTGCCCCGTGCTATAAAATTCCACGCTGAGTGCCGTCTGATCTGGAGGCTGGGGGATGATCGCTGCTGCCACGTCGACGTTCCGCAAGGGCCTTGCGGGCATCGGCGGATTATCCGGCTTGCCCCGGGAACTGAGCGCCGGGTTGGTCGCCAGTCTATCGGCGCTGACCAATTGTTTCGCATTCGGCGCGCTGATCTTTTCCGGCCCGCTTCATATTTTTCTCTCGCAGGGCATCGCGGCATCGCTGCTGACGTGCGCGGTAACTGCGGTCATCATCGCCCTCACAAGCCGGTTCCCGATTGCCATTGGGGCCCCGACGGCGGGCATTTCGGCGCTGCTGGCCGTGCTGATGGCGTCGCTGGCGCCCGCCATGAGCAGCTTGCCGCCGCCACAGATGTTGGCTCTGGCCTATGCGGCGTTGTTTACAGCAACCGCGGCGGTCGCCGTTACGCTGTTGCTGCTCGGCTTTATCCGCGCCGGCAAGCTCGTGCGCTTTGTGCCCTATCCGGTTATCGCCGGATTTATGGGCGCAACCGGCTGGCTGGTGATGGCGGGTGCGGTGAAGATGTCCACCGATGTGTCGCTTGGCCTCGCCGGGCTGACACAGTTCGCGCAGCCGCGAGAAGGGCGGCTGCTCGCTATCTTGCTCGTGTGGACCGCTGTGCTTTGGGTGCTGACCAAGAAGGTCAAGCACCCGCTGACCTTGCCGGTGGCTCTTGTCGTCGCGTCGCTTGCGACCTATCTGGCGCTGCCTTTTCTCGGAATTTCCGGCGAGGCCGCGCACAAACAAGGCTTTCTGTTTTCAGTCACGGACACGAGCTGGCCGGGGATTTCGGCGCTGAACGGCGCCTATCTGCAAGCCGACTGGCGTCTCATCCTGGTGAGTGCCGGTGCAATTGGCGCGATCGGCGCAGTTGTCGTGATTGCCGTGCTGCAAACCTTGTCGCTGGCAACCGGTCTCGAAATGACGACCCGCATCGAGGCGGATCTCGATCACGAATTGCGCAGCATGGGGTGGGCCAATGTGGCTACGGCGGCGCTGGGAGGCTACGTCGGTCAGGTCGCCTTGAGCGCCACCACCGTAAACCGAGCCGCTGGCGGAACCTCGCGCCTCACCGGCGTTGTCGTCAGCCTGGTCGCGCTGCTGGCCATGCTCGGCGCCGGCACAGCGCTCGAATACATCCCACGATTTGTGCTGGGTGGCGCGCTGTTGATGCAAGGCCTACGTCTGGTGCAGGAATGGGCGGTCGCCACGTACCGGACCCTGCCACGGCTGGAGTGGCTCCTGATCGTCGCGATGATCGTGATCACGGCGTGGTTCGGCTTCGTGACCGCGGAAGTGGTCGCTCTCCTGGCCGCGTGCGTGCTCTTTGCGCTCAGCGTAAGCCGGGCCGGCGTTGTCCGTGCCATCTCGGGCCTCAATGCTCGCACCTCGACGCTGGTGCGGCCGGAAGCCGAAATGCTTCTCCTTGCCGAGCATGGAAGCGCCGTCCAGATCATAGATCTGCGAGGTTTTGTGTTTTTCGGCTCGACCCACGAATTGCGCGAGACGGTGAAGGCTCTTTTGGCTGAGCACAAACCACTCATGCTGATATTCGATTTCAACAAGGTTATTGGAATCGACTCGTCCGCTGCGACGGCCATGGTGGGAATTTCCCGTCTGCTCCGCGACAGGAATGTCCAAACGCGGATTGTCGGACTTTCCCCTGCGGTCAGTTCGATCTGTCGGTCGGCCGGATTTGCCGAGGACGTTGTCGCCCTGGCCAACATCGATGCAGCACTCGAGCAAGGCGAGGACATGGTGATCGTCCGGCACGCATCCGGATCGTCGGAGCATGTTTCCTTTCCCGATTGGATGTCATCGCTGCTGGACGGCGCGCAAAATGTCACCACGCTGCGGCAATATCTGGTCTCGACGCCTTACCAGAGCGGCACCTATCTGTGCCGCCAGGGCGATCCGACCAACGATTTGTACCTGATCGAAACCGGGCGGCTGAGTGCGCTCGTTCAAAGTGACAGCGGTGCCCCGATCCGCTTGCGGGCATTCGGCGCAAACACGCTGGTCGGAGAAATAGCGTTTGTGCTCAACGTGCCACGCACGGCGAGTTTGCGCGTCGATGAGGATGCTATAGTGTGGTCGCTCAGCCGCAGCGCCTACAGCGACCTTCTCGCCGCCCACCCGGGCCTCATGGTCGTACTGATGCAAAGCATGCTGAGGCTTCAGGTCGAGCGGCTGTCCTTCGCCACGCGCCGCATTGCCGATCTACAGGCCTAACCGAGCGGGTGGCTTCTGTAGTAATCGGCATCGGCCGCGGATTGCTTCCACTCCGGGTTGCCGCGCCAGTCATGATGGTGCGCCAGCATGTCGGCGCCGTAGCGCACGCGGAACAGAAGCGTGCGCTGCGATCCATTTTCGTATTCGTGCACTTCGCCCGGCGGATGCACCACGAAGGCGCCGGGCGTCACAGCGATGGTTTCCCTGGGCGTGCGCATGGTGCCGCCGCCGGAAAAACAGAAATAAATTTCGGTCGCGTGGGGGTGGCAATGATAGGGGCTGATCTGTCCCGGCTCCCAGCAGGCGACCGTGACGTCACCCTCGGCGATCTTGCCGAGAATTTTCTCCACGTGATGCTTGGGATTCCACTGCTGCTCGCGCTCGAGATTGAAAACATGCATGCGCTGCATCTCCGGTGACGGTGGGATCGATGACTAGATCAACTGGCGATCATTGAGGAAACGCTTCAACGCGTCGATAACGATGCCGGGCTCAGTTGCGGTCGGAAAATGCCCGCTCTCAGGGCACACGACGATCTCGGGCTTCGCTGCGAATGCTTCGAGAAAAGGCTGTTCCGCCTCCGGCAGAAATCGCTTGCTCATGCCGCCGCGAAATATGAGCAGCGGGCAATGCACAGCCTTGGCTTTGGCGAACAGGTCATAATCGCTGGCGGGAGAGGCGGTAAAGGCCCGCAGCCGGCGTAGCCGCGCGGCGGCATATGGAAAGTGCCACCGCCCGGTTTGAGCGTCGCGCATCATTATGTCTTGCACGAACCGCGCGAGCGCGGCATCGGTCCATTTGCCTTCTTCCGTGTCGCGGAAATGGCGCATGGCCTCCTCGATCGTGGCGAAGCTCTCCGGTGGCGGAACCGATGGCGCTGATTGGCCGAGGGGTCCAACCTTTACAACGGGATCGACCAGCACAATCGCGCTGACCCGAGCGGCATCCTTGATGGCGAGCTCGAGCGCGATCGAACACGCAAACGAGTGAGCCATGACGATATAGCGCTCCAGAGATAGCTGCTGCGCCAGGGATTTCGCGTCCGCAGCAAATGCAGCGCAGCTATCGTCGCCCGGATCTTCGCTTCGGCCGTAGCCGCGCTGGTCCGGGCACAGCATGCGCACCGACCCCAGGCCTTCTGCGATCGCATTCCACATGCCGCTTTGCGTCAGCGAGCCGTGCAGCGCCATCACCGGCCGGGAGGAATCATCGCGCGGCCGCCACTCACGGTAGAACTGGCGAAAGCCGCGGTGCGTGAGGTCGTCGGTGCGCCACAGATTGTCTGGCATCGGATTTCCACGTGTAATCGTCGCGCGATGATAGCAATGCCGGCTGGCACGGTCATGAAATCTGGATAGTCTCGGCGGCGAACCGGGGGCCATTGCCGTGCAGAAAACAACAGCCGTTCCGCGCGTTGAGGCCGGTCCCGACACGGTGCATTGGGGCTTCTTCGACGCCAATCTGACGCCCATCCTCACCATCGACAGCGGCGAACGGGTGACCATGTCGTCGGTGTCGGGCGCGCCTGACATTCTGCCGCCGCCCCCGTTCAAGATACCGCCGGCCTTGCCCGCCATTCACGCCGCCAACGGTCCGCAGCGATTTTTCGGCCATATGTGCACCGGACCAGTCGCCGTGCGTGGCGCCAAGCCCGGGCAGGTGTTGCAGGTCGATATCGAAGCCATCGATCTGCATTACGACTGGGGATACAACGTCATCCGCCCGCTGGCCGGCGCGTTGCCCGACGATTTTCCCGAATACCGGCCCATCTACATCACGCTCGACAAGGCCCGGATGACCGGGCGGTTGCCCTGGGATCAGGAAATTCCGCTGCGGCCTTTCTTCGGGGTCATGGCGGTGGCGCCGCCGGCCGAGTGGGGGAGGATCACGACCCTGCCGCCGCGCCGCAACGGCGGCAATCTCGACAACAAGGAGCTCATCGCCGGCACGACATTGTATCTGCCGATTTTCAACGACGGCGCGCTGTTCTCCGCAGGCGACGGCCATGGTGCGCAGGGCGACGGCGAAGTCTGCGTCACCGCGATCGAGACCGGATTGGTCGGCACTTTTCGTCTTACCGTCCGCGACGATATGCAGCTCGAATGGCCGATGGCCGAAACGCCCACCCACATGATCACGATGGCGTTCGATCCCGACCTCGATGATTGCGTGGTGATTGCGCTCCGGCTGATGATCGACCTGATTTGCGCGCGCACCGGGCTCGACCGCTATCAGGCCTATGCCCTGACGAGCCTTGCCGCCGACCTGCGTGTCACGCAGGTCGTGAACGGCAGCAAGGGCATTCACGTCATGCTGGACAAGCGCTATCTCTCGCGCGGCTGATGGCGGCGGCCATCAGCGTTTTTTCTTTTTTGCTGCGGCCTTCGTCGGCTTTTTCGCCGACTTGTTCGTCGACTTGCGCGGGAATGATCGGCAGCAGCACGAAATTCTCGCGTCCGCCGCCGATGTGCAGCGTGGTCTTGCCGCCATAGATCTCCATCGGCCGGTCGCGCGGATCGTCGTGCAGGAACGGGCCGTTGCCGGTGAACTCGTTCTTCATGTTGGAGAGCTTGCCGCCCGAGCCGCCGGGATAGACGTAGTCCCGCCCGCGCACGCTCAACGCCACGCGGTGGCCTTTCGGCACCACGATGCAGGTCGGGATGATCTCGATGTCGAGCTCGTAGATCTCGCCCGGCTTGAGCGGCTGCTTCTCGTCGTGGCGTGTGATAGGGCCGGAACGGCAGCGTCAGCTTCTTGTCGAGCTTGCGATGCGAGGCGCGCAGCCAGCCTTGACCGATCGCGGTGTGCGGATCGAGCGCGCCCTGGAACACGATCTTCCTTCATGTCGGGTGAGAAGACGCGCAGCACCAGGAACAGGTCGGCGTCGCTGGTCGAGGACGACACATGCAGCTTGGCGGCGACCGGGCCGGTGATCTCTGTTTCCTCTGTCATTGGCTCGGTCAGGAACGTGACGCCGTCGCTCATCGCATCGAACGTTACATTTGCCGAGCCGCCGGACGGGGAGGTCGCGAGCTTCTGTGCGTCGGCCGCCGAGATGGAATTTGGTCCATTTCGTCGACGGCAGCGGCCAGTCGTCCTCGTGGCGGATGACGAATTGTTCGCCCGGATGACGAATGTTGAGCTGAACCCGCGGCTGCTTGTCCCAGCCGTTCTTCTCGCCCTTGAGGAAATAGTCGAAGAACTTCTTCTGCAAGGCGACGCCGTAGTCGGTGTAGTAGTGCGTCCAGTGCTCGATGCCGTGCACTTCGAGCCACTTCTGCTTCGACGCGGAGCGGAAGAAGCCTTCGAAATTGCCGCGCGGATGCAGCGGCTGGCCGCCCCAGTTGGCCGCCGAGAGCAGCGGCACCTTCACCTTCGACCAGTCCGGCAGCATCGCCTTGTAGTAGTCGTCGTCGAGCGGATGCGAAAAGTAGGTCTTGCCCATGTCGTAGCGGTTGGCGCCCATCTGCTCGGCCGTGAGCGTCTCGGGGCCCGATACCCAGTCGCCGTTCATGCGGCTGCGGTGACCCTTGGTGCCAAGACCGTACTGCACGGTCTTGACCTGCATGTCGTACCAATTCTGCGCGAAGGTGTTGTAGATGCCGCCGTTGTGGCGACAGCTCGCGGTAAAAATCGGCGAAGCCTTCCCAGACGCAGATGGCAGCAAGATGCTTCGGCTGCAGGCTCGCGACCTGCCACTGGTTGATGGCGTAATAGGAAATGCCGCTCAGGCCCACCTTGCCGTTCGACCAGGGCTGCACGCCCGCCCATTCGACGCAGTTGATAGAAATCCTTGGTTTCGCGCGGCGACCAGTGTTCGACGTAGCCGGGCGAGCGGCCGCAGCCGCGCGAATCGACGCGGACGCAGACATAGCCGTCCGGCACCCACTTCTCGGGATCGCAGACTTCCCAGCTCTGGTACTTGTTGGTCGAGCCGGCCATCACGTCCGGCTGCTTCTCCTCCATGCGCTTCCAGGCGGTCTTGTAGCCGTCCTCGAAATGCAGCCACTTGCCGTAGGGGCCGTGGCTGAGCAGCACCGGATAACGGCCTTTCTTGACCGGGCGGAACACGTCGCAGCGCAGGACCAGGCCGTCGTCCATCTCGATCGGCATGTCCCAATCGATGCGCATCCCGTCGCGGATTTCGCTGATCTCACGATAGCTCATGACTTCTCACTCCGAACCTATTGGCTGCTCATTTCTGGGGGATGACTGGAAGCAGGACGTGCGCTTGCCGATCCGGGCCGGCGTGCAATGTCACATCGCCGCCGAACACCGCCGGCGGGCGGTCGCGCGGATCGTCATGCGTGAAGGGCCCGACGCCGGTCCACACCTTGCCCAGCGTCTCGACCCCGGCGCCCGGCTCGCCTGGAAAGACGTAATCGGTGCCACGCACCGACAGCGCGAGCCGGTAGCCTTTCGGCAGCACGATGCAGGTCGGCCAGACTTCGACATCGACTTCGTAGACCTGGCCGGGCTTGAGCTTCTGCTCTTCGTCGTGGGTGTGATACGGCCGGTAGGGCAGCGTGAGCTTCTCGGTCGAGCTTGCGGTGCGAGCAGCGCAGCCAGCCTTGCGCGATCGGCGTGTGCGCATCGAGCGCGCCCTGGAACGTCACCTCCTTGAGATCGGGCGCGAAAGCGCGCACCACCAGAAAGAGGTCGGCATCTTCGGTCGCCGACGACACCCACAGCTTGGCGGCGATCGGCCCGGTGATTTCGGTGTCCCGTTCGAGCGGTTCGGTCAGGAAGGTGACGCCCTCGCTCATGCCGGCATAGGTCACCGAGCCGGCTTCCGACTGCGGCGATGACGACATCGTCATGTCGGACGGGTGGAGGATAGAACTTGGTCCACTGCGTGCGCGCCAGCGGCCATTCGTTCTCGTGGCGCTCGACGAATTTCTCGCCCGGATGACGGATCTGGAGCAGCACCTTCGGCTGCTCGCTCCAGCCGGTATCCTCGCCCTTGAGGAAATGACCGAAGAACCTCTTCTGCAGGTCGACCCCGTAGTTCGTGTAGAAATGCGTCCAGTGCTCGATGCCGTGCACTTCGAGCCATTTCTGCTCGGAGGCGGAGCGCACGAAGCCCTCGAAATTGCCGCGCGGATGCAGGCCCTGGCCGCCCCAATTGGCGGATGACAGCAGCGGCGTCTTGACCTTGCTCCAGTCCGGCATGCGCGACTGCCAGAAGTCGTCGGTGTCGAGCTTGCGGCGAGATGCAGTCCTCGTAGAAGTCGCGGCGGTTCTTGCCGAGCTGCTCTTCCGACAGCGTCTCCGGCCCGGACACCCAGTCGCCGTTCATGCGGCTCTTGAAGCCGCGGCGGCCGCGGCCGTTCTGCACCGAATAGACCTGCGCCTTCGACCAGTCCTGCACGAAGCCGCGGTTGAAGATGCCGCCATGGTGCGCCATGTCGCGGTAGAAATCGGCGGCGCCCTCCCAGGTGCAGATCGCGGCGAGGTGCTTGGGCTGCAGTGCCGCGCTCTGCCACTGGTTCTCGGCGTAGTAGGAGATGCCGTTGAGGCCGACCTTGCCGTTTGACCAGGGTTGCACGCCGGCCCAGTCGACGCATTGCGCCTGATCCTGCGCCTCGCGCAGCGACCAGATGTCGATGACGCCGGGCGAGCGGCCGGCGCCGCGGCTATCGACGCGGATGCAGACATAGCCGTCCGGCACCCATTTCTCCGGATCGACCACCTCCCAGCACTGATACTTGTTGGTGGAGTTGGTCGGCACGTCCGGCTGGTCGGCGCACATGCGCTCCCACTGGTCTCTTGTAGAGGTCTTCGAAATGCAGCCATTTGCCGTAGGGCCCATAGCGTCATGATGACGGGATATTTGCCCTCGGCGACCGGCCGGTAGATGTCGCATCGCAACACCAGGCCGTCGTCCATCTTGATCGGCATGTCCCAATCGATCCGCATGCCATCGCGGGTTTCGCTCTTTTCGCGGTAGTCCATGAGCTCCTCGACGTTCGTTTCTATTCGATGATTATTGGGCGCTCATCCGCCGGCCGTCGGCGTCGAACAGGTGGATGCGGCGCTGGTCCAGGGAGAGGGTGACGCGGGAGCCGACATTGATCTCGGCCATGCCGAGGCCTTCGGTCACCGCGACGAAGGCACGCTCGGTGCCGGAGTCGAAGTAGAGCAACGTATCCTTGCCGAGCGGCTCGACCAGCCGCACCGGCAGCTCGGCCTCGCCTTTGCCGCCAAGCGCAACGCCGACATGCTCAGGCCGGATGCCGAGCGTGGCCGTGCCGGGCTTCGCCGCCTTTAAAGCGTCGGGCAGGGCGATCTCGAACAGCTTCGAGCGGAAACGATTGCCCGTGCCGTTTGACACGATCTCGCCGCGCACCAGGTTCATCGACGGCGAGCCAAAAAAGTCGGCGACGAAATAGTTGACCGGATTTGAGTAGATTTCCATCGGCGAGCCGATCTGCACGATCTCGCCGGCGCGCATCACGACGATGCGGTCGGCCAGCGTCATCGCCTCTTCCTGGTCGTGCGTGACGTAGATGAAGGTGCGCTGAAGCGTCTGATGCAGCCGGTCGCATTCGGCGCGCAACTCGCGGCGCAGCTTGGCGTCGAGGCTCGACAGCGGCTCGTCGAGCAGGAAGGTGGACGGGTTGGTGACCAGGGTGCGGGCCAGCGCGACGCGCTGGGACTCGCCGCCCGAGCACTGGCCCGGCATTTTGTCGAGCAGGTGGCCGATGCGCACCATCTCGGCCACGTCGCGCACGCGCTTGACGCGCTCCTCCGCGCGGCACTTTCTTCATGCGCAGGCCGAACTCGATGTTCTGCGCCACGTTCTTGTGCGGAAACAGCGCGTGGCTCTGGAACACCATGCCGAGGCCGCGGTCGCGCGGCTCGAGATCGTTGACGACGCTTGCCGTCGATGCGGATCTCGCCGGCGGTCGGGTCCTCGAAGCCGGCGATCATGCGCAACGTCGTGGTCTTGCCGCAGCCCGACGGCCCGACGAAGACGACGAACTCGCCGTCCTCGATGGTGAAGTTCAGATTCTTCACCGCTTCGACGGCGCCGTAGGACTTCTTCGAGATTACACAACTCGATACGCGCCACGTTATCTCCGAACCATTCCGAAACTAAAGCCGCGCGCCAGATGCTTGCGGATGATCAGTCCGACGATCATGAGCGGAACCGTGATGCCGACCGCCAGCGCGGCCTGACGGCCGTAGACGCGGCCTTCGGTCGAGCCCTGATACTTCGACAGCTCGATCGGCAGCGTGGTGACCTCCGTCTTGGTGAGGATCAGCGCCAGCAGGTATTCGCTCCAGGTCAGGATCAGGATGAACAGGAAGGTCGCCACCAGGCCCGACCGGATCAGCGGCAGCACGATCTCGAACACGGTGCGCCAGCGCGATGCGCCGAAAATTTCCGCCGCCTGCTCGATCTCGCTCGGCACCTCGTCGATGAAGCTCTTGGTCATCCAGACGGCATAGGGGAGGGTGGTGAGGAAGTAGACCAGGATGAGACCGATGCGGGTGTCGATCAGGCCGATCGCCGTGTAATAGAGCGACAGCGGCGCGACGACGACGATCGGCGGGATCATGCGCAGCATCAAAAGCTGAAACATGCGCAGCTCGGACAATATCCGGTAGCGCGAGACGCCGTAGGCGATCATCGAGCCGAACAGCACCGACAGGAATGTGGAGGTCGTGGCGATGATCGCCGAGTTGTAGAGCGAGATCAGCGGCTTTTGCGACGAGATGGCGTACTGGGTCTGGGTATATTCCTCGGCGCCGAACCACACGTTCATGTAGTTGGAGAGGGTCGGCGGGTTGGGGAAATAGTAGGGCGGCCAGGCGAACCACTGCGTGTCGACCTTGAACGAGGTCGAGATGATCCAGTAGATCGGAAAGAACGCGATGACCGCCCAGACGCTGAGGACGGCATAGCGGATCGACCGCAGTGATGCGGCGGCGCTGCGACTTGGTCATCGCCATGTCACGCCTCCGCCTTTTGATCGTCGAGTTGCTCGTACATCTTGTCGAGCGACTGCTTTCTCCCGCCGCAGCAACTTGATCGCGAACAGGACGATGACGATCATCAGCAGCATGACGATGTAGGACATCGCCGCGCCCTTGGAGATTTCAAAATACTGCCAGGTGGTCATGAAGATGTAGACCGGCAGCGTTTCGGTCGCGGAACCGGGGCCGCCCTGGAACAGCGCCCAGGTCTTCGGAAATTCGGCCATGGCTTCGAGAAAGCGCAGCACCAGCGCGAGCAGGATGACCGGCCGCAGCAGCGGCAAGCTGCACTTCCCAGAAGATGCGCCACTTCGAGGCGCCGAGAATTTCGGCCGCCTCGATCGGTCTCCTTCGGAATCGCGGCAAGGCCGGCGAGCATGATGATGAAGGAGAACGGGGTCCAGTTCCAAATCTCCAGCAAGCCGATGGTCATCAGCGCCAGGTCGGCATTGGACAGCCACGACGGCTTGAACTCGACGCCGATCAGGACGACTGATCACGTCGTTGATCGGCCCGCTCTGGTACAGCATCATTTCGGCGGTGTAGGCGACGACCACCGGAACGGTGAGCATCGGCAGGATGAAGATGATGTAGTAGACCGCCTGGCCGCGGAACGGCTTGTACATCAGATAGGCGAGCAGAAAGCCGAACACGAAGCAGCCGATGGTCGAACCGGCGCGAAGGCCAGCGAGCGCACGACGGCCCAGCCGAAGCGCGGATCGGTCAGCACCTCGCGGAACAGGTCGAGGCCGACAAAGTCGGCCTCCCACCACGAGCCGAGATAAACGCTCCATTGGTGGAACGAGAAATAGAGCTGCAGCAGCAGCACCGGCATCAGCACGAACACGAACAGCGCGATCAGCGGCGCGAGCAGCGAGATCTTGAATCGTCGGATCGCGCGGCGCCGGGAAACGACCCGCGCAGACGGTGTTGACGATGCTTCGGCGGCCGAAAGTGCGGCTGCGGGCATTCTGTGATCCTTGAGGAGGTCCGGACGAGCCGCGCGGCTCGTCCGGCTTGATTGGAAGGAGGGCTTCCTGCGGCCGTTCGTTACGCCGGAATGGCGCGCTTGGGCATCACGGCCTTGTAGCTCTCCAGGTCCTTCTTGAGCTTGCTCGGCCGATGCGGCGGATGATGCCGTTCCACTCGTCTTCGGTCTTCGTGAGCACGTCCTTGGCCGGAAGTTGTCCAACATAGGCTTCCGACAGATTCTTGCCGAGCGCGTCCTGGAATTCCAGGTAGCCGGTCAGATAGATCGGCGGCGCCACCACCTGGAAATTGCTTCTCGATCGCCTTGACGCCGGCCGGGCTATAGGCCTTCTTGACCACGTCGGACGTCATGTGCGTCCTTCGCCCAGGCGTCATTGAACGTGTTCACCGGATCGCTGACGATCGGGACGCTGTTCTTGCCGGAGCCGAGCCAGAGCGCGAGGTAGGCGGCTTGCGCTTTGCGCGGGCTGTATTTGTTGATCAGGATCGCGGCAAGCGGCGAAGAGATCGACCGGTGCAGGCGCTTGCCGGAGAAATCCGAGCCCGGCACCAGGCCGTACAGCCACTTGCCGGTGGTCTTCGACTTCTCCGGGTTCTCGTTGAGTTTGGCGGTGCCGTCCCAGTACTGGCAGGCTCACGACGTGGCCCTGCGCAATACGCGGAATCTGCTGCGGCGTGCCCCAGTTGGCGGCTTCCGGGTGGTTGACCTTCTTGTCCTGCAGATAGAGATCGACCGCGTATTGGCCGGCCGGCGTGTTCAGCGTCGGCTTCATGTCGTCGTCGAACGGGAAGCCGCCGGCGCTGTAGAAGATCATGTACCACCAGGTCGGGCCGTTGGCGCGGTTGCGCAGATTGCCCGAGCCGTAGAGGTCCTTTGACGGATCCATGAGCGATTTCCTGGATCTGCATTTTCTTCTTCCCAGGTCTGCGGGAATCTCAGCTCCTTGCCGAACTTGTCGGCGAAGCGCTTCTTGTTGTCCGGATCTTCGATCAGGTCCTTGCGCACATACTGGATGTGCACGTTGCCGTCGGTCGGAACGCCGTAGGTCTGTCCGCCATAGGTCATGAAGTTGCCGTAGTCGCCGACCGCGTCGACTCTTGAAGTTGGCCTTCTTCATGTACTCGTCGAGCGGCTCGAGATAACCCGCCGAGGCGAGCGAGGGGATCATGTTCGAGTCGATGTGGATGAAGTCGAACTGCGGCGAGCGCGACGAGCGCTTCCGCCATTGCGCGTTGCGGCGCGTCGAAGATGGAGATGTCCTGCACCGCGCCGATCGTGATGTTGGTCTGCTTGGAGAATTCGGCGATCACCGGCTGCATCGGCACAAGATAGGGCGACCAGATCATGCCGTTGACGGCCGCCTGGCCGACAGCTCTTGGCGGCTGCGATCGTGCTCTCTTCCATCGTTGCGGCAGACGCGAACGGCGTCGTGCCGGGAATGAAAGTTGGCGACCGTCAGACCGAGACCCCCGTTGCACAAATGTCCGTCGCGAAACATTGAAGTTGCTCATGACTTCCTCCCCGCTCGGTGTTTTGAATTATGAGAGCACCGGCGCGCTGTTGCCCGGTGCGCGACAACCCTGGTGGGCTGGCACGGCATCGCACGACGAATTTGATCAGAGGTGTAAAGGTCGGGCACTGCTCTGCGGGTGAATGCAGGCAGATGATGATGAGTTAGTTCGCCGAAGGCGTAACCCATCCGCACTCCCGAAGCTTGCACGTCTCAGTGCCGCGGCAATTGCCATTGCGGCTATCGAGACAAAGCCAGCTTAGCGTTGACGTCCCTAACAGTCCGCATTTTGAGCAACGCGGTTGTCTGCATGGTAGGGTGACGCCTCACCCTCCGCAACACGACATTAGGTCGCCGCTAAGGTTCAACTGCCGAGCGCGGCACGACCGTGAGTAGCAATGCCGTCAGGAGACCATTCAAATCGCGCGGCGAGTTCTCGCTAAGAGACTGTTTCGGTGTCCCACTTGGGCGCGCGCTCGGGCGGGTCGGCGATGCGGATATTGCGACTACGCAGAGCCGAAATCCGCTGCATGTCGTCATTGCTGAGTGTGAAATCGAAAATGTTGAGATTTTCCACGATGTGAAACTCTTTGAGCGCGCGCGGCACCGCGGCGACGATTGGCTGCTGGATCAGCCAGCGCAGGCAGACCTGCGCATGCGTCTTGCCGTGCGCCCGAGCGATTTCGCCGACCACTGGATCGTCGATCAGTTGGCCGCGCGCGACCGGGCAATAGGCGGTCAGGATCATGCCGTGCCGCTTGAGCGCTGCCAGCATGCGATCCTGCGGCAGGTAAGCGTGATACTCGATTTGATTGGTGACGAGTGGCTCGGGGCAGACCTGCACCGCCTCCTCAAGCATCGCCAGCGTGAAATTGGAAACGCCGATATGGCGCGTGAGCCCATCGCGCTTGGCCTTGGCGAGCGCTCCGAGAGTCTCGGAGAACGGCACCTTCGGTTGCGGCCAGTGCACCAAAAGCAGATCGACATAATCGAGCTGCAGCGCCTTCAGGCTGGTTTCAACCGAGCGCAGGAAATCGGCCGCGCGCGCATCCAGCTCGGTGACCTTGGTGGTGACCCACAATTCCTTGCGCGCGATGCCGCTGGCACGGATGCCTTCGCCGACCTGCTCCTCGGTGCCGTATTTGCGCGCGGTATCGATGAGGCGATAGCCGCTCTGGATGGCAAAGGCGACCAGCTCGGCTCCACGCTGCGGCAATTCCATGGTGCCGTAACCGATTGCCGGCATTTCGGCGCCGTGAGCGGAGAGGGTGAAGGACTTGGGTTGTGTGGAGGGGGTCATTGTCTCGGCTATATCCCGGGATCGAGGAAGGTGTCTACGCCTGCGCGACTGCGCTTGTGCGCGCATAAGACGGTTCACGTGCGGCGAAGGCCGCCAGCCATCCAACGAGACCGGGGAAGCCGGGCCGCCAAACAATTGGTTGACGCCAGTCGAGATAGCCAAGCGCGCAGGCGAGCGAGATGGAGACGATGTCGGTCTGGTCCGGACTTGGCAGGTCGCGCTCGAAGGCGGCGAGTGCGCGGTTGATCTTGCCGCGCTGATGAGAAAGCCATCGCTCCGAATGTGTTCCCGGCTCGCGAAAGCGGCCCTCATAGACCATCAGTAAGGCGGCGTCGGCAATGCCGTCTGCCAGCGTCGCTCGCGTCAGCAGGCGGTAGCGCATTTCGCCTTGCCGCGGGCAAAGCCGTTCGGTGCCGGCGATGTCTTGCAGATAGTCAATGATGACCCGGCTGTCGTAGAGCGCCGCGCCATCGGGCAGCAGCAGACAGGGCATCTTGCCCAGCGGATTCTGCAGCCGCAGGGTGTCGTTTTCGTCGAGAGTGTCCGCCGGCATGACCGTGATGCCGGAGTCCAGCTCAAGGATGTCGATCACCATCCGCACCTTGCGGCCGAACGGCGATGTGACGGTCGATCGTAGAACCAGCTTTTCGGCAGGCGAGGACATTTGCGCAGTTCAGCCGTCTGCTACTTCTCGGTCGGGACGCCGGCCTCCTTGATGACCTTCGCCCACTTGGTGATCTCGCTGTCCAGGAAAGCCCGAAACTCGTCCGGTGAATCGCCGACAAGCGTCACGCCCTGACTTGCGAGCTTGGCCTTCACCTCTGTATCCCGCATCGCTTCAACGGCCGCCTTGTTGAGCTTCGTGAGCACGTCCTTCGGTAGCCCGGCCGGCGCGACCATGCCGTACCAGTTCTCGATCTGCAGCTCCGGCATGCCGGCTTCGGCTGTTGTCGGAACGTCCGGCGCGCTCTCGGCGCGCTTTGGAGCTCCGACTGCGATCGGTCTCAACTTGCCGGCCTGGACTTGCGGCAGCAGCACCGGCAGGTCGAGGAACACCATTTCGACCTGCTGCCCGATCAGGTCGTTCACCGCCGGAGCCGCGCCGCGATACGGCACATGGGTGATGTCGATCTTGGCGGTAAGCTTGAACAACTCGCCTGCCAGGTGGGGCAGGCTGCCCGGCCCTGACGAGGCAAAGTTCAGCTTGCCGGGCTTCGACTTCGCGAGTTCGACCAGCTCCTTCATGTTTGTTGCCGGCACGCTGGTCGCGACGACGAGCATCTCCGGCACCTTGGCGACCAACGTGACCGGCTGAAGATCCTTCAGCGTGTCGTAGGCGATCTTCTGCATGCTTGGGCTGATAGCGAGCGCGCCGGCGCTCGTTACAGCGATGGTGTAGCCATCGGGCTTGGATTTTGCGACCGCGTCCGTCCCAAGCACGCCACCTTGACCGCCGCGGTTGTCGATCAGCACCGGCTGCTTGAGGATGTCTGCCATCTTCTGCGCGACCGTGCGCGCGATGATGTCGTTGGGGCCGCCGGCCGGGAACGGCACAATCAGCTTGATCGGTCTGTCCGGAAACTCCTGGGCGCCGGCAAAACCCGGCATCGCAAAGGTGCACAGGCCGATCAACAGCAGCTTGGTAATCTTCATGGCGATCCTCCCAATGACTTGATGGCCCCGGTTGCCTCACGCGAGGCGACCCGCTCCTCAGCACTAATTTTTGCGGAAGCGACGCGATCGGCGCTTGCAACTGCCTCATCGATCATGTCGTCCAGGATAAGTTCGAGCGGCTTGATCTCCTTGGCGAACACGGCCGCTGGTCCGAGGTCAATCATTCCTTCTGCGAGATTTCCTGTCTCGTAGGCGCGTCTGGTCGTGCGTCCGCCGACCAAAGTCCGATACGCCGCATAGTCGGTAACGCCCTTTGCTTCGAGAGTTCTCGACTGCGCGAGCGGCCTCGTTATCGAGTACGCGGTGATTGTCGCGGAAGAGTTTCATCACGACGCGGTTGTCCAGCTCGTCGGCGGCAAGCACGCGTTCCTTATAGGCCGGATGCGCCCATATTTCCTTCGCGACCAGCATGCGGCTGCCGACCAGCATCGCGTCGGCGCCCATCGCCAGCGCGGTCACAAGATGACGGCCGGTGCCCATGCCGCCGCCAATGACGAGCGGCAGAGTGATCGCATCGGCTGCGAGCGCGGCCTGCACGATGTTGCCGACCATGTAGATGCCGGGATGCCCGCCGGCTTCGGCGCCGACCACGCAGATCGCGTCGACGCCCATCTTCTGCGCGCTCAACGCGTAACGTACCGCCGGCACCTTATGCATGACGGTGCAGCCGGCTTCCTTCAATTTGGCGACGTATCGCGACGGATTGCCGCCGGAGGTCTCGACGAATCTTGACGCCTTCCTCTGCGACGATCGCCACATAGGGCGCCAGCCGATCCTCCATGCCGGGCCTAGCCGAAAAGGCGAGGCTGACACCGAATGGTTTGCCGCCAGTCAGCTCGCGGCATTTCTGGATCTCGCGGCGGAAATCTTCAGGATCATCGGGGAAGGAGAGGGCGGTGATGAAGCCCATCGAGCCGGCATTCACCGCCGCTGCCACATAGTTTGCATCCGCCAGCAGGAACAGCCCGCCGCAAAGGATCGGATGCCTGATGCCGAACAGGTCGGTGATGCGGGTGCGGAAGCTTTGCGGACGCACGTCAGTCTCTAAAAGAAAAGGTCCACGCCAATGCGGCGTGGACCGTAGCAAATCCAGTCTTGTCCGGTCTTGGGCCGATGCAAGATCAGCGTACGTTCACCCAGACGCTCTTCTCCTGGGTGAGCTCGCGCATCACCGAGAAGCCCATCTCACGCCCGTAACCGGAGTTCTTGTAGCCGCCATAGGGCGCCATCGATGACACTGCGCCCCACGTATTGACCCACATATTGCCGGCCTCGAGCGCCTGCGCGGTACGCATCGCCCGGCCGATATCGCGGGTGATGACCGAGCCGGCAAGGCCGTACGGGCAGTCGTTCGCCAACGCAATCGCTTCGGCCTCTTCCTTGAAGGTGAGTACCGACAGCACCGGTCCGAAGATTTCCTCGCGGGCGATCGTCATCGCGTTCTGCACGCCGTCGAAGATGGTCGGGCCGACAAAGTGACCCTTCTCGAGGCCTTTCGGTATCTCCGTCGAGTGCACCAGCTTGGCATCTGCCTTGCCGCTCTCGATGTAGCCGGTGACGCGCTCCTTCTGCTT
The DNA here is from genome assembly GCA_963847325.1 of uncultured Alphaproteobacteria bacterium. Lineage (GTDB taxonomy): Bacteria > Pseudomonadota > Alphaproteobacteria > Rhizobiales > Xanthobacteraceae > Pseudolabrys. The sequence goes on from CAWJZD010000006.1 coordinate 260,822, forward strand.
GGCGGAGATCAGCGGCCCCATCGTGGTCGTGGGGTCCATCTGGTCGCCGAGCTTGATCTTCTGCGCGTTGGCGATGACCTTTTCGAGCACCTTGTCGTGCATCTTCTCGTGCAGGAAGAGGCGCGAGCCGGCGGTGCAGACCTGCCCCATGTTGGAGAAGATCGACATCGCGGCGATCTGCGCGGCCTGATCGATCGGTGCATCTTCATAAACAATGACGGCACTCTTGCCGCCGAGCTCGAGTCCGACCGGCTTGAGCGTCGCAGCGGCTTCTGCGGCGATCCGCTTGCCGGTCATGGTCGAGCCGGTGAACATCACCTTGGCGACCATGTGGTGCTGAACCAGCGCATTGCCCGCTACCGCGCCGTAACCCGGCACGATGTTGACGACGCCGGCCGGAATGCCCGCTTCGACGCAGAGCTTGCCGAAATACATCACCGACAGGCAGGCTTGCTCGGCCGGTTTGATGACGACCGTATTTCCTGCGGCGATCGCCGGGGCGATCTTCCAGACCGCCTGCAACAGCGGGTAATTCCACGGGATAATGCCGCCGATGACGCCGAGCGGCTCGCGCAGCGTCATGTTGATGTACGGGCCGGGCACCGGGATCGTATCGCCCTGGATCTTGGTCGCCATGCCGGCGAAATATTCCAGCGCGTCGATCGCGGTCACGGCGTCGATCGCCTTGGAATCGCGGATCGGCTTGCCGGCATTGAGCGACTCAAGCTCGGCCAGCTTCGCCCCGTTCTGCTCGACGAGCTGCGCGAGCTTCATCAGGCGCTTGGCGCGCGCGGCGCCGGTCATCCTCTTCCAGGCCGGGAAGGCGGCAAGCGCCGCCCGCACCGCGGAATCGATGTCCTCTTCGTCGCACTCGGCGAGGTAAGCGATCACCTCGCCATTGCCCGGATTGAAGGTCGGGAACGTCTTGCCGCTGGCGGCCGGACGAAATTCGCCGTTGATCAGGGCACCCCAGGTCTCGACGTTCGGCTTCGCGCCGGTTTGAGCGTCACTCATGCGCTGATGTCCTTCGGGTTAATGGCGCAATACGCCGGTTTTATCGATCTCGTTACGAAGCACGTCGAGCTCTTCCTTCTTCGGCGGCTGGACGCTCTCGACCTTGGCGGCGGTCTTCACCTCAAAGCCGGTATTGGCCTTGATGTCATCGACCGTGACGCCGGGGAAGGTCGCATGGAGGCGTGCCTCGAGCGTGTTCGGATCGAAGTCGAAGATGCACTTCGGCGTCACCATCCACTTCGGGCCGCCGCCGTAGAACTCGTTCTCGCGGCAGACCTTCTTGCCCGGGTGCGAGATGTAATCGACCTTCTCGACCAGGCGGCGCTTGTCGTGCGCCGTCAGGAACACGTAGGTGTCGCGCACGCCGACGGCAATGTCATTGATGCCGATGGTGCCGGGGCCGCGGAACGACATTTTGCCGTCCTTGCCGGCGAGGCCGATCATGTTGGTGTTGCCCCACTTGTCGGCCTGAATACCGCCGACGAAAAACTTGTCGGCGAACCAGAAGTGGTTGACGTCACGATATTCGCTGCCGTCCTTGTAGTAATCCTTGCCGCCCGGCGCGCCGTAGAACAGGAAGGTGTCCGGGTGATCGTGCACCGACTCCGCGTAACGGATCAGGTCATAGCCGGTCGATGTCTTCGGCAGCTCCGGGATGTCCATGTCGGTGACCTGACAAAGCGTCACCGAGCCGCCGAGTTGCAGCTTCAGGTTCGGCGCGTGGGTCTTCTGCGCCAGCATGGTCGCGGCGAAGAAGATCTCGGTGTGCGCACCAGACGTGATCTTGTCGGTGTCCGTGATCTCGCGCGAGAACACCACCGCCATCATCTCTTTCCAGGAATAGTCAGCCATGGTCGTTGTCCTTTGAATTCTTTCAATGCTGATGGTGGCGGCGGTTACCAGCTCACGATCGGATGGGTGTAAAGGTTGAGCAGCTTCTTGATGCCGACCGTGTCGAGATAGTCGTAGTGCGGCTGCACGTGGCGCTTGAGGTAGTCCTGCCAGAGCTTGCCGTCGCCCTTGCGGTTCGCCTCGGAGCACTTGACGTAGTCCTGGATGAACTCGACGTCCTCTTTGTAGAAGCCGTGCGCCGCATAGGGGTGACCGCCATAGGGCGCCTCCACCACGACGTCGGAATAGGCGATCGTGGTCATGAACGGGTTCTTGCGGATCACCGAGTTCGGCACGATGCGCTCGCACTGCGTCATGATGCGGTTTGCTGCGCGCGCCATCCAGCGGTCGCCGAAGCGGGCGCCGAGGTGCTGGCCGTTGCCGTAAACATCCGACCAGCCGACATGGATGATCGCCCAATCCGGCCGCAGCGGCGGCACGGCGATGATCTTCTTGGTCTTGCCGATCGGATCGATGAATTCGACGAAGTCCTTGTTGAGCTGCGGGATCGAGGTGCCGACGCCGCCGCGCCAGGCGAAGAATTCCTGACCTGAAGCCGCGGCGAAGAAGCCTGCGTAGAGCAGGTATTCGGAGGTCTCGGCGACTTCGATCTCGCCGGACTCCGCATATTTGCGGAAGTTGTGCCCGATCGGGCAGTACAGTTCCTGGCCGACGTAAGGCGCGATCAGCTTCTTCACGCAACCGGCGCCGATCAGCAGGTCGATCTCGAGACCCGCGGTCGCCGATGCGACCAGGGTGAGATTCTTTTTGCCCGTGCGGATCATCTCACGCACGATCGCCATCGGATGATTGTCGGCGCCGAAGCCGCCGACCGCCACCGTCTGGCCGTCCTTGATCTGGGCGACCGCTTCTTCGATCGATTTAACGACCTCTTTTCTCTTCTTGCTCACGTCATAACCCTCGCTTGTGAACGTTATCCTCAGCTCTTCAAAATCGTGCAGGCATAGACGGCGGAGTCCTGGCCGAGCAGCAGCCCGCCCTGGTTCTGCGCCATCGTCACTTTCGGCAGCGGATCGATCTGGCGTGCGCCGGCTTCGCCGCGCATCTGCCAGACCAGTTCGCAAATCTGCAGGAGGCCGGTCGCGCCGACCGGATGGCCGCGCGAGCACAGCCCGCCGCTCGGATTGACCGGCTGCTTGCCGCCGAGCGTCGTGATCTTGTCGTCGATGAGTTTCGGGCCTTCGCCGGGCGCGCACAGGCCGAGCCGCTCGTAGAGCATCAGCTCGGCCGGCGCCATCGCGTCATGCAACTCAATGGCGTCGAGATCCTCCGGCCCAATGCCGGCTTTCTCATAGGCAGCGAAGGCGCTGGTGGTCGCCGAGTCCGGGCTCTTGTCGCCGGGCAGGCGATAGACGCCAGACTGCAGGACGCAGCTCGCGATGCGGATCGGCGTCTTGCTGGTGAACTTGGCGGCGATGTCGGTCGAGCACAGCACCGCCGCGGCGGCACCATCTGAAATCGACGAGCACATCAGCAGCGTCAGCGGATCGACGATGACGCGCGACTGCACGACCTCTTCGATCGTCAGCGGCTTGCGGTGTTGGGCCAGCGGGTTGAGCGAACCGTTGTAAGAGTTCTTCACCGCCGGCTTGGCGAAGTCGGCGGCGGTCCAGCCATATTCGTCCATCCGCGACTTCAGATTGATCTTCGGATGGATCGCGTAGCTCGCGGTGAACTGCATGCCGATCTCGGACAGTTCGAGCTCGGACACGCCGCTGAGCGCCGCGATGGTGCGGGCATTGTCGCCGACATCCATCTTCTCGACGCCGACCGCGAGCGCGATGTCGGCAGCGCCCGAAGCGACTTCGAGCCAGGCGCCGCGCAACGCGGTTGCCGCACTGGCGCAGGCATTTTCGACATTGATGATCGGGATGCCGGTGATGCCGGAGTGTTGCAGCACGACCTGGCCGCGAATGCCTTCCTGGCCGGTCAACAGGCCGCCGAGCGAGTTGCCGACATAAGCAACGTTGATGTCCTTGGCCTTGACGCCGGCGTCTTCCAGCGCGCCCCAGACCGCCGGGTAGGCGAGGTCCTTGAGCGCCTTGTCGCGGAAGCGGCCGCTCGCATGCGCGCCGACGCCGATGATGGCTACGTCGCGCATCAGCGTCTCGCCCCCGCCGGCACGTACTTGTAGGTGACTACGTCTTTGTTTTCGGGCGTGTCGGCGAGCTGCTCGACGACGAGCGCCATCTCCATGCCGTCTTCGAGCGCGCCGCGCTCGACCGGGCATTCGGCGCCGACCAGTGAGAAGATGCGCGGGCCTTCCGGCAGGTCGATGAACACCTGGAAGAACGGCGCCTTGAAGCCCTTCGGCGCAAAGTGCGCGATGGTGTGGCTGTAGAGCTTGCCGGTGCGGCCGATCTCGACCTCGTCCATCTGGCCGTTAACGCCGCAGGCCGGGCACACCGGCATTTTCGGGAAGACGACGTTCTTGCAGGCGCGGCAGCGATTGCCGAGCAGGCACGGGGTCTCGCCCGGCTTGGCCGTCGTACGCAGATTTTCGGGGTTGAGCACTCTCACGCAAACACCGGTGTCGGTCGATCAGACGCCGAGATGCTTCTTCAGCGCACGGAAGCCGGCACCGAACACGCGCGCCATGAACTGCTGGCCTTCCTCTTCCTTGCCCGGCTCGGTGTCGAACTGCGTCGACCATTCGCCCAGCGTGCCGTAGCTGTCGGTGATCGGCCGCAGATGCATGGTGGTGCGGATATTTTTCACCGGCAGCGGGCCCTGCAGCACCGAATAGGTGATGGTGTTGGTGGCCGGATCGAACACTTCGAGCCGCTCGCGCAGAATATCCTTGCTGCCTTGCATGCCGAGCTTGCGTACGGCGCCGACCTCGGTCGGCTTTTTGCCGTCCTCGATCGCGGAATCCTTCATGCCCGGCATCCAGGCCGGCAATCCGTTGTAGTCGGCGACTGTGCGCCACACGCGTTCGAGCGGCGCGTTGATGACCGTGCTCACGAGTACTTTCGGCATGGGAATTGTCCTGGCAGTGGCAAACGTTGGTGTCGCGACGCGCCAGAGCGCGCGTCAGTGAAATCCGGCCGCGACGAAATATGGTATAACGATGTTCTAGTCTGTCAAGACCCTCCGCCCCGGGACCGGGACATTCCACCTCGAAATGCCGCGCCGCTGCTCGACAGGGCTTGACGTCTCCATATTGTTGATCATCAATAATAGGAAATAGGGAGAGCAAGGATGGCGCAGCCCGCGGCGGCCGGAAACGAACCGGCCTGGAAGGAGCGGATGGCGATCGCGCTGGCGCGCGACATCGTCGATTTCGAGCGCATCATTTCCGGCGCGCACACCGAGATCTCGTTCGCCGCAGCGATGCTGGCGCAGAAGATGCACGCGCCGAACATCAAGCTGCAGCTCGGCGGCACCTGCTTCCTCGTCAACGTCAGCGATCTGCCGGTGCGTTTGCCGAAGACGTCGACCGAATACCGGATGATCCGCTGGGCGGAGATCGCCTACGATCACATGGAGACCTTCATGTATTTCGGCGCGCCGGGCGGGCGCGCCTATTACGAAGGCGGCCGGCCGCAGACCAACAAATATTACGTCGGCGACAAATTTTTCGCCGGCGGCATCCAGGTCGATGGTGACGGCAACGCCAACATGATCGGCATCAAGGGCGAGGGCGGCCGCCGCTTTTCATTCCGCGGCCCGGGCACGGTCGGCATTGCCGACATCGTCACCGTCGCGACGCCGTATATCTTCGTCACCCATCACGACAAGCGCACGCTGGTCGAGAAGGTCGACTACATCTCGATGCACGGGCCGAACGGCTGGAAGAAGTACAAATATCCCGGCCATGGCCCGAAGTGGATCATCACCCCGCGCGCGGTCTTCACCTTCAACAAGGACGGACGCGCGCAGCTTGCCGGCACCTTCGCCGGCACGACGCCGGACTGGGTGAAAGACAATACCGGCTTCTCCTTTGCGCTCGCGCCGGACTATTCCGAGTTGACTGAGCCGACCTCGGAAGAGCTGTCGGTGCTGCGCAACGAAATCGATCCCGACGGCGTCTTGCGGCACTAGAGGCATCGAGCGATGGCCAACAGCGTGCATGTTGCGGGTGTCGGATCGACGAGCTTCGGCGCTCATCCCGGCCGCACGCTGCAAAGTCTCGCGGTCGAAGCGGCGCGCGCGGCACTGGCCGATTCCAAAATCCCACTCACGCGGATCGGCTGCGTATTCGTCGGCAATTTCGTCGGCGGCATCATGACCGGACAGGAACTGCTCGGCCCGATCGTCGCGGCCGATCTCGGCCTCAAGGGCGTCTCAGCGATCAAGATCGAGGCGGCTTGCGCCTCGAGCAGCGCCGCCGTTCGGCTCGGCCATAAGCTGATCGAGGCGGGCGCCGAAGATGCTGTGCTCGTCGTCGGCGTCGAGCGGCTGACCGGCTTTCCCCGCGACTCGCTCACGACCGCGATGACGGCGGCGATCGATCAGGGCACGGAAGGCCGTGCCGGGCTTACGTTCCCGGGCTTCTGGGGCATGGTGATGGCGCGCCACATGCATCTTTACGGCACGACCCGCGAGCAGGTCGCAGCGGTGACCGTGAAGAACCGCCAGTTCGGCGCGGGCAATCCCTTGGCGCAATTCCGCGAACCGGTCGCGATCGAGAAAGTCGTCGGCTCGCCGCTGATCTGCGATCCGATCCGGCGTTACGACTGTTGTCCCGCGACTGACGGCGCCGCGGCCGTGGTGCTTACCCGCGAGGAAATCGCCCGGCAGTATGGCTCGCCGTCGGTTCGCATCGCTGCGTCGGTGCTGGTCAACGCGCCGGCCCGCATCACCGATTATGCCGAGATCACGACCCACGACGGCACGGTCGAGGCGGCCACCAGCGCCTATCAGATCGCGGGTGTGTCGCCTGACGATATTGACGTCGCCGAGCTGCACGATTGCTTCTCGATCGCGGAAATCGTGGATGCCGAAGATCTCGGTTTCTTCGCGAAGGGCGAGGGCGGCCCGGGGGTCGCGCGCAAAAATCGCGTCGTGATCAACCCAAGCGGCGGACTTCTTTCGAAGGGCCATCCGACCGGCGCGACCGGCTGCGGCCAGATCTACGAAGTGGCGCTGCAGTTGCGCGGCCGCCATCCGAACCAGGTCGCGAACGCAAGACTCGGCCTCACGCATAATGGCGGCGGTACCGCCGCGGCCGTCACGGTCCACATTCTCGAGGCCGTGTCATGAGCGCGGCCACCGGCACTGTGCAGAGCCACACCATCATTCGCGTGCCTGACAAGGCGCATGCCGAGCAGGCGCCGTTTGTTCTGCTGCTGGTCGCGCTCGACGGCGGCAAGCAGGTGCTCGGCCATTTCAACGGCTCCGAATCCCCCGCGATCGGCAGCCGCGTCACTGCAGAAACAGCAGGCGATCAAACGCCGGTCTTTCGTCTCGTGGAGAAGTCATGAAGCTTGAACCGATCACCCGCGCCAATCGTCCAAAGCGCAAGGAAGTGTTGATGGGCGAGCAGGAGGCGGCTGCGCTCATCAAGGACGGCGATACCGTCATCGTCGGCGGTTTCGGCACGGTGAACCATCCGATGCCGATCATCCGCGCGCTGATCCGCCGCGGCGTCAAGAATTTGACCGTGATCGGCGCGGCCACCGCCGGGCTCGAGATCGACATGATGATCGGCGCCGGCTGCGTGAAGAAGGTGATCGCGCCCTATATCGGCGCCGAGCTGCACGCGCCGATCGGCCATTGTTACCGCCGCGCGGCTGAGAACGACGAGATCGAGGTCTACGAGACCACCGAATATCTCCTCTATTCGCAGCTCGATGCAGCGGCGCGCGGCCTCGGCTTCCTGCCCTGGCGCGGCGGCGTCGGCACCGCACTGCCGGTGCTCAACAAGGATTACGTGCCGTTCAACGATCCGATCAACGGCGAGCCCTACCTCGCTGCGCCGGCGCTTCATGCCGACTGGGCGATCATCCATGTCGGACAGGCGGATGTTTACGGCAACGGCCAGCATGGCGGCGCCCGCTTCGGCGACCGGCTGCTGTCACGCGCGGCCGAGCGCGTGATGCTCACCGCCGAGCGCATCGTGCCGAACAGCGAGATCCGCAAGAAGCCGTTCGAGACGTCGATCGGCTATGCCGACGTCGTCGTCGAAGCGCCGTACGGCTCGCATCCTTACGCCAGCCACGGCTTCTACGTGGAGGACGAGCCGGCCATCAAAGAGTACGTCGATGCTTCGATTGCCTATCGCAAGCGCGACATGGCGGCGTGGAACGCCTACCTCGACAAATGGGTGAAGGGCATCGCCAGCCATCGCGACTACCTCAAGAAGATCGACGCCGACCGGCTGGCCAATCTGGTGAACGCGGTCCATGCGTAAAGCCGGCACCTCATCGCGCGCGTTTCGCCAGTCGCGCAATGGATTGCGCGAGGCGATCCTCGGCCTGCTCGCGACCAAGCCGATGACGGGCTACGACCTGTCACGCTCCTACAAAAACGCGCTTCAGCAGATCTGGTACGCGCCGCTCGGTCAGGTCTATCCGACGCTCCGGCAGATGCAGCGCGCCGGCCTGTTGCGCGTCACCGTCAAGGTCCAAAAGCACCGGCCGAACCGCAAGGTCTACAGCCTGACGACCGAAGGCCGGCGTCTGCTGGTCGATTGGCTGGCGCAGCCGGCCGAACTGCCGCGCATGCATCACGAGTTCATCCACAAGCTCTTCCTGCTGCGGAACATCGATGCGGCCGAGCGCGCGGCCCTGGTCGACAATTACGTCGAGCGCTGCACGCAATGGGCGGCCGACCTGCGCCAGGCTGAGCGCCGGCTCGAGGGGTCGCTGCGAGGCCCCAATGCAGAAAGCGCCTGGTACCAGCTCCTGTCGTTGCGGCACCTGTGCCGTCTGGTCGAGACCGACGCCAGCTCGGCGCGCGGAATTGCCGACGAAATCCGGGCCGGTCTCGGCAAGGTCAAGAAGTTCACCGACACGCCGGGGGCCCCGCAGAGCGGTCCTTTCAGCGAATTGCCGCTGTCGCCGGCGCGAAGGCTGGGGCGCGCATGAAACCCTGCCGCATCAGGGTTTCCCGCGAAGGTGCGCGAGCGCACCCTGCATTGCTTTGCAATAAGATAGAACATCAATATACCAAGACGAGGGATGGCTGGGACCCGTGCGATGAGCAGGAAGATTCCGACCACGGTGAAGGATCAGGAGCTGGTCGCCCAGCGCCGGAGCGAGATCATCGACGTCGCGACGCGGCTCTTTCTCGATCGCGGCTTCCACAAGACCTCGATCCGCGACATCGCCCGCGCCTGTCCGTTCAATCTCGCCAGCCTCTACATGTACGTGTCCTCGAAAGAGGACATCCTGTTCCTGGTCGCGCAGCAATTGATCGAGGAAAAAGCGCGCGCGATGGCGGAAGTCCAGATGCTGGACGGCGACCCGGCGGAGTCGTTTCGCACGGCGCTGCGCTCCTATTGCCGTATCGTCCACGATTACCGGCCGCACATCCGTCTGCTCTATCGCGAGCTCGATGTGCTCACGCCGGAGCGGCGCGAGATCGTGATGGCCTCGCTGTCGAGCGTGACGGATGTGTTCGAGAAGATCGTGCGCAAAGGCGTCGAGCAGGGCGTGTTCGGCGATCTCAATCCCAAACTGGTCGCGCTCAACGCACTGTTCATGTGCCACTTGTGGTCGATGCATGCGCGCGCGCTGCGCTCGATCACGTCCGACATCAACGAATTCTTCGACATGCAGAGCCGTCTGGTGCTGAACGGCTTGCTGGCGCGCGACAACCAGAAAGCGAAACGCGCGAAGTTGAGCGCCTGAGGCGTCTCACATCAGTGCGCGCAGTCGCGCTGCTCCTGCGTCTGAAAACAATTTGGAATTCTGCCGCGCAGCATCGGCGTGATGAATCGTCACGTCGGTCTTGCAGCTATCCACCTCCTATGGTTTGCTAGAACACTGTTATACTAGAAATCGGACGTCGCGTTATGCAGCCGGTACGCCACGACATTCCGAAGCATCACCAGGATCGCACCTGGTCGATCTACGAGAAGAGCGTGCCGCAGCTGTTTCTCGAGCGCGTCGCGCAGCGGCCCGACCAGGTTGCGTTCCGCTACAAGGATTTCGGCCTCTATCAGGAAGTCACCTGGCGCAAATATCGCGACGAGGTCGAGGCCTTCGCGCTCGGTCTGATCGCGCTCGGTGTCGAGGCCGGCGATCGCATCGCGGTCATGGGCGACCCTTGTTACGATTATTTCGTCGCCGACCTCGCCGGGCTTTGCGTCGGTGCCGTCACTTACGGCATCTACACGACCTGCTCGCCGACCGAAGTGCGCCACCAGCTCGAGAATGCCGACGCCAAGCTCTTCATCGCCGAGAACCAGGAATACGTCGACAAGGTCCTCGATCTGAAGGATCTCAGCTGCGACCTGCGCAAGCTCGTGGTCGGCGACATGCGCGCGATGTTTCTCTATCGCGACGACCGCATTCTGAGCTTCGAAGGCGTCAAGGCGCTGGGCCGCGAGTTCGGCAAGTCCAGGTCCGGCCTGTTCGAACAGCGGATCGCCGCGATCAAGCCCGAGGACATTGCGGTCTTCGTCTACACGTCCGGCACCACCGGCGCGCCGAAGGCCGCGATGATCACCCATCGCGACCTGATGGTGGGCATGGTCAATACGTATTTGCAGGGCTTTCCGGAGCTCGAGCGCGGCCCGCATCGCGTCATCACCCACCTGCCGTTGGCGCATCTGGTCGAGCGATCGATGAGCCTGTGCCTGATGCTGATTGCGGATGTGATCCCGCATATCGGCGAGGAAGTGGAGAATCTGCGCGAGACCCTCACCGAGGTGGAGCCGACCTTCTTTCACGCGGTGCCGCGGGTCTGGGAAAAGATCGCGTCGCAGATCCAGGTCAATATCGACCGCGCCGATCCCTTCAAGCGCATGAATTACCGCGTCGCGATGGCGATCGCGAAGCAGCACATGGAATACGTGTGGGCCCGCAAGCGCTCGCCGCTGTGGCTCAGCGCCGCCTACGGCCTGGCGCGCCTCCTCGTTTTCAAGCCGATGCTGATGAAAGTCGGCCTGCACAAGCTCCAAGCCGCGCTCACCGCGGGCGCGCCTATTCCGCTCAGTGTGCAGGCGTTGTGGCAGACCTGGGGCGTCAACCTGCGCAACCTCTACGGCATCACCGAGCACACGCTGGTGCTGTGCCAGAGCGATCCGTTCCAGCAGCCGGGCGATGCCGGCGTTCCGCTTTATCCGAAGGAAGTCGTGCTCGGCGGCGATGGCGAGATCCTGGTGCGCGGCCCGGGCATGTTCGCTGGCTATTGGAAGAACGAAGAAGCCACCAAGCTCGCCGTTCAGGACGGCTGGTTTCACACCGGCGACGTCGCGCAGAAAATGGAGAACGGCCACTTCCGCATCGTCGACCGCAAGAAGGACATCATGGTCACGAGCGGCGGCAAGAACATCTCGCCGAGCGAGATCGAAAACCTGCTCAAGGGCAGCTCCTTCATCAGCGAAGTCGTCTTGTTTGCTGATGCGCGGAAATTCCCCAGCGCGCTGATCGAGATCGACTTCGACACGGTATCCGACTGGGCCCGCCAGCACGGCATCGTCTACACCGGCTTCACGTCGCTCTCCCAGCACCCGCGCGTTGCCGAATTGATCGGCGCCGAGATCGAGAAAGCGAACGTGCAGCTCGCCCGTGTCGAGCAGATCAAGAAATTCAGGATCATTCCGAAAGAGCTCGACCCCGAGGAAGGCGACACAACGCCGACCCGCAAGGTGAAGCGCAAGCACATTTATTCGATGTTCGAGGACTTGGTTGAAGGCATGTACCGGGACGGTCAAGAAACCCGGAACGAGGAAACGCAAACAAACCGGCAGCTCGCCACGAGCTGACCATTGGGAGGACGGATATGAAGAATTCTCTGTTCCGCCGCGGCGCCGCCGCGGCCGCTATCGCCGTCTGCTTCGGGGGATTGTCCGCGGCGCAGGCGCAAGAAACCTACAAGATCGGTTACATCACCGATCTGTCGGGACCGCTCGCGAGCTCCTACACCCCGACCTGGGAAGGCTTCGAGCTTTACATCAAGGCGCTCAACGATCGCGGCGGCATCAACGGCAAGAAGGTCGATGTCGTGCTCGATGACGACGGCCTCAAGGCCGACCGCGCCGTCGCTGCGGCGAAGAAGCAGGCCGAGCGCGACCAGGTGGTCGGCATTTTCGGCCTGAGCCTGTCGAGCACGCAGGGCCCGGTCTACGCCGAAATGCGCAAAGTCGGCGTGCCCGTGGTCACCACATTCAGCGGCATCGCCGACGCGCTGCCGCCGGCCCTGCCATTCTCCTACAGCACCGGCGTCGTGTTCGAGATCGCCGGTGGCGCGATCGGCGAGCTCGGCCAGAACATCAAGAAGGGCGGCAAGGTCGTCGGCATGACGTTCGACAGCGTCGGCGGCCGCGCCGCACTCGGCTCACAACAAGAAGGCAGTCGAAGCAGCCGGCGGCAGCTGGGACGAGGTGATTTTCCCGGTGACCACGACCGACTTCACGCCGTTCGCGCAGGCCGTCAACGAGAAGAAGCCTGACGTCGTGGTCGGTCACTACGGCTCGGGTCAGAATCTCGGCGTCATCCCGGCGCTGCGTCGCTCCGGTTACAACGGCCCCTACATCGTGGCGTCCTACGGCGTGACCGAAGACACCGATCAAGGCCGCCGCGCAGCGCGCCGGCAGCGGCGAGAACATCTACTACGTGACGCCGCTATGCCTCGTCGTCCGATCCGAGCCCGTCAGTGGCCGAGGTCGCCGCCGCGCAGAAGAAGTACGGCACGTCGAAGCCGTTCTCGAGCATGCACACCACCGGCTGGGCGCTCGGCAAGGTCGCCGAGGCCTCGCTCAAGGCCTGCGGCTGGCCGTGCTCGCGCGAGAAGCTCGACGCTTCGATCCAGAAGCTGAAGGTCGATATGGGCGGCCTGACCGGCGGTCCGATCGAGATGTCGGCGACCGACCATTTCGGTCCGTCCTACTGGCGCCTCTACGCCTGGAATCCGAAGACCGACGCGATGGAGCCGAAGAGCGGCTGGGTCAAGAAAGACGCCACCGGCATCAAATAATCCCTCCCGAGTTGGCGCAGGCGGAGGGCGATCCCTCCGCCTGTTTTTTCGGAAAGCCCGCCGTGGAATTCGTCGCGACCGTCATCATCCTGACCTGCACCTACGCGCTGCTCGCGGCGGGCATCGTCATTCTTTACAAGGCCGGCCGCGTGGTGAATTTCGCGCATGGCGAGATCGCCATCGTCGGCGGTTACGTCTTCTACAGCAGCTCGATGATCGCCGGCGGCTCGGTCTGGGTCGCGATTCTTGGCGCGCTGGTGTTCTCGATCATCATCGGCGCCTTCATCTACGTCGCGATGATGCGCCGCGTGGTCGGCGAGCCGTTCTATGTCGCGATCCTGATCACGGTCGGCATCGCGATCGTCCTCAAGGCCGCGATCCTGGTGGTCTGGCGCGCCGAACAGGTGACGATCGACGTCGGCGTCGCGCCGGCGGTGCGGCTCGGGGGAGGGGCGACGCTCTCCTACATGGATCTGGCGAGCATCGCGCTCACCGTCGTGTTCTTCATCGGCCTCTATCTCTTCTTCACCTTCACGCGGCTCGGCGTGCAGTTTCGCGGCACGGCGGAAAATCCGCTGTTGGCGAGCCAGCGCGGGGTCAACGTCAACTTCGTGTTGTCGCTCGCTTGGATCATTGCGGTGCTCGCCGCGACGCTATCCGGCGTCCTGTACGGCGGCCGCGCTTTCCTCGGCACGGCCAGCGTGAGCATCGGCCTCGCCGGATTGACCGCGGCGCTGGTTGGCGGTCTCGACAGCTTGCGCGGCGCAGTGGTCGGCGCCTTCATTGTCGCGCTCGCGCAATATCTCACCGTCCGGCTGATTGATCCGGTGCTCAGCGAAGCCCTGCCGTTCTTTCTCCTGCTCGTCGTGATGAGCGTGCGGCCTTGGGGCCTGTTCGGCACCGTCGAAGAGCTCGACCGGGTCTGACCATGGCGCGCGTCGGCACCAATCTGCGAACCAGCTACCTCGAAGCCAACGAGGTGCTGCGGCGTCCCTATCAGAAAGTGCTGGTCGCCCTTGTTCTGGTCGTTGCGGTTGCGGCTCCGTTGGGCTCGTCGTCCTATTTCGTCCATCTGCTCAATCTGTGCCTGCTCGCCTGTATCGGCGCGCTCGGGCTGATGATCCTGACCGGCTTTTGCGGGCAGATTTCGCTGGGCCACGCGGCCTTCATGGCAATCGGCGCCTACACGACGGTGATCCTCACCGTGCATGCGAATATGCCGTTTCTGGTCGTGGTGCCGGCCGCCGCGGTTGCCGGCGCGATCGTCGGACTGATCGTCGGCTTGCCGTCGCTGCGCTTTCGCGGCGTCTATCTCGCCATCAGCACACTGGCGATGCATTACGCCATCGTTTTCCTGTGCACGAGCTATCAGGCAAAATTCGGCAGCAGCGCAACCGCGGGCATTACCATTGCCGATCCGATGATCGGTCCGTTCCGCCTGCACGGCGAACGGCCGTGGTTCTATTTCCTGCTGGGGCTGCTCGTTGTCGTAACCTGCTTGTGCATCAATCTGGTGCGCACCCGGCCGGGCCGCGCCTGGATGGCGATCCGCGATCGCGACGTCGCCGCCGAGGCGATCGGCATCAATCTCACGCGCTACAAGCTGACGGCCTTCATGCTGAGCGCGACGCTCGCTTCGGTGTCGGGAAGCCTCGCCGCCTATTACAGCAACGTCGTGACGGTCGAGGCCTACACACTCGATCTCGCCGTCATCTATGTCGCGATGATCATCGTCGGCGGCATGGGCTCGATCCTCGGCGGCCTGCTCGGCGCGATCTTCATCACGCTGCTGCCGTTCGGCATCGAGTGGCTGTTCGAATTCCTGCCGCGCATGTGGCGGTTCGGGCCGACCATGTTCGGCATCCAGGTCGCCGTGGTCGGCGTCTGCATCATCCTGTTCCTGCTGTTCGAGCCCAAGGGCCTGGCGGAGATCTGGCGGCGGATCGAGACCTATTTCGACCGCTGGCCGTTCCGCTACCGGCCGCTCGACACGACGCGGCGGTGACCCATGGCTACGCCGCTGCTTGAAGTTCGCCAGCTCGAAGTCGTTTACAACCGCGTCGCGACTGCGATCCAGGGCGTTTCGCTCGACGTGCCGGAAGGCGCGCTGGTCGCTTTGGTCGGCACCAATGGCGCCGGCAAGACGACGACGTTGCGCGCGATTTCCGGCTTCCTGCCTTCGGAAGACGCCGCGATCACCGACGGTACGGTGAAGCTCGGCGGAAAGCGCATCGACGGCTCGCTGCCGCATCTCCTCGCCAAGGCCGGTGTGGTCCTGGTGCCGGAGCGCGACAAGGTGTTCTCCACGCTGAGCGTGCAGGACAATTTGCTGTTCGCCGCGCGGTCCGATGCGCCGGTCACCATCGAGCGGATCCACGCCTATTTCCCACGGTTGCGCGAGCGGGCGACGCAGCTCGCCGGATTTCTCAGCGGCGGCGAAAAGCAGATGCTGGCGATCGGGATGGCGCTGCTGTCGAAGCCGACGCTGCTGCTGGTCGACGAGCTTTCGCTCGGTCTCGCGCCGATCGTGGTCAAGGAGCTGATGGAGCGGCTCCAGCAGGTCACCCGCGAGCTCGGCCTGACCGTCCTGCTGGTCGAGCAAAACGCCAAAGCGGCGCTGTCGATCGCCGACTTCGGCTACGTCATGGAAAGCGGGCGCGTCGTGTTTTCCGGCAAGGGAAGCGAGCTGCTGTCGCACCCCGATGTGCGCGAATTCTATCTCGGCGGCGCCGGGCAGATCGAGAACAAGAGCTACCGCGACGTGAAGCAGTACCGTCGCAAGCGCAGGTGGTGGGGCTGATGGCGCTCGAGGTCAAAGACGTCAGCCTCCGGTTCGGTGGCATCAAGGCGCTCAACAACGTTTCGTTCAGCGCCCGTGAGGGCGAACTGGTCGCCATTGTCGGCCCCAACGGCGCCGGCAAGACGGCGCTGCTCAACTGCATCAACGGCGTTTACCGGCCGACCTCCGGCCATATCACCTTGGACGGCCTCGACCTCACCAAAGTGCCGGTCGACAAGATCGCGCTGGCCGGTGTCGGCCGCGCCTTCCAGCACGCCGAGCTGTTTCCGCACATGACGGTGACGGAGAATCTCCTGGCCGGGCGTCATTTGCGGATGAAGACCGGCATCTTCTCCGGCGCGCTCTATTTCGGCGCGGCGCGGCGCGAGGAAGTCGCCCAACGCAGCACCATCGAGCACATCATCGATTTCTTCGAGCTGTACCGCTATCGCGACGTGCCGGCCGGCGACCTGCCTTATGGCGTGCAGAAAATGGTCGGCGTGGCGCGGGCGGTCGCGCTCGATCCGAAACTGCTGCTGCTCGACGAGCCCTCGACCGGCCTGATGCGCGAGGAGAAGGAAAACTTCGCCCGTTACCTGCTGCGCATCCGGCACGAGATGAAGCTGACCACGCTGTGGGTCGAGCACGACATGCAGATGGTGACCGATCTCGCCGACCGGATCGTCGTGCTCAATTACGGCGAGGTGATCGCCGATGACGCGCCCGACGTGGTTTGCGCGATGCCGAAGGTGATCGAAACCTACGTCGGCGCGCAGTAGCCGCGGCTAGTTCACGCGGCGTTCGAGGCCCTGCCAGTACGGCTCGCGCAGCGTGCGCTTGAGCAGCTTGCCGCTGGCATTGCGCGGCAGCTTGTCGAGGAAGTCGACCGAACGCGGACGCTTGTAGCCCGCCATCTTGTCGCGGCACCACTCGACCAGCGCCTGCTCGTTGAGACTGCTGCCGGCCCGCTTCACCACCACGGCCTTGACCGTCTCGCCCCATCTCTGATCGGGAACGCCGATCACCGCGCATTCGACGATGTCGGGGTGACCGGCCAGCACGGCTTCGATCTCGGCCGGATAGACGTTCTCGCTGCCGGACACGATCATGTCCTTGATGCGGTCCTTGATGAAGATGAAGCCGTTCTCGTCCACGTACCCCGCGTCGCCGCTGTGGAACCAGCCGTTCCGCATGACGTCGGCGGTCGCTTCCGGCCGCGCCCAATAGCCCGCCATCAGGCTTTCGCCCTGATAGCAAACCTCACCGATCTCGCCGGGCGGCAACTCTTCGTCATTGACGCCGGTGATGCGCGCCCGCGCGCCGAACATCGGGCGTCCGCAGGACAGCAGCTTGTCGCCGTGGTGGTGTTCGAACGGCAGGCAGGTGAACGGGCCGGTGGTCTCGGTCAGGCCGTAGATCTGGCAGAACTTGCATTTGAAGGTGTCGATGCAGCGCTTGAGCAAATCCGGCGAGATCGGCGCCGTGCCGTAGGTGATGTGCTTGAACGCCGAGAAGTCCGCGGTTTTCGCCTGCGGCAGCTCGGTGAGAAACAGCATGACGGAGGGCACCAGCAGCGCCACTTCGATCTTCTGCTTCACGATCACGTCGAGCAGCGTTTCCGGCACGATCTCGCGCACGAAGACCAGCGTCATGCCCTCCTGCATGCTCCACACCGCCCAGCCGGTGCCGCCGATATGAAACATCGGCATGCACACCAGCGACTTTCCGCCTTCGCGCATCTCCGGCATTTCCAGCGCGAGGCAAAGCCCGGTGTTGAGAATATTGGCGCCGGTCAGCATCGCGCCCTTGGGCAAGCCCGTTGTGCCGGAGGTCGCGAACTGCGTGCTGACGGCGCCGTCGCGGTCGCGGCGGGGATCGTTCTTGCCGCGCGGCAGCTCGGCAAAGCTCATGGTGCGCACGCCGGATGCGGTGCCGTGCTGGCGGAATTCCTCGCCCACCACGATCAGCTTCGGCTTGATGTCGTCGATGATCGCTTTCACCTCGCCCGGCGTGAGACGCCAGTTGATCGGGGCGGCGACCACGCCGGCCTTGTCGCAGGCGAAGATCAGCTCGAGATAGTCCGGGCAATTCTTGTCGATGATCGCGACACGATCTTCCTTGCCGAGCTTGAGCGTCTCGACCAGGCCGGCGGCCAGCTCCGAGCTGGAGCGATCGAGCTCGCCATAAGTCTGGGTCTTGCCCTCGTACCAGACGGCATCGAGGTCCGGATGGCGCTGCGCGCGCCAGCGGATCAGCTCAGCAAGGGTCCGCACGCACTTCCTCCCACGTTGCGGCCGCCGGGCGATCAGCCCAGCGCCGCCTTGAGTTTCTCCGCCGCCACCGCCGCACGGTGGTGGACGACTTTTCCGACGGTTCGTTCGCCGTCTTTGATCGTGACATCGAAGATCAAACGGTTGCGTTCGCGCGCGCGCAGCGTGGCATCGACGACAAGCGTTGCGCCGACCTTGCTGGCGCCGAGATGGTCGATCTCGACGCGCGCGCCGACCGTGATCTCGCTCGGCTCGATGATGGTGCGGCAGATCTCGTAGCAGACCATCTCGGCGATCGTGACCAGATAGGGCGTCGCCGCCACCATCGGCATGCCTGGCACGAGATGGCCGACCGTGTCCTTTGCTTCGACCGTGTAGCGGGCCGACAAAGTCCTGCCGACGCCGTTACCCCCGGTCCCCGCCGGCGTATTCATGTGTGACCCCCGTCGTCCTTCACATCCGGCGCGTCTGCGGCTTCCAGCTGTGCTCGAGGTTCGAGATCAGGGCCTGATCGTACATGCAGAAGGCCTGCTGGCGAGCATAAACCGCCATGTAGCGGCGATAGACGTCCCATGGCTCCTGGCCGACCCGCAGCGCCTTGCGGTTGCTGACCGTGCTGGTGAAGCCCGCCGCGACCATCTGCTTGGTGTTGCGCTCGATAGCGGCGTCCATGTCGGACGGCTCGACCACCTCGTCGCAGATCATCATGCCTTCAGGCGTCCCGGCGTGGAATTTCTTCTCGAAAAAGATGCCTTGGCGTGCGTTCTGGATATTGACCAGCCGCGGCAGCCGGAGATTGGCGGAGCCGGGGATGAAGCCTTCCTTGCTGGCGGGCAGATTGAAATATGCGTCGGGCTCGGCGATCACACGGTCCATCACGCAGAGCAGCTGGCAACCGCCGCCGATCGCGAAGGAGTCGACCACGGCGAGCCACGGCTTCTCCGTCACATCTTCCAGCACGGTGCTGTCGATGCCGGGCTGGCTGTGGCCGCGATAGATCTTGTTGAGCAGGCCGAGCTCGCGCTCGACGATGAATTCGATGAACGAGATCTGCCCATAATAAAGGTGGGTCAGGTTGATGCCGGCGTTGAAGATGCGCCGTCCCGGATACTTCGGGTGATTGAGCGCGCCGCCGCGCAGCACGCCGACCTGGATGCGATCATCGAGCAGGACGAGATCGACCGCGGTCTCCATCGCCGCCATTGCGCCGTCGTCTTCCGCATTGAGGAAGGCGATATTGCCATGCGTGACCGTGCCGACGATGCCGTTGCGCTCGACAATCGTGTCGCCGATCTTGGCGCGGCCGGTGCGCTTGAACTCGGACAGCAACTGCTCGGCTTCTTTCTTCGGCCGCAGCATGGCGTGCACCAGGTGCATGCCGGTGCGCGGGTCGGCGAGCACGTGGGCGATGAAGAGGCCCTGGTCGATCTCGAGGCCTTCCTTCGCGATCTGCTTCTTCAGGGCGCGCTCGGCCTCGATTTGCGCACGTGTCGGGAGGAGGCCGGGGAAGCGCTCGGCTGCGGCGTACACCACTTCGTTGACGCGCAGCGCCTTGGAGCCATTGTCGGTTACGGCGTCGTAGATCGCGGCGGCGTGGCGGCGAAAGAACGCTTCCTTGACGTCGCGCACGGCCTGTCGCTGCTCGGCGGCGTTGGACGTATGCGCGAGGTAGCCCTGAACGGCCGAGACGTCCTGCGCGAAGCGTCCGTCAAATTGCGGAGCCTGCGGAAGAGGCGGCAGCTTGGGCTGAAGCGCGGGGCCATGGGCACGTCCTCACGTTTTTGGTATAACAATGTTCCAGATAAAACGGCGAACGCGCGTTTCTGTCAATCCCTCGCTGACGCGAACTGGTGCGAAACCCCTGCAATACATTGCTTTTCCGCCGAACGTGCATTATCGCAATCACGTCTCAAGACGCAGCGGGTTGCGATCCCGCCATCCTCACGCCGATCCGGGCCGGCGCAATTACCGAGATTCCATGCCGACAAAGGCGATCACAAGAAAAGGGCCCGCCCTGAGCCGGGAGCAGGCCTCGCATATCCCGACCACGATCAAGAACCCGGAGCGGGTCGCGCACCGGCGCACCGAATTGATCGAAGTCGCGACCAAGATGTTCCTGGAGCGCGGATTCCACAACACGTCGATTCGCGACATCGTCCGCGCCTGCTCGTTCAACGTCGCCAGCCTTTACATGTATGTGGCCTCGAAAGAGGACATTCTTTATCTGGTCGCGCAGGACCTGATGAACAACATCAAGCAGCGTCTTGAAGAGACGGTGCTCGATCCGAAGTCGCCCGAGCGCTCGCTCGAAATCGGCTTCGCAAGTTACTGCCAGATCGTCAGCCGCTTCCGCCGTCCGATCCGGCTGCTTTACCGCGAGGTCGGGTTCCTGCCATCCGAGCCGCGCAGCAATGTCATTGCCACGGTCTCGGGCGTCATCACCTACTTCGAAAACATCGTCGCCCAGGGCATCAAGACCGGTGTGTTCCGGGACGTGCCGCCGCGACTGGCCGGGCTCGATGTGATGTATATCGCGCACCTGATCGCGCTTCATACCCGCGAGGTGCGGGCGATCGGTGACCTCGACGCCTATGTCAGTTACCAGCTCGATTCGATTTTTGCGGGTCTGCTGGCAAAGCCGGAGCGGCGCATCCGCGGCAATGGCAAGCCCAAATCTGCAAAGAAAAACGGCCGCAACCGCGTCTAGATGCCGAGATAGGCATGGCGGACACGCGGATCGTCGCTTAGCTCGCGGCCGCTGCCACTCATCACAATGCGTCCGGTTTCGATAACATAGGCCCGATCGGCGATGCCGAGCGCGGCATTGGCATTCTGCTCGACCAGCAGGATCGGTGAGACCGCGTGCTTTCAGGCCCGCGATGATCGAGAAGATCTGCTCGACCAGGACAGGGGCCAGTCCCATTGACGGCTCGTCCAGCAGGACGAGCTTGGGCCGGGTCATCAAGGCGCGGGCGATCGCCAGCATCTGCTGTTGCCCGCCGGACAGCGTGCCAGCCGTCTCGGTCTCGCTTTTCCGCCAGCGCGGGGAAGGTCTGATACATCTCGTCGATGTCACGGCCGATCTCGGCGTCAGCTCGTGTGAACGCGCCCAGCCGCAGGTTGTCTTCGACCGAGAGTGGCGCGAACACCTGGCGGCCCTCGGGCACTTGCGCGATGCCGAGCTTCACGCGGCGGTGCGGCGGCAGCGTATTGATCGTCTTGTCCTGGAAATTGATGGTACCGCTAGCGACCGGTTGCACGCCTGAAATGGCGCGCAACAGTGTCGTCTTTCCGGCGCCGTTGGAGCCAACCAGCGTCACAATCTCACCGGCTTGCACGTCGAGCGAGATGCCGTGCAGCACCTCGATGCGCCCGTAGCGGCTGCAAAGGCCGTCAATGTGCAGCACGGGTCGCCTCCTGAGCGCCAACGCCACCGAGATAGGCTGCAATCACCGCCGGATTGGCGCGCACCTCCTGGGCGCGGCCTTGCGCCAAAGTGCGGCCACGGTCGAGCACATGGATACGGTTCGAAATCCGCATGACCAGCCGCATGTCGTGCTCGACCAGCACAACGGCGATCCCGCGCGTCGCAATCTGCTTGATCACCGCGTCGATCTCTTCAGTCTCGGCCGGATTGCACCCGGCCGCCGGCTCGTCGAGCAGCAGCACTTTCGGCTCGGTGGCGAGCGCGCGCGCAATTTCGAGCCGTTTCAAGGCGCCGTAGGGCAGGCTGCCTGCCACCCGGTCGGCCGCATCACCCAGCCCGACGAGTTTGAGCAGGTCGAGCGCGTGGGCGCGGGTTTTGCGATTCTGCGCCTGCACGGACGGCAGTGTGAACAGGTGCGCAAACGCGTTGCGCTTCTCATGCAGATGGCGGCCGACCATCACGTTCTCGATCGCGCTCATCCGGAAGAAGATCTGCAAATTCTGGAAGGTGCGGGAGAGGCCGCGGCGCGCCAGTTCATGGGGCGCGAGATTGGTCACGTCTTCGTCAGCGAGCAGGACCCGCCCGCGCTGCGGCCGATAGAGCCCGCTCACCATGTTGAACAAGGTCGTCTTGCCGGCGCCGTTCGGGCCGATCACCGCGAAGATCTCGCTTGGCTCGACTGAGAATGTGACGCTGTCCACGGCGACCAGCCCGCCGAATGCGATGCCGATATTCTCGACGGTGAGGATGCTCATGCCGCCCCCCGCGCAAACAGCCGGGACGCGGCAGGCACGAGTCCCGACCGGCAGGAAGATCAGGAATACGATGATGATCAGGCCGAGGGCGATGTGCTCATAGTCATGGAACACGGTCAGCACCTGCGGCAGCAGGACGAGGATCGCCGCCCCGACAACGCTGCCGATAACGGAGCCGAGCCCGCCCAGCACCGCCATGACGACGAATTCGATCGAGCGCAGGAAACTCGCCGTCTCCGGGGTAACGAAGCCGTCGAACAGAACGAAATAGCTGCCGGCGATCGAGGCGTAGGCGGCGGACAGCACAAAGGCGATCAACTTGTATCGCGCCACATTGATGCCGAGCACGCGCGCGGCTGTCTCGCTGTCATGGATGGCGCGCAAGGCGCGGCCGGTCGGACTCTCGATCAGGTTGACCGCCATCCAGGCGCCGATCACCAGCGTGACGCCGGAGATCCAGTACCAGACCTGCGGACCGGCGGCGCGCCAGCCGAAAATGACGAGCCGCGGCACCGGCATGCCGTTGGGGCCGCCAGTCAGCCACGCCTCGTTGGACACGACCATCGCGATCAGCACGCCCATGCCGAGTGTCGCGACGGCAAGGTAGTAACCGCGCAGCCTGAGGATTGGCCGCCCCGTCACGAAGGCAAGCAGCATGGCGAGCAGGGTGCCGCAGATCAGCGACGCCCAGGTCGGAATTCCGAGATGCGTCGGGCCAACCGCGACCGCATAGGCCCCGATCCCGAAAAATCCGGCGTGGCCCAGGCTCACCTGGCCGGCAAAGCCCATCAGCAGGTTGAGGCCGAGCACCGCGAGCGCGTAGATGAAGACCACGGCGATGACGCGCACGTAGAACGTCGACGGCAGCACCAGAGGCAGCAACGCCACCACCAGGGCAAGGCCGATGACCGGCAGGAATGGGTTCTTGAGGAGGCGCTGCACGTCAGACCCGCTCAACCTTGCTCGAGCCGAACAGGCCTTGCGGCATCGCGAACAGCACCAGAAGGATCACGATGAAGGCGACCGCGTCCTTGTATTGCGATGAGATGTAACCGGCGGCGAAAGCCTCGAGCAGGCCGAGCACAAGGCCACCGGCGACCGCGCCGAACGGATTGCCCATGCCGCCGAGGATCGCCGCGGCAAAACCCTTGAGCGCGAGCATGGTCCCGACGTCGTAATTGGTCAGGCTGATGGGGGCGACCAGGATGCCGCCGAGCGCGCCGATGGCCGCCGAAATCGCGAATGACAGGCCGACCACGACGGAGGTGTTGATGCCGACCAGATGCGCGGCGAGGCGGTTCGCGGCCGTCGCCAGCATCGCCTTGCCCGAGAGGGTTTTGGTCAGGAAGGCCCACAGCGCAACCACGATGAAGCCGACGCCGAACAGCACGACGATGCTCTGCGGCAACAGCGCGGCGCCGCCGATCTTGATCGGCTCGTTACTGATGAATGCCGGCAGGCTGTGCCAGTTCTTGTCGAACACCGCGGCGGCGATGCCGCGCAGCAGAATCGAGGCGCCGATTGTGATGATGATCAGCGTGACCGCGCTCGCTCCGCGCGCCGGTTCTATGGCAAATCGGTGCAGCAGCAATCCGATCGCCACGGCGACGACGATGGCCAGCAGCGCGGCGATCGGCAAGGGGATGCCTGCCGCGATTGCGAACACGGTGACCATGCCGCCGAGCATGACGAACTCGCCTTGCGCGAAGTTCACCACGTCGGACGAGTTGTAGATCAGCGTGAATCCGAGCGCGACCAGGGCGTAGATCGCGCCCACGGTGAGACCGGAAAATGCGAACTGCAAAAATTCAGCCACGCCTTCACCCTGCGGCCGCACGATCGGCTGCCGCGATACTAGTCCAATACGTTTCGAGTTGTAGCGTCGGCCGGCCCCGGCCCTGATGCGGGGCCGGCACGAACGCCTGGAAAAACGCGGGCTAGACCCGTCTTAGTTCACGAGCTCCCAATCGCCGTTCTTGATCTCGAGCATGCGGAACGAACTCAGGTCGAGCCCGAGGTGGTCCTTCGCCGACATATTGACGATGCCGCCGGTGCCCATGAAGTTCTTGGTCTTCTCGAGCTCGTCGCGCACTTTGGCCTTGTCAGCCGACTTGGCGCGCTGCATCGCCTCGACCACCATGAACAGGCCGTCGCGCATGTGTCCGCCGAAGGTCGAGACCGGCTGGCCGGTGGCCTTCTCGTACTTGCTCTTGTACTCGGTGGCCACTTTCTTGAGCGGGTCGTTCGCCGGCAGCTTCTCGGCAACCAGCAGCGCCGCAGCCGGGAGACGGACGCCGTCAGCCGCCGGGCCGGCGAGGTTGATGTAGCTCTTCGAAGAGACGCCGTGGCTCTGGTAGAGCGGCGCGGTGATGCCGAGCTGGCGGTAATTGCGCGTCACGATCGCCGGACCCTGGCCGAAGCCGCAATTGATCACGGCTTGCACGCCCGCCGTGTTCTTGATGTTGGTGAGCTGCGGCGTCATGTCGTTGTCGGTGGCGCCGTAGATTTCATCCTTGACGACCGTGAGGCCGGCGCCCGGCGCCATCTTGAGGCATTCTTCGCGCATCGCCTTGCCCCAGCCGTCGGTGCCGGAGATCATGCCGATCCGAGTGAGATTGCGCTTCTTGAGGTCCTCGAAGATCTTGCCGCACGACATCGGCTCGGTGTGCGGCGTCTTGAACACGTAGGGCCGCACCGGCTCGACGATCGCCGCAGCGCCGGCCAGCGCCATGAAGGGGGTCTTGGCTTCCTCGATGACGTCGCGCATGGCGAGCGAGGTACCGGTGATCGAGCCGCCGATCACGACATCGACCTTGTCCTCCTCGATGAGGCGGGTCGCGAAGGTGCGCGCCTTGTTGGCGTCGCCGCCATCGTCATAGATGACTGCGATCAGCTTCTGCCCGTTGACGCCGCCGGCTGCATTGAGCTCGGTGACGTACATTTCGAGCGTCTTTTTTTCCGGGTCGCCGAGGAACGAGGCGGGCCCGGTGACCGATAGAACCGATCCGATCTTGATGTCGGCCTGCGCCGCGGTCGCGGCGGACAACGACAGTGCTAAGGCAGTCAGCAGTCTTTTCATTGGTCCCTCCCGAGGAATACTTTTGCGACAGGCGCTTTTTTTGAGGTCTTGTGCGCGCCCGAAATTGGTATAACACTATTCCAGTTTCAGCGGAATGGGAAGCGGGGTGCTGCGACGGTTTTCCGCAGCGAGGCCGGCACCGACCCCACGAGAACGGCGTGCCCCGCGTACCGCTCAGTCCGCGAGTGAGATAAAAAAAGAAGCGGAGCGAAGGGTGGAGCGGTCCTTCAAGGAAGAGGTCAAAAGCCTGCGGCTCGGCGCGGGGCAGACCTTTCATGGCGAAGGCATCCTGGCCGTCACCAAGGCGCTGCTGCAATCGGGCGTCAGCTATATTAGCGGCTATCCCGGCGCACCGGTGTCGCATCTCGTCGACGTGCTCACCGACGCGCAGGACATCCTCGACGATCTCGGCGTCTATTTCGAGCCGGCCGCGAACGAGGCGGCCGCCGCCGCCATGCTCGCCGCGTCGATTCAATATCCGATCCGTGGCGCAGCAACCTGGAAGTCTGTGGTCGGCACCAATGTCGCGTCCGACGCGCTCTCCAACCTCGCTTCGGCCGGCGTCACCGGCGGCGCGCTGATCATCGTTGGCGAGGATTACGGCGACGGCGCCAGTATCATCCAGGAACGCACCCACGCCTTTGCGATGAAGTCGCAGGTCTGGCTGCTCGATCCGCGGCCGAACCTGCCAACCATCGTCAAGATGGTCGAGCACGGCTTCGCGCTGTCGGAAGCGAGCAACTCGCCGGTCATGCTGGAGCTGCGCATCCGCGCCTGCCATGTGCACGGCAGCTTTGACTGCAAGGATAATATCGCGCCGGCGATTTCCCGCCGCACCCCGATCGAAACGCCGCTGGCGGATCTCGAGCGCTTCTGCCTGCCGCCATGGACCTATTCGCAGGAGCGCAACAAGATCGAGACGCGCTGGCCCGCCGCGGTCGAATACATCGCTGCCAACAAGCTCAACGAGGTCATGCCGGGCTCGGCGCGCCAGGACATCGGCATCATCGTCCAGGGCGGCATGTACAACGGCGTGATGCGCTCGCTGCAACGGCTCGGCCTCGCCGATGCCTTTGGCGCCAGCCACATCCCGATTTACGTCCTCAACGTCACCTATCCGCTGGTGCCCGACGAAGTGGCGGCATTCTGCAACGATAAACGTGCCGTGCTGATGGTGGAGGAGGGGCAGCCCAATTACCTCGAACAGGCGCTCCGCGCTCTGCTGCAGGAGCGCAACGTTTCCACAACCGCCGTGCACGGCAAGGACTGCCTGCCGCCGGCCGGCGAATATACTGGCGAAGTCGTCCTCAAAGGCCTGGCGCAGTTCCTCGGCAAGGTCTGGCCCGACAATCCCAATGCCGGGCAATGGAAGGTGGCGGGCGCGGAGATCGCCGCCGTGAAACAACGCGCCGCCGCCTTGCTGGAAAAGCCGGTTCCGGTACGCCCGCCGGGTTTCTGCGTCGGCTGCCCGGAGCGCCCGGTGTTCAGCGCCATCAAGATCGCCGAGCGCGAGGTCGGCAAGGCCCACATTACGGGTGACGTCGGCTGCCACATCTTCGCATCGCTCGCGCCGTTCAACATCGGCAACACCATGCTCGGCTACGGGCTCGGGCTTGCCAGCGGCGCCGGCGTCGCGGCGAACATGAAGCGGCGCGTCATCAACATCATGGGCGACGGCGGCTTCTGGCATAACGGTCTGACCACCGGCGTCGCCGGCGCGCTGTCGAACGGTGACGACGGCATCCTCATCATCATGAAGAACGGCTACGCCGCCGCGACCGGCGGCCAGCGCATCCCGTCCTCACCCGGCGCCACGGCGGCGAAAGCCGAGCCGGCGCGGATCGACGCCGTGCTCAAGACGATGGGCGTCAAATGGCTGCGCACCCTGCGCTCCTACAGCGTCGCCAAAATGGCGCGCACCATCGTCGAAGCGAGCACGACGCCGATGCGCGGCCTCAAGGTGATCATCGCCGACGGCGAGTGCCAGCTGGCGCGGCAACGCCGCATCCGGCCGCAGATCGCCAAGCAGCTTGCGGAAGGCAAGCGCGTGGTGCGCACCCGCTACGGCATCGATAGCGATGTTTGCACCGGCGACCATTCCTGCATCCGCCTGTCGGGCTGTCCGTCGCTGACCATCGCGCCCAATCCCGATCCGCTGCGCAAGGATCCGGTCGCGCATGTCGACAATAATTGTGTCGGCTGCGGCCTGTGCGGCGAGGTCGCGCATGCCGCGGTGCTGTGCCCGTCCTTCTATCGCGCCGAGGTGGTCCAGAATCCGAACCTGTGGGACCGCCTGCTTCATAAAACGCGCCGCGCCGTGATCGGCATGCTGCAAAGCCGGCGTCCGGCGGCGGTGCAATGAGCGAGCGCACGCATAATGTGCTGATCGCCGCGCTGGGCGGCGAGGGCGGCGGCGTGCTGGCCGACTGGCTGATCACCGCCGTCACCATTGCCGGCTTTCCTGTGCAATCAACCTCGATCCCCGGGGTCGCGCAGCGCACCGGCGCCACCACTTATTACATCGAGATTTTCCCGCGCAAAATCGCGGCGCTGGCGGGCGCGCAGCCGATCCTCGCGCTGACGCCAACCCCGGGCGACATCGACGTCGTGGTCGCCTCCGAGCTGGTCGAAGCCGGGCGCGCGATGCAGAACGGCTACGTCACGCCGGAGCGCACTACGCTGATCGCGTCGCAGAACCGCGTTTTTGCGATCGGTGAGCGCATGGCGATGGCGGACGGCCGCTTCGATGCCGGGCGCATCGTGTCGGCCGCAGGCGAACTGGCGAAGCACGCGATCGTGCGCGATTTCTCCGCACTGGCGCAGTCGAGCGGTACGCCCATCAACGCGATCCTGTTCGGCGCGCTGATCGCGTCGGGCGCGCTGCCGGTCAGCCGCGCCGACGCCGAAGAGGCGATCCGCCGTACCGGCAAGGCGGCCGACAACAATCTGCGCGGCTTCGACCTGGGCTTTCGTCAGGCACGCGGCCCGGTGGAAGCAGCAGTGACGCCGCCGCCGGAGCGGCCGCGGGTGGAGGCCAGCCTTGGCGAGTTTCCTGCCCCCGCGCAGGAGATCATCGCGCGCGGCATCGAGCGCCTCACCGATTACCAGAACGCCGCCTATGCCGCGCTCTATCTCGAGCGGCTTCGGCCCATCGCGCGCGCCGACCGCAGCGCCGGCCACGCCTTGACGCAAGAGACCGCGCGCTATCTGGCGCTCTGGATGAGCTACGAGGATGTTATCCGCGTGGCGGACTTGAAAACTCGCGCCGAGCGGCGGACGCGGGTGCGTGGCGAGGTCCGTGCCAGGGACACCGACATTGTTCGCGTGGTCGATTATCTCAAGCCTGGCATCGAGGAAGTCTGCTCGGTCTTGCCGGCCTCGCTCGGCCGCCGCCTTTTCGATTTCGCCCGCCACCGCGGCTGGGAACGCAGGTTCAATGTCGGCATGCACATCCGCTCGACCAGTGTCAGCGGCTTCCTGATGCTGCGCCTGCTCGCCGGTTTACGTTGGTGGCGGCCCAGGAGCTGGCGCTATGGCGAGGAGCAGGCGCGGATCGGACGCTGGCTCGTCGCGATCGAGCGCGCCGCAGCACGCGATGTCGCGCTGGCGCTCGAGATCGCCAATTGTGGCCAGCTCATGAAGGGCTATGGCGACACCCATGCCCGCGCCGTACGCAATTTCGAGTTGCTTGCCGCCAATTACTTCGACAGCGCTGCCAATCCGGCTGCGCTCGCCGCTGCGCGCAACGCCGCGCTGGCCGACGCTGAAGGAGAAACACTCTCCGCAGAGATCGCGCGCTCAGGCGTCGCGCTCCGTCATTTCGCAACAGCAGCAGAATAATCAAACATCGTTCAAGGGAGGATGAGAATGAAACGACGCCAATTCCTGAAGACTGCCGGGGCGGTTGCCGCGACCGGCGCGATCGCTGCACCGGCGATTGCACAGAGCAATCCCGAAGTGACATGGCGCTGCACGTCGAGTTTTCCGAAGTCGCTCGACGTCACCTATGGCGGCGCCGAGGTGTTCTCCAAGATGGTCGCCGAGCTCACCGATAACCGTTTCAAGATCAACGTGTTCGCCGCCGGTGAAATCGTCCCCGGCCTCCAGGCGTTCGACGCTGCCTCGAATGGCACGGTCGAGATGGCGCACACCGTCTCATATTATTACGTCGGCAAGGATCCGACTTTCGCGATCGCCTCCTGCGTGCCGTTCGGTCTCAACGCGCGCCAGCAGCACGCCTGGCTCTATCAGGGCGGCGCCAATGAAATGTTCAACGAGTTCTACAAGACCTACAACGTGTACGGCCTGCCGCTCGGCAATACCGGCACGCAGATGGGCGGCTGGTTCCGCAAGGAGATCGAAGACTCCGGCCGATCTCAACGGCCTGAAATTCCGCATCGCCGGGCTTGCCGGCCGTGTGCTGCAGAAGGTCGGTGTGATCCCGCAGCAGCTCGCGGGCGGCGACATTTACCCGTCGCTGGAGCGCGGCACGATCGACGCGGCGGAATGGATCGGCCCGTATGACGACGAGAAGCTCGGCTTCTACAAGGTCGCGCCGTTCTACTATTACCCGGGCTGGTGGGAAGGCGGGCCGAGCCTGCACGGCTTCTTCAATCTGGCGAAGTGGAACGAGCTGCCGAAGGCCTATCAGACGGCGATCACCGCCGCCGCGAACTATTCGACCACCTGGATGCAGGCCCGGTACGATGCACAAAACCCGGCTGCACTGAAGCGTCTGGTGGCTGGCGGCGCGCAGCTGCGTCCGTTCTCGCCCGAAGTGATGGACGTCTGTCAGAAAGCGACCAACGAGCTGTGGGCCGAAATCTCTGCGACCAACGCAAACTTCAAGAAGGCGATTGAGAGCATGATCGCGTTCCGTAACGATCAATATCTGTGGTGGCAGGTCGCGGAGTACACCTTCGACAGCTACATGATCCGGTCGCGGCCGCGCGGCTGATCGTGACAACGGTTCCGCGCCATTTGGTCGATGAGGAGCGAGGCGCCTTCCGCGCCGGTGTCGAGGCGAAGGACGCCGCCACGCTCATCATCGTCGACCGTTCTGGCGGGGAGCCGAAAGTGCTTCTCGGGCGGCGGCACGACGATCACGTCTTCATGCCGGGGAAGTTTGTCTTCCCTGGCGGGCGTGTCGATGCCGCCGACCGCGACATTCCCGTCGCCGCGCCACTCGACGATGCGGTCGCGCGCAAGCTCCTCGCGGAGACCGAGTTCACGGAACGCGCAGATGCGAAATCTTCGGGCTGGCGGCTGTCCGCGAGGCTTTCGAGGAAACCGGGCTTGTTCATCGGAATCAAGGCTGCGCCTCAAAGCACGGACGCGGAAGGCACCTGGGGCAAATTCCTCGAGGCCGGTTTCGTGCCCGATCTTTCCGGCTTGCAGTTGATCGGGCGCGCCATCACTCCGCCGGGTTTCCCCCGCCGGTTTGACGCGCGCTTCATTGCGGTCGATCGCACTGCAATTACGCATCAGTTACCGGGCGTCGTTCATGCCGACGCGGAGCTTGTCGAATTGACCTGGCTGCCGATCGAGCAGGCACAAAATCTCGATCTGCCGCTCATCACCGGCTACATGCTCGAGGAGTTGCAGGCACGGATCGATGCGGGGTTTAACCCGGAATTATCGGTGCCGTTCTACGCAACACGGGGCGGCGAGTTCACACGCGATTTGATAGAGTGATGTCCGTGAATAATAAATCGACCAAGGCGATTGTTAAGGTGCCTTGCCCGGACTGCGGCGAGCTCAGTCCCGAGCCGGTCGAACGCGTTGCGAAGCACGATGTCATTCCGTGCTCCTTGTGTGGCGGTTTGATTGATCTGTCCGCTGCCGATTGTGCGGAGGCGGTCGCCACCGCTCGACGTTTAAGCTCATAGGTGTCTTGCACCTTTAGCGCATTTGTTTCGCGGAAACGTCCGCAGCGCTTGTTCCCGCCATTCGGCCGAAGACGGCAGCAATGAGCAGTCCGTTTTCCGGACAGATAGCCGCCGGCGCGAGAGCCGGAGAGCCGGTCGCGGCGCGGCCTGCTGCAAACAGATTAGGAAAGCGGCCGCTGCGTTTCCGCAGCACCCTCGCATTGGCATCGATCGCAAGTCCGCCCTGTGTGAAGGCAAAAAGGATTTGTCGCCCAGTTCGGCTCGAAAACTTCTGTGGCGGCGGAGAACTTACGCGTAACGGACTTGCATGCACCTATAGCGTGTAGTTGAATATGGTCATGAGGATGTGACGATGACACGTCCACCTGTTCAAGAAGTGCCAAACGAGGCGAAGCGCCCCCCCGAACGGGGTATCGGCCTCTGCCTTTCGGGAGGCGGCTATCGTGCGATGGTCTTCCACATTGGTGTGCTGTGGAGACTGTACGAAGCCGGCTTGCTGACAAAAATTCAGCGATTTTCCAGCGTTTCAGGTGGCTCAATCACTTCGGCTTTTTTGGCACTCAAGTGGAAAGAGCTGTCGTTCCAACCAGACAAGGTGATGGAAGACTTCGTTCCCGAGGTGGTCGAACCGTTGCGTCGTCTTGCCAGCGAGACGATTGATGCGGACGCAATCGTCGGCGGTGCGCTCTTCGGCAATATTAGCAGGCGCGTTGCCGAAGCGTATGACGAGCATCTTTTCGGTGGCGCAACGCTCCAAGATCTTCCTGATAACCCACGTTTTGTAATCAACGCGACGAACGTACAATCGTGCGTTCTATGGCGTTTTTCGAAGCCGTTTATGCGCGATTACCGCGTAGGAGAAATTAAAAAGCCCACCATACCTCTCGCATCCGCGGTCGCGGCATCGTCAGCGTTTCCCCCTGTGCTGTCGCCGTTCGAGTTACGAGTTGATCCAAACGATTTCACAAAAAACTCTGGGAGCGACCTTCAGCGTCCGCCCTATACCAGCCGCGTCATTCTTACCGACGGCGGGGTGTATGACAATCTTGGCTTAGAAACTGTCTGGAAACGGTATGACACGGTGCTGGTCAGCGACGCTGGCGGCCAAACCGAGGCCGAGGACGAGCCGCATACTGATTGGGCCCGGCATTCGTATCGAGTGTTGAACATCATCGACGGCCAAGTTCGGTCGCTTCGTAAGCGGCAACTCATCGACTCGTTCACCTCGAAAGCGCGGGCAGGAGCCTATTGGGGGATACGAACCAACATCGCGGATTATGAACTGGATGACGTTTTGCCGTGCCCATTTGAGAAGACCCTTGCGCTTGCGAAGACGCCGACGCGTTTAAAGCGCCTGGATGAAGTTCTTCAGAAACGTCTGATCAATTGGGGATACGCCGTATGTGATGCGGCGCTTCGCAAGCATTTCGACAGCGACATCAAGCGAGGTAATTTCCCGTACCGTGTGGAGGCTGTTTAAGTGGCGCCCGCTGATAGTCCGGCTGACTACGTTGCAATTCCGCCAGCTGTAGTCGAACACATCCTTCTCGGCCCGACCGACGATCGGCGCGTTTTGCAAGATTCCCCCATATTGGCAGACGTGTGGCTATCGTACGCGGCAAACCCCGCTGCCGTTCAGGACCTGCTGATCACGCCCCACAAATCAGCCACAGCCGCGAACGTGGCGCATCTTATTCGCAGCGGGCTTACAGCCGCCCGTCGCATAGGAGAAGGCGGCGAAGGGGCTAAAGTTGCATATCTGCAAGGCATCGTTGCGGCTCGCTTGTACTTTCAGGAAGTACTGCAAATCCTCGTTCCGGAAACGCAATGGTGGAAACAGGGAAGTATCGCGGACAAGCTTGGGCACGAAGATCCACGAACGCTACGTGAGCGACTGACGGAAATATTTTCACCCGATACTTATCAAGAGTTGCCTAACCAATCTGCGACCGTGAGATCTGAGCACAATTTCTCTGCGCTGGAGCGGTACATCGCACTCGCCGGCCTGATCCTGTGGATAGGAAAGAAAGGGGATAAAGATCTTTCCCCAACGACGCAGGCTGACGGAAAGATCGTTCTGCGGTTGGCCCAAACGCATATCGCAGAAATATTAGAGGGTTTGCTGTCGCAATACGCGGATGTCGTGCAACGACAGCGTCCGGGGGCACAAAAAGAAACTCCTGAGGAGGAAGTTGAGGGAACCGTTTTTCAGATTGCACTCAACCGGCGAGCATCAGCCGCCCTGGACAAGTCCATTCCAGCCGTAAAAGCCGACGCCGCACGCACCCTTTTCAACGTTGATTGCAGCAAGATCGTATGGGCTGTGCTCAACTCCGGCGTAAGTTCGACGCACCCGGCATTTCTGCTAGAAAACGGGACCACGCGAGTAAAAAAGACCTTCGATTTTCGGCACATCCGGGAAATCTTAAGCGGCGACCAGCCCTCTGCTGGTGCTCTACAGGGAGTGGATCTATCGCCTGCTGATGCGCAAGCAGGTCTGAAGCAGATCGCGCATGATGCAACTGAGCAAAATCCTATCAATTGGGGAGTGGTCGAGAAGTTCGTCACGGTGTCAAAGCCGAACGAGCCTGTGAGCCCCCACGGCACGCATGTGGCCGGTATTATTGGTGCCGACGGGAAAGGCAAAAGACAGAGCGGAATGTGTCCCGATATCAGGATCTATGATTTCAGAGTGTTGGGTAAAACGCTCGAGGAGACGGAGTTCGCGATTATCGCGGCGCTGCAATACATACGGTATGTCAATGAGCGCCATAGCTTCATCACCATTCACGGCGCGAATTTAAGCCTGTCAATCCCACATAACGTGCGTAACTACGCGTGCGGCCGCACTCCTGTATGCGTCGAATGCGAGCGGTTGGTGGAGAGCGGCGTGGTGGTCGTGGCGGCCGCTGGTAACCGCGGCTTCCAAAAATTTCAAACAAGCGATGGCGTGTTCGAGAACTATGCCGCGTTTAGCATAACCGATCCAGGCAATGGCGATGGCGTGATTACCGTTGGGGCCACGCACGGCAATTGGCCTCACACCTATGGCGTGAGCTTTTTCTCGAGCCGGGGTCCGACCGGCGACGGACGCCTTAAGCCCGATCTCGTCGCTCCCGGAGAGCGCGTACGCTCGACGGTTTTGTCCGACGAATGGGGAGCGGAATCTGGAACGAGTATGGCTGCCCCCCACGTCAGCGGAGCGGCAGCGATGCTCATGGCCCGGCATGCCGAATTAATTGGTCAGCCGCGCCGGTTGAAAAAAATTCTTTGCGACAGCGCGACCGATTTAGGTCGAGAGCGAAGCTTTCAAGGGTACGGCATGTTGGACGTGCTTCGGGCCCTCCAGTCGGTGTGAGAGATCGTATGCACTTGACCTTAGAGGTGCTGAAGGCTCGCAAGGGCGATTGTTTGATCCTTCATTACGGAACGAGCCCGGCCGATCAACATATGATGTTGATCGACGGCGGTCCTGATGGGGTCTACGAACCATATTTGAAGTCCCGTCTTACGAAGATCCGAACGAAGTGGGGAGATGAAAAGCCCCTTCCGATCGAGGTGATAATGGTCAGTCATATCGACGACGACCATATCCAAGGTATCGTCGATCTGACTACGGAGTTGCTTGGCGGTTTGCCAGATTTGCGTCTGCGGGTTGGCAGTCTGTGGCACAACTCGTTTGATGATTTATTGCGCACGATACCTGACGAGTTGGTTGCGGAAGCCTCTGTCTCAACTGAGGCAAGTGCGAATGGGGATCCGCATGCGGTGCTGGCGAGTGTCGCTCGCGAGCGTCTTTCCAATGAGAATGAAGACATCGAGAACGACACAGACGCACATCAGGCAAGCCTTGTTCTGGCGGGGGTAAAGCAAGGTCGTACGCTTCGGGACGATGCTGAGAAGCTCGGTTGGAAAATCAATGGGCAGTTCAAAGGAAAACTTATTATTGCGGATCCTGCCCGCGACCCTGTGATGCTTAATGGGTGCTTGGCCGTGCAGATTGTCGGTCCTGCTCAAAAGGAACTGCAGAAACTGCAGGCGGAGCACGACGCATGGCTTCGGAAAAACAAAGGTAAGAAAGCATCAGCAGCGGCCGCATTGGCAGCCTATATCGACAAGTCGGTTCCCAATCTCTCGAGCATTGTAGCTCTTGCTGAACTTGGAGGCGCGACAGTGCTTCTCACCGGAGATGCCCGGGGCGACAAGATCCTTGAAGGACTAGAAGCAGCGGAGCTCTTTGACCAAGAGGGCATACTCGAGGTGGATATTTTGAAGGTGCCGCACCATGGCAGTTTCGCCAACATCGAACTGGATTTTTTCGAACGTATTAAGGCAAAGCATTACGTATTTTCCGGCAATGGCCAGCACGGGAATCCCGAGCGAAAAACTCTCGAACTGCTCCTGCAGGCACGACAGGACGAACAGTATTGCGTTCACCTGACATATCCTCTCGATGAGATCGATCGTGACCGCGAGAAGGACTGGAAAACAGAACAGAAAAAGGAGCAGGGGAGAAATGCGAAACGTATTCGTGAAGGGAAACCAGCGAAACCTGTTCGTGAAGACTGGGATGCATCGAAACACAGTCTCGATCATTTTTTTGCATCACATCCGTCCTTCGCAGCTAAGGTCAAAGTAGTCCCGGACACAGGTCGTCATCTCATCAATCTTGTCGGCAGCGTCACATACTGACTCGGCGCATTTCCCGTTCAATCCGCACAGCTGGTTGCGAAAATACCGGGGTTTTCGTGCTTCCCCTGAGAACGGGCTTGGGGAACGAAAATTATTGTCGTACGCGCTTGGTTTCGCGAACGGCAATAGAAACGGCGCGGGCGGTGGCGCTTTCGAAATGAGCCGAAAAGCGATAAAACGGTTCGACCTGGGATAAGCGCGACGTCATCAATGGCTGAAAAATCAAGAGAACATCCGGAGTTCGGCCGCTGGCGCTTTTGCGTCGCGCCGATGATGGAATGGACTGACCGGCATTGCCGCTATCTGCATCGGCTCCTGTCCCGGCGCGCATTGCTTTATTCCGAGATGCTCACCACCGGCGCGGTGCTGCACGGCGATTGCTCGCGACTGCTCCGCTTCGATGCTGCCGAGCAACCGGTCGCGCTGCAGCTCGGCGGCAGCGACCCGGCGGCGCTCGCGCGCTCGGCGCGCATCGGCGAGGAATTCGGCTACTGCGAGATCAACCTCAATGCCGGCTGCCCGTCCGACCGGGTGCAGGAGGGCCGGTTCGGCGCCTGCCTGATGGCCGAGCCGCAGCTCGTCGCGCAATGCGTGGTGGCGATGAAGGCTGCCGTGAAGGTGCCCGTCACCGTCAAATGCCGCATCGGCATTGACGAGCAGGACCCGGAGCAGTCGCTGTTCGGCTTCGCCGCGGCGGTGAAAGCCGCCGGCGCCGACGCGCTCATCGTCCATGCCCGCAAGGCCTGGCTCAAAGGCCTGTCGCCGCGCGAGAACCGCGAAGTGCCGCCGCTCAATTACCAGATCGTGCACCGGCTCAAGGCCGCCCATCCGGATTGGCCGATCATCATCAATGGCGGCATCGGCTCGCTCGAGATGGCCAAGGAGCAACTTCAACACGTCGACGGCGTCATGATGGGCCGCGCCGCCTATCAGGAGCCGTGGCGGCTGCTCGATGCCGATCCGCAGATGTTCGGCGAGCCGGCGCCGGTCGCTTCGGCAAAGGCGGCTGCACTTGCCTTCGTGCCCTACATCGAGCGCGAGCTTGCGGGCGGCACGCGACTCCATGCCATGACGCGCCACATGCTCGGCCTCTTCCACGCCGTGCCGGGCGCAAGGGCATTCCGCCGTCACCTCTCGACTCATGCCGTGCGGCCGGGCGCAGGCACCGAGGTGCTGCTGGACGCGCTTTCGCATGTCGCCGATGCGGCAACGCCGGTGGACAGTCAGGTCAAACTGCCCCACATCGCTGCTTAGGTAATTGTCCGAGGAGGGCGGCGCGTGCTGGGCGTGCCTGTCAACGAGCTTTTGTGGCTGGCGCTGCTCATTCTGGTGGGCGGCGTCGTCACCGGATTGCTTGCTGGCCTGTTCGGCATTGGCGGCGGCGGCATCATCGTGCCGGTTCTCTACGAAGTGTTTCGCGTGCTTGGCGTGGCGGACGACGTGCGCATGCAGCTTTGCATCGGCACCTCGATCGCGATCATCGTGCCGACCACGTTGCGGTCCTATCGCGCCCACATGAAGAAAGGCGTGGCGGCCGCCGAGATCGTCCGGCAGTGGACGGTGCCGGCGATTGTCGGGGTTTGCGTCGGCGCGACGGCGGCGGCGTTCGCGCCGTCCAGCGTGTTCAAGTTCACCTTTATCTTTTTCTGCCTCGTTATCGGCAGCAAGATGCTGTTCGGGAAGGAGAGCTGGCGGCTCGGCAAGGACATGCCGGGTAACCCGCTGATGTCGATCTACGGCTTCATCATCGGGCTTGCCTCCGCGATGATCGGGGTGAGCGGCGGCTCGATTTCGAACCTGGTGCTCTCCCTGTATGGCAAGCCGATCCACACCGCGGTGGCGACGTCGGCCGGCGTCGGCGTGCCGATCACGATCGTCGGCACGATCACCTATGTGTTGGCAGGCTGGCCGCACCTCGCGCAGTTGCCGCCGCTGTCGATCGGCTTCGTGTCGCTGTTTGGCCTCGTTCTGATGGCGCCGGTGTCGAGCTTTACCGCGGGTTATGGCGCGAGGCTCGCGCACCGGCTGTCACGCCGGAAGCTTGAGATCGCCTTCGGCATATTTCTGATGGCGGTCGCGCTGCGCTTTCTTGTCAGCTTGATCTGACGTCAGGGATTCCCGTGCAGGCGCAGCTTATCGCCGCGCACGTCCCAGCTCTCCAGCCGGTTGAGGAAGGTCATTCCCAAGAGGTTGCTCTTGAGTTGTCCTGGCGGCGCCACAAGGGCCGGCACTGCGCGCTGGATCAGGCCACCGACGGCGATGCGATCGAGCGTGACCGGTGCGGCGCGCGTGCGGCCGTTCGCCGTGTCCACATTTACCGAATAGCTCAACATGTCGAGCGGCAGGCCGGCGGCTTTGGCGGCTTCCTGTGTCAGCACAACAGAGCTCGCTCCGGTATCGAGCACCATCGGCACCTTGGCGCCATTGATCTTGGTGCTCACGGCGAAATCGCCTGACTTTCCGCGTACGACCTCGACAGTGTGGCCCTGCGTAGCGGCATGACCCGGCATCAGCTCGGCCATAACCCGTTCGCCGGCTTCCCCGAGCTCGACGCGGTAGGAGTAGGCGACCGCCAGGACCAGCGCCACGACGGCCCAGAACAGCAGGCCTTCCAGGACTCGCGACAAATGCTCGCGCAAAAGAATGAGCCCCAATCCCGCGGCACAAACAATGATCGTGCCCTTGAGCAGCAGCGCCGAGACGTCGTGACTGAGCAGGTTGCCGATCGCGTCATTGCCATTGCTGGCAATCAGTGCCGCAAGCGATACCGCAAGGCCGAGCAATAGCGACCACAACAGGCGGCGGCTCATCAGGCTAGCCAGCGGCCCGTTCGTTCGCACTCTGCCGCGCCCGAAGCCGCGCCGGGAGTTGGTCGATGATCGTGCGGCGCTCGGCATCGCTCAGACGTGTCCACTGTTCAATTTCGAGAAGCGTGCGCCCGCAGCCGCGGCACATGCCGGCTGCATGGTCGAGCGAGCAAATCTTGACGCAAGGCGTTTCGATGGCCGGCATTGGCAGGGGTCAGGCGTGAATCGAATGAGCAACATAAGCGGCCCGGGTTGTGAAAAACAATCGTGGTGACTGGCGGCGATCAAGTTCCGAGCCGAAACAGCGGCTGCTTGAGCAGGCTGCGGCGCTCGCTCTTTTCACCCTGTTCGCGCGGCTGGGTCGGCGGCGACGACTCCATCGGCGCCATGGCGGCGACCACGCGTTCCGGGCGGGAATGTGACGATGATTTCGGTGCCGATGCGCAGTTTCGACTTCAGCGAGAAGGTGCCGCCGTGCATGTCGGTCAGGCTCTTGGCGATCGGCAGGCCGAGGCCGGCGCCTTGCTCGGCGGACTTGATCGAGTTCGAGCCTTGCCCGAACGAGGACAGCACGACCGGGATTTCCTCTTCAGGAATGCCGGGGCCGGTATCCTTGCAGCTCATGTATTGGCCGCCCGATGCGGTCCAGCCGACCTTGAGCCAGATCTCGCCGCCTTGCGGCGTGAACTTGATCGCGTTGGACAACAGATTCAGGCAGATCTGGCGCACCGCGCGCTCATCCGCCCACAGCCGGGGAAGATCCTGCTCGAACACTTCGTGGATGATGATGCCGCGGTTGGTGGCGCGAATCTTCAACAGGTGATGGCAGTCTTCGACGATGGCTGCGAGCGAGGTGGATTCCTCGTTCAGCTCGTAGCGGCCGGCCTCGATGCGTGACAGGTCCAGGATCTCGTTGATGAGGCCGAGCAGGTGCACGCCGGAATTATGAATGTCGGCTGAGTATTCCTTGTAGGCGGGCACCGAATGTTCGCCGAACACTTCCGACTTCATCACTTCCGAGAAGCCCAGAATGGCGTTGAGCGGGGTGCGCAGCTCGTGGCTCATCTGCGCGAGGAAGCGCGACTTGGAAATGTTGGCGGCTTCGGCGCGGGTGCGCGCTTCGTCGGAGATCGACTTGGCCTGTTCGAGTTCGCCGATCAGCGCGTCCTTCTCGGCGCGCGCCATCAATGTCGCAAGCGTGGTGGAATAAAGCCGGTAGGCGAGCAGTGCGAAGTAGCACTGTGCGGTCACCGCCATCCCCGCCAGGATGTAGTCGCGCAAGGTCGCTTGCAGGAGGAAATTGAGCGCAATCGCTGCGGTGACGGGAACCGTGGCTGCGAACACCGCCATCGGCAGGCTCGATGCCAGCATGCTCGACACCGCGACGACCAGCAGCATGACGAACAGCATGAAGGTCGACGAACTTTCATCCACCCCGACCGGATGGATGAGGATGAACATCCAGGCGAGCCCGTAGAACAGGTCGAGTATGATGAAGCGCAGCCGCCATCTGCGCGCATTGATTTCATGCGGCAGCTCGGCAAGGAAGCGGCGGCAGGACGAGACAATGACGAGATGGATGACCAGCACCGAGGCGGTCCACGCGCCGGCCGCGGTCGCTCCGGTCCACAGGCTCGACAGGAAGCCGATGGTGCCGACCAGAAGCAGCACGACCAATGAGGCGGACAGGCGCGTCTGCGCGTATTGGCGCAGCAGCTCGACGTCGAAAACCGGCCGGGTGCCTGTCGTGGAGGTCAGGCGATCGCGCGCGTCGCGCACATATTGCGCGGCCAGCCGCCGGCGCACCGGCGAGCTTTCAGCGGGGATCGCGAGATCTGGTTGTTCGCCTGGAATGGCCATCGACACGCAACTTCACGCAACGCAGGCTGCAAAGTCGCGCAAATGCATAAAAGCAAGATTAAGAGGACACTAAAAACGCTGGTTAACAGAGATTAACCGGGCATTATGCGCGGCGCAGGAGGGTGGGGATGAAGCTTTATGAGAGCGGGCGGGCGCCAAACCCGCGCCGGGTCCGCATTTTCCTGGCCGAGAAGGGCATCAGCGTGCCGGCCGAGCAGGTCGACATGATGGCCGGCCAGCAGCGGACGGCGGAATTCACGGCGATCAATCCGCTGCAGCGCATGCCCGCCTTGGTGCTCGACGACGGCACCGTCATCACGGAGTCGATCGCGATCTGCCGCTATTTCGAGGTGGTGCAGCCGGACCCGCCGCTGTTCGGGCGCGGCGCGCTCGAGCAGGCGCTGGTCGAGATGTGGAATAGACGCTGCGATCTCAATTTTCTTCACAGCGTGGCACAGGTGTTTCGGCATCTGCATCCCGCGGCCAAGACGCTGGAAGTGCCGCAGGTGGCGGAATGGGGCGAGGCCAACCGGCCGCGCGCGCTGGAGATGTTGAAAATTTTGGACGATCAGCTCGCCAAGCATCCGTTCGTTGCCGGCGCGAATTTCTCCGTCGCAGACATCACCGCTATGGTGGCGGTGGATTTCATGAAGCCCGCCAAGATCGAGATACCGGCGACGCTCGTCAATGTCGCGCGCTGGCACAAGGACGTGTCGGCGCGGCCAAGCGCCAAGGCCTGATCGCTCATGCGGCTTACCATTGTCGGCTGTGGCGACGCGTTCGG
Organism: uncultured Alphaproteobacteria bacterium; assembly: GCA_963847325.1. Taxonomy (GTDB): domain Bacteria; phylum Pseudomonadota; class Alphaproteobacteria; order Rhizobiales; family Xanthobacteraceae; genus Pseudolabrys. The sequence goes on from CAWJZD010000006.1 coordinate 302,177, forward strand.
ATCGGGCGGACGCTCCAACACCTGCTTCCTGCTGGAGACCGCGAAAGCGACGCTTGCCGTCGATTTCGGCGCATCAGCTTTGCCGGCATTGAAGAAGCTCGGCATCGATCCCAATCGGATCGACGGCGTCGTGCTGTCGCATCTGCACGGCGATCATTTCGGCGGCTTGCCGTTCTTCCTGCTCGACGGGCAATTCCTGGCGCAACGCACAAGCCGCTGCTGATAGCGGGGCCGCCCGGAACCAAGGCGCGGCTCGACGCCTTGCTCGAAGTGTTCTTTCCGAAATCGACCGGCTCGAAATGGAAGTTCGACTGGAGCGTGAAGGAAATTGCAGTCGGCGTGCCGGATAATGTGCTCGGGCATTCCATCGTCACCGCGGAGGTCATCCATCGCTCCGGCGCGCCGTCGACCGCGCTGCGGCTTTCCGACGGCACCAAGACCTTCGCCTATTCAGGCGACACGGAATGGACCGACGCCTTGCTGCCGATCGCCAAGGGTGCCGATCTCTTTATCTGCGAGTGCTACGCCGATGTTGGGACAATCACCGGGCATCTCACCTGGGAAACGCTCAAGCCAAAGCTCGCCGATCTGGCGGCGCGCCAGATCATGCTCACGCATATGAATCCGACGATGCTGGCCAAGCTCGACGATGTGCGCCAATCCGGCGTGCAGGTCGCCGAGGACGGGATGGTGCTGGAGTTTTAACGATCCAGCCGCGCCAGCAGGCTCGACGTGTCCCAGCGCTTGCCGCCCATCTTCTGTATCTCGGCGTAGAACTGATCGACCAGCGCAGCAACCGGCAGGTTCGCGCCATTCTTGCGCGCCTCGTCGAGGCAGATGCTCAGGTCCTTGCGCATCCAGTCGACCGCGAAGCCGAAATCGTACTTGCCGGCCATCATGGTCTTGTAGCGGTTCTCCATCTGCCAGCTTTGCGCCGCGCCCTTGGAGATCGTGGCGATCAGCTTCTCGATGTCGAGACCGGCCTTCTTGGCGAAGTGAATGCCTTCGGCGAGTCCCTGAACAAGTCCGGCAATGCAAATCTGGTTGACCATCTTGGCGAGCTGGCCGGCACCCGGCGCGCCCATCAGGTTGCAGGCGCGCGCGTAGGAATCGATCACCGGCTTTGCGCCGTTGAATGCATCTTCGTCGCCGCCGCACATGACGGTGAGGACGCCGTTCTCGGCGCCGGCTTGGCCGCCCGACACCGGCGCATCGACGAATTTGAAGCCGCCTTTCTTCGATGCGTCATAAAGCTCGCGGGCGATCTCTGCGGAGGCGGTGGTGTGATCGACGAAGGTCGTGCCTTTGCCCATGCCCTTGAAGGCGCCGTCATTGCCGAGCGTGACTTCGCGCAGGTCGTTGTCGTTGCCGACGCAGCACATCACGAAATCCTGGCCGGCGGCGGCTTCCTTCGGCGTCTTCGCGCTCTTGCCGCCGAACTGCTTGACCCATTGCTCGGATTTGGCGGCGGTGCGGTTGTAAACCGTGACGTCGTGCCCGCCTTTGTTCTTCAGGTGGCCGGCCATGGGATAGCCCATCACGCCGAGCCCGAGAAACGCCACCTTCGCCATTTGAGTCCTCCCGCAATCGGATTGTTGCCGCACCATAGATCAAAGGCGGCGTGGTTGCGTCAATGGTGCTTGGTTGACCGGCCTTGCGCCCGCCCTATTGTGCGCGAAAAGGAGCCGTCATGGCTTTGAGCAAGGATGATGTGGTTGCCGCCCTGGCGAAAGTGCCGGCGCCGGACGGCACGCCGCTGCCGCAGACCGGCACGCTGTCTGACGTCGTGGTCACCGACGGCAAGGTGTTCTTTTCGCTGACGGTCGATGCGGCCGCGGTCAAAGCCTGGGAGCCGGTGCGAAAGCGCGCCGAGGACGCCGTGCGCGCCATTCCCGGCGTGCAGTCCGCGCTGGTGGCATTGACCGCGGAACGCGCCGGCGGCGCGGCGCGGCCGGCGCCGGCACCCGCGGCGGGACGTGCACCGCATGCCCATGCGCACGGCGGAGGTGCAGGCGGCGGCGCGACACAGCCCGGCATTCCGGGTGTCGATTCGATCATCGCGGTGGCGTCCGGCAAAGGCGGCGTCGGCAAATCGACCACGGCCGTCAATCTTGCGCTCGGGCTTCGCGATCTTGGACTGAAGGTCGGCATGCTGGACGCCGATATTTACGGCCCGTCGCTGCCGAAGCTTCTGGCGATCCGGGAAAAGCCGCAGACCATCGGCGGCACGCGGCTCAAGCCGATCGAGCGCTACGGCATGAACGTGATGTCGATCGGATTCCTGATCGAGGAAGAGACGCCGATGATCTGGCGCGGCCCGATGGTGATGTCGGCGCTGACGCAGATGCTGCGCGAGGTCGAGTGGGGCACGCTCGACGTGATGGTGGTCGACATGCCGCCGGGCACCGGCGACGCGCAGCTCACCATGGCGCAGCAGGTGCCGCTCAAGGGCGCGGTGATCGTCTCGACGCCGCAGGATCTCGCGCTGATCGATGCGCGGCGCGGCGTCGCCATGTTCAAGCGCGTGAACGTGCCGGTGCTCGGTGTGATCGAGAACATGAGCTACTTCATGTGCCCGCATTGCGGCACGCGCTCGGACATTTTCGCGCATGGCGGCGCGCGGCATGAAGCGGAGCGGCTCGGCGTGCCGTTCCTCGGCGAGGTGCCGCTGCACATGACGATCCGCGAAAAGTCGGATGCCGGGCTTGCCGGTGGTCGCCACCGATCCTGACGGCGAGCATGCGCGCATCTATCGCGACATCGCGACGAAGGTGCTCGCTACGCTCAAGGGCGGCACCGGCCGTGCGGCGCCGAAGATCGTCGTCGAGGCCTAGTCCTCGACCCACATCCGCATCAGATTGGCGAGCGACTTGGAGACGAGATCGTAGTCGGCGCTTTTGCCGCCGCGCGCGAACATGCGCCGCCGCGCAGTGTCGAGATCGAACAGAAGCTCGCGCCGCGCCGCATCGCGGATCAGGCTGCGCGCCCAGCCGACACAGACCAGGCGCTGGCCTTTGGTGACCTTGGCGACGCGGTGCAGCGCGGTGGTCGGATAGATCACCAAGGCGCCGGCCGGTGGCTTGACCGGATCCTCGCCGGCGGCGCTTTCGATCACCAGCTCGCCGCCGCTGTAGGTCTTGGGATCGCTGAGAAACAGCGTGAACGATACGTCGGTGCGCATCCCGTTCATCAGCGGATCGTCGACGTGGCTGCCGTAATTCTTGCCACGCTCGTAGCGGGCGAACATCAGCGGTGACAGCGCCTTGGGCCGCACCGCCAGCTTGAACAGCTCGTTTTTGCTGATGCGCTCGGTGACGAGCTTGCGGATCGCCTCGATCGAGCGGTCGGCGGCATCGACCTGCTCATTATTCTTGACCAGCCGGGCGGCAAAACCGGCGGTCGCGCGGCCGTCGACGAAGCGGGCGCGCTCGAGCGCACCGCGAACGATCTTGAGCTCGGCGCGCGAGAGAACATTGGCAATGATCATCTGCATCGGCTGCGCCGCTCGTTTGGAATCGTTCGAAAAGATCGTGCTGGATTGGGCTCGTGGCGCGAGTATGTATTGCCGGACATAGCGCTGACAAATCGGAGCTGACCTTGAAAAAGAAGATCTGGATCGGTCTCGGAGCCTTCGTGATTGCCGGCGGCAGTATGACGGGGGCGGGTCTGCCCAAGAGCGCGCAGGCGGCGGAATCGGCTCAATCGCTCGGCAAACACCAGCTCATGTCGAGCGCTGCAAACATCATCCTGGCGCAGTCGCAAGGCGGTGAAGGCGAAGGCGGCGGGGGTGGGGAAGGCGGCGAAGCCGGGATCAACGTCGCCGCCACCGAGAACGATCCGGTGGAATACAACATCGCCCTTCAGGTGATCGCCGCTCATTATTACGCCGGGCTTGCCGCCTACGAGGCCAAGCACATCGAGGAAGGCGCGCAGATGTTCGCGCACGGGCTCGCGGAAGTGTATGTGGCGATGGAAGAGGTCTTCAAAAAGCGCGGCATCGAAGACCTCGGCAAGAAGCTTGAAGCGGCGGTCGAAGCGGGCACCGAAAAGAAGCCGGCCAGGGTGGTCAGGGCGCGCGTCAAGGATGTGCTCGACGCATTGGCAAAGGCCGAGAAGGCTGCGCCGAAGTCCATCCGCTACGCCGCAAGCGGTGAAGGCAAAAGTGATGGCGAACATGCTGCGCCGTGCCTCGGCCCAGTACGAAGTTGCCCTCAAGGACAAGGCCAACCTCGAATCCTATCTCGACGGGTTGGGCTTTGCGGTCGCGGCTCAGAAAGACGCCGAGAAAGTTCTGCCCTGGCTGCGCAAGACCGACAAGAAAAAGGCGCAGACCGTTGAAGCTGCCATCAAGCTTTCCAAGGCGGCCTATCCGGGCATCAAGGGCGCCGGCAAAGTCGATGCGGGCAAGTTTCTCGCCGCCGCCTCGGCCGCGGAGTTTGCACTCGCGGGTCTGTAGGCCGCACGCGTTTTGCTGACTTGAAGCCCCTGCCCATCTGTTGGGCGGGGGTTTTTCATTTTGCAGCCACTGGATTTCTCAAAGACAAAAGCTCATTCTTCGCAGGCCAGCCGGGTGCAACCAGGCGGATCACACGAGGGAGAGCACCATGAAACGACGCCAGTTTCTGACGGCCGCTGCGGGCGCAGCGGCAGCAACAACAATTGCAGCACCGGCGATCGCTCAATCGTCGCCGACAGTACGGTGGAGACTGACGGCGAGTTGGCCGAAGTCGCTCGACACGCTCTGGGGCAGTTGCGAGCTGATTCTCGAAATATGTGTCGGACGCCACCGACGGCAAATTCCAGATCACCAGCCTTTCGCGGCGGGCGAGATCGTGCCGGCCCTTCAGGTGCTCGATGCCGTGCAGGGCGGCACCGTCGAGATGGGTCATACCGCAAATTACTATTACATCGGCAAGGATCCGACCTGGGCGCTGTTCTGCGCGACGCCGTTCGGCCTCAACGCCCGCCAGCAGAACGCTTGGTTCTACGATGGCGACGGGCAGAAGCTGATCGACGACTTCGGCGCCAAGTTCAACGTCAAATGCCTGCTGGCCGGCAACACCGGCGCTCAAATGGGCGGCTGGTTCAACAAGGAGATCAAGGAAGCGAGCGACTTCAACGGTCTCAAGATGCGGATCGGCGGCTGGGCCGGCAAGACATTGTCCAAGCTCGGCTGCGTTCCGCAGCAGATCGCCGGCGGCGACATCTATCCGGCGCTGGAGAAGGGCACGATCGACGCGACCGAATGGGTCGGGCCGTACGATGACGAGAAGCTCGGCTTCTACAAGGTCGCGAAGTTCTACTACTACCCCGGCTGGTGGGAGGGCGGCACCGCCAACCACTTGCTGATCAACCTCGCCAAGTGGAATGAGCTGCCGAAGAGCTATCAGGCCATTCTTGAAGCGGCCGCGGGCCTCGCCGACAACGTGCAGCATGGCCCGCTACGACGCACGCAATCCGCAGGCGCTCAAGCGCCTCGTTGCCAACGGCACGCAGCTGCGACCGTTCTCGCAGGCGGTGATGGAGGCTGCTTGAAGGCCTCGAACGAGGTCAATGCCGAGACCTCGGCCACCAACGCGGACTATAAGAAGGTCTGGGATTCGATCGTGGCCTTCCGCAGCGATGCATATCTCTGGTGGCAGGTCTCTGAATATACCTACGATTCGTTCCAGATCCGCTCCCGTACACGCGGTTGAGTCGCTTGCCGTTCAGGACGAAAAGAGGGCTGGCCTCATGGCCGGCCCTTTGTTTTTGGCCTGGCCGCATCCCTACTTTTCAAACTGGCGAAAACCGGTGCAAACTCCCGCCCGAGCAGCTTTCGCATCAGAGGGCGAATAGCCGCCATAACAGGTCGCGATAGCAGCGGCCGATAATTGGGAGGAATATCGGAAATGAAGCGTCGCCAATTTTTGAAAGTGGCAGGGGCCGGCCTCGCCAGCTCGGCTATTGCCGCGCCGGCAATTGCGCAGTCATCGCCGACGATCAAGTGGCGCATGCCGTGCAGCTGGCCGAAGTCGCTCGACACGCTCTATGGCGCGGCCGAGACCATGTGCAAGGCGGTCGGTGAAGCAACCGACGGCAAGTTTACAGATTCAGGTCGTTTGCAGCAGGCGAAATCGTTCCCGGGCTCGCGATCGTCGACGCTGTCCAGAACGGCACCGTCGAGATCGGTCACACCGCGTCCTACTATTACTTCGGCAAGGATCCGACTTTCGGCTTCGGCACCTCAGTGCCGTTCGGTCCCAACTATCGCATCAACCAGGCCTGGTGGACGCAGGGCGGCGGTTCGGAAGTCCTCAACGAGTTCTACAAGAAATACAACGCGCACGCGCTGCTGGCCGGCAACACCGGCTGCCAGATGGGCGGCTGGTATCGCAAGGAGATCAAGACGGTCGACGACCTCAAGGGTCTCAAGATGCGCATCGGCGGCTGGGCCGGCAAGATCCTCGAGAAGCTTGGCGGCGTGCCCCAGCAGATCGCCGGTGGCGACATCTATCCGGCGCTCGAGCGCGGTACGCTCGACGCGTGCGAATGGGTCGGCCCGTACGATGACGAGAAGCTCGGCTTCTTCAAGGTCGCGCCGTACTACTACGCGCCCGGCTGGTGGGAAGGCGGTTCGATGCTGCTCTCCTTCGTCAATCTGACGAAGTGGAACGAGTTGCCGAAGTCGTATCAGCACGTGCTCGAGCAGGCGGCGGCCTACGCCAACCAGGGCTGCATGGCGAAATACGACGCCAACAATGCCCAGGCACTTCGCCGGCTGCTTGCAGGCGGCACCAAGCTCAACGTGTTCTCGCCGCAAATCATGGACGCCGCCTACAAGGCGACCATGGAGCTCCATGGCGAGGTGGCGAAGACCAACGCGGACTTCAAGAAGGTCAACGATTCGATGATGACCTTCACGAAGGGCGCCTATCAGTGGTTCCAGGTGGCTGAGAACACCTACGACCAATATATGATCCGCGCGATGCGCGGCTGATCGAAAGCCGACCAAGCGAAAACCCCGGAGCCGCGGCTCCGGGGTTTTTTATTGCGCGCGCTACTTTATGTTCAGGTCGAGCGGCGGCAGGTCGAGCTGCGGAATTTCAATCCTGATCGTATTGGGGTCCACGGTCGAAGCCGTGCCTTTGTAGTGCATGACCATCCCCGGGAACATGATGACCAGAACCACCATGATGACCTGGATGACAACGAACGGCACTGCGCCCCAATAGATCTGGCCGGTAGTGACCGGCGCGGTGCGTATGCCGGTAATGCGATCGAGGAACGCTCCTTTGGGGCGACCGAGCGCAAATAGAACAGCGCAAAACCAAACGGCGGATGCATGAACGAGGTCTGCATGTTGACGGCGAGGATGACGCCGAACCAGATCAGATCGATGCCGAGCTTCTCCGCAGCCGGCCCGAGCAGGGGAATGATGATGAAGGCCAGCTCGAAGAAGTCGAGGAAGAACGCCAGCACGAATACCAGCGCGTTCACGAACAGCAGGAAGCCGATCTGACCGCCCGGCAGAGACGTGAGCAGATGCTCGACCCAGATGTGCCCGCTCACACCGTAAAACGTGAGTGAAAAGACGCGTGCGCCGATCAGGATGAACAGGACGAAGGCCGATAGCTTTGCGGTGGATTCAATGGCTTGACGAATGAGTCGGCCAACTCAGGCGGCGCTTTGCGAGACCCAACAACAACGCACCGGTAGCACCCATGGCGCCGCCCTCGGTCGGGGTGGCAACTCCCAGAAATATGGTGCCGAGCACGAGGAAGATCAGGAACAGCGGCGGCACCATGACGAAGGTTGTCTGCTGCGCAATCAGCGACAGGAACCGGAAGCCGGTGAAGCGATTCACAGTCCAATTCAGCACGGCGACTACGAAGGCGAAGATCATGCCGTAGAACATCGTCAGAACGACAAAATCGGCGCCGCGTGCAGTCGAGTTCCGCATCATCAGCCAGCCAAAAATCCCGCTGGCGACCGCCAGGATGGCGAGCGAGGTCAAGCCGCGGCCTCCATCAGCTTCGCGGAAGCCGACCGCCTCGGTGGGCAGACCGGGCGCTGCTTTCGGAAAGACGAGTGTCACCCCGAAAATGTAAAGCGCGTACATGCTGGACAATACGAGGCCGGGAATGAACGCCCCTTCGTACATATCGCCGACCGATCGGCCGAGCTGGTCCGCCATCACGATCAGGACCAGAGAAGGCGGAATGATCTGCGCAAGCGTGCCGGATGCGGCAATCACGCCGGAAGCAAGCCGCCGATCATAGCCATAGCGCAGCATGATCGGCAGAGAAATGAGTCCCATCGATATGACGGAAGCAGCCACCACACCCGTCGTCGCAGCCAGCAGGGCGCCGACGAAGATCACGGCATAGGCGAGCCCGCCACGCACCGTGCCGAACAAATGGCCGATCGTGTCGAGCAGGTCTTCCGCCATGCCCGAGCGCTCAAGGATCAGCCCCATCAAAGTGAAAAAAGGGATCGCGAGCAGCGTGTCATTGTTCATCACGCCGTAAACACGCTCTGGCAGAGCCTGCAGGAAATCCGGCGAGAAAAGGCCCAGCTCGATGCCAATAAGGCCGAATAGCAGGCCAACCGCGCCGAGCGAGAATGCGGCGGGGTAACCGAGCAGCAGGAAGAACACCAGCGCCAAGAACATAATCGGCGCCATGCTGTCGATCAGGAACGCTGTCATATGAACTCCTGCCCGGGCGGTCCGATCAACGTTTTTCGATGGCTTCGACGATGTGCTCGACTTCAGCTTCGAGGGCATGCTGCTGAAGGGCGTGCGGATCCGGGATCAGGTTTCGGATGATGGCGAGCCGCTTAAAAGCTCCGATATCCCCTGAATGAAAAGCAACGTGAAGCCGATCGCCACAAGCGACTTGGTCGGCCATTGCGGTAGCCCGCCGGCATTCCAGACTGCTCATTGACTGCGAACGACTTCAGGAAGAAAGGCACCGCAGTCACAATCATGACGATGCAAAGTGGAAGCAGGAAAAATGCGTGGCCGATCACTTCGATCGTATTGCGCATCCATTTCGGCATCAGGTTATTCACGATGTCGATGCGGATGTGCTCGTTCGAAAGCAGCGTCCACGGCGAACACAGCAGGAACACCATCGAGAACAATATCCATTGCAGCTCAAGCCAGGAATTCGAGGACGTATCGAACGTCTTTCGCACGACGGCGTTTGCCGAGGAAACCAGCACCGCAATCAAAATCGCCCACGCGACGTAGCGGCCGACCAGACGGGTGAGGGAATCGATAGCGCGCGTAAGTGGCAGCAGCTGCTTCAGCGCAGCATCCAGAGCATGCACGTCCCGCGTCCTCCCACGGCAGCCGGTCCCCAAACCGCCGGCTGTTTTCGAGTCGCCCGGCTTATGGCTGCGAAATCTCGCAAGAGCCTAGCCTAGGGCTGTTGACGTGCACAACTGGATTGAAGAGGCGGCTTAGCCGCCGGTCACGCTCATGTGCCGGCCCACCGCCGGACGGTGATTGCGTCGATCAATGACGAAATCATGCCCCTTGGGTTTGCGCGCAATCGCCCGATCGATCGCCGCATGGAGCGGCTCGTCGCTTTCCGAGGCGCGCAGCGGAGTGCGCAGATCGGCGGCGTCTTCCTGCCCGAGGCACATGAACAGCGTGCCGGTGCAGGTGATGCGCACGCGATTGCAGGATTCGCAGAAATTGTGGGTCATCGGCGTGATGAAGCCGAGCTTGCCGCCGGTCTCCTTGACCCGCGCATAGCGGGCCGGCCCACCGGTGCGATAATCGATGTCGTCCAGCGTGAAGCGCTCCGCCAGGCGGGCACGCACCATCGACAGCGGCAAGTATTGATCGACCCGCGCCGCGTCGACGTCGCCGAGCGGCATGACTTCGATGAAGGTCAGGTCCATGCCGCGCCCATGAGCCCATGCGGCCATGTCGGCGAGCTCATCTTCATTCACGCCCTTGAGGGCGACCGCGTTGATCTTGACCTTGAGGCCCGCGGCCTGGGCTGCGTCGATGCCGGCCATGACCTTGCTGAGCTCTCCCCAGCGGGTGATGGCGCGAAACTTGTCGGGATCGAGCGTGTCGAGCGAGACGTTGATGCGCTCGACGCCGCAGGCTTTCAGCTCGCCGGCGTATTTGGTCAGTTGTGAGCCGTTGGTGGTGAGCGTCAGCTCGTCGAGCGCGCCGCTCTTGAGATGGCGCGACAGCGATTGCACCAAGGTCATGATGCCACGCCGCACCAGCGGCTCGCCGCCGGTCAGCCGCAGTTTGCGCACGCCCCTGGCGACAAAGGCGCTGCAAAGCCGGTCGAGCTCTTCGAGGCTCAGCACTTCCACCTTCGGCAGAAACGCCATGTGCTCCGACATGCAATAGACGCAGCGAAAGTCGCAGCGGTCGGTCACCGAGACGCGCAGATACGTGATCGCCCGCTGGAACGGGTCGATCAGTGGCGCGGCTTTCGCCGCAACCGCGATCTCCGAATGAGGAAACGGTGCCGTCATTTAACTCAATCGCGCGAATTCAGGCTGTGTCCTGGATATAGGATTTGTGACGGATATTTGCGACCTCGTCCAGACAGGCAATAAAAAAGCGGCGCAAAAGCGCCGCTTTTGAACTTTTTTGAGCCGAGGCGTCGCGATCAGCGCGCGGGCGTCGTGGACGGCCAGGGCGAGCCAGCGCTAGGAGCGGCGCCAGCGGTTGCCGATTGCGTCGCAGGCTTGGCGGCCGCGGCCGGCTTGCGCTGCGCCGGCTTCTTCTTCGAGGTCGCCGGCGCGCGCGGCGGCGGCGCAGCAAGGGCCAGCTCGACCTGAAGCGGGTTCGGCTGCAGCCGGTTGGTGCCATCGCCCATCGGCACGAGTTCGATCGCTTCCGTCGCGGGCGCGTGGCCGGCGAGGGTGAAGGTCACGGTGTTGGCGGCGTTGGCCGGAAGAGCAAGCGCGCACGGCGTGGTGCATGTCTCGCCAGAGGCGGCTCTTGCCAGCGCACCGGCCGGCGCCGTCTCAAGCGTCACTCGAGTCCTTGATCGGCTCAGGCTTGAGCGCGTCGAAACTCATCCAGGAGGGAGTCGACGAGCACGCGGCAAGCGTCAAAGCGCCAGCCAGGAGTGTAATGACGCGATACATGATACCGGCCTCACGCGCGGTTATTGGAATTACTGAATTCACAATAGAATTGCGGCAAAAGTCACGCAACCAGACGCCGCTCGTTAACCTTAACGGGCGTCAATCATGCCGCTTTGCTCAGGATCAGCCGCGGCCCGCGATCGGCGCAATGACGGCTTGCAGCTCGTCAAAGTGTGAAATGACACAATCGGGCTGGAATTCGGCAATCGGCTTTTCGGTATAGCCGAAGTCCACGCCGATCACCGGCACCCCAGCCGCCCGCGCGGTCAGGATGTCCGTGTTGGAGTCGCCGACCATGATGGCGGCCTTCGCGTCGCCGCCGGCTGCTGCGATCGTGCGCCTGAGAATGATCGGATCGGGCTTTTGCACCGCGAAGGTGTCCTGACCGCAGATCGCGGCGAAGCGGCGGGACAGATCAAGCGTGTCCAGCAATTGCCGCGACAGACCTTCGAGCTTGTTGGTGCAGACGGCGAGAATGAAGTTGCCGTCCGCGAGCTGATCGAGCGCGCGCTCAACGCCCGGAAAGGGACGCGAGCGGTCGGCAATGTGGGCAGAGTAATGTGCGATGAAGTCGACGAACATCTTGTCGAGTTCTGCGGGCGAGACCTGGCGGCCCTCCGCCGCGAGCCCTCGCGAGATCATCGCGCGTGCTCCGCCGCCGATCGACACCCGGCCTTGTTCGTAAGGCACCGGCGCCATGCCCTCGCGGCCGAGGATGATGTTTAACGTGTCGATCAGATCCGGCGCGGTGTCGACCAGCGTGCCGTCCAGGTCAAAAACAATTGTGGTCCGCGCCATTTGAGGATGGCTAACCTCCGATTCCCTGCGAGGCAAGAAGGCCGTCTTGACTTGGTGAAGCCGAGGCGCGACGGCTATGCGGGCGCTTGGTTCAAGGCTAATAAGCGCGGTCAATTCGCCCAAACAGCGTACGAATGAACGCCGATCAACAAAAACGTGCAGCCGCCGCACGCGCCGTGGAGCTGGTGCAGCCGGGCATGAAGCTCGGGCTTGGCACCGGATCGACCGCACGGCATTTCGTCGAATTGCTGGGCGAGCGGGTGCGGGCCGGGCTCGACGTTGTCGGCGTGCCGACTTCGGAAGCGACAAGGGCGGATGCCGAGCGCTGCGGCGTGCGATTAACCACGCTCGATGAGACGCCGGCGCTCGATCTGACCGTCGACGGCGCTGACGAGATCGGGCCAACGCTGGCGCTGATCAAAGGCGGGGGCGGGGCGCTGCTGCGCGAGAAGATCGTCGCCGCAGCATCGAAGCGGATGGTCGTGATTGCCGACGAGACGAAAATGGTCGCGGCTTTGGGCGCGTTCCCGCTGCCGATCGAAGTGCTGCCGTTCGGCCTCGAGGCGACCAAACAAGCCATCAATGCTGCTATTGGCGCCGCCGGCGCCAAGGGCTCGCTGAAGCTGCGTCAGGGCAAGGACGGCCATGCTTTCGTCACGGATGGCGGGCATTGGATTCTCGACGCCGCATTGGGCCATATTGCGCAGCCGAAATTATTGGCAGACAAGCTCGCGGCGGTCCCGGGAGTCATGGAACACGGGCTTTTTATCGAGATGGCGGATTTGGCCATCATTGCGAGCGCCGGCGGCGTACGGCTCGTCGAGCGCGCTCAGACGTAAACGGAGTAGAGAGATGATCATTCGCAACACATGGAACGCCGCGCTGACCGGCGCCGCGCTTTTGGCAGCCGTGGTGTTTAGCGGGCCGGCCATTGCGCAAACGCAGCCAACCGCTGAAGCAGTCGATACGGCGCGGCAGATCATTGCACTCAAGGGCGGGGAAAGCATCTTCAACACCTTGATCCCGGGCGTGATCGAGCAGAGCAAATACATGTTCGAGCAGCAGAGCCCGAACCTCGGCAATGCATTGCGCGATGTCGCCACCAAGCTGCGCAACGAGCTCGCGCCGCGCCAGGCAGAGCTCAATAGTGAGGTCGCCAAGGTTTATGCGTCGCGCTTCACGGAAAAAGAAATCAAGGACCTGCTCGCTTTTTATCAAACGCCGCTGGGCCGAAAATTGATCGCCGAAGAACCGAAGGCGCTCGACCAGAGCATGACCTATGCGCAGGATTGGGCGCGCCGGCTGTCCGACGAAGTCGTGGCCAAGATGCGCGCTGAGATGAAGAAGCTCGGCCACGACATTTAGGCAACGAAGGCTGGCCGGGAATGGCTGATTACGACGTCGATCTTTTTGTGATCGGTGCTGGTTCGGGCGGCGTGCGCGCCGCCCGAATTGCATCGAGCCACGGCGCCAAGGTGATGTGCGCCGAGGAATACCGCGTCGGCGGCACCTGCGTGATCCGCGGCTGTGTCCCGAAGAAGCTCCTCGTCTATGCGTCGCGCTTTGCCGACGAATTCGAGGACGCGGCCGGCTTCGGCTGGACCGTTCCCGAGCCGACATTCGATTGGACGCATCTGATCGCCAACAAGGACCGCGAGATCGCGCGGCTTGAAGCCGCCTACAAGACGACGCTGGAGCGCTACAAGGTCGAGTTGGTCAAGGCGCGGGCGGTCATCGAGGATGCGCATACTGTTCGCCTTGGCAGCGGCGCGCGCATTCGCGCCGAGACGATTTTGATCGCGACCGGAGGCGCCCCTTATTACGGCGCGCAGATCGCCGGTCTCGAGCATGTCATTTCGTCAAACGAGGCCTTCCATCTCAAGGAGCTGCCCAAGCGGATTCTGATCCAGGGCGGCGGCTATATCGCCGTCGAGTTCGCCGGCATCTTCAACGGCCTCGGCAGCGAGGTGACGCTGGTCTATCGCGGCGAGAACATATTGCGCGGCTTTGACGACGATGTGCGCGAGCATCTGCGCTCGGAGATGGAGCGCCGCGGCATCAGGATCGTCACGCGGCAGACAATTACCGGCGTCGAGAAGGTCGAGCACGGCCTTGCCGTCGAGCTCTCCAACAAGGAGAGCGTCGTTGTCGATCAGGCCATGTTTGCCACCGGCCGCAAGCCGAACATCGGGGGGCTTGGTCTCGAAGCAGCCGGCGTCAAGCTCGCGGAGAACGGCGGCATTGCGGTCGATGAGTTCTCGCAAACCAGCGTGCCGAGCATTTACGCGGTGGGCGACGTCACCAATCGGATCAACCTGACGCCTGTTGCCATTCGTGAGGGCCATGCCTTTGCCGACAGCGTCTATGGCGGCAAGCCGACGCGGGTCGATCACGCCAATGTTCCGACTGCGGTGTTCTCCGAGCCGGAAGTCGGCGTCATCGGCCTCACTGAAAAAGAGGCGGCGCAAAGCCTGGCGAAGGTCGACATCTACAAGACGACGTTCCGTCCGATGAAGGCGACGTTGTCGGGCCGCGATACCCGCGTTTTCATGAAGCTCGTGGTCGACGGCGTCACCAATCGCATCGTCGGCTGCCACATTGTCGGCCCCGACGCAGGCGAGCTTATCCAGGCGATCGGCATTGCCGTGACGATGGGCGCGACCAAAGCCGACTTCGACGCCACCATGGCGGTACATCCGACCATGGCGGAAGAGCTGGTGACGATGCGCGAGAAAGCCATGAGTTATGGCCGCGCGGCGGCGGAATGAGCCGGTAAACCGCGTTTTTGCCTTTCACTGGCATGCCCCGCCACCGGCAGGTATAAGCCCCGCAAATCGTGGAGTGTTTTGTAATGGCCGACCGCTGGTCGCCCGAGAGTTGGCGCAACAAGCCGATCCTCCAGGTTCCTGAGTATTCCGACGCTCAGGCGCTTGAGGACGTCGAGAAGCAGCTTGCGACTTTTCCGCCGCTGGTTTTTGCCGGCGAAGCCCGCAACCTGAAGAAGGCGTTGGCGCGCGTCGCCAATGGCGAGGCTTTCCTGCTGCAAGGCGGTGATTGCGCCGAGAGCTTCGCCGAGCACGGCGCCAACAACATTCGCGACTTCTTCCGCGTCTTCCTGCAGATGGCGATCGTGCTCACCTATGCCGGCACCTTGCCGGTGGTGAAGGTTGGCCGCATTGCCGGACAATTCGCCAAGCCGCGCTCGACGCCGACCGAGAAGCGCGACGGCAAGGAATTGCCGAGCTACCGCGGCGACATCATCAATGACATCGCCTTCACCGAAGAGGCGCGGCGTCCGGATCCGCGCCGGCAGCTGGAAGCCTATCGGCAGTCAGCCGCCACGCTCAACCTGCTGCGCGCCTTTGCCAAGGGCGGCTATGCCAGCGTCGAGAACGTCCACCAATGGATGCTGCAGTCGGTCTCCGGCTCGCCGCAGTCGAAGGCCTATGCCGATCTTGCCGACCGCGTCTCCGGCGCGCTGGATTTCATGCGCGCGTGCGGATTGACCTTCGCGGTCGACAGCGCGCTCGGCACCACCGATTTCTACACCAGCCACGAAGCCTTGCTGCTCGGCTTCGAGCAGGCGATGACGCGCGTCGATTCGACCACCGGCGATTGGTACGCCACGTCAGGCCACATGATCTGGATCGGCGACCGCACCCGCCAGGCCGATCATGCCCACATCGAATATTGCCGCGGCATCAAGAACCCGCTCGGTTTGAAGTGCGGTCCGTCGCTCAAGGCCGACGATCTGCTGCGGCTGATCGACATGCTCAATCCGGACAACGAGCCGGGCCGCCTGACGCTGATCGGCCGCTTCGGCGCCGAGAAGGTCGGCGATCATCTGCCGGCGCTGATCCGCGCCGTGACCCGCGAGGGGCGCAAGGTCGTCTGGTCGTGCGACCCGATGCACGGCAACACCATCTCGGCTGCGAGCGGCTACAAGACCCGGCCGTTCGATCTGATCCTCAAGGAAGTGCGCCGGTTCTTCGAAATCCATCTCGCCGAAGGCAGCTATGCCGGCGGCGTGCATCTGGAGATGACCGGCCAGAACGTCACCGAATGTACCGGTGGCGCGCGCGCCATCACCGAAGCCGACCTCAACGACCGCTATCACACGGTTTGCGACCCGCGGCTCAATGCCGAGCAGGCCATCGATATGGCCTTCCTGCTCGCCGAATTGCTGCGCAAGGAGCGAGCCGGCGTGGAGCGGCGGGCCGCTGCCGCGGGCGCCGGCCTGTAGTCTGCGCATCCCAGAGTCGCGTTGCGATGATTGCCGCCTGCGAGGGCAGGCGGTAGATCATTCCTATGAATAACCGCCCGGTCGACAAGCTTGCGATCGCCGTCGCGCAGCTCAACGCGACGGTCGGCGACGTGAGCGGCAATGCCGACAAGGTCCGGCGCGCCCGCAAGGAAGCGGCATCGCAAGGCGCGGACATCGTCCTGTTGCCCGAGCTTTTCCTCGCCGGCTATCCGCCCGAGGATCTCGTGCTCAAGCCGTCTTTTCAGGCCGCCTGCCGGTTTGCATTGGAAGGCCTCGCACGCGAAACCAGCGACGGTGGTCCGGCCCTTCTCGTCGGCGTGCCGTGGGTGGAGAAGAGCAAACTCTACAATGCCATTGCCTTGCTGGACGGCGGCCGCATCGCGGCGCTGCGTTTCAAGGTCGATCTGCCGAACTACGGCGTGTTCGACGAAAAGCGGGTGTTTGCCTCCGGCCCGATGCCCGGGCCGGTGAGCTTTCGCGGTGTGCGGGTCGGCGCGCCGATCTGCGAGGACATCTGGGGACCGGAGCCGGTGGAATGTATCGCCGAGACCGGTGGCGAAATCCTGCTGGTGGCGAATGCTTCGCCGTACCGGCGCGGCGTCGGCGACGAACGGCTCAGTATTACGATACCGCGCGTGAGCGAGACCGGGCTGCCGCTCATTTATGCCAACCAGCTCGGCGCCCAGGACGAGCTGGTGTTCGACGGCGCCTCGTTCGCGCTCAATACCGATTGCTCGCTGGCCTTCCAGCTTCCCGCCTTCACCGAATGCGTCGTCACCACGCAGTGGCGGCGCAAGGACGGGAGCTGGTGTTGCGAAGGCGGGCCGATCCAGCACGTGCTCGAAGGCGACGAGGCCGACTACGCCGCCTGCATGCTGGGGCTGCGCGACTATGTGAACAAGAACGGCTTCAAGGGCGTGGTGCTCGGCCTCTCCGGCGGCATCGATTCCGCTCTGGTTGCGGCGATCGCCGTCGACGCGCTCGGGCCGGAGCGGGTCCGTTGCATCATGCTGCCCTACAAATTCACGTCGAAAATGTCGCTCGACGATGCCGCGCAATGCGCGAAGGCGCTCGGCGTCGGCTATGAAGTCGTGCCGATCAGCGAAGCGGTGGACGGGCTGGAGACATCGCTCAAGCCGCTATTCGCGGGGTTGCCGCGCGACGTCACCGAGGAAAATCTGCAGGCCCGCGCGCGCGGCACCATCCTGATGGCGGTGTCGAACAAGTTCAACCTGATGGTCGTCACCACCGGCAACAAATCGGAGATGTCGGTCGGCTACGCCACGCTCTATGGCGACATGAACGGCGGCTACAATCCGATCAAGGACATCTACAAGACCGAGGTGTTCCGGCTGGCGCGATTGCGCAACGCGTGGAAGCCGGCCGGTGCCATGGGACCGGATGGTGTGGTGATCCCGGAAAACATCATCACCCGGCCGCCGAGCGCCGAGCTGCGCGAAGACCAGAAGGACGAGGATTCATTGCCGCCCTACGGCGTGCTCGACGGCATTCTGGAGCGGCTGGTCGAGAAAGAGGAGCCGGTCTCGGTCATCGTCGAAGCCGGTTTCGATCGCGAGACGGTGATGAAGATCGACCGCCTGCTTAATATCGCCGAGTACAAAAGGCGGCAGGCGGCGCCCGGCGTGAAAGTCACGCTGAGGAATTTCGGCCGCGACCGCCGCTACCCGATCACCAATCGTTTCCGCGATCCGGGCATGCCATTGCCGCCGCCCGACGTCTCGCTCGTCACCGGGCAGCCGGTCAAAACCGAAGCGATGGATTTCTAGCGGACCGGATAGAAGTTCGGGCCGACCGTGCGGATCTGGCCCTTGGGCGGCTCGGCCGCCTGCTGGCTCTGCTCCACCGGCGCATTGGTGGCCGGCGTGGTCGACCGCAACTCGGGCCTGATCGGCCGGCCGCGCGCATCGACCGGTTGCGACATCTTCTTGGAGCGATCTTCGGTGACGACGATGTCGCCTTGCTCGACGGTGTAATCGTCGCCGACCTTCATCGCATCGGCCCAGCTCTGGCCGGGCTTGCGGCAACTGCACGCCGGGTTGAATTCCTGGCGATAGCGGAATGCGGTCGGCAGTTCGGTGTAGGCGCGCCCGTCGAGCGAGACGGCCTGCTGCACGTCTTCGCCGGGATTGCGATAGGTGTAGAGCGAGACCTGCGCCGCCGGGCACATGCGCTGGCACATGCGCTCGTCTTCGGCGAAGCGGTTCGACGGCGCCGAGAACGACACCGGGAAATAATAGCCGTCGCAGGTGCGCACGCAGATGGTGCGGAAGTTGCCGCTCATTTGCTGCTGCTCGTAACCCGGAGCGAACGTGCCGCCGGAGCGGCCGCCGAACAATTGCTCGAGGAAGCCGCCCTGCTGTTGCAGCGACGCCTGCCGGTATTGCGGGCCGCAGCTATTGTCGCTCAGTTGCAGCAGCACGCCACGGCGCGCAGCGGCGCGTTGCGTATTGCCGCCGTGCAGCACCTCGAGCTGGTTTTGCATCTGCTCGAGGCTGCCGCGGGCCTGCCGAACCTGGCCGGTGAGCGGGCCGCATTGCGGCGGCGGCGAGCTGAACAGGGAGAAGAATCCGGTGTTCTCGCAGCCCATGCGGCGGGATTGCGACACCAGACGATCGACCTCGGCCTGCTGACGGGCGGTTGCTTCCTCCGCGCGTCGAACGACCTCGGCGCGGTTGGGATCGTCATTGCCGCGGTCGAGCGAGGTGAGTTGCGCTTCCAGCCGCTGGCAGACCGGGCTGCCCGCTTGCCCGAATGCGCTTGTGGCGGCGAGCGAAAGGGCGGCGGC
Source organism: uncultured Alphaproteobacteria bacterium (assembly GCA_963847325.1). GTDB lineage: Bacteria > Pseudomonadota > Alphaproteobacteria > Rhizobiales > Xanthobacteraceae > Pseudolabrys. Next base: position 321,157 of record CAWJZD010000006.1, read on the forward strand.
AAGGGTTAAGGCGCGATGGATCATGAGCGCGGACTTTACCGCAAATTGTGGCGGGAGCGGGCCTATTCGGCCACGATCGGCGGCAGGGGCCTGGTTTTGGCTTCGGAACGCAGAATTCCACAGCACCCCCACGATGATGATCAGGGCGCCCAGCAGCACAAAAATATCGAGCGATTCGCCGTACAGCGCCCAGCCCACCACGGCGATCAGCGGAATGCGCATGAAGTCGAGTGGAACAACGACGGTGGCGTCGCCGGCGCGAAATGCATTGGTGAGGCAGTAATGCGAGCTGGTGCCGGCAATGCCGAGGCCGAGCAGCGGCAGGATCGCCGCAGGCGTGAGAGTGAGGAATGCGCCCGGATTGCCGGCCAGTGCCGAGCCGATCGCCGAGATCGGCAACTGGATCACCGACATCCAGAAGATGATCGCGAAGGTGCTTTCGGTGGCGGTGAGTTGCTTGGTCGCGATCATCACGATGGCGAAACCGAACGCCGCCGCGAGCACGAGAAAGGCCGCCGGGTTTATGTCGGCGATGCCGGGCCGCAGGATCACCAGGACGCCGACAATGCCGAGCAGGACGACGCCGATCCGGCTCGGCGTCATCTTCTCGTTGAGCAGCCAGATCGCGAGCAGCGCCGTCCACGCCGGCATGGTGAATTCGAGCGAGAACACCATGGCGAGCGGCAGCAAAGTGAGGCTCAGCGCCCAAGCATATTGCGAGCCGTAGTGAATGCCGTTGCGGATGAGATGCAGCCTCATGTTGCGCGCGCGGGTTTCTGCGCGCAGTTCCGGCCACAGCAACGTCGCGCTGCCCAGTATGAAAAGCGCGGCCGCGCTGCGCGTGCCCAGGATTTCGAAGATGCTGAAGCCTTGCGCCGCCATGCCGCGCACCGACACGGCCATGAGCGAGAATGAGAGCAGCGCGCCGCCCATCCAGAGAACGGCGCTGGTGAGATTGGTCTTGGCCACGTGAGTTGCTGAAGCTGGAGACGGAAGGAGGCGCTGTTTAACAGGCCGCGCCGCCGCCGTCACTCCGCGTCGGGCTGCTTTTCCGGCCGTGCTTTGTCGAAGGCGGGCAGCGCCTGACATGCCGCTTCCGCGGCGAGAATTTTCGGAAAGCGGTCGAGCGGAACTTTCATTCGCTTGGCGTTGAACACCTGCGGCACCAGACAGAGGTCGGCGAGGGTCACCTGCGTGCCGCAGGCATAAGGCGCGGGCGAGATCAGCGCCTCGATCGCCTCGAAGCCTTCCAGGATCCAGTGGTGATACCAGGCGTCGATCTGCGTCTGGTCGTGACCGAGCACGTTTTTCAGATAGCGAAGCGGCGCGACGTTATCGATCGGATGGATATCGCAGGCGACGATCTGCGCGATGGCGCGCACCTTGGCGCGGGCGACGGCTTCGGCCGGCAGCAGCGCCGGCTCGGGATAGACCTCGTCGAGATAGGCGATGATCGCCATCGACTGGACCAGGATGTCGCCGCTCGAGAGCTGCAGCGCCGGCACTTTTCGCTGCGGATTGATCGCCTGGTATTCCGGCTTGAGATTATGTCCGCCATCCTTGGCGAGATGGATCGGCACCATCTCGTAGGGGATGTTCTTGAGATTGAGCGCGATGCGGACGCGATAGGCCGCTGAAGAGCGGAAGTAGCCATAAAGCTTCAAGGGACACCCGGCCGGTCAAATGAGCCGGGTCAATCTAGCTGCGGTTTTCGCAGGCTCGCCAGCGGTGCGCCGGAATGCCGGCGCGGCTTGTCAGCGCGTGCAGACGATGGCGACGAATTCCTCGCAGGCCGCGCCGTGGCAGCTGCCTGGCGCGCTCACCGGAATCGAGCCCGTGATCTCGTCGCGGTCGACCCGGCGATAAGACGCAGCCTCGGCAAACTGGCGCGAACGGCAATAGGCCGCCGCGGCGGCAGCGCCGCATTTCTCGCCGGAGGCGAGGCAGCGGTCGACGCCGTAGCCGTCGACGTTGCTGGGAATGATGAACATCCGCCGTTCGGCTTGGGCTTCCGTTGCGGCGGAAAGCGACACAGCGACCGTAGCGATTGCCAACAGACGACGCATGGCCAGAACTCCCCCTCACGCGGAGATAGCGCGGAAGCGGACAATGCTGCCCAAAACATTAAGGCGTCCTTAACCAGCGTTTTTGGCAGACGCGAAACTCTGGCCGCAAAAGCCCGCTTGACGGGCGGCACTCTGAAAGCCCATTCTCCGCGCCGATGAACGGCCTTAACCATATCGGCGGCATTTGCCGCGAGATTATTCGCTAGCGCACCACGCTGGCCGCGGCCGTCTTTTCTCAAAAGCCTCAAGAGAGAACGCCCGGAGCCAGCAGGCGCCGAGGACGCTTATGGAGCTTAAGCTCTACGACACGCTGACGCGGCAGAAGCGCGTATTCGCGCCGATCGATCCGGCGCGCGTGCGTATGTATGTGTGCGGGCCGACGGTTTACGACTACGCGCACATCGGCAATGCGCGGCCGGTGATCGTGTTCGACGTGCTGTTCCGGCTGCTGCGCCATGTCTATGGCGAGAAGCACGTCACCTATGTGCGCAACATCACCGACGTCGACGACAAGATCAATGCGCGCGCTGCCGAGCGCGGCATCCCGATCCGTGACCTGACCGAAGAGACCTACAAGAATTTCAAGGCCGACGTGACGGCGCTCGGCTGCCTGCCGCCGAGTGTCGAGCCGCGCGCCACCGAACACATCGAGGAAATGAAGACGCTGATCGAACGGCTGGTGAAAGGCGGACATGCCTATGTCGCCGAGGAGCACGTGCTGTTCTCGGTGCCGTCGATGCCGGACTACGGCAAGCTGTCGAACCGCTCGCTCGATGAGATGATCGCGGGCGCGCGGGTCGAGGTCGCGCCCTACAAGAAAGACGCGACCGATTTCGTCCTGTGGAAGCCCTCGAAGGAGGGCGAGCCAGGCTGGCCGTCACCCTGCGGGATCAAGGCGCCGGGCCGTCCGGGCTGGCACATCGAATGCTCGGCGATGTCATGGAAGCATCTCGGCGAGACCTTCGACATTCACGGCGGCGGCATCGACCTCGTGTTTCCGCATCATGAGAACGAGATCGCGCAGTCGCGCTGCGCCTTCCACACCGGCGTGATGGCGAATTACTGGATGCACAACGGCTTCCTGCAGGTCGAAGGCGAGAAGATGTCGAAGTCGCTCGGCAACTTCGTGACGATCCATGAGCTGCTGAAGGACTGGCCGGGGGAGGTGGTGCGCCTGAACATGCTGCGCAGCGCATTACCGGCAGCCGATGGATTGGACTTTGCGTGGTCTCAACGAGAGCGATCAGATCCTGAATAGCTGGACGAAGAACGTCGATCTCGCCGGCTCAAAGGATGAAGAACTGGCGCCGGGCGTTCGCGATGCCTTGGCCGACGATCTGAATACGCCGCAGGCCATTGCCGAGCTGCATTCCCTGAGCTCAAGCGGTGATGGCACGCTTGCGGCAACCTTGCGTGCATTGGGCTTCAGCCGCCGTCCGCCGCCTCGCGTCAGCGTCGACGAAGGCAAGGTCACAGGCCTGATCGCGCAGCGTAACGCGGCCCGCAAGGTCAAGGACTTCAAGGAATCCGACCGCATCCGCGATGAGCTCGCCGCGATGGGCGTCGTGCTCAAGGACTCCAAGGACGGCACCACCTGGGAGGTCGCCCGATGAGCGCGCTCGTCTCCGGCGGTTGCCAATGCGGCGCAGTGCGGTTTCGCGCCGGCAAGTTCGGCCGTTCCTCGATCTGCCATTGCCGCATGTGCCAGAAGGCCTTCAGCGGATTTTTCGCGGCACTGGTCACCGCCAATGAGTTCGAGCTGACCCGCGGCGCGCTGCGCCATTTCCAAAGCTCCAATAAAGTGAAGCGCGGCTTCTGCGCCGATTGCGGGACGCCGCTGACCTTCGAGCCCGACAATTACCCGGTCGAGGTCTCGGTCGCGGCACTCGATGATCCGTCCGCTGCGCCGCCGACCATTCAGGTCAACCCGAACGACAAGCAGCCGTTCTTTGACGCGCTCTGCTCGCTGCCGACGCGGCCGGACGGCGCGGAGCCGAAGTCCGACGCCTTCAAGGCGTCGCTCGTCAACTATCAGCACCCCGACCACGACACCACGAACTGGCAGGTGCGCAAATGAGCGCGCAAGCCAACCCGACGCTTGCGCTGCGGCCGATGCTGTCGGCCGACGTCCCGTTGCTTGCGGAAATTTTTCGCGAGAGCGTGCTCGATCTGACCGGCGACGATTATAGCGCCGAGCAGCAGGAAGCCTGGGCCGCCCAAGCCGACGACCTCAAGAAATTTAGCGAAAGGCTGGCGAAGCAATTGACCCTTGTTGCGACGCTCGAGGGTTCACAGGTCGGATTTGCCTCGCTGAAAGGCAAGGACGAGATCGACATGCTTTTTGTCCATCCGGCGGCGAGCCGGTACGGCGCCGCGACCATGCTGGTCGACGCGCTGGAGAAGCTTGCAGCCTCGCGCGGCACCGACGCGCTCAAGGTCGATGCCAGCGATACGGCGCGGGACTTCTTTGAAAAACGCGGCTACGTCGCGCAACAGCGCAATTCGATTTCGCTCGATAATGTGTGGTTCGCCAACACCACGATGAAGAAAGCGCTCGGCCAAAAAGGAGGCGCCCATGGAGAAGCCTGAAACCCCGTTCCCGCGCCACTGGCTCTATTACATCGTGCTCAAATATGGCGTGCTCGCGCTTGCGCTCGCCGTGTCGGCTTACGTCTTTTATCGGATGTCCTGATGGAGCTTCGCCGACACCATATCGTCATGGCCGCTGTCGCGGTCGTCGTCGCGGTCGCGCTCGCCGCCAACTATTACCTGTGGTGATGATGATGGCGCGCGAACGGCTTTACCTGTTCGACACGACTTTGCGCGACGGTGCGCAGACCAATGGCGTCGATTTCACGCTGGCCGACAAGCTGACCATCAGCCATCTGCTGGATGACCTCGGCATCGACTACGTCGAGGGCGGCTATCCCGGCGCCAATCCGACCGATACCGAGCTGTTCTCGACCGATCGCAAGCTCGGCCACGCCACCTTTACCGCCTTCGGAATGACGCGCCGGCCGGGCCGCTCGACCTCCAACGATCCGGGCCTCGCGGCACTGCTCGACGCCAACGCCAAGGCGATCTGCTTTGTCGCGAAGTCGTGGGACTTCCACGTGCGGGTCGCGCTGGAGACGACCGAAGAGGAGAACCTCGCGTCGATCCGCGACAGCGTTGCGGCGGCGAAGGCCAAAGGCCGCGAGGTCCTGCTCGACTGCGAGCATTTCTTCGATGGCTACAAGGCCAATCCGCAATACGCGCTGGCCTGCGCGAAGGCGGCCTACGATTCCGGCGCGCGCTGGGTGGTGCTGTGCGACACCAATGGCGGCACGCTGCCGCACGAGGTCGAGGCGATCGTCACGGAAGTCTGCAAGATCATCCCCGGCGATCATGTCGGCATTCACGCCCACAACGACACCGAGCAGGCGGTGGCGAATTCGCTCGCCGCGGTGCGCGCCGGCGCGCGGCAGATCCAGGGCACCATCAATGGCCTGGGCGAGCGCTGCGGCAACGCCAACCTGATCTCGATCATCCCGACGCTGAAGCTGAAGGGTGAGTTTGCCGGGCAGTTCGACATCGGCGTGTCCGACGAGGCGCTGACGAAGCTGCCGCTGGTCTCGCACAAGCTCGACGACATGCTCAATCGCGCGCCGAACCGCTACGCGCCCTATGTCGGCGAGAGCGCCTTCGCGACCAAGGCCGGCATTCATGCCTCGGCCATTATGAAAGACGCCGGCACCTATGAGCACGTGACGCCGGACAGTGTCGGCAACAGGCGCAAGCTTCTGGTTTCGGAGCAGTCCGGCAAGTCGAACGTGCTGGCGGAGCTTGACCGCATCGGCATCAAGATCGGCAAGGACGATCCGCGCGTCGGGCGCGTGCTCGAAGCGGTGAAGGAACGCGAGGCGCAAGGCTTCTCGTACGAGGCGGCGGATGCTTCATTCGAGCTGCTGGCGCGGCGCGTGCTCGGCACCGTGCCGAACTATTTCGATGTCACCCAGTTCGATGTGAACGTCGAGCAGCGCTACAACGCCAAGGGCGAGCGCGTCACCGTGACGATGGCGGTGGTCAAGGTTCGCATCGGCGAAGAGCGCATGATCTCCGCCGCGGAAGGCAACGGTCCGGTCAATGCGCTCGATCTCGCGCTGCGCAAGGACCTCGGCAAGTACCAGAAATATATCGAAGGCTTGCGGCTCAGCGATTATCGCGTGCGCATCCTCAACACCGGCACCGAGGCGGTGACCCGCGTGCTGATCGAAAGCGAAGACGAGAATGGCGAGAAGTGGACCACGATCGGCATCTCGCCAAACATCATCGACGCGTCGTTTCAGGCCCTGATGGACTCGATCAACTACAAGCTGGTGAAGTCGGGCGCGCAGGCCTAGACTTGCGCCATGTGCGCACACAGCCGCCGCGCAGTGCTGGCGCTCCTCGCCGGATTTGCGGGATCGCGTCCGGCGTTCGCGGCTGACCGCGCTCACGCGCTGTTCGTCTCCGTTGCATTCGCGATGAAAGAACGCGCCGTCGAGAGCGGCGATCAGCCGTACGGCGCCGTTGTCGTGCTCAACGGCGACGTGATCGGATACGGGCCGAGCCGGGTCGTCACCAACAAGGACCCGGCCGCTCATGCGGAGCGCGAGGCGATCCGCGACGCCCAGGTGAAGCTCAACCGCAGAAACTTGTCGGATTGCGTGATGTATTCGACCTCGCGGCCGTGCCCGGACTGCGAAAAGGCGGCCTTCGAGGCCCGGATTTCGCGAATGTTCTATGGCCCGGACGCTACGGATGCCGGGACGCCGCGGCTTTAATCTGCGTCAGGACGGCGCATATTCATCGAGATTGGCTTTGTATTAACGGCGTTTTCCTAGTCTGCGGCCGTGTCATCCGGCCGAGCCATATCACCACGCGCGCGCTGGGCGCTGTTCGGCGTCCAGTTGGCCGCGCTCGCCGCCGTTCTGGTCATCACCAATCCGGGCGTGGTCGAGCGGCTCCACGTCATGCTCACCATGAGCGAGCGCTGGTGGTTGATAGTGCCGATCTTCCTGGCGCTGTGGGCCGCCGGACTTGCGGCGCTCGCCGCGACGATGTTGCTGCCGAACTTCTGGGCCCGCGCTTTTTGGGCGTTCGTCATCGCGCTGTCCGGCGCGATCGGCTTCGGCTTCTATCTCGTCAGCCAAACCGAGCTTTCGATTTTCGACGTCGTCTCATTGTGGAATGCGCGCCATGAGGCCGGCCGCGCGCTCGCCTTCTATCAGTCGAGTCTGGCCGGGGCGGCGGCGATCTTTGTCGTCACGCTGATCGTGTTGGTGCTGCCGCCGCCGCCACTGACGCGCTTTGCGCGGGTGCGGCGCTGGCTCGTTGTCGTGCCGCTGGTCCCGATCGCTCTCTACGCCAGCGTGATCGTCTATCGCGGCGGCGACGGCTCACGCGCGCTGCCGGCCCAGTTCGCGCCGGTCTCGATCGGTGCGCTCGCGGCGAACAAGATCGCGACCAACACCATGCCGCTGCGCGAAGATGTGCCATGGACAGGCGGGCAGGGCGCAAACCAAGCATATTGTGCTGCTGGTCGATGAAAGCATTCGCGCCGACTTCATCGATTGGCGACAAGGCAATCCCTACACGCCGCTCATCGCCGGGCAGCAGAACCGCATCGTCAATTTCGGCCCGGCGGCTTCGGGCGGCAACTGCAGCCATTACGCCAACGCGATCCTGCGGTTCGGCGGCACGCGTCACGCCTTGACGCAGACCATGCTGACCAATGCGACGTTGTGGCGTTACGCCAAGCAGGCCGGCTATCGCACGGTCTTCATCGACGCGCAGGCCGCCTTCATGCGCAACGGCGGCTACAGCGGTAAATTCCAGAACTTCATGTCGGCGGAAGAAGCCGCCGACATTGACGACTTTCACGCGCTGAGCGGCGAAGCCTACGAACTTGACGGCAAGCTGCTCGACATCGTTCTCAAGGATTTGCGCGGCGATAAGCCGGTCTTCATCTACGCGGTCAAGAACGGCGCGCACTTTCCGTACGACGCCGACTATCCGGAAAGCGCCACCGAATTCCGACCAACCATGGCCGAGCGAGGCCGCGACGATACGCAGGCGCGCGTCAACTCATATCGCAATGCGATCCGCTGGAACGTGGACCGCTTCTTCGCCCGACTGTTCAGCGAGGCTGATCTGCGCAACAGCGCAATCATTTACACGTCCGATCACGGCCAGAATCTCGAGCCGAAAAAGCTGACCCACTGTTCGATCGACAAGCCGGCGCCGGTCGAGGGTCTTGTGCCGCTGCTTGCGATCACCGACGATGCGGCGCTCAAGGCGAAGTTCGCCAGGGCGGCGCAGGACAGTTTCGGTCATGCCTCACATTTCTCGATCGCGCCGACGCTGCTGCAGCTGTTCGGCTATCCGCGGGCGCAGGTCGCAACCCGCTACGGCACGTCGATGTTCGAGCCCAATCGCGAGCCGGCGGCCTTCACCTCGGGCGATGTGTTCGGCCTGTTCTCGGACAAGGTGCGCTGGCACCCGATCGACCTTCTCAGCGCCGCGGCCGGACAGGCGCGCGCCGAAGCAAAGCCGGGCGGCGACAAAGTCGCTCGCTGACGGGCGGGCGATCCCATGATTGATCACGTATCGGTCGCAGTGCGCGACCTTGCCGCCGCCACGGCATTTTACGACGCGGTGCTCGGGCACGCTCGGCTATCAGCGCCTCGACAACCGGCCGCAAACAATCGGCTGGGGCAAGAAATATTCCGATTTCTGGATCAATCTGCGCCCCAACATGGCGGCTGTCCCGCCGGATAGCGGGGTGCACATCTGCCTGCGTGCGGCATCGAAACAGGCGGTCGATGCGTTCCACGCTGCGGCGCTTGCAAGTGGCGGCTCATCCGATGGAGCGCCCGGCCCGCGCAAGAATGACGATCCGCGCTATTACGCCGCGTTCATCCGCGATCCCGACGGCAATCGTATCGAGGCGGTGACGTTTCTCGACGCCTAAAGCTGATCCGCCTTGGCGGCGGTCATTTCCTTTTCGCCTTCGGAGACGTTCGCGATCGCTTTTTGCAGCGTCGGCAGAATGTCGGCGACCTTGTCCGTGACCAGCAGGTCGAAATTCAGATCGCCGCGGATGAATTCGAGATTCTTCATGTGGTCGATCAAGGCGCAGAGCGGGTCCCAGAAGCCTTTGATGTTTGCGAGCAGCACCGGCTTCTTGTGGCGGCCGAGCTGAACCCAGGTGAGCTGCTCGACCAGCTCCTCCAGCGTGCCGATGCCGCCGGGAAGCGCCACGAAGGCATCCGCAAGCTCGAACATCTTGCGCTTGCGCTCGTGCATGTCGCGGGTGACGATCAGGTCGTGCGTGCCGCGTAGCGCGCGCTCGCGCGCCATCAGGAAGTCGGGAATGATGCCGGTGACCTTGCCGCCATGGTCGAGCACGGACATGGCGACTTCGCCCATCATGCCGACCGCGCCGCCGCCATAGACGAGCCCGATTCGGTTCTTCGCCAGCACCTCGCCGAATTCGCGCGCAGCCTGCACGAAAGCCGGATCCGTGCCTGGTCCCGAGCCGCAATAGACGCAGATTTTCTGGATTTTTCCGTTCATTGGCTGATGGATGTGGCGAGAGAGCGTGGCCGCGTCAAGGCGCGAAATTGCGTTGGAAACTGCGCCGGCGACTCTGCGGGCGGGTGATAAAAGCGGCGATTACGCCTATATGCACAACGCGATGAACGTCCAGCCGGCCCAGCCTATCAAAGCCGAATCGAAAGTGTCCGCCGCGGGCGGCGCGCTGCTGAGCACGCTTATCCATCTGTGGCCCTACATCTGGCCGTCCGACCGGCGCGATCTGAAGCGGCGCGTGTTCGGCTCGTTCGTCCTGCTGCTCATCGCCAAGCTCGCGACCATCGCGACGCCGTTCACCTTCAAATGGGCGACCGATGCGCTGACCGGGCAAGGCTCGGCGCCGATCGCGGCCGATAGCTGGCTGTTCTGGATCGTGGCCGCGCCGGTGGCGCTGACGCTCGCCTACGGCGCCATGCGCATCCTGATGGCGGCGCTGACGCAATTGCGTGACGGCGTGTTCGCCAAAGTCGCCATGCACGCGGTGCGGCGGCTCGCCTACCGCACCTTCCAGCACATGCACGAACTGTCGCTGCGCTTCCATCTCGAGCGCAAGACCGGCGGGCTCACGCGCGTGCTGGAGCGGGGCCGCAACGGCATCGAGACCATCGTGCGCATGGTCATCCTGCAGCTGATCCCCACCATCGTCGAGCTGACGATGATCATCGCGGTCCTGATGTGGCAATTCGACTGGCGTTACGTGCTGACCATTCTGGTCACGGTCGCGCTCTACATGGCCTACACCTATCGCGCGACCGAGTGGCGCATCGGCATCCGCCGCAAGATGAATGACAGCGACACCGACGCCAATGTGAAGGCGATCGACTCGCTGCTCAACTACGAGACGGTCAAGTATTTCAGCGCCGAGGAGCGCGAGGCGTCGCGCTACGACCGCTCGATGGAGCGCTATGAAGACGCCAGCGTGAAGGCCTATACGTCGCTCGCCGTGCTCAACGCCGGCCAGGCGCTGATCTTCACCTGCGGACTTGCGGCGACCATGGTGATGTGCGCGATCGGCATCCGCAACGGCACCAACACGGTCGGCGACTTCGTGCTGATCAATGCGATGATGATCCAGCTCTACCAGCCGCTCAATTTCATGGGCATGGTCTATCGCGAGATCAAGCAGGCGATCACCGATATCGAGATCATGTTCGCCATTCTGGGGCGCGAGCCTGAGATCAAGGACGTGCCGGGCGCCTTGCCGCTCAAGGTCGATCGCGGCGCGGTCCGCTTCGAGAATGTGCGCTTTGCCTATGAGCCGGAGCGGCCGATCCTCAAAGGCATCAGCTTCGAGGTGCCGGCGGGCAAGACCGTCGCCGTGGTCGGCCCGTCCGGCGCCGGCAAATCGACCATCTCGCGGCTGCTGTTCCGGTTCTACGATCTCGCCGGCGGCCGCATTCTGATCGACGGGCAAGACATCGGCCGCGTTACGCAGAAATCTTTGCGCCAGGCGATCGGCATGGTCCCGCAGGACACCGTGCTGTTCAACGACACCATCCGCTACAACATCCGCTACGGCCGCTGGGAGGCGACGGACTCCGAAGTCGAGGACGCGGCGCGGCTCGCGCAGATCGACAGCTTCATCAGCATGTCGCCGAAAGGCTACGAGACCGAAGTCGGCGAGCGCGGCCTGAAATTATCGGGCGGCGAAAAGCAGCGCGTCGCCATCGCGCGCACCATCCTGAAAGCACCGCCGATCCTGCTGCTGGACGAGGCGACATCGGCGCTCGACAGCCACACCGAGAAGGAAATCCAGGATGCCTTGGAGCGCGTGTCGCGAAATCGCACCACGCTGGTGATCGCGCACCGGCTCTCCACCATCGTCGGCGCCGACGAGATCATCGTGCTCGACCAGGGCGAGATCGTCGAGCGGGGCAACCACATGCAATTGCTGGCGAGCAATGGCCTCTACGCCAGCATGTGGAACAGGCAGCGCGAGGCCGAGGCGGCGCGCGAAAAGCTGGCGCTTGCGGGCGACAGTGCCGCGGCGCCGAACCGCATGCCGCCGCCGGCCGATGATGCTATTGCTGGGGCAGAGGAGCCGCCGCGCGAAGTCCGCGCGCAGGCCGCGGGGTAGGGCATGTCCATCGTCAATTCGATCCGTTCGCAAATGGTGCCCATCTCGCCGGAGGGCTACCCGTTCATCGGCATCTTCGCGCTCGTCACGATCTTCCTGTTCTGGGTGTGGACGCCGCTCGGCTGGGCCGGAACGGTGCTGACCCTCTGGTGCGTGCTGTTTTTCCGCGACCCGCCGCGCGTCACGCCGATGCGCGACGGCGTCATCGTCGCCCCGGCCGACGGCATGATCAGCATGGTCACCTCAGCCGCGCCGCCGCGCGAGCTCGGTCTCGGCGACAAGCTGCTGCCGCGCGTCTCGATCTTCATGAGCGTGTTCAATTGTCACATCAACCGCAGCCCGGCGACCGGACGTCTCGAGAAGATCATTTATCAGCCGGGCAAGTTCTTGAATGCCGACCTCGACAAGGCGAGCCTCGACAATGAGCGCAACAGCCTGGTCATCGCGACCGGCGCTGGCAGCATCGGCGTCGTGCAGATTGCCGGCCTGGTGGCGCGCCGGATCGTTTGTTTCGTGCGGGAAGGGCAGAACCTCTCCGCGGGCGAGCGCTTCGGCATGATCCGGTTCGGCTCGCGGCTCGACATCTATCTGCCGGAGGGCGTCACGCCTCACGTTGCGGTCGGTCAGACCGCCATAGGCGGCGAAACCGTGCTTGCCGACCTGCGGGTTCCTGACGTTGGGCGCGGTTTCCGCGCCGGTTGAACTCGTTAACGCTGCCTGCGGCGCTCCGCCGCGTGCATGGCGCGGCCGCTCGCGTCGGCCTATATTCGAGCCAATGGTTTTCCAGCCGTTCGATCCGAACCGTTCGCCTGACCGTCCCCGCCGCTTCAAGGCGATCCCGGTCCGCATGCTCGTTCCCAACGTCATCACCTTGCTCGCGCTGTGCGCGGGTCTGACCGCCATCCGCGTCGCGTTTGAAGGCAAGCTCGAGCTCGCGCTCGGCGCGATCGTGTTTGCGGCGCTGCTCGACGGGATCGACGGGCGCATCGCCCGGATGATCAAGGGCACCTCGAAGTTCGGCGCCGAGCTCGACAGCCTGGCCGACTTCGTCAATTTCGGCTGCGCGCCGGCGCTGATCCTTTACTTCTGGGGTCTCAACCAGCTCGCCGCCGTGGGCTGGATCGCGGCGCTGGTCTTCGCCATCTGCGCCGGGCTTCGTCTCGCCCGCTTCAATGTGATGATCGACGATCCCAACAAGCCGGCCTGGGCTGGAAATTTCTTCACCGGCATTCCCGCGCCGGCCGGTGCGATCACGGTGCTGCTGCCGATCTACCTCAACCTGCTCGGCATGACGGTCAATCTCGGCGTCGTGTGGCTGGTCTTCCTTTATGTCCTGGCGATCGGGCTCTTGATGGTGTCGCGGTTGCCGGTGTTCTCCGGCAAGCAATTCGGCAAGCGCGTGGCGCCGGAAATGGTGCTGCCGATTTTCGTCGTTGCCGTTCTCTTCTTCGCGCTGCTGATCAGCTATCCGTGGCAGGTGCTCAGCGCCGGCACCTTCGCCTATCTGGCGTGCCTGCCGCTCGGCTACGTGTCCTATCGCAACTATCAGCGCAAAGACGAAGCAGGGGCCGCAACGACGAGCGCCGCGCCGGTCGCCGATGAATCAGGCGCCGTGCCCGGCGAGCCGCCGAACGCGCCCGATGACGACCGCCCCTCGCGCCTGAATTAGGCGACGGCTTTGCCGTTGAGCTGATTGGTGCCGAACGGATAGCCCGGCATCAGATCGTAGGGATGCGCCCAGCCGGGCAGTTTCATCAGCCGGTCGAGAAATGCGGAAATGGCCGGATGGTCCTTGCGGATGTCGAAGCCGTATTCTTCCGGCGGATAGAACAGATAAGCGCACATTGAGACGTCGGCGATGGTCGGCCGGTCGCCGAGCAGGAACGGCGATTTTTCCAGCCGCTTGTTGACGATGGCGAGATTGCCGTCGATGCGGCCCTTGAGGAAGTTGAACACGGCCTGATCCGGCGCCGGCTTCGCCCAATTCTTCAGAAAACGGTAGGGGCCGAGGAAGCCGTTGGTCTTCTGGTTGTCGAACACGATCCAGCGCAGCGCCTCGAGCTCTTCGTCTTCACCCTTCGGCAGATACTGGCCGCTCTGGCGCGCGAGATAGGTCAGGATCACGGAGGATTGGGTCAGGCGCTTTTTGCCGTCGACGAGGAGCACCGGTATTTCGCCCATCTCGTTGATCTCGGTGCGAAACTGCGGCGTGCGCTGAACGCCGCCGGCAAAGAAATCGACCCACACGGGTTTCCACTTCGCGCCGATCAGATTGAGCATGAGCGCAGCGCGGTAGGCGTTGCCGGATTGGGCAAAACAATAGAGCTGGTAGTCGGGCATGGGTGACCTAGTTCACGGGTAAAAGGGTGCGGGCAAGAATGACTGGCGTTCCGGTTGTCGACTTACCCTCAAATCGCCCGCCGACAAAACGCAGTTGAGCGAGCAGTTCGTTGTCCTGATTTTGAATGACCAGCTCGCCGGTCTCGAACGACCAGATCCGGCTTTTGAAAAAGTCTTCCGGGCAGCCACCCTCCGGCATGATCGAGCCGCTCTGTCCGTCCGCCGCGCTTCTGAACCCCATCCCGCAGGGCGGGCTGCTCTTCGCGCTGAGCAGCCAGCGCCCGTTCATGTCCAACTTTGGCGTGGGCTGGACGTCGGTGAGCGCGCCCGACATCGTTCCAGCGCAAGCTCCGAGCGACGCAGCGAGCAGCGCTGCGGAGCAGCGTTGAGCAAGCCTGGTCCTGGTCGCGCTCATTTCATGGTCGGAATGGAGAACTCGGCTCCTTCCTTGGTGCCGGAAGGCCAGCGCGAGGTCACGGTTTTGGTCTTGGTGTAGAAGCGGATCGAATCCGGCCCGTGCTGATTGAGGTCGCCGAAGCCCGAGCGCTTCCAGCCGCCGAACGTGTAATAGGCGAGCGGCACCGGGATCGCGAAGTTGACGCCGACCATGCCGACGTTCACGCGCTGGGTGAAATCGCGCGCGGTGTCGCCGTCGCGTGTGAAGATCGCAACGCCGTTGCCGTATTCATGTTCGGACGGAAGCCGCACCGCCTCTTCGTAATCCTTGGCGCGCACCACCGAGAGAACCGGCCCGAAAATCTCTTCCTTGTAGATCTTCATGTCCGGCGTCACCTCGTCGAACAGGCAGCCGCCGATGAAATTGCCGTTCTCATAGCCCTGCAATTTGAAGTTACGGCCGTCCACAACGAGCTTGGCGCCTTCCTTGACGCCGCTGTCGATATAGCCGCGCACCTTGCCGAGCAGCTCCTTCGTCACCATCGGCCCGTAATCGGCCTGGTTGTCCATCGAGGTGCCGATCTTCAGCGCTTCGACCCGCGGGATGAGCTTCTTCACCAGCGTGTCGGCAGTCTTCTGGCCGACCGGCACTGCGACCGAGACGGCCATGCAGCGCTCGCCGGCCGAGCCATAGCCGGCGCCGATCAACGCATCGACCGCCTGATCCATGTCGGCATCCGGCATGACGATCATGTGGTTCTTGGCGCCGCCGAAGCATTGCACGCGCTTTCCGTGCGCGGTGCCGGTCGAGTAGATGTATTGCGCGATGGACGATGAGCCGACAAAGCCGATCGCTTTGACGCGTCCGTCCTTGAGCAGCGTGTCGACCGCTTCCTTGTCGCCATTGACGACGTTGAAGATGCCGGGCGGGAGTCCCGCCTCGAGGAACAGTTCGGCGAGCCGCATCGGCACGGACGGGTCGCGCTCGGATGGCTTGAGGATGAAGGCGTTGCCGCAGGCGATCGCGGGCGCCGCCTTCCACAACGGGATCATGGCCGGAAAGTTGAACGGCGTGATGCCGGCGACGACGCCAAGCGCCTGGCGGACCGAATAGAGGTCGATGCCGGGGCCGGCGCCTTCGGTGTACTCGCCCTTCAGCAAGTTCGGAATCCCGCAGGCGAATTCGACGACTTCGATGCCGCGCTGAATGTCGCCTTTGGCATCGGCCAGCACCTTGCCGTGCTCGGACGAGAGCAGCTTGGCGAGGCTGTCATTTTCTTTTGCGGCCAGCTCGAGAAACTTGAACATCACCCGCGCGCGGCGCTGCGGATTGGTGGCGGCCCAAGCCGGCTGCGCGGCTTCGGCATTGGCGATCGCGGCCTCGACCTCGCTCTTGCTGGCAAGCGCGACCTTGGCCTGCACCTCGCCGGTGTTGGGATCGAATACGTCGCCCTGGCGGCCGGACGTCCCTTTGACCACCTTGCCACCGATGAAATGACCAACATCACGCATTACGACGTCCTCCCAGTCTTCGAATTTGGCCCGGCCGGCGGGCTGTTTTGTCCAAGTTTTACAGCTTTTTACGCGCGGGTCACGCGAGCCCGGCCGTCATTTTTCACGATCTCTTAGCCTTTACGCTCCTTTAAGCCGAGCCGTCTAGTTTTCGCCCGGTAGCGCCTGCGATGTTGGTCGCGGGCCCGTTGCGTGGGTGGGGTTTTCATCATGGATATTGCAACCGGTCTCGGCCTCGTGGCCGGTGTCATCGTTCTGCTCGCGCTCATCTTCATGGGCGGCGACATTTCGATGTTCCTCGACTTGCACGCCTTCATCGTCATTTTCGGCGGCGCACTCGCCGCGACGCTGATCCGCTTCCCGCTCACCTCGATTTTCCACGGCCTGCCGCTCGGAATGAAGTTCGCATTCACGATGCGGCGGATGAGCCAGCGTGATCTGGTGGATGAGCTGGCTGGCCTTGCGGAGATCGCACGCAAGCAAGGCCCGGTCGGGCTGGAGAAGGTGGAAATCGACGATCCGTTTCTCGCCAAGGGCGTTCGCTTCGTCGCCGACGGCTACGATGGCACGTTTATCCGCGACAACCTCGAGCGCGACCGCGACAACTTTCTCACTCATCTTGACGAAGGGCAGAAGATCTATCGCGCCATCGGCGATTGCGCGCCGGCCTTCGGCATGATCGGAACGCTGATCGGCATGGTGCAGATGTTCGCCAACATGACCGATCCCTCGAAGCTCGGTCCGTTCATGGCTGTCGCGCTGTTGGCGACGTTCTATGGCGCGGCCGTGGCCAATCTGTTCTGCCTGCCGATCGCCGACAAGCTGCATCTCAAATTGGTCGACGAAGAGATCAATCGCACACTGATCATCGACGGAATTCTGATGATCCGCGAGGCGAAGAGCCCGACCCTGGTGCGCGAGATGCTGCTTGCGTATTTGCCGGAAAAGCACCGCCACCTCGCTGAGGAGGTAGAGGCGGCTCCGGCTTAGCGTACACGCAATGGCAAGACGAAAAGAATCACACGCGGGCGGTCACGGCTGGTTCGTCACTTTTGCCGACCTTATGGGTCTGCTGGTTGCGTTCTTCGTGATGCTGTGCGCCTTCTCGACGCAGGACCAGGTCAAGCTCAAGATTGTCGCCGGTTCGATGCGCGATGCCTTCGGCGTGCAGGACAAGGTGCGCTATTCCGGCGTCATCGAGGTGTTGGGCCTGCCGACCCGGCCCAAGCTCAAGAACGCCGCCAACATCACTCCGGAAGACGCATCAGCGACCCCGACGCCCGACGAAAACGATCGGCAGCATAACCACGGTGCCCGGATAGAGCAGGACCGCAAGTTCTCGCTCGCCTCGGCGTCGCTACGGCAGGCCTTGCAGGAAATGCCGGAGATCACCGAGGCCTCCAAGCACATCGTCGTTGAAGAGAGCAAGCAGGGCCTCAACATCCAGATCGTCGATCAGGACGGACGCTCGATGTTCGCCGATGGCGCGAAGGACCCCAATGAGCGCACGCGCCGGCTGATCCAGAAAATGGCGCCGGCTCTCAAGGCGATGCCGTACCGGCTTTCCATCACCGGCCACACGGCGGCGAACCGCATTCCGGCGCAGCCCGGCTATGGCCCGTGGGAACTTTCGGCGGACCGCGCCAACGCGGTGCGGCAGATCCTCGCCGGCGAAGGGTTGAGCTCCGGCCATATCTTCATGGTGGCGGGCAAGGCAGACACCGAGCCGTTGTTTCCGGACAATCCCTTCATGGCGCCGAACCGCCGCGTCACAATCACCTTGATGCGCGAAGAGCCGCCCCTCCCGATCGATTTCCGCTGATTTTCCACAGCCTTGCCGCTGTATTCCGCCGCTTGCGGTGGTGATATAAGGCCCGCCTTTCCTTAGGGGCCGTTCCACCCATGAGCCAAGGCGCTACCGAGCCCGCTGCTGCCGGCGGGCATGCTCATGGCCTCACCGCACCGCCAAGCTTCACCGCCCTCACAGTCGGCAGTATCGGGGTCGTTTACGGCGATATCGGCACCAGCCCGCTCTACGCCTTCCGCGAAGCCGTAAAAGCGGCCATCGCCGGCGGCCCGGTCACCCAGGAAGCGGTGCTCGGCGTCCTGTCGATGATCGTATGGGCGCTGATCATCATTGTTACGCTCAAATACGTCGTGATCCTGCTGCGCGCCGACAATCACGGGGAGGGCGGCACGCTCTCGCTCACCGCGCTCGCGTTTCGCGCCGTCGGCCGCCGCTCGACGCCGATCCTGCTGATCGGCGTGGTCGGCGCGGCGATGTTCTATGGCGGCTCGTTCATCACACCCGCGCTGTCGGTGATGTCGGCCCTGGAGGGTCTGCGCGTCGCGGCGCCTGCGTTCGACCCTTACGTGTTGCCGGCCACCATCGTTATTCTGGTTGCGCTGTTCGCCGTGCAGTCGCATGGCACCGGCCGCGTCTCGGCGCTGTTCGGGCCGTTGATGGTCATCTGGTTCGTGGTGATCGCCGTCGCCGGCGGCATGCACATCATGGATCATCCGGCGGTTTTTCGGGCGATCAATCCGCTCTATGCAATCCAGTTCGTGATCGACAACCATCTGATCGCGCTGGTCACGCTCGCGGCGGTCTTCCTGGCCGTTACAGGCACCGAAGCCCTTTACGCCGACCTCGGGCATTTCGGCAGGAAACCGATCCAGACCGCCTGGGCGGCTTTGGTGCTGCCCGCGCTCCTGCTCAACTATTTCGGACAGGGCGCGCTGGTTCTCGCCAATCCGGCGGCGATCGACGATCCGTTCTATCGCCTGGTTCCGGAATCGATGCTGCTGCCGCTTGTCGCACTCGCGACAGCCGCGACCGCCATCGCCAGCCAGGCCGTCATCACCGGCGCCTATTCGCTGACCCAGCAGGCCATTCAGCTCGGCCTGCTGCCTCGCTTTGAGATCCGTCACACCTCGGCGCAGCAATATGGCCAGGTTTACATGCCGCGTGTGAACGTGACGCTGCTGGTCGGCGTTCTGCTGCTGGTTCTGATGTTCCGCACGTCGAGCGCGCTGGCGCACGCCTATGTGCTTGCGGTGTCAGCGACCAGCTTTCTGACCACCATGCTGCTGTTTGTCGTGCTGTCCAAGCTGTGGCGCTGGCCGATCTGGGCGACGCTGGCGGTGATCTTGCCGCTGGTTCTGGTCGATGGTCTCTTCTTTGTCGCGGCGACGATGAAGCTCGCGGAGGGCGCGTATGTCCCTGTGCTGTTCGGCGCGATCGTCGTGCTCCTGATCCTGACCTGGCGGCGCGGCACGCGGCTCCTCTACGACAAGACGCGCCGCACCGAGGTGCCGCTCGATACGCTGATCCGCAGCCTGGAGAAGAGCCCGCCGCATTTTGCGCAGGGCACCGCTGTCTTTCTCACCAGCGATCCGGACTTCGCGCCTACGGCGCTTTTGCACAATCTCAAGCACAACAAGGTGCTGCACGAGAACAACGTGATCCTCACGATCATCACATCGGACACGCCGCGCGTGCCGGAAGAAGACCGGGTGCGGATCGATGTCGTGTCGCCTCACTTCCGCAAGGTGTCGTTGAATTTCGGCTACATGGAGCAGCCGAACATCCCGAAGGCGCTTGCGGTGGCGCGCAGGCTCGGCTGGCAGTTCGACATCATGTCGACGTCGTTCTTCCTGTCGCGGCGCTCGCTCAAGCCGTCGGCCAAGTCGGGAATGCCGATGTGGCAGGATCGCCTGTTTATCGGTCTGGCCCGCACCGCCAACGACGCCACCGATTATTTCCAGATTCCGACCGGGCGGGTGGTCGAAATCGGCACTCAGGTCACGGTGTAGCCATGTCGGACGTTCATCCGCGCGCCAATGAAGTGAAGAATCTCACGGTCGATGACGTCGCGCGCGGCGTGCGCGACGGCACGATGCTGCTGGTCGACGTTCGTGAGCCGAATGAAACGGCGGTGGAGAGCTACCCCGACGCGGTCATCGTGCCGCTGTCGAGCTTCGATCCGGCGCAGATTCCCGATCCGCAAGGCAAGCAGGTGGTCTTCGCCTGCCGGTCGGGAAGGCGGTCAGTCACCGCCTCGCTCGCCGCGCAGGATAGCGGCTATCCCTATGACAGCCATCTCGCGGGCGGCATCCTGGCGTGGAAGGCGGCGGGCCTACCCACCAAGACCTGATTTGGTCTTCGTCAGCCCCAGCGCCTCGCGCTTGGACTTCGGGTTGGTGTCGTCCGGCCGCCAGCGGCGGTGAATCCAGAGCCACTGCTCGGGATATTCGCGGATCCAGCCCTCGATCACGTCGTGCACGGCCTGCATGGTGCCGGCGATGTCGATGTCACCTTCGGGCGTCAACGCCGGCGGGATTGGCCCGGTCATGTCCGCGCGAAATCGGTTGCCCGGAAGCCGGATAATGCGCGTGCCGTGGATCGGGCATTTGAACTGCCGCACGAGCCGCGCGAGCAGCGGGTTGGCGCGGGTCGGCTGGCCGAAGAAAGTGATCGGCACGCCACGCGTATAATACTGGTCCACCAGCATGCCGACGTGGCGCCCGGACTCCAGCGCGTTGCCGAGCGTCACCGGCGCAAAGCGGGTGGTCGGGATCAACGTCCCCATCGCGCCGGCGCGGATCGCAATCGCCGCATCGGCGACGCCGCCGAGATTGGGCCGGCGATAGAGCACGACCGCATCGACGCCGTAGCGGTGCGCCACCAGCGCCGGCAGTTCCCAATTCGCGAGATGCGCGGCAAACATAATGACCGGTTGCTTGCTGTCGCGAAGTTGCTCAAAGCGCGCCAGCGCTTGCGGCGAATATTCGATATCGCCGGGGCCGGGCTCGGCCGGGTCATAGACCGTAAGCCGGTCGAGATGCGCGAAGTCGGTCGAGAAGCGGCCGAGATTGTCCCAAACGCCGGTGAGGATGCGCTCGATCTCCTCGTCCGATTTTTCCGGAAATGCCATGCGCAAGATTGCGCCGGCCGATCCGATGCTCCGGAAGCCAGGGCCCGACCTTGCGCAGCAGCGCGCCGGCGCCATTGGCGGTCTTCTTGCGGTCGAAGCGCCGCGCCAGGCGCAGCAGGCCTCCCGCGCTGGCTCCGACCACGGCGTCCAGGCCGCTGCGCGCCCGGCTTCCGAGTGATTGAAACGTGGCCACCATGTCAGAAGGTGACGACGACTTTGCCGAACACCTGGCGGCTCTCGAGCCGCGCCAGGCCGCGCTCGAACTCGGCCAGCGGCACTTCGAGATCGATCACGGGCGTCATGCCTGCCGCCATTTTGGCGAGGCTCGCGCGGATGTTGGCCATGGTCGCGCCGAACGAACCGAAGATTTTGTATTGCTGCTGGAACAGCTGCATCAGGTTGAACTGCACGCTTGGGCCGGCGGTCGAGCCGCAGGTCACGAGCCGGCCGCCGCGCTTGAGCACGAGCAGCGAGCCGTTGAAGCCTTCGCCGCCGACATGCTCGAACACGACATCGACGCCCTTCTTGTTGGTCAGCTTGCGGGTGATCGTCTCGAACCGCTGGGTCTTGTAGTTGATGACGTGATCGGCGCCGAGCGCCTTGGCTTTCTCGGCCTTGGCATCGTCGCCGACCGTGGTGATGACGGTGCAGCCGAGCGCCTTGGCCATCTTGATTGCGGCGGTGCCGATGCCGGAGCCGCCGGCCTGCACCAGGATCGTCTCGCCGGGCTGCAGCTTGGCATTGTCGAACAACATGTGCTCGACGGTGGCGAAGGCGATCGGCGCGCAGGCGGCGTCACGGTCCGCGACGCCATCCGGCACCGGGATGACAAGCCGCGCCGGCATGTTGAGAAGATCGCGGGCGAAGCCATCGACGTGAAAGCCCATGATCCCGGCGACGTTCTCGCAGAGATTGTCGCGGCCCTCGCGGCACGCCTTGCATGTGCCGCAGGTCAGGCCGCCATACACCACGACCTTCTGGCCGGTGCGGAAGCCGTTGACGCCTTGACCGACGGCGGCGATTTCGCCGGAAGCCTCCACGCCAACGACCAGCGGCATTTGCCGCTTGGCGAAGGCCATGCCGCGAAAGCCCCACAGGTCGAGGTGATTGAGCGCCACCGCCTTGATGCGGACCTGCACTTCGCCCTCGCCCGGAGGCGGGGGCGGCGGCACCTCACGCAGTTCAAGCTTGCGGTCTCCGACCAGCGTCAGCGCGCGCATGGTCACGCCGGCTCGCGCGCCATCACCAGCGAGACGTTCTGGCCGCCAAAGCCGAACGAATTGGAGATCGCGTAGCGCACCTCCGCGTCGCGCGCCGTGTTCGGCACGACGTCGAGCGGAATGGCCGGGTCGGGCAGGGCGTAATTGATGGTCGGCGGCAGCTTGCCGTTCTGCATGGTGAGCAGCGTAAAGGCGGCCTCGACCGCGCCCGCGGCCGAGAGCGTATGGCCCACCATCGACTTGTTCGATGACATCGGGATCTTGGCGGCGCGCTCGCCGAACACGGCCTGCGCGCCAAGCGCTTCCATCTTGTCGTTTTCCGGCGTGCCGGTGCCGTGCGGATTGATGTAGTCGATCTCGGCGGCCGTGATGCCGGCGTCGTCAAGCGCGCGCTGCATGCAGCCGATGATCGGCTTGCCGTCCGGGCTCGAGCGGGTGCGATGGAAGCTGTCAGCCATTTCGCCGGCGCCGGCCACAATGCCGAGGATTTTCGCGCCGCGCGCTTTGGCGGACTCGTAGCTTTCCAGCACCAGCGCCCCGGCGCCTTCCGCCATCACAAAGCCGTCGCGGTTCTTGGCGAACGGCTTCGCCGCGGCCTGCGGCGGGTCGTTCTGGGTCGAGAGCGCGGACAGGAGCGAAAAGCGCACCAGCGACTCGGTGTTCACCGAGCCGTCGGTGCCGATGCACAGCGCGGCATCCGCTTCGCCGCGGCGGATCGCCTCGACGCCGAGCTGGATCGCGGTCGCGCCGGAGGCGCAGGCCGTCGATAGCGAGATCGGCGAGCCGCGGGTGCCGAACTTGTCGGCCAGATTGTCGGCCACCGAGCCGAACATGAAGCGGTCGTGATATTCGGGGTGCTTGGGGCTGGCGCGCAACAGGTCGTCATAATTGATGCTGCCGTTCGCGCCGGAGGTCTTGGCGACCACGATGCGCTGCTCCCATTCCATCTCGACCGGCGGCACGGCGATGAATAGCGGCCCGGGGAAGCTCTTGCCGATCCCGGATTGGCTGACCGCTTCTTCGGCTGCGACTTCGGCCAGCCGCTGCGACAGGATGGGCGCGCAGAGCGGCTCGGCTTTGATGAAATCGACCGTGCCGGCGATGGTGGTCTTCAGGCCGTTGGTCGAAAAACGCGAGATGGTGTGGATGCCGGATTCGCCGGCCGTGAGCTTCTTCCAGTTCTCGGCCTTGCCGGCGCCGAGCGAGGTGACGACACCGATGCCGGTGACGACGACCACCGGGCGGCCTTGCTTGTCGCGCGCTGCCATTGTTGTTCTCCTTAAGCCGCTTCGACGAGGGCCATGCCTTCGCCGCGCCAATACCCAACGCCGGTGACGATCGCCTGCTTGAGCGGGCCGCTCATCGGCTTCTCGAAGCCGGAAGCGTCGCGCGGCGGAAACAGGCTTCCGCGGCTGAGCGTGAGCGCTGCGAGCGCCACATTCATCGGGAAGACCGGCTCCATGCCGTGGCCAATATAAGACCCGGAGGCCCGCACCGGAATATCGCCGTGCTCCGCCAGGAATGCGCGCTCGCCCTTTGTCGCGGGTTCCGCGCCGCTCGCAGCCGAGATAAAGGCCGCGCTGCCGGGCTTCACCCGCGCGCTGATCTTGTCCCACATGGTCCGCAGCGACGGCGCCACCGGATCAGTGTCGCGCTTGGAGCGCTCGGACATCACGGCGGAAAGCTTGGCGATGATCTTGGCGCCGCGTTTTTCCGCATGCTCGCGCGATTCGATCACCAGGAATGCGCCGATCGACCCCATGACAAGGCCGCCGTCGGGAGCGCGCTCCCACACCGTTTTGTAGCTGCCGGTCAAAAGCTCGTCGCCAAAGGCATAGAGGAGAAGCTGGTCCTTGCGCTCGGCATTGTAGGAGCCGCCCACCAGCGCGATCTCGGCCTGACCCGCATTGATGCGGGCAAGGGCGATGCGCAGCGAGTCCACGCCGCTCGCCTCTTCGCCCATGAAGGTGCGGGATGAGCCGGTGACGTTGTGCACGATCGAAATATTGCCGGCCAGCAGGTTCGATAGCTGCGCCAGAAACAGGGTAGGGCGGATGTCGCTCATCAGCTTTTCGTTGAGCAAGGCATCCGGATTGGCCGCGCCCGGCAGCGCAGACAGAATGGCGCTGTCGGCCGCCACGTCCCGCTCGCCGCCGCCGGCGGCAACGATCATGTCGGTGCGGGACAGAAGCTCGGCATTGCCCTTGAGACCGGCCTGGTCGAGCGCAAGCCCGGCGGCATAGACCCCGATCCGCTGCCACGGCTCCATCTGCCGTTGGTCGCCTTTTTTCGGGATCTGCTTGTCGAGATCGAGCGCACAGATCGGATGCACGATGTAGGGCGCGAGGTTCTTGTCGTCCAAAGCGGTTTCGCCGGCAGACAGCTTCTGCCAGTGCGCGTCGAGCCCTTCGCCCAGACACGAGACGATGCCGATGCCGGTGATGACGCCCTCGCGCGCGGCTTCAGTCATTTGCCACCATCTGCATCGGGAAGTGCAGTTCCTCGGCAAACTTCAGCATCTGTTGCTTGAATTCGGGCTTGGGAAAATCCACCACGCGGAACGTAATGGTGGCGTCGCACACCACCTTGCCGTCGCGCGCGCCCTGCGCCTGGGTCAGTGCGAAGCCGGAACCGTCATGGACCATCTTCGCGCTCAGCTCCAGCCTGGTGCCGGGTTCGACGAAGGTGCGGAATTTCGCTTCGCGGGCGGCGGCAAGAAACGGCATCTTCCGGAAGCCCTGAATACCAAGGATCATCCATCCCGATGTCTGCGCCATCGATTCCAGCATCAGCACACCCGGCATCAGCGGATGGCCGGGAAAATGGTGGTCGAGGATCGAGCTCTCGGTCGGCACGATCGCTTCGCAGCGGATGGTGCGTTCGGCCGTATTGATCTCAAGAATCCGGTCGACCAGCTTGAAGCGTTCAAATTGCATGCGCTGGCTCGCGGATGCGCGCGCTCACGCGCTCTTGGCGGCGACGAGTTCGTCGATGCGGGCGCTGAGGTTCTCAAGCACGAAATACTGCGCGGTGGTCGCCTTGCCCTCGTTGACCTCCTGCGTCCACTTTTCGAGCGGCATCTTGATGCCGAACGCCTTGTCGATCGCGAATGCAATGTCGAGGAAGTCGAGACTGTCGATGCCCAGATCGTCGATCGCGTGGCTTTCCGGCTTGATGGTCTCGCGCGGAATGTCGCAGGTTTCGGCAATGATGTTAGCGACGGTATCGAAGGTCGAGGACATCGTAACTCTCTGATTTTCTTTGGAGTCTGCAGGCCCCGGAACCCCTGGCTGCGCCCCGCCTGAGACTGCAGGAGCGTATAGCGGCCAACGCCGGTGAGTTCAATGGCGGCGGCCTTGCGGTGGACTGCCGCCGTCACTGGCTGCGGTTAACCTCAATCGGCGCACAGTTGCGGCGGCCGGAGAGCGCGCAGTCCTGATTCTTGCGCAGCTCGGCGATCGAGGTCGCGAGCCAGAGCCCGATCGCGATGAGAAGCCCCACCGCCACCAGGCCGGCTGCGTTCATCAGCATGCGATGGCGGTAATCGTCGGGTTCGGAATTTTGCTCGAACTTCGAGAGATCCGGCGGCTGCAGCTCGTCGCTGCGCCGCTGCCGGAAGCGCAGGATGCGGCCGCTCTCCTCGTCGTCCGATGTGTTCTTGTCCGGCATGGCTGACATTACCACAGGCGCTCCATGTAGACGCCGTGGCGGCCCGCGCCTAGTGTCCGCGCCATTCGCGTTTTGGAGTTTCGGAATGCTTCGACTTGCGCTCGTTCTTGCTGCAACGGTGTTAGGTGCCAGTGCATTCGCGCAGCAAGCCGGTAGCCTGCAGATTACCGGCGTCTGGGCGCGGGCAACGCCAAAGGGCGCGCAGGTCGGCGGCGGCTACCTCAAGATCACAAATAACGGCAACGCGCCGGACCGGCTGGTGAGCGGGTCATCGCCTGTTGCAGGCAAGTTCGAGTTGCATGAAATGAGCATGAGCGGCGGCGTCGCCAAGATGCGCGAGCTCGACGAACGGCCTCGAAATCAAGCCGGGCGAGACGATCGAGCTGAAGCCCGGCGGCAATCACGTCATGTTTGTCGGCCTGAAGCAGCCGTTGGAGCGCGGCAAGCCTTTCACGGCGACGCTCCAGTTCGAGAAAGCCGGCAAGGTCGACGTCGAATTCAAAGTCGAGCCGGTCGGCGCGCCAGCCCCTGCGCACGGACACTGAGCTACCAGCCGATCGCCTTCGGCAGCCAGGTCGCCAATCCTGGAAACGCGAACACCAGCACCAGCGCCAGAATCTGCATCAGCACGAACGGAATGACGCCGCGGTAAATATCGCCGGTCGTGACCTCGGGTGGCGCGACGCCCCGCAGGAAGAACAGGGCCCAGCCGAATGGCGGGGTGAGGAACGAGGTTTGCAAGTTCACGCAGATCAACGTCGCCAGCCAAACCATGTCCACCTGTGCGGCCACGAAGACCGGCAGGAACAGCGGCACCGCGATGTATGAGATCTCGATCCACTCGATGAAGAAGCCGAGGATGAAGATGATCAACATCAGGAACCAGATATCGGCATTGATGCCGCCCGGCAGGAAAGCGAAGAAGTCCTGAACCAGCTTCTCGCCTTGCAGGCCGCGGAAGGCGAGCGAGAACACCTGCGCGCAGATTAGGATGAACATCATCATCGCGGTGATCTTGACCGTGGCCTGACAGGTCTCGCGCAAAACCTTGAGAGTCAGGCGTCCGGTGATTGCGGTGATCAGGATCGAGCCCAGGGCGCCCATTGAGGCAGCCTCGGACGGCGCGGCAATGCCGGCGATAATCGAACCGAGCACCGCGCCAACGAGTCCGACCGGTGGCGCAACGACTTTCAGAATCCGCCAGGCGAGCTCCGACTTCGAAACAAGGGCGCGCTCCTCCGGCGGAATCGCCGGCACCATGTCGGGTCGAAAGATTCCGAGGGCAAGGATGTAGATGCAGTAGATGCCCGCGAGCATTAGCCCCGGGATCATCGCTGCGGCAAAGAGAGTGCCGACCAACTCGTTGAGGATATCGGCCAGCAAAATAAGAATGAGGCTCGGCGGAATGATCTGGCCGAGCGTGCCGGAGGCGCAAATCGTGCCGCAGGCAAGGCCCTTGTCGTAGCCGCGCCGCAGCATCCCGGGCAGGGTGAGGAGGCCGAGCGTCACGACGGTGGCGCCGACGATGCCGGTGGTCGCCCCCATCAGCACGCCGACCAGGACGATGCCAATGCCAAGGCCGCCGCGCAGCGAGCCGGCGGCATGGCCGATCACATCCATCAGGTCTTCGGCGAGCTTCGAGCGCTCCAGCATCATGCCCATAAAGACAAAGAGCGGGATGGCAAGCAGCGTGGAGTTGGTGACGACGCCGAAGATGCGATGCGGCAACAGATTGAACAGCAGGGTGCCGAAGCCGAGATAGCCGAACACCAGGCCGGAGATCGCCAGCGTCATGCCGACCGGAATGCCGGCCAGGAGCAGCACGAAGAACGATGCCAGCATCAGGATGGCGAGAAGCTCGAGACTAAACATCACGCGCTCCTGTAGGCGAGGTAGCTCTTGATCGCCTCGGACAGCGATTGCAGCGCGAACATTGCAAAGCCGATCGGGATCAGCGACTTGACGATGTAGCGGTAGTCCATGCCGCCGGGGTTGGCCGAGCCTTCACCGATGCTCCAGGACTGCAACACGTAGTGCATCGAGAGCCAGATCACGATCAGCGAAAACAGCAGCGCCAGGACAGCCGAAATGACGTTGACGCGCTCTTTGTTGCGGGGCGTGAAATTGGTGAAAAGCACATCGACCCTGACGTGCTCGCCATGCAGCATGGCGTAGCTCATGCCGAACAGGCAGATCGGCACCATGATGTGCCACTCCAGCTCCTGCGCCCAGATGAAGCCGATCGAGAAGGCGTAACGCAGCAGCACGTTGGCGCCCATGACGAGCGCCAGCACCAGCGCGAGCCAGGACGTGAAGCGGCCGACGATATCGGTGAAACGGTCGATACCGTCGGCCAAACTCTTCGCAGCGATCACGCTTTAAGCCTTGCGGATCTTGTTGTGATACACGGTCTCGCTCAGGTCAGCCCACGCGTCGTATTTGGCTTTGTAGGCCATGTAGGACTCGTGCACCTTCTTGGTGACGGGGTCTCTCGCGACAGCTTCATCCAGGATCTTGGTGTTCGCCGCGCGCAACGCCTTCACCACATCATCCGGCAGCGGGCCGGCGATGATGCCCTGGTTTTTCACCAGGTCTTCCATCGCTTCGGCGTTGTTCTTCTGGCACCAGGCTTCGCTGATGGCGACGCAGGCGGCGCAGGCATTCTCGACCACGGCTTTGAGGTCGGCCGGCAGGCTTTCCCACTTCGCCTTGTTGACGATCAGCTCGCTGGCCGTCGCCATCTCGTGCCAGCCGGTCGTGTAGTAGTACTTGGCGACCTTGTGCAGGCCGAGCTGGCGGTCGAGGAACGGACCGACGAATTCCGCGGCATCGATCACGCCGCGCTCGAGGTTTGGAAAGATTTCGCCGGGTGCGATCAGGCGGGAGTCGACGCCGAGCTCCTTGTAGACGCGGCCCGCCAGTCCCGGGATGCGCATCTTGATGCCCTTGAGGTCGTCGGCGGTCTTGATCTCCTTGCGGAACCAGCCGGTCATCTGCACGCCGGTATTGCCGCAATACATCGGCACCAGATTGAAGCGGTCATAGACTTCGCGCCACAGCTGGGCGCCGCCGCCGTCGTAATACCAGCCGTTGAAGCCCTGGAAATTCAGGCCGAACGGCACCGCGGTGAAGTATTGCGCGGCGAAGCTCTTGCCGGTCCAGAAATAGGAGTTGGCATAGTTCATCTCGACGGTGCCGGACGACACGGCGTCGAAGCCTTCCGCGGCGGGGATCAATTCACCGGCGCCGTAGAACTGAATCTTGAGACGGCCGCCTGACATGTCGTCGATGCGCTTGATCAGGTCTTTCGCGCTCCCGGGGCCGGTCGAATAGAAGGCGGCATTCGGCCCGTAGAAGCTGGTCATCTTCCAGTTGAAGGTGGTTTGGGCGCGGGCAATTGCTGGCGCAGCGACAGCTCCGACAGCGCTTGCGGCAGCCAATTTTGTGAAATCGCGACGACGCATCGAACTCTCCCCGTTCGTTGTTGGCAGGCAATCAGATGAGGGAGAGCAAGGCACGTGCCATCCCCCACGCGGCTTTCGCTGCCGTCTTTTTAAGCTGGTCGTCCGCCAGATCGCGCCGCACGCCTAGTTTGGCGGCGCCTGCCTATATCGTGGTCAGCGCCGGAGGCGGCGTCAATCCGCCTAGCGCCCGGAAGGCTCGGGAAAGGCCAGGGCGGCATCTTCGGGCGGCAGCATCCGGAATACGTTCAATGTCATCGAAATCAGGCTGTAATAGCCGAGGATGCCGACCAGCTCGACGATGGCGCTGTCATCGAGGAATGCGCGCACTTTCTTGTAGGTCGCATCGCTGACGCGGCGGGTTTTGTAGAGCTCCTGCACGAAGTCGTAGATGGCGCGCTCGTCTTTCTTTGCCTTCTTAGGGGTTCGTCCGGCTTTCAGGTCGCGCACTGTTTCCGCCGCCACGCCCGCCTTCAATGCCATCGGCTCATGCGCGAACCACTCATATTGCGCGCGCCACAGCCGCGCCGTGCACAGAATGGCGAATTCCGAGAGCCGGGGCGGCACGGCCGTGTTGTAGCGGCAATGCGCGCCGAGATCCTGCGCGAGATTGCCGAACACCGGCGCGTGCAGAAATGCTGCAAACGGACCGCGGATCTGGATCGAATGGCCTCGTGGGCCGGAACGCAACGCCTGCACCAGGGTGCGCTGCTGCGCATTCATCTGTTTGTCGTCGAGGATTTGCAGTCGCGGAGCAGGGCGTTTCCCGGCCATGGTTTTTGTCCTTGAA
Source organism: uncultured Alphaproteobacteria bacterium (assembly GCA_963847325.1). Taxonomy (GTDB): domain Bacteria; phylum Pseudomonadota; class Alphaproteobacteria; order Rhizobiales; family Xanthobacteraceae; genus Pseudolabrys. The sequence goes on from CAWJZD010000006.1 coordinate 351,242, forward strand.
ATGGCCGGGGAGGAGACGCGCGGCGGCCTTCCGCATGCGGGCAATTTACTGAAAGCCAGGCGGCCGCACTACTCGGTTATGTGCTCGATGTTCACCGGGATCACACCGCGCGCAACCATGCCGAGGCTGGTGGCGGCCGCCAGCGACAGGTCGATCACCCGTCCCGGCGTGAAGGGCCCGCGATCATTGACGACCACGACGACGCTGCGTCCGGTGCGGGTATCGGTGACGCGAAGCCGCGTGCCGAACGGCAGGGTCTTGTGCGCAGCCGTGAATTTCGCGCCGTCATAAATCTGGCCGGACGCCGTCTTGCCCTTGTAGTTATTGCCGTAATAGGCGGCGCGCCCGCTGAACGTCTTGGTCTCCGCAAAGGCAAGCGCCGGCAGCAGCCCCGCTGCCCCCGCAAGCACAATGACAACCAGTGTTCGCATTCTTGCCGTCCATATAAAGGCCCACGCGGTGGGCCCGCGGCTCTAGCGCAAACTTACAGCAGGTTACGCATGTCTACAGTCTTTGCTGTGTCTTAACGATAACGCGCCGGGCTTGGTTCCTGGAGACGTCAGGAGCTCTTGCGCGATTTTCCGCGGCGCCCATTGCGCCGCGACTTTTTGACCGGAGACTTGGTTCGCGCCGCCGCCTGCTTTGTCGCTCCGCGCCGGGCATCGAGGGTTTCACGCATGTGGTCTGCCCGCCGGCAAAACTCGCGGTGAAGTTCCTCAAGCTCTCTGTCCTCGAGCGTCTCGAGGGCGGCGTATTTGTCCTTGGCGCCCTTCACGGCAAAGACCAGCTCGGACAGTTTCAGATGAAAGGCGAGAGTGTCGCGGTTTTGCGTGTTCTGGATCAGGAACACCATCAGAAACGTGACGATCGTCGTGCCGGTATTGATGACGAGCTGCCAGGTGTCGCTGTAGTTGAAGATCGGCCCGGTGACGCCCCAAACCAGAACCACCATCAGGGCCAGCAGGAACGTGGTGGGCTGGCCGGAGGCGTGGGAAATCTGCTGGGCGAAATGGCTGAAGTAGATGTGCAGGCGGCGGACGATGGAGTCCGGTTGCGGGGTCTCTTGAGCTTTTCGGCGTGCCGCTTTGGCCATGTCAGATCTTCTTCGGTAGTTTCTGCTTCAATTTCCCGATCTTCGCCCACGGATCGCTGCGCAACCGGCCCAAACGCTGGGAAATGTTCTGCACTGTGTAGCGGTCGGCAGACTTCAACGTCGAAAGTTCCGACCAGTTCAATGGGACAGCGACCGGTGCGCCGGGGCGGGCGCGGGTCGAGAACGGCGCGATGGCGGTGGCTTCGCGGCTGTTGCGCAGATAATCGACGAATATCCGCTTCTCGCGCTTCGCTTTCGTAGCGGTCGAGACGAAGCGTTTGGGATCATCCCGCTCCATCGCCTCGGCGATCTTGCGGGCAAAGCCCTTCGCTTCCTCCCAGGGCGTGTGAGCGATCGGCAGCACCACATGGAGGCCCTTGCCGCCGGAGGTCTTCACGAAGGTCTCCATGCCGAGCGCATCGAGCCGTTCGCGCACCTCGCGCGCGGCCGCGATCAACTCGCTCCATTTGACGCCGGGGCCGGGATCGAGATCGAACACCAGCCGGTTGGCTTCCTCGAGCCGGTCGATGGTCGAGCCGCGAATGTGAATCTCAAGCGCGCCGGCCTGCGCCAGTGCGATCAGCCCGTCGAGGTCGTCGATTGAGATGGATTTGTCGCCATCCGGCTCGGGCACCAGACGCAGGAATTTCGCCTCGACGCCGGCGGTGGCGTGCTTCTGGAAGAAGCATTGACCGGTCGCGCCCTCGGGGCAGCGCACAATCGCGATCACGCGGCCGACCAGCTCGGACCGCATGTGGTCCCAGACCTTGCCGTAATATTCAGCGAGGTCGCGCTTGGTGAGGCCGACATCGGGCCAATAGACGCGCTCGGGATGGCTCAGCCGCACCGCGCCGAAATAATCTTCGTCTTTCTTGCGGGGCGCGGCCTTGCGCGGGGCAGGGGTTGGCTTTGACTTTTTAGCCGCGGTTCGATGACTTCGCGGCGGCCGCATGAACCTTGCGCTTCGCGCACGACATCCGTCGCGACTTTGTCTTCACGCAAGCCCTGGAACGAGGACTGGCGGATATGGCCGCCATGGGTCCAGCCGCGCAGCTCGACTTCGGCGACCAGCTTCGGCTTCACCCACACGGCCTTGACGCGGCTGCGGCGCTCCTCTGCCGGCACCTTGCCGAACGGGCATTCCTTCTGCCGCAAGGTATTGAGCTTCTTGTAGAGATCGCGCGCCACCTTGTGCGTGTAGCCGGTGCCGGTGCGGCCGGCATATTCGAGCTCGCCGCCCTCGTAGTAGCCGACGATCAGCGAGCCGATCGCCTGCGCGTCGGCGGTGGACGGCGCATAGCCCGCCACCACCAGTTCCTGCCGGTCGGTGCACTTGGTCTTCAGCCAGTCCGGACCTCGCGCCCGGCCGGTAAGGCGCATCGCGAAGCTTGGAGATGATGCCTTCGAGCCCAAGCTTGCAGGCTTGTTTGAGCAGCACGTCACCCGCCTGGTCGAGCGACTCGCTCAGCCGCACCGGGCCGTTCTTCGCGCGCACGGCGCAGCAGCTTCGCCAACTCGGCCTTGCGCCGCTCCAGCGGCACGCCGCGCAGATCGACGCCATCGAGATAGAGCAGGTCGAACACGTAATAGACCATGCGGTCGGTGCGCTGCGCGCTCAGATCCTGCTGGAGCAGCGAGAAGCTCGAGACGCCGTTGTCGCCCTCGACCACCAGTTCGCCGTCGAGCGTGGCGGTCTTGGCCGCAAGCTCTTCGAGCGCGTGCGAAATCGGCTCGAATTTGTGGGTCCAGTCGAGGCCTTTGCGCGTCAACAAAGCCGCATGACCGTCGGCAATGCGGGTCTGCAACCGGTAGCCGTCGAATTTGATCTCGTGGATCCAGTTGTCGCTGCCCGGCGCCTTGTCGGACAGAGTCGCCAGTGTCGGCGCAATGAAAGGCGGCTGAAATGTGCGCTTGCCGCCCGGAACCGTATCCTCCGTCCGCTTTCGCCGCGCGCGCGACGCAGGTGCGCGTTGCGATCTCACGGTCTCATGGATCTGCGCCGTCGCGGCCGCCGTATGCCGTGCTTTTTTCTGCTTTTTTGCCGCCGATCTCTTCGCTGCCGGCTTTTTCGCTTTGCTCTTTCCGCCGCGCAGGAGACTCTTGATCCGGCTCAGCTTCTTCGCCGCGCCCTCGGTGATCTCGTCCATGGTGCGGCCGGTCGCGATCGACAGCGGCAGCTCTTCGAGAATGTCCTTGTCGCGTGCGCCGCGCGCCGTCTCGTCCTTCGACTTGATCAGCAGCCAGTTGTTGCGCTTCTCGCCGGGCCGCCGATGCATGCGCACCAGATGCCAGCTGCCCTGAAGCTTTTCGCCCTCAAGGTGGAATTTCAGGCTGCCCTTCTTCAGGCCGCGTTGCGGATCCTCTTCGGGCTCCCATTCGCCGCGGTCCCACAGCATCACCGTGCCGCCGCCGTACTGGCCTTTCGGGATCGTGCCTTCGAATTTGTTGTATTCGATCGGATGGTCTTCGACCTCGACGGCGAGCCGCTTTTCGCCCGGCACCAGGGAAGGGCCGCGCGTCACCGCCCAGCTCTTCATCACGCCGTCGAGCTCGAGGCGCAGGTCGTAGTGCAGGCGCGTCGCGGCGTGCTTCTGGATGACGAAGGCCGAGCCTTTGCGCCGCGCGGTCTTGCCGCGCGGCTCATCGGTGACGTCGAAACGGCGCTTTTTCCAATAAGTCGTCAGCGCCATCCGGCACGTCCTTCAGCTCAGCTGGCGCGACGCACTTTCTTGCGCGCCGCGGGACGCTTGCGCGCATGCGACTTGGCGCCGCCGCGGCGGGTTGCCGGAGCGCGGCGCCCGGCCTCGCCTTTGGCGCTACGCTTCAGCGCGTCCATCAGATTGACGACGTTGCTCGGCTTCGGCTCGGCCAATGTCGGCGGCTCCTTGCCGGCCTTCTTGGCCTTGATCAGATCCTTGAGCGCGTTCTCGTAGCGGTCCTCGAACTTCTTCGGGTCGAACTTGCCCTTCTTGGTGTCGAGGATGTGCGCCGCAAGCTTGAGCATGTCGGCCGAGACTTTGACGTTCTCGATGTCGTCGAAATAGTCCTTCTCGTCGCGCACCTCGTCCTTGTAGCGAAGCGCCGTGGCCAGCAAGCCCTTGCCGCGCGGCTGCAGCAGCAGAAGCCGTTCGCGCCGGTAAATCACGACTTTCGCAAGCCCGACCAGCTCTTCCTTGCGCATCGCCTCGCGGATCACCGCGAAAGCCTCTTGCGCGACGTCGTCCTGCGGAACGATGTAGAACAACTCGTCGAGATAGATGCGGTCGACTTCCGATATCGGGACGAACTCTTCGATGTCGATCGTGTGGGTGCTTTCGAGCGCGACGTTCTCGAGCTCGTCATCCTCGAGCAGGAGGTACTCGTTGCCCTCCATCTTGTAGCCCTTGACGCGATCTTCTTTTTCGACCTGATCGCCGGTCTCGGCATCGACGACGTCATAACGGACGCGGTTGCCGGTACTCTTGTTGATGATGTTGAAACTGACGCGCTGGTTCGTCGTCGTGGCCGGGTAGAGCGCTACCGAGCACGAGACCAGTGACAGTTTCAGAAAACCCTTCCAGTTAGGCCGCGGCGCCATAACGCTCCCCTACAAAGACGTGGCTCAACCCGCGGATTACGGCACAAGTTCCGCGCACGAGAATGTGCAGGGAACAAATCTCGCCAAAGGCGAGTTTTGTCCGCAAGCGAAGCTCAAGTGAAAACAATCGACAGGAGCATAACATGCTTGGTTGGGCCGTAACGTTTCTGATCATTGCGCTGATCGCCGCACTGCTCGGCTTCGGCGGCATTGCCGGCGTGGCGATGGAAGCCGCGAAAATCGTGTTCTTTGTGGCTATCGTTCTCTTTTTGATCGCCGCGGTCGCGGGCGTCATCCGGGGCCGCCGGCCGACTTTGCCGTAGGCTGAAGTTAACTAAGGCACAAAAAACCCCGGCTCAGTGAGCCGGGGTTTTTCTTTGACGCCTCGTTTTTTCGCAGAGCTAGCCGCGCTGATTACCAACCAGCACGGCCCGCGTCGTGTGATCGGGGCCGAAGTCATCGACCCCTTGAATTGACATCAGCTCAGAAAGCCGGGTGCGCGCGCGATTGACGCGTGATTTGACGGTGCCGATTGCGCAGCCGCAGATCTCTGCAGCTTCTTCGTACGAGAAGCCCGACGCGCCGACCAGGATCAGCGCTTCGCGCTGTTCTTCCGGAAGTTTGCTAAGCGCCTCGCGGAATTCCGTCAGCTCGAGCTGCCCGTGCTGCTCCGGATGCGAGGTCAGGCTGTCGGCATAATGTCCGTCAGCGTCCTCCACCTCGCGGCGGCGCTTGCGATACTCGGAGCGGAAGTGGTTGCGCAGGATCGTGAACAACCAGGCCGACATGTTGGTGCCGGGTTGGAATGAGTGGATGTTGGCGAGCGCGCGCAGCAGAGCTTCCTGCACGAGATCGTCGGCGCGATCGACATTGCCGCACAGCGAGATTGCGAACGCGCGCAATCCCGGAACGGAGCCCAGGATTTCCTGGCGGACCGACTCGTCAATGCGCATTTTGTGTCCCCTCATTGTCGAGGCGGTCGAGCAAATCGGTAAACCGGTTCGGCACACCCTGGCTGACGACCTCGTCGTAAACGGCACGAAGCTGTTGGCCGAGTTTGGCTCGGGTCGCCCGATCCAATCTGTTCGCCTTCGCAGACTTCGCTTTGCTTCCGGCTTCCGCCGACTGCGCATGCGCAGCGAAGCCCATTGGCTTGTCGGTGGTCATGCTATCGTCGTCCATCTTCATGTCAGAGGTTTGACGTGGTTTTCGCCGGTTTTGCTGCCTGCTAAAGCCGGTAACCCGTATTAACGCGCCTAAATGCCTAACGGTTCCTCCGATTGGAACTATTTTATCGTCGTAAGCGCCTGTAAAACAGGCCGGATTTTCATCACTTTCACGTGCGCTTGAGCGAAGAACGCGATTTGCCGCGCGATAGCGCGAATCCGAGCAAAACTGATTCGAGCAGCATGGCGATGCCCAGGGTCCGTGGCTGCCGCAGGATGTTCTCCGGCTTGGCGCCGGGCTTGGCCCGCGTCAGCATCAGGAATGCGACCGCCCCGCCTGCGGCGAGAGCAAACACGCCCGCAATGATCAGCCGGGCCATGACCATGCCATAGGCTTCGCCCAAAGCGAGCGTGCCGGCAGCGGTGAGCTGGTAGATGACTGCCAGCGCAAACAGGACCAGGAAAAAGCCGGCCACCGCGCGTTTCACAAATCTGCCGATGACGCGGCTGATTGTGCCTGAGATCATGTCATTCAGTCGCATTTGCGTTTCTCGCCTACTTTCGCGCCATTCCGAGAGCAAATCCGAGTCCGGCTGCGACCGCGAGTAAGAGGAGCGGACGGTGCTCGATTTCCCGCGCAATGCGCTTGAACGCGTCCGTGCCGGCTTTGCCCGCACGGTGGACGACGTCTTCGGTGAGGTTTTCACTGCTGTCTCGCACTCGTTCCATGATTCCGGCCAGGGCCTGGCCGACGAAATCGTTGATGTCGGATGACGCGCCAACGGCCTGATCGCGCACGTTGCCGTTCAATTTTCGCAACCGCGTTTCGAGATCGGAGATGAGACTCTCGATGCTTGCCGCCTCATCGGCGGCGATTGTCTCGGATCTGGCGCGCCTTGCCATCGCAACTTTCCCGTGAGTTCACTTCGCTAACGCCACGCGTTCCAGCGAGTTCCCGCGATTCGGCGGGAGATCGTCAGGCCCGAAAAGATCGCTGAGCCCAAAAAAATTGGCGCAGCCGGTTTTGCCGACTGCGCCGTAATCTCGATCAGAGCCCGGGGGGAGGGGAAGGACAGGCGTCCGATCGCGTTTGCCAATGCATGCCGCCGTAATTCGTTCCCGCTTTGGGACGCCTGCGTACACGAAATCGTTTACGGCCATACCAGGAACTGATCAGGCCACGCGCGGTTATTCGCTCGACTCAAGAGCGAGGCTTGCGAACGCGATGTACGGCTTCAGCGGCAATTTCCTGGCGGGCCTGTTGATCGGAGGAGCGCTCGCGATTCTCGCGCCGCTCGCCGCAACAGATCTTGCTGCGGGCAGCGCCGTTCCCAGCAAGGAAACCGTTAGCAATCAAATCAAATTCGACAGTCAGGCGGTAAACCGCTCGGCCAAGTCGGATCGCCTGAAGCTCGCGCCGGTCAAGCAGGATGCCGAGAACACGAAGCCGGTCAAAATCCCGATTGGCTGCGATCCGGCCTTCAGCCCGCTCTCCAGAGGCGCGCAGAATTTCTCCGCCCGATGTCTCGCGTGAGATTGCGCTCGTTGAGCGCGAAATTGTGGTTGTCGCGTTAGTGCGGCCTTAACGACGCCAGTGCGGCATCGAGCCTGCCGGAACCTTTCCGGCGGGGTCGTGTTGTTGGCGCGGCAAACGAATGGAGGAACTCATGAAGCGTATTTCCGGATTGATCGCGACCGCGGCGATTGCCGCAGCGTTGACGTCCCCTGCTGCCGCGCAAGAGCGCACCAAGGTCGGCATGCTGGACTGCGACATCTCCGGCGGTGTCGGCATGATCATCGCCTCTCAGAAGCAGGTGCAGTGCATCTTCACGCCGGCCTCGCCTGAGCTCGGCCGCCGCGAAGTTTATCTCGGCACGATCTCGAAGCTCGGCATCGATATCGGCGCGACCACCGGCGGCAAGATGCTGTGGGAAGTCGTGGCCCCGACCAGCCGCCCGTTCGGCGCTTTGGCCGGTCGCTATGGCGGCGCGAGCGCGGAAGCCACGGTCGGCGCCGGCGTCGGCGCCAATGCGCTGATCGGCGGCTCGGACCGCACCATCACGCTGCAGCCGGTCTCGGTACAGGCCCAGGCCGGTCTCAACATCGCGGTCGGCGTAGGCGCGCTCGAACTCGCGACTGTGCGGTAAGTAGCGTCTGAGTAGTAGTAAGTCGGCCGCTCCGATCGGGGCGGCCGATTTGCTTTTCTGCGGCAGATGTCCGCGCTATCAGCAGGGCGCGACAGCGATTTCCAGCGGGAAGTCGTCGACCACTTCGTGTCCGCTCTCGGTCACGATGAAGGTGTGGCCGAGGAAAATGCCGAACAGCCCGTCCGGGGTGATCGGATTGGGCTCCGCCATGATCACCATCCCCGGCTTGAGTATTTGCTCGAAGTCTTCGGCGCCCACATGCTCCGACGTCACGTGCGGCTTGTCGGTCACCAGGTCGATGCCGTGACACTGCACCGGCCGCGATTGGTAGCCTTTCTCGCGGAAAAATTGACTCGCAATGCGCATCGCCTCCACCGGCCGGCCCGGCGCGATCTCGGCGACGATGCGGCGGTAGCCGGGCAGGGTGATGTCGTTCCAGAAATTCCGCACCATCTCGGTCGGCTCGCCGAGGCAGATCGGCGAACCGACCTGCGCCGTGTAGCCGCGATAGCCGGCGGCCAGCTCCATATTGATGATGTCGCCCTTTTTCAGGACGCGGCTTGATGGACGCGGATTGCCGAACACCATCGCCGGGTCATCCATCGGCGTCGACCCGATGATCAGAAAGTCGATGTCGCCGCCGCCTTCCAGAATTGCCGCACCGGCGGCGGCGCGAAGCTCATACTCTTTCACGCCCGGGCGGGCGCGCGCGACCATCGCATCCATCGCATTGCGGCACAGCACGCCGGCCTTGCGGATGCAGTCGAGCTCTTCCGCGCTGTGGATCGAGAGCAGTTCGTGCAGGAAGCCCGCGGTGAAGACCAGCTCGGCGTCCGGCAGGTTCTCGCGCAGCACGTTGTACTGGTTCACCGGCAGATAGTCGGAGTGGCGTCCATCGACCTCCATGAGGCCGATGCGGCCGCGCTCGAGCTTGAGTTCGCGGATGCGCTCGACCATCACGTCGGCATAGCGGCCATTGCGGCTATGCCGCACGTCCTGGATGGCGACCTTGACCTGCTTGCGCACCGCTTCGGCATGCGTGCCCCCCATGGAAAAGATCATGGTCGGATCGCCTTCGAGCGGGACCAGCACGTAGCTCGCCAAAGCGTGCCATTCCCAGTGCCCGGTCAGCCACAACATCCCGCCGCCGAAGCTCCAATGGCTGGGCCCACCGGGCACGATCACGGCGTCGAGCTTTTGCTGCTGCATCTTGTTACGCAGCGCGCGATAGCGCCGCTCGTATTCTTTCTTGGAGAACTGCTCCCACACCGCGTCGCGGTAGTAGGGGGTATCGCGCATGTTCGCGAAGGGCAGCGTCTGGTCGAGCTTGGTTCGCACGACCTCCCAGGTCTGCGGACCAATGCCGGGACGAATACTCACGTGGCGTTCCTTCCTGTGACGTTATCGACGATCGGGCTCAGTCGATCGCTTGGAGATTGGCTCTTTTTGCGAGCTCGACCGTGGCGGCGAAATCGTCCTTGAAGAATTGCTCGAACTCTTCGCTGCTCACGAATCTCGGCTCGACGCCGAGCTTGGCGAGCCTCTCCTTGAGGGTGGCGCCCTTCAGCGCTTCCTGGGTGACGCTGTGCAGCTTCTGCACGACGTCCTTCGGCGTGCCGGTCGGGGCGGATATCCCGTTCCAGAAGCGGAAAACCGCATCGGGGTAGCCGGCTTCGACCACCGAGGGCACGTCAGGCAAACTCGGCGCGCGCGTCGGCGAGCTCACCGCCAGCACCGTCAAATTTTCATTGCCATGCGCCGATGCCGCGGCAGCCAGCGGGATGAAGTAATAATCGATGCGGCCCGCCATCACCTCGTTGAGGCCGCCCGTGCGGAATGGAATGTGACGAACTTGAATGCCGGCAGCGAGACGGAATCGTTCCGCGGCCATATGCGATGATGAGCCGATTCCGGCGGAGGCAAACGTCAGCGTGTCAGGCTTTGCCTTGGCGGCGGCGACCAGATCGGCCACGGTTTTGAAGCCGGAGGCTTTCGAAGCGACCAGGATATTCGGCGACGTTCCGATCAGCACGACATGGACGAAGTCACGCGCCGGATCGTAGGGCAGCGATTTGTGCAGGACGCGCTCGGTCGCCAGCGACGACGAACTCGTGACCAGCGTGTAGCCGTCCGGGTCGGACTTTGCGACCGCAGTGAAACCGACCGCGCCACCGGCGCCGGGCCGCGCCTCGATGACGATCGGTTGCCCGATCAGGCGCGCGACTTCGTCCAGCACGACGCGGCTGACCGTGTCGGAGGCGCTGCCGGGCGGATAGGGGCTGATGACCTTGATGGGCCGGTTCGGCCATTGCTGCGCATAAGCGGCGGTCGCGAAAGCCGCGATAAACGCAAAAACGGCAATGCAACGGAAGAGGCGGGCATGCTCGGAAAGCAAACGCATCGTGTCCTCCCGATTTTTTGTCGTTGTTTAAGTGAGCAAACGATAGCCGATCTCATGCCGGTTTTGGAGACGGCACGCGGCTCATTCGGAGGATTGCAGAGGGAGAAAAGGCTGGCTGGGGGACCTGGATTCGAACCAAGATTCTCGGAGTCAGAAGTCCGATGTTCTACCGTTGAACTATCCCCCAACGGCTGCGCTGTTACCTATCGGCCCGCGCGTTGAATTTCAAGAAGCCGGCCCCCGCTGAGCGCGGAAGCCCCGGCGTAGAGCAGGCTGAACCCGACTACCAGCCAGAACACCCATTGCGGCGCGCCGTGGTCCATCGCATAGCCGAAGATCAGCGGCGCGACGATGCCGCCGAGATTGAACCCTGAGGTCACGAAGCCGAATACCTTGCCGAACGAGCCGGCCGGGGTGACCGCGCGCACGATCAGGTCGCGTGCCGGCATGGTCACGCCGATAAAGAAGCCGGCCGTCGCCATGGTGGCGACGATCAACACGTCGCCGATCGGCATCGAGGCAAGCAGCGCCGCGCACGCGCCGACCACGCCGAAACCGGCGCCGACGATAAGATTGTGCCGTCCGGTGCGTCCGCCAAGCACGCCACCGGCCAGCACGCCCAACGCGGAGAACAGGAGGTAGCCGGTCAGCGCGGTGTTTGCGACCGCAGGCGCCGTGCCATACAGCACGCCGAGCGCGACCACCGAGTAATATTGCAAGCCGCCGCTCACCAGCGCGAACAGCGCGAACAAGAACAGGTTGAGCAGGATCGGCGCGCTCACCAGCAGGCGCCAGCCGACCGGGCCGCTGTCGTCGCTCTTTGGTTTGACCGCGACGCGGTGCTCCGGCTCGCCAAGGACAACCAGAAACAATGCGACGACGATGCCGAGCGTCGCCGCGCCGATGAAGGCGCCGCGCCAGCCCCACTGGCTTTGCATCAGCAGAAGGCTGACCGGCGCCGCGGTCGAGCCGAGCATGCCCGCGAAGGTATGGATCGAGAAGGCGCGGCTGATCCGCTCGGGCGCGACGTGATGCGACAGCATCGCGTAATCGGCCGGGTGATAGACCGTGTTGGCGAGGCCGGCGAGGCCGAACATCGCGACGAAAAACCAGAATGAGTTGACCAGCCCGGCGAGCGCGAAGGCGAGGGCGCCGAGCAGCAGCCCGGAAATCAGGAGCACTCGCGGGCCGAACCGGTCGACCAGATAGCCGGCCGGCGTCTGGCCGAGCGCGGTCACGACATTGAATGCGGTGAGGGCGAGGCCAAGCTCGATATAGCTCACGCCATAATCGGCCCGCACGAAGGCGAACAGCGGCGGCAGGATGATGATGTAGTAATGCGAGACGAAATGCGCGGCGCTGACACCGGCGATGAGCTGCGTGTCACTCGCGATCCGCGCCGGCGCGGTCTCAGCCGCCTGCGTCACGCGCCCTTACTCTGCGCGCTCTGAATGGTCTGCCAGATCCGCTGCGCCGTCGCCGGCATTTCGATGTGGCGCACGCCGTATTCGGACAGCGCATCGACCACGGCATTCATCACGGTCGGCAGGCCGCCCGAGCAGCCGGCTTCGCCGCAGCCCTTGGCGCCGACCGGATTGAGCTTGGTCGGCACCGGATGATTTTCGACCACGAAGCTCGGCGTGTTCTTGCGCGCGCGGCATCGCATAATCCATGAACGAGCCGGTGATGAACTGGCCGTCCTTGTCGTAGACCGCGTTCTCCATCAGCGCCTGGCCGAGCCCTTGCACGATACCGCCATGGGTCTGACCCTCGACCAGCAGCGGATTGACCACCGTGCCGAAGTCGTTGACGGCCGTATATTTCACGATCTCGGCGGCGCCGGTGTCGGGATCGACTTCGACCTCGGCCACGTGGCAGCCGTTCGGGTAGGTGCCCGGCACGGCCTCGGTGACATGGCTGACATTGAGCGAGGCCGTCGACGCCGTCCGGCAGCTTCAGGCCGCGCGCGAACGCGCTCGGCAAGCTCCATGATGCCGACCGTGCGGTCGGTGCCGGCGATGACAAAGCGGCCGTCGCGGAATTCGATGTCGCCGGCAGACGCTTCCAGCACATGCGCCGCGAGGTCCTTGCCCTTGGCGATGACCTTGTCGGCCGCCTGCAAGCACGGCCGTGCCTGACAGCATGGTCGAGCGCGAGCCGCCGGTGCCGCCGCCATGCACGAGCTGGTCGCTGTCGCCTTGCAGCAGCCGGATCTTGTCGAACGGCACGCCGAGCTTGTCGGTCAGGATTTGCGCGAAGGTTGCCGCGTGGCCCTGTCCGTAATCGAGCGTGCCGGTGACGATCGTCACCGTGCCGTCGTCCTCGAAGCGGATGCCGCCCATTTCCTGCGTGCCGGCGGCCGTGGTTTCGAGATAGCAGCCGACCCCAAGGCCGCGCAGCTTGCCCTTCTTCTTGCTGTCGCGCTTGCGCGCCTTGAAGCCTTTGGCGTCGGCAAGCTCGAGCGCATGCTTGAACACGCCCGGGAAGTCGCCGACGTCGTATTCGGTGCCGGCCGACGACTTGAACGGCATTTCGCGCGGCTTGATGAAATTGCGCTTGCGCAGCTCGAAGCGGTCGATGCCCATCTCGATCGCGGCAAGGTCGAGCGCGCGCTCCATGTTGTAATTGCCTTCCGGGCGCCCGGCGCCGCGATAGGCCGAGACCATGGTCGTGTTGGTGAACACGCATTTGGTCGAGACTTCGAGCAGCGGCGTGCGATAGACGCTCACCGTATTCTTGGCGACGTTGACGGTCGGCAGCAGCGGCCCGAACGCGGCGCAGAAGCCGCCGAGATCGCCAAAGCCGGTGAGGCGGATCGCAAGGATCAGCCCGTCCTTGTCGAACGCGACTTCCATTTCCATGTCGAAGGCGCGGCCGTGATGGTCGGAGACGAACGAGCCGGAGCGGTCGTCGGTCCATTTCACCGGCCGGCCGAGCTCGCGCGCCGCATGCAGGATGCAGACATATTCGGGATACATCGCGGCCTTCATGCCGAACGAGCCGCCGACATTGCCGGTCAGGATGCGCACCTTCTCGGCCGGCGCGCCGAGCACGTCGCGCAGCATGTTCTTGAGCCCGAACACGCCCTGGCTGCATGAGTGCAGCGTCCAGCGTTCGTCGGTGCCTGGTGAATTCGCCGATCGCCGAGCGCGGCTCGATCGCATTGACGACCAGGCGCTGATTGATCGCCGGCAGCTTTGTGACATGCGCGGCGCCCGCAAAGGCCGCCGAAACTTTCTCGCTGTCGCCCCAGCGCCAATCGAGCGCAATGTTGTTCGGCACCTCGTCCCACACCAGCGGCGCGCCGGGCTTCACGGCGTCGCGTGCTTCGACCACGGCGGGCAGCGGCTCGATGTCGATCGCCACGGTTTCCGCGGCATCTTTAGCCTGCGCCAAAGTCTCGAGCGACCACGCAGACGATCGGGTCACCGACAAATCTCACTTTGTCGGTCGGCAGCGCCGGGCGCGGCGTGTATTTGATCGGCGAGCCGTCGCGGCTCTTGAGCGGCAATGTGCATTTGAGGCCGCCATAGGCCTTGAGGTCCTCGCCCCGATAAATGCCGAGCACGCCCGGCATCGCGCGCGCGGCGTCGATGTCGACCGATTTGATCAGGCCGTGCGCATCGCGGCTGCGCACCATCACCGCGTAAACCTGCCCGTCGAGATTGATGTCGTCGGTGTAGCGGCCCTGGCCGCGCACCAGGGTCGGGTCCTCGGTGCGGCGCACGGGCTGGCCGACCCCGAATTTCATGGTCGAGAGATCGTTCAGGGCGGCAGGATTGGTGCTGTCTTGCATGGGCTCGGGTGTTTCGGCGGAAACGAGGAGATATCGGAGCAAGCCGTCCTTCACAAGAACGCGCCGGGAAACGCTTGGCTCCCAGCCGGTTGGCGCATAGCGCGGTGGGCTGTTACACTTTTCCCGATCGTTGGACAAAGCCGGCAGGGCTGCGCAGGGCGCGCCGTGCTGGCGCAGAAGGTTTAAAGCAATGACCGGAGAGGCCAGGGGGGTCCCAGGCCTCGATCCTGCGCGTGGCGCGCGTGAGCGCCCGCGCTGGGATCGCGGGTCGCACGGCTCGGGTGGCAAGGATGCCGCCCGCGGAGCCGCGACCTATGCGGCGCTCGATCTCGGCACCAATAATTGCCGCCTGCTGGTCGCGCGCCCGACCAATGAGGCGTTCCGCGTGGTCGACGCGTTCTCGCGCATCATCCGGCTCGGCGAAGGCGTCTCCGGCTCCGGCCTGATCAGCGAGCCGGCGATCCTGCGCGCCATCGAGGCGCTCTCGGTGTGCCGGGACAAGATGGACCATCGCGGCGTCACCCGCGCGCGCCTGATCGCCACCGAAGCGTGCCGCGCGGCCGGCAATGGCGAGGCGTTTCGCTCCCGCGTCGCCGACCTGACCGGGCTCGAGCTCGAAATCATCGACCGCGAGACCGAAGCAAGGCTCGCCGCCACCGGCTGCACGCCGCTGATCGATGCGGATGCAAAGGGCGTCATCCTGTTCGATATTGGCGGCGGCTCCTCCGAGCTGGTGCGGCTCGATCGCTCGCCGGCGAACGGGCGAGGTCCCGCGCCGCCGAAGATGCGCGGCTGGGCCTCGCTGCCGCATGGCGTGGTGACGCTCGCCGAAAAATACGGCGGCACCGATGTCAGCGTCGCGACATTCGACGCCATGGTCGATGAAGTGTCATCGCTGCTCGCGCCCTTCGCGGCCGCGCACGGCGACAATCTCGACGGCGTTCATCTGCTCGGCACGTCGGGCACGGTCACCACCATCGCCGGCGTTCATCTCGAACTCCGGCGCTATGATCGCAACCGCGTCGACGGCTGCTGGATGACGGAATCCGAGATCGACAACGTGATCGACCGGCTGCTGGCCATGAGCTACGCGGAACGTGCCGCGAGTCCGTGCATCGGTCCCGAGCGCGCCGACCTCGTTCTGGCGGGCTGCGCGATCCTGCAGGCGATCCGCCGCGCCTTTCCGTCGCCGCGCCTGCGCGTCGCCGACCGCGGCCTGCGCGAAGGCATGCTGGTCGAGATGATGCGCGCAGACGGCGTGTGGGGTTCGGCGTGACCAAGCCATCCGGCCGTTCACTCAAGCAGCGGGTCAAGACCGGCAAGGGCCGTACCCTGTCTTCCAAGATGTGGCTGGAGCGCCAGCTCAACGATCCTTACGTGCAGCGCGCCAAGCGCGAGGGCTATCGCTCGCGCGCCGCCTTCAAACTGGTCGAGATCGACGACAAGTATCGCATCCTCAAGAAAGGGCGCGCGTGTCGATCGATCTCGGCGCCGCGCCCGGCGGCTGGAGCCAGGTGGCGGCCAAACGGATCGGCGAGGGCGGCCGGATCGTCGCCATCGACCTGCTCGACATCGAGCCGATCGCCGGGCGTGGATTTCATCCAGCTCGATTTTCTCGATCCGGCGGCGCCGGACGAATTGAAGGCGCGATTGGGCGGCGAAGCTGATGTCGTGTTGACCGACATGGCGGCTAACGCCACCGGGCACCGCAAGACCGATCACATAAAGATCGTCGCGCTGGTCGAAGCCGCGGCGGAGTTTGCGCGCGAAGTCCTCAAGCCCGGCGGTGCGTTTCTCGCCAAGGTGATTCAAGGCGGCACCGAGCCGGCCTTGCTGGCCCAGCTCAAGAAGAGATTTCGCCACCGTGCGACACGTCAAGCCGGCGGCGAGCCGCGCGGACTCCGCCGAGCTTTATCTGCTCGCGACCGGTTTTCGCAGGAGCTAGCGGGTGCGGCGGCTGCTGAAGATGTCGGTGAAACGCGCCGGCTGAACGGCACGGACCTGCCGGGGCGGCTGGCGCTGTTCGACACGCGTCGTCGTGCGTTTCTGCTCAGCGGGCTTCGAGGCGGTCTTCGACGCGATCTTGCGCTCATCCTTGCGGCCGGATGATTTCTGGGACTCGTTCTTCTTGTTTTTGTCCTGGCTCGCCGCCTTTTGCTTGTCGCTGACCCTTCGCCTCGCTGTTCCGCTTCGTTTCGGTCTTGGCTTCGACCCTGCGCTCGGACTTTAGGCTGCTTCGACCGCTGGCGCGGTCTGCGCGCGCGCCGGCGGCAGCGGCGTGGCGGCCGTGTCGATCGAAGCAGTGCGATCCGGTGCCGCTGTTGCGGCCGCGGCTTCGGTTGGCTTCACGTCAGCCGGCTTGGCCTCCTCGGCCGAAGTATCGACTTTCGCTTCTGCGGGCGACGATTTGTTCGCTACCTTCCAGCGCTTGCTGTCGCTTTCGGCCCGCGCGAGCGCGCGTTTGGCGTCAGCCATCTTCTTGTCGAGTGAAAGCGCAGTCTTGAAGTCGGCGATCGCGCGGACATCTTGCTGACGCTCGCGCACCAGCCCGCGCTGGTAAACGTATTGCGCGTTGCGCGGCTCGGCCGCGACCAGCGCGTCGAGATCGGCGAGGGCGCGTGAATCCTTGCGCTCGGCCAGGATCATGGCGCGGCTCTTGAGTGCCGCCATGTTCTTCGGCTCGACCTTGAGCGCCGCATCGAAGTCCGCGAGCGCCATATTGCTGTCGCCCCGGCTTATCCGAATAAGGCCGCGCTCGTAGAGCGCCTGTGCCTGCTCCGGCTGACGCCGCAACCCGTCGTTCAGATCGGCGAGCTGACCGCCGGTATCGCCTTTGATCTTGCGCAACGTGGCGCGCTCGAAATACGTCGCTGCCGTCACGGGATCCTGCGCAATCGCCTGATCGAAGTCGCTCAGCGCCTTCGCCACGTCGCCCTTCTGCCGGTAGATCTTGCCGCGCTCGCGATAGGCCGCGGCGCCGGTCGAGCCGAGCTCGATCGCGCGGCTGAGATCGCCCAGCGCCTTCTCGCTGTCGCCCTTCGCGGCGTAAACCAGCCCGCGTTCCTTCAACGCAAAGCCGTTATTGCCGTCCTTGCCCAGCGCCTTGTCGAGCTCGGTGAGCGCCTGTCCGTAATCCTTGCGCCGCGCCGCCACCGCGCCGCGAACCGCCGCCGCAACGCCATCCTCCGCATCAAGCTTGGTGATATGGCCGACGTCCGACATCGCCAGCCCAAGCTCGCCCTCGTCGAGCCGCAGCTGCGCACGGATCCGCAACGCATCCACGTTCCAGACGAACTTCAGCACGCGGTCCATTTCCTTCAGCGCGCGCTTGCGGTCGCCTTTGGCGGCGTAGGCCATCGCCCGCAGCCTGTAGCTCGAGGCCGAATTGGGCTCCATCTGGATGGCGCGGCTGTAAAGCGCGATAGCGCGGTCGAGTTCGCCTTGCTTCTTGTGCACCACGCCCTGGGCATTGATGGCGTCGACGTTTTGCGGATCCATACGCGAGGCGTCGGCATAGGCCGACAGCGCGTGCTTGAAGTCGCCGCCGTGCTCGTATGCCTCGCCCAACAGCATGTAGGTCGCGAAGCGGGGCTCGACCCGCAGCGCCTGTGAGAGATCGGCGACCGCCCGGTCGTACTTCTTTTGGCGCAGATAAAGCTCGCCGCGCCCCGCATAGGCATTGCCGTCGCGCGGCTGCAGGCCGATCGCTTTGGCGTAGTCCTCGATGGCGCCGTCGAGATGGCCGACGTCGCGCTTGACGGTGGCGCGGTTGGCATAAGCCGAAGCGACATCGGGCTCGAGCTTGATGGCCTGGTCGTAATCGCCGATGGCGCGCCCGAAATTGCCGCGCGCGTACCAGGCATTGCCGCGGTTCTGATAGGCCGGCGCGAAATCGGGCGCGAGTGCGACGGCCTTGTCGAGATCGGCGATCGCGCTCGCAATGTCGCCGCGGTCGAGATAGGCGAGGCCGCGCAACGCGTAGGCGACGCCGGCCGGCTTGCCGGACAGGCGGGGGATCAACGCCTTGCAGGCTTCGATGCGCTCGGCGTGACGGCTTTCGGTTTGGTCAGCGCATACGCGTGCGCTGCCGCTCTGCGCGGCTGCGGGTGTGGCTGCAAGAAAGAGCGGGGCAGCCAGCACACCGGCAAAAGACAAAACCCGCCTCAACGAAGGCCCGGGCATACGCGTCGCACACATACTCGTTTACTATATTGAGGTGGAAAGTAACGGCGCGGACGACAACTTGTCCAGTGAACTCAAGTTCCTAGCTGGTTAATCAGCAGTTAAGTTTTGGCGCGTGTGGTTAATAATTAAAATTGTAATCAACTGTCTCTAATTGACGCGCTGGTCGGAAGCATCAGCGGGATTTTCAGACGGCTTCGGCATCCGGTTCGCCAATTCCGCGCCGGCGTCGGGCGCGAGCCGGATAAAGAACAGCACCGATATCGCCGACAGCAACGCAACGAGAAGGAACGCCGGCGGAAAGTCGGCGGCCTGCAGCGTGCCATGGGTGCCGCGGACATAGGTCGTGACCTCCACGGCCAATGCGCCGACCGCAACGCCGGCCGATAGCGACAATTGCTGGCCGACGCTGGTGATCGCGGTCGCCTTGCTGACGCGATGCTTTTCAATTTCGGCGTAGGCAATGGTGTTGATGCTGGTGAATTCCAGCGAGCGAAAGAAACCGCCGGCCAGCAGGATGATCATCATCATCCAGACCGGCGTGTACGGGTTGAATCCGGCACAGGCCGCGAGGAAGGCCGTTGCGATCAGCCCGTTGACCACCAGCACGGTGCGAAAGCCGAATTTGCGCAGCACCGTGGTGGCGACGATTTTCATGCTGAGCGCGCCGAGCGCTGCGGCGAAGGTGATCAGGCCGGACTGAAACGGGTTCATGCCGAAGCCGACCTGCAGCATCAGCGGCAGCAGGAACGGGAGGGCGCCGACCCCGAGCCGAAACAGGAATCCGCCGGCCACGCTGGCGTAGAACGTCGGCAGGCGGAACAAGGTCAGGTCGAGCGCGGGGTTGGGCGTGCGCTTGGCGTGCCAGAGATAGGCCAGGATAAAGAAGGCGCCGCCGACGATCAGCAGGGCGACGATCCACCACGGCAGAAAATTGAGCCCGGCGACAGAAAGGCCGAAGGCCAGTCCGGCAATCCCCAGGCCCGCCAGCAGCAAGCCGACCGCGTCGAACCGCTCGCGCTCTTCGGCCCGGATGTCCTCGATATAGCGGCTGGCCAGGATAATGCCGGCGATGCCGATCGGCACGTTGATCAGGAAGATCCAGTGCCAGCTAGCATAGGTGGTGATGAAGCCGCCGATCGGCGGCCCGACCACCGGGCCGATCAGCGCCGGTGTCGTCACCCAGGCCATCGCGCCGACAAATTCGCGCTTGGGGATCGAGCGCACAATGATGAGACGCCCGACCGGTGTCATCATCGCCCCGCCCATGCCCTGCACGATGCGGGCGATCACGAAGTCGGTGAGCGAGCTTGAGATCGCGCAGCCGATCGAGCCGATCACGAACACGGCGATGGCGGCCCGGAACACGGTGCGGGCGCCGAACCGGTCGGCGGTCCAGCCGCTCGCGGGGATGAACACGGCGAGCGACAGGAGATAGGACGTGACGGCCAGCTTGAGCGCCAGCGGATTGGTGCCGATATCGACCGCAATCGCCGGCAGCGACGTCGCAATCACCGTCGAGTCCATGTTCTCCATGAACAGCGCGACGGCGATGATCAGCGCGACGACGCGATCACGTGGCATGGAGGAGAGGAGTGAGGGTCACGACGGCGCATCGCATAGCAGAGCGCAGTAGCACAAGCCACGGCTCCGCTTACAATCGAGCCATGCACAAAACAAAACGGGCCGCCAAATTGGCGGCCCGTTTGAACGAAGCGAGCAATTCTATTCGTATTGCGAAATCGGCGTTCGGGTCTGCTTTAGCCTTAGAGTGTTGTCCGCGGCCCCGGCCGTGTTCCTCGCCCGGCCGATCACCACATTGCCCGTCGCTCGAATCGTTGGCGAGCTGAACCAGTTGATGCGGTCGCAAAAGTCCGGAGCACACGCATTGTTGTAGGCCATGATTGTTCGCTTGAGCCTCGGCTTGTTGACATAGCCGAAGTTGTAAAAGTTGGTGCCCGGATTTCCGGACACCACGAAGCGATCGTGCTGCAGCCCCATATTGTGACCGAGCTCATGGTGGAAGCTCAGATTGGTGATGCAGCTATGCGCGGTGACGGAGAACCCCGTCTCCCTGGTGGCCGCGCTTGGAGTGGGCATGACTCCGGCGCCGGGAAACCATGCGATGCCGCAGACACATTGCGTGCCGCAATTCGCCGGATCGGAACGGAGCAGGACAACAAGGTCCGCATTGGTCTGATTTCGACGCGACCGCACCGTGGCGAATTGCTGGCCGTCAGTGAGATCCTCGAGGTTGATTTCGAACCGGCTCGGCGTGCCGTTGCCTTCGGCGTAGGCGACGACCATGGAGCCCGCGAGTTGAAGGCGCATCGGAATACTGCCACGCGCATAGGCCTGGTTTGCGAGGTCGATCGCCTGATCGATCTGGGCCTGCATGGGGACTGTCCCACCTGCTTCCGAGCGCGCCCTGTTTGTGTAGGCGACGAACACGCGCACAATCGTGTTTGCTTCAGCAGCCTCGCTGGCGCTGTCCTGCGGATTCGGTGCGGGCTGCGTGCTCTCGGTTCGATTTTGGGGACGCAGGCGCGGAGGCGCTTCCGGCGGGAAGCTGCGGCCATCGACTTCGGTGATCCGGTGCGTCGCGCCGGCGACCGGATCGATCGAAAACAGTTTGTTGTTGAGCTGCACCCGTCCGCTGATCTGGCCGTTCTTTACCGAGAGCAAGGCTTCATGGATGCCTTGGCCGGGGACGATGCCTTCCCATGTGAAGCCGCCGGTGGCTCGGGCGGAGACCGAGGTGCGCTTCAGCGTCGGCGTCACATCATCGAACAAATTCAGTCGCAACGTATCGGGAAGGCGCGCGGCCCGCTCGGCACGATCTGCCTCGTTGTCGGCATTCACTGGCGCGATCCGGTCTGCCAGCACATTGGCATCGAGCCGCACCAGCCGGCTCCGCTTGGCGTGTTGCGATGGGTTTGTGCCGGCGACCGCCGCGCGTTCGGAGGCGGCGGCCGGAAGAAACAGGGCCTGCGCCTGGGCGGCCCCGGATACGGCGAGACCGGCGGCAAATGCGACAAGGACTGCGCCGATGCGTGCGCGCAATTTGATGAGATTCACGAGGCGCTCCATTCTCAGTTAGGCCATGAGCCAGCCGCTCGGCCGGTACTGCCGGACCTGAAGCGGTAACTCGTTACTTGCGAGATTTGGCGCGCAATTGGCGATAGTTGGGCAGCCGATCGGCATTTGTGGTTGAAAGATTCTGAAAGCGGCCGTTCCGTCCGGGGAACCGCTAGGAATCTGCGGCAAGCCGTGATATCGACCGCCGCCAACCCAAAAGCGGGTCACTTGAGTCGGGGCGGAAACGTCGTTTTCGCCGCAAATGCCGCATATCCGACCAAGCTACCCGCAGGACGGCGCGCCGCGGGCGCGAAGCGGAGTTGGCGATGGCCAGGAAGATCAACGGTGAGTTCCCCGAGGCCCTGACGTTCGACGACGTTCTGATCAGGCCTGGCCTGTCCGAAGTTCTGCCCTCCGACGCCGATATCCGTTCGCGTATCACCCGCTCGATCTCGCTCAATATTCCAATCATCGCCTCGGCGATGGATACGGTGACCGAATTCCAGATGGCGATCGCCATGGCGCAGGCCGGCGGCATCGGCGTCATCCATCGCAATCTCGAACCCGAACAGCAGGCCGCGCAGGTGCGACAGGTCAAGAAGTTCGAGTCCGGCATGGTGGTCAATCCGCTCACCATCGCGCCGGATGGCTCACTCGCCGACGCGCTGCAATTGATGGCCGACAACCGCATCTCCGGTATTCCGGTGGTGGAAGGTGGCGGCAACGGCAAGGCTGGCAAGCTGGTCGGTATCATCACCAACCGCGACGTGCGGTTCGCCAACAATCCGCTTCAGCCGGTTTCCGAGCTGATGACCAAGAAAGTCATCACCGTCAACGAAGGCGTCACCCACGACGAGGCGAAGCGCCTCCTGCATCAACACCGCATCGAGAAACTGCTGGTGGTCGACGATCAATATCGCTGCGTCGGCCTCATCACGGTGAAGGACATCGAGAAGGCCGTCGCCAATCCGAATGCCTGCAAGGACGAGCAGGGCCGTCTGCGCGTCGCGGCGGCAACAACAGTCGGCGACAAGGGCTATGCCCGCACCGAGGCGCTGATCGCCGCGGGCGTCGATCTGGTCGTGGTCGACACCGCGCACGGCCATTCGAAGATGGTGCTCGACCGCCGTCAGTCGCATCAAGAAAATGTCGAACAAGGTACAGGTCGTCGCCGGTAACGTCGCCACTGGCGAAGGCGCCAAGGCGCTGATCGATTCCGGCGCCGATGCGATCAAGGTCGGCATCGGCCCAGGCTCGATCTGCACGACGCGCATCGTCGCCGGTGTCGGCGTCCCGCAGCTCACCGCGGTGATGGACAGCGTCGAAGAGGCGAAGAAGACCGACACGCCGGTGATCGCCGATGGCGGCATCAAATATTCCGGCGATCTCGCCAAGGCGCTCGCCGCCGGCGCCGATGTCGCGATGATTGGTTCACTGCTTGCCGGCACTGACGAGACGCCCGGCGAGGTGTTCCTCTACCAGGGCCGCTCGTACAAAACCTATCGCGGCATGGGCTCGGTCGGCGCAATGGCGCGCGGCTCGGCCGACCGCTACTTCCAGCAGGACATCAAGGATTCACTCAAGCTCGTGCCGGAAGGCGTCGAGGGACAGGTGCCCTACAAAGGGTCGGCGGCAACCGTGCTGCATCAACTCGCCGGCGGTCTGCGCGCGGCGATGGGTTACACCGGCGCGAAGACCATCACCGAGCTGCACGAGAAGGCGCAGTTCGTGCGCATCTCGAATGCCGGTCTGCGCGAGAGCCACGTCCACGACGTGCTGATCACCCGCGAAAGCCCGAACTATCCGAGCCGGGTCTAGAGCCAGCCTGTCGGATTGGGGATCGGCCGGCCGTCGAGCGCCAGCACCAGCCCGCGCACCATGCGGTACAGCGACCAGATTCCGACTATCGGCAGGAGCAGGTAGCCGATCAGGAGGAGGACGAGCACGCTGCCGATGATCACGCCCAGCAGTGCGATCCAGAACGTGCGGATCGCGTAGGTCATGTGCAGATTCATACGGCGTGCCGGCCAACTCGCCGCGCTTCACATAAGCGAGGATGAGGCCGACCAGCGCGGTGATGCCGCTGACCAGGCCGGCGAGGTAAAGGCCCCACACGGCAATGGCCCAGATTTTTGGATCGGCCGGCTGGCCGGATGTTGGCACTGACATTGGTCGTCCCCCAGGAAAATAGAGCGCGCAGCCTATCGCCGGCGCCCGGCGCGGTCTATCGCGTTGCAGCCGCCGGTGCGGCGCGTTAAGCCGGAAGCGAGCGGGAGGCTTTCACCATGTCGATCGGGTTTGTTCTGCTGCCGCTGTTCGTCCAGGTCATCCTGACGTTCTTGCTCTATTGCTGGATGGCCTATTACCGGGTGACATCGATCCGCTCCGGCGTGGTGCATCCGCGCGATGTGGCGCTGCGCCAGCCGAACTGGCCGCCGCGCGTTCTGCAGATTGCGAACGCTGCGCATAATCAGCTCGAGCTGCCGCTGCTGTTCTATGTGCTGACGATCCTGTCGATCATGACGCGGCACGCCGACATCCTCTTTGTCGTGCTCTCCTGGATCTTCGTGCTGTCGCGGCTTGGGCACGCTTACATCCACGTCACCAGCAACAGGATCACGCGCCGCGGCGGCATATTCGGCATCGGGCTTTTGGTGCTGATGATCATGTGGCTGATCTTTATCGTCCGCATCCTGCTCGGGCTGCCGTGACCGTACCGCCCAGGACTGCATCACTATGACCGCATCACTATGACGCCGGGCGCGCGGCTTGCCGCAGCAATCGAGGTTCTCGAAGCGATCGAGCGCGAGCGGCGGCCTGCCGCCGACGCGCTCAAGGGCTGGGGGCAGGCGCATCGCTTCGCCGGCTCGGGAGACCGGGCGGCGATCGGCGGCCTCGTCTATGACGCGCTCCGCCGCAGGGCCTCCAGCGCCTTCCTGATGGATGCAGACACCCCGCGCGCCGTGGCGCTCGGCATGCTCAAGCGCGAGCGCGGCCTGGACGCCGAGGCGATCGCCCGGCTGGCCGACGGGTCGGGGCATGCCCCGCCGCCGCTGACCGATGCCGAGCAGGGGCGGCTTACGAGCGCCACCCTTGAGAGCGCGCCGGCCTGGGTCGCGGGCGACTACCCCGAATGGCTGGACCCTCAATTTGCCCGGACCTTTGGCGATGGGCGGGCCGAGGAGGGTGCCGCCTTGAGCTCGCGCGCACCGCTGGATTTGCGGGTCAACACACTTAAAGCAGAGCTTGAACGCGCTCAGAGAGCACTTGAAGAGCTTAAACCGGAGCCAACCCCCTGGTCGCCGCTGGGATTGCGGATCCGGCTGGGTGCCGACGCCAAGGCGCCTGCCATTCATGCCGAGCCGGCCTTCATCAAAGGCATGGTTGAAGTGCAGGACGAGGGCTCACAGCTCGCTGCGCTGTTTGCGGCCGCGGCCCCGGGCGAACAGGTGCTCGACCTCTGCGCCGGCGCCGGCGGCAAGACCCTGGCGCTCGCTGCCGCGATGGAGAACAAGGGCCAGCTTTACGCCACCGACGACGACAAGCGCCGTCTCGCCCCGATCCACGACCGGTTGACCCGCTCGGGCGCGCGCAACGTCCAGGTACGGACGCCGAAGTCGGTTGGCACCGAGCTCGACGACCTTGCCGGCCGCATCGACCTCGTTTTGATCGACGCGCCCTGCACCGGCACCGGCGCGTGGCGGCGCAACCCGGATGCCAAATGGCGGATCCGCCCGGGTGCGCTCGAAGTCCGCGCCAAGGAGCAGGCCGAAGTGTTCGAGCGGGCCGTGCCTTTGCTCAAGGCGGGAGGCCGCATCGCCTATGTCACCTGCTCGGTGCTCGACGAGGAGAACGGCGCCCAGGTGCGAGCCTTCATCGCGCGCCATCCGGAGTTTTCGATCGTCCCGCCGCGCGAGGTCGCGCAGGCGATCGCGCGGGCCGACGATTTCCTCGCCGCCGCGCTGGTATCCGACGAAGGTCTATTGATGACCCCGCGCCGCACCGGCACGGATGGGTTCTTTGTGAGCCTGCTGCAAAGGGCCGGTTAAGGGATTTTCGCGGTTTCGCCCCAATCCCGGCCCATTTTCTCCGCGAAATTTTGGTTCCTCACTCCTGAGATTTCAGGAGCTTTCCCCAAATGTTGGTTGCGACCCGCGATGACCGAGTGCGTCATGACGCGCCCCAGTTCGGTCCGCCCGAGCCGGGACGTTCGCTGTCGTCCCGCTTCACCGGCAGCGTGCAATTTCTCGGCTCGTTCGTCGGCATTCCGCTGGCGCTGCTGGGCGGCTACGCGACCTACAGCTCGAATTTCTCGGTCGAAGCGAAGTGCCAGTCGCTGCGCACCAGCATCGTCTCGATGCTCGACAAGAAGGCCGATCCCTCGACGCTGCGTCTGCTGATGCAGCGCGACGTGGGCGTCTTCCAGCGCGACTGCGGCGAGGTCGATCCCGATGCCGTCGCCGCGTTCAAGAATCTGCTGGTCGCCGAACGTCCGCCGGCGGCATGGCCGGTCAAAGCCGAACCGGCGCCGAAGGCCGACGCGACGGCAAAAGCCGAAGCGCCGAAGAAGCCGCAGCCCGCGCCGGTCATCGTCAAGCGAGAGGCTGACAAGCCGGTCCAACCGGTCAGCAAGCCCGAGCCGAAGCCGGCGAGCGTCGCGGTCGCGAAACCCGTCGAGCAGCCGGAAGCGAAGATTGAAGCGCCTCCAGTGAAGCAGGCCGAGCATCCGGCGCCGGAGATCAAGGACGTGAAAGCAGCCGAGCCGCCGCTCGAGCGCGCCGCTGCGCAACAGGTCGATTCCGTCTGGGTGGCGTCGGTGCGCGATGCCCTGCGTGAGAGCGCGGCGCGTCCACTCGCAATCGAGCCCGAGCTCGAACCGGCCGCGCCGATGCCGCCACCGGTTGTCGTCGCGCCGCCGCCGCGTCTTGTGCGCGATGTGTCGCCGCGTCTCGACGCACCTCCGCGCCCGCCCGCGGACATTCCGAGCAACTAACTGTTGAGGGTGAGAAGCCGTCGTGCCCGTGCCGTCGCACGGGCACCCGACCTTCGACTCATTACACGCCAAGGTGCGGATGGCAGCGTCGGCTGCCATGACGAACCATCAGCATGGCGCGCGTCGTTCGCGCGTCGTGGTTAAGAGCTAGCCGTGGTTAATGTCCACAGGCTGCGGCGGTTGCCACGCGGCGATGTCGGCAAGTTCCGCTTCAGCCTGCCAGCGTCCGCTTTTCGCAGGCGCGCGCACCGCCGTTGCGAGATGCTTCAAATATTCCGCGCGCGGAATTTCGCGAAAGCCCTGGTCCGCGGTGGTGCGGTTGAGAATCTTGCCGTCGCTGAAATGATAGCCCCAGCGCTCGAGATGAAAGTTCAGCGCCGCCTGGCCGATCTTGGAGGTGTCGCGCTCGCGCGAGAATTGTGACTCGCCGGAGAAGGCCGCGCCGGTCGCAACGCCATAGCCGCCGGCAACGAGCTCGCCGTCCTTGTTCCAGACTTCGTAGCTGTGCACGTAGCCGGCATCGAACAGCTCGGCATAAGCGCGCATGATGCGCGGCGTGATCCAGGTCAGATGCCAGCGGCCTTCGCGCCGTCCGGCGCAGGCCGCGATCACCGCCTCGAAATCGCGATCGAACGTCACCGTGTAGCGCGCCTGCTTGAGCTTGGCGCGGATCGTCTTGGCGATGTGATGGTTCTGAAAAAATAGCAGCGAGCGGGTCGGCGGCGACCACCATTTCAGCGGCGGCAGATGCGCGAACGGGTAGAGCCCGCGCTCATAGGCCTCGACCAAGGTCGGCGCGGAGAGATCGTGCACGATGCCGGCAAGGCCTGGCGGCGAGGCGAGCGCCGTCTCGGGATCAGGCAGGATGTCGTGCCGCGCCACCGCATCGCGCAGCAGCACATGCGCCACGCCCGGCAAGCCGCGGATCCGTTGCGGCTGCAACGCCCAGGCGGCGCCCAGCAGGTAGCGTTCCGCGATCTCGCGAGGGCTTTCGCGAAACAGCTCGGCGCGGCGGTCGTCTTGCGGCGTGGCGAGGCTCAAGCGGTCGCTCAAATAGGCCAAGTTCGCTCCTTGGCCGCTCCAAACGTGTGGAAATGGCCAAAATTCGCGTCTTGTCTCTCACGTTGAGGCTAATGGAGGGTTATCTGGATAGGGCCCAGTCGCCCGTTACCGCCCGTAGTTAATCGGACCTGACCCGACCTTGACCCCGCCCGCCACCAACCCCACAAAACGGCTTCAGATGGAGCCGATTCCGCAGCAGACGGAACGGACCGCCCCGTTGCACGACAAAATTCTGATCGTCGATTTCGGCTCGCAGGTGACCCAGCTCATCGCCAGGCGGGTGCGCGAGGAGAAGGTCTATTGCGAGATCGTGCCGTTCCAGAAGGCGGAAGCGGCCTTCCTCGAAATGCGGCCGAAGGGCGTGATCCTGTCCGGCGGGCCGGCCTCGGTGCTCGACAAGGACGCTCCCGCTGCGCCTGACGCGATCTTCAAGGCCGGCGTGCCGGTGCTCGGCATTTGTTACGGCGAGCAGACCATGGCGCAGCAGCTCGGCGGCAAGGTCGAGGGCGGCCACCACCGCGAGTTCGGCCGCGCCGAAGTCGAGATCACCGAAGACTTCGCGCTGTTCGAAGGCGTGTGGACGAAGGGCCAGAAATATCCGGTCTGGATGTCGCACGGCGACCGCGTGACCGAGCTGCCGAAAGGCTTCCGCGCCATCGGCAAGGCGCCGAATTCGCCGATCGCCATCATCGGCGACGAGCAGCGCAAGTTCTACGCGATGCAGTTCCACCCCGAGGTGGTGCACACGCCGCACGGCGCCGCGCTGCTGCGCAATTTCGTGCGCAAGATTTCCGGCGCCTCCGGCGACTGGACCATGCGCGCCTTCAAGGACGAGGCGATCGAGAAGATCCAGAAGCAGGTCGGCAAGGGCAGGGTGATCTGCGGGCTGTCTGGCGGCGTCGATTTAGCGCGTGGCCGCGGTGCTGATCCACGAGGCGATCGGCGATCAGCTCACCTGCGTGCTGGTCGATCACGGCCTGATGCGGCTCGCCGAGGCCGACAAGGTCGTGGCGATGTTCCGCGACAGCTACAATATCCCGCTGGTGCGCGTCGACGCCTCCGACACGTTCCTCACGGCGCTCGATGGCGTTTCCGATCCCGAGCAGAAGCGCAAGACCATCGGCAAGCTGTTCATCGACGTGTTCGAAGCCGAGGCGAAGAAGATCGGCGGCGCCGATTTCCTCGCGCAGGGCACGCTCTATCCCGATGTGATCGAGAGCGTGTCGTTCACCGGCGGGCCGTCGGTGACGATCAAGTCGCACCACAATGTCGGCGGTCTGCCCGCGCGCATGAACATGAAGCTGGTCGAGCCGCTGCGCGAATTGTTCAAGGACGAGGTGAGGGCGCTCGGCCGCGAGCTCGGACTGCCCGAGAGCCTTCGTCGGCCGCCATCCGTTTCCCGGCCCGGGCCTCGCCATCCGCATTCCCGGCGACGTCACCCGCGAGAAGTGCGACATCCTGCGGCTCGCCGACGAGATCTACATCGAGGAGATCCGCCGCGCCGGGCTTTACGACGAGATCTGGCAGGCCTTCGCCGTGCTGTTGCCGGTCAAGACCGTCGGCGTGATGGGCGACAGCCGCACCTATGAATTTGTCGTCGGGCTTGCGCGCCGTGACCTCGACCGACGGCATGACCGCCGACTTCTATCCCTTCGACATGAAATTCATCGGCGACGTCGCGACCCGCATCATCAACGAGGTCAAGGGCGTCAACCGCGTGGTCTATGACGTGACGTCAAAGCCGCCTGGGACGATCGAGTGGGAATGATGCGCTCGCGCAGATGAGCGAATACCTGTTCGTCTACGGCACGCTGGGCCGCAATGTCGGCCACGAGATGCACGCACATCTCGTGCGTCATGCCGATTACGCAGGCGAGGGCGTATTCAACGGCATACTCTACCGCGTCGCGCATTATCCGGGCGCGACCGCGTCGCCCGATCCGAACGACATTGTGCATGGCGAGCTCTATCGGCTGCGCGATCCCGATGCGCTGTTCGCCGCGCTTGATCCCTATGAGAGCTGCGGGCCAAACGATCCCAAGCCGACCAAATATGTGCGCGTGACCACGACGATCCACAGGCCGGGCGGCGACGCGGTCGAGGCGTGGATTTATCTTTACAATCGCGACGTAACCCAGCTGGCGCGCATCGCGTCGGGCCGTTTCATTGGAGACCAGGCGTGACGATCACGATTTACGGCATCAAGAACTGCGACACGATGAAGAAGGCGCGGGCCGCGCTCGACAAGAAGCGCGTCGCCTATGACTTCCACGATTACAAGGTGAAGGGCGTCGATAAGGCCAGGCTCGAAGGCTGGGCAAGGAAAGCCGGATGGGAAACGCTGCTCAACCGCGCCGGCACGACGTTCAAGAAGCTGCCCGACAAGGACAAGGAAGGCCTCAGCGAGAAGAAGGCGATCGCGCTGATGCTGGCGCAGCCTTCGATGATCAAGCGGCCGGTGCTCGAGCTTGGGGGCGGGAAGATCCTCGTCGGGTTCAAGCCCGACGAATACGCTGCTCTCAAGTAAGCGATTACGCTGCGCGCCGGTCGCTCCGCATCGGCTCCCACACTGAGATATCGCGCTCGCTCGCGAGGATTTCCGGGAGCGCGTCATGCCAGGCCTTACGGTAGGGCCGGTGGATCTGGACGTTCATCACGTCGTCGTGGCTCTCCCACGTCTCGTACAGCATGAAGCGATGCTCGGACTGGGGATCGCGGTGCAGGACGGCGTCGCGGAACGTCGTTTCATTCCGCATGGCATCGAGCACGCCGGTCAGCAGCGAGACGAAACGCTCGCGCTGCCCAGGTTTGACGTCGAACTTGATGAGATAGGTGACCGCCATTGCGCTACCGGCTCGCCAGCTTCTCCCGCACGCGATCATGCACGGCGGCGGCTTCCGGCGTTATCGCCTCGGCAAAATCCGACAGCTCGTAATGCGGGCGGATCTCGAGGTCGCTCGGGCCCGGCATCGGGTTCGGGCATTTCTTGGCCCAGGCAATTGCCTCTGCCATGTCCTTCACTTCCCAGATCCAGTAGCCGGCGATCGTCTCATCGACGGGGAAGGGGCCGTCCTTGACGGTGCGGTTCGCGCCGTCGAAATGTACGCGCGTGCCCTGAGATGTCGGCTTGAGACCGTCGCCGAACGTCATGATGCCGGCCTTCACCAGCTCCTCATTGTATTTTCCCATCGCCTCGAGCATCTCGCTCTTCGGCATCGTGCCGGCTTCGCTGTCCTTGGTGGCGCGGACGAATACCGTGACTTTCATGGCCGTTACTCCCTTCGTTGCTCGCTTCAGCCCTTTGCCGCGGCTTCGATCTTGGCGAGGTCGAGCTTCACCATGTCCATCATCGCGTTCATGGCGCGGCTGGCCTTGGCGGAATCCTTGTCGGTAATCAGTTCGAGCAGACGCTTCGGCGTGATCTGCCAGGACAGGCCGAATTTGTCCTTGAGCCAGCCGCAGGCCGACTCCTTGCCGCCATCTCCGATCAGCTTTGACCACAGCCGGTCGATCTCGGCCTGCGTATCGACAACGATCATCAACGACACCGCTTCCGAATACGGAAACTGCGGCCCGCCATTGAGCAGGCTGTAGCGTTTGCCCGCAATCGTGAAATCGACCACCAGCACGTCGCCTTTCTTGGCGCCCTGATTGGGGCCGGTGCCGTCCATCGGCCAGCGCACGATATGATCGATGCGGCTGTCCGGCAGCAGCGAGACATAATAATTGGCCTGTTCTTCGGCCTTGAAGTTGCTCCACAAGGTCGGGACGATATCGGTCACGGAAATTCTCCTCTCCGCGTTACTGGTTGATTTCGGGTTCGACCACCCGGGCGAGGTTTCGCAGGGATTCCTGCCAGCCGAGATAACAGGCTTCGGCAGGGATCGCGTCGGGGATGCCTTCCTGCACGATCGCAAGGTCGGTGCCGACTGACACCGCTTCGAGCGTCACGGTGACCTGCATCTCGCCGGGCAGGTTGGGATCGTCGAATACGTCGGTGTAGCGAAGCCGTTTGTTGGGAACGAGTTCGACATATTTGCCACCGAACGAGTGGCTTTGGCCGGTCGTGAAATTCCGGAACGACATCTTGTAGGTGCCGCCGGTTTTTGCCTCGTGGTGGTGCACGGTGCAGAGGAAGCCGTTCGGCGGCAGCCATTTCGCGAGCGCGTCCGGTTCGAGGAATGCGCGATAGACCTTTTCAGGCTTGGTCGCGAGAACGCGGTGCAGTCGAACGGTACCAGGCATAATCATCACTCCTTGAGTTCGAAGTCGGACAAACGTCTCACTTGCCTTGGAAGATCGGCAGGAAGCCGCCGAAGACCATGCGCTTGCCGTCGAATGGCATTTCGCTGCCCCAGCTCTTCATGCGCTCGTCCGACATCATCTTCTTGTGGCCTTCATCGCGGGTCGCCTTGTCCGGCCAGGTGATCCACGAGAACACGATCGTCTCGTTCGGCTCGGCTTTCACGGCGCCGTAGAAGTCGGTGAGCTTGCCTTTCGGCACGTCGTCGCCCCACGCTTCCATCATTTGGGTCGCGCCAAATTCCTTGAACAGAACCCAGCCCTTCTCGGCCATGTTCCGGTAGGCGTCCTTGTTGGCGGTCGGCACTGCGACTAAGAAACCGTCGATATACATTTGATCCTCCTTCTGCGTTGTTGTTGTGACCGGCGGCTTTAAGCCGCCTGGTCCTTGCCCATCGCCTTCGTTGCGGCTGCGACGTCCATCCACGTGATTTCCCAGGTGTGGCCGTCGAGGTCCTCGAAAGCGCGGTAGTACATCCAGCCGTGGTCCTGCTTGTCGCGCGGCTCCTTGGCGCCGGCCTTGAGCGCCTTGCCGAGCGTGGCGTCGACGCCTTCGCGGCTGTCTTCCGAGATCGCCAGCAGCACGGCGCTGGTCTTGTGCGTGTCGGCGATCTGCTTCGACGTGAACTGCCTGTACTTGTCGTGGGTGAGCAGCATCACGTGGATGGTGTCCGAGAACACCATGCAGGCGGCAGTATCGTCGGTGAATTGCGGGTTATTCTTGGCGCCGACCGCCTCATAGAAGGCCTTGGCGCGGGGCAGGTCGGTCACCGGCAGGTTCACGAAAATCAGCTTCGGCATGGCACGTCTCCCTGTGTGCGAACTTTCTATTGCGTAGTGTGGCACAATGAGTTATATTATGCAACAAGAAAGTTAGAAAAAATAACTAAATGGTCCGTCGTGGATAAATCCTTGAAGAAGCGCAGCTATAACGATGCTTGCGCCGCGGCTCATGCGCTCGACCTGGTGGGCGACAGATGGTCGCTGCTGGTGATGCGCGAATTGCTGCTCGGACCGAAGCGCTTCTCCGATCTGCGCGACAGTCTGCCGGGCATCAGCGCCAATGTGCTGACCCAGCGGCTCGAGGAGCTCGAAGCGCTCGGCATTGTCGAGCGGCGCAAGCTGCCGCCGCCGGCCTCGGCCTGGGTCTATGGCCTCACGCCGTGGGGGCTGGAATCCGAAGAGCTGTTCAAGGTGATCGGGCGCTGGGGCGCGCGCTCGCCGCAGCACGATCCGACGCTGCCGGTCAGCGTGTCGTCGATCGTGATGTCGATGCGCACCATGTTCGCGCCGGAGCGCGCGAAAGGCATCAAAGGTACGCTCGGCTTCCGCTTCGGCCACGAGGAATTCACCGCGCGGTTGTCGGGCGGGGAATTCGACATCCGGCGTGGCGAGATCGTCGATGCCGATGTTGTCGTCGAGGGCGGGCAGGGCGAATGGGCTGGCGTTCTTTATGGCGGCGTGCCGCTCAAGACCATGGAGAAGGCCGGCAAGCTGAAAGTGTCGGGCGACCGCGCGCTGCTCGAGCGCATTCTGAATTTGTTTCCGCTGCCACCCAAGGCCGATGCGCCGCGGCCTCCCAAGAAATAATTCGTTGAACAGTTGTTTGCCTGCTCGTGCGAAAAGGCCGCCCGAAAGGGCGGCCTTTGTTGTTTGACGATGGAGCCTGGACGTCAGGCGACCAGCTTCTCCGCCTGCTGCGGCGAAGGGATTTGCCCGTCGGGTGTCATGCGGTCGACGACCTGCGGCAACTCCTGGCTCAAGCCCTTGAGCAATTCGTCGCGCGACATGCCGGTCTCCTGCATCAGCCAGGCGATGCGCTCTTCGCCCAGCGCCTGTTCGAGCTCGGTCGGCTGGATCGATTTGTTTTCGCCACGGGCGACCCAGGAGTCCGCCTTGTCGCCCTGGCCGTTTTGCTGAAACTGCTTGAGCAGATCGCTCAATCCGCCGCTCAGCGCGCCGCCAACGCCGCCGCCGAGCAGCCCGCCCAAACCGCCGGACAGCAAATCGCCCAGACCGCCACCGCTGACCGGCCGGCGCGGCGCCGCCTTGAGTGCCCGGCTGGCTTTTGCCTTTGAGCGCCTTGTAGGCGAGCAGGCCCATCAGGGCCATCATGATGGGCGACATGCCGCGGCGATTCCCGCCGGGCGCGAGGATATCGAAGATTCCCATGTCGGCCTCCTAGCTCATCAGATCGGCTGGAACTTTGCCGCCATTGGCCGCGAGCTTCTGCATGACCTGCTTGTGCAGCCAGATGTTCATCTTGGCCGAGTCATTGGTGTCGCCGTCGTAGTGGAGTTCCTGCGCCAGCTCCTTGCGCGCTGTTTGGCTGCTGTCGAGGTCGAGCAGCTTCATCAGATCGACGATCGAATGACGCCAATCGAGCTTTTGCCCTTTGGTCTTGGCGCGCTCGGTCAGAATCGCTTCCACATCGACCTTTTGCGCGCTCGACTGCGCGGCGTCGGGGACGGTGGAGGGCGACGCGCCGGCTGATTTGCCGAAAATCGCCGACATAATGTTTCCGAAGATGCTCATGGGGTGCTCCATTGCGGGTGATGGAGCCCAATGCGCCACTTCGTTAAAGGTTCTCAGGCCGTCGCGTTGGACCAAGGGGCATAACAACTCCTGGACGCCCTTGATTGATGGAACAATTGCTGCCACATCGCGCGCATATGCACGAGCCGCTGCCGCTTCAGGAAAAATTGTCGCCGCTCGCCGCCGAGATCGAACGGCGGCGCACCTTTGCGATCATTTCGCATCCCGACGCCGGCAAGACCACGCTGACCGAGAAGCTCCTGCTGTTCGGCGGCGCCATCAATCTCGCCGGGCAGGTCAAGGCCAAGCGCGACCGGCGCTCGACGCGGTCCGACTGGATGGCGATCGAGCGCGAACGTGGCATCTCGGTTGTCACCTCGGTGATGACCTTTGAGTTCGGTGATCACGTTTTCAATCTGCTCGATACGCCGGGCCACGAGGACTTTTCGGAAGACACCTACCGCACGCTCACCGCGGTCGACTCTGCCGTCATGGTGATCGACGCCGCCAAGGGCATCGAGGCGCGCACCCGCAAGCTGTTCGAAGTGTGCCGGCTGCGCGACATTCCGATCGTCACCTTCATCAACAAGATGGACCGCGAGAGCCGCGACCCGTTCGACCTGCTCGACGAGATCGAAAAGACGCTGGCGCTCGACACCGCGCCGGTCACCTGGCCGATCGGCCGCGGCCGCGACTTCATCGGCACCTATGAGCTCGAGACCGGCCGGGTGCGGCTGCTGGAAGGCGACGGCCCCAAGACCGGCGCCGCGCAGAAAATGTCGTTTGAGGAGATCGGCAAGCTCTCGCCAATGCTCGACGTCGGCGCTCTCAAAGAAGAGCTCGAACTGGCGAAACAGGGCTGCAACAGCTTCGATATTGCCGCTTTCCGCGAAGGGCATCTGACGCCGGTGTTCTTCGGCTCGGCGCTGAAGAATTTCGGCGTCGGCGATCTGCTCGATGCGCTCGGCACCCACGCGCCGGCGCCGCGCAACCAGCCTTCCGACCAGCGCACGGTCGATGCGCACGAAGCGCGCATGACGGCCTTCGTGTTCAAGATCCAGGCCAACATGGATCCGAACCATCGCGACCGCATCGCCTTCGCGCGGCTCTGCTCCGGCAAGCTCAATCGCGGCATGAAGGCGAAGGTGATCCGCACCGGCAAGCCGATGACGCTGTCGGCGCCGCAATTCTTCTTCGCGCAAGACCGCTCGGTGGCGGACGAGGCCTTTGCCGGCGACGTGGTCGGCATTCCCAATCACGGCGTGCTGCGCATCGGCGATACGTTGACCGAAGGCGAAGAGATCAAATTTCTCGGCGTGCCGAATTTCGCGCCGGAAATTCTGCGCCGCGTGCGGCTCGGCGATCCGATGAAGGCCAAGAAGCTGAAAGAAGCGCTCCAGCAAATGGCGGAGGAGGGCGTCGTGCAGGTGTTCCGTCCGCTCGACGGCGCGCCTGCGCTGGTCGGCGTGGTCGGTCCGCTGCAGCTCGACGTGTTGCGGGCGCGGCTTTCCGCCGAGTACGGCCTCGACATCGATTATGAGCAGCCGGAGTTTCAGCTGGCGCGCTGGGTGTCGTCGGACGACGCCAAGGCGCTGGCGGAATTCGTCGAGGCGAATTACTCGAGCGTCGCCGAAGATCTCGACGGCGATCGCGTGTTCATGGCGCGCAACCAGTTCATCCTCGACTACACGCGCGAGCGCGCGCCGGCGATTGTCTTCACCGACATCAAGGACGTGAAGGAGAAGGCCGGGTAGCTAGTTGATCTTGAGCTGCAGCGCCTCGATCACCGGCTTCCAACGCGCGATCTCGCCATCGATCTTGGCGCGGAATTCCTTCGGCGAAGACCCGACCGGCTCCATCAATTGCGTCGCGAGCTTTTCCCGCACTGGCTGGCTGCGCACGATCTCGACCACGTCGTGATTGATTGCGTCGATGATCTCCTTCGGCGTGCCGGCCGGTGCGATCAGGCCCGTTCCAGGCATCGGCTTCGACATCGATCCCGCTTTCCTTGAGCGTCGGCACGTCGGGCAAAAAGGTCGAGCGCGTCGCGGTCGAAACCGCGAGCATCTTCACCTTGCCCTCGGCGGCCTGTGGCGTGACGGAAATCGCAGGCAGGCACGCCATTTGCGTGTCGCCGCGGATCACCGAAGTGATCGCCGCCGGCGAGCCCTGGTAGGGCACGTGGACCAGCTTGGTGCCCGCTTTGATCACCAACGCTTCCATCGCCAGATGCGACAGTGAGCCATTGCCGATCGACGCAAAGTTGTACTTTGCCAGGTTCTTTTTTCAGCAGCGCCACCAGCTCGGCGACGCTGTTCACGCCAAGCGACGGATTGACCGCGAGAATGCTCGCCTGGGTGACGAGCTGGCTCACTGCCTCGATGTCGGTGCCTGGATCGTAGGGAAGCTTCGCAAATAGCAGCGTGTTGATCGCCAGCGGTCCGCCGATTGAAATGCCGAGCGTCGCGCCGTCGGGCGGCGCTTTGGCCACCGCATCGGTGCCGAGATTTCCCGAGGCGCCGGCCTTGTTCTCGATGATGAAGCTGCTGCCCGCATATTTTTTGCCAAGCTCGTCAGCAATGACACGCATCAGAACATCAGGCGTCGAGCCGGCTCCGAACGGCACGACAAAGCGGACGGTTCTTGGCGGCCAACTTTGCGCAAAGCTCGGCGCCGCGACGGCAAGCAGGATAAACGCAAGAATGAACCGCCTGATCATGGTATTTCTCCCCGGGCAACCCGTTTTCTCACGGGCTTGCAATGGTTTGGCGGTTCGCCTCTACTGCGCGCCCTTGAGTCAAACCATGTTGCGTGCGGGGTTTTAGCATGGGTCTCGCCATTCTCATCCTCGGTCTGGTGATTTTTCTCGGCGCGCATGTGTTCGTCACGATGCGCGAGGCGAGAGCGGCGGCAATTGCGCGCCTCGGCAATCTGTACCGGCTCCTGTTCGCGCTCGTGTCCGGGCTGGGCCTCGCGCTGATCATTTTAGGCTTCGCGCGCTATCGGGCGGAGGGCTGGATCGAGGTGTGGTCGCCGCCCAACTTCATGCGGCACATCACCATCGGCCTGAGTTGGTTCGCGGTCATCCTGGTGCTCGCCGCCTATCTGCCGGGCCATATCAAGGCGAAGACCAAGCATCCGATGCTCGCCGGCATCAAGATCTGGGCCTTCGCGCATCTGCTCTCGAACGGCGATCTCGGCTCGATCATCCTGTTCGGCTCGTTTCTGGCCTGGGCCGTCTATGCGCGCATCGCGGCGAAGAAACGTGAAGCGTCGGGCGATATCACGCGCGTCGGCATGCGCGGACCGCGGCTGGGCGAACGATGCCATTGCGGTCGGCCTCGGCACGGTGCTTTACCTCGCGCTGGCCTACGTGTTCCATCCCGCCGTCATCGGCGTTCCAGTGTTCCGAGTGTAATTATGTCTCTGCAAAGCGAAGTCCGGCGGCTGACCGCGCCGGACATCATGGCCCGCAAAAACGGCGAGCCGATCGTGGCCCTGACCTCGTACCACGCCCATACGGCGCGCCTGGTCGATCAATATTGCGACGTGATCCTGGTCGGCAATTCACTCGGCATGGTGATGCACGGCATGGAAACGACCGTGCCGGTCACGCTCGACATGATGATCCTGCAGGGCCACGCGGTGATGCGCGGCTCCAAGCGCGCGCTGGTGGCGGTCGATATGCCGTTCGCGACCTACGAGGCCTCGAAAGAGCAGGCCTTCATGAATGCGGCGCGCGTTCTGAAGGAGACCGGCTGCGGCGCCATCAAGCTCGAAGGCGGCAAGCGGATGGCCGAGACCATCGCGTTCCTCACCGAGCGCGGCGTTCCGGTGATGGCGCATGTCGGCCTCACGCCGCAGTCGATCAACACGATCGGCTCATTCCGCGCGCAAGGGCGCAGCGAGGCTGATTGGCCGCGCATCGAGGAGGATGCTCTTGCCGTCGCGTCGGCCGGCGCCTTCTCGGTTGTGATCGAGGCGGTGGCGGAGCCGCTCGCCCGCAAGATCACGCAAGCCGTTGCCATCCCGACCATTGGCATTGGAGCAAGTTCGGCCTGTGACGGTCAGATTCTGGTGCTTGAGGACATGCTCGGCCTCTCGCCGCGCGTGCCGAAATTTGTCAAACGCTACGGCGATCTCGGCCCCGGTATCGAGAAGGCAATCCGTGACTACGCTACCGAGGTGCGCGAGCGGCGCTTTCCCGCCGCCGAGCACACCTATCCGATGAAAAAGCCCTAACCGTTTGATTTCGCGGCGCTTCGCGAGCTTTGCCTTGCCTGCGCCACACCGCTGGGCTACCGCTTCTGCTTTATTGGAGCTGTCGTGGCCGATATTTTCAACGAAGTCGACGAAGAGGTCCGCAGAGAACGCCTCAAAAAGTTCTGGGACCAGTACAGCATCTACATCATCGCGCTGGCGGTGCTGATCGTCGTCGGCGTCGGCGGTTGGCGCGGCTATCAATATTGGGAAACCAAGCGGTCGCAGGAAGCCGGCGCGCGTTTTGAGACGCGCCATCACGCTGAGCGAAGAGAACAAGAACGCGGAGGCCGTCGAAGAATTCAAAGCCATCGCGGCCGATGCACCGGGTGGTTACCGGACCTTGGCGCGGCTGCGGGCTGCCGCGGCGCTGTCCGAGACTGACGCCAAGGCGGCAGTTGCCGCCTACGACGCGATCGCCGCCGATACCTCCCTCGATCAAAGCTTCCGTGATCTTGCCGCGCTGCGCGGCGGCATCTTGCTGGTCGACACGGCCCCGTTCGACGATGTGCGCAAGCGGATCGAGCCGCTTGCCGAGCCTTCGCGCGTGTTCCGCCACACCGCGCGGGAAATGCTGGCATTGTCCGCCTGGCGCAACGGCGACGCGACTGCGGCCCGGCGTTACGTCGACATGGTGACGAACGACGGCGAAACGCCACAGGGTGTTCGTGGCCGCATGGAAATGCTGTCGGCGCTGTTGGCGGGCAGCAGCAAGGCTGGAAGCTAGTCATGACGCGGCGGCTTAAACATGCCTCGACGCTCGTCGTTCTGTTCGGTGCTGGGGCCATTCTGAGCGGCTGCACCAATTTCGATCCGGACAATTTCGGCGACATGTTCGACTTCAACAAGAAAGAGAAGCTGGCCGGCGAGCGGCGCCCGTTGTTTCCGGAGGGCGTGCCCGGCGTCACGCAAGGCGTGCCGCCGCATCTCGTGAAGGGCCAGCAGCAGCAGGAAGCCGCAACGATCGCGGCCGCTCCCGCGCCAGAGCCGGAGAAGCCGAAGGCCGCAGCCAAGCCAAAGCCGCGCACGGCCAGCCGGCCGGCGCGCGTCACCGTTTCGCCGGACCAGCAGCCAGCAGCCCGCCACAACAGCAGCCAGCCAGCCGCAGCAAAGCGGCGCCAATGCGCCATGGCCGTCGCCGGCCACGCAGCAGCCGGCGGCCAATTCTTCGCCAAACTCGTCACCCTGGCCGAGCGCGCCGTCCTCCAACACGTTCCAGCGCTAGTCGCGTCCCGCGGCCATTCGCTGCTATGACGGGCCGCCATGGCATCCACCTTCACGCTCGCCATTGTCGGCCGCCCCAATGTCGGCAAGTCGACTCTGTTCAACCGGCTGGTCGGCCGGCGGCTTGCGCTGGTTGACGATACGCCCGGCGTCACGCGCGACCGCCGCGAGGCCGAGGGCAGGCTCGGCGACCTCGAATTCAAGGTCATCGACACGGCAGGGCTCGAGCAGGCGCCGACCGAGAGCCTGTCCGGCCGCATGCGCGCGCAGACTGAAGCCGCGATCGCGTCAGCCGATGTCATCATGTTCATGATCGACGCCCGCGCCGGCCTCACGCCGGGTGACCGCACATTCGCGGAGCTCGCGCGCAAATCGGGCAAGCCGGTCGTGCTGGTCGCCAACAAGAGCGAAGGCAGGGCGGGCGAGAGCGGACGGCTCGAAGCTTACGCGCTCGGGCTCGGCGAGCCGATCCCGGTTTCCGCCGAGCATAATGAGGGGATGAGCGATCTCTATGATGCCTTGCGCGGCGCGCTGCCCGAGAGCGAGGAGGTAACCGACGACACGACGAGCGACTATATCGAGCAACCCGAAGAGCAAGCCGCGCGTCCGATCCGGGTCGCGATCATCGGCCGGCCGAATTCCGGCAAGTCGACTTTGATCAATCGCCTGATCGGCGAGGACCGTTTGCTCACCGGCCCGGAGGCCGGCCTGACCCGCGATTCCATCTCGGTCGACTTTGCATGGGGCGGACACGAATTCCGCCTGTTCGATACAGCCGGGCTGCGCCGCAAATCGCGCATCGATGAGAAGCTCGAGAAGCTGTCGGTCGCGGATGCGCTCAATGCGATCCGCTTCGCCGAAGTGGTCGTCGTGCTGATCGACAGCGGCGCGCCGTTCGAGGAGCAGGATCAGCGCATCGCCGATCTGGCCGAGCGGGAAGGCCGCGCCATCGTGCTGGCCGCCGGCAAATGGGATCTCACCGAGCAGAAGGCCGGCGCCATCTCGCGGCTGCGCGAGCAGGCCGAAGAGAAACTGACACAGCTCAAAGGCGCGCCGCTGGTCGCCGTGTCGGGCCTGACCGGCGAAGGGCTGGAGCGGCTGATGCAGGCGATCCTTGACGCCTATGCGGTGTGGAACAAGCGCGTGCCGACCAATGCGCTCAACCGCTGGCTCGAAGCTGCCATGTCGGCGCATCCGCCGCCGGCGGTTTCAGGGCGCCGGCTCAAACTCAATTATATGACGCAGGCGAAAGCCCGGCCGCCGACATTCGTGTTGTTTTGCACGCGGGCCGATGCGGTGCCGGACATCTACAAGCGCTATCTGGTCAACAGCCTGCGCGAGGCGTTCGAGCTGCCCGGCACACCGGTGCGGCTGACCTTGCGTGAGAAAGACAATCCGTTCGCTGGCCGCCGCGCCAAGAAGCGCTGAGCGTCAGGCCGGCGGCTGAAAGTCGAGAAACTTGCCGGCGCGGAAATCGTAGCACTTCCCGTTTTCGTCGCGCTCCGGCAGGCAAAGCGGCATGATCGCGGCGGCGACCTGTTCGGGGGTCGGAAGCGTGTTGGGGTCGATGCCGGGAAACGCGGTGAGATACATCCGCGTGCGCGTCGGTCCGGGCGCGAACACATTGGCGCGCACATTCGTGCTCGCGCATTCAGCCGCATAAGAACGCACCATCGCATCGAGCGCCGCCTTGGTCGCCGAGTAGAGGCCCCAATAGGCGCGCGCCTTGTAGGCGACAGCGGATGTCATGAATAATGCGCGGCCCGCCGCGGAGCGCTTGAGCAGCGGATCCATGCAGCGGATCAACTGCCAATTCGCCGTGACATTGACGGCAAGCACATCGTTCCATTCCTTCGGCTCGATGTGCCCAAGCGGAGAAAGCGTGCCGAGCACGCCGGCATTGCCGACCATGACGTCGAGCCGCTGGTAGCGCTCGTTGAGGGCAAGCGCGAGCCGCGCAATGCCCTCGAAATCCTTCATATCGAGCGGCACCAATGTGGCGGTGCCGCCGGCAGCTTTGATCTTGTCGTCCAGCTCCTCGAGACCGCCGCTGGTGCGCGCGACTGCGACGATGTGAGCGCCAGCCTTTGCGAGTTCGAGCGCAATCGCTGCGCCGATGCCGCGCGAGGCGCCGGTGACGAGCGCGATACGGTCAGCGAGCGGCTTACTCATACTGTTATGAGGTGGTCAGCTCGCCTCGGCGAGCAGAGACAATTGCCGCGGAGACGCGGTTTCGCCGGTCTGGTCCGTCAGCGGGGTCGGATAATCGCCGGTGAAGCAGTGGTCGGTGAAGGCCGGCTTTGCGGGGTCGCGCCCAGGCAGGCCCATGGCGCGATAGATGCCGTCGACTGACAGGAACGCGAGTAAGTCCGCGCCGATGAACTGGCGCATGCCTTCGAGGTCGTGGGTGGCGGCGAGGAGCTTGTCACGCTCCGGCGTGTCGATGCCGTAATAGTCCGGATGGGTGATCGGCGGCGAGGCGATACGGAAGTGCACCTCGGTTGCCCCGGCATCGCGCATCATCTGCACGATCTTGCGCGAGGTGGTGCCGCGCACGATCGAGTCATCGACCAGCACGATCCGCTTGCCGGCCACGACCGCGCGATTGGCCGAATGCTTCATGCGCACGCCTTGGTCGCGGATCGATTGGGTCGGCTGGATGAAGGTGCGCCCGACGTAGTGATTGCGGATGATGCCGTGTTCGAACGGGATATTGGTCTGCCGGGCATAGCCGATCGCGGCCGGAACGCCGGAATCGGGCACCGGCACGATCACATCGGCATCAGCCGGCGCCTCGCGGCCGAGCTGCATGCCCATTTCCTTGCGGACTTCGTAAACCTGGCGGCCGCCGACGATTGAATCGGGCCGCGCGAAATAGATGTATTCGAAAATGCAGGGGCGGGGCGATTGCGGCGGGAATGGCTTGTGCGTCTGCGCGCCTTCCTCGTCGAAGATAACGACCTCGCCGGGATCGATATCGCGCACGTATTTGGCACCGATAATGTCGAGCGCGCAGGTTTCGGAGGCGAGGATCGGACAGCCGTCCAATGTACCCATCACCAGCGGACGGATGCCGAGCCGGTCACGCGCGCCGACCAGCTTCTTGTTGGTCATCCCAACGAATGCATAGGCGCCTTCGAGCTGGCGCAATCCGTCGACGAAGCGATCGACGAAACGATTGCGGCTGGACCGCGCGACCAGATGCAGAATGACTTCCGTATCGGTGGTCGACTGCATCATCGCGCCTTCGCGTACCAGTTCGCGCCGCAACGTGATGCCGTTGGTCAGATTGCCGTTATGTCCGATCGCGAAGCCGCCGGCGTTGAGCTCGGCAAACAGCGGCTGCACGTTGCGCAGGATTGTCTCGCCGGTCGTCGAATAGCGCACATGCCCGATTGCGGTGGTGCCGGGCAGGCGGTCGATCACCTCGCGCCGGGCGAAGGTGTCGCCGACGAGGCCGAGGCGCCGCTCGGAATGAAACCGCTTGCCGTCGTATGAGACGATGCCGGCGGCCTCCTGGCCGCGATGCTGAAGTGCGTGAAGGCCGAGAGCTGTAATCGCCGCGGCGTCGGGATGGCCGAAAATGCCAAAGACGCCGCATTCCTCACGCAGCGTATCGCCGTGGAGGTCGATCGAACTCTGCTGGTCGTCCATGCCGCCTCGATGGTTCCTAGCGTGCCCGCGCCGGCACTTCGGTCCGCCGCTCCGGTGCCGCGTCCGGAGGATCCTGCTCGTCTCTCGGCCGCTTCAACCGCTTCAAGATGGTGGTCTCGGGGTCTTCCGGCAACATGGACATCAGCCATTCGCCGGTACTTTGCAACACAACCTTCGATTTTGCCGATTTGACCCATTCCGGCTGGCTTCTGTCGGGAACAAGCCAGGCAAAGAACAGAAACGCCACAACCATGATGATCAGTCCGCGTCCGAGCCCGAACAGAAAGCCCATGGTGCGATCAAGCGCACCCACGCGGCTGTCCAGAATCATGTCGGAGATTCGCACGGTGATGATCGA
Source organism: uncultured Alphaproteobacteria bacterium (assembly GCA_963847325.1). GTDB lineage: Bacteria > Pseudomonadota > Alphaproteobacteria > Rhizobiales > Xanthobacteraceae > Pseudolabrys. The sequence continues at coordinate 395,070 of CAWJZD010000006.1, forward strand.
GATCACCAGCAGGGTGATGAGAAATACACCGACAATCGTCACGCCCGCGGCGATGAGATCGCTGGAGACGTAGGTTTTGACGGTCGGCAGGATGCGCGAATAGCCGTACAGCGTGGCGAGCGCGGCAAGGCCCCAGGCTGCGATCGACAGGACCTCGCGCATAAAGCCGCAAATCATGGCGAGCAGGCCCGAAATCAACATCACCACGAGCAGCAATATGTCGAGCAAGGTGATGGGCATTGGGGCCTGATGGTTGCGCGGGGAGTGTATAGCGGGGCAAAGGCGCGCCGTCACCGGTTTCCCGGCGTCGTTAATAGCGGATTCTACGCTTTACGATGCGGATTTGAGCCGGTTTCCGCGGCTCGCTATATCGGCGACCAGTGAGGAGAGATTGCCGACTTCGGTGAGTCGCAAACCATCCACCAAGTCGCCGCGTGCCGCCTCGGGAACTACCGCGCGGTTGAAGCCGAGCTTCAACGCCTCTTTCAGCCGTGCTGCCTGCTGCGCCACCGGCCGCACCGCGCCAGACAGGGACACTTCGCCGAAATAAACGGCATCGGCCGGCAGCGGCGCATTGGCGAGCGAGGAGACCAGCGCGGCGGCCGCGGCGAGGTCCGCGGCCGGTTCCTGGATGCGCAATCCGCCGGCGACATTGAGATAGACGTCATGGGTGCCGAGCCGCACGCCGCAATGCGCTTCGAGCACGGCAAGCACCACGGAGAGGCGGCTCGGGTCCCAGCCGACCACGGCACGGCGTGGGGTGCCGAGCGAGGTCGGCACGACCAGCGCCTGGATTTCGACCAGCACAGGACGCGTGCCTTCGATGCCGGCAAAGACCGCGGTGCCGGGTTGGCCGAGATTACGTTCGGACAGGAACAGCTCCGAGGGGTTCGCGACCTCGCGCAATCCCAACCCGGTCATCTCGAACACGCCGATCTCGTCGGTCGGGCCGAAACGGTTTTTAACCGCGCGCAGGATGCGGAATTGGTGCGAGCCTTCGCCTTCGAACGAGAGCACCGCATCGACCATGTGCTCGACGACGCGCGGGCCGGCGATCTGCCCATCCTTGGTGACGTGGCCGACCAGGATGATTGAGGCGCCGGATTTTTTCGCAAAGCGGATCAAGCTCTGCGCGCTGCCGCGCACTTGCGTCACCGTGCCGGGCGCGCTGTCGATCGCGTCGGTCCACATGGTCTGGATGGAGTCGATGACGATGAGGCGCGGGATCTTGCCTTGCGACAGCGTGGCGAGGATGTCCTCGACCGATGTCTCCGCGGCGAGCTCGACCGGCGCTTTCGCGAGCCCGAGCCGGTCGGCGCGCAGCCGTACCTGCGCGACTGCCTCTTCGCCCGAGATGTAAACCGAACGATGGCCGGCGCGGGCCAGCGCCGCGGCCGCCTGGATGAGCAGCGTCGACTTGCCGATGCCGGGATCGCCGCCGACCAGCAGCACCGAGCCGTGCACAAATCCGCCGCCCGTCACCCGATCAAGCTCGGCGATGCCGGAGGGAAGCCGCGGCGCTTCGTGCGCTTCGCCGGACAGCGGCTCGAGCGCGAAGGGCCGGCCCTTGCCACCGCGGCGGCCGGCTGCACCGAGCGGCGCTGCCGTTTCGCCTTCTTCCATCAACGTATTCCACTCGCCGCAGGCCTCGCATTTGCCCTGCCAGCGGTTATGGGCCGCGCCGCAGTTCTGACAGACGAAGGAGGGGCCGCGTTTCGCCATCAGCTCACCCGATAGACGCGGTGATAGCGGCGGCCGAGCGAAGTCAGCACCTCATAGCCGATCGTGTTGGCGCGGGCGGCGACATCGTCGACGCTGATCCCATCGCCAATCAAGGTCGCCAGGTCCCCGCGCTTGACGGCGCCGGCCGGCAGGTCGGTCACATCCACTGCAAGCAGATCCATCGAGACGCGGCCTGCAAGGGGGCAGCGCTGGCCGGCAATGATCGCTTCGGCGCCCAATCTCGCATCGGACGCACTGGCGGCGCGCAAATAGCCGTCGGCGTAGCCGACCGCGACGATGGCAATCTGAGCGTCGCGCTTCGTGGTCCAGCCGGCGTTGTAACCGACAGTTTCACCACGTTTGACGTCGCGGACCGTGACAATGCGGCCGCGCAGCTCGACCACGGACTGCATCGGGTTATTTCGCTTCGGCGTTGGATTGACGCCGAACAAGGCAGCGCCTGGGCGGATCATGTCGCAATGCGCCGCCGAGCTGAGGAAGACACCCGACGAGTTGGCGAGCGAAGACGGAGTGCCGCGATAGAGGATGCGGATTTCGCGAAACAGCTTGATCTGCTTGTCGTTGAGCGGGTGGTTCTCTTCTTCGGAACTGACGAAGTGGCTCATCAGGAGCGTGATGCCATGCGCATCGGCACGCACACGGGGCGCAAGCGCAGCGGCTTCATCGGGCGAGAGCCCCAATCGGTTCATTCCGGTATCGACGTGAAGCGCTGCACCGCCCTGCCATCCGGTGGTGGCGGCGAAGGCATCCCATTCCGCCAGCTCGGTGAGGCTGCCAATGACGGGACGCACGTGCAGGTCGGCGAAGGTCTCGGCCGTGCCGGGCATCAGGCCGTTGAGCACATAGATGGTCGGCTCGGGCGCGACGTTACGCAGCCGCCGCGCCTCCAGGAGATCGGCGACGAAGAATGTCTTGCAGCCGGCTTTGGCGAGCACGGTTCCGACCGGCTCGATGCCGCAGCCATAGGCATCGGCCTTGATCACCGCCGCGCATTCGGCCGGCATGGCGCGGCGTGCCAGCGCTTTCCAGTTTGCTTCGATTGCGGCGAGGTCGATCGTCAACAGGCCGCCGGCTTCGGCCGCGGGCGGGCCGGACGTGGTTACGTTTTCCAGCGGAAGCGGCTCGGCCGGAGCGATGGATTCGGTCGCCGACATATTTAAGTCTTAGCCCAATCGGGGCGGTGACGCCTAGCCGATGCGGTCCGGCAGCCGGTCGGTCTTGGCGAGCGAAGAGAACTTGGTCACCGCGGCATCGAACTGCAGTTCGACGGTTCCGGTCGGGCCGTGGCGCTGCTTGCCGATGATGACTTCGGCCTTGCCGTGAACCTTGTCCGCATCCGCCATCCACTCGGCGAACTTGTCGCCGCTCGATTCCATCGGCTTGCGCATCAGGTGGTAATACTCCTCGCGATAGACGAACAGCACGACGTCGGCGTCCTGCTCGATCGAGCCGGATTCGCGAAGATCGGAGAGTTGAGGGCGCTTGTCGTCGCGGCTTTCCACCTGACGTGACAACTGCGATAGCGCCAGGATGGGAACGTTGAGCTCCTTGGCGAGCGCCTTGAGCTTGGTGGTGATCTCGGTGATTTCCTGCACGCGGTTTTCTGAGGAGCGCCGCGTCGAGCCCTGCAGCAATTGCAGATAGTCGACTATCATCAGGTCCAGGCCGCGCTGGCGCTTGAGGCGGCGCGCGCGGGCGGCGAGCTGGGCAATCGACAGACCGCCGGTCTCGTCGATGTAGAACGGCAGCCCCTGCATCTCGATCGTCACGTCCTTGATGCGCTCGAAGTCGGCCTCGCTGATGCCGCCGCGGCGGATCTGACTCGAGGAAATGTTGGTCTGCTCGGCGATCATACGGGTGGCGAGCTGCTCGGCCGACATTTCGAGCGAGAAGAAGCCGACAATGCCGCCGTTCGCCGTGACGGAATGGCCGTCGGGCCGCACCTCGCCGCGCCATGAGCGCGCGATGTTGTAACCGATATTGGTGGCGAGGGCGGATTTGCCCATGCCGGGGCGGCCGGCGAGGATGACAAGATCGGACGATTGCAGGCCGCCCATCATGCGGTCGAGGTCGTCGAGGCCGGTCGCGAGACCCGACAGCCTACCGTCGCGCTGGTAGGCTTTCGCCGCCATGTCGACGGCGGTGGTGAGCGCCTCGCCGAAGCGCTGGAAGCCGCCGTCATAGCGGCCGATCTCAGCCAGCTCATAGAGCCGGCGTTCGGCCTCCTCGATCTGCTGGCGCGGCGCAAAGTCGACCGGGGCATCGTAGGCGTGATTGACCACCTCCTCGCCGAGAATGATGAGCTGACGGCGGGTGAACAGGTCGTAGATGGTGCGCCCGTAGTCCTGCGCGTTGATGATGGTGGTCGCCTCGGCGGCGAGGCGCGCGAGGTATTGCGACACCGTGATGCCGCCGAGGTCGGCATTGGCTTCGAGGAAAGTCTTGAGCGTGACCGGCGTCGCGATCTTGCCGGCCCGGATCAGGTCGCGGCTGATCTCGTAGACTTTCTGATGGATCGGCTCGAAGAAGTGCTGCGGCTCCAGGAAGTCGGAGACCCGGTAGAACGCCTCGTTGTTGACGAGGATCGCGCCAAGCAGCGCCTGTTCCGCCTCGATATTATGCGGGGCAGAGCGGAAGGTTGCGGCAGGTTCTTCGACCTGCTTGCGGAGCGCCGAATCAGCGGGGGACATCATTACGAGCGTTCAATTGTTTTGGGACGAAACAGTGACTGAAAAAGCCTTAAGGCACGACGCCGGGCGACGCCTGATAGCCGCTTTCCCCACAACTCACTGACGAGGAAAAAAGGTGTGTGGCCTGACCGAGCGGCTTGACTACTCGCCGGCCAGGCGCAACGGCGGCCGGCTGCCGCTCTCGATCGCGCGAAGGCGTTGTTCCTCACGGCCGATATAGTCACGCGTGATCGGTACGACGCCCTGGCGCTTTGCAAGCTGGATCTGCATTACCATCAGGTTTTGCTGCCGGAATGCCATCTCGGAGGAGGCGAGATAGAACTCCCACATGCGGATGAACCGCTTATCGTAGATTTTCTCGACTTCTTCACGATGGGCGAGGAAGCGCTGGCGCCAGGCTTTCAGCGTCTCAGCATAGTGCAGACGCAGAACTTCAATATCGGTGACGAGAAGGCCCGCGCGCTCGATGGCCGGCAGCACTTCCGACAGGGCAGGGATATATCCGCCAGGGAAGATGTATTTGGCGATCCATGGATTGGTGATGCCGGGACCTTCCGAACGTCCAATCGAATGGAGGACCATGACGCCGTCATTGTTGAGCATCTGCGCGCAGTTACGGAAGAACGTGTGGTAGTGGGTGACGCCCACATGCTCGAACATGCCGACCGACACGATGCGGTCGAATTGTTCGGTGATGTCGCGGTAGTCCTGCAAGCGGAATTGCGCCTTGTCGGCGATATTTTTCTCGGTGGCGCGCTCATTGGCGATGGCGAGCTGCTCTTGCGACAGCGTCACGCCGGTGACAGTGCTGCCTGCCATTTCGGTGAGGTAAAGTCCGAGCCCGCCCCAGCCTGATCCGATGTCAAGGACGCGCTGACCTCGCTTTAGCAATAGCTTGGCGGCGAGATGGCGCTTCTTCGCCTGCTGCGCGTCGTCGAGTGACTGACCCGGCGTCTCGAAATACGCGCAGCTATATTGCCGGTCAGCGTCGAGGAACAGCGAATAGAGCCGTCCGTCGAGGTCGTAGTGATGCGCGACATTGTCGCGAGAGCGGCGCCGGGGATTAAACTGTTGCAGGCGCCGGCGAATAAACCGGGCGAGCCATTGGGCGCGGCTCCAGTGCGGCGCATCGGTGGGCTGACCCTGCACAATCTGGAGGGCTTCGGTGATTGTGCCCTCTTCAAGCACCAGCGAGCCTTCCATGTAGAGCTCGCCGAATTTGAGTTCGGGATCGCGCAGGAGCGCGAGCTGGGCGGCACGGCTTGTGATGCGGACCGTCACCGGTTTGCCGGTGCCGTCGCCAAAGGTGAAGGTTCTGCCGTTCGCGGTGGTGACCCTGAAGGTCCCGCGCTGGATAAAGGCCCGCAGTAAGATGTCCAGCAACCGGTCCATCGGCCGCTACTCACACCACGCCGCTTTGCCCAAAAACGTCCAATTCCGAGCGCACTAATTTAAACAAAGTTCCTGTGGACGGACAATGCCGTACATTTTACTGACGTGTGCTATCGAACATTGCTTTCAACTCGTCGGAATCGGAGTATGAGAGCCGCCTGCTGACGGCAGTGTGCGACGGAAACCCCATGCAGAAATTGGCGATTAAACTGTCCGGGTGTGGGCAGACATTTGTTTTTCTTTTCGCGCTGGCACTGGCCGTTGGGCCGGCGCTTGCCCAATCGCCTCGTGCCGCACAAACGCCGGCGCGTCCGGGCCAGCCTGCCGCCGCTGCGCCAAGTGCTGCGCCAAGTCAGGCTGAGCCTGCCAATATCGATGCGGGAAAAAACGGCGAGCAATTGTTCAAGGCGAATTGCTCGGCCTGTCATAAGTCAGCTACCGGACTTTCGCGCGCCGGCGGTATCCTGGGCGTGCAAAGCTTCTTACGTTCGCATTACACGGCAAGCCGAGAATCCGCTGCCGTGATCGCGGCCTATCTCAATTCGATAGACGCTGCGGCGCGACCTGGAGATCGTCCGGCGCGACGTACCGCGCGGCCAGACGCGAGACCGGGAAAGAAAGATGAAGGCAAGCCCTCCGACGTGAAGCCAACGGAGGCAAAGCCTGCGGAAGCAAAGTCGGAGGAAAGCCCCCGGCCGCCGGCTTCCGTTCCTGCTGCCGAGAGCAGGCCGGCCGAGCCGCCGCCAGCACCCCCGGCAGCGCCGGCCGAGCAAAAGCCCGCCGACGCGCCGAAAGCGGAATAACTATTCTTCTTCCTTAGCCTCGGCCTTGGTCTCAGACTTGGCGGCCTTGGCCTTCTTTGGCTTGGCGGGCTTTGCTTCGGCCTCAGCCTCCGTGGCGGCGGTCTCTTCAGAGCCGGCCTCTTCCTCGCCGCGCTTGGCTTCCGGATCAAACATTGCTTCGGCGGTTTTCTTGGCCGCTTCGGCCCGCGCCTCGGCTTCGGACTGGTCGCGCCGCACGGTGATGTCCTCACCGCGGGCCAGACGCTCCGCCTCATCGGCGCTGCGTGCCACGTTGACAGTGACCGCGATCTCCACTTCCGGGTGCAGCGCGATCGGAACCTTGTATGAGCCGATCATCTTGATCGGCGCATTGAGCACGACTTGCGAACGGCCGACCTTTACCCCGTCGGCTTCGATCATGTCGGCGATATCGCGCGGCGACACCGAACCGAACAATTGCCCGGTTTCGGAGGCCTGACGCAGCGCCACCAACACCTTGCCTTCGAGCTTGCTGGCGACAGTACCGGCCTCGCCCTTTGCCGCCGTGTTCTTGGTCTCGAGTTCGCCGCGCATCGATTCAAAGCGCGCCTTGTTGTCGGTGGTGGCGCGCAGCGCCTTTCCCTTCGGCAACAGGAAATTGCGGGCGTAGCCGTCTTTGACGCGGACAACGTCGCCCATCTGGCCAAGCCGGCCGATGCGTTCGAGCAAAATGACTTCCATAGTGGTTCTCCTTTTCTAGACGATTGTGGGTGGACCACGGCGCTGTGCGACGCGGCCTCTCAGGTTGAAAATCTGGTCAGCAATGCCGAGCAGGCAGAGGCCGAGCACCGGCCAGCCGAAGATCAGGATCGCGACATAGGTCGCGCCAATTGCCAGGCCGCAATTCTTCATGCCGCGCGTGATGGCGTGCAGCACGGCAAGGCCCAGCATTCCGTAAGCGACGATCAGTGCCGCGCAAGCGATTGTTGCGAAGTATCCGACCAGGCCCCCGACAAATGTGAGCGCGGCGGCGACCAGAAAGATGATGCCGGTTGGGCGCGGGAAGTCGATGGCAGCAAGATCAGGCCAGGGCCGCGTCAGGCGTCCGGAGAAGCGCACGACTTTTCCAGCCAGCCAAAGATTGAGCACCGTCGTGATGGTGGCGAGCACCGCGGCCGCCGGCGGAATGGCGATCACGAGGAAGTCGAGAATGGATCCGGATGTATCGCGGCCGGTTGGGGCGCCCGGCGGCGGGTTTACCCGCACCATGCGCTCGAGCGCCTCGCGAAAGCCGGCGCGGAAGCCTTCGAAATCGGTGCCGAGGCTGAGAATGCCCACGATGACAACGAGCGAGGCGAAAGCCGCGGCCCAGAGAAGCAGACGGCCGGGCGGATACCATTCGAGCTGGCCAAGTACGCCGCCTTGCGCGCCCGCCGGTGAAGGCCGCGCGAGCATCGCCAGATAGCTGAGCCACCAGGCGGGCAGGCCGGTGCCGGCGAGAAATGCGACCAGAAAGACCCAGCCGAATATGGCGGCGAGTGCGGCGGCCGCGCTGACGGCTGCGATCAGGCCGGCGAGATGACTCCAGCCGAGCGCCGCGATCATGATCGGCAGCGGCGAGATATAGAACAGAAAGACCGACAGCCATGAGCCGGTCGCGACCGTGGCGAATAAAAGCGCCGAGGCCGCTCCAGCTCCAAGTCCAATGAGTACGATCTGTATCATCACCCAGCTGTCCCGCTCCGTTTGGTGAGCGGTTAGAGACGAAATGCGTCCCAACCATTGGCCCGCGGGCGACCCCGCGGACCTCGTTAGCGCATGATCTTTTCCGAAAACCGGTTCCCACTTTTCGGGATCATGCGCAGTGCTTTATCGAATAACGTAGGGCAGCAGGCCGAGGAAACGCGAGCGCTTGATCGCCTGGGCGAGCTCACGCTGCTTCTTGGCCGAGACCGCAGTGATGCGGCTCGGCACGATCTTGCCGCGTTCGGAGACGTAACGCTGCAAGAGCTTCACGTCCTTGTAGTCGATCTTCGGTGCATTATCGCCCGAGAACGGGCAGGTCTTGCGCCGGCGGAAGAACGGACGGCGTCCGCCGCCACCACCACCGCCACCGCCGCCACCGAAACCACCCTGTGATCCGAATGCCATGACTATTCCTCCACCGCCGCTTCGCCGCCTTCGTCATCGCGGCGGCGCGGACGGTCTCCGCGATCGCCGCGGTCACCGCGCTCGCCACGCTCTTCGCGATCACGATCGGCTTTGCGCATCATCGCCGACGGGCCTTCTTCGTGGGCTTCGACGCGGATGGTGATATAGCGCAGCACATCTTCGTTGAGGCGTTCCTGGCGCTCGATCTCGTTGATCGCGGCAGGCGGCGCATCGAGGTTGAACAAGGTCATATGCGCCTTGCGGTTCTTCTTGATGCGATAGGAGAGGGATTTGACGCCCCAATATTCTTCCTTCGCGATCTTGCCGCCGTTCTGCTCGATGACGCCCTTGAACTGGGTCGTGAGTTCTTCGACTTGCTGCGGGCTCAGATCTTGCCGCGCAAGGTAGACGTGTTCGTACAATGGCATGATTGCCCTTTCCTTCGTTCACCGGTCCGGACCTCGGCGCTAAGCCCCTCGAGCCCTTCGGGAAAGGCTCGAATGCTGCGAAGGCGGAAACACGGGACGCCGGACCGTAAGGCCCTGCCTTCACCGAAGGCCGTCCGTTCAGCTCCCAACCAAGGTCGCGGAAACGCTGGGCTTATCACCCGGAATTGTGACGAAGGCAAGTCGGCTAGCCGTTAAGCGGCGCGGCCCGAGGAGTTCTTGGCCATATTGGCCTTTGTATTGAGGCGGTCGGCGAGTTTCACCGCCAGATCGACGCCCTCTTTGATCAGGCGGGCGCGTTCCGGCTGATCGGCGCCGGCCTTGCGCATCTCGTTGAGGCGTTCAAGCAGGCGGTCGAGATGGTCGGCATAAAACCGCTGCCGGAAAACCGGATCACGCCGCGCGCGCTCGAGGTCTTCGTCGGTGACCAGTTCACTCATCACACCACTCTCGCGGCGGACACTAGAACCAGAGTGTTTGCGCTTCCTTACTGCAAGAACTCACCTTGACAGGCTTGGAAACCCAGTGTTTTTGCCGCGAACGGTAGATATCAGAGGGTAAATGGGCGCGGCGTTCATCTTTCCAGGACAGGGCAGTCAGGCCGTCGGCATGGGCAAGGCGCTGGCGGATGCGTTCCCGGCAGCCAAGGCCGTGTTCGACGAAGTCGACACCGCGCTGGGAGAGAAACTGAGCGCCACCATTTTCGAGGGCCCTGCCGACCAGCTGACGCTGACACAGAATGCGCAGCCCGCTTTGATGGCGGTGTCGCTGGCCGCGATGCGGGTGCTTCAACAAGAAGCCGGGCTCGATCTCAAACGAGATGCGCAATTCGTTGCCGGTCATTCGCTCGGTGAATATTCGGCGCTTGCTGCTGCCGGCGCCTTTTCCGTGTCCGACGCCGCCCGCCTGCTGCGCACCCGCGGCCAGGCGATGCAAAAGGCTGTTCCAGTCGGCACCGGTGCAATGGCCGCGCTGCTTGGCCTCGATTTCGAGCAGGCTTCAGCAATAGCGAGCGAAGCCGCTCAAGGCGAAGTCTGCCAGGCCGCCAATGACAATGGCGCCGGGCAGGTGGTGGTGTCAGGCCACAAGTCGGCAGTCGAGCGCGCTGTCGAGATTGCCAAGACCAAAGGCGCCAAGCGCGCGATGCTTCTTCCGGTCTCCGCACCCTTCCATTGCGCCTTGATGCAGCCGGCCGCCGAGGTGATGGCCGAGGCTCTCTCCAAAGTGCAGATCAATAGGCCTGCCGTTCCGGTCGTCGCGAATGTGGTGGCGAAGCCGCTGAGCGATCCGAAAGAGATCGTCGACGCTCTGGTGAAGCAAGTCACCGGCACCGTGCGCTGGCGCGAATGCGTCGAGTACATGGCGGGCGCAGGCGTGACGACCTTCTACGAAGTCGGCGCCGGCAAGGTTTTGAGCGGATTGGTGAAGCGACTTGCGGCGTCAGCAACCTCAACTGCGATCGGTACACCGGACGACATTGCCGCATTCAAGGCAGCGCGCGGCTAAAGGGACAAACGATGTTCGATTTGAACGGCAAGACAGCGTTGGTCACCGGAGCGAGCGGCGGCATTGGCGGCGCGATCGCGAAGGCTTTGCACAAACAGGGTGCGACGGTCGCGATCTCCGGCACGCGCAAGGAAGCGCTCGAGCAATTGGCGGCGTCGCTCGGAGAGCGCGTGCACGTTTTGCCTGCGAACCTGGGTGATAAGGAGGAGGTCGAGAAGCTGGTTCCTGCAGCCGAACAGGCAATGCAGAAACTCGACATTCTCGTCGCCAATGCCGGCATCACCAGAGACAATTTGTTCGTTCAGCTTTCGGACGAGGCGTGGGACGAGGTCATTGCGGTCAATTTGACGGCAACCTTCCGGCTGGCGCGCGCGGCCACCAAGGGCATGATGCGCCGCCGCTTTGGGCGGATTATCGGCATCACGTCGGTGGTCGGGGTGACCGGCAATCCGGGGCAGGGGAATTACACGGCGGCCAAAGCCGGCCTGATCGGCATGATAAAGACGCTCGGCGCCGAATATGCCAAGCGCGGCGTTACGGCCAATTGCATCGCGCCAGGCTTCATCGCGACGCCGATGACCGACAAGCTCAATGAAAAGCAGCGCGAAGCGATCCTGACCCGCGTGCCCGCTGGGCGGTTGGGGGGTCCGGACGATGTGGCGGCTGCAGTGGTTTATCTTGCCTCAGATGAGGCTGCGTACGTCACCGGACAGACGCTGCACATCAATGGCGGCATGGCGATGATTTAGCCGGGAAACCGGTCCAGCGAGGGGTTGGCGCGCTATGCGGCCAATGCTAGTCAACCCAAATGAACTGTGGTAACCGAACTTTCGGCCCGGCTGGGGCGGCCGATTGACGTGTCCATACAAGGACATGGCACTCGGCAGGCGTCTCACCTAATGTCACCACGACGAGGCCGGAACCGCGATGGCTGTTCTCGCATTGCCGAGGCGGCCCAATCAAAACGCACGAGGATGGAACGATGAGTGACATTGCTGAGCGGGTCAAAAAGATCGTCGTGGAGCATTTGGGCGTCGAGCCTGAAAAGGTGACTGAAGGCGCCAGCTTCATCGATGATCTCGGTGCCGACAGCCTCGACACTGTCGAGCTCGTGATGGCATTCGAAGAGGAATTCGGCTGCGAAATTCCGGATGATGCTGCGGAGACGATTTTGACGGTGGGCGACGCGGTCAAGTTCCTCGAGAAGAACGCGAAGAGCTGATCGCAGCCGAGCCAGAGCTGGAGCGGGGCGCGCCCGCGGCTCACCGAAAGCTTAGTGTCGCACTGACGTCGCGCTATGCCCGGTGCCGCTGGACATAGAGGCAGACATATTGCCTCGGAGCCGGGAGATGAATCGGGTCGTCATTACCGGAATGGGCATGGTCACGCCGCTCGGCTGCGGCGTCGATGCGACCTGGAAGCGCCTCATCAAAGGTGAGAGCGGCGCGCGCATAGTCGATCATTTCGAAGTCTCGGATCTTGCCTGCAAGGTGGCCTGCGTCATCCCGCGTGGCGACGGCACCAACGGCACCTACAATGCCGACCAGTGGATGACGCCGCAGGAGCAGCGCAAGGTCGATGAGTTCATCGTCTTTGCGATGTGCGCGGCTACTCAGGCGCTCGAAGACTCCGGCTGGAAGCCGCAGACGGAAGAAGACAAGGCGCAAACCGGCGTCATGATCGGCTCCGGCATCGGTGGCGTCGAAGGCATCGCCGCGACCGCGATTACGCTCAAGGAGCGCGGCCCGCGGCGCGTGTCGCCGTTCTTCATTCCAGGCCGCATTATCAATCTGGCTTCTGGTTACGTGTCGATCGAACACGGGCTCAAAGGCCCGAACCATGCGGTCGTCACCGCATGCTCGACCGGCGCTCATGCGATCGGCGACGCCGCGCGAATGATTGCGTTCGGTGACGCCGAAGTGATGTTGGCGGGCGGGGCGGAATCGCCGGTCAATCGGATTTCACTGGCCGGATTCGCCGCGCTTCGCGCGCTGTCGACCGCATTCAACGACGACCCGACGCGCGCGTCGCGCCCTTATGACAAGGACCGCGATGGCTTTGTGATGGGCGAGGGTGCGGGCGTTGTCGTGCTGGAATCGCTGGAGCACGCCAAGGCGCGCGGCGCCAAGATCTATGCCGAAGTGATCGGTTACGGCCTCTCGGGCGACGCCTATCACATCACCGCACCCGCGCCGGATGGCGATGGCGCGTTACGCTGCATGAAGATGGCGATCAAGCGCGCCGGCATTACTGCGGACGATATCGACTACATCAATGCGCACGGCACCTCGACGCCGCTCGGCGACGAGATCGAGCTTGGCGCGGTGCAGCGGCTGGCCGGCAATGCCGCCGGCAAGATTTCGATGTCCTCGACCAAATCCTGCATCGGCCATTTGCTCGGGGCCGCCGGCGCGGTGGAGGCGATCTTCTCGGTGCTGGCGATTCGCGACGGCATTGCGCCGCCAACCATCAATCTGGACAATCCGTCTGTCGAGACTCCGATCGATCTTGTGCCGCATAAGGCGCGCAGCCGTGATATCGATACGGTGCTGTCGAATTCATTCGGATTCGGCGGCACCAATGCCTCGCTGATCTTCCGCCGCTACGTTAACTAATCCCCGGGCGAAAGCTTCCTGCTTTCGCCACATTCCTTCCTAACGTGCGCGAATGCCTCATGTTTTGAATATGCGGCGTGCGCGCAAGCGTCTCGCAATTGGTGCTTGGCTCGAATGAAAAAGAATACGAATGTTGCGGGACGCGGGTAAGTGGACGTGAATTCGAAATCAGATAACGGCACGAATGGAAACGGCGGTGGACGCGCGCCGGAAGGCGACGCGGCCCATGTGCCTCCCGTTGCCGGCAGCTCGACGAGCCTGGCCGACCGTCTGGCCAGCGGTCGCGAGGCTTCGCGCCCGACGCGGCCCAATGGAAATCATGCAAAGCCGGGCGCGGACGCCTTCCCGCCGACCAATGATCCGGCGACGTCGAAGGCCGAGCCGCGGCGCATCTCACCGCGCAGCCCCCGCTTGGCGCTCGAGCCGGAGAAAGTGCCGGGACCGACGCGGCGCTCCAAGCGTGTGCGGCATCCGATCGTGATCGCCGGCAATGCCGTCTTCACGTTCTTGGTGCTGGTGATCCTCGCGATAGGCGGGGCGTTGTTTTTCGGTAAAGCCCGGTTCGAGGCCCCGGGGCCACTCGCCGCGGAAAAGACCGTCATTATTCCGCGCGGCCTCGGCACCCGTGAAATCGCCGACCTGCTCCAGCGCGAAGGCGTCATCGACCAGCCATGGATCTTCATGGGCGGAGTCGTCGTGATGAAGGCGCGCGAGGGGCTCAAATTCGGAGAGTACCGTTTTGCGGCGCACGCGAGTCTTTCGGACGTGGTTGACACGATTACGGAAGGAAGGGTCGTCCAACATAACCTGACGCTTGCCGAAGGTTTGACCTCCGAGCAGATCGTCGCGCGTCTTCTGCAGAACGAAGCGCTGGCGGGCCCGATCAGGGAGGTTCCACGCGAAGGCACGCTGCTTCCCGAAACCTACAAATTTACGCGCGGTACATCGCGCGAAAGCGCCATCCAGCGGATGCAACAGGCGTCGCAGCAGGCTCTGGCTGAGGCCTGGCAGAAACGCGCCGAAGGTTTGCCGCTGAAGTCACCCGAAGAGCTGCTGGTCCTCGCCTCGATCATCGAAAAAGAAACCGGCCGGCCCGATGAGCGCACCCGCGTCTCGGCGGTGTTTCATAACCGCATCAAGCAAAAGATGCGGCTCCAGTCGGATCCGACCATCATCTACGGGTTGACCGGCGGCAAAGGTTCGCTGGGCCGTCCGATCCTCGAGAGCGAGATCAGGCAGCCGACGCCGTACAACACGTATGTGATCGACGGCTTGCCGCCCGGTCCGATCGCCAATCCCGGGCGCGCTTCGCTCGAAGCCGCGGCCAATCCGGCGCGCACCAAGGAAGTCTACTTCGTCGCCGACGGCACCGGCGGTCATGTGTTCTCGGAAAATTACGAGCAGCATCAGAGAAACGTCGCCAAGCTGCGCGCGATTGAAGCGGGCACGCCGGAGCCGGCTGCCGAACCGACCGCGACAACCGGCCCGCGACGTCCGGCGAGGCGTTAGTCCATGGCGCTGTCCAGCATGACAGGCTTTGCCCGCGGGCAGGGGCAAAGCGGCCCTTATGCCTGGAGCTGGGAGCTCAAGTCGGTCAACGCAAAAGGTCTCGACGTGCGGCTGCGCCTGCCGCCAAGCTGGGACGGCGTCGAAGCACCGTCCCGCGCGAAGGCAAGCGACGTGCTCAACCGAGGCACGGTGTACGCCACGCTGAGCGTCGAACGGCAGGGCATGCCGCCGACCGTGCGGGTGAACGAGAACGTGCTGGAAGCGGTGCTTTCGGTGGCGAACAAGCTGGCCGCCCGGATCAACGCCGGTCCACCGACCGTGGAGGGGCTCCTCTCTCTCAAAGGTGTGCTCGAGGTCAGCGAGCAGGAGGAGAACCAGCAGGAGCGCTCAGCGGCGGAAGCCGCGATCATCTCCGGCTTCGAGCGCGCTCTGAACGATCTTGCGCAGTCGCGCCGCGACGAAGGCAAGGCGCTGGGCGGCGTGCTCAACGGCAGGCTTGACGAGATCGGCACGCTTGCCAAGCGCGCCGATCAGGCGCCGGGACGCAAGCCCGAAGCCATCAAGGCGCGGCTCGCCGAGCAGGTGGCAGCCTTGATGGAAAATGGCCGCTTCGACGCCGATCGGCTTCACCAGGAAGCCGTCCTGCTCGCAAGCAAGGCCGATATCCGCGAGGAGCTTGATCGTCTCGCCGCCCATGTGGCGCAGGCCAAGAAGCTGATCGCCGACGGTGGCCCGGTCGGCCGGCGGCTCGATTTTCTGTCGCAGGAACTCAACCGCGAATCGAATACGCTGTGCGCCAAAGCGAACGACGTCGAGCTCACCAATATCGGGCTTGAGCTCAAGACCGTCGTCGAGCAGTTCCGCGAGCAGGTGCAAAACCTGGAATGAGCCAGAAGCGCCGGGGCATCATGTTGGTCGTGTCGTCGCCGTCCGGCGCCGGCAAGACCACGCTGACGCGCAGCCTGGTCGAGAAAGACCGCAACCTGAAACTGTCGATTTCAGTCACGACGCGGCCGAAGCGGCCCAGCGAGGTCGACGGCGTCCACTACAATTTCATCTCGCGCAGCCGTTTCGAGGCAATGCGCCGATCCGGCGAGTTGCTGGAGTTTGCCAAAGTCCACGGCAATTTATACGGCACCCCACGCAAGCCGGTCGAAAAGGCGCTTGAAGCCGGGCACGACGTTCTGTTCGACATCGATTGGCAGGGCGCGCAGCAGCTTTACCAAAAAATGCGCGCTGACGTCGTCAGCGTGTTTGTGTTGCCGCCTTCGGCGCGGGAGCTCAAAACGCGCCTGGAGCGGCGCGCTCAGGATTCCGGCGACACGATCCGGCGGCGTCTGCAAAATGCCGCCAATGAAATTCCGCACTGGGCAGAATACGACTACGTGCTGGTCAATCGCGATCTCGACCGGTCGTTTCGGGACTTGCGGGCCATTCTCACGGCGGAGCGGGCCAAGAGGCGCGGCCGGGCGAAATTCGTAAAGGCTACCGAGCGCTTGCTGGCCGACCTCAAAAAAGTCAGCCGGTAGCCGCGAAGGCATTAGCCAGTCTAACGAAGCCCTCCACCGGGATTTCCTCGGCGCGCGCCGTCGGCTCGATTTCAGCTCGTGCAAGCAGCGCTCCTGCATCAACACCGAGCGACTTGAGGCTTTGGCGCAGCATCTTGCGGCGCTGACCGAACGCCGCTTCGGTGACGCGTTGAAGCACGGTCGCGTCACAGGGCAGCGGCTTCTGGCGGGGGACGAGCCGCACCACAGACGAGGTTACCTTCGGCGGCGGCACGAAGGCCGAAGGCGCAATGTCGAACAAGATCTTTGCTTCGGTGCGCCAGCCGGTAAGCACTGCAAGGCGGCCGTAGGATTTGCCGCCGGGTGGCGCGGCGATGCGTTCGGCCACTTCGCGCTGAAACATCAGTACCAGCTGATCGTACCAGGGCGGCCACGGCTCCGCCGTGAGCCAGCCGATCAGCAGCGGCGTTGCGATGTTGTAGGGCAGGTTGGCAACGATACGCGCCGTCTCGCCGTGAAGATGGGGGCGCGGATCGAAGCTGAGCGCGTCGGCTGAAACGATGTCGAGCCGGCCGGGATAATGTGCTGCGATCTCTTCAAGTGCGCCGATGGCGCGCTCGTCCCGCTCGATTGCGATGACGCGCTTGGCGCCTTCCGCAAGCAGCGCGCGGGTGAGGCCGCCGGGCCCGGGGCCGATTTCGATAATAGTGGCGTTGCGCAGGTCGCCGGCTGCGCGCGCAATCCGCGCGGTCAGGTTCAGATCGAACAGGAAGTTCTGACCGAGCGACTTCTTGGGGCGCAGATCATGCCGGCGGATGACCTCGCGCAGCGGCGGCAGGTCGTCGATTTGCGCCATTATTTGGCGAGCGCCGGGGTCTTGGTGGCGATGCGGGCTGCAAGCTTGAGCGCCGCGATCAGGCTCGACGGATCGGCTTTGCCGGTGCCGGCAATGTCGAAGGCAGTGCCATGGTCGGGCGAGGTGCGCACGAAGGGAAGACCGAGCGTGACGTTCACCGCGTGGTCGAAGGCCAGCATCTTGATCGGGATCAATGCCTGGTCGTGATACATGCACAGCGCCGCGTCATAGCTGGCGCGCGCCGAAGCATGAAACATCGTGTCGGCAGGCAGCGGCCCGCGCACGTCGATGCGCTCCGCCTCAAGCGCCTTGATCGCCGGAGCGATGATTGTTTGCTCTTCGCGACCGAGCGCGCCGTCCTCGCCGGCATGCGGATTGAGCCCGCTCAGAGCCAGCCGCGGCCGCCTGACCCCAAACCGCTCCGAGAGTTCACGCGTCACGGTGCGCGCCGTCTCGACGATCAGCTCGGTGGTCAGTGCGGCCGGTACGTCCTTGAGCGGCAGGTGAATTGTGACGGGAACGACAGCCAGCTCGTCCGACCACAGCATCATGACGGGACGCACCGTTTGGCCGGTATGGTCCTTCGCCAGCTTGCCGAGAAATTCCGTGTGGCCGGGATCGCTGAAGCCCGAGCCATAGAGCACGCTCTTGGCCACCGGGTTGGTCACCACTGCCGCGCAACGGCCGGCCAAGACGTCGGCCACTGCATGCCGGATCGAGGCGATGGCAGCCGGCGCGCTGCTGTCATCCGGCTTGCCCGGCGCCGCCGTCGCCTTCATCTCAAGGGGCACGACCGGCAGCGCGCGATCGAAACTTGCTGGCGCGTCCCGCGGCGTCGTTGGCGCGAGCGGAACGTCGAAACCGAGCTTGCGGGCGCGCTGCGCGATGAAATCCGGATCGGCGATCAGATAGAACGGCGGGATGTCCCGTTCGCGCCGCGTGCGCCAAGCCATCAGCGTGATGTCGGGCCCGATGCCGGCCGGCTCGCCGAACGTTAGTGCAAGCGGCAGCATGCGGGCATCGTCATCGGCTATCGGTACTCGATCATCGCCTGGCGGCGGACGTCGTCCAGAAACTTCTTGCTCTGCGCCTCATAGCGCTTGTTGTACATTTCTTCGCGCAGCTGGCGCTTGATCGGCGAGTCCGCTGTCGTGGCCTTGCGCTCGCAAAGAGCGAACATCTGAATACCCTGCGCAGTCACTTCAGGCGTCGTCAGCTTGCCGATCTCGATCTTGTCGAGGATTTCACGCTGTTGCGTGCTGAACTCGGTCGAGTTGCGCGTAATCGGCTCTTTGACCACGACACCCCGGAGCGTGCGGGCCGTGCGCAAATCCTGATCGCATGAGTTAAAGCGCGCGCGCAGATTTTCGGCCTCGCGGCGGCGTGCGGCACCGTCAGCATCGTCGCCCGAGCCGACGAAAATGATCGGATAAATCTTGTACAGGAAGCTTTGGCTGCTCTTCTCCTCCTCGCTGCGCGATTGCAAGGCGGTCTGGATATCGGCTTCACCAACCTGCAGCGATGAACCGAACCTGCCGCGAACCAGCTGGCCCCAGCCAAGCTCGGCGCGGATGCGCAGCTTGATATTGTTGATGCCGACGCCGCGCGATGCGAGCGATTGCTCCATCAGAGCGGTGGTCGTGCGAGAGCGCTGCGCCATATTCGAGAAAGCGGTGTTGACGTCGGTATCGCTGACTTCGAGGCCGTAACGCTTCGCAATGAATATCTTGAGGTGATCGTTGACGAGATCATCGATGACCTCTTTGCGGCTCGGGTTCTTGCTAGTCGAGAGCTGAGTGAGCTTGCTGCGTTGGGTGATGTCCAACTCGGTAATGGGCGCGCCGTTGACGATAACCGCGACCTGCGCCTTCACCGTATTGGGCGCGATCAGCAGCGCGCATGCGGCGAAGGCCGCCGCGAGGAAGGCTAGCTTGCGCCGCCGGTAACCAACCATCTCCATCCCACTCATCCCGTAGAAAGTCCTGGACCGGTCGCCCGTTACAAGGGCGGAAATACGGCAAATCGATATTATGGCGTCACGCGCTGGCTGACCGAGTTCTCGCCCAATGTGCGCAAGCCGATCTGCAGCATCACGGTATCGACGCGTTTCGGATCGGTGTTGCCAACCACATCGTACGAATAGCTGGACAGGTAATTTACCGCGATAATGAAGCAATCGTCGATATAGCCGAGGCCGATGCCGCCCGACGCGAGCTTGTTGCGGTCCAGATCGTACAGCGTGCTGCCGTACACGCTCCAATTCCCGTTCAGCTTGTAAGTGGCGGCGGCAAGCAGGCCGTGCCGGTCGGTCGGGAAGCCGAGCTCAGGTTGGGCCGCGTACTTGCCGTACGTGATAGCCGTGCTCCAACGGTCGTAGATCGCGCTGCCTTCGAGCTCCAGACGCTCGGTCTCAAACGTATCGGAGTTAAAGCGGAAGCGTGACGTGAACTTGTACGTGCGGTTCGGCTGGAACGAGAAGCGGGCGACATAGTCGGAGACGTCTTTATCCAGGCCGCTTGCGAGACCGGTGTAGCCCATGCCCGGCTGCGTGAAGGAGTTCTGGCCGAACAGCTGGTACGACTGGCCAAACAGCGCGTCGACGAAGCCGCCCTGGTTGAACTGCGCGGTGTACTGCACACCTGCGTTGGCGCGGCCACCGCCTTCTTCGCGGTCCCAGCCTGCGAACTTGTCGACCCGGAACAGATTGCTGTCGTCGAACGTGAAGCTCTGGGCATCTTCGTTAGGCCAACGTCCGATTTGGGTCTCATTAGGCCGTGCGATCACTTGCGCGATCGGAGTAACTGTCTGGGTGCCCCAGCTCTGCACGTTGATGAAGGGATAGCGATACTCCAGGCCGACGGTCGGCATGGCGCGCGCGAGGTCTTGCTGGCCGGTCGGGATGAAATTCGAAACTCCCGGCTGCGAACTGATTGACATGGTCGCGACGTCGGCGCGCAAACTCGCGAACGGCGTCCATTGTTGCCCCAACGGATCCGTAATGGTTCGCTTCCAACTGGCCTCGGTTGAGAGGCGGGTATACTCGCCGGGTATGCCGCGAAGCGCGAAACACTGAGGCTGGTTCATCGGATCGGCGCCTGCCGGGGCGCAAGCGCCGGTGCTTCTGATCTTGTCGAAGTCGGCATCCTCACGGCTCAGGCTCGTCAGGTTGGTTCGGAGCTTGAGTTCGCCGCCGAGGATCGGCTGATTGAAGATGTAAACGTGGTCAAGTACCGGATGGATCACCGGTAACTTGTTCTGCTGGTCCTGGCTCGAGAAGCCGTAGAAATACATCGAGCGGATGTCGAAATAGCTGCGGTCACCTTTGCCGGTCAGGAAGATTTGCGAGACAGCTTCGCTGTTGCCCGGCAAACCAAGCTTGGTCGGATCGACCCCCTGCGAGTAGTTCGACAGCCGGGGGCGGTAGTCCTGCAGGAATGAGCGATCGGTCATGGCGATCGCGTCCCAGCCCCACACCCATTTATCGTTCAGCGCAAACAGGCCGGTGCTCTCGATGCTGCCGCGGAAATCGCGATCACCCGGTGCACCGGGCGCGAAGGTTCCGCGATCAGCCTGGAAGATACCCGCGCCACGGATCGCATAGGCGCCGTCCATCAGCCGCTGGCGAAATTCGCCTTCGAGCAGCAGCCCCTGCTTGGTGGTGATCATCGGCGCGATCGTCGCGTCGTAGCTCGGCGCCAGCGCAAAGTAATACGGAGTCTCGACCGCAACGCCGTAGATCGTGCTGGTGCTCGCACTCGGCATCAGAAATCCGCTCTTGCGCACAACGGTCGGATCCGGCGTCGAGAGGTAGGGCAGGTAAAGGATCGGCTGACCGAAAAATTCGATCTTTGCGTCCTCGAAGTAGATCATCTTCTCGCCCTTATCGTGGATGATCCGGGCGGACTTCACCTGCCACAGTGGCGGCCGTTTCGGATTGTCGCGGCAGGGCAGGCAGGCGGTGTAGACACCGCTTTCGAACACGGTGAAATTACCGTCGGTGCGGCTTCCGCGCGCGGCGGCCAGCGTGGTGCGGTCAGGCCGCTCAACGCGCAACGTGTCGACAAAGCCGTCGCGATAATCATCCGACAGGTCCATCACCTCGCCATAGGTGACGTTGCCGTCCTGATCGATGAGGCGCGCATTGCCCTCGGCGCGCAGGCGCTTGGTGACCTCGTTATAGACGACGCGGTCGGCCTCGAGCGTCGAGCCGGAGTAGTAGATCTGGACGTTGCCGACCGCTGAGACGCGCCGATTGGTGTAGTCGTAATCGATGCGCCGCGCCTGGACGAGCATCTGATCCTGGCCGCCGCGCTGCGGCAGCTTCGGCCGCTTCTCGACGGCAGGAGCGGTCGGGAATTGCAGGACGCGAGACTGGTTAGGTGACTGGATCGTGCCTTGCGCAAATGCGCACGCCGGCACCAAAGCGATGCCGAACGCAATCATGACTGCAGCAATCAGGACAGACCTGGCGGGCCGAATACGCGGAGGTTCGGCGGGCAACACAGCCATCAACCGTCCTCCTGGTACAACAAGGCGCAAATACCCACGACACCGGCGACCAATACGGCAAGCCAGGCTGCGGCAACCGGGTGCATCAGCCCTGCCTTGGTCATGTCGTCGGTGACTTTCGACAGAACATAAAGCAAAAAGCCCGCTAAAACGCCACTTAAAACCATTTTCTGGACGCCGCCGAAGCGGAAGAAACGCAAGCTGACCGCAGCGGCAAGAAAGACCATCGCGGACAGCAAGAACGGCCCGGCCAAAAGCTTCTGAAACTGTAACCGGTAGGCAACAGCCACGAGGCCGACGTGCTCTGCCGTGCGAATGTATTGGGGAAGTTCCCAAAACGGCACGGACTCAGGCGTCGCGAAATTTTCCCGCACCTGCTCGCGGGTGAGATTGGTCGCAAGCTCCGCGGCAGGTTGATCGTAAGGCCGGCCGCCGAGCGGATAGCCGCGCACGTCGGTCAATTGCCAGGCGCGCGGCGCCAGCACCGCAGACGCGGCTTCCAGCCTTTCGGTGAATGCACCCGATCGATCAAACTTGAAGATCGTCACGCCGGTCAGCGACACGCCCTGGTCGCGGGTGGCGCGCGCATTGATGATCGCCTTGCCGTCGCTGTTGCTCTGTCCGATCCAGAACGCGCCGGTGCTGGTGGCGAGCGTGGTCGGGCTGACGCGGTAGAGCTCGTTCTCGAGCCGCTTGGATTGCTCCTGAAGGATTGCAGAGATCGGATTGTAGGCGAGGGTGGCGACCAGCCCGAGCAGGAAAGCGAGGAACGCGGCCGGCGCCACGAATTGCCACGCCGAAATCCCGGCGCCACGCGTCACGACCAGCTCGTTGCGGCGCGACAGGTTGAGGTAGCACGACATCGTCCCGACCAGGACGCAGAACGGCAGCAGGCGCTCGCCGAGCTGCGGCACGCGAAACAACGAGATTTGTGCGATCAAACCGGGCGTTACACCGGCGACATCGCTGGCGCGTCGCATTTGCTCGACGAAATCGATGAGCGCCGTCAGCGCGAGAATGCCGACGAAGATCGCCAGCGTCGCGCTGAGGAAGCGAAGGCCGATATAGCGTCCGAGTGTTCCGCCGATCATGGGCTAACTCGTCGCGAACCGGCGCGTCAGGCGCTCGGTCACGGCACTGATGCTGTTGGTGACGAAGGCTGGCGCCTCGAGGATGATGCCGCGCCTGATGACGTAAATTCCGCCGCCGATCGCCACCGCGGCGGCGACGTATTGAACGATCAGGAAAGGCTGATAATTGGCGCCGAAGATGGTGGAAGCGAAGCCGATCAGCCGAAGCGCAACGATGGCGAGGATCGCCCCGGCCAGCGAGGTTCCGCGGCTTTGCCGGGTCGTGCGCGGCACGCCGAGATAGGCGAAGGCAATGACGACGAAAGCAAACGGATAGATCGGCGCCATCAGGCGGTCGAAGAACTCGGCACGAAAATCGGACGGCCGCTGGCGCGCTCTGGGGCCGGCCTGCTCGATGCTGAGCAGGTCCCACATGTAGCGCTCTTTCGCCGAATAAGACGGCGCAGAAGGATTGCGCGAGAACTGGGCAAGATCGAGCGCGTGGCGCTCAAAGGTCACGATGTTGGGATCGCGGCGGCCGGTTTGCTGGTGATGCACGGTGCCGTTTTGCAGGATCAGGAAGCTTCCCTGCTCGTTTTCGACGGTATTGCCGCGATCCGCGATGATGGTGATGCGCTCGGACGCGTTGCGGCGGTCGTCGACGAACACGGCCCGTAGCTGGCCGTTCGGGTCGCGTGAGCCGATATGGATCGTCACATCGCTGGCGATGGTGACGAAGCGGCCCGGCTGGATAAGGCTGCTGACGACATTGGCGTTCACATTCGTCACCCAGTCCCGCAGCAGTCGCAGGCTCTTGGGCGACACATAGGCAGCCGTGACCGCGATGACGCCGGACACGATGAGGATCACGGGGATGAAGGTCTTGAACAGCCGCCAGGGCGACATCCCGGCGGCGTTCATCACGATGATCTCGGAGTCGGTGGAGAGCTTGTTGAGGACGTGCGTCGTTGCGATGAACAGCGCGACCGGCGCGATCATCATCATCAGGAGCGGCAGCAACATGCTGGTGATGCCGAGAAACACGACGATCGACTGACCGCGATTGGTCATCAGGTCGATCTCGCGCAATGCCTGCGTCACCCAGATCAGGGCGGTAAGGGTAATCAGCACCACCAAAAACACGGCAAAGGTGCTGCGAAAGATATAGCGAGCGATTGACCCCATTCGCCCAAACGTCCCCGTTGCCCTGACGGGCGGCTCCCCAGCCGCGTCGCGTGAGGGTCTAAAGCCCTAGAACCTATAGACTTTTTGCCGACAAAGTGGCCGGCCCGTGGCAAAGCCATTGAATATGAACAATAAATTCTAAACGTCGGGGCGGCCGCTCCGCCAAAATCCGCAGGATTTGCCGACAGATTCGCCCGCACCGCCTTGGGCTGACATTGCTGGGATTAACCATATCGACGAGGTTTGCAGCAGGCCGGATGCCGGGCCATATGGAGCCCCGCCACGCTTGCCGCTCCAAGGGAAATTGCTGCGATGACCGAAGCCGTAAAGCTGGGTTTTGCCGGTTTTTCCACGCCCCGCGACGGCGTTTTGGTCGTGTTTTGCGACGACGACCTCAAGTTCGGCCCGGTGACACGAAAGGCGCTTGGCGGCGCGGCCGCTTTGATCGCGCGGGCAGCCAAGGCTGAAAATTTCAAGGGTAAGCGCGGCAGCACGCTCGATCTCGCCATGCCGCACGGCCTCGACATTGCGCGGTTGATCGTGATCGGCACCGGCAAGACGAGCGAGCTCAAGGAGCGTGATTTCATCACGCTTGGCGGCACTGCGGTCGGCAAAGTGCCGTCGGCCGCGCGGAGCGCGACGATCTTTGCCGAATTTTCCAGCGGCGCAGCCAAACCCGATCAGACCGCGGAGCTCGCTTTGGGCGCTCGTCTGCGCGGCTACAGCTTCGATCGCTACAAGACCAAGCTGAAAGAGGGAGAAACCAAGCCGGCGCCCAAAGCCGTGACGATTGCCGTTGCCGATGCAGCGGCCGCGCGGAAAGCCTACGCCTCGCGTGCAGCGATCGGCGAGGGCGTGCTGATCGCGCGGGATCTCGTCAACGAGCCGGCCAACGTCCTTTATCCGGAAGAGTTCGCCCGTCGCGCCGCGACGTTGAGGAAGCAGCGCGTTGGCGTTGAGATCCTCGACATCAAGGCGATGAAGAAGCTGGGCATGAATGCGCTGCTTGGAGTCGGCCAGGGCTCACGCCGCGACAGCCGCATGGTCGTGATGCGCTGGAACGGCGGCAAGAAAAACGAGGCGCCGGTCGCGATTATCGGCAAGGGCGTATGCTTCGACACCGGCGGCATTTCGATCAAGCCCGCGGCCGGCATGGAAGACATGAAGGGCGACATGGCGGGTGCGGCCTGCGTGGTCGGCCTCATGCATGCGCTCGCCGCGCGCAATGCGCGGGTCAATGCGATCGGCGTGATCGGATGCGTCGAAAACATGCCGGACGGCAATGCGCAACGTCCCGGCGACATCGTCACATCGATGTCGGGCCAGACCATCGAGATCATCAACACCGACGCCGAGGGCCGGCTCGTTCTCGCCGATGCGCTTTGGTACACCGCCAAGCGTTTCAAGCCGAAATTCATGATCGACCTGGCGACGCTGACCGGCGCGATCATCGTCGCGCTTGGTCACGAGCATGCCGGGCTGTTCTCCAATGATGACAAATTGTCCAAGCAACTCACCGAGTCCGGACTCGAGACCGGCGAGCTGGTTTGGCGCATGCCGCTGAGCAAAGAATACGACAAGGCGATAGATTCCAAATTTGCCGACGTGAAGAATACCGGCGGCAGCCGCTGGGCCGGCGCGATTACCGCGGCGCAGTTCCTCCAGCGCTTCGTCGCCGACAAGACGCCGTGGGCGCATCTCGACATTGCCGGCGCCGGATTCAACTCGCGGCAGACCGAGATCAACAAGAGCTGGGGATCGGGTTGGGGCGTACGCCTGCTCGATCGCATGATCGCGGATCATTACGAAAGCTAAGGCGGCGATGACCGAGGTACTGTTCTATCACCTGCAAGGTCAGAAGCTCGAAGGCGTGCTGCCGACGCTGCTGGAAAAATCGGTCGAGCGTGGCTGGCGCGTGGTGGTGCAAAGCGGCATCGAGGAGCGGATCGAGGCGCTCGAACTCGTTGTTGTGGACTTATCGCGACGACAGCTTCCTGCCGCACGGCACCTGGCGCGAGGCAGAGGCCGCCGCGCAGCCGGTCTTGCTCACGGTGACGGACAGCAATCCGAACAATGCGGCGGTGCGCTTCCTGATCGACGGCGCGCCAATGCCCGAGGATCCCGCCAGCTACGAGCGGATCGTGCTTTTGTTCGATGGCGAGGACGAGGAAGCGACGGCACGCGCGCGTGCGCACTGGAGCGACGCCAAGGCGAAGGGCCTTGCGGCAACGTATTGGCAGCCGGACGAGCGCGGCCGCTGGCAGCAAAAAGCCTGAGAAAATGCCGCTTCGGGCGTTAACGCATGTCTTGCTGCGTGCTTGTCGTTGCCCTGATCCGGACGCAAAATTAGGATTGATCGGCGCCGAATGGACCAAGTGATGCGTAAATCGATTTCCTTTCTCGCTCTACTTTCCGCCACGGCACTTGCCGGCTGCGGCGGCTCCATGGACACATTTTCGGACGTCCGGTTCTTCCCCAACGCCGGCAATATGTTCTCAGCGCGCGATTGGGGCAGGCCGCCGACCGCGGCGGAAATTTCGCTGACCGCGAAGACGACGCCGGAAGACTACATCGATGCCAGCGGAGCCTGCGCCTCCGCTCCGGCTCCCGCCGCCGCCGAACCCGCCGCGGCCGGATCGAACGCTGCGCCACTGAGTAGCGGCGGAGTCGGTTTGGGCATGACCGAGTGTCAGGTCGTGCAGCGCGCCGGACAGGCTAATTCAGTCGACATCGGCGCCGAGAACAATGCGCGCAAGGCCGTACTCACTTATGCGGGCGGCACCTGGCCGGGAATTTACACCTTCGTCGACGGCCGCCTCAAAGTCGTTGATCGCATCGCAGCGCCTGAACCGGTGAAACCGGTGGCGAAAAAGCGCGCCGCCAAACCGCAAACCGCGGCGCGCTGATTGCACTGACATAGGCGCGGCGTTTCGCCGCTGAGCCTGTCCGCATTTGCTTGATGCTGGGCGGAGCCGCCGGTATAAGCCGCAGCGCTGCACGTGAAGTTCCAACAGGTGGTTTATGGCGGTTGAGCGTACCTTTTCGATTCTCAAGCCCGATGCGACTGCGCGCAATCTCACTGGCGCGATCAATGCGATGCTTGAGAAGGCGGGTCTGCGCATTATTGGGCAACGCCGCATCCGCATGAGCCGTAGCGATGCAGAGAAATTCTACGAGGTGCACAAGGAGCGCCCGTTCTACGGCGAGCTGGTCGAATTCATGACCTCAGGCCCCGTGGTCGTCCAGGTTCTGGAGGGCGAGAACGCGATCGCCAAATATCGCGAGGTGATGGGTGCGACGGACCCGGCGAAAGCGGCGGACAATACGATCCGCAAGGTCCACGCGAAATCAGTCGGCGAGAATTCGGTCCATGGATCGGACAGCGCCGAGAATGCGAAAATAGAAATCGCCCAATTCTTTAAAGACGGCGATATCGTTGGCTGACAAAAACAAAGCATAGGTGGAGGACGCGGCGGTGAGTTCATCTTTGGGCAGATTTTGCGCAGCCGGCATTCTGGCTTGCGGTTGGCCAGATCATCTGGATCAACATTTTGCTGTCTGGCGACAACGCCGTTGTCATCGCGCTGGCTTGCCGTTCATTGCCCGCGCGTCAGCGGTTCTGGGGAATTCTGCTCGGTGCCGGCGCGGCCGTCGTGCTGCGTATCTTCTTCACCATCATTATTGCGCAGATCATGGGCGTGCCGTTCCTGAAGCTGGTCGGCGGCCTGCTGCTGCTCTGGATCGCGATCAAGCTGATAGTGCCCAGCGAGGAGCACGGCGAGGACAGCGTCAAAGCCGGCGACACCCTCATGCGTGCGGTGTGGCTGGTCACGGTCGCCGACATCGTGATGAGCCTCGACAACGTCATCGCTATTGCAGCCGCCGCCGAAAATGCGGCTGCGCGGGTCGATATGGCGAACGCGCTTACGATCAAGACGGTACTGATCGTGTTCGGCCTTGCCACCAGCGTCCCGCTGATCATCGCGGGCTCGGCGCTGCTCATGAAGGTGATGGAGCGCTTTCCGATCCTGGTTTGGGCGGGCGCCGCTTTGCTCGGCTGGGTTGCCGGCGAGATCATCGTCAAGGACGCCGCGTTGGCGACCTATCTCGGCGCGGAAATGGTCGAGAAGTATCACCTCTGGGCGGCGGCGCTCGGCGCCGTCTTGGTGGTGGCATCGGGCTATCTAATCCGGCGCATCAAGCACAAGACGCCGCTGCAAGCGCCGCTGATCGTCGATTCTCCCGGGCCGCACGACTTTCCCGAGACCTCCAAGCGTACCGCGCGCGACCGTGCCTGATTGAGGTGCTAGTCTCGCGGGGCGATGAATCAAACCCTTCGCCCCGCCAAACCCGTCAGCCGGATCGGCCATTCGGCCTGTCCGCACGATTGCCCTTCGACTTGCGCGCTTGAGGTCGAGCTCAATCTCGACGGCACGATCGGGCGCGTCCACGGCGCGCGTGACAATGCGTACACCGCCGGCGTGGTCTGCGCGAAGGTCGCGCGCTACGCCGAGCGCGAGCACCATCCCGACCGCCTGATGCGGCCGCTGCGCCGCATCGGCGCAAAAGGCGAGGGCCGCTTCGAGCCGATCTCGTGGGACGACGCGCTCGATATCGTGGCCGAGAAATTTCTCGCGGCTGAAGCGCGCTACGGCGCGGAAGCCGTCTGGCCTTACTACTACGCCGGCACGATGGGCCTGGTGATGCGCGACGGCATCAACCGGCTGCGCCACGCGAAAAAATACTCAGGTTTCCATTCCACCATCTGCGTCAACGCGGCCTACACCGGCTTTGCCGCAGGCACCGGCCGCATTGCGGGGCCGGATCCGCGCGAAATGGCGAAGTCCGATCTCGTCGTGATCTGGGGCACCAACCCGGTCAACACCCAGATCAATGTGATGACGCATGCGACGCGGGCGCGCAAAGATCGCGGCGCAAAGATCGCGGCGGTCGACGTCTATATGAACGGCACCATGGAGCAGGCGGACCTGCCGGTGCTGGTGAAGCCCGGCACCGACGGCGCGCTCGCTTGCGCGGTGATGCATTGCCTGTTCCGCGACGGCAAGGCGGATTGGGACTATCTCAATCGCTACACCGATGCGCCGCGCGAGCTTGAAGCGCATCTGAAGACACGCGATCCGGCCTGGGCCTCGGCGATTACCGGCACGCCGGTCGAGACGATCGAAGAGTTTGCGCGGCTGATTGGCGAGCGTAAGCGCGCTTACTTCCGGCTGGGCTACGGCTTCGCTCGTTCGCGCAACGGCCCGGTCAACATGCATGCCGCGAGCTGCATCCCGTCCGTGATCGGCGCCTGGCAGTACGAGGGTGGCGGTGCGTTCCATAACAACGCAGCGATCTATCACTGGGACAAGACGCTGATCGAAGGCAATGATGTGTGGGATCGCGGCGTGCGCATGCTCGATCAGTCGCGCATCGGCGCGATCCTGACCGGCGACAAGGAGGCATTGCACGGTGGGCCGCCGGTCGACCGCGCTGCTGATCCAGAACACCAATCCGATGTCGGTCGCGCCGGACCAGACCAAGGTGAAGGCCGGCTTTGCGCGCGAAGATCTGTTCGTCTGCGTGCATGAGCAGTTCATGACCGAGACGGCCAAGGTGGCCGACATCGTGCTGCCGGCGACGACGTTCCTCGAGCACGACGATTTTTATCAAGGTGGCGGGCACCAATACATCATCCTCGGTCCGAAGCTGGTCGAGCCGCCCGGCGAATGCCGCAACAATCACGAAGTGATCTGCGCACTCGCCAAGCGCGTCGGCGCCACGCATGCGGGCTTCGACATGACCGAGCGGGAGCTGATCGACCGCACGCTGCAAGTGTCCGGCTGGGGCACGCTCGCCAATCTCGAAGCGCAGAAATGGATCGACTGCCAGCCGCCATTCGAGCGCGCCCACTATCTCGACGGCTTCAACTGGCCCGACAAGAAATTCCGCTTCAAGCCGGACTGGCCGAACG
Source organism: uncultured Alphaproteobacteria bacterium (assembly GCA_963847325.1). Lineage (GTDB taxonomy): Bacteria > Pseudomonadota > Alphaproteobacteria > Rhizobiales > Xanthobacteraceae > Pseudolabrys. The sequence continues at coordinate 424,985 of CAWJZD010000006.1, forward strand.
TGCCGTTCCGCAGCCCGTATCGCAGCGGGCCGTTCGACGCGATGCCGCCAATGCCGGATCACTGGACCTCGATTGAAGAGGCCGATGCGCAATATCCGTTCCGGCTTGCGACCTCGCCGGCGCGCGGATTCCTCAACTCCACCTTCAACGAAACCCCCACGTCGATTGCGCAGGAGAGGCGGCCGACCGTGATGATCCATCCCGGAGATGCGGCCGAGTCCGGCATCGGCGATGGCGACTACGTCGTGCTCGCCAATGCGCGCGGCGAAGTTCGTCTCCATGCGCGGCTATTCGACGGCATACGGCGCGGCGTTTTGATCGCGGAGTCGATCTGGCCCAACGAATCCTATGCCGACGGCTGCGGCATCAACACTTTGACGGGTGCCGATCCGATCGCGCCCTACGGCGGCGCCGCATTCCACGACAATCGGGTATCGATCCGCCGCGCCTGAAAGCAAAAGCGCGGGCGCAAAGGCCCGCGCTTCCAGCGATATCGTTGATCGTTCTAGAGCTCTTTCGGCAGCATGGCATCGACCGAATACCGGCCGCCGCCGCGGATCGCGATGAAGAAGCACACGATGCCGAGGAACAGCACGTATTCGTAGCCGCCCTGGCCGACCGAAAAGCCCTTGGCCCAGTGCGCCGCAAACATCGCGATCAAGAGTTCGACGGCGAGCGCCGAGGCGAAGAAGCGGGTGAACAATCCGACCACGAGCGCGGCGCCGCCGACGATCTCGAAGAACAGGGCGAGAGCCGCAAACCAGCGCGGCAGCCCGTAATTGGTGGCAAAGGCGTTGCCGACCCGTTCGATGCCGTTATTCCACTTCGGAAGACCATGCATGATCATGATCCCTCCTAACGCGACGCGGGCGATCGTGTAGGCGATCGGCTCCATCGTGGCGTAAAAGCTGGCGAGTCCGGGGAAATAAAGTCTTCCGCCCCCATTCATGGCGAATACCTCTTTGTTAGGCCGCACCTGGCCGGCGGCCGCCGCAATAATAACACTGGCGGCGCAGGATTATTCATCGTGCTGGGGACAACTCATTTTCCAGCGATCAAAGTGCGCAGCGTCCCTCGGCCAGCATTTTTAGCGCCTGCGGATAAATACGATGTTCGATAGCCAGCACACGGGCGGCGAGCGTCGCCTCTGTGTCATCCGGCCGCACCTCGACTGCGTCTTGGAGGATGATCGGCCCGGCATCCAATTCCGGCACCACGAAATGAACGGTGGCGCCATGTTGCTTCACTTTTGCTTCCAGGGCGCGACGATGCGTATCGAGGCCCTTGAATTGCGGCAGCAGAGCAGGGTGGATGTTGATCATGCGGCCCTGCCACTTGCCGACGAAATCGGCTGTGAAGATTCGCATGAAACCGGCGAGGCACACGATCTCGATGTCATGCTTCTCAAGCACGGCCTGAAGCGCCTGGTCGAAAGCTGCGCGGTCTTTTCCGAATGGCTTGTGGTCGACAATTTCGGTCGCGATGCCTGCGGCTTCCGCAACGCGAAGCCCGCCGGCATCAGGCACATTGGAGAGCACCAGCGAAATCTCGGCCGGGTAGGCGGGAGCCTTCGCTGCTTCGATCAGGGCCGCCATGTTCGAGCCGCGGCCGGAGATCAGGACGGCGACGCGCTTGCGGGCCATTGTCTCAGCTATCCAGCCGAAGCGTGCCTTCATAGCGCACGCGCGGCTCTCCTGACGCAGCAACGATCTCGCCGATTGCCACCGGCTTCTCGCCGGCTTGCGTGAATGCGTTGATGACCTTGCCGCTCTCGGCGGCAGAGACCACTGCGATCATTCCGATCCCGCAATTGAAGGTGCGCAGCAGTTCAGTCGGCGCGATCCCGCCTTCGCGCGCCATCCACGCAAACACCGGAAGCACCGGGATTTTTCCGAGATCAACGCGCGCGCCCATTCCGTCCGGCAGCACGCGCGGAATGTTATCGGGAAATCCGCCGCCGGTGATGTGGCAGAGCGCTTTGATCGCTTTGGTTTCACGGATCGCGGCGAGACAGGATTTCACGTAGATGCGGGTCGGCGTCAGGATAGCTTCACCGAGCGAGCGATCGCGCTCAAAAGGCGCAGCCGCGTCCCACTTCAAGACCGGATCGCTCCACGACTTTGCGCACCAGCGAGTAGCCATTCGAGTGCACGCCGGATGAAGCGAGCCCGATCAGCACGTCGCCTGGTGCGATGTCGTTACGCGGCAAGATTGCGTCGCGCTCGACCGCGCCGACTGCAAAGCCCGCAAGGTCGTAATCCTCACCGTGATAGAGGCCGGGCATTTCCGCAGTCTCGCCGCCGATCAGCGCACAGCCCGCTTGGCGACAGCCGTCGCTAACGCCTTTGACGACGGCGGCGCCCAGCTCCGGTGAAAGCTTTCCACACGCGAAGTAGTCCAGAAAAAACAGCGGCTCGGCGCCTTGCACGACAAGATCGTTGACCGACATAGCGACCAGGTCGATGCCGATGGTCGAATGCCGGCCGGTCTCGATCGCGATCTTGACCTTGGTGCCGACCCCGTCGGTCGCGGCGACCAGTACCGGATCGGTGAATCCGGCCCGCTTGAGGTCAAACAGGCCGCCGAAGCCGCCAATTTCGGCATCGGCGCCGCGGCGGGCGGTGGCCTTCACCAGCGGCTTGATCAGCTCGACCATCCGGTTGCCGGCGTCGATATCGACCCCGGCCTGCGCGTAAGTGAGCCCGCGCTTCTGCTCAGCCATTGATGGCCCCCGTTCGCGCGCGTCCTACGAAGAAAACGCTGTAGGCGCAATGGCCTAACGGCCGTTATACTCGACCTTCAGAAGTTGCGGGCGGTAGAGCCGCACGCACGGAAGCCGGGGCGCCTGACTGTGAGTATTCCGAACCTCATCACGCTGGGGCGCATCCTCCTGGTCCCGGTCGTCGTGTGGGCGATCATCTACGGCGAGCTGTGGCTGGCCTTTGTGCTGTTCCTCGCCGCGGGCGTGAGCGACGCCGTCGACGGCTATCTCGCCAAGCGCTTCAACATGGCTTCGGAACTCGGCGCTTACCTCGACCCGCTGGCCGACAAAACGCTGATCGTCTCGATCTATGTGACCCTGGGGATTGCAGGGAAGATACCGCTCTGGCTGGTCATCCTGGTCGTGTCCCGTGACATCATGATTGTCGGCGCGATCATGCTGTCCTGGTTGCTTGGCAGCCCGCTCAAGGTGAAGCCTTTGTTGGTGTCAAAGTTGAACACGGTGGCGCAAATCGTTTTTGCATGCGTCGTTCTGGCGTCGCTCGGGTTCGATCTGCGTGCCGACAATCTGATTTTCGCGTTGATACTGATGGTGACTGTACTGACGCTGCTCTCGGTCGCCGCCTATGTGCGCGAATTCATCCGCCACATGAATAAAGCCGAGATGGGTCGTTAGCGATGCGCCGCCCGCGTCGCCTTCCTCAAGGCCCAGTCATCAATCTGCAGATGCGATTTTGGCTGATCGTGTTGGTCGTGCTGATTGTAGCTCTATGGCTGCTCAGCGAGATTCTGCTGCCCTTCGTGTTCGGTCTTGCGATCGCCTACTTGCTCACGCCGACGGTGGACCGGCTGCAGCGGATGGGCGTGCCCCGGCTTGCCGGCTCGCTGCTCCTGATCACGCTGGTGGTGCTCGCCTTCGTCCTGGTGGTCCTGCTGGTTGCGCCGCTGCTCGGCGGGCAACTGGCTTCCTTCATCGACAACATTCCCGGTTACGTAACGCGGCTACAGACTGTCATCAGCGATCCGAGCCGGCCGTGGCTGCAGAAGATCATTGGCGAAGGCCTCAACACCGACAAGTCGATGAGCGACCTGATGACGCAAGGCGTCGGATGGATCACCGCGTTTCTGCGCTCCCTGTGGTCGGGCGGCCGGGCGCTGGTTTCACTGTTCTCGCTGGTCGTCGTCGCGCCGGTGGTTGCGTTCTATCTGACCTACGACTGGCACCGCATGATCGCGACAGTGGACGCCTGGGTGCCGGTGCGTCACCGCGTCACTGTGCGCCGGCTTGCGCGTGAGGTTGACGCCGCGATTTCAGGCTTTGTGCGCGGGCAGACTGCTGTCTGCCTGATCCTTGGCTCGTTCTATGCGGTCGCACTCACGGTTGCGGGCCTGAACTTTGGCATGCTGATCGGCCTGGTCTCGGGGCTGATTACCTTCGTCCCCTATGTCGGTTCGTTGACGGGCCTGGTTCTGTCACTCGGCGTCGCGGTCGCGCAGTTCTGGCCGGAGTGGACGTCGATCGCCACGGTGCTGGCGATCTTTGTCATCGGCCAGTTCATCGAAGGCAATGTGCTGGCGCCCAAGCTGGTCGGCGAAAGCGTCGGCATTCATCCGGTGTGGCTGATCTTTGCGCTGCTCGCCTTCGGCTATCTGTTCGGGTTCGTCGGTCTGCTCGTCGCCGTTCCGCTTGCCGCCACGATCGGGGTGCTGGCGCGCTTTGCGCTCAAGCAATATCTGGCCAGTCCGGTTTATACCGGCAGAACGGACTGAGCGATGGAAGCAGCCGCTTCGCGCCAGCTCGCCCTCGCGCTGGAACACGCTGAAAGCTTTGCTCGCGAGGATTTCATTGCGGGGCCGTCAAATGCCGCGGCGCTTGCGTTGATCGACCGCTGGCCGGATTGGCCGGGCCGGATCATCGCGCTGGTTGGCGAAGAGGGTGCCGGCAAGAGCCATCTCGCCGCGGCCTGGGGCGAGAAATCTGGCGCGCGTTTCCTCGCCGGCCGTCTGCTGGACGATGCGGATCTTCCCGCGGCGCTAAGCACCGGTGCCCTGGTGATCGAGGACCTGGCGCCGCCATGGTTCGACGAGGTGACGTTGTTTCATCTGCTCAACCTCGCGCAGCAGCAAGGCGCTTTTGTTCTTCTGACGACGCGATGGTCGCCGGCTTTGTGGCCGGTGAGCTTGCCCGATCTGAGCTCGCGGCTGCGCGCCTTGCCGGTCGTCTCGGTCGCGCCGCCGGACGAGCGCTTGCTGCGCACGCTGATGCGCAAGCTCGCGGCCGACCGGCAGATCGAGCTCGACGATAACGTAGTAAATTTTGTGCTGGCTCGAATTGAGCGCTCCTTCTGCGGGAGTTCAGGGGGCGATCGCCGAATTGGACCGCGAGGCGCTGCGACAAAAACGCCCCGTTAGCCGGGCATTAGCGGCAGAGCTGCTACGAACGCCTTGACCAGTTTTGCGTTTCTAGCGTGTCATCCAACCGACACGTTCGAACCATAGGGTTCGCAAATTATGGCTGATCGCGCGCAAGCCACTGTTGTTGCACTGGAAAAGCCCGACCCGCGGCCGGAACCGGCCGCCGTTGAGGCGACCTCTCTGCGCGAGCAGCCCGAGCGGTTCATCAATCGCGAATTGTCGTGGCTGCACTTCAATCGCCGCGTCCTCGAAGAATCCGCCAACGAAAATCATCCGGTGCTGGAGCGGGTGCGCTTTCTCTCCATCTCGGCCAACAACCTCGACGAATTTTTCATGGTGCGCGTCGCCGGCATCCGGGCGCAGATCCGTGAAGGCATTCTCACCCGCAGCCCGGATGGGCTGACGCCGGGCGAGCAGCTAAGCCGCATCCGTGAAGCCGTCTCGCAGCTCGCCGTCGATCAGCAGCGACGCTGGCTTGAATTGCGGCCGACTGCTCGCGGCCGCCGGCGTCGTTCTGGTTGACGGCAATGACCTGACCAAAGACGAGCAGGCGTGGCTGGAAGAATATTTCCTCTCCCGCATTTTTCCGCTGCTGACGCCGCTCGCGATCGATCCGGCGCATCCGTTTCCGTTCATTCCGAATCTCGGCTTCTCGATCGCGCTTCAACTCGCGCGCCACCGCGACGGCAAGTCGATGGATGCCTTGATCCGCATGCCGCAGAAGATCGAGCGTTTCATCCGGCTGCCAAGCACTGGCGATCAGACCGTGCGGCTGGTCTCGCTCGAAACGACGACCTCGCTGTTCACCAGCCGCTTGTTTCCGGGCTACAGCGTCAAAGGGCAGGGCACGTTCCGCGTGATCCGCGACTCCGACCTCGAAGTCGAGGAAGAGGCGGAAGACCTGATGCGCTTGTTCGAGACCGCGCTCAAGCGCCGCCGCCGCGGCTCGGTGATCCGGCTCGAACTCGACGCGCAAATGCCGCCCGAACTCTCTAAATTCGTGCAGCGCGCTCTCGCGGTCGCCGACGACGAAATATTCATGGTCGATGGCGTGCTGGCGCTCAACGATCTGTCGCAGCTGACGCGCGTGGAGCGGCCCGACCTCGAATTCGTGCCGTACAATCCGCGCTTTCCCGAGCGCATCCGCGACCATGGCGGCGATTGCTTCGCGGCAATCCGGCAGAAGGACATCGTCGTCCATCATCCCTATGAATCATTCGATGTGGTCGTGCAGTTCCTGCACCAGGCCGCACGCGACCCCAATGTCGTCGCCATCAAGCAGACGCTGTACCGCACCTCCGCCGAGTCCCCGATCGTCAAAGCGCTGGTCGAGGCTGCCGAGGCCGGAAAATCGGTGACCGCGCTGGTCGAACTCAAGGCCAGGTTCGACGAGGAAGCCAACATCCGCTGGGCGCGCGACTTGGAGCGGGCCGGCGCGCAGGTCGTGTTCGGCTTCCTCGAGCTCAAGACCCACGCCAAGCTATCGCTGGTGGTGCGCCGCGAGGCCGATCGTTTGGCGACATATGTGCACGTCGGCACCGGCAATTATCATCCGGTGACGGCGCGCATCTATACCGATCTGTCGTTTTTCACCGCCGATTCCGAAATCGCGCACGACGTTGCGCAGGTGTTCAACTACATCACCGGCTACGCCGAGCCGGACGGCCTTGAATGCCTGGCCGTGTCGCCGCTCAATCTGCGCAGCAGCATTCTCGACCATATCGCGCGCGAAGCCGACAATGCGCGCGCGGGCCGGCCGTCCGGAATCTGGATGAAGATGAATTCGCTGGTCGATGCGGAAATCATCGACGCGCTTTACGACGCCTCGATGGCCGGCGTGAAGATCGAGCTGGTGGTGCGCGGCATGTGCTGCCTGCGTCCCGGAGTGCCGGGCCTGTCGGACAATATCCGCGTCAAATCGATTATCGGCCGATTCCTGGAGCACGGGCGCATTTATGCGTTCGGCGATGGGCATCTGCTTCCGCATCCCAAGGCGGTGGTTTACATCGCCTCCGCCGACATGATGCCGCGCAATCTCGACCGCCGCGTCGAGGTGATCTGCCCGATCAACAATCCGACCGTGCATGAGCAGGTGCTCGGCCAGATCATGGTCGCCAACCTCAAGGACAATGAGCAAAGCTGGAAGCTCTTGCCGGATGGCAGTTCGGTGCGCATAAAGGCGCCGCCGGGCGAAGAACCCTTCAACGCCCACAAGTATTTCATGACCAATCCGAGCCTTTCCGGCCGTGGCAAATCCTTCAAAGAATTCGCCGCGCAGTCTCCTCCGCCGCCTCGAAAGCGCGTCGTAGCGCGGCCTACATCATGCATGCCCCGGTGAAGGGCAGGCTCGATCACGGGCCGCCGATCGCCGTCATCGATATCGGCTCCAACTCGGTGCGCCTCGTCATCTACGAAGGCCTGACGCGGAGCCTCACCCCGATCTTCAACGAAAAGGTACTGGCCGGCCTCGGCCGCGAGGTGCAGTCGACCGGCCTGCTGGCGCCGGAGGCCATTGCCAAGGCGCTCAAGGCGCTGCGCCGTTTCCGCGCGCTGTGCGACACGTTGCACGTACGAAAGCTGTGGGCGATCGCGACTGCCGCCTGCCGCGACGCCAGCAACGGCCGCGAGTTCATCCGCGAAGCCGAGCGCATCTGCCGGGTTCGCATCAGTGTGCTGTCGGGGGCGCGAGAAGCGCACCTCACTGCGCTCGGTGTCATCTCCGGCATTCACGAGCCGGACGGGATCGTCGGCGATCTCGGCGGCGGTTCGCTCGAGCTGGTCGACGTCAAGGGCAGCCGGGTGCGGCGCGGCATCACCCTGCCGCTCGGCGGCCTGGCCTTGCAGGACATTGCGGGACGTTCGCTCAAGAGCGCCGAGCGTTTCGTCGAAGACGTGCTCGGCGACGTGAAAGGCCTGCGCAAAGGCAAGAACCGCACGCTTTACGCCGTGGGCGGCACCTGGCGCGCGCTGGCGCGCCTGCACATGTGGCAGACCGGGTATCCGTTCCACGTCATGCACGGCTATTCCATGTCGGCGCGCGAAGCGCTCGAATTCGCCAAGCTGGTGCATCGCGTCGATCCCGAGACGCTGTCGCAGATCGACGTCATCAACGCGGATCGCCGCCCGCTTTTGTCCTACGCCGCGCTGGTGCTGGAGCATCTCATCCGCGAGATCGATCCAAAAGACGTGGTCATGTCGGTCATGGGCGTGCGCGAGGGACTGCTCTATTCGCTGCTCGCCGCCAGGGAGCGCAACCGCGATCCGCTCATCGCGGCAGCGGATGAGCTCAACATTCTGCGCTCGCGCTCGCCGCGGCACGGTGAAGAGCTGGTCCGCTGGACCGACGACTTCATGGCGTCATCCGGGCTCGACGAGGAGCCGGAAGAGATACGGCTGCGCCGCGCCGCCTGTCTGCTCGCCGATATTGGGTGGCGGGCGCATCCGGATTATCGCGGCGAGCAGTCGATGAACATCATCGCCCATGCCGCCTTCGTCGGCATCGATCATCCGGGCCGCGCGTTTCTGGCGCTGAGCGTGTTCTTCCGCCATGCCGGCCTGAGCGAGGATGAATTGTCGCCGCGGCTGCGCGAACTCGCGACGCACGCGCATGCTCGACCGCGCCCGCGTGCTGGGCGCCGCGATGCGCGTTGCTTATCTCATCACCGCGGGGCAGGGCGGCGTGCTGCTCAAGACGCCGATGCGGGTCAAGAAGGGCAAGCTGATCCTCAAGCTGCCGAACCGCTTCGCGCGCCTGCAAAGCGACCGGCTGTTCAATCGCTTGCGCCAGCTGGCGCGGCTGATCGGCCGGGAGCCGGAGATTCAGAACTAGCGCGTTCGCTCGTGACGACGCGGCCGTTCTCGACCGCAAGCGCGAGCTTGCCGTGCTTGAGCGCCAGCGCATTCTCGCCGAACAATTCGCGCCGCCAGCCCTTGAGGGCGGGGACATCGGCCTCGTCGTCCGCGGCGATGCGGTCGAGCTCGTCTACGGTGGCAATCACCTTTGCCGCGACGCCGTGCCGCTCGGATGTCATGCGCAACAGCACTTTAAGTAGCTCGACCGTGGCCGCGCCGTTGGCGGCGCCCTTGAAACGCTCGATGCGCGGCAATTGCTTCGGATCGCGCGCGAGGCCGCGCTTGATCGCATCGACGATCGCCTCGCCCCATTTCGAGCGCTCGAAGCCCTTCGGCAGCGAACGCAGCTGCCCGAGCTGTTCGATGCTGGTCGGGGCCTGAATCGCGATGTCGCCGATCACGTCGTCCTTGAGCACGCGCCCGCGGGGAACGTCGCGAGTCTGTGCCTCGCGCTCCCGCCAGGCCGCAAGCTCGATGAGGATCGCCAGATCCTTCGGCTTGCGGACACGGCTTTTGAGGCGTTCCCAGGCCCGTTCCGGCTCCATTTTGTAGGTATCGGGATCGGTGAGCACTTCCATTTCCGCGCGCACCCAGTCGCTGCGTCCCCGCGCGGTCAGGTCGCTCGACAGCTTCAAATAGACGTCGCGCAAATGCGTGACGTCCGACACCGCATAGGTGAGTTGTGCCTCGGTCAATGGGCGCCGGGTCCAGTCGGTGAAGCGGTTCGATTTGTCCAGCGTGTCGCCGGTGATGCGCTGCACCAGCTGGTCGTAAGAGATCGAAATCTCCGTAACCCAGCACCATTGCGGCGACCTGCGAATCGAAGATCGGGTGCGGAATTTTCTTCGCCAGGTTCCAGGCGATTTCGATGTCCTGCCGCGCGGCGTGGAAGACTTTCATCACGCCTTCGTTGGCCATCAGGTCGAAGAAGGGCGAAAGGTCGATGCCTTTGGCCAGCGCGTCGATCACGACCGCTTCATCGGTGGTCGCCATCTGGGCGACGCACAGGATCGGATAGTAGGTCGTTTCGCGCAGGAACTCGGTGTCCACCGTCACGAACGGGTGCTTGGCCATCCGGGCGCAAGCTTCCGCCAGTTCTGCAGTCGTCGTGATCGGCGTCATTCAGCGCAGGCTTTAGGCGAGGGGTGTGGCGTCTGGCAAGTCTAGACGCCGCGGTTACGGGGCATGTGGATGAACTCCCACGGGCTCGGCATCGCCTCGACGGGAACGACGATCAGGGAGGGTTCACGCGCTGCAAGGCAGCGGCGTAGCGCGGTCCGGAGCTGGGCGGGATCGGTGGCGCGTTCGGCGCGTGCGCCGAAGCTCTCGGCGTACTTCATGAAATCGGGGTTGGTCAGGTCGCTGGCGATCAGCCGGTTCCCGTAGCGCTCCTGCTGGATGCGTTTCACATTGCCAAAGGCGCCATCGACAAAGACGATGGCCGTGAGCGGAATCTTGTGATGCACCGCCGTTGCCAGCTCATTGCTGGTGTAGAGGAACCCGCCATCGCCGTTGATCGAGAGCACCGGCACGTCGGAGCGGGCATGCTGGGCGCCGAGCGCCGTCGCATAGCCCCAGCCGAGATTGTCCTGGAAGCCCGGGGAGAGGAACGTGCGCGGCCTGTAGACCGGAAGGCCGAGCCGCGCGGCAAAGCCAAGCTGCGTCACCTCATCGACGAAGATGCCGTCCTCCGGCAGCTCGGCGCGGATCGCGTCCAGAAATGCGAGCTGCGGCGCCAACTTGGCGAGGCGCTTGCGCATCGCCGCCTGCCGCTCCTGCATTTCGTCATGCCGCGACGCACGTTTGATATTGGTCTTCGCGAGCGCATCGATCAGCTTACGAAGGACTGCCGCCGCGTCGCCAATCAGTGAGACGGCGGGTTTGCGATAGCGCGCCGGCTCTTGCGGGTCGGCGTCAACGCGCACGACAAGAAGCTTCTTGTCGATTCCCCATGCCGTCATCGGATTGAGCTTGGTGCCAATCGCGAGCACCAGCGTCGGCCTCGCCCCACAGATCGCGGCCGATCGGCAGGTTGACGCTGAATGGACTGCGATCGCTCAAAACTCCGCGCCCGCGGCGGTAAGACAGGACCGGCGCCTGCAACATGTCGGAGATCTGCGTCACTTCGGCCGATGCGTCCTGCGCGCCGCCACCCACCACGATCAGAACGCGCTTCGCCGTGCCGAGCAGCTTGGCCGCCTTGCGCACCGCAGTCTCGTCGATCGGCCGCCGTCGCGGCGGGAGCGGCGCGACCGGCGTCACCTTGCCGCGCACGCCCCATATGTCCATCGCGCATTCAAGCGCGGCGGGGCCGGGGCGGCCGCTTGCCATCGCGCGAAACGCTTTGGCGGTGAGGGGGCCTGCGTCGTCCGGGCCGTCGATCTTCGCGGAGAAGTCGACCAGCCGCGAAATGATGCCGGCCTGATCGCGGATCTCATGCAGGTGGCCCAGTCCTTTGCCGATATCGGCATTGGGAATCTGTCCGAACAGCGCCAGCACCGGTGCATTCATGCCGTAGGCGGTGAGCAGCGCCGCGCCTGAATTGAGCAGGCCCGGACCCGGCACCACGGCGTAGGCCTGCGGCTTTCCGGTCGCCAGCGCGGCGCCGAGCGCCATGTAGGCGCAGCCCTGCTCGTGGCGGCTGTGGACGGTCTTGATGCGATTGGAGGCATGGTAGAGCGCGTCGAAGAAATGGTCGTTGTGCACGCCCGGCACCGCGTAGAGCGTGTCGAGCCCGTGCGCGATCAGCGCCTCGACGACCGCCGCGCCGGTGGTCATCTCCTGCGCGGCCGCTTGCACCTTCGTCTTACGTCTCGCCATCGCGCCACTTGTGCCGATTGGACCGGCGCTTGTCGAGACTGCCGGTTCCGCCTTTGCTTGACAAAGCGGGCACCCCATGCGTTTTTCGCGCGCTCTCGCAAATCACCCACACAGGCCGGACCCGTCAATGCATCGCTATCGGACTCACACCTGCGGCGCGCTTCGCGAGGGCGACGTCGGCAAGGACGTGCGGCTTTCCGGCTGGTGCCACCGCATTCGCGACCATGGCGGCGTGCTGTTCGTCGATTTGCGCGACCATTATGGCCTGACCCAGGTGGTGGCCGACCCGGACAGCCCGGCCTTCAAGGACGTCGAGAAATTCCGCGCCGAATGGGTGGTGCGCATCGACGGCAAGGTGCGGATGCGCCCGGCCGGCACGGAGAACACCGAGCTGCCGACCGGCTTGGTCGAAATCTATATCCGCGAAGTCGAGGTGCTCGGGCCGGCCGCCGAGCTGCCGATGCCGGTGTTCGGCGAGCAGGACTATCCCGAGGAGATTCGGCTCAAGTATCGCTTCCTCGATCTGCGCCGCGAGCATCTGCACAACAACATCATGCTGCGCGGCGCGCGTGATCGACTCGATCCGCCGCCGCATGAAAGAAGGCGGCTTCTTCGAATTCCAGACGCCGATCCTCACCGCGTCTTCGCCGGAAGGCGCGCGCGACTATCTCGTGCCGTCGCGGCTGCATCCCGGCAAGTTCTACGCGCTGCCGCAGGCGCCGCAGCAGTTCAAGCAGCTCATCATGGTGGCGGGCTTCGACCGCTACTTCCAGATCGCGCCGTGCTTCCGCGACGAGGACGCGCGCGCCGACCGCTCGCCCGGCGAGTTCTACCAGCTCGATCTGGAGATGAGCTTCGTCACGCAGCAGGACGTGTTCGACGCGGTCGAGCCGGTGATGCGCGGCGTGTTCGAGGAATTCGGCGGCGGCAAGCCGGTCACGCCGAAATTTCCGATGATCCCGTTTGCCGAGGCGATGCGGAAATACGGCACCGACAAGCCGGACCTGCGCAATCCGATCGAGATGCAGGATGTCAGCGAGGCGTTCCGCGGCTCCGGCTTCAAGATCTTCGCCAATATTCTGGCCGGCGATCCGAAGAGCGCAGGTCTGGGCGGTGCCGGCCAAGGGCGGCGGCAACCGCGCCTTCTGCGACCGCATGAATTCATGGGCGCAAGGCGAGGGGCAACCAGGCCTCGGCTACATTTTCTGGCGTGAAGGCGAGGAGGGCGGCGCGGGTCCGCTCGCCAAGAACATCGGGCCGGAGCGCACCAAGCAGATTGCCGATCAACTCGGGTCTCGGCGTCGGTGACGCCTGCTTCTTCGTCGCGGGCAAACCGCAGACCTTCGTGAAGTTTGCGGGCGCGGCGCGGACCAAGGTCGGCGAAGAGCTCAACCTCATCAAGAAAGACCGCTTCGACTTCTGCTGGATCGTCGATTTCCCGATGTTCGAGTGGAACGAGGAGCAGAAGAAGATCGACTTCTCGCACAATCCGTTCTCGATGCCGAACCTGCCGGTCGAGGAATTCCTCGCACTCGACGCCAAGGACGAAGACAAGATCCTCGCGCTCAAGGCGTTTCAGTACGACATCGTCTGCAATGGCATAGAGCTGTCATCCGGCGCGATCCGAAATCACCGGCCCGACGTGATGCGCAAGGCCTTTGCCATCGCCGGCTATCCGCGAGAGCGAGCTCGAGGCCAAGTTCGGCGGCATGCTCAATGCGCTGCAATACGGCGCGCCGCCGCACGGCGGCATCGCGCCCGGCATTGACCGCATCGTCATGCTGCTGGCCGGCGAAGAAAACCTGCGCGAGATCGTGCTGTTCCCGATGAACCAGAGGGCCGAAGACCTGATGATGGGCGCGCCCTCCGAGGTCGCCGCCAAGCAGTTGCGCGAGCTGCAACATCCGGCTCGATTTGCCGAAGAAGTAACCGCGTCGTAGTTTTCGCACCGGAGGATTTCCGATGCGCACTCGACTCGCCGTTTCGCTGGCGGCGGCGTTGTTCTTCGCCGTTCCGGCCTTTGCTCAGCAGCAAGACCTCAAAATCTTCGACGCGCACCTGCACTACAATCAGGAGCCGAATCCGTTCTATTCGCTCGACAAGGTGCTCGAGGTCTTCAAGCGCAACAACGTCACCGGCATCCTCGCGACCAGCCGCCCGAACAAGGGCACGCATCAGCTCATGGATGCGAAGGCGCCGGGCCTCTGGGTCGTGCCGTTCATCCGGCCTTATCGTATCCGCGCCGACATCCAGACCTGGTTCGACGATCCGTCGATCGTCGATCTCATCCAGGACGAGTACAAGCGCGGCTATTACCGCGGCGTCGGCGAATTCCACATTTACGGCAAGTCGGCCGCGACCGATGTGGTCAAGAAGATCGTGAATTTCGCGGTCGAGCGCGATCTCTACCTGCACGCCCATTGCGACGAGGAAGCGCTGCTGATCCTGTTCGGCCACAATCCGCGCGCCAAGATCATCTGGGCGCATACCGGCTTCGGCACGTCACCGGCGCGGGTCGCCGAGCTGTTCGACAAATATCCGGCGCTGTGGGGCGAACTGTCCTATCGCGGCGGCATCACGCAAGGCGGCGGCACGCTGTCGCCGGAATGGCGCAGCCTGTTCGCGCGCTATTCGGACCGCTTCCTGCTCGGCTCCGACACCTGGATCAATGAGCGCTGGTACTCCTACGACACCATCATGAAGGAGTATCGCGGCTGGCTCGCGCAATTGCCGGCCGACCAGGCGCAGCGCATCGCGCACGGCAATGCCGAGCGGCTGTTCGGGCCCGGCGCGGGGAGTGATCAGTTTTCGGGCAGCGGGATGAACTCGATCTCGTCGCCCGGCACTTTCTGGAAGTGACCGGCCTTCCAGTCGGCCTTGGCCTGCTCGATGCGGTCCTTGCTCGACGACACGAAATTCCACCAGATGTGGCGCGGGCCATCCATCGCGCGCGCCGCCGCAGATGACGAAATGGCTGTCCTGCGCAGCGGTGATCGTCACCGCGTCGCCGGGCCGGAAAACCAGCAATTGCCCGGGCCCGAACTTGTCGCCGGCAATGTCGATCTCGCCGGTGACCATATAGACGGCGCGCTCCTCATGGCCGGCATCGAGCGGGACTGACGAGCCGGCTTTCAAGTGCACGTCGGCGAACAGCGTTTCGTGCACCACCGGCACCGGTGACTTTGCGCCATAGGCCGAGCCGACCACCACACGCACGCTCTTGCCGTTCTCCGCGACGACCGGAAATTCTGCGGTGTCGTGATGCGCGAACGCCAGCTGCCATTTCTTCGTGCGCCTTCGGCAGCGCGACCCACATCTGCAGACCGTGGATCGGTGACCCGGTCGCGCGTTTTTCCGCGCCGGTGCGTTCGGAATGAACAATGCCGCGGCCGGCCGTCATCCAGTTCACCTCGCCCGGCCTGATCGCGAGCGCAGTGCCGAGGCTGTCGCGATGCATGATCTCGCCGTCGAACAGATAGGTGACGGTGGCGAGCCCGATATGCGGATGCGGCCGCACGTCGAGGCCCGCGCCGGCGCGGAATTCAGCCGGCCCGAAATGGTCGAAGAAGATGAACGGCCCGACCATCCGCGTGCGCGCCGACGGCAGCGCACGGCGCACCGAGAAGCCGTCGCCGAGATCGACCGTGCGCGGCACGATCACATTGGCCAGCGCATCACAGCTGTATTTGTCGCCCGCGACCGGGTCCTTGCCGGGAAAGAAGCTCATTACTCACCTCATCAGCGCAGGCCCAGCCTTAGCTCCAGCGCGGCACGATTTCCATTGCTTTAACTGCTCATTAATCCTGCAAATTCGCACAACGCGCCACTCGGCCTCATAAGCTTAACGCCACCTTAACGCCGAACATGGTCATTTGGCGCGTCGGGTTTGGGGTTGAGGGTGTGAAGAAGCTCGCGCGCATTTTTCCGCGTAAGCACATTATTGCCATTGTGCTTGGCGCGGGCCTCGCCGGCGCACCCTTGCTGCTGTTCGATTACTGGCTCTCGCGCGCCATCCAACGGCAGACCGCCGACGAGATCACCACATCCGCCAAGCGCGCCATCGCGCTCGCCGACACCCGCGTCAGCCAGGTGATCACGGCCTTGGACGGTCTTGTCGCAGCCGGCGTGCGTTCATGCGTTGGCGCCGATCTCGATGCGATGCAGCGGACCATATTCGCCGTTCCGCCGCTCAAAGAACTCGCGATGGTCGATCCGGAAGGCGGAACACGCTGTACTCATTTCGGCTCGATGTACGGACGCCGCATTGCGACCAGCTCGGAGCCTCTCGCCGGCACCAATTATCTGATCGAAGTGGTGGAAGTCGCCGACCGGGACCGCCGCGTGCGGGTTCGCCGGCAAACCACCGGCGACTACGACACCCCGGCCGGGCTTCTGCCCGCGGAGTTGTTCGTGCCGCAAGTGTCCACGCACGGCGGAGCGCTTGGCGCGCGCGCACGCATGTTCACGGCAAGCGGTGCTGTGCTTGGCGAGAATGGAAGCGTTCCGGCCGGCGAGGTTTCGCCGCCGCTGACGGTGAGATCGGCGTCGAACAAATTCGGCTTCGTGGTCGAGATGGCGGTACCGCAAAGCGCGATCGGGCCGCCATCCGGCGATCTGGAGCGGCTCGGGCTTCTCGCGAAAATCACGGTCGGCATTGTGTTGATCGGATTCACGTTGCTGCTGCCACGCCCGCAGCGGAACAATCCGGTCGCCGAGCTCGAACGCGCGCTCGAGGCCGGCGAATTCATCCCGTACTACCAGCCGATTGTGGACATCCGGTCCGGCCAATTGCGCGGCGCCGAAGTCCTGATCCGTTGGAAAAAGCCGGACGGCTCGCTGGTATTGCCGGGAGCATTCGTGCCGCTCGCGGAATCGAGCGGCCTCATCCTGGCCATGACACGGCGCCTGATGCGGCATGTGTGCACCGACCTCGGCCCGGCGATCGGAATGCGTCCGGGGCTCAAGATCGGGTTCAACATGGCGGCGCGATTGTTTCGCGACGAATCCATCGTCAAGGAAGTGCGCAATGCGTTCGCCGGCTCGCCCATCGATCTGTCGCAGGTCGTGCTGGAGCTGACGGAGCGGGATCCGATCGAAAGCCTGACCGAGACACGCCGCGTCATCGCGGCCTTGCAGGGCATCGGCGTGCGCATCGCCATTGACGACGTCGGCACCGGCCATAGCGGCCTGTCCTACATGCTCAAGCTCGGCGTCGATATCATCAAGATCGACAAGATGTTCGTCGACGCGATCGGCTCCGACCGCAACTCGAAGACGATCGTGGAGACGCTGATCGATCTCGCGCACAACATGCGCATGGATGTGATTGCGGAAGGGGTGGAGACGTTCGAGCAGGTCATCCACCTGCGCGATCTCGGCATCCGTTCCGCGCAGGGCTATGTGTTCGCCCCGCCGCTGCCGGGCAGCGCCTTCCTGCAGCTGATCGAGGCAATCGATCCGCTGCCGGCTGCCGCGCTCGAGGGCAAGGTCGCCGGCGCAGCACGCCGCTACATGTCGGCGCGCACGCGCTTTAGTCCCGCCTAGATTCTTCCCGCTGAAATGAAAGGGGCGGCCGAGTATGGCCGCCCAAGTCTAAACGCCACGCGGGAGGAACATCGGAAACGGGTCGGCCTCAGCACCAAACACCGCCGGCCCGCGTGTGCAAATTCGAGTGTCAGGTCGCCATCGCGGCGCCAATTCGTCAACGGCAGCGTGACACCGATGTGACGATTCGCTGCCGGTGTTGCGCGGCTGCCGCGTCAGGCGGCGCCGAGCTCCACTTCGATGGCGGCGATAATGGCGGGGTCGAGCGGGTCGACCGCCGAGGTGAAGCTCGCTTTCAGCGCGCCGTCGCGTCCGATCAGGTACTTGTGGAAATTCCAGCGCGGCAACTCATTGGGCCGCTGCTGAGCCGCCCATTTGTAGAAGGCGTGCGCCTGGGCGCCTTTGACCACGGCCTTCTGCGCGATCGGGAAGCTGACGTGATATTCGCCGAGCGCGGTCTTGCCGATTTCCACCGGGCCGCCCGGCTCCTGGCCGCCAAAGTCGTTTGACGGCACGCCGACGACGAGGAGGCCGCGCTCGCGGTAGCGCGCCCACAGCTTCTGCAGGCCCGGCATATTGCGGCGTGTAGCCGCAATGCGACGCCGTGTTCACGACAAGGATGGGACGGCCGGCGTGATCCGCGAGATTGATCCGCGAGCCATTGAGGCCATCGAAGGAAAATGCGTAAGCGCTGATCCGGCTCATTTGGGCTCCGGCAGGCCACGCGAAGCTGCTGCCAGCGGCTGCGCCCAGCAGTGTGACGAAAAAGCGCCGGTTCATCATGCCGTTAGTATAGCCGAAATCTCTCCCCGTTTGTGCCTTGGTTTGGCCTTGCCGCCTTGATGCTCTGCGAGCGGAGGGATGGATATGGCTTTCACTCGACGCTCGCGCGCCATTGGCGCGCTGCTCTTTAGTGCGCTGGTCGCCGCGGTCATCACCGGTCGCGTGGCGGTATCGCCGTCTGCCGAGGCGCCGGCCAGCGCAGCGGCGGTCGAGCGGATCGATTCCGGGCATGCCGTGGTCGACAATTATTTGAAGGATGTGAAAGAGGCGCGGCTGGCGGCCAATCATGAGGCGGACGCCGAGCTCGCGATGAGCCGGCACCAGGCGGCCGCCGAAGCGGCGTTGCGCGTTACGCATGCCCGGGCTCAAACGCATAAAGCGATGCCGGTCGCGGCAGCTACGCCCTTGCCGCAGCCTTCGCCGCTCGCGGTCCATCCGCAGCAGCAGGTCGCGCAGGTTACTCAGGAGGTCGCGCCGCCGCCGGCGAAACGGCCGGTGCTGTCACGCGTGGTTTCGACGGTGACGCGGATTCCAGGCTGGGTCAGCAGTAACGTGGTCGGCGCGGCGGCGTGGGTCGTTGACCTGCCGGGCCACGTCGTACGCCTGCCGGAGCGGCGCTTTCTCTAACACCGGATGTTGATTGGGCCGGACTTGACCTTGCCGGGCGCGCTCCGCAAATCTCCGTCAGCAACAGGAGCGCGCGCATGAGTACGGCCACCAAAGACTATCCGGTCACCCGCACGGAAGCCGAATGGCGCAAGCTTTTGAGCCCTGCGCAATACGCCGTCATGCGGCAGCATGGCACCGAACGGCCGGGGAGCTGCGCGCTCAACTATGAGAAGCGGGCGGGGGCGTTTGAATGCGCCGGCTGCGGCCAGCCCTTGTTCAAGTCGCAGCGCAAATTCGAAAGCGGCACCGGCTGGCCGAGCTTCAATGATCCTGAGCCAGGCTCGACCGAGACGACCGAGGACAGCACCTACGGAATGACCCGCACCGAAGTGCATTGCAGCCGATGCGGCAGCCACCTCGGGCATGTTTTTCCGGACGGCCCGCCGCCGACCGGTCTGCGCTACTGCATCAATGGCGTCGCGCTCAACTTCAAGCCGCAGGACGCCTAGGCGCCCGAAGCTGGCGCCAGTTGCACTGCCGGGAGGAACGGTCGCGGCGACGTAAGGTGTTGGCCTTGCAGCGGCGCCTGTCATGCCTGGGGGCGAGGGCGCGTGCGCTGGCTCTCCTTACGCCGCCGCGAAGCCAATGGTGGTCTCGAAATCGTAGCCACAGTGCTCGCAATGCCAAAGGTGGCGCACACGGCGGGTATCGAGATATTCCGACCATTCAGGCACGAACAACTGCTCACCGCATTGAGCACAGACGAGCGTGGGGCGTGAGCGAGCGAAAGCAGCGGGTCGGTTCGCGCGAAGTTCCATGACTTCCTCCACGAGGATACGTCCGAACAGTCCCCGTCCCGGGTTCGTAAGGCGCACCATAGCGAGAGCGAAACCCGAGTGAAGCAGGGCTACTGACGTAACCTGGGATGGTGGAACGCGTGCTGCTCAAGCAGCTTTGAAAGCGCAAGGATTCTGATGTCCGCGCGAAAAATTTAGACAAAAATGGCACGAAACAGCGCCGGCATTCTTTTGTGGAAGCGCGAGCACGATTCGATGCTCGTGCTGCTGGTGCATCCCGGCGGCCCGTTCTGGAAGAACAAGGACGCCGGCGCGTGGTCGATTCCAAAAGGCGAATATGGCGATGATGAAGAGCCGCTCGCCGCGGCCAAACGGGAATTTGCGGAAGAGCTTGGGTCGCTCCCGGCGGGCGAGGTGACGCCATTAGGCGACGTGCGCCAAAAGGCCGGCAAGGTCGTGACGGCCTTCGCGCTCGAAGGCGACTTCGACTGCGCCAGCTTCAAGTGCAATTCGTTCGAGATCGAATGGCCGCCAAAGAGCGGCAAGCGCGAAAGCTTCCCCGAGGTCGATCAGGCGCAGTGGTTCTCGCCCGACGAAGCGCGGCGCAGGATCAATCCGGCGCAGGCCGAATTGATCGACCGGCTCGAGGCCGCGCTTGCTACTTCTTCCGGAGGCTAGACCCGCTTCTTGCGCTTGGCTTTGGACTTCCGCTCCGCCTTGGACTTGCGCTTGACGTCCTGGCCGTGCGCCCGCTTGAACGTCTGGATGTCGGTGAACTGGCCCTTCTTGTCGCGCTTGGCATAGAGCTTCTTGCCCTTCGAGCTTCGCATCGTGGTTCTAGCCATCTCTTTATCCTCCTTGTGGCGACAAAGCCTAAGCGGCGCCCGCTGGAGCCCGCAAGGTGTCCTGACGCTACCTAACGCCCAAGCGGCGAATACGGCTCGCCGCGTCGGGATTGACCGCGCCCGGCGGCATTTGCCCGGCCACCAACGCCTTGACCTGTTTGACGGTGTCGAACGCCTGATGCTCGATCGCTTCCGGCGTGAGGCCGGCGGTATGCGGCGTGGCGATCACATCGGGCCGGCCGGCAAGAAACAGTGACGGCTTCTGATCGGGCGCACGCCCGACATCCATTGCCGCCCCGGCGATCCGGCCTTGCTCCAGCGCCGCTTGCAACGCCGTCTCGTCGACGAGATTGCCGCGCGACAGATTGATGAAGAACGCATCGCGTTTCATCTGCCCGAACGCTTCGGCATTGATCAGATTCTCGGTCTGCTCGTTCGCAACGACAAGGCAGACGACAAAGTCGGACTGCGACAGCGCCTCGCCAAACCCAACCTGGCTGATGCCGCTCTCATCGACGCGCTGGTACGGATCGTGCACCAGCACCCGCATCCCGAGCGCGATCGCCAGCTTCGCGAGATACACGCCGATCTGCCCGTAACCGAGAATGCCGAGCGTTGCGCCTTTGAGCTGCTTGCCCATGCGCGGCTCGGCGTCCTTGCCGCTGCGATATTCGATGGTCGAGCGGGTGACGTGGCGGCCAAGGTCGACCATCATGCCGATCGCCATTTCCGCCACGGCCGGAATGAAGCCGGCGGTGGCCTGGGTCACCAGGATGCCTTCGCGGCTGGCGGCTTCGACGTCGATGTTGCGGATGTCGATCGCGACCCGCAGGAAGGCGACGCAGTCCGCCGCCTGCTGGAAAAATCCGGCCGGGCCGGGGGTCTGCCGGTCCGAAACGACGATCTCGCAGCCGCGGGTGGCCTGCGCCAGCGCGTCGGCGTCCAGTACGCCGCCCGTTTCATTGAGCCGGACGTCGCCCAGTTTCCGCAGTTCCGCCAGCGCGCGTGGGCCATAATAGTTCGCCAGCATGTCCGGCGTGTGGGTCAGGAAGATTTTTGCCATTGCGGTCCCGCGCTATAGTGCCTCTGGAGGCTTGCGATGAGCCAGCAAACCGTCCTCAAGCCACGCACCAAGGTCAAGCCGAAGACCGAGCGGCCGAAGCTTTGGAAAGTCATCCTGCTCAACGATGACTTTACGCCGCGCGAATTCGTTGTGCAGGTGCTCAAGGCGGTATTTCGCATGAATGCGGAGCAGGCCTACCAGGTGATGATGACCGCCCACCGCAAAGGCGCCTGCGTGATCGCGGTCTTCACCAAGGACGTTGCCGACACCAAGGCCAAGGAAGCCACCGAGCTCGGCAAGCAGAACGGCTATCCGCTTTACTTCACCACCGAGCCGGAGGAATGACAGGGGCATGCAACGGGTTCTGATCACCGCGGGCGCGGGCGGCATAGGCCGTGAAATCGCCAAGGCCTTCACGGCGCAGGGCGCCAAGATCTACGTCTGCGACCTTGACGAGGCGGCGCTGACCGCGATCCGCAAGGACATTCCCGGCATCACCGCGGCGCATTGCGACATGGCGAGCCGCACCGCGATCGAGCGCATGGTGCCGGAGGCGGTGGCCGCGCTCGGCGGGCTCGACGTGCTGGTCAACAATGCCGGCATTGCCGGGCCGACCCAGCCGGTCGATCAGATGCCGCCGGCCGAATGGGACAAGGTCGTCGCCGTCAATCTCACCGCGATGTTCGACGTGTCGCGGCTCGCCATCCCGCATCTGAAGAAATCGAAGGGCGGCTGCATCATCAATCTGTCCTCGATTGCCGGCCGCGGCGGCTTTCCGAACCGCTCGCCTTATGCCGCGACCAAATGGGGCGTGATCGGGCTGACCAAGACTTTGTCGATGGAGCTTGGCGAGTGGAATATCCGCGCCAACGCCATCGCGCCGGGCGCGGTCGGCGGCGAGCGCATCGAGCGGGTATTCGCCGGCCGCGCCTCGATCAGCGGCCGCAGTGTCGAGGAGGAGCGCGAGCGCGCCATGGCGGTGCAGTCGATCAAGGGCTTCGTCGACCCGAAGGACATCGCGGCGTTGTGCGTTTTTCTCGCCAGCGACGCGGCGAAGGCGATCTCAGGCCAGGTCATCCCGATCGATAATGACCGCCGGCACGCCTAGCTCGGATTTTCCGACGAAACGACGCAAAGCCTCCGCGTGGTTTAGTCGAATTCGCTGCGCTGTTTCCCGATTGCGCTAGGGAACCGTCAAAATCTCCGGGCGCGTAATTGCATCGTCATCCTAGTTGGGGGGATGCCTATGCGAGACTGGTTTCTGCCTTTGGCGCCGGTGGCGGTGGTGACGTACTTCCTCGCCTACCCGAACCACCTTGGCGTCATTCCGAAGGCGGTCGCCTGGATGTCACGGCTGGTGCACTAGGGCGAGCGCGAGGGAAGTCACATCGCGGTGGCGGCGCAGATCAACAGCCCGCCCAGCACGCCGATGTTTGACGCAAAATTGTTGAACAGCACGACGCGCTCGAAGTCCTGCTTGTTCCAGAAATCGAGCAGCATGATCGACGCCGCCAGCGTGAAGACGAACAGCGCGAGCGACATCTCGACCGGCCAGATGCCGAGCACCAGCAGCGCGCCGCAGATCGCCTCGAAAATCGAGCCGCCCATGAACACCGCGCGCGGGAAGGGCACGCCGCGCGCCGCGACCGCGGCAGTGCCGGGCCCGAGCACGGTGAAGTGCCGGATGCCGGCGAATACGTAGAGGCCGCCCAGCATGGTGCGGCCGATCAGGAAGATGATGTCAGCGAGATCGTATTCCATCGGATGCTCAAGCTGGACGGCTACGGATGCGGGCTACTCGCTTACTCAGCCGCGTTTCTTTGCCTTGGCCGCCGGCTTGGCTTTTGCCGCCGGCTTGGCTGCCGGCTCGGGGCCCTTCAGCTTTGCCGCCTCGGCGTCCGCCGCTTCCTTGGCGAGACGCATCGCGCGCAGCTTCTCGGTTTTATCGCGCTCGGCCTTGAGCGCGCCCTGATATTCCGCCGTCGCGACCTGCCCGTCACGCTTCGCGATTTCCTTCTTATGGAACGCCGCTTGGGCGCGCTCCATGTCCTGCACTTTTGTCACCAGGGCCTCGTTATCTTGAATGAAGCGGGCAAGCGCCGCACGAATTGTGATGGGGTGGAACGCCTGCAGTCTATACGAAAAGCCGGCTTCGCGCAGCCCTGCGGCCCGGTCTATCTAGGCACGATTTATCGAATTTCGAGTGGGCCGGAGGCGAGTTTTAATCCAGCTTCGCCAGCACCGCGATGCGGCTGATCTTGCCGTCCTTGAACGCGTCCAGGAACGCGTCGTAGTCCTTGAACGATACGCAGCCATGCGACTGGCCGCGCGGCCCGAGCAGGTAGCTGTGCGCCAGGATGCCGTCGCGGCCGAAGATCTCGTCGCTGCCGCCGATCGGCAGCATGCGGATCGCCTCGACGCCGTGGAACAACGCTTCGCGCATCTTGAGGTCATAGACGTGCGGCGGCGTCGCGCCGCGCATGCGCAGGCGCACGAAGCGCGGGTCGTCCATGTAATCGCCGTAGCCGGAATGCGCCTCGAGCTCGGTGCCGTCCGGCAGGTACACCTTCTTGTGGCTGATGACATAGACGGCCATCTGCCGGTCATAGGGCATGGTCGGGATGCGCGAGCCGTTCGCCTCGCGCTCGCTCTGCAGCGGCGCGAGCGAGGCGACGCGCACCGGCGAGCCCCACAGCTTTTCCTGCACGGTGAGGACGCGCGGCTTCTTGAGCACCGGCTTGGCCGGCGTCACCGCGGCGAGCTTGGCGGGCAGGGCGACGGCAGCCTTCGTCGTTTCCGGCGCGGGCGCGCGCTTGACGTCGTCGAGGTCGCGCAGCGGATTGCCGATCGCGCCGGTGATGTCGCTGGCGAAAATCTGCTCGCTGGTCGGCGCGTAGGAGGTGAGCTGGAACGGCGCCATCGCCGGACGCGCCGGGCCGAACGTGGCGGGGATCGGCGCGGCGTCGGCGAGCTTGGTTTCGGACGGGCTCTCCGCCGCGATGTCGTTCGGCCGCATCGCGCGCAGCGACACGATTTCGTTTGGAGGGGAGACGTCAGCCACTGTCTCCCTCTCCCCTTGGGGGAGAGGGTTGGGGTGAGGGGGCTTCGAGTGCTTGCGATCTCGACTAGTCGCGACCACTGCCGGCGCCGAAGCGGCGCTTCTCCACCACCCGCTCTCTCGGCAGCGGCACCGCCGCCAACATCGCCCGAGGTTTCACGCGCGGCAGCGGCACGGACTTCAGCGCTGCAGCCTGCTCGAGCCGGAGCGCGAATGTTGTCGTGAACCGCCGCGGTCTTGATCCGCACGTCCGGCCCGGACGGCGCAGCCGTCGCGATCGCGACGGTCTCCATCTGCGCCTGCGCGGCCGGCTCGACCAGCGCGATCTTCAGCGCCTTGTGGCTCGCGGTGTAGCTGCGGACCGAACCGGCATCGTGCTCGCGGCCGAGCATCAGCACGCCGGCCGCGGCGAGGGCCAGGCAGGACAGCGCGACGCCGGAGAGGATTGCATTGCGGGTGAGGGCGCGGTCGCCAACGCGCGCAGGCGCGCGACTGCTGCGATGTCGCGAAAGGTCAGCTCTGCCGATCGCAGCATCGGATACGCGGTACGCCATTCCCAACCCACACACGCAACAGCGCGGCGGACCGGGCGAGAAACGCCCGGCCGTCGCGGCGGAAGGGCTAGGTTTGGCGAATTTAGTTAAAGTGTGATTAAAATTGAAGCAATATGGCTCCAGCAGAAGGCGGTATGAATATGCTGAGCGACGACCTCGCAAAATACGAACGCTTTCTTCAAGAGATACTAGGCCGGTTTCGGCGAGACTCGAGTGGCGTTCACATCAGCGAAGGAGATCATCAAAGGTTACGCCAGTTCGTGATGGAGTCTGATCGACATATTTTCCACGGAAGACGGCTGGCAATACGCCGCCCGGATGGATGCGGCCTATCAAGGAGGAGTGCAGAACTTTCTCGGTAGCCCCTCGTATCATTCCGTTGAAGAAATGTTGGCAATCGTCAAAGCTGCAAGAACTAGGGCAACGTCGAATTCACCAAGCAAAGAATCGCAAATCGCAGGGCTACATCCCAAGATCTTCGCGAAATGCGCTCACTTACTGCAAACTGGCGCTTTCCCCCAGGCGGTGGAACTAAGCTTCAAAATCGTTCGGGACAGGCTTCGAAAGTTGACGACTTTCGAGACCGCGTCCGACGCGTTTGGCAAAGGGAAATTATACATCGACGGGGCTGCTGCTCCACATGTCGAAGAAGATTTTAATGCGGGAGCTAAGTTTCGGATGATGGCAATAGATCGCTTTCGAAATGAAAAAAGCCACACCTCCGAAGCAAACATCGAAGATATTCAGCACGCGATTCAGTATCTTGTTCTTAGCAGCTTAGCGCTTCGGTTTTTGGATCGTGCCTCTGCACGATAGAGTGGCAATTAAATAAGAAATTCATTCGAGAACGTTGGGCGCCTTCGCCGCGCCGATCAGTAAGGGGATCACTTCTTAACACTGGTCGCGAACATAGTGCCTGTTATGCGACCTTGATACGAAAGCCTTCTTTCCAATGAGGGCGCTCAGCGAGGGCCTTTTGTGCGAAGCCGAAATCGTCTCGGCGGGCGGCGATGAACCGGAACGACGAAGACAATTGGAGCGAATTGAAGAAAAGAACGTTTTGTTCGTCCATCGGGACAGCGCGTTTTTCGGTCATCATTCGGTAGTAGTCTTTGCTTCGTCGGATATCGGCTCGGTTTTCTTCTAAGGTTTTGAGTTCACGTGGGGATATGCCGCGGGCGGCGATTTTCGTTGCAAAACCTGCAGACATTTTTTGCAGCTTCTGCTGCGCGTCTTCGACGTTCTTCAGGCACGTTGGGCTAGCAGGCAGAGCACCACGTCCGGCATGCGTAGAACTCGATCCCCGGAGCGATGCCGATATTTCCATAAGGCCCATAGTCACTCAGTGGTCGCTGACGAATGATTTCGAGTATGCGGTCGAACGCAGAAGATTGGATGCACAGTTTCGAACCAGCGGGCGCACACGCCGTGGTCGCGCTGTGTTCGTGAGCCAGATGCTCCGGAAATCCGTTAGTCGGCCGGGTAATCGGCGGTTAGCCGCCTGAGGCGCTCTTGATTCATAGGGCGGATCAGACGCTGCCTGGCGAATGAAATTGAACGATCACATGCAACGCCTGATGCGGCTCATCGCGTCAAAGTCGATATTTCTTGCTGCACGGCCGTGGAGAGACGGAGCAGACCGTATCCTCGACGTGAGGGAACGCGTGAGCGCGACGCCACCTTGATCGACATTGTCGTATCGGCTCGCATGCTCTGCGGTACGGCAACCTGGCGCTTCCCGAGGCGTTGGCGAAGTGCCTTGAGGGCGAACGGTGAGTCCGAACGACGAATGATTTCGGGAAGTGTTGTTTTTTCTCGGTGGCCCGCGGCTACGTATCGCTCGTGAGATGCCACGTAAAAAAAGCGCGGCCCGTGGAGCCGCGCTTCAAATTCGTATTCGTGCTGTATCCGCGGTATGCTCATCACGAACATCCCGTCGTTCACCCGCACGTATCGCACTTCATGCAGGTGCCGTTGCGCACCAGCGTGTAGTTCTGGCACTCGCCGCACGGGTCGCCCTCGTAGCCCTTGGCCTTCGCCTCGGCGCGCTTCTCTTTCGCGAGCGCCTTGGGGTCAGGTCTGGTTTCCTGCACGGCTTCAGCCCGGAATTCGAGCTTCTGCGCCGGCGAAAGCTTCGCCTCCGGCTCGCGCCTTGAGCGCGGTCGCGCCCGACGCCAGCGCCGTGACGTTGCCGCCCGCCGGCGATCGCCTCGGTGCTGCCGCCCGCGCTCGAGCCGCTCACCACCGAGAGCTTGTCGGTGCGGTTGCGGGTCAGGCCGCGCGACACAAAGCGGGATGCCGACGGCGCCTTGCCTTCGTCCTCGCCCTTGCCGAGCGCGTCGAAGCCGCTTTCGGACGGATCGACATGCGCCAGGTCGAAGCGCTCCATGTAGCTCACGGCGAGCTCGCGGAACACGTAGTCGAGGATCGAGGTCGCGAACTTGATGGTGTCGTTGCCCTGCACCGGGCCGGACGGCTCGAAGCGGGTGAAGGTGAAGGCATCGACATATTCGTCGAGCGGCACGCCGTATTGCAGGCCGAGCGAGACCGCGATCGCGAAGTTGTTGATGAAGGAGCGCAGCGCCGCGCCTTCCTTGTGCATGTCGATGAAGATCTCGCCGAGCCGGCCGTCATCGTATTCGCCGGTGCGCAGATACACCTTGTGGCCGCCGACCACCGCCTTCTGGGTGTAGCCCTTGCGGCGTGACGGCAGCTTCTCGCGCTCGCGCAGCACGGTGACGCGCTCGACGATCTTCTCGACCATCTTCTCGACCACCTGCGTGGTGCGCGCCGCCATCGGCTGCGCCATCAGCGTCTCGAGCGCATCGTCCTCATCGTCCTCGTCGGCGATGAGCTGCGAGTTGAGCGGCTGCGAGAGCTTCGAGCCGTCGCGGTAGAGCGCATTGGCCTTGAGCGCGAGCTTCCAGGACAGGAGATAGGCCTCCTTGCAGTCCTCGACGGTCGCGTCGTTCGGCATGTTGATGGTCTTGGAGATCGCGCCCGAGATGAAGGGCTGCGCCGCCGCCATCATGCGGATGTGGCTCTCGACCGAGAGATAGCGCTTGCCGATCTTGCCGCACGGATTGGCGCAGTCGAACACCGGATAGTGCTCGGCCTTGAGGTGCGGCGCGCCTTCGACCGTCATCGCGCCGCAGACATGGATGTTGGCGGCTTCGATCTCGCGCTTGGAGAAGCCGAGCGCGGCGAGCAGGTCGAACGTCGGCGAGGCGAGCGTCCTCGGCGCTGATGTTCAGCGTCTTGAGGCAGAACTCCTCGCCGATCGTCCACTTGTTGAAGACGAACTTGATGTCGAACGCGGTCGGCAGCGCCTTCTCGACTTTCCTGAGCGCTTCGTCGGTGAAGCCCTTGGCCTTGAGCGTCGTGTGGTTGATCGCCGGGGCCTGGCCGAGCGAGCCGTGGCCGACCGCGTAGGCTTCGATCTCGCCGATCTGCGCTTCGCTGTAGCCGAGCGCGCGCAGCGCGTCCGGCACGGCGCGGTTGATGATCTTGAAGTAGCCGCCGCCGGCGAGCTTCTTGAACTTCACCAGCGCGAAGTCGGGCTCGATGCCGGTGGTGTCGCAATCCATCACCAGACCGATCGTGCCGGTCGGCGCGATCACGGTGGACTGCGCGTTGCGGTAGCCGTGCTTCTCGCCGAGCTTGATCGCCTTGTTCCAGGCGGCCTTGGCGTGGGCCGAGAGCGCCTCGTAGCCCTTGGTGGTGAGCGCGCCGAGCGCGTCATGGTCGAGCGGCACCGGCGCGATCGAGACCTGCTCGTAGCCGTCCTTCTCGCCATAGGCGGCGCGGCGTGTGGTTGCGCATCACGCGCAGCATGTGGTCGCGGTTCGCCTCGTAGCCGGGGAACGGCCCGAGCTTCGCCGCCATTTCGGCCGAGGTCGCATAGCTGATGCCGGTCATGATGGCGCTGAGCGCGCCGGCAATGGCGCGGCCGGCCTCGAAGTCGTACGGGATGCCGGAGGTCATCAGCAGGCCGCCGATGTTGGCGTAGCCGAGGCCCAGCGTGCGGAATTCGTAGGAGCGCTCGGCGATCTGGCGCGACGGGAATTGCGCCATCATCACCGAGATTTCGAGCACGACGGTCCACAGCCGGACGGCGTGCTCGTAGCTCTCGACGTCGAACGTGCCGGTCTTCTCGTCGCGGAAGGTCAGCAGGTTCAGCGAGGCGAGGTTACAGGCCGTGTCGTCGAGGAACATGTATTCCGAGCACGGATTCGATGCGCGGATCGCGCCCGAGGCCGGGCAGGTGTGCCAGTCATTGACGGTGGTGTGGTACTGCAGGCCCGGATCGGCCGAGGCCCAGGCGGCGTGGCCGATCTTCTCCCACAGGTCGCGCGCCTTGAGTGGCTTCGCGACCTTGCCGTTCTTGCGATAGGTCAGGTTCCATTCGCCGTCGGTCTCGACCGCGCGCAGGAAGTCATCGGTGATGCGCACCGAATTGTTCGAGTTCTGGCCCGAGACGGTCAGATAGGCTTCCGAGTCCCAATCGGTGTCGTAGATCGGGAAGTCGATGTCCTTGTAGCCCTGCTTGGCGAACTGGATGACGCGCTTGATGTAGTTGTCCGGCACCAGGTTCTTGCGCGCTGCCTTGATCTCGCGTCGCAGCGCCGGGTTCTTGTCCGGCGAGAAGCAATCGTCGCCCGAGCCCTCGCAATTGATGCAGGCCTTCATGATGGCCTTGAGGTGGCGCTGGTTGATCTTCGAGCCGGTGACGAGGGCGGCGACCTTCTGCTCCTCCTTCACCTTCCAGTCGATGAACTGCTCGATGTCCGGGTGATCGACGTCGACGATCACCATCTTGGCGGCGCGGCGCGTCGTGCCGCCCGACTTGATGGCGCCCGCGGCGCGGTCGCCGATCTTGAGGAAGCTCATCAGGCCGGACGACTTGCCGCCGCCGGCGAGCTTCTCGTTCTCCGCGCGCAGCGCCGAGAAATTGGTGCCGGTGCCGGAGCCGTATTTGAACAGCCGCGCCTCACGCACCCACAGATCCATGATGCCGCCTTCGTTCACCAGGTCGTCGGAGATCGACTGGATGAAGCAGGCGTGCGGCTGCGGGTGCTCGTAGGCCGAGGCCGACTTCTCGAGCTTGCCGGTGAAGGGATCGACGTAATAGTGGCCCTGGCCCGGCCCATCGATGCCGTAGGCCCAGTGCAGGCCGGTGTTGAACCATTGCGGCGAGTTCGGCGCGCACATCTGCGCGGCCAGCATGTAGCGAAGCTCGTCGAAGAAGGCCTGGGCGTCGCCTTCGGTGTCGAAATAGCCGCCCTTCCAGCCCCAATAGGTCCAGGTGCCGGCCAGGCGATCGAAGACCTGCTTCGAAGAAATCTCGCCGACGATGCGCTCCTTCTCGGGCAGCGATTCGAGCGCCGTCGTGTCGGGGACCGAGCGCCACAGGAAGGAGGGGACGGAGTTTTCTTCGACCTTCTTCAGCGCGGCGGGGACGCCGGCCTTGCGGAAATATTTCTGGGCCAGCACGTCGGAGGCGACCTGCGACCAGGATTCGGGCACTTCGACAT
This sequence comes from uncultured Alphaproteobacteria bacterium, assembly GCA_963847325.1. GTDB lineage: Bacteria > Pseudomonadota > Alphaproteobacteria > Rhizobiales > Xanthobacteraceae > Pseudolabrys. The sequence continues at coordinate 455,580 of CAWJZD010000006.1, forward strand.
TGTCGAGCTTGAAGACGACCGAGCCGTCCGGATTTTTGATCTCACTCGTGGTCAGCCTGAACTTGATGTCCGCATACGCTGACTGACCTTCCTTGGTGTACCGACGTTCGATCCGCATAGTCTTCAATGCCCCTAGTCTCGACCTTTTTCCCGGCGGGTCCTGTCCTGCCCGCCTGACTGTTCACGCACTCGAACGACGCCCTTGTTATCTAACCGGTGCCGTCTTCCGCACCTTCCAGCGACAGCAAATCCTTGTCCCGGATCGCCTTTTTAGGGGCGCGGGCAGGTCGCTCAGAGGTTTTGGAGGTCCGGAGGAACTCAAAACGCGACCTGCCGAACAATCTAAAGCTAGGTGGAACTCGCCGCCGTCGTCAACAACAGTTAGTGGTCAGAAGTGAATCAAACGCTAAATGTTGTGGTTACCGGGGACAACGCGGTGGAGAACGCAGGCAGTATCGGCCTCAGGGGCGGTGGCGAAAAGCATTTTTCGCCGTCTCCGGGTTTAGGTTTATTTGCCTCCGCTCATGACAGCCAAATGACGGTTTGGCGGGCGTTTCGCGATTTGCGGAACGAAAATGCGCGCGCGGGCGGCGGGGGACAAGCGCGGGAAAACTCCGTCGCTTCCGGTTCCCGAGTCTGTGATTCTCATTTGCAGAACAACAGCTTGATGGCCATGCGCTCGGCCGCGAGCACGGGGACAAAGTCGCCAGCAGTTGTGCAGAACCCGTTCATCGCGCCGATGGAGGTGCTTAATTGGCGGCGACGCGCGCCTCGGGGCGCTTGGTGTTTGAGGAAATCGATCAGCGCGTTCGCAGACCCGAGTTTCTGGACACCTGCCTGCTGGCTGGCAGAACCCGGCCTTCGATCTATTTGGCGACCAGCACAACGCGATGAAAAAGTTTTTCGGCCTGATCTTCACCTGGTGGAATTCGGCGACCGCGGGAACTCTGCTGTGGACGCGGCTTTACGGCGAGTTCGTCGGCTCCGATGAGTTCGGCAACCGCTATTACCGGCGCCGCGGCGGCAAGATCGATCCGACCCTGCTCTTCGAGCGCCGTTGGGTCATCTACAACGGCTATGCCGAGCCCTCGACCGTGCCGCCGTCATGGCACGGCTGGCTGCATCACACCGTCGACACGCCGCCGACCCAGGAAGCCTACACGGCGCGCGAATGGCAGAAGCCGCATCGCGCCAACATGACCGGCACGCCGGGCGCTTATCGTCCGACCGGCTCGACGCTCTCGATTGGAAAGCGGCCGCGCGCCACCGGCGATTACCGGCCGTGGAATCCCTCGCGCTGACTACTGCGTGCCCTCAAGTCCGAGGTCGCGCACCAGCTTGCCCCACTTCTCGCGCTCAGCTTTTGAGATAGGTGTCCGTCTCGGCAAGCGACGGCGTGTCGATCGGCAAGAGTCCGATATCGGCGATCCGCTTCTTCATCTCCGGGTCCGCCATGATCTTCTTCATCTCGTCGTGAAGCTTGGCGACGATCTCCTTCGGCGTTTGCGCGTGCGCGAACAGCATGTGCCATGACACCGCTTCGAAGCCGGGGGCGGGCGCGGCTTCAGCGAACGGCGCGATGTCCGGCAACTGCGGCAAGCGCTGCGACGACGACACCGCCAGCGCGCGCAACTTGTTGTCGCGGATGAGCGGGAGCGACGCGCCGGCCTCGGCGAAGCCGAGCTGGACGTGACCGGCGGCGATGTCCTGGATCGATTGCGGCGTCGAGCGATAGGGCACGTGCGTCATCTTCAGGTCGAAACGGTTCTTCATGTATTCGATCGACAGATGCTGCGCGACGCCGGCGCCGGGCGACGAGTAGGAGAGCGGTTCTGGCCGGTCTTTTGAGAGCTTGATCAGTTCCGGCACGTTCTTGGCCGGCAGCTCCGGATTGACCACCAGGATGAAAGGCGACTTCACGTAAAACGAGACCGGCGTGAAGTCCTTAATGTCGTAGGGCACCTTCTTGTAGAGGACGAGGTTGATCGCCATCGCCGAGCTGGTCGAGACGACCAGGGTGTGACCGTCGGGCGGCGCGCTGCTCGCCTGCTGGAGCGCGAGCATCAAGGCGGCGCCGGGCTTGTTCTCGACGATCACCGGTTTGCCGAGCGAAGTAGACAGCTTGTCGGCATAGAGCCGCACCAACGTATCCATGCCCGAGCCCGCCGCGAGCGGCACAATGATGGTGATCTGCCGCGACGGATAGCCTTGCGCCTGGGCGCTGGCTGCGCTGGGCAAAGCCAGAGCGGCCAAGACGGCAAACAAACTCGCGGCAAGCGCGCGGCGATGAAACAACATCGTATCCTCCCCGTTACATCTTTGTTTTGCCCACGATGCAGACTGTGCAGCGAAGCCGCAAGTGCGCCCAAGTGCGCCCCTGGAGCGTCATTGTCGCCCTTTCCCCGCCTTATTCCGCATGTTAACCGGCTGCCGCCGCAAGCAATGCCGGCCGGATAAGCCGCTGATGGCCGCCAATTTTCCCAGAGCGATAATCGTCATAGCCGCCATGGTCATTGCCATTGTCGGTACCTTGCCGGCCGCGGCGCAGTTCGGCTCGATCTTCGGCGACCCGCCGCCGCGCCCGCCGCGCAATGTGCCGACCCGTGAAGCGCCGCCGCCGGATCTTCGGCCCGACGACCCCCTTCCGCCGCCGATGAACCTGCCGCCCTCGCGCCGGCCGGGAGCGAGCGGCATCGAGAGCCAGACATTGCCGCCGCCCGGCTCGGCCGCCGCGCCGCCGATTACGCCGCAAGGCGCAGCGCCGCCGTTCCAGCCGTCCCAGCGCGCGCCGCAACAGCCTGGTCAACAACAGGCGGCGCCAACGCAGACAACGCCCGGACTTCCTGCCGGGCAGCGTCAGCCGCGCGGCACCCCGCAGCAGGCCAACACGCCTCAGCAGCAAAACGTGCCGCAGCAGGGCGCGCCGCAACAAGCCAACGTCGACCCGCAGCCGAACGACGAAGTCGTGCTCGAGCCGTCGGAGCAGAAGATCGTCAATCCGACCGCGGTGTTCTCCGGGCTCGACAAGATCACCGGCCGCACCATCACCTTCGATGTCACCATCAACGAGACCGTGCAGTTCGGCGCGCTCCAGGTGACGCCGCGCGCGTGCTATTCGCGCCCGCCGACCGAGACCTCGCGCACCGATGCTTTCGTCTCGGTCGATGAAGTGACGCTGCAAGGCGACGTGCGCCGCATCTTCACCGGCTGGATGTTCGCCTCGAGCCCCGGGCTCAATGCGGTCGAGCATCCGATCTACGACATCTGGCTTTCGGATTGTAAGGGCGGGCAGCAGGCGGTGGCGGAAGCGCCGGAGCCGCAGCGCGCAGCAGCCGCAGCAGAGACAGCAGCAGCGGCCGCGCAGCAACGACAGCCGGCGCAGCAGCAGCCGCAGCAGCGGCTGGCGCCGCCGCTCCAGCCGAGCTTCCGCTAGACCTGGTCGCCCGCAAACCTGAGAGCCGTTTCGCCGTCGACCGGCTCCTCGAGCGGCAGCGCATCGAAGCGGCCTTCGCCCTTCAACGCGGCATCGAGCATGCGGTGATATTGCCGGCGCGGCACTTCGTAGGCGCCGAAGGTGCGCAAATGCTCGGTGATGAATTGGGTATCGAGCAGGCGGTAGCCGCCGGCCTTGAGCCGCGCGACCAGATGCACCAGCGCGATCTTTGAAGCATCCCGCGCCCGGTGAAACATGCTCTCGCCGAAGAACACGCCGCCGAGCGATACGCCGTAGAGGCCGCCGACCAGAGCGTCGCCGTCATAGACCTCGACGCTGTGGCAGTGACCGCGCTCGTGGAGGCCATGATAGAGCGCGCGAATGCGCGCATTGATCCAGGTGCGCCGCCGTCCCGACGCGCGGCTCGGCACAGCCCGCGACCACCGCCCCGAAATCATGATTGACCCGCACGACGAGTGGCGTGGTGCGCACGGTGCGCGCAAGCCGCGCCGGGATGTGGAACCCGGTGAGGGGAATGATCCCGCGCTTCTCCGGCTCGATCCAATAGAGGGTCGGGTCGTCGGCATCTTCCGCCATCGGAAAGATGCCGCAGGCATAGGCCTTGAGCAGCACCTCGGGGGTGATCTCGACCTGGCCGGAATGACGGTTCGCCATCGGATCTCGATATTCACTATTGCTTGAGGCTACCCGTGATCGGAGGCGTGAGCGACTCAGGCGCACCAAACGTCCACATTCGAAGGGGGTTTCAGCCTGTTAACGCCAAAATCACCTTGATCGCGTCAAATTTTACATAGTTTGAACGGTTCGCCGCCCCTGCGTTGGCTACCTGAATAACATTCACGGCTCGCGGAAATCATGTCGATCGAAATGAGCAACGTAAAACCCCACGTCCTCTTCGTCGAAGACGAAGTGCTTGTCAGCGCGCTGATGAGCGACGTGCTGGAGGAGCGTGGCTTTTCGGTTCACGCGGTCGAGAATGGTGAAGCGGCGCTGGAATATTTGCAGTCCGGCGCGCAGGTCGACGTCCTGTTCACCGACATCAACATGCCGGGCGAGATCGACGGGGCGCAACTCGCAAAGGCCGCGCGCAACCTGCGGCCCGAACTCCCGGTCGTCTACGCTTCCGGGCGTTACACCGCGGGCGACCTGATGCCGATGGTGCCGCGCTCGCTGTTTTTGGCGAAGCCTTACGATCCGATCGAAGCCTGCACGCTGCTCAATCGCTTGGCCCCGGCCGCCTGAGCGGCCGGTTGCGGCTGGCGCCGGCCGCTTAAGCGACCGGCTGCGGCGAACTCAGAGAAAACGAGACGGTGATCCGCGCGCCCCGATGTAGCATCGTCGTGGGCGATTGATGCCGTGCAGCTTGGACGCCATGGCGCTGACAATGCGCTGACCGAGCCCGGTCGAGTTCGATCCGTTCACTTTGTGGCCGTAACCGACGCCGTCGTCTTCCACGACGACCTGCGCCGCGTCCTCGCCTTGCTTGCGCAAGAACACGCGGATCGGGCCCTTGGCCGTTCGGGTAGGCGTATTTGACCGCATTGTGTCACGAGCTCGTTGACGATGACGCCGATCGCGACCGCACGATCCGGATTGACGCTGACGGAATCGGCCACGATCGTCAGCTGGGACAGCGAGTTCTTTTCGGTGGTGGAGCGCCGCAGGTCTTCGACCAGCGCGGTGAGGTATTGGTCGATCGCCACCTGCTGCACGTCGTCCGACGTATAGAGCCGGCGATGCACCTGCGACACTGCGAGCACGCGGCCGGTCGCGTCACCGAGCGCGGTTTTCACGTCGGGACTCGGGCTCGGCATTGCTTTGCAGGGTGAGCAGCGAGGCGATCAGCTGCAAGCTGTTGCCGACGCGATGATTGACCTCGCGCATCAGCAACGCGCGTTCGGCCGCCAGAGCCTCGAAGCGGTCGCGCGCCTCGCGCACTTCTTGCTCGGCCGCCTGGTTGGCGCGCTCGAGCCGCATTGCGTCGACCGCGGTCTGCATCGCCGCAAACAGCAGCGGCACAAACTCGCCCGTTGCGTCCTTCATCACGTAATCGAAGGCGCCGGCCTTCAGCGCCGCAACCGCGATCCGGCGTATCCTGCGCGCCGGTCACAAGAATGACGGGCGGATGGATCGGGAATCTCATGAATGCGCGCAAGCGTCGCCATGCCGTCCAGGCCGGGCATGTAGTGGTCGAGCGCGATGACATCGAAATCGTTCGGCGGCGATCAGTTTCAGCGCCGCTCTCGCCGTCCGGCGCAGTGGTGACCTTGACGCCCTCGCGGCCAAGCGTGCGCGTCACCAGCGCGCGCAGGCCTTCATCATCGTCGACGTAGAGGACGTTCTTCGGCATGTTCAATCGGCCGCGGGCACCTGCATGACCGAGAAGAACAGGCCAAGCTGACGGATCGCGTGAGCGAAGTTTTCGTAGTTCACCGGCTTGGTGATGTAGACGTTGCAGCCGAGGTCGTAGCAGCGCTGGATTTCGACCGCGTCGTCCGTGGTGGTGAGCACGACGACCGGAATGCGCTTGAGGTGCTCGTTGGTCTTGACGCGCTTGAGGATGTCGACCCCGGTCATGTCCGGCAGATTGAGGTCGAGCAGGACCAGCAGCGGCTTGTTCTTGTTGGCCGCGCCCGAGCCGTCGGCGCCGAACAGGTATTTCACCGCGTCGGTGCCGTTGGTGAACGGCTGAATCTTGTTGTTGACGCCGGCGCGGCGGATGTTCTTTTCGATCAGCGTGGCATGCCCTTCGTCGTCCTCGACCATGACGATTTCGACGGGCAGCTCGGTCATCTTGCTGTTCATGCAACGCTCCTCCCTTGGACGCTCCACCGCCGCGGCAGGGTGACGGTGAAGGTGCTTCCTTTGCCGAGCTCGGATTTCAGGCTCATATGTGCCGCCAAGCCGGCGCACCAGTGCCCGCACATGGGCAAGTCCGATGCCTTCGCCGGGCCGGTCCTGCGACGCCGGCCCGGCGGAACAGCTCGAAGACGCGCTGATGGTCGTGCGGCATCGATGCCGCGGCCATTGTCGGTGACGTCATAGATGCACCTGGACGCCGTTTGAACGCCCGCTGATCTCGATGCGGCCCGGGACGCCGTCGCGGCAGATATTTCATCGCGTTATCGACCAGATTGGAGAAAATCTGCTCCAGCGCCAGCCGGTCGCTTTCGACCTGCGGGCAGGGCGCCGACCTGGATTTCGGCGCCGAGCTCGCCGGCGCGGTGCGCGACCGTTGCGCATGATCGAATTCGATCATCGCGTCCATGTCGATGGTTTCCGGGATGGAACTCGCGCCGGCCCTCGCGCGACAGCTTGAGCACGGCGTTGATCAGGCGGTCCATCTTGGCGATCGAGCGTCTTGATGAAGCCGATCGCTTCGTCGAAATCGCGGCCAAGCTCGTCGGCGTGGCGCTGCTCGCCCTGCGTGGCGGCTTCGGCGACCTGCACGTTGAGCGCTGCAAGCTGCTTGCGCAGCTCGTGAACGCGACTCGAACAGATCCTTGCGCAGCGCCTCGAGCTCGCTGGTGAAGCCCATGATGTTGACCAGCGGCGAGCGCAGGTCGTGGCTGACGATGTAGGCGAAGCGCTGAATCTCGTCGTTGGCTTCCTTGAGGTCGGCGGTGCGAAACTCGACGATGCGCTCGAGGTTCTCATTGGTCGCCTCCAGTTCGCCGCGAGCGACTTCCGCCGCGCGGTAATTGCGCTGCACGAGATAGATCGAAAGGCCGCCGATCAGCAGGATCAGGAGCGCGCCGACGATCGAGACGAACAGCAGGAGCCGGTTATTGCGCTGCGAGCGGTCGGTGCGCTCCGAAAGCAGTCGGGATTCATCGGCGGTGGCGGCCTCGACCACGCGCCGCAGTTCGTTCATCAGGTCGCGACCTTCGCCGCTGAGGACGAATGCGCGGGCCTGTTCGCGCTCGCCCTGGGCGTTCAGCTCGACCGAGCGGGTCAACTCGGCAAATTTGGCATCCACCAGCTTCCAGATATTTGCGACATCGGCGACGCGTTGCGGATTGTCGGCGACCAGCGCTGACAGCTCGGAGAGGTGCTGGCGCACTTCGGGCCGCGCTTCGTTGAAGTCATCGAGATAGTCCTGCCGGTTGGTGAAGAGATGGCCGCGCTGGCCCGACTTCCGCACGGCGGACGCTGAGCAAGACGTTGGACAGGGAGTTCTGCACCCGCAGCGTATGGGCGACGAGCTGCGCGTCGGTGTTGCGCTTGCTCGACCAGCAAGGTGACGGCACCGGCAATGCCGATCAGGATGACGAAGCACGCGGCGAGCAATACGCCTTGACGCGTGCGAACGAAGCTGCGGCCGACACTGTCGCTGAAAGACGCCATGAATGAATGCGGATACCAAGCCCCGCCAAAAAACGCCCGCGGCCGTAAAAAGTTCCGCTAGCCGGGCTCCATCCCGCCACCGGCCAGAAACTGTTCGAGCCAGTGGATGTGATAGTTGCCGTCGATGATGTCTTTTTCCTGCACCAGCGCGCGGAACAGCGGCACGGTGGTCTCGATGCCGTCGACCACCAGCTTCGTCGAGCGCGCGCTTCAGTCGCATCAGGCATTCGCCGCGCGTCTTGCCGTGCACGATCAGCTTGCCGACCAGCGAATTGTAGTAGGGCGGGATGGTGTAGCCCTGATAGACCGCGCTATCGATGCGCACGCCGAGGCCGCCCGACGGATGATAGTGCAAGAATCTTGCCGGGCGAGGGCCGGAAGGACACCGGGTTCTCGGCATTGATGCGGCACTCGATGGCGTGGCCGCGGAACTTGATGTCGCTCTGCTTGAGCGTGAGCTCGGCGCCGGCAGCCACGCGGATCTGCTCGAAGATCAGGTCGATGTCGGTGATCGCTTCGGTGACCGGATGCTCGACCTGGATGCGCGTGTTCATCTCGATGAAGTAGAACTCGCCGTCCTCGTAGAGAAACTCGACCGTGCCGACGCCGAGATAGGAAATGTCGCGCATCGCCTTGGCGACGACTTCGCCGATCCGGTCGCGCGCCGCGATATTGAGCGCAGGCGAGGGGCCTTCTTCCCAGACCTTCTGATGGCGGCGCTGCAGCGAGCAGTCGCGCTCGCCGAGGTGAATGGCGTTGCCCTTGCCGTCGCCGAGCACCTGGATTTCGATGTGGCGCGGCTTGGTCAGGTATTTCTCGAGATAGACCGCGTCGTCGCCGAAGGCGGCCTTGGCTTCGGCGCGCGCGGTGGAGAGCGCGGTCGACAGGTCGTCCGCGGATTTGGCGACCTTCATGCCGCGTCCGCCGCCGCCGGCGGCAGCCTTGACCAGCACCGGAAAACCGATCTCCTTGGCGATACGCATCGCCTCAGTCGTCCGAGGTGACGCCGCCTTCCGAGCCCGGCACGACCGGAATGCCGAGGCGCTTGGCGGTGCGCTTGGCCTCGATCTTGTCGCCCATGATGCGGATGTGCTCGGCCTTGGGGCCGATGAAGGTGATGTTGTGCTCTTCGAGAATTTCGGCAAAGCGCGCATTCTCGGACAGGAAGCCGTAGCCGGGATGCACGGCGTCGGCGCCGGTGATCTCGCAGGCGGCGAGGATCGAGGGGATGTTGAGATAGCTGTCCTTCGCGGCCGGCGGCCCGATGCACACGCTCTCGTCGGCAAAGCGCACATGCATCGCGTCCGCGTCCGCGGTGGAATGCACCGCGACGGTCTGGATGCCGAGATCCTTGCAGGCGCGCAGCACCCGCATGGCGATCTCGCCGCGATTGGCGATCAGGATTTTGTCGAACATTACTCGACGATCACGAGCGGCTCGCCGAACTCGACCGGCTGGCCGTCCTCGAACAGGATTTGCTTCACGGTGCCGGAGCGTGGCGCCGGAATCTGGTTCATCGTCTTCATCGCTTCGATGATCAGCAGCGTGTCGCCGGCCTTCACCTTGCTGCCGACTTCAATGAACGGCTTGGCGCCGGGCTCGGGCGCCGCATAGGCGGTGCCGACCATCGGGCAGATCACGACGCCCGGATGCTTGGTCGGGTCCGCGGAAACCGACGACGATATGGCGATCGGCGCCGGCGCGGCAGCCGGAGGCGCAATATGAGCGGCCGAGGCCGGTCCAGCGACGGCCCGCATCGCGGGCGACGCGCATACGCTGGCCGTCCTGCTCGATCTCGATTTCCGTCAGGCCGGTTTCGTCGAGCAGTTCGCTCAGCTCGACGGATGAGATCGTGGTCGACCAGCGGCTTTTTCGGTGTCGTCGGCGCTTTCGCCATGTCGCTACTTCGTCTTTTGCCCAATCAGGCCCGCCAGCCCGGTGATCGCGAGCTCATAGCCCTGGATGCCGAACCCGCACACCAGGCCTCTCGCCACCTTCGAGATCAGGGAATTGTGGCGGAAGCTTTCGCGAGCGTGAATATTGGTGATGTGAATTTCGATGGTCGGCAGTTTCGACGCGAGCAGGGCGTCGAGAATGGCGACCGAGGTCGTCGTGTAGCCGGCCGCGTTGATGCACGATGCCGGCGGCTTTCTTCTTTGACGCTTCCTGAATCCAGTTGACCAGCTCGCCCTCGATGTTGGACTGGCGGAACACCAGATCGAAGCCGTTGCGCTTGGCGCTGGCACGGCAAAGCTTTTCGACGTCGGCGATCGTCGAGCGGCCGTACTTCTCCGGCTCGCGCGTGCCGAGCAGGTTCAGATTGGGACCGTTGAGGACGTAAACGGTTTTGGCCATTCGCCTGATGCCCGGCTCCGGTGTTGCAGCTTTATAGGTGGGCAGGCGCGGAAGGGGAAGCCTTCAGCGCGCGCTTGCGCGGGTTTCGCGTGCGACCCAGTCGACCACCTTGCGCAGCGCGATCAGCCGCGTGGCGCCCGCGTCCAGCGCCTTGCTGATAGACCTCGACCTGCCGGTCGGCGCTGGTGCCGTCTCGCGCGATGGTCGTCAAGGTGCGCCGATCTCGCTTTCGCAGCCGAGCGCCCTGACGTCATCGGCGAGCATGTCGGTGAGCTCGGTCGAGCCAGTCGCGGGCGCTGATGGCGGAGCGGCGCAACGGCTCGACGAAGGTCGCCGCCATGCCGTGACGCTGGGCGTGCCACTTGTTCTCGGCAGTGATGGCGCGCGCCGACGCGGTCGAAGCCGGCATTGCGCGCGGGGTCGCGGTCGAGCGCGCGAACCAGGCAGCGGAACAGCGCGACGATCGCGAGCGCGTCGTCGAGCCGCGTGCAACTGTCGGCGACGCGAAGCTCGATGGTGGGATAGCGCAGTCGAAGGCCGCAGCGCCCACCAGATGTACGATCGCGTCCGGAATGATCTTGGCGCAGACCAGCGCCTGCGACGTATTCGTCGTAGTCCTCGTTGGTGCGGAACAGCTCGGGCAGCCCGGTGCGCGGCAGCTCGTCATAGGCGGCAAGGCGGTAGCCGCTAAGCCCGGTCGCGTGTCCTTGCCAAAACGGCGACGAGGTCGAAAGCGCGAGCAGGAGCGGCAGGTATGGCGTCAGCCGCATCATCAGATTGATGCGGGTCGACGGGTCGGGTACCGCGACATGCACGTGCATGCCGCACAGCATGTTGCGCTGACCGATCATCTGCAGATCGTCCATGATGGCGTCGTAGCGCGCCTTGTCGGTGACTTTCTGCTCCGCCCAGAACGCCAGCGGAAACGTGCCCATCGCAGCGATGCCGATCCGGCTGGCACGCGCGGCTTGCGCCAGCACCCGGCGATAGCGGGACAGGTGCTCGCGCGCTTGCGCGACCGTGTCACAGACGGGAGTCACCACCTCGATCTGCGATTGCAGCATCTCGGTGACGACGCGGTCTTCGAGCTCGCTCTGCGCCTTCGCCAGAAAAGTCTTGTCGAGCTCGCGCACGGCAAGCCGGGTCTTCGCGTCGAAAACGAAGAACTCCTCTTCGACGCCGATGGAGTACGGGCTTTGCGCCATGGCCGCCACAACGACTCGTTTCTGCGAAAGTTCCGGTGGCTATAACACACACAAAAAAGCCCGCGTCAGCGACGCGGGCTTTTCAATTCACGCAAAATCAGATCAGCAGGTCGGCTTGCCGCAGCGTGCTGTGTTGATGCCTTCCTGAAGCGCTTCCAACCCAACCGCGCCGATGATCACTTTGTCTCCGATCACATAACTCGGCGTGCCGTTGAGACCGAGCGCCTGGGCGAGCTTGAAGCTTTCCTGCAGGCTCGCTTTGACTTCTTCGCTCTCGAGATCCTTCTCGATTTTCGCGACGTCGAAGCCGGCGTCTTTTGCCGCGGCCAGCGCGCGCGCTTTATCGGCTTGCCCGCGGCCGCCCATCAGCCGCTGGTGGAAATCGAGGTACTTCTTGCCGGTCTTGTCCTGGATGCGCACCGCGCTGGCGACCTTGGCGGCTTCGAGCGAGCCCGGGCCAAGCACGGGGAATTCCTTGAGGATGACCTTGAGATTACGGTCGTTCTTGAGCAGCGTATTCATGTCGTCCATGGCGCGTTTGCAGTAGCCGCAGTTGTAGTCGAAGAACTCGACCATGGTGACGTTGCCCTGCGGATTGCCGACCACGACGTGGCGCGTCGACGAGAACAGTTCCTTGGCGTTCTCGCGCACCGCCGATTGCTGCCGCTGCGAATCCATCGCGGCCTGGCGCTTCTCCAGCTCCATCATGACGTCCTGGAGCACTTGCGGATTGGCGATCAGATATTCCCGGATGATCTTTTCGATCTCGCCGCGCTGAGCGGCGTCGAAGCCCGCCGCCATGGCGGGGACGAGCGCTGCGAGCGCGAGAGCTGCGCCGAGGATTATTGAACGGAGATTGGCAAACATTGAATCTATCCTTGTCAGGTCCGGGTTAATCAATTGGCCCTTGGTTTCTTGGCCGAAACGATGTCGTCGGCGCGCACCCAGGCGGGTGAGCCGATCGGGAAGCGGCCCTTGGCGCGCGTGGCAAGCAGCGTGGCGGTTGGCGCGTCGCCTTTCAAATATGCGGCTTCGGCGGAGGCGAGGTCGGCCTGCGCGAGGTCGCCCTTCTTTCCATAGGCCATGGCGAGCTGCGAAAAGCCGTCAACCACTTCGGGCTCGCGTTGCAACGCGGCGCGAAGCACCGGGATGGCCTCTTCGGCATTTTTGGCATTGTCGGAGCCGACCAGCGCTTGCCCGAGCATGATTTGCATCAGCGCCTGTTGCGGCGCGAGTTGAACGGCGCGGCGCAGCGGCCCGACGGCTTCCCCCGCGCGCCCGTTCTCCAGCAAGGCCTGGCCCTTTAGCTCGTGGAAATGGGCATTGCCCGGCTGCGCGGCGATCAGTGCGTCGATTTGTACGACAGCGCTGCGGACGTCCGTATTGCGGTAGGCCGCAATGGCGCGCGCATAGCGGGCCGGCAGGCTGGTGTCGCTCGCCGGAAAACGGCGCGCGATCGAGTTCGGCGCGACCGAGGAAGCCCGCGAGCTTGGCGCGCGCGAGATCGTGGCGAAGCTGCAGCTCCGCTGAATCTTTCTTGTCCCAGTTCGGGCTCGCCCTGGCTTCCGTTTCGAGCGTGGCAACGCGATCGGCCGGCAGCGGATGGGTCTGCTGGTAGGGGTCGGCGCCGCTCGCCTTGAAGAGAATATCTCCGCTCATGCGCTTGAACGTCTCGACCATGCCTTTGGGCGATTGGCCGGTGGCGGCGAGAAATTTCAGCGCGGCGTGATCGGCCTGGTCTTCCTGGCTGCGCACATAGGCGAGCAATTGCCGGCGGATAAGCTCTTGCGGCGCCGCGATGCCCGCCATGCCGATGCCGCCGCCTCCGCTTCTCCCGGCGGCGATGGCTGCGCCGACGCTCGCCAATAGCAGGGCAATCGACTGGGTCTGCGCTGCCGCGAGACGCTCGCGCAGCCGCGACAGGTGGCCGCCGGCAAGATGCGCGGTCTCGTGCGCGAGGACGCCGATCAGCTCGTTCGGCGTTTTGGAGTCGAAGATCGCACCGGCGTTCACGAACACATGGCGGCCGTCCATCACGAAGGCGTTGAAGCCCATGTCGTTGATGATGACGACGCGCACATTTTGTTTGCCGAGACCGGCCGCGCGCAGCACCGGATTGAGGTAGTCGCGCAACAATTGCTCGAGCTCGGCATCGCGGATGATCGGAACGCGTTGCGCATGGGCCGGCGCCGGCGCGAGCAGCGTGGTCGCGGCGAGCGCGCCCGCAAGCATGAGCGCGAGCGCGCGGCGCGCTGGCGCCAGGCGGCGCGCTTTGATAGGTGTGCTGCGCGAATTCATGCGGAAAGAGCCATCAATCGGGGACGAAACTAGAATCGGCTCCGGATGCGGTCAACGCGGGTTCCTGTCACGATTGCTTGTCGGATGTGCAGACAGGCCCATGAAATGCGGCTTTAGCGGGGCGCGCGGCGGCGATGCTGGATAAGGCAAGACATCTGCTCACGGCGTCCAAGCGCAGCGACGTGCCGCCCTTCATGGTGATGGACGTGATCGCCGCAGCCGCGCGCATCGAGGCCGCCGGCGGGCGCGTCATTCACATGGAGGTCGGGCAGCCGGCCGCGCCGGCGCCGGCCACCGCGATCAAGGCGGCACAGTCTGCGCTGCCGAAGGGCAAGCTCGGCTACACCGAAGCGCTCGGCGTTCCGTCGCTGCGCGCGCGCATCGCGCGGCATTATCGCGACACCTACGGCGTTGCGCTCGATCCGGCGCGCATCATCGTGACCACCGGCTCGTCGGGCGGCTTTGTGCTGGCCTTTCTGGCACTGTTCGAAGCGGGCGACCGTGTCGCGCTCGCCAATCCGGGTTATCCGCCGTACCGGCACATTCTTACCGCGCTCGGCTGCGAGCCGGTGCTGATCGAAACCAGAAGCGAGACCCGCTGGGCGCTTACGCCGCAGGCGCTGCTCGCCGAGCACAAGCGCAAGAAGCTGTCGGGTGTTGTTGTCGCGAGCCCCGCCAATCCGACCGGCACGATGATGAATGAAGCTGCGCTGTCGCGGCTGATCGAAGTTGCGGAAGGCGAGGGCATCCGCGTCATCTCCGACGAGATCTATCACGGGCTCGACTATGCCTTTCCGGCCGTGACTGCCGCGGCGCTGTCGCCGCGCGCGCTGATCGTCAATTCGTTCTCGAAATATTTCTGCATGACCGGCTGGCGGATCGGCTGGCTGGTGGCGCCGCAGGAGCTGGTGCGGCCGATCGAGCGGCTGCAAGGCAACCTCGCCATCTCGGTGCCGACGCTGGCGCAGATCGCGGCGGAAGCAGCGTTCGAGGGCCGCGACGAGATGGAAGCCGTGAAGCACGGCTACGAGGAGAACCGGAAAATTCTTACCGAAGGCCTGCCGAAAGCGGGACTCGACAAATTCTTTCCGGTCGACGGCGCATTCTATCTCTATGCCGACATCTCACGCTTCTCGAATGACAGCGTCGATTTCGCCAAAAGGCTGCTCGAGGAGGCGCATGTCGCCACGACGCCGGGCGTCGACTTCGATCCGGTCCATGGCAGGGATTTCGTCCGCTTCTGTTATGCGGGTTCGGCCGCCGAGATGCGCGAGGCGATGGAGCGGATCGGCCGCTGGCTCAAGAAGTAAGAACTAGAATTCCACGTCGAGTTCGAGAACTTCCTCAGGCTCGGCCTTGGCCGCTTCGACCCATTCCTGCATCGCCGGCATCGCCATGATCGTCTTCGCGTAAGCGGCGCAGTCGCTGTCGAGCTTGACGTCGTAGGTGAGCAAACGGGTCACCACCGGTGCGAACATGGCGTCGGCCATGCAAGGCTTCGCGCCAAACAGAAACGGGCCTTTGCTTTGCGCGAGACAATCGCGCCAGATGCTTTTCACGCGGTCGATGTCCGCTTGTGCTCCCGCCCAGATCTTGAAGCTCGGATGATGAGCCTTGATGTTCATCGGGAGGGCCGAGCGCAAATTGGAAAATCCGGAATGCATCTCGCCGGAAATCGAGCGGCAGCGGGCGCGCGCCGCGCGCTCTTCCGGAATGAGGCCGGCATCGGGATAAAGCTCGGCGAGATATTCGGCGATCGCCAAAGTGTCCCAGACCTTGACGCCATCATGGAGCAGCGCGGGCACAAGAAACGATGGCGACAGCAGCAGGAGTTCGGCGCGGGTCGAGGGATCGTCGGGACCGACCATCTGCTCGTCGAAATCGAGACCGGCCATCCTGCAGAGCAGCCAGCCCCGCAGCGACCACGAGCCATAGTTCTTGCTGGCAATGGTGAGGACAGCCTTGGCCATGGACGCTCCCGCAAAGGCGAGGTGGGTCGATTCAGGCCCGGCGCGATGAGCTTAGACGATCGGCGGCGGCATTCAATCTTTTTCCGTGGTGCAACATAAGGCCCGTCGTGTTTATCCAAGGTCTTCTCAACTTTTATGTCGCAGTGCAGCACAAAGGGCGCTAGCCTGAACCTGCGGCCGCCGGGCCGCCCAGGACGGCGATGCTCTATCAGGCCTATCAGGCCCAAATCGACATTATGGGCCCCGTGCGCGCCATGGCGGCTGCCGTGGCCACAAACGGTCATACGCGCCTCAACGGCTCGGCGCGCCCCTCGATGCTCTCCAATCTCACGGCGGCGTACGAACTGATCTCACGCGCGGGCCTGACCCATGTTCGCCCGCCCTATGGCATCGACACGATCACCGTCGGCAATGCCGAGGTTGCCGTCACCGAGGAGGCGGCCGACCGCACGCCGTTCGGCACGCTCCTGCATTTTCGGAAAGACATCGAGACGTTGCAGCCTCGCGTGCTGCTGGTCGCGCCGCTGTCCGGCCACTTCGCCACGCTGCTGCGCGCCACGGTGCGCACCATGCTGCCGGACCACGACGTGTATATCACCGACTGGCACAATGCCCGCGACATCAGCGCGAGTGACCGCGAATTCGGCTTCGACGATTATGTCGCTCACCTCATTCGCTTCCTCGAGAAGATAGGCGAGGGTGCGCACATTATCGCGGTGTGTCAGCCTTGCGTCGCCGCGCTGGTCGCCGCCGCGGTCATGGCGAAGGCCGACCACCCGGCGCAGCCGCGCTCAATGACGCTGATGGCCGGTCCGATCGACACCCGCGTCAATCCGAGCAAGGTCAACGAGCTTGCCAGGTCCAAGCCAATCTCGTGGTTCGAGAATAATCTGATCGCCACCGTGCCGCATCGCTATGAGGGCGGCGGACGGCGCGTCTATCCCGGCTTCGTGCAGCTCGCGGCCTTCATGAGCATGAACATCGATCGCCACATCAAGGCGCACAAGGATTTGTACGAAAACATCCGCAAGGGCGACATCGCCAAGGCGGAGCAGATCCGTGCATTCTATGATGAGTATTTCGCGGTGCTCGATCTGACCGCCGAGTTCTATCTCGAAACGGTGCGGCTGGTGTTTCAGGAGCATGTCTTGCCGCTTGGCACACTGAAGTATCGCGGCGAGCCGGTCGATCCGCGAGCCATCAAGCGGACCACGTTGCTGACTGTGGAGGGCGAACGCGACGACATTTGCTCGGTAGGACAGACTCTCGCCGCGCACGACTTATGTTCGGGCTTGAGACCGTACCGCAAGCGCCATCACTTGCAGGCAGGCGTCGGCCACTACGGCGTATTCAGCGGCAAGAGCTGGCAGGGCCAGATCTATCCAATCGTAAGAAATACGATATTGGCGAGTGACTAGGCCGGCTCGAGAACCTTCGAGTCCGCGCTCTTGACGACGCGCACGTCAAGGTGACCGGCTGCATCGCGCATCATCGCGACACTTTCGTCAGCCCTCAGTACGCCGAGCTCGACCTCGCGATCCGGCAGTACAACGGTCAACCGCTCGCCGATCATCACGTCGACCAGATGAATCGGGTTTTTCAATGCGCCTTCGGCCGCCCAGCGCTTGAAATTCGTGTAATAGGGCTCGCGCTTCCACGCATTCGGCGCGCCGGGATCGACATGCGCGGTGATCCGCGCCCCGTTGTTGCGCACGAACAGCGCGAACTTTGCGCGCTCCGGCTTCCATTCATCGCCGAGGCCCTTGGCGATCATCCATTCGCAAAAAGCTGAGCGGCAAACGAACGGCCGTGAGACATGGATGCCGCAGCCTTTACCCGGCTTGGCGTGCGCACACCATTGACCGGCCGGCTTGTTGAACAGCGGAATGGAAACGATCTTGCAGCACAGTGAGCATGTGCCGCAGCTCCGCCCGGGCACGATCTTGCGCTCGATGCGCTCGACCTGCGCCGCTTCGTCGGGAGTGATGTCGTAAGAGGTGACACTGCCGTCCATGACGGCAATGTCTCTGATTCGGGTGTGGCCAATCGTTAACGCTGCGGCTTATTTGTCGCCCATCAGGCGGCGCGCCCACCAGCCGCGCTTGGGCGGGCCGGCGTCCTCCGGCGCGCTTGAAGCGGCCGGTTCCGGCGCCGGAGCCGGCGAAGGGGCAGACGCGTGAGACGACGGCGCAGACGGCGTCCAGGACACCGGCTCGCGCACGGTCGAGCGCCGGCGGGGCGCTTCGGCCTCAGCCGAGGCTGCCGCAGGCTCGGCCGCTGCAGCGGGGCTTTCAGCACGCGAAGGCGCTGGCTCGCTGTGCGGTTCCGGGCGGGATTGCTCCGCTGCCTCGCCATAGTGCGGCTGGGCGTCCTCGCGCGGCTGGAAGTCGGTGCCGCCATTGCCGTGATGCGGCGGCTGTTCGCCATTGCCTTCGCCGCGGCGATGACGGCGGCCACCGCGCCTGCCGCGCCGGCGCCGGCGGGGTTCATCGTCCGGGCCGCGTTCGCCGCCGTTTTGACCGTTTTGCGCAAATTGCTCCGCGGGGGGGCGCCCATCTTCGGCAACACCCGCTTCGTCAGCGGGCTGCTCGCCTGAAGTCTCCGGCGCCTCGCCGGTAAACCCGACCGGAGCCGGCTGATCGCGGTGTTCGCCGCCGCGGCTGCGTCCGCGCCCGCCGCGACGCCGGCGTCTGCGCCCCCGCTGGGCGCCATCGCGCTCGCTTTCCTCGCCGCCGCGTTCGGCTTGATCTGCTTGTGCTTCCTCGCCTTCGCCTTCGCCCTGTTGTTCGGACGTCGCGGGCTCTTCGCCGAACTCATCGGCGATTTGCGCGTCGGCTTCATCGACAAGCGGGGGCAGGGCCTCGCTGTGTTGAGCCGCCAGCTCGCGCGCCGCTTCGGCGCTATGCACCTGCTCGCCGCGCTCGACGGTGAAGGCCTGCGCGCCGACCACGGTCTCATCGGCATTGATCGTCACGTTGATGCGGAAGCGCTCTTCCAGCATGCGCAAGTGGCCGCGCTTCTGGTTGAGCACGTACAACGCGACTTCGGGCCGGGTGCGCACGACCAGATTGTGGGTCGCGCCCTTGAGCAACGTCTCCTCGATCGCGCGCAGCAGCGCCAGCGTGACCGAGCCGACCGAGCGGACATGGCCGGAGCCGCCGCAGATCGGGCATTTCTCCGTCGAGCTTTCCAGCACCGAAGATCGGATGCGCTGGCGCGACATTTCCAGGAGGCCGAAATGCGAAATACGGCCGACCTGGATGCGGGCGCGGTCGTGCTTGAGTGCTTCCTTGACCCGCCGCTCAACTGTGCGGTTGTTGCGGTGATCGTCCATGTCGATGAAGTCGATGACGATCAGCCCCGCGAGGTCGCGCAGTCGTAGTTGCCGCGCGATTTCGTCGGCAGCCTCTGAATTGGTTTTGACCGCGGTGTCTTCGATATTGTGCTCGCGGGTGGCGCGGCCCGAGTTCACGTCGATCGCGACCAGGGCTTCCGCCTGGTTGATGACGATGTAGCCGCCGGACTTGAGCTGAACGGTCGGCGAGAACATTGCGTCGAGCTGGCTCTCGCAGCCGTAGCGCGTGAAGATCGGCTGGCTGTCGCGATAGAGCTTCACGTTCTTGGCATGGCTCGGCATGAGCATGCGCATGAACTCTTTGGCTTCGTTGTAGCCCTGCTCGCCGGCCGTGACGATTTCGTCGATGTCCTTCGAGTAGAGGTCGCGGAGCGAACGCTTGACCAGCGATCCTTCCTCATAGACGAGCTTCGGCGCGGTCGACTTGAGCGTGAGATCGCGAACCTGCTCCCAGATGCGGAGCAGATATTCGAAGTCACGTTTGACTTCGAGCTTGGTGCGGCTCGCGCCCGCAGTGCGCACGATGACCCCCATGCCCTCCGGCACGTCGAGCTCCTGCGCGATTTCCTTGAGGCGACTGCGATCTTCCGAGCTGGTGATCTTGCGGCTGATGCCGCCGCCGCGCGAGGTATTCGGCATCAACACCGAATAGCGGCCGGCGAGCGACAGGTATGTGGTCAGCGCCGCGCCCTTGGTGCCGCGCTCTTCCTTGACGACCTGAACCAGCATCACTTGCCGGCGCTTGATCACTTCCTGGATCTTGTACTGGCGGATGCGAACGCGCGGCGCACGTTCCTGTGCTTCTTCGAGCGCATCGGCGCCGCCGACCGACTCCACGCCCTCTTCTTCGGCGCGGTCGTCCCTATTGCCGTTCTCACCTTCGCCGGTGGCTTCGGCTTCAGCGGCGATGTCAGCCGAGGTGGTTTCCTCGACCGCCGGTGCGATGTCCTCGCTTGTTACGGTTTCGGGCGCGCCTTGTTCGGCTGACGCTTCGCTCGCTTCCGCTGACTGACCTTCATCAGATGTGGCGGATGAGCCGGACTGTTCGGCCGGCTCCGGAGCGGTTTCGATCTGCTCTGGTTCGGTCTGCGCGCCCGACTCGAAGTGTGCGGCTTTCGGCGAAAGACTCCGACGATCCTTCCGCTACCGTCTCGATGTTCTGAGACTCGTCGCCCTCGGCCTGCTCGTTGTCGTGCTCGTTGCCTTGGGCCTGACCGTCGACCGGCGCACTGCGTACCCCGTCACGCGAACGGTTCGCGCCGCGATTGCGGTGCCGCCAACGGCGGCCGGAGCGGCGATCGTGCTCGGCTTCATCTTCCTCATCGCGGCGTTGCTGCTCGGCAAGCAGCGCCTGCCGGTCCGCGATCGGGATTTGGTAGTAGTCCGGATGGATTTCCGAAAAGGCCAGGAAGCCGTGACGGTTGCCGCCGTAATCGACGAACGCCGCCTGCAATGACGGCTCAACGCGCGTGACCTTGGCGAGATAGATATTGCCGCGAAGTTGTTTGCGGCTAGCGGACTCGAAGTCGAATTCTTCGACCCGATTGCCGCGCATCACCACCACCCGGGTTTCTTCCGGGTGGGTGGAGTCGATCAGCATTTTGCTGGTGGACATCGTAAATTCTCACTGGGGCGGCTCCCTTGGCGCGCATGCGCGAAACAGACGGCGCAGCACGGCCGGCGAGGGAGCGGGCCCGATAGGGGTGGACGGAGTGGGGCGCGGTGTCGGCCCGTCCGGCGCATGAGGAAACGCGCGCTGACTCAGCGCACGCGCTCTGGAGCCGGACTTTCAATTGCGATGGCTGCAATCTTGGCAGCATGTACAGCGACCCGTGGGGGCCACGTTGGAAACGCGGCCTGTTTCAGTGCTCACGGCAGCGGCGCATGCGGCCCGCGATGCGGGCGAAGCGCTGAACCGGATGTCCTACAAGGGTTTCGGCTTGGCACCGCCCATTCGCCTGCTTCCTCGAGAGGGCGATCCTGGGACTGGCGCGCCGGTGCCCAAACGCGGACCAACCGGACTCTTCGAACCGTCAGCATCAAATACATACGGCTCGCCGCCCGCGATAGCAAGAAACGTATGCAGACGGCCGCTTAGGCCAACAGAAACGGAGCATTTTTCATAGTTCCGGGGGAGGCCGTTAGGGACGAAAAAGCCAAACCCGCCGCAAGCCGGCGTTCTGCCCGGTATCCGCATTTTCCAGTCAGGCGGTAAGAGCTAGTCTCCTCAGTAGCGCCCCCGGAGATTCGTGCCACCGGACAGGCGTTGGGGGATGACATCGTGGCCGACAAGACCAAGCTGTTTACTGACGCCGCATTCGACCAGGCTGAGGTGGTGATCCTGCTCGACGCCTATGTGCGCGCCTGCCGCTCGCTCCATGACAGGGGCCAGCCCGACATCGTCACCGACGTCATCGCCGAGCGCCTGATCACCTTGGCCAAAGCCGGCCAATGGGACCCACAGAAGCTTTCCGAAGGGGCGCTGGGCGGGCTTTCAGGCGGACGCTGAACCAAGGCTGCATCGCGCCTTGTGCGGCGAAGCCACAATAGCGGGCGAAAAGACCGCCAACCGCAGGTTCCGTTAACCTGCCGCTGCCACGCTGCGCTAAAATTGGCGGAGAGGGGACGGATTCGTGTCCAGCCGCGCCAAAATCATCGCGCTTGCCGCCGGACTGCTTGGCCTTGCCAATGCAGGGGCGGGAGCGTTTCCGGTCGCAAACGAAATCCGTCTTGGCGGCGACGCCAAGGACACGCGGTTTGTGATGGACCTCAGCGAAAAGGTGGACATCGCCACCTTCACGCTGGCCGATCCCTACCGGCTCATCATCGACCTGCCGCAAGTCGCGTTCCAGCTTCCGGCCAAGACCGGCGAGAACGGCCGCGGCCTGATCAAAGCGTTCCGCTACGGGCTCGTCATGCAGGGCGGCTCGCGCATCGTCATGGATCTCAAAGGCCCGGCGCGGGTGGAGAAGGCCTTCGTGCTGCCGGCGGCGGAAGGTCAGCCGGCCCGGCTCGTCATCGATCTCGCTGCGACCGATCGCGAGGCCTTCGTGCGCAACATGTCGCTCGACCGCCGGCCGGCGCAGCGGTCGCAGCCGCGTCTCGCGCTGCCGGCAGTGCCGGATGATCCAAGGCCGTTGGTCGTGATCGATCCCGGCCATGGCGGCATCGATACCGGCACCAAGGCCGCGAGCGGCGAGCAGGAAAAGATCATCGTGCTCGAATTCGCCACCACGCTGCGGGACAAGCTCGAGCGCAGCGGCAAATACCGGGTGGCGATGACGCGGCAGGACGACAGCTTTGTCGCCCTGTCGGAGCGCGTGAAGTTCGCCCGCTCCCTCAAGGCGTCGCTGTTCGTGTCGATCCACGCCGACTACCTGCCGCGCAAGGAAGGCGCGGCGGAGGGCGCCACGGTCTATACGCTGTCGGAAAACGCCTCGGACAGCGAGGCGGCGCGGCTGGCCGAAGCCGAAAACAAGGCCGATGTCATTGCCGGGGTCGATCTGACCACCGAGTCGAACGCGGTCGCGGACATCCTGATCGACCTGGCGCAGCGCGAGACCAAGGCCTTCTCACACCAGTTTGCGAAGACACTGCTGACCGAGCTGAAAACTGCAACAAAGCTTCACAAGATGCCGAACAAATCGGCGGGGTTCCTCGTTCTCAGGGCGCCAGATGTGCCATCGGTGCTGCTCGAGCTTGGCTATGTTTCGACCAAGGACGACCTCAAGCAGCTCATGTCGGCGTCCTGGCGCGAGCGGACGGCGGATGCGATGACGCGGGCAATCGATAGCTTTCTGGCCCCGCGGCTGGCTGGAGCGACCGCCAAAAGCTCGAACTGACGCGGTTTTGAGTGGATTTGTAGCCCTAGTTTCAACATAAAACCGGCGGAGCAAGGGGTTCCCTTGCCGGCCGGGGTGGACCGGTAAGAGCAGCGCGGACCTTCGCCGCTGACGTGAGAGACGAATGAAACTTGCCTTGCGCTTCGTCGGCTTCCTGTTTGCGGCCGGCACCATCGTCTTCGTGGTTGGCGCGATCGCCGCCGCCGGCCTGCTTTGGCATTTCTCCAAGGACCTGCCGGACTATTCGCAGCTTCAGGATTATGAGCCGCCGGTCGTCACCCGCGTCCATGCCGCGGACGGCGCGCTGGTTGCCGAATATGCCCGTGAGCGCCGTCTCTATATTCCGATCCAGGCGGTGCCGAAGCTCGTCATCAACGCCTTCCTCGCCGCCGAGGACAAGAACTTCTACGACCATGGCGGGCTCGATTTCGCGGGCATTTTGCGCGCCGCCGTCAACTACGCGCAGAACTTCGGCTCCAACCGGCGTCCGCAGGGCGCCTCGACCATCACGCAGCAGGTGGCGAAGAACTTCCTGCTGTCGAACGAGGTGTCGTTCCAGCGCAAGATCAAGGAAGCGCTGCTCGCGCTCAAGATGGAGCGCACCTACAGCAAAGAGAAAATTCTCGAGCTCTATCTCAACGAGATTTATCTCGGCTTCGGCGCTTACGGCATCGCCTCGGCGTCACTGACTTACTTCGACAAGTCGGTGCACGAACTCACCGTGACCGAAGCGGCCTATCTCGCCGCTCTGCCGAAGGCGCCGAACAATTATCACCCGTTCCGCCAGCGTGAACGCGCGATCGAGCGTCGCAATTGGGTGCTCGACCGCATGGTCGAGGGCGGCTTCATCAAAGCGAATGAAGGCGAGAACGCAAAGCGCACGCAGTTGACGGTTGTCACGCGTCCGGTCGGTCCGCGTACGT
Organism: uncultured Alphaproteobacteria bacterium; assembly: GCA_963847325.1. GTDB lineage: Bacteria > Pseudomonadota > Alphaproteobacteria > Rhizobiales > Xanthobacteraceae > Pseudolabrys. The sequence goes on from CAWJZD010000006.1 coordinate 479,329, forward strand.
TCGCCGCCGATTATTTCGCTGAGGAAGTGCGCCGCGAGATCTACGAGCGCTACGGCGAGAAGAAATTGTACGAAGGCGGGCTTTCGATCCGCACCACGCTCGACACCAAGCTGCAACAGCTCGCCAGGCAAACCCTGATCGACGGCCTGGTGCGCTATGACGAATATCACGGCTGGCGCGGGCCGATTACCACCATCGATCTTCGCAGCAGCGGAGATTGGGGCCTCAAGCTTGCCGACGTGAAGGCGCTCGCGGATGTCGCGCCGTGGCAGATCGCGGTCGTGCTCGAGACCAGCGACCAGGCCGCGCGCGTCGGGCTGCAGCCGGGACGCGAGCCGGGCGGTGCCGTCGGCAATGAGCGGCCGGTCGGCATTGTGCCGCTCGATGGCGTGAAGTGGGCGAAGGTCCAGAACAAGGTCCCGACCAAGGTCAGCCAGGTGCTCAATCCCGGCGACGTCGTCTATGTCTCGCCGAGCAAGACCAACGGCCAGTTCCGCTTGCAACAGGTCCCCGAAGTATCGGGCGCGATCGTCGCCATGGATCCATGGACCGGCCGCGTGCTCGCAATGGTCGGCGGCTTCTCCTACGACCAGAGCCAGTTCAACCGCGCGACCCAGGCGCTGCGGCAGCCCGGCTCGTCGTTCAAGCCGTTCGTTTATGCCGCCGCGCTCGACAACGGCTACACGCCCTCAAGCGTGGTGATGGACGCGCCGCTCGAAATCGACCAGGGCGCCGGGCAGGCCGCATGGGCGCCGCAAAACTACGAGGGCAAGTTCTTCGGGCCTTCGACGCTGCGCTTCGGCATTGAGCGCTCGCGCAACGTCATGACGGTGCGGCTCGCGCAGGATGTCGGCATGCCGCTGATTGCCGAATACGCCAAGCGGTTCGGCATCTATGACGAACTGCCGCCCTATCTCTCCTTCGCGCTGGGCGCGGGCGAGACCACGTTGCTGCGCATGGTGGCGGGTTACGCCATGTTCGATAATGGCGGGCGGCGGGTGAAGCCGACGCTGATCGATCGCATCCAGGACCGCTACGGTCACACCGTTTACAAGCATGACGATCGTGAGTGCCGCGGCTGCTCGGCGGACGCCTGGCGCAACCAGGCCGAGCCGGTGCTGATCGACCGCCGCGAGCAGGTGCTCGATCCGATGACGGCCTACCAGATCACCTCGATGATGGAAGGCGTCGTGCTGCGGGGCACGGCGACGACCCTGCGCGAAGTCGGCAAGCCGGTCGCGGGCAAGACCGGCACCACCAACGACAACAAGGATGCCTGGTTCGTCGGCTTTAGCTCCGACATGGTGACCGGTGTCTACATCGGCTACGACAAGCCGAAACACCTGGTGTTCCCCGGCGGCGCGACCGGCGGCCATCTCGCCGCGCCGGTGGTCAGGGAATTCCTCAAGACCGCGCTCGCGGACAAATCGGCCGCGCCGTTCCGCGTGCCGCCTGGCCTCAAGCTGGTGCGGGTCGATCCAAAGAGCGGCACGCGCGCCGGTCCGGGTACGGCGCTCGATCCTCGAAGCCTTCAAGCCGGGCACTGCGCCGCCTGACAATTATTCGGTCGTCGGCTATGGCGATGGCGAGAGCCGGCCGTTCGGCGCCGCCATCCCGGCCGATTCCGACCGCGCCATCCGCGGCACCGGCGGGCTCTACTAACGTCTCTCATTTCAACCAACACCAAGAACAGAAAATGCGCGCGGAAATCCAAACGCTGGTCGACGAGATCAAGCAGTCCCTTGGACTGCTGAGGAGGCATCTTTGACGTCGACACAGCGAAACGGCGTCTAGCCGAACTCAATAAAGAATCCGAAAGCCCGGATCTGTGGAACGATCAGGCGCGCGCCCAGCGCCTGATGCGAGAGCGCGACGCGTTGGAAGACCAGCTCGGCGCGATCGGCCGTATCGAGCAGGATCTCGACGATCAGCTCACCATGATCGCGCTCGGCGAAGAAGAAAAAGACCAGAAGGCCGTCGCCGATGCGGAGGCCGCGCTCAAGAAGCTCAAAACCGAAATATCGCGCCGCGAGCTCGAAGCTCTGCTGTCGGGCGAGGCGGATGCGAACGATTGCTACCTCGAAGTCCACGCCGGCGCAGGCGGCACCGAAAGCCAGGATTGGGCCAGCATCCTGATGCGCATGTATGTGCGCTGGGCCGAACAGCATGGCTACAAGGTTGAATGGATCGAAGAGACCGAAGGCGATGGCGCCGGCATCAAGTCAGCCACCGTCACCATCCACGGCCATAACGCTTACGGCTGGCTCAAGAGCGAGGGCGGTGTGCATCGGCTGGTGCGCATCTCGCCGTTCGACGCCAATGCGCGGCGGCACACATCCTTTGCCAGCGTCAGCGTTTATCCGGTGCTGGATGACAGCATCAAAATCGACATCGACGAGAAGGATGTACGCACCGACGTGATGCGCTCAAGCGGCGCCGGCGGCCAGCACGTCAACAAGACTGAATCCGCGGTGCGGCTCACGCACATCCCGACCAACATCGTCGTCAAGGTGCAGCAGGACCGCTCGCAACACCGCAACCGCGCGATTGCGTGGGACATGTTGCGCGCCCGGCTGTTCGAGCGGGAGATGAAGATACGCGAGGACAAGGCGGCCGCTGAAGCCGCCGCCAAGACCGACATCGGCTGGGGCCACCAGATCCGGTCTTACGTCTTGCAGCCCTACCAGATGGTCAAGGATCTGCGCACCGGCGTTTCGACGTCGAACACTGGCGCAGTGCTGGATGGCGACCTTGATGAATTCATGCAGGCTGCGTTGGCTCAGAGAGCGTTCGGCACCGAGCCGGTCGACGTCGAGGACGTCGACTAATTGATCGCGCCGAGCTTGTCACCCGCACGCAGGAATTTCTGCGGGTCGATGGCCGTATCGTTCACGCGCGTCTCATAGTGCAGATGCGGGCCGGTTGAACGGCCGGTCGAGCCTATCCGCCCGATCACATCACCCATCCTGACATGCTGGCCGGCCTTCACCTCGATCTTCGAGAGGTGGCCGAACCGCGTGGACAGGCCGTTATTGTGGTCGATCTCGATCATGTTGCCGTAGCCGCCTTGCGGGCTCGCGGTCACGACAGTGCCGTTTGCGGTCGCGCGCACCGGATCGCCGGTGTCGCCGCGCAAGTCGATGCCGCTATGGATCGCCGGGCCGCGCAGGAACGGGTCCATGCGCATGCCAAACGGCGAGCTCATGTCGATGTCGCCTTCAATCGGCTTGCGCACCGGCACGGTGCGCAGCTGCTGGGTCATGCGTTCGTACTGCGCGCGGGCGACACTGACGCGGTAGAGGTCCTGCTCGAACGAGCTGGCGTTCTTGGCCGGCGGCTTTGCCGGCACGAACGGCCCGCCGATCGCACCGGTAATGTCGGCGTGCTTGCCGAGGGTGACATTCAATTCAGCGAGCACGTTGCGCACATGCGTGAGCTTGCCGTCGAGGCTCGCTTCCATCAGGCCGAGCGAAGCGCCTTGGCGCTGCTCGATCGTATCGAGCGACAGCGCAACCTTGTTGAGTTTCGCCGTCAGAGTGCCGCTGGGCAGAGCGGATGTCTTGTCACGCAGCGGAAGATAGTCGCCATTGTCGCTCAGTGGCGATGGCTTCATCGGCCGTGCCGGCTTTGGCGACTTCTTGATCGCGGACAGGTCGCCGCCGAGTGCCGCGCTGCGCTGCTCGAGCGTCGATTGCTTTTGCAGCAACACGTCGAGCTTCTTCTCGAACTGCTCCTGATCGAGCAGCTGGCGGCTGGTGACGCGATCGACCTGCGCGCGCAGTTCAGCGATGCGATCCTCGTAAGCAAATTGCAGTTCGGCCTGCCGGCCGATCAACCGCACCAGCACGTCGTCCTTGAAAGCGAAATAGGTGCCGGTGCCGGCGGTCCACACCGCCATCACGATCAACGTGCCGACTGCAATCCAGAACGAGACCGGCCCGACGCGAACCTGACGTCCGGCATGTGTAAGCGTGTAGCCGTCTTGGGCGCGATGCGAGGCTGCAGAACGATGCCGCTGCGTCGCGTGATGTGGATGAGGCTGGCTGCTGGGCGGGTAATGAGACGACGACATCAACGCTCCGCGCCGGCCGGCGCGGGAAGGCCGGAAACCAGCGCTGCGATATGAATCCCTTATAGTTAAGAACCGGTAACCCTGCCGCGGCGGCTAAAGCGCCTTCGCCGCGGCCAGCACGTCTTCGGCATGGCCGTCGACGCGGACCTTCGGCCAGACCTGCGCGATCTTGCCTTTGGCGTCGATCAGATAGGTCATGCGGATCACGCCCATGAAGCTGAGGCCGTACATCGATTTCTTCCCCCAGGCCTCATAGGCGGTGAGCATCTTGTGTTCCGGGTCGCTGCCGAGCGACAGGCTCAGCTTGTGCTTCTTCTTGAAACGGTCCTGGGCCTCGACCGGGTCGGCCGAAATCCCGATCACTTCCGTATCGGCCTTGGCGAACTCCTTCTTGAGCCGCGAAAAATCGATGGACTCCAGCGGTGCAGCCCGGCGTGTCGGCCTTTGGATAGAAATAGATGACGAGCTTGCGGCCCTTGAAGTCCGCAAGCGACACGGCACCGCCCCCGTCGCGTTTGAGGGTAAATGCGGGTGCCTTCGACCCCGGTTCAAGCGCCATGTGCCTTCCTTTCGTCGCAACATTAGGCAAATCGTGGGTTGGGGACGATATTATTGAGAGTTGGCGGCCCTATTTTGCGCCACTCTCACAGAGGCGGGGCCTTCCGGTATCGGATGAGCGAAACGCACGACCTTGAAGAAGGGCCAGCCATAGCGCGGCGCCGGGCTGTGTTGCGCGCGGCGTATGCTGCGTGGGTGCGGCTTCGCCGCGGCACCGTCGCGCTGTTGCGGCGAAAATGGGTGCAGCGCTCACTGATCACGACCGGCGCTGTGACCGTTGTCGTCGCGATTGCTGTGGGGGGCCTTTGGCTGCGGCTCTCGTCCGGCCCCATCAGCATCGGTTTCGTGACGCCATGGCTGAGCGAGGCGATCGCCGAGAATTTCAGCGGCAAGCATCTCGTCACGGTCGGCGGCACACAAATCGAACGCGATCAGCGCGGGCGAACCTCGGTACGAATTCTCGACATTATGGTTCGTGATCCCGATGGCGTTGTGGTCGCGAGCGCGCCGAAGGCGGAAATCGGCATTTCCGGCTCGAATCTGTTGCGCGGCCGGGTCCGCGCGCAAAGCCTCAATCTGGTCGGCGCCGAGCTTTCCGTCCGCATCGAGACCGATGGAAGCGTCACGATCTTTGCGGGCGCCAATACGCGGCCGATCGCGCAGGCCCAGCCTTCCGCCGTGCCGACGCCGACCGGCGAGGGAACGCCGGGGCTGCTGCACGTGGCGACGGCGGCGCTTGCGTGGATCGATGCGATCGGCGCAAGCGGACTTGACGGACATGGTCTGTCGCTTCTCGGCTTGAAGGACGGCAATCTTACCGTCGACGACCAGCGCAGCAGCAAGCGTTGGACCTTCAGCGACATCAATGTGAGCTTGTCCAGGCCCGAGCCGGGCGGCGTGATTTTCCGCATCGAGTCTGAGACGGACGACAAGCCGTGGCTGATCAGCGCCGCATTGCGGCCGCTTGGGAGCGGGTTGCGCGCAGTCGGCATCGAGGCGCGGCAGGTTTCCCTCAATGACATTTTGCTTGCGTCGCGCCTTGGTGGCGGCGCGGTCGAATCCAATATTCCGCTGTCGGCCAGCCTTCGCGCGGAATTGACGAGCGACGGCAAGGTGCAAGTCGCGCGCGGTCAGGTGGTCGCGTCACGCGGCTACATCCAGGACCGCGGTGATCCGGACTTCCGTGTCGAGGTCGATCGCGCCGACATTCGCCTGGCATGGGACGGAGCACGCCAGATTCTTCTGCTGCCATTCCAGGTGCAAAGCAGCGGCAACCAGGTGACCGTCCTTGCGCGCGCCAGCCCGCGGGCCGGGCAACCCGACGTGTGGTCTTTTGCGATCGAGCGGGGCGATCCGGTGATCGATCCTGTGATCTTCGCGGCTCACAAGCCGACCGGAGACGAGGGCTTTTCGCTCAACCGCGTCAATGTGCGCGGCCGCATCGATTTTGCACGCCAGCGCGCCGAGCTTGAAGGCGGCGACGTGGGCCGCACCGACACACGGCCGATGTTCAATATCGGCGTGGCCCTGACCGGCAATTACGACTGGAGCGATGCCGATGCGCGGCTTGGCTTCGGTGTCGCGGCAACCCGGATGCCGCTTTCGGTGATGCGGCGCCTGTGGCCGGCACTGGTTGCGCCGAAGGTGCGCAGTTGGGTCAACGAACGCATGTCCGGTGGCACGGTGGAGCGTGTGCTGATCGCCGGCAATGTCTCCACTGCCGTGCTGTTCGATCCAAAAGTGCCTCTGCCGGATGAGGCGCTGTCGATCGAGATCGAGACCAGCGCGACGGCATTGCGGCCGGTGGCGAAATTGCCGCCGATCCGCGACGCCGATCTGAGCGTCCTCGTCACCGGCCGTTCGGCCCGCATCTATCTGGGCCGCGGCACGATCGATGTGGCGGCAGGGCGGCGGCTCAACATTGCCAGCGGTACGTTCCAGGTGCCGGACACCCATCTCAAGCCGGTACCGGCTTCGTCGCAGTTCCGCATCGATGGCGGGATCGGCGCAACAGCCGCTCTGTTGGCGATGGAGCCGCTCAAAGGCGCAGCCTCAGCCTGGCTCGATCCTGCGACGACGCGAGGTAACGTAACCGCGCAGGTCGGCATCAACTTTGTGCTGACCGAGGAGGACGTCGCGAATGTGCGCTATCGCGTCAATGCCGACCTGACCAATTTCGCCGGCGACAACCTGCTGCTCAATCAGAAACTCGAAGCCCAGACGCTGCAGGTCACGGCAACCGATGGCGATTTCGCGGTCAAGGGCGATGCGCGGATCAATGGCGCCGCCGCTGCGATCGAATTCAGGAAAGCGAACGCAGACCTGCAAGGTGATTTGCGCGTCAGTGCCGTACTCGACGAGGCGGCGCGGCGCAGGCTTGGCATCAATTTCGGCCCCGCCGTGACCGGCAACATTCCGGTCAAGCTCACGGGGCGGATCGGCAGCGACGACAGCAAGAACAAGATCGCCGTGGATGCCGACTTCACGCAGGCAAAAATCGACGAGCTGTTACCCGGCTGGGTCAAGGCGGCTGGCAGGCCTGCCCGCATCACCTTCAACCTCGTCACCGCGGGAAAAAACACCAGGTTCGAGGACCTCACGCTCGACACTCAGGGCGGCATCGCCAGGGGCTCGGTCGAGCTCGACGCAAACAGCGATATTGTGTCGGCGATCTTTCCGGTCTTTGCGCTCACCGGCGGAGACCAGGTTTCGTTGCGGGCCGAGCGCATGAATGACGGCGCCCTCAATGTCGTCATGCGCGGCGAGGTCTATGACGGGCGGCAGTTCGTCAAATCCGCGCTCGCCAATACCAATCCAAATGCGCGGCAGAAACAGATCGATTTCGATCTCGATATCCGGCTTGGCGCGGTCGCAGGTCACAATGGCGAAGCGCTGCGCGGCCTCGACATGAAGGTGTCCCGCCGCGCCGGCCGCATTCGAAATTTCAACATGAAGGCGAGGATCGGACGCGATACGGCGCTGGTCGGCGAATTCCGGCTGCGCCAGCGCGACAATCGCCAGGTGCTTTATTTCGAGACCGACGATGCCGGCGCGCTGTTCCGCTTCACCGACGTTTACCCGCGGATGTTCGGCGGACAGATGTGGATGGCGATGGATCCACCGGTGCGCGACGCGACCCCGCAAGTCGGCGTCCTCAATATTCAGAATTTCTCGGTGCGCGGCGAGCAGAGCCTCGATCGCGTGCTTTCCAATGCGCCGGCAAGCGCGCGCGCAGCCGTCGAGTTCTCCGAGTTTCGGTGCGATTTCAGCCGCGTGCCGGGCCGCATGTTGATCAAGGAAGGCGTGGTGCGCGGACCGACGATCGGCGCCACGCTCGACGGACACATCGACTACGCGCAGGACGAACTGCGTCTGCGCGGCACGTTCGTGCCGCTCTACGGCCTCAACAACATGTTCGGGAAAATTCCGCTGGTCGGCCTTTTCCTCGGCGGCGGCAGCAATGAAGGCCTGGTCGGCATCAACTACGAGGCGTCCGGCACGCCGGATTCGCCGCGCATCAGCATCAATCCGATCTCGGCGGTGGCGCCGGGCCTGTTGCGCAAGCTGATACCCGGGCCGGGCTCGGCGGACCCGAACTACATTCCGCCGACGCGCTGATCAGCGCGGCTTGAGCAGGACGTGCTTCTTCTTGCCGAGCGACATCTTGATGACGCCTTCGGGCGTCAGGTCGCTTGATGTGAGCATCAGCTTTTCGTCGCTGACCGCCTGGTCGTTGACCTTCAGACCGCCGCCCTGGATCTGCCGGCGTGCTTCGCCGGTCGAATAGACGAGGCCGGCGCGAACTGCGGCGCTCAACACGCCGTAGCCTTTGTCCAGAAGATCGCGCGGAAATTCGACCGTTGGGAGATTTTCCGCAGTCGTGCCTTGCTCGAAAGTTTGACGTGCGGTTTCGGCGGCTTGCTCGGCCGCCTCGCGGCCATGGATGAGGGCGGTGGCTTCAGTCGCCAACACTTTCTTCGCTTCGTTGACGTCAGCGCCCTTGAGTGCCGCCAGCCGGGCGATCTCCGCCATCGGCAGGATCGGTGAACAGCTTGAGGAAGCGCGAGACGTCGCCGTCCTCGGTGTTGCGCCAGTACTGCCAGTATTCGTATGGGCTCACCATCGAGGCATCGAGCCACACCGCGCCGGCGGCGGTCTTGCCCATCTTGGCGCCGGACGATGTGGTGATCAGCGGCGAGGTCAGCGCGAACAGCTGCACGTTCATCATGCGGCGGCCGAGGTCGATGCCGTTGACGATGTTGCCCCATTGATCGGAGCCGCCCATCTGCAGCACGCAGCCGGTGCGCTTGTTGAGCTCGACGAAGTCGTAGGCCTGCAGGATCATGTAGTTGAATTCGAGGAACGACAGCTCCTGCTGGCGCTCGAGCCGCATCTTCACCGAGTCGAAGGAGAGCATGCGGTTGACCGAGAAGTGCCGGCCGACGTCGCGCAGGAAGTCGATGTAGTTGAGCGTGTTCAGCCAGTCGGCGTTGTTCGCCATCACGGCGTCTTTCGGGCCGCTGCCGAACTTCAGGAACTTGGAGAAGATCTGCTTGATGCCGGCGAGGTTCTGGTTGATCGCATCGTCGGTGAGGATGCGGCGGCTCTCATCCTTGCCGGACGGATCGCCGACCCGCGTCGTGCCACCGCCCATCAGCGCGATCGGCCGGTGCCCGGTCTGCTGCATCCAGTACAGCATCATGATCGGCAGCAGCGAGCCGACATGCAGCGAGGGCGCGGTGCAGTCGAAGCCGATATAGCCGGTGATCGTGCCGGCCTTCGCCTTTTCGTCGAGCGCGTCCGGCTCGGAAACCTGGTGGATGAATCCACGGTCCGCCAGAACTTGCAGGAAATCGGACTTGTAGGCGCTCATGTCGATGTGTCGCGGCTGAATTTCGGCAGCGGCGAGGGTGTAACAGTTTCGACGCCCGATTCAACTCACTGGGCGAGTTCACCATACGCGGGTTGCTTGTGGCGCGTCCGGCAAACGATGCTATAAGGGCGCCAATCTCAAACACCGGTTCGCTCTGAAGGGTTTCGGACGAAAAATGCTCGTTCGCGATGTAGCCGCCGCGCTTTCCGCGCAGCTTGTTGGTGACGGCTCGCTGCCGATCGAGCGGATCGTGCATCCGGCGGCGGCGGTGAAACCGTCCGATCTCGCAGTCGCCATGACGAGCGAGACCTTCTCCGCGCTCGCCGGTTCGAAAGCGCAGGCCGCCGTCATCTCCGATAAATCCACGCCGCCTGCCGGCCTGAAGGCGACCATCCTCGCATCGTCCGACCGCAGTTCACTGGCGCGGCTCACCGCATTGTTCGACAGCGGGCCCTCGCATGCCGCCGGCGTGCATCCGACCGCTGTTGTCGCGCCGGACGCAGTGCTGGGCGAGGGCGTCAGCATCGGGCCTTATGTGACGATCGGCGCGCGCAGCCGGATCGGCGCCGGCACGGCAATTCTGCCCCAGGTCACGATCGGCGCCGACGTCGTCATCGGCTCGCGCGGGCTGATCCATTCCGGTGTTCGCATCGGCGACCGCGTCTCGATCGGCGAGCGGGTCATCATTCAGGCCAATGCCGTGATCGGTTCGGACGGCTTCAGCTTCCTGCCGCCTGGGCCGGGGAGTTCCCCACCCATGCCGGTGCGGGTCCACTCGCTCGGCGATATCGTCATTGGCAACGACGTGGAAATCGGGGCTGCCACCACGATCGACCGCGCCACATTGACCACAACGCGGATCGGCAACGGCACCAAGATCGATAATCAGGTGCAGATCGCGCATAACGTAACAATCGGAAATGGTTGTTTGATTTGCGGCATGGTGGGCATTTCGGGCAGCGTAGAAGTCGGCGACGGTGTCCTCATTGCCGGCGGCGTCGGCATCGGGGACCACGTCAAGATCGGGGCAGGGGCAATGATCGCGGCAGGCTCAGGCGTTGCCACCAACGTGGCGGCCGGCAGCAAGATGTCCGGCTACCCGGCGATGCCGCACGAGCGCAACTCCGAGGCCTTTGCCTTTCTGATGCGCAACAAGCGTGTCACCAAGGCGATCAAGGACGCCGAAGCGCGGATTGAGGCACTAGAGAAGGCCGCCAAGGAAAAATGATCGAGGGCCGGGGATGAGCGACGTTGCCACCGACGTGATGAGCGTCATCAAGAAGAAGATCCGGGTCGAGCGCTCGGAGATCACGATGGACGACCGCCTGGCCGACCTCGGTCTGGAATCGCTCGACGCGCTCGAGCTCGTGTTCGATCTCGAAGAGAAGTTCGACATCGAGATTCCGGTGAATGCCAATGATGCGCAGATCGGCGGCTTCGAGAAGGTGAGCGACGTGGTCGCCGCCGTGCAGAAAATCATCGACAAGAAAGCGCAGCCGGCGTGAATCGCGTTGTCATTACCGGCCTGGGCGCGGTCACGCCGCTCGGCCACGACGTTGCGACATATTGGAGCGCGCTCAAGGCGGGCGAGGACGGCGTGCGCCCGGTCGAGCAGATCCCGCCGGAAAAGCTCAATCAAAAAGTGCTGGGCGAAATAAAGAACTTCGATCCGCTCAAGCATTTCGAGGATCGCCAGCTCAATACGCTCGACCGCGTCTCGCAATTGGTGGTGGTCGCCGCGCGCGAAGCGATCAAGCAGTCGGGTCTGAACTTCGAGCAGGGCGGCCTCTCCGAGCAGACCGCCAGCATCATCGGCACCGGCTCCGGCGGCCAGAACACGGTCGATGACAGCTTCAAGCGGCTCTATGAGGACAAGCAGCCGCGCGTCTACCCGCTCACCATCCCGAAACTGATGGCGAATGCGCCGGCAAGCCAGGTCTCGATGCATTGCGGGCTGCGAGGCCCGTCATTCGGCGTCGTCAGCGCTTGCGCTTCGGCGACGCATGCAATCGGGCTCGGCTATCAGTTCGTCCGCTCAGGCCTCGCACGGGCAGCCGTGGTCGGCGGTGCCGAAGCTTGCATTTCCTACGGCGCGATCAAGGGCTGGGAAGCGATGCGGGTGATGGCGCCCGACAAGGTGCGGCCATTCTCCAAAGATCGAAAGGGCATGATCATCGGCGAGGGTGCCGCGGTGCTGGTGCTCGAGACCGAAGCCGATGCGAAAAAGCGCGGCGCCGTGATCCTCGGGGAAGTTGCCGGTTTCGGCATGAGCGCCGACGCCAAGGACATCACGGCTCCCGACGCCGGCGGCATGGGCCGCGCGCTCAAGGCGGCGCTCCAGGATGCTTCGCTCAATGCGGGCGACATCCAGTACATCAACGCACATGGCACCGGCACGACCGCCAATGACCGTACCGAAACGGAAGCGCTCAAGGCCGTGTTCGGCGATCATGCGAAGCGGCTTGCGATCTCCTCGACCAAGTCGATGATCGGGCATGCGCTGGGCGCTGCCGGCGCCTTGGAAATGGTCGCGACAATCATGAGCCTGCGCGAGGGCGTCGTGACGCCGACCATCAATTATCTGGGGCCGGACCCGGAATGCGATCTCGATTATGTGCCGAATGAAGCGCGCGCGATGAAGATCGATGTCGCGCTGTCGAACTCGTTCGCCTTCGGCGGGCTCAATGCGGTGCTGGCAGCGAAGCGCTATTCGTAACGCTCAGTACGACCGTCTCACCCGGGTGCCGTTCGCTTTTTTCAGGAACGCCGCGCAGAGCGCCGCATCCATGATGCGATAGTCATTAGTGACCTCTTCGCCCTTGTAGATGTCGCGCTTGGCGACCATGAAGCCCGACCGCCAGCAGGTATTCGCATTGGGCGAATGATTGATGTGGTGGTCGTGGTCCACCGTGAGCAGGATCTCGCCGTCGACCCTATAGCCGTGGCGCTGGATGTATTCTTGAGCCGGTTTCGGCAGCTTGGCGAATTGCTTGGGCGACCATGCACGGTCGAAGCCTTCGACGAAGGTCCAAATCCGCGTGCCTTTGCGGATCACCTGATCGGCGAACACACCAAGGCCGTGGATCGAGGACTTGTCGAGGTAAGTGCGGACCAAAAGCATTGCGAATCGGAAAAGCGTAGGTCCGACTAGGCAATGTCAGCGCCGTGCCGCCGTCAAGCAAATGTCCGCGTTAAACACAGGCGTAATAGCTCGGCCCGCTAGATCAGGTCCTGGGCGATCAGCTTCATGGTTGCGCTGCTGGGCAGCGTGATCTTGCGCCGCCTTTCATAGTGGCTCAAAGCCGGTTCCTCGTCCGGGGTGCGCGAGCGCTGATAGAGAGCGGCACCGTTGCTTCCCGCGGCAAGGAGATCATCGCGCTCGCAGCTGGTCGCGATGGCGAGGCCCAGCGATGCCAGGTGCGACCGCCGGTAGCAGTAGTCGGCCAGCACGGCCCGCACCGCCGCGGGCACGGTTTCGATCAGCGCCGCAAGCCCGTCCGGATGGGCGCGGTAAAGCTCGCCGAACAGAGTTTCGGAAACGGGACAGGCTTCTTCGTTCAGCTGATGTTGCACGGCACCCTCCGGATCCCCCCGGATAGGTCTAAGTGCCCGTATTCTATTAACCGGCGGTTAAATACGACGGCCGCTCAGCCGCCGGCGCCTCCGGCATTTTCGCCGGTAGGCCACTGATAGCGCCGGGCCGCCCGCACCGCTGCAGCCACCGGAGGAGTGTGCGGCCGCCCGGCTACGGTCGCCAAGCTGATTTCCCGGTAAACTTCGGGCTCGACCAGCTTGCGCGTCTCAATGCCCGGCAATAGCGGCGAGTGCTCCGGCATCACCGCGCAGCCAAGCCCGGCCCTGACAAGTGCCTGGATCCAGTCCTCCCGCTCGCCGACATAACGTACGTTGACGGCCTCGTACGGCTTGCAGTCACCGTGCCGCGTCAAGTTCGCCGGAAATTCGCAGTGCAGGCGTTTGACGTAGTTCTCGCCTTGCAGTTCGCGCATCGGCACTGCGTTCAACCGGCTGAAACGATGCCCAGGCGCGAAAGAGATATAAAATGCCTCGCGAAACAGCGGCATCAAACGAATGCGCTCATCGAGGTCGGTAGCGCTGGTCACCGCGATGTCGATCTCGCCGCCAAGCAGAGCTCCTTCAAGCTCTTCGCAATTGGCCTCCCAGATGTGCAGCTCCAATTCTGGCGCTTCGGACTGCAGCGTTGCCAGGTAACCCGTCAACACATCGGCTCCGATCGACGCGAAAATGCCGAGCTTGAGGCGGGAGCCGGACAGCTGCGAATAATCCTGGGCGTCGCGCTTGGCTGCGTCGGCGGCTTTGTCGATCGTCGACAGGTGCATTTGCATGAGCCGGCCGAGGTCGGTCAGGTGCGTCAGATGCCGCTCGCGCCGAAATAGCTGGCCTCCGAGTTCCTCCTCGAGCGTGTGGATGGCGCGGCTCAGCGAGGGCACGCTCACTCCGCATTGCTCGGCGGCGCGCGTGAAGTTCAATGTCTCGCACGCTTTGAGAAAATAGCGGACTTGGTGCAGTTCCACCGCTTTACGCCCTGCGACTGGTCGCGACAGGATCGGCATTTCGGGCGCGTGTTGCAAGGGCGCTCCAAGGGCGCTCCATGGGCGCTCCTTGGCACGCGACATCCGCCGCCGGCAACGCTGCAAGCTCAGCCGGATCTGCGATCGTTGCACGCAGCCTAACGAACCGTTAGCCGCGCGCCGGCTGTCCAGCAACAGCGATCGGGGCCACTGATTTCCGAAGCCAACAAGGCCAACGGAGATGACCATGCATTGGGCAATCAGGATTTTGCGCGGCGTGCTGGCGATCGCGGCGCTTCTTGTGGTGGCGGCGGCGCCGCAGGGCGCGCAGGCCCGCACCTACAAGGTGATCCACGATTTCTGCCAGGACATGATGACCTGTCGCGACGGCGCTTTCCCCAACGATGTGGTGCTGGACGGCAAGGGCCGGCTGTTCGGGACGACGTACGAGGGCGGCGCCAACGACGCGGGCGTCGTGTTCGTCCTCAGGCCCGACAAGGCGGGCGGCTATACCTACAAGGCGCTCTACGACTTCTGCCCGGCCGCCGGGATGCGCGGACGGCCGCCACCCCTATGGCGGATTGATCGTGGACGGCGAGGGCAATCTGTTCGGCACCACCTCTGAAGGCGGCGCCAACACCAAGGGCGTCGTCTTCGCGCTGCTCTATGACGGGGCGGCGAAGGCCTACACCTACAAGGTGCTGTATTCGTTTTGCGCGCAGGCCAACTGCGCCGACGGCGCCTACCCCAGCACGACCCTGACGATCGACGAGGCCGGCAATTTGTTCGGCGTCACCTATTACGGCGCGACGGACGGGGCCGGCGTCATCTTCAAGCTGGCGCCGAACAAGAAAAAGACGAGGTGGACCTTCACGGCGCTGCACAGCTTCGCCGAGCACACCTATCCATACTTTACCTTGCTGCTCGACAAGAACGGCAATCTGTTCGGCTCGAGCAATCAGGACGGCTCCCGGGGAAAAGGGACCGTATTCAAGCTGGCCTTCAACAAGTCGAAAGGCACTTACGCCTTTCGGACGCTGCATAACTTCTGCAATGAAGGCGGCGACTGCAGCGAGGGCGCCTATCCGTATAACGGCAACCTGCCGATGGTCATGCTCGAGGACGGCAGCCTGATCGGCACCGCCGATACGGGCGGTGCACAGGATGGCGGCGTGGTTTTCAAGCTGACGCCGCCGGCGGCCGGAGCGAAGGTGAAGTGGAGCTACAGCGTGCTCCATGATTTCTGCAGCAAAGGCGGGGACGACTGCACCGACGGCGAAGCGCCCTATACAAATCCGATCATGGACGCCAAAGGCAATCTGTACGGCACCACCAACGAGGGCGGCATCGACGATAACGGCGTGCTCTACAAGCTGGTGTTCAACAAATCGAAGGGCACCTATACGCAGCGCACGCTGCACAAATTCTGCACCGCGCCCGGCTGCACCGACGGTTACAGTCTTTACGCCGGCGTGGTGATGGACGGCGCCGGCAACCTGTTCGGTGCGACCAGCCTCGGCGGATCCTCCGGCGGCGTCATCTATAAGCTGGTGAACGACTAGCGCCGGCCTGGCTTCGGGCGGGCGGCGCTGTTCATGCCGTGCAGCGCAGCTCCCGGCGACATCCGACCGGTCGTTACGCCCAGGCTAACGAACCGTTAGCCGCGCGCCGGCTGTTCAGCGGGAGCGACGGCAGCCATTACTCCACCACGAATACAGCACCGGAGGACATGACCATGAATATTCTTCAACGTTTGAAATCTGCTGGCGGATCGAGTGCCGCGACCGCATTTGCCGCAGGCGGCGCACTTGCGGTCTTGTTCATGAGTGGCGCGGCGGTAGCCATTACCGAGAACACCTATAACTACACGAACGCCAAGAACGGCTATCTGGGTATCAGCAATCTGGGGATGGTGCCTAATAAGGGCGCTGGCGACTATGACAACGGCGCCGGACTCGGCACAAGCATCTTTAAATGCTTCAGCAGGGGCATCAATCTACCCCATGGCGCCATCATCAAGAACTTGACCGTATTCCACCGTGGTTTCGAGCAAGGGGACGTATACACAAGCCTGGTTCGCCAGCACATCAGCGACAGCGGCCTTGACACGATCGGTGCGCGAACATCGACCACCACGACCGGCTTGCGGGTTTCCTTCAGTGCCCCGATTGATCAGAACTTCGCTGTCGTCGACAACGCTCAGTACACCTACGCTTTCAATATCTGTCTGAATCCTGGCAGTGTCTTCTTCAATGCCCGCCTCGGTTACAGCTACACCAGCGCGGGCGATTGACGGCGAGAGCGACAAAAGGCCAGGCCAATGCTTGGCCTTTTTTAGTCGAGAGGTCGATCAGGCCACCGCAGGCTTGCGGTTATTCACCAGCCGCTTGTCGAGGTACTGGTTGACGCTCGTCATCAGCGCTTCGACCTTGCCGTCGAAGAAGTGGTTGGCGCCTTGCACCACCTTCTGCTCGATCACGATGCCCTTTTGCGTCTTGAGCTTGTCGACCAGCGTGGTGACGTCCTTGGCGGGAACCACCGCGTCCTTGTCGCCGTGAATGATCAGGCCGGAGGACGGGCAGGGCGCGAGGAACGAGAAGTCGTAGAGGTTGGCGGGCGGGCAGATCGAGATGAAGCCCTCGATCTCGGGGCGGCGCATCAGAAGCTGCATGCCGATCCAGGCGCCGAACGAGAAGCCGGCGATCCAGCAGCTCTTGGCTTCCGGATTGATGGTCTGCGCCCAGTCGAGCGCGGAGGCGGCGTCCGAGAGTTCGCCCTGGCCGTGGTCGAACGCGCCTTGCGAGCGGCCGACGCCGCGGAAGTTGAAGCGTAGCGCCGAGAAGCCGCGGTGCACGAAGGCGTAATAGAGCTGGTAGATGATCTGGTGGTTCATCGTCCCGCCGAATTGCGGGTGCGGATGCAGGATGATCGCGATCGGGGCGTTCTTCTGGCGGGCCGGGTGATAGCGGCCTTCGATGCGGCCGGCCGGGCCGGTGAAAATGACTTCAGGCATCTCGTCTCCACATGCGATAGCGGCCGGTCGACCCCGCGCCTCAGCGTTCAAAACGAGCGGTTTTCTTTGTTCCCGCTTTAGTCTAGAACTATTCCAATTATACGATTTTCGCTGCCATCACGGCGCATGCTCGCTATAAGCACGCCAACAGGCCCCGGCTTCTAACATGGCCGGGGAGGCAAAAATCAAGCTTTTTCGCCCGCCTTTACCGGGCGAGGGAAGCGACAGGTTGTGACGGAACGCGCGTATTTTGACTGGAATGCCACGGCGCCGCTGCGCCCAGAGGCCCGCGAGGCCATGGTCGCGGCGCTGGGCCGCACCGGCAACGCCTCATCGGTCCATGGCGAGGGCCGCGCGGCCCGGGCGCTGATCGAGAAGGCACGGGCCGAGGTCGCCGCCTTGGTCGGCGGGGAACCGGCCAGGCGTGATCTTCACCTCGGGCGCGACCGAAGCGAACATGCTGGCGCTGACGCCATCGCTGGGTGACGCGCTTTTCGTTTCCGCGATCGAGCACCCGTCGGTGCGGGCAGGCGGCCGGTTCGACACCGTGACCGAGCTTCCGGTGACCGGCGAGGGTGTCGTGGATCTCGGCAAGGCCGAGGCGCTGATCGCGCAGGCCAAGCGGCCGCTGGTCTCGCTCATGCTTGCCAATAACGAGACCGGAATCATTCAGCCGGTTCGGGCGCTCGCCGACATCGTTCATCGCGCCGGCGGATTGCTGCACGTCGATGCCGTCCAGGCGCCCGGCCGGATGGCGGTCGACATGGCCGAGCTCGGCGCCGACATGCTGACGATCTCAAGCCACAAGCTCGGTGGCCCGCAGGGGGCCGGGGCTCTGATCGTGCGCGCCGATATTGCGATCAAGCCGCTGATCCGCGGTGGTGGCCAGGAGCGCAATCGTCGCGCCGGCACTGAGAACGTCGCCGCAATTGCCGGCTTTGGTGTCGCTTCAAGTTCAGCACGAAGTTCGGAAAGTGCTGCCAAGTCTCTGATCCAGCTACGTGATCGAATTGAAACCGGTATCCGCTCTGCGACGCCGCACGCCGTCATCTTCGGCGGCCGGTCAGCCGCGCCTCCCCAACACGATTCTCGTCGCTGTCCCGGGCATGAGCGCCGAGACGGCGATCATCGCCTTCGATCTCGCTGGCATCGCGCTGTCCTCCGGAGCGGCCTGCTCATCCGGCAAAGTGTCCGCCTCACATGTGCTTGCGGCGATGAATGTCCCCGAAAATCTTGCGAAATCCGCGCTGCGGATCAGTTTTGGCCGGGAAACGACCGAAAATGAGGTCGAATCCCTGCTGACTGCTTGGAGAAAGCTGGTTCCGTCACTATCTAAGTCTCGTTCCACCATCGCAGATGAGGCCGCCATCAGTGGCGCGGTTTCCGCGTCTGCGGCGTGACAACTACTGACCCACGGTCCTTGAAACCGTGAGGAGAAGGAAACAATGCCGGCTGTTCAAGAGACCGTCGAACAGGTCCGCCGTATCGACGTCGACCAATACAAATACGGCTTCGAGACGCTGATCGAATCCGACAAGGCCCCGAAGGGCCTGTCGGAAGACACGGTGCGTTTCATCTCGGCCAAGAAGAACGAACCGGAGTGGATGCTGGCGTGGCGGCTTGAAGCCTTCAAGCGCTGGCTCACCATGCGCGAGCCGACCTGGGCGCGCGTCAACTACCCGAAAATCGACTATCAGGACGCGTATTACTATTCGGCGCCGAAGGCGAACCCGGCGCTGAAGTCGCTCGACGAAGTCGATCCGGAAATCCTGCGCACTTACGAGAAGCTCGGCATTCCGCTGCGCGAGCAGGAGATACTGGCTGGCGTGGTGCGCGAAGAGGGGCCGGATGGCCCGGCCGGCGGCCGCCGCGTCGCGGTCGACGCGGTGTTCGACAGCGTTTCGGTCGCCACCACCTTCAAGGAAGAGCTCAAGCGAGCCGGCGTGATCTTCATGCCGATGTCGGAGGCGGTGCGCGAGCATCCCGACCTGGTGAAGAAATATCTCGGCTCGGTGGTGCCGGTTACCGACAACTTCTTCGCGACGCTGAATTCGGCCGTGTTCTCCGACGGTTCGTTCGTTTACCTGCCGCCGGGCGTGCGCTGCCCGATGGAGCTGTCGACCTATTTCCGCATCAACGAGAAGAACACCGGCCAGTTCGAGCGCACCCTGATCATCGCCGACAAGGGCTCCTACGTCTCGTACCTCGAAGGCTGCACCGCGCCGATGCGCGACGAAAACCAGTTGCACGCCGCAGTGGTCGAGTTGGTCGCGCATGACGACGCCGAGATCAAATATTCGACGGTGCAGAACTGGTATCCGGGCGACGCCGAAGGGCGCGGCGGCATCTTCAACTTCGTGACCAAGCGCGGCGACTGCCGCGGCGCGCGCTCAAAGATCTCATGGACGCAGGTCGAGACCGGCTCGGCAATCACCTGGAAATATCCGAGCTGCATCCTGCGCGGTGATCATTCGCGCGGCGAGTTCTATTCGATCGCGATTTCGAACGGCATGCAGCAGGTCGACAGCGGCACCAAGATGCTGCATCTCGGCAAGAACACGACCAGCCGCATCATCTCCAAGGGCATCGCCGCCGGTAAGTCGCAGAACACCTATCGTGGCCTCGTCACGGCGCACCGCAAGGCGACCGGCGCGCGCAACTTCACGAATTGCGATTCACTCCTGATCGGCAACAAGTGCGGCGCGCATACCGTGCCGTATATCGAGGCGAAGAATTCGTCCGCCGTGTTCGAGCACGAGGCGACCACCTCGAAGATCTCCGAGGACATGCTGTTCTATTGCCGCCAGCGCGGCATGTCGGCGGAAGAAGCAACCGCGCTTGTCGTCAACGGCTTCGTCAAGGACGTGCTGCAGCAATTGCCGATGGAGTTCGCGGTCGAGGCGCAAAAGCTGATTTCGATCTCGCTCGAAGGCAGCGTCGGGTGAGTTCGATGGCCTATTGGTTCAAGCCGAAGACCAAGGGCTACGGCAATGTCCCGGCCACGTGGCAAGGCTGGGTGCTCACGATCGGCTTTACGGTGTTCGTCTTCGCAATGGTGTTGGCGACATATGTGGAATGGGTTTCGAAACTCTGGACCGTCGCCATCGTGCTTGCGGTCGCCGCCGTCTATCTTCCCTTCATCAAGGCGAAGACCGATGGCGAATGGCGTTGGCGCTAGATTGTGCGAAGAGAAGAGGACCGCGGCGGCCGTGAGATCACGCTCGATCAGCTGATCGACGAGATTGCCGCGCTGGACGATTAATCAGAGGCTGTAATGTCATTGCTTGAAGTGAAAAATCTGCACGTCGAAGTGCAAGAGCAGAAGATTCTCCGGGGTCTTTCGCTGACCGTCGAGAAGGGCCAGGTCGCCGCCATCATGGGGCCGAACGGCTCCGGCAAATCGACGCTGGCGCATGTGCTGTCCGGGCGGTCCGGTTACACCGTGACCGAAGGCGAAGTGCTGTTCAACGGCGAGAACCTGCTCGCGATGGAGCCGGAAGCGCGCGCCGCCAAAGGTGTTTTTCTTGCCTTCCAGTATCCGATGGAAATCCCCGGCGTTGCGACCATGAACTTCCTGCGCACGGCGCTCAATGCGCAGCGCAAGGCGCGCGGCGAGGCCGAGCTGACCACGCCCGAATTCATGAAAAAGGTGCGCGACGGCGCCGGCCATCTTGGGATCGACATGGAGATGCTGCGCCGGGGCGTTAACGTCGGCTTCTCGGGCGGCGAGAAGAAGCGCAACGAAATCCTGCAGCTCGCCATGCTGGAGCCGAAGCTCGCAATTCTCGACGAGACGGATTCCGGGCTCGACATCGACGCGCTCAAGATCGTCTCCGAGGGCGTCAACCGGCTGCGCGGTCCCGAGCGCTCGTTTGTGGTCATCACCCACTACCAGCGGCTCCTCAACTACATCGTGCCGGACGTGGTGCACGTTCTCTCGCGTGGCCGTGTGGTCAAGAGCGGCGGCAAGGAGCTCGCACTCGAGCTCGAAGCCAAAGGTTACGCCCAGTACCAGGAAGAGGCGGCGTAAGCGCGATGAGTGCCGTCGAACTCCGCATGATCAAGACGCCGGCCGAGCAGGGGCTCGCTGACGCTTATGCATCAGCGAAGATCAGGCTGCCCGGGGAAGGCGCGATCGCTTCGCTGCGCGAGGACGCCTTCAGGCGTTTTGAAGCGCAGGGATTGCCAAATCGCCGGGTCGAGGAATGGAAATATACCGACCTGCGCGCTTTCATGCGCGAGGCTTTGCCGCTGCCGGATACCGCGGCCACGCCGGCAAAGGTCAAAACGGATTTCGACAAGCTCAAAGGCGCCCGGCTCGTCTTCGTTGACGGCGCTTTCGAGGCGAAGCAATCCGATGCGCGCGCTGAAGCGGGCGTGATCATCACCCCGATGGCGAAAGCGCTCGCCGACGGCAATCCGCTGCTCGGCGCTCATATGGGCAAGGTCTTCGAGACCAGGGACCCGGCGGTTGCGCTCAACACCGCTTTCATGGGCGACGGCGCTCTCATTCACATTGCGGCCAATACCAAGGTTGCCGAGCCGATCGTCCTGGTTTTCGCCGGTACGCAAGCCGCTTCCGTGTTCACCCGGTCGCTTGATCGTGGTCGAGCCGGGCGCCGAAGTGACGCTGGTCGAGATCCATCAAAGCGACGAGACGCAGGCCAACAACGCGCTCGAACTCGTCGTCGGTGACCGCGCACAGGTCGAGCACGTCAAGATCACCGAGGCGAAGGCGTTGCACCTCTCGACCTTGATGGCCTCGGTCGGCGCCAAGGCGCGGTTCGCTACATTCGCGCTGACCGCCGATAGTGCCGTCGTGCGCAACCAGGCCTTTGTGCATTTCAAAGGCAATGACACGCAAGCCGCGATCGGCGGCGTCAGCCTTCTCAATGGCAAGCAGCACGTCGATACGACCTTGGTCATTCGTCACGATGCGTTGCGCTGCGTGAGCCGCGAGCGTTTCCGCTCGGTGGTTGATGGCGAAAGCCGCACCGTGTTTCAAGGCAAGATCATTGTCGAGCCGGATGCGCAGAAGACCGACGCGAAAATGGTCAGCAACGCGCTGCTGCTGTCGGACGAAGCCGAGGCCGACAACAAGCCGGAGCTGGAAATCTTTGCCGACGACGTGCAATGCGGGCACGGCGCGACCGCCGGCGCGCTCGATGAGCAGCTTCTGTTCTACCTGCGTGCGCGCGGCATTCCGAGAAAGGAAGCCGAGGCGCTGATGATCCAGGCTTTCGTTGGCGAGACGATCGAAACAATCGGCAACGAGCAGCTCCGCGAGCTGGCGATGCTTCGCGCGATCGCCTGGCTCGAGGCCCGAGGCTGACCATGCATCCTGCCGTCAAAAACGGCTCGTTCGACGTCGAGCGCATCCGCGCGGACTTTCCAGCGCTGTCGATGCAGGTTTACGGCAAGCCGCTCGTCTATCTCGACAATGCCGCGTCGGCGCAAAAGCCGAAGGCTGTGCTCGATCGCCTGACCCAGGCCTACGAGACCGAATACGCCAACGTGCATCGCGGCTTGCACTATCTCGCCAACGCCGCGACCGAAGCCTATGAGGCCGCCCGAGAAAAGGCCCGCGCGTTTCTCAACGCTGAGCGGACCGAGGAAATCATCTTCACCCGCAACGCAACCGAGGCCGTCAATCTGGTTGCGCAGACTTTTGGCCGCGAGCGGATCAAGGCCGGCGATGAGATCGTGCTCTCGATCATGGAGCACCATTCCAACATCGTGCCGTGGCATTTCCTGCGCGAGCGGCAGGGCGCCGTGATCAAGTGGGCGCCGATCGACGAGGAAGGCAATTTCCTCATCGAAGAGTTCGAGAAACTGCTCGGGCCGCGCACCAAGATGGTGGCGATCACCCAGATGTCGAACGCGCTCGGCACGGTGGTGCCGGTCAAGGACGTCATCCGGCTGGCGCATGAGCGCGGCATTCCGGTTCTGATCGATGGCGCGCAGGCCGCAGTGCACATGGATATCGACGTTCGCGATCTCGATTGCGACTTCTACGTCTTCACCGGCCACAAGCTCTATGCGCCTACCGGCATCGGCGTGCTCTATGGCAAGCATGCGCTGCTTTCTGAAATGCCGCCGTTCAACGGCGGCGGCGAGATGATCCGCGATGTGTTCGAGGACCGCGTCACCTATGGCGACCCGCCGCATCGGTTTGAAGCCGGGACGCCCGCGCTGGTTCAGGCGATCGGGCTCGGCGCCGCCATCGATTACGTCAATTCAATCGGCAAGGCGCGCATCCGTGCCCATGAGAATGAGCTCGTCAAATACGCGCACGAGCAGCTGAGCAAGATCAATTCGCTGCGCATCATCGGCAATGCCAAGGGGAAGGGCCCCATCGTCTCATTCGAGATGAAGGGCGCGCATCCCCACGATGTCGCCACCGTGATCGACCGCGAAGGCGTTGCGGTGCGCGCCGGCACGCATTGCGTCATGCCGCTGCTCGCGCGCTACGGATTAACCGCGACCTGCCGCGCTTCTTTCGCCCTCTACAATACCAAGGCCGAAGTCGATAGACTGGCGGCATCGCTCGTCAAGGCACGGGAATTTTTCGCATGAGTGAGGACGCTCCGATCACCGACAAGCCGCCGGTCAATGCTGCCGTTGCGGGCTCGTCCGCGCTGCCGGACGGCGAGGTCAATCGCATGACCGACGACATCGTCTCGGCGCTTAAGACGGTCTACGACCCCGAGATCCCCGCCGACATTTACGAGCTCGGCCTGATCTACAAGATCGACATTGCAGATGACCGCAGCGTGAAGGTCGACATGAGCCTGACCTCGCCGAACTGCCCGGCGGCGCAGGAACTGCCGATTATGGTCGAAAATGCGGTGTCGAGTGTGGCGGGTGTCGGCCCGGTAAAGGTCGATGTGGTGTGGGATCCGCCCTGGGATCCGAGCCGGATGTCGGATGAAGCGCGGCTCGTCCTCAATATGTGGTGACTTCTTAACCGGCCGGCGCGACCCTATATAGAGATTCGAAATGACGATGACCCAGGCACGACCGAAACCTCAGGTGATGCGGCTTACCGAAGCCGCTGCCGCGCGTATCAAGCAGGTGATGGCGCAGGCCGATCGCCCTGTCGCTGGCGTGCGGGTTGGCGTCAAGAATGGCGGCTGCGCCGGCATGGAATACACGATGGAATATGCCGAGAGCGCCGCGCCGACCGATGAGGTGGTCGAGGACCGCGGCGTGAAGCTGCTGATCGATCCGAAGGCCGTGCTGTTCCTGCTCGGCACCGAGATGGACTACAAGACCGAGAAGCTGTCCTCGCAGTTCGTCTTCAAAAATCCGAACCAGACCTCCGCCTGCGGCTGCGGCGAGAGCGTGAAGCTCGAGCCTGCGACTGGCGTAGAGGCCGTTTAGGCGACCTTCGCCGAGACACTCACTTCCGGATCGGTTTCCGACATGACGCGGTTACGGCCGTGCCGCTTCGCCGCGTAGAGGCAGGCGTCGGCACGTTCGATCAGCGTTTGCGGGGTATCGCCTTTGCGCAAGGTCGCCACGCCGATCGAGACGGTGACGCGGCCCAGATGCTCGCCGGTCGAGCGCTTCATCAGTTCCTTGGTCATGACGGCGCGGCGGATGTGGTCGCCGACCACGATCGCCGAGCGCAGCACGGTGTTCGGCAGCACCACCGCGAATTCCTCGCCGCCATAGCGCGTCGCCGTGTCCTGGCCCTTGATGTTCTGCTTGATCGACATGGAAACAAGACGCAGCACCTGGTCGCCGGTGAGGTGCCCGTAGGTATCGTTGAATTTCTTGAAGTGATCGACGTCGCTCATCATCAGCGAGAGCGGCTCGCTCGTCTGGGTGGCGTCCTCGATCGCCTGCGCCAGCGTCATGTCGAAATGCTTGCGGTTGAAGAGCTGGGTGAGGGGATCGGTCATGCTCTCGTAGCGCACTGCTTCGAGATTGGTCTGAAGCTCGGTGATCTCTTTCTTTGATGCCGAGAGCCGCTCCTCGAGCTGCTGGTTGGATTGCTCCATGTCGCGCGCGGTCTGCACCAGGCCTTCAACGATCGCGCGCAAGCTCTCGCGGTCGCCCTTGGCCTGGCCAAGTTGTTCGGACACGCCGGCGAGGCTCTCGCTGTAGGAATTGGCGGTGCCGGCGGCGGCGTCGATCATCGCCATGACCTGCTCGATCTCGCCCATCACCTGGTTGCCGACCCTGTCGATGCGGTCGGTGAGGCGGGATGGCGCGAGGTACGCGCTATAGACGGCGTCGAGATCGTCGTCGTCGAGACTGCCCTTTTCCTTGAGCAGCTCATTGACCTTTTGATTGAGCGACGGGTTGTAGCCCGTCGCATAGCAGTACCAAATCTCGTAATTGCGGGGGGTTGCCGCCTGACGGAGCGCTTTCATCTGACCGAGTGCGATCTCGGCGAACGCCGTTGTGCGTTCATGCTCGCCGCTGTTCGCGGTCATGCAAAAGCTCCGTCCGGGCGTCAGGACTGCCTGGAAAGTCAGAGAGCCCGGCCGTTCTGGCCAGGTAATCCCCCAGTCGGGGACCGTATGCGACAGGCGTGAATCAGGGGTAAATGCTAATGGCCGATAATAACCGGCCATCAATCCGCAGCGCGTTTGGCTAATCAGGCCTTTACGGTCACCGGACGCAGCAGAAACGCCGGGAGATGCGAGGTATCACCTGCATCTTCGAGCGGTTGCCGCGACTTCGGCGCGCTTGGCTGGGCCGGCTTCGGCGCGGCCGGCTGGGCTGACCTTGGCGCGGCTGGCTGGGCCGGTCTTGGCGCGGCTGGTTGAACCGGCCTCGGCGCCGCCTGCTCCTGCGGACGGCCCTTTTGCCGGGATGAGCGGTTGCCGCGGGAGCGTGGCTGGCGGCTCGAGCCGCCGGAGCGCTCGTGATCGGCATGGCGGTCGGCGTCTACGGCCTCGGACTTGATGGGCGCGCCGGTCGGCGGGATCGGCTGGCCGGTCAGCTTCTCGATTGCGGCCACGGCCCTGGAGTTTGCCGACGTCGCAATGGTGATCGCGGTGCCGCTCTTGCCGGCGCGGCCGGTGCGGCCGATCCGGTGAATATAGTCGTCCGGGTGATGCGGCACGTCGAAGTTGAGGACGTGGCTCACGTCGGGAATGTCGAGGCCGCGCGCGGCCACATCCGAGGCAATCAGCAGCTTGGCGTCGCCGCGCCGGAACGCGTCGAGCGCCGCGGTGCGAGCGGACTGGTCCAGGTCGCCATGCAGCGCCACCGCATTGAACTTGTGACGGACCAGCGAGCGGTGCAGCGTCGCCACTTCGCGCTTGCGGTTGCAGAAGATGATCGCGTTTTTGAAGTCGGCGGCGTTGCGGATCAGGTTGCGCAGCGTTTCGCGCTTCTCATGGTCCTCGCGCCCGCTGTGCACCAGCATCTGGGTGATGGTGGTTGCGGCGGTGGCCGGCCGGGACACTTCGACCCGTACCGGATTGTGCAGGAAGTTGTCGGCGATGCGCTGGATTTCCGGCGGCATGGTCGCCGTGAAGAACAAGGTCTGGCGGGTGAACGGCACCAGCTTGCCGATGCGCTCGATGTCGGGGATGAAGCCCATGTCGAGCATGCGGTCGGCCTCGTCGATCACCAGAAGTTCGACGCCCGACAGCAGCAGGCGGCCCCGCTCGGAGTGATCGAGCAGCCGGCCCGGGGTCGCGATCAGCACGTCGACGCCGCGAAGCAATTTGGTGTCCTGATCGTCGAACGACACGCCGCCGATGATCAGCGCGACATTGAGCTTGTGGTTCTTGCCGTACTTCTCGAACTGTTCGACCACTTGGGCGGCGAGTTCGCGGGTCGGCTCGAGAATGAGGGTGCGCGGCATGCGCGCGCGGGCGCGGCCTTGCTCCAGCAATTTGAGCATCGGCAAGACAAATGCGCCGGTTTTCCCGGTGCCGGTTTGTGCGATGCCGAGCACGTCTCGCCGGGCGAGAATGTGCGGGATGGCCTGCTCTTGGATCGGGGTGGGAGTTTTGTAGCCGGCCGCGTCGATAGCGGCGAGAATCTTGTCGGACAAGCCGAGATGCGTAAAGGACATGAACCCTCTGGTCGGGACCGCCTTTGTTGTCCTTTTGGGATACCGCGCGCCTGATGGAAAACGGTTTGCGCTGCGCGGAGAGGCGGTCGAATCTTTTCCTCAGACCGTTTGAAGGAACATAGGGTTCAAGCCCCCAAAGTCAATGCTTGGGCCCGTGACAGCTCTGTAAATCCCTAATGATTTCAGTAAACTCCCACCGCATGGCTGATCCGCTTCCCCTTATCCTGGTTCCCGGCCTGCTTTGCAGCGCGCGGCTTTATGCGCCACAGCTGCCGGCGCTGTGGCCGTTTGGCGCCGTCACGATCGCCGATCATCGCCGCGACGACAGCGTGGAGGGTGTTGCACGTCGCATTCTCGATGCGGCGCCGGAGCGCTTTGCGCTCGCCGGTCTCTCCTATGGCGGCTACGTCGCCCTTGCTGTTGTCCGCGCGGCTCCCGAGCGGGTGGCGCGGCTTGCCTTGCTCGATACCCAGGCGCGGCCTGACAGCGACGAAGCCAAGGTTGGGCGGCGCAAGCTGATGGGGATGGCGGAAGAGGGCAAGCTCAACGACGTCATCGATCTGCTGACGCCGAAATTTCTCTCGACCGCGCATGCGAACGATCCACGCTTGCGGCAAATCGTGCGGGACATGGCGCGCGATACCGGCGTCGACGGTTTCCTGAATCAACAGCGCGCCATCATGGCCCGCCCGGACTCGCGTCCGCTGCTCGCCTCCATCAAATGTCCGGCCCTCGTCCTGGTCGGCGACAGCGACACCCTGACCCCGCCGGACCTGTCCAAAGAAATTGCGCAAGGAATACCCGGCGCCAAGCTCGCCATCATTCCGGATTGCGGCCATCTCTCGACCATCGAGCAGCCCGACGCGGTCAATGCCGCGCTGATTGACTGGCTGCGCGCCTGACCGGCTCTTGCAGGCTCTCGCATGCCCCGTATAGCTAAGCCATGACCTTGCGCACCCAAGTCGGAATTATCGGCGCCGGCCCGGCCGGCTTGATGCTGGCGAAACTGCTTCAGATGGCCGGCATCGAGAGCATCATTATCGAAAATCGCAGCCGCGACTATTGCGAGGCGCGGGTGCGCGCAGGCCTGATCGAGCAATGGGCACGCGATTGCCTGATCGACATCGGCCTCGGCGAGCGCCTCAAGCGCGAAGGCATGTACCACGAGGGCATCAAGCTGCGGTTCGGCGACGATGCCAGTGGCGGACTGCACCCGATCAGCTTCACGAAGCTGGTCGGCAAGGGCACGACGATTTACGGCCAGCAGGAAGTGGTGAAGGACTTCAACGCCGCGCTGATCGCCTCGGGCGTGCCGATCCTGTTCGAGGTCGAAGATGCCACCGTTCATGATCTCGACGGCAAGAAGCCGAAGATCAAGTTTCGTCACGACGGCAAGTCGCAGGAGATCGAATGCGATTTCATCGGCGGCTGCGACGGTTTCCACGGCATCTGCCGGCCCAGCATTCCGCAAAGCGCGCTGCAGCTCTTTGACCGCGAATATCCGTTCGGCTGGCTCGGCATTCTTTCGGAGTCACCGCCGCCGGATCACGAACTAATCTATTCCTACACGGACCGCGGCTTCGCGCTCTACACGATGCGCTCACCGACGGTGTCGCGTCTTTATCTCCAGGTCGATCACGACGAGGA
This sequence comes from uncultured Alphaproteobacteria bacterium, assembly GCA_963847325.1. Classification (GTDB taxonomy): domain Bacteria; phylum Pseudomonadota; class Alphaproteobacteria; order Rhizobiales; family Xanthobacteraceae; genus Pseudolabrys. Next base: position 508,084 of record CAWJZD010000006.1, read on the forward strand.
CATCGACAAGTGGTCCGACGACCGGATCTGGGAAGAACTGCATCGCCGGCTGCACGGCGCGCGCAAGCTCGAGGAGGGCAAGATCGTGCAGAAGGGCATCACGCCCATGCGCAGCTTCGTGACCGAGCCGATGCAGCACGGCCGTTTGTTTCTCGCGGGGGACAGTGCCCACATCGTCCCACCGACGGGCGCGAAGGGAATGAATCTCGCCTTCGCCGATGTGCGCGTGCTCTCGCGTGCGATCGCCGCTTATTACAAGAACGGTGCGACAGAGTTACTCGAGCGTTACTCGGAGACGGTGCTGCCGCGGGTGTGGAAGGCGCAGCGCTTCTCGTGGTGGATGACCCAACTGCTGCACCGTTTTCCGCACGAAAATGCCTTCGACCAGCGCCGGCAATTGGCCGAACTCGATTACGTCACGAGTTCGGTCGCAGCGTCGACCACGCTGGCGGAGAATTACGCGGGACTTCCGATCGATTAGGAGGCGACCCGCTTGCCAAAGGCTTTGTTCGGTATAGCCTTGGAACCGGACGCCCCGACCAAGAGGGCGAACCGGGGAAGCGCTATGAAGATGTTTGGTCGCTTGAGCGGCTCGCTCTTGTTTGCGTTGGCGGCGGTGATGCCGGCGCACGCGCAGTCCGACGCCTATCCGAACAGAGTCATTCGCGTCATCGTCGGCTTCGCGGCCGGCGGCGGGAACGATCTGTTCGCGCGCCTGGTCACCCAGAAATTCGAAGAGCTGTCCGGCGCCAAGGTCGTGATCGAGAACCGCGCCGGGGCGGGCGGCCGCCTCGCGGCGGAATACACGGCGCGCCAGCCTGCTGACGGTTACACGGTCATGGTCGGCGCGACCGGACAGATGTCGATTGCCGCCGCGACCTATCCCAATCTGACGTACCACCCGACCAAGAGCTTCATCCCGCTCAACATGATCGCGTCATTTCCGCTGGTCATGGTGGTCTCCGCGGAATCGCCGCACAAGACGCCACACGATGTCATCGCATTCGCCAAGGCCAATCCGGGCAAGGCCAATTACGCGACATCTTCGCCGGCCTTCACGATTGCCAGCGAAGTGCTCAAGCTGAAGTCCGGCATGCCGTCACAGGCCATCCCCTATAAGAGCAGCAATGAATCGAATCTGGCGGTGCTTGCGGGTGAGATCTTATTCACGATCTCCGACGGGCCGCCCGCCATTCCTCTGGTCAAGGGCGGCAAGCTTCGCGCCGTTGCGGTGACCGGCTCCGAGCGCTCGCCCGAACTGCCGGACGTCCCGAGCATGGGCGAGCTCGGCATGCCCGAGGTCAACACCAAATTGTGGAGCGGATTCTTCGCCCCGGCCGGCACGCCCGAGCCGATCGTCAATAAGTTGCGCACCGAGATCGGCCGCGCGTTGGCTGATGTGACCGTGCAGCAGAAGCTCAAAGAGATGGCGGTGAAACCGGGCGGACCGACCGGCGACGAGTTCGCAAGGCTGATCGACGACGACATCAAGAATTTCACTGATGTCGCGAAAGCGGCAAATCTGAAGTTCGAGCAATAAGGATCGCCTCTCGCCGCCGCGGGGAGAGGATTACAGGTCGATCAACGCCTCGTTGGCGAATTCGGCGTTTTCCTGAATGAAATCGAAGCGGGCTTCCGCTTTGGTGCCCATCAGGCGCTCGACCGATTTCTGGGTCGGCTTCTTCTCTTTCTCGATCAGCATGACCTTGAGAAGCGTGCGCTTCTTCGGGTCCATCGTGGTTTCCTTGAGCTGCGCCGCCATCATCTCGCCAAGGCCCTTGAAGCGGCTGATCTCCACCTTCGCATTGGCGTGGAATTGCTTTTTCAGCAGCTCGTCCTTGTGCTTGTCGTTGCGGGCATAAAAAATCTTGCCGCCGTGCTGAGAGCCGGTAGAGCGGAGGCACGGCGAGATAGAGTCTGCCGCCCTCGATCAGCTTGGGCATCTGCCGGTAGAAGAAGGTGATCAGCAACGAGGCGATGTGAGCGCCGTCAACGTCGGCGTCCGTCATGATGATGATCTTGCCGTAGCGCAGATCCTTGTCGTGGAAATGCGCGCCGGTGCCACAGCCGAGTGCCTGCACCAGATCGGAAATCTGCGCGTTCTGCGCCAGCTTGTCCTTGCCGGCCGAGGCGACGTTGAGGATCTTGCCGCGCAGCGGCAGCACGGCCTGCGAGCGGCGGTCGCGCGCCTGCTTGGCCGAGCCGCCGGCGCTGTCACCTTCGACGATGAAAAGCTCCGAGCCGTCGGCCGCGCTGTCGGTGCAATCGGAAAGCTTGCCGGGCAGGCGGAGTTTGCGCACCGCGCTCTTGCGCGCGATGTCCTTCTCGGAGCGGCGGCGAAGGCGCTCTTCGGCGCGATCGATCACGAAATCCAGCAGCTTGCTGGCCTGTACCGGATTGCCCGCGAGCCAGTGGTCGAACGGATCCTTGATCGCGTTCTCGACGATGCGCTGCGCTTCGGCGGTGGCGAGCCGGTCCTTGGTCTGGCCCTGGAATTCGGGCTCGCGCACGAACACCGAGAGCATTGAGCCGGCGCCGACCATGACGTCTTCGCTCGTCACCGGTGCCGCGCGCTTGTCCTGACCCATGCGCGCGGCGTGATCCTTCAGGCCGCGAAGCAGGGCGGAGCGCAGCCCGGATTCATGGGTGCCGCCATCCGGCGTCGGAATTGTGTTGCAGTAGGATTGGATGAAGCCGTCGGCGTCGACGGTCCAGCCGACCGCCCATTCCGCCGCGCCGTGCGTGCCGGTCTTGCCGGCATGGCCGGTGAAGATGTCGGGATGAACCAGCGTCGTGCCTTGCAGGCTTTCGGCCAGATAATCCTTGAGCCCGTCGGCGAAATGGAAGGTCGCGGTCTCCGGAACGTTCTCGACATTCTTGAGCAGCTCTTTGGCGCAGTGCCAGCGGATCTCGACCCCGCCGAACAGATAGGCCTTCGAGCGCGCCATCTTGAAAACGCGCTCGGGACGGAAGTGCGCCTTGTCGCCGAAAATCTGCGGGTCGGGCCGGAAGCGCACCTTGGTGCCGCGCCGGTTGGGGGCGCGGCCGGCCTTGGTGAGCTTGCCTTTTGGCTTGCCGCGCTCGAACGCCATTTTCCACAGCGTCTGGTCGCGCGCGACCTCGACTTCCATGCGCTCGGACAGCGCGTTGGCCACCGAGACGCCGACGCCATGCAAGCCGCCCGACGTCTCATAGACCTTGGAGTTGAATTTGCCGCCGGCGTGCAGCGTGCACATGATCACTTCGAGCGCCGACTTGCTCTTGAACTTCGGATGCGGATCGACCGGAATGCCGCGGCCGTTGTCAGTGATCGAGACGAAGCCGTTGGCTTCCATCTCGACTTCGATCCAGGTCGCGTGGCCGGCCAGCGCCTCGTCCATCGAATTGTCGATCACCTCGGCGAACAGGTGGTGCAGCGCCTTCTCGTCGGTGCCGCCGATATACATGCCGGGCCGGCGGCGCACCGGCTCGAGCCCCTCCAGCACTTCGATGTCGGCTGCCGTGTAGCTGCCGTCGCTTACGCGAGCGGGCGCCTTGCCGCCGGATTTGCCGCGTGCGGCAGACTTTTTCGTTTTGCGCGGAGGCGGCAATTCGAACAGATCGGTTTGCGCGGATTTTTTCTTCTTGGTCGCGGATTTGGCCATTGCGGACTTTATATAGGGTGGCTGCGAATTATTCGCCGCCACTATGCCATGGCATACACCGCCCGAAGCGGCGCGGCTGCGTTGTCCGCTGTGAATTGCCTATAGCGAAGGCAGAAACGTGGCCAATTTCGGGAACACGGCGAGCAGGACGACGATGCTGAGCAGCACGATCCAATAAGGAATCGAGCCGCGGAAGATTTCGCTCAGCGTGACACTCTTGTCCGGAACGGCGGACTTGACCGTGAAGACCAGGATCCCGAACGGCGGCGTGAGAAGGCCCGTCTCGATCGCCAGGATCCCGATGATCGCGAAGGCGAGTGGATCGAAGCCCAGCGCGGCGGCGATCGGCGCAAAGATCGGCACCGTGAGCAAAATGATCGAAATTGAATCGATCAGCATGCCGAGCACGAACCAGATCAGAACCATGACGGCGAGAATGCCCCACGGGCCGGCGCCGGTCGCGAGCAGGAACTGCTTGGCGGCCTCGGTGAAACCGGTCATGGAGAGAACGCGTGAATAAAGCTGCGCGCAGAAGAGGAGAAGCAGGAGAGGGCCTGAGGTACGGCCGACGTCGAGCACGACCTGCCAGACTTCGCGTGGCTTGATGCCCTTGATCATCGCCAGGATAAGCGCGCCGACCGCGCCAATGCCGGCGCCTTCGGTTGGCGTACACAGACCAAGCCAGATCGAGCCGAGTGTGCCGAAGATCAGCGCGATCACCAGCAGCGTGCTGATTAAGATGCGGCGGAATTCCGCGTCATCCATCTCGGGAACGGGCGCGCGCGCAACATCCGCGCTCAAGGGCCGTAGCGCCGTGGGCGCGGCGTGTGCTTCGCCGACCAGCTCAGGCTTGAGCTTCGCTGCCACGACGACATAGAGCACCATGCCGGCAGCAGCGAGCAGGCCGGGGATGACGCCGGCGAGAAACAGCTTGCCGATCGACAATTCGGTGAGCACGCACCACACGATCATCAGCACCGATGGTGGGATCAGCATGCCGAGGCAGGCGCTACCCGCCACCGAGCCGAGCGCGAAGTCGCGCCGGTAGCCGTAACGGCGCATTTCGGGATAGGCGATGCGCGAGAAGGCGGCGGCGGCGGCGATGCTCACCCCGGTCACGAAGCCGAACAGCGCATTGGCGACGATGGTCGCGACGGCAAGCCGGCCCGGCAGCCATTTGCTGGCCCGGTTGCCCAACGCGTAGAGGTCACGGGCCGCGCCGCATTTCGCCAGAAAGTCGCCCATCAGCATGAAGAGCGGAATGACCGCAAACACATAGTCGCGCAGCGCTTCATAGGCCGTATTGGCGACAAAGGTACGGACCGTCTCGAGCTGGTCCGTCATGAGATAGAGGCCAAGCGCCGCGGTGATGCCGAGCGCGATCGCGATGTGCACGCCGGCGAAGACCAGCCCCAGCAGCACCAGCACGATCGTGAACATTTCGTAATTGCCGAGCATGTGCGTTCTCAGGCCAGCGGCGGCGCGGCGTCGGACTCGGCAAGCCGTCCGCTGCGCAGAGCGCGGATCGCGTTGAGCCCGTACAAAACGTAGCTGACAACAACCAGAGCGGAGCCGACGATCACGATCAGTCGCGTCGGCCAGACCGGCACGCGCAATGCACCTTCGCCTTCATATTCGCCGGTGTTGATGGCGTGCAGCAGCGGCTCGTAGCTGCCCCACACGATGATGCCAAAGAACAGTAATCCGAAAATCGCCGACAGCAATTGAGAGAAGGCGATCCCACGCGCGCCGAACATGCCGGAGAACACGTCGGTCGAGATCATGCTGTTGCTCTGCACCGAATAGCCGGCGAGCAGGAAGCAGATGATGACGATCGACATCGAGACGATTTCCGGTGTGCCTTTCACCGGAGAATTGAAGATCGCACGCCCGAAAATATCGGCGCAGACCAGGAAGCCGAGCAGGAAGATGATGATCGCGGCTGCGGCGAGCAGCACTCGCACGACGCGCGCGTTGAGGTCTTCGATCACGGATGTAAGCCTAGCAGGAAGGGAGAGGGGCCGCCGCAGCGGCCCCTCGATGTTCGTTACTTCAGGTTATAGCGCAGCGGCCATTTGTGGCCGTTGTCTTCAGCCGCCTTGAGCGCGATATCGAGCGCCTGCGAGCCGGGCAGGCCGGCGCCGTCAAGCTCTTTCGCCTTCTCGGCCGGCCACTTGGAGAGCGACTGCGCCCAGTCCTGCCGCACCTTGTCCGGCAGCTGGCGGACATTGACGCCCTTCGCCTTGAGCTCCTCGATCTGCTTGGGATAGTCGGCCTTGTTCACCGAGCCGGTCTTCGCCTCGTACTCCTTGGCGACTTCGGCGATCACGTCCTGCACTTCCTTCGGCAGGCTGTTCCAGCGGTTGGTGTTGATGGTCAGCCCGTGCCAGGTGATCGCGCCGAAGCCGATCTCCGTATAGAACTTGCCGACTTCGTAGAGCTTGAAGTTGACCCAGCCGGACGGGAACATGATCCAGCCGTTGTAGACGCCGGTCTGCATCGATGTGTAGGCGTCGACCAGTGATGACTGCACCGGCGTTGCGCCGGCGAACTCCAGCCACTTCAAGTTAAGGCCGGCGCCCGCGATCTTCTGACCCTTGATGTCGGCGACGCTGTTCCATTCGAAGTTGGTGCCGAGGTTGTAGCCATTGTCGGCGATCAGCGCGATCAGCTTCTGCCGGAATTTGTCCTCGAACACTTTCGACATGTACGGCACCTTGTCGTACACGGCGCGCGCCACTTTGAGGCTGGTCTCCGGGTCCATGGTGCCGAACGGCAGCATGATCTGGAACGCGTGCAGCGGCAGGTTGGACGGCTCGAAGCAGAAGCAGTAGCCGCCGATGTCGATGATGCCGGCCTGCACGCCTTCGAGCGTGTCGGCGACCTTCACCATCGCGCCGCCATAGCCCTCGATGAATTCGACCTTGTACTTGGTCTTCGCGGCGACGCGCTTGGTCACCTCCGGCACGAAGAAATTCTGCATCAGGTTGACGTAGGTATTCGCGGGCGGATGGCCCGACGCGATGCGCAGCCGGATCACGTCCTGCGCGGACGCCGCCGAGCACACCAGCGCGAGCGCCAAACCGGCAGCAACGCTCGTTAAGGTCCGAAATGTCATGAAAATCCTCCCCTGACGCCATGCGTCGTCTTGTTTTTATCTGCGTCGACTTTCGGGTGCGTTGCCCGTGCGATGTCAACAACCTCGGCGCCGCACTGCGTCGGAAACTAAAGTTGCCCAGCGTCGTTATCTGCTGCACCATTCGATTTCGCGCTGTGAAAGCGAGCCAATCCGTGGAAAAAATGAAAGTGGCGCCGGCCCCCGGCGAGCGCCGGCTTGTAGCCGCACCTGAAGAGGTGGCGCCTGCTGGCGACATCACCTTCCGGCGCAGCGCGGGCGAAGTCGCGATCATCGGCATTTTCGTCCTGATGGTTCTCGGGGCGTTGTGGTTTGCACGGCCGATGCTTTTGCCGGCGACCACCGCACTCGTCATCGGCCTGATGCTCGGGCCATTGTCCGCGCAAGCGGACCGGCTCCGAATTCCGTCGGTCATCACCGCGATCGTGCTCACGTTGCTGGTGGTGAGCATTTTCAACATCGTCATTGTCATTCTTGCGGCCCCGGTCGGCGAATGGATCAGCAAGGCGCCGGAGATCGGCGCCAGCATTCGTCAAAAGATGACCGTGCTGGACCGCCCGCTGGAGTCATTTCGTCAGCTTCGCGAGGCCGTGCTACCCGCCAGCAAGGACGAGCCCGGCGTCAACGTCGATCTCCTCGCGGTGCTGCAGCCGGTGGTTCTGTTCGTCACGCCGGCCATCGGCCAGGTGGTGATCTTCCTGGGCACGCTGTTCTTTTATCTGTTCGGCCGTAATCAGGTTCGCCGCAAGTTTGTCGCGTTTTTCGAGGCGCGCGAATCCCGGTTGCGGATGCTGCGCATCATGAACGACATCGAGCATAACCTGACGCACTATCTCAGCATTGTCGTCGTCATCAATACGATGGTCGGACTGACCGCATTTGCAATCGCTTACGCGGTCGGGCTGCCAAGCCCGCTCGCGTGGGGCGTGCTCGGCTTCCTGCTCAACTTCATTCCATATATCGGCGCGTTCATGATGCAGCTCGTCATGCTGAGCGTCGGACTCGTCACCTTTGAGACGCTCGGCCACGCACTGCTTGGTCCGGCGCTGTATCTCGGTTTCACCGTGCTCGAGGGGCATTTCATAACCCCTGCGATCATGGGCCGGCAGCTCACGCTCAATCCCCTGACGGTATTTCTGTCGCTGGTGTTCTGGACCTGGCTGTGGGGACCGATCGGCGCGTTTCTCGCGGTGCCGCTCTTGATCGTGATGCTGGTGGTGTCTTCTCACCTCGTGCCGAAAGACGAATCCGTGCTGCCGAAGTGACGCTGGCGCGGCGAGTCTGCCCGGGTTAATGATCGGGCGGATGCTCACAGGATTCGAAGAGCACGTTCAGGCCATCACCGCGATTGTCCAGCGCAACGCGATCTGGGCGGCGCCGATCATGTTCGCGCTCGCCTTCGCCGAATCCCTTGCCTTCATCTCGCTGCTCATTCCGGCCTGGGCGGCTCTGGTCGCGATCGGCGCGATCGTCGCCAGCCAGGGCTTCCACATCATCATCCCGGTCTGGGTTGCGGCGTCGGTCGGTGCCGCGCTCGGCGACTGGCTGTCTTATTGGATCGGTCGCAAGCTCGAACATCGCGTGCAGCACATGTGGCCGCTGTCGCGCCATCCGACTCTCATTCCGCGAGGGGAGGAGTTCGTGAAGAAGTGGGGCGTGCTCGGCATCTTCATCGCGCGATTTTCCGGCCCGCTGCGCGCCTCGGTGCCGCTGGTGGCCGGTATTTTTGAGATGCCGTATTGGCGATTTCAATTCGCCAACTTTGCCTCGGCGTTTATTTGGGCAGCTGTATTGCTTCTGCTCGGCGATGCGATCTCGCAGACGGTCGGCCGTTTCTGGCGGTAAAAGAAAACGCGCCGAGCTTTTGCCCGGCGCGTTCATGACGTGATCAATTACTTCAGCGCGTCGATACCGGCCTGCGCAGCCTGGTGGTCCTGCAGCGCGCTGGCGCCGCTAATGCCGATTGCTCCAACCACCTTGCCGCCCATCACGATCGGAAGCCCGCCGGCGACCGGCGTAGCGCCGGGCAGGCGAAGCAAATAGGTCTCGCCGTTGGCGAGACGATCCATGAAGGCCTTGGTCGGCGCGCGAAACGTCGCGGACGTCTTGGCTTTTTCATGCGCGACGGTGACCGATGCGACCGCGGCGAGATCGGCCTTTTGCAGATAGACCAGATCACCGGACGGGCCGACGATGGCGATGACCAAATTCCAATTGTTTTTCTTCATTTCGGCTTCCGCGCCCGCCGCGGCTTTCTTCGCATCATCGAGCGAGATCGGTGCGCCATAGCCCGGCGGCGGCGCAGGCGGTGCGGCAGGCGCTGCCGGCTGTTGCGCGTAAGCCGGTGCGGCAAAAAGAACGGTCGCGAAGGCTAGTCCAGACAGGTACGAACGCATTTCCCCCTCCATTAATGCCCGGCGCCTGGCGCGCCGTGACAGGAAAGGATGTTATCGGAGCGTCATGAAGGTGAGCCAGAGGAATACCTCTTGCGCGGCGCGGAATAAGTGAAAAGACTTGGGGTTGGTCACGTGACGAAGCGCTCGCGCGCGCATAAGCGCGACAATAATTGGAGGGAGCAACGACAATGACAGAATTCAAACGCCGCGATCTTTTTGCCGGAGCGGCTGCGTTAACCGCGGCCACGGCGCTTTCAACGGTTTCCGCGACGCCGGCTTTGGCGCAGGCCCCGGCGAGCGGCAGTGGCGTGTTCCGCCATAAACTGGGTGACACCGAAGTCATCCAGGTCCTCGAAGGCATCCGCCTGATCAAGTATCCGGACAACTTCATCGCCAATGCTTCGAAGGAGCAACTCGGTACGCTCTTCGAGCAGGCCTATATGCCGGGTGGTATTTTCCGCAATCCGTACTGCCCGGTCGCGGTGAAGGCCGGCGGCAAGACCATCGTGATCGACACCGGCCACGGCAGCGGAGCGATCGCACAAACCAACGGCGAGGCGGGCCATCACCGCGCAAATCTCGCGGCTGCAGGCATCGACGCCGGTGCGGTCGACATCGTGCTGATCTCGCACTTCCACGGCGATCATATCGGCGGACTCAAGAATCCCGACGGCACGCCGGCTTTCCCGAAGGCCGAGATCATGGTGCCGGCGACCGAGCACGCGTTCTTCACCAACGAAGCCAACATGGAAAAGGCCAGCCCGACCAACAAGGGCAATTTCGCCAACGTGAAGAAGGTATTCGACGGTCTCAAGGTCACGCAGTACGAGGCCGGCAAGGAGGTCGCGCCCGGCATCACGGCGATCGCGTCGCCTGGTCATACGCCGGGACACACCTCGTTCGTGGTCGCTTCTGGCAACAAGCGCGTTCTGATCCAGGGCGACATCGCATTGGCGCCGGATATCTTCGTGAAAAATCCGGACCTGCAAATCCTGTTCGATAACGACAAGGAAGTTGCAGTCGCGACCCGCAAGAAGATTTACGACATGGCGGTGGCGGAGAAGTTGCCGGTGATCGGCTATCACTTCCCCTTCGGCACCGTCAGCTATGTTGAAAAGGCCGGGAATGGTTACCGGCTGATCGCGGCAAACGGCGGCATTAGCTGATTTGCAAGTCATACGAAGTCGGAAAGGCCGCCCGCACGGGCGGCCTTTTTGCTTCGACATTGACGATTTTATGGGCGCGCCCTATATCGCCGCCATGACGAAAGACGCCGCAGCATTGCTGTTCCGCCGCCGCCGCTTCACCGCGGCACGGGCGCGCTAACGCGTCATTCACCAAGTGCCGCCGGATCATCGCCGCGGCGCTCTTTATAAACCTCCCGCACTGTTGGCCTTGCTCCGCCGGTTCGTTAAGACCCTAAGCGAGGACTGACCTATGGCGACCAAAGCGAAAATCGGCGTGCTCGGCGCGTCCGGCTATACCGGCTCGGATCTGGTGCGGCTGCTGCTGCGTCATCCGCGCGCCGAGATCGTGCTGCTCACCGCAGACCGCAGCGCCGGCAAGGAGATGCGGGAGGTCTATCCGCAGTTCTCGCCATACCCGCTTCCCGAAGCTGGTCTCGATCGACAGCGTAGATTGGGCCGCCGCAGGCCTCGATCTGGCGTTTTGCGCGCTGCCGCACGCCACCACCCAGAAGGTGATCAGCGATCTTCTGGCCAAGGCGCCCAACACGAAGGTGGTCGACCTGTCGGCCGACTTCCGGCTGCACGACACGGCGGCCTACGCCAAGTGGTACGGCCACGAACACCACGCGCCCGAACTCCAGAAGGAGGCGGTGTACGGCCTCGTCGAGGTGCACCGACGGGACATCAAGAAGGCGCGGCTGATCGCCAATCCGGGCTGTTACACGAGCTGCGCGCAGCTGCCGCTGGTGCCGCTGATCGAGAGCAAGGCGATCGATACCGACGAGATCGTGATCGATGCCAAGTCCGGCATGACCGGGGCAGGGCGGTCGGCGAAAGAGTCGATGTTGTTCTCGGAAGTCTCCGAGGGCTTCAACGCCTATGGCGTCGGCCAGCACCGGCATATGGCCGAGCTCGACCAGGAGTTCTCGCTGGCGGCCGGGAAGCCGGTCACCGTGACCTTCACGCCGCACCTGGTGCCCATGAACCGGGGCATCCTCTCGACGATTTACGTGCGGGGAAAGCGCGGCCGCACCGCGCAGGATCTTCACGCAATACTTTTAAAGTATTACGCGAAGGAGCCGTTTGTGCATGTTTTGCCGTTCGGCGAGACGCCGCACACCCGGCACATCCGCGGCTCCAACATGACCTTCATCGGGGTGGCCAAGGACCGGATCGAGGGCCGCGCCATCGTCATTGCGGCGCTCGACAACCTCGTGAAGGGCGCTTCGGGTCAGGCGATCCAGAACGCCAATCTGCTGCTCGGCTTCCCCGAGACGATGGGGCTCGAGCAGGTCGCGCTGTTTCCCTAGACCTGCCCGAACACCGCGAGCACCAGAACGGCCTGGCAGACGAAGCCGACCGTAAAGGCAAGCGTGCGCGCCACCGGAATGCCCAGCGCATAAACGATCGCATGCGCGAGCCGCGCAAAGAAATACACCGCGCAGGCCCACACCGTTGCCGGCGTCGAATGGCCGAGCGCGTCGAGCATCAGAACGAGCGGCGCGAAGATGATGAGATTATCGACCGCGTTGGTGTGCGCGAAATAAAGCCGTTCCGCCCAAGGCGACTGCGGCTTGTCGCGCCGCGACGGATTGGCCATCGTGCCTTTCAGGCCGCGCACCTGGATGCGGTCGATGATGTAGGGCACCCACAAGACGCCGGTGAGAATGATGGTGAGCGTGAGCCACAGCAATTCTTTGGTCATCGATGCCCTCGTTTGAAACGCAGCGTTTCAACTCTTCATTTTGACATAGGATCCAGGCGCGTCCTCGATCGGCTTGTACATTTTGCTGCCGACTTTGCGCGCCGGCACGAGCTTGTTGTCGTGCGCTTTGAGCCATTCAAACCAGTCCGGCCACCAGGAGCCCGCGTGCTCGGTCGCTGATTTCAGCCATTTGTCAAAATCCGGCACCAGCGGGTTGTCGTTGGTCCAATACTGATATTTCGGCCGGCTCGGCGGGTTGACGACGCCTGCAATATGGCCTGACCCGGCGAGCACATACTTGACCTTGCCGCCGAACAACGCCGATCCCGTCAGAACGGACTTTGCCGGCGCGATGTGATCTTCACGGGTTGCGAGGTTGTAGAGCGGCACTTTGATCTTCTTGAGATCGAGCTTTACGCCGCCAACTTCCATCTCGCCCTTCGACAATTTGTTGTCGAGGTAGCAGTTGCGCAAATAGAACGAGTGGTTCGCCGCAGGCATGCGCGTCGCGTCAGAATTCCAGTACAGGATGTCGAACGGAAACGGCTTCTTGCCGCGCAGATAATTGTTCACGACGTATGGCCAGATCAGGTCGTTCGAGCGCAGCAGGTTGAACGCCGTCGCCATGTTGGAGGCTTCGAGATAGCCCTGATCCTTCATGCGCTTTTCGAGCGAAGCGATGCGCTCTTCATCGACGAACACCATAAGATCGCCGGCATGGGTGAAGTCCACCTGCGCGGTGAACATGGTCGCGGTCACGGCGCGGCTCTGTTTCTTGGAGGCGAGATAGGCGAGCGCGATGGCGAGCAGCGTACCGCCGACGCAATAGCCTGCGGTATGAATTTTGGTCTCGCCGGTGATGTCCTTGATGATTTCGAGCGCGGCGAGCGGACCGTCGCGCATGTATTCGTCAAAGCCGGCACTGGCATGCCGTTCGTCCGGATTGATCCAGGAGATCACGAACACGGTGACGCCCTGGTCGACGCACCATTTGATGAAGGATTTTTCCGGCGAGAGGTCGAGCACGTAGAACTTGTTGATCCACGGCGGCACGATCAGGAGCGGCTGCTTGAGCACCTTCTCGGTCGAGGCCTCATATTGAATAAGCTGCATCAGCTCGTTCTGGAACACGACCTTGCCGGGCGTGGTGGCGAGATTTCTTCCGACTTCGAATTTGGACGCGTCGGATTGCCGGATCTTGATATTGCCTTTGCCCGCCTTGATGTCCTCGGTGAGCATGTGCATGCCCTGAACGAGGTTCTCGGCGTTGCTCGAGAACGTCTCGCGCAGCAATTCCGGATTGGTCAGAACGAAATTGGTCGGCGCGACCGCGTTCATGATCTGCCTGACGTAGAACTCGGCCTTCTGCCGCGTATGCGGGTCGAGTCCGTCGGCGTCCTTCACCAGTTTGCCGGCCCAGCCGGCGGTGAGCAAATACGCCTGCTTGAGAAAATCGAAGAACTGGTTCTGCGACCATTCCGGATCGGCGAACCGCTTGTCGGTCGGGGCAGGGGCGGCGACCGGCTCGGTCTGCTCGCCCGCCATCTTTTTGACGGCGCCGGCCCACAGATCGAGATAGGCGCGGCCGAGACTGGTCTGCAGTTCGAGCGCGCGCTGCGGGTCCGACAGCCAGTATTCCGCGACATGGCCGATCGTCTTCACCGCATCGGTGACGCCGTCCGACAGCTCGGTCTTGAGCTCGCCCTTCTCGCGCGGCGCCATATAGGCGGCGAGCGCCTTGCCGCTCTCCTCGACCAGGCGCGCGAGATTGCGCGCGAAGGCCTCGACATCGGCGGCGCTGAATTTCGGCTCTACTGGCGGCTTCTCAAGCTTCATCGTCGTCCCACGGCCAAACATGGCGAGCACACCGGCCAGCCGCAACTTTAGCCGCAATGGGGCGCGAAATTAGCGGCAAATATGGTTTCCTTGCTTACGTCATAAATCCCCGCTAGCGGGTTAATGCATTGAGATTGCGACGGATTCGCGAATTGATCGACCGGACGACCATCTTCGCCGCTGCGGCGCTTGCGTTGCTTTTGCCCGGCCTTGCCGCCGCGCAGACCGCCCCGTCCAATCCATTCCGGGCTTCGCCGGACGCGCCGCCGCCCTCCGCCGTCCAGCCTCCCTATCCCGCCATCCACGACCTGCCGCCCCCGCGGGCCACCCAGCCGCTCAACAGCGACGAGCAGTTGCGGTTGGAACGCGAACTCTCCGGCATCCGCGCCCGCCACGAAAAATTGCGCGATCCAGACGCGAAACCCCGGCCCGCCAAGCCGAAGCCAGGCAGCCAGTAGGGCGGTGGCGCATTAACGCCTGCATGATAAAAGCCTGCGTTCCGAAGGGGTCGCTGGGCTAGAGAGAGCCCGCTTCAGGACTGATCCGATGGAAGATTTCTACCGAATTCGCCGCCTGCCGCCTTACGTGTTCGAGACGGTCAACCGCGCCAAGGCACGCGCGCGGAGCCAGGGCGCCGACATCGTCGACCTCGGCATGGGTAACCCCGACCTGCCGACGCCTCCGCATGTCATCGAGAAGATGAAGGAGACGCTCGGCAAGCCGCGCACCGATCGCTATTCGGCATCGCGTGGCATTGCGGGACTGCGCCGCGCGCAAGCGGCCTATTACGAGCGCCGCTTCGGGGTGAAGCTCAATCCGGACACGCAGGTCGTCGCGACGCTCGGCTCCAAGGAAGGCTTCGCCAACGTGGCGCAGGCGATCACCGCGCCCGGCGACGTCGTGCTGGTGCCCAATCCGAGCTACCCGATTCACGCTTTTGGCTTCCTGATGGCGGGCGGCGCGATCCGCTCAGTGCCGTCGCAGCCGACGCCGGAATTCTTCACGACGCTCGAGCACGCCATCGAGCATTCGATTCCGCGGCCGATCGCGGTGGTGGTTTGCTACCCCGCCAACCCGACCGCTTACGTCGCCGATCTCGACTTCTACAAGGATCTCGTCGCCTTCGCGAAGAAGCACGGCATTCTGATCCTGTCCGATCTTGCCTATGCCGAGCTCTATTTCGAGAACAATCCGCCGCCCTCGGTGCTGCAGGTGCCCGGCGCGATCGACGTCACGGTGGAATTCACCTCGATGTCGAAAACCTTTTCGATGGCGGGCTGGCGCATCGGCTTTGCGGTCGGCAATGACCGCGTTATTGCCGCGCTCGGGCGCGTGAAGTCCTATCTCGATTATGGCGCATTCACCCCGGTACAGGTCGCCGCGACTGCCGCGCTCAACGGCCCGGATGATTGCATCAAGGAAATGCGCGACACCTACCGCAAGCGCCGCGATTGCATGGTCGAAGCTTTCGGCCGTGCCGGCTGGGATGTGCCGGCGCCGGCCGCTTCGATGTTTGCCTGGGCGCCGATCCCTGACCCGTTCAAGAGCCTTGGCAGCATCGAATTCGCCACCTTGCTGGTCGAGAAGGCCGAAGTCGCGGTGTCGCCCGGTATCGGGTTCGGCGAATTCGGCGAGGGCCATGTGCGGATCGCGCTGGTCGAGAATGAGCAGCGTATTCGCCAGGCGGCGCGCAACATCCGCCGCTTCCTTGAAACCGGCCCGAGTAAGCTGCATAACGTGGTTCCGCTCGCCACCCGGCGCTGATCCACGTTCATCATGGCTGAACCGCTCAAAATTGGCGTTGCCGGCGTCGGCACGGTCGGCGCCGCACTGATCTCGCAGATCGCCGAGCAGCGCGAGGCGCTTTCCGCGCGGCTCGGGCGGCGTATCGACGTCGTGGCGGTCACTGCGCGCTCCAAAGCGAAGAAGCGCGGCGCAGATTTGCGCAAGATGAAATGGCACGCCGATCCGGCGTCGCTGGCGCGCGATCCGAATATCAATGTCTTTGTCGAGTTGATGGGCGGTGAGGGCAATCCCGCCAAGGCCGCGATCGAAGCGGCGCTCGCCTCCGGCAAATCGGTGGTCACCGCGAACAAGGCGCTATTGGCGAAGCATGGCGTTGCGCTCGCTGCGCGCGCCGAAGCAAACCACGTCGCGCTCAACTTCGAAGCCGCGGTGGGCGGCGCCATCCCTATCGTCAAGACACTGCGCGAAGGGTTGGCCGGCAATTCGCTTGTGCGCGTGTTCGGTATTCTCAACGGCACCTGCAATTACATCCTGACCCGGATGGAAGAGGAGGGGCTCTCGTTCCAGGATTGCCTCAAAGACGCGCAGCGGCTCGGCTATGCCGAGGCCGATCCGACTTTCGACATCGAAGGCCACGACACCGCGCAGAAGCTTGCGATCCTGGCGAGCCTCGCCTTCGGCACCAAGGTTGATCAAGGCGCGGTTTACGTCGAGGGCATCTCCTCGATCACGCCGGCCGATCTGGCGGCGGCCGACGAGCTCGGCTATCGCGTGAAATTGCTCGGCGTCGCGATGAAGACCGAAAAAGGCATCGAGCAACGCGTGCACCCGACCATGGTGCAGAAAGAAACCGCGATTGCGCGCGTCATGGGCGTCACCAATGCGGTGACGATCGACGCCGACGGCATCAATCCGTTGACGCTGGTCGGCCCGGCGCGGGCGGAGCGGCGACCGCGTCCGCCGTGCTCTCGGATATTTGCGACATCGCGCGCGGCGTGCGCACCGCGCCGTTCGGGCGGCCGACCGCAAAACTCGTCACGGCGAAGAAAGCGCCGATGCAGCGCCATGAGGGCGGCTACTACATCCGGCTATTGGCGCGCGACAAGCCCGGCACCGCGGCGACGATTGCACGGCGTCTGGCGCAGCAGCACATCTCACTGGAGTCGATCGTGCAGCGGCACGGCAAGGGTGAAACCAAAGATGGGTCGGTACCTGTCATTCTGATTACTTACGCGACCAGCGAGGACGCGGTGCGCAAAGCGCTGGCCGCGGTGGGACGTGATAGGGTGATTTCCGGGCGCCCACAGGTGATCCGGATCGAGAAGAACTAAGAAACGAGGCGCGGGGAGGAAGGCGTTATGGCTACGATTACCGTCCAGCCGGAACATCTGCTGGAGCGCATTCTCACGCTGGAGATTGTGCGGGTCACCGAGCGCGCCGCGGTTTCGTCCGCGCGGCTGCGTGGCCACGGCAAGGACAAGGCGTCGGACCAGGCTGCGGTCGACGCGATGCGCCGCGAGCTCAACAAGCTGCCGATCGACGGCACGGTCGTGATCGGCGAGGGCGAGATCGACGAAGCGCCGATGCTGTTCATCGGCGAAAAGGTCGGCAACAAGAACGGCCCCAAGGTCGATATCGCCGTCGATCCGCTGGAAGGCACGATTCTTTGCGCCAAGAACATGCCGGGCGCGATCGCCACCATTGCCATCGCCGATGCCGGCACGCTGCTGCACGCGCCCGATTGCTATATGGACAAGATTGCGATCGGCCCCGGCTATCCGAAGGGCACAATCGATCTCGATGCGCCGGCCGACGAGAACATCAGGAATCTCGCCAAGGCCAAGGGCGTGAAGCCGTCCGACATCACGGCGATCCTGCTGGACCGGCCGCGCCACGCCGACATGATCGCAGCGGTGCGCAAAACCGGCGCCGCGGTGTCGCTGATCAGCGATGGCGACGTGGCCGGTGTCATTCACTGCGCGGAGCCGAAAACCGGGATCGATATCTATCTCGGCATTGGCGGCGCGCCGGAAGGCGTGCTGGCGGCGGCTGCGCTTCGCTGCATCGGCGGGCAGATGCAGACGCGCCTTATCCTCGACACCGAGGAACTGCGCGAGCGCACCCGCAAGATGGGCATCAAGGATCCGAAGAAGAAATATGAGATCGAGGACATGGTGCGCGGCGATTGCCTGTTCTCGGCGACCGGAGTGACCAGCGGCGCCATGCTGGACGGCGTCAAATTCAGCAAGGATGTCATCGAGACCGACACGGTGGTGATGCGCTCGGTGACCGGAACTGTGCGGCGCGTGCGGGCCGAGCACCGGCAACTCGACAAGTTTTACCTCGGCTAGAGCGTCGAACTGCGCACAGGCATACCGGGCAGCCGCTGGCGGCGGCGGGCTCGCTCGCTATATTTGGCAGTCCGGCCTGCCGGACGATTCTCGAAGGACAGCAAATGGCCTTGCCGGCTGCGGCATTGCAGCGCGAGGAGCGCGCATTTCTCGGCGTCGAGCGCTCGGCGAGCGGGCGCTGCTGGCGCAGCCGTCTTGATGTGCGTGGCGAAGCCATCGCAACGGCGATCGCGCAGCGCAACAATATTCCGGAGCTGCTGGCGCGCGTTCTGGCGGCGCGCGGCGTCGAGCCGGAGAATGTGGCGGCTTATCTCGATCCGACCATCCGCTCATTGCTGCCGGATCCCTATACCCTGACCGGAATGCCGGAAGCGGCGGCCCGCATTGCCGACGCGATCATGCGCGCCGAGCAGATCGCGATCTTCGGCGATTACGACGTCGATGGCGCGACCTCTGCGGCCTTGCTGTGCCGCTATCTGCGGCACTGCGGGCTCGACCCGATCATCCATATTCCGGACCGGCTGTTCGAGGGCTACGGGCCGAATATCGACGCGGTGCGGGCGCTTGCCGGCCGCGGCGCCAGGCTTCTGGTCACGGTCGATTGCGGCACGACCAGCCCCGATGCGCTCGCAGAAGCAGCCATCGCTCGGTATCGACGCCGTCGTGATCGACCATCATCAGGCCGACGAGACAGCTTCCGCGCGCGATTGCGGTCGTAAACCCAAATCGGGTGGACGATCTATCAGGTCTCGGCCATCTCGCCGCGGTTGGGCTCGTCTTTGTCACCGTCGTTGCAGTGAATCGCGAGTTGCGTAAGCGCGGCTACTGGACGGCCGATCGTCCGGAGCCCGATCTGTTGTCGCGGCTCGATCTGGTCGCGCTCGGCACCATTGCCGACGTCGTGCCGCTGAAAGGACTGAACCGCGCCTTCGTCGCCAAGGGCCTGATCGCGCTGCGCTGGCGCGAGAATGCCGGCACGACCGCGCTGATGGATGTGGCGAGACTGTCGGGCCCACCGGAAGCCTGGCACCTCGCGTTTTTGCTTGGGCCGCGCATCAACGCCGGCGGCCGGATCGGCCAGGCCGATCTCGGCGTGAAATTGCTGCTGGAAGAAGACGCCACCGAAGCCGGCCGCATCGCCGAAGAGCTCAACCGTCTCAATGTGCAGCGCCAGGCCATCGAACGCGATTGCGTGCTGCAGGCGGAAGCCGAAGCGGAGGCGTCGCTCGGCAAGGACGACAATGTGCCTGTGATCGTGACCGCGGCAGAGGGATGGCATCCGGGCGTGGTCGGCCTGATCGCGGCGCGCCTGAAGGAGCGATACGGACGTCCAGCTTTCGCGATCGCGCTCGGCGTGGGTGGCGTCGGCACTGGCTCGGGCCGATCGATCCCGGGCGCTGATCTCGGCCATGTCGTGCGCCAGGCTGTTGCCGATGGTCTCCTGCTCAAGGGCGGGGGGCACGCAATGGCGGCGGGTGTGACGCTGCAAAAGGATCGTCTTGCTGAATTCCGCGCCTATCTGGAGGGCGCATTGCGCGACGCTGTGACTGCAGCGCGGCACGAAGACGTGCTCTCGATCGATGGCGCGGTGAGTGCCGCCGGCGTGACGGTCGATCTCTGCAATCTGCTGGCCCGCGGCGGGCCTTACGGTTCCGGCAATCCCGAGCCGATCCTCGCGCTGCCCAATCACACCATCGCCTTCGCCGATCCGGTCGGCGAGAACCACATACGCGTCAGGTTTCGCTCCCTCGAAGGCGCTTTCGTCAACGCAATTTCGTTCCGCACCGCCGACAAGCCGCTTGGCCGTGCGCTGCTCGAAAACCGCGGCCGGGCGGTGCACGCGGCCGGATGCCTCGCCATTGATCGCTATCAGGGTGCGGAGCGCGTTCAATTCCGCATCATTGATATTGCATTGGCTTAGACGCTAAACAGCGCCGGCATGAAGTTCGCGCATTTCTCCCACGTCTGGAACAAGCCCGGCCTGACGCCGCACCAGCGTTACGAGGAGCTGTGGCGCGAGCTCGAACTGTGCGACGCGCTCGGCTTCGACTACGCGTTCTGCGTCGAGCACCACTTCCGGCCCGATGAAAGCTGGATGTCGTCGCCGAGCCTGTTCGCGGTCGGCGCCGGCGCGCGCACCAAGCGCATGCGGATCGGCCCGATGGGTTACATCGTGCCGCTCTATCATCCGCTGCGGCTGGCCGAGGAGATCGCGCTGGTCGACCAGATGCTCGGCGGCCGCATGGAGCTCGGCCTCGTGCCGGGCATCAATCCGGATTACTTCAAGCCGTTCGGCATCGACTACGACCGCCGCAAGACGCCGACACTGGAGTTCATCGATTACCTGCGCGCCGCCTACGGCGACACGCAGCCGTTCGGCTTCCACGGCGAGAACTTCCACACCGAAAGCGCCGAGCTTGCGGTGCAGCCGGTGCAGAAGCCGCATCCGCCGCTCTGGATGATGTCGCGTGATCCGCAGACGCTGGAATTCTGCGCCAAGAACGGCATCAATCCCGGCTACTTCCTGATCTATCCGCGCGGCGACGCCGCGCCGCGCTACGGGAAGTTTCTCGACGACTGGAAGCGCGCCGGCCACAAGAAGAAGCCGAACATCGCCTATTGCACGATTGTCCACGTCGACGAGACCGACAAGAAGGCGATCGACACCGCGCTGTTTCGCGCCAGCCGCGCCTATGAAGGCTTCATGAAGCCGGCGCAGCCCGGCGAGAGCTTCGCCGAACGCGCCAAGAAACACTCCGAATTCTTCAAGGGCCGCGGCGAGCCCGGCGCCTCCGAGATCATGTCGAACCTGTTCGATCCCGACTTCATCATGGAGCGCGATCTCGTCTTTATCGGCTCGCCCGAGACCGTGACCAGGAAATTGCGCAAGGCCGCGGAAGAGGGCGTGTTCAACGTCTTCCTCGGCGAATTCAACTTCACCGATCTGCCGGAGGCCGATCTGATGCGCTCGATCCGGCTGTTCGGCGAAAAGGTGATGCCGGCCTTGCGCGACTACGAACCGTTCTGAGTTTTCGCGATGGCGTACAAGATCTTGATTGCGGGCGCGGGCTTCGGCGGATTGACCGCCGCGTCATGCCTGATGAAAGCCGGCCACAAGGTCGAGGTTTACGAGCAGGCGCCGAAGCTCGGCGAGATCGGCGCCGGCATCCAGATCAGCGCCAATGCCATGCATGTGCTGCGCGATCTCGGCCTCGAGAGCCGAATCCGCGCCGCCGGCGTGCATCCGGCCGCCTACGTGTTCCGGCTGTTCGACAGCGGGGAGGAGATCCAGCGCTTCTCGCTGTCGAAGGAGCACGAGAGCCAGCACGGCGCGCCATACACGCAGCTGCATCGCGCCGATTTTCACGACATGCTGGCGCGCAAGGCCCAGGAGTTCGACCCGAACGTGGTCCGGCTCGACAAGCGGGTGACCGGCTTCGCCGAACATGAGGACGGCGTGGCGCTCCATTTCGCCGATGGCACATCGGCCCGCGGCGACCTTCTGATCGCGGCAGATGGGCTGAAGTCCGTCATCCGCGGCCAGATGTTCGGAGAAACCGTCGCGACCTACACCGGCGATGCGGCGTGGCGCCTGACCGTGCCGGTCGAACGGCTGAGCGCCGAGGGACAGCTCGAGCGCGCCATGTCGGTGTTCGTCGGGCCGGGAAAGCACGCGGTCTGCTACTACTTGCGCGGCGGTGATCTGCTGAATTTCGTCGGTTGCGTCGAGACCGACGACATTTCGGAAGAATCCTGGACCGTCAAATATCCGTGGGAAAATCTCAAAGAAGATTTCCGCGGCTGGAATCCGAACATGCAGGCGGTGATCGACGCCGCCGACCGCGACGCCTGCTACCGCTGGTCGCTGCACTACCGCAAGCCGATCAAGAACTGGAGCACCAGGCGCGTCACGCTGCTCGGCGACGCCGCGCATCCGACCTTGCCTTATCTCGCGCAGGGCGCGGCGATGGCGATCGAGGACGGCGCGGTGCTCACCCGCGCTTTGGCGATGCGCGACGAGCATTCCCGACGCCTTGCAGCTTTATCAGCGCAACCGGGTCGATCGCACCGCCCGCATTGTCGAGCAATCGACGGCGAACCGCACCTTGTTCCATTTGCCGTCAGAGCAGGCGATCCGCGACGCCTTCGCCAAGCGCAATGAGGGCGAAGACCGCAACAAGTGGCTCTATTCGTATAATCCGCTGACGGTGCCGCTGGTGTGACGCGGTTACTCAGGCAGCTTTGCCAGCAGCGTCCCGAGCAATCCCCAGAAGTGATCCTCGCCCGGATAGCCGCGGATGCGGCCGATCTCGCGGCCATCGTCGATCAGCACGAACACCGGCGTGAGCCGCTCCGGTTCGATGAAGGCGAGCTCCGGCAGGCGTCGGCTTGGCGGCGTCGACCCGCCGCAGCGGCGCGCGCTGGCCTTCCTTGGTCTTCGCGTAGATCGGGCCGATCTCGGCATCGAAGCGCGCGCACCAGACGCAATGCACGTCGTGGAACATGATGAGCTCGGCTGCCAGGCAGGGGAGCGCGGTCAGCACCGTGCTGAGAAGGGTGGCAGCAGCCAACCGGAATAGCCTGCGCATGATGCTTTTGTCCGCCCACGCGCGGCGGAAAGCAATCCGGCAAATGCGGCTAGTAGCCGAACAGTTTTAGAGCGGTGGCCTGGCTGTCCTGGACCAGTGCAAGCGTGGTCGCGGCAATCTGCTGGCGCGTCTGCAGCGCGAGCAACATGGCGCTGTCCTCGTTCGGATCGTTCTCCGTCAGCAGATCGGCACCGGTGTTGAGCGTGTCGATCATCGACGAGTTGAATTCGCTGCGCGCCGAAATCACCGTTGCCATGGAAGAGAACGTCGCCGTGGTCGCTTCGAGACTGTCGATCGCATTGTTGATGGCGGTCAGCGCCGCATTGACGTCGCTGTCGTTCTGCCAGCTGTTGGCGCTGGCTGAGACCGACAGGTTCGCCGATGTAATGGTGGAGCCGGCCACCGTCATCTGCGAGTTGCCGGTCTCGTTGAAGGTGAGCGACAGCGATGAACCGGCCAGCAGATTGATGCCGTTGAAGCCTGCATCCTGGGCGACCTGATCGATCTGGGTCCGCAGGCTGTTGAATTGCGCGGCCAGGTTGGTTCGGGTCGCATTCGCCGTATAGTTCGTGGTGCCGGCGCTGTGTCCGACCACACTGCTCAGGGTCGCGCCACCGGCGCCGTTCATGGTGGCGCCGATCGTTATGTTCACAGCCTCGGTCGATGTGAACACGATGTCGCCGTTTGAGTTCAGGCTCGCGTCGATCTTCAAATTGGCGGTGTTGTTGACCGTGTCCAGGAAGTCCTCAACGGTGTCACCATTGACCGCCGTATAGGTCGCGGTGGTCGTCCCGTCGCTGACGGTCACGACGTCGCCGGCGCGGAAGCGGGTCGAGCTGCCGCTGGTCGATGCAATCTGTGAACTGAGGGTCAGCGTGCCGGAATAGTTGCCGGTCACGGTGGCGGTAGAAACGCTCGACAACAGAGCCTGGTTGGCGAGGCTGCGCGCCGAGGTGAGCAGGCTCTGAATCGCAGCAATGCCCGCGCTCGCTGTGCTCATTGTGCTTTGTGCCGATTCCATATCCGCGGTGAGACTGTCGAGCTGCGTCGCCGGCTCGTCAGGCTTTGGGCCAGGAAGAACGCCGCCGGATTATCGAGCGGCGAGCCCACGCGTTTGCCGGTGGCAAGGCGCCTTTGCAGCACGCTTGCCTGACTCTGAATTGAATTCAGCGATGCCAGCGTAGCGCGTGACCCTGCGCCAAGCGAAATTTCAACTGACATTGTACGCTCCCTGCGCGCTCTTACTCCGCGTCTTTGTTTCGCGGGAAAAGTAGCAGAGGCGTGTTGATGCAACGCTGGAGCGCGCAGGTCAGTTTGAGGAAAACGCGCAGCTTCGCCTTCAGCGTTCGTTTACCGCGAAAGCGGCCTATCCATATCGAAACGCCAGCAGATTATCGAACGAGCGCATCTCGCCGAGCAGCCGCCGCAGCAGGTCGGTGTCCTTTTCGGCAATCGCTTTGGGAAACTGACTGAGCGAATTGCGTAGCCCGTCCACCAGCCGCCGGAATTCAGGCGCGGCGCGGATTGCCTGGTCCGCCATGGCGTCGCAGCGATCGATTTGAGTGCGGTAGGTGGTGCTGGATTGCGCCACCGTGCCGGCCTGCTTGCTCCAGTCGAGTGAATCGACGCTAAAGGCCATGAGCCGGTCCATCGTCGCATTCGCCTCGGCGATGCAGTCGGCCAGCACTTCGACGCCGTTGACCTTGCGCAAAGCCGTGAGCTGGGCGCGGATCGCCTGCAGCCCTTGCCGCGCATTCTCCGGCCGCCCGCTGTCCATCATGATGGAAACGCCGACCAGGCGCGTCGCCACGTCCACCATTGTGGTCGTGTAGAGCTGCGGATCGCGATTCAATGCAGCAGGGCGCTTGAGGCTGGTTACAGCCGCCCAGGCCTGGCGCAGCCGGTCGATTTCCAGCGCGGCAAGGTCGACATTGCCGGTGCGCAAATAGGCGATGGCAACACGTTGATGTGATGCGGCGCGCTCCACCGCCGCGTTGAAAGCCGAAAGCTCGTCGGCAAGGCCAGCCGTGCTGCCAATCAGCAATGACAGAGCTGCAATGCGTAAGGACCAGGCGTGCATGCAAGAACCGGGGAGTCGCGCTATATTGCTTCGAACCTACAGGACGGCAGCGCAATGCGCGATATGCTTGGATCGGCGAAGCTTCCTTGCGGGCGCAGCCGCGTTCGCAGCGGGAAGCCGTTCGGCGTCGGCCGATACGGCGATCCTGACGGATGACGGCATCTACAAGCAGCCGTGGTTTGTGGAGAGCTTCCTCGATCTCGCAGAAGACCTCGAGACTGCGCGCAGCCACGGCAAGCGTTTCGCCGTCGTCTGGGAGCTGCGCGGCTGCCCCTATTGCAAGGAAACTCACCTCGTCAATTTCGCTCAGCCGCGGATTTCCGACTACGTGAAGACGAATTTCGAGGTGCTGCAACTCAACATCATCGGCGCGCGCAAGGTCACCGATTTCGACGGCGAGGAACTGTCGGAGAAGAATCTCGCGCTCAAATATGGCGTGCGGTTCACGCCGACCTTCCAGTTTTTCCCCGAGCGCACCGATGGTCTCAAGGCGCTGGCCCCGGCCAAACGCGAAGTCGCGCGCCTGCCGGGCTATCTGCGGCCCGACGATTTCCTGCTTCTGTTCCGCTTCGTCCGGGACAAGGCCTATGAGAGCAAAAGCTTTCGCGATTACGTGAAGGCGCAGGCCAGTTAGCCGCCGAAACGCTTCGCATTTGCGATGATATTTCCGCGTGGCTGTGCAATTTGACCTTGGGCGTCGGCCCGCTAAGGTCGGCAAAACGGCTTATGACTCAGACCGATACAGGAGACTTGAAGATGCCGAAGATGACGCGCCGCGAAGCCATTGTGCTCGGCGCAGGCGGCACGGCGCTCGCACTGGCCGGCTGGCCGAGTGCTGCGCTGGCGGACGCCAAGGCGGCGGCCGACGAGGTCGCCAAATTCACCGGCGGCAAGGCCGCCGAGAAGGGCAAGATCACGATCGAGCTGCCGGAGATCGCCGAGAACGGCAACACCGTGCCGCTGGCAGGTCACCGTGAATGCGCCGATGGACAGCGACAATTACGTCAGCGACATTCTGGTGCTGGCCGACGGCAATCCGCGCCCGGGCGTCGCGCAGTTTCAATTCACGCCGCTGTCCGGCAAGGCGATCGCCTCGACGCGTATCCGGCTTGCGGCCACGCAGAACATCGTCGTCGTCGCCAAGACCAGCGGCGGCCAGTTCTTCACCGACCAGAAGCTGGTGAAGGTCACGATCGGCGGCTGCGGCGGCTGAGAAAGATCAGGAGATAATCACATGGCTGAGAAGCCGCGGCTCAAAGTGCCCAAGGAAGCCAAGAAGGGCGAAGTGATCGAGATCAAGACGCTCATCGCGCATGTGATGGAGTCCGGCCAGCGCAAGGATCGCGACGGCAACACGATCCCGCGCAAGATCATCAACAAGTTCGCCTGCGAGTTTAACGGCAAGCCGGTGTTCACCGCGAATATCGAGCCGGCGGTCGCCGCCAATCCGTATCTGCAGTTCTTCGCCAAGGTCGATGAGAGCGGCACCTTCAAGTTCAGCTGGACCGACGACGACGGCACGGTCACCACCGCCGAAGAAAAGATCACGGTGTCGTAAGACCAATAACGAAGAAGAGTGGAGGCTGAGGGAATGCGCACACTCATCATTGCGGCCGAGCGCAGTCGCGCTCATTGCGGCCGGCACCATCGCGGCGGTCGGTCCAGGCCAGGCAACAGACCAGATATGACGCCGCCGCTGGAGGTGAAAGGCGACGCCTCGCCGCGGCCGTGGAAGCGCTACACCGGCTGGCCGGCCCGCGACATGTCGAAGTTCAACACGCTCGCCAATCTCGCTTCGCCGCCGGCGCCGAAAGAGCCGCGCAAGATCGAAGGCGACGATCACCGGCGACGCCAAGAAAGGCGCCAAGCTGGTCGCGGATCGCAATCGCGGCGGCTCGTGCCTCGCCTGCCACGTGATGGGTCCGGCCGGCGGCGCCAATCTGCCGGGCAATGTCGGGCCTGATCTCTCGGAGATCGGCAATGCCGGGCGCGAGGACGAGTGGCTGTTCAATTACGTCCATGACGGTCGCGTCTATAATCCTGAGACGGTGATGCCGCCGTGGGGCACGCACGGGCTGTTCAACGACCAGGAGATCCGCGACATCGTCGCTTTCCTCAAGACGCTGAAGTCCCCGGCGCCGTTCCGGACTGCGCTCGACGATCCCGAGAAGCGTCCGGCGCCGGTCGAGAAGCGCGACAATCTCGATCCGCTGGAAAATCCCGGCATGTGGGCGGTCGATCGCGCGCAGGCGCTTTGGAAGCAGCGCACCTCGGTCGGCTTCTCCTGCAACTCCTGCCACAACGCACCGGAGACCGCAGTTCAAGACCTGGGCGGCGTCGATGCCGAAGTGGGAGCCGCGGCTCGACAAGGTGCTCGGCGTCGAGGAATTCGTCACGCGCCACGCCAAGGCGACCACCGGCGCGGAATGGCTGATGGAGACCGACGACAACCAGGCGATGTCGGTCTATCTGCATCACCTGGCGAACGGCGAGCCGATCAAGGTCGACACCGAGAGCGCGGCGGCGAAAGCCGCGCTCGAGCGCGGCGAGGAGCTGATCGAAGCGCAAGCTCGGCCAGCTCAACTTTGCCTGCACCGATTGCCACGGCATTTCCGCCAATAAGTGGATCCGCGGCCAGTGGCTCGGCGAGCCGACGCGGGCAGGTCGACCATTTCCCGACCTGGCGCACCAGCCTGCAGACGATCTGGGATCATTCGCCAGCGCTTCCAGTGGTGCCAGGTCAATATCCGCGCCGACGAGCTGCCGCCCGACGCCAAGGAATACGGCGATCTCGAGCTTTATCTGAGGACGCAGAACCAGGGGCTGAAGATCAGCGTGCCGGGTGCATCCGGGCGGCATCGCGAAAGGCGCGTCTCGATGATCTCACCGCCGGGAGCTTCTGCAGGTCGGGGCGGCGACCGCCGCCGTGATGGCCGGCGGCTGGCCGCCGCGCGCGCGCTGGCGCAGCAGCGGCTGACGCAAGACGAGCTGTTGAAGTTCGATCGCGCTCGGCAACGTCACGCTGCTGCATGTCGCCGACATCCACGCGCAATTGATGCCGGTCTATTTCCGCGAGCCGTCGGTCAATCTCGGCGTCGGCGAGGCGAGGGGCCAGCCGCCGCATGTCAGCGGCGCGGATTTTCTCAAGCGGTTCGGCATTCCGGCGCGCTCGGCCGCGGCCTACGCGCTGAGCTCGGAGGATTTCGAGGCGCTGGCGCACAAGCTACGGCCGGATCGGCGGGCTCGACCGGCTCGCGACCGTGGTCAAGGCGGTGCGCGCCGACGCGTGGCGCGGAACGCGTGCTGCTGCTCGACGGCGGCGACACCTGGCAGGGCTCGCTCGACCGCCAACCGCACGCAGCGGCCAGGACATGGTCGATTGCATGAAGCTGCTCAAGCCCGATGCGATGACCGGGCACTGGGAATTCACCTATGGCGACGCGCGGGTGAAGGAGCTGATCGACGGGCTCGGCTTTCCGTTCCTCGCGCTCAATATCCGCGACACCGAATGGAACGAGGCGGCCTTTCCCGCCTATCAAGATGTTCGAAAAGGGCGGCGTGAAGGTCGCGGTGCTCGGCCAGGCGTTTCCGTACACGCCGGTCGCCAATCCGCGCTGGATGATGCCGAAATGGTCGTTCGGCATTCGCGAGGAGGATGTGCGCGCCAATGTCGAGAAGGCGCGCCGGGAAGGCGCCCAGCTCGTCGTGCTGTTGTCGCACAATGGCTTCGACGTCGACCGCAAGCTGGCGTCGCGCGTGTCCGGCATCGACGTGATTCTGACCGGCCACACGCATGATGCGCTGCCGGAAGCGGTCCGCGTCGGCAAGACGCTGCTCGTTGCGTCAGGCAGCCACGGCAAATTCCTGTCGCGGCTCGATCTCGATGTGCGCGGCGGCGAGGTGAGGGACTTCCGCTACAAGCTCATCCCGCTGTTCGCCGATGCGATCGCGCCGGACGCCGAAATGACCGCCGCGATCGAAAAGGCGCGGGCGCCGTTCAAGGCCGGAGCTGTCGCGCGTGGTCGGTCGGACGGAGTCGCTGCTTTATCGCCGCGGCAATTTCAACGGCAGCTTCGACGATCTGATCTGCGCGGCGATCCTGAAGGAGCGCGACGCCGAGATCGCGCTGTCGCCCGGCTTCCGCTGGGGCACCAGCGTGCTGCCGGGGCAGCCGATCACCGTCGAGGACATCCACAACGCGACCGCGATCACCTATCCGCAGGTCTACCGGATGGCGATGAGCGGGGCGCGGCTCAAGGAGGTGCTCGAGGACGTCGCCGACAATCTGTTCAACCCGGATCCGTACTACCAGCAGGGCGGCGACATGGTCCGCTGCGGCGGGCTCGGCTACGCGATCGACATCTCCAAGCCGATCGGCCAGCGCATCTCCAGCATGACCCTGCTCAAGAGCGGCGCGCCGATCGATCCCGGCCGCGATTACACCGTGGCCGGCTGGGCCAGCGTCAACGAGGGCACCGAAGGCCCGCCGGTGTGGGAAGTGGTGGAACGTTACGTCTCCGGAGAAAAAGTTATTCGCGTTTCGCCCAATAGCAGCATAAAAATATCCGGTAACTAGCCGGATGTAGAATGGGCGACCAAGGCAAGAAACGGCAATCGCGCCGCGGCTTTCTCGCGGGAGCGGCCGGCATTGTCGCCGCCGGCGCCGCCGCGGGCCGACAATCCGCAGAACCAGCCGCCCAACGTGCCGGACTGGAGCAAGACGCTCGGCGACGGCGTCGCGGTGCGCGCCTACGGCCTGCCGTCGAAGCACGAGAAGCATGTCATCCGCCGCACCGTGCCGTGGCTGACCGCAACGCCGGAATCCTCCGTCAGCTTCACGCCGCTGCACGCGCTCGACGGCATCATCACGCCGAACGGGCTGTGCTTCGAGCGGCATCATTCCGGCATCGCCGAGATCGATCCGGCCGACCACCGGCTGATGCTGCATGGTCTGGTCGACAAGCCGCTGATCTTCACGCTGGCCGATGTGAAGCGCTTCCCGCGCGTCAACCGCATCCATTTCCTCGAATGCGCGGCCAATGGCGGCATGGAGTGGCGCGGCGCGCAGCTCAATGGCTGCCAGTACACCCACGGCATGGTGCATTGCGTGCGAGTACACCGGCGTGCCGCTGAAGCTGTTGCTCGAGCGAAGCCGGCCTCAAGCCGAACGCGAAATGGATTCTGGCCGAGGGCGCCGACGCCGCGGCGATGAACGCGCTCGATCCCGCTCGCCAAGGCGCTGGACGATTGCCTCGTCGCCTATCGCATGAACGGCGAGATGCTGCGGCCGGAGCAACGGCTATCCGGCTGCGGCTCGTGGTGCCGGGCTGGGAAGGCAATATGTGGGTGAAGTGGCTGCGCCGTCTCAAGGTCGGCGACGAGCCGTGGTTCACGCGCGAGGAGACCTCGAAGTACACCGACCTCCTGGAGAACGGCAAGGCGCGGCAGTTCACCTTCGTGATGGATGCGAAGTCGGTCATCACCTCGCCGTCGCCGCAGGCGCCGGTGCGCAGCAAGGGCTTCATGGTGATTTCCGGCCTGGCGTGGTCGGGACGCGGCAAGATCGCGCGCGTCGATGTCTCGCTCGACGGCGGCCGCAACTGGAAGACGGCGCGGCTCGACGGCCCGGTTTCGACAAGGCGTGCGTCGCGTTTTTACGCTCGAGCATCGAGTGGAACGGCGAGCCGCTGCTGCTGCAATCGCGCGCGATCGACGAGACCGGCTATGTGCAGCCGACCAAGGACGCGCTGCGCAAGATCCGCGGCGTCAATTCGATCTATCACAACAACGGCATCCAGACCTGGCATCTCAAGCCGGACGGCGAGGTTGAGAATGTCGAGGTCGGCTAGCGCGCTCGCGATCGTGCTGCTGCTCGCGGCAAGCATGCCCGCGTCCGCGCAGAGCAAGAAGCTCGGCATCGGCCACGCTGCATCACCCGAGCAGATCGCCGGCTGGGACATCGACGTGCGGCCGGACGGCGCACGGCGCGCCGCCGGGCAAAGGCTCGGTCAAGCAGGGCGAAGAGATCTACATGACGCAATGCGCGGCCTGTCACGGCGAGTTCGGCGAGAGCGCCGGCCGCTGGCCGCAGCTCGCGCAGGGCAAGGGCACGCTGGCGAGCCACGATCCGGTCAAGACGCGTGGGCTCATACTTCGCGCATCTGTGGCACGTTGTTCGACTACATCGCGCCGCGCCATGCCGTTCGGCAGCGCGCAGTCGCTGAGCAACGACGAGCTCTACGCCGTCACGGCTTACGTTCTGCACCTCAACGACATCGTCGACGACAACTTCGTCCTGTCGAAGGAGAGCTGGAAGCAGGTGAAGATGCCAAACGCCAAAGGCTTCTACGACGACGACCGCGAGGTCGCCGAGAAAGCCTTCTGGAAAGCCAATCCGTGCATGAGCGACTGCTCTCCGCCGGTGAAGGTGACCGGGCGGGCGCGGGCGATCGATGTGACGCCGGAGGATGAAAAATCCGCCCGGCGGGCCGGTGAGTAACGTCTATCCTTCGCATTGATTGGACAGAGGAAAATCCAACGCTGCGACAACTTGTCGTTAGGGCCGCTGAGGACAGTCCGGTGAGATCGGCGCAGGATTGTGCCCGAACATGAAGCGCGACGTGGCCAGCGTAGGTTTGAAAACGAAGGCCGCGGCATTTATCGCTATGCTTTTGCTGTCGTCACCACGTGCGTTCGCCGCCGATGTCGAGCTCGGCCGCTATCTCGCGACCGAGTGCATGACCTGCCACGGCGCCAGCAAGACGGATTCCACGATCCCGGATATTTTCGGCAAGCCGGAGAGCCTGGTCGACGAGCGTGCTCAAGGCCTATCGCGACAAGCGTCTGCCGAATCGCGGTGATGCAGAATGGTCGCCAGCCGGCTCAAGGACGACGAGATTGCCGCGCTCGCGGCCTATTTTCGACTGCCAGAAGCCAAAAAACCGTAACGGGGGTGTTACCATGACGTACATTACACGCCGCAAATTCACGACGCTGTCGCTTGCCACGCTGTCGATGCCGGTCGTTCGCGCCCGGCCGTGCTCGGCCAGGCCAAGCCGCGCGTGGTCGTCATCGGCGGCGGGCCGGGCGGCGGCACTGTCGCGCGCTACCTCGCACAAGGATTCCAACGGCGCGATCGACGTGACGCTGGTCGAGCCGCAGAAGAACTTCACGACCTGCTTCTTCTCGAACCTCTATGTCGGCGGCTTCCGCGACTTCAAGTCGATCACCCACAATTACGACAAGGTGCGCAAAGCCGGCGTCCATGTCGTGCATGTCAGCGCGGCTTCGATCGACCGCGACAAGAAAGAGGTCGTGCTGTCGACGGCAAGTCGAAGCTGCCCTACGACCGGCTCGTGATCGCGCCCGGCATCGACCTCAAGTTCGACTCGGTGCCCGGCTATTCGGAAGCGGCGGCGCAGATCATGCCGCACGCCTGGAAGCCGGGCGCGCAGACCGAACTGCTGGTGAAGAAGCTCAACGCGCTGAAGGACGGCGACACCATCGTGATGGTGTGCGCCGCCCAATCCGTATCGCTGCCCGCCCGGCCCCTATGAGCGCGCGTCCATGTTCGCGCATGTGCTCAAGAAGAAGGGCCACAAGAAATCGAAGATCGTCATCCTCGATCCCAAGCCGACCTTCTCCAAGCAGGCGCGTGTTCATGGAAGGCTGGGAAAAGCATTATCCCGGCATGATCGAATGGCAGGACCCGAAGATGCACGGCGGCATCAAGGGCGTCGATCCGAAGACCGGCGAGGTGAAGACCGATCTGGCCACCTACAAGGCCGCGCTCGTCAACGTCATCCCGGCGCAGATGGCCGGCAAGATCGCGCGCGACGCCGGGCTCGCCGATCAGTCCGGCTTCTGCCCGATCGATCCGGAGAACATGAAGTCGAAGATCGACGCCAACATCTTCGTGGTCGGCGACGCCTGCATTCCGGGCGACATGCCGAAGTCGGCCTTCTCGGCCAACAGCCAGGCCAAGGTCGCCGCCATGATCATCCGCGGCGAGCTGACGCAGTCGCGCGCGTTCCCGGCGCGCTATTCCAACACCTGCTGGAGCCTGATCGCGCCCGGACGACGACATCAAGGTCGGCGGCAACTTACGAGCCGGGCGAGGGCAAGATCAAGCAGGCCCGGGCTTCGTCAGCCAGAAGGGCGAGAGCGCCGACATCCGCAAGCAGAACTACAAGGAGTCGGTCGACTGGTATAACGGCATCGTCGCCGACACTTTCGGCTGATCGAAACGACATCGAGGAAAGCGGCGGCCCATGCGGCCGCCGCTTTTGCTTTGGGGATGGCTTTCGCTTATGACCGTCGCGATAAGTCAAAGCCGGAACTTGAATGGCGAAACTCAATCTTTCAGTTGCCGTCGGCCCTTACGACCGCACCCGCGCACTCGTCGACGGTTCGGTCGAGATCGACGGCGTCAACGCGCGTCTGCATGACGCTGTCGCCGGAAGAGATCTTCTTCCGCGCCTTTCGCCAGGCCGAGTTCGACATCTGCGAGCTGTCGCTGTCGAGCTTCACGGTCAAGACCGCGCAGGGCAGCGGCCCTTATGTCGGCGTGCCCGCGCTTCGTGTCGCGCGCCTTCCGCCACACCTCGATCTGGGTGCGCACCGACCGCATCAAGAAGCCGGAGGACCTCAAGGGCAAGAAGGTCGGCGCTGCCGGAATA
Organism: uncultured Alphaproteobacteria bacterium; assembly: GCA_963847325.1. Classification (GTDB taxonomy): domain Bacteria; phylum Pseudomonadota; class Alphaproteobacteria; order Rhizobiales; family Xanthobacteraceae; genus Pseudolabrys. The sequence goes on from CAWJZD010000006.1 coordinate 541,432, forward strand.
TCAGCTCACCGCCAATGTCTGGGCGCGCGCGATCCTGGAAGACGACCACGGCGTGAAGCCGTCGGACATCCACTGGATCCGCGGCGGCATCGAGGATGCCGGCCGGCCGGAGAAGATCTCGATCAAGCTGCCGCCGAACGTGAAGCTGGAGGACGCGCCGCCCGGCAAGATCGAGCTCGGCAGCTGCTCGCCGAAGGCGCGATCGACGGCTTCATCGCGCCGCGGCCGCCGTCACTGCCGAAGAACACCCCGAATGTCGGCTGGCTGTTTCCCGATCCGACCGCGGCGGCGAAGGACTATTTCAAGCGCACCGGCATCTTCCCGATCATGCATCTGGTCGGCGTGCGCAGGACCTTGGCCGAGCAGCATCCGTGGCTGCCGGGCGCGGTGCTACAAGGCCTTCGAGCAGGCCAAGGCGACAGCGCTTGAGGAGCTCAGCGACACCTCGGCCACCAAGGTGACGCTGCCTTTCGTCGAGGAGCGTCTCAAGGAAGCGCGCGACCTGATGGGCGAGGACTTCTGGTCCTATGGCCTGAAAGCCAACCGCAAGACGCTCGAGACCTTCCTGCGTCACCACCATGCGCAGGGCCTGTCGTCACGCGAGGTGAAGCCGGAGGAGCTGTTCCACCCCGGCACCCACGAAGCCTTCAGCCTTTAGGACTCCAGAATGGCGACTATTCGTGTTTTCAGCGGCGGCGCTCCCAAGCCGGTGTTTACCCACCTGTCTCCCGCCTTCGAGCGCGAAAGCGGCCATAAGGTCGATTACGTCTTCGCGGTGATGTCGACGCTGCGCGACAAGATTGCGGGCGGCGAGAGCGTCGATGTTCTGGTGATGCCGACCAATCTGCTCGACCCGTATCAGAAGGAAGGCGTGGTGCGAGGCGAGGGCCGTGCCGTGCTCGGCCTGGTGCCGATCAATGCGGTGGTGAAGGCCGGTGCGCCGAAGCCCGACCTGTCGACGGCCGAGAAGGCGCGCGAAACGATCTTGAAAAGCCGCGCCGTGACGTTTGCGACACCGGGCGCAACGCCGAGCGGCAGCCACATGGGCAAGCTGATCGACAGCTTCGGCGGGGCGGGCGCACTGGCGGGCAAGATCATCCACCGGCCGGCGCTGGAAGGCGGCGTCGATCTGGTGCGCAGCGGCGAGGCCGAGATCGGCTTCTACCCAAAGAGCGAAGTCATGGGCATTGACGGCGTGACGATTGCCGGCCCGCTGCCCGCCGAAATTCAGCTCACCACGATCTATGGCGCGGCAGTCACGACGCAGAGCAAGGCGCCGGACGCCGCCGCGGCGTTCATCCGCTTCATGAGCGACGGAAAAAACCGCGCTGCGTGGACCGAGCGCGGTTTCGACCCGCCGAAGTAATCCTTACTTCTGCACCGCGTCGATCTGGATGAGCTCCGCGACCTCCTGCTTGGTCAGCTCCTTCGGCGCGTATTTCAGCTCGACGGCGTCTTTGAGAAGCTGATCGAGGCCATCGATCTGGCTCATCTGCAGGATCGAGCGCGGGAAGAATTCATCGCGCACGCGCTTGGCCGAGCTCAGGCGTTGTCCTGGCGAACTCCGCGTAATCCGTAATCACCTGCGGATTGTTCGAGTACATGTAGTCGATCGTCTCGCGATAGGCCGCAAAGAACTTGCGCAGAACCTCCTTGCGATTCTTCAAAGAGTCGAGGTTCGCAATGATGGTGCGGATCGTCTGCCCGCCGATGGTCTTGGTCTCGCCGCCCTTGTTGAGCAGCTTGATCTTGCCTTCAGTCATTTCCTTGAGGCCGAACGGCGGTGCGGCCCAGCCGATATCGACCTGATTGCTCATCACCGCGGTCAGCGTGGCGGACGGATTGCCGGTTGCGGTCGGCTTGGCGTCGACGCCCCATTCCTTGATGAAGGCGAGCACCATCGAATGCGTCGAGGAGCCGTTGGTCGAATAGGCGATGGTCTGGCCCTTGGCGTCCTTGAGCGTCTTCAGCGGCGATTCCGCCTTGGTATACCAGTAGTCGGCGGCGCCGGTGGCTTGCGCCGAGACGATGCGGATTGGCGCGCCCTTGGCGAAATAGCCGATGGCGCCAAGCGTACCGACTGCGAGGCCGAGATCGACATTGCCCGAGACGACCGGCTGCACGGTCTCGCCGCTGCCGGACGTGTAGAGCAGCTCGAGCGTGAGCCCGTGCTTCTTGAAGATGCCGGCCTTCTCGCCGAGATGCGGCACGGCGGTGTCCCAGTTGCCGCGCTGGCCGATGGTCATCTTGACCAGGTCCTGCGCAGAGGCCGGCACCGCGGCGAGCAGCGCCGAGGCCGCGAGTAAAATCCGGATGTGCTTCATTGTTAATCCTCCCAGTTCTCAGCGTGTTTTTATCGTATCGATGCCGCCAAGGCGGCCGATCAGTGCATTGGCGCCGATTGCAAGCGCGAACAGCACGATCAGCATGGCGTACATGCTCGGCATGTCGAACACCGAATAGGCCTGGATGATCAGGAAGCCAATGCCTTTGTTGGACAGCTTGGTTTCCGCCAGCAGCGTTCCGATCAGGGCGACGCCAAAACCGAGCCGGACGCCGTTGATGATCGGGTGGCGCATCGCCGGCATGTAGATCTTGGTGACCATCTGCCAGGTATTGGCGCGGAAGCTTTTGCCGACGCGGATCAGCACCTTGTCGATCTGCCGCATGCCGGCGGCGACCGACAGCGCGATCGGGAAGAAGCAGGACAAGGTGGCCGAGCGCGACCTTGGAGCCCGGGCCCGACCCCGAACCACATGATCATGATCGGGAAGAAGATGATCTTCGGGGTCGGCCCGAGATAATAGAGATAGGGCTCGAACGCCTGCGAGAGGTAGCGATTGGCGCCGAGCACGATGCCGACCGCGAGGCCGAGCCCGCCGCCGATCGCCAGTGCGGCGCCGATCTCGCCGGCGGTGACGCTGAGGTGGAGAGTAGTAGGGGGCGTCGCTGAGCAATTCGAACAGCGCCTGGCCGATCGCCAGCAGCGACGGCACGACGTCGCGATAGAGCAGGCCGGAACGCGCCATGCCTTCCCAGATGACGAGCACGGCCAGGATGAGCGCGATGCGCAGCATCGTGACGGCGCTCACCGGCCAGCCCGGGGCCGCCTTGCTGGTCAGTCGACCGGTCTCAGCCATCGCTCGGCTTTCTCCAAAGTGATGAAGAACAGGACGCTCACCAGAATGACGAAGCAGATCGCGGCATAGGTGCCGGCGAGATCGTAGCGCTCGGCGAGCTCGTTGATGAGCTGGCCGAGGCCGCCGTAATTGATGAGGAATTCGACGCCGACCACATTGATCAGCGCAAAGATCAGGCCGAGCCGGATGCCGGTGAAAATGACGGGCAGCGCGGAGGGAAACTGGATTTTCCAGAACTGCTGCGCCGGCGTGAGATTGAAGCTCTTGCCGACATTGAGCAGCACCCGGCGGGTGCCGGAGAGGCCTTCGATGGTCTTTCAGGATCACCGCCGGCAATGCGGCGATGAAGCCGATCATGATGATGGTCCAGGCGTTGCGGCCGAAGATCACCATGAACAGCGGATACATCAGGACGATCGGCGCCGAGGCGACCGCCGCGACCCAGGTCTCGCAGGCCTGCCGCAGCAGATTGAACCGGTGCATCGCGACGCCGATGGCGACGCCGACCACGGTCAGCATGATGCCGGCGGCGAGGCACTCGCCGATCGTCAGCATGAAGCGGCGGACGATGTGTTCCTCGACGATGACGCGCTCGAAGCTGGCGATGATCTCGGACGGCGGCGGCACGATGAAACGGTTGAGCAGGCCGCCGCGGATCAGAAGCTCAACGAGCACGAAGAACCCGATCACCGACGCCAGGCCGACCAGCTTGGGACTGAGCGCATAGGATTTGCGCGCCACGCTCACGCCGGTGCTCCCGCGCGGGTGTTGCTTTCTTGGTCGGTCATGCCGCGGCTCGCTTCTTCGCGCAAATCCTTCCAGATCTCGGCGACGTAGCGGCCGAACGCTTCGCTGCCGACAATTTCAGACGTGCGTGGGCGCGGAAGCTTGATGTCGAGCATTCGCTTCACCTTGCCGGGCCGGTAGGTCATCACCAGGATGCGGTCCGACATCTGCACAGCTTCGGTGATGTTGTGGGTGATCAGCAGCGTGGTCTGCTTCAATTGCTGCTGGATCTGCAGCACCTTGTCGCCGAGCAGAAGACGGGTCTGCTCGTCGAGCGCCGCGAACGGCTCGTCCATCAGCAGGATCTTCGGCTCGGAGGCGAGGGTGCGCGCCAGCGAGACGCGCTGGCGCATGCCGCCGGACAGCTCGCCGGGATAACGGTTCTCGAAGCCGTCGAGCCCGACCATCGAGATGAAGTGCCGTGCTCGCTTGATGCGCTCGGCTTTCGGCATGCCGGTCAGCTCGAGCGGGAAGGCGACGTTGTCGATGACGGTGCGCCAGGGGAAGGTGGATTCCTCCTGGAACACCATGCCGATATTCTTGTGCGGGCCGGAGATCGTTTCACCGGCCACAGTGACCTTGCCTTCGTGTTCGGTGTGCAGGCCGCCGATCACGTTGAACAAAGTCGACTTGCCGCAGCCCGACGGGCCGATCACCGAGACGAATTCGCCCGGCCGTACCTGAAGGTGATGTCGTCGACGGCGATGACCGGCCCTTCCGGCGTCTCGAAGCGGACGTCGATATTGTCGGCAACCAGGATGGCGTCGCTCGTCATCTACTCGCTCTTTCGCGTCATCACCGCGGTCATCGCGGCCGTGTAGCCCGGCTCGACGCGCACATCGACGACGGCGACCGCGCCGCCTTCGACCGCGGCGATCGCCTTGGCGAACACACCGGCGAGATCGCTCGATCTTGTGCACCGGGCCGAAGCCTTCCGCGCCCTGGGCGCGTCCCATCGCCGCAATGTCGATATCCGGCTCGGAGATGCGCTGGCCGATCCAGCGATTTTCGACCGGCCGGTTCCGCATCCGCGCCACCCGCTCCTGGTGCAGCTCGTCATTGAAGAAGGAGCGGTTGTTGGCGACGACGACCAGCAGCGGAATGCGGTAATGCGCCGCGGTCCAGATCGCCGTGACGCCCATCAGGAAATCGCCGTCGCCGCACACCGCGATCGGCAGCCGGCCGCTGCCCTTGAGCGCCAGCGCCGCGCCGACCGAGATGCCGGGGCCGCCGCCGACGCCGCCGCCGCCGTCTGAGCCGAGATAGTCGAGCGGATGGCGGAACGGCCAGCTCGCGCCGTTCCAGGACAGCGAGACGTGGGTGAGCGAGGTCGGGCCGGTCGCCGACGGCTTTACGCAGCGCCGCGGCGAGATGATCGACGGTGAGTTTGTCGCCGGCGGGCGCGAAATCGTTCGCGCGCGGCGCGGCAACGCCCGGCGCAAGCCGCCGGCGCCGAGCGCATCAATCAGGGCGGGCACCGCGGTGTCGGGCTCGCAGGCCAGCATGACGTCGACCGGCGGCAGGCCCTGGTAGTCGATGCTCCAGCCGTTGTGCAGTTGGTGATCGACCGAGACCTGGATCACTTTGGCGTTGGTGACGCCGGCCGCTTTGAGCGTGCCCGCCACATCGACCCAATCGAGGCTCAGGATGACGTCGGCCGCCCGCAACGCCTCGGCCGCGTCCGGCACCGGCGCGATCATGCCCGGCACGCCGGCATGCAGCGGATGATCGGTGGGGAACGCCGCGCCGACCTTGAGGTCGGTCAGCACTCTGGCATTGAGCCGCTCCGCCAGAGCAACGCGCGCATTCCACGCCGCTTCGTCGCGCGACACCCGGCCGGCAAGGATGAGCGGCGACTTGGCGGCGCGCAGGAGATCCGCCGCCTTGCGCAGCATCTCGGGCGCCGCCGCATTGGCAACGACCGGCATCAGCCGCGATGCATCCGGCGCCGTGAACGGCTCGGCGAGTTTGGCCTCCTGCATGCCGGCATCGAGATTGACGTAGGTCGGCCCGCACGGCGCGGTATTGGCGATCCAGTTGGCGCGCAGGATCGCTTCATACGCGGCGCCGGGCGAGGCGGGCTGGTCGTCCCATTTGGTGTAGCCGCGCACCAGCGCGCCCTGATCCGCTGCGGTGTGGATCCAGTCGATCCAGGGCCGGCGCTTCGTCGCATCGACCGGGCCGGTGGCGCCGAGCACCACCATCGGCATGCGGTCGCACCATGCGTTGAACATCGCCATGGTGGCGTGCATCAGGCCGACATTGGAATGCACCGCGGCCGCCATCGCGCGGCCGGTGACCTTGGCGTAGCCATGCGCGATCGCGACCGCGCTCTCCTCGTGCAGGCAGAGCAGCATCTGCGGCTGCTCATTGCCGAGATAGTTCACGAGGCTGTCGTGGAAGCCGCGGTAGCTCGCACCGGGATTGAGCGCGATGTAGGGGATGTCGGTGGCGCGCAACGCTTCGGCGGCAACGTCGCTGCCGAAGCCGGCAGCGTTGACGCCGGCCGGAACGGGGCGATCGACCTGCGTCAGGCCGGCAGATGGCGGTTTGTTCGCTTGGTCGCGCTGAATCTTCGTCATGAACCGGCCTACGCCGCCGCGGATTGCGGCGCGCGGCTACTCAACCGGATCATGATCCCTGACGCAACCTCGCCAGTACTTTCAGCCCGGCATAGCCATCCGGCGGGTCCATGCCGACTTTCTTCTGAAAAGCGGCGATGGCTTTCACAGTGTCAGAGCCGGTCCGTCCGTCGACGCCGTCGGTCTTGAAACCCTGCTCATTGAGCCGGCGCTGGATTTCCTTGACCTCTTCGAATGTCGGCGGCCGTTCCCCGCCGGGAAACTCCTGCTTCCAGTGGCCGTCGCCGCGAATGAGATCGCCGAGATGAAGCAGCGCGAGCGTGTAGCTCGACGACGGATTGTAGGAGCGCACCGCAAAGAAATTCTGCCCGAGCAGGAATGCCGGGCCGCCGCGCACCGGTTGCCAGAGTCGAGCGTGATCGTTCGGCCGGTCGAATGCTTTCCCGTCGGCGCGCACAACGCCGAGCGCTTGCCATTTTTCGTAACTGCGCTTGGTGCGATTGTCGGCGAGCTTGACCTGCGCGGCCGGCAACTTCACTTCGTGGCCCCAGGCTTCGCCGCGCTCATACTTGCCGCGCTCGACCAGATAGCGCGCGGCGCCTGCGAGCGCGTCGTCAGGCTTGCCGAATGGGTTGATGCGGCCGTCCTTGTCGTAATCGACGCCGATCTTGAGCCACACTTCCGGCATCCATTGGGTGTGGCCCATCGCGCCGGCCCATGAGCCGATCATGCCGGCGGGCTCGGCCCAGCCACGATCGACGATGGTCAGCGCGTTGAGCAGTTCCTGCTCCCAATATTTGCGCCGCCGCGGTTCGCCATAGGCGAGGGCGGCAAGCGCCGGGATGACCTGCCGCATGTATTTCGGGTTTTCGATCACGTCGCCGAACGACGATTCCATGCCCCACAGGCCGAGCAACAAGTAACGATCGACGCCGTAATCGTGCTCGAGGCGGCGCAGGAGATCGGCATGTTGCTTGGCGCGTTCGCGCCCGGTGTTCACCCGCCATTCCGAGCAGCGGCGGTTGATGTACTGCCACATCTCCTCGCTGAATTCGGGCTGCGAACGCTGCAGCGCATAGACGCTGGTGTCGGGCGTGACTGCGTTCATCACGCGGTCATAGGTCTTTTCCGAGATGCCGCGCGCCACCGCGCGGGCCTTGAAATTCGCGACCCATCTTGCAAAGCCGCTGTCGGGAGCGGCGAGGAGCGGCAGCGGGCTGACAAGAGTTGCGACGCCGCTCGCCAAGGCGAGCATCGCCTTGCGACGCGTCAATCCATTGAGATCGAATCGAACCATGGCGGCATCATAGGGAGCGCCGCCGCTCCCACAATCGTTTGGCGCAGGAAAGGTTGACGCGGAGTTCCGCCGTTACAGCTCATCTTCCTGGATTTTGCGGCGGCGGCGTCGAACCGGCTTCTTCTTTTTGGGTGGCGGCTTCTTCTTCGCCTCGGCAGGCTTTTGCACCTCGGCAGGCTTTTCGGCTTGCGCAGCGGCGTCGGCGACAGGCGAGGGGTTGAGAATGACCGGCGGTTTGTCGGGCGTCGGCGGGGCGGCATCGCCTGGCTTGATTTCGCGTCCGCGCGCTCCGATCAGCCGCTCATATGAGGCAACGAGGCTCGCATAGGGATTAACCCACGTCCAACCGCTCCGCGTGAACACCTGGAGTGCGAAGTGCAGATGGTAGGACGTGCCGTTCTCGTAATCGCCCCAGGTCGCGACTTTGCCGATGATCTCGCCTTCGGACACGGCGCGACCGGTGACCAGTCCTTCTTCATCCATGAAGTTCGGGTTCATGTGCAGATAGGCGGCCCGCACATGTTCGTTCGCCGTATTCCGGAGAATGAAAGCGCCGAGATTGCCGGGCGTGCGCCACACCACACCGTCATGCACCGCGGCGACCGTGTGCTGGTAAGGCTGGCAACGGTCGGCGCCTTCGTTGAACAGGACGCAATTGGCCGGCCGCATGTCCTGTCCCTGATGGCCATAGCCGCCGGGACACTGGCCGACGTGGAAGTCGCGCAATTCGCAGAAATTGTCGCGCCAGGGATAGGTGAAGTTGACCGGCGCCGCTTCATTGAAGGTGAGCGGGAAGGTCGTTCACCTTGCAGCGATAAGGCGAGTCCTTCTTTCCGATCTTTCCGGTTTTGCCGGAGCGGTAACAATCGCCCCAGGGATTGAAGGATTGCGACTTGATGTAGGCCGGCGCATTGGCGATCGGAAATCGGAACAGCGCGTACACCGTGTAGTCCACACGGCCCGGCATTTTCTTCCAGCCGCTGCTCGGAATGAGGTCGCCGGGGCCGTAATAGGTAAAGTCGTCTGATGACTTTTCTGGCCGCGCGATTTCGAGTTTCGGCTGCGCGATCTGGCCTGGTGTGCCGCCGGCAAGCTCCAGCCGATTGAAAAACTTCTCGGCGACCTGGTCGGCATCGCGGCAGATCAGAAATTTCTTCGAGGGACGCCGGTCGTAGCACTGGATCGTTACGACGTAGGGAACTCCGAAACGCTCGAACGCGTAGCGCACATGCCCTTCACGCAAAATGCGCTTCATTCCGGGAAATTTTGCGCTGAGCTCTTTTGTAAAGACCTGCTCGTGGTCGGGCCCTTCCAGATCGTAGACGAATGCAGCGCCGGTGATCTCGACTTCCACCGGCTTCGGATAGGTGAATTTCAAGCCGACATCTTTGGGAGTGATCCAGAATGTCGCGTCGTAGCCCGCCGGCCCGGCGAGAAATAGTTTCGACGGCGAAAACTCGCCGAAGTATTTGTTGGCGGTCTTGGTCTCCGCACTGCCGGCTTCGGCATCTTTACGGAACGCAGCGACGTCAACCGGCAGCAGCACCGGAACGGTGCTCTTCTCAATGCCTGGAAAACGAGAGGACAGGGCCTTGTTGAGCGGAGCAAGTATCTGCGCCGGCTCGCCGCTTGCGTCGGGCGCGACGGCCTTCGCCGCTGCGCTCCAATCGACAGTCGAAAGCGAAACGCGCGGCGCTTGAAACTCCTGCGCGGCCGCCGGCAATGCAAAGATGAGCGCGGCTGATAATAGCGAACGCTTCACCGGCAAAACGATTCCCCCGCGCTCCGCGCCCCGCGGGAACCTAGCGCGGGCCCAACGCTCTGCAAAGCGGGGCAGGTATATCGTCGTCAGTCCTTGGCGCGCTCGCTATACGCGCCGTCCGTCGTCGACACCACGACGCGCGTTCCGGCGACGATGTGGGTCGGCACCATGGTGCGAACGCCGTTTGACAGCTTCGCCGGCTTGAAAGAGCCCGATGCGGTCTGGCCTTTGACGACCGGTTCGGTTTCGAGCACTTCGAGCGTGACCTTCTGCGGCAGCTCGATGGCGACCGGATTGCCCTCGTGGACCGAGAGCATGACTTCCATGCCCTCCTGGAGGTAAACAGCCTGGTCGCCGAGTACGTCTTCCGGAACCTGGACCTGCTCGTAATTGTCCTGATTCATGAAGTGGAAGCCGTCACCGTCCTGATAAAGGTACGCATACTTGTGATCCTCGACGTGGGCGCGCTCGACCTGGTCGGTGGTCTTGTAGCGCTGCATGGTCTTAACGCCGTCGGAAATGCGGCGCATGTCGATCGAGGTGGTCGGGGTGCCCTTGCCGGGGTGGAAATTCTCCGATTTCAGCACGACGTAGAGCTGACCATCGAGGTCGAGGATATTGCCTTTACGGACCGAACTAGCGATGACTTTCACGTTTTTTGTCCCTGGAGGCGGCAAGGCCGCGGTTTCGGGCCGCACCATACTCATCCCGCCGCCCAATGCCAGTGGTTAGGAGCCAAAGAATTCAACGTGTCGAAACCGATTTCACCGCAATGGGACAAAGCCGTGCATGCCGACCGGCGGCCGTTTCTGGTCGCGCGCGCGCGGATTGCCGCGGCTTTGCGCGCGTGGTTCGCGGCGCAGGACTTCATTGAGGTCGAAACCGCAACGCTGCAGGTGTCGCCAGGCAATGAAACGCATCTGCACGGCTTTGCGACAGAGCTGATCGGCTCGGCGGGCGAGCGCAACGCGCTTTATCTGCGCACTTCGCCCGAATTCGCCTGCAAGAAATTGTTGGCCGCCGGCGAGGAGCGCATCTTCGATTTCGCCCGGGTGTTTCGTAATCGCGAGCGCACCGCGTTGCATCATCCGGAGTTCACGCTGCTCGAATGGTATCGCGCCAACGAAGGCTATGAACGATTAATGGCGGACTGCGCGGCGTTGCTGGCGCGAAGCCGGGCGGGTTGTCGGCGCGACAGCAGTTTCGCTTTCGCGGCCGCGAAGCGGATCCATTTGCGGAGCCGGAACGGCTAAGCGTTGCCGAGGCGTTCGAACGCCATGCGGGTATCGATCTGCTGGCGACGCTGAGAGCGGGCGAGGGCGATCGCGATGCCTTGGCTGCCGGGGCTGGCAGGGCGGGCGTGAACGTTGCCGCCGACGACACGTGGGGCGACATCTTCAGCCGGGTAATGGCCGAGAAAATCGAGCCACATCTCGGCGACGGGCGGGCCTGCATCTTGTACGAGTATCCGATCACGCAGGCTGCGCTGGCGCGCGCCAAGCCCGGCGATCCGCGCGTTGCCGAGCGCTTCGAGCTTTATGTGTGTGGCGTCGAGCTTGCCAATGCCTTTGCCGAGCTGACGGACGCCGCGGAACAGCGCCGCCGTTTCGAACAGGCGATGGCGGAGAAAGAGCGGCTCTACGGCGAGCGTTATCCGATCGACGAGGATTTCATCGCGGCATTGCCGCATATGCCGCCGGCGAGCGGCATCGCGCTCGGCTTCGACCGGCTGGTGATGCTGGCAACCGGCGCGCAACGGATCGAGCAGGTGCTGTGGAGCACCGTGCCCGAGCCGGCATCGAGATAAAGAGGAAGACCATGAAGGAAGCACCGCTTCGAAATGTGACGCAATTGATTGAGCGCGGCCTCGCGCCGGCCGAGCAAAGGGCCGAGCTGGAACAGGTTGCTCAGCGCTACGCCGTCACGGTGCCGCCAGCGCTCGCGGCGCTGATCGATCCCACGGATCGCAATGACCCCATCGCGCGGCAGTTCGTCCCGGACGCACGCGAGTTGCAGGCATCAGCGGACGAGAACGCCGATCCGATTGGCGATGACGCGCACAGCCCGATCGAGGGCGTGGTGCATCGTTATCCCGACCGCGTGCTGCTCAAGCTGGTCCACGTTTGCGCCGTGTACTGCCGGTTCTGCTTCCGCCGGGAGATGGTCGGGCCCGGCAAGCCGACCATGCTCTCGAAAAATGCTCTTGCGGGTGCGCTCGATTACATTCGCGCCCACAAGGAGATCTGGGAAGTGATCCTGACCGGCGGCGATCCGCTGGTGCTGTCGCCGCGCCGCCTGCGCGAGGTGATGAAGGCCTTGGCGGCGATCGACCACGTCAAAGTCATCCGCATTCACACCCGTGTGCCAGTCGCCGAGCCGGAGCGCATTTCGCCGGAACTCGTGCGGGCGCTGAAAGCGAAAGGGAAGGCGGTTTATGTCGCCGTCCATGTCAATCATCCGCGCGAACTCACGGCGAGCGGCGCGAGACGCCTGCGCGCGTCTGGCCGATGCCGGCATTCCGCTGCTCTCGCAATCGGTGCTGCTTGCAGGCGTCAACGATGACGAGCGGACGCTGACCGGCTTGATGCGGGCTTTGGTCGAGTGCCGCATCAAGCCGTACTATCTGCACCACGGCGATCTCGCGCCGGGCACCAGTCATCTGCGGACCGAGATTGCCAGCGGGCAAGAGCTGATGCGCGCGCTGCGCGGCCGCGTGTCAGGATTGTGCCAGCCGACTTACGTGCTCGACATTCCCGGCGGCCACGGCAAGTCGCCGCTCGGGCCGAACTATGTGAGCGGTTCAGCCGGCGAATACGTGATCGACGATTATAAAGGCGAGCGTCATCGCTACGCCGATAGCGTCACTGCGCAATCGTGATGATGTCCACGAGCGCTGCACCCACCGCCAGACTGGCGAAGCCGATGCAGACAACCGCGACCGCGGCTTGACCAACGAGCTGCGCATCGCGGCGCAGCGTGGCAGCGACGTTTCGATTCAAATGCAGACTGGTCATGGCGTACTCCATGTACCGACGGTGTGCTTCTAACGCCTGAAGACGAGTCGCGTCTGTAACGAGTGCGTTAAAAGCTGCCCGCTCACCGCATGGCTGGCATGTCTCGCATGTCTGCAAATTTGCGCCGGTGGCGCGCCCTACGGGAATCGAACCCGTGTTTCCGCCGTGAAAGGGCGGCGTCCTGGACCGCTAGACGAAGGGCGCGTGCCGGAGAGGCGCGACATATAAAGAGGTTGGCGACGAGCGGCAATACGCCATTGCCAACGATTATGGATCACCACTTGCCGGTATTGGGCATCGACTTCCAAGGTTCCTGCGGCGGCAGTGCATTGCCTTTCTGCAAGAGCTCGATCGAATGTTTATCGGGGGAGCGCACGAACGCCATCACGCCGTCGCGTGGCGGGCGATTGATGGTGACGCCGGCTTTCATCAGCCGCTCGCAAGCCTCGTAGATGTTGTCGACCTCGTAGGCGAGGTGACCGAAGTGGCGCGCCTCGCCGTAGTCCTCGGTGTCCCAGTTGTAAGTCAGCTCGACCTCCATGTGCGGACGGCCGACTTTCTTGCTGTCCTCGACCGAACCGAGATCGTCCGATCCGGCTAGAAACACCAGCGTGTAGCGGTTCTTCTCGTCGACGCGGCGGCGCGTCTCTTTCAGACCGAGTTTGTTGACGTAGAAATCGAGCGCATCATCGAGATTGCGTACGCGCAGCATGGTGTGCAGATATCGCATCGTCATGTCTCCCTGGACGGTCATTTATCGATGATTGAGACCGATCTCGACAAGGGCGTAGCGCGCCTGCGCGAGCTGATCGACAGCTCGGACGCGATTGTGCCCTTTACCGGCGCCGGCATCTCGACCGAATGCGGAATCCCGGATTTCCGTTCGCCCGGCGGCATCTGGACCAAAAATCAGCCGATTTATTTCGACGATTTCATCTCCAGCCAGGAGATGCGCGACGAGGCATGGAAGCGGCGCTTCGCGATGGAGGAGTATTTCGCCAAGGCGACGCCGGGCCGGGGCCATCTCGCGCTCGCCTCGCTTTACAAGGCCGGGAAAGTGCCGGGCCTGATCACGCAGAACATCGACAATCTGCATCAGGCATCCGGGATCGCACCCGACGATATTGTCGAGTTGCACGGCAACACGACCTACGCGACGTGCCTCGACTGCGATAAGCGCTACGAGATCGCGTGGGTCCGCCAGAAATATGCAGCCGGGGCCAATTGCGCCCCCGATTGCGGCTGCGGCGGCTTCATCAAGACGGCGACCGTGTCGTTCGGCCAGGCGATGCCGGAAGCTGCAATGCAACGCGCGGAGGACTTGAGCACGAGCTGCGACCTTTTTCTCGCGATCGGTTCGTCGCTCGTGGTCTGGCCGGCCGCCGGCTTCCCCTTGATGGCAAAGAGGAATGGCGCCGCGCTTGTCATCATCAACCGCGAGCCGACTGATGCAGATCATCTTGCCGATCTCGTCATCCGCGGCGACATCGGAAGCGCTCTCGGCTCCTTCATCAGCCATTGATTCGGCGCCGCTACCGCTGTGCATGACCTGTGCGCAAGCACATTTTGCCCTTTGCCGCGCTAGGGCCGGTGTTATCTTCAATTCACAGAGATTCGTTTCTAAGCGCCCGCAAGAGGCGACAAACAAACGGCGGCAGCGTCAGGCGTCATGGCGTCGGACGGGATTGAATCAAAAATGCCAGGGGCAAATCTCGGGCCAACCACGGCCAGAGAAATCGTCGACGAAACAGCCACCGACCTCATCGAGATGTCGGGCGTAATCAAATGGTTCGACGTCTCTAAAGGCTTCGGCTTCATCGTTCCGGACAACGGCATGCCAGACGTGCTTCTGCACGTGACGTGCCTGCGCCGGGACGGGTTCCAGACCGCCTATGAGGGCGCGCGCGTCGTCTGCGAAGTGCAGACGCGCCAGAAGGGCCTGCAAGCTTTCCGCATCCTCTCGATGGATGACTCAACGGCCATCCATCCGGCGCAGATGCCGCCACCGCGCACTCATGTGACGGTGACGCCGACGTCGGGGCTCGAGCGCGCGCAGGTCAAATGGTTCAACCGCTTGCGCGGCTTCGGCTTCCTGACGCGCGGCGAGGGCACGCCCGACATCTTCGTCCATATGGAAACGCTGCGCCGCTACGGCATTGCCGAGTTGCGGCCCGGCCAGACCGTGCTGGTCCGCTTCGGGCCTGGCCCGAAGGGCCTGATGGCGGCCGAAGTCCGGCCGGATGGCGGACCGCTGGGACTGGCATCGCACTAATCGTTGCCGGTTCGCGCCGAGACGTTTAAGCCGTGACCATGCGAATGGTCGCGGCTTTTGTTTTTTCGGCTTTCTTCGCGCTATCCGCCGGCTTCAGCCAGGCCGCGGAAAAGTCGGTCGTCGAAATCGTCACCAAGACGGGCGTGCACAGTTTCAGCGTCGAAGTGGTCGATAATGATGCCGATCGGGCCAAGGGATTGATGCATCGGCGGTCTTTGCCTGAAGGGACCGGCATGCTGTTCGACTTCCATCGCGAGCAGGATGTCTCGTTCTGGATGCAGAACACCTACATCCCGCTCGACATGATCTTCATCCGGGCCGACGGCCGGATCCACCGCATCGCCGAGAACACCGTGCCGCATTCGCTCGAGCAGGTTCCTTCCAGAGGCCCGGTCCGGGGCGTGCTGGAGGTCATTGCGGGGACCTCCCGCAAGCTCGGAATTGCGCCTGGTGACCGGGTCGCGCACCCGATTTTCAGCGGCCGCTAGCGAAACTTGCCGGGTTTTTGCGAAGCGTGTATCGCCTGCCTGCCCGTCGGGGCGTAGCGCAGCCCGGTAGCGCATCTGCTTTGGGAGCAGAGGGTCGCAGGTTCGAATCCTGCCGCCCCGACCAGCCTTGCGCCGCGATGAAAGGTTTACTGCGGCGTGATCTGGAACATGCCGCCGCCTTCAATCGCGGTGCCGATAAGTCCCAACGCCATGCCTGCGACCACGGATTGGCCACGCGGCGCGACGGTGAAGCGATATGTCTTTCCCGGTGCGGCCTTGAATGAGGCAACCGAACGTCCTGGCGATTGCCAATTGGTCACTACAATAGTGACAGGCCCCGCCTTGACCGATCCTTTGTAGGATCCGCCATTGGCCAAATTCGTTACTCTGGTGCCGTTCACGTCGATATACGCATCCGACAGCGCATAAATGTAAGCGCTGGGGCGTGTGATCTGAATTGTTTGCGCAACAGCCTGACTTGGAGCGGCGACGCACAGAGCAAGCAACAAGACGGAAGCAAAACGTATCATGGACAAGTTCCCCCAGTGGTTGCATTCCGTTTTAACGTGACGGCGTTTCGAATCCAATCGCGGTTGCGAACTTATTCTGTGCGCCGTATAGGCTGTGCACGTTCCACGAAAGATTTGCGATGACCGCCCGCATCTACAAGCCGTCGAAAACAGCGATGCAGTCCGGTCAGGCCGCCACCAAGGACTGGCTGCTGGAATTTGAGCCGGAAGAGCCGCGCACGATCGAGCCGCTGATGGGCTGGACCTCATCGGGCGACATGAAGCAGCAGGTCAAGCTCACCTTCGATACGAAAGAAGAGGCGGTCGCATACTGCGAACATCGCGGCATCGCCCACCAGGTGTTTGAAGTCCGAGCCGGTGAAACGGCGCATCATGTCCTATTCGGACAATTTCGCCTTTACCCGCCGCGATCCCTGGACCCACTGAAGGGCGTCAGGCCGGCTGAGCTTCCGGAGCCGGCGAGCCTGAGGCGGAGCTTCCGCAGCCTCAGCCTGAGCTTCCTGAGCTTGAGGCTGAGATTTACGACCAACGGTGCGCTGACGTAACAGCGAGATCAGCCGGTCGTCCGGCATTGGCTGGCCGAGCAGGAAGCCCTGGCCATAGTCGCAGCCCATGCTGACCAGCGCGACCGCGTCGGACGCCTTTTCGATGCCGACCGCGACCGCGACGCTGCCGAAGCTATGCGCAAGGTCGATCACGGTCTTGCACATCGGTGCATTCGATTTGTGATGCCCGCAGTCGACCACGAATGTGCGGTCAAGCTTGAGCTCGACAAACGGCATTTCCTTGATCTTGGTCAGCGCTGCGTAAGCGCGGCCGAAATCGTCCACCGCCAGGCGGACATTGGCAGGAGCGAATTTCTTGGTCAGCTCGTTGGCCAGCGGAATATCATTGATGATCTGTTCTTCCGGAATGTCGATGATCAGTCCGGGCCACTTGTCGCCGGGCTGGCGTTTGGAGCCGACAATTTCGGTGACCGGCAGCTTGACCAAGGCCGCGATCGGAACGTTGACCGCGATCCGCAACTGGATGCCCATCTCGGCGAACTTGCTGCCGGCGCGCAGCGCATCGAGCAGCGCCATCTCCGATAGCTTGATGAGGTCTTCCTCTTTGGCGTCGGCCATGAAAGCTGCCGGCGGCAGAATGCCCTGCTCGGGGTGGTTGACGCGCGCAAATGCCTCGGCGCCGGCCAGCTGCTTGCGGCGAATATCGATTTTTGGCTGATACCAGAACTCGATCCAGTTTTTCGCCAACGCCTCGGACAGATCGACCTTGGCATTCTCCTGGTTCCGGATGCCCAGCTTGAGCTGCTGCAGGACCTTCAGGACGACGTCCGTTTCGAAGGGCTTTTTCAGGACCGGCAGCATGGCCAGCCGGTTCTGGATGCCGATGTTCTTGACGTGCTCCAGCACGGCCGCGCCGCGATTGCTCATCAATTGGACCGAGCCGTTGAAGGCGTGACGCGCCAGCGCGATCACGGACTCGATAGCGTCGGTCGATTCCAGGGAAATGTTGAGGAAGACGAGGTCCGGCGTGCGCTTGGCCACGGCGGCGCGCATCGAGGCGCCATCGGCAAACTCAACCGCGTCGACGCCGGCGCCATGCAGCACCAGCGACAAGAACTGGCGGATGCTGGATTCCTCGTCGACGATGTAACAAATGGGGGTATGGCCCGGGGCGTTTTCCGGGCTCAATGGCGGTGCAGCTGCGGCGGCGAGATCGTCTGACATCGGTCCCGGGCAGTAATTCTCGTTGGTTTGGGCCAACCTCTTCCAAACCCGTTAATTATCGGTTTCGCCGGGGTGTCCATGCACCCTTTGGTTGAGTGCCGTGGCGCCAGCGCGCGTTCTAGGCGCGGGCGAACCGCAGGGGCGGGCTAGCTACGAACGATGGCGACCCCGGCTGGATTCGAACCAGCGACCCTCAGCTTAGAAGGCTGATGCTCTGTCCGGCTGAGCTACGGGGTCTTGTCGCCGGTTTACCTGCAGCGCTTCAACCTGGGAAGGCTGCGCCGGTCAGCGCCGATTGTTCAATCCGCTGAATACTTTGAATATAACACTTCAAGTTCTTCATCTAATACATCAGCAGATTGACCCAAGGGTATTCAGCCGAATCGCCTTTCGATCCGGCGCGCCGCCCCAGCCTCGACACGATTACCCCGGAACCTGATGATGCGGCTACAGAGCCGCTACGGAGCCATCCCCATGTTCGCGCTTGTTCGCGCCGGCCTGCTCGCCGCGCTCATCGCTTTGCCGTGTCTTGCTCATGCCGCCGACAAGGCATTCCAGCGGGCCGATCTCGACGATTCCGCCGTCAAGTTCGAAGCGCAGATCAAGACCGATGCGGGTGTCGTGACGAAGAATGCCGCAACGCTGCGTAACGAGGCCAATGCGGCTTTCCAAAAGAACGATCTACGCACCGGCATGCAGGTGCTTGGGCAGCTTGTGACTGTCGCCTCGGGCGACGGGCCATCCTGGCTGCGGCTGGCGCGCACGATCTCGCAAATCCGGCCGCGCGACGACAAGGAGCGCGCATTCTTTCTCGAGCGCGCTTCGATAGCGGCTTACATCGCTTACCAGCGCTCGGGCGCGCGTCCTGATGAAGCGGAGAGCCTCGCGCTGCTCGGCAGATTGCTGGCCGACCGAAGAATGTACCGGCCTTCGCTCGATGCAATGCGGGTCGGTCTCGAACTGCGCGAAAGCGCGGAGCTGCGCGCGCAGTACGAAACGCTGCGTGCTCAACACGGCTTCCGCATGCTCGACTATACAATCGACTCCGATGCGTTGACGCCTCGCGCCTGCTTCCAGTTTTCCGAAGAGCTCGCCAAGCGCGCCGACTTCTCGCCCTTTGTTGCGGTCGCCGGAATGGATCGGCCTGCGCTCACCGTTGAAGCCAAGCAGCTTTGCGTCGACGGCCTCAAGCACGGCGAGCGCTATCAAATGACATTGCGCGCCGGCTTGCCGTCGGGCGTGGTCGAGACATTGCCGCGGTCGGCGGAGTTCACGATCTTCGTGCGGGACCGCAAGCCATTCGCGCGGTTCGGCGCCAAGGCTTACGTGTTGCCCAAGACCGGCCAGCGCGGCATTCCGGTGCTCAGCGTCAACACGTCGGCCATTGCAGTCGCGATCTACCGGGTCGGCGATCGCAATCTGCTGGATACACTGCTGGGCGGCGAGTTCCAGCGCAGCCTGTCCGGCTATCAGGCTGAGCAGATCGGGACCGAACGCGGCGAAAAAGTCTGGAATGGCGAGCTGACGGTTGAGCCGCGGCTCAACACCGAGGTCACCACCGCATTTCCGGTGACCGAGGCGGTCGGCAATCTCGCGGCCGGCGTCTATGTGATGACGGCAGCGCCGAAGGATGCGCCCGCTGAGGATTACCAGCAGCAGGCGACGCAATGGTTCATCGTCTCTGACCTTGGCCTCTCGGCCTATTCCTCGCCGGGCGGCATCGATGTGTTCCTGCATTCGTTGGCGAGCGCGCAGCCGCTCGGCGGCATCGACGTCCGCCTGATCGCGCGCAATAACGAAGTGCTCGGCACCAAGCGCACCAATTTCGACGGCTTCGTCCACTTTGAAGCCGGCTTGACGCGAGGTGAGGGCGGTCTCTCGCCCGCGGCGCTGGTCGCGGCGGGACAATCCGACTACGCGTTCCTCAGTCTCAAGGCTCCGGCATTCGACCTGACGGATCGCGGCGTGAGCGGGCCGCCCTGCGCCTGCCGCGCTTGACGCATTCGTTTACACCGAGCGCGGCGTCTATCGATCCGGCGAGACGGTGCACATCACAAGCTTGCTGCGTGACGCGCGCGCACAGGCAGTGGGCGACACGCCGATGATGCTCGTGCTCGAGCGGCCCGATGGCGTCGAATACAAGCGCACCAGCGTCGCCGATCAGGGCGCGGGCGGCCGCAGCTTGAGTGTGGCGCTGGTGGCGAATGCGCCGACCGGCACCTGGCGCGTGCGTGCCTACACCGATCCCAAGCGTCCGCCGGTCGGCGAGACGACTTTCATGGTCGAGGACTATGTGCCCGACCGCCTTGAATTTGAACTGAGCTCGCGCGTCACCGCGATGCCGCGCGAGAGTACGACGCCAGTCGCTGTCGATGGCCGTTATTCTGTACGGCGCCCCGGCTGCCGAACTGACGCTCGAAGGCGAAGTGGTGATCGGCGCGGCCAAGGAGCGGGCGGGCTTTCCCGGTTATGCGTTCGGACAAAACGACGAGCAGGTGACATCGCTGCGTCAACCGCTCGAAGATCTTCCGGTCACCGATAAGGACGGCAAAGCGAGCTTTGACGTCGCATTCGATAAATTGCCGGGCACGACGCGACCACTCTCGGCTGAAATCTCGGTCCGCATGGCGGAGGCCGGCGGTCGCGCGGTCGAGCGCAAGCTGACGCTGCCGGTCGCCGCGGCGGGGCCGATGATCGGTGTGAAGCCTGCGTTCTCCGGACGCTCGCTCGGCGATGGCGAGAACGCGGTGTTCGACGTCATCTTTGTCGATGCCGACGGCAAGTCGCTCGCGCGCAACGGCCTGAAGTATCAGTTGCTCAAAGTCGAGACGCGCTATCAGTGGTACCGGCAGAGCGGCTCCTGGGAATACGAGCCGGTCAAGTCCACCAAGCTGGTTGGCGACGGCGCCGTGGACGTCACCGCCGATCGGCCGGCGCGGCTTTCGATGCCGGTGTCCTGGGGCCGCTACCGGCTCGAAGTGTCCACCGGCGGAGCTGACGGATTACTGACGTCGCTGCAATTTGACGCCGGTTTCTACGCGGAATCGGCGGCCGATACGCCCGATCTCCTCGAGATCGCGCTCGACAAGCCCGGCTACCGCGCTGGCGAGGCCATGACCGTATCGGTCACGGCGCGTACTGCCGGCCGCGTCACCGTCAACATCTACAATGAAAAGCTGCTCGCCACGGTGTCGCAGGATGTGCGGCCGGGGACCGCCACGCTGCGTTTGCCGGTCGGATCGGACTGGGGCAGCGGCGCTTATGCGGTCGCGACCTTGCGCCGGCCGCTCGATGCGCCGTCGCAACGCATGCCGGGCCGCGCGATCGGCGTGCAGTGGTTCGCGATCGATCGGGCGGCGAAAACGCTCGCGCTCGATCTGCAACTTCCGCAGACGATCCGGCCGAACGGCAAACTGACGATTCCGGTGAAGGTCGGTGGCCTTGCTGCAGGTGAAGAAGCGCGCGTCGTTGTCGCCGCAGTCGATGTCGGCATCCTCAATCTCACCAATTACAAGCCGCCGGCGCCCGATGACTATTATCTCGGCCAGCGCCGGCTCGGCGCCGAAGTCCGCGACCTCTACGGCCAGCTGATCGACGGCATGCAGGGCAGCGCAGGGCGCATCCGCTCCGGCGGCGATGGCGGTGGGGGCGAACTGTCCGGCTCGCCGCCGGCGCAGGCGCCGCTCGCTCTTTACTCCGGCATTGTGACGGTCAATCGCAACGGCACCGCGCAGGTCGAGTTCGATATTCCGGCGTTTGCCGGCACCGCGCGCGTCATGGCGATTGCATGGAGCAAGACGCAAGTCGGCAAGGCGACCGGCGATGTCGTCATTCGCGATCCGGTCGTGCTCACGACGACGCTGCCGCGCTTCCTGCGCACCGGTGACGCCGCGACGCTTGCGGTCGACATCGACAATGTCGAAGGTCCAGCCGGTGACTACGCGCTGAACGTGACATCCGACGGCCCGGCGAAGATCAGCGACGGTGCGAAAACAATCGCGCTGAAAGCCAAAGAGCGGCAGCATGTATCGCTGCCGCTATCCGCGGCGACCGCCGGCAACTCAGTTGTCACCGTCTCGCTCACCGGCCCGAACAACCTCAAGATCGCGCGCGACTATCCGCTTGGCGTGCGGCCGGC
Organism: uncultured Alphaproteobacteria bacterium; assembly: GCA_963847325.1. Taxonomy (GTDB): domain Bacteria; phylum Pseudomonadota; class Alphaproteobacteria; order Rhizobiales; family Xanthobacteraceae; genus Pseudolabrys. The sequence goes on from CAWJZD010000006.1 coordinate 563,171, forward strand.
GACGCAGATCCTGGCGCGCCGCACCGTGCGGCCGCTCGCCAAGGGCGAGAGCCTGACGCTGTCGAACGACATGTTCGCCGACCTTGTGCCCGGCACCGGGCGGGTATCGCTGTCGGTGTCGATCTCGAGTGCGCTCGATGCTGCGGCGTTGCTGAATGCGCTCGACCGCTATCCGTTCGGCTGTTCCGAGCAGATCGCGAGCCGCGCGGTGGCGATGCTCTATGTCAACGAGCTCGCCAGCGAAGCAAACCTCGGGCTCGACGATGCGGTCGATCAGCGGATCAGAACCGGGATCGCCAGCCTGCTGGCGCGGCAGGGCGCCAATGGCTCGTTCGGCCTGTGGTCCGCGGGCGGCGACGACGTCTGGCTCGACGCCTATGTCACCGACTTCCTCAGCCGTGCCCGCGAACGCCGCTTCGAGGTGCCCGATCAGGCCTTCAAGCTCGCGCTCGACCGGCTGCGCAATTTCGTCGGGACCGCGCCGGAGCCGAAGCGCGACGGCGGGCGCAACCTCGCTTACGCGCTCTACGTTCTCGCCCGCAACGGCGCCGCGCCGGTCGGTGACCTGCGCTATCTCGCCGATGTCCGCGTCAACGAGATCGCGACGCCGATCGCCAAGGCTCAGCTCGCCGCCGCGCTTGCGCTGGTCGGTGACAAGGCCCGCGCCGAGCGCGTCTATGCTGCGGCGCTTGCAGCCATACCGCCGCGGCCGTCGCTCGAGATCGGCCGTGTCGATTATGGATCGGCACTGCGCGACTCCGCCGCGCTGGTGACGCTCGCCTCTGAAAGCGGGGCGCCGCGCGCGACCATCGACCAGGCCGTGCAGCGTATCGACGCAGCGCGTGGGCTCTCGGCCTATACTTCGACACAGGAGCAAGCCTGGCTCGTGCTTGCTGCCCGCGCTCTTAATAAGGAGACGAGTGCGATTTCGCTCACGCTGGGCGGCTCGCCGCAGAGAGGCGCAGTCAACCGGACCTTGCGGCCGGCCGAACTCGCCAGCCCATTCACGCTGGCGAATACAGGCGAGGGCGCCGTGCAGGCGGTGGTGTCGGTCAGCGGTGCTCCGTTGACGCCCGAGCCCGCGGCCGATGAGGGCTTCAAGATCGAGCGCAAGTACTTCAGCCTCGACGGCGAACCGGTGGATATCGCCAAGGTGAAGCAGAACCAGCGATTCGCGGTGGTGCTGACTGTGACCGATCGCAGGCCGCAATTCGCGCGCGTCATCGTTGCCGATTATCTGCCGGCCGGGTTCGAGATCGACAATCCGCGGCTCGTCTCGTCGGGCGATGCCGGGAAACTGTCGTGGATCGAGAACGCCACGGAGGCGGCACACGCCGAATTCCGCGACGACCGCTTCGCCGCGGCGTTCGAGCGCGGCGCCGAAATGCCGGCGGTGTTCAGCGTCGCCTATGTCGTGCGCGCCGTCTCACCGGGCACATATGTGCTGCCGCAGGCGCGGGTCGAGGATATGTACCGGCCCGACCGCTTCGGCCGCACCGCGACCGGGTCGGTGGAGATCGCGCCGCGATGAGATACTGGCGGCACGGCCTCGCAGTCTTCGCCGGCGCGATCATCGCCGGGCTGACCGGCGTTGCATTCTACGTGGCCTCGCTCGGCCCGGTGCCGCGCGGCGATCGTCTCGACTATTCACATGTCGTGCTCGATCGCGAGGGGCGGCTGCTGCGGGCCTATGCCGACAAGGACGGGCGCTGGCGCTTGCCGGTGACCGCCGACGACGTCGACCCGCGGTTCGTCGACATTTTGCTCAGTTATGAAGACCGGCGCTTTCATTCTCACCCCGGGGTGGACGTATTCGCATTAGGCCGGGCGGCGCTTCAGCTCATCACCCATCGCGAGATCGTATCCGGCGGCTCCACCATCACGATGCAGGTGGCGCGGCTGTTGGAGCCGCGCCGCGAACGCAGCTTCTCGGCCAAATTGCGCCAGATGGTGCGGGCGATCGAGCTCGAACGCGTGATGACAAAGCGCGAGGTGCTTTCGCTCTATCTCTCGCTCGCGCCATATGGCGGTAATCTGGAAGGCGTGCGTGCGGCCTCACTCGCTTATTTCGGCAAGGAGCCGAGGCGGCTCTCACTCGGCGAGGCGGCGCTGCTTGTCGCATTGCCGCAGTCGCCCGAGCTGCGTCGTCCGGATCGCAATCCAGCCGCGGCGCAAAGCGCACGCGATCGCGTGCTCGCGCGAGCCGTGACGGCCGGCGTCGTTCCGCGTGACGAGATTACCCGTGCGGTCGCGGAGCTTGTACCTGTCGGGCGCCGACCAATGCCGCTGTTCGCGCCGCATGCATCGGATGCGATTGTCGCCGCGCAGCCGGACGTCCGTGTTCACCGGCTGACCATCGATCTACCCCTGCAGAAAGCGCTGGAGACTTTGGCGCGGGAGCGTGCGCAAGCACTGGGGCCGGATATGTCGGTGGCACTTGTCGCCGTTGATAATGCATCCGGGCAGGTGCTGGCCCGCGTCGCATCGCCGGATTATTTCGACGTGAAGCGCGCCGGCCAGGTCGATATGACGCAACGCTGTGCGCTCGCCGGGCTCGACGCTAAACCGTTCATTTATGGCTTGGCATTCGAGGACGGCTTCCTGCATCCGGAAACGCTCATCGATGACCGGCCAGTTCGCTACGGCAGCTACGCGCCGGAGAACTTCGACCTGACCTTCCAGGGCACCGTCACGGTGCGCAAAGCACTGCAGCTCTCGCTCAACGTGCCGGCCATCGCGGTGCTCGAGCGGCTCGGCGTCAGCCGCCTTGCGAGCCGCATCAACGGCGCAGGCGCGCAGCTGGTGCTGCCGAAGCACGAGGCGCCGGGTCTGGCGATGGGACTTGGCGGCGTCGGCATCACGCTCGCGGATCTCACCATGCTCTATCGGGGCCTCGCCAATGGTGGCGGTGTGACTCAACTGACTGAGCGAGCCGATGCGGCTGAAGCGAGTTTGAAGCGGCTGCTCGATCCGGTCGCCGCCTGGTACGTCGGCAATGCGTTGTTCGGTACGCCGCCCCCTGAACATGCGCCGCATGGCCGCGTCGCGTTCAAGACCGGCACCTCTTACGGCTTTCGTGACGCCTGGGCGATCGGCTTTGACGGCCGCATGACAATCGGCGTGTGGGTTGGGAGGCCGGATGGCGTGCCGGTGCCGGGTCTTGTCGGCCGCGCGGCGGCGGCGCCGATCCTGTTCGATGCTTTTGCCCGTAGCGGTTACTCGCCGGTCGCGCTTGCCGCTGCACCGAAAGGCGCACTGCTTGCGTCGAGCGGCAAGCTGCCGCTGCCTCTGCAGCGCTTCCGGCCGACCGCTGCGATCGGTGAGATGGCCGATCCGCCCCGCATTGTCTTTCCGCCCAATGGCGCTCGCGTCGATCTGGGCGGGGCAGGGGAATCTGGAGCGCTGGCCGTCAAGCTCGCCGGCGGCGCCGGGCCCCTGACCGTGCTGATGAACGGCGTTCCGCTTGAGGAGCACGCCCGGCGCGGCACTGTTTTTGTGCAGCCGGATGGCCCTGGATTTCTCCGGCTGACCGTCATGGATGCGGGCGGCCGCAGCGACAGTGTCATGGTGCGCGTGCAATAAACCAAGTTCACGCAGGGCGGCATTCGCATTATTGTCGCCACATCCGGCATCGGCACGATTCGCAATGGCCAGCACGGCCGACCATCCCCGCAGTGCCACACGCTCCAGCCTCACCGAACTGGTGAGCTTCGCGTCGACGTCGCACGCGCGTGCGGCGGCGATCCTGATCGTGCTTTCGCTATTCGCCTTTGTGCCCGGCTTTTTTCAAATTCCGCCGATCGACCGCGAGGAGGCGCGCTTCGCGCAAGCCTCGAAGCAGATGATCGAGAGCGGCGACTATCTCGACAGCCGTTTCCAAAATCAGGTGCGGGTGAAGAATTTTCCCGGCGCCAACTGGCTGCAGACTGTCGTCGTAAACACCGCCGAAGCCGCCGGCCTTGCGCCGGTTCGGGCTGACATCTGGCTCTATCGACTGCCGTCATTATTCGGCGCGATCGGCGCCGTGTTGCTGACCTACTGGGCGGCGCTGGCTTTCGTTTCGCGCCGTCCGTCGCTGATCGCGGCGGGCATGATGGCAACGTCGCTTCTGCTCGGTGTGCAGGCGCGGCTGGCCAAGGCCGATGCAGTGCTCCTGCTCTGCGTCGTAGCGGCAATGGGCGCGCTTGCACGCGTTTATCTCAACGCGCGCCGCAAACCCGACGAAGCTGTGCCGGTTCAGGTCGTTGCAATTTTCTGGACCGCGCTCGCAGCCGGCGTGCTGATCAAAGGCGCGGCCATCCTGCTGATCGTCGGCTTTACAATAGCTGCGCTTGGCATCCTCGACCGCTCCTGGCGCTGGCTTGGGCGACTGCGTTTGGCCGGTCTGTTGTGGTTCGCGGCGTTGCTCGCTCTGCCGCTCGCGCTCCTTCTGAGCCGGGACGAGGAGGCGGGGCTTGCCAGCGAACTCCTCGCGCGACTGCTCGGTGGCTTCGAGGGCCATGGCGGTCTGCCTGGCTATTACCTGGTGCTGTTCTGGCTGATGTTCTGGCCGGGTGCCGTGCTCGCCGGCCTGGTCGCTCCCATGGTGTGGCACGTGCGGCGCGAGCCGGGCGCGCAGTTCCTGCTGGCTTGGCTGCTGCCCGCATGGCTGTTCTTCGAGCTGATCCCGGTCAAGGCGCCATTCCATGTGCTTCCGCTTTATCCGGCGATTGCGATCCTGATCGCAGGAATTGTCGAGCGCGGCAGTCTCGTCACCATGCGTGGAATGCAGTTTGGATTGGCGGGCTGGATGATCGTGCCGCTGGTGTTCGGCATCCTCACGATTGCCGGCTTCATCATGCTGCAGGGCGAGCTTGGCCTCCTGGCATGGCCGCTTGCCGCCGGCGCGATCGTGATGGGCTTGTTCGCCTGGCGGCTGTTCGATCTCGATGGTGCCGAGCGCGCATTGCTGCGCGCCTTCGCGTCCTCGCTTCTCCTGACGACAACGATCTTCGGTTTGCTGTTGCCGTCATTGAACGCGCTATTCCCGAGCCGCGCTCTTGCCACTGCGATCCGTTCTACCGATTGCGCCGCGCCCGCTGTCGCCGCAGCCGGTTATTACGAGCCCAGCCTGGTGTTTCTATTGGGTACGCAAACGCGGCTGACCGACGCCGCCGGCACCGTGGAATTCTTGCGCGAGGGCGATTGTCACTTCGCTATTCTGGAAGGCCGTCACGAACGCATCTTCGCGCAACATGCGGAGGCGAGCGGTCTGCGCTACGCGCCGCTGACACGGGTGGAGGGCTTCAACTTCAGCACCGGCCGACGCGTGAACATTGCGGTGTTCCGCTCGACCGACAACTGACGCGCTTTAGCCCGCAGCCGCCATTGCGGCAAAGCCGCCCTCGAGATCGGCGATCAGGTCGCCGGGATCTTCCAGCCCGATATGGAAGCGCAAGGTCGGGCCGCCCGGCGCCCACTTGGTCGCGGTGCGGTACTCGGTGCAGTCGAACAGAATGACAAGGCTCTCGTAGCCGCCCCATGAGAAGCCCATGCCGAACAGCGCAAGCGAATCCATGAAGGCATGGACTGCTTTCTCACTCGCCGGCTTGAGCACGATGCTGAACAGGCCGCTCGCGCCGGCGAAGTCGCGTTTCCAGATGGCGTGCCCCGGATCGCTTTCCAGCGCCGGATGAATCACCCTTGCAACCTCGGGCCGCTGCGCAAACCAGCGCGCGATCTTCAATGCGCTTTCGTAGTGGCGCGCCAGACGAACGCCCAATGTGCGCAGACCGCGCTGCGCCAGATACATATCGTCGGGGCCGACGCACAGTCCCATCGTGCCGACAATGGTCTTCAACCGCTCTGCCGTTTTGGCATTGGCGGAAACAGTGCCGAGCATGATGTCAGAGTGGCCGCCAATATATTTGGTGCCGGCCTGGATCGAGAGATCGACACCCTTGTCGAACGCGCTGAAATAGAGCGGCGTCCCCCAGGTATTGTCCATCAGCACTACCGCGCCCTTTGATTGGGCAACTGCCGCGATAGCGGGCACATCCTGCATCTCGAAACTTTGCGAACCCGGCGTTTCGACGAACACCGCGCGCGTATTTGCCTTCATGAGCGAGGCGATGCCGCTGCCGATCAACGGCTCGTAATAGGTCGTCTCAATCCCAAGCCGTTTGAGGATGGTGTCGCAAAAGGTGCGGGTTGGCCGATAGACGCTGTCGGTCACCAGCACGTGATCTCCGGCACCGAGCACAGCGAGCAGGGCGGTCGCCACCGCCGACATTCCCGAGGGCATCAGCGACACAGCAGCGCACCCGGGCCCTTCCAGCTCCTTCAGCGCGTTCTCCAGCGCTTCCGAGGTCGGCGTGCCCCGGCGGCCATATTGATAGCGCGCGCGATGCGCGACCTGGTCCGCCGCGGTCGGATAGAGCACCGTGGAGGCGTGATAAACGGGCGGATTGACGAAGCCGTAATAGGACTGCGGGTCGCGCCCGCCGGTGACGAGGCGCGTTTCGGGTTTGAGCGGTCGGTCGGGCTTTTTTGCCATGAGGGGCTGGTCGAGGTGCTGCAGCATATCCGCCGCGTAATACCCGGCGGTCAACCCCTTGACCTTGCAAGGGCATCGTTCTGGAATGGGTGCAAGCCAAGATCTAACGGGCAAAGGGCATGTCAATGAAACGCGTCATCAGCATACTGGCTCTCGCAGCGACGGTCGGGCTCGCGGCATCATCCGCGAGCGCGCAAACGCTCAACACCATCAAGCAACGCGGCATTCTCAATTGCGGCTCCAACGGCTCGCTGGCCGGCTTCGGCCTGCCGGATGCGGCCGGCAAATGGACCGGTCTCGACGTCGACTTCTGCAAAGCGATCGCGGCCTCGATCTTCGACGATCCGAACAAGGTGAAGTTCGTGCCGCTGTCGGCAAAGGACCGCTTCACCGCACTGCAATCCGGTGAAGTCGACATCCTGGCCCGCAACACGACGTGGACATCCTCGCGCGACACCTCGCTCGGGATGAATTTCGTCGGCGTCAACTACTACGACGGCCAGGGCTTCATCATCCGCAAGTCGCTCAAGCTCAATTCGGCGCTCGAGCTCAACGATGCGGCGGTCTGCGTGCAGCAGGGCACGACCACAGAGCTCAACCTCGCGGACTATTTCCGCGCCAACAAGATGAAGCTCAAGAGCGTCACCTTCGCCACGTCCAGCGAAGCGCTGAAGGCCTACGACACCGGACGCTGCGACGCTTACACCACCGACGCTTCGGGTCTTTATTCGGAGAGGCTGCGTGTGGTCGCGCCGGACGATCATATCATTCTGCCGGAGATCATCTCCAAAGAGCCGCTCGGGCCGGCGGTTCGCCACGGTGACGACCAGTGGTTCGACATCGCGAAATGGACGCTGAATGCGATGCTCAATGCGGAGGAGCTCGGCATCACGCAGAAGAACATCGGCGAGATGATGAATTCGACCAATCCCGACATCAAACGCTTCGTCGGCACTGAGGGGAATTACGGCGAGCAGCTTGGTCTCAGCAAGGATTGGGCGGTGCGGATCGTCAAGCACGTCGGAAACTACGGCGAGAGCTTCGACCGCAATGTCGGCGCGGGATCGCCGCTGAAGATCGATCGTGGCTTGAACCGTTTGTGGAACAAGGGCGGCGTGCAATACGCGCCTCCGATCCGCTAACGGCAAGTCGAGGGGCACGCGCGTAGCCGGCGCGCGAAGTGAGTGACGGCGCGGCGCCTTCCGGCGCCGCGTTAGAGGGGTAGCGATGGCAGTCGAGTCGCAGGCTGGGCCTGCTCCGGCGCGCGTGCCGTTTTACAACGACCCCAAGGTTCGTAGCCTCGTCTATCAGGCCGCGCTCATCATCATCGTTGTGCTGCTGATTTGGGGGGCGGCGCAGAACGCGATCCTCAATCTCCAGCGCGCACGCATCGCTTCCGGTTTCGGCTTCTGGGAGCAAACCGCCGGCTTCGACATCTCCCAGACTTTGATCGCGTATTCGTCGCAGGCCTCGACTTACGGCCGGGCATTCTGGGTCGGCCTGCTCAATACGCTGCTGGTCGCCGGATTGGGCGTCATCTTTGCGACCATCCTCGGCTTCATCGTCGGCATTTCGCGGCTGTCGAAAAACTGGCTGCTGTCCAAGGTCGCGGGCGCCTATGTCGAGATCATCCGCAACACGCCGCTGCTGCTGCAATTGCTGTTCTGGTACAACGCCGTGCTCAAGGCGCTACCGGACATTCGCGACAGCTACAGCTTCGTTGGCGGAAGCTTCCTCAACAATCGCGGCTTGTTCTTTGCGTCGCCGATTTTCAAGCCGGGCGCAGGGTACATAGGCATTGCACTGCTGATCGGCGCGGTAGGCTCTTTCATTTACGCCCGCTGGGCGCGCAAAAGGCAGATGGACACCGGACAGCGCGCGCCGGTGCTCTGGGTTTCTCTTGCGCTACTGATCGGCTTGCCGCTGCTGGTGGCCGCGGTCACAGGCTTTCCGGTCGAATTCGAGTACCCCGAGAAGGGCCGTTTCAATATTCGCGGCGGCGTTGAAGTGCTGCCCGAATTTGCCGCGCTGCTGGTCGGCCTGGTGATCTATACCGCAGCATTCATCGCTGAAGTTGTGCGGGCGGGCATCCTTGCAGTCTCCAAAGGCCAGACCGAAGCCTCATATTCGCTGGGACTGCGCCCGGGCCCCACACTGCGGCTGATCATTGTCCCGCAAGCCATGCGGGTGATCATCCCGCCGCTGACCAGCCAGTATCTGAATCTGACCAAGAACTCCACGCTGGCCGTGGCGATCGGCTATCCCGACCTTGTCCAGATCTTCACCGGTACGGTGCTCAATCAGACCGGTCAGGCGGTCGAAGTCGTCGCCATTACGATGGCGGTCTATCTCACCATAAGCCTCGTCACCTCGGTACTCATGAACATCTACAACGCGCGTATCGCGTTGGTGGAACGGTGAGGGCCGCGCCATGACAATGAGCGAGGGCGATCTGGCTGTTGCGCAAATCCGCTTCGTGCGGATGCAACAGATCGAACTCGCTCCCGGCGCCGCTCGCGACCACCGGCGCGATCGGCTGGCTGCGCGCCAATCTGCTGTCGACCCCGTTCAACATGGTGATGACGTTTCTGGTCGCCCTGTTGCTGCTCTGGATCGTGCCGGACACGCTGCGCTTCCTTTTCTTCGATGCGGTTTGGAGCGGCGAAGACCGCGTCGCCTGTCTTGTCACGCCTGACCGGGACGTCGGCGCCTGCTGGCCATTCGTATGGGAGCGGCTGCCGTATTTCATTTACGGCTCTTACCCGATCCCGCTGCGCTGGCGGGTCGACATATTCTTCGCGATGCTGGCGGTCGGTGTCGTGTGGATGTTGTGGCTCAATGCGCCGCGGCGTGACCTCGGCGCCATCTATTTCTTCATCGTCCTGCCGATCTGCTCGTATCTGTTGCTCAGCGGCTGGGCCGCGATCGGGCTTGAACCGGTCGACACCACGCTCTGGGGCGGCGTGCTGGTGACCATCGTGGTCGCGACCGTCGGCATCGTTATCTCCCTGCCGCTCGGCGTGCTGCTGGCACTCGGGCGCCGCTCGAGAATGCCGATCGTGCGCACGCTTTCGATCATGTTCATCGAGTTCGTGCGCGGCGTGCCGCTCGTCACCGTGCTGTTCATGGCAAGCGTGATGCTGCCGCTGTTCGTTCCGGAGCAATATTCGCCGGACAAGCTGGTGCGCGCGCTGGTCGGTATCGCGGTGTTTGCCTCCGCCTATATGGCCGAGGTGGTGCGTGCCGGCCTCGCCGCAATCCCGAAGGGCCAGTACGAGGGCGCCCAGTCGGTCGGCCTGTCTTATGCGCTGATGATGCGCCTCATCATCCTGCCGCAGGCGTTGCGCATCACGATCCCGAACATCGTCAACACCTATATCGGCCTGTTCAAGGATACGACGCTGGTTTTCATCGTCGGCATCTTCGATTTGTTGCGCACCATCGAAGTGGCGCGCATCGATCCGAAATGGGCGGCGCCGACGACCTCGTCGACCGGCTATGCCGTGGCGGCGATATTCTACTTTGTGTTCTGCTACGCCATGTCGCGCTATGCGCGCGCCACCGAGGAGCGGCTAGCGAAAGGCGAAAAGAGGTAAGCGTATGAACGATACGGCCATTGCAACGCCAACCCGGGCCCCCAAGCCGACGCCGCTCCGGACCGACGTCGCCGTCAATATTGTCGGCATGCACAAGTGGTACGGCGATTTCCATGTCCTTCGTGACATCAATCTTCGCGTGATGAAGGGCGAGCGTATCGTCATTTGCGGGCCATCAGGCTCCGGCAAATCCACCATGATCCGCTGCATCAACCGGCTGGAGGAGCATCAGCGCGGGCAAATCTTCGTCGACGGCGTCGAACTCACCAATGACCTCAAGAAGGTCGACGAAATCCGCCGCGACGTCGGCATGGTGTTCCAGCACTTCAACCTGTTTCCCCATCTCACCGTATTGGAGAACTGCACGCTGGCGCCGATCTGGGTGCGCAAGATGCCCAAGAAGGATGCCGAGGAAATCGCGATGCATTTCCTCAAGCGCGTGCGCATTCCGGAGCAGGCGCTGAAATATCCCGGCCAGCTCTCAGGCGGTCAGCAACAACGCGTCGCGATCGCGCGGGCGCTGTGCATGAGCCCGAAGATCATGCTGTTTGACGAGCCGACCTCCGCGCTGGACCCGGAGATGGTCAAAGAGGTGCTCGATACCATGGTCGGCCTCGCCCAGGACGGCATGACCATGCTGTGTGTGACGCACGAAATGGGCTTCGCACGTCAGGTGGCAAACCGCATCGTCTTTATGGATGTCGGCCAGGTCATCGAAATGAATACGCCGGCCGAATTCTTCGCCAATCCGCAGCACGAGCGGACCAGGCTGTTCCTGAGCCAGATCCTGCACTAGGCGCTAAAGCCGGTTCACCGGAATCTTCAGATAATGCCGCCCGTCATTCTCGGGCGGGGGCAGGCGGCCACCGCGCAGGTTGATCTGCAGCGCGTGCAAGATCTGCTTCGGCATCGGCAAAGTGCGGTCTCGCGCGCGACGAATGCGCGCATATTCCTCGCAGCTCGGACTGCTCCTGAAGTGGATGTTGTTGCGCTTCTGCTCGGCGACGGTCGATTCCCATTTCGCGTCGCGCCCGCCGTGCTTGTAGTCGTGGCCGGTAAACAGCCGCGTCTCGTCCGGCAAAGCAAGGATCGCCATGCAGCTGTGATAGTGCGTCTCGGCATTGCCGCCCGGAAAGTCGCAGCGCGCCGAGCCGGTGTCCGGCATGAAAATCGTGTCGTGGATGAAGGCCGCGTCGCCGATCACATAGGTGATCGAAGCCAGCGTGTGGCCGGGCGAGAACATCACGCCGCGCCGGCAATTGGCCGATCGCAAACGTGTCTCCGGCCGCGAACAGCCGGTCCCATTGTTTCCCGTCGGTGGGGAAGTCCGCGACGTTGTAGATGTCGCGCCAAAGCCTCTGCACCTCGATGATCTTCTCGCCGATGGCGATCGGCGCGCCCAGCTTGTCCTTGAGATATCCCGCCGCCGACAGGTGGTCGGCATGGGGATGGGTGTCGAGAATCCACTCGATGGTCAGCTTGCGCTTTGCGACGTCGGCGAGGATCGCGTCGGCAGACTCGGTCGAGGTGCGCGCGGCCTTCTCGTCATAGTCGAGCACCGGATCGATGATGGCCGCGCGGCTGGTCGGCGGGATCCGCGACCAGATAGGCGATGCTTCCGGTCGGCTCGTGGTAGTAGCCGGTAACCTCCGGTCTGGGCGCTACTGCCGCCAAGCCTTCAGTCCTTCACCACGGGCAGATCGGCACGCGATGCCCATTCCGTCCATGAGCCGTCATAAACACGCGGCAATTTCTTTCCGATGGCGTCGAGACCGAGCGCCAGCACGACCGCGGTCACACCCGAACCACAACTGGTGATGATTGGCTTGTCGGTATCGACCCCGCCTTTGGCAAAAGCTGCGGCGATTTTCTCGGGAGCGGCCAGCCGCCCATTCTCGACAATCTCGGTGAACGGCACGTTGAGCGCGCCCGGCATGTGGCCACCGCGCAATCCTTTGCGCGGCTCCGGTTCGGTGCCGGCAAAGCGGCCCGCGGAGCGGGCATCGACCACCTGAGCGTCTTCATTATTGAGGGCCATCTGCACGTCGCCGCCCATCGCGACCGCGCCGGTGTCCATCTCCGCCTTGAACGTGCGCGGCGCACGCTTGACGTCGCCGGCCTCGGTCGGCCGTCCTTCGGCCTTCCAGGCCGGCATACCGCCATCGAGGATGAAGACGTCCTTGGCGCCGAAAATCCGGAGGGTCCACCACACGCGCGGCGCCGAATAGAGGCCCTTGCCGTCGTAAACGACGATCGTGTCCTTCTCCGAAATGCCCAAGGCGCCGAGGGCCGTTCCGAATTGATCCGGCCCCGGCAGCATGTGGGGCAGGTCGGTTTCGTTGTCCGCGATTGCGTTGATGTCGAAAAATACCGCGCCGGGAATGTGCGCCTTGAGATATTCCTCTTTGGCGTTGCGGTTTTCGGTTGTCAGGTAGTACGACCCGTCCACCACGACGACCTTGTCGTCACCAAGCTTGCCGGCCAGCCATTCGGTCGATTTAAGCCAGCGGCTCGACGGATTTGCCATTGCGCACTCCACTTCCTAGCTAGTGACAATGTGGGAATTGCCCCAAGAGCGCAACCACGTGACGGAGCAGAGGCGGAGAGTCTCATGATCAGCCGGATCTGGCGCGGATGGACCAGCAAGGACAACGCCAATGCCTATGACGTTCTGCTGCGCAACGAGATTTTCCCGGGCATTCTCAACCGCAACATCATCGGGTTGCGGCGGATCGAACTGTTCCGCGTTCCCGACGGCGACGACGTCGAATTCATGACCGTGATGTGGTTTGAAACCATGGCCGCGATAAAGGCCTTTGCCGGCGAGAACTATGAAGTCGCGGTGGTGCCGGAAAAGGCGCGGGCCTTGCTCAAGCGCTTCGACGAGCGCTCACGCCATTACAATGTGCGTGACGCGCACGACATCCCGCCACCGGCGCCGCCGGTGTCCTAGACGAAGGCGAGCCGCACCCGGCGGTTCTGCTTGCCCTTCTTTTCGATTTGCGTGACCGCGACTTTGCCGATCTCGCCGGTCGAGCGGACATGCGTGCCGCCGCACGGCTGAAGGTCGAGCCCGGCAATCTCGATCAGCCGCACTTTGCCGGTGCCCATCGGCGGCTTCACCGACATTGTCTTCACAAGGCTCGGATTGGCGTTGAGCTCGTCGTCGCTGATCCACCGGCTCGTCACCGCCGCATTGGCGGCAATCATCTCGGCGAGCCTGGCGGTAATCGCGTCCTTGTCGAGCCCGGCCTCCGGAATGTCGAAATCGAGCCGGCCTTCGGTATCGCCCACCGAGCCGCCGGTGACGGCAAAGGGCAGGGCGGCCGACAGAAGATGAAGCGCCGTATGCATGCGCATGCGCGCGTAGCGTTTGTCCCAATCGATCTGCGCCGCGACCTTGTCTCCGGCCGAGAGCGGCGGCGTGCCGGGCGCCGGCACATGCGCGATCTCGGTCTTCATCTGGTCGAGATAGATCGTGTTCGCGACCGGTATCGGCGTGCCGCTCGCGCTCACCAGGACACCAAGATCGCCAGGCTGCCCGCCTGAGTTGGCGTAAAAGATCGTGCGGTCGAGCACGATTCCTTGCTCATTCACAGCGACGACCCGCGCCTCGCACTCGCGCAGATAGCTGTCGTCACGGAACAGGCATTCGGTCGGCATCAGTCGCTCAGCTGACGAAGGGCGGCTTGATTTTCGATTTGCGATCGAGCCATGCCGGCACCGGCAAATTCTTGGAGCGCAGGAACGCCGGATCGAACAATTTCGATTGGTACCGGGTGCCGTAATCGGCCAGCACCGTGACGATGGTTTTTCCGGGTCCGAGCTCTTTGGCCAATCTGATCGCGCCGGCGATGTTGATGCCGCTCGAGCCGCCGAGGCAGAGGCCCTCGTGCTCCAAAAGATCGAACAGGATCGGCACGGCTTCCTCGTCCGGGATCAGGTAGGCCTTGTCGACCTTGATGTCCTCGATGACCGGCGTGACGCGGCCAAGGCCGATGCCCTCGGTGATCGATCCGCCCTCGGTCGCCTTGGCCTCGCCATGGGCAAAGAGGTTGTACATCGCCGCGCCGCGCGGATCGGCGACGCCGATCACGATGTCCTTTTTCTTCTCGCGCAGGAATGTCGAAACGCCGGCGATGGTGCCGCCGGTCCCGATCGAGCAGATGAAGCCGTCGAGCTTGCCGCCGGTCTGCTCCCAGATCTCGGGCCCGGTCGAGACGTAATGCGCTTTGCGATTGTCGAGGTTGTTCCACTGGTCGGCGAACAGCACGCCGTTCTTTTCGGTCTTGCGCATCTCGTCGGCGAGACGGCGGCCGACATGCTGATAATTATTCGGATTGCTGAAGGCGACCGCCGGCACCTCGACCAGCTCGGCGCCCAGCAATTTCAACGTGTCCTTCTTTTCCTGGCTCTGGGTCTCAGGGATGACGATGATGGTCCGGTAGCCCCGCGCCGACGCGACGACGGCAAGGCCGATGCCGGTGTTGCCGGCCGTGCTTTCGACCACCAGCCCGCCGGCTTTGAGCTCGCCGCGCTTCTCCGCCTCGAGGATCATCTGCCGGCCGGCGCGGTCTTTCACCGACTGGCCCGGGTTCATGAACTCCGCTTTTCCCAAAATGGTGCAGCCGGTCGCCTCGGAGGCGTGGCGCAACTTGATCAGCGGCGTGTTGCCGATCGCGTCGATGACGTCTGCACGAATTTGCGGCATGGCGGTCCCGGAAAATGACGCGCCGACCCTATTTGAGGCGTTTGCCGCCGACAAGTCGGCGATTTCTGCGGAATTTTAAGGTCAAAAAATTCTTACCCGCCAGTATTTGCGAGCATCGGGGCGATGCCAACCGGTGCAGCCGTAGCCGTTTGTTGTTCGGCGAATTGCGTGGCGGGCGGCAAGAAGAGCGAAACCATAACAGCCACTATCCTTGCCTATTCACCTATTTTTGGCACGCGGGACCTATCTCAAAAGCGGGGGACGCATTTTCATAACCAATATTGCCCCGGCGGTTGCAGGCGGTGCTGCTTGATGGATCTCGACGTCAATACGCTGTTCATGGTGACGATCTACGTCGAGTCGATCCTCGGCTTGTTGCTGCTGTTCGCCTGGGTTCAGAACACTGCAATCACAGCGGTCGCATGGTGGGGCTTCGCGCATCTGATCCGCGCGGCGTCGGTCGTGCTGTTCGGCATGTACGGCTCGGCGCCCGATCTCATCACGATCGATCTCGCCAACGCGCTGTTGTTCACGTCATTCGCTGTGGTCTGGACAGGCGCGCGCCTGTTCGACGGCAAACCGGTTGAACCGGTTTATCTCGTCACCGGCGCAGTGCTTTGGCTGCTTGTGTGCCGCCTGCCGATGGTCGCGGAATCTGGTCGAAGTGCGGGTCTTCATCACGTCCGGCATCATCACCGCCTATACATGGCTGACTGCATACGAGTTCTGGCGGGGCCGGAGCGAAGCGCTGGTGTCGCGCTGGCCGGCGATCTTCATGCTGTTCGCGCATGGCGCGCTCTTTTTGTTGCGCACGCCGTTGATCAGCGCGCTTCCGTTCACGCCGAACAACGAAGTCTACGGCAGCGTCTGGCTCACGGTGATCAGCTTCGAGGCGCTGCTGTTCACGATTTCCATCGCGTTCATCCTGCTGGCGATGGCCAAAGAACGCACCGAGTTGCGCCACCGTACCGCCGCCATGCTTGATCCGCTGACCGGCATCGCGAACCGGCGCGCATTCCTCCAGGATGCGGCGGCGATCGGGAAACGTGCACGCCGCCAATCCCAAGCCCGCCGCTGTTCTGCTGATCGATCTCGACCACTTCAAGTCGATCAACGACCGGTTCGGTCATGCCATCGGCGATCGTGTTCTCGAGGTTTTCGCCGAGACCGCACAGAACACGCTACGCTCGACCGATCTGGTCGGCCGCATGGGCGGCGAGGAGTTCGCCGCGGTGCTTTGCGAAGCCGCCGCACGAACGCGCTGCCGCGATCGCCGAACGGCTGCGGCTCGCTTTCGCGCAGGCTTGCCAGGAGATCGACGGCTATCCGGTCGGCGCGACGCTGAGCGTCGGCATGGTGCACTGTGAGACGCCGCTGATCGACGTCACGGCGCTGCTGGCGCAGGCGGACCAGGCGCTTTATTTCGCCAAGGAACGCGGCCGCAATCGCGTCGAGATCGCTTCGCTCGATCTGGTGCGCCAGCGCAGGGACGAGCCCGCCGCGAAGCCGGCTCAGGCTGCAACCAAAAGCGCCGCCTGAGAGCTCGCCACATCGATCATTGAGCTGTTGGGCGCTGCCCATCGTTGCCTTTTCTCGCGGGCTCGCGCATAGCCTGCGAAAAAGGACGGCAGATGAAACGCAGCACTGATCGCATTCTGACCACGCATGTCGGCAGCCTGATCCGGCCGAAAGAACTGCAGGACTTTCTGCGGCTCAAGCAGGCCGGCAAGCCCTATGACCAGGCGGCCTACCAGGCCTGCCTGACGCAATCCGTGGCGGCGGTGGTGAAGCGCCAGGCCGAGGCCGGCGTCGATGTCGTCAGCGATGGCGAGTTCGGCAAGTCGATCAGCTGGTCGCAATATGTGCTGGAGCGGCTGTCCGGCTTCGAGCGCCGGCCGATCAAGACGGATACCACCAATCCGTTCAAGCGCGGCGCCGACCGCGCCAAGTTTTCGGAGTTCTACGCGGAGCTCGATGCCGCCGAAGGGCTCGCGACCACAAGCGATTCCGTCTGCGTCGGGCCGATCAAATATACCGGCCAGGCCGAGCTGCAGCGCGACATCGACAATTTCAAAGCCGCACTCGGCGGCGCAAAGGTCGAAGAAGCGTTCCTGCCGGTGGCCGCGCCGGCATCGGTCATCCCGGACCGCAAGAACGAGTACTACAAGAATGACGACGAGCTGCTTGCCGCGATCGGCGAGGCGATGCGCACCGAATACCGGATGATCGTGGATGCCGGTTTCCTGGTGCAACTGGACGATGCGCGCAACGCCGTCACCTACGACCGCATGGTGCCGCCGGCGAGCTTCGAGGATTACCGCAAATGGCTGGCGCGCCAGGTCGAGGTGATCAACTACGCGATCGAAGGCATCCCGCAGGACCGCATCCGCTATCACGTCTGCTGGGGTTCATGGCCGGGGCCGCACACCACCGACGTGCCGCTCAAGGATATTGCCGATCTCATCCTCAAGGTGAAGGTCGGCGCTTACGTGATCGAAGGCGCCAATCCGCGGCATGAGCACGAGTGGAAGGTGTGGCAGGACGCCAAGCTCGGGGCAGGGCAGGTGCTCATTCCCGGCGTGATCTCTCACGCCACCAATGTGGTCGAGCATCCCGAGCTTGTGGCCCAGCGCATTGTGCGGCTCGCCAATATTGTCGGGCGGGAAAACGTTATCGCGGGGACTGATTGCGGCTTTGCGCAGGGGCCGTTCTACCGTCGCGTCCATCCCTCGATCATGTGGGCGAAACTCGAGGCGATGGCCGACGGCGCGCGCCTCGCCAGCCGCGAATTGTGGGGCAGAGCGGCGGCCTAGCGGCGCGTGGCCTCTTCGGCGAGCCGCTCGAGCTCCGGTGCAATCTCGACCGGATAAGGACGCGCCGGTTTGAGGCCGCGCAACGGTTCGGGCAGGCGCGCCAGCTCCGCGGCGGCGCGGCTCCGGATCTCGTCGAGGCGTCGGCGCGGTGCGCACGCGTTCGCCGGACTTCATGACCGGCACGATCAGGGACTCACCTTCGCGCGGCGCGCTTTCGAGCGCGAGCACATCGCCGGCGATGCGGCCCTCTGCGTCTGACGCTTGCGCCACACCTGCTTGCGGCCGGGCCACGTCACCTTGCCTTCGGACAATTTGCGCTTCGGGCTGGCCGCGATATTCCTGCAGCTTGTAGGCGCAGTCGAGTGTCGGCGCGTCGATCGAGGAGTCGAGACTTGACGCCGACGCCGAAGCCGTCGATCGGCGCTTCCCGTCGTCCACGACTTGGCGAGCAAGTCTTCGTCGATGCCGCCGCTCACCAGAATGATGACGTCCTTCAGGCCGCCGTCATCGAGAATGGCGCGCGACCTTGAGCGACATCGCGATCAGGTCGCCGGACTGTCGATGCGCACACCGCGGATCGATGATGCCGTTCGCCGCGCAGCCGCGGCGCGAGCTCGACGACTTTTCGCGCGCCGGCTTCGGTGTTGTAAGGTGTCGATCAGCAGGATCACGCCGTCGGGCCGCGATCGCGCGAAATTCTCGAAGGCCGTGCATCTCGTCGTCGTGCATCTGCACGAACGAATGCGCCATCGTGCCGACGATCGGGATGCCGTAGCGCTCGCCGGCCCGCACATT
Source organism: uncultured Alphaproteobacteria bacterium (assembly GCA_963847325.1). GTDB lineage: Bacteria > Pseudomonadota > Alphaproteobacteria > Rhizobiales > Xanthobacteraceae > Pseudolabrys. The sequence continues at coordinate 581,621 of CAWJZD010000006.1, forward strand.
GGCCGCGCCGGCAAAGCCGGCGATGTAGCTCGCGCGCGCCGCCAGCAATCCGGCCTCGGCGCCATGCGCCGATGCGCAGGCCGAAGTCGGCCAGCGACTTGCCCTTGCGCGCCAGCACCATGCGCGCCGCCTTCGAGGCGATCAGCGTCTGAAAATGCAGGATGTTGATGATCCGCGATTTCGACAAGCTGCGCCATGCGGCAGCGGCGCGGTGATGCGCAGCAATGGCTCGTTCGGAAAGCACACGGTGCCTTCCGGCATCGCGTGCACATCGCCGGTGAAACGAAAGCTCGCGAGATAGTCGAGCAGGTTGTCGCCTTGAAGCGGCCGGTCTGCTTGAGCCAGGCGATATGCTGCGGCGTGAAGCGCAGCGTCTCGAGATAGTCGAGCACCGTCTCGAGGCCCGGCGGCCAGCAGGAAATCGCGCCGGGCCGGCAGCCGCCGGATGAAGAACTCGAACACGGCTTCTGCCTGCTCGCCGCGGTCCAGATAGGCCTGGACCATGTTGAGTTCGTAGAGATCGGTGAGAAAGCGGACTGGCCAGCGTTTTGTTCATCAGGTCTTTCACTGGCGGGCGATGTACGAGGTTAGGGCACGCGGCCCCCGCCAGATCAAAACTATACCCGGGCTACGGTGTGAACTGGAACAGGTGGTGGGACTTCAAAGCCGATATTTCCATTGGTGGGCGTCCTGATCACGAGACCGGAACGCCGCGATCTCAGACTTAAAGCTCTGCGTCATCGCAAGTCATCCCATCCGTTGAGCAGCCGCTCGCGGCGGGCCTGGCTCAATCTCGAATTCCCAGCTTTTGGTGCCGCGGCGGATCTGCCAATTTTCGAGATCGACCGCCAAGGGCAGGTCCGGCGCTGCATCGACCGCGGCGGCAATCTCCACCGCCGCGTCGCCGCTCACGACGGCGGTGAGCAGGCCATTTTTCGTGGGCGTTCTGCGAAAAGATGTCGCCGAATGAAGGCGCGATCACGCAACGCATGCCGGCGTCGCAAAGGGCATAGACTGCGGCCTCGCGAGATGAACCGCCGCCAAAATTGTGTCCGGCCACGAGGATTTTTGCATCACGCCAGCGGGGCTGGTTGAGCGGGAAATCGTGGCGCAATGCTCCTTGTGTGTCGCGCCGTATGTCGTGAAAGAGATACTGCCCGAAGCCGGCTGCGCGTTTCACCTTCAGGTAGCGGGCAGGGAGAATTTGGTCGGTATCGACATTCGCAAGCCTGAGCGGGCACGCGGGCGCGGTAGGGTTCTTAAATTTCTCCATTGCGTCAGCTCTTATAAGTGGCGAGAAGCGGCCGCGCATCGGCGAGGTGCCCATTGACCGCCGCCGCGGCAACCATCGCCGGGGACATGATATGGGTACGCGCGCCCGGGCCCTGCCGGCCGCGGAAGTTGCGATTGGTGCTCGAAGCGCATCGCTCGCCGGGCGGCACCAGGTCGCCATTGATGCCCACGCACATCGAGCAGCCGCTGTCTGCCCATTCGAGCCCGGCGTCGAGGAAGATGCGATCGAGGCCCTCCTGTTCGGCTTGGCGTTTCACCATCGAGGAGCCCGGCGCGATCAGCCCGGGGACTTTGCTTTTCCGGCCGCGCAGCACCGCCGCAGCGGCGCGCAGGTCTTCAATCCGCGCATTGGTGCATGAGCCGATGAAAATGCGGTCGACCTTCACGTCGGTGAGCTTCTGGCCCGGTTTGAGGCCCATATAGTCGAAGCGCGTCGGCCATAGCCTTCCGGCGCGTTTCGTCGTTTTCGCTTGCCGGATCGGGCAGATGGGCATCAATCGGCAAAGCTTGCTCGGGGCTGGTGCCCCACGTCACCACCGGAGCCATTTGTGAGGCATCCAAAGTCACTTCGCGGTCGAACTTGGCGCCGTCGCTCCGACTTGAGCGTCGACCATTCCTCGAGTGCCTGCGTCCAGATTTCACCTTGCGGTGTGTAAGGCCGTTGATGTAGGCGATCGTCTTGTCATCAGGCGCGATCATTGCGCAACGTGCGCCGGCTTCAATCGACATATTGCAAAGCGTCAGCCGGGCCTCGATCGATAAAGTGCGGATTGCGTTTCCGGAGAATTCGATGGCGTGACCTTGCGCGCCGTTCGCCCCAATCTTCGCGATTAGCGTCAGTGCAATGTCCTTGGCGCCTATCCCTTCCGAGGGGCGACCGTCGATGGCGATGCGCATGCGCTTGGGGTTTTTCTGCCATAAGGTCTGCGTCATCAGCACATGGGCGACTTCAGAAGCTCCGATGCCGAAGGCCAGCGCGGCAGTGCGCCATGGGTCGAGGCGTGGCTGTCGCCGCAAACGATCAGCAGGCCCGGCAGCGTGAGGCCTTGCCCGGGGCCGACAACATGCACAATGCCCTGCCGTGGGTCGTTGAGGCCGACAGAGCGACATCATTGGCGCGCGTGTTTTCGGTGAGTTGCTCGACCATGCGCGCGATCTCGGGGTTCGCGATGGCCGGCCGGTTGCGTGTTCGGACATAGTGGTCGGCGACACCGAAGGTCAAAGACGGCTCGGCCACCTTGCCGCCGCGCGCCTTGACCTGGTCGAAGCCCTGGAACGAGCCCTCATGGACGAAATGACGATCGACCCAGAGCAGGGACTCGCCGCCCTGGCTCGCGATCTCGTGGGCGGACCAGACCTTGTCGAATAATGTTTGCGGGTCGCTGATGCCGCGGCCTGGGAGTTGACGGGCTCTATCGTCTGCTAAATGATACTTAGCGAAAGGAGTGCGGCCAAGTTGCTTCGAAGGCCGCGTTCAGGGTTTATCGCGTGTCGAACCGTCTCGGCGAAGCCAAAGCGCGCCAAGTCTGATCCGGTGTTGCGTGACCGTATCGTCAGCGGCGACATCGGCCGCGGCCGGCGGCTTCCCAACCAAAACGAGCTTGCAGCGGCCCATCGCGTCTCCCGCGTCACCATCCGCCGTGCTTTGGCGGAACTCGAGCGCGAACGGCTGATTGAGCGCCGCCGCAGCCTCGGCACCCGTGTGATCTTCCGGCCATCCGCCGCACCGATCGTCGGCGACATTAGCGGCATGATGGCGAGCCTTGCCGATATGGGCCGACGTACCACCGTCAAGCTCTTGTCGTTCGATTACATCGCTGCCGAGGGTGGCGTGGCCGAGGCGCTGGGCGTTACGGCGCCGGATCTCATTCAGCGCGCGGTTCGTGTGCGCGCGATCGACGGCGAACCGTTTTCCTATCTCACGACGCATGTTCCGGGTGGAATGGGTCGGCATCACTTTTTCATGGCAGGAGCTCGCCAGCCGTCCGCTGCTCGAATTGCTGGAGCGTTCCGGCGTCAAGGTGAGCCGCGCCACCCAGCAGATCAGCGCGCTCGCGGCCCTGCGGCTGGGACGGCGATCGGCGTTGCCACCGGGTCGCCGCTGATCGAGCTCACACGCGTTGTCTATGACGAACGGGGCCGCGCGGTCGAGCATCTCCACGCGCTCTACCGGCCCGACCGCTACAGTCTGAAGATCAGCCTCGAACGGTCCGGCAAGCCGAACCAGAAGACCTGGGCGCCGGCGATGCGCGCGCGCCCGCGCAAGTCGAAATCCACCATCATCAATTCCGTCATTTCATAGGGAGGGTTAGTCAATGCCGCACAAAGGTGATCGTTTTAATCGCCGGCAATTCCTGCAAACCACCGCACTCGGGGCCGCCGCAATGGCGACCGGCACCATCGCCGCGCCAGCCGTGCTCCGCGGGCAGGGTGCGGGGGTCAAGATCGGCGTTCTGCAGCCGGTGACCGGGGCGCTGTCTTATTCCGGGCAGCAGGAAGCTTGGCGCCATGCTCGCGATTGATGAGCTCAACGCCGCTGGCGGCATCAAGGGGCTCGGTACGAAGCCGGTGCTCGGCGACGCGCAATCGACACGAAGGGCCGGCACCGCCGAGGTCGAGAAGATCATTTTGCCGGTGTCGTCGCCATCGTCGGCGGTTATGCTTCGGGTATCTGCCTCGCCACCACCCAGGCCGCGGCGCGCTACGACCTGCCGTATGTTGTGGACGTCGGCGTCACCGACGCCATCGTCACGCGCGGCCTCAAGAATACGTTCCGCTTCGGCCCGGGCTTCGGCGTCATCGCCAAGACCGCAATCGATAACCTGGTGGCGATCAACGACAAGGCGGGCAAGCCGGCCAAGACCGTGCTGATCGTGCACGAGGATTTCGTGTTCGGCTCGGGCCTCGCCAAGCTGCTCAATGCGCAGCTGTCGGAGAAGGCTTCCAGATCATGGAAACCATCCCGCACCCGACCCCGACCCGCGACTTCAACAACGTCGTGCTGAAGATCAAGTCACGGAATCCGGACATCGTAATCCCGGCGGACGACGACAACGAGTACGTGTTGCTTGCCGGCACCATGCAGCAGCAGCAGGTGAAGCCGAAGGCGATTTACTCGGTGCTCGGCGGCGCCGCCTCGTCCTACAAGTTCGTCAAGGAATTCGCCGAGGCCGCGCAGTACATCATGGACTGCAACCACTGGTTCGACCCGAAAAATGCGAAGGCGCAGGAGCTCAAGAAGAAGGTCGAGGCGCAGGGCCAGTTCTACACTTACGAGGTTTACATGAACTACAGCGCGGTGCTGCTCACCGCAGACGCGATCATGCGCGCCGCGCCGGTCACAGGCGCCGGCGTGGGTACTTTGGTCAAGCTCGACCTGCGGCCGGAAGCAATGCAGTTCCAGGGCCGTGCTGCATTCTATTGGCTGATCCTCACATTGGTCGCGCTCTCGATGCTGATCGCGCATGCGATCGAGAACTCGCGCTTCGGCGCGCGGCTTGTGGCGGGAATTCGGCGCGAATGAAGACGCGGCGCGCGCTCTGGGGGTCGATACCTTCGCCGTGAAGCTCGGCGCGATGACGTTATCTGCTGCGGTGACGGCCGCGGCCGGTTGTTTTTACACACAGTATTTTCTGTTCGTTAATTCCGGAATCGCCTACGGGCCGTGGATTTCAGTCGAGGCGCTGCTGGCGCCGATCATCGGCGGGCTTGGCACGGTGTACGGGCCGCTGCTCGGCGCCATGCTGGTGAAAACATTGGGCGAGATCGCGAAGCTGACCACCGGCGATGCGCCGGGCCTCGATCTCGTCATTTATGGCGTGGTGCTGATCGTGGTGGTGTGGCTGGCGCCCGGCGGACTGATCGGACTTTTCTCGCGTCTGCGCTTGAAAAAACGCGGAGTGGCGCATGGCTAGCCTGCTCGCGGTCGAGGGCATGTCGAAGCGGTTTGGCGGCCTTTTGGCCGTCAACAATGCCGTCATGTCTGCAGAACAAGGCCGTATCACTGCTCTGATTGGCCCCAACGGCGCCGGAAAAACCACTTTGTTCGCGATGATTGCCGGCTTCCTCAAGCCGACCAGCGGCCGCGTTTTGTTTCGTGGCGAGGACATCACGGGCCGCGCGCCGCATGTCCTGGCCCGCGCCGGCGTGGTGCGCACCTTCCAGATCGTGCAGCCCTTCGCCGGCCTGACGGTGCGCGAGAACATCGCGGTTGGCGCGTATCTTCACGCCAAGCGCCGCGCGGAGGCGCTGGCGGCGGCCGAAGCGGTGGCATCGGAAGTCGGGCTCACGCCGATGCTCGACCAGCCCGCCGGCAGCCTGACGGTCGCGGGCCGCAAGCGGCTCGAGCTCGCCCGCGCGCTGGCGACCCAGCCGACGCTCCTGCTGCTCGACGAGGTGCTTGCCGGCCTCACGCCGTCTGAGATCCGCGATTTCGTTCCAGTGATCCGCGCCATCTGCGACCGCGGGGTCACTATCCTGATGATCGAGCATGTGATGCAGGCGGTGATGAACCTGTCGGAGCACGTCTATGTGCTCGCCGAAGGTTTGATCATCGCGCAAGGCGCGCCCGCCGCCATCGCCGCCGATCCGAAGGTGATAGAGGCCTATCTCGGCCACGACGCCGCCAACCGGCTCAGAGGAGGGGCGCATGTCCACTGACGCTCTTCTCGCGGTCGAGGCCTTGCGCGCAGGCTATGGCGAGACAGAAGTCTTGCGCGGCGTCGATCTTGAGGTCGGCAATGGTGAGATCGTCGCCGTGCTCGGCTCGAACGGCGCGGGCAAATCGACGCTCAACGCGGCGATTTCCGGCATCCTGGTTGCCGCGGCGGTGCCATCCGCTTCGCCGGCTCGCCGATCGAGCGCGACAGCCCCGCCGCGATCGTCGCGCGCGGCCTTGTCCATGTGCCCGAAGGCCGCCGCATTTTTCCGAAATCTCTCGGTCGCGGACAACCTCGATCTCGGCAGCTATCGCCGTGCCGCCAAACGTCGCAAGGAGAACCGCGAGCGTGTCTATGCGATCTTCCCGCGGCTGCGCGATCGCCGCGCGCAACGCGCCGGCACGCTGTCCGGCGGCGAACGGCGGATGCTGGCGATCGGGCGCGGCCTGATGGCCGAGCCGCAGCTCATCATCCTCGACGAGCCTTCGCTGGGCCTCTCGCCGCTCTTGGTCGAGGAATTGTTCGCGCTGATCCAGAAGCTCAACCGCGACGGCCTCGCCATCCTGCTGGTTGAACAGAACGCCGTGCAAAGTCTCGAAATATCCAGCCGCGCCTACATCCTCGAGCATGGCAGCGTCGTCATGTCCGGGGCGGCGGAAGCGATTCGCGACCATCCCGGATCTCAAGCGCGCTTATCTCGGAATGTGAACCATGGCCGAAACACTCCAGTCCCGCCTCAGCAAGCCGCCGATCGTGATCGCGCCCGGCGTCTATGATGCGCTCACCGCGCTGCTTGCGACGTCGCGCCGGCTTCGACACGCTCTATCTGTCCGGCGCGGCGATCGCCTATACGCGGCTCGCGCGTCCCGACATCGGCCTCGTCAGTGTCAGCGAGGTCGCCGACACGATTGCGTTGATCCGCGACCGCGTGATCGCGAACCTCGTGGTCGACGCCGACAACGGCTACGGCAACGCGCTCAATGTCGAGCGGACCGTCCGCACTTTCGAGCGCGCAGGCGCCACCGCGATCCAGCTCGAGGACCAGAGCTATCCCAAACGCTGTGGCCACCTCGACGACAAGTCGTTGATTTCGCGCCGAGGAAATGGTCGGAAAGATTAAGGCGGCGGTGGATGCCCGACACTCCGCCGACACCCTTATCGTCGCCCGCACCGATGCGGTCGCGGTCGAAGGCTTCGATGCCGCGCTGACGCGCGCTGCGCAATATCAGCAGGCCGGCGCCGACGTGCTGTTCGTCGAAGCGCCGAAGACGAGCGACGAGCTCACCCGCATCACCAAGTCGTTTCGCGGCGTGCCGCTGCTGGTCAACATGGTGGAAGGCGGCAAGACACCGGTGCTTTCGGCGTCGGAGCTGCAAATGCTCGGCTTCGCGCTTGTCATTTTCCCCGGCGGTATCGTGCGCGCGCTGGCAAAGAATGCCGCGGACTATTACGCCTCGCTCGCGCAGCACGGTAGCACTGAACCGTTCCGCAGCCGCATGCACGATTTCAATTCCCTTAATGCCGTGATCGGCACGCCGGAGATGCTGGCGCGCGGCAAGAACTACGAGGGCGGCAAGAGCTGATAAAGCCGCTCGCAAGCCAAGGAATGCCTTTGATGGAAAAGCTTTTCGATCTCATCATCAAGAATGCCCGCGTGGTGCGGCCTAACAAGACCGCCGTCGACTGCCTCGACATCGCGATCAAGGACGGAAAAGTCGCCCGGCTGGAACCTGACATTGAGGCCGCCAGCGCGAAGGAAGTCTTCGACGCGAAGAACCGCCTGGCTTTTCCCGGCTGTGTTGACGCCCACATGCACATTGGCATCTACGCGCCGCTGGCGCAGGACGCGGTGTCCGAGAGCAAGGCCGCGGCGATGGGCGGCGTCACGTCGAGCCTCAACTATCTGCGGACCGGCCACTATTATCTCAATCGTGGGGGGCCGTACCGCGATTTCATGCCGGAAGTGCACAAGCAGTCGAACGGAAATTTCTGGGTCGATTACGGCTTCCATCTTGCGCCGATTGAGGCCGCGCATATCGACGAAATGGACTACCTTGCAACGAAGGAGGGCATCTCCTCGTTCAAGATCTTCATGTTCTATGGCGGATACGGCCTGCACGGCGCATCTTCGCAGCAGAACGACTTTCTGATGATCGGGCCTGATGAGCGCTATGACATTGCGCACTTTGAGTTCATCATGCGCGGCGCGCAACGGCTGATGGAAAAGTATCCGAAGCTCGCGCCCTATATCAGCGTCAGCCTGCACTGCGAGCTGGCCGAAATTCTCACCGCCTATACCAAAATCGTCGAGCGAGAAGGCAAGCTGACCGGCCTGCACGCCTACAGCGCGGCGCGGCCGCCGCACTCCGAGGGCCTGGCGATCTGGATCGCCTCTTATCTCGCGAACGAGACAAATTGTCTGAACATCAACCTGCTGCACCTGAGCTCACGCAAGGCGGTGGACGCGGCGTGGACCATGCAGCAGGTGTTTCCACACATAGCCTTCCGGCGCGAGGTCACGGTCGGCCATCTTCTGCTCGATACTGACTGCGAATGCGCCGTGCACGCCAAGGTCAATCCGCCGATCCGCCCGCGCGCGGATGTCGAGGCGTTGTGGCAGGCCGTGCTGGAGCGCAAGATCGACTGGATTGTCAGCGACCACGCCTGCTGCTCGGCGGAGCAGAAGTGGTCGAAGGAGGATCCGCAGAACATCTGGCTCGCCAAGTCCGGTTTCGGCGGCACCGAATATCTGCTGTCCGGCGTGATGAGCGAAGGCAGCAGGCGCGGCATGTCGTACAATCACATGGCCGAACTCCTGAGCTGGAAGCCGGCGCAGCGCTTTGGTCTGGCGTCCAAGGGCGACATCGCGCCCGGTTATGACGCGGATATCGCCATTGTCGATCCGCACGAAAAATTCGTGGTGCGCTCGACGGAATCCGAATCCGTTCAGGGCTATTCGCCGTTCGAAGGCGTCGAGTTGACCGGCCGCGTGAAGAGTACCTTCCTGCGCGGCGCTTTGGTCTACGACAATGGCAATGTGGTCGGCCCGGCACGGGGACGATATCTCCGCAGGCCCTTGATGGCCTGAACCGGATGACGGTCGTCCCTGTCGAACCAGGCACGGATTTCGGTACGCAAGTGCCGCTGCTGATTATCGGCGCCGGAGCCGCCGGCCTGTGCGCGGCGATGGCGGCTTCGGAGCGCGCTGTCGATCCGGTGGTGATCGAGCGCGATGCGGTACCGCGCGGTTCGACCGCATTGTCCGCAGGGCTGATCCCGGCCGCGGGCACGCGATTTCAGCGCGACAAGGGGATTGAGGACAGCGCCGAGCTGTTCGCCGCCGACATCACTTACAAGTCGCATGGTGAAGCCGACCCGGCGCTGGTGCGCGCAGTGGCCGAAAATGCGGGGCCGACGGTCGAATGGCTGGCCGATGCGTATGGATTTCCGTTCAGCGTGGTCGATGACTTCAACTATTCCGGCCACTCGGCGCTTCGCATGCACGGACTGCCATCGCGCAACGGCGCCGAGCTGATCGATCGGCTGCGCGCCGCAGCCGAGGCGCGCGGCGTCACGATCATGGGCGAAAGCGTCGCGACCACACTCTATACGCATGATGACGGCGCGATTGCCGGGATTGAAATTACACGCTGTGACGGCGCGCGCGAGCGGATCGGATGCGGCGCTTTGGTGCTCGCCTGTAACGGTTACGGCGGCAATCCGGCGCTTGTGCGCGAGCTGATCCCGGAAATGTCGGAAGCGCTTTACTTTGGCCACGCGGGCAATCGTGGCGATGCGGTGCTGTGGGGCCGCGCGCTCGGCGCGGGGCTCGCGAGCCTTTCCGGCTATCAGGGCCACGGTTCGGTGGCGACGCCGCATAACATCCTCGTCACCTGGGCGGTGGTGATGGAGGGCGGCTTCCAGGTCAATGCGCGCGGCGAGCGCTTCTGCGACGAGAGCCGTGGCTATTCCGAGCAGGCCGCCGATGTTTTGCGCCAGCCTGGCGGAATTGCATTCGATATTTTCGATGTGCGCGTTGCCGCGATCGCGCGGCAATTCCAGGATTTCCGCGATGCCGAAGCGGCGGGCGCGCTGCTGAGCGCCGACACGCCGCAGGAACTGGCGCGGCGTATCGGCGTGCCGGCGGATGCCTTTGTGCGGGAATTCGAGACGGCTTCACATGGGGGCAGGGACCGTTTTGGCCGCATCTTCACAAAGCGGCTGAAGCCGCCGCTGCATGCCGTGAAGGTCACCGGCGCGCTATTCCACACCCAGGGCGGATTGATAATCGACGCCCGTGCGCGCGTGCTGCGCTCCGATGGCCGCGCTTTCCCAAATTTGTTCGCGGCGGGCGGCGCGGCGACTGGTTTGTCGGGCAGCAAAGCCAGTGGCTACCTCTCCGGCAATGGTCTTCTTACCGCGACCGTGCTTGGCCGCATTGTCGGTAGGACTGCAACTGATGTTGTGCGCGACGGCCCGAACCTGGACCCGAGGTTCGAAGTCCTGAAGGTAAGCAGGAAGACGCGATGGAGAGACCGGTTCGGTAGTTCGAGCCCTCTAGAGACCAACAGGGAGGACTCGCACTCCCCCAAAATTCGTAACGCTGTGGCAGTGGCTCCCCGGGCCGGATTCGAACCAGCGACCAACCGGTTAACAGCCGGTTGCTCTACCACTGAGCTACCGGGGAATAGCCGAGCGTGATGCCTGCGGGCCTATAACAAAGCGGGCCCGTTTCAGCAACGCGTATTGCAGAGGCCGAAGCGCAGGCTGGAGGCGTCGGCCGGAATCGAACCGGCGTGCACGGATTTGCAGTCCGCTGCGTAACCACTCCGCCACGACGCCGCCGCCAGTGGCTATATAGGACGCCTTACGCGGCGACAACCTTTGGCGCTCCCGGCTTGCCTTTTGAGCCTCGTTGCCGCACAAGGGCCGCCTTTCGAGTTCCTGCCTCGGACATTTTGCAAATGGTCGACTTCGCCACCGCGCGACGCAACATGGTCGAAGGCCAAATCCGTCCTGCCGACGTGACGGATTTGCGAATCCAAAGCGCGATGCTCGATGTGCCGCGCGAGCGCTTCGTGCCGAATGCGGAGCTCGCTTATCTCGACATCGACATTCCGCTCGCGGAGGGCGCACAGGCTCGCCGCATGCTCAAGCCGGTGGTGATCGCGCCGTCTGCTTCAAGCCCTTGCCCCGGCGTCGGGAGAGCGTGCGCTCGATGTTGCGTGTGGCACCGGCTACTCGGCAGCGCTGCTTGCAAGCCTGAGCGGCGAGGTGGTTGCCGTCGAAGACGATCTCGCGCTGGTCAAGCAGGCGCAAAAAAATCTCGGCTCAAGCGTCAAAGTGGTCGCCGGGCCGCTCAACCTCGGCTGGCCGGGCGGCGGGCCCTACGACGTGATCCTCCTCAACGGCGCGACCGAAATTGTCCCGGAGTCATTGTTCTCGCAGCTCAAGGATGGCGGGCGGCTCGCCTGTGTGCTCGGCACCGGCCGGTCCGGGCGCGCGATGCTTTACCTGCGCAGCGGCAGTGAAGTCGGCGGCCGTCCATTATTCGACGCTGCGGCGCCGCTTTTGCCGGGTTTCGCCAAGACCCCCGAGTTCACGTTCTAATTCGCTCCAACGGCGCGCTGCGCTGCGGCCAATCGGTCACAGGCCCCGAACTTCTTGTGCAGCGCGGCCGGGTAGGGGTTTTATCGCCACATTCGCCCGCCTAATGTGGGTGGTTATTGGTCCGGCGTGAGTTCGCGCCGGGGTGGGTAGGGCATGTCGCGTCGAAAACTGTCCGTCTGGTTGTGCGGGAGTGCGCTCGCGGCGTCATTGGCTGTGCCGGCCTATGCCGACACGCTCGAGTCCGCGCTCATTCAGGCTTACCAGAACAATCCAACGCTGAACTCGCAACGCGCGGCCGTGCGCGCGACCGATGAAGGCGTGCCGCAGGCTTTGGCCGGATACCGGCCGCGGGTTTCGGCAACAGGTTCGGTGGGCCAGATCTATACCGACCTCACCAACCGTTCGCCGCTCGGCGGCCCGAATACCTCGATCCAGGACTCCTTCGTCGCATCTTCGGTTGGCCTGACCACCACGCAGACCCTGTTCAACGGCTTTCAGACCACGAACCGGACGCGCCAGGCCGAAAGCCAGGTCTTTGCGGCGCGCGAGACGTTGCGCGTCACCGAGCAGACCGTGATGCTCAACGGCGCAACCGCGTACATGAACCTGCTCCGCGACACGGCGATCCTCGATCTGCAGCGGCGCAACGTCGAGGTTCTGCAGGAGCAATTGCGTCAGACCCGCGACCGCTTCAACGTCGGCGAAGTGACGCGCACCGACGTCGCGCAGTCGGAATCGCGCCTCGCGGCGGGCCGCTCTCAAGTGCTGACCGCCGAGGCCAATCAGAAGACGTCGGCCGCGATCTACCGCCAGGTGGTTGGCATCAATCCGGGCCGCCTCACGGCCGCCAGTCCGGTCGACCGTTTTTCTCCGGCAACCCAGGCCGCTTCAATCGACGCCGGAACGTCGCAGCATCCGAACGTCGTCAACGCCCAGTACAATGTCGACTCCGCGACCTCCCAGGTGAAAATCGCGGAGGGCGCGTTGCTGCCGAACCTGTCCTTGCAGGGCAACGTGACGCAGAACTGGATGCCCTCGGTGAATATCGACAAGCAATTCACGGCGTCCGCGCTCGCCCAGGTGACAGTTCCGATCTATCAGGGCGGCGCCGAATACTCCGCCATCCGGCAGGCCAAGGAGATACTCGGGCAGCGGCGCATCGATCTCGACACCGCGCGCGATCAGGTTCGCCAGAGCGTGGTGCAGTCGTGGGGCCAGCTTGACGCCGCCAAGGCCAATATCGAAGCAACCACGGCGCAGGTGCAGGCCGCCGAGATTGCGCTCAACGGCGTGCGCGAGGAGGCCCGGGTCGGGCAGCGCACCACGCTCGACGTGCTCAACGCGCAGCAGGAGCTGGTGAATGCGCGCGTGTCCTTGGTCGGCGCGCAGCGTGACCGTGTCGTCGCCTCTTACACCCTGCTCTCGGCCGTGGGTCGCCTGTCGCCGCAGACTTTAGGCCTGCGGGTACCTGCCTATGATCCGCGGGTGCACTATCACCAGGTTCGTGATTCGTGGGTCGGGGTTCGCACGCCTGACGGCCGCTGATTGCGGTTTCCTGTCGAATAATCGGCCCAGCGACACTCAAACCTCACACATCCGGCGCGCTGGCGTATAAGATTCATCACGTTGCGATTCGCGCGAATCGCGCGCGCACGGGCTGTGTGTGGGATAGCGGACGGGGACAGGTATGAGCCAGGCGGCGAAGGCGCAAGAGCCCTCGATGGAGGAGATTTTAGCCTCTATCCGCCGGATCATTGCCGACGACGAAGGCAAGCCACCAAAGCCGGAGCCTGTTGCTGCGCCTGCACCACCTCCCGTCGTCGAGCGCGCGCCGCCGCGTCCGGTCGAGCCGCCGCGCCCAGCGCCGCCACCGGTGGCCGCACAGCCGGAGCCGGTCGCCGACGTGCTCGATCTCACCGAGGCGATGGCAGCAATTCCGCCGGCGCCTCAGCCGTCATCGAGCTTCCGCACCATCGACGGCGAAAGCGACGTCGTGTTCTCCGACCGCCCGCCGGAGCCCGAGCCCATCCGTGCCGTCGAAGAGGCGCGCCGTCAGTTCACGCAGACGGCGGATCGCTCGCTGATGTCGAACTCTACGATGGCGGTGGTCGATAGCGCCTTCAGCTCGCTTGCCCACACCGTGCTGGGCAACAATGCCCGCACGCTCGAAGATCTCGTCAAGGAAATGCTGCGCCCGATGCTCAAGTCCTGGCTGGATGACAATCTGCCGGGTCTGGTCGAGCGGCTGGTCCGCGCCGAGATCGAGCGGGTTTCCCGCGGCAGGGCTAGCTAGGCACGCCGGGCAGGCGGCGCTAACATCCCGGCAACAGGCCGAAGAGCCTGTCAGTCCGGGAGGACCATTAAATGAAAAAGCTTGCGGCCGCCTTTGCGGTGCTGTCGCTATTTGTGTGGGCGGCCCCTTCACATGCGCAGCAGGTGATCACGCTTAACGGCGCGGTCCAGTTCAATGACGACCATGCCTTCACCAAGTCGCTTGGTGAAATTCGAAGAGCTGGTGAAGAAGTATTACGGCAAGCCGATCAACTTCGTCCTGCACAAGAACTCTTCGCTCGGGCTCGAGAAGCAATATTTCGAATACATGGCGCAGGGCAAAGCGGTCGACTACGGCGATCGTATCGCCTGCTCACATGTCGACCTTCTCGAAGGCGGCGCCGTTCATCGACGCGCCATTCCTGTTCAGCAATCTTGCGCACTGGAACAAGGTGCTGGACGGCGACGTGCTCAAGCCGGTCGCCGACGAGATCGCGCAAAAGGCCGATGTCATGCTGGTCGGCTATGCCGGCGGCGGCGTGCGCAACATCTTCATCAACAAGCCGATGGGCTCGCTCGCCGACATCAAGGGCCTGAAGGTCCGCGTGCAGGGCGCGCCGATCTGGAGCAAGACCTTTGCTGCGGTCGGCATGGCGCCGACTGTGATCGCCTACAACGAAGTCTATAACGCGATCCAGAACAACGTCATTGGCGCGGGCGAGAACGAAGCAGCCGGCGTGGAGTTCGATGAAGTTCTACGAGGTGGCGCCGAATCTGGCGATGACCGAGCACGCCATCACGATTCGTCCGATCTGCTTCTCCGGCAAGACGTTCAAGAGCCTGCCGCCCGATCTGCAGGCGGCGGTCATCAAGGCAGGCAAGGAAGCCGGCGCCTATGGCCGTGAGATCGAGTTGTTCGGAAGATTTAGCCAAGCTCGAAGCGCTGGAGAAGGCGGGCAAACTCAAACGCATCCCGTTCAAGGACCGTGCGCAGATGGAGAAGCTGGTCGAGCCGGTGATGGCCGCCTACGCCAAGGAAATCGGCGTGGACGAGCTCTATCAAAAGATCAACGCGATGAAGCTGCAGAACTGATCGCTATTGCGGCCGGGGCGACATCCCGGCCGCAACACCTCTCTCGCTGAACGATCCTCCATGACCGATGTCACTGCAACGAAGCCGCCCGGCTTGTGGCGCCGGCTGACGCAGCTCTATGCGCAGTTTCTATCGGGGCTGATGGCGATCACCGTCGGGCTGCTCATCATCCCGGTCTCGCTGCAAATCTTCTCGCGCTACACCGACCTGATCCCGTCCTACATCTGGACCGAGGAAATGGCGCGCTTCATGTTCATCTGGACGATCATGCTTGGCGCCATGATCGGCGTGCGCGAGGCGACGCATTTCGAAGTCGATTTGTGGCCGCAGCTTTCGCCGCGCGGCACCGCGGCTGTACGTCTGCTCAGCCGTCTCGGCGTGCTTGCGATGGCCTGCGTATTTGTTTTTGCCGGCATAACATTCACGAAATTCGCCTGGAACCGCACCTCCGAGCTGGCCGACCTGCCGCTCTGGCTCATCCATGTCGCCTGGCCGGTCACCGGCTTCACCTGGATCGTCTTTCTCGGCGAGCAGATGCTTGACGACTTGCGCATCATATCCGGGAGAATTTCGTGACCGGGTCGGTATTGTCGTCGGGGATGGCGGCGCTGGTTCTGTTCGGCTCGTTCTTCTTTTTCATGTTCCTGCGCGTGCCGATCGCGTTTGCGCTCGCGCTGGCCTGCCTGCCGATCCTGGCGATCGAGCCGCGGCTCGACACCATGAATTTGATGCAGGAGACGTTCAACGCGTATAATTCCTTCATCTTGCTGGCGGTGCCGTTCTTCCTTCTGACCGCCAATCTGATGAATGTCGGCGGCACCACCGACCGATTGCTGAAACTGTCGCGCGCCATGGTCGGTCACTGGCCCGGCGGACTTGCGCAGATCAACGTGGTGCTCTCGATCTTCTTCGCCGGCATTTCCGGCTCGTCGACGGCGGATGCCGCCAGCCAGTCGAAAATCTTCATCAATGCGCAGACCAGGGAAGGCTACGACCTCTCGTTTTCGGTCGCCATCACGGCGGTATCGGCGGTGCTTGCGGTGATCATCCCGCCGTCGATCCTGATGATCGTGTGGGGCGGCATCCTCACCGTGTCGATCGGCGCATTGTTTCTTGCCGGCATTATTCCCGGCCTGCTGATCGGTTTCGCCCAGATGGCGACGGTGCATGCCTACGCCAAGCTGCGCGGCTATCCGACCTATCCGCGCGAGACCTGGAGAGCGCTGGTCTGCGCGATCTGGATCGCGATCCCTGCGCTGATGACGCCGGGCATCATTATTGGCGGCAAGATTTTCGGCTGGTTCACGGCAACCGAGTCCGCCTGCATCGCGGTGCTGTACGCAGGCGTGCTGTCGCTGTTCGTCTATCGCGAGATGGACCTGAAAGGGCTTTATTCGGCGCTGCTCGACACCGCCAAGCTCGCAGGCATTGCGCTGTTCTGCGTGGGCACTGCCAGCGCCTTCGGATGGCTGCTTTCCTATTACAAAATCCCCGAAGCGATCCTGACCGGTGTGAGCGCCTGGGGCATGGGCTTCATGGCGACCGGCTTCTTCATCGCGTTCGTATTTCTGGTGGTCGGCTGCTTCCTCGACGCCATCCCCGCCATCATCATCTGCGCGCCGATCCTCGAGCCGTTGGCAAAGTCCGTGCACATGGATCCGGTGCACTTCGCCATGATCGGCATCGTGTCGCTGGCGTTCGGCCTCGTCACGCCGCCTTACGGATTGTGCCTGATGATCTCCTGCGCGGTGGCCGGCATCCGTGTCCGCGACGCCATCAAGGACACCAGCATCATGCTGGTGCCGATGCTCATGGTGCTGGCGCTGGTGATTGTCTGGCCGAAAGTGTCGTTGTTGCTGCCGATGCTGATTTCGCCCGAATTCCTGCGCTGAACGTTTGCGCGCGAGCAGCGTGCGGGCCACCACAAGGCCGATCATCGCGAGCAACAGGCCGGCGGCGATGAACACCGGCTCGCCGCCATAGCGGTCGAACATCCAGGCGCCGAGCGAGACGAAGAACATCTGGCCGAAATAAATCATCGCCGAAAAGATGCCGACCGCGGTGCCGCGCGCTTCCGGCGCGGCCTCGGTGATGTTGGTCTGCAGGGTGTTGTGCAGCAGGTAAAAGCCGAAGCCGACCGCCGCGACCGACAGCGGCGTCGTCTGCCAATACGGCGTCAGCGCCAGCGTGATGAAGCCGAGCGCGAGGATCAGCCCGCCGAACGCGGCGAACCGGATTTGCCCGAGCCGGACAATCAGCGGGCCGACCGTCAGGCTATAGGTCAGTCCGCCGATCGCGAATGCGCCGACCAGAATGCCGACAAAGGAGAGGCTCAGGCCGAAGCGCAAATGCAGATAGGCGCCGACATAGGCGAAGGCGCCGAACGTGCAGCCGTTTTCCAGGAACGCGAACACGATGACGGTGCGCGCCCAGGGTGAGCGCAGCACCGTCTTGTAATCGGTGATGAAGCCGCGTGAGCGGGTCGCGAGCGCATGGCCCGCGCGGGTGATCGGATTGCGGGCGAATTCGACGACGAGCGCGATTGCGGCGAGCGCGAACAGGCCGGACAGCACGAAGAACACATTGCGCCAGCCGAACCAGTCGCCGAGCACGCCGCCCGCGGCCTGTCCGAACAATTGTCCGAACACCTGACCGGCAAGGAACTGCCCAAGCACGCGCTGGCGGTTCTCGTAGGGGATGACGTCGCCGAGAAAGGCCATCCCGAGCGGGATGATCCAGCCGGCGGCAAAACCGACCAGCAGCCGCGCGATGATGAGTTGCGGCAGGCTCTGCGCCAGGCCGCACAGGGCAACCAGGATCGTCGCGGCCGCCGCCGCCGCGGTGACGCAGAGATATTTACCGAACCGGTCGCCGACCGGCCCGATGATGAGCTGCACCGAGCCGTGCGCCAGCGCATAGGCCCAGACCGCGACCGCGGCCGCGCCGACGCTGATGTCGAAATCGGTGGCGATCTGCGGCAGCAGCGAGTCCGTCACCCGCACCATCGACTGGCTGGCGAAGCCTGCGAAATGCGAGGAGCGCGATGGCGCGCGTCGCGGAACGGTCGCTGGCGGTGGCGGGCACGTTGACTCTCGAAAGGTTGCGGGGTTTCTAGCCCGCAATACATCGAAGCGAAACATGGCGATCGAAAAGACATACCAGCCCGGCGACGTTGAAGGCCGCATCTATGCCGCCTGGGAACAGGCGGGCGCCTTTCGCGCCGGCCGTCCCGAGCGCGCGGGCGCCACGCCTTATTCCATCGTGATCCCGCCGCCGAACGTCACCGGCTCGCTGCATATGGGTCATGCGCTCAACAACACGCTGCAGGACATCCTGTGCCGGTTCGAGCGCATGCGCGGCAAGGACGTGCTGTGGCAGCCCGGCACCGACCATGCCGGCATCGCGACGCAGATGGTGGTCGAGCGGCAATTGATGGAGCGCCAGCAGCCCGGCCGCCGCGAGATGGGCCGCGAGGCGTTCCTCAAGCGCGTGTGGGAATGGAAGGCCGAGTCCGGCGGCACCATCGTCAACCAGCTCAAGCGGCTCGGCGCGTCGTGCGACTGGTCGCGCGAGCGCTTCACCATGGACGAGGGGCTGTCGAAGGCCGTCCTCAAGGTGTTCGTCGAGCTTTATCGCGAAGGGCTCATCTACAAGGACAAGCGGCTGGTCAATTGGGACCCGAAGCTGCTGACCGCGATCTCCGACCTCGAGGTGATGCAGGTCGAGACCAAGGGGCACCTCTGGCATCTGCGCTATCCGCTCGAAGGCAAAACGTTCGATCCGAATGATGCGTCGACCTACATCGTGGTGGCGACGACCCGGCCCGAGACCATGCTCGGCGATACCGCGGTCGCGGTGCATCCGGATGACGATCGCTACAAGACGCTGATCGGCAAGAACGTCGATCCTGCCGCTGGTGGGCCGCAAGATTCCGATCATCGCTGATGAATACTCCGATCCGGAAAAAGGCTCAGGCGCGGTGAAGATTACGCCGGCGCACGACTTCAACGACTTCGAGGTCGGCAAGCGGCATGGGTTGGCACAGGTCAATGTGCTGACCGTCGAAGGCAAGATCACGTTTGTTGACGAAGCCTTTGTTGGACAGGGTGACGCCGATTTCGCTGAAACAAAGAAGCTCGAAGGCGCCGATCGTTTCGCTGCGCGCAAGCAGATCGTCGCCCGGCTGGAAGAAAAAGGTTTGGTCGAGAAGATCGAGCCGCATTCTCACGTCGTACCGCACGGCGACCGCTCGAACGTCGTCATCGAGCCGTTCCTGACCGACCAGTGGTACGTCAACGCCGCCGAGCTGGCGAAGCCTGCAATCGCCGCGGTGCGGAGCGGCAACACCAAGTTCATCCCGCAAAATTGGGAGAACACGTATTTCAACTGGATGGAGAACATCCAGCCGTGGTGCATCTCGCGCCAGCTGTGGTGGGGCCATCAAATTCCGGCGTGGTACGGCCCCGACGGCAAAGTGTTCGTCGCCGAGGGCGAGCTCCAGGCGCAAACTGAAGCCGACAAGCATTACGGCAAGCCGACCAAGATCGACGCGCGACGAAGACGTGCTCGACACCTGGTTCTCGTCGGCGCTGTGGCCGTTCTCGACGCTCGGCTGGCCCGACAAGACGCCGGAGCTCGAACGCTTCTATCCGACCTCAACGCTGGTCACCGGCTTCGACATCATCTTCTTCTGGGTCGCCCGCATGATGATGATGGGTCTCCACTTCATGAAGGAGATACCGTTCCACGACGTCTACATCCACGCGCTGGTGCGCGACGCCTCCGGCGCCAAGATGTCGAAGTCGAAGGGCAACGTCATCGATCCGCTGCAGCTGATCGACGAATATGGCGCCGACGCGCTGCGCTTCACGCTCGCTGCGATGGCGGCACAGGGCAGGGACATCAAGCTCTCGACCCAGCGCGTCGAGGGCTATCGCAACTTCGCGACCAAGCTGTGGAATGCGGCGCGCTTCGTCGAATTCAACGGCGCCGCGCGCGTCGCCGGTTTCGACCCGAAGGGCGCCAAGGAAGCGCTGAACCGCTGGATCGCGCATGAGACCGGGAAAGCGTCCCGCGAAATCACGCAGGCGATCGAGGCCTACAAGCTTCAATGAAGCGGCCGGCGCGGCCTATCGTTTCGTCTGGAACGTCTATTGCGACTGGTACATCGAGCTGTCGAAGCCGCTCCTGACCGGTCCGGACGGCGCAGCGAAGGACGAGACTCGCGCCATGGCGGCCTGGGTGCTCGACGAAATTCTGAAGCTGCTGCATCCCTTCATGCCGTTCATCACCGAGGAGCTGTGGCGCGAGACCGGCGCGTCCGGCCTGCTGGCTCTGACGCCGTGGCCGCAGCTGCAAGGCCTCACCGACGACGAGGCCGAAGCCGAGATCGGCTGGCTGATCGATCTCGTCAGCGCGATCCGTTCGATCAAGGCCGAAATGAATACCAACGCGGTGATCCCGCTGGTTCTGGTCGCCGCGCCGGCGCAAACGCAGCAGCGGGCCGAGCGCTGGGCCGATTTCATCAAACGGCTCGCACGCGTTTCCGAAATTTCAACGGCGCCGTCGGCGCCGCCAGGTTCGGTGCAACTCATCGTCCGCGGTGAAGTAGCGGCGCTGCCGCTCAAGGGCGTGATCGACATCGCTGCCGAGCGCGCACGGCTCGAAAAGGAAATGTCGAAGGCCGATGCCGACCTCAAGCGCGTCGGACGCCAAGCTCTCGAACGAGAAGTTCGTCGCCAACGCAGCCGAGGAAGTCGTCGAGGAAGAGCGCGAGAAGCGCGAAGAGGCGCTCGCCCGCAAGCAAAAGATTCTCGAGGCGATCGAGCGCCTCAAAGGCGCCGCTTAGCGGAACGGCTTGCTCAAGAATTTCGAGCCCTTGAGGCCATAGCGCCACGGCAGCTCGGCCGCCTTGGTGATGCCGATCCGCACACCGCGCGACTACATCGGCTTCGCCGGACCGCGCCCGCAGTTCGAACGGCGACCGGTCCAGCGCCAAGGCCATTGTGCTTGATGGTCACGCCGAGCGCCTGACACAGCTTGCCCGGGCCCGAACACAGATGCCCTCAACTCGGGCAGCCCCCGCCGCCTTCGCATTGCAGCAATTCCGGCTGTCGGCTCCAGCGCCCGGATCAGCACGGCGCTGGCCGAGCCGGCCTCCTCGCACACGAAGTTCAGGCACCAGTGGATGCCGTACGACCGGTAGACGTAGGCGTAGCCCGGCGGCCCGAACATCACCGCGTTGCGCGCCGTCTGCCCGCCATAGCTGTGCGCCGCCGGGTCGGTGTGGTGATAGGCCTCGACCTCCACGATCCGGCCGCCGACGCCGTTAACGAGCAGCGTCGCCCCGATCAGGTCGGGCGCCACCTCGTGAACAGAGCGGTCGAAGAAGCTTCGCTTGAGCCGGGGCAGGGCAGGCATTCCGGTCGGTCTTTGGCTGTGTCGCGCCGGCAACAGCAGGAGAACATTTAGATTTTGCGGGCTAATGATCCCTGCCGCGCCGCGATTTGGCCATACCCTTCAACGAAATCGACGCCTCCGCAAATCGCGCGGGCTTTGATTTCACCGCCCATAACCAAGACCGGGGGCGGGCTAAGCCCGGCAAATGCGGTAGGGCCGGGGGGCCCAAGACGTTTATGGACGCCAAGACCAGTTTGAAGTCGAGACTGCCCAGCCGTCACGTGACGGAAGGCCCGGCCCGCGCACCGCATCGCTCGTACTATTACGCGATGGGTCTGACCAAAGCGCAGATCCACCAGCCGTTCGTGGGCGTCGCCTCCTGCTGGAACGAGGCTGCCCCCTGCAACATCGCCCTGATGCGCCAGGCTCAGGCGGTGAAAAAGGGCGTGGCGGCCGGCGGCGGCACCCCGCGCGAATTCTGCACCATCACCGTCACCGACGGCATCGCCATGGGCCATGCCGGCATGTACTCGTCGCTGCCTTCGCGCGAGGTGATCGCGGATTTCGTCGAACTCACCATGCGCGGCCACGGCTATGACGGCCTGGTCGGCCTCGCCGGCTGCGACAAGTCGCTGCCCGGAATGATGATGGCGATGGTGCGGCTCAATGTGCCGTCGATCTTCATCTATGGCGGCTCGATCCTGCCGGGCTCGTACCGCGGCCAGGTCATCACGGTTCAGGACATGTTCGAGGCGGTCGGCAGGAACTCGGTCGGCGAACTCTCGGATGAAGATCTTGACGAGATGGAGCAGGTTGCCTGTCCGTCAGCGGGCGCTTGCGGCGCTCAGTTCACCGCCAACACGATGGCGACAGTGTCCGAGGCCATCGGGCTGGCGCTTCCTTACTCGGCGGGAGCACCCGCGCCTTACGAGATACGCGACCGCTTCTGCATGACTGCGGGCGAGTTGGTCGTGGAACTCATCGCCAAGAACATTCGTCCGCGCGATATCGTCACCCGCAAGGCGCTCGAGAACGCGGCTGCGGTCGTCGCCGCGAGCGGCGGTTCTACCAACGCCGCGTTGCACCTGCCGGCGATTGCACACGAGGCGGGCATCGAATTCACGCTGTTCGACGTCGCGGAAATCTTCAAAAAGACACCGTATGTCGCAGATTTGAAACCGGGTGGCCGCTATGTCGCCAAAGACATGTTTGAAGTTGGCGGCATCCCGCTTCTCATGAAGACACTCCTCGACAACGGTTTTCTGCATGGTGACTGCCTCACCGTCACCGGGCGCACCATTGCGGAAAATCTGAAGTCGGTGAAGTGGAACGACCAGCAAGACGTCGTTCGTCCGGCCAACAAGCCGCTCACGCCGACCGGCGGTGTTGTCGGACTTCAGAGGCAATCTCGCGCCTGAAGGCGCGATCGTGAAAGTCGCTGGCATGACCGAGTTGAAGTTCTCCGGTCCGGCGCGCTGCTTCGACGGCGAGGAAGCCTGCTTCGAGGCGGTGAAGAACAAGAAATACAAGGAAGGCGAAGTCCTCGTCATCCGCTACGAGGGACCGCGCGGCGGCCCCGGCATGCGCGAGATGCTCTCGACCACGGCCGCGCTCTACGGCCAGGGCATGGGCGGCAAGGTCGCGCTGATCACCGACGGCCGCTTCTCCGGCGCAACGCGCGGCTTCTGCATCGGCCATGTCGGCCCTGAGGCAGCGGTCGGCGGCCCGATCGCGCTCGTTGAAGGATGGCGACATGATTTCGATCGATGCCGTCAACGGCACGATCGACGTCAAGCTCAGCGATGCCGAGCTTGCCGAGCGAAAGAAAAGCTGGAAGCCGCGCGAGCACGAATACGGCTCCGGCGCGCTCTGGAAATATGCGCAGCAGGTCGGCCCGGCGGTCAACGGTGCGGTCACGCATCCTGGCGCGGAAAAAGAGAAGGTCAGCTATGCGGACCTCTAGCCGGCTCGCACAGCTCGTCGTGCTCGCCGCCGCCGTTGCGGCGTCGCCGGCCTTTGGCTTTGACGGCAAGACCACCACTGACAGCCGCACGCCGATGGAAGCGTTCCGCTACGGCACGCAGGCGCTCAAGACCGGCGAAACCGCCAAGGCGGTCGTCTCGCTCGAATATGCCGCGCAGAACGGCCACGCCATGGCGCAGTGGAAGCTCGGCCGCATGTATGCGGAAGGCGAGGGCGTGATCCGCAACGATCTGCGCGCCTTCGAATATTTCCGCCGCATCGCCGACGGCCACGCCGACGACAGTCCCGGCACGCCGCAGGCCCGCTTCGTAGCCAACGCATTCGTCGCGCTCGGCCACTATTATCTCGAGGGCATTCCGAAGACCGACGTCAAGCGCGAGCCTGAGAAGGCCCGGCAGATGTTTTCCTATGCGGCGTCCTACTTTGGCGACCCCGAAGCGCAATATTATCTCGGCCGGCTTTATATGGACGGCGTCGGCGCGCCGAAGGATCCAAAGCAAGCGGTGCGCTGGCTCGGCCTCTCGGCTCACAAGGGTCAGAACCAGGCGCAGGCCTTGCTCGGCGCGATGCTGTTCTCAGGCGAAGCTGTGCCGCGGCAAGCGGCGCGCGGCCTGATGTGGCTGACGCTCGCCAAGGACAACAAGGATCTGTCCGCCGCCGATCAGGCCTGGATCACCAAGCTCTATGACTTGGCTATCGCACAGGCGAGCGATGACGAGCGCGCAATGGCGCTCGTCATGTTGCAGCGTTGGATCGGGCCTCGCCGCGAGTAGCGGCCGTCACCAGGCGGTGACGACCGGCTCCATTCCCGCTTTGGTCAGCGCCTCGGCGCGCGCACCCATCCAGCCCTTGACGAACTCACCGTCGTCCGACGACGCCTTCGCCTTGTAGGCCGTCCAGGCTGCCGCGAGCACGTCCTGCCGCTTGATCAGCGCGTCGTTGTGCTTGTCGTGCTCGGCGGTCCAGAGGCCGCCTCCTTGAAGTAGCTCGACCGCGCCCTCGTGAACCGGGATCGCCCAGGCGAAGATCTGGCGCTTGATGTCCCAACCGAGCATTGCCCGGCGCGCCGTCCTTGTAGTCGTTGAAAAGTCTCCACCATCGCCTTGGTCATGTTGTAGACGAGGTCGGTGTCGGTCGACTTCATCGCCCATCAGCACCGGATAGGGATAGGTGGCGGCCTCCGCCTTCTTCTCGTGGCGAGAGATCGGCGCCTTCGGTGCCGATACGCCGGCACGAAGAACGGCGCGATCTTGTTCACGCGCGCCCAGACCTTCCTTGTCGTTGTGCGGAAAGGTGGGATAGCGAATGCCGCGCGGCGACGACGCGATCTTGTAGGCCTGGCCCGAGATGGTCGACGAGAAGGCCGCATCGACCTGGTTGTCGATGACTGCCGTCCATCGCCTGGCCGAAGCCGCCGAACTCGACCTTCTGCACGTCGTTCCAGGTCAGGCCGGCGAATGCGAGCAGCGCCGTGATGTTCTGATTGAGCGAGGGCGCGCCGACCACCCAGGCCACGCGCTTGCCCTTGAAGTCCTTGGCGGTGACGATGTTGGCATCCTTCGCCGTCACGATCGTCAGCAGAGCGTCGGAATTGTTGAGGAGCAGCGAGCGCACCGGCTGCGGGCCCCAGTCGCGCGCGCCGAATTCGTACAGGCCCTCCTGCGCAAGATAGCTGCCGCCGACGCCGTTGGCCGAGAACGGCACCTTGGCCGTCGCGCAGCGGAATGTTGCGCGAGACGTCGTTCTTGCCCGGCAGCACGCGCAGGTTCACGCCGTATTTGTTCTTGAGCGCGTTGCCGATCGCGACCGCCTGGTTGTAGCCGCCGGAACCGACGTCATAGGCGGTCCAGGCCAGAGTCTCCGGCAGCTTGATCGATTGCGCCGCAAGCCGATGCGGAGGCGACAGCCGCGAGCGGCGAGCAGCGCAGCACAGCATGCCGGATCATTTCATGGAAAGCTCCTCCCTGGTTTCGAGCTATGCGCAGCGAAAGCAGAAACGAAAGCCGAGCCACCCAGGCAGAGCACGGACCCCATGCGCGAGATTGGCGCGAAGCCGGCAAGCCGGTCAGGCGCGGCGACGGGCGCCGCCAGCAGGAAACCGCCGCGATCACAGCCGTGCGCGCGAGCCAGCCGCCCGGCATGACGGGCGGATGCGGCCGAGACCGAGCACGTAGCCCTGCAGGGCGGCGGCGACCAAGACGATGCCCAGCGAATGCGAGTCGCGATGGACGTCACGACGATAGCGGGATCGCCCTTGAACAGCAGCGCCGGGTTCAGCACGAAGCAGAACGGCACGATGTAGATGGCGGTCCCGAGCCGGATCGATTGCAGGCCGATCCGCATCGCCGACACGCCGGCGAGCGGCGCCGCGGCGAAGGTCGCGAGCGCGACCGGCGGCGTGATGTACGAGACCATGCCCCAGTACATGACGAAGAGATGGACCGCGAGCGGGTCCAGACCGGCCTTGACCAGGGGCGGCGCCAGCACGATGGCGAGGAAGATGTAGCAGGCGGTCACCGTCATCCCCATGCCGAAGATGAAGCTGGTCAGCGCGCCCATGACGCAGCAGCACGAGCGGCGCGCCGCCGGCGAGATAGACCAGATCGTTGGCCAGCGTGCCGGCAAGCCCGGTGACCGACAGCGCGCCGATGATGAAGCCGATCGCCATCAGGATCGCCGCCAGCTCGGCGAGGCCGCGCGCCGACCGCGGCCGCGAACTCGACCAGCTGCCGTACGGCTCAGGCGGTGCTGCGGCAGCATCTGGTTGATCGCAATCAGCAGCGCGGTCGCGTAGAACGGCGCCATCGCTTCCTCCTGCAGGAGCACGAGCAGGAACGACGAGGAGCGCTGAATACCGGGATGTAGAACCAGCCCTCCTTCATGACGGCGCCGATCCGCGGCAGTTCGCTCGCGCGCAATCCGCTTCAGCCCGAGCTGAGCGGAGTAGGCATCGACCTGAACGACGAGCGCGATGTAGAACAGCAGCGCGGGGATCGTCGCCGCGAGCGCGATCTCGCCATAGGACTTGCCGAGGAATGACGCCATCACGAACGCGGTCGAGCCCATGACCGGCGGCATCAACACGGCGCCGGTCGACGCGACCACTTCGACGGCGCCCGCATAGTCGGCGCGGAACCCGGTTCGCTTCATCGCCGGGATCGTGACGACGCCCGAGCTGATGACGTTGGAGATCACGCTGCCGCTGATCGAGCCCTGCAGCGCGCTCGAGATGATACCGACCTGCGCCGCGCCGCCGCGCACAGCGGCCGACCAGTGCGAACGCAAGGTCGTTGAAGAAGCGTCCGCCGCCCGTGTAGTTGAGCGCCGAGCCGAACACGATGAAGCCGACCACGATCTCGGCAAAGGCCCTCATCGGAATGCCGAAAGCGGATTCGGCGCTGGTGATGTGATAGGCGAGCGTGTCGCTCGATCGTTTGCGACTTGCCCTTGAGCGGATTTGGGTATCCAGTCGGCGACCACCGGATAGAGCGATACGACGCGACGATCATCATCATCGGCAGGCCGCTGGTTCGACGCAGGGCCTCGAGGATCAGCAGCCAGAGCACGGCCGCCGAGAATCTTCGCGCGTGAGCGGCGCGCTGTATTCCCAGCCTTCGGACGAGGATGCGATCGGCGTGCGAAGGCGAACCAGATCAGCAGTGCCGGAACGCGAGCGGCCGCCAGCAGCCAGTCGTGGACGGGCATCGTGCCGGCGTCGGCCTTGCGGACCGGAAAGGTGAGGAAGACCAGCGGGAAAAGCGTTGCCGCGAGCAGTAAAGATAGCGATTCTCGATGAAGACGATGCCGACGAAGAGCTGCAGGTTCAGAAGCTGATTGACGGCCAGCAGGCACGCGACAATTCCGGCAAGCGCAAAGCACATCCGTACCGCGCCGGTCAGCGAGCGGCCCTCGATCTCCTCCGGCATTTGTGCAGGAGCGGCGGCACCCGCATGGCTGCGGTCCGCCTCTCGCGCGGCCTGCTCCTTCACGTTTCCCCTCATGGCGCGGCTTATGGCGCCGCTACGATGAAGGGGGCATTCTGCGTTGCGTAGGTGATAGCTACAAGCGCCGGTTTTCCGTCAGCGTGGCTCAATATCGAGGTCGACATAGAACGGCACGTGATCGGACGGCTTTTCCCAGCCGCGCACGTGCTTATCGATGCCCGCAGTGACGAGACGGTCGGTTGCCTGCGGCGACATCAAAATATGGTCGATGCGGATTCCGTCGTTTTTCTGCCAGGCGCCTGCGGTGTAATCCCAGAACGTGTAGAGGTCGCCGGCATCCGAAACCGTCCGCAACGCATCGGAGAGCCCGAGATCGATCAAGGAGCGGTACTTCTCGCGGGTGGCGGGCAGAAACAATGCATCATTGACCCAGGCCTGCGGCCGCCTGGCGTCAATCGGCGCCGGAATGACATTGAAATCGCCGCACAGCAGCACGGGCTCTTCGAGCTTGAGCCGTTCACGCGAGAACGCGATCAGGCGATCCATCCAGCCCAGCTTGTAGGTGTATTTCTCCGAAGCCGGCGGGTTGCCATTCGGCAGGTAGAGACAGATCACCCGCATCGAGCCGGTCTTGGTCGAGATGCAGGCTTCGAGGAACCGGGCCTGCACATCCGCCTCGTCGCCACCCAGACCGGGCGCGACCTCGTCGAACTTGTACTTCGACAGCAGGGCCACGCCGTTGAAGGTCTTCTGGCCGTGGACCGCGACGTTGTAGCCAAGCGCCTCAAACGGCTCGCGCGGGAAGGCGTGGGTCTCGCATTTGATCTCCTGGAGGCAGACGACGTCGGGCTGGCGCTCGCCAAGCCAGGCCACGACGCTATCGAGTTGCTGCCTGACGGAATTGACGTTCCAGGTCGCTATTCGCATGGGTTAACGGCTCAAACGGCTTAAAACGTGCCAGATTCCGGGAAACCAGGGCGCAGGGATATGCCCCGTGCGGCGTTTATATGCTAGAAGCCGCGCGTCGCGGCGAGGATAAAGCGGCAGTCGCGAACAGAGGGAGCGCCCGGGTGGGGGATCGACGGTCCGGGCCGACATTTGGGCAATGAGCAAGCGAACCTGGCTATTGGGGGCTGGGGCGATCGTCCTGATCGCAGCAGCTTTATTTGGGCGGGGCTTCTTCACCGGTGACGGGGCGGCCACCGGCCGCGCGCAGGCTGAGCGGGCCGTTCCGGTCGAGATCGCCAAGGCTGAGCGCCAGAAGGTACCGGTCAAGCTCGATTCCCTCGGAACGGTGACGCCCATTGCGAGCGTCGCGATCAAGCCGCGCGTCGATACGGCCATTACCAACGTCCATTTCAGCGATGGCGCTCATGTGAAGCAGGGCGACCTGCTGTTCCGGCTCGATTGCCGCCAGGTCGAGGCGGAAATGAAGAAGACGCAGGCCGTGATCGACGGCGCCCACGCGCAGTTTGAGCAGGCCCAACGCGACGTCGAGCGCTATACCGAGCTCACGCAACGCAATGCGACACCGGTGGTCACGCTCAATAATGCGCAGACCCAGGTCAATATCTCGCGCGCCACCGCGGAGTCGAACCGCGCGCAGCTCGAAAATCTCAAGGTGCAGCTCGGTTTCTGCGAGATCCGCGCGCCGATTTCCGGCCGGATCAGCATGGCGAATGTGAAGGCCGGCAACTTCGTGCGCCAGGCCGACACGCAGCCGATGGCGACCATCATTCAGCTCGCTCCGGTCTATGTGAGCTTCACGGTTCCTCAGAAGAACCTGTTCGATATCCGCCAGGCGCTGGCCGCTGAAACCGCCACGGTGCGCGCCGTCCTTCCCGGCAACAGCAAGCAGTCGGAAGGGCAGGTGACGATGATCGAGAACAGCGTCGACGCGGCGACCGGCATGGCGATGGTGCGCGCGACGATGCCGAACACCGACGAAACGCTGTGGCCCGGCACGCTGGTGACCGTGGACATCACACTGCGGGCGGAAGATGCGGTCGTCGTTCCGGCGCCCGGCGGTGCAGATCAGCCAGACCGGCAATTACGTGTTCATAGTCGAAAACGGCCGCGCCAAGGTCCAGCAAGTCACGGTCGAGCGCACGGTCGACAATCAATCCGTCATTTCCAAAGGCCTCAACGGCGGCGAGACCGTCGTCACCGACGGCCATCTGCTGTTATCGAGCGGTACCCGCGTCAATCCGCGCAACCCAAGACAAGCGGGAAGCTAGCCCGTGAACATCTCTGAAGTCTGCATCCAACGCCCGGTGCTGACGTCGCTGTTGATGGCGTCGCTGATCGTGTTCGGCGCCTTCGCCTATCGTCTGCTTCCGGTCGCGGCGCTGCCCTCGGTCGACTTCCCGACCATCGAGATCACCGCGACACTGCCGGGCGCGAGCCCGGAGACGATGGCGGCGTCGGTTGCGGCGCCGATCGAGCGGCAGCTCTCCACCATCGCCGGCATTTCGTCGATGACGTCGTCGTCGGCGCTCGGCGCCACGCGCATCATCGTTCAGTTCGACCTCGCCCGCGATATCGACGGCGCGGCGCTCGACGTGCAGACGGCGCTCGCCACCGCGGCACGGCGGCTTCCGGTCGAAATGACGACGCCGCCCTCGTTCCGGAAGGTCAATCCGGGCGATTTTGCCGTCATCTTCGTGAGCTTGCGGTCCGATACGTTGCCGCTCTCGACGCTGAACGAATATGCCGAGACCATCCTGGCGCCGACATTCTCGCAGCTGTCGGGCGTCGCGCAGGTGTCTGTGTTCGGCGCACAACGCTTTGCGGTGCGGGTCCAGGTCGATCCGGTCGCGGCGGCTTCGCGCAACGTCTCTCTGAACGAGATCCGCGACGTCGTCGCCAAGACCAATTCGAGCGCCCCGGTCGGGGCAATCACCGGCGAGCGCCAGAACATCACTCTGCTCGCGACCAGCGCGATCAACCACGCGGCCGAATATCGCGACGTCATTGTCGCTTACCGCAATGGCTCGCCGGTCAAGCTCAACGAGATTGCCCGGGTCATCGACAGCGTTGAAAATGACAGGGTTGCCACGTGGTACAACGACGCCCGCGCCATCGTTCTCTCGATCCAGAAGCAGCCTAACGCCAATACGATCGAGGTGGTCGACGCCGTACGTGCCAAGCTGCCGCAGCTTCGCGCTCAGGTGCCTGCGTCGATCGACGTCGCGCCACTGCTCGACCGCTCGCTCTCGATCCGTGACTTGGTATTCGACGTCCAGGAAACGCTGGCGATCGCCATTTCGCTGGTCATCATGGTGATCTTCCTGTTCCTGCGCAAAGTGTCGGCAACGATCATCCCGGCGCTCGCCGTGCCGGTGTCACTGATCGGTACCTGCGCAGTGATGTATGCCTTTGGCTTCTCCATCAACAACATGACCTTGCTGGCGCTGACGCTCTCGGTGGGTTTCGTGGTCGACGACGCCATCGTCATGCTGGAGAACATCGTCCGTCACGTCGAAGGCGGGATGCGGCCGTTCGAGGCGGCGCTGAAAGGTTCGCGCGAGATCGGCTTTACCATCGTATCGATCACCTTCTCGCTGATCGCCGTCTTCATTCCAGTTCTCTTGATGGGCGGCATGGTCGGCCGCGTGTTCCGCGAATTCGCGGTCACCATCTCGATGGCGATCATCATTTCCGGTTTCGTCTCGCTCACCCTCACGCCCATGCTGTGCGCCCGCGTGCTGCGCGCCCACGATCCGCACAAGAAGGAGAACATCGTCCTGCGCGCATTCGAACGGCTGTTCGCCGCGATGCTCGCCACCTACGAGCGGACACTCGATGTCGTGCTCCGCCACAAGCCGATCATGGTCGCCGTGACGCTGGCCACCTTCATCGGCACGATCTGGCTCTATGTTGTCGCGCCGAAAGGCTTCTTCCCGCAGGAAGATACCGGCTACGTCCTCGGCATCACCGAAGGTGCAACCGACATCTCGTTCCCGGCGATGGCCGAGCGGCAACGCAAGGTCGCCGACCTGGTGCGGAGCGATCCGGCGGTTTCTTACGTCAACTCCACGGTCGGCACCGGCGGCCCCAATACGGTCGGCAATTCCGGCCGCATGCTGATCGCGCTCAAGCCGAAGAAGGAGCGCGGCGAACTGCGCGTCGTGCTCGGCCGGCTGCGCCAGAGCGCGAACGTCGTTCCGGGCATGCAGATCTTTTTCCAGCCGATCCAGAACATCAATCTGGGCGGCCGGCTGGCCAAGGGTCAGTACCAGTACACGCTGCAATCAAACGACACCGAGACGCTCTACCGCATCACGCCGGAGCTGCGCGACAAGGTCGCCAAGATTAACGGGCTGCTCGACGTCAACACCGATCTCTATGTCAAGAATCCGCAAGTCGTCGTCGAGATCGATCGCGAGAAAGCGGCCGTCTACGGCGTCAGCATCGATCAAGTCCGTCAGGAGCTCTACAACGCGTTCGGATCACGCCAGGTCGCGACCATCTACACCCCGGCGAACGACTATCAGGTCATCCTCGAAACGCTTCCGGAGTACAGGGACGAGGTCAACGATCTCAATCGCGTTCACGTGAAGACGTCGAACGGCACCGTCGTGCCGCTTGGGGGCGGTGACCCGGTTCGTTTCCACTGTCGGACCGCTGGTCGTGAACCATCAGGGCCAGTCGCCTGCCACCACGATATCGTTCAACCTTTCACCGGGCTTCTCGCTCGGCCAGGCTGTCGATGCGATCACGGAGCTTGAGCGCACGGAAGGATTGCCGGCGACCATCACCACCGGATTCCAGGGCACCGCGCAGGTGTTCCAGGAGTCGTCTGCGCGGGCAGGGGTTGTTGCTCCTGGCGGCGGTGTTCGCGGCCTACATCGTGCTCGGCATTCTCTACGAGAGCTTCATCCATCCGATCACGATCATCTCCGGCCTGCCGTCCGCGGGCATCGGCGCCATTCTGACCCTGATGCTGTTCGGCATGGATTTGTCGGTGATCGCGATGATCGGCATCATCATGCTGGTCGGCATCGTCAAGAAGAACGCGATCATGATGATCGACTTCGCAATCGAGCGGCGGCGGGTCGGTCTGTCCGCCGAGGCGGCAATCCGCGAGGCGGCCGTGCTTCGCTTCCGCCCGATCATGATGACGACCTTCGCCGCGATCTTCGGCACGCTCCCGATCGCGCTCGGCACCGGCGCCGGCGCGGAGTTGCGTCAACCGCTCGGCGTCGCCGTGGTCGGCGGCCTCATGCTCTCGCAGCTGCTGACGCTCTTCATCACGCCGGTGGTTTACGTTTACCTCGACCGCATCGACCGCCGCATCAAGCGCAGCCTCGACCGTCCGCCGGAAGACGTGCCGCATGCGCCGCCGGCCGTGGCCGCGGAGTAATTCTGTCGATCAGAGCGAGAAGCTGGTGCCGCAGCCGCAGGCCGCGGTGGCCTTCGGGTTTTTGACCTTGAACGATGCGCCGATGAGATCGTCCACGAAATCGATCTCGGAGCCCTTCATGTAATTCACTGAAATCGCGTCGACCAGAACCGTCACGCCATCGCGGCTGATGACGAGATCGTCGTCTGCCTGGGAACGTTCGATGTCGAACTTGTACTGGAATCCCGAGCAGCCGCCGCCTTCCACCGAAACGCGCAGCATGCTGCCCGGCGGTTCGCCTTTGAGAATGTCGCCGATGCGCCGTGCGGCGCGTGGGCTGACTGTGACGGTCTCGTTCATCGTGTCTTGTCTATTGGCAGAAGGCTTGCCTGATAGTTAAGTGCGCCCACCCGCAAGGTCAATTCCGCGGAAAGGCCTTAAGATATGGCGCTTGAGCGCGCTGTCTTCGCGTCCAGCCCGGCGCAAAGCCGTGGCCGGCTGGTTGCCGAGCCGCCCAGCCCGACGCGGAGCGACTTTCGCCGCGACTGCGACCGCATCATCCATTCGACCGCGTTTCGCCGCCTGGCCTACAAGACGCAGGTCTTCGTGTTCCACGAGGGCGACCATTACCGCACCCGGCTCACGCACACGCTCGAAGTTGCGCAGATTGCCCGGTCGCTGGCGCGGGCGCTTCGCCTGGACGAGGACCTCGCGGAATGCCTCGCCCTTGCGCACGACCTTGGCCATCCGCCATTCGGCCACGCCGGCGAGCGCGCGCTCGACGAGTGCCTCGCTTCGCACGGCGGCTTCGATCACAACGCGCAGGCCTTGCGGATCGTGACCGCGCTGGAGCGGCGTTATCCGGCCTTCAACGGTCTCAACCTGACCTGGGAAACCCTGGAAGGGCTGGTGAAGCACAACGGGCCGTTGACCGATCGTGGCGGCAAGCCGACCGGCCGTTACAGCGAGCGGGGAGTGCCCGAACCGATCCGGGCCTACTCAAAGCAGCAGGACCTCGAGCTGTGGAGCTACGCCAGCGCCGAAGCGCAGGTCGCCGCGCTCTCGGACGATATCGCCTATGACGCACATGATATCGACGATGGGCTGCGCGCCGACCTGTTTGCGATCGATGAGATGAAGGATTTGCCGTTGCTGGCCGATATCCTGCGCGAGATCGACGCCGCCACGCCCGGCCTTGAAAGGTCCGGCGTGGACACGAAGTGGTGCGCCGCCTGATCACTCAGATGATCGTCGATGTGATTGGCGAGACGGAACGGCGCCTCAAGGCCCTTTCGCCACGCTCGGCTAGCGACATTCGCGTCGCCGCGGGGCCAGTCGTGGCGTTCTCACCGGCGATGGAAAAAGCCGACAAGGCGATCAAGGCCTTTCTGTTTGGGCGGATGTATCGCGCCGACCGGGTCAAGCGCGTCATGTCGCAGGCGGAAGCCGTGCTCAAGGACCTGTTCGGCCACTACGTCAAATCGCCGTCCGACATGCCTCCGGAATGGCGCGACGGCCTTGACGCCGACCGGCATTCCGCGCCCGCCGCGTCGCTGATTATGTTGCCGGCATGACCGATCGCTATGCGCTGATCGAGCACGCCCGGTTTTTCAAAACGACTCCCGAGCTGGTGTAAGGCAGAGTTTTGACTTGCCTGCCGAGATAAGTTAGCCCGCAACGCGAATGCCCAAGAATATCTTTGCCGAAATGCTCGACCGCGTGCGCGCGGTGAACGCGCAAGTGCTCAACACCGCGGCCGATCAATCGCGTGTTGTCGTTGAGCCGCCGCGCGATCCGAGCCACGGCGACATGGCCACCAACGCGGCGATGGTGCTGGCCAAGGACGCCGGCAAGAAGCCGCGCGAGCTTGCCGATGCGATTGCCGCTGAAACTTCGCGAGGATCCGCTGGTCGACAAGGTCGATGTGGCAGGTCCCGGCTTTATCAACATGACGCTCAAGCCGGCAGCGTGGACCAACGAGCTGGCCGACGTGCTGGCACAACGTGCGCGTTACGGCACAAGCAGCGATCGGCAAGTCGGAGAAGGTGAACGTCGAATACGTCTCCGCCAATCCGACCGGGCCGATGCATGTCGGCCATTGCCGCGGCGCGGTGTTCGGCGATGCGCTCGCCAGCC
This sequence comes from uncultured Alphaproteobacteria bacterium, assembly GCA_963847325.1. Taxonomy (GTDB): domain Bacteria; phylum Pseudomonadota; class Alphaproteobacteria; order Rhizobiales; family Xanthobacteraceae; genus Pseudolabrys. The sequence goes on from CAWJZD010000006.1 coordinate 616,352, forward strand.
TGCTCGACTTCACCGGCTTCGATGTGACCCGCGAGTACTACATCAACGACGCCGGCGCGCAGGTCGACGTGCTCGCCCGCTCGGCATTCCTGCGCTATCGCGAAGCGCTGGGCGAAAACATCGGCGCGATCCCGGACGGGCTTTATCCCGGCGACTACCTCAAGCCGGTCGGCGCAGCGCTGGTCGCCGAGCACAAGGCGCGCGCTGAAGGACAAGACGGAAGCCGAATGGCTGCCGCATCGTCCGCGCCAAGGCCGTCGCCATGATGATGGACATGATCCGCGAGGATCTTGCCGCGCTCAACGTCCATCACGACGTTTTCTTCTCGGAACGCTCGCTGATCCAGGGCAAGCAGGACCAGGTCGGCGCGACGATCGAGGCGCTGCGCGCGCGCGGCGAGGTCTATGAAGGCCGACTGCCGCCGCCGAAGGGCAGCCCCGGTCGAGGATTGGGAAGACCGCGAGCAGACGCTGTTCCGCTCCACCGATTTCGGCGACGACGTCGATCGGCCGCTGAAGAAATCCGACGGCAGCTACACCTATTTCGCCTCCGACATTGCCTATCACCACTCCAAATTCGATCGCGGCTTCCGCAACATGATCGACGTCTGGGGCGCCGATCACGGCGGCTACATCAAGCGCATGCAGGCGGCGGTGAAAGCCGTGTCGGAGCGGCAGGGCCGAGCTCGACGTCAAGGTGGTGCAGCTTGTGAAGCTGCTGCGCGCCGGCGAGCCGGTGAAGATGTCAAAGCGCTCGGGCGATTTCGTCACCTTGCGCGAAGTGGTCGACGAAGTCGGACGCGATGCGGTGCGCTTCATGATGCTCTACCGCAAGAACGACGCGGTGCTCGACTTCGACCTCGCCAAGGTGATCGAGCAGTCGCGCGACAATGCGGTGTTCTACGTCCAGTACGCCCATGCCCGCGCGCAATCGATCTTCCGCAATGCCCGCGAGGAATTCCCGGATCTGCCGGCCGACGAGGGCGCCCGCGTGGCCTGGCTGTCCAAAGCGGAACTATCGCGACTCGGCGACGCCGGGGAACTTTCGATCATGCGGCGCATCGCGCTTTACCCCCGCATGATCGAAGGCGCGGCCGCTGGCGCATGAGCCGCACCGCATGGCCTTCTATCTTTATGACCTTGCGAGCGAATTCCACGCCCAGTGGAACCGCGGAAAAGACTTGCCTCATTTACGCTTCATTATCCAGAATGATCCAGAGATGACCGCGGCGCGTCTTGCTCTCGTTCAGGGGATCGTCAGCGTGATCGCCTCCGGGCTTGCAGTGCTCGGAGTTGGAGCGCCGGCGGAAATGAGATAGGGCGGGGCTCGTCTGCGTATTGCCGTTCGCTGTAAGAACGGGGCGCAGCTCGGCGCCGAACGGGGACAGATGGCCGACGACAATTATCAGCGACCGTTTGGCGGAGATCGTTACGGCCGTGGCGCGCCACGCCCGGCGGCGAACAATGATCCGCTCGCCGAGCTTGCGCGTCTGATCGGACAGAACGATCCGTTCGCGGAATTCGGCCGCGCGCAGCAACACGCAACACGCAACCGAAGCAGCGCCTGCCGCAACGCAGTGGGACGCGGCACCTCCTGTTCCGGGTTACGAGCAGGGCGCGCACGGGGATTTGCACGGCAGTTACGCGCAGCCGCAGCCTGGCTACGACACTGCGGCGCCGAGCTTCGATCAGAATTATCAGGATGACGGCCGGTATTCATACGACAGCGGGCAGGGCGCATCGTCCGACGACGCGTATGACGACGTGCCGCCGCGCCGCAGCCGTCTGGGCATAGTGGTGATCGCCGTGTGTCGTGATGCTGGCTGTGGTCGGCACCGCTAGCGCGTTCGGCTATCGCGCGCTGTTCGGCTCATCCGGCTCCAAGCCGCCGCCGGTCATTTCGGCCGATGCCGGTCCGAGCAAGGTCGTGCCGCCAAACCGGTCGGAGCCCTCGGGCAGCAAGCAATTCAATGACCGGGTCGGCGAGCGCAGCGCCGGTGAGAAGCTGGTGTCGCGCGAAGAACAGCCGATGGAGCGTCCACAGCCATCGGCATTTCCGGTGCCGTCTGTCGCGCAGCAGGCCGCGGCCATGCCGCAGGTCCGCCGATGCAAAGCGGCGCCGCTGAGGCGAAGAAAATCCGTACCATCGCGATCAAGCCCGACGGCACCGTTGGAGAGTTCGGCCATACCGACACCGACGCGCGCCACCGGGTCTGCGCAGCAAACGATGCCAACGCCGGCTGCGTCCTCGCAACGGATGGCAAGCGCGCCGCCAGTTGCAACAGCGGATGTGGAAGAGGCCGCGCCGCGACCCGCTCCGGCGCGATCGGCACCGTCCCGCAACGCTCCGCTATCGCTTAATCCCGAGACGCCCGCGCGTTCCGAGCCGCCGGTCCGCACCGCATCCGCGCCGCCTCGCGCAGCGCCAGAGCCGGTGGCGCCGGCATCCTCAGCCTATGGCGTGCAGGTCACCTCGCAGCGCAGTGAGGCCGAGGCGCAAAGCGCCTATCGCGCGCTCCAGGCCAAATTCCCCGGCCAGCTTGGCGGTCATCCGCCGGTGATCCGCCGCGCCGATCTCGGCGACAAGGGCACGTTTTATCGCGCCCTGGTGCCGTTCTCGACCGGCGCCGATGCGCTCGCGCTTTGCACCAGCCTGAAAGCGGCTGGCGGCAGCCTGTATCATCCAGAAGAATTAGCCAGTGTTCGCTTGACCTTAGCCGGAGTCGCGAGCTAAGCGGCGCCGATGGCGGTACGCGCTTTCATTACCGGACTGGCTGGCACGGAGCTGACCGCGGACGAGCGCGCGTTTCTTCGCGAGACCAATCCGTGGGGCCTCATTCTCTTCAAGCGAAACGTCAGTACGCCGACGCAAGTCACTGAGCTGGTTAGATGCATGTCGTTCGCCTTGGCCGGCAAGCGCCGGTTCTGGTCGATCAGGAAGGCGGGCGGGTGCAGCGGCTTGGCGCGCCGCATTGGCCGCTTTATCCGCCCGGCGCCGCTCTACGGCAAACTTTACGACCGCGATCCGGCGGCCGGTCTCGCGGCAGCGCGGCTTGGCGCCCGGCTCATCGCTCACGATCTTCATGCGGTCGGCATCGACGTGGATTGCCTTCCGCTCGCCGATGTCCCGGTCGAGGGCCATGACAAGGTGATCGGCGACCGCGCCTATGGCGAACGTCCCGACAAGGTCGCTGCCATTGCCGGCGCGGTGGCGCGCGGCCTGTTGAATGGCGGCGTCCTGCCGGTGCTGAAACACATTCCCGGCCATGGCCGGGCGACCGCGGATAGCCACCAGAGCCTGCCGGTCGTCGAGGCCGACCGCGACACCCTGCAAGCCACGGATTTTGCGGCGTTTCGGCCGCTCGGCGGGCATGCCGCTCGGCATGACCGCGCATGTTGTGTTTTCCGCGATTGACCCGACGCATCCGGCCACGACTTCGGCCACAATGGTGCGCGATGTGATTCGCGGTTTTTGCGGGTTTCGAGGCCTGTTGATGAGCGACGACATCTCGATGGGGGCCCTTTCGGGCTCGATCTCCGAGCGCAGCCAGGCGGCAGTCGCGGCCGGTTGCGATGTCGTCCTGCATTGCAACGGCGAGATCGAGGAAATGCGCGACGTGGCGCGGGCTGTTCCTGTGCTGGCCGGTGCTGCGGCCGACCGATCCGAGCTTGCCCTTTCGCAACGCAGCCGTCCGAGCGAATTCGACGCCGAGGCCGGCCGCCGCACTTTCGAACAGATGCTTGCGCCGGTGTGGCCGCAGGCCCAGCAGGTCGCCACCGCATGAGCGAAGCCGAATTCGATACCAGCCTCGACCAGGCCGAGCGCGCCAGCGACGAGCCGGCGCTGCTGGTCGATGTCGAGGGCTTCGAAGGCCCGCTCGATCTGCTGCTGATGCTGGCGCGCCAGCAGAAGGTCGATCTCGCCAAGATCTCGGTGCTGGCGCTGGCCGAGCAGTATCTCGCCTATATCGATGCGGCGCGGAAATTGCGGCTCGAACTGGCCGCCGATTACCTCGTCATGGCGGCCTGGCTCGCCTATCTGAAATCGCGGCTGCTGCTGCCTGATCAGGAGGTGCCGGAGGGCACGCCGAGCGCCGAAGAACTGGCGCTGGCGCTGGCCAATCGCCTCAAGCGGCTCGAAGCCTTCCGCAAGGTCGCGGCGCAGCTCATGGAGCGCCCGCAATTCCAGCGCGACGTGTTCGGCCGCGGCATGCCCGAGCAGATCGCCGAGGTGAAGTCGCCGGAATGGAGCGCGACGCTTTACGATCTGCTCACCGCCTACACCACGCAACGCCAGCACAGCGCGCTGGCGCGGGTGCGCTTTGCCAAGCGCACGGTCTGGTCGCTGGCCGAAGCGCGCGCCGCGCTCGAGCGGCTGATCGGCCAGAGCGGCGACTGGTCGCGGGTCGACCAATTCCTGATCACCTATCTGGTCGAGCCGTCGATGGCTGCGACCGTGTTCGCGTCCTCCTTCGCTTCCGCGCTCGAGCTGGTGCGCGAAGGCGTGGCGGAAATTCATCAGAAGCAGGCATTCGCGCCACTGTTCATGCGTAAGCGCGTCGGAATGGGTGCTGGAGAGAGAGTTGCCGGCGACCTGCCGATGCGGATCGTGCAAGGCAACGCATGACAAAGGAGTGGGCATGCCGAGATCGGCAAGTGCTGCGGCACAGAGACTGGTAGTCGTGTCGAACGAAGATCAACCGCCCGAGGCCGAGGCGCGCCCGGAAGAGCTGCGGCTGCTTGAAGCGATCCTGTTCGCTTCGCCGGTTCCGCTCGACGAGACGCAGCTTGGACGTCGTCTGCCGGCCGGCGTCGATGTGCGCGAGGCGCTGACGAAGCTGCAGGCCGAATACGCAACGCGCGGCGTCAATCTGGTCAGGCTCGGCAAGAAATGGGCATTCCGCACCGCCGCCGATCTCGCCTGGCTGATGACGCGGCTGTCCCGCGAGCCGAAGAAGCTGTCGCGGGCCGCGATCGAGACGCTCTCGATCATCGCCTATCACCAGCCGGTCACGCGCGCCGAAGTGGAAGAAATCCGCGGTGTCGCGGCGTCACCCGGCACGTTCGACGTGCTGCTCGAAACCGGCTGGATCAGGCTGCGCGGCCGCCGCAAGGCGCCGGGCCGCCCGCTCACCTACGGCACCAGCGAAGGCTTCCTCGAGCATTTCGGCCTCGAGAATGTCGGCGACTTGCCGGGGCTCGATGAGCTCAAAGGCGCGGGATTGGTCGATGGCCGGCTGCCGCCCGAGTTCGCGGTGCCGATACCGTCCGACGACTCGACGTTGCGCGAGGACGAAGATCCGCTCGATCCTGCCGATCTCGACATGACACTCGGCCCACCGGCCGAGCGCATCGAAGAAAACTAGTCGCACAAGGTAAACAGCGCCGATTTGCTTGGCTTTGCGGCCGAGGCTGCGACGGCGAAATCCTTGTTTTTGCCTCCTATGCGGCCTAGTTTCGTGAGCAAATAACGAAACATAAGCAGCGTCGCTGCGGAGGGTTTTATGGGTTCCTTTAGCCTCTGGCACTGGCTGATCGTGATCGTTGTCGTGATGCTGCTGTTCGGCGGCCGCGGCAAGATCTCGTCACTGATGGGCGACTTCGCGCAGGGCATCAAAGCCTTCAAGAAGGGCATGACCGAGGACGAGAAGGCCGCGGAAGCCAAGACCGAGCCGAAGACGCTCGAGCACACGGCGCCCGGCGACAGCGCGAAGGCGCGGGCCGAGACCGAGCGCCGCGTCGAAGGCTCGATGTCGTAAGGCGCCGCGGCGTCTCATGCGCTAATTGGCAGCGCGAGACGCGTTCGCGACGCCGGAGTTGAATAATCCATGTTCGATATTGGCTGGAGCGAGCTCCTCGTCATCGGCGTGGTCGCGCTGATCGCGATCGGCCCGAAGGAGCTGCCCGGCGTGCTGCGCGCGGTCGGCCACTGGATGGGCAAGATCCGCCGCATGGCGAGCGAATTCCAGGGCCAGTTTCAGGAGGCGATGCGCGAGGCCGAGCTCGCCGACGTCAAGAAGCAGTTCGACGACATGACCTCGTCACCGGCGACCTGACGAAATTCGATCCAGTCGCCGATATGCAGAAGGACGTCGAGCGCTCGGTGACGGCTGAAGCCGCCACACCGACGCCGCTGCCGGAAGCCGCCAGTGCCCGTTCCCGAGCCCGAAATTTCGGTGCCGCTGCCGGAGCCGCCGTCGCCGGTCACCAATGCCGACTTTACGCCGCCGGCAAAACAAGCCGAGACGAAGCCTGAGCCGAAAAAGGCGGAACAGCGCGTGAGCAAGTCCGACGAGGACGAGATCGAGGCGACCAAAGCGCCCTTGATGGATCACCTGATCGAGCTGCGCTCGCGGCTCATCAAGGCGCTGATCGCGTTCGGGCTGATGTTCGCGGTCTGCTTCTTCTTCGCCAAGGAGATCTACAACATCCTGGTGTGGCCGTTCGTGCTGGTGGCCGGCCCGGAAAATTCGAAATTCATCTACACGGCGCTGCTGGAATATTTCATCACCCAGCTCAAGCTCGCCATGTTCGGCGCGGCGTTTCTCGCCTTTCCCGTGATCGCGACGCAGATCTACATGTTCGTCGCGCCGGGCCTCTATCGCCACGAGCGCCACGCGTTTCTGCCATATCTCGTCGCGACGCCGGTCTTCTTCACGCTCGGCGCGATGCTGGTCTATTTCCTGGTCATGCCGATGCTGGTGCGTTTCTCGCTCGGCATGGAGCAGGCCGGCGACAGCCAGACCGCCTCGATCGCGCTGTTGCCCAAGGTGGGCGAGTACCTCTCGCTGTTGATGACGCTGATCCTGGCGTTCGGCGTCGCCTTCCAGTTGCCGGTGATCCTCACCTTGCTCGGCCGGATCGGCATTCTGACCTCGCAGACCTTGCGCGAGAAGCGGCGCTATTTCATCGTCGGCGCCTTCATCGTCGCCGCGGTGCTGACCCCGCCCGACGTGATCAGCCAGCTCTCGCTCGCCATTCCGCTGCTGCTGCTGTTCGAGCTGTCGATCTTCTCGGTGAAGTTTGTGGAGAAGAAGGCCGCGGCCAAGGATGCAGCCAAGGACGCGGCCGAAGCCGGCGAGGGCGCGCGAAGCCCGCGGAGTAGCCAGCCTGCGCGGAGCGGGCTAGAACGCGGCGCCATGTACGACATCAAATGGATTCGTGAGAACCCGCAGGCCTTCGACCAAGGCCTCAAGCGGCGTGGGCTCGAGCCATTGTCGGACAAGCTTGATCAAGCTCGACGAGACGCGCCGCGCCTTGATCACCAAGCTCGAGCAGGCGCAGGCGCGCCGCAATTCGGCGTCGAAGGAGATCGGCCAGGCCAAGGCGAAGAAGGACGAGGCGACTGCAACGAAGCTGATGGCGGAGGTTGGAGAGCTCAAGACTTCGATCCCGGAGATGGAGGCGAAGGAGAAGGAAGCCTCTGCTGCGCTTGAGACAGAGCTCGCGCAAATTCCCAACACGCCGCTCGACGAGGTGCCGGACGGGCCTGATGCCAGCGGCAATGTCGAATATCGCGTATGGGGCAAGAAGCGGAATTACGCCTTCACGCCGAAGCAGCATTTCGAACTGGGCGAGGCGCTCGGCCAGATGGATTTCGAGCTGGCCGCGAAATTATCCGGCGCGCGGTTTGTCGTGCTGCAGAAGGGCCTGGCGCGGCTCGAACGCGCGCTCGGGCAGTTCATGCTCGATGTGCATACGAGCGAGAAGGGCGGCTATACCGAAGTGAATCCGCCGGTTCTGGTGCAAAGACGATGCGATGTTCGGCACGCGCAGTTGCCGAAGTTTCGGAGATCAGTTCGCGATCCGACAGGATTTCGAGCGAAGGCGATCAGAGACTCGCATCGGAGCGAGGCCCGGAACGTCAGCGAGAATCTCGTGGATTGCTTTGGCTCATCCCGACCGCCGAAGTCCCGCTGACCAATCTCGTTCGCGAATCCATCGTCGAGGAATCCACGCTGCCGATGCGGTTCACCGCCTGCACGCCGTGCTTCCGCGCCGAGGCCGGCGCGGCCGGCAAGGACACGCGCGGCATGATCCGCCAGCACCAGTTCACCAAGGTCGAGCTGGTCTCGATCACGACGCCCGACCAATCCATGGCCGAGCATGAGCGCATGCTCACTTGCGCCGAGGAAATCCTGAAGCGCTCGATCTGCACTATCGCGTGGTCACGCTTTGCACCGGCGACATGGGCTTCGCCTCGCAGAAGACCTACGACATCGAGGTCTGGCTGCCCGGGCAGAATCAGTACCGGGAAATCTCGTCCTGCTCGGTGTGCGGCGAATTTCAGGCGCGGCGCATGAATGCGCGCTACCGCAGCAAGGATGGCAAGGTTCGCCACCTCCACACGCTCAACGGCTCCGGCGTCGCGGTCGGCCGCGCGCTCATCGCCGTCATGGAAACCTATCAGCAGGAGGATGGCTCGATCATTGTGCCCGACGCGCTCGCGTCATACATGGGCGGCATCAAGACCATCACGAAACAATAATGCGTATCCTTGTCACCAATGATGACGGCGTGCATTCGCCAGGCCTCGACGCCTGCGCCGAGATCGCGCGCGCGCTCGGCGATGAAGTGTGGATCGTCGCGCCGGAGTATGACCAGTCCGGCGTTTCGCATTCGCTCTCGCTCAACGATCCGCTGCGCTTGCGCCAGGTCGGCGAGCGGCATTACGCCGTGAAGGGCACGCCGACCGACTGCGTTATCATGGGCGCGCGGCACTTGATGAAGGAGATGCCGGACCTCGTTCTGTCCGGCGTCAATCGCGGCCGCAACGTTGCGGAGGACGTCAGCTATTCCGGCACGGTGGCCGGTGCGATCGAAGGCACGGTGCTCGGCGTGCCGTCCTTCGCGCTGTCGCAGTGCTATTCGTTTGCGACCAAGGCGAACCCGCCTTACGAGACCGCGATCCACCACGCGCCGGCCATCATCAAAAAGATCCTCGAAGCGGAGATGCCCGCGGGCATCCTGGTCAACATCAATTTCCCGGATTGTGCGCCCGATCAGGTCGTCGGCGTCGCCGTCGCGCAGCAGGGCAAACGCAACCAGGAGCTTCTCAAGATCGAGGCGCGCAATGACGGCCGCGGCAATCCCTATTTCTGGATCGCGTTCGGCCGCGGTCCGGTGTCGGAGCCGGGCCATGGCACCGATCTGCGCGCACTTGAGGAGAAGAAGATTTCTGTGACGCCGCTGCGGCTCGACATGACGGATGAGCCGTTCATGACACTGCTGGCGGCGCGGCTGGACGGCTAGGAGCTGACCGCCCCGGTCAGTCTCGCCAGCGTCGTCTTCAGGTCCGCCATCTGGAACGGCTTCTGCAAGGTCGGCATGCCGCGATATTGCTCCGGCAGGCCCTGGGCGCCGTAGCCGGTGATGAAGCAAAACGGCAGGTTGCGGCCTTTGAGCACCTCGGCGACCGGAAACACCTGCTCGCCGTCAATATTGACGTCGAGGATGGCGAGATCGATCTGGGCGGTCCCGGCCTGGGTCTTGCCTTCGGCAACGCTGGAAGCAACGCCCGCCACCTCGAAGCCAAGCTCCTCGAGCATGTCTTCCAGCAGCAGCCTGATCAGATATTCGTCTTCAACGATAAGGACGCGTCCGGGCATGTCCGCTCAATTGGCTGGTTTCTTCACCGGAATCTGAAAGACACAAATCAACCCATGCGCTCGTAAGTCAAAGTGACTTCCGCCGCAAGGCCGAGCGAGTTGGTATGCCTCTAATAAGGGTGCCCCTGACCCTGGAACGCGGGCATGCGCATCGTAGTTCCAAACACCACGCTGTCCACTTAGTATCGAAGAAACACCGGATTCGAGAGGTCCATTTTTGACCGACCAGCCGGATCACCGCGGCCAGGAGAGGATGGGCTTTCTGCTCACCCTGCGGCGGCGCGGCATCAACGACAAGGCGGTGCTGCGCGCGATGGAGGAAGTCCCGCGCGAGCGCTTCGTCGAGACCGAATTCGCCGGCCGCTCCTACGCCGATCATGCGCTGCCGATCGCGTGTGGGCAGACCATCAGCCAGCCTTACGTGGTCGCCTACATGACCGAACAGCTCGAAGTGCGTCCGCATCATCGCGTGCTCGAAGTCGGCACCGGCTCCGGCTACCAGGCGGCGATCCTGTCGCGGCTGGCTCGCGAGGTCGTATCGGTCGAGCGCTACCGCACACTGGCCGATCTGGCGCGGGGCCGGCTGACTGCGCTTGCCTATAATAATGTCGAGGTCGTCAGCGGCGACGGCCTGGCGGGCGTGCCGTCGCGGGCGCCGTTCGACCGCATCATCGTCACCGCCGCCACCGAGGACGTTCCGCCGGCGCTGACCGAGCAGCTCGGGGAGGGCGGCATCATGGTGGTGCCGCTTGGCCCCCACACCGGCGCCCAGCACCTCGTCAAGATCACCAAATCGCCGGGCGGGGCGATCGATCGCGAGAAGCTGATTGCGGTGCGGTTTGTGCCTCTATTGCCGGGGCAGGCGCAGGAGCTTTGAGCCTGCTGTGGCATTTCTGCCGGCTTAGGGACTCACTTGCTAAGTCCTCAAAACCTTAAAAGCTTATTTACCTGGGCAGTGTTTATTCAAACTCCACCGTTTGTGCGTGTGAGTGAGTAACCATATGCCCGCGTCTGACCTGCGTTCAGGGGCTGCCTCAACATGGCTGCGCGCCTTCGCCCTGGCGCTGCTCGCAAGCTCCCTCGCGGGCTGTTCGAATTCCGGCCGCTTTGAAGTCGAAAACCCCTTCAACGCGCCAAAGCAGACCGCTTCCGCAAAGCCCTCATCAGATGTGACCGGCTCGGTGTCGACCAGGCCGGCGTCGCAGCCGAAGGTCGCCAGCGCGCCACTGCCTGCGCCGACCGCGCCGGCCACCACGCAGCCTGCCTCGACTGAGATCACCGGTTCGGTGAAAACCGCGCGGCCCGCGGGGCAGACCGGCCATTGGAGCTGGGAAGGCGGCACGCCCGTGACCGTCGGCACCGACGAGACCGCAGACACGATCGGCCGCAGATATGGCGTGCCGGCCTCCGCGATCATGCAGGCGAACGGCCTGCAGAAGACGACCGACATCCGTCCCGGCCAGCGCCTCGTCATTCCGCGCTACATCAGCGCCGCGACTCCGCAGCCCGCGCCGGTCGCGTCAAAGCCGGCGCCTGTTGCTGTAGCGAAGCCGGCGCAGCCAGCGCCGCCGAAAGAGACCGTTTACAAGGCCGCCAGTGGCGACACGCTGATCGGCATTGCACGCAAATACAATGTGGCGCTGCCCGAACTCGCCAAAGCCAACAATGTCGCGCCCAATCATCGCGTGACGCCGGGCGACAGCATCATGGTTCCAGCCGGCTACAGAATCGAGCCGCAGCTGGCCAGCACGCCGAAGATCGAGAAGCCGCAGACCGCGCCGCCGCAGACGGTCGCGAGCATCCCGCCGCAGCGCGCCAACATTGCGACGCCCGAGCCGACTGCGCCCGAAACGGCCGCCAAGACCGCCGAGCCTGCTGGTGCGATGCCGACCTTCCGCTGGCCGGTGCACGGCCGGGTGATTTCCTCGTTCGGCGCTCGCGTCAACGGCCAGCCCAATGACGGCATCAACGTCGCAGTGCCGGAAGGCACGGCGGTGAAGTCGGCGGAGGATGGCGTCGTTGCCTATGCCGGCAACGAGCTCAAGGGCTTCGGCAATCTCGTTCTGGTGCGCCACGCCAACGGCTATGTGTCCGCCTATGCGCATGCCAGCGAAATCGCCGTGAAGCGCGGCGACAACGTCAAGCGCGGCCAGGTGATCGCCAAGGCCGGCCAGACCGGCAACGTCACGTCACCGCAATTGCACTTCGAGATCCGCAAGGGCTCGACGCCGGTCGATCCGACCCAATTCCTCGCCGGCAACACGGCGGCGGCGCAGTAGCTAATCGCGCAGCGGCGCTTCGAGCCGTCCTGCCAGATCCTGGATGAACTGCCAGGCCACGCGGCCGGAGCGCGAGCCGCGCGTCGTCGCCCATTCGAGAGCGTCGCGCCGCAGATCGTCGCCCTTCACCGGCAGCTTGTAGTGGTCGACATAGCCTTCGACCATCGCGAGATATTCGTCCTGGCTGCAGCGGTGGAAGCCGAGCCAGAGGCCGAAGCGGTCGGACAGCGACACTTTTTCTTCGACGGTCTCGCCCGGATTGATCGCGGTCGAGCGCTCGTTCTCCATCATGTCGCGCGACATCAGATGGCGGCGGTTGGAGGTCGCGTAAAAGATGACATTGTCGGGACGGCCTTCAATGCCGCCTTCCAGCACCGCTTTCAGTGACTTGTAGGAGGTGTCGTCGCCGTCGAACGACAGGTCGTCGCAGAACACGATGAAGCGGTAGGGCAGTGGCCGCATGATCGTCATCAATTCGGGCAGCGTCTCGATGTCCTCGCGGTGAATCTCGACCAGCTTGAGCGGCGGCTGCTTGCCGCTCTTTGAGATCGCGGCGTTGACGCCGGCATGCGAGGCCTTCACCAGCGACGATTTCCCCATGCCGCGCGCGCCCCACAGCAGCGCATTATTGGCTGGCAGGCCTTTGGCGAAGCGCTCGGTGTTCTCGACCAGGACGTCGCGCACGCGATCGATGCCCTTGAGCAGCGACATCTCGACACGATTGACGCGCGGCACCGGAACCAATTGGCGGCCTTCCGGATGCCAGGCGAATGCATCGGCCGCGGTGAAATCCGTTTCGCTTGCGCCGCGCGGCGCAAGCCGCTCGAGCGCGGTCGCGATGCGTTCGAGCACGTCGCCGTTGCCGGACGATTTGCTCTTCGCCTTCGCCGCAGATTTGTGCCGGATTTCTGCTTAGATTTCTTCTTGGACTTCGCCATCTCACGCCTTACCGGAAGTTCATTTGCCGCCCGCTCAATAGCGGTGCTTCGCTGACCTCGCAAGCTGCAGCGACAAAAAGCCCAGCGTTTTCGGCCTTTTGCAGCATGATGCAGCGTTGCAATTGAACGCGCGGCGGCTATAGTCCGCGCGAAAATCAACATGCCGGCTCGGCTCAAAAGCTGGCGGCAGCGGCCCGCGCCAGAGGAATTTCCCGATGTTCATTACGCCTGCTTTTGCTCAAGGCACGTCATCCATGTTCGGTGACGGCAGCCTGGTCACGTCGCTTCTGCCGTTCGTGCTGATCTTCGTGATCATGTATTTCCTGATCCTGCGGCCGCAGCAGAAGCGCGTGAAGACGCATCAGGAGATGGTCAAGAACGTTCGCCGCGGCGACACGGTCGTCACCAATGGCGGCCTGGTCGGCCGCGTCACCAAGGTGATCGACGACGACCGAGATCGAGATGGAGTTCGTCGGACGAAGTGCGGGTTCGCCAGATGCGCAGCATGATCGCCGACGTTCGCGCCAAGGGTGAGCCGGTCAAGGAAGGCGCGGCGAGCTAAGGCGCGCCCGCAGGACATCAACGTCAGGACATGCTTTATTTCACGCGGTGGAAGGCGATCGGTATCGCGCTGACGGCGCTGATCGTCTGCCTGTTCGCCGTGCCGAACTTCTTCCCGGAGAAGATGGTCGACAGCTGGCCGAAATGGGCGCAGCGCCACGTCGTGCTCGGGCTCGATCTGCAGGGCGGCTCGCACATCCTGCTCGAGCGTCGACACCGCCGCGGTGCGCACGCGAGAAGCTCGAGCAGTTGCGCGACGATGTGCGCCGCGTCCTGCGCGATGCCCGGATCGGCTATACCGGCCTGGCAGGTGCGCGGCAACACCGTCGAGGTTCGCTTCCGCGAAGGCAGCGATTTCGACGAGGCGCGCCGCAAGCTCAACGAATTGTCGCAGCCGCTTGGCGGCCTGATCGGCAGCACGACCGGCCAGCGCACCGTCGACATCACGCCAGGACGGCGGGCTGTTCCGGCTGACCGTGACCGAGCCGGCGATCCAGGAGCGCATTCGCCAGTCGGTCGAGCAGTCGATCCAGATCATCGAGCGCCGCGTCAACGAGCTCGGCACGGTCGAGCCGCTGATCCAGCGCCAGGGCGCCGACCGCGTGCTGGTCCAGGTGCCCGGCCTGCAGGATCCGACCCGGCTCAAGGAATTGCTCGGCAAGACCGCCAAGCTCGACTTCCGGATGGTCGATCAGTCGATGACGGCCGAGCAGGCGCAGGGCCAGGGCCGCGCGCCGCCGGACTTCGAAATCCTGATGAGCTCGACGCAGCCGAAGACACCCTATCTGATCGAGAAGCGCGTTCTCGTCTCGGGCGGCGAGCTCACCGACGCGCAGCCCGGCTTCGACCAGCGCACCAACGAGCCGATCGTCTCGTTCCGCTTCAACACAGCGGCGCCCGCAAGTTCGCGCAGGTCACCCAGGAGAATGTCGGCCGCCCGTTCGCGATCGTGCTCGACAACGAGGTGATCTCGGCGCCGGTCATCCGCGAGCCGATCCTCGGCGGCTCCGGGCAGATTTCGGGCAGCTTCACCGTGCAGAGCGCCAACGATCTCTCGATCCTGCTGCGCGCCGGCGCGCTGCCGGCGCCGCTCACCATCATCGAGGAGCGCACGGTCGGCCCGGGCCTCGGCCAGGACTTCGATCGACAAGGGCAAGCTGTCGTCCTATATCGGCGCGGCGATGGTCCTCATCTTCATGTTCGCGACCTACGGCCTGTTCGGCCTGTTCGCCAACATCGCGGTGGCGATCAACGTCGCGATGATTTTCGGCATCCTGTCGCTGCTCAACGCCACGCTGACGTTGCCCGGCATCGCCGGCATCGTGCTGACCGTCGGCATCGCGGTCGACTCCAACGTGCTGATCTATGAGCGCATCCGCGAAGAGGTGCGGGCCGGGCGCACGCCGATCAATGCGATCGACGCCGGGTTCAGCCGCGCGCTGGCGACCATTCTCGATTCCAACATCACGACGTTCATCGCCGCCGCCGTGCTGTTCTACATCGGCACCGGTCCGGTGCGCGGTTTTGCGGTGACGCTCGGCATCGGCATCATCACCACCGTCTTCACCGCGTTCACGCTGACGCGGCTGATCGTCGCCACCTGGTTCCGCTGGTGGCGCCCGCAACCGTTCCGATCTGAGGGTCGGCGTGAAGCTTCTCCGCATCGTACCGGACGACACCAAGTTCGACTTCATGCGCTTCCGGCGCATCAGCTTTCCGCTGTCGGCCTGCTGTCGATCATCGCGATCTCGCTGTTTTCTTCCACGGGCTGAATTTCGGCATCGACTTCCGCGGCGGCACCTGCTGGAGGTGCAGTCGAAGACCGGCCCGGCCGATCTCGCGCAGATGCGCTCGACCTTGGCGGGCTCGGATCTCGGCGAAGTGCAGCTGCAGCAGTTCGGCGCTCCGACCGACGTTCTGATCCGCATTGCCGAACAGCCCGGCGGCGAGCTCGCGCAGCAGGAGGCCGTCGCAAAGGTGCGCGGCGCGCTCGGCAACGAGGTCGAATACCGGCGCGTCGAAGTGGTCGGCCCGCGCGTGTCGAGCGAGTTGCTGTCCTACGGCGTGGTCGGACTGATCTGCGCCATCCTAGGCATTCTGGTCTACCTGTGGTTCCGGTTCGAATGGCAGTTCGCGCTCGGCGCCATGATCGCCAACGTGCACGACCTCGTGCTGACGATCGGATTCATGTCGCTGCTCCAGATCGACTTCGACCTGACCCGATCGCGGCCTTGCTGACCATTCTGGGCTATTCGCTCAACGACACGGTCGTCATCTATGACCGCATTCGCGAAATGCTGCGGCGCTACAAGAAGATGCCGATGGCGGATCTGCTCAATGCCTCGGTCAACCAGACGCTGTCGCGCTCGGTCATCACCCACGTCACGGTCACGCTGGCCTTGCTGGCGCTGCTGCTGTTCGGCGGCCATGCGATCCACAGCTTCACCGCGACCATGATGTTCGGCGTGGTGCTGGTCGGCACCTACACGTCGATCTTCATCGCGTCGCCGATCCTGATCTATCTCGGCGTCGGCACCGGCCGCGACTCGCTGTCCAAATCCGACAATTCTGACATGGCTGGCGGGCTTTCAGCCGACAGCCCGCATCTGCCGCGACCGGCGCCGATCGAGGCCTATGGCAATGGCGGCTTCCGCTTCGGCGGCATGTCGCACCGCGGCTCGCTGCTGTGCCTGCCGGACGGCATCTGGGCCTGGCCGGTCGACGGATGTCGGCGAATTGACGCTGAGCCGCGCTCGAGCCGGCATTGGCGCGCGGCGAGGCGCTCGATGTGTTCCTGATCGGTGTCGGCCGCGAGCCTCGGCCATTGCCGGAACGCCTGCGGGCGCGGTTTCGCGAGCTCGGGATTTCGGTCGACACCATGGCGACCGGCGCCGCGGTGCGGACCGTACAACATCCTGCTGGCGGAAGACCGCCGCGTCGGCGCCGGGCTCATCGCGGTCGACTGAGCATTGCGTTAGGCTGGGTCGATGCAAGCCAATTTCGAGCATTGCGCCGCGCTGGTGCGGGACGCCGATCGGGACCGTTATCTCGCGACGCCTGTATCGCGCCGGCCGAGCACCGCGACGCGCTGTTCGCGCTTTATGCGTTCGATCATGAGATCATCCGGGTGGCGCGACAAGGCGCGCGAGCCGATGGCCGGGCGAGATCCGGCTGCAATGGTGGCGCGAGGTGCTCGAGGGCGAGCGCGACGACGAGGCGGCCGCGCATCCGGTCGCTGCGGCGCTGATGGAGACGCTGCGGATCTCAATGGCTGGTGCCGCGCCGCTGCTCGACTGATCGATGCGCATACGTTCGATCTCTATGACGAGCCGCTGGCTGAGCTTCGACGAATCATGGCGAAGCGGCGAAGGGCGGCATCATCGGGCTGGCGCGCGCAGAATCCTGGGCGCCTCGGCGACGCGGTCGAGCATGATCGCGCAGCCACGCCGGCCTTGCGCGCAGTTTAGCGCCGCAGATACCGCCCGCGAGACCGAGGAGCGCGCGCGCATCTTGATGCGGCGCAGGCCTTGCTGCCGCAAGTTCCAGATCCGAGAAGCGCTGCCGCTGCTCTTGCCTGCCTGCCGCGGCGATCCGCGCCTCGCTGGCGCGCGCGACAGACCTCTGCCGCTGTGGCGGCGGCAATGGCTGATCTGGCGCGCGGCGCGAAATCCCGAACGGATTTTTGCGTAGCTATTCAGCCGCGACCGCGGTCTCGCCGTTGATCCAGCGATCGAGATCGCCGAGGCGCGCGTTGCTCAGCGCGCGTTTCTTGGCGATGGTCTTTTCCTTGCCGCGCAGCCGCTTGCCGTCCGGGCCGGTGGCCGGCACTCGCGTCAGCGGCGGGAACAGCCCGAAATTGACGTTCATCGGCTGGAACGAGCGCGGCCCGGCATCGATGGTCTCGATATGGCCGCCGGTGATGTGCGCGAGCAGCGCGCCATGCGCCGTGTGTCGGCGGCGGCAGCGGAGATCGCTTCGCCCAGCCGTTCGGCGGCGGCGAAGCGGCCCGGTGAGCAGGCCGATCGCGGCGGATTTCGACATAGCCTTCGCAGCCGGTGATCTGTCCGGCGAAGCGCACGCGCGGCTCGGCCTTCAGCCGCAGCGTGCCGTCGAGCAGCTTCGGCGAATTCAGAAATGTATTGCGATGCAGCCCGCCGAGCCGCGCGAACTCCGCGTTCTCGAGACCGGGAATGGTGCGGAAGATGCGCACCTGCTCGCCGTGCTTCAGCTTGGTCTGGAAGCCGACCATGTTGAACAAGGTGCCGAGCTTGTTGTCCTGGCGGAGCTGCACGACGGCGTAGGCGCTTCACCGTCGGGTCGTGCGGATTGGTGAGGCCGACCGGCTTCATCGGGCCGTGCCGCAGCGTCTCGCGGCCGCGCTCGGCCATCACCTCGATGGGCAGACAGCCGTCGAAATACGGCGTCGATGCTTCCCATTCCTTGAACGACGTCTTGTCGCCGGCGATCAGCGCGTCGACGAAGGCGTCGTATTGCTCGCGCGTCATCGGGCAGTTGATGTAGTCGGCGCCCGAGCCGCCGGGCCCGACCTTGTCGTAGCGCGACTGCAACCACGCCTGCTCCATGTCGATGCAGTCGCGATGCACGATCGGCGCGATCGCGTCGAAAAAGGCCAGCGCGTCCTCGCCGGTCAGCGAGCGGATCGCGGCGGCGAGATCGGGCGAGGTCAGCGGGCCGGTCGCGATGATCACGCTGTCCCATTCCTCGGGCGGCAGATGCGACTTCGCCGCGCTCGATGCGTGATCAGCGGATGGCCGTCAAGCGCCGCCGTCACGGCGGCCGAAAATCCGTCGCGGTCGACCGCCAGCGCGCCGCCGGCCGGCACCTGATGCGCGTCGCCGCCTCGCATGATCAGCGAGCCGAGCCGCCGCATTTCCTCGTGCAGCAGGCCGACCGCGTTCGTGCTCCTTGTCGTCGGAACGGAACGAGTTGGAGCAGACCAGTTCGGCGAGGCCGTCGGTCTTGTGCGCGGCGGTCCGCGTACCGGGCGCATCTCGTGCAGCATCGACCGGGATGCCCCGCTGGGCGATCTGCCAGGCGGCTTCCGAACCGGCGAGGCCGCCGCCGACGACATGGATTGGGGAAGGGCCCTTCATCGCGCTCTACCTAGGACGCGAGAGGATAGGCGGCAAATGGCGCGCAAAAACGAAAACGCCCGCTCGGAAGCGGGCGTTTGCGGGTGTTCAGCGAACCTTGTTAGGCGCGCTCGGCAGCGGTCATCGCCACGCGCGGGATGTCCGAACGGCTGATGCCGATATCGGCCAGTTCGCGGTCGCCAAGGCGGCTGAGTTCGTTCAGGTTGCGGTTGTAACGGCGCCACGCGTGAAGGAAGCGCACAATGGAAGCAAGCATCTGATTTTCCTCGTCTTTCGAGCGCCCGGCCAGTGCCGGGTCTGCTCGGTTGCAAGGAACATAGTTCGACCAGCCCGCAAAAGAAGCGTTTATGTTGCGCTGCAGCTAATCCAAAAACGCATGTCTGACGTTGGAAATTTGTTAACTAATTGGGCAGCCACTCTGAATCTGTACGGTAGACACTGCAATACCTCATGCATTTACGCAGTTCTTGTCGCCGGAAAGACATGCAGAATCGGATGAAAGCGGCCTTCTCCCGGCGGACTCGCTGTAAGGTTCTGCCCGGAATGACCACCACCCAGCGCAATCGCGGGAGCGCCACCCCGCCGTCGTGATCACGGCGCTCGGCATTGCCCAGATCCTCGCCTGGGGCACCTCGTTCTATTTCCCGGCCGTTTTTGCCGGCCCGATCCTGGCCGAAACCGGCTGGTCGCTCGGCTACATCGTCAGCGGCACCTCGATCGGCCTTCTGGTGGCGGGCCTGGTGTCGCCCTGGGTCGGCCGGACGATCGAGCGGCACGGCGGCCGCCCGATCCTGTTTGCCAGCTCGCTGCTCTATGCCGCCGGTCTGGCCGGGATCGGCCTTTCGCCCAATCTCGCTCGTCTATCTCGCCGCCTGGGTGCTGCTCGGGCTCGGCATGGCCACCGGACTTTACGATGCGGTGTTCGCCGCGCTCGGCCGGATGTATGGCAACGCAGCGCGCGGTCCGATCACCAATCTGACTTTGTTCGGCGGCTTTGCCTCGACGGTCTGCTGGCCGCTCAGCGCCTTCATGATCGAGCAGACCAATTGGCGGCACCGCCTGTTTCATCTATGCCGCTATCCATCTTCTCGTGTCGCTGCCGCTGCAGATGGCGGCGGTCGGCCCGGCCGCCGCCCGGGATTCCAAGGATGCGCCGGCGACGGCCGACGACACCCCGCCGCTCGAAAACGAGTCTTGGCGTTTGGGCTGCTTGCCCTGATCCAGTCGATCCTCACCGCGATCGGCTCGATCGTCGTCGTGCATTTGCTGATCTTCATGCAGGCGAGGGGGCTGACATATGCAGCCGCCGTCGCGCTCGGCACCTTGTTCGGGCCGGCCCAGGTCGGGGCGCGGGTGGTCGAGCGCATTTTCGGCAGTCACTATCATCCGATCTGGACGCTGATCGCCTCCTGCGTGCTGATGGCTCTCGGGCTCGTCCTGCTTTACGAGGCGGTGCCGATCCTGCGTCATCATCGTTCTGATTTATGGGGCCGGCTACGGCATTTCGTGGATCGCGCGCGGCACGTTGCCGTTGGCGCTGTTCGGCCCGGTGCGTTTCCCGCGCCTGATCGGCAAGCTCGCCTTTCCGAGCCTGATCGCGCAGGCAGTGGCTCCCTCGGTCGGCGCCTGGCTGGTCGATACCAGCGGCGCGGATGCGACCATCGGCGTATTGACCTTGTTCGCCTGCATCAATGTGGTGTTGATCGGAATGCTCTGGTTCACCTGCCGCTCGCACATTTCCCGCGCGAGATGAAATGCTCGCACTACGAACACTGTTTTTCGAAGATCTGTCGGTCGGAATGACCGAACGGCTCAGCAAGACCGTGTCTTCGTCGGACGTGGTCGGCTTCGCCGAGGTCACCGGCGATCGCAATCCAATTCATTTATCGGAGCACTTCGCGGCGAAAACCGCGTTCGGCACGCGCATCGCACATGGCCTGTACACGGCGAGCCTGATCTCCGCCGTGCTGGGCACGCGGCTGCCCGGGCCCGGGGGCGATCTATATCTCGCAGACGCTGAACTTTCGTGCGCCGGTCAAGATCGACGACACCGTGGACGTTACGGTCACGGTGACCGAGCTGGTGCCGGAAAAATTCCGCGCGCGGCTGCGCTGCGAATGCAGCGTTGGAGGCGAAATCGTGCTCGACGGCGAGGCATTGGTGAAAGTGCCGTCGAAAAATGCCGAAGGCCGGCCGCAGCCGCGTCTCTAGACCGGCATTCCGTTAGTTGCTCGGCTTGAGCCCAAACACGCAGCGGCGTGAGCCGTCCGGCCGCCGGCAGACCGTCAACTGCCCGTCGGGCGGCGGCACCGGCATGGCTTCGTCGAACGGAACGAGCTCGGCGCCGATCATCCAGCCCTGCGCCGTCGACGAAATCGTCTGGTAGCTCTTGCAGTCGTAAAGCTCCGCAGCACCATTCGCCGGCGGTGTTCTTGAAACGGCCTGGCTCACCCAATTTTCGTGAGCGTAGGCGGACGTCGCGGCGAGCAGGAACGGAGCGGCAAACGCAAGGCACAGGAAAGTTCTTCCGCACCATCGATGGCCTCCAGAGGTTGGCCCGGCGAAGCGATCACTCACATGCTCTTCTTGGCTTGCGTTCCCCCTATCAGCCAACCGTCATTGCGATGCGGCGGCTGTCGTTGTGTTGCGGCGTCAGTAAAGAGATCGAGCCGCGCGGGCACTCGCTGAAATGCGAATCACGCTTGTGTCATCATCCTATCATGTGAGCGCAAGCGGCTGTGTTTGGCTCCGAATCCGCGCGCCATGCTAGGTGCCGCACGGATGGCGGAAAGACAGCAAGCAGCCTTGGCAAGTGTGGCTCGACCGGCGCGGCCGTGTTTCGTGGCTGCGTGTCGTGACCCTCGTCATTCTGCTGCTGCCGGCCGCGAAGGCGCTGATCGAAGCAAGTGCGATCGCTTACAGCGCGCGTCCGCTCAATGAGCTGATCCATCGCACCGGCTTCTGGGCCTTGATGTTTCTAGGGCTTGCGCTGGCGATCACGCCGCTGCGCCGCGTCCTGCGTTATGGGCCGCTGATCGATGTGCGGCGCATGATCGGCGTGGCGTCGTTCATCTACATCGCCGCGCATCTGTGCTGTTCTTCGCCGACCAGAGCTACAGCTTCGCCAAGTTCTTCACCGAGATCACCAAGCGCGTCTATCTCATCATCGGCGCCGTCGCCTGGATCGGTCTGGCGGTGCTGGCGGCAACCTCGACCGACGCCATGGTGCGCAGGCTCGGCGGCATGCGCTGGCGCCGCCTGCATCAGACTGATCTACGTGATCTCGCTGCTCGCGCTGATCCATTATTTCCAGCAGACCAAGGCTGACATCAGCGTGCCGACCTTCACGGCCGCGATCTTCGCCTGGCTGATGGCCTATCGCGTGGTCGGCTGGTGGCAAATGGCAAGGCTGAGCTTTCGACGCTGACGTTGCTTGTGCCGTGACGATTGTCGTTGCGGCCGTGACGCTGATCGGCGAGGTGCTCGGCATCGCGCTCGTGTTCAACGCGCCGCTGTCGCGCATCCTGCCGCAGATCTGGGACTTCGAGGCCGGCATCCGGCCCGGCTGGCAGGTGCTCGGCGCCGGGCTGATCGTCGCCGCGGTCGATTTCATCCGCGCGCGCATCACGAAGCCGTCGCGCGCCGCGCCGCAACCGGCCTAGATCTTCCGGCTGTCGTAGGCCCAGTGCAGCAGCGCCTGGCGTTGCCGCTTGCGGCAGGTGAGCTCGCCCGGCTCGCAATTCTTCTGCACTTGCCGCACATGGCGGCGGATCGCCTTCCAGCGGCCGATCTGGCGCTGCATCGTCCTCCATGCGGCGGCCCATGTAATAGCGGCAGTACCACTGAAACCAGCCGCGCGGATCGTCGGGATGGATCCAGCCCTTGTTCTTCCACACCGAGAGCGGTTGGCTGGCATCGACGCCGAAGAAGTTGAGCTCGCGGATCGCGCCGCCTGGGCGAGAGCTTGGCGCGCTTGAACCAGGCCGCCGGAAATTCCTTGCGGCAATCGGTCATGTATTTGCCGCCGAACACGCCGAGCGCGAGCATCTGCGCCGGCGTGAGCTGCGGCTTGAACTCCGGATGAAAGCTGCGGCCGACGCCGCGCCGTCAGCGTGTAGCGATAGCCTTTCTGCATCTTGTCGTTGACGGCAACGACGCGCTGTCTCGCCATGCGTCACTTCACGAGATCGGCGTAGCCCGGATTGAGCGCGATGTAGCGGCGCACGAAGCCGCACAGCGGCACGACCTTTTCGCCGCGCGAGCGCACCAGATCGAGCATGCCCTGGACCAGTTGCGAGCCGAGCCCGCGGCCTTCCACCGCGCGCGGCACCTCGGTGTGCAGGATCATCAGCGTGCGACCCGTCGCGCCGGTAGCGGGCGAAGGCCAGCCCGTCGGGCGTCTCCATCTCGAAGCGGTTGTGGTCCGGATTATCGCGGACGGGCGAGGCGGGCTGCGAAGACATGACAGCCTTATGTAATGGTTAGCCGCGCCGTGACAAAGCGGACCCGGAGGCGGCGAATGCTTACCCTTGTCCCAAGAAGGGCAGTGCCTCTTGCCGAATCCATCAGACGCGTTCAGATGCCGTTCACCTGAGTTCCATGAGAATGCGTGCACGGTAATCGAGTGCGATCCCTGCCTTCGACTGACCCCCAAGGAGAGACTTCACACATGAAGAGACTGGTTCTCGCGCTTGCTCTAGCCGGCAGCGTCCTGTTTGGCCTGGCGGCCGGCAGCGCGCAGGCGGCGCCTTTGTCGGCCGCCCCCGGCGCGATCGGCGCGGCGGCGCAGTCGATGTCGATCGTCGACTCCGTGCAATACGTCTATTCCGGCCGTGCGGCACTGCTGGTATGGCGAGCGGCTGGAAGGGCCCGGGCTGGTATGTGTGCGGCAATCGCTGGCGCCGCGGCTACGGCTATGGTGGTCCCGGTCGGATGGAAGGGCTGGGCTGCGCCGGTTGTCGTCGCGCCGGCTCCGGCCGTCGTCGTCCGCGGCCCGTATTTCTACAGCGGCCGCTACTACCATAACCGCCGCTTTAATCGCGGCCGTTGGGTCTATTACTAGATCTGATCGCGCATAGCGCTCGACACAACGAAGCCGGTCACGGGGGACGTGACCGGCTTTTTTTTATTTCGGTGAGGTCGCGTTAGGCGTGCGCCGAGCGACTTGGCGCGCCGCTTTCGCGGCGGCCTTTTTCGCCGCTGCGGCTTCGCGGGCAACCCGCTCTTCGCGCAGCTTGCGAGTGCGCTCTAGCAGCGCTTTCTGCTTGGCCTGATATTCGGCCATAGCGACTGACGCGTCAGCCTTTTGGAGCTGACGCACGATGGCGGTTTGGGCGAGACGTTTTTCTCTTTCGATGTCGGGCATGCCCTTTTAACGCGCTCGTGACTGCAAAGTTCCGTACCAAATAAGCCTTTAATATCGCTCGCTATTGTGGCCTCACGCGCCTATAATCGATTTATTGCCGGCTACGATACCAGGCGCCGGTGACTGAGAGACACGCCCGTGCTCCCGCCTCAACTCCGGAGCACACCTCTCATGCAGGTTTTCGTTCGCGACAACAACGTCGATCAGGCGCTGCGCGTCCTCAAGAAGAAGATGCAGCGTGAAGGCTTGTTTCGCGAGCTGAAGAAGCGCCGTTTCTATGAGAAGCCGTCCGAGCAGGCGACCCGCGAAAAAGGCGAGGCGGTGCGCCGCGCCCGCAAGCTGGCGCGCAAGCAGGCGATCCGCGAAGGCCTGATCGCCGCTACCGAAGAAGCCGAAGCTCGACGCGCGCGGCCGACCGGGTGCAGGTCCGGGGGCAGGTCGCGGCCGTCCTGCGGCTGTCCTAAGGGTCGTCATGCGGCTTTACATGTTCAAGTCGAAAACGGCCGACGTTGGCGCTTTCGCCGCCGACGCGACAGGCGCAAAGCTGCCGGAGAAATTCCAGCCGTGGACGCCGGATGGCTTCGTCGAAAACGGCGCGCAGCCGCCGCACAATCTGTCACGCTTCAAGATCGAGGCTGCGCTCAAAATGGTCGGTTTCCAGCTTTGGCGGGTGCGCGCGAAGGCTGAGTAACCCTGCGCTTAAGGCTGTTCCGCCGGCGCATTGCCGCGCGGGGCAAAACCGCCTATATCAGTGTGCGCAACCTAGCTTTGCCGGTATGCCTTTGCCTCGCTCCCCTGTCTTGGGTGCTTACAACCGCAAAACCCCAAAACTTGGATGTCACCGCCGCCCGATGAATCGGGCGCGCGGATTTAAACGAGCTGCAAAGGAAACTGAAATGGCTATCGGCACTGTGAAGTTCTTCAATACGCAAAAGGGCTTCGGCTTCATCACTCCGTCGGACGGCGGCAAGGATGTGTTCGTTCACATCAGCGCAGTCGAGCGCGCCGGCATGTCGACCCTCAATGAGGGCCAGCGGGTGAGCTACGAAGTGATCACCGAGCGCGGCAAGCAGGCGGCCGGCAATCTCGCCAACGCCTAAGCTGCGAGCGCCGCAAGGCGCCTTGAGTTTTGAAGAGCGCCCGGCAGCAATGCCGGGCGTTTTTGATTCCGGCGTCCACAGGCCCGATTTGAGCCGCGCGCCTGTGTTGGCACGAACGCTCTGTTCGGAACTAAACAGATGGCGCGCGTGTTGCCGTCGCGACTGCCGGATCGCGCCAAGGACGCCCGCTACGGGCGTCCGCGCCTTTAGGCTCAGAGGAGCTCCCATGAATCAGTTGATCAAGGGCGCGGCGATCGCCGCGTTGTTCGCTTGCGCGCAAGTCAGCGGCATCCGCAATGGCGCAAACCCCGGCGCAGCAGCAGGGCGCACAGGGCGGTGCGGTAACCGGTGTGGTCGGTGGTGCGGTGGTCGGCGCCGTGGTCGGCGGCCCGATCGGCGCAGTGATCGGTGGCGTGATCGGCGGCGCCGCGGTGCGACGGCTGGCGCGCTTACTGCGGATGACCGCGTTTACGTCCAGCAGTACGTCTATTCGCGCCAGGTCGAGCCGGTCGTGGTCCAGCAGGGCCTCGCCGTCGGCCAGCCAGTGCCGGCCGGCGTGACGGTCTATAACTTCGAGGGCAATCCGCGCCTCGCGACCTATCGCTACGCTTACGTCAATCAGCAATATGTCCTGATCGACGCCAACGGCCGCGTGCTCGGCGCAGTCGAGCGTCAGTAACATTAAAGACTGAATGCAAAGCGCCCGGCAGCGATGCCGGGCGTTTTCGTTTTTGCGTGTTGCGTGCATGATGCCGCCGGGTAGGGGGAAGCGGAGACTGCCATGACCGAACTGCGCTATCCGAACGAAAGCGAGGACTATCGCGCGGCGCGCGACGCCTTGCTCAAGGACGAGCAGGAGCTGATCGAAAAGACCAAGGCGCTCGCCGCCAAGCGCCGCACGCTGCCGCCCGGCGGCAAGCTCAAGGAGGACTACGTCTTCCAGTGGGCCCGCGGCGGCAAGCTCGGCGAGCGCGTGAAATTCTCCGAGCTGTTCGGCGGCAAGGATACGCTGATCATCTACTCATGGATGTTCGGCCCCAACTGGGACAAGCCATGCATGTCCTGCACGTCGCTGATGGATGGCTTCGACCGGGCCTGGTACTCGGTCTCGCAGGACGCCGCCTTCGTCGCGATCGCCAAGGCGCCGCCGGAGAAGATCGACGCCTGGGCGAAGCCGCGCGGCTGGACGCAGATCCCGCTGCTGTCCGGTTACGGCGCGTCCTTCCAGGCCGACTACAAATGCCAGGAGCCCGGCAATGACGACATGCAGTGGCCGGTGATGCTGGTGTTCCGCAAGAAGGACGGCGGGATTTTTCATTTCTGGTCGACCGAGACCAGCTCGAACCACGTCGACACGGTGTGGCCGTACTGGAATCTGCTGGACTTCACGCCGGAGGGCCGGCCGGATCGCACCACGCCGCCGCAGAAATTCGTGTCGGAGTTTCTGACGAAGAATTATCTGGACAAGGAATAGAGAGCGCGGCGCGAAGATTGCCTTGGCAAGCTCGCCACGCCGTCAGGCGTGGCCTTCGTCCGGAATATTGAGCACGGTGCCGCACGCCTTGCAGTGCACGGCATCCGGGTCGTGGCGCAGCAGCGCGCATTCCGGACAGCGGAACCGCACCTTGTTCGGGCTGATGATGGCGCGCGCCAGGTTGAAGAACAGCGTGACGCCAATGATCATGATTGCCACCGAGACCAGCCGCCCGATCGTGTCCTTCAGCGTGATGTCGCCGAACCCGGTGGTGGTCAGCGCCGTCACGGTAAAATAGAGCGCGTCGGCATAGTTCTTGATGTCGGGATTGTCGCAGGTGCTGCGTCTCGTAAACGATGCCGGTGGTGATGAACACGAACACGGCGAGGTTGACCACCGCGATGACAACTTCTTCATGGCTGCGGAAGTAGGGCAGGTCGGCGCGCAGCTGCACCAGCACGTGATAGGTGCGCAGCAGCCGCACCGTGCGCAGGATGCGCAGGAAGCCCACCGCTTCGCCCGCGAGCGGCGCGAGAAACGAGACGATCGCGGCGATGTCGGCCCAGGTCGAAATGCGCATCAGCTCGCGCACCGGCTTTGGGCTGATGACCAGCCGCGCCAGGAAATCAGCGAGGATGATGAGGCCAAGGGCGATGTCGAACGCCTCGAGCCACGGCCCGCGCTCCATGAACGACGTGGCGACGATGAAGATCACGGTGAGGATGTCGAAGATCAGCAGGGCGTAGCGGAAGCGGTAGGCGCGTTCCGAGGAGCCCTCGTAGAGGCTCCGCAGGGTCTCGGTGAGCGGCAGGACGGGTTTCCGCCTGGCGGCTGCCTTTTCTTGAGTTACGCTTCGAGGCCACGGCTGGTCCGTATTTGGAGACGCACTATCTGAACGAAGACTAGCCCGTCCAGGGCGTCGCCAGCGGCTTGCCGCGCTCGACCACATAGACGGCGAGCACCTTGGCGCCCTGCGCGCCGGCTTTCACCTCGTGCACGACGCCCGGCTCGACGTGCCAGGACTCGCCCGGGCGGATCGGCTTGGCCGGCTCGCCGCGCTCCAGCACGTCAAGCCCGCCCTCGAGCAGATAGGCGGCGTCGAAGCCCGGATGGGTGTGCAGCCCGGTGTTGAAATTCGGCGCCAGCGCGACGTGCATGATGACGGTTTCGTATTGCCCGTCCGGCACGGCGAATTTTTCGAGATTGGTGCGGATGATCGGTTCGGGCATGGCAGCCTCCAAACGAAGGAGTGAGCCTAGCGGTGATCGCCGGGCTTGTCCCTGCCAACCGGGCGCTGCTTCAATGTGACACTGGCCGGTCTCGCGCCGGCGCGAGTGGAGGACAGCAATATGGCCGATCTCGTTTTCTATCATGCGGTGCCGTCGCGCGGCGCCGTGGTGCGCTGGATGCTCGAGGAGGTCGGCGAGCCTTATGACGTGCATCTGCTCAACCTGAAGGCCGGCGAGCAGAACAAGCCCGAGTACCGCGCCATCAATCCGCAAGGGAAGGTGCCGGCGATCAAGTACAAGGGGCAGGTGACGACCGAGGTGGCGGCGATCTGCGCCTTCCTCGCCGACGAATTCCCGCAGGCGAAGCTCAACATCCCGGTGGGCGATCCGCGCCGCGGGCCGTATCTCACCTGGCTGTTCTTCAATCCGAGCGCGATCGAGCCGGCCATGATGGACGCCAAGTTTCCGCGCAAGGAGGCGCCGCCTGCCGGTGCGATCGGCTATCGCGACATGAATGCGCTGCTCGACGTGGTCGAGGCCGCGCTCAAGGACGAGAAGGGCGGCGGCAAGACCTAGCTGATGGGCGATCAGTTCACCGCGGCCGATGTCGTCATCGGCTCGGGGCTGCGCTGGGGCATGGGGTTCGGCATGATCCCGAAGCGCCCGGCGCTGGTGGAGTATGTCGGGCGGTTACAGGCGCGGCCGGCGTTCAAGCGGGCGGTGGAGAAGGATGAGGTGGGGAAGACACCGTAATCCACCAGGTGACGGCGCTCATTTTTGGTCTTCGTGCCCTTCATTAGGAATCAATGCTGCAATTCGACTGTAGAGTCGATCAAACGAAGGGTTGCCTCGAGCTTGTGCTAAGTTCATAGCGCGAGTGAATTCGATTTGATGAGTAATAGGATCATACGCGGTTGCCATACGGCTTCCAATCCATTGTTTGGCATCTCGAATTGCTTCTGGGTCTGGAGGAGGATCTAAGTCTGTCTGGTAAACCGCGAAGGCCGCGCAGCGATTGTGCTGCGGTCAAAAACTAAGTTTCGTACTCACGACGGCCTAGCGCAATCAGCGTACTGACATCGTCACGAACTTCCGCCGCTTGATCTCGGAGTTTAGGGCCAAGTTCTGCCGGACAATCATCTGGCCGTCCATGGTACAACTACGACACCGTTATGTTCGGCCGCCTTACGGCGCATAAGAAAAAAGATGTGCGACGTTATTCGCGGTCATTAAGAAAAGAGCCAGGCTAACTCTGGTTAGCTCATTAACCACCAATTGTACCAGATCTCCCGAGGCTTGGACAATCCGATGTAAAAGATTGGGGAAAGCCTCAACCTCACCATGGCCCTCGACAATTGGCGCGATGTACATCACGCGCCGTTACCAATTTCGAATAAGTTTAGTTGCCGCTCTTCGCGAACATCCGTGACGGCGGCGTTGTCCGGCGCGATCTGAATTCTGACGAAGCAGTTCTCCGGGAGTGAAAAGTCTATCGCGTAGGGCTGCTCTGCCCGCTTCGTCAATTGGCCCGATGCGGGTCAGCCCATCAATATTGTCAACCGCGAGAAGAATTCGCTCCGAATGCACCGTTGTCGAGCAAATCGGGGCTGTGGCTGGTTACCAAGATTTGTCAATGTTGAGCACCTTCGCGAAGCGCAGAAAGAAGGACGCTCGCAGCTGCTGGATGAAGAGCCATTTCAGGCTCTTCCAATCCAATTGAGAAGGGGCATTTGAATACCGGGTCGCTTGGACGACGCTTGAAATACTGCGAGTAGGATGCCGAATGCTCTGAGCGTTCCATCGGACAATGCTCCGGCAAGAAATCGTCCAAGGATAGTCTTGTAGTTTTTTGTTTGTCGAAATTCAACATTTTCTTGGGTGCCGAGCGTTCGCCTCAGCATCCGTCACGCTCGGAACAATCCGCGATAAATTGCGCTGGACTAATTTTCTTGCGCCATCAGAGAGGTTTTGAAGCACGCTTGCTGCGTTGCTACCATCCCTTCGTAGGATGTCTCCCGGATCTGGCTGCTGCATAGCAGCGATTTGTCGAGGATTGAGATTGTAGACTTCAATTCTCGACAGAGCGTCGAACACTGGTCGAAACTCGGGTAGTCCCGATGCTGCCACCAAGAAAAGTCGGTCGGCGAGAGCGGCGGGCACAGTGGAAACGGTGGAGGAGATCACCTGTCAGGATTGCGACCTTAAAGTGATGAGCGCCCCCGACGGGAATTAGCTGTAGTTGCGGCATCTCCGTTGGACCGAGTAGCCGCCAAGGGACGCGCACCAACCCGAAAAGCGTAGTGACCATCGTAACCGGTGGCAATCTGAAATCGCACCGCCGTGCCAAATGATTTGGATGGCCACCAGAACGACGCAGTACTTCCTTGATCATTCCCCGATCTCTTAAGGCATGATTGGGCGATGTTCGTATTGCGTCGGAAACAAATGGGGACGGGTCGAGCCAAGTGATTTTGCCGGCCCCATTCGGGCCAACCAAAAACTTAAGCTGCGACAAATCTTCTTTGCACGCTGCAATGATCTTGTCGTTCCAAGAATCGTAATTCGTTTGAGAAACGGCTGCTGCATATGGCCTACTGAGAAGTCAGAGATTTATCACTAGCTTAGACGCGTTATGCAACCACGCCAAGGTCAGAACTACTCCGCCGCCTGCTGCCCCTTGCGCCGCGTCGTCTTCCGCCCCAGCACCGGCTTGAGAAATTGCCCGGTATAGCTGCGCTTCTCGGCCGCCACGTCCTCGGGCGTGCCTTCGGCGACGATCTCGCCGCCGCCGTCGCCGCCTTCGGGGCCCATGTCGATCACCCAGTCGGCGGTCTTGATCACTTCGAGATTGTGCTCGATCACCACCACGGTGTTGCCGCCGTCGGTCAGCTCGTGCAGCACTTCGAGCAGCTTGGCCACGTCGTGGAAGTGCAGCCCCGTGGTCGGCTCATCGAGAATGTACAAAGTCCGCCCGGTCGAGCGCCGCGACAGCTCCTTGGCGAGCTTGATGCGCTGCGCTTCGCCGCCTGACAAAGTCGTCGCCTGCTGGCCGACATGGATGTAGTCGAGGCCGACGCGGTGCAGCAGCGCCAGCACGTCGCGCACCCGCGGCACCGCCTTGAAGAACTCCAGCGCCTCCTCGACCGTCATGTCGAGCACGTCGGCGATGTTCTTGCCCTTGAAGGTGACGTCGAGCGTCTCGCGGTTGTAGCGCTTGCCCTTGCAGACGTCGCAGGTGACGTAAACGTCGGGCAGGAAGTGCATCTCGATCTTGATGACGCCGTCGCCCTGGCAGGCCTCGCAGCGGCCGCCCTTGACGTTGAAGGAGAAGCGGCCCGGCTCGTAGCCGCGCGCTTTCGCCTCCGGCAGGCCGGCGAACCATTCGCGGATCGGCGTGAACGCGCCCGTGTAGGTCGCCGGGTTGGAGCGCGGCGTGCGGCCGATCGGCGACTGGTCGATGTCGATGATCTTGTCGATGTGCTCCAGCCCCTCGATGCGGTCATGCGGGGCAGGGGCGAGCGAGGCGCCGTTGAGCTTGCGCGCCACAGCGGAATAGAGCGTATCGACCAGCAGCGTCGACTTGCCGCCGCCGGACACGCCGGTCACGCAGGTGAACAGGCCGAGCGGGATCTCGGCGGTGACGTTCTTGAGGTTGTTGCCGCGCGCATTGACGACCTTGATGGTGCGGCGCTTCTGCACCGGCCGGCGGTCGGGGATCGGCACCGACAATTCGCCGGACAGGTATTTGCCGGTCCAGCTCTGCGGCGCGGCGATCAGGTCTTCGACCGTGCCTTCGGCGATGATGTTGCCGCCATGGATGCCGGCGCCGGGGCCGATGTCGAGCACATGGTCGGCGGTGCGGATGGCGTCCTCGTCATGCTCGACCACGATCACGGTGTTGCCGAGGTCGCGCAGCCGCTTCAGCGTGACCAGCAGGCGCTCATTGTCGCGCTGGTGCAGGCCGATCGAGGGCTCGTCGAGCACGTAGAGCACGCCGGTGAGGCCGGAGCCGATCTGCGAGGCGAGGCGGATGCGCTGGCTCTCGCCGCCGGACAGTGTGCCGGATGAGCGCGACAGCGTCAGGTAATCCAGCCCGACATCGACCAGGAATTTCAGGCGCTCGCGGATTTCCTTGAGCACGCGCACGCCGATTTCCTGCTGCTTCTTGTTGAGGTCCTTCGGCAGCTCGGTGAACCATTCGCCGGCCTTGCGCACCGACATGCTCGGATACTTCGGCGATGGTCTTGCCGCCGATCTTGACGCACAGCGCCTCCGGCTTGAGCCGCGCGCCGTTGCAGGCCTCGCAGGGCACGTCGGTGAAATATTTCAGCATGTCCTCGCGCGCCCACTCGGACTCGGTCTCCTCGTAGCGGCGCTCGAGATTGGTGATGACGCCTTCGAACGGCTTCTTGGTGGTGTAGCCGCGCAGGCCGTCGTCATAGACGAACTTGATGTCCTCTTCGCCGGAGCCGTAGAGGATGGCGTCCTGCGTCTTCTTCGGCAGGTCCTTCCACTTGGTGTCGAGGGTGAAGCGGTAGTGCTTGCCGAGCGCTTCCAGCGTCTGGATGTAATAGGGCGATGACGATTTCGCCCAGGGCGCGATCACGCCCTTGCGCAGGGTGGCGTCCGGATCGGTGATGACGAGGCTGGCGTCGATCTCCTCCATCACGCCGAGGCCGCCGCATTCCGGGCAGGCGCCGAACGGATTGTTGAACGAGAACAGCCGCGGCTCGACTTCCGGCAAGGTGAAGCCGGACACCGGGCAGGCGAATTTCTCCGAGAAGGTGAGCCGCTCGGCATTGGCGTTGCGGCCGCGATTGGCGGTGGCGCCGCTCGCCTTTGTGTCGGCCAGCTCGATGATGGCGAGGCCCTCGGCGAGCTTGAGGCACTGCTCGAGCGAGTTCGCGAGCCGCGTGCCGATGTCGTTCCGCACCACCAGGCGGTCGACCACCACGTCGATGTCGTGGGTGAATTTCTTGTCGAGCGGCTTGACCTCGCCGATCTCGTGGAAGGCGCCGTCGACTTTGACGCGCTGGTAGCCCTTCTTGAGGAATTCGGCGAGCTCCTTGCGGTACTCGCCCTTGCGGCCGCGCACCACCGGCGCCAGCACGTAGATGCGGGTGCCTTCGGGCAAAGCGAGCACGCGGTCGACCATCTGCGAGATGGTCTGGCTCTCGATCGGCAGGCCGGTGGCCGGCGAGTAGGGCACGCCGACCCGCGCCCACAGCAGGCGCATGTAGTCGTAGATCTCGGTGACGGTGCCGACCGTCGAGCGCGGGTTCTTGGAGGTGGTCTTCTGCTCGATGGAGATGGCGGGCGACAGACCGTCGATCTGGTCGACGTCCGGCTTCTGCATCATCTCCAGGAATTGCCGGGCATAGGCCGACAGGCTCTCGACATAGCGGCGCTGGCCTTCGGCATAGATCGTGTCGAAGGCGAGCGACGACTTGCCGGAGCCGGACAGGCCGGTGAACACCACCAGCTGGTCGCGCGGGATTTCGACGTCGACGTTCTTGAGGTTGTGCTCGCGGGCGCCACGAATGGCGATGACGCGGGAATCCTTCGGAGCTGTGGTTCTGTTCGGGGCCATCGGGACAATTTTGCAGAGAAACGACGAGCTAGGGCTCGTGTGCCCCGACTACAGCCGGAACGTAGGTAGAACAAGGTCTGATTTCCAGACTTTGGACCGGTGTAGTCCCGTTTTTCACCGGGTTCCGCTTCTTCGGCGAAGACACTGAAGCGTTCACGGAATTCAGACCCGGCGACCGGGGTAAGCTCTTCAGGACGCTTCGCACTCACGCGCAGCGCAACGCCCCAGGGGGCCTTCATGACAATGCGAAATGCAGTCCGAATGGCCGTGTTTTCAGCAGCTTTCGCGGGTTTCGCCACCGCGGCAAACGCGCAAGCGGTTCAGTTTTTCGCCGTGCTCGACGGCGGCAATGAAGTCAGCGCAGGCGGCGCCGCGGCAGCCGGCGATCTCAACGGCAACGGGGTCGCGAGCATCATGGTCGGGAGCTAGCGGCACACAATTGTGTTTTTCACTGCTTGTTCGTGGCATAGCCACTCCGACCGCTGCCCACATCCACGAGGCCTGCCGGGGGTGTCGGCGGGATTTCACATCGCGCTCACTCCGCTGCCTCCGAGCGGGACCCAAGGCGCTTCTGCCGCATGCGTGACGACCACGGCCGCGCAAAATCAACGCGATCAAGGCCAATCCGGAAAGATTTTACGTCAACGTTCATAATGCCGCCTTTCCGGCCGGCGCGATCCGCGGACAGCTGTTCTAGGTCAACATCGGCGTCTTCTTGCAGGTGACATCACCTGCAAGATCATATAGAACAAACAGGGAACGATACCCTGTGGGCCGCTGTGGACGAGGGGCGAAAATCGCCCCTTAGGCGGTTGGCCGCCGCTACGGTGCGGACAGCAATTGGGAGAGCGTGATGGCAGGCAGCGTCAACAAAGTAATCCTGGTCGGTAATCTCGGCCGCGATCCGGAAATCCGGCGCACGCAGGACGGCCGGCCCATTGCGCAGCTCAGCGTCGCGACGTCGGAAAACTGGCGCGACAAGAACACCGGCGAGCGCAAAGAGAAAACCGAGTGGCACCGCGTCGTCATCTTCAGCGAGGGGCTCGCCAAGATCGCCGAGCAGTATTTGAAGAAGGGCTCCAAGGTCTATCTCGAAGGCGCGCTGCAGACCCGCAAGTGGCAGGACAAGGACGGCCACGACAAATACACGACCGAGGTCGTGCTGCAGGGCTTCAACTCGACGCTGACCATGCTCGACGGCAAGGGCGGCGGCGGCGGTGCCGGCGCTGGCGCCGAGAGCTCGGAGGATTTCGGCTCGGGCGGTCCGGCCCCGGCACGCGAGCGCAAGCCGGCAATGGCCGGCGGCGGCCGCGACGACATGGACGACGAAATCCCGTTCTGATCGACGGCAATCGGCAAAGTTTTTTCGCCGCTCAGCGCTGCTGGGCGGCGAAGCTTTGAAAGTCGAGCTGCGGATCGCGGCTGCGGGCCGCGGCAAAAGCCCGGTTGAAGTCGCGCTTCTTGCACCAAGGCATCGCGCGCCACCGCTGCATTGTCGGGCGAGAGTCCAAGTCTGTCGCCGCGTTCCAGGCGTTCGATCAGCTCTGAATAGCTTTGCTCGAACC
This sequence comes from uncultured Alphaproteobacteria bacterium, assembly GCA_963847325.1. Classification (GTDB taxonomy): domain Bacteria; phylum Pseudomonadota; class Alphaproteobacteria; order Rhizobiales; family Xanthobacteraceae; genus Pseudolabrys. Next base: position 651,174 of record CAWJZD010000006.1, read on the forward strand.
GGTCGGCGGACTGGTCGCTGTGCGACAGCGAGCCGGTGACGACATGATATTCGAACAGGCTGTCTCTGATGACGGGCAGCTTTCCGATCCGGTCGATCAATCGAAGGTTGGCGACGAAATCCTCGCCGAATTCGATTCCCGGCAGGCGCGGATCTGCATGTTCGCGAGCCACCAAAGGGAAAAGCGGCACGGAGAGGGCCAGCAGCTCTGCGACGCCAAGTGAAGCCGGCGTCTTTGAAGCAAAGGCGCGGTAGAGTTCGTGTCCAGTCTCTTCTGCGATGACGCGAGGATTGTCGGTCGCCGCGCCTTTCTTCTGCACGATCGGCAGCAGCGTTGCGATCCGCGAGGGCAGGAATACGTCGTCGGCGTCGAGCGCGGCGATGAAGTCGCCGCGTGCTGCGGCCAGTCCAACGTTGCGCGCATTGTGGCAGCCTGAGCCGGTGGATCCCGTGCCGACGAAACGCAGGCGCTCGTCCGAAACGCCGTTTCCGGCCAGAAGCGCGCAATAGTCCGCATCGTCATCGGCAACAACGATGACTTCGATATCGCGCCAGCTTTGCGCCAGCGCACTCTGCACCGCGCGCCCGATCGTCGCCTGCGCCCGGAAGGCGGGAATAATGATTGAGACCAGCACGATCAGCGCATCCAGATCTCGCGCACGCCATCGACCACGAATTGCACGGCGAGCGCAGCGAGCAGCACGCCGAGCAGGCGCGACAGGACGATGTTTCCGGTGACGCCGAGCAGCCGGGAAATACGGCCCGCCAGTATGAACGTGACGAAGCAGAGCGCAGCAGACAACGAGAATGACGCCAAGGAGCGCGCTCATGCGAAACATATCGGCGTCGGCCCGTCCTGCCAGCAGCACGGCCGCCGTGATCGCTCCCGGGCCGGCCATCAGCGGAATGGCGAGCGGGAAGGCTGCGATGTTGCGGACGTGCTCCTCCAGCGCCTGTTCGGCCGAGCGCGACTGGCGCTGGGTTCGCAGGCCGAACACCATTTCCGAGGCGATCGAGAACAGCAAAAGACCGCCGGCAATGCGGAAGGCCGGCAGCGAGATCGAGAGCGTGGTCAGCAGCCAGCCGCCGATCAGGGCGGCGCCGACCAGAATGGCCGCGGCGATCAGGCTGGCGCGGAGCGCAACGCTGCGCCGCGACTTGGCCGCAAGGTCGTGCGTGACCCCGATGAACGCCGGCACCAACCCGATCGGGTCGACCACGACGAGCAGCGTCACCAATGCCGAGATGAGGAACTCGCTCTGCATCCAGACTGCTAAGCGCGCGGCTTGAAGCTGGGTCAAATACGCGCTCGTCATCAGGCCCGGCTGCGAGCCTCGCAATGCCCCATATCTAATTGAAAACATTCTGAAAAAAGGCCGGGACAGGGCCCTGCAATGATGGAAAAGGCGGCCTGAATCAGCTAACAAATCACCTAGAAATCTGCCCGGAAAAACATTTTGGCTGACACCGAAAATCCCAAGTCGGGGGACGGCGGTCCCACCGATATTAGGCCCATCTCGATCACCGACGAGATGAAGACCAGCTACCTCAATTACGCGATGAGCGTGATTGTGGCGCGGGCGCTTCCGGACGCGCGCGACGGTCTCAAGCCGGTGCACCGTCGCATCCTGCATTCGATGAACGAGCAGGGGCATACGCCGGACAAGAAATACGTGAAGTCGGCGCGCATCGTCGGCGACGTGATGGGCAAGTATCACCCGCACGGCGACCAGGCGATCTATGACTCGCTGGTGCGCATGGCGCAGGATTTCTCCATGCGCCTGCCGCTGATCGACGGGCAGGGCAATTTCGGCTCGGTCGACGGCGATCCACCCGCGGCGATGCGCTACACGGAGTTGCGGCTCGCCAAGGCGGCGATGGCGCTGCTCGACGACCTCGACAAAGACACCGTCAATTTCAACGACAATTACGACAATACCGAGCGCGAGCCGGCCGTTCTGCCGGCGCGCTTCCCGAATTTGCTGGTCAACGGCGCCGGCGGCATCGCGGTCGGCATGGCGACCAACATTCCGCCGCATAATCTCGGCGAGATCATCGATGCCACCGTCGCGCTGATCGACAATCCCGATCTGACGATCGACGATTTGATCAAGATCGTTCCGGGGCCGGACTTTCCGACCGGCGGCATCATTCTTGGCCGTGACGGCATTCGCAACGCCTACAAGGAAGGCCGCGGCTCGATCCTGATGCGCGGCAAGGTCGGGACCGAGACGATCCGCAAGGAGCGCGAAGCCTTCATCATTACCGAGATTCCGTATCAGGTGAACAAGGCTACCCTGGTCGAGCGCATTGCCGAGCTGGTGCGCGAAAAAAAGATCGACGGCGTTGCCGACCTTCGCGACGAGTCCGACCGCGACGGCTATCGCGTCGTGATCGAGCTCAAGCGGGACGCAGTGCCCGACGTGGTACTCAACCAGCTCTACCGCTATACGCCGCTCGAGACGTCGTTCGGCGCCAACATGGTGGCGCTCGACGGCGGCCGTCCGCTGGTGATGACGCTCAAGGACCTGCTGACGAGCTTCATCAATTTCCGCGAAGAGGTCGTCTCCCGGCGCACCAAATTCCTGCTCGGCAAGGCGCGCGACCGCGCCCATGTGTTGGTCGGCCTTGCCATCGCCGTCGCCAATATCGACGAGATGATCAAGCTGATCCGCGGCGCCAAGGATCCGAATGCTGCGCGGGAAGCCTTGATGGCGCGCGATTGGGCCGCCAAGGACATGGCCGCGATGGTGACGCTGATCGACGATCCGCGTCACAAGATTTCGGCCAAAGGCACCACCAGGCTGTCAGCCGAGCAGGCCAAGGCGATCCTCGATCTGCGCCTGCAGCGCCTGACCGCGCTCGGCCGCGACGAGATCAAGGAAGAGCTCGACAAGCTCGCGCTCGAGATCGCCGACTATCTGGAGATACTGCGCTCGCGCGCGCGCATCCAGAGCATCATCAAGGACGAGCTCGGCAAGGTGAGAGCGGAGTTCGCGACGCCGCGCCGTACCGTGTTCGCGGAAGCGGACGGGGCTTTGGACGAGGAAGACCTCATCACCCGCGAGGACATGGTCGTCACCGTCTCGCACCAGGGCTACATCAAGCGCGTTCCGCTCTCGACCTATCGCGCGCAGCGCCGCGGCGGCAAAGGCCGCTCCGGCATGCAGACCCGTGAAGAGGATTTCGTCGCGCGGCTGTTCGTCGCGTCGACGCATGCGCCGGTGCTGTACTTCTCCTCGCTCGGCAAGGTTTACAAGCAGAAGGTCTGGCGGCTTGCCGATCGCGGCGCCGCAGGCGCGCGGCAAGGCGCTGATCAACATCCTGCCGCTGCAGCAGGGCGAGACCATCACCACCATCATGCCGCTGCCCGAGGATGAGACCTCGTGGGCCCAATACGACCTGATGTTCGCGACCACCAGCGGCACCGTCCGCCGCAACAAGCTGTCCGATTTCGCCGAGGTGCGCCCGTCCGGCATCATCGCCATGAAGCTCGACGACGGCGAGGCGATCGTCGACGTGCAGATTTGCACCGAGAAAGACGACGTTCTGCTCACCGCCAGCGGCGGCCAGTGCATCCGCTTCGCCGTGCCGGAAGTGCGCGTGTTCGGGGGCCGTACCTCGCGCGGCGTGCGCGGCATTACGCTGTCTGGGGATGACAAGGTCATCTCCATGTCGATCCTGCGCCACGTCGACAGCACGGCCGGAGGAGCGCGCCGCCTATCTCAAGCGCGCCAGCGCGGTGCGCCGCGGCACCGAGGAGGACGTCGTCGAGGCCGACGAGGAGGATGTGGAGGAGGCCGCCGGGACGATCGAGCTTGGCGAGAAGCGCTACGTCGAGATGTCGGCTGCCGAGCAGTTCGTCCTGACCATTTCTGAAAAAGGCTACGGCAAGCGGTCGTCGTCCTTCGAGTACCGGATCACCAGCCGCGGCGGCAAAGGCATCGTCGCCATGGCGATCCTGGAAGGCGCCAAGGGCAAGAAGAAGATCCGCGAGAAGACCGGACGCCTCGTCGCGTCTTTCCCGGTCGAGGAGACCGACCAGATCATGCTGGTGACCGACGGCGGCAAGCTGATCCGCACCGCCGTCAACGGCATTCGCATCGCCGGACGCTCGACCCAGGGCGTCATCGTGTTCCACACTGCGGAAGACGAGAAAGTTGTCTCGGTCGAGCGGCTCGGTGAGGAAGACAGCAGCGACGAATGATCAACTGGCAGCTGTTCACCGCGTTTCTGCTGATCACGTTCGTGCTGGTCATTACGCCCGGCCCGATTGTGACCTTGGTGATCGCAACGGGCGCGACGCGTGGCATTCGCGCCGCGCTCATCACCGTCATCGGCACGACCGCCGGAAATGCGGTGTTGCTGGCCGCGATTGCGCTCGGGCTGTCGTGGGTGCTGAAGGCCTCTGCGGAATTGTTCGAAGTGATGCGCTGGTGCGGCGTCCTGTACCTGATCTATCTCGGCGTGCAGACGTGGCGCACCGCGGCCGTGCCGCCGGATGCGGTTCCAATCGACCGGCGCGTCCACATCTCGCGCGGTTTTGTGGTCGCCATCACCAATCCGAAGACCATCGCGTTCATGACGGCGTTCCTGCCGCAGTTCGTCGATCCAGGCCTTCCGGCAGGGCCGCAGCTCGCAGCCATGTGCACCATGTCCGTGCTGCTCGCAGGTTTGATCGACGCCGCATGGGGGATCGCCGCCGGATTGGGCCGCGGCTTCTTCCTCAGCCCGCGCCGGCAGGTTCTGCTGAACCGCGTCTCAAGCACCGTGCTGATCGGCGGCGGCATCTGGCTGTCGCTGGCGCGCCGGCCGGTCTAAGCGTTTTCTTTGCGCATGATCTTATCCGAAAACCGGTTCCCACTTTTCGGGATCATGCGCTATTTCGCACCAGCGGCTTCCAGTATTCTCACCATGTCGCTATAGCCGCGCACTTGCGCGAGCCGGAGCGGGGTAAAGCCAGCGCGGTCCGCCAAATTCAAATTCGCTCCGGCCTTCACCAGCGCGTCCAGCGTGTCGGTATGGTTCTTGCCGCCGTCGCCGAGCACGATCAACTCGATCAGCGCGGTCCAGCCGAGATTGTTGACGTGGTCGAGCGGTGCGCCGGCCGCGATCAGGGTGCGCACGATCTCGGCGTGGCCGAGATGCGCCGCCGCGATCAGCGCGGTGCCGTCGTAGGGGCTGGTGATGTTCTTTGCGCTCGCGCCGCCTTCGATGGCGAGCTTGAGCATCGGAACGTCGTTGGCGACCGACGCGATGGTGATGATGTCGTAGCGCTGGCCGTCGAGCGCATTGGGATTGGCGCCCAGGCGAAGCAGGGCGCGCGCTGCGTCGCGCTTGCCCATGAAGACGGCGACGTGCAACGGGGTGCGGCTATTGCCGTCCTTGTCCTCGAGCTTGCCGCCAGGGGCGAGCTTTTCGATTTCCGCGACATTGCCGGCGGCTGCCGCGGCATGCAGGCCGCGATAGGCGCGAAGCTCACTGTCGCTGGGTGGCGTTTGGGCGCTAGCCGACGTGACCAGCAACGCGAAGATGACGATGAGGAGGCGGCGCATAGGATTCCGGGTTCTTCCGGAGTCCTAACACCGCTGAGGGCTAATTCAGCCGGTCAGTCGTAACGAGCCGCACCTTGCTGGTGCCGCACTGCTGATAGGGCCAGCCGAGCTGCGGGCAGGTCGGGGCCGGGATTTGCTTGACCCCCATGGTCGAGGTCGCTGAAACCGGCTCGACAAGGCGCGGAAACCCGGTGAAGGCACCCGCCACCACTGCAGCCGTGATAATCGCAGCTAGGCTCTTCCACATGGCTTCAACCCGTTATGTTCTCTGTCTTTGTCGCCGGATATACGCGTGAGGTTCATGGAAGTTGCAGTGCGGCGGTTCACCTCCTCGTCAGTGCCTAAGCCATTGAGCGCTCAAACATTTCAGCCAAGCGCCGGAAAGTTGCCGATTCGGCGGAAAGCAGGTTAGACGCAGATATGCCGCGAATTGCCTTCTATGCCGGCTCGTTCGACCCGGTCACCAACGGCCATGTCGACGTCGTCCGCCACGCGGCGGCACTGGCCGACCGGCTCGTCCTCGCAATCGGTATCCATCCGGGCAAAAGCCCGCTGTTCGGGGTCGGCGAGCGCCTGGAGATGCTGGAGGAGACCTGCGGCCCCGATCGCCCGCAAGGGCGGCGCCAAGGTGACCTGCACGACGTTTACCGGCCTGGTCGTCGACGCCGCCCGCAAGGCAGGCGCGACAATGCTCATCCGCGGCCTGCGCGACTCCTCCGACTTCGACTACGAGATGCAGATGGCCGGCATGAACGAGGCGATGGCGCCCAGGATCCACACGGTGTTCCTGCCGGCGTCGCCTGGGGTGCGTCCGATCACGGCCACATTGGTCCGCCAGATTGCCGGCATGGGCGGCGACGTCTCGGCCTTCGTGCCGCCGAAAGTCGCCGCGCGGCTGAAAAAGAAATTCGCCAAACGTCTCACGGAGAAGTCATGATCCGCGTTGTTGCATTGATTGCCGCGCTTATTTGCGCGGCTCCCGCTCTCGCCCAGGCTCCGCGGCTTCCGGCCGGCGCCGATCCGGCCAACACGCTGGTGATCGACACCACCAAGGGCCGCGTCATCGTCAAGTTGCGCCCGGATCTGGCGCCGAAGCACGCCGAGCGGCTGAAGCAGCTCGCCCGCGACGGCTTCTACGACAACGTGCCGTGGCACCGCGTGATGGACGGCTTCATGGCGCAGACCGGCGACGGCAAGAATTTCAACGGCACTGGCGGCTCGAAATATCCGAACGTGCAGGCGGAGTTCACGCAGACGCCGTTCAAGCGCGGCGTGGTCGGCATGGCGCGCACGTCGGATCCGAACTCCGCGAACTCGCAGTTCTTCATCTGCCTTGGCGACGCCTCGGCTCTCAACGGCCAGTACACCGTGATCGGCGAGGTGGTTCAGGGCATGGACGTGGTCGACAAATTGAAGAAAGCGCCGCCCGGCGACCGCAGCGGCACCGTGGTCGATCCCGACAAGATGACCAAGGTGCAAGTCGCCGCCGACATGAAGTGACGCCAACAGAAAGAGTGAGTGCGATGGCAAAGCCTGAAGACACGCTGACGCTGGAAACCACCAAGGGCAAAGTGGTGATCGAGATGCGGCCCGACCTTGCGCCGGGCCACGTCGCGCGCATCAAGGAGCTGGTGAAAGAGGGTTTCTACGACGGCATCGTGTTCCACCGCGTGATCGACGGCTTCATGGCGCAGACCGGCTGCCCGCAGGGCACCGGGACGGGCGGCTCGGGCAAGAAGCTCAAGGCCGAATTCAATGCCGAACCCCATGTGCGCGGCACCGTGTCGATGGCGCGCGCCGCCAGTCCGGATTCCGGCGACAGCCAGTTCTTCATTTGCTTCGACGAGGCGCGGCTTTCTGGACCGCCAATACACGGTCTGGGGCAAGGTGATCGAGGGCATGGAGAACGTCGACAAGATCAAGCGCGGCGAGCCGGTGGCGAACCCGGACCAGATCGTCAAGGCGACGATGGGCGCGTAGCCGCGCGGTTTGAGGCTTCTGGCCGGCTGGGCTAAAGCCGCCCCGTGAAAACCGACCTGTTCGATTTCGACCTGCCGCCGGAGCGCATCGCGCTGCGGCCGGTGTCGCCGCGGGATGCGGCGCGGCTGCTGGTCGTGCATCCGGGCCGGCAGCCCGAATGGGACGACCGGGGGCTCGCTGACCTTCCGGATATGCTCGAGCCGGGCGACACCCTGGTCGTCAACGACAGCAAGGTGATCCCGGCCGGCTGACGGGCCGCCGGATCGGGCGGGGCGATGCCGAGCCGGTCATCGAGGCGACCTTGATCAAGCGCATCGACGGCTCGACCTGGCGCGCCTTCGTCCGGCCGGCCAAGCGGCTGGAAGTCGGCGACACGGTCCGTTTCGGCGACGAGGGGCGGGTCTGTTTCCTCGGCCAGCTCGATGCTCAAGTTTTAGTGAAAGATGAAGGAGGCGAGGTAAGTCTCGGATTTTCCTTCCATGGCCCGGTTCTCGACCAGGCCGTCGCCGAACGCGGCGACATGCCGTTGCCGCCCTACATCGCCTCAAAGCGCGACCCGGACGAGCAGGACCGGGCGGACTATCAGACGCTGTTTGCGCAGGCGGAAGGCTCGGTGGCGGCGCCGACGGCGGGCCTGCATTTCACCCCGCAATTGATCGAGCGGCTGTCGGCCAAAGGTGTCGGCATTGCGCGCCTGACCCTGCATGTCGGCGCCGGGACCTTCCTGCCGGTGAAGACCGACGATACCGAAGGCCACAAAATGCACGCCGAATGGGCCGAATCTGCCGCGGCGACGTCGCCGATGCACTCAACGCGACGCGGGCGCGAGGCGGCCGCATCGTCGCCGGTCGGCTCGACGGCGTTGCGGACGCTCGAAAGCGCCGCGGATGAGAACGGCCGGATCAAGCCGTTCTCCGGCGAGACCGTCGATCTTCATCACGCCGGGCTACAGATTCCGCGCCGCCGACCTGATGCTGACCAATTTCCACCTGCCGCGCTCGACCCTGTTCATGCTGGTGGCCGCTTTCAGCGGGCTCGACACGATGCAGCGCGCCTATGCGCATGCGATCGCGGCGGGTTATCGCTTCTATTCTTACGGCGATGCCTGTCTGTTACATCCCGCGCCGATGAACGTTCTCCTTCCAACTCAAGACGACCGACGGCGCCGCGCGGCGCGGCGCGTTCGAGACGCCGCATGGCAGTCGTGCAGACGCCGGCCTTCATGCCGGTCGGCACCCAGGCGACGGTGAAGGGGCTGACGCCGGAGGATGTGCGCGCGACCGGCGCCGAGATCCTGCTCGGCAACACCTATCACCTGATGCTGCGGCCGGGCGCCGAGCGCGTCGCCGAGCTCGGCGGGCTGCACAAATTCATGAACTGGGACGGGCCGATCCTGACCGATTCCGGCGGCTTCCAGGTGATGTCACTGTCGCAGCTTCGCAAGCTCGACGAGAACGCCGTGACGTTCCGCTCGCATCTCGACGGCGCGATGTTCACGCTGACGCCGGAGCGCGTCGATCGAAATCCAGGCGCTGCTCGGCGCCGATATCGTGATGCAGCTCGACGAATGCCTGAAGCTGCCGGCCGAGCGCTCCGAGATCGACCGCGCCATGCAGCTGTCGCTGCGCTGGGCGGAGCGCAGCAAGCGCGCCTTCGAGGCGAAGGCGGGGAAGGGCGCTGCACTGTTCGGGATCGTGCAGGGCGGCGACGATGCCGGCCTTGCGTCAGCAGAGCGCCAAGGCGCTGACCGGGATCGGTTTCCATGGCTACGCGATCGGCGGCCTGGCGGTCGGCGAGCCGCAGGACGTGATGCTCAAGATCGTGGAGGAGACGACGCCCGCGCTGCCGGCCGACAGGCCGCGTTACCTGATGGGCGTCGGCACGCCGGACGACATTCTGGAGGCGGTCGCGCGCGGCATCGACATGTTCGACTGCGTGATGCCGACCCGCAATGGCCGGCACGGCCTGGCCTTCACGCGGTTCGGCCCGCTCAACCTGAAGAATGCGAGACACGCGGCCGATCCGCGCGCCGATCGACGCCGAGAGCGAGCACGCGCCGACGCGCACCTATTCACGCGCCTATCTGCACCATCTGGTCAAGGCCAACGAGATGCTCGGCGCGATTTTGCTGTCCAGCATCAATCTCGCCTATTACCAGCAATTGATGCGTGGTATTCGCGCCGCGATCGAGGCCGGGACATTCGAGACGTTCCGCGCAGCAGACCAAAGAACGATGGCAACGCGGCGAAGCCGCGGCCGAGTAGGAGGACGCAGTCGGCTGCAGTGATGGAGCGCATCCGGTCGCGGCGCAAGCCGGCCTTCAAGCTGCCGCCGGCATGCGACCGACGCGCATTGCCATGTGTTCGGGCCCGGCGATGTATTTCCCTATGCGCCGAACCGGAAATACACGCCGGAGGATGCGCCGAAGGAAGACGCTGGCGGCGCTGCACAAGGCATCTCGGCGTCGAGCGCGCGGTGATCGTGCAGGCGAGCTGCCACGGCATCGACAACCGCGCGATGCTCGATGCGATCGCATGCCAATCCGAAAAACTACCGCGGCGTCTCGATCGTCGACGACAGCTTCGCGCGACGCCGATTACGACAAACTGCACGAGGGCGGCGTGCGCGGCGTGCGCTTCAATTTCGTCAAGCATCTCGGCGGCGCGCCGGACATGGCGGTGTTCAACCGCGTGATCGATCGCGTCAAAGGCCGCGGCTGGCATGTCGTGCTGCATGTCGATGCGCCCGACATCGTTCCGCTGTCCGACATGATGCGGAAACTGCCGCTGCCTTTCGTGATCGACCATATGGGCCGGGTGCCGGCGAAGGCGGGCGTCGATCAGCCGCCGCTCGACGCGCTTGCTCGAACTTTCGCGGCTCGAAAACTGCTGGATCAAGGTGTGCGGCTCGGAGCGGATTTCCATGCCGCCCTATGACGGAAGCCGTGCCGATCGCCCGGCGCATCGTCGAGGCGGCGCCCGACCGCGTCCTGTGGGGCACGGATTTTCCGCACCCGAATGCCACGCACGAAGCCGACGAGGCCGATCTGGTCGATCTGGTGCCGAAATTCGCGCCGGAGCCGGCGCTCCAGCAAAAGCTGCTGGTCGACAATCCGGCGCGGCTTTATGGTTTCGCCTAATCAGAAAAGCATGTGGAGGATACGATGTTGAGCCTGACACGCCGTTTGGCGCTCCTGACGCTGCCGCTGCTCCTTGCCGCGCCGCTGCCGGCGCAGGCGAAATGGCCGGAAAAGCCGGTCAGGCTGGTTCTGCCGTTCGGTGCCGGTGGCGTCGCCGATGTGACGTCGCGCCTGCTGGCCGACAAGCTCGGCCAGAAATTCGGCGAACGCATCGTCGTCGAGAACATGCCGGGACCGGGTGGTATTTCGGCGGCGCGCGCGGTCGCCACTGCGCCGGCTGACGGCTACACGATGGGCCTCGTCACCAACGGCACCGCGATCAGCGTCGCGGCCTTCAAGAGCCTGCCGTTCGATCCGACCAAGGATTTCGAGATGGTGTCCACCATCGGCGAATTCGACCTCGTCTTCGTGGTCAATGCGAAGTCCGAATACAAAACGATGGGCGATTTCATCAAAGCCGCGAAGGCGGAGCCGGGCAAGCTCAATATCGGCACCATCGCGGTTGGTGGCACGCAGAATCTCGGCGCCGAGCTGTTCAAGTCGATGGCGGGCGTGAATATCCAGATCGTGCCCTACAAGGCCTCGCCGGACATCGTGGTCGCTTTGCTGCGCAACGATGTGCAGATGCTGGTCGAGTTTCCGCCGGCGGTGAAGGGACAGGTCACGTCGGGCGAGTTGCGCACTCTTGCAAGTTCGTCGCCGCAACGTACGTCGCTGAACAAGGACACCCCGACCGTTGCCGAAAGCGGCGTGCCGGGCTTTGAGGTCACGTCGTGGAACGGCGTGTTCGCGCCGAAAGGCACGCCGAAGGAAGCGGTCGACACGATGCGCGCCGCGATCCAGGAGGCTGTTGCAAGCCCCGAGATCAAGGAAGCCTTCGCCAAGGTCGGCGTCGAGGCGAAGTCGAGCTCGGCCGACGAGCTGATGAAGCGCCTGACCACCGACATCAAGAAGTGGGACGACGTGATGAAGAAGGCGGGCATCGAAAAGAAGTAACGCGCCCGCCCGAACTGCGTCCGTGTGGTCAACGCCGATTGATCAATATTGCGAGCGGCTCGACCCGTCATTCTGGGCCGAGCCGGTCAATGCGCTGACCAATGTGGCGTTCATCGCTGCGGCGGTGATGGCGCTCATGGATTGGCGGCGCGCCGGAAGCAGCGATCGCGCCGTGCTCGCCCTGATCGTCGTCGTGTTCGCGATCGGGTTCGGGCTCTTTTGCGTTTCACACCCTGGCCACCCGCGGCGCAAGGCTGCTCGATGTGATCCCAATCGGCGTGTTCATCTACGGCTATTTCCTCCTCGCGCTGCGACGCATGCTTGGCGTGCCGTGGATCCCCTCTATCGTGCTGGTGATCGCCTTCATGGCGCTGAGCAATGGGCTCGCAATCATCGTGCCGCGCGAGGTGCTCAACGGCTCGACCGGCTACTTCCCGGCGCTGGGAGCGTTGCTGGTCTTTGGCTGGCTGGTCAGGGATAGCGAGGCGGGCCGGGCGATGCTGATAAGCGCTGCGATTTTCGTCATGTCGCTGGCGCTTCGCATCGTCGATCTCGACATCTGCGACGCCATTCCACTCGGAACACATTTCCTGTGGCATGTGTTGAATGCCGTGCTGCTCTATCTACTGTTGCGTGGCGCACTGACGCGCACGGCTCGGGCAAGGTGATCCCATGAAGAAGAAACCATCCATCGCGATTGTCGGCGCCGGCATGGGCGGGCTTGCGGCCGCGGCCACGTTGCGGCGGGCAGGGTTCGACGTTGCGGTCTACGAGCAGGCCGCGCGCTTTGCGCGGATCGGCGCCGGCATCCAGATGATGCCGAACTCCATGAAAGTGCTGCGCGAAATCGGCATCGAGCAACGATTGCGCGAAATCTCGTTCGCGCCGCACTCGCATCTCAACCGTGTCTGGGACACCGGCGAGGTGATGCGCGAGCTGCCGATGCCGGAATCGCTCTATGGCGCGCCCTATCTGTGTATGCACCGCGCCGAGCTGCACGGCGCGCTCGCATCCGTGTTGCCGCAGGACATCATCCATCTCGGCAAGAAGCTCGTGGGCCTCGATCAAAAGGCAGGGCAGGTCGAGCTCAGCTTTGAGGACGGCACCAAGGTCGCGGCGGATGCCGTTGTCGGCGCTGACGGCGTGCATTCGGTCGTGCGCGACATCATCGTCGGGCCGGATGAGCCGATCCACAAAGGCCGGATTGCCTATCGGGCCGTATTTCCCTCGTCACTGATGAAGAAGGACATCGGCCCCTCGCGTACCAAATGGTGGGGGTCTGACCGGCACATCGTCTGCTACTACACGACGCGCGAGAAGAGCGAGGTCTACTTCGTCACCAGTGTGCCGGAGCCGGCCGAATGGCTGACCAAGGAATCCTGGTCGGCGAAGGGCGATGTGCGCGAGCTGCGTGCCGCGTATGACGGCTTCCATTACGACGTGACGCAGATGCTGGACGCCTGCCCGGACTGCCACAAATGGGCGATCCTCGAGCGCGAGCCGCTGCCGAACTGGAGCAATGGACGCGTGGTACTGCTGGGCGACGCCTGCCATCCGATGACGCCGTATATGGCGCAGGGCGGGGCGACCTCGATCGAGGACGCCGCGGTGCTGGCGCGCTGTCTCTCCGACGTAAATGGCGAGGACCTCAAAAGCGCGTTCATCCGCTATGAGCGGCACCGCAAGCCCCGCACCTCGGCGGTGCAGGCCATATCGAGCGCCAATACGTGGATGCGCGAGGGAAGCGGCGACACCAGCTGGCTGTACGGCTACGACGCGTGGAATGCGCCGCTCGATCAGCCGGCCCCGCATCCGCAGACGATCGCGGCCTGACTACGGGCGTCAGCTGCCATGAAAAAGCCCGCCGGTTTGCCGGCGGGCTTTCAGGTCACAACTTGAACGAGAACTTATCGCGTCATCTGGCCGCGAAGCTCACCGGCCTTATTCGCTTCGGTATGGATGTTCACGTACCAGCGCCCCGCCAACAGGTCGGCGGCTTGCTGATCGTTGAGCGTCGCCGAGCCTTCCATCGGGCTGGCTGAGGGGCTGATCGGCACCGCAACGCCGCCATTCTTGCCCTTCTCGGCGGCATGGAAATGCGCCGCCGTGGCCGGGCCGGACAGGCCGGAGTAGTTGCCCTTCCACGTCAGCCGCTTGGACGCCTGGTCGAAGGTGGCGGTCAGTTCGCCCTTACCTGACGTTTGCACCGGCGGCACTTCTTCGCCGCCGCCGAGCGTCGCTTTGAAATTCACGTTTTGCGCCAGCGCCGGCGAGGCGAGGGCGAGAACCACTGCGCCGACCAGCGCAGTCATAGAACGGATCATCATTCGGACTCCTCCCATCGAAAGGCTGAACAATAGCCTCAGGACGCGAACACCGCTTGCGAGCCGCCTATTCCGCGCCGACCAGTGCTTTGGTCTCGATGGCGATCGAAAATACGCTTCCGCAGCCGTCGCACGCCCAATGATGGCGGATTTGGCCGGAGTTCGACAAATTCGGACATTTCGGGCGCCACAACGCGCTCATGGCAAAGGGGGCACCGGGCGGACGACCAACGAAGCGCCGCGGTGGAGAACTCACGCCTGTTGTTATCGAGCTGCATTTCGCTTTCTCCTCGATAGATCGTGGTCTCGCCGTCTGGCTGTACAGCCGGAACAAGGCTCTCCGGCGACCAATTCGTGAACCTATTGCGACGATTGGGGAGCGCGTCGGCTCAGCTGTGCGTAAAGCCGCGAAAAGATTGCGACACAGCCCCGCGGTTCGATTCCTGGAGACGACCGATCAACCCGGATGGGCGACCAGCCCCGGCCGGCCCAGGAGAATAACCATGACCAACACCGCAGCACGTTCCGATGCTTTGGCCGAACGCAAAGCGCAAGCCAATGCCCGCATTGCCGAGCTGGAGCGCCAGGCCGGTATAGCCCTGATCGACGGCAAGGACGTTTCTGCGACCTGGCAAAGCAAGATCGAAGCACAACGGCGCGAGCTGATTGCCGCAGAGGCCGCCGAAACCGAATTGGTCAATCGGCAGCGCGAGGCGGCAGCGGCGGAACATGCTGCGCGCGTCAACGCGCTGCGCGACGGTTTTCGTGAGCACGAGACGCAACGCCTCGATGCGGTCGCCCGTGCGCAGACGGCGGCCGGTCATCTCGTGTCGGCGCTGCACGACGCTCTGCGCGCCTCCGAAGACATGCACCGATGCTGCCAACATCTCGGCAAGGCCCCGCCGGTTCAACTCAGCGGCTTTGATGATCGCCTGAGCGGTTTGCTGAGTGGCGTGCTGGCGAAGCTGAGCGGCAATCCGCAGAAGTTCGGCAATCTCACCCTCTGGCAATTGCCCAATACGCACGATTGGCGCACGGCGCACGAGCGCGATTGGGCGGAGTTCGAGCGCAAGCAGTTGGCCGGCGTCGTGACCGAAATCTCCCCCTCAGCAGAAGGAAATGGCGGATCTTCCCGTGGCGGGACGCGAGCGCCTACTCGGCGCTCGTCGGCCCAGACTGATTTGTGATGGAAAGTCAGAAGCGTGGTGAGCGCGCAGGGACTCGAACCCTGGACCTACTGATTAAAAGTCAGTTGCTCTACCGCCTGAGCTACGCGCTCGCTCTTTTCGCATGATGTTGCCGGAAGCGGTCCCGGCCTTGGTGACCCCATGCGCCACGCCGCCGCTGTGTAGGGGCCACCCTTTGCGCGGTCAATAGCCGCAGTTGCGCTACGCCGATCGTTGAACTCGCAACAGCGGCGCAGTTTGCTAGACTGGCTCTTTCGAGCAGGACGTGCCCATGCCAATCGTCAACCGTATCGCCGATCTGCACCGCGAGATCATCGGGTGGCGGCACGACCTGCATGCGCATCCGGAACTGATGTACGACGTCCACCGTACCGCCGCGAGCGTTGCCGACAAGCTCAAGTCGTTCGGCTGCGACGAGGTCGTGACCGGAATCGGCCGAACCGGCGTGGTCGGCGTCATTCGCGGCCGCAAGGACGCGCCGGACAAGGTGATCGGGCTTCGCGCCGACATGGACGCGCTGCCGATCGAGGAGGCGACCGGGCTTCCTTACAAATCGACGGTGCCGGGGAAAATGCATGCCTGCGGGCATGACGGCCACACCGCGATGCTGCTTGGCGCGGCCAAGTATCTGGCCGACACCCGAAACTTCGCAGGAACGGCGGTGGTGATCTTCCAGCCCGCGGAAGAAGGCGGGGCCGGCGGCAAGGCGATGCTCGACGACGGCATGATGGACCGCTTCGGCATCAAGCAGGTCTACGGAATGCACAATTATCCCGGCATGCCGGTCGGGCAGTTCGGCATCCGGCCGGGCCCGATCATGGCGGCGACCGACACAATCGTGATCGAGATCGAGGGGCGCGGCGGCCATGCGGCGCGGCCGCATCTGACGGTCGACGCCGTTGTGGTGGGGTCGCAGATCATCAGCAATGCCCAGGCGATCGTCTCCCGCAATGTCAGCCCGCTGAAGTCCGCCGTCATCTCCATCCCGATGTTCCGCGCCGGCAATGCGGAGAACGTGCTGCCGCAGACCGTCACGTTGCGCGGCACGGTTCGGACGTTCGATCCGGAGGTGCGGGAGCTGATCCGCAAGCGGCTCAAGGAGCTGGTCGAGGGCATCGCGATGGCGCATGGCGCCAAGGCCACGCTCAATTTCGTGCCCGGGTACCCGGTGTTGGACAACCATCCGGACCAGACAGGCTTTGCCGCCAGCGTGGCGCAGGAGGTCGCCGGCAGCGATCGCGTCGATACCGACCTGCCGCCAATGATGGGCGGGGAGGATTTCGCCTTTATGCTTCAGGAGCGGCCGGGCGCCTTCATCTGGGTCGGCAATGGCGACAGCGCGGGCCTTCACCACCCCGAATACAATTTCAATGATGAAGCCATCCCGTACGGCACGTCGTACTGGGTCAAGCTGGTGGAAACAGCTCAGCCGGCCTGATTACGGGACGGGTTCGTTCTGCTTGACCGGCGGCGGCGCGGCGGCAGGCGTCACCGGCGCCTCGGCGATCGCAGGGCGATGCAACGCCGGAATGAGCTCGATGACCTTGGCCTCGAGGCTGCGCCAGTAGACGAATTCGTTGAGGCGGCTGTGCTCGATCGCGCCAAGCGCGGCCGCAGCAATGAACGGCACGCTCTGCACCAGCAGCACCAGCGCGAAGATATTGATCTCGCGGATTTCCTTGAAGTTGAACTGGATCAGGATGATCGCGCCCAAAATCAGCATGCCGCCGATCACGGCTTCCCAGAAGGCATGGTAGTCGGTCGCGCGGCGATGACCGCCCTTGGCGGTGCGCACGAACGCGAAGTGATCCTTGATGAGACCGTGCGCAACGGCGCGCGCGACGGTCCACTGCAATGACATGGCCGCGAATACCGCGCCGAACAGGTGGCGCTTCGGGATCGCAACTCGCAAGCGGTAGAGCGTCACGAAGTGCACGACCGCAAGCAGGAAGGTTGCGATGATTGGCAGTGTGAGAATCTTGTCCGGCACGGCGATGTCGAGGAACGAGACCACCGGCACCCAGGCGATATTGAGCAGCGCGACCGCGACGCCAAGGCTCTCCGCGCCAAGCCAGTTGATCCAGCCCAGCGTGAATTCGCGCTTCTGCTCGCGGTTGAGGTGGCTGCCGCCCGGCAGGAAGTAGCGCCAGTGCTTCTTGATGATCTGCAGGCCGCCATAGGCCCAGCGGTGCCGCTGCTTCTTGTAAGCGTCGAAGCTGTCCGGCAGCAGGCCGTGGCCGTAGCGTTTGTTGGTGTAATGAGCCTTCCAGCCCTTTTCGAGCATGGTGAGGCCGAGATCGGTGTCTTCGCAGATCGTGTCGCTCGACCAGGAGCCGACCGCGGCCAGGGCCGAGCGGCGGATCAGGCACATCGTGCCATGCACGATGATGGCGTTGCATTCGTTGCGCTGAACCATGCCGATGTCGAAGAAGCCGGCATATTCGCGGTTCATCGCGTGGTGCATCAGGCTGCGTTCGCCGTCGCGATGATCCTGCGGGGCCTGGATCAGCCCGACGTCAGGATCGGCGAAAGCGGGAACGAGGTCGCGCAGCCAATCAGGGTGCACGACATAGTCGGCGTCGATGACGCCGATGATCTCGGCATCCTGAGCGGTGTGCTCGAGCGCAATGCGGAGCGCGCCGGCCTTGAAGCCTTCGCAATTCTCAATGTTGAGGAACTTGAAGCGGTCGCCGAGCAATTTGCAGTGCTCTTCGATCGGGCGCCACAAGGTCGGATCCGGCGTGTTGTTGATGGCAACCACGCATTCGAAATTCGGATATTCGAGCCGCGCGACAGCATCGAGCGTCTGCTTGAGCATTTCCGGCGGCTCGCGATAGGCCGGAACGTGGATCGAGACTTTCGGCAGCACCGGCGCGTCCGGCACGAGGGTCGGAGCGTCGGCAGCCGGCAGCGCGGACGGGACCGGGGTCGGCCGCAGCAGGCGGGTCGGCTTGCGGCCGAACGCGATCATCGCGATCTCTTCGACGCGCGCGAGCGCGATCACGATCAGCGGGATCAGCAGAATGACGCCGAGGCCGTAGGCGATTGCCGCGCCGACGACAAAGTAGTGTGCGTTCCAGAACCCGAACATGATCGCGAGCCAGGCGCCGACCACATTGGCGGCGCTGGCCAGGAGCAGGGCTTGTCCAGCCGTTGCGGCTTTGAGCCGAAGAATCGGAAGTGACAGCAGCAGGCCGAGCAGGAGTGCGATGCCGGCGAGCTTCAGGTGATGCGGCGTAACGAGGTCGCCGCTCCACGCAAACTTCGCGTCGCGCGAGGCGTCGAGCAGACCCCAGTACGGGCCGACGCCGCCTTCATTGGTCTTCCAAGGCTGATCGATCGCTTCGATGATGTTGTAGTCGAGACCATAGGCCTCGGCCTTGGAGATAAATGTGCGCAGCACCTTGGCCTGGATGACCTGGCCGGGGTTCGCCTTCTTGAAATTGTAGCCTGCGCTCGGCCAGCCGAACTCGGCGATCACGATGCGCTTGCCGGGGAAGTTCTCGCGCAGCCGGTCGTAGATCAGGATGGCCTGATCGACCGCCTGCTCTTCGGAAAAGCCTTCCCAGTAGGGAAGAATATGAGCGGCGATGTAGTCGACCGCCGAGGCGAGCTCGGGATGCTCCAGCCAGACGTGCCAGATCTCGCCGGTGGTGACCGGTACCGAAACCTGCTTCTTGACCCGGTTGATGAGCTTGATGAGCTCGTCGACCTTCATGTCGTCGCGGTAGATCGTTTCGTTGCCGACAACGACGCTCTTCACATTGTTATAGCGACGCGCCAGCTCGATGACGTTGCGGACTTCGCGCTCATTGCGATCGGCGAATTTGTCGACCCACGCGCCGGCCGTGACGCGCAGGCCAAATTCGTTGGCGATGCGCGGCACCAGTTCGACGCCGCCGGTCGAGGAGTAGGTTCGGACACTCTTGGTGAGCGGCGAGAGCTTGCGCAGGTCGGCGCGGATCTGCGCCTCTTGTGCGAGCTGACCGGTATCGGGATGTGCCGCGCCGCCGAACGGCGCGTAGGAAACGCTGGCAAGTTGTGTCGTGACGTCCGGAGCGGCTACTCGCTCACGCGTCACAGCCCACAATCCGGCATGCGCGCACGCCACGAAGGCGATTACGGCAGCAACGGAGCGCATCGACTCAACCAAATGGGGCGGGAATTACGATCTTCGAGCCCGTCCCCTGGGCTCGACCGAGTACTAAAGTCCGGCGGAGGAATATATCCCGGCCTCTGACGCCCAGACAAGTAAGTATGCGACATGGCAAATCCAAGGCACGCGTGACTGCGGGATGGCTCACTCCGCCCCCGAAATTAACGCGCCTCGGGCTTTTCCGTTCCGGGTTGGCTCGTTGGAGCTTGGGCTGCGGTGGTCGGGGCAGGCGGCAGTGCCGGGTTGATCCAGCAGGCGTGGATGCGGCCGCCGAGGCTTTCCTGCGCTTTGGCGTCGATATTCCCCTGGCGGACCAGACAGCGGAAGGTCGCCTGAATTTGGCCGCTCGGGCAGCCGAACCGGTCGTACAGGTCGAGATGGCGGAAGGCGGTGTCCATATCGTCGCGCCACAGCAGGCTGACGACGCGGCGGCCTAGCCAGATGCATTCGGGATTGCCGGCCGGACCGGCCAACAGGCGGGACGCTTCGGTGATCTCGTCGATCTTCTTCTGGCTTTCTTTGGCGGCTTCGCCGGGCGGTTTGCCTTCGGGTGGCTTTCCATTGCCGCTTTGTGCTCCCGCCGATTGAGAAAGCACCACAGCGAGAGCGAGCGCTCCCGCCAAAGCGGTCCAATTACGCGTACCGAAGAAACTCATGACCCCGCGACTTCAGAATGTTGCCCGGCGGCCAGCCTGCCGGAAAAGCTCAGTGCCCCGGGAATAAGACGCGATTACGGCGCTTTCCCCAGAGGTTAAGAGTGACCTTAGCCCCCGATTTTGTCCAGCGCTTCCCGCTGCAATGATAAACGCGGGCCGCTTGGCAGGCTCCGCCGGTCACGATACCGAATGAATTGACGTTCACGAGGTGGCCGATGCGGCTTGCCATTCCGCTGTTTGGGCTATCGGCCGCATTAATTGTTGCGGCCTGGGCCTGGCTTGGCGCCCCGGTCGGTATGCCGGGTAACGTACCCAGCGCCGGCACCAAGATTCACTGCGTCTCCTACGCGCCGTTCCGCCGCGGACAAAGCCCGCTGATCGCGACAACCCGGATCGAGCCCTTCCAGATCGAGGACGACTTAGCGCAGCTCGCCCGGCTGACTGATTGCGTCCGGACTTACTCGGTCGAATTCGGGCTCGACCGCGTACCCGAGATTGCCGGCAAGCACGGCTTGAAGGTCATGCAGGGCTTGTGGCTGTCGGGCGAGGCGCAAAAGAACCGGGCCGAGATCGAAGCCGTCGTCGCGCTCGCCAACAAATATCCGAACGTGATCCGCTCGGTGGTAGTCGGAAATGAAGTGCTGCTCCGCGGCGAGATGAGTGCAAACAATCTGGCTGCCACTCTTCGTGAGGTGAAGTCGCGTGTCCCCATGCCGGTCACCTACGCCGACGTGTGGGAGTTCTGGCTGCGCAACAGGACGCTCGCCGATGC
The DNA here is from genome assembly GCA_963847325.1 of uncultured Alphaproteobacteria bacterium. GTDB lineage: Bacteria > Pseudomonadota > Alphaproteobacteria > Rhizobiales > Xanthobacteraceae > Pseudolabrys. The sequence continues at coordinate 671,938 of CAWJZD010000006.1, forward strand.
CGCGGACTTCATCACGATTCACATCCTGCCTTACTGGGAGGACTTCCCGATCGGAGCGGAGACTGCTGCCGCGCATGTCAGCTCGATCCGGCGTCACGTCGTCGAAGCGTTTCCCGGCAAGGAGGTGATGATCGGCGAGGTCGGTTGGCCGAGCGCCGGGCGAATGCGCGAAGGCGCGTTGCCGTCGCTGGTCAATCAAGCGCGCGTCGTCCAGGAGGTGCTGGCGCTGAGCAGACGCGAACAGTTTAATGCGAATGTTATCGAAGCTTACGATCAGTCGTGGAAGCGGGCGCTCGAAGGCACGGTCGGCGGTCACTGGGGGCTGATCGATGATGCGCGGCGCGAATTCAAGTTCGAGTGGGCCGCGCCGGTCTCGAACTATCCGCATTGGCGATCCTATGCGGCCGGCGGTGTCGTCTTCGCCGCCATCATATTCGTGGCAGGCTACGTCTCGCGCCGCCGCAACGATTTGGCGGGATGGAGTGCCGTTGCGGCAATCGCCACAGTCGGCGGCGTCGCGATCGGAATCACGCTCGCGAACATTCCGCTCGAAAGTCTTGGCGTCGGTGGGTGGATACGATCCCTGGCGCTCGGCGCTGTCGCGCTGCTCGCGCCGCTACTCGGGGCGATGATGATCATGTCGGATCGCGGCGTGCCCGCGTTCTGGCAAATCATCGGACGGTTGCGGTGGCCGGAGGTCGATACAGTGTCCGCTGCGGCCGGTTTCGTATTGATCGTCACGACGATCTTGGCAGTTGGAACCGCGCTCGGCCTGACCTTCGACCCGCGCTACAAGGATTTCCCCTATGCCGCGCTGGCCGGCGCAACCGTTCCATTTCTTCTGGCGAGTGTCCTGCGGCCTCGATTGGTGGAACCGCGTGCAGTGGCCGAACTTGCCGCCGCAGCCGTGCTCGCGCTCTGCACCGGCTACATTATCTTCAACGAAAGCTTCGCGAACTGGCAGTCGCTGCTGCTTTGCGCTGGACTAATATGTCTCGCGGTCACTCTGGCGCGGGTGCGCGGCGCGCCAGGCTGAGGATCAGCAGGGCAACCGCAATCCCGGCGAGCCCGACATTATAAAGAACGACCCCGAAGCCGGCCGCGGCGAGCGCAATCCCGGTGAGCACGAGGGAGGGACGGAGCAGATTCAAAGCCGCCGCCGCCAAGGCGAGGATGCCAAAGGCAGAATTCCGGAACAGCGCGGTGACCACTTTGCGGGTGAAACACAGCCAGGTGTTCAGTCCGCCTTCGCAGGCCAGACTGACGCTCGACTGCTCGATCACCAGATAGCGCAGATAAAGCGCATAACCCACTGAGCAGAAACCGATAATCAGCAGGATATTGATCGCGCGCGGGCTCGGCAGAAACAGCTTCATGCCGCGACTATGCGGTAAATCTAGCGCTCGGCCAATTGCGTGACGCGGTATTGGCCGGGCCGGCAGTTCAATTTGACGGCGGTCAGCTGCTTGCAGAGCGCGGCGGCTTCCGTGGTGTCTTGAAAGCTGCCGACCACGACGAGCCGATACTCAATGGCTCCATTCGCTCTCGGCCGCTGCGCATAGGTCGGCCGCATTCCAACCAGATCCGGCCCGGCATTCGCCTTGATGGTGGCCCACGCGATCCGCAGATGCTCGAGGCTTGTTGCGCCGCCAAGATCAACACCGAATTCGCGTTTTTCGATTGGTTGAGCGGTCGGAAGCGCCGCGGTCCGCATCTGCGGTACCGGCACGGCGGCTTGCTCGGTTGCCGGCGGTGGGGTGGACGGCCGAAGCGCTGTCTCGCCGATCGATGCAGTCGTGGTGGGCGGAGCGGTAATGGCGGGGGGCGGTTGAGTGGCCGTTGCCGTCTGCTCCTTCGGAGCCGGCGCTGGCTGTTGCGCCTGGCGCTTGATGGTCCCGGTGACGTCTTCGAGGTTTTGCTCGAGCAATGAGATCCGGGTCTTGAGCTGGTCGCGGTCAGCCGAGAGCTGCCTGACGGTCTCGCGCAGTTGCTGAGCCTGGGTGTTCAACTCCTGGGTCTGCCTGCGGAATTCCTGGGTTTGCCGGCCAAGCTCCTGGGTCTGCTTTTCGATCTCGGCAGCCCGCAGGATCACCGCCGGAGGCGGCTCCGAAGCCGCGGGCGGCGTGGGCCGCAGGTGATCAAGGGCCGACGCGAGAACAACATTGAACCGCTGGGTGCCGACGTCGCTCAGCGCTGTGCCGGCGACCACGACGACTGCGAGGGCTGCCGAGGAGCCCCAAAACACGACACGCCAAAGGCTGCGCATATCGAAACGGTTCAGTTTGGCGGCTTCTGGCGTGGGTTCAGTGAGATCGTCTATTTCGTCCGGCATGCGGCCCCCAATCCGCGAATTATTGAAAATGTTAGCAGAATCCACGTGCCCTGACTCCGGCGGATGCGTCCGCTAAGAGTGCGCGTCAAGGAGAGCTGATGTCGGAACGAAGCTGTCTTGCGATTGTGCTCGCCGCCGGCGAGGGCACGCGGATGCGCTCGGCATTGCCGAAAGTGCTGCATCCGATCGCAGGGCGCACGCTGATTGCGCACGTCCTGGCTGCAGTCGGCACGCTCGACCATGTTCGAATCGCAGTCGTGCTGGGTCCGGATCGCGGCGATGTCGCGGATGAGGTGCGCCGCGTAACGCCAAACGCCGAAGTGTTCGAGCAACGGGAGCGCAAAGGCACGGCGCACGCCGTGCTGATGGCCAAGACGGCGATCGCACGCGGCGCCGACGACATCCTGGTCTTGTTCGGCGACACGCCGCTGGTTCGCGCCGACGTGCTGGCGCGCTTGCGTGCGCCACTCGCGAAGGGCGTTGCTGTCGCGGTGCTCGGCTTCCGCCCGGCTGACCCGAGCGGCTATGGCCGGCTCCTGACCAATGGCGGCGAACTGCTCGCGATCCGCGAGGAAAAGGATGCGAGCGAGGCCGAGAAAAAGATCGGCCTCTGCAATGGAGGCCTGATGGCGCTTTCGGGCGAGAAAGCGCTGCAAATTATCGAAAAGATCGGCAATGCCAATACGAAGGGTGAGTATTACCTGACTGACGCGGTTGCTATCGCCCGTGATATGGGGCTCAAAGCAGTCGCCATCGACGCCGAGGAGAACGACGTGCGCGGCATCAACACCAAAGGGCAGCTCGCCGAAACCGAAGCGGCTTTGCAGGCGCGTCTGCGAACAGCCGCGATGGAGGCCGGGGTCACGCTGGTTGCGCCGGAAACGGTCTTTCTCGCCGCCGACACAAAATTCGGCCGTGACGTCACGATCGAGCCCTATGTGGTGATCGGCCCCGAAGTGACGATCGAGGACGGCGCCACGATCCGTTCATTCTCCCATCTCGAAGGCGCTCGCGTCGGGAAGGGCGCCCGCGTCGGTCCCTATGCGCGGCTTCGTCCCGGCGCCGAGCTTGGCGCGGACGTGCACATCGGCAATTTCGTCGAGGTAAAGGCCTCGACCATCGAGGCCGGCGCGAAGGCCAATCATCTCGCCTATATCGGTGACTCCCGCGTGGGCGAGCGCGCCAACATCGGTGCCGGCACCATCACCTGCAATTACGACGGCGCGGCCAAACACCGCACCGATATCGGCAAGGACGCGTTCATCGGATCGAACACGGCGCTGGTCGCGCCGGTGAAGGTCGGCGACGGCGCCTATATCGGCTCAGGCTCCGTGATCTCAGCCGATGTGCCGGCAGATGCTCTGGCACTCGAGCGCGCGCCGGTCACGGTTAAGGAAGGCTGGGCCAAGCGCCTGCGGGAGCGCAATGCGAAGGCGAAGACGTCGCGTTAACGGCGCCGATGAACGCGCCTTGTTTCCGCCCTGTCACAAGGCGAAATGCCTTGTGATTTCGAAATGAACTCTATTGGCAGCTAAACCATTTGCTAAGGAAGCTGCGCACTTCGCGCGGCGGGGCTTAATCGAATATGTGCGGCATCGTTGGCATTCTTGGGCGTGAGCCGGTCGCTGGCCACCTGATCGACGCGCTGAAGCGTCTCGAATATCGCGGCTACGACTCGGCCGGCATCGCGACGCTCGAGGGCGGCACGCTCACGCGCCGGCGCGCGGAAGGAAAACTCAAGGCACTCGAGACCCGCCTCGACGAGGCGCCGCTCGGCGGCAAGATCGGCATCGGCCACACCCGCTGGGCCACGCACGGGCGGCCGAGCGAGCTCAACGCGCATCCGCACGCGTCCGAGCGTGTCGCCGTCGTGCACAACGGCATCATCGAAAACTTCCGCGAGCTGCGCGAGAAGCTGACCAAGGACGGCGCGAAATTCACCAGCGAGACCGATACCGAGGTCGTTGCGCATCTGGTCAACACCGAGCTGAAGAAGGGCAAGTCGCCCAAGGACGCGGTCGGCGCCACGCTCAAGCAGTTGCGCGGCGCCTTTGCGCTCGCCTTCCTGTTCGACGGCGAGGACAATCTGCTGATCGGCGCGCGCAAGGGCTCGCCGCTCGCGGTCGGGCATGGCTCGGGCGAGATGTATCTCGGCTCCGATGCCATCGCGCTCGCGCCGTTCACCGACAAGATCACCTATCTCGAAGAGGGCGACTGGGCGGTCGTGACCCGGGCCGGCGTCGAGATTTTCGATGAGCAGGGCCGCAAGGTTGAGCGCGCAGTCCTCAAGTCGGACGCGTCCGCCACGATGGTCGACAAGGGCAACCACAAGCACTTCATGGCCAAGGAGATCCACGAGCAGCCCGAAGTCGTCGGCCATACGCTTGCGCATTACATCGACATGAATGCCGAGCAGGTGCGGCTGCCGTTCGAGCTTCCGTTCGATCTCAAGACCCTCAAGCGCCTGTCGATCTCGGCCTGCGGCACGGCGTTCTACGCAGGCCTCGTCGCCAAATACTGGTTCGAGCAATTCGCCCGGCTGCCGGTCGAAATCGATATCGCCTCGGAATTTCGCTATCGCGGCGCGCCGCTCGAGCCGGGTGACCTGATGGTCGTGATTTCCCAGTCGGGCGAGACCGCCGATACCTTGGCGACCTTGCGTTACGCCAAGGAGCACAAACAGCACGTGCTCGCCGTCGTGAACGTGCCGACGTCCACGATCGCGCGGGAGGCGACTGTCGCCATGCCGACCCTGGCGGGCCCCGAAATCGGCGTCGCCTCGACCAAAGCTTTCACCTGCCAGCTTGCGGCGCTGGCTTGCCTCGCCATCGCCGCGGGCCGCGCGCGGGGCGTGCTGTCTGAACAGCAAGAACGCGATTTGGTGCGGGCGCTGATCGAAGTGCCGCGCCACATGGCGGAAGCCATCATGCTCGAGCCGCAGATCGAAAAGCTCGCGCAGCAACTGAGCAAGGTGAACCACGCTCTCTATCTCGGGCGCGGCACCAGCTATCCGATCGCGCTCGAGGGCGCGCTCAAGCTCAAGGAAATTTCCTACATCCACGCCGAGGGCTATGCGGCCGGCGAGCTCAAGCATGGGCCGATCGCGCTGATCGATGAAACGATGCCGGTGATCGTGATCGCGCCTTATGACGGCGTGTTCGACAAGACCGCGTCCAACATGCAGGAAGTGATCGCGCGCGGCGGGCGGATCGTGCTGGTCACCGATCCGAAAGGCGCGGAGGAGGCGGACGTCAATTCAATGATGACGCTGACCATGCCGAGCATGGCTAATATTGTGACACCGCTGGTTTACAGCATTCCTGTGCAATTGATCGCCTATCACACTGCGGTCGCGCTCAACACCGACGTGGACCAGCCGCGCAACCTCGCAAAATCGGTCACAGTGGAATAGACTGCAGCAATGTCTGTTCCGCCTAATGAATTTCCGGCGCCGCCGGTTGCCGCCGCTGTGCCGCAGACCAGCCTGATGTCGCGGCTGCGCACTTATTTTCTCACCGGACTTGTCGTCGCCGGTCCGCTGGCAATCACGGTCTATCTGACCTGGTCATTCATCAACTGGGTCGACGATCTGGTCCGGCCGTTCGTGCCGCCGGCAGTGCGGCCCGAGACATATTTGCCGTTCCACATTCCCGGCACAGGTCTGATCGTCGCCTTCGTCGTTCTGACGCTGCTCGGCTTCCTGACCGCCAATTTGATCGGCCGCACGCTGATCGAGCTTGGCGAGAACCTGCTCAACCGGATGCCGATCGTCCGCCCGATCTACAAGACCATGAAGCAGATCTTCGAGACGTTGTTCTCGAGCAGCGGCTCGAACTTCCGGAAGGTCGCTCTGGTCGAATTCCCGGCGCCCGGCATGTGGTCGCTGGTGTTTCTCTCACAGGCGCCGAGTGAGGACATCGCAGCGCGGCTTCCCGACAAGGAACACGTCTCGGCATTTATGCCGTGCACGCCCAACCCGACCACCGGCTTCTTCTTTTACGTGCCGCGGAAGGACCTGATCGAGCTCGACGTATCGGTCGAGGACGCGATGACGCTCCTGATCTCGGCGGGCACGGTGCAGCCCGGCAAGGCCGCACAGGACAAGCTCGCGACTTTGGCCGCGCAAACGCGATTGGCGCAGGCCGCCCGCAAGCCGGCCGCCTAGGCGATATCATCCGGCCTGGATCAGCCGGATCGCTTCGTCCTTCTCGAACAAATAGAGCAAGTGACGCAGCGCCTTGCCGCGCTCGCTGGTGAGCGTCGGATCACGGTTCATCACCAGTGCTGCATCATCGCGCGCCGCGCCGAGATATTTGCCGTGGAATTCAAGCCGCGCGATGCGAAATCCCGGCATGCCGCTCTGCCTTGTGCCGAGCAGATCGCCTTCGCCGCGCAGGCGCAGATCTTCCTCGGCGATACGGAAGCCGTCCTCGGTGTCGCGCAGGATGCGCGAGCCGCGCCTTGGCGGTCTCCCCGAGCGGCGTTTGATAGAGCAGCAGGCAGGTCGATTTGCCGCTGCCGCGGCCGATCCGGCCTCGCAATTGATGAAGTTGCGCGAGGCCATAGCGTTCGGCGTGTTCGATCACCATCACGGTGGCCTCCGGCACATCGACCCCGACTTCGATCACGGTGGTGGCGACCAGCAGCCGCGTTTCGCCCGAAGAGAAACGGGCCATCGCGGCGTCCTTGTCCGCGCCCTTCATTTGCCCGTGGACCAGATCGACCACGCCGCCGAACCGGTTCTTGAGCTCCTTGAAGCGCGCGTCGGCGGCGGCGAGGTCGATCTTCTCGGATTCCGCAACCAGCGGGCAGACCCAGTAGATCTGCCGGCCTTCATCAAGCGCGCGACCGGCGGCTGCCTCGACCTCTTCGATGCGGTCGAGCGGGATGGTGCGGGTGTCGATCGGCTGGCGGCCGGCCGGCTTCTCGCGCAGTTCCGAAATATCCATGTCGCCGAAATAGGTGAGGACGAGCGTGCGCGGAATCGGCGTCGCGGTCAGGATCAGCATGTCGACCGCCTGGCCTTTTTGCGCCAGTGCGAGGCGCTGGTGCACGCCGAAGCGGTGCTGCTCGTCGATGATGGCGAGCGCCAGGTCGTTGAAGACGACGTCGTCCTGAAACAGCGCATGCGTGCCGATCAGCAGATCGAGTTCGCCGGCGGCGAGACGGCGCGAGATGTCGTCTCGCTCTTTGCCGCGCTCGCGGCCGGTCAGGATGGCAACACGCAGGCCCGCGGCGTCGGCAAGCGGTTTGATCGTGTGATGGTGCTGGCGGGCGAGAATTTCGGTCGGCGCCATCAGCGCGGCCTGCTTGCCGGCTTCGATCACGGTCGCGGCGGCGAGCAGCGCAACGACGGTCTTGCCTGACCCGACATCGCCTTGCAGCAGCCGCAGCATGCGCTGCGGCCGGGCGAGATCGGTGACGATGTCATCGACGGCCTGGCGCTGCGATTGCGTCAGCGAATAGGGCAGCGCCTTGAGGATTGTCGCGGCCTTGATGCCTTCGCTTGCGGTGCCACGGCCGCCTTGCTCGCGCATGTGGCCGCGCACCAGCGCAAGCGCGATCTGGCCGGCCAGCATTTCGTCATAGGCGAGCCGCGTATAGGCGCGGCTTTCCGGCAGCACGTCGGCGGGCTCGTTGGGACGGTGCAGGGTACGCAGCGCATCGCTGAACGACGGCAATTGCTCGCGCGAGACCCATGCCTGGTCCTGCCACTCCGGCAGGTCAGGCAGCTTCTCGATGGCCTGATCGACCGCGCGACGCACATTGCCGAGCGCGAGCCCCTCGGTGAGCGGATAGACCGGCTCGACCAGCGGCAGCTTGGCGAAGCCCGCCTCGTCGACGACGCGGTCGGGATGCACCATTTGCAGATTGCCGTCATAGAGCTCGGCGGTGCCCGAGACGTAGCGCAGCTCGCCTTCCGGCAGCAGTTTTTCGAGGTAGTCACGCCGCGCACTGAAGAACACGAGGGTGAGGTCGGCGAGGCTGTCGTCGTCGGTATAGACCCGGTACGGCGCGCGGGGCCGGTTCGGCGGCGGCGGGCGATGGTCGCGCACCGTGACCGCGACGGTCACGAGCGTGCCGGGCACCACGTCGCGCAATTTGGGCCGCGCCCGGCGGTCGATCGCGCCGGACGGCATGTGGAACAGCAGATCGACCAGTTTGGGCGGATCGCGGTCGAGCAGATGCGCGTAAAGCTTGCCGAGCTTCGGCCCGATGCCGGACAAAGTCGCGAGCGCGGCGAATAACGGATTGAGGAGCGGCGGGCGCATCGTGCGCGACTTTATTTGCCGTCAGCGGGCTTGTCGCGGCCAAGAGACGGCCATGACACGCAAGACATTCGCCCCTATATAAACCCCGCCCGGCCCGTCCGGGCTATCGGCATTTGAGGGCAGTGTGACGACGCGATCGAGCGAAGGACTGGACGAGCGGCGGCGGCGGCTTCTGTTTCGCTCGTGGCACCGCGGCATCAAGGAGGTCGATCTGGTGCTCGGCGGCTATGCCGATGTGCGAATCGGCGCCATGAGCGACGCCGAGCTCGACCAGTTCGAGCGGGTGCTGGAAATCCCGACGCCCGATCTCCTGTCATGGCTGATGGGCGAGCAGCCGTTGCCGCCGGAACATAATTCGCCGGTCATGCGTCAGGTGCTTGCATTTCACCTGGAGCCGAAGGCGCAGGAATGAACGTGGTGGTGAAGGCGCCCGGCGAGCTGCTCAAGCCTGGCCGAGCAGTGACGTTGGCTCAGGTCGCGGATGGCGCCGAAGGTCTGGTGCTGTCGGATCTGGCGCGCGCCATTGCGGGGCGGGCGGATGCTCCGGCGATTTCGCTGGCCGTCGTTTGCCGCGACGGGCAGCGCATGGCCGCACTGTCGCGCGCGCTTGGCTTCTTTGCGCCGGACATGAGCGTGCTGGAATTTCCGGCCTGGGATTGCCAGCCTTACGACCGCGTCTCGCCCAATGCCGGCGTGCTGGCGCAGCGCATGACGACATTGTCGCGGCTCACCCGCGTCATCGGACGCGACAAGCCATCGATCTTGCTGACGACGGTGAACGCCGTGCTGCAGCGCGTGCCGACCAGGGAATTCGTCGCCAAGCAGGCTTTGTCGGTTGCGCCGGGCAACGTCATCGGCATGGCGAGCATCATGCAGTGGCTGGAGCTCAACGGCTATGCGCGCGCTTCGACGGTGCGCGAGCCGGGCGACTATGCGGTGCGCGGCGGCATCCTCGACCTTTTCCCGCCCGGCATGGACATGCCGGTGCGGCTCGATTTCTTCGGCGACACGCTGGAATCGATCCGTACCTTCGATGCGCAGACCCAGATCAGTGAAGGCGCGCTGCGCGCGCTCGACCTCGTGCCGGTTTCGGAATTCCAGCTCATCACCGAGACGATCCGCAAATTCCGCACCGGATATGTCGCGCAGTTTGGCGCGGTGGCACCGGGTGATCTCCTTTACGAAGCAGTCAGCGAAGGGCGGCGCTATCCCGGCATCGAGCACTGGCTGCCGCTGTTCCACGACGCAATGGACACGCTGTTCGACTATCTGCCGGGCACTCCGATTGCGCTGGAGCATCAAGCGGAAGATGCCGCGACCAAGCGGCTCGAGCAGATCAAGGACTACTATGAGGCGCGCCGCGAGGCGCTGAACGATGCTGCGGCAACGCCATACAAGCCGCTGCCGCCCAGCAAGCTTTACCTGAGCCAGAAAGAATGGGCAGGGCGTTTGGAGAAAGGCGCCCTCGCCAGGCTCACGCCGTTCGACGTGCCGGACGCCAAAGACGTCATCAATGTCGGCGCGCGGACCGGCCACAGCTTCACCGCCGAGCGCGCCGAGCCGGGCGCCAACGTATTTGAGGCCGTGACGAAACATGTCCACGCGCTGCAAAGCGCGGGCAAGCGCGTCGGCGTCGCGCTGTGGAGCGAGGGCGCGCGCGAGCGCATGGGTCACGTGCTCGCCGACCACAGACTGGTCAATCTGGCTCCGGTGAAGTCGTGGCCGGAGCTGACGGCGCTGCCGCGCACCTCGATCGCGCTCGCTGTGCTCGGTATCGAGAGCGGCTTCGAGATCGGCGATATCGCCGTCATCAGCGAGCAGGACATTCTCGGCGACCGCCTGGTGCGGCCGCGCCGCGCGCAGCGCAAGGCCGAGAATTTCATCACCGAGGCGACCAGCCTCGCGCCTGGCGACATCGTCGTCCACCTCGATCACGGCATCGGCCGCTTCGCCGGCTTGCAGGCGATCGAGGCGGCCGGCGCGCCGCATGATTGCGTCGAAATCCACTACGCCGACGACGCCAAGCTCTATCTCCCGGTCGAGAACATCGACCTGTTGTCGCGCTACGGCTCGGAAGACACTGCGGTCGAGCTCGATCGGCTCGGCGGCGGCAACTGGCAGGCGCGCAAGGCGCGGATGAAGAACCGCATCCGCGAGATCGCCGGCGAACTGATCAAGATTGCGGCGGAGCGCTATCTGCGCGAGGCGCCGAAACTCACCGCTCCTCCGGGGGCCTACGACGAGTTCGCCGCCGGTTTCCCCTACGAGGAGACCGACGACCAGCAGACCGCAATCGACGCGACCCTGGCCGATCTTGTGACCGGCCGGCCGATGGATCGGCTGGTTTGCGGCGACGTCGGTTTCGGCAAGACCGAAATCGCTTTGCGTGCGGCCTTCGTCACCGCACTGGCCGGCCAGCAGGTCGCCGTGGTGGTGCCGACCACGCTGCTCGCGCGCCAGCACTACAAGACGTTCTGCGACCGTTTCCGCGGCTTTCCGGTGAGTATCGCTCAGGCCTCGCGCCTGGTGCCGCAAGCTGAACTCACCAAGACCAAGCAGGGACTGGCTGACGGCAGCGTCGATATCGTCATCGGCACCCATGCGCTGCTCGGCAAAAACATCAAGTTCAAGGATCTCTCGCTGCTGGTCGTCGACGAGGAGCAGCATTTCGGCGTCTCGCATAAAGAGCGGCTCAAGCAGCTCCGCGCCGAGGTCCACGTTCTCACGCTCACCGCGACCCCGATCCCGCGCACGCTGCAGCTCGCACTGACCGGCGTGCGCGATCTCTCGATCATCGCTTCGCCGCCGGTCGACCGCCTGGCAGTGCGCACCTTCGTTTCGCCGTTCGATCCGCTGGTGGTGCGCGAGGCGCTGCTGCGCGAGCGGTATCGCGGCGGGCAGTCATTCTACGTCGTGCCCGCGCATCGAGGATCTCGCCGGCGCCAAGGATTTCCTCGACAAGAATGTGCCGGAAGTGAAGGTGGCGGTTGCGCATGGCCAGATGCCGCCGACCGTGCTCGACGACATCATGTCGGCCTTCTACGACGGCAAGTACGACGTGCTGCTGTCGACCACGATCATCGAATCCGGCCTCGATATTCCGACCGCCAACACCCTGATCGTGCATCGGGCCGACCGTTTCGGCCTCGCGCAGCTTTATCAGCTGCGCGGCCGCATCGGCCGTTCCAAGCTGCGCGCCTACGCGCTGCTGACGCTGCCGGTGCAGCAATCGATCACGCCGCAGGCCGAGCGCAGGCTCAAAGTGCTGCAATCGCTTGATACGCTCGGCGCCGGCTTCCAGCTCGCCTCGCACGATCTCGACATTCGCGGCGCCGGCAATCTGCTTGGCGATGAACAGTCCGGCCACATCAAGGAAGTCGGTTTCGAGCTCTACCAGCAGATGCTGGAGGAGGCGGTGAGCGACCTGAAAGCCGGCGGCACGGCGCCGGCGGCCGACCGCTGGTCGCCGCAGATCACGATCGGCACGCCGGTGCTGATCCCGGACGATTACGTCGCCGATCTTTCGGTGCGGCTCGGCCTCTACCGGCGGCTTGCCGAGCTCGAGGACGAACGCGCGATCGACGCATTTGCGGCTGAACTCGCTGACCGCTTCGGCAAGTTGCCGTCCGAGGTCGATCACCTCATGCAGGTGGTCGCGATCAAATCGCTGTGCCGCCGCGCCAATGTCGAAAAGATCGAGGCCGGGCCGAAGGGCGTGGTGCTGTCATTCCGCGATAACACCTTCGCCAATCCGGAAGGCTTGATCGCCTTTATCCGCGAGCAGGGCTCGGCGGTGCGGATGCGGTCGGATCCGAAAGACGCCAAGAACCAGCAGCTCGTATTCTTCGATGAGTGGGATGAGCCGGAAGAGCAGGCTCAAAGGCACCGCAGTGATTTTGCGCAAGCTTGCCGGGATCGCGGAGCGGGCCAAAGCCGCTTGATTAAGGGCGCATAATCTAATCCGAAAACCGCTTCCCACTTTTCGGGATCATGCGCTGTGCGGCAATCGCAGCACCGGCTTGATCGCCTTGCCGCTTGCTGACTTTTCGGCCGCGCGATTGATGTCCTTCAGCTCGTAATAGGTGATGAGTTTCTCGATCGGGAAGCGGCCCTTGGCGATGTGATCGGCCAGCTGCGGAATGAACTGCTTCGGCACGCTGTCGCCCTGGATCACGCCGCGCACCTCGCGTCCATTCTGCAAAACGCCCATCTCGAACGCGACCTCGGTGCCTGAGCGGGCGCTGCCGAGCAGCACGCAAAGCCCGGCCGGCATCAGGCAATCGACCGCTTCACGGAATACTGCGGGCAGGGCGGATGTTTCGACTGAATAGCGGGCGCCGAGGCCGGTGATCTTTTTGATCGCGGCGACGATATCGACGCCGCCACTATGGTTGAGGACGTGGGTCGCCCCGACCTCCTTGGCGAGCTTGAGCCTATGGTCGTGCACATCGACAGCGATGATCGGGTCGCAGCCGGCGAGCTTCGCGGCCATCAGTGCCGCAAGCCCGACCGTGCCGACGCCGAACACCACACAACTCTCGCCGGCTTTCGGCTTCATCACATTGAGCACCGCGCCCGCGCCGGTCTGTCCTCCGCATGCGAGCGCGCAAACCACGTCGAGCGGCACGTCGTTCTGCAATTTCACCGCGAAGCGCTCATTGGCGATGGTGAAGTTGCCGAACGAGGATTGCTGGAAAAATGCGCTGTAGACCGGCTTGCCGTTCTTCGCGTGCAGCGTCGAACCGTCGGCTCGGGTGCCGCCGTGCTTCAGCGGGACCTGCGTTGACGCAATAGGTCTGGCGCTGCGTGCGGCAGTTCGGGCACTCGCCGCACCAGGGATAGGCCATCAGGACGCGATCGCCGGGCTTGAACTCCTTCACCGCGCTTCCGGTCGCGCGCACGATGCCGGCGCCTTCATGGCCGAAAACGGCCGGAAAGGGCATGTCGTAATAGCCGTCGCGGCCGTGCAGGTCGGTCGCGCACAAGCCGCTCGCCGCCACCTCGACCAGCAATTCGTCGGGACGCGGATCGGTCAGATCGAGCGTGTCGATCTCGAACGGCGCGGAGCGCGCCGGCACCACGGCGGCAGTGATCTTCATTCCGCGGCGTCTGCGCTCTGTTGCGAGGCGCGCTCGATCGCCTCGGCAAGAGTTTCGGGTGCTTGCGCGCCGGATACGGCGAAGCGGCCGTCGAAGATGAACATCGGCACGCCCTGGATGCCGGATTCCTTGGCAGCCTCGGCTTCGCGCTCGACCTCGGCGACATCCTTGTCGCTGGCGAGGTCGGCGCGAACCTTCTCGGCATCGAGGCCCACCGTGGATGCGGCACGAACCAGGGTCTCACGGTCGGTGAGATCGCCACCCTGCGTGAAGTAAAAATCCATCAGGGTCTGCTTCATCTCGGCGGCCTTGCCGATCTCGCCGGCCCAGCGGATCAACCGATGTGCATCGAGCGTATTTGGCTGCCTGGCGATCTTGTCCATCGCATAGGTGAGCCCCTCGGCCTGCGCAGCTGCCGCGACGCGTTGCGCGATGCCTTTGTAGCGGTCGACGCCGCCGAACTTGGTGGTGAGATATTGCTCGCGCGAAATGCCTTCGCGCGGAATCCAGTCGTTGAGGAAATAGGGCCGCCAGTGCAGCTCGACCGCCACGTCCGGCTTCATCGCGACCGCGTCCTCCAGGCGCTTCTTGCCGATGAAGCACCACGGGCAGACCACGTCGGAGACGATATCGATGCGAACCGGCTTGGACATTTTAAGGCTCCTTCAAGCAGCGGAGCCTAAGCCTGCGGTTATTCGGCGGCAACCACCTCGCCGCCGTACACGCGGGTGAGCAGCGAATCCAGCGTGTCGTCGGGCTTGAGTGTTGCAAGCGTCACATTGGCTTCGACCGCGCCGTCGGTCGCCCGCATGCTGTTCTTGAGCATCGATGCGATGCGGCGTGCGATCGGATGCGCGTCGCGCAGATCAGTGTTGCCGAATCCGATCAGGATGGCGCCTTCGTCATCGCGGCTGGCGAAATCGCTCTCACGGGTGAGGCGGGTGACGAGGCGCGCGGCATCGTTGGCGGCGCGCGGCTGTAACCTGCCGGCGAAGGTGAAGCGGCCGAGCGAAAAGGCATTGCCGCGGTCAAAGGCTTCGTCGGTGGATGCATTCAGCTCATCCCAGAAAGCATCGAGCGACAGCAGACCGGTCTCGGCATCGAACATGCCTTCGCTGTCGAGCGCGTCGACCATGCGCTTGAGCCGTGCTTCCAATGCATGCATCCGGATGGCGGGTAGCATGCGGGCAACGATGCGTGCGACGTCGGGCTCGACCCGGTCGACCTGCGGCAGGCTGCCGGCCAGGTCGGCGGGGAGTTCGCCGATCACAGAGACCGGGATGGCGCGGAAGCGGGTTTGCTCCAGCAGGGCTGTGAGCATTCCTTCGATGATGCGGGGCGTAAAACCATCGCCCACCACGATGCCGTTGATCTCGCGCGCCTCGAGGTGCCGCATCGCGGTTTCGACGGTCAGCGCTCCGATCAAGCCGACGCGTTCGCCCATTGCGACGGACAGCGCAGGATAAAGCGGTCCGCGCCCCACGATCATGACAGTGGCATCGTCGAGCGGATCGCCAACCGGCAGAGCAGGCAGCGCACCGCGACCCGAATCCGAGGTCTCGATGCGACGAAGCACACTTGTGTGCAGCGCACGAACGCGAAGCGCAGCGCGAAGACGGGCAATCAGGCGTTCGACCGGCTGCGCCTGGTCGACGGCAATAGCGATTGGGATCGCAGCGTCACGATCCGAAGAGGTAAGCGCGATGACCGGGGTGGTTGGGCCCTTCATCGTCGCAATCTGCAGGCACAACATGCGCGCGCTGGCGTCGCTCGGAGGCGGGCCGGGCTCGGCGATGATGACGGCGCATGGCTTGATCGAGACGAAAGACGCCGGCGCATCGGTCCAGTTGGTTTCGATGATCGGGAAGGCGCCGGCGGCCGACAATGCGGCTACGAGGTCGCTGGCCGGACGTTCGGCCACAACAACGATGGGACCTTGCAGCGACATCAGACTCACGCACGCATTACAAAATGACGGCGGGAGCCTAAACGAGCGCTGTTAACGCCTCGTCAATGCTGCAGTTGCCGCTACTGTTCAGGCGGCATGCCGCCGGCCGAACGCACCGGTGATCAGCGGATTGAGGCCGCGGGCGGTCAGCATATCGGCCACGTCGTCACGGCCGGATTTGGGCGCCGCCAGCCGCTGGCCGAGCAATTTGTCGGGCAGGGCGGCGATCAACTCGTCGGCTTGCAGCGTGGTTGCGAGCGCATCGAGGTCGCTGCGCGGCAGGCGGTAGCCGCCGATCGTGATCATGCCTGGTTTGGCGCCGGTGACGACGAGACAGCCGGTCGCCGCCCTGCATGGATAGCCGGTGTCGATGAAATCATCGGGCGGGGCAGTGCCGCCGGGCAGCCCGACCATCATGCCGCGTAACGCCAGTGTGCCGGCGTCCGTTCGTTTCAAGTCGAGGCCGATCCTGCTCATCGAGCCTATCGGCAGGGCGGCGACGGCGCCGTCATCGTTGCGGCGCGTGGCGACCACGCCGACTTCGCCGAACACCCGCAGGTCGACTATCGCGCCGGACAAGCGGGAGGCGGTTTCCGCCCGTTCCGGCGACGGCCATAGCGCGATGATCGTCTTTGTCTGTGCGTCGACCACACCCTCTGACGCCAAATCCGCCAGCAAGGGGCCCGGGACCACGATTGCATCGCAAGATGCCGCCGCTTGCGCGAACGATGAGGCATCGAAGGCGTGATGGAGCACCAGCCGTTCGCCGGACAACAGCCATGGCATCAAAGTGGCGCAGATCCCTGCCCATGACGAAATCGGCGTTGCCGAGAGGAGCGATGCCTCCGTTTTGAGCTTCGCCGTGAGGGCGACACTCAGTCCGCCGGCAAGGATTTGCGCATGGGTGCGCGGCACACAGGCAACGCCGCGCGGCGTCGGCTCAAAGGTCAGGATCGCGGTTTGGCCGGCGACCGGATCGCTGCGCTCTCCTCGGGCCGGCAAAACAAAGCTTTGCGGGGTGAGAACGTCGTCGAGCGGGACAATGCCGTCCGGAAGATCGCGCCCGTAAGCGCAGACATGACGGATGCTCATGAGTTGAGCGGCGACTTTCATCGCAATATCGCAATGATCGGCCTCGTCGATCCGCGTCGTCGTCAGCAGGGCCTTGGCGCCGGTGCCGGACAGGGCGGCGACGATCTCGCGTTCGCGCCAAAGCACCGGCAGCAGGGCGGCCACCATGCCGGCCCGCAGGACACCGAGCAGAGTGAGGATGCTTTCGACCGTGTTCGGCAGCTGGATGGCGACGACATCGCCGCGCTCCAGGCCGAGCGCATAGAGGCGGGCGGCAATCGCCCAAAGGATCCGGTCCGCATGCGCGTAGGTGATGCCCAGTGGCGGCCCGCCCGTGAAAACCGCGCGGTCTGGCGGATCGAATAGGGCAATCGCTTCGGAATTGCGAACCGCGGCACGGCGGAAAAGATCGTCCAGCGTGGTGGCATGGCCACCCGGCTCTTGCGCTGGTCCGCCGCTCGTCATCCAGGTTTTTCCGCCCACCAGGTCTCCGGCAAATAGCCGAACAAGGAGGTGCGCTCCGGATGCGCGATTCGCGTCCAGCGGGCTACCCATTGTTGCGGTAAATGAAAAAGCGGCACGAGATAGAAGCCGGAAAGCAACACTCGGTCGAGCGCGCGGGTCGCCGCGACAAAGTCCGGCCGCTCGCGGGCCGACAGCATGGCGGCGATCATGGCATCCACCGCGGGAGATTTGACGCCCATATAGTTGCGGGTGCCGTCCTGGTCGGCGGCCGCCGATCCCCAGTAGAAATATTGCTCGTTACCCGGCGAAAGCGACTGCTCCCACCGGTACTCGATCATGTCGAAGTCGTAGGCGATGCGCCGCCGCTCATATTGGGTGGCATCGACCACCCGAACCCGCGCATTGATGCCGGCGCGCTTGAGGGTGCGGGAGTAGGCAATGGCGAGCCGCTCCTGGTCTTTCGTGGTGGTGAGCATCTCGAAAGCGAAGGGCTTGCGGGTCGCACGGTGGATCAGCTCGGTGCCTTTAAGCTCGTAACCCGCGGCCTTGAACAGTTCGAGCGCGCGCGAGAGCTGATTGCGATCGCGCCCGGTGCCGTCGGATTTCGGCGGCTGCCATGTGCCGTCCATCAAATCGTTGCGCACAACGCCCGGGAACGGGGCCAGCAGCTCGCGTTCGCCCGCGCTGGCGGCGCGGCCAGAGGCGGACAGGTCGGAACCGTCGAAGTAGCTTCCGGTGCGGCGGTATTTGTCGAAAAAGAAGTTGTGGTTGATCCACTCGAAGTCGAACAGGTGGAGCAAGCCCTCGCGCACCCGCACGTCCGAGAAGATCGGGCGGCGGGTGTTCAACACCAGCCCTGACATGCCTTTCGGCAGGCCATAGGGGAAATTCTCCTTCACCACATGGCCTTCACGTAGCGCCGGAAAATCGTAGGCCGTTTCCCACCGGCCGGGATCGAGCTCGACCCGCGCGTCGTAGAGGCCCTTCTTGAAGGCTTCGAAATGCGTGTTGGCGTCGCGGTAATAGTCGAAGCGGATCTCGTCGACATTCCACAGACCGCGATTGATCGGCAGGTTGCGTCCCCAATATTGCGGACTGCGCCGCATCGTGACGCTGTCGCCGGGCCGGACTTCAGCGACCACGTAGGGGCCGGTGCCGACCGGCGGTGTGAACGACGTCTCCTCGAACTTTTCCGGATCGATCAGGTGCTTCGGCAGGATCGGCATCAGTCCGAGAATGAGCGGCAGCTCGCGATCATCGGCGCCGCTCAGATCGAAACGCACACTGCGTTCGCCGATGCGCTCGGCTTTGGCCACCTTCACATAATAGGTGCGGTAATTCGGCCGGCCGCGGTCGCGCAACAACTCCCATGAGAAGATCACGTCATCGGGCGTGACCGATCGCCCATCGGAAAAGCGCGCCGCAGGATCGATCGAGAAGGTCACATAGGTGCGATCAGCATTCGTCTCGACCTCGTTGGCGAGCAGCGCATAGAGCGTGAACGGCTCGTCATAGCCGCGCGCGAGCAGGCTCTCGAAGACGTGGCCACGCATGCCTTGCGCCGACAGGCCTTTGACAATGAATGGATTGAGGCTGTCGAAGGTGCCGAGCACGCCCTGAACGAAGCGTCCGCCCTTGGGCGCGTCAGGTCGGACGTAAGTCGGGTGCGTGAAGTTGGACGGCCACGCGGGTTCGCCGTGCATTGCCAGCGCGTGGCGTGACGATGCCGCCCGCGTACCGCCCGACGCCAGGACGCCGATGCTCGCCAGCCCGCCCTTGATTACCGCGCGGCGCGACGCCGCCGGCGGAACAGTGGATGAGCGGTTTCGCTGCTGGGGCACAGTCAATCGCGATTCGGAGCGCCGTTTGGCGGCGAACTTAACATGGCGCGGCAAAGTCGCGGTGTTTTGCGCCTTTATCGGGGCGCAAATATCCGCTATCAGGCGCACTCTGCCAGTCACGCTCTCGCCCTATTTTCCGCCGAGAGAGCCGTCGAAGGGGACTGCCGAGCGGCCACGGGTCGGACGGCACGACAACAAGGGATACAAATGAACTATCGCATTTCCACGGTGCGCGCCGCGGCCCGTATTTTTGCCGCCAGCACCGCGCTCGCATTCGTCGCCACATCGGCTTTTGCCCAGACGCCGCCGGCCGCGTCCACCCCGGCTCAAGCTCCGGCCGCTCCCGCTGCAAAGCCGGCTGCGCCGAGGCCCGCCGCAGCCCCGAAGCCCGCCGCGCAAAAGCCGGTGCAACCGGCTCCGACTGCCCAAGCTCCGGCGGCGGCTGATCCAAACGCGCCGGGTCAGGGCGCCCAGAGTCCGAACCTGATGTATTCGCCGTGGATCAAGATCTGCAACAAAGGCACCGAGCCGAATGCCAAGCAGGTCTGCGTCACTGCAAAAGACGGCCGCCTTGAGAACGGCATGCCGGTCGCGGCGGTCGCATTGATCGAGCCGCAGGGTGACCCCAAGAAGCTGCTGCGCATCACCGTGCCGCTCGGTATGCAGCTTCAGCACGGCACCCGCATGATCATCGACCAGGAGCCGCCCGTGACGGCGCCGTATTTTATGTGCTTCCCGAACGGCTGCATGGCCGACTTCGAAGCCAATGCCGACATGGTCGGCAAGCTGAAGAAGGGCAAGGCGCTGACCCTGCAGGCCATCAACATGAACGGGCAGCCGATCAGCCTGCCACTGCCGCTCGTTGACTTCGCCAAGGCCAATGACGGCCCGCCGACCGATCCAAAAGTGTTTGAAGAGCAGCAGCGCAAGCTGCAGGAAGAGCTGCAGAAGAAGGCCGACGAGGCCCGCAAGAAGCTCGAGGCGCAGCAGCCGCAAGCCTCGGCTCCGGCCGCTCCCAAGCAGTAAGAATCAAACTTACGATGAGAAAAAGCGCGGCCTTCGAGCCGCGCTTTTTTTATTGCGCTAGTTGAGCCGGCTGTTGCGCCGGTGATAGGCGCCGCTGTCGTCGCGCTCGAACACTTCCGCCACTTGCGGATGTCGCACCGGCTTTTCAGACGTATCGGGCAGCAGGTTCTGCTCGGAAACGTAGGCGACGTACTCGGTGTCCGCGTTTTCCGCGAACAGGTGATAGAATGGCTGATCCTTGCGCGGGCGCACCTCGGCCGGGATCGACTGCCACCATTCTTCGGTGTTGTTGAATTCCGGATCGATGTCGAAAATGACGCCGCGGAATGGAAACACGCGGTGTTTCACCACCTGGCCGATCTGGAATTTCGCGGTACGGGTCTTGCTCTCACTCATAGCGCGACTCAACTAGTTCCGGATTGCGGCGAAAGCCAGAGCTAAAGGCCGTAATGTTTGCCCATGGCAGGATCGCGTGTTGCGACCAGCCGGGCGAGATCAAGCAGCACTTTGGCCTGCTTCCAGGTCGCATCGTCCTGCATTTTGCCGTCGATCATGACCGCCCCTGCGCCGTCCGGCATCGCTTCGACGATCTTTTTGGCGAAGGCGACTTCGGCCGGATCGGGCGAGAAAACTTTCTTCGCAATGTCGATCTGCGAAGGATGCAGCGACCACGCGCCGACGCAACCCATCAGAAACGCGTTGCGGAATTGCGCTTCGCATGCGGCCGGATCGGAGAAGTCGCCGAACGGGCCGTAAAACGGCTTGATGCCGGCGGCGGCACAGGCATCGACCATCTTGCCGATCGTGTAGTGCCAAAGGTCCTGCTGCGAGCGCGCCCGCGCCGCGCCGGGCGATTTGGCATCGCCGTCCGCCAACACCGCGTAATCAGGATGGCCGCCGCCGACCCGTGTGGTTTTCATCGCCCGCGAGGCGGCGAGATCGGCGGGGCCGAGGCTCATGCCGTGCATGCGAGGGGAGGCGGTCGCGATCGCCTCGACATTATTCACGCCCTGCGCGGTCTCAAGAATGGCGTGGATCAGGATCGGCTTTTTGACTTTGTGGCGCGCTTCAAGCTGCGCCAGCAACTGGTCGAGGTAGTGAATGTCCCACGGACCGTCGACCTTCGGCAGCATGACGACGTCGAGCTTGTTGCCGATCGCCGCCACCAGCTCCGTCACATCGTCGAGCGCCCATGGCGAGTTCAGCGCATTGACCCGCGTCCACAAACCGGTCTGGCCGAACTCGGTCGCCTGCGCCATCGCGATAAAGCCGCGCCGGGCGCTCTCTTTCGCCTCGACCGGAATAGCGTCTTCCAGGTTGCCCAGCACGACATCGACCTGCTTGGCCAGCTCAGGCACTTTGGCTCGCACTTTTTCGACCTGCGGCGGCACAAAGTGGATCATGCGCTCGAGCCGCACCGGCAGCTCGCGCAGCGGCGCGGGAGCGCCGATCGCAAGCGGCTGATAAAACTGGCGCGGCGGCTTCATTCTCCGATCCTTTGCAAAGCGGCAGACAGGCTTTAGAGCAATGCAAACGCCGCGCCAAGCGGCACACCGGGCGACTTGGTCGGCATGATCGACGTTCTCAATCTGGCGCTGCCGTACTTCGGGCTGATCTTCATCGGGTTTGCCTGCGGCAAGTTCAAGCAGATCCCCGACACGGCGCTTGGCTGGATGAATTTCTTCATCGTCTATGTCGCGCTGCCGGCGCTGTTCTACCGCATTCTGTCGCGCACGCCGCTGTCGCAGCTCGCGCAGGTCGAATTCATTCTGGCGACGACGCTGGGGACTGCGCTGGCCTTCGCCATTGCTTTCGTGCATCGGGCTTTGGATCCGCTCCGGGCGGATCGACGAGGCGACCATTGCAGGGCTCGCGGGCGGCTACGGCAATATCGGTTACATGGGGCCGGGCCTCGCGCTGGCGACCATCGGCCCGCCGGCGGCAGTGCCGATCGCGCTGATCTTCTGTTTCGATACGCTGCTGCTGTTTTCGCTGGTGCCGTTTCTGATGGCGCTGTCGGTGCCCGGCTCGATGAGCGTGTGGCAGACCGCGCGCGAGGTGATCAGGCAGATCGTCCTGCATCCGCTGGTCATTGCGACCGCGGTCGGCGTGTTGTCAGCGGCAATCGAATTTCAGCCGCCCACCGCGCTCGAGACGCTGCTGCAATTCCTGCAGAACGCCGCCGCGCCCTGCGCGCTGTTTACGCTCGGCGTCACCGTCGCCTTGCGGCCGATGCAGCGCATTCCGTGGGACGTGCCGATCACCACGATCGTCAAATTGATCGTCCACCCGCTCATCCTGTTCGTTCTGCTCTCGCTGTTCGGCGTTTCCAACGAAGTGTGGAGCAATACGGCGTTGCTGATGGCGGCC
The DNA here is from genome assembly GCA_963847325.1 of uncultured Alphaproteobacteria bacterium. Taxonomy (GTDB): domain Bacteria; phylum Pseudomonadota; class Alphaproteobacteria; order Rhizobiales; family Xanthobacteraceae; genus Pseudolabrys. The sequence continues at coordinate 694,362 of CAWJZD010000006.1, forward strand.
TTGCCGCCGGCGCTCAACGTGTTCGTATTCGCCCGCCAATACGACACCTGGGTCGAGCAGGCATCGAGCGCGGTGTTGTTCGGTACTCTGGTTTCCGTTGCGACACTCACGGCGGTAATGTGGCTGGTCAAAACCGGCAATGTCCCACCGCTTCTGTTTCGTTGAATGCAGCCCCTGCAAGGAATCCTCGTTCTGGATTTTTCCACGCTCCTGCCGGGGCCGCTGGCGACCTTGATGCTCGCCGAAGCGGGCGCCGAAGTGATCAAGATCGAGCGGCCGGACGGCGAGGAGATGCGGCAGTTTCCGCCGATCTGGGAGGGCGAGAGCGCGACATTCGCCATGCTCAATCGCGGCAAGCAGGTGCTTGCGCTCGATCTCAAGCAGGATGCGGATCGGGAAAAGCTCAGGCCTCTGCTCGAACGTGCCGACATTATCGTCGAGCAATTTCGCCCGGGTGTGATGGCGCGGTTCGGGCTCGGCTTCGACGATGTGCGCAAAATCAACCCACGCATCGTTTATTGCTCGATCAGCGGCTATGGGCAGAGCGGACCGCGCGCGGGCGAGGCCGGCCACGACATCAATTACATCGGCAATACCGGCTTGCTGGCGCTACAGCCCGGCCCGGCGGATCATCCAACTGTGCCGCCGGCGCTGATCGCGGATATTGCCGGCGGCACGTTTCCGGCGGTCATCAACATTCTGCTGGCGTTGCGGGCGCGCGATCAAAGCGGGCAGGGCGTGCATCTCGACATCGCGATGACGGACGCGATGTTCACATTCGCCTGGTACGCGCTGGCACTGGGGCAGGCAAGCGGACGTTTCCCGGGACCGGAGACATGCGGGTGACCGGCGCCTCGCCGCGCTACCAGCTTTATCCGACCAAGGACGGAAAGCTGGTCGCTTGCGGCGCGCTGGAGCAGAAGTTCTGGGAGGCCTTCACGCGCGCGATTGCGCTACCGCCCGATCTTGTCGATGACAGCCGCGACCCGCACCGGACCCGAAGGGCGGTCGCGGATATCATCCGTTCGCGCACCGCCGAGGAGTGGCGGCCGGTGTTCGCCAAAGCCGATTGCTGCGTCACGATTGTCGCGCCGCTGGAAGACGCGATCCGCGATCCGCATTTTCGGGAGCGCGGCTTGTTCGCGCATCTGCTGGAAAGCGGGAAGGGCGGGACGATGTCTGCCTTGCCGGTGCCGGTCGCACCGCAGTTCCGCAGCAAGCCCGGGAAGAAGAAAGCGCCGCCGCTCGGCTAGATCGCTTCGCCGCGCATCAAACGGGGCTGCGCGGCTGCCGGCGTTACACCTTCGCGCATGACCGCACGCCGCAGCGGCGCGATCCGGTCGAGAAGATAGAGCCCGACGCCGCGTGACGCCTGCGCCGGCAGGAAATCGGTGAGCAACGAGCGATTGAGCCAATCGACCGCAAGCGTGCGGCTGCCGACGTCGGCGCGGCGGACGCGGTCATAATCGTCGAGCACGTCGTCGCTGCCGGGGTCGACGCCGTTGCGAATGGCATCAACCACAAGCTCGCCGATTGCCGCTGCATCGCGCAGCCCGAGATTGAGTCCCTGCGCGCCGATCGGCGGAATCACGTGCGCCGCTTCGCCAACCAGCGCAATGCGCCGGGCCGCCATGCGTTGCGCCTGCATCCCGGTCAACGGGAAAATGCCGCGGCCCGGTTCGAGCTTGATCTTGCCCAGGATGGAATGAGAACGGCGCTCGATCTCCGATCGCCAGATCGTCATCGCTGAGCCGTTTGACTGCATCCGCATCGGCGGGACTCATGACCCAGACAAGGCTTGAGCGCGCTCCGGGCAAGGGCACGAGCGTGAAAGGACCGGATGGCGTGTGGAATTCCGTCGAGGTGTCGTGGTGCGGCCGGCTATGCGCGAAAGTGACGGTGAGCGCGGCCTGCGGATAGTTTCGCGTATCGACCGCGATGCCGGCGGCCTTGCGGGCCAGCGATTTGCGGCCGTCAGCACCAATGATCAGGCGCGCTGTGATCCGCTCACCGCCGCTCAGCGTGGTACCTGCGCTTTCCGCGTCGCTGGTGATGTCCTCGACGCGCTCACGCCGTATCGTGAGCGCGGGCAGTTGCTCGGCTCTGCGTGTCAGCGCCTCGACCAGATGCCGGTTTTCGATGTTGTAGCCGAATGCATCGAGGCCGATCTCGTCCGCGTCGAATTTCACTTCCGGCGCGCGCAACAGCCGGCCGGTGTCGTCGACAATGCGCATCACGCGAAGCGGCGCGGCGTGACCGCTACACAAAGGCCAAACCTGCAGCGCTTCGAGCGCCGCCACCGAACCTGCGAGCAGGGCGGTGCGTACGGTTGTCGGTCGAGGAGGGCTGATCGCCGATCAGGAGCGTCGAGACGCCGCCGCTGGCGAGCGCAATCGCGGCGGTAAGACCTGCTGGGCCGCCGCCGACCACGATGACATCCGGGCTGCTGTTTGCGCGCATCGATCTGCGCGGCCTTAGCATGGAAATATGGCGCTCGGAACCGCGGCCGCGTTTGTCCGCTCACAAGCGGCTGTGGCACAAGCGACGCATGACCGATTTTGCGCGGACACAGCGCGAGTTCCTCTCGAGTCCCCGTCGGCAATCTGGCTGCGTTGGCTGCACGGCCGCGCAGCCTCGCGATCGCTTGCATTATCGCGGTGAGCGCACTCGGCTGGATCTATCTTGCCTTCGCACATGCCGGCGGCACGGCATGGCTCGACGCCATTTGCAGCGCATCGGGCGTCAGCGCATCGGCGCGCGAAATTGCGCTCGTCTTCGCCATGTGGGTTGCGATGACATTCGCGATGATGCTCCCCAACGCGGCCCCAATGGTGCTGACCTATTCGGAAATCGCCGACACGGCGGCGCGTAAAGATATGAGTGTGATTTCGCCATTCGTGCTGGTTGCGGGCTACGCCGCCGTTTGGCTCGGTTTCGCGCTAGCCGCCGCCTTGGCGCAGGTGAGCCTTGCATCGACCAGCGTGCTGTCGCCTGCGCCAGTCTTGTTGTCCGCCGCGGCTTTTGTGGCGGCCGGCCTCTACCAATTCTCATCCATGAAACACGCCTGCCTGCATCAATGCCGAGCGCCGTTCCCGTTTTTCTTTTCGAACTGGCAGACCACGGCGCGCGGCGTGTTCCGCCTCGGCGTGCAGCAGGGGCTGTTCTGCCTCGGTTGCTGCTGGGCGGCGATGGCGTTGATGTTGGTTGTCGGCGTGATGAACATATTCTGGATGGCGGCGCTCGGCGCGCTGCTCACGGCAGAGCGGCTGGTGACGGGCGCGTGGTTGACCCGCGCGGTCGGCGCCGGTTTGATCGGCTTCGGGGCGTATCTGGCAATTGGTGCAGGAGTGGGACTTGGCTGAGAAGTGGAAGTTCAAAGGCGAGATGGCGCTCTCCTGCAGTTGCACCGTGTTTTGTCCTTGCGTGTTGTCGCTGGGCGAGCACCCGCCGACCGAGGATCGCTGCCAGACCTGGGCCGGCATCCGCATCGATGAGGGCCATTTCGACGATATCGATCTCGGCGGCGTGAAACTCGGATTGATGATGGATCTGCCGGGCATCATGTCGCGCGGCAACTGGACGGCAGCTTTGTTTGTCGATGAGAAAGCGTCCGCGCAGGCCGTGAAGAGCCTCACCCGCATTTTCAGCGGCCGGGTCGGCGGCACCACGCATCTTCTGTCGATCCTGGTCGGACAATTCCTCGGCGTGCGGCAGGTGCCGATCAGCTACGAGACCGAAGGGCAAACCCGCATCGTCAAGATCAAGGATTACGTCGACGGCGCGATCACGCCCATTCGCGGCAAGCGGCCGGGCGAGAATGTCGTGGTCCACAACAGCGAATACTGGATCGCGCCCGACGTGATCGTCGCCCGCGCCGATAAGTCGCGCTTCCGCGGCTTCGGCCGCAACTGGAATCTGGCCGGCAGATCGGCTGAGATTTGCCAGCTCGACTGGGGCAATCACTAGGAGCGAAGACGATCCAACGCGTTGCGGCTTTTTCCGTTCATGTGCTGACCGCAAGCGGCGCGGCGCTCGGCCTGCTGGCGCTGCTGTTCGCGATCGAGGGCGCCTGGGAGGCGATGTTCATTAGTCTTGGCGTGGCCGCCTTGGTCGACGGCATCGACGGCCCTTTGGCGCGGCGGTTCAAGGTTGGCGAACTCGCGCCGCGCTGGTCCGGCGATACGCTCGACCTGGTCGTCGACTTCATCACCTACGTGTTCGTGCCCGCTTATGCGATCGGCGCGAGCGGTTATTTGCCCGATGTGCTGGCTTTGCCGGCCGCCTGCGCAATCGTCGTCAGCGGCGCGCTTTATTTTGCCGATCGCAACATGAAAACCGCGGACAACTATTTTCTCGGTTTTCCAGGCGTCTGGAACGTCGTTGCCTTCTATGTCTTCGCGCTACAGCCCAATGAATGGATAAATGTGTTGGCCATCATCGCATTCGTCGGCCTGACGTTTGCCCCGGTGAAGTTCGTCCATCCGCTTCGGGTGCGGAATATCCGGTCGCTGACGCTGGCTATGCTCGCAGCGTGGGGGGTCTTTGGGTTGGCTGCCCTTGTGCAGAGCCTTGAACCGGATTTATGGGTCCGCGTTGGTCTGGTAGTGACTGCAATCTACTTCTTCGGTGTCGGATTCGTGGTTAGGCAGAAATGACCTTTATCGAGCCGTTCCTTACCGCCCAAGGCCTGGCGGCGCTGGCGACCTTGAGCGTTCTTGAGATCGTTCTCGGCATCGACAACCTCGTCTTCATTTCGATCCTGACGTCGCGCTGTGAGCCGTCGAAGGCCAAGATGGCCCGCGCCGTTGGCCTCGGCCTCGCGTTTCTATTTCGCATTATTCTGCTGTTTTCGCTGACCTGGATCATGGGGCTGACGCGGCCCGTGCTCGAGATGTTCGGCTTCGAACTGTCATGGCGGGACATTATCCTGATCGGCGGCGGCCTGTTCCTGATGGCGAAAGCCACCCATGAAATTCACAACGCGGTTGACGCGGATGATGGGCACGGCGGGGCGGCCGCCGCGCGCACCAGCTTTACAATGATCGTCGTCCAGCTCGCCGTGATCGACCTTGTTTTCTCGCTGGATTCGATCATCACCGCAGTCGGTCTTGCCGAAGATATCGAGATCATGATTGCCGCGGTCTGCCTGGCCATGATCGTGATGTACCTCGCCGCCGGCCCGGTCGGCGATTTCATCAAGCGCAATCCGACCACCAAAATGCTGGCGCTGTCGTTCCTGCTGCTGATCGGCATGGCGCTGATCGCCGACGGCTTCCACTTCCACATCCCGCGCGGCTATATCTACTTCGCCATGACCTTCGCGGGCCTGGTTGAAGTGTTTAACGTGCTGGCGGTGCGCAATCGGCGGCGCAGAAAGCGTGCCACCCAGAAGCCGGGTTAGGCCTCACAGTCGGGGGAAGTAGAGTGACCAAGCCTGTTCTTCTTGTCGCCGGCGGCAGCCGGGGTATCGGCGCTGCGACCTGCAAGCTTGCGGCTGCGCGCGGCTACGACGTTGCCGTCAATTACAACAGCAATTCGAATGCGGCTGCATCCGTGGTCGAAGCAGTGAAGCAGGCCGGGGGCCGCGCGCTCGCCTTGCAAGGCGACATGGGCAAGGAAGCCGACATCAAGCGCGTGTTCGACGAAACCACGTCCAAGCTCGGTGCGATCGACGCCTTCGTGCATTCGTCGGGCATCATCGGGCCGATGTCGCGCCTTGACCAGGCGTCGACGGAAACGCTGCGCGAGGCACTCGACGTCAACACGCTCGGCACGCTGATCTGCCTGCGTGAATGCGTGCAGCGCATGTCCACCAAACACGGCGGCAAGGGCGGCTCGGTCGTGCTGCTCTCGTCGATGGCGGCGACACTGGGAAGCGCCAATGAATGCGTGTGGTACGCCGCCTCAAAGGGCGCCATCGATTCATTGACGATCGGACTGGCGCGTGAAGTCGCCAAAGAAGACATCCGCATCAACGCCGTGTCGCCGGGCATGATCGACACCGACATTCAGCCGCCGGGCCGGCTGGAGCGCGTTCTTCCCATGCTGCCCACCGGGCGCGCCGGCACCGCCGACGAGGTGGCAGAGGCTATTGTCTTTCTGCTGTCCGACGCCGCCTCCTACATCACCGGCGCAAATCTGCGGGTCTCGGCCGGCCGCTGAGCCGCTTGTGTTGTGCGCGGCGCTGCCTAAGATCGCGCCGATTTTCTATTCACGCGTTGAAGGAGTTTTCAGATGGTCGCAGCAGTGCGCGTTCACAAACATGGCGGTCCCGAAGTTCTGACGTTCGAGGACGCCGAAATCCCGGCGCCCGGACAAGGCCAGGTCAGGATCAAGCAGCACGCCTGTGGCATCAATTTCATCGACACGTATTTCCGCGCGGGGGCCTATCCGTCGCCGGTCGGCATGCCGTTCATCGCCGGCAACGAAAGCGCCGGTGAGGTGACCGCGATCGGCCCCGGCGTTACCGACATCAAGGTCGGCGACCGCGTCGGCTTTGTCGGCCCGCTGGGCGGCTATGCGGCCGAACGCAACGCGCCGGCCGAGCGCCTGGTGAAGCTTCCGGACAACATCAGCTATGAGCAGGCCGCCGCCATGATGCTCAAGGGCATGACGGTCCAATATCTGCTCAACCGCACCTACAAGGTCACCAAGGGCACGATCGTCCTCATTCATGCCGCCGCGGGTGGCGTGGGCCTGATCGCCAGCCAGTGGGCCAATTATCTCGGCGCCACGGTGATCGGCACCGTCGGTTCGAAGGAGAAGGGCGAGCTCGCCAAGGCCAATGGCGCACATCACATCATCAATTATCGGAACGAGGACTTCGTCGCCAAGGTGAAGGAGATCACCAACGGCAAGCTGTGCGACGTGGTCTATGACGGAATCGGCAAGGACACGTTCCCGGCTTCGCTCGATTGCATCCGGCCGATGGGAATGTTCGTGAGCTATGGCGCCTCGTCCGGCCAGATCGATGCCTTCAACATCAACATCCTGCAGACCAAGGGCTCGCTGTTCGCGACCCGGCCGACGCTCAACACCTACGCGGCCAAGAAGCAGGATCTGGTCGATATCGCCGCCGACATGTTCAAAGTAGTCGGATCCGGCGCGGTAAAGATTCCGATCAATCAGAAATATCCGCTGAAAGACGCGGAGAAGGCGCACCGCGATCTCGAAGGCCGCGGCACCACCGGCGCCTCGATCCTGGTCCCCTAGCGCGTGATCCCGAAAAGTGGGAACCGGTTTTCGGGCAAGATCACGCGCAAGAACTCAAAAACTAAAGCCGGGCCGCGATTTGTGCGAATGCCGGGTGGTCGGTGAGGCCCCCCGGCAGTCGCGGCAGGCCGATCACGTCGATATCGTTGGCGAAGTGCTGGATGCTGGCGACGGTTTCCTCCAGCGGCACATGGCAGCGCTCGCTTTCGCTCACCACGATAGCGGCAATGTCGAGCTTACGCTGGGCCAGCACATGAAGCGCCGTCAGTGTGTGACTGATGGTGCCGAGATAACTGCCAACCACGAGCAGCAGCGGCGCGCGGAGGCTGGTCATCCAGTCGAGCACGGTGCGTCTTGCATCGAGCGGAACCATGATGCCGCCGACGCCCTCGATAAAAAGATGGCCCTTGGTTGTGTCGATGGCGCGCTGGGTGAACGCGACCAGTTCGCGGAAATCGAGCACCCGGCTTTCCTGCGCCGCCGCCATGTCGGGCGACAGTGGCGCGCGGAAACGAAACGGCGAGATGCGCGCGACTTCCTCGGCGCTGACCGGACGGCCGAGCGCCTTGAGCAGCACCGCCGGATCGCTGGTTTCGGCGACCGAAGGATCATAACCGCTCACCACAGGCTTGAGCGCGTCGACGCTGGCGCCCTGGCTCCTGAGCAATTTGATGATGCCGGCGGTGACGAAAGTCTTGCCGACGTCGGTGCCTGTCGCTGTGACGAAGATCGCGCCCACGTCAGTGCAGGATGCGGCTGCGCACCAGAGTGGCAAGCCGCTCGATTTCGGCGTCCGGATGGCCGGCGGTGAAGGTCAGGCGCAGGCGCGACGTGCCTTTCGGCACGGTCGGTGGGCGGATCGCGGCGACATGAAAGCCTTCGTCTGCCAGAAGTCTCGACGCGTCGAGCGCCTTGTCTTCGGTGCCGACGATGATCGGCACGATCGGACTTCTGTGCGTCCGGCAAATTGGTAAGCCGCGTGAAGTGCTTGGCTTTCTCGACCGGCCGCGCCGACAGCGCAGGATCGTTCTCGATCAGGTCGAGCGCCGCTATTGCCGCTGCAACGGTCGCGGGCGGAAGCCCGGTGGAATAGATCAGCGTGCGCGCGCGATTGCACATGAGCTCGATCACGGACTTCGATGCGCAGAGATATCCGCCATAGCCGCCGATCGCCTTTGACAGCGTGCCCATCTGCAGCGGAACGTCCGCGCCGGACTGCGCCGTTGAGCCGCGGCCATTGCCGACCACGCCGAGGCCGTGAGCATCGTCCGTCATCAGCCAGGCATCATGTGTCTTGGCGAGCGCGGCCAGCTCAGAGAGAGGGGCAATATCTCCGTCCATCGAGAAGACGCCATCGGTGACGATCATGGCTCGCGGATGTGCGGAACGGTGTGCCCGTAACAACCGCTCCAGGTCGGGCATGTCGTTGTGCCGGAACGGAATGACCCGGCCGCGCGAGAGTTGCGCGCCGGTCCAAAGGCACGCGTGCGACAGCTCATCGATCAGCACCAGGCCGTCTTCGCCAATCAGCACGGGAATGATCCCGCTATTGGCGAGGTAGCCGGAGCCGAACACCACGGCGGCTTCGGCGCCCTTGAGACGCGCCAGCCGGGCTTCCAATTCTGCATAGAGCGGGTGATTGCCGGTGACGAGCCGCGACGCGCCGGAGCCGACTCCATATCGCTCGATCGCATCGATCGCGGCGCGTTTGAGCGCGGGATGCTGTGTCAGGTTGAGATAGTCGTTGCAGGAGAACGACAGCAGCCGCCTGCCGCCGCGCTCGATATAGATGCCATCCTCGCGCACCGTCTCGCTGATCGAGCGGTGCAGGCCGCGCCGTTCGATCTCATCGAGCTTCTCTTGCGCATAGGTGTCGAGCGATTGCATCGCGTGACCTGGCACTGACAAGCGGGCAAGATGCCCGCCGCAATTCGTCTAGGGAAGCGATAAATGGCCGACGAGGCCAGTAAAAACACGCCGGAATGGTTTCGCGCCGGAATGGCGCATGTCTGGCTGCCTTATGCGCAGATGAAGACGGCGCCTTTGCCGCTCCCGGTCGTGCGCACGCAGGGTTCACGCATCGTGCTCGCGGACGGCCGCGAGCTGATCGACGGCATCGCGTCGTGGTGGACCGCCTGCCACGGCTACAATCATCCGCACATCCGTGCCGCAGTGGAGCGGCAGCTCGCGACCATGCCGCACGTCATGTTCGGCGGCCTGGCGCATGAGCAGGCGCTGACTTTGGCGCGGAGGCTCTGCGCGCTGCTGCCCGGCGATCTCGAGCGCGTGTTCTTTTCGGAATCCGGTTCGGTTGCGGTCGAGATCGCCATGAAGATGGCGGTGCAGTACTGGCTCAATCGCGGCGAGAAGGGGCGGACAAAGTTTCTCGCCTTCAAGGGCGGCTATCACGGCGACACAACCGGCGCGATGGCGATCAGCGACCCCGATGAAGGGATGCACGCCCTGTTCTCTGGGCTTCTGCCGCAGCACTTGATTGCCGAGCTGCCGATTGATGACGAAACAACAGCAGCGCTCACCGGTCTGGTCGCGAGGCACGGCGAAGAGATTGCAGCGATCATTGTCGAGCCGCTGGTGCAGGGCGCCGGCGGGATGCGCTTGCACGATGCGCAGACCTTGAAGCGGCTGCGCGCGCTGGCCGACCGTTTCAAGCTGCTTCTGATCTTTGATGAGATTTTCACCGGCTTTGGCCGCACCGGGACGATGTTCGGCTGCGACGCGGCGGACGTAGCGCCGGACATCATCACCCTGTCGAAAGCACTGACCGGCGGCACGCTGCCGCTCGCCGCCACAGTCGCGAGCCGCAAGGTGTTTGACGCGTTCTGGTCCGACGACCCGCAAAAGGCATTGATGCACGGGCCGACCTACACGGGTAACGCGCTCGCATGCGCGGCAGCCAATGCTTCGCTCGATTTGTTCGAACAGGAGCCGCGTCTCAAGCAGGTGTCGGATATTTCCGCGGCGCTGCAGAGCGGACTCGAAACGTGCCGGCAGTTTCAGCGCGTGAAAGATGTGCGGGTGAAGGGCGCGATCGGCGTCGTGGAGCTTGATCGGATCGACGATCTTGCGGCATTACGAATGCGCTTCGTCGAGGAGGGCGTGTTCGTTCGCCCCTTCGGCAACATCGTCTATCTCACGCCGGCCTTTACGATCGCACCACAAGAACTGCAAAAGCTAATGGGCGCGATCGTCAAAGTAATCCGCTCTCTCTGAGGAATTTCCATGCCGCTCTATTCGGGCCCGATGATCGACACTCACCACCACATCTGGCGCCGCAAGGACGTGTCCTGGCTCGCCGATCCGCCGGTGCCGCGCATGTTCGGCGATTATTTCGGCCTGCGTCGCGATTACGGCGTCGAGGAATGGATGAACGACATCGTGCCGGAAGGTGCGGTGAAATCGGTCCATGTCACGGCGATGTGGGCCCCTGGCAAGGAGCTCGAGGAGACCCGCTGGCTGCAATCGGTCGCCGACAAGCACGGTTTTCCCCACGGCATCGTCTGCAACGCCAATCTGGCTGATCCCGGCATTGAGGCGCAGCTCAAGGAGCAGAAGACGTTCCCGAATGTGCGCGGGGTGCGGCAGATGCTGTACTGGGACAATATCGTGTTGCGGCAGGCCGCGACGCGGCCGGACCTGTGCAACACGCCGGACTTCCGGCGCGGCTTCGCGCTGTTGGAAAAGCTCGATCTGCATTTCGAGCTCCAAATATTCTCAGGGCAGGCGGCTTACGCGCTCGAACTGATCAAGGCGTTTCCGAACGTGCGATTTATCCTGGTGCATGCCGGGATGCTCGCTGACCGTTCGCCCGAGGGCATCGAGCAATGGCGCCGCGCGCTTGCATCAATTGCGGCATTCCCGAATGTCCATGTGAAGCTGTCGGGCATCGGCATGTTCTCGAATGGGGTGACCGGGCCGCAGGTGCGCCAGGTCGTGCGCGACTGCATTCAGATGTTCGGCATTGAGCGGACGATTTACGGCAGCAATTTCCCGCTGGAGAAGCTGGCGGCCAGTTACGCCGATTACTTCGCGCATTACCGCAAAGTGATGACGGAATATCCGGAGGCCGACCAGCGCAAGGTCTTCCACGACAATGCGGTGAAGTTCTACCGGCTCTAGAAGCCGGCGGCGGTGCCGTGCAGGTCGTATTCGTCGGCCCGTTCGATCTTCACTGTCGCTATTTCGCCGACCCGCAGCGGGCGCCGGCTTGCAACATAGACCGCGCCGTCAATCTCCGGCGCATCAGCCATTGAGCGGCCCTTGGCCACACTCGGCCCGGCTTCGTCGATGATGACCTGCTGGCGCGTGCCGACCTTTTTCTTCAGACGCCGCGCCGAAATCTTCTGCTGGTGCTGCATGAAGCGGTGCCAGCGTTCCTCCTTCAGCTCGTCCGGGACGGCTCCGTCGAGATCGTTGGCCGGCGCGCCGCGTACCGGCTCGTATTTGAAGCAACCGACCCGGTCGAGCGAGGCTTCATCGAGCCAGTCGAGCAGCATATCGAAATCGGCATCGGTCTCGCCCGGGAAGCCGACGATGAAAGTCGAACGTAGCGTCAGGTCCGGACAAATCTCGCGCCACTTGCGGATGCGATCGAGCGTCTTCTCCTGCGCGGCCGGGCGTTTCATCCGGCGAAGCACCTCAGGGCTCGCATGCTGGAACGGAATGTCCAGGTAGGGGAGCACCTTTCGTTCCGCCATCAGCGGAATGACGTCATCGACGTGCGGATACGGATAGACGTAGTGCAGCCGCACCCAGACGCCGAACTCGCCCAGCGCGGAGGCAAGATCGAGGAATTTTGCGCGCACCTCGCGTTCGCCCCATTTTGACGCGGCATATTTCAGGTCGACGCCATAGGCCGATGTGTCCTGCGAGATGACCAGCAACTCTTTCACGCCCGCCTTCACCAGCCGCTCCGCCTCGCGCATGACGTCCGCCGCCGGGCGCGAGACCAGATCGCCGCGCAGCTTCGGAATGATGCAGAAGGTGCAGCGGTGGTTGCAGCCTTCGGAAATCTTCAGATAGGCGTAATGCCGCGGCGTCAGCTTGATGCCTTCGGGGGGCACCAGATCGAGGAACGGATCGTGCCGCGGCGGCACCGCGCGATGCACGGCCTCGAGCACGCTCTCATATTGTTGCGGGCCGGTGATCGAGAGTACCTGCGGGAAACGCTCGGCGATCTGCTCAGGCTCGGCGCCCATGCAGCCGGTGACGATCACCTTGCCGTTTTCGTTGAGCGCATTGCCGATCGCGGTCAGCGACTCGGCCTTGGCACTGTCGAGGAAGCCGCAGGTGTTGACGATGACGAGATCGGAGCCCGCGTGCTGACGCGTGAGCTCATAGCCTTCGGCCCGCAGCCGCGTGATGATGCGCTCGCTGTCGACCAGCGCTTTCGGGCAGCCGAGCGAGACAAAGCTCACCTTCGGGGCAATCGTTTCGTCCATTCAAATCTCGGTGCTAATTCCGCGCGCCCGCCAGCCCTTAGCGCTTCAAGCAGAGAATAGAAACGCTTGTCCCAGTCGGCGGTTGTCCGGAGTTCGGACTACATGCAGACAAAAAGCGCAAATTTCAAGGCGAGATCGGCGTGGTCCGGGCTGCAGCCAGGCCCCGTTCGACCACCCGCATGAGAAGCGGGGTCTCCCGTGCGCCGGCTTTACGCAATTTTGCGGCCGCCAGGATCGTTATCCAGCGCTCAAGTTCGTCCTGTTTTTGGGTCGTGCCGTCGAAATAGCAGCGCAGGTAGGCTCGGGCGAAGGTGCTGTTCCAGATTTTCGCCACCGGTGGAGCGGATGCCTCAAGATGATCGGTGGCAAAAAGAACGCAGGTGCGGGCAACGTCGGCCAGCGGATTGCCATGCCGCGCGCTTCCCCAATCCAGCACAATTGGGCCACGCGGCGACAGGATCACGTTGCTCGGGTGAAAATCGAAATGGCAGACCGACGAGCTGGTAGGGAGTGACTCCATCAACGCAATGAGTTCGTCCCTCTGTGCGGCAGTGAGAACAGAGACGGCAGCGATGACGCGCCGCAAATGTTCCGTTACCGGCGGCAACTCCGATTGTTTGGTGCCATGAATGAGCCGGTGGACGGCAGCGAACCGCCGCGCCAATTGAAAAAACCGAAACGGGTTCCTGCCCAGCGAAGCCGAGATCGAGGGCCCCTCGATCCGCTCGAACACGCTGCCGCGCCGGCCGGCAATCTCCACATGTTCGAAAAACCGCGGCACCGGCAGGCCGGCGGCCTGAAGCATTTGCGCGTTGGAAGCTTCGACCTTGATACGGCGAGCGGGAAGGTCGAGCTGGTACAGCTTGACGACCTTGTCGGCCTCCCAGCCAAAGACGTCGGCAGTTTTGCCATCGCCAAGCTTGGCGCCGAGCAGTGGAAGGGGATTTGTCGTCGCCATCACAGCCGTGGCAATAGCGCGCCCTGCGGCCCCTTGCTATCCTTCGCACATGCGCTTCATCGTTGTCTTATTGATTGGTTTGCTTGCCGCAGGGCCCGCCATGGCTGCTGATGGCGCGCTGCTATCGCGTGCAGATCCGCTCGCGCGCCAATTGCCTTATCCGCGCGAGGCCCGTGCCGAGGCGGTGTGGAACGAACGGGCCTGCTGGAGCGGATGCGGCTCCTACTGCGCCTGGGGCATGGCCGCTTGCCTGCGCAACGACAGCCAGGGCACTTGCCTGAAACTCACCGATCGGTGCGACCGCGCCTGCCTGCGCGGCTGCCGCAACGCCGGCGGTCCGCTCGTGCCGGACGTGTTCGATTTTTTGAATTGAAGGCGGAATGTACTTAAGCGAGGACGATCGGGATCCATCGCAGCTCGGCGTTCAACATCGGCGCACGAATGCGATTCACCGAATAGGGAAGGCCGTGTAGTCGCAAGGTTTCCTTGCTGTAGCCTTCAACGATCACCACGTTGAGTTGCGGTCTCGCCGCGGCGAGCAAGGGTCTCGCGCAGCTTCACCGAGCATCTCGATGTCGGACAGAGCAAAATTGGCGCTCGGCGCCCATAGCGCGTACAGAGCGCGCCGACTCGGCTCCGGCAAAGCGGGGTACTTAAGCTGAGTCAACATGTAGGTCTTCGTACACGACTGCTGCCTAATTGCAGCCGGTCACGTCACTGTCCTACGGCGCAGGCTTCGCGTTCTCAACCGCACGATCGCCGTGATAGATCGCCTCATAGCGAGGAGCTATAAGGCTCGCTCAAATGTCTAAGAAGGTGTGGCGGAAGGGTGTGTCCATTGAACACCACTCCGCACCACTTCAAATCACGACGCTCGCGGGCATAATCGTGCTACGGAAAGCCGGACTGCGGATCGAGTCGCGTTAGATGCCAGGTAAGATCATTCCCAAAGGGCAAGAGGGTGTTCGACCGCGACCGTCTCAGATTAGGGACTGCAACACGATTCTTTGCTCACTCGGACAAAGGCCCACTATCGCAGATTTAGACTTTCCCTCCGTCGGCTTCGGCGGCTTCTCGGCGAGTTTTAAGAAGGCTAGTCGCTGCGAGCTTACTGCGCCTAACGCGATTTCAATTTCGGGCGATACACAGCGTGAGCGACTTGTCGGCGACCGGTTCGCGGGTGATCGCTACGTTATGCTCAATCTTCATTGCCGTTGTTTTTCTTTGGTGCGGGGACGCCAGTGGTTTGAAAGATAGTGAAGTCAACTTGACGGTTGCGCAAATAATCGGTGCTGCGCTTGCACTAGTTCTCTCACTTTCAATCATCCCAGCTCAGCGAGCTGCGAGAGGACTTCTCTTCGGCAATCCTTCGGTTGTATGCGGCGGTTGCTATTTGCATTTATTATCCTGACCACAACAACCCTCCTATCAGTTCTTCTCGGCAGCAATACGAAAATCTTGTCGTCTTCCAATTCAGTTGCGATTGGGTTTGTTTTACTTGGTGTCTCGTTCGATGCGTTGCGTTGGTTCTATTCAGCGGTTCTCGATCTGCTCGATCCAGATACTGCGATTAAGTTGGTCATCGACGATTGTAACCGGCGCATCAAGGATATCGAGAAAAAGGTCGGTCGGCTGGCGTGGATACATCGCCTCGAAACTAACTCAAGGAGGTTTCAGTCCCTAACGCTGTCGCAGCTACACCAAAGCTCACTCTTGACGGCAATTCTTCGAGCAAGACTTCAACAACTCGCCGAATTTGGACACAAGTTGATTGCCCGACGTGACACTCACAACATGCTATGGCAGTGGTTGCGGCATTGCATGAAATCGGAACTCACTATTCGACATCGCGTCGGAGCAGTTTCGTTCTGCATATGACAGAGTTGTCCTTTTTGGCTCCGCCAACTACCGACATCGCAACGGGACTTCTCGATCCGATCAACGAAACTATTCGCGTGATCTGTGAAGACGCTTGTCGATCCGGGAATAAGTCAGTCGTGAAGCAGTGCCTCAAGTCCTTACAGGTGCTAACGTTGCACGGGGCGACAATGGTGCACACGGTGTCGCGGGCGCAAATCGACCCCGCTTGCATTCAGTCCCGCTTACTATCTTGATCTATGCGTAACCAAAGCAATGGCAGTCGATATGCCGGATGCGGTGTTAGAGGCTGTCCGGCATGTCGCTAAGATTTATTCTTTTCGGAAGAGGGATGTCGAAAGTCGGTGTGTAGATTCGCAGTGCTTGGAGACGCTCAATAAGATTGCAGTCGGCGTATGTCAAGTCAGATGTGGGACATTGCCTGCCGTTCGGGCGCTCCTGGCCTGCTGTCGTCGCGACATTGAATTGGATGCTTATGACGAAGTGTCGGCGCGACTTTAGAACGGTCCTCGCTTATCTTTTGCAATTGGCTCCGCTTGAAGTTCGGCAGGAGCAACTGGGAAAACGTAAATTACAAAATATCCCTCCGGCCGATCTCGGTTATCAAAACAGCCTTCCCGGTCTCCTCAATTCGCTAGTCGATACGATAAGGGCGCAGCCCGATGAAAGATCGTTCACGGAGTTTTTGGAAGCTGCGGAAGACTTCCGGCACTACTACCGTGACTTATCGAAGGTCGAATTTGGAAATACCTTGGCTCTCAAGTGGCTCGTCGATTCTATAGTTGCGGTTTTGAAGGTCCATATCAGCCTCTTAATGAACCCGGAGGGGGTGGATATCAACCTTGAAAGCAGCTGAGGACGAGGTTTGTTGGCTACTTCTTGGACACCGGAATTCTTCCACGACCAAACCATTTCCTCCATCACACTGGCCAACGCGGCGAGATCTAGTCGCATCTGTTCAATAATTCTGCTTGAAGGCGGGTTCAAAACGCAGCAGCAGGATGTGGCCGTGCTTCAGCCATTGCTGAAAAATCCTTTGTTTCGCAGCGCCGACCATACTCCTTTGCCGATATTCAAGATCGATATTGATGCTCGCTCGCGCAGCCGATGCCCTCAACAATCCAACTATGAGCGAGAAACTCCGCTTGATGGTAGGTCGGCCGACAGGCATTAGCGATCAAGACTGGAAAGTTTTTGAGGATGCCCGTGCAAACCGCATCAGACATTTGGATGAAGACTTGAAAAATGCGTCGCAGCCGCGGATGAGGCTGGATGACGATCCGTCGCTATTCTCAGCAGCTTGATCACACGGCGGGCAGTCCAAGCAAATCAACCTCGATCCTAGTTGCGTCGAGCGACGCCTTATCGCTGACCGGGCGAAGCGCCGAAGGGCCGTGGCGACCTCAAACAAGCAAGCGAAGAGAAAGTGAGCAGTCGCACGCCTAGCGGTTGGATGCGATACTAGGCGCATACGCAAGCGCCTACCAAAGATCGCGAACGATTGTTCCGGAAGCGTTGGCGATGCATCTTGCATTTCAACGTAGTAGGGAAGGCGGGTGCGTTCAGGCATGTGACTATTTTGGGAGCGACTTGATGCCAAGAAACGTGCCGACACGCGAGCACTATTCCAGTGGCGAATGACCAAGTGGCGATGAACATAGAAACACGGGCCGCAGGATCGCTCGCGCTATAGGCCCAACACGGATTTTCCGAGAACCCACGCTGGAAGAATTTCGAAGTGGTATTTATGGAAAACGTTCACGTTCAGATCGGTCCGCGTCAGTTCGTCTAGCAAGATGTAGGCTGGAGTCGACCGTGAAATTTCACGCTTATCCAACGCGTCGTTCGGCGATCCTCGGACGGCGAGATCAGGCGGAATTGTTGCCAACCTTGATTTTGCAAATCGTTCCCGGTTGAATGGAGCCGCGATAGCGTTCGTGCACGCGGGCGATATCTTTGAACGTGTCGCTTAAGTCGAGCTGTCGAACTTCGAGTCGCGGCATGAGCGACGCCCCCAACGTCGTCCGGCGTGAAGCCTAAATCCGCTCGGCGGATCGGCTGCAAAAATCCGTATTCAAAGTTGGGGTGAATGTTTGGGCGGAGAAAGCGTGAACGTCAAAAGACCCCGTCAACGAAAGCGCTTTTGAACTGCTATTGGCGGAAGGGGTGAGATTCGAACTCACGGTACCCTTGCGGGTACGCCGGTTTTCAAGACCGGTGCCTTAAACCACTCGGCCACCCTTCCATCCGCGCATGTGAATGCGGGCGAATGCCTGCTATTGCAAGCGCGATACGCCGCCTTTATCAACGCGGCGCGGAGTCGCGAAGACGCAAGCGGAACCAATCGTTTACCACCAATCCGCTCGTGGCTTCGTCTAAGTCGTTTTGCGCGCTATTGTTGCGCGGACGCATCAGGGACTACGGGCGGACGATGGGGCAGACGAGGGGCGGCCGGCTTATCCGGTGCGGACAGCTTGTTGCGCTTGCCTTCACGGGCCTCGCGCTCGCCAATTGCTCCGGCAGCTCCAACATCGATCCGAAATACGGCGTGTCGTCGAGCGCGCGCGTGGTCGAGCCGGGCCAGCCGGTGCCGAAGGGCGGCGGCGTCCATAAGGTCGGCAGGCCCTATGTGGTGGCCGGCAAGACCTACGTCCCCGAAGAAGACATCAATTATCGCGCCGAAGGCATCGCCTCCTGGTATGGCGACGACTTCCACGGCCGCTATACCGCCAACCGCGAAGTGTTCGACAAGAACTCGATCTCGGCGGCGCATCCGACGCTGCCACTGCCGTCCTATGTGCGCGTCACCAATTTGAAGAACAGCCGCTCCATCGTCGTTCGCGTCAACGACCGCGGCCCTTACGCGCATAACCGGCTGATCGATCTGTCCTACCGTACCGCGACGTTGCTCGGCTTCCACGGCCACGGCGTCGCCAAGGTGCGCGTCGAATATATCGGCCGGGCGCCGATCGCCGGCTCGGATGACCGCAAGCTCGAAGCGACTTTGCGTGATCCGGCGACGCCGAAGGGCCAGGCGCCGGTGCAGGTCGCCGCTGCCGAGAATTTCGCGCCTGCCTATTTCGATCCACAGCCAATGAGCCGCACCGCGGCAATTCGCAACGTGCCGTCGCCGCCGCCGTCACGGCCCTACGCCGCGGATGGTGGCCCGACCACGGAATTGGCCGCCAACCGCCGCGGCGAGGCGGACGTTCCCACGTCATTTGCTCAGCGCTACGCGGTCGCATCGTCGCCGGCGCCTGAGCCCATCACGTCGAGGCCGTTGGGTAACGCCGTTTCGGCCTTCGCGCCGGTGCGGTATGATGCGCCGGCTGGTTTCATGAGCGGCCGCGGCCTTTACTGAGCCGCAATTTCGCGTCACGCGTGCCCTGATTTCAAACGCCGGACGAGCGTTACCGATGCCATTTCGCATGACTTTTGCGCGCACCATTGCCGCTGTGATCGGCCTGACGCTGATCGCCGCCGGTTTTGCGCAGGCCCAGCAGAAGGGACAGACCGCGACTGCGACGACCAAGAAAGACGAGCCCAATATCACCGCGCCGCACGCGATCCTGATTGAGGGCGAAACCGGCGCGGTGCTGTGGGAACGCGCAGCCGACGACCTGATCGCGCCGGCCAGCCTCGTCAAGCTGATGACGTCGGAATACGTCTTCAACGAGATCAAGCAAGGCCGCGTGAAGTTCACCGACGAATATGTCGTGAGTGAAAATGCCTGGCGGAAGGGTGGGGCGCCGTCGGGCGGCTCCACCATGTATGCCGCCATTCACAGCAAGGTGCCGGTCGCGGACCTGTTGCGCGGCATGATCGTGCAGTCCGGCAACGACGCCTGCATCATCCTGGCCGAGGCCCTGGCCGGCAATGAGCGCGAATTCGCGATCAAAATGACGCAACGCGCGCGCGAGATCGGGCTGACCAAATCCGTCTTCACCAACTCGACCGGCCTGCCGGACCCGGGAACGAGAGTGACGACGCGCGAGCTTGGCGAGCTGGCGCGCCATCTCATTCTGAAATATCCGGAGCTTTATAAAATCTACGGCGAACGCGACTTCACCTGGAACAAGATCCGGCAGGCGAACCGCAATCCGCTTTTGACCACGATGGATGGGGCCGACGGCCTCAAAACCGGCTTCACCAGCGAGGCCGGCTACGGACTGGTTGGCTCTGCGGTCGGCAATAATTTGCGGCTGATCGCAGTCGTCAACGGCACAAAAGCACCGAAAGACCGCGCCGACGACGCCAAGAAGCTGCTGGAGTGGGGCTTCCGCTCTTTCGAGACCCGCATGCTGTTTGCCGAGGGCCAGACAATCGGCAGCGCCAAAGTGTTCGGCGGCGACAAGAGCAGCGTGCCGCTCACGCCGGCGGGTCTGGTTCGCATCATGGTGCCGAAGGCGGGCGGCGAAAAGCTGATCGCACGCATTGTGTATGACGGGCCGGTGCCGGCGCCGGTCAAGGAAGGCACGCCGCTCGGCACACTGAAAGTATGGCGAGACGGCAGTGTGGTGCTGCAAGTGCCGCTCAAGACCGCCGACAGCGTCGAGAGGGGCTCGGTGACGCAACGCGCGATCGACGGGGCGACCGAGCTGATGATCAATCTGTTCCGCGCCGGCACTGAAAAGCTCTAGATGCGCGGACGCTTCATTACGTTTGAAGGCGGCGAGGGCGGCGGCAAGTCAACGCATGCGAAAATGCTGGTCGAGCGGCTCGAGGCTGCCGGCCTCGAGGTTGTGCTGACGCGCGAGCCGGGCGGCTCACCGGGCGCGGAAATCATCCGTCATGTGCTGCTCTCGGGCGCCGCCAAGCCGCTCGGTGCGGAAACCGAAACAATCCTGTTTGCGGCGGCACGCGACGATCACGTGCGCAACACGATCGCGCCCGCGCTCGAAGCCGGCAAATGGGTGATCTGCGACCGCTTCATGGATTCGACCCGCGTCTATCAGGGTGCGCTGGGCAAAGTGGACGAGCGCCTGATCAAAGGGCTGGAACGCGTCACGGTCGGCGATCTGCTTCCCGATCTCACCATCATTCTCGATGTGCCTCCCGAGGTGGGTTTGAGCCGCGCGTCACAGCGGCGCGGCAATGCAGAGGCCGACCGGTTTGAAGCCGAGGCAATCAGTTTCCACGAGGCGCTGCGCCACGCCTATGCCGAGCTCGCCAAAGTCGAGCCGAAGCGCTGCATCCTGATTGACGCGACCAAGCCGAAAGAGGCGGTGCAATCCGACATCTGGACCGCGGTGATGCTGCGGCTGCAGCCGCCGCAGCTTGAGCGGCGGCGCCAAGTCGCGCCATAAGACGGCGATGGCAGACGATAGCGAAAGCGACATCCTGCATCCCCGCGAGAACAGCGGCCTGATCGGCCACGCCGACGCGGAGCAAATCCTGCTCGAGAGCTATCGCAGCGGCCGCATGCCGCACGCCTGGCTGATCGGCGGGCCGCGCGGCATCGGCAAGGCCACGTTGGCGTACCGGCTGGCGCGCTTCGTTCTGGCGCATCCGGATCCCGCCGCACCGCATGTGCAGCAGGCCAAATCGCTTGCGGTCGATCCGGACAATCCGGTCGCGCGCCGCATCGCCAACGAAGCGCACAGCGATCTCCTGGCGCTGGAGCGAACGCTCAACGACAAAGGCAAGCTGCGCCAGGATATCGCGCGTCGAGGATGTGCGCCGCTCGGTGTCGTTCTTCGGCTCGACCGCGGGCGAGGGCGGCTGGCGCATCGCCATTGTCGATGCTGTCGACGAGCTCAACGATTTCGGCGCCAATTCGCTTTTGAAGATTCTGGAAGAGCCGCCGCATCGCTCGCTGCTGCTGCTGGTCAGTCACGCGCCGGGCCAAATTCTGCCGACCCTCCGCTCGCGCACCCGGCGGCTGTTATTGCGGGCGCTGGCACAAAGTGAGGTCGCCCAGGCTGCCGCCAGCGCGCTCGGCCGGCCCGCCGACGCCGACATTCTCGAGGCGGCTGCGGCTGCAGACGGCAGCGTGGCGCGCGCCATCAACCTGCTCGACGGATCGACGCTCGCACTCCGGCAAAAAGTGATGGCCGCGCTCGATCAATTGCCCAATCCCGATCCGCGCACGCTTCATGCGCTCGGTGACGCGCTGGCCGGCGTCAACTCTGCGCCGCTCGCGGCCTTCATGGATATCGTCAATGGCTGGCTCGAAGCGCGGCTGGAGGACGGCAAGGCGCCCAGGCGCCGGCTCGGCCTGCTCGCGGAGATTTGGAACAAGGTCAATGCGGCCGCGAGTGACGCCGACGAGTACAATCTCGACCGGCGCCCGCTGGTTTTCTCGGTGTTCGGCTTGCTTGCGGAAGCAGCACGCGGTTGATACCAACCGGCGCAATGTCCAAGCCTTATTACATCACCACCGCGATTTCTTACCCGAATGGCCCGCCGCATATCGGCCACGCCTATGAGGTGATCGCGACCGACGCCATCGCGCGCTTCATGCGGCTCGATGGCTACGACGTCTATTTCCTCACCGGCACCGACGAGCACGGCCAGAAGATCCAGCAGACCGCGACGCGCGAAGGCGTCACGCCGCGCGAACTGGTCGACCGCAATGTCGAGAAATTCCGGGCGATGGTCGAGCGCTTCAACTGCTCGAACAACGATTTCATCCGCACCACCGAGGATCGCCACCACAAATCCTCGATCGGCATCTGGGAGAAGATGGCCGCCAATGGCGACATCTATCTCGACAAATATGCCGGCTGGTACTCGGTGCGCGATGAGGCCTATTACGCCGAGGACGAGACGGCGCTCAACGAGCAGAAGGTGCGCATCTCGACCAAGACCGGCACGCCGGTCGAGTGGGTGGAGGAGGAGAGCTATTTCTTCAAGCTGTCCGCCTATCAGGACAAGCTGCTCAAGCTCTACGCCGATGTGCCGGACTTCGTGCTGCCGCGCGAGCGGCTCAATGAGGTCGCGAGCTTCGTCAAAGGCGGCCTGCAGGATCTATCGATCTCGCGCACGACGTTCGACTGGGGCGTGCGCGTGCCCGGCAACGACAAGCACATCATGTATGTGTGGGTCGATGCGCTGACCAATTACATCACCGCGGTCGGCTATCCGGACGCAGCAGAGCGAAAAGTTCAAGCGATACTGGCCGGCCGCGCTGCACGTGATCGGCAAGGACATTGTGCGCTTTCATGCGGTCTATTGGCCGGCGTTTCTGATGTCGGCCGGCGTTGCGGTGCCGAAGCGGATTTTCTCGCACGGCTTCTTGTTCAACCGCGGCGAGAAGATGTCGAAGTCGGTCGGCAATGTGATCGACCCGTTCACATTGACCGAAGCCTACGGCGTCGATCCGTTGCGCTACTTCTTCCTGCGCGAAGTGCCGTTCGGCCAGGACGGCAATTACAGCCATGAGGCGATCGTCAACCGCATCAATGCCGATCTGGCGAACGATCTCGGCAATCTGGCGCAGCGTTCGCTCTCGATGATCGGCAAGCAGCTCAAGGGCACGCTGCCGAAGCCGGGCGCGTTTTCGGAGAGCGACAAAGCCATCCTCGCTGCGGCCGATGCGATGATCGAGCGCGCGCGCGAGCATATGAAGACGCAACAGCTGCATCTGGTGCTCAATGCGGTTTGGGCCGTGGTCGCCGACGCCAACCGCTATTTCGCCGGCGAAGCGCCCTGGGCGCTGGCGAAGACCGATCCGGCGAAGCAGGGGACAGTGCTCTATGTAACCGCCGAGGTGATCCGGCAGGTCGCGATCCTGTCGCAGCCGTTCATGCCGACGTCGGCCGCGAAGCTGCTGGATCTGCTCGGCGTGCCCGAGAATGAGCGCGGCTTTGACCGGCTGGGCGACAAGCATCGGCTTGCTCCGGGCACGGCGCTGCCCGCGCCGTCCGGCGTGTTTCCGCGCTATGTCGAGCCCGAAGCGGCCAAAGAAGCAGCGCAGTAATGCTGGTCGACAGCCACTGCCATCTCGATTTTCCCGACTTCGCGTCCGAACTCGATGCTGTTGTCGATCGCGCGCGGGGCGCCGGCATCGGCCGCATCGTGACGATTTCGACGCGCGTGAAGCGGCACGACCAGGTGCTCGGCGTTGCGCGCCGCTATGACGACATCTTCTGCTCGGTCGGCACGCATCCGCACAATGCCAAAGAAGAGCTCGATATCGGCACGAGCGATCTCGTTGCGCGCTCGCGAGATCCCAAAGTGGTCGCGATCGGCGAAGCCGGGCTCGACTATCACTATGACAAGTCGCCGCGAGACGCGCAGGAGCAGGGCTTCCGCGCCCATATCGCCGCGGCGCGCGAGACCGGCCTGCCGCTTGTGATCCATTCGCGCGACGCCGATGACGACATGGCGCGGATTCTGGAGGAGGAAAGCGGGAAGGGTGCCTTCCCGGCCGTGCTGCATTGCTTCACCGGCGGCCGCGATCTCGCCATGCGCGCGATCGCGCTTGGCCACTACGTGTCGTTCACGGGCATCCTGACCTTCAAGAATTCGCAAGCGCTGCGCGACATCGCGGCCGAGCTGCCGGCCGACCGCATTCTGGTCGAGACCGACGCGCCCTATCTCGCGCCCGGCCCTTATCGTGGTAAACGCAACGAGCCGTCCTACGTGACCGAGACCGCCAAGGTGCTGGCGGACACTCGCGGCGTCAGCGAGGCCGAGATCGCCGGCCAGACCACCGACAACTTCTTCCGGCTGTTCTCCAAGGTGCCGCGCGCGTGAGCCTGCGCTTCACGATCCTGGGCTGCGGCTCGTCGATGGGCGTGCCTCGGGTCGCGCTCGGCTGGGGCGATTGCGACCCGAATAATCCGAAGAACAGGCGGCGGCGGTGCTCGCTGCTGGTCGAACAGACGACCGCTTCCGGCCAGACAACGCGCCTGCTGGTCGATGCCACTCCCGACCTGCGGGAGCAGCTCCTGGATGCCAAAATCGAGGAATTGGACGCCGTCCTCCTCACCCATGAGCACGCCGACCATACCCACGGCATCGACGATCTGCGGCCGTTTTTCGTGAAAACCCGCAAGCCGGTCGATATCTACATGGATGAGCCGACCGCGCAGGCCATGCAGGCCCGGTTCGGCTACTGCTTCAGGACGCCGCCCGGCAGCCAGTACCCGCCAACCCTGCGCGAGCACCGCCTGACGCCCGGCACAGCCGTTAAAATCAACGGGAAGGGCGGCGCGATCGAGGTTTTGCCGATCCTGCAGGACCACGGCGACATCCCGTCGCTCGGCTTCCGCTTCGGCAATTTGGCCTATTCCTGCGACATCAAGGGGCTGCCGGCCGAGAGCCTGCCGCTGATGGCCGGGCTCGATCTCTGGATCGTCGATGCACTTCGCATCCACCCACATCCCAGCCACATGAACCTGGCCGAGAGCCTGGACTGGATCGCGCGGGTGAAGACCAAGCGTGCCGTCCTGACCAATCTGCATTGCGATCTGGACTACGAGGCTCTACGCCGCGAGTTGCCGTCGCACATCGAGCCGGCGTTCGACGGGATGGTGATCGAGGCGCGTTAAACTGAATTGTCTCAAATCGTCGCTATCTGTCTGACAAGCCACGTCATAAAGCCATCGACCTCTGTATTCAGGCCTACATGAAATATTCCATAATATGTCTTATGCGAATCCGACCATGACGCCTTCAAAGAACATCACGCGGCTGATTGAGATCATGGCGGCGCTGCGCACGCCCGGCACCGGCTGCCCCTGGGACCTCGAGCAGAGCTTCCGCACCATCGCGCCCTATACGCTGGAAGAAGCCTACGAGGTCGCCGATGCGATCGAGCACGACGACATGGAGCAACTGCGCGAGGAGCTGGGCGACCTGCTGCTGCAGGTCGTCTTCCACGCCCGGATGGCGGAGGAAGAAGGCGCGTTCGACTTCGGCGACGTGGTCGAGAGCATCACGCAGAAGCTGATCCGCAGGCACCCGCACGTCTTTGCCGATGCCGAAGGCCGTACCGCCACGGCCGTCAAAGGCCTGTGGGAACGCATCAAAACCGAGGAAAAGGCCGCGAAGGCGGCCAGCAAAGGCCAGTCAGAGCCAGCGGGCGCCCTCGCCGGCGTTCCTGTCGCGCTACCGGCGTTAACCCGGGCGCTCAAGCTTCAGGACAAAGCCGGTGCAGTTGGCTTCGACTGGAACGACCCGCGGGCCGTGCTGGCCAAGATCCGCGAGGAAGCCGACGAGGTCGAGCAGGCGCTCGACCAGGGCGATGCCGGCGTCACGGCCGAGGTCGGCGATCTTTTGTTCGCGGCGGTCAACCTCGCCCGGCACCTCAAGGCCGATCCGGAAAGCCTGTTGCGGGCGACCAACCAGAAATTCGAGCGCCGTTTCGCCGCCATCGAGCAGGCTCTGGCCGCCCGCGGGAAAAAGCCCAAGGATGCGGATCTCGCGGAAATGGACGCGCTCTGGAACGAGGCCAAGATCGCAGAGAAGACCGCCGAGAAGGCCTAGCCGGCCACCACTTCTGCGAACTTGGCCCGCACCCGGGCAGCCTGCTCGGGATTGCCGCGCACCGTCACATGCAGCCGCCCGTCGCCGGACATCTCTTTTTCGAGCACTTCGGTGTGCCGGTAGAGCCAGGACAGGCCCGAGCCGTCGGCCGGATCAAGCGCCAGCTCGATCACCTGGCGGCCTCTCGCCAGCTTGGCATCGATTGCGGCGTTGAGGGTATCGACGCCCTCGCCCGTGATTGCCGAAACCAGCACCGGCCGCTCCGCCGCGTCGCGCCGCTCGGCCTGGTTCGCCAGCGCCGCGCGATGGTCGGCCGGCAGCCGGTCGATCTTGTTCCAGATTTCGATCAGCCGCTCATCACCGGGCTCGATACCGAGCTCGCGGAGCGTCGTGACCACATCCTGCGACTGCGCGGTCGAGTCTTCGTGCGACACGTCGCGGACGTGAAGGATGACGTCCGCCGCGATCACCTCTTCCAGCGTTGCGCGGAATGCCGCCACCAGCATGGTCGGAAGACTGGAGATGAAGCCCACCGTGTCAGACAGGATGATGCGATGGCCATGCGGCAGATCAACCGCGCGCAGGGTCGGATCGAGCGTGGCGAACAGCATATCGGTCGAGAGCACGCCCGCCTGCGTCATGCGATTGAACAAGGTGGATTTGCCGGCATTGGTGTAGCCGACCAGCGCGACGATCGGATAAGGCACGCGCTTGCGGCTGTCGCGATGCAGTTTGCGGGTGCGTTTGACCTTTTCGAGTTCGTCTTCAATCCGGCGGATGCGGTCCTCGATCACACGCCGGTCAGCTTCCAGCTGCGTCTCGCCGGGCCCGCCAAGGAAGCCGAAGCCGCCGCGCTGGCGCTCCAGATGGGTCCATGAGCGCACCAGCCGGCTCTTCTGGTAGGTCAGATGCGCGTGCTCGACCTGCAGTGCGCCCTCTTTGGTTCGCGCGCGCCGCCCGAAGATTTCCAGGATCAGGCCGGTGCGATCAAGCACCTTGGCGTTCCACGCCTTCTCGAGATTGCGCTGCTGCACCGGCGAAATCGCGCAATCCATGATGACGATGCCGGCCTCGGCGCTCTTCACGAGCCCCGCGATCTCATCGACCTTGCCCTTGCCGATGTAAGTCGCCGGCCGGATATCGGAGAGCGTGACGATGCCCTGCTCTATCACCGCAAGATCGATGGCTCGCGTGAGACCGACGGCCTCGTCGAGCCGTGCCTGCGGCGAACGCAGGTCTCCGCGCGCGCTCTTGAGGTCGGGTTCGATGACGACGGCGCGGCCGCTATGGCCGGCGCCGCTCAGCCGATCGCGCTCGTCATCGCGTTGTCGACGTTCCAATTAGACCTTTTCTGCCGGCGGCTCTTCGCCACCTTCGAACAATTGCACCGGATGTCCGGGCATGATGGTCGAAATCGCGTGCTTGTAGACGAGTTGCGAGTGTCCGTCCCTCCGCAGCAGCACGCAGAAATTATCGAACCAGGTCACCACGCCCTGCAACTTAACGCCGTTGACGAGAAAAATCGTCAGCGGGACTTTTTGTTTCCGGACATGATTGAGAAATGTGTCTTGCAGATTTTGCGCACGTTCGGCTGCCATGGCCGTTTTCCTTTTATGCTCGCGTCTTTAAGCGCGAGACCCTTTCTTCGTTGCCCGGACCCCATTTTTGGTTCGTCTTTTCCGGGTGCGCGAATATTAGATGGCACGGCGCTGTCGCGTGCAAGGGAAAGTTCAATTTCCGGAGAGTAAGCCTTTGAAAACTGCCAGTTTTCGGGGCGTTAGCTGACCTCGGCATGGCGGTGATAATCGCGCCGCAGCGCCGTCGCGATGAGGCCAGGCGCGCCATTGCCGACCGGCCGGCCATCGATGCGCACCACCGGCATGACCGCCTGCGTTGCCGATGTGACGAACGCCTCGCGCGCCGCATAGGCCTCTTCGACGGTGAACGCCCGCTCTTCCAGCACGAGATCGTGCGCCTTGATCATGTCGAGCAACACGGTTCGGGTGATCCCGGCAAGGATGTCGCGGCCGAGCGATCGCGTCAGCAGTTTGCCGTCGCGATTGATGATCCATGCATTCGACGATGAGCCTTCGGTCACTTTGCCGTCCTTGTCGACCAGCCAGGCTTCGCGTGCGCCCTGCTCGCGTGCCGCCTGTTTTGCCAGCACGTTCGGCAAGAGAGAAATCGACTTGATGTCGACGCGCGCCCATCGCTCGTCCGGGACGGTGATCACCGCGATTCCTTCAGCCGCAACCTTTTCGTTGGCCGCGAGGTCGATCGCACGCGCGCTCACCATGAGGCTTGGTTTGGTGCCCTCAGCCGGGAAAGCATGATCGCGCCTGGCAATGCCGCGGCTGACCTGCACATAGACAATGCCATCGTGCACCCGATTGCGGCGCATGGTCTCGCGCAGGACGTGGCCAAGCGCCGCCGATGACATCGGCTCGGCAATGCGCAGCTCGGAAAGCGAGCGCTTCAGCCGGTCGATGTGACGGCGCTCATCGATCAGGCGCCCTCCCCGCACCTCGCACACTTCATAAACGCCATCGGCGAAATTGTAGCCGCGATCCTCGATCGAGACGGCGGCCTGGGCGCGCGGCAGATAACGCCCGTTGACGTAAGCGATGCGCGACATGAGCTACGAGATTCCGAGCGCCTTGAGCTTGCGGTGGAGCGCCGAGCGCTCCATGCCGACGAATTCTGCGGTACGCGAGATGTTACCGCCGAAGCGGCTGATCTGCGCAACCAGATATTCGCGCTCGAACACCTCGCGGGCGTCGCGAAGCGGCAACCCCATCAACTGCTCGCCGCCATTGCCGTTCGGCATGCTCGGCACCATCGATCCGACATCCGGCGGCAGCATGCTGGCATCGACCACGGCGTCGGCATCGCCGCCGGCGAGTATCATCAGCCGTTCGATATTGTTGCGCAGTTGCCGGACGTTGCCGGGCCAGTCGTGCGACTGCAGCACGGCCATGGCGTCTTCGCCGATCCGGCGCCGCGGCAGGCCGGTCGCCTGGGAAATCTGATCCATGAAATATTCGACCAGCAAGACAACGTCCTCTCGCCGCTCTGCAAGCGCAGGAACACGGATCGGGACCACCGACAGGCGGTGATAGAGGTCTTCGCGGAATTTTCCGGCGGCGATCTCTGCTTCCAGGTTCCGCGAGGTCGAGGAGATGATGCGGACATCGACAGTAATCTTGGTGCTGCCGCCGACCCGCTGGAAACTCTGATCGACCAGAACACGCAGGATCTTGTTTTGCGTCTCACGCGGCAGTTCGGCCACGTCGTCGATGAACAACGTGCCGCCGTGTGCCTCCTCCAGCGCGCCCGCTTTTCGAGTATCCGTGCCATTGGTCTTGTCCTGACCGAATAGCTCGACCTCCATGCGGTCAGGCGTGATCGCAGCGGCGTTGAGAACGACGAATGGCCCGGTCGAAAAATTCGAAATCTGATGGATCGCCCGCGCCGTCAGCTCCTTGCCCGATCCAGACGGACCAACCAGCAAGATACGGCTATTGGTTCGCGCCACCTTCTCAATCGTCTGGCGCAATTGGCTCATCGAGGCCGATTTGCCGACCAACATTGTCGGCGCCGGCGCCATCTGCCGCAGCTGTTTGACCTCGCGGCGCAGGCGCAGATGCTCGATCGCGCGCTCCACGACCAGCAGGAGGCGATCGGCCTTGAACGGCTTCTCGATGAAGTCGTAGGCGCCCTGCTTGATCGCCGCGACGGCCGTTTCGATGTTGCCGTGCCCAGAAATCATGACCACCGGCAGATCGACATGCTCCTGCTTGACGGCGTCAAGCAACTGCAACCCGTCGAGCGCCGAGCCCTGCAGCCAGATATCCAGCAGCGCGAGGCTCGGCCGCCGCGTGACAATGGCGGCAAGCGCCTCGTCGCTGTTGCGGGCGGTCCGTGTCGAATAGCCCTCGTCCTGTAGAATACCGGCGACCAGATCGCGGATGTCGGCCTCGTCGTCGACGACCAGAATTTCGGCTGCTCCTGCCATGTCAGGATTCTCCTGTTGGCTTTTGTTGTTCAGTCTGTGGTTTAGCGGCGGGCGAGGCTGCAAAGCGCAGTCGCATCCACGCGCCGCGCTGGCCCGCATTCATCTCCGCGGCATCGCGTAGCTCGATTCCGCCGCCGTGCTCTTCGAGAATACGGCCGACGATTGCGAGACCAAGGCCGGTGCCCTTTTCCCGCGTCGTCACATAGGGCTCAAGAAGCCGGTTACGGTTTTCTTTCGGCAGACCAGGCCCGTTATCCACGACATCGATCAGGACGTCGCTGCCGTCCCGCGAGGCACGGACGAGGATGCGGCCCTTGCCGAGCTGCTGGGCCGGCACTGCACCGATCGCTTCTGTCGCGTTCTTGACGATATTGGTGAGAGCCTGCGAGATCAGCCGGCGGTCAAAACGTGCCGGCATCGGATCTTCCGCAAGCTCCAGATCGAAATCGATGTCGTTGTTTCCGACCCGCATCAGGAACACGACCTGGCGAACCGTTTCGGCGACATCGTCGGCGACGAATTCCGGCTTTGGCGTGCGGGCAAAGCGGGAGAATTCGTCGACCATGCGCTTGATGTCATCGACCTGACGCACGATCGTATCCGTGCATTGCTCGAAGACCGCCCGATCCTCGATCGTCTTGCTGTATTTGCGCCGAAGCCGCTCGGCAGCGAGCTGGATCGGCGTCAGTGGATTCTTGATCTCGTGAGCAATGCGGCGCGCCACGTCGGCCCATGCCGACGTCCGCTGCGCGCTGACAAGCTCGGTAATGTCATCCAGCGTCACGACATAACCGTGATTGGCGTCGGATGTTTGTTCGCTGGTGACACGCAGCGAAACGATGCGTTCGTTACCGGCGCGGTTGAGCTTGATCTGACCTTGCACGGTCCGCGGCGAGCTTGCTTGTGCCTGGTGGATGAACTCGCCGAGCTCGGGCACCAGGTCGACAACCGGTTTGCCGAGCGAATCCGCCTCGGCGCGATCGACCAACTTCTCAGCCGAACGGTTGAGGATGGTGACGCGGCCGTGACTGTCGACGCCGATGACGCCTGCGCTCGCACCGGCAAGCACCGCCTCGGTAAACAGACGCCGGCTGTCGATCTGGTCGCGCGCGCGCACCAGATCGTCTCTTTGGGTGCGCAGCTCCTGCGTCATGCGGTTGAACGTTTCGCCCAGATTGGCGAGGTCGCCTTCGGATTGCCTGACCGGCACGCGCACCAACAGATTGCCGGTCGATACCGCAGTGGCCGCACCGATCAGACGGCGAATGGGAGCGACCAGCCGGTTGGCGAAATCCAGGCCGATCCAGACGGCCGACAGCAGCACGATCAGCGCGATCACGGTGTACATCAAAGCGAATGCGACCTGGATGCCGATGCGCCGCTCATTGATCGCGGCGTACTCGCTCACGCTCGCTTCCGTTGTGCGCAACTGCGCAAGCACGCGAGGATCGAGCAGCCGGGCGACATAGAGATAACGGTCCGCATAGTCGCGCAGTTTCACGACCGCTGCGACGTAGCTCGTATCGGGCAACAGAACGATTTGCGGCTCGGTCTCCTTGACCGAGGCGAGCGCGTCCTTCGGCGGCAGGGCGAACACCTGATTGGTGGGGATATCGGCGCGGGAGCGGATGGCCATGTTGGTGTCGAACACCAGCGCGGCGCCAAGTCCTCGCACCTGCGCCTGGAACGTCAGGAAGCGCCGCAGATCGTCCGGGTTTCTCTCAAAGACTTCCTTGCCGCGCGCGACATCAAACGACAGCAGCATGATGTCGGAGCGGACATTCTGCGCGTGGTCGCGGAGATAGGCTTCAGCGACGATGACGGAGTTCTGGATCGCGTCGCGGGTGCGCGAGGCGAACAGACGATCGAGCCCGCGGTCCAGCGTGATCGAAGCGACAATCGCAACAAGGATCGCCGGCGCCGCAGCGATGAAGGAAAACAAGCCGACGATGCGAATGTGGAGCCGCGCGCCGGCCGTTCCCACCCGCCTCGCCTGCAGGATCTGCCAGACCTCCAGCCCGATCACGCAGAGCAGCAGCAGGCCGGTAATGGCATTGATCAGGAGCAGCGTGACGACGACGTTATGGGTTGGCGCTATCGGCGTCAGGCCGGCCAGGACGAGGAACGTCGCGATGGCCGACAGCATGGCGAGACCGACCAGGGCTGGCCCGACCACGCGCACGTTCGTCCGTCGCGCTGGCTCGCTGACGATTGTCTCGGGTGTGACGGCTTGCTCGACGGTCATGACGCTCATTCGACGAAAGGCTCCGATGTCAGGCGGAGCAGGCGCAGCCCGGCGGGCCGCGCATCAACGACTGATGCTTTTATACAACAATGTTGCCGAATTGCGACGATTCCGCGGCGCAAAACTGGGGAAGCGGGCGGCCTTAGCTGCCGGACCGGAAGACCTGAATATCGAGGTCGCGGATTTTCTTGCGCAGCGTGTTGCGGTTGAGGCCGAGAAGGTCGGCTGCGCGGATTTGATTGCCGCGCGTCGCTGCGAGAGCGGCTGACAGCAACGGATATTCGATTTCACGCAGGATGCGGTGGTAGAGGCCGGCCGGCGGCATTTCATCCTGGAAGCCGGCGAAATACCTCGCCAGGTGCCGCTCCACCGAAGCCGCAAGGCCGTCATCCGCCGCCTGGGCCTCCTCGCTCATGGCGGGCATGACCGGCTGCGACAATTCGTTCTCGATGACGGCGGCGCCGATCGTCTCTTGCGGATAAAGCGCGGCGAGGCGGCGCGCGAGGTTCTCGAGCTCGCGCACATTCCCGGACCAACGATATTGCTTGAGGCGATCCATACCCGCCTGATCGAGTTGCTTCTGCGGCAACCCTTCCCGCGCCACCATCGCAAAGAAGTGCCGGATCAGATCAGGGATGTCTTCGGTACGCTCCCGCAGCGGAGGCAGCCGCAGCGGCACGACGTTGAGGCGGAAGAACAGATCCTCGCGGAACAGACCCTGCTGGATGAGCTGGCGCAGATCCTTGTTGGTCGCTGCCACGATGCGCACGTCGCTCTTGATCGGCGTGCGGCCGCCGACGGTCGTGTACTCGCCTTGCTGGAGGACGCGCAGCAACCGCGTCTGCGCTTCCATCGGCATGTCGCCGATCTCGTCGAGGAACAGCGTGCCGCCCTCGGCTTGCTCGAAGCGGCCGGATGAGCGCGAATTTGCCCCGGTGAAGGCGCCCTTCTCGTGACCGAACAATTCGGATTCGATCAGGTCGCGCGGGATAGCGGCCATGTTGACGGCGACAAACGCGCCGGAGCGCCGCTTGCCGTAATCGTGCAGCGCGCGCGCCACCAGCTCTTTGCCGGTGCCGCTTTCGCCGCTGATCATCACGGTGAGGTCGGTCTGCATCAGGCGGGCGAGCACGCGATAAATTTCCTGCATGGCCGGCGAGCGGCCGACCAGCGGGATGTTCTCCATTTCCTCCGGCTTGGCAGGCGCGGAGGCGCGCTTTTGCTTCGGCTCCGCCAGGGCGCGCCCGACGATCGCGATCAGCTCCTTGAGATCGAACGGTTTTGGCAAGTATTCGTAGGCGCCGCGCTCGGACGCGCGAATTGCCGTCATGAACGTGTTCTGCGCGCTCATGATGATGACCGGCATATCCGGCCGCGCCTTGCGAATGCGCGGCACGAGATCGAATGCGTTCTCGTCCGGCATGACCACGTCGGTGATGACGAGGTCGCCCTCGCCCTGACTGACCCAACGCCACAGCGTGGCGGCGGTACCGGTCGATCGCACTTCATAACCGGCGCGCGACAGCGCCTGATTGAGCACGGTCCGGATTGCGGCGTCGTCGTCGGCGACCAGGATGCTTCCGCTCGGCATTTGCCCCTACCCTTGCGGTAGCGAGACGTCTGCCTCGCCTTCGCTGTAAACCGGCATCAGCACTCGAAAAACCGTACGACGCGGCTGTGACTCGCACTCGACGATCCCGCCATGGTCACCCACGATCTTGGAGACCAAGGCGAGACCAAGCCCGCTTCCGGTCGGCTTGGTGGTGACGAACGGATCGAACAGATGCGGCATGAGATCGTCCGGCACACCCGGGCCATTGTCCTTCACGCAGAATTCGAGCGGCAGCGACACCCGTGTCTTGCTCCCCGGCACTTGCAGCCGCACGCCGGGGCGAAATGCCGTTGATAATGCGATCTCGCCGTCTTGCGCGTCGGCGCCAACCGCCTCGGCGGCGTTCTTCACCAGATTGAGAAAGACCTGAATAAGCTGATCGCGGTTTGCGTAAACCAGCGGCAGCGACGGGTCATATTCTTCGTTGAAGCGGATGTGGTGCGCGAGGCCGGATTGGGCGAGCCGCTTTACATGATCGAGTACGACGTGGATGTTGACGGGCTCACGCTCGACCGGGCGCTCATCGCCGAACACTTCCATCCGATCGACCAGCTTAACAATGCGGTCGGTTTCGTCGCAGATCAGCTTTGTGAGAGGCCGGTCCTCATCTGCGGCCGATTGCTCGAGCAATTGGGCGGCGCCGCGAATGCCGGAGAGCGGGTTCTTGATTTCATGCGCCAGCATGGAAGCGAGCGCGATCACCGATCGCGCGGCGCCACGATGGATAAGCTGGCGATCCATCTTCTCCGCGATTGTGCGCTCCTGAAGCATCACAACGACGCGGTCCGGATATTCAGGCAGCGGTCCCACGTAGAGATCGACCAGCCGCTCTCCGGGATTGCGAGGCGTCGATAGATCGACCTTGTATTCGTTGACGGCTGAACCTCGCTCGCGCACCTGCTCGATCAAAGCCAGCAATGGCGATCCGAACGGCACGAGGTCACGCAACATATGCCGCCGTAATACGGGAATGGATGTTTCGAAGAATTGCTCGGCTGCGACGTTCGCATCGGCGATCTTGCCGTCGCGCGCGACCATGATGATCGGATGCGGCAATGCATTGAGCTGCGCATCGGCAAGCGATGAAGCTGGAGAAACTGAAGCTACGGCCGCCATTCGACTCACGCCGCGGCCCTCCAGGCAAAATCGCTGAAAGCTTCCTTCAGCCTGGTCTTTGCTTCGAGCGATGTGTCCGCGGTGAGGACGCGGCCGCGGTGTTCTTTCAGCGAGGCGATCGAGGCGCCAGCAGTTGTCGCGGCCGATTCCAGTGCCCAGCCGAGATGCTTGCGCGCATGCTTGTGGGCGACGCGGTCGCCGTAATGCTCGAGCATCTCTTCGTAAAGCGTCGCGATGAGGTCGAACTGTATTTCGAGCGATGGCGCGGCCTCTGCCGCCTGCCCTTCGAGGGCGCGCGCGATCTGGCCGGGCAGCCAAGGCTTGCCCTGCGCAGCACGGCCCATCATGACGGCATCGGCACCGGATGCTTGCAGGGCCTGTTTGGCGTCATCGAGCGTGCGGATGTCGCCATTGACGATGACCGGAATGTGCACGGCGGCCTTTACGGCCCGCACGGCATTCCAATCGGCGGCTCCTTTGTAGAACTGACAGCGCGTGCGGCCATGCACGCTGATGAGCTGGACGCCTGCGGCCTCGGCGCGGCGGGCAAGTTCGGGCGCATTGAGGCTGGACGTATCCCAGCCAAGCCGCATCTTCAGCGTCACGGGAATTCTGACGGCCTGCACGGTCGCTTCGATCAGCCGTAGCGCGTGGTCCAGGTCGCGCATCAGCGCGGATCCGGACGCGATGTTGGTCACCATCCGCGCCGGGCAGCCCATATTGATATCGATGATGTCGGCGCCCTCGGCCTCGGCGATCCGGGCGCCCTCGGCCATCCAGCGCGGCTCACAACCGGCGAGTTGGACCGATTTGATGGCGAGGCCCCGGCCATCGCTGCGCCGCCAGGCTTCGCGCCGGTTTTCGACCAGCGCCGAGCTTGCCGTCATCTCCGAGACGACGAGGCCGGCCCCGAGCTTCTCCGCCATCCGGCGAAACGGCGCATCGGTGATGCCCGACATCGGAGCCAGAACCACGCGGTTGGCGAGCCGGATCTGGCCTATGGAAGGGCCTGTTTTCACTGAGTTTTCCGAACCGGCTGCCAAGGTAATGCCTACCAATTAGGCGTCAAATTTGAGTGCTCACATAATAGCCAAAGCCAAAATGGCGCGCAAGTGCTGCAGTGCAAAATGATAAACGGCGCGCTTGAGCACTGTGCAGAACCCACTAGAGGGATGGCATGAGCGCAATAGCCGCCATCATCGTAGCCGGGGGCCGAGGGACGCGGGCGGGAGCCGCCCGGCCCAAGCAGTACCTCACCCTCGGCCACGACGCGGTGGTGCGCTGGTCGCTCGCGACCTTTGCGAAGCACCCGCAGATCGGCGCGGTGCAGCCGGTCATTCATCCCGACGACACGGAGCTGTTCGAGACGGCCTCCGCGGGCCTGACATTGCTTCCCGCCGCGCCGGGCGGTTCGACCCGGCAGGCCTCCGTGCGCGCCGGACTTGCGGCTCTCGCCGCCCAGAAGCCCGATATCGTGCTGGTGCACGACGCGGCGCGGCCGTTCGCCAGCGCTGCGCTGGTTTCGCGGGCGATTGCTGCGGTGAAGTCGACCGGGGCCGCCATCCCTGCCCTGCCTGTAACCGACACGATCAAGCGCGCCGGCGACGACAATTGCGTCGCCGAGACGCTGGCGCGGGACAATTTGCGGCTTGTTCAAACGCCGCAAGCCTTCGATTTCGAGATGCTGCGCGATGCCCATGCCAAGGCTGAGCGCGCCGGCCGGGACGATTTCTCCGGACGATGCCGCGCTCGCCGAATGGGCGGGGCTGCGTGTAAGCCTGTTCGAGGGCGAGCCGGGGAATATCAAGCTGACCACACAGGACGACTTCGCCCGCGCCGAACTGCTGGTGGGCGCGCTCGCCGACATTCGCACCGGTCAGGGCATCGATGTTCACGCATTCGGCCCCGGCGATCATGTCACGCTGGGCGGCGTTCGCATTCCGCATGAGCGCGGCCTGACCGGCCACTCCGACGCGGACGTCGTGCTGCACGCTGTGGTCGACGCCATTCTTGGCGCGCTGGCCGACGGCGATATCGGCTCCCACTTCCCGCCGAGCGATCCGCAATGGCGCGGCGCGTCGTCCGACCGTTTCCTGCGGTTTGCAGTCGAGCGCCTCGCCGCGCGCAAAGGCAAGATCACGCATCTCGACATTTCGATCGTTTGCGAAGCGCCGCGGATCGGGCCGCATCGCGACGCCATGCGTGCCCGGATTGCAGAGATTGCCGGTATTGCCGCCGACCGGGTTGCCGTGAAGGCAACCACCAGCGAGGGTTTGGGCTTTACCGGTCGTGGCGAAGGCATTGCCGCCTTTGCCACTGCAACGATCCGGTTGCCGAGCTAGCGTCCTGGAGTGCGCCCTCAATGGTAGATGACGACATTGTCGAAGCGGCGAAAAACCTGCTCGCCATCTGCAAACGAAAAAACCTGACGATCGCCACCGCGGAATCCTGCACCGCGCGGACTGGTTGCCGGCACGCTCACGGAAATCCCCGGCGTCTCCAGCATCCTCGACCGCGGCTACGTCACCTATTCGAACGAAGCCAAGCATCAGATGCTCGGTGTCGCTCGCGACATTCTGGATCGGCACGGCGCCGTCAGTTCGCAAACCGCCGCGGCGATGGTGCGCGGCGTGCTCGGCCAATCGCGCGTTCACCTCGCCGTGTCGATCACCGGCATTGCCGGGCCTGACGGCGGAAGCGAGGAAAAGCCTGTCGGGCTGGTGTTTTTTGCGGCGGCCGACCGGTCGGGCCGGCTGATCGATGTCGAGAAGCGCTACGGCAATATCGGCCGCTCCGAGGTGCGCAAGCTCTCGGTTTTGCAAGCATTCCGCATGCTGCACGATCTCGCGGAAGGACAGGACGACCGCCCGTCCCGCGAAGAGGTCAACTGACCTTTCGTCCGTAAACCTGATCGGCGCGCTTTTCGAACGCGGCTGCAAAGCGGCGGAAGGCGGCCTCGAACATCGCGCCCATCAGCATGGCGAGAACACGGCTGCGGAATTCGTAATCGATAAAGAACTCGACTTCGCAGGAGCGCTCGTTCAGCGCGCGAAATGTCCAGCGGTTCTCCATCCGGCTGAACGGACCGTCGAGATATTCGACCAGTATCGTCAATCCGGGCCGATCGAGCGTGACCCTGCTGGTGAACGTCTCGCTGATCAGTTTGTAGGCGACCGTCATGTCGGCGACCAAGACCTCCGGCGCCTGCCCTTTCGGCGTCCGGCTGCGGACCCGCAGCGACTGACACAGCGGAACGAACTGAGGATATTTCTCGACGTCGGCCACCAGGTCGAACATGTCGCCGGCGTTGTGCGGAACGCGGCGCTTCGACGAGAATTGCGGCATTGCTAGGTGCGAGCCGCGCGGGCCGCCTTGAGGCGGGCGAAGTCCTCGCCGGCATGGTGCGAGGAACGCGTCAAAGGCGATGACGACACCATGAGAAAGCCCTTGGCGTAGGCGATCGTCTCATACGACTTGAATTCGTCCGGCGTGACGAAGCGCGCCACCTCGTGATGCTTCCGGCTCGGCTGCAAATACTGCCCGATGGTGAGGAAGTCGACGCCGGCCGAGCGCAGGTCGTCCATGACCTGCAGCACTTCGTTCCGTTGCTCGCCCAGCCCGACCATGATGCCGGACTTGGTGAACATGGACGGATCGAGCTCCTTCACGCGTTGCAGCAGCCGCAACGACTGGAAATAGCGCGCGCCCGGCCGCACCGTCAGATAGAGCGAGGGCACGGTCTCGAGATTGTGGTTGAACACGTCGGGCCTGGCTTTGACGACGAGTTCTTCGGCGCCGTCCTTGCGCAGAAAATCCGGCGTCAGCACTTCGATCGTGGTCTGCGGGCAATGCGCGCGAACCGCGCGGATCGTCTCGGCGAAATGCTGCGCGCCGCCGTCCGCAAGATCGTCGCGGTCGACCGAGGTGATGACGACATGAGACAGGCCGAGCTTCGCGGTCGCTTCCCCAACATGTTCCGGCTCGGTGCGATCGAGCGCTCCCGGCAAGCCGGTCTTCACATTGCAGAACGCACAGGCGCGCGTGCAGGTGTCGCCCATGATCATGAAGGTGGCGTGCTTCTTCTCCCAGCACTCGCCGATATTGGGACAGCCGGCCTCTTCGCAGACCGTGTGCAGATTATGGGCGCGCACGATGTCGCGCGTGGCGAGGTAGCCGGGCGAGACCGGCGCCTTGACGCGGATCCAGTCGGGCTTTTTGGGCTGGGCAGTATCCGGCCGATGCGCCTTTTCAGGATGGCGCGGCCGCAAACCGCTCAGGTCATAGACGACAGCCATGACAATTACTTACGGATGGGCGGCAGGCTCCGCAAGCGCGCTCAGCTTCGGCCCCGGATCGCGCCCCAAACCAGCAAAAGCACGATGGCGCCGATGGTCGCGCTGACAAGCTGCGCGCCGAAACCCGGCGCTGACATGATTCCAAATGCGCCGAACAGCCAGCCGCCGATGATGGCGCCGACCAGCCCGACGGCCAGATTGCCGAGCAAACCGCCGCCGCGGCCCTTGAGCAGCATGTTGGCGAGCCAGCCCGCGATCAGGCCGACCACGATCCAGGCAATGACGCCCATCTGTGACTCGCCCATCAACCCAATCCTGGAATTTCAACAAGCAACAGGTAGCCATTGATCATCAGCAGACCGCCAAGCAAGCCTATGCCGCCCCCGAGGAAGCTCAGCCAGATTTGCTCCGACACGATCGCGACGGAAATCAGCACGATCGCAATCTGCAGGAGCGCCTCGGAGTAGTCGAAGTAAGGATCCTGCTTGAGTGCGTGGTCGCGCTTGATCTGGTGCTCTCTCGCGCGCGACAGCAGCTCCTTCTTGCCCTCGCCCGTCTCCGGCTCGGATTCATAGCGCGCGACGGTCTTGCGGTATTCATCCACGCGCTTGCTGATGGCGGCCTTGGCTTCGGCCGAAAGCGCCGGATTGTTCAGCGACAGCTCCAGCTCATTGGCCGCGAGCAGATACGTGGTCTGGCGCTGGTTCTTGGCCTGGAAGAAGGTGAAATCGTTCGAGGCCAGCACGTTCTCGTTGAGCGCTTCCTTGGTGGCGTTGTTGCCGCCGAGCCCGGTGATGGCGAGCAGCGCCGCAAGGCACGCAATGGCGACCGCTGCGCGCGTCTTGAAGCGATTATCGGACTTCTCGCGGTCCATAAATTCGGTGGCGTCTTCGGGGTTCATGGCTGCCTCAAGTCGTTAGGGGTCGAGCAATTCACGAACGCCGGGCGCGAGCATTGATGGCGCGCGCTGATTCCGCTGCATCTTGTATCGTTTTTGCGACGTCGACGGCAGTATGCTTGCCGCCGCGCACCAGGACACGGCCGTCGACCATGACGGTGTCGACATTGGACGGCTGGGCCTGGAACAGAACGGCGTAATAAGGCTCGCCGACCGGCGCCATGTTGATGTCGTTGGTGCGGATCATGATGAGATCGGCGCGCTTGCCCGGCGTCAGCGATCCGGTGCGGTCCGCGATCCCCAGCAGCTTGGCGCCTTCGATGGTGGCAAGCTCGACCAGCCGCTTCGGCTTGAGCTTTTGCGGCGCGCCGCGGCGCTGCCAGTCCGACCACATCAGCGCGCGCATGACATTGAAGAAATCGGCATTGGTCGCCGCCGAGGCGTCGATCGACAGGCCGAGCTGAACGCCCATTTCCTCCAGTTCGAAATACTGGATCTGGCCGTTGCGCACGGCCGAATAGGACATCTCGATCACCGGCGCGATGCTGTAAGGCGACTTGCTGTCGGCCACCATCTTCAGTTCTTCCGGCGTCATGCCCTGCGGATGAACCAGCAGCATGTCGGGGCCGAGCAGATCGTTCTTGCCCATCAGCGCGATCAGGTTCTTCGGGCCGCAATGAATCGTCATCGGCAGGCCCATCTTGCGGATGGCCTCGAATTCAGTGCGAAACAGCTCGACCGGGATGGAGCCGCGCTGACCCGCCACGCCCGGCGTGCGCAGGCAGGCGCCGATCTGGAGCATTCCGTCCGACGCGTTTGCTTTTCGGACCCGCTCGAGGTCTTCGAGGTTCATCGGTTTGTCGGCGGGCAGGCCCTGCACGGTGCCGTAGGAGAAACGGCCGCGAATACCGATATCTTTCAGCGCCTGTATTTCGGCATCGGCATGGGCGGGGCCGACAGTGTTGTGCGACCAGTTGTGCACTGTGGTGATGCCGGAGAGCAGTCCTTCGGCAACGCCGAGGCGCACCCCGGCGTAGATGTCCTGCGGCGTGAAATGACGTCCCGTGCGCAAGCGTGGTCGGGAAATATCCGTCATTCGGGTCGTCCGCCCGCACCACCAGGCGAAGCGACGTCGACCACAAATGCCAGTGGGTATCGATAAAGCCCGGCATCACGATCATGTCGCGGGCGTCGATCACCTGCGCCGCGAGCGCCGTAATGTTTGGGCCGACCGCAACGATCACGCCGTCGCGCACATGGACATCGCCGGCCGGAAGATCGCCGAGCGATCCATCCATGGTGAGGACGTGGCCGCCCCGCACGATGAATTCGCCGCGCGCCGGCAATGAAGTGCCGGTCGATGTTGTTTGAGCCAGAGCTCGCGACGAACCGAGCCCGGCAGCAGCGACCAACCCTCCCGCAAGCTGCAGCACACCGCGACGGTCAAAATCGAAAGAGCGGGCCATGAAGAATTCCCCGAAACGCTGACAATCTGGCGCGAAGCCTAGTCCGACTGTCTGCTGAGCCGCAACGCGCCACATTTGTGGACGCCAACCCACTTACATGTTGATGACGCGGCCATACGCGTCCAGCACCGCTTCCTTCATCATTTCCGACAGGGTCGGATGCGGGAAGATGGTGTGCATCAATTCTTCTTCGGTGGTCTCCAAGATTCATGGCGACCACGAAGCCCTGGATCAGCTCGGTGACCTCCGCGCCGACCATGTGTGCGCCGAGCAGCTGGCCGGTCTTCTTGTCGAAGATAACCTTGACCATGCCCTGGTCTTCGCCGAGCGCGATGGCCTTGCCATTGCCCATGAAGGGAAAGCGCCCGACGCGTACCTCCAGCTTCTTGTCTTTCGCCGCCTGTTCGGTGAGCCCGACCGAAGCGACCTGCGGCGAGCAGTAGGTGCAGCCCGGGATCATCGACTTGTCCATCGCATGCGGATTGAGGCCCTTGATCGCCTCGACGCAAATGATGCCTTCGTGCTCGGCCTTGTGCGCCAGCATGGGCGGGCCCGACACGTCGCCGATGGCGTAGATGCCCGGGACATTGGTCTTGTTGAACTTGTCGACGGCGATGGTGCCGCGGTCGGTCTTCACGCCGAGCTTTTCGAGCCCGATATTCTCGATATTGCCGACCACGCCGACCGCTGAAATCACCCGATCGACCGTGATGGTCTGGCTCTTGCCGCCCTCCTCGATCGTCGCGGTGACGCTGTCGCCCTTCTTGTCGAGCTTGGTGACCTTGGCGCCGGTGAAAACCTTGATGCCCTGCTTCTCGAATTGCTTGCGGGCGAACGCGCCGATCTCCGCGTCTTCGACCGGCAGGATCTGCGGCAGCACTTCGACCACCGTTACTTCGGCGCCCATGGTGCGGTAGAACGAGGCGAATTCGATACCGATCGCGCCGGAACCGATCACCAAAAGCGACTTCGGCATCTTGTCCGGGTTCATCGCCTCGAAATAGGTCCAGACCAGTTTCTTGTCGGGCTCGAGCCCGGGAAGAACGCGCGGCCGCGCTCCGGTCGCGATGATGATGTGCTTGGCCTGATAGGCGCCCGGCCCGAGCGAGCCTTTCGGCGCTTCGGTCTTCGAGGCTTTCACGGTGATCTTGCCTGGCGCATCGATGCGTCGCCTCGCCCCAGATCACCGGGATCTTGTTCTTCTTGAACAGGAAGCCGACGCCATTGTTGAGCCGCGAAACGACATCGCGCGAGCGCTTGATGACGGCCTTCGGATCGAAGCTCACATTGTCCGCCGAAAGGCCGTAGGCCTTGGCGTTCTGCATGTAGTGGTAGATCTCGGCCGAGCGCAGCAGCGCCTTGGTCGGGATG
The DNA here is from genome assembly GCA_963847325.1 of uncultured Alphaproteobacteria bacterium. Classification (GTDB taxonomy): domain Bacteria; phylum Pseudomonadota; class Alphaproteobacteria; order Rhizobiales; family Xanthobacteraceae; genus Pseudolabrys. The sequence continues at coordinate 737,321 of CAWJZD010000006.1, forward strand.
CAGCCCCAATTGTTGCAGATGCCGCCGAGGTAATCGCGCTCCACCACCGCGGTCTTGAAGCCGAGCTGGGCGGCGCGGATCGCAGTGACATAGCCGCCGGGGCCCGAGCCGATGATGATGATGTCGAAACTGGTATCGGCCATTGAACTTATCGCCTTTGGCAGGGATGCCGTTGCGCGCCACCCGGATCGGGCGTGTAATCGAGCGGTTATAACGTCGGGGGTAACGCCATGACCAGCATTCTAAGCCGCCTCGCGGCCGCGTCGCCGCGTTCATAATCGCATCGCTGACTTACGCAAGTGCCGCCGAGATCAAGGTGTTCAGTACGGTCGGCGTGAAGCACGTGCTGGAAGAGCTGACGCCGACATTCGAGAAAGTCAGCGGACATAAGCTCAACATTATTTGGGGCACCGGTGCGAGCCTTGCCAAGCGGATGCACGACGGCGAGCAGGCCGATGTCGCAATCCTCACCCGCCAGGGTCTCGACAGCGTCCTGAAAGAGGGCAAGGCCGTCGCCGGTACTGAGCGCAACTTTGCCAGTTCGCGGCTCGGCGTGGCGGTCCCGAAGGGAGCGCCGAAACCTGACATTTCGACGCCCGAAGCTTTCAAGGCTGCGCTGCTCGGGGCAAAAACAGTCTCCTATCCCGATCCGGCCCGCGGCGGGGTCGCGACGACGCATCTGCTCAAAGTGGCGGAGAGCCTCGGCTTTGCCGATCAGCTCAAGGCCAAGGCCAAACATCCGCCGAGTGGCATGTCGGCCGACTTGCTGCTCAACCGCGAGGCCGACATCGCCGTGCAGCAGATTCCGGAAATGGTTGTCCCCGGCGTCGAGATCGTTGGGCCATTCCCGGGCAATCTTGATCTGGTCACGAGCTTTGCCGGCGCAGTCGGAAACGGCAGCGCGCATACCGATGCGGCCAAGGCGCTGCTCGATTTCCTGCAAGCGCCGGAAGCCGCCGCCCTCTTTAAGGCGAACGGATACGATCCGCCGCCGCCTGCAACGAAGGCGTGATCGCAGAAGGACGGCTGCGCGCCACGTTTTGCTATTCGATCACGAGCTTGAGTTCTTCGACGGCCGGACGGATCTGCGCAATCTGCTTGCGCAGCATGTCGCGCATTTCCGCGGGCGTCGAGCCGGAGGGCTCGGCGCCGACGTCGGTCATGCGCTTGGCGATCTCCGGCTTCTTCGCCGCATTCGCGACTTCCCGTTGAATCCGCATCACGATTTCGTCGGGCGTGCCTTTCGGCGCCAGGAACCCGTTCCAGCCTTGCACTTCGAGATTGGCGAAACCGAGTTCGCGCACGGTCGGCACCTGCGGCATCGCGGCCGACTTGGTGCACACCGCCATCGCCTTCAGCGAGCCGCTACGCACATGCTGCAGGGATGACGAGAGCTGATCGCCGCCGAACTGCAGGCGGCCGGCCAACAGCTCGGTCACCAGCGGAGCCGCGCCGCGGAACGGCACGTGATCCATCTGCGGAATTCCTGCGTCGCGTTTGAACATCTCGCCAAGCAGATTCATGATGCTGCCAGGGCCGGTCGAGCCATAGAACAGCGGCGACGGTGGCGCCTTGGCGTAGGCGGCGAACTCCTTGAGATTATTCGCCGGCACCGATGGATGCGTCAGCAGCCAGAACGGCACATAGGCGCCGACCGAGACCGGCACGAAATCCGCTTCGATGTCGTGGCGCGCACGCTTGGCGTATTGCAGCGCCGAGGTCGTCGTCGTGAAAGTGATGTTGTGGAACAGCAGGGTGTGGCCGTCCGGCGTGGCCCGTGCCACCTGCTCGGCGCCGATCGAGCCGCCGGCACCGCCGACATTCTCCACGACGGCCGGCTGGCCAAATGCTTCGCTCATATGCACCGCAAACAGCCGGGCCAGCATGTCCGTCGTCGCGCCTGCGGGGAATGGAACGATGATGCGGATATTGCGGCTCGGATAGGCGCCCTGCGCGCGCAGGATATTCGGAGCAAAGACCAGCCCACCCAGGGCTGCCGCACCTTTGACGACGTCACGCCGTGTCTTTGTCATTGCCGCCTCCCCGATGTTGTTGTCACACGATCATCATCACTGGATTTTCGATCAGCGTCTTGAACGCGCGGATCAGCTCGGCGCCGAGCGCGCCATCAACCGCGCGGTGATCGCAGGACAGCGTCACCGTCATGATGTGAGCCGCCTCGATCTTGCCGTTGCGCGCCACCGCGCGCTCCTCGCCGGCGCCGACCGCGAGGATGGTCGATTGCGGCGGATTGATCACCGCGGTGAATTCCTTGATGCCGTACATGCCGAGGTTCGACACCGACGTGGTGCCGCCCTGATATTCGTTCGGCTTGAGCTTCTTGGCGCGGGCGCGGGCGATCAGGTCCTTGCCATCATTGGCAATCGCCGAGAGCGACTTCGTTTCGGCCTGGCGAATGATCGGGGTGATCAGGCCACCCGGGCAGCGCGACAGCGACGCCGACGTCGGAATGCTTGTGCTTGAGCATGCCGCCTTCGGTCCAGCTCACATTCGCCTCGGGGACGCGCTGTAGCGCCAGCGCCAGCGCCTTGATGACGAAGTCGTTGACGGAGAGCTTGTAGGCGGGCTTGCCCTCCTTGTCCTTCGGCGCGGCGGCGTTGATCTCTTCGCGCGCCGCCAGCAGCCTGCCGATGTCGCAGTCGAGCGTCAGGTAAAAATGAGGGACATTCTGCGTCGATGCCGTCAGCCTTTGCGCGATGGTGCGGCGCATGGAGTCATGCGGCACCAGCTCGTAGCTGCCCTCTTCGTAGAGCCCGAGGATCTGCTTGTCCGATAGTGCGGGAGCGATGGCACCCGCTGCTGCGGAGGCCGGCGCGCCCGCGCCGCGCAAGCCTTTGCCGGATTTCGCGGCGTCGATATCGCGCGCGATGATGCGGCCATGCGGACCGGAGCCCTCGACCCGCTGCGAGATCGATGCCCGGCGTCTTTCGCCAGGCGGCGCGCCAGCGGTGACGAGAAGATGCGGTTGCCGCCGCTTTGCGCCGGCTGGGCTTTTTGCGCAGCGGAAGGCGCTGGCGCGGATGGTTTCGCGGCCGGCTTCGGCTCGTCGCTTGCCCGGCTGTGGCTTGGCCGCTTCGGCCTTCTTCGGCTCTTCCTTCTTGGCGGGCTGTTTCGGCGCCTCGGCTTTCGCGCTTGCCGCCGATTTCACGTCTTCGCCTTCGCCGGCCAGCACCGCGATGACGGAATTGACCGCGACGTCCTGCGAGCCTTCGGGAACGACGATCTTGGCGAGCGTGCCTTCGTCGATCGCCTCATATTCCATCGTCGCCTTGTCGGTCTCGATCTCGGCGAGCACGTCGCCGGACTTGACCTTGTCGCCCTCTTTCTTGAGCCATTTGGCGAGGTTGCCCTTCTCCATCGTGGGCGACAGCGCCGGCATGAGGATGTTGGTCGGCATGGCCTACCGGTAACAAACGGCCTTGACGGCCTCGACCACCTCGGCGACCGACGGCAGCGCCAGCTTCTCGAGGTTGGCCGCGTAAGGCATCGGCACGTCCTTGCCGGACACGCGCGTCGACCGGCGCGTCGAGATAGTCGAACGCGTTTTCCATGATGCGCGCGGCGATCTCGGCGCCGACGCCGGATTGCTGCCAGCCTTCTTCGACGGTGACGGCGCGGCCGGTCTTCTTCACCGACTCGATGACGGTGTCGGTGTCCATCGGCTTGAGCGTGCGCAGGTCGATCACCTCGGCCTCGATGCCGTCCTTCGCCAGCTCTTCGGCGGCCTTGAGCGCATAGGTCATGCCGATCGACCACGACACGATGGTCACGTCGTTGCCGGGACGCGCGATCCGCGCCTTGCCGATCGGCAGCACGTAATCGTCGAGCTTCGGCACCGGGAACGAATGGCCGTAGAGGATTTCGTTTTCGAGGAAGATCACCGGATTGCGGATCGCGGATCGCCGCCTTCAGCAGACCCTTGGCGTCGGCCGCGGTCGACGGCGAAATCACTTTCAGGCCGGGAATGTGCGAGTACCAGGCCGAGTAGTCCTGGCTGTGCTGGGCGCCGACGCGCGCGGCGGCGCCGTTCGGGCCGCGGAACACGATCGAGCAGCCCATCTGCCCGCCCGACATATAGAGCGTCTTCGCCGCCGAATTGATGATCTGGTCGATCGCCTGCATGGCGAAGTTGAAGGTCATGAACTCGACGATCGGCTTGAGCCCGGCAAGCGCCGCGCCGACGCCGAGACCGGCAAAGCCGTGCTCGGTGATCGGCGTATCGATCACGCGCTTGTCGCCGAATTCCTGCAGCAGCCCCTGCGTAACCTTGTAGGCGCCCTGGTATTCGGCGACCTCTTCGCCCATCACGAAGACGTCCTCGTCGCGGCGCATCTCCTCGGCCATGGCGTCGCGCAACGCTTCGCGCATCGGTCATGGTGACCATCTCGGTGCCTTCCGGCACCTCAGGGTCGGGTTGGACTTCGGGCTTGGGAGGTTCGGCTCCGCCGATTGTCGGCTTCTTGACGGCGTGCGCTCTTCGACCGGCGGCTGGGCGGTCGACCGTTCGACTCGTCCGGCGCCTTTCTTGTTCGCAGCCGGCTCTTTCTCGGGGCTTAGGCTTCGGCCTTCTTCGGTGCGGCTACATCCTTGATGGACGCACTGTCCTCGCCTTCGGCCAGAATGACCGCAATCGGCGTGTTCACGGCGACGTCCGCGGTGCCTTCCGGCGACCAGAATTTTGCCGAGCGTCCCCTCGTCGGCCGCCTCGACTTCCATCGTCGCCTTGTCGGTCTCGATCTCGGCAATGATGTCGCCCGACTTGATCGGGTCGCCCTCTTTCTTGAGCCATTTGGCAAGGTTGCCCTTCTCCATGGTCGGCGAGAGCGCGGGCATGAGAACTTGGGTCGGCATGAGCGTCGGTCGTTCCTACAGGGTCACTCAGGGGCGCTCAGCGAAACACATCGGTGAACAATTCAGAAGCGTCGGGCTCGGGATCGTTGGTCGCGAACTCGGCCGCCTGATTAACCTGATCGCGCACGGCGGCTTCGGTCTTCTTCAATTGATCCTCGGTCGCATATTTGCGTTTCAAGAATGCGCTGCCGGACCATCTCGATCGGGTCCTGCGTCGGTCCGCACCTTGTCGACTTCTTCGCGGGTGCGGTACTTCGCCGGATCGGACATCGAATGGCCGCGGTAGCGGTAGGTCAGCATTTCAAGAATGAACGGCCCTTTGCCTTCGCGGCACCATGCGACCGCTTTGTCGCCGGCCGCCTTGACGGCGCGCACGTCCATGCCGTCGACCTGTTCGCCCGGAATGTTGAACGAAAGGCCGCGCCGCGACAGGTTCGTCTCCGCAGATGAGCGGGTGATCACCGTCCCCATCGCGTAGCGATTGTTTTCGATCACATAGACGACCGGCAGCTTCCAGAGCTCCGCCATGTTGAAGCTCTCATAGACCTGGCCCTGATTGGCGGCGCCGTCGCCGAAATAGGTCAGGCACACATTGTCTTTGCCGCGATATTGGTTGGCGAATGCGAGCCCGGTGCCGAGCGGCACTTGCGCGCCGACAATGCCGTGTCCGCCGTAGAAGCTCTTCTCCACGGAGAACATGTGCATCGAGCCGCCCTTGCCGCGCGAATAGCCGTTCTTGCGGCCGGTCAGCTCAGCCATCACGCCCTTGGGGTCCATCTCGCAGGCGAGCATGTGGCCGTGATCGCGATAGCCGGTGATGACCTGATCGCCCTCCTTGAGGGCCATCTGCATCCCGACCACCACAGCCTCTTGCCCGATGTAGAGGTGACAGAATCCGCCGATCAGGCCCATGCCGTACATCTGCCCCGCCTTCTCTTCGAAGCGGCGGATCAGCAGCATGTCGCGAAAAGCTTTGAGGTCCTGGTCTTTGCTGAACTCAGGCACCTTTACGGGCGCCCGATTTTCTGCGGCGACGGCCATTCCTGTTGGCGCTCCCTCGCGTGAGGCTCGATCTTGCTGTCGAGCTTATGGAAGTCGCAATAGCCTAAATCGCCGCGCGGCGGAAGCGAACCGGCTGTGGGCTTTCAGCATGAAAAAGATGGGGAGTGCGTCCGGCCAGCGTGTCGGCCGGTAAATTTGTTTCGCTGCTAACGCGGCTTAAGCAACAAAGTAACGTCGCGCGGATCGACATAGTCGAGCAAGGCGCGTCCCCGTTCTTCGAGCATGTCGGGGTCGATCCGGTCGGGGCGCATCAGGGAGACGCGCTGCTCCCATTCGGCCCGTTCGGCCTTGAGCCCGTCGAGCTCGTCCTTGATGGACGACATCTGCTGGTCGAGATCCTGCTGCGCGCGCAGGCCGTGATTGCCGGTGAACGCATTGACGGCGAAATAGCCGATGAACGCTGCCGCCAGGATATAGAGCGCGAAGGCAGTGAGAATCGAGCGGCGGCGCCGGTGCGTGACCATGGCCCGAAAATGCGGGTCCCGCGTTAAATAGCGTTTAACGGGACACTTTCAGCGCGCCCCAGCCCGGATAACGGGCCTGTGGGCCGAGCTCGTCCTCGATCCGCAGCAGCTGATTGTACTTGGCAACTCGGTCCGAGCGCGCCAGCGACCCGGTCTTGATCTGCCCGCAATTGGTGGCAACGGCGAGGTCGGCGATGGTCGCATCCTCGGTCTCGCCCGAGCGATGCGACATGACGGCGGTGTATCCCGCCTTATGCGCCATTTCGACGGCCGCCAGTGTCTCGGTCAGCGTGCCGATCTGATTGACCTTCACCAAAATCGAATTGCCCATGCCACGTTTGATGCCGTCGGACAGACGCTTCACATTGGTGACAAAGAGATCGTCGCCGACCAGTTGGCATTTCTTGCCGACACGATCCGTCAGCTTTTTCCAGCCGTCGAAATCGTCTTCCGACATGCCGTCTTCGATCGAGACGATCGGGTAACGCGACACCAGATCGGCGAGGTATTGGACCTGATCGTCGATCGAGCGCGTCTTGCCCTCGCCTTCGTATTTGTATGCCCCATCTTTGAAGAACTCGGTCGCGGCGCAGTCGAGCGCCAGCACGACATCCTTGCCGAGCTTGTAACCGGCCTGGTCGACCGACTTGGCGACAAAGTCGAGCGCAGCCTCCGCCGACGGCAAATTCGGCGCGAAGCCGCCTTCGTCGCCGACATTGGTGTTGTGTCCGGCTTTCTTCAGCGCAGACTTGAGCGTCTGGAAGATTTCGGCACCGCAACGCAGCGCCTCGGCGAAACTCGACGCGCCGACCGGCATCACCATGAATTCCTGGAAGTCGATCGGGTTGTCGGCGTGGACGCCGCCGTTGAGGATGTTCATCATCGGCACCGGCAGAGTGCGCGCCGAGGTGCCGCCGACATAACGATATAATGGCGCCTGCATCGCGGCTGCCGCGGCCTTGGCAACGGCGAGCGACACGCCGAGGATCGCATTGGCGCCGAGCCTGGCTTTGTTCGGCGTCCCGTCGAGCGCGATCATCGTCTCGTCGATCTTGGCCTGCTCTTGCGCATCCATGCCGCCGACGGCGTCGAAGATTTCGCCATTGACCGCATCGACGGCCTTGCGGACCCCTTTGCCGCCGTACCGCGCTTTGTCACCGTCGCGGAGCTCGACCGCTTCATGGGCCCCGGTGGAGGCGCCGGAGGGAACCGCGGCGCGGCCGCGCGATCCATCCTCAAGGACGACATCGACTTCGACCGTGGGATTGCCGCGGCTATCGAGGATTTCGCGGGCGAGGATATCGGTAATTGCCGTCATAAGATGAGACGATTCTGCTCTGTTGGGCGTTTGTATAGGGTGGCTTCGACGCAGGGCCGCTTACAATTCGCGAGGCTTACAACGTTTGAATTTTCCGACTTTCATAGCGAAAAACTTAGCGAAGTCCACGCCATCCCACTTTCGGCCATAGACAACGCCAAAATCGCGCAGGGAGCGATCACATGAAGAACCGAAAAGCACTTCTCGCACTTGCAGGCAGCCTCGCCTTCGCCAATTCTCAGCCGGCGAATGCGCAAGACGCGCGGGCTGTTTTCGTCGCGTACCTTTGACCAGCCGGTCTATGTCACGGGAGCGCCTGGCGCGACCAACCCTGTTATTTGTGGTCGAGCAAACCGGCAAAATTCACGTTCTCGATGATGAGGTGATACAGACGCCGGCATTCCTCGATCTGACCACGATGATCTCGGGCGGCGGCGAGCGCGGGGTTCTCTCGATCGCCTTCCCGCCGGACTATCCGACATCACGGCTGTTCTATGTGGCCTTCACCAATCCGACAGGTGACGTTGAAGTCGATGAATTCAGACGTTCGGCAGATCCCACCCGAGCCCTTCGTTCTTCGCGCCGGAAAGTAATTTCGATCCCTCATCGCGATGCCAGCAATCACAATGGCGGCCAATTGCAGTTCGGGCCGGACGGCTATCTGTACATTTCGATCGGCGACGGGGGCGCGAGCCCGAGAGCTGCTCCTGATCTCCGCTTGCTGCTGGGCAAGATTCTGCGGATCGATCCGAAGCAAAACGGCACCCGGCCCTACACGATCCCGTCCGACAATCCGTATATCGGCACCAGCAATCGCAAGGAGATCTGGTCGTACGGATTGCGTAACCCTTGGCGTTTCGCATTCGAGGGCAACCGCATCATCATTGCCGATGTCGGACAAGGCGCGCAGGAGGAGATCAATTATCTCAATATCAATTCGGCGAAAGGCACCAACTTCGGCTGGCCGCAATACGAAGGACGCCGCTTCAATGGCGGCGTCGCGGGTGCCGACCCTGCGAAACGTCCCATGCTGGTCTACAATCAGGGCTCGACGCGTTGCGCAGTGATCGGCGGTTATGTCTCGCGCGATCCGGACATTCCGTCGCTGCAAGGCCGCTATCTTTATGGCGACTTCTGCGATGGCGTTATCCGGAGCATGGTGCCGGACGTGCCTAACCAAACGGCAAGCGATTTGCGTACCATCGGCATCCGCGCGACCTAATCTGAGCAGCATCGGCAGAGGCCCGAACAACCGGCTTTACATCACGCAGACGACGGGCGAACTCTCCCGCATTGCTCCGCGGCCGTAATCGCGGTGCCTGGCAATCGACGAAAGGCCCGCGTGATGCGAAGTCCAAAAACACGTCTGCTCGGCAGGGCGGTGTCCCTGCCCGCCTCGCCCGACAAGGCGGTGCTCGATCGCGTGCCGAACCCGCATTCCGGACACGGATTACATTGCGCGTTTCACCGCGCCGGAATTCACGACGCTCTGTCCGATCACCGGGCAGCCGGACTTTGCTTACCTCATGATCGATTACGCGCCGCGGCAATGGCTGATCGAGTCGAAGTCGCTCAAGCTCTACCTCGCCAGTTTCCGCAATCACGGCGCGTTCCATGAAGATTGCACGGTCGCGGTCGGGAAAAAGCTGACCTCATTGCTCAAGCCCAAATTCCTGCGGATCGGCGGATACTGGTACCCGCGTGGCGGCATGCCGATCGATGTGTTTTGGCAGACCGGAAAATTGCCGGCCGGCGTGTGGCTGCCGGACCAGGGCGTCGCACCTTACCGCGGCCGAGGCTAGGTGGGTTTGCGCCGCAGATAGTGGCCGCAAACCAGTCCCGTTCCAGCAAGCACGACCGCGCCGGTCAGCAATACCGGATTGATGCCGACCGTTGCGAGGCCGAGGCTGTAAACCGCCGGGCCGGCCGCGTGTCCAAGAAAGAAGAAGAATGAATGCAGAGCCATTGCGGAGCCGCGCGCTTCCGGCGCGAGCTCGCTGGCATAGATCTGGATGACGGCGTGCAGCAGGTAAAACGACAGGCCCAGGATCATGAAATTGATGAACTCGACCTGCCACGGCGTGCGCAACACAACGAAGGCGAGGCAAAGGCCCATCAGCAGCCCGCCGGTGCGCATCATCCATTGCTCGCCCAGGCGCTCGAGGAAGAACGAGACGCGCAGACCATAGATGGCGCCGCCAATGGCGAACCCGCCAAGCACGATGCCGGCGATCGAAGCCCGCGTTTCGCCCGCGGCGTACAATAGCGTCGCAAGATGCGGGAACAGGCCGTACATAAACAGGGCTTCGAGGAAGACCGCGCCGAAACAGATCTTCGCCAGCGGATTGCGGAAGATGGTGCGGTAGTTCGGTCCGACCGAGCTGAGATCGAACCGTCCGCCGCTTTTGCCCGCGCCGCGCAAGCGGGGCACCGAGATCGCGAAGATAATCAGCCCGAGGCCACTCATAACAATGAACACCGCGCGCCAGCCGAACAAATCTGCCACCGCCCCGGCAGCCAGCGCGCCCAGCAGATTTCCGGTCATGATTGCAAACAGAATGCGTCCCATCGCCACCTGACGCTGCGCGACGGGGACGAGATCGCCGACAAACGCAAACACGATCGGGATCATGCCGCCGGCGGCGATGCCTGCCACGATGCGGCTGACGACCAAAAGCTCGAAGCTGGTCACGAAGGCCGCCGCAAACGTCGTGATGGTGATCAGGGCGAGTGAAATGAGAATGAGCCGCGCCTTGTTGAACATGTCGGCGAGCGCGCCGAGCGCCGGCTGCGTCAAGGCATAGGGCAGCGTGTAGGCGGTCGAGACCAGCGCCGCGGTGCCAGGGAGCACGTTCAGGTCGATCGCGATTTGCGGAACGATCGGATCGACTGCGCGGGTGAACAGCGCGCTGGAAAACACCACCAGCGCGAGAAGATTGAGCAGATTGCTCACGGAGCGGATTTGGCTTTGGCGAGACGATCGAAGGCGACGAGATCGCGCAGCAACGCTTCCATGTCCTTCAACGGCACCATGTTGGGTCCGTCGGACGGCGCTTTGTCAGGGTCCTGGTGCGTTTCAATGAAAACGCCCGCCACGCCGATGGCGACCGCCGCGCGGGCGAGCACGCTCACATACTTCCGTTCGCCACCCGAGGCGGTGCCCTGCCCGCCCGGCTGCTGCACCGAATGGGTGGCATCGAAGATCACGGGTGCGCCGGTCGTTTCCTTGAGGATCGGCAGCGCCCGCATGTCGGAAACCAGCGTGTTGTAGCCGAATGAGACGCCGCGCTCGGTCACGAGCACGTTCGGATTGCCGGCGCCGGTTACCTTGGCCACGACGTTCTTCATGTCCCACGGCGCGAGAAACTGACCCTTTTTGACGTTGATGGTCTTGCCGGTCTTCGCCGCGGCGACCAGCAGGTCGGTCTGGCGGCAGAGGAAAGCGGGGATCTGCAGGATATCGACGGCCTCTGCCACTGGCTTGCACTGCGCCGCGTCATGCACATCGGTGAGAACCGGGATGCCAAGCTTCGAACGAAGCTCGGCGAAGATCGGCAATGATTTGTCGAGACCGATGCCGCGCACGCCGGCGGCCGATGTCCGGTTCGCCTTGTCGAACGACGTCTTGTAGATCAGGCCGATTCCGACTTTGGCGGCGATCTCCTTGAGCGCGCTCGCCATCTCGAACGCATGGTCGCGGCTCTCGAGCTGGCATGGCCCGGCGATCAGCGCCAAAGGCTTCGCATTACCGAACGTGACGGCGCCGACTTGCACTTCGGCCTTTGCAGCGCCCGTCGCACTTGTGTTCGCGGCCATCTCGTCCTCGCAGCGCCGGGCTACAGCCTGTTCAGTCCAACACGCTCAGTTGCTATCATCGAGGCTGTAGCGCCACAACTCATCTGAGCAATCGCAGCGGCGAGCTTTATCTTGCCGCTTCTGCGAACACGATTGTCGCGCCGAAGGCAGCGTCCCCCGAGATGACAACCTGGGCGCCGGTCGTATTGAACGGGACTTTGGCGGATCGCAGCAATTCCTCGGTTGCCGTCAAATCGGAGACTTCAAAACGAACCGCGGCAAGCCGTGCGCCGTCCTTTGCACGCGGCGGAGCGCTTCCGAACAGCCGGCTGAAGCCGACCGGATCGACGATAGTAATGTCGCCGCGGTCAGTCGTTGCCGTAAAGGCTACACCGTTGGTTTCGATTTCGCCTGCGCCCGTGTAGCTCCGCAGGAAGGAGCGATGGTCGGCCGGCTTGGCGGCGACGATCACGACACCTGCAACAGAGCCGGCGCCGTTCTTGTGATTTTGAAATGCCGGATTCCAGAAATTTTCCGGATAGTGCTGCTGGCAGGTGCAGAACCGGATGTCCGGCGCACCGGGATCGTTCGCAAATGTCAGCGAGAACGCGACCTTGACCGTTGAACCGTCGGGCCGCTTGCCTTCGCGCTCAAAGCGCATCACCTCGGACAATGAGATGCCGGCCTCAGCAAATGTCTCTTCGTCGGCCGCCGCATCCTTGGATTCCAGAATGAGAAGCGATAGCCCCTCCCCGCGGCTCAGGAAATCCTGATTGTAGCGGCCGAACAATTTTGAAAAGCCGTCGTCGCCGAGCTTCTCGGGTTCACCGACCGTCAGAAGCTCGATGAAAAATCCCGGCAATTGCACAATGTGATTGTGCGTGCCCCACGGGTGCTTGTTGCGCGCGCCGACCGTGAAGCCCATGCGGCGATAAAGCTCGGCGGCAGCGTCCAGATCCTTGACGGCGTGGACGATGTGATCGAGCCCCCGCGCCATTGCTAGACCAGCCGGCTCTGCTCCAGCGCAGCCTCGACGAACGAGGCGAACAAGGGATGCGGTTCGAACGGACGTGACTTGAGCTCGGGATGGAATTGCACGCCGATGAACCAGGGGTGATCGTCATATTCGACGATCTCCGGCAAGATGCCATCCGGCGACATGCCTGAGAAACGCATGCCGCGCTGCTCGAGCCGGCCTTTGTAAGCGGTGTTGACCTCGTAGCGGTGACGATGCCGCTCCGAAATGTCCGTGCCGCCGTAAATCTCGGCCACGCGGCTGCCACGCGCGAGCGACGCCGGATAGGCGCCGAGCCGCATCGTGCCGCCGAGATCGCCAGCGGCGTTACGTTTTTCCAAGGCATTGCCTTTGAGCCATTCGGTCATCAAGCCGACCACCGGCTCCGGCGTCGGGCCGAACTCGGTCGAGTTGGCCTGCTCGACGCCGCAAAGATTGCGGGCCGCTTCCACCACAGCCATCTGCATGCCGAAGCAGATGCCGAAATACGGCACGTGTCGTTCGCGCGCGAATTGCGCCGCGCGGATTTTTCCTTCCGCGCCGCGTTGGCCGAAACCGCCAGGAACCAGGATGCCGTTGACATGTTCGAGGAACGGCGTCGGATCCTCGTTCTCGAACACTTCGGACTCGATCCAGTCGAGCTTGACCTTGACCTTGTTGGCGATGCCGCCGTGCGACAGCGCCTCGATCAAGGACTTATAGGCGTCCTTCATGCCGGTATATTTGCCGACCACGGCGATGGTGATGTCGCCTTCCGGATTGCGGACCCGCTCGTTGATCAGCTTCCAGCGCGCCATGTCCGGCGGCGAGCCGGGGTCGAGGCCGAACGCCAGCAGCACTTCCTTGTCGAGGCCGCCCGCCGAGTAGGCTTCCGGCACGGCGTAGATATTGTCGACGTCGAGCGCCTCGATCACCGCGCTTTCACGAACGTTGCAGAACAGCGCGAGCTTGCGGCGCTCGCTCTCAGGAATGTGACGATCGCTGCGGCACAGCAGAATGTCGGGCTGGATGCCGATGGCGCGCAATTCGCGCACCGAATGCTGGGTCGGCTTGGTCTTGAGTTCGCCGGCGCTCGGAATCCACGGCATCAACGTCAGATGAATGTAGATCGCGTGGTGGCGCGGCAGATCGTTGCCGAGCTGGCGGATCGCTTCGAAGAACGGCAGGCCTTCGATGTCGCCGACTGTGCCGCCGACTTCGACCAGGACGAAGTCGTAGCCGTCATTGCCGTCGCGCACGAAGTCCTTGATCGCATTGGTGACGTGCGGAATGACCTGAATGGTGGCGCCGAGATAATCCCCCCGGCGTTCCTTGGTCAGAATGTCGAGATAGATGCGGCCGGTCGTGATGTTGTCCTGGCGGGTCGCGGCGTTGCCAGTGAAGCGCTCATAATGGCCGAGATCGAGATCGGTCTCCGCGCCGTCATCGGTGACGAACACCTCGCCGTGCTGGTACGGCGACATCGTGCCGGGATCGACGTTGAGATACGGATCGAGCTTGCGCAGGCGGACCTTGTAGCCGCGCGCCTGCAACAACGCGCCGAGAGCGGCTGACGCGAGACCCTTACCGAGTGAGGAGACCACGCCGCCGGTGATAAAAATATACCGCGCCATGGGAGCCAAGCTTTAGCCCTCACCGTTCGATTCGACGAGCGGCAAAACTGCAGAGGTGGATTGCCTGTGCATACTGCTCGACGAAAACACAAAACGCTTGATGCGACGCACCGGAACTCCCGCTTTCAACATCAAAAGTTCTCTCTTTAACGCTGAAGGGCCGGTTTCCCGGCCCTTCGAATTTCTACTGCGAGCGCGGCACCTGCGGGCCCGAGGGCGCCGCAGGCTGCTGCGGCTGAAGCTGATTGAGGACGCCGCCGCCCGAACCCAGCGGCGCCGGCGCGCTTCCCGGCGCTTGCACCGGGGCCGAACCGCCGCCCTGAATGATTGTGGTCGGTGCGCGGCCCCAACCGGCGAGGATCGAGAGGATCAGGCTGGTGGCAAAGAAGCAGCCGGCGAGGATCGCCGTTGTCCGCGTCAGGAGATTCGAGCTGCCGCGGCTGCTCATGAAGCCACCACCGCCGCCGCCGCCAATGCCGAGGCCGCCGCCTTCAGAGCGCTGCAACAGCACCACGCCAATCAGCGCGAGCACCAGCATCAAATGAACAACGATCACAACGTGCTGCATCTCAAACAAACCTATCCACGATTGCGCCGGGCTCACCCGGCGCGGCGTATACCGCCGACATATAGGAATTCGCCGAGGTCTCTACACGATCCGGCTTGCGATTTCTACTGGCGATAAGCCGATGCAATGCCGAGGAAATCCTCGGCCTTGAGGCTGGCGCCGCCGACCAATGCGCCATTCACGTTCGGAATCAGCAGGAGTTCCTTGGCGTTCGAGGGCTTTACCGAGCCGCCGTAGAGAATGCGCACGGCCGCGCCTTCCGGCCCGAACCTCTTTTCAAGGCGGCTTCGAATGAAGGCGTGCGCGTCGCGAACGTCATCGGCACTTGGCGTCAGCCCGGTGCCAATCGCCCAGACCGGCTCATAAGCGATCACCAATTTTGCGCCGGTCGCGCCATCAGGCAGCGAGCCGTCGAGCTGTTTGCCGAGCACGTCGAGGGTCTTTCCGGCCTCCCGCTCCGCTTTCGTCTCACCGATGCAGACAATCGCGGTGAGTCCGGCGCGCCACGCGGCTTGCGTTTTGGCGCGCACTTGAGCGTCGGTTTCGCCGTGCAAGGTGCGACGCTCGGAGTGTCCGACGATCACCGCGCGTCGCGCCGGCATCCGCAATCATCTCGGCGGAGATATCGCCCGTGAAAGCGCCGGACGGCTTCTCGTGACAATCCTGCGCCCCGATCTGCAATTTCGAGCCGAGCGCGTCCGCCGCGAAGGTCGCGAGCAGAGTGGCCGGCGGGCAGATCATCAAATCGACCGACCGCGACAGCTCGCCGCCGCCTTGCATGATGCGCCCAAGCTCGGCCGCCGAGAGCTTGAGCCCATTCATTTTCCAGTTGCCCGCGACGAGTGGCCGCGGACCGGGTGTTGCTGCCATAGGTTCCTCCGCGCCCTTTATACAAAGCGGGCCGTCGCAAGCCAGTGCGGAGGCTATCTGACGGGCAGGCTTTGACCCTCTGCCCCTGCCATCCTATAGAACTGCGAGAAATCCCTTCAATTCTGCATCGAACTGGTTCGCCTATGCTTCGCGGTATCAACAAGGCTTCGTCCGGCTGGCTCGGCAAGGGCATCATGGCCGTGGTGATGGGCCTGATTGCGATCAGCTTCGTCGTCTGGGGCATCGGCGATATTTTCCGCGGCTTCGGCTCGCGCACCCTGGCCACCATTGGCAACACCGAGATCGGCATCGAGCAGTTCCGCTATTACTACAGCGACAAGCTCAATCAGCTCGGCCGCAGGATCGGACGCGTCATTACGCCGGACCAGGCGCGCGGCCTCGGCCTCGACCGGCAGATTGTCGGCGAACTGGTCGCGGAAACGACGCTCGATGAGAAGGCCAAGCAGCTCAAGCTCGGCGTTTCCGATGCCGACATTTCGAGCAAGATCACGGCCGATCCGAACTTTCAGGGCCTGAACGGGCAGTTCGACCGCAACCGTTTTCAGGACCTGATCCGCAATGCCGGCTTCACCGAAGCGCGCTTTGTGCAGGAGCAGCGTCAGCTGACGGTAAGGCGGCAACTTGCGCTCTCCCTCACCGGCGATTTCAAGCCGCCCGCGACCGCGCAAAACCTGATCAATACGTTTCAGAACGAGAAACGAAGCGCCGACGTGATCGTGCTCAGTGCTGCGCAGGCCGGCGAGATCGCCGCGCCGACGCCAGAGCAATTGCAAACCTATTTCGAGGAGCGCAAGGCGCTGTTCCGCGCTCCTGAGACGCGCAAAGTCGTTCTGCTGTCGCTCACCCCTGCCGAGCAGGCGCGCTGGAGCACCATCAGCGACGACGACGCCAAGGCGCTGTACGAACAGCGCAAGAACGAATTCGGCGCGCCGGAAAAGCGCCACCTGCGGCAGATCGTGTTCCCGAATGCCCAGGATGCGACGGCCGCCGCCGAGAAGCTCGCCAAAGGCACGAGCTTTGATGATCTTGTGAAAGAGCGCGAGCTCAAGGAGACCGATGTCGATCTCGGCTCGGTCAGCAAGACCGAAATCATCGACCCGGCAGTGGCCGAGGCCGCCTTTGCCCTCAAGGAGGGCGAAGCCAGCGCACCGGTTACCGGCCGCTTTGGCACCGTCATCGTCCAGGTCAAGGACATTCAGCCCGGCCGTCAGCAATCCTACGAAGAAGCTGCCGCTCAGATCAAAAGCGCCCTTGCGACGGCGCGCGCCCGCACCGAGATCGCTGAGCTGCGCGACAAGATCGAAGACGAGCGGGCCGGCGGTGCAACGCTCACGGAGACCGCGGAGAAGCTCAAGCTCGCCTCGCGCACGATTGAATCGATCGATCGCTCCGGCCGCGACGCCGCGGGAAATCCGGTCGCCAATCTGCCGCCGAGCCGCGAACTGGTCCCCGCCCTCTTCAACAGCGACGTCGGGGTCGACAGCGAGCCGCTGCAAATTCAGCCGGGCGGATTCGTCTGGTACGAAGTGGTCAACATCACGCGCTCGCGCGAGCGCACGCTCGATGAGGTCAAGGCGCAGGTCGAGACTCGTTGGAAGAACGACCAGATCGCGACGCGTTTGAAGGCCAAGGCTGATGAGATGATGGCCGCGCTCAAGACCGGGGCCTCTATCGAGAAAGTTGCGACCGACAACAACCTCAAAGTCGAAGCCGTGGCAGACCTGCAGCGTAACAATCCGAAGCCGCCGGTATCGGGCGCCGCGCTCGAGGAGATCTTCCGGCTCGCCAAAGGCGCCGCCGGCACGGCCGAAGGCGATGCGGCAGCGACGCGCCTGGTTTTCGTGGTGACGGCAATCGAGGAGCCGAAGCTCGACGCCGACACGGCGCAGGCCGGTGAAGCCGCTCAAACCGCGAGCCGCTCCTACACCGAGGACATCCTGGCGCAATATGTCGCCAAGCTCGAAGGCGAGCTCGGGGTGCGCATCAACCAGACCGCCCTGCAGCAGATCGTCGGCGGCGCCGCGCAGTAGCTCATGCAGATCGAGCCGTCGGTCGAGAGCTTCGCCAAGCGATATGCGCAAGGCGAAGCGCAGGTGGTCTGGACCAGTCTCGTCTCCGATCTCGAAACGCCGGTCTCGGCCTTCCTGAAGATCGCCGAAGGCAAGCCGATGAGCTTCCTGCTGGAATCGGTCGAAGGCGGCGACACGCGCGGCCGCCATTCCATCATCGGTTTGGAGCCCGATCTCATCTGGCGCGCGTCCGGCGCGAGCGCCGAGATCAATCGCGCCGCGCGCACCAAATCCGATCAGTTCACGCCCTGCCCGCAACCGCCGCTCCAAGCGTTGCGCGCTCTGATCGCGGAAAGCCGGATCGAGCTTCCGGACACGCTGCCGCCGATGGCGGCCGGTCTGTTCGGCTATCTCGGCTACGACATGGTGCGCCAGGTCGAGCATTTGCCGGCGATCAATCCCGATGCGCTCGGCATCCCCGACGCGATCATGGTGCGCCCGACGCTCATTATCGTGTTCGACGCGGTGAAGGACACGATCACGATCATCACGCCGGTACGGCCTCAGGCCGGCGTCGATGCAAAGGCGGCATTTGCTCGCGCCGGCGAGCGGCTTTCCACGATTGTGGACAGCCTGGATCGCCACATCGACAAATCGCTGCGCGAGGAAGAACGCGGCCAGATTTTGGTCGAGCCGGCCTCAAACACCTCGCCCGCCGAATACAAGGACATGACGCTGCGGGCCAAAGAGTACATTGCCGCCGGCGACATCTTTCAGGTGGTGCTGTCGCAGCGCTTCGAGGCCCCGTTCACGCTGTCGCCCTTCGCACTTTATCGCGCGCTGCGCCGGACCAACCCGTCCCCCTATCTCTACTTTCTGAATTTCGGCAGCTTCGCAGTGGCCGGATCGAGCCCGGAAATCCTCGTGAAGGTCAGCGGCGGCAAGGTCACGGTCCGGCCGATCGCCGGCACACGGCCGCGCGGCGCTACGCCGAATGAGGACAAGGCACTCGAGCAGGAGTTGCTGGCCGACCCGAAGGAACGCGCCGAGCATCTGATGCTGCTCGATCTCGGCCGCAACGATGTCGGCCGCGTCGCCAAGATCGGCACCGTGTCCGTCACCGATCAGTTCTTTGTCGAGCGCTACAGTCACGTCATGCACATCGTCTCCAATGTCGAAGGTGAATTGAGCGAGCAGCACGATGCGCTCGACGCGCTCACAGCGGGCTTTCCGGCCGGCACAGTCTCGGGCGCGCCTAAGGTGCGGGCGATGCAGATCATCGACGAGCTGGAAAAGGAAAAGCGCGGGCTCTACGCCGGCGCGGTCGGATATTTCTCCGCCGCCGGAGAGATGGACACCTGCATCGTGCTGCGCACCGCGCTGGTGAAGGACGGCGTCATGTATGTGCAGGCGGGCGCCGGCATCGTCGCCGACAGCGATCCGGCCTCGGAGCAGCAGGAGTGCATCAACAAGGCCAAGGCCCTGTTTCGTGCCGCCGAGGAAGCGCGACGGTTCGCGAGCGCCGCGAAGCGCGGGCAGTAGCGCGACACTCTCTATTGGGCCGCGCCGGCCGACGGCTAGACGGCGCGCTCGGTTTTTCCTTCATCGCGACTATTCCCCAGATCGCTTGGCAGCGTGACGCGGAGCTCGAGACCGCGCGGGTCTCGCAGCTTGGCCGCAAGGTTTCCGCCGTGCGCTCCAACAATCGATTTGGACAGCGAAAGGCCGATCCCCATGCCGTTCGATTTGGTCGTGAATAGCGGCTCAAACATTTTAGCGGCCACGGTGGGATCTATATTTGGGCCGGTATCCGAGACAATCAGCACAACGGAGTCGCCGTCTACGCCGGTCTCAATGCCGAGAATTCGCGGCTGCTCCGCACCGTTGCTCATCGCCTCGACTGCGTTCGAAATCAGGTTGAGAGCGACCTGTTGAAGTTAAATCCGGTCGCCGCGCACAGGCGGGCACGCGCTGTCCAGTTGCAGATTGACGACGATATTGTTTGAATTGATGGACTGCCGGGCGAGTTTGAGCGTTTCCTCGACCAGCCGGTTTAGATCGATCGCGTCTTTGGCTGACGCGCCGCCCTTGAAGATGTTGCGGACCTTGGCGACGATCTGCTCGGCGCGATGAGTTTCCTGGATCACGTCGTTGAGCAACTGACGAAGCGCGTCCACCTTCGGCACTTTCTCCTTGAGATATTCGACACTCGCAGAGGCGGTCACCAGAATGGCCGTGAGTGGCTGCCGAATCTCGTGCGCCAGCGAAGCGGACAAGGCGCCAGCAGTCGCAAAGCGGCTGACCCGGGCCAACTCATTCACCCGCTGCAGTGACAGCGCTTCGGCGATTTGCCGTCTGCGATGCTCGTAGACCAGCCAGCTGATGAGTGCTGATTGAAGCAGGACGGCGAATGCAATCAGGAGAATCTCTCTCCAGTACTGATCCCACAGTGTCGGAGTGCGGAATTGGATCTCGCTGCCCGCTGGAAGGCGGGATTCAGCAATCCCCCATCGCTGCATTTGCCGCCAATCGAAAATCTTCTTGGTAAAAACGAGTGCCGAAAATCGTGGCTCGGCAGATTCGCCGCCAGCCAGCACGTCTTTTACTTTCTTGGCCGCCTCTGAGCCTTGGGTGGCGAGGCTGTAAAAGTTTCCTCCAACAAGGCCGCGTCCGAGATACTGATCGACGAATCCGTACATCGGCACAGTCGCCGCCGCAGACATTATCGGCACCAGATCGTGGGGGATAAAGGATTGTCCGCTGCCATCGCGAAAGAATGTCGAGAACAGCACAATGGTACGCGGCGGCAATGCGCGAATGGCAGCCAATGTGTCGGGAAGCGGACGCCCGGTGAGATACGTAAAAGCAAGGCGTTGTTCATAGGGCCTGAATTCTGACCGCATCTGCTCAACCAGACGAGCATCGAACTCTCCAGCGCCGGCGACGATGACAGCGCGCTCGGTGTCAGGGTGGATCCGCAGCACGACGTCGAGCGTCGGAGCAAACTCACGTCTGAGAAACACACCGCTGACATGTTGGGGCAACTGACGCTCGCCAAGCTCCCAGCGGTCGAAGCCGCAAAAGACGACCGGGACTCCCGGGAATATCGCGTCGCCATGGCGCAAGAGGAAGTCGAGCGCAGGTCCAAGGAGCGCAACGACGACGTCGATCTTTTTCGAGGCGTACTTCGTTCGCAATTTATCGAGCAAGAAACTGTCATGGCCCGCTGTTTGGAATCGCGAGAGGTCCATGGCCTCGCGATAAATCTCGAAGCGATCCTCCGAACCGGCGGTCAGTGTCTTTACGAATTCGGCATCGATTGCGGCCAGGCCCGGCAGCTCCGGCCGCTCGTCGAACAGCATGACGATGTGACGCGTTGCGCCAAGCGCGGGCCAGGCGCTCGCGGCCCACAGGGCCAACGCAATCGACAGAAGCGAAATAACCGCGCCGCGGCGCATGACCCACTCACCACGGATCAGCCCGCAGTGTCCTAAACTCAGCCAGTCTAGCTATTCTGCCGCGCCAGTAATGTCACTTGCTTGACCCCCCTCGGGGCGCGCCTTAAGACCTTGGCACAGCGTGACAAAATCATGATTCTGCTGATCGACAATTACGACAGCTTCACCTTCAACCTGGTCCACTATCTCGGCGGACTGGGCGCGAACGTGCGCGTTGTGCGCAACGACAAGATCAGCGCGAACGACGCGATCGATGCCGATCCGGATGCGATCGTGCTGTCGCCCGGGCCCTGCACGCCGAACGAAGCCGGCATCTGCCTCGACTTGATCGGCAAGGCAGCCGGCAAGATTCCGCTGCTCGGCGTGTGCCTCGGTCATCAGGCGATCGGCCAGGCGTTCGGCGGCAAAGTCGTGCGCGCACCGCATCTGGTGCATGGCAAGGTCTCGCGCATCACTGCGGACGGCTCCGGCATTTTCCGCGGCATCAATGGCCCGTTCACGGCGACGCGGTATCACTCGCTGGTCGTCGAGCGTAGCGGCCTTCCGGATGCGCTTTCCGTGACCGCGCAGAGCGACGACAAACTGATCATGGGTCTCGCCCACAAGACGATGCCGGTTCATGGCGTGCAGTTTCATCCGGAAAGCATCGCCTCTGAAAACGGCCATCTGATCCTGAAGAATTTTCTGGATCTGGCGGCGGCCTTCAACGCGCAGCGCGGCCGGCGGCCCGCCCCTGCTGGCGCAATGCGCGCAGCGTCGTAGCGGGCAAAGTCATGAGCGACGATTTCAAGGCGCTCATCGCCAAGGTCGCGAGCGGCGCGAGTCTGGCGCGCGAAGAGGCCGCGGCGGCGTTCGATCGCATGATGTCAGGCGAAGCGACGCCCTCGCAGATGGGCGGATTGCTCATGGCGTTGCGGGTGCGCGGCGAGACGGTCGATGAGATCACCGGCGCGGTGACGACCATGCGCGCCAAGATGCTCAAGGTCGACGCGCCGGATGACGCCGTGGACGTGGTCGGCACCGGCGGCGATGCCTCGGGCTCCTTCAATATTTCGACCTGCGCGGCGTTCATCGTCGCCGGCGCCGGCGTTCCGGTCGCCAAGCACGGCAACCGCGCTCTGTCGTCGAAGTCGGGCGCCGCCGACGTGCTGGCGGCGCTCGGCGTGAAGATCGATCTGACGCCGCAGCAAGTGTCGCAATGCATCAAAGACGCCGGCATCGGGTTCATGTTCGCGCCGGCACATCACCCGGCAATGAAGAATGTCGGACCGACCCGCGTTGAGCTCGGCACGCGGACGATTTTCAATTTGCTCGGCCCGCTCTCCAATCCGGCCGGCGTCAAGCGGCAGATGGTCGGCACCTTCTCCAAGCATTGGATCGAGCCGATGGCGCAGGTGCTGAAAAATCTCGGCTCTGAATCGGTCTGGGTCGTGCACGGCTCCGATGGCCTGGACGAAATCACCACCACCGGCCCGACCAGTGTCGCTGCGCTCGAGAACGGCAAGGTGCGCACGTTCGAAATCTCGCCGGCGGACCCTGGGTCTGAAGACAGTGAGCGGGAGCGAATTGCGCGGCGGCGATGCCGACACCAATGCAACGTCGTTGCTCGGCGTGCTCAAGGGCAAGAACGGCCCGCTGCGCGACGTTGCTGCGTTGAACGCAGCGGCGGCACTGGTCGTCGCCGGCAAGGCGAAAGATCTCAAGGACGGGCTCGCGCAGGCCGGTAAAGCGATCGATAGCGGCGAAGCGCGTGCGCGTCTCGATCGGCTCATTGCCGTATCCAATGCGGCTGAGAGCGAGCAGCCATGACCGACATTCTGGAAAAGATCGCGGCCTACAAGCGCGACGAAATTGCGGCGGCGAAACAGGCGCGGCCGCTTGCCGAGGTCGAACGCGCCGCAAAGGCCGCCGCTCCTCCGCGCGGATTTCTACGCGCGATTGAGAAAAAGATCGCAGCCGGCGCCTATGCGCTGATTGCCGAAATCAAGAAGGCGAGTCCGTCCAAGGGATTGATCCGTTCCGATTTCGATCCGCCGTCTCTTGCGAAAGCGTACGAGGCAGGCGGCGCCGCGTGCCTGTCGGTCTTGACTGACGCGCCTTCGTTTCAAGGGAAGCCGGAGTATCTCGGCATGGCGCGCGATGCGACCGGCCTGCCCGCGCTCCGCAAGGATTTCATCTACGAGCCGTACCAGGTCTATGAATCGCGCGCGCTCGGCGCCGACTGCATTCTCATTATTATGGCGTCGGTGGACGACGCGGCTGCAAAAGCCATCGAAGACACCGCATTCTCGCTCGGCATGGACGTTCTCATCGAAGTGCACGACGAAGACGAGTTGAAACGGGCGCTCAAGCTGCGCTCGCGCCTGATCGGCATCAACAACCGCGACCTGCGCACTTTCAAGACGACGCTGGCAACGACCGAAGCTCTGGCGCCGCAAATTCCGCGCGATCGCATCGTCGTGGCCGAGAGCGGGCTCAACACCGCGGACGATCTCGCGCGGCTGTCGCGGATCGGCATTTCGACCTTCCTGATCGGTGAGAGCCTGATGCGGCAGGCCGACGTGACCGCCGCGACGCGCGCGATCCTGGCGAAACCGGCCTCTCACGCGGCCGAGTGACAATGGCCAAAAAGCGCCTCACGCATCTGTCGAGCCGCGGCGAGGCCCGCATGGTCGACGTCTCGGAAAAGGCATCGACCGAGCGGATCGCGATCGCCGAAGGCTTCGTTCGAATGAAGCCGGCAACCCTGGCGCTGGTGCGCAAAGGCAATGCCAAAAAGGGCGATGTTCTGGGGGCCGCCCGCCTCGCCGGGATCATGGCGGCAAAGCGCACCCACGAGCTGATCCCGCTCTGCCATCCCCTGGCGCTGTCCAAGGTCGTGGTCGATCTCGCGCCCGGCCGCGGCGGCGTCGCGGTGCGCGCGACGGTGAAAGTGAAGGGGCCGACCGGGGTCGAAATGGAGGCGTTGACTGCGGTCTCGGTCGCCTGCCTGACCATCTACGACATGGTCAAAGCCGCCGAGCGCGGCATGACCATCGAAAAGGTGCGCCTGATCGAGAAGCGCGGCGGCAAGTCCGGCGTTTATCGCGCAAAGGCTTGAGCCATGGCCCTGTTGCCGGTCACTGAGGCTATCGAGCAAATCCTGCGGGGCGTTGAGCCGTTGCCCTCGGAAAGCGTCGGGCTTTCCGACGCGCTGGGCCGGGTGCTCGCCGAAGATCTCCTGGCCCAAAGCAACCAGCCGCCGAACGATCTGTCCGCCATGGATGGCTATGCGGTGCGGGGCGATGACGTTGCTAGCTTCATCTGTTACTTTAAAAGTGATGGGTGAAGCCGCCGCTGGGCACCCATTTCCAAAGGAAATCGGCCCCGGCGAGTGCGCCCGCATTTTCACCGGGGGCGTCCTGCCCCGCGGAACCGACACCGTCGTCATCCAGGAAGACACCACCCGCGACGGCGATCGCGTCACCATCGCCGAGCCGGCAAAACGCGGCCGGCATGTCCGGCGTGCCGGCATCGATTTCAAACAAGGCGACGTCCTGCTCAAAAAGGGCCGCCGCCTGACCGACCGCGACCTCATGCTGGCGGCCGGGATGAACTACCCGTCCCTCAAGGTGCACCGCGCGCCGCGGGTCGCCATTCTCGGCACCGGCGACGAGCTCATGCCGCCTGGCTCGCAGCTCAAGGAGGGGCAGATCGTCCATTCGAGCGGATATGCGCTCGCGGCGCTGATCCGCGCCGAATCGGCCCAGGTTCTGGAGCTTGGCGTCGCCAAGGATCGCATGGAGGACATCATCGCCTGCATCCGGCAGGCCCGCGAAGCCAAGGCCGATGTCCTGCTCACCACCGGCGGCGCCTCGGTCGGCGAGCATGATCTGGTGCAGAAGGCGCTCGCCGCCGAGGGACTGTCGCTATCGTTCTGGCAAATCGCGATGCGGCCGGGAAAGCCGATGATGCACGGGCGGCTTGGCGCGATGCATGTGCTCGGCGTCCCGGGGAACCCGGTCTCGTCCTATGTCTGCACCTTCCTGTTCTTGCTGCCGCTGGTTCGCCGCCTGTCCGGCCGCAACGATCTGCATGCCGAGCAGATCCCCGCCAGACTCGGCCGCGCCTTGCCGCAGAACGACAAGCGCGAGGAATACATGCGCGCGACGCTCGAAACCAAAAACGGCGAGTTGATCGCAACGCCGTTCCAGAATCAGGATAGTTCCCTGATGGCGCCGCTCGCCAAGGCCGAGTGCTTGGTCATTCGCGAGCGCTTCGCGCCGGCCGCCGATGCCGGTGCGCCGTGCGTCATCGTTAAGCTCGGCCTGTAGCGGCCCCTCGATTTTTTCTCCCGTAATTAAATTCTTGCGGAACACATGCCGAACATATAGTGTCCGTTCATGATTTGTTTCCGACTCTGCAGGCTTAATGGGCCGCTAGTCGTAAGGGAGAGCGGTCGAAATGCTGACTCGCAAGCAATTTGAGCTGTTGCGTTTCATTCACGAGAGACTGACCGAGGCCGGCGTCCCGCCCTCCTTCGATGAAATGAAGGACGCGCTGGATCTGCGGTCCAAGTCGGGCATTCACCGCCTCATTACCGCGCTCGAGGAGCGCGGCTTCATCCGGCGCCTCCCGAACCGGGCGCGGGCCATCGAAGTGATCAAGCTGCCGGATTCCGTGGCGCATGGCCTGGGAACCGGGCGTTCGCGCGGTTTCGTGCCCAGCGTGATCGAGGGAAATCTCGGCAAGGCACGCCACGCGGACTTGGACGATGACAGCGTACGTTCGATTGCCGTCCCGGTGATGGGCCGGATTGCGGCCGGCACCCCGATCGAGGCCATCCAGACCCGCAGCCACACCATCAATGTGCCGCCCGATCTGCTGTCGAGCGGCGACCATTTCGCCCTCGAAGTACGCGGCGACTCCATGATCGAGGCCGGCATTCTGGACGGCGATATCGCCCTCATTCGCAAAAGCGACGGCGCC
This sequence comes from uncultured Alphaproteobacteria bacterium, assembly GCA_963847325.1. Classification (GTDB taxonomy): domain Bacteria; phylum Pseudomonadota; class Alphaproteobacteria; order Rhizobiales; family Xanthobacteraceae; genus Pseudolabrys. The sequence goes on from CAWJZD010000006.1 coordinate 763,354, forward strand.
GACACCGGCGACATCGTGGTTGCCCTGATCGACGACGAGGAGGCGACATTGAAGCGCTTCCGCCGCCGCGGGGCTTCGATTGCGCTCGAACCGGCCAATACCTCCTACGAGGTCAGGATCCTGCCGCCCAACCGGGTCCGCATCCAGGGCAAGCTGGTCGGCCTGTTCCGCCGCTACTGATCATCAGCCTCAATGTCGCCTGTTCGCGGGGTCGCATCGGGCGGCTCGCGGCGCTGTAGCGCCGGCGCAGCGGTTTGCGGCGTCCACGGCCGGACGTAGCCGGCCGGGCGGGCCGCGAGCATCGTGAGCTGATCGCCGAACAGGGCGACGGCGCCCCTCGCCTCCACGACCTTGCGGTCGATCACCAGCGCTTTGCAGTTGGCGGGCGCATTCAGCGCCGTGACGATGACGGATGCCCGCTCGCAATCCTCGCGGAGCGCTTGCGGCGCCATTGTCAGCGCCACCAGGCGGCCGTCCCTGAGACGGCCGATGCAGCCGAGATTGTCGCAACGCACATTGTCTTTCAGGCTCGCATCGTCCGGCTGGCGCGGATCGGCGTCGGCCGCGAGCCATTCCCGAGCCGCGAACGTGTCGCGGCCGTTGACCATCACGCTCAGTCTGCCATTGGCGCCACGCACCGCGGCGGCACGGCCATCCGAGCCGGCATACACATCCGGCTGTTCGCTCGTTGCGGCCCAGACCACAGCGACCGCACCCAGCGCCGCCCCGCTCCAGCGCAGCCGGGTTCGCAACAGGCAAATCACCAGCAACGCTGTTGTCCCCAGCAAGAGCGGGCCTATGCCAAACGCGGCAATGCGCCCGACCGCGCCCGGCAGGCTCGCCACCCATTGCGCGACGAAGATCATCCAGTCGATGCCAAGCCCCATCAGACGCCAGAACGGGGCGTCAAAGCCGAACGGCATCAACACGCCGCCGAGAATGCCGGCCGGCATGACGCCCAGCGACACGACGGGCATGGCGAGCAGATTTGCCAGCACGCCGTACGGCGCCAACCGGTGGAAATGGAAGGCCGCGTAAAGCGTGGTCGCGAGCCCGGCCACAAGGGACGCCAGGATCAGGCCGGCGATCTGCCGCCCGCCCCACAGCGCCATTCGGGCGGAGAGTGAGGAGTTCGGCGTCCGCGCCCCATGGCAGGCCGTGCGCATAAGCCGCCACCAAGGCCAGTGTCGCGGCGAACGACATCTGGAAGCTGGGGTGCACCACCGCCTCGGGGGTCAATGCGAGCACGATCAAGGCGGCGACCGTCAGCGTGCGCAACGTCAAGGCCGGCCGGTCGCACATCACGCCGATCAGCACCACGGCGACCATGATGAACGAGCGCTGCGTTGCGACTTCGGCGCCCGACAGCACCAGGTAGAAAGCGGCCGCCGCGAGCGCAGGCAAAGCCGCCCACTTCTTGATCGAATAGCGATTGGCGATCGACGGGATCAGCGCGAGTGCCGCGCGGAAGATGAAAAACACGATCCCGGCCACGATCGCCATGTGATAGCCCGAGATCGACAGGACATGCGCGAGGCTCGACACATACATCGCCTCGTTGACTGGAGGGCTGATCGCGTCGCGTTTGCCTGTGATCAAGGCAGAGGCAATCGCGCCACGATCCCCGGGCAGAATTTCACGGATGCGGTCGTCTATTGTTTCGCGCAGATGATCGACCGCCGCAGCAAAACGCAAACGCCAACCCAGTGCGGCCGGCGCAGTCTGCGGTTTGATCTGGCCGAGCACATAACCGGATGCGCCGATCCGGTGGAAATACATGTCACGGGCGAAGTCGTAGCCGCCGGGCCGCAATGGCTGTAGCGGCGGCGTCAGGCGCGCCTTGAGCGCGACGAACTCGCCGACTGCGGGAGCGCTTCCCTTTTTGACGGCAACGCGGACACGTTCAAGCGCGACACCTTCTGCTTTATGGATACGCAGGACGATGCGGTCCGTCCGGGCGCGTTCTTCGCGCACCTCAACAAACCCAGTCAGGTCGGCCGTTACGGCTTGCTGCAGGACCGGATGCGCAATCGAGGCGGTGCGCATCGTCGCGATCGCAAAGCCCAGTGCGATGGCTGCAAAGGCAAGCGTCAGTGCGAAGGCCAGAGCGGCTTTGCGCGCGCGAACTAGCGAGCAGCACGCCTATCGCGGCGGCCGTCAGCGGCGCCCAGACGGCCGGCTCGCGATCTGCCGTGAAGTAAAGAACGATGCCGAAGCCAAAGGCGACCGGCAGCCATGGCATCAGCCGTCCCGGCGCGACCTCGAGCGCCGCGAGCTTGCGCAGCTCCTGCGCATAGCGCTCGCCCGCGGCGCGCCATTGCGCCGGCAACACAAAACCGGCACGTCGCCCGGCGGCACCAAAGCCCGCAGCCAAGGCACGTGCGCGAGCCCGCGCTCGCGCGCCAAAATCGTCGGCGTTCGCCATCTCCCCAGGCGCCCTCCCGGGGGCTCATGCTAGGAGCGCGACGCGCGCGGCGCTAGATGCCGGCTAGGCTTTGGCGATGTCCTTGGCGAATGTGTCGCGCAGCCCGACGGTGCGGTTGAACACCGGCATGGCGGCGGTGCTGTCGGGGTCGACGCAGAAATAGCCCTGCCGCTCGAACTGGAACGTCTCGCCCGGCTTCGCCTGCGCCAATGCCGGCTCGAGGCGCGCGTCGAGAATTTCGAGTGAGCCTGGATTGAGATCACGCGCAAACTGGTCGCCAGCCGGGTCCGGTTTGCCAAACAGCTGATTGTAGAGGCGCAGTTCGGCCGGGACGGCATCGGCGGCCGAGAGCCAATGCATGGTGGCCTTGACCTTGCGGCCGTCCGGCGCATTGCCGCCCTTGGTTGCGGGATCGTAGGTGCAGCGCAACTCGGTGATCGCGCCGCTTGCGTCCTTCACGACCTCGCGGCATTTGATGAAATACGCATAACGCAGCCGCACTTCAGTGCCGGGCGAAAGCCGGAAGAACTTCTTCGGAGGGTTTTCCATGAAATCCTCCTGCTCGATGTAAAGCTCACGCGAGAACGTCAGCTTGCGCGAGCCAAGCGCCGCATCGTCGGGATGATTGGCGGCATCGAGCTGTTCGGTCGTTCCTTCCGGGTAATTCTCGATCACGACCTTGAGCGGCCGCAGCACCCCCATCCGGCGCTGCGCGCTCTTGTTGAGCACTTCGCGCACCGAGAATTCGAACATGCCCATGTCGACGGTGCTGTTCGCCTTGGCAACGCCGATGCGCTTGACGAAATCGCGGATCGCTTCGGGTGGAATGCCGCGCCGCCGCAGTCCGGCGATCGTCGCCATGCGCGGGTCGTCCCAGCCTCGAACGTGGCCGCCGCGGACCAGCTCGTTCAAGACACGCTTCGACAGCACGGTATAAGCGAGGTTGAGCCGCGCGAATTCATACTGCCGCGGCCGCGACGGCACCGGCAGATTCTCGATGAACCAGTCGTAGAGCGGCCTGTGGTCCTCGAATTCCAGCGTGCAGAGCGAATGCGTTATCCCCTCGATCGCATCCGATTGCCCGTGCGCGAAATCGTAACTCGGATAGATGCACCAGCTGTTGCCGGTTCGCGGATGCAGCGGCATGGAGAATCCGGTACAGCACCGGATCGCGCATATTGATGTTGCCGGAGGCCATGTCGATCTTGGCGCGCAGGACGCGGGCGCCGTTGGGAAACTCGCCGGCGCGCATGCGGCCAAACAGATCGAGGTTTTCGTCGATCGAGCGGTTGCGATAGGCGCTGTCCTTGCCGGCCTCGGTGAGTGTGCCGCGCGACAGTCTCATCTCGTCCGGAGACTGGTCGTCGACATAGGCCTTGCCGGCCTTGATCAGTGCCTGCGCCCACTCATAGAGCTGCTCGAAGTAATCCGAGGCGTGGAACAGGTTGTCCCACTTGTAGCCAAGCCAGGCGACGTCGCGTTTGATCGCGTCGATGTACTCCTGCTCTTCCTTGACCGGATTGGTGTCGTCGAAGCGAAGATTGCAGGCCCCGCCGAACTCCTGGGCGATGTTGAAATTGAGCGCGATCGACTTGGCGTGGCCGATATGCAGGTAGCCGTTGGGCTCCGGCGGAAAACGGGTGATCGGTGCTTTGACGCGCCCGGCCGCAATGTCGCCCGCGACGATGTCACGAATGAAATCGCGCCCGCCCGCGCTGTCGTTTGCTTTGTCCGGAGCCGCTGTCGTCGTTGTCATTCGCACTCGGTTCAATTGAGCGGCCTATCTGCCAAGCCTTACCGAGCGGGGCAAGGCCGTGAGGCGAATATGAGGCCAGCGTGATGCGTTTTCTCGCAGCTATGCTACAGGAGCCGCGATGGCTACTTCCGTTGTGACCCGCTTCGCGCCCTCGCCGACCGGCTTTCTTCACATTGGCGGCGCGCGAACCGCGCTCTTTAACTGGCTCTATGCGCGCAGCCGGCACGGCAAGATGCTGTTGCGCATCGAGGACACCGATCGCGAGCGCTCCACCGCGGCGGCCATCGCCGCCATCATCGACGGCCTGCAATGGCTCGGCCTCACCTGGGACGGCGAGATCGTCTTCCAGTATTCGCGCGCCGCGCGCCACCGCGAGGTCGCCGAACAGCTCCTGGCCGCCGGCAAGGCCTATCGCTGCTACGCCAGCCCTGAAGAGCTGACCCAAATGCGGGAGAAGGCGCGCGCCGAAGGGCGCTCGAAGCTCTATGACGGGCGCTGGCGGGACCGCGACGCGGCCGACGCGCCTCCAGGCGTCAAACCCACAATACGCCTGAAGGCTCCGCAGACCGGCGAGACCGTGGTGGAGGATCAGGTCCAGGGCCGGGTCGTCTGGCAGAACGAGAACCTCGACGACTTTGTTTTGCTGCGTTCAGACGGCAACCCGACCTACATGCTGGCCGTCGTGGTCGACGACCACGACATGAATATCACCCACATCATTCGCGGCGACGACCATCTGAACAATGGCGCGCGCCAGACCCAGATCTATCAGGCGATGGGCTGGCAGGTGCCGGTGATGGCTCACATCCCGCTGATCCATGGTCCGGACGGCTCCAAATTGTCGAAGCGGCACGGCGCGCTCGGTATCGATGCGTACCGGGCCATGGGCTATCTGCCGGTCGCCATGCGCAATTACCTGGTCCGGCTGGGCTGGGCCCATGGCGACCAGGAAATCTTTTCGACCGAGGAGATGATCGCGGCGTTTGATTTACCCGCCATCGGCCGCTCTCCCGCGCGCTTTGACTTCGCCAAACTGGAAAGCCTCAACGCGCATTACATGCGGGCCACGGCAGATAACGACCTATTGGCTGCAATGGAGCAAATCCTCCCGTTAGTGGCGGGCGGTGATGAGCTGGCCTCAAAAATGACGCCGGCGCTGCGCACGAAATTAATAGGCGCCATGCCGGCCCTCAAAGAGCGGGCCAAGACTTTGGTCGAATTATTCGAGGCCTCACGCTTCATCTGGACCAGCCGGCCGCTTGCCCTCGATGAAGCCGCCAAGGCGGTTCTCACGCCCCAAGCGGTTGAAAGCCTCGGCGCGTTGCTGCCTCGGCTGGAAACCGTGCAGGACTGGGCGCCGGCCGCAACCGAGGCCGTCTTGCGGGCCTATGCTGAGGAGGCGGGGCTCAAGCTCGGGGCGGTTGCGCAACCGTTGCGAGCCGCGCTGACCGGCAAGACGACGTCGCCGCCGATCTTCGACGTGCTGGGCGTGCTCGGCCGAGACGAAAGCCTTGCGCGGCTTCGTGACCGCACGCCGCCCTCTGTTCCCGGCTAGCCGCCCGCCCGGCACCTATATGAAAATGACAGAGCTGCCCAATTGCCGCTATCGTGCGGATGGGCTAGTTCAGGCAGATACTGCACGGAACTGCTGATTTATCCAGCGTGCACGCGAGGTCCGATCATGGATGCAAAAACAAAGGCGACGGACGCGGAGCCGAAAGCGGCCTCCCTGACGGTCGGCAATAGCAAACACGATTTCCCGGTCTACCCGGGCACGATCGGACCCTCGGTTATCGATATTGGCAAGCTGTACGCCCAGACCGGGATGTTCACTTACGACCCGGGCTTCACGTCGACCGGAAGCTGCGATTCCAAGATCACCTATATCGACGGCGACGAAGGCATCCTGCTCTATCGCGGCTATCCGATCGAGCAACTCGCCGAGCACGGCGACTTCCTGGAAACCTGCTACCTGCTGCTCTACGGGGAACTGCCGACCGCGACGCAGAAGGCGGATTTCGACTACCGGGTCACGCGCCACACGATGGTGCACGAGCAGATGAGCCGGTTCTACCAGGGCTTCCGGCGCGACGCGCACCCGATGGCGGTGATGGTCGGCTCGGTCGGCGCGCTCTCGGCCTTCTATCACGACTTCACCGACATTTCGGATCCGCATCAGCGCATGGTGGCTTCGCTGCGCATGATCGCGAAGGTGCCGACCTTGGCCGCCATGGCCTACAAATATTCGATCGGCCAGCCGTTCATCTATCCGAAGAACGATCTCGATTACGCCTCGAATTTCCTGCGCATGTGCTTTGCCGTGCCGTCCGAGGAGTACAAGCCCAATCCGGTGCTGGCGCGGGCGATGGACCGCATCTTCATCCTGCACGCCGACCACGAGCAGAACGCCTCGACCTCGACCGTGCGGCTCGCCGGCTCCTCCGGCGCCAATCCGTTTGCCTGCATCGCCGCAGGCTGTGCCTGCCTGTGGGGTCCGGCGCATGGCGGCGCCAACGAGGCCGCGCTCAACATGCTCGGCGAGATCGGCCGGCCGGAGCGCATTCCCGAATTCATCAAGCGCTCGAAGGACAAGAACGACCCGTTCCGCCTGATGGGCTTCGGCCACCGCGTCTACAAGAACTACGATCCGCGCGCCAAGATCATGCAGAAGACCTGCCACGAAGTGCTGGCAGAGCTCGGCATCAAGGACGACCCGCTGCTCGACGTCGCCATGGAGCTCGAGAAGATCGCGCTGAAGGACGAGTACTTCATCGAGAAGAAGCTCTATCCCAACATCGACTACTATTCGGGCATCACGCTGCGCGCGATGGGCTTCCCGACCACGATGTTCACCGTGCTGTTCGCGCTGGCCCGCACGGTCGGCTGGATCGCGCAGTGGAAAGAGATGATCGAGGATCCGCACCAGAAGATCGGCCGGCCTCGTCAACTCTATACCGGCGCGCCGCAGCGCGATTACGCGCCGATCTCGCGCCGGAAATAGTCAGCCGCGCTTTCGAATTCCGGCGAGCACGATGTCGGCGGCGCGCTCGCTTGGGCGCGCGCGTCCGATCTCCATGATGTCGTCGAGCCGCTTGAACGCATCGACCTGACGTTGACGCGCGGGGCCGTCACGAATGATATCGAGCGTCGCCGCGGCAAGCTTGGCCGGTGTCGCATTGTACTGGACAAATTGCGGGATCACATTCTCGCCGAGCACGAGATTGGCGAGGATGATCGAGCTGACGTTGAGCAAGGAATAGGCCAGCACGCCTTCGATGTGGCCAACCCGATAGGCCACGACCATTGGAATTCCCGCCACTGCCAGCTCGAGCGTGCCGGTCCCGGATTTCACCAGCGCAGCACGCGCGCTTCGAAACGCCGCATCTTTGTCTGCTTGCTCCGTGACCACACGCACCGGAACCGGCCAGGTGGCAACCTGTCGCGTCAGATGCTCGGCATGCGCGGCAACCGCGGGCATCACGAACTCGACCGCGGGATCCCCTTCCGCTATGCGCACCGCCGCTCGCTCGAAGATACCGAGCATCTTTTGCAGTTCGCCCTTCCGGCTGCCAGGCATCAACAGAACCGTGTGCGGCTTCCCGGTGCGGCGCGATTGATCGGCCCCGGAAGGCCGAAGCAGATCAACCCGCTCGCCGATCGGATGGCCGACAAAACTGCACGGCGGGCCGCCCAGCCGTTTCAAGGCCGCCGGCTCGAACGGCAGCAGCGCCAGCACATGATCGATGTAGCGGCGCATCGACTTGGCGCGCCACGGCCGCCACGCCCAGACCGACGGGCACACATAGTCGATGATCGGAATATCCGGCGCGATCGCGCGCACGCGCTTGGCGACACGGTGCGTGAAGTCCGGGCTGTCGATGATGACGACGATGTCGGGCTTTGCCGCGACCGCGGCGTCGGCGGTCTTTCGTATCCGTTCAAGATAGGCCGGGATCCGCGATATGATGCCGCCAAACCCCATGATGGCCGTCATCTCGATCGGGAACAGGCTCTCCAGGCCCTGCGCGGCCATTTCGGGGCCGCCGACGCCGGCGAAGCGGATCCTGCCGCCCGTTCTCTCCTTCAAGGCCGCCATCAGCGGCCCGCCAAGCCGGTCGCCGGAGACCTCACCGGCCACAAGGAAAACCAGCAGGTTTTGATCGTTCGACATCACTGGCCGGCTGGCAGGCCGGTTACAAAAAGTCCCGCGTCTTCGGCGGCCGCGCGCAACGTGTCGAGCTCGGCGACCACTGTCTCGCCTGCAATGACCGCAATCCCGCCCAATCCCGCGGCCTTCACGGCGGCCACCGTTTTTGGCCCAATTCCAGGCAAATCGAACCGCCGGTCCTGTTCGGGCTTGGGTGCCTTGACCAGCACACCGCGGCCAAGCGGTGAATGCACGCGCCCGCGCTGCCGCAGTTGGGCGATCCGTTCCAGCATTGCGTCGGTGCCTTCGGCGCCCTCGACTGCGAGCACATGGCGGTCGGCGACGACGGCCGCCTGGCCGATATCGAAGCGTCCGATCGCCCGAAGCACCTCCATGCCCAGCGCGATATCGTCGAGGTCGGCCGCCAACGCCTTACGATTTGTCAGATCGCCCTGCGGCATCAGGATGCTGGGCGCGACCTCATGCGCGCCAACGACACGAAAGCCATAACGCTCTGCGATCCGGCTGAGACTCTTGAGCAGATGATCGTCTCCGCCGCGGAAGGCCGAGATGATCGTGGGCAGCATCAGCAAGGTGCTCAAGCCCAGCCGCATCTTCCAGACCGGCGGCCGCACCAGCGTTCCGATCACCACAATATCGCGGCATCCTTCCGCCCGCATCGCGTTGAACAGCTTGCCACCCTGGCCGACCGCCACCCAACGATGGGGATAGGAAGCCACGCGCGCCGCGTCGGTCACACCCTCGATCGCAAACAGTACAAAAGGGCGGCCCGCCGCCTTGACTGCGTCGGCAACCGCAAAAGGCAGAGATCCGCCAGCACCGATGATCGCAAGCGGGCTCTGCGACGGATCGTGCGGTGCGTTCATCGCACTCACTGCCACTAGTCGTCCGAGCCGCCACGCGCGCCGGCGCGGCGCGGCAGAGTAAGCCGGCGTGACTTCATCGAACGGATGAACTCGACCATTCGCATTACATTCTCGTCGCCGGCGAACTGTTCGGCAACAGATGCGACCCGTTGCTCGATCTTGCCCGGCCCGAAGAAGATCGCGCGATAGGCCTTGTGAATCGAATGTATTTGCGCCGGCGTAAAGCCGCGGCGCTTCAAGCCGACAAGATTGAGCCCGACCAGAGTGCCGCGATCGCCAATGATCGCCGTAAACGGGATGACGTCGAACGCGACCCCCGTCACGCCGCCAACGATCACACTCTCGCCAATTCGCACGAACTGATGCACTCCGCACATGCCGCCCATGAACGTATAGTCGCCGATCTCGACATGGCCGCCGACCGTGGCGTTGTTGGCGAAGGTGACGTTGTTGCCGATCTTGCAGTCATGGGCGACGTGCGATCCGACCATGAAGAAGCACTTGTTGCCCACCACTGTCTCGCCGCCGCCGCCGGCCGTGCCGATGTTCATGGTGACGTGTTCGCGGATGTCGCAGTCTTCGCCGATCCGCAGCGTGGTGTCCTCACCTTTGTAATGCACCGACTGCGGCAGCGTGCCGAGCGAAGCGAACGGCGAAATAGACGTGCGCGCGCCGATCGTCGTGCGGCCGGCGAGATGAACGTGCGCCAGCAGCTTGCAGTCGTCACCGATCGAAACCTTCGCCCCGATGACGCAATATGGACCGATCGTGACGTTGTTGCCGATCTGCGCGCCCTTATCGATGCGTGCAGTTGGGTCGATGCTGCTCATTGTGACGTCAGGCCTCGCCCATCATGGCGCTCAGCATCGCCTCTGCGACGAGCTCGCCTTCGACTTTGGCTTCGCCGCGGTACCACCACATGTTGCGGCGGCGCTTATGCAACGTCATGTGATAGTGGACCGTGTCGCCAGGGGTCACAGGCTTGCGGAATTTCGCGCCATCGATCGTCATGAAGTACACGTAAGAGGGCAACTCCTTGCGCGCGTGCACGCAGAGCACGCCTGCGGTCTGTGCCATTCCTTCGAGCAGCAGCACACCGGGGAAAACCGGGTTCTCGGGGAAATGTCCCTGGAACTGCGGCTCGTTGATCGTGACATTCTTGATGCCGATCCCGAACTCGTCGCCGCGAATATCGATGATACGGTCGACCATCAGAAACGGATAGCGATGCGGCAGCATCTTGAGGATGCTCGCGATCGTCACCGTATCGAGCTTTGTCACCGTTTCATCCATCGCGCGCCCCTTGGCACCGTTTCCGACCGTCAACGGCCGCCGCCGGTGAGTATGACACAGTGGCGTTCGATCATCATGTCGGAGGCGATAATGGCGAGCGTGTCGATACGTGCGCCCTCCCCGATGACCGTGTCCCCCATTGAGCCGCGGGCAATCGTCGCGTTGGCGCCGATTTCGACCCCGTCCTGAACAATAACCCGGCCTCGTGCCGGCGATCCTGAAGCGACCGGCGCGGCCCCAATGCGGGCGCCGGATTCCACCAGGACGCGATCCCCAATGAGCGCGTGCGTCACCGAGACGCCAGGTCCGATCTGGCAATCACGCCCGATCCGAACGTCGGGACCGATCACCGCCATCGCGCCAACCAGGGTGCCCGATCCTATTTCGGCGCGCGGGCCAACCATTGCGCCAGGATCCACGGTAACGCCGGTTTCGAGCCTCGCGCTCGGATGAATCAATGCGCTCGCGAAACGTCCTTGTGCTTCGAACAGCGATGATGGGCGCGCCGCATCTGGAAACAACGTTGTCGCTGTTTTGACAAAGGCCGCAAAGGGATCCGGCACGACGAGCATCGCGACACCTTCCGGCACCGCCGCGGCCAGCGCTCGTGTCACAAAGCATCCGCCGGCTTTGGTCCGGCGCAACGCCGCTTCGTCTTGCGCAAGCGCATAAGCGAGATCGCGAGGGCTGGCGCGCTCGAGACTCGCAACGTCCTCGATGCGCCGGCTCAGGAAACGGCCGGCATCTTCGGCTTGCGATAAAGCGACAATCTCGGCGAGCGTGAGCGCGCGCCGTCCGGGGAAGAACTCAGGGTCGGTCATCCGCGCGCGCCCGTGCGGCCGCAGCTACATCAGACTAGAACGTCGCGCCGCCGGAGAAGCGGAACCACTGGGTCTGATCGAAGTCTTCCTTCATGAACGGCCAGGCAAAGTCGAACCGGATCGGCCCGAGCGGGGAATCCCAGAGCAAGCCGATGCCGCCCGAGGCTCTCAGCGCCATATCGTTCGAGCTTCCCAATCGCACGCGGGTGCAATTAACGGGGCCGGGATCGCAGTACCTCATCGGGCCCTGGTAGTCCCAGACCGAACCAACGTCGGTGAAGGCGGCGAGCTTGATGCCGACTTCTTTCGGCAGGAAGTACAGGGGCGTCTGCAATTCGGCCGTTGCCGCAAAATATTTCGTGCCGCCCAGACCGGGGTCGACATTCGGGAAGAAGTCGCGCGGGCCAATGCCTGCCGGCGCGAAGCCTCTCACATAGCTCGGTCCTGCCTGGAAGTTATCGGTGGCGCGCAACTCAGTACTGCCCCAACCAGTCATGATGCCGCCCTGGAAGCGCAGCAAGCCGATGACGTCCTGCATGACTTCCGTGTAGTAGCGGCCATCGACGCTGGTTTTGAGGAAGTTCACGTCGCCGCCCACGCCCGCGAAGTCCTGCTTGAATTCAACGAACAGGCCGCTGGTTGGAGCTCTGTTGCTGTCCAGCGTGTTGTACGCCGCGGTGTAACCCACCATCGACGTCAGGACCTCGCCCTGGTTAAACGCGGCGCGATAGGCGGCGGAGGGACAATCTCTCAGCGCGCATGGCCAAGTCCCGGCGGTACACTGGCTGATTATTCAGCGTCAGCTCTTGCTGATAGATCGAATAGCGCGGCCCAATGGCAATCTCCTCGCTGAGCGGGAATGACAACCGGAAGTTCGCGCCAACGGTGTCGATATTGTAGAGAATGAAGTTGTTCGCCAGAGTTTCCTTCATGAACAGGTCGATGCCCGACCCGACCCGATAGCCGAGGAAATACGGCTCGGCGAAACTCAGCTCCACGCCCTTGGCAAACTCGCCGTATTGGACGGCGGCGCGCGCATATTGGCCGCGGCCCATCAAGTTGGTTTCGGTTACGCTGAGCTCGGCGAGCCATCCCTGGTTGGTCGAATATCCGCCGCCAATCGAGAAGTTGCCGGTCGATTTTTCTTCGACGTCGACGTTGAGCACGATGCGATCAGGCGCCGAGCCAGGCTCGTTGGTGACCTTGACCTTCTTGAAGTAATTCAAGTTGTTGAGGCGGCGTTCCGCGCGATCAACCATGGCACGGTTGTAGGCGTCGCCCTCGCCGATATCGAACTCGCGGCGAATGACATAGTCCCGCGTGCGGGTATTGCCGCGGACGTTGATCCGCTCGATGTAGGCGCGCGCGCCCTCTTCGAGGATGAAGCTCAGGCTGATGATCTTGGTTTCGAAATTTCGCTGCCCTTGCGGCCGGACCGAAGCGAAGGCGTAGCCCCGCTTGGCGGCCTCGATGGTGAGCCCTTCGACCGTCTTTTCCACGAGATCTGCGTTGTAGACGTCGCCGCGGCGCAGGCGCAGCCGTGAGTTCAGGCTTTGCGCGTCCAAAACTCGTACGTTCGAGGTGATCTCGACCGTACCAACGCGATATCGCGCGCCCTCATCGATCGTAAAGGTGACATTGAACCCGCCACGCGCCGGATCGTACTCGCCGACGGCAGCAAGGATGCGGACATCCGCAAAGCCGTTCTTCAGATAAAAGCGGCGCAGCAGATCACGGTCGGCCTCGAGCCGGTCCGGGTCGTAAATGTCGGTGGTTTGCAGGAAGCTCAGCCAGTTGCTGACCGTCGTCTTGACGACGTCTTTGAGCCGGAACGACGAGTAGTACCGGTTGCCGACGAAGTTGATCGACTTGACGCCGGTCTTTTGACCTTCGGTGATCTCAAATACGAGATCGACGCGATTATTCGGCAGCTCGATGATCTTTGGTACGACCCGCACGTCATAGCGGCCGCTGCGCTGGTAAATCTCGATGATCCGCTGAGTGTCGGCTTGAACGGTGGCGCGCGACAATGTTCCGCGCGGCTTTGACTGAATTTCCCCGCTGATCTGGTCGTCCTTGGCCTTCTTGTTGCCTTCGAACGCGATCCGATTGATGACTTGCGCTTCGTACACCGTGACGACGATGCGTCCACCGGGCCGGCTGATCCTCACATCGGTGAAAAGCCCGGTCGCGATAAGCGCCTTGAGCCCGTCGTCGATTGCGACAGCATCAAGCTGGCCGCCCCGTCCCGGCTTGAAATACGAGCGGATTGTATCGGCTTCGACCCGCCGGTTGCCTTCAACCGCGATGGATTGAACGGACTGCGCGGCAGCGCGACCCGCGCTCGCAAGCCCTAAAGCCAGCGAGCCGACGAGAAGCCCACCGAGGATGACGCTGAAAAAGGCCAGCCCCCGAAACCGCACACTCAGTCCCATGCGCAACGCGCCCTTTATGTCCTTACGGCCATCCCCTTAGCCGGCGGCCGTCCCCCGCCGCGGAATCGACCGACTGTCGGGCAAACTGGCCGGTTTTTTACAGCGTTTTCGTGGCGCTGCAAACGTTCTTCCCCAGCAAATCCTCTTTTCCCGTCAGAAAGTTACCTCGAAGTCACGCTTACGACGTGGCGAGGTGCAGGATGTCATTATAGGTTGCAAAAATCATCAACATCACAACGATTGCCAGACCGATGCGGAATCCGAGCTCTTGCGCGCGTTCGGACAGGGGCCGGCCACGAAGGGCTTCGATGGCATAGAACAAAAGGTGGCCTCCATCGAGCAACGGGATCGGAAACAGGTTCAGGAGGCCGATCGAGACCGACAAAACCGCGGCCAGGTGGAGCAGCGGCACAAATCCCGCGGTCGCGACCTGGCCGGACACCTGCGCGATCCGGATCGGTCCGCCGAGCTGATCGGCGGCTTCCCGGCCGGCGATCATGCCGCCGATGTAACTGACAGCGTCCGCTCGACCACGAACCAGGTCTCTTCGGTACCCATCCAAAGGGCTGCAAGCGGATTTACGCGCTCAACTTTGACGTCGCCGGGCGCCATGGAACGGCTGATTCCAAGGACACCGATGCGATGGACGTTGCCGAAGCTGTCCTTCATCTCCTTGAGCGCCGGAACGGCCCGTACCGTCTGGCGGACCCCGCCACGCTCGACCTCGATCGCAAGCGTCTGGCCCGCATTGGTGCTGACGATGCGCTGCATGTCGGCAAAGCTGTCGATGCGGCGGCCATCGATGGCGAGGACGAGGTCGCCCGGCTGGAAGCCGGCAACAGCCGCAGCACTATCGCTAGCAACAGTATCGACCCGGGCGGCTGTGGTTTGCTTCCCGTAAAACGTGAAGATCCCGGCGAAAATCACTATGGCTAAAAGGAAATTCGCGATCGGGCCTGCCGCCACTACCGCCGCGCGTGCGCCGACGCTCTTGTTGATGAAGGCCTCGCGCTTCTCGCTTTCGCTCATCTGCTCGACGGCCGAAAAATCGGTCGCCGACGCCGCGTTCTCATCGCCCAGGAATTTGACGTAGCCGCCCAGCGGGATGGCGGAAATCTTCCAGCGGGTGCCGTGACGGTCGTTGAAGCCGACCAGCTCCGGGCCAAAGCCGACCGAAAACACCAGGACGCGGATGCCAGCACGCCGCGCGATCAGGAAATGCCCAAGCTCGTGGAAGAACACCACCAGCGTCAGCACAAACAGGAAGGGAATGATGTAGCCGACGAACCCGCCGCCCAAGGCTGAGAGCCCCCAAACACGTCAAAACTCATCTTTGTCCTCGCAACGGGATTCCCGGTTATTGGCCGGACGATAATCGCGGCAGCAGCTCGCGCGCCAGGGTTCTGGCAACATGGTCAATATCGAGCGCCGCTTCGATTGTAGCCGGCTCGCTCGTGATCCCCCGTCCGACCGCCGCGTCCAGCACGCTTTCCACAAGCCTCGAAATTCCGGCGAAACTGAGCCCTCCGGTCATGAATTCGGCGACCGCGACCTCGTTGGCGGCATTGAGGACGGTCGGCATCGCCCCGCCCGCCTCCAAGGCCCCGCGCGCCAGCCGCAGGGCCGGAAACAATGCGAGGTTCGGCGCCTCGAAGGTCAAAGTGCCCAATTTGGCAAGATCGAGCCGCCGGACCGACGTCGACATCCGCTTCGGCCAGGCCAGGCAATGGGCGATCGGGACCCGCATGTCCGGCGCGCCAAGCGCTGCCACGATCGCCCCATCGTTGAATTCGACCAGGCCGTGAACCACCGACTGCGGATGCACCAGGACGTCGATTTGGCGCAGGCGCCAGCCCGAACAGATGATGCGCCTCGATCAGCTCGAGGCCCTTGTTCATCATCGTCGCTGAATCGATGGTGATCTTGCGTCCCATCGACCAGTTCGGATGGCGCAGCGCCTGCTTCGAGGGTCGCGGTTTCGAGCTGCTCCGATGTCCAGGTGCGGAACGGCCCGCCCGACGCGGTCAGAATGATGCGCTCGACATCATCGCGGTCGCCGCCGCCGAGCGCCTGAAACAGCGCGTTGTGCTCGCTGTCGACCGGCAGGACCGTCGCGCCGGCCGCCGCGGCGCGGCGCATGAAGAGGCCGCCGGCGCAAACCAGACATTCCTTGTTGGCAAGCGCGACCGTTGTGCCGCGCTCGATCGCGGCAAGCGTCGGCTTGAGACCGGTCGCTCCGCTGATCGCGGCCATCAGCCAGTCGACCGGACGAGACGCCGCTTCCTTCAAAGCATCCGGGCCGGCCGCCGCTTCGACTCCCGTTCCGGCAAGCGCCGACTTGAGCTCGGCATATGCCGAGGGCTCGGCCACGACCGCGACGCGCGGCTTAAATTCGCGCGCAAGCTGCGCAAGGCTCGCCACGTTGCGCCCGGCACTCAGCGCCTCGACCGTGAAGCGGTCGCGATTGGCACGAAGCAGATCAATCGTGCTCGCGCCGATCGAGCCGGTCGCGCCAAGGATGGTGACGCTGCGCTGTTCCGGTGCAGCTTTTGGCTTGCGGGCGAGACCAAGGCTCATCGGCTCACCATACCAGCAATCCCCGCGCGGGCTCAGCCAATCCGGCGCAAGCGATACCGATCATCGCTGCCACCAAAGCCGCCGCCCAAAATCCATCGAGGCGGTCCATGACGCCACCATGGCCCGGGATCAGATTGCTCGCATCCTTGGTGTGGAACTTTCGCTTGAACGCGCTCTCGACCAGATCGCCGATCTGCGAGACCAGCGAAAGCACGATGCCAACACAAACGACCGGAAGGACGCGAACGCCCAATGCGGCGGCCACCAGAGCGCTCGCCACCGCAGCTCCAAGCGTGCCTGCAATCGCACCCGACCAGGTTTTCGACGGACTGATCGAAGGCGCGAGTTTTGGCCCGCCGAACGCACGGCCTGCGAAATAGCCGAGGATGTCGGTCGTCCACACGACCGCGAACAAAAGCACGATCACGGCGAGGCCGAATTGCGGATCGTTGCGCAGGACGATGGGTGACCATCCCATCAAGAAGGCATAGGCCGCGCCGCCCACCAGCCATGCGGCGCGCGATGCGCCACCGAGACCGGCTTCCCCGATGACAATCTTCGTCCACTCATAAAGCACGGCGATCGCAGCCAGAATCCAGAACGCCGCGAAAGCCCACCCGCCAAACCATGCTGCGCCGAACGCGACCGGCGCGAGGACGAGAGCCGAGAGGATTCGTGTTCGTGTATTTGCGCCGGTAGGCGTCGAACGCGCCACGTCAGGACCCGGTCTTGGCGATCAAGCCGCCGAAGCGGCGCTCGCGGCGGGCATATTCACGGATGACGGCTTCCAGCGTCGGACGGTCGAAATCCGGCCAGTAATCCGGCACGAATACGAGCTCGCTATAGGCGGCCTGCCACAGCAGGAAATTCGACAGCCGCTGCTCGCCGCTGGTGCGGATGATCAGATCCGGCTCGGGAACGTCCGGCGCATCGAGGAAGCGCCGAAGCTTTCCACGTCGATCTGGCCGGCGTCGAGCGTGCCTTGCTTGATCTCCTCGGCCATCCGCCGCGCAGCGCGCGCGATCTCCTGCCGCGCGCCGTAGTTGAAGGCGACGATGAGAGTGAGCCCGTATTGCCCCGCGTCAGCTCTTCCGCTTCGACCAGCAGCCGCCCGATATCGGCGCTCAAGTCCGCGCGCTCGCCGATGACCCGCACCCGCACATTGTTCTGGTGAAGCTCGGCGAGGTCGTTGCGGACGAAGCGCCGCAGCAAGCCCATCAGCTCGGCAACCTCGCCGGCAGGCCGCGACCAGTTCTCCGAGCTGAACGAGAAGATCGTGAGATAAGAAATGCCGAGCTCGCCGGCGGCACGCACCGTGCGGCGCAGCGCCTCGACCCCGCGCCGATGACCTTCGCTGCGCGGCAGTCCGCGCGCCGCCGCCCAGCGCCCGTTGCCATCCATGATGATGGCAACATGGCGCGGCGCTTCGAAAAGCGGCTGGGCCTCTTTGTCAGCCATTGCGTGCTGTCCTCACACCGTGAGGATCTCTTTTTCCTTGGCGGCGAGAACCTGATCGATCTCGGCGATCGCCTGATCGGTCGCCTTCTGGATGTCGGCCGAATGGCGATCGTGATCGTCCTTGCTGATCTTGTGGTCCTTCTCGAGCTTCTTGACGACATCGATGCCGTCGCGCCGAACATGGCGGACGGCGACGCGCGCGGCTTCGGCATATTTGTGGGCGAGCTTGACCAGCTCCTTGCGCCGCTCCTCGTTGAGCTCCGGTATGCGCAGCCGGATCATCTGCCCTTCGGTCGACGGCGAGAGACCGAGATTGGCGTTCACGATCGCCTTCTCGACGGCGTGGACCAGGCCGCGATCCCACACCTGCACCGCGATCAGACGCGGCTCCGGAACGCTGACGGTCGCAACCTGGTTGAGCGGCATCGAGGCGCCATAGGCCTCGACCTGAACCGGATCGAGGATGTGCGCCGAGGCGCGGCCGGTCCGCAATCCCGACAGTTCCTTCTTGAGGACGTTGAGCGCGCCCTGCATGCGGCGCTTGATTTCGTTGAGATCATGCGTTGTGCAGAGTCTGTCATGGCACTGTTCCGCAATGTTCGCGCGTAAACGCGTCAAGCCGACGATGGTCGCGCGACCTTTGCCGCGCAAGACGGCTTCGATCGCACCCTGCTCGCGTATCGAAAACACAATGATAGGCATACGGTTTTCGCGGGCAAGCGCGAAGGCGGTAGCGTCCATCACCTTCAGGTCCTTGTCGATGGCGTCTTGTGGGTGAGCCGGTCGTAGCGCTTGGCGTTCGGGTTCTTCTTCGGATCGGCGATCGTAGACGCCGTCGACGTTGGTCGCCTTGAGCACGGCCTGGGCCTCGATCTCGGCGGCGCGCAGCACCGCGGTCGTGTCGGTCGTGAAGAACGGATTGCCGGTTCCGCCGCCGAACACGATGATGCGGCCATCGTCGAAATGGCGCAGCGCGCGCCGCCGCTCGTAGGTCTCGCAGACCTGCGGCATGGCGAGCGCCGACATGCTCCGCGCGCCCACGCCGGCGCGCGTGATCGCTGCTTCGAGCACCAGCGCGTTCATGACGGTCGCCAGCATGCCCATCGCGTCGGCGATCGGCCGCGAAAACTTCATCGCGTCCATCTGCGACGCCGCGCAGCAGATTGCCGCCGCCGACCACGACGCCGAGCTGTGATGCCGAGATTGTGGCGGCAACGAGATCGCGGGCCATGACGTCGACGGCTGATCGTCGATGCCAAATCCTTGCTCGCCGGCGAGCGCCTCGCCGGACAGCTTGACGATCACACGGCGGTAAGCGGGCTCAGCCATCGTGCTCCCCCTTCCGCCGTTTCAAGCCTCAGCTCTGACCGGCGGCAGCCGCGACTTCGGCGGCGAAGTCGCTTTCCTGCTTCTCGATGCCCTCACCGAGCGCGAAGCGCACAAACCCGGTGACCTTGATCGGCCCGCCGACCTTGCCTTCGGCTTCCTTGAGGGCCTGCGCGACGCTCTTCTTGTCGTCGAAGATGAAAGGCTGATCGAGCAGGCAGACTTCCTTGTAGAAGGTCTTCAGACCCGAATTCGACGATCTTCTCGATCACGTTCGCGGGCTTGCCCTGCTGCCGGAACTTGTCGGCCAGAACGTCCTTTTCGCGCTGCACGACCGCCGGATCGAGGCCGGCGGCATCGACGGCGACGCGGATTGGCCGCCGCAACATGCATCGCGACCAGGCGGCCGAGCGCCGTCAGCTCGTCGGCCTTGCCGGGCGATTCGAGCGCGACCAGGACGCCGATCTTGCCGAGGCCGTCGGACACCGAGTTGTGCACATAGCTGCCGATCGCGCCCTTGCTGACCGACAGCTCGGCGGCGCGGCGCAGCGTCATGTTCTCGCCGATCTTGGCGATCGTGTCGGTGATCGCCTCCTCGATGGTGATGGAGCCGACCTTCGCCGCCTTGATCTTCTCGACGTCGGCGCCGGTCGACTAGCGCGACATCGGCGATCATCTTCACGAGGCCCTGGAACAGATCGTTGCGGGCGACGAAGTCGGTCTCGGAATTGACCTCGACGATCACGCCCTTGGTGCCTGCGACGCGATGCCGATCAGGCCTTCGGCGGCGACGCGGCCGGCCTTCTTGGCGGCCTTCGAGAGACCCTTCTTGCGCAGCCAGTCGACTGCGCGGCCTCGATGTCGCCGTTGTGTCTCGACCAGCGCCGCCTTGCAATCCATCATGCCCGCGCCGGTCTTCTCGCGGAGTTCCTTGACCATCTGCTGCGGAAATGTTCTGCCATCGTATGATCCCTGTACCTGCGCGGGCCGCGCTCGGACGCCGCGCATCGTTCAAAAGATCGCGAAGCGCGTCCGGCGTCAACGCCGGACGCATTCGGCTTATTCGGCGGTCAGTTCCTTCGCCTTCGCGATCCAGCCGTCGACGCGGCCCGGCAGGCCGACTTCTTCGCCGACGTTGTGCGCCGCCTCGGCGCTGAGCTCGGCGATCTGCCAGTAATGGAAGATGCCGAGATCGTTGAGCTTCTTCTCGATCGCGGGCGAGACGCCGGTGAGCTTCTTGAGATCGTCGGCGACGCCGCGCGGACCCGGCAGCGCCTCGAAGCCGCGATCGGCCGCAGCCGGCGCAGTCGGCATCTCTTCGGCGATCGGCTCGGCGGCCGCGCCGATATCGACGCCGCGCTCGCCCTGCGACACGCGAGATGCCGTCGATCGCCGCCTTGGCGATGAGATCGCAATAGAGCGAGATCGCGCGGCTCGCGTCGTCGTTGCCGGGCACCACGATAGGTGATGCCCTGCGGATCGCAATTGGTGTCGACGACCGCGGCCACCGGAATGCCGAGCCGCTGCGCTTCCTTGATCGCGATGTCTTCCTTGTTGGTGTCGATCACGAACAGCAGGTCGGGCAGGCCGCCCATGTCCTTGATGCCGCCGAGCGAGCGGTCGAGCTTGTCGCGCTCGCGCTGCAGGTCGAGGCGCTCCTTCTTGGTGTAGCCGCCGCGCCTCGTTCGGACGCGAGCATCTCGTCGAGCTTGCGCAGCCGCGAGATCGATCCGGAGATCGTCTTCCAGTTGGTCAGCGTGCCGCCGAGCCAGCGCGAATTGACGTAGTACTGCGCGCGAGCGCTTGGCCGCTTCGGCGATCGCGTCCTGCGCCTGCCGCTTGGTGCCGACGAACAGGATGCGGCCGCCCTTGGCGACGGTGTCGCTCACCGCCTGCAGCGCGCGATGCAGCATCGGCACGGTCTGGGCGAGGTCGATGATGTGGATGTTGTTGCGGGTGCCGAAGATGTACTCGCCCATCTTCGGGTTCCAGCGGTGGGCCTGATGGCCGAAGTGCACGCCAGCTTCCAATAGCTGACGCATCGAGAAGTCAGGAAGCGCCATTCTATTCTCCGGTTGATCCGCCGCGGATCTGTGAGCCCCAGGTCGATAGCGCCGAAGCCACCGGACGGCCTTTTGTGACCCATTGTCGGGGCCCAAAGCCAAGATCCGCGTGTGAGATGACGGGGCTTATATAGCGGCGGAATGCCGCCGAACGCAAGGCCAAGGCGGCCCTGCGCGGCCGCAGATCCTGCGATTTCAGGCCTTCAGGCCGCCTCGACCGCACCACGCCCGGGCACCGCCTTGATGGCGCCGGCGATCTGCGGCGAGACCTTGAAGCGGCCCGGCAGCCTGACCTCGACCTCGCCGCCCTCGGCGAGCATCAGCACGATGGTGACCTCGCCGTCGCCGCGCGGCTCGCAGCCGCTTCTGCACGCTGGTCGAGCGGCGCATCGGTCCCGCACGATAGATGCGCAGGCTCTTCTGCAGCTTGCTGGCCGCCTGATCGAGCGGCTCCGCCGACTGGATGCGGGCGCGCACGTCGTCGCCCTGCGCTTCGGCCGCCAGGAACAGCAGCACGGCGGCGCCGGGCTCGAGCAGGTCGCGATATTGCTGCAAGCCCTTCGGAGAACAGGATCGCCTCGTATTGGCCGGACGGATCGGACAGGCCGATGATGCCCATCTTGTTGCCGGTCTTGGTGCGCCGCTCGGTGCGCGAGACGACGGTCGCCGCGACGCGGCCCGCGGTCGCGCCGGCCTTCACCGCGGCGCGAGAACTCCGCCCAGGTCTGCACCTGCATGCGCTTGAGCACCGCGGCGTAATCGTCGAGCGGATGGCCGGTGAGGAAGAAGCCGATCGCCTCGTATTCGCGCTGCAGCCGGTCGGCCGGCAGCCACGGCTCGAGCCGCGGCAGCGCGAGCGTCTCGCGCTGCGCCGGTCCGCCGAACAATTCGTTCTGCCCGAGCGCCGCGGCGTCATGCGCGCGCTGCGCCGCCGCCAGCATGGCCTCGACCGCCGCGATGCGCGCGCGCGCGGTTCGGCTCGAGCGCGTCGAAGGCGCCGGCCGCGGCCAGGCTTTCCAGCACGCGCTTGTTGACCGCGCGCGGATTGATGCGCTGCGCGAAGTCGGAGAGATCGCGGAACGGCTCGCTCGCCGCGCGCCGCGACGATCGCCTCGACCGCCTGCCCGCCGACGCCTTTGAGCGCGGCGAGCGCGTAGATGATCTTGTTGCCTTCGACCTCGAAGTCGACGCCCGAGCGGTTGATCGACGGCGGCTCGACCGTGATGCCGAGCCGCTCGGCCTCGCCGCGAAATTCCGACAGCTTGTCGGTGTTGCCCATGTCGAGCGTCATCGACGCGGCGAGGAACTCGACCGGATAGTTCGCCTTCATGTAGGCGGTCTGATAGGCGACCAGCGCATAGGCCGCGGCGTGGCTCTTGTTGAAGCCGTAGTCGGCGAAGCGTTCGAGCAGCTCGAAGATCGCATCCGCCTGCGCGCTTGGCGATGCCGCGCTCGACGCAGCCGTTGACGAAGCGGCTGCGCTGCTTCTCCATCTCGCTGCGGATCTTCTTGCCCATGGCGCGGCGCAGCAGATCGGCCTCGCCGAGCGAGTAGCCGGCCAGAACCTGCGCGGCCTGCATCACCTGTTCCTGATAGACGATGACGCCGAAGGTCTCGCGCAGGATCGGCTCGAGCTTCGGATGGATGTATTCCGGCTTCTCCAGTGCCGTGCTTGCGCGCGCAATAGGTCGGGATGTTCGCCATCGGGCCCGGCCGATAGAGCGCGACCAGCGCGATGATGTCCTCGAAGCGGTCGGGCCGCATGTCGAGCAGCGCGCGCCGCATGCCCTGACTTTCCAGTTGGAAGATGCCGACCGCTTCGGCGCGCGCCAGCAGCTCGTAGGTCTTCTCGTCGTCGAGCGGGATTTGCGACAGGTCGATCTCGACGCCGCGGCGCTTGAGCAGGTCGACCGCCTTTCGCAGCACGGTCAGCGTCTTCAGGCCGAGGAAGTCGAACTTCACCAGGCCGGCCTGCTCCACCCATTTCATGTTGAACTGGGTGACCGGCATGTCGGACTTCGGATCGCGATAGAGCGGCACCAGCTCGGTCGAGCGGCCGGTCGCCGATCACGATGCCGGCGGCGTGGGTCGAGGCGTGGCGGTTCAGGCCTTCGAGCTTCTGGGCGATGTCGAAGGCGCGCTTGACGACCGGATCGCGGTCGCGCTCGGCCTGCAAGCCGCGGCTCGTCGTCGATGGCCTTGGCCAGCGTCACCGGCGCGGCCGGATTTTGCGGCACCAGCTTGCAGAGCTTGTCGACCTGGCCGTACGGCATTTGCAGCACGCGGCCGACGTCGCGCAGCACGCCGCGCGCCTGCAGCGTGCCGAAGGTGATGATCTGCGCGACCTGATCGCGGCCGTAGCGCTCCTGCACGTAGCGGATCACCTCGTCGCGGCGGTCCTGGCAGAAGTCGATGTCGAAGTCCGGCATCGACACGCGTTCCGGATTGAGGAAGCGCTCGAACAGCAGGCCGAAGCGGATCGGATCGAGGTCGGTGATGGTCAGCGCATAGGCGACGAGCGAGCCGGCGCCCGAGCCGCGGCCGGGGCCGACCGGAATGCCCTTGTCCTTCGCCCACTGGATGAAGTCGGCGACGATCAGGAAGTAGCCGGGATATTTCATGCCCTCGATGACGTCGAGCTCGAAGGCCAGCCGCTCGCGGTATTCCTGCTCGGTCGCGCCCGGCGCGAGCCCATGCCGCGCGAGCCGCGCGGTGAGGCCGGCTTCCGCCCGTTCTGAGCTCGGCCGCTTCGTCGGCGACGTCGCCTGCGCCGGTGAAGCGCGGCAGGATCGGCTGATGCGTGCGCGGCCGAAACGCGCAGCGCCGCGCGATCTCGACCGTCGACGCCAGCGCCTCCGGCAGGTCGGCGAACAACGCCGCCATCTCGGCGCGCGTCTTGAAGCGATGCTCGGGCGTGAGCTGGCGGCGATCGGTTTCCGCGATCAGCGGCCTTCGGCGATGCAGATCAGCGCGTCATGCGCTTCGTAGTCCTCGCGCGGTCGCGAAGAACGGCTCGTTGGTCGCGACCAGCGGCAATGCCCGCCTGGTAGGCGAGATCGACCAAGGCCGGCTCGGTCGCCCGCTCCGCCGGCGTGCCGTGCCGCTGCAGCTCGACATAGAGCCGGTCGCCGAACAGCTCCCGCAGCTTGCCGCAGCCGGCTCTGCGCCAGATGGCTCTGACCGGCGGCAATGGCAGTATCGAGCGGACCGGACGGGCCGCCGGTCAGCGCGATGATGCCGTCGGTTTCGCCGGCGAGCCAGGCCAGCTTGAGGTGCGGCGCTTCGTTCGACGGCGTTTCGAGGAAGGCGCGCGAGTTGAGCCGCATCAGGCTGCGATAGCCCTCCTCCCGCGCCGCCAGCAGCACGAGACGCGAATGCGGCCGGCGCCATTGCGCTGCGCATCGATGGTCGACATCGCCGAAATCGACCGCCAGCGCACAGCCGATGATCGGCTGGATGCCGGACGAGGCCATCTTTTCGGAGAATTCCAGCGCACCGAACATGTTGTCGGTGTCGGTCAGCGCCAGCGCCGGCTGTCGGTCGGCTTTGGCGAGTTCCGCGAGGCGGCCGATCGTCAGCGCGCCCTCGAGCAGCGAATAGGACGAGTGCACGTGCAGGTGCACAAAGTCGGGACCGGCCATTACGAATCGCTTTGTAAGTTGCCGTCCGACAGTGGGGACGCTGGCGCGGCATGTCTATTGCGGCCGAGGCGATCCGCTCGCTTTCCACTGTTGAGACGCCCGGGCGCCCCCGATTTACGCAGAACTGCGGGGGCGGCTTACACGGACGCTACGCAACGCAACCACACACGAACTCAGATGCTGCCCAGCACTTGCGACCAGATCGCCAGCATTCCCACGAACAAGACGATCGAAGTCAAAGCGGCAGCTTCCTGCATGACAGCCCGAAACATGACCTTCTCTCCCATCGGAACGAAGGGGGAACATAGTTCATCTTTTGTTCCTAAGTCAAGGCGGGTGATTCTCTTTAAAATCATGGGGATCGCAGCTCGATCAAGAAACCTTCCCCTGTTTTGGCGGTTAGTCGACACAAAGGCCGTCACACAATGTCGAAAGAATACGAAAAGCTTGCGCTGGAAGCGCTCAAAGACGGGCTTAAGGCTCTCAGCCGCGAGTCGCCCCCCAACGATGTTCCGATTGCCTTCAGCGAGAAGGGCTGCCGGCGAGTTGGAGAGATAATCTCCAAAGCGGCCACCACCACACGCGAAAACGGCAGCAAGAAAAGAACCGAAGGCTCCGAATCAATTCTAACTAACGAACCACGATCCAAGGCGGGCCAAACATTTCGCCGGCCGCCCTGCCCCTAATCCATCTCGTGAATCTGGCCTTCGCGGATGGCCACCCGCCGGTCCATGCGTGCCGCGAGGTCCATGTTGTGGGTGGCGACGATCGCGGCCAGCCCGGACGCCCTCACCAACTGGGTCAGCGCGCCGAACACATGCTCGGCGGTATGGAGATCGAGGTTTCCGGTCGGCTCATCCGCCAGCAGGATGCGGGGCGCATTGGCGACGGCGCGCGCGATGGCGACGCGCTGCTGCTCGCCGCCCGATAGCTCGGCGGGGCGATGGGTCAGCCGCTGTGCAAGTCCGAGATAGTCGAGCAGTTCGACCGCCCTCGCCCGCCCCTCGCGCTTCGACAGACCGCGGATCATCTGCGGCAACAGCACATTCTCCAGCGCGCTGAATTCCGGAAGCAGATGATGGGACTGGTAGATGAAACCGATCTCATCGCGCCGGATGCGGGTGCGCTCGCTGTCGCCGAGGCCCGCGGTCGGCTGTCCGTCGATATAGACCTCGCCGGCATCCGGATGTTCGAGCAGCCCGGCAATGTGCAGCAGCGTCGACTTGCCGGAGCCGGACGGCGCAACGAGCGCAACCGACTGACCCGCCCAGACCGCGAGATCGACGCCGGTGAGGATGTCGAGTGTCTCTTCGCCCTGCCGGTAATGCCGCTCGACCTGATGCAGGAAGATCACCGGCACTTCGCCGGTTTCTTCCTCGACTTCGACCTCGGCTTCGGACGCGTCCAACGTCTCACTCATAACGCAGCGCCTCTACCGGATCGAGCCGCGCAGCCCGCCACGACGGGTAAAGCGTCGCGATCAGCGACAGCGCGAGCGCCATCACGACGACGGCGGTGGTTTCTCCGCTGTCCATGTCGGCCGGCAGCTTGGAGAGGAAGTAGAGCTCCGGCGAGAACAGCTCGGTGTTGGTCATCCACGACAGGAATTGGCGGATGGATTCGACATTGAGGCACACCAATGTGCCCAGCAGAAATCCCATGATGGTGCCGACCACGCCGATCGAAGCGCCGGTGATCAGGAAGACGCGCATGATCGAGCCTTGGGTCGCGCCCATCGTGCGCAAAATAGCGATGTCCTGGCCCTTATCCTTTACCAACATGATCAGGCCGGACACGATGTTGAGCGCCGCCACCAGCACGATCAATGTCAGGATCAGGAACATGACGTTGCGCTCGACCTGCAACGCATTGAAGAAGGTCGCATTGCGCTGCCGCCAGTCGATCATGAAGATCGGCCGCTGCGCGGCCTCGCTGACGATCCTGCGGTACCGGTCCATCCGGTCGGGATCGTCGGTGTAGACCTCGATCGCGGTCACGTCGCCGGCGCGATTGAAATAGGCCTGCGCTTCCTTGAGCGGCATGAAGACGACCGAGGAATCGTATTCCGACATGCCGATCTCGAACACCGCGCCGATCTTGTAGACCTTGATGCGCGGCGTCGTGCCCATTGGCGTCACCGCGCCGCGCGGCGCGACCAATGTAATGTTATCGCCGGAGCGGATCGAAAGCTGGTCGGCGAGACGCCGTCCGATCACGACGTTCTGCGAATCGTCGAAGCCTTCGAGCGAGCCTTGCTTGATGTTCTTTGCGATCGAGGGAAGCTTCTGCAGATCGACCAGCCGCGTGCCGCGCACCAAAACGCCGCCGGCATTGAACGGCGACGATGCCAGCGCCTGCCCTTCCACGATCGGAGCGGCGAGCCGTATGCCTTGCGCCGCTGACACCCGCGCGGCCACTTCTTCCCAATCCGACAGGGGCTTTTCCAGCGGCTGAATCAACAGATGGCCGTTGAGGCCGAGAATCTTGTCCAGCAGCTCTTTGCGAAAGCCGTTCATCACCGCCATCACGATGATGAGGGTCGCGACGCCGAGCATGATGCCGAGGAAGGAAAACCCGGCGATGACCGAGATGAATCCTTCCTTCCGCCGCGCCCGCAAATAGCGCAGCGACAACATCCATTCGAATGGAGAAAACGGCCGCGTCGCGCTCGCTTGGCTCATTACCTGTTCCCGGAAGCCGGATTTTCACACGATTCTGGCGGATTCAAGCCGCGTTCTGCCGGGATTCGCCGGTCACGCACAGCTCATTTGCTGAACAGATCGATGGCGGCCTCGACCGACATCAGCTCTTTCGAGCCGTCGGCCCGCTTCTTCACCTCGACTTTGCCTTCGGCGAGGCTTCGCGGCCCGACCATCACTTGCCAGGGGACACCGATCAAATCGGCCGCCGCGAATTTCGCGCCGGGCCGTTCATCGAGGTCGTGATAGAGCACGTCAACGCCCTTCGCCGTCAGCGCCTCGTAGATTCGCGCCGAGGCTGCGTCGGTCTCGGCCGCGCCCTGCTTCAGGTTCAAGATCGTCACGCGAAACGGCGCAACGGCCTCCGGCCAGATGATCCCGGCATCGTCGTGCGATGCTTCGATGATGGCCGCGACCAAGCGCGACGGGCCGATGCCGTACGAGCCCATATGAACCGCATGTTCGGCGCCATCCGGGCCGGCAACGACGGCTTTCATCGGCGCGGAATATTTGGTGCCGAAATAGAAAATGTGGCCGACCTCGATGCCGCGCGCCGAGACCTGCCGGTCGGACGGCAATTTCCCGTACGCCGCCGCGTCATGCATCTCGGATGTCGCGGCATAGAGCGAGGTCCACTTGTCGACGATGGTCTGTAATGCGGCCCGATCATCGAATGCGACGTCGGCGCCCGGCACCGCATAATCGAGATAGTCGCGATGACAGAACACTTCGCTCTCGCCGGTGTCGGCGAGGATGATGAATTCATGCGAGAGGTCGCCGCCGATCGGCCCGGTCTCGGCGCGCATCGGGATCGATCGTAACCCCAGGCGTTGGAAGGTGCGCAGATAGGCGACGAACATCTTGTTGTAGGAGTGGCGCGCGCCGGCCTCGTCGAGGTCGAACGAATAGGCGTCCTTCATCAGGAATTCGCGGCCGCGCATCAAGCCGAACCGCGGGCGCACCTCGTCGCGGAATTTCCACTGAATATGATAGAGATTGAGCGGCAGCTCCTTGTAGGAGCGCACATAGCTCCGGAATATCTCCGTGATCATCTCTTCGTTGGTCGGGCCGTAGAGCATGTCGCGCTCGTGCCGGTCCTTGATGCGCAGCATTTCCTTGCCATAGGCATCGTAGCGGCCGCTCTCGCGCCACAGATCGGCCGATTGCAAGGTCGGCATCAGCAGTTCGATCGCGCCGGAGCGGTTCTGCTCTTCGCGGACGATCTGCTCGACCTTCCTGAGGACCCGCAGCCCCAGCGGGAGAAACGCGTAAATCCCGGCCGCTTCCTGGCGCATCATGCCGGCACGCAGCATCAGCCGGTGCGAGACGATTTCCGCCTCTTTCGGCGTTTCACGCAGGGTCGGAATGAAGAAGCGGGACAGGCGCATTTGCTGTGAGATTCGTGAATGGTGCGCGAGTGAAACCGGAATGAGCCGGAAATTACAAGGCTTTCGCCGCGGAATAACCGATGTGCGGCAGGCGTTGATCTATGCGAGACTGACACGCCATGCGCACCGCTGGATTGCGAAAGATCCTGATCGTTTGGGCCGCCGCTTATGTGCTGGCGCTCAATGCGATCATCGGCAGTTTTGCCGGCGCAATGGCCTATGGCGCCACTGTCCCGGCGCTCGGCAGCCTCTGCCACAATAGCGAAGGCGAACCGCAGCCGAGCGCTCCAAAGCGCGCAACGGACTGCAGCCATTGCGTGCTGTGCCAGGCGCCAAGCGGCGGCGCGCTGCTTCCGGTTATCGCGGCGACCATGGAGCCGGTCGCCACTGATGCACAGCGCCTCATTGTCCGCTCTGACGCCGTGCCGCAGCGGCTGTTCACGTCAGCGCACGCCCGAGCGCCTCCTCTCCGCGCCTAAAGCTGCGATTGCGCATTCTGCGCCCTCAATTGCGAAGCGTCCGGATCATCAACCGGCCGCTCGCGACATCACATCAATGCTCGGAGCAAACATGTTGAGATTCATTCCATCGATCCTGGTCGCGTTGCTGGCCGGCAGCCCGGCTTTCGCGCACGTCACCATCGAACAACGCGAGGCCGCGCTTGGCGGCCCGGTCAAGCTGACATTCCGTGTCGGACACGGCTGCGCGGCGTCACCGACCACCAAGGTGCGGTTGCGCATCCCTGACGGCATCATCGCGGTAAAGCCGATGCCGAAGCCCGGCTGGCAGATCGAGCTTGTGCAAGGCGCGTATGAGAAGACCTACGACTTCTTCCACGGCGCCAAGCTGTCGCAGGGCGTCAAGGAAGTGGCGTGGACCGGCAATCTGCCCGATGCGTACTTCGACGAGTTCGTCATCAACGGCTTCATTGCCAAGGACGCGTTCACGGCCGGCACCACTATTTATTTCCCGGTGGTCCAGGAGTGTGAAAGCGGCGTGCACCGCTGGATCGAGATCCCGAAGCCCGGCTCGCATGATCACCTCAACGAGCCGGCGCCCGGGATCAGAGTGTTGCCGGCGCGATGACGCTCCGCAGCGCGTTCGCCGCGCTGATCGCATTGGTCTTGCTGCTCGCGGGCATCCAGCCCGCGAGCTCGCACGCCACATTGGTCAGCGCGGAGCCGCGCGACGGCGCCATGCTCGCGGCGGCGCCGTCGGAATTGGTGCTCACGTTCAACGAGCCGGTCGCGCCGCTGGTCTTCACGTTGATCGCGCCGGACGGCGCTGCCGACACGCCGAAGGTTGAGACTGCGGAGCGTGTCGTCCGGCTGCGCCCGTCGCGCCCTCTCGCCGACGGCACCTCGATTTTGAGCTGGCGTGTCGTGTCTGCCGACGGGCATCCGGTCGCCGGCAGCACGACGTTTTCCGTCCGCGTTCGCACCGCGAATGCTGGGGCGGAAGCGATCGTGCAGAGCCCGAGTTTGCGTGTGGCGATTTGGGTCGCCCGGGTGCTGACCTATGCCGGGCTTTTTATCGGTATTGGCGGCGTGTTTTTCCTTTGCTGGTCGGACGCCAGGATCGATTTCAGGCGCGGCAGCGCCGTCGCGCTGGTCGGTTGGATTTATCGCGCTGGTTCTCTCCTTGGGGCTGGTCGGCCTCGACGCGCTCGGCCGGCCGCTGTCCGGACTTCTCGCGGCCGACGTCTG
This sequence comes from uncultured Alphaproteobacteria bacterium, assembly GCA_963847325.1. Lineage (GTDB taxonomy): Bacteria > Pseudomonadota > Alphaproteobacteria > Rhizobiales > Xanthobacteraceae > Pseudolabrys. Next base: position 793,976 of record CAWJZD010000006.1, read on the forward strand.
GCGGGCCGGCTACGCGACCAGCTTCGGCTTCACGGCTTCAATTGCATCGGTTGGCTTTGCGATCGCTTTTGTAGCCCTGCTCGTCGAGGACAAGTGGCTTGCGCGCATCGCCTCCGCGGCCGCCGTGATCTGCGCCGCTCTGGCCCTGGCAAGCAGCGGGCACGCCTCCGCCGCGCCGCCGCAGGCGCTGATGCGGCCATCCGTCTTCATTCACGCGGCTGCGGTTGCGTTGTGGGCGGGATCCCTCGCCCCGCTTTTGCTCTCGTTGGGCAACAATGTGCGCGGCACGACGGCGTTGCGGCGATTTTCCGCGCTCGCGCCTTACGTCGTGGCGGCTCTCGTCGCTTCGGGCGTCGTGCTCGCGATCGTGCAAATCGCGCGGCCTGCCGCGCTGTGGGACAGCAGCTATGGCAACATTTTCTTGCTCAAGCTCGCCGCGGTTTTTGCGATTGCACCACTGGCGGTCTTCAACCGCTTCGTCCTGACGCCCCGCATCGTCCGCGGCAGCCGCAAGGCTCGCGCCCAGATACGGGTCACGATCGCGGCTGAGCTCGCGCTGGCTGTCATCATCTTCGGCCTCGCTGGCCTCTGGCGATTCACGCCGCCGCCGCGCGCGATCACGCCCAGTCAGTCCGCGTTTGTCCATCTCCATAGCGAGACGATGATGGCGAACGTGACTTTGGCCGGCCCCACCAACGAGATGCGCGTGCAGTTGGCGCAGTCGGACTTCTCACCTCTCGCCGCCAAAGAAGTGACTGTGCGTCTTTCCAATCAGTCCGCCGGCATCGAGCCGATCACGCGCAAAGCGACGGCGAGCGATAGCGATTGGCTCGTCACCGGACTGGTGCTGCCGAATACCCGCGGCTGGACGGTCGAAGTCGAAGCCCTGGTCACCGACTTCGACAAGCTCAGCATCAAAGGACCGCTTGTGTTCGGTCCTGCTTCGGCACCGCCGGAAGACAATGCCTTCGTCCATATTCATGGCGCGCAGGCCATGGCGGACGTGACGATTTCACCCGGCCGCGCCGGCATGGTGCGGATCACGCTGCGTCTCTCGCACGAGGATTTCTCGCCGGTCGAGACAAGGCGTGTCGCCTTCACCCTGAGCCAGCCCGGTCGTGACGACCTCAATCTCCCTGTGCGGCCCGGCGTCGAACCGGGCGAATGGAGAATCGGCCCGACCACTCTGCCTGCCGCAGGCATTTGGACCGTGAAAATCAACGTAACTTTGGCCTCGGGCACCGCCGAACTGCTTGACGGCCCCATCGTGCTGGAACCCGCGGCCAAATAAACAGGCTGACAGGCCAAGTCCGATGGACTAGCTTCCGCCCACCGTACAGCGAGCCCGGCATCCAGAACCGGCGCCAAATTGGCGGTCCAAGTCTTGGGAGGACGTCTCAGGCGCGTGAAAGCGCAGCCGCCCGCAAATAAAAAACAACGCGGGAATGAGATCGGAAATGCCAGAGCGGGGCTCGCGCCTCGCTCTTTTTTTTATCTCCGCGGTCCCATCCAGCTCGTCATGGCGGCGAAATCGATCACGCCTGAGCGATAGACCAGCGCGACAATCCCGAAGATCACAGTGGCGACGATTGTGGTCCAGATCAGCTTGCGGCCGATGCCGGCGATGATCGGCGCGCCGGGGTCGGTGCCCGGCGCGTAGTCCTCGCCTTCATGCTGGCTGCGCACGCCGAACGGCAGCACCGCAAACAATGTGACCCACCAGATCAGAAAATAAATGGCGATGATCGTGGTGAGCTGCATGGGTCAAGCTTGCTCGAGCTCGACCAGGGTGCCGCAGAAGTCCTTCGGATGCAGGAACAGCACCGGCTTGCCATGCGCGCCGATTCTTCGGCTCGCCGCTGCCGAGCACGCGGGCGCCCTGCTTGGTCAACTGATCCCGCGCCGCGATGATGTCGTCCACCTCGTAGCAGATGTGATGGATGCCGCCGTCCGGATTGCGCTCGAGAAACTTGGCGATCGGCGACTCCGCGCCAAGCGGCTCGAGCAGCTCGATCTTGGTGTTCGGCAGCGTGATGAAGACCGTGCTCACGCCGTGGTCCGGCTGCGGCACTTTTGCCGACACATCCGCGCCAAGCGTCTTGCGATAAACATCCGCCGCTTTTTCCATGTCGCGCACAGCAATGGCGACGTGATTGAGCCGTCCGATCATGGTCCGTCCTTTACTCCGGTCGTTATACCGCGAGCACGTGCACGTGGCACATCGGCTTCTTGCCCCATTGCTGCGCGATGGCGGAGCGCACGCCCTGCCGCACGGATTCTGCGACGCTGTCGGGATCACGGCGGCGGGCGCGCGGCAACGAATTGAACGTTTCCATAATGGCGTCGGTTGCGATGTTGACCATCAGGGCGCCGTCGCGGCCCTTTTCGGGAATTCCAATCAGATCGATCTCAGGATCGGCAGCGAGCTCGCCTTTCTCGGTGAGCGCCAGGGCAATCGATACCGCGCCTGCGATGCTGAGACGGCGGCGGTCCGCGACGGTCCGCGCGTCTGCCGCGATCAGAAGGGTGCCGTCCTTGTAAATCCGCCCCGCGGGCACCTCGTCGATAAGGCCGGGTTGCGGCGCCAGCTCGATCAGATCGCCGTTGCGGCATTCGATCACATTCGGCACGCCGCACGCCCGCGCCAGCGCGGCATGCTCGTGCAGGTGCAAGGCTTCGCCATGCGCCGGGATCAGTATTTTCGGCTTCACCCAGCCAATCAATTCGCGCAATTCGTCCCGCCGCGGATGACCGGACACATGCACGAGATGGGTGCGATCGGTGATGACTTCGATGCCCTGGTCGATCAGGCCATTGAGCACCCGGCCGACCGCCTTCTCGTTTCCGGGGATGGTGCGCGCCGAGAAGATGACAAGGTCGCCTTTCGACAGCGTCACTTCCGGATGTTGGTCCTCCGCGATCCGGGCGAGCGCTGCGCGCGGCTCGCCCTGGCTGCCGGTGCAGAGCGCCACCACCTTGTCCGGCGGCAGATAGCCGTAAGCGTCCTGCGCAGCGAAATGCCTGAACGCCGTCGAGATGGCCGGTCTCGCGCGCGACCTGGACGACGCGCTCCATGGCCCGGCCCGACCACGACCACTTCGCGGCCGGCGGCCTTGGCAGCATCGGCCACCGCGCGCAGCCGCGCCACATTGGAGGCGAAGGTGGTCACCGCGACACGGCGTTTCGCGCTGCGGATCAGGTCCGCGATCGTCTTGGCGACGTCGGCTTCCGAGGGCGAACGGCCTTCGCGCACCGCATTGGTGGAATCGCCGACCAGAGCAAGGCAGCCCTCCTCGCCCAGCTTGCGAAGCTTTGGCTCGTCGGTCGGCAAACCGAGGATCGGCGTCGGATCGATTTTCCAGTCGCCGGTATGCAGCACAGTGCCGGCGGGCGTGCGGATGATCAGCGCATTGGATTCCGGGATCGAATGCGCGACCGAGACGAATTCCACGTCGAACGCGCCAATCGTGACGCGACCGCCGAGCGGGACAATGTTGACCGGGATCTCCGGCGCCCATGGTTCGCCCGCGCGCTTTGCTTCCAGCAGCGCCGCCGTGAACGGCGTCGCATAGACCGGCACCTTCAGGCGCGGCCACAGGTCGAGCAGCGCGCCGAAATGATCCTCATGCGCATGGGTGAGGACGATGCCGGCAAGGTCGCGGCGCTCCTCTTCGATGTAGGAGACATCAGGGAAGATCAGGTCGATACCGGGCAGATGCTCTTCCTGCGCGAAGGACACGCCGACATCGACGATCAGCCAGCTCCGCTTTCGCCCGTCGCCCAGCCCGTAGAGCGACAGGTTCATGCCGATCTCGCCGACGCCGCCGAGCGGCGCGAACACAAGCTGGTGCGTGGGTCCCGCCATTCAGGCCGCTCCGAACGAGAAAACTTCGCCGGCCGTGATGGTCTCGATCTTGCCGGCGGTCTCGAGCAAAAGGCGTCCTGTGTCGTCTACTCCGCCGAACCGTCCAGCCAGCTGCCGGTCCGGCAGGCGCACTTTGATCGGCTCCCCAAGACCGGCGGCCCGTTTGAGCCAATCGGCGCGGATCGATGCGAACTCTGCACCTCGCTGCCATTGTGTCAGTCGCAAGCGCATTGTTCCGGCGAGACCGGCGAACAACGCGACTGCCGTAACGCGAGCGGCCTCGGATTTGAGGTCGGTTGCCGGATAAGACGCGTTGTCCGGATGGCTCACGCAATTGATCCCGACGCCGATAGCAACGGCAAAGACCGGCGTATTCTCCGCCTCGATCAACAACCCGGCCAGCTTCCCACCGTTGCACAAAAGATCGTTCGGCCATTTCAACTGCAGGACCGGCCCAAGGTTCGGCGCGCAGGCGGCCACGGCGTCATGGACGGCGAGCCCGGCCACAAATGCGAGTTGCGGCGCAACCGCCGGGGAGGATGGCTCCCGCAACAACAGCGTTGCGTAGAGATTGCCCGGCTCCGACACCCAGGCATTGCCACCACGGCCGCGACCGGCGGTCTGAACCTCCGCGGTGATCCACAACGGCCCTGCCTCGCCTTCGCGCGCCCGGCGCAAAGCCTCGGCATTGGTGGAATCCGTCGTCTGGAGAGCGATGTGCCGCACGCCCGGCGGTTCCGCGCGCATCTAGAACAGCGATTTCGCGGCCGCAGAGGCGGCGCCGATCAGCGGCGCCGGATAGGCGAAGAACAACAGATTGATCAGCCCGCAAACCGCCAGCACCAGCCGCAGCGTGTAGGGCATCGGCGCAAAGCGGGGCAGCGGCTGGTCGAAATACATCACCTTCACGATCGAGAGATAATAATAAGCGCCGACCACGCTGGTGACGACGCCGATCACCGCCAGCACGTAGAGCCCGGCATTGATCGCGGCGAGGAACACATAGAACTTGGCGAAGAAGCCGGCGAGCGGCGGAATGCCGGCCAGCGAGAACATCAGCGCGCCGAGGAAGAACGCCTGGGTCGGATGGGTGCGGGCGAGTCCCGACAAATCCGCGATGGTTTCGACCAGTTTGCCGTCGCGGCGCATCGACAGGATCACGGCAAAGGCGCCGAGCGTCATGGCCACATAGATCGCCATGTAGATCAGGACGCCCTGCACGCCTTCCACGGTGCCGGCGGCGAGCCCGACCAGGGCGAAGCCCATATGGCCGATCGAGGAATAGGCCATCAGCCGTTTGAGATTGCGCTGGCCGATCGCGGCGAACGAGCCGAGCGCCATCGATGCGATGGCGACGAACACGATGATCTGCTGCCACTGATGGATGATGCCGGGGAACGCCACGATGGTGGCGCGCACGAACATCGCGATCGCGGCGGCTTTGGTGGCCGAGGCGAAGAACGCCGTCACCGGCGTCGGCGCGCCCTCATAGACGTCGGGCGTCCACATGTGGAACGGCACCGCCGAGATCTTGAAGCAGAAGCCGACGAACAGGAATACGAGGCCGAAGGTCAGGCCGATGCCGCCCTCGCCCACCGCCTTGGCGATGCCGGCAAAGCTCACCGTTCCGGTGAAGCCGTACACCAGCGACGCGCCGTACAGCAGCATTCCGGACGAGAGCGCGCCCAGCACGAAATACTTCAGGCCCGCTTCGGTCGAGCGCACATTGTCGCGATCCGACGCCGCGATCACGTAGAGCGCGAGCGACATCAGCTCGAGGCCGAGATAAAGCGCGATCAGGTCCGACGCCGAGATCAGAACGCACATGCCCAGCGTCGACAGGACGACGAGCGGCCCGTATTCGAATTTCTGCTGCTTTTCGACATTGAGGAAATCGAGCGCCAACAGCATCGAGCCGGCGGCGCCGAGCAGCGCCAGCACCTTGAGGAAGCGCGCGAATTCATCGACGACAAAGCTGCCCTCGAACAGGACATGCCGCCCCGGCGCCGCCGTGTAGACGATGACGGCCACGGCGAACAGCAAGAGCGTCGAGAGCGCATTGACCAGCGGCCCGGTGCTCTTCTCGGCGACGACGCCGATCATCAGGAGCACCATCGCGCCGATGGCGAGCACAAGCTCCGGCAGCATCGGCATCAGCTGGTTCATGGTCGGGAGCGTGTTCACTGCGCGCGCTCCTTGCCCGGCGTCGCTGCCGTTTTGGTGCTGCTGGCCTTGCCGTAATGATCGACCAGCTGCGTCACCGAAGCGGCCGACATGTCGAGCACCGGCTTTGGCGCCACGCCGAACAGGATGGTCAGGATGACCAGCGGCGCGAAGATGATCATCTCGCGCAGGCCGAGGTCGCGGATGCCTGCCAGAGCGGGCTTCTCGAGCTTGCCGAACACCATCTTGCGGTAGAGCCACAGCGCATAGCCCGCCGACAGAACCACGCCGATCGTCGCCAGGAACGCCACGCCGGTATTGACCTTGAAGGTTCCGATCAGCGTCAGGAATTCGCCGACGAAGCCGGACGTCCCGGGCAGGCCCACATTGGCGAGCGTGAACACCATGAACACCGCCGCGTAAATCGGCATGCGATTGACCAGGCCGCCATAGGCCGCGATCTCGCGCGTATGCATGCGGTCATAGACGACGCCGACGCACAGGAAGAGCGCGCCCGACACGATGCCGTGCGAGATCATCTGGAACACGCGCGCCGGCAATGCCCTGCTCGTTGCCCGCGAAAATACCCATCGTCACGAAGCCCATATGCGCGACGGACGAATAGGCAATCAGCTTCTTCACGTCCTCCTGCATCAGCGCCACCAGCGACGTGTAGACGATGGCGACGACCGACAGCGCGAACACCAGCGGCGTGAAATAGTGCGAGGCATCGGGGAACATCGGCAGCGAGAACCGCAGGAAGCCGTAGCCGCCCATCTTCAGCAGGATGGCGGCGAGGATCACCGAGCCAGCGGTGGGCGCTTCGACGTGCGCGTCCGGCAGCCAGGTGTGCACCGGCCACATCGGCATCTTCACCGCGAACGACGCGAAGAACGCGACCCACGCCCATTTCTGCAGATCGACCGGGAAATTGTGGCGCAGCAGCACGGCAATGTCGGTGGTGCCGGCCTGCCAGTACATCGCCATGATGGCGAGCAGCATCAGCACCGAGCCGAGCAGCGTGTAGAGGAAGAACTTGAAGCTCGCATAGACCCGGCGCGTTCCGCCCCACACGCCGATGATCAGGAACATCGGGATCAGGCCGCCCTCGAAGAACAGGTAGAACAGGACCAGGTCGAGCGCCGAGAAGGTGCCGATCATCAGCGTTTCGAGGATCAGAAACGCGATCATGTATTCCTTCACGCGGCGCTGGATCGAGGTCCAGCTGGCGAGAATGCAGATCGGCATCAGCGCGGTGGTCAGGATCACGAACGGCAGCGAGATGCCGTCGACGCCCATGTGATAGCTGGCGAAGCCGAGCCAGGGGTATTTCTCGACAAACTGGAATTCGGCGACGGTCGAATCGAACCGCCACACCATCACCAGCGAAACCGCCAGGGTGACGAGCGTGGTCCACAGCGCGACCCAGCGCGCCGTGCCCTTGGCGAGCCGTTCCTCGCCCTTCACCAGCATGATGAAGAGCGCGCCGACCAGCGGCAGGAATGTCGTGACGGAGAGGATCGGCCAACTCATGGCTAGTGCCCCCTCGCCGCGAACATGAACCAGGTGATGAACGCCGCCGCACCGATCAGCATCGCGAAGGCGTAGTGATAGAGGTAGCCGGTCTGCAGCCGGATCGCGCTGCGCGTCACGTCGAGCACACGGGCGGAAATGCCGTCCGGGCCGAGCCCGTCGATGATGAAGCCGTCGCCGCCCTTCCAGAGCAGATAGCCGAGCCGCTTGGCGGGCCGCACGAACAGGAAGTCGTAGATCTCGTCGAAGTACCACTTGTTGAGCAGGAAGCGGTACGCGACGTCGTGCTGGCGCGCGAGCTCGACCGGAATGTCCGGGCGGCGGATATAGAAGTACCAGGCGATCGAGAAGCCGACCGCCATCAGCACGGTCGGCGAGATCGCGACCGCGAACGGCACGTGATGGATTTCGTCGAGGATCTTGTTGCTGGCCGCAAACGTCAAAGAGCCGCGGAAGAACTCGGCGACGCCGTGGCCGGCGAATATCTCCTTGAACGGCAGTCCGGCCAGAATTGAGCCGAGCGCCAGCGCCGCCAGCGGGATGAGCATCACGTAAGGCGGCTCATGCGCGGCCTGGAAGTGCGCGCGGTCGTGCGGTTCGCCGTGGAAGGTCTTGAAGATCAGACGCCACGAATAGAATGAGGTGAGCAGCGCGGCAGTCGCCGTGCAGATGAAGCCGTAGAACGCGACCGGATTGTGCGAGACGAACGCCAACTCGATGATCGCGTCCTTGGAGAAGTAGCCGGCGGTCAGCGGGAAACCGGTCAGCGCCAAAGTGCCGATCACCATCATGATGTAGGTGAACGGAATGCGGTCCTTCAGCCCGCCCATGTTCCGGATGTCCTGCTCGTGGTGCATCGCGTGGATGACCGAGCCGGAGCCGAGGAACAGCAGCGCCTTGAAGAAGGCGTGGGTGAACAGGTGGAACATGCCGATCGAATAGGCGCCCACCCCCATCGCGACGAACATGTAGCCGAGCTGCGAGCAGGTCGAGTAAGCGACGATCCGCTTGATGTCGTTCTGCACCAGGCCGACCGTCGCGGCGAACAGCGCGGTCGTTGCGCCAACAGCGATCACCACCGCTTGGGCGGTCGGCGACAGCTCGAACAGCGGTGACAGGCGCGCCACCATGAAGACGCCGGCCGTCACCATGGTCGCGGCATGAATGAGCGCCGATACCGGCGTCGGGCCTTCCATCGCGTCAGGCAGCCAGGTGTGCAGCAGGAACTGGGCCGACTTGCCCATCGCGCCCATGAAGAGCAGCAGGCAGGTGAGCGTCAGCGCATCGAGCTGCCAGCCGAACAGCGGCAGCGTCTTGCCGGCCAGTCCCGGCGCCGCTCCAAACACCGCGTCGAAGTCGACACTGCCGGTCAGCATGTAAATGGCGAAAATGCCGAGCGCGAAGCCGAAATCGCCGATGCGGTTGACGATGAAAGCCTTGATCGCGGCCGCGTTCGCTTCGGGCTTGTGGTACCAGAAGCCGATCAGCAGATAGCTGGCGAGACCGACGCCTTCCCAGCCGAAGAACAGCTGCACGAGGTTGTCCGACGTCACCAGCATCAGCATCGCGAAGGTGAACAGCGACAAATAGCCGAAGAAGCGCGGCCGGTACGGATCCTCGGCCATGTAGCCGATCGAATAGAGGTGAACGAGCGCCGATACGGTGTTGACCACCACCAGCATCACCGCGGTCAGCGTGTCGATCCGCAGTGACCAGTTGATCGTCGAGGTCGCCCGACGTCATCCAGGTGAAGATCGGCACCCGCACGTCCTGATGGCCGAAGCCGATCTGCACGAACGCGATCCACGACAGGATCATGGAGATCAACAGCAGCGTCGTGGTGATCAGCTCGGCGATGCGCGAGCCGGCCGCCGCCGGTTCTGCCGGGCCGTGGCCGTGATCGTCATGGCCATGCGGCTCGTGATGCGTTTCATGGATGACGGCGCCATGCCCTTCGGTCGAGGGCGGGCCGTGATGCGGGCCATGGTCGGTGGCGTCGTTCTCGGCCCCGGCCGGCGGCCCTTCGCCCGGAAAGCGCGAGCGCGCACCGGCCAGCGCGATAATCGCGGCCAGGATCGCGCCGAGTAAGGGCAGAAAGACGATCGCTTGATACATTTTGCGCCCGTCAACCCTTCATCAGATTGATGTCTTCGACCGCGATCGAGCCGCGGTTTCGATAGAACACGACAAGGATGGCGAGGCCGATCGCGGCTTCAGCCGCGGCGACGGTGAGCACGAACAGCGCGAAAACCTGCCCGACGATGTCGCCGAGGAAGCTCGAGAACGACACCAGGTTGATGTTGACCGCGAGCAGGATGAGCTCGATCGACATCAGGATGATGATGACGTTCTTGCGGTTCAGGAAAATGCCGAAGATCCCCAGCGTGAACAGCATCGCGGCGACTGCGAGGTAATGGCCGAGACCTATCATCATGGCGCGCCCTCGAGGCCCTGCCCGGGCCGCACTTTGCGCATCTCGACGGCGGTCGCGCGGGTGCGCGCATTCTGCGCGGAAATGTCCTGCCGCTTGACGCGCACCCGATGCTGCAGCGTGAGCACGATGGCGCCGACCATGGCGACCAGCAGCACCATGCCGGCCAGCTCGAAGAAGTAGACATATTTCGTATAGAGGACGAGACCGAGCGCCTCCGTATTGGAAATCTGGTTCGGCGGCGGAATCGGCGCCGCGCGCGTGACGTTGGCGCCGATCGTCCAGGCGCCGACCACGAACAGAAGCTCCGCCAGGAAAATGCCGGCGATCACCAGACCGAACGGCAGATATTGCAGCACGCCGCGCTTGAGCACGGCGAAATCGACGTCGAGCATCATCACGACGAACAGGAACAGCACCGCGACCGCGCCGACATAGACCACGACCAGGATCATCGCGATGAATTCGGCGCCGAGCAGCACCATCAGGCCGGACGCGTTGACGAAGGCGAGGATCAGGAACAGCACCGAATGCACGGGATTGCGCGCGGCGATCACCATGACGGCGCTCGCGACCAGCACGCCGGCAAACAGATAGAAGAAGATGGCCTGAACGATCATCGGCTCACCGGTATGGCGCGTCGAGCGCGATGTTCTTCGCGATCTCGCGCTCCCAGCGGTCGCCATTCGCGAGCAGCCGCTCCTTGTCGTAATAGAGCTCCTCGCGCGTCTCGGTGGCGAATTCGAAGTTCGGACCTTCGACGATGGCGTCGACCGGGCATGCCTCCTGGCACAGGCCGCAATAGATGCACTTCACCATGTCGATGTCGTAGCGGGTGGCGCGCCGCGTGCCGTCATTGCGGCGCGGCCCGGCTTCGATGGTGATGGCCTGCGCCGGGCAGACCGCCTCGCACAGCTTGCAGGCGATGCAGCGCTCCTCGCCGTTTGGATAGCGGCGCAGCGCATGCTCGCCGCGGAAGCGCGGCGAGATCGGGTTCTTCTCGAACGGATAGTTGATCGTCGCCTTGCGCGCGAAGAAGTAGCGCATGGCCAGGAAGAAGCCGGAGACGAACTCCAGCAGGAACAGGGCTTTGGCGGCGCGATCGAGTCTCATGTCATCACCTCGGCGCCAAAAGGCCAAACGGCAGGCCGTATTGCAGCACGCCTGCAACGATCACGACCATGGCGAGCGACAGCGGCAGGAACACCTTCCAGCCAAGCCGCATCAGCTGGTCGTAGCGGTAGCGCGGCACCATCGCCTTCGCCATCGCGAAGATGAAGAACATCAGCAGCGCCTTGAGCGTGAACCACACGACTCCGGGCACCCAGGTGAATGGCGCAAACGGCGCGGGTGGCAGCCAGCCGCCGAGGAACAGGATGGTCGCCATCGCGCACATCGTGCCGATCGCGACGTATTCGCCGAGCATGAACATCATGTACGGCGTCGAGCCGTATTCGACCATGAAGCCGGCGACCAGCTCGGATTCCGCTTCGACCAGGTCGAATGGCGGCCGGTTGGTCTCCGCCATCGCCGAGATCAGGAACACGACGAACATCGGCAGCAGCGGCAGCCAGTACCAGCTGAACATGCCGTACGGGCCGTTCTGCGCCTCGACGATCTTGCTGAGATTCAACGAGCCGGCGACCAGCAACACCGTAATGATGACGAAGCCGATCGAGACTTCGTAGGACACCATCTGCGCGGCGGAGCGAAGCGCGGCGAGGAACGGATATTTCGAGTTCGACGCCCAGCCGGCCATGATGATGCCGTACACGCTGAGCGAAGAGATCGCGAAGATGTAAAGAACGCCGACATTGATGTCGGAAATCACCCAGCCGAGATCGACCGGGATCACCGCCCAGGCCGCCAGCGCCAGCACGCAGGACACCAGCGGCGCGAGCAGGAAGATGCCCTTATTGGCGCCGGACGGGATCACCGGCTCCTTGAGCACAAATTTCAGCAGGTCGGCGAAGGACTGCAGCAGACCCCAGGGGCCGACCACGTTCGGGCCACGCCGGAGCTGCACCGCCGCCCAGATCTTGCGATCGGCGTAGAGCACGTAGGCGATGGCCACGAGCAGGACGACGAGCAGCAGCACGCTCTGCGCCACGATCACGATCACCGGCCAGACGTATCCGCTGAAGAATTCGGCCATGACCTACTCCGCCGCCGTCCGCGCCGCGCCGGAGGCGAGCGCCGAACATTCGGCCATCACCGCTGACGCGCGTGCGATCGGATTGGTCAAATAGAAGTCGCTCACTGCCGAACGGAATGCCGACTTGTCGAAGTCGCCGCCCAGCGTCGCAAGCTTCTCGACATGCGACGTCTTGCCCGGCGCGATCTCGCCGACCTTCATGAAGTGCGGGTGCTCGCGCGTAGAGCGCGCGGCGCAGATCGGCGAGCGAGTCAAAGGGCAGCTTTTGACCGAGCACGTCGGAGAGCGCGCGGATGATCGCCCAGTCCTCGCGCGCGTCGCCCGGCGGGAAGCCGGCGCGGTTACCCATCTGCACCCGGCCTTCGGTGTTGACGTAGATGCCGGACTTCTCCGGGTAGGCAGCGCCCGGCAGGATCACGTCGGCGCGGTGCGCGCCCTTGTCGCCGTGGGTGCCGATGTAGACGACAAAGGTGCCGTTCGCGACCTCGGTCTCGTCGGCGCCGAGCAGGAACAGAACGTCGAGCATGCCGGGCCGCGCCATGTCGGCGGCCTTGAGGCCGCCCTTCCCCGGCACGAAGCCGAGATCGAGCGCGCCGACCCGCGACGCCGCGGTGTGCAGCACCGAGAAGCCGTTCCAGTCCTTGCTCATGAAGCCGAATTCGCCGGCGAGCTTGGCGGCCTGCGCGGCAACTGCGACGCCGTCCGGCCGGGCGAAAACATTGGCGCCCAGGATCATCAACGGCCGCTCGGCCTTGTCGAACGCCTTGGCGCTGTCGTTGCCGCCGAACTTCGCCAGGCTTTCCGCGCCGGCGCCGAGATACTCATAGGGATAGGTCAGGTCGACCTTCTCCCCGATCAGCGCGATCGGGAAATTGCCGGCGCGCCAGCGCTTGCGGATGCGCGCATTGAGCACCGCGGCTTCACGGCGCGGATTGGAACCGACGATCAGCAATGCGTCGGCACGCTCAATGCCGGCGATGGTCGCATTGAACAGATAGCTGGCGCGGCCCCATTTCGGATCGAACGCCGCGCCGTCCTGCCGCGCGTCGATATTGGTGACCCGCAGCGCGCTCATCAGCTCCTTGAGCGCGTACATTTCCTCGACGCTGGCGAGATCGCCGGCGATCGCGCCGATCCGGTTCGGCTGCGCCCTGCCGACCGCGGCAGCAATCGCCGCGAAAGCTTCGGCCCACGTGGCCGGCTCGAGCCGGCCGCCCTTGCGGACGTAAGGCTGATCGAGCCGCTGGGCGCGCAGTCCGTCGACCACATGACGGGTCTTGTCGGAGATCCACTCCTCGTTCACGTCCTCATTGACGCGCGGAAGGATGCGCATGACTTCGCGGCCGCGCGCATCGACGCGGATCGCCGAGCCGACCGCGTCCATGACGTCGACCGACGGCGTCTTCGACAGCTCCCACGGCCGCGCGGTGAAGGCGTACGGCTTTGAGGTCAGCGCGCCGACCGGGCAGAGATCGACCACGTTGCCCTGAAGCTCGGACGTCATCGCGTGTTCGAGGTAGGTCGTGATCTCCATGTCCTCGCCGCGGCCGATCGCGCCGAGTTCGGAAACGCCGGCGACTTCCGTGCTGAAACGAATGCACCGCGTGCAGTGGATGCAGCGGTTCATGATCGTCTTGACCAGCACGCCGATGTATTTGTCTTCGACCGCGCGCTTGTTTTCCTGGAAACGGCTGGCGTCGACGCCATAGGCCATCGCCTGGTCCTGCAAATCGCACTCGCCGCCCTGATCGCAGATCGGGCAATCGAGCGGATGGTTGATCAGCAGGAATTCCATCACGCCTTCGCGGGCGCGGCGGGTCGCGGCGTGCGGGTATTGATGATCGCGCGGCGTGCCGTCCTTGTTCGGCGGCAGGTCGCGCACATTCATGGCGCAGGACGCCTGCGGCTTCGGCATGCCGACCACTTCGACCAGGCACATGCGGCAATTGCCGGCGATCGACAGCCGTTCATGGAAGCAGAAGCGCGGAATCTCCGCGCCCGCGGCTTCGCAGGCCTGGAGCAGCGTGTACTCCGGCGGAGCGTCGATCTCTTTGTCGTCGACGATGATCTTGGTCATCGCGTCACTCCGCCGCTTCCGGCACGGGATCGCGCGTGCCGAGATTGGATGAGCCGCGCGGTGTATTCGTCGATGCGGCGTTCGATCTCCGGCCGGAAATGCCGAAGCAGGCCTTGCACCGGCCAGGCCGCGCCGTCGCCGAACGCGCAGATCGTGTGGCCCTCGATCTGCTGGCTGACCTGCATCAGCATGTCGATCTCTTTGTGCTGGGCGCCGGCCTTCCGCCATGCGGGTGAGCACGCGCCACATCCAGCCCATGCCCTCGCGGCATGGCGTGCACTGGCCGCAGCTCTCGTGCTTGTAGAAGTACGAGAAGCGCGCCATCGCTTTGACGATGTCGGTCGACTTGTCCATCACGATCACGGCGGCGGTGCCGAGCGCGGATTTCTTGTCGCGGCAGCCGTCGAAATCCATCAGCAGCGAGTCGGCCTGATCGGCGCCCGCCGGCACCAGCGGCATCGACGAGCCGCCCGGGATCACCGCGAGCAGATTGTCCCAGCCGCCGCGCACGCCGCCGGCATGCTTTTCGACCAGCTCGCGCAGCGGAATGCCCATCGCCTCTTCGACGTTGCACGGCTTCTCGACGTGGCCGGAGATGCAGAACAGCTTGGTGCCGGTGTTGTTCGGCCGGCCGATGGCGGCGAACCATGCACGCGCCGCGCCGCATGATGTCCGGCACCTGCGCGATCGACTCCACATTGTTCACGGTGGTCGGGCAGCCGTAGAGACCGACATTGGCCGGGAACGGCGGCTTGAGCCGCGGCTGGCCCTTCTTGCCCTCGAGGCTCTCGAGCAGCGCGGTCTCCTCGCCGCAGATATAGGCGCCGGCGCCGTGGTGAACATAGAGGTCGAAGTCGAAGCCGGAGCCGCAGGCATTCTTGCCGAGCAGCTTGGCTTCGTAGGCCTCGTCGATCGCGGCTTGCAGGCGCTCGCGCTCGCGGATGAACTCGCCGCGCACATAGATGTAACCGGCATTGGCGCGCCATCGCGAAGCCGGCGATCAGGCAGCCCTCGACGAGCAGGTGCGGATCGTGCCGCATGATCTCGCGGTCTTTGCAGGTGCCCGGCTCGGACTCGTCGGCGTTGATGACGAGATAATGCGGCCGCCCATCCGATTGCTTGGGCATGAACGACCACTTCAGGCCGGTCGGAAAACCGGCGCCGCCGCGGCCGCGCAAGCCCGGAGGCCTTCACCTCGTTGATGATGCCGTCGCGTCCTTTCGCAAGGATCGCCTTGGTGCCGTCCCAGGCGCCGCGCTCGCGCGCGCCTTTGAGCCCCCAGTCATGGAAGCCGTAGAGATTGCGAAAGATGCGGTCTTTGTCGGCGAGCATTGTCAGGTTGTCTTCGCTTTGTTCTTGTCGGCTGCCACGTTTTTTCCCGAAGCATCGTCGAGCAGCGTGGTCGGCCCGCCGATCGGCGCTGAGAGCTGACGCTTCACCTGCGGGCCGGGCCGCGGCCGCTTGCCGGCCGCGAGCGCGTCGAGCAGCTGATTGAAGCTGTCCTTGGTGAGATCCTCGTAATAGTCGGCGTTGATCTGCACCATCGGCGCGTTCACGCAGGCGCCGAGGCACTCGACCTCGACCCACGAGAACTTGCCGTCTTCGGTCACTTCGCCCTGCTCGCCGATCTTCTTCTTGCAGAGTTTTTCGAGATCGTCGGCGCCGCGCAGCCGGCATGGCGTCGTGCCGCAAAGCTGGACGTGGAATTTGCCGACCGGCTCCAGATTGAACATCGTGTAGAAGGTCGCGACTTCGAGCGCGCGGATATGCGCGATCTTCGAGGAATTCGGCGACATGGCGGATCGCGGCCTCCGGCAGCCAGCCGCCGGACTGTTCCTGCGCGCGCCACAGCAGCGGAATGATCGCCGACTGCTGCCGGCCTTCCGGATATTTCGCGATCTGCGCATTGGCCCAGTCGGTGTTCTCTTTGTTGAACACGAACTTCTTCGGCTGGACCTCGGCGGGTGCGAGACGGCGAACGCTCATCGGTCCACCTCCCCGAACACGATGTCGATCGAGCCGAGAATGGCCGACACGTCGGCCAGCATGTGGCCCTTGCAGAGCCAGTCCATCGCCTGAAGGTGCGCGAAGCCCGGCGCGCGGATCTTGCATTTGTACGGCTTGTTCAGTCCGGTCGAGACCAGATAGACGCCGAACTCGCCCTTGGGCGCTTCGACCGCGGCGTAAACCTCGCCGGCCGGAACGTGATAGCCCTCGGTGTAGAGCTTGAAGTGATGGATCAGCGCTTCCATCGAGCGCTTCATCTCGCCGCGCTTGGGCGGCACGATCTTGTTGTCGAGCACGCTGACCGGGCCCTGGCCTTCCGGCGCACGCAGCTTGGCGATGCACTGCTTCATGATGCGGATCGACTGCCGCATCTCTTCCATGCGGATCACCTGGCGATCGTAATTGTCGCCGTTCTTGCCGACCGGAATGTCGAAATCGAGCTCGGCATAGCACTCGTATGGTTGCGACTTGCGCAGATCCCAGGCAGCGCCGGAGCCGCGCACCATGACGCCGGAGAAGCCCCAGTTCCAGGCGTCCTCCAGCGAGACGATCGCGATGTCGACATTGCGCTGCTTGAAGATGCGGTTCTCGATCACCAGCCGGTCGAGATCGTCCAGGATTTTCAGGAACGGATCGCAGAACGCATCGATGTCGTCGATCAGCTTGGGCGTCAGGTCCTGATGCACGCCGCCGGGACGGAAATAATTGGCGTGCATGCGCGAGCCTGAGGCGCGCTCGTAGAACACCATCAGCTTCTCGCGCTCCTCGAAGCCCCACAGCGGCGGCGTGAGCGCGCCGACATCCATCGCCTGGGTGGTGACGTTGAGCAGATGCGAGAGCAGCCGCCCGATTTCCGAATACAGAACGCGGATCAATTGCGCGCGCCGGGGCACCTCAATGCCGATCAACTTCTCGACCGCCAGGCAGAAGGCATGCTCCTGGTTCATCGGCGCGACATAGTCGAGCCGGTCGAAATACGGCACCGCCTGCATGTAGGTCTTGGCTTCGATCAGCTTTTCGGTGCCGCGATGGAGCAATCCGATATGCGGATCGACGCGTTCGACCACTTCGCCGTCGAGCTCGAGCACGAGGCGCAGCACGCCGTGGGCCGCGGGATGTTGCGGCCCGAAATTGATCGTGAAGTTGCGCAGATTGTGCTCGGTCATGACTGCGCCTGTCCTGCTGGGACGATGGCGCAAAGGCCGCAAACACCTCGGCACCGGTCATGTTCTGCGTCTTGTTGGCGAATTCGTAATAGGCCGGCTTCTCGTCGATGAAGATCTGGCTGGAAAAGACAAATCCGGTGCGATCGTCAAACGCTTCGGCTGAAACGAAATAGAAATTCTTGTCGACCAGCCGGTAGAACAATGGCGTGCCGCATTGCTTGCAGAACGAGCGCTCGGCCCAAGCCGAGGAGCGATAGACGCCAAGCTGCGACTTGTCCGCGATTTCAAGCGTGCTCCCGCACTCCAGCCCCAGGAACGGCCCGGTGGTCCAACGGCGGCACATGCTGCAATGGCACGCCGCGACCTCGCGCTTCTTCGGCGCCGCCGTAAAGCGCACCGCGCCGCAAAGGCACGCACCCTTCATGCGTTCGCCCTGTGCGCTCATGCCGGCACCTTGGTCGCCTTTTCGGCGACCCGCGCGTTGAATTTCTCCCAAACGGCAATGGCGCGTTGGTGAACGCCTTCGCCGATCAGGTCGGCGCCGTCATGCGCACTCACCTTGAATTCGAGCTTGCGGCCGTCGATCGCGACCAATTCGGCGTCGACCGTGACGGTGAAGCCCGGCGGCGTCGCTGCCAGATGCGAAACGTTCACGCCAACACCGAGCGAGCCCTCCCCGGCATCGAGGTGCGGCGCGAGCAACTGCACGCAGGTCCATTCCATCAGAATGATCATGAAGCCGGTGGCGAACACTTCCGGCATGGCGGCGAGCTCGCGCGATTCCGGATAGGTGAACGGCACGGTCTTTTCGCGCGGCACCCGATAGGAGAAGCGATGCTTGAGCCCGACTTTCAGCGAAGGCTTCATGACTTGCCCTCGCCTTTCACGGCCTGCGTACCGGCCTTCTCGTCGCCCGGAAGGATGTAGTCGGTGCCTTCCCACGGCGAGAGGAAATCGAAATTGCGGAATTCCTGCGCCAGCCGCACCTTGTCGTAGACGACGCGCTTCTGCTCATCGTCGTAGCGAACTTCGACGAAGCCGGTGAGCGGGAAGTCCTTGCGCAGCGGATGCCCCTCGAAGCCGTAATCGGTGAGGATGCGGCGCATGTCGGGGTGGCCGGTGAACAGGATGCCGTAGAGGTCGTAGGTCTCGCGCTCGAACCAGTCGGCGCCGCGGAACACGTCGATGATCGAGGCGATGGTTTCGTCCTCGCCGACCTCGGCCCTCACGCGGATGCGCTGATTAATGTACGGCGACAGGAAATGATAAATGACGTCGAAGCGCTTCTCGCGGCCCGGCCAGTCCACGGCGGTGATGTCGATGAAGCACACGAACTTGCAGCCGGGATCGTCGCGCAGGAAGGTCACGACCTTGACGATGTCGGCAGCCTTGACGGTGATCGTCAGCTCACCGCGCACAACTGCGTGGTCGCTCACGCTTGAGCGCAGCGCGCCTTTGATCGTCTGACCGAGTTTGTCGAGCAGTTCGTCCACCTGCGTCACTCAGCGTTCGATTGTGCCGGTGCGGCGGATTTTCTTTTGCAGCAGCAAGACGCCATAGAGCAGCGCCTCCGCGGTCGGCGGGCAGCCCGGCACGTAGATGTCGACCGGCACGATGCGGTCGCAACCGCGCACCACCGAATAGGAATAGTGATAGTAGCCGCCGCCATTGGCGCACGATCCCATCGAGATGACGTAACGCGGCTCCGGCATCTGGTCGTAGACCTTGCGGAGCGCAGGCGCCATTTTGTTGGTCAGCGTGCCGGCCACGATCATCACGTCGGATTGGCGGGGCGAGGCGCGCGGCGCAAAGCCGAACCGCTCGGCGTCGTAGCGCGGCATCGACATCTGCATCATCTCGACCGCGCAGCAGGCGAGACCGAACGTCATCCACATCAGCGAGCCGGTGCGCGCCCAGGTGATGAGGTCGTCCGCCGCCGTGACGATGAAGCCCTTGTCGGACAGCTCGCTATTGAGGCCGCTGAAATAAGGATCGTCCGCCCCCACCGGTCGGCCGGTGGCGGGATCCAGAATCCCACGCGGTGCTGGTGCGACGATCGTCATGCGCTCGCTAGTCCCATTCGAGCGCCCCCTTACGCCACTCATATATGAAGCCGATCGTCAGGACGCCAAGGAACACCATCATCGACCAGAAGCCGAATTCGCCGACCTGCTTGAAGGTGACCGCCCACGGGAACAGGAAGGACACTTCCAGGTCGAAAATGATGAAAAGGATGGCGACGAGGTAGAACCGGACGTCGAACTTCATGCGGGCGTCGTCGAATGCGTTGAAGCCGCACTCATAGGCCGACAGCTTCTCAGGATCGGGATGCCGATAGGCGACGATGAAGGGCGCGATCAGCAAAGCAAGGCCGATAGCCGCCGAAACGCCGATGAAGATGACGAGGGGCAAATAGGATTGCAGCAGTTCGCTCATCAGCGGCCTCGATCCTGTTCCCGCCCGCGCCGGAAAGGTGAGGCCCCGACCGGCCGGTCGCAAAGCCTTGCAAGTCCGTCAGAAAGCGCCCCTGCTTTAGGTTGGAATTGCTGCAAGGACGGGAGTCGCGGCGAGGCTTAGCGCAGCGCAATATGGGGTGCAAGCCGACATTCCGCGGTTTTGCGCGGGTTTTCGCAGCGAATTGACAGTCTCGGACGCGGTTCGAATAGTGCGTCCCGCGCCACTGTCCGGAGTCTGTCATGAAGCGCACATTGCATGTTGTTGCGGTCCTGCTTGCCGTGATCATCACATGCGGCGCTTCGGCGCTCGCTCAAGATTACCCAACGCGGCCGGTCAAGATCATCGTCCCGTTCGGCGCCGGCGGACCGACCGACATTTTCACCCGCGCGATGGGCGAGGAACTCAAAAACGCTTTGGGCCAGCCCTTCATCATGGAGAATCGGCCTGGCGCCGGCTCGGTGATCGGCACGGCGGAAGTCGCCCGCGCCGCGCCCGATGGCTACACGCTGGTGATGCTGTCGAGCACGACAACGGTCAATGAAACGCTGGCGGAGAAGAAGACCTACGCATTGCTGCGGGATTTCGTGCCGGTTGCGCCGCTGGTCCGCAGCGACCTGGTGCTGGTCGTCCACCCGAGCGTCCCGGCGAAAAACGTGGCCGAATTATTGGCGTTGGCGCGCGCCAAGCCCGGCACGCTCAATTACGCATCGTCCGGGCCCGGCTCGAACTATCACATGTCCGCCGAGCTGCTGAAAAACCTGACCGGCGTCGACATCGTCCACGTTCCCTATCGGGGCTCGACCGGCGCGCGCCAGGACATCGTCGGCGGACAGGTGCAGATGATGCTGGATTCGGTGCCGAGCATGGTGCCGCTTATCGCCGGCGGAAATGTCCGCGCCCTCGCCGTCACCGGGAAGAAGCGGTCTGCGCAATTGCCGGATGTTCCGACCATGGAAGAAGCCGGCGTGCCGGGCTACGAATTCACGTTCTGGACCGGCTTTGCCGCGCCGGCCGCGACACCGGAGCCTGTGGTCGCCAGGCTCAATTCCGAGATCAACAAGATCCTGGCGCGGCCTGATATCAAGGACGCCTGGGGCAAGATCGGCGCCGAGCCGATGATCATGACGCGCGCTCAATACAAGGCCCATGTCGAAGGCGAAGTCGACAAATGGGCCAAGCTCATCAAGGCGAACAATATCGCCCCGGTTCAGTGAAAGGTCAGTTCAATGGACGACAAGACGAAGCTCGCCAATCTTCCGATCACCGGCACCGAGCATTGGGCCGACAAAAACGGCGTGAAGCTGTTTCTCTGGAACAAGACGAGCGGCGACGCACCAAATGGCGTCCTCCTGTTCGTGCACGGCTCGTCAATGGCCTCGCAGCCGACCTTCGATCTGCAAGTGCCTGGCCGCGTCGAATCCTCGGCGATGGAGTATTTCGTGCGGCGCGGCTTCGATTGCTGGTCGGTCGATATGGAGGGTTATGGCCGTTCGACGAAAGATCGCGACAATAATGCGCCGATCGCGCAAGGCGCCGATGATTGTCTCGCCGCGGCGACCTACATCCAGAAGCTGCGCGGCAAGAAGCCGATGCATGTGTACGGCATTTCGTCGGGCGCTTTGCGCGCCGCCCTGTTTGCGCAGCGTAATCCCGAGCTGGTCGCACGGCTCGCGCTCGACGCCATGGTCTGGACCGGTGAAGGTTCCCCTACTCTTGCCGAGCGCAAGAAGAAGCTGCCGGAATTCCAATCCAAGCAGCGCCGGCCCATCAACCGCGATTTCGTGTTCTCGATCTTCAATCGCGACCATCCCGGCGCCGCGGAAGACAGCGTGATCGAGGCCTTCGCCGACTACATCCTCAAGCTCGATGACTCGGTGCCGACCGGCACCTACGTCGATATGTGCTCACGGCTGCCGGTGATTGATCCGGCGGCAATCAAGTCGCCCACTCTGGTCATGCGCGGCCAGTGGGACGGCATCGCGTCGATGGAAGACCTGTTGAAGTTCTTCGAGAAGCTGCCGAACCCGGACAAGCAGTTCATCGTGATGCCGGGCATTTCGCACGCCAGCTTCCAGCAGAAGAACTACCTGATGGTCTATCACATCCTGCTGAGCTTCCTGACGCAGCCGAAGCCCGTTTACTTGGGCTAACAGCCGAGCTTGGCCGCCAGATCGGCCAGATCAGCGCCGGCATAATCAACCGGCGCAGTCGGGCCCTTCTCGCCTGTACCTGGGCCGAATTCATCGGGCCGCGCGATGTGCCCGGTTTGCAGCCCGACCTGCGACGCCGCGACGAGGTCACGCGTATGCGCTGCAACCATCATGCATTCCGCTGGCGGCAAATTGAACGCGTCACACGCTGCGAGATAGACGCCGGGCTTGGGCTTGAAGTCGCGCGCGACGTCCGAGCCCAGGATTGCGTCCCAATGCAGATTGTTCTTGCGCGCAATGTCCGCCATCAGCGCGATGTTTCCATTCGAGCACGGCGCCAGCAGGAAT
Organism: uncultured Alphaproteobacteria bacterium; assembly: GCA_963847325.1. Lineage (GTDB taxonomy): Bacteria > Pseudomonadota > Alphaproteobacteria > Rhizobiales > Xanthobacteraceae > Pseudolabrys. Next base: position 816,328 of record CAWJZD010000006.1, read on the forward strand.
TTCTTGCGCAGCCTTTGTAATGCGCCCGGCACATCCGGCCAGCAGTCGAGATGATGCCAGGCGAGATTGAGCTCGCGCAGAGTCTCGCCGGATAAATCCGTCAGTCCGAACGTCGGCAAAATGCGATCGAGATTCTCGCGATGGAGAATGTCGAGCTTCACGAAGCCGCGGCCGCCGGCACGGATGCGCTCCATGCCGGGCTGATACTCACCCCGCCAGGCGTCGGCGAAGGCGATCCAGTCCACTTTTCTGTGGGTTCCCAAAATGCGCTCCGCCTCGCGGGCGATGCTGGTCCGCCAATCGGTGAGCGAGCCGAACACGTCGAAGAACAGCGCTTTGGGGAGCGGCTTTTGGGTCATCGGGGGCGCTCTTGGAACCGCAGCCGGATGCCCGTAAGTCATTGATATTATGGCGGGAGCGACGGGACTCGAACCCGCGACCTCCGGCGTGACAGGCCGGCGCTCTAACCAACTGAGCTACGCCCCCGCGGGCGAAGCGGGACTTATAACCGGTGCAACGTCGCGTCAAGCTTGCGCTCGCGTGATGCAAAGTTGCGAAAAAGCCCCATTTTGCGGGAAGAATCGATAGTCACAGCCGCACCGAATTGTCTATTGCGGCTTGGTGATTGGTGGTTCCCGATAACCACCGGCAACGAGGAGGGTCCACTAATGGCTATGGTTCCTGGCAATAAAGCTCCGGCGCCACCGACAGTGACGTTGAAGCATCTTGCTGCTGCGATGGCCGAGCAGCATGAGATGTCGAAGAAACAGGCCGAGACAGTTCTGGGTGATTTCATCGGCAATATCGTCAAGCACCTGAAGAAGGGCGAGCGCATCCGCATCGGCGGCCTCGGCATTCTGCAAGTGCGCAAACGCGCTGCGCGCATGGGCCGCAACCCTGCGACTGGCGAAGCGATCCAGATCAAGGCGAGCAAGAAAGTCGCCTTCCGCGCGTCGAAAGAACTCAAAGAGTTGATCTGACGGCAGATCAGGCCGGACCCCTCGGGGCCAAAGCAGGCGCGGGCAACCGCGCCTGCTTTTCTTTTGGGACTAACGGCGATTGAGAGCCGGAAAGTAGGGGTGATCATGTCGAAGTTTTCAGCGCTTTTGCAGGGACCGCGATAGCCTGCTCGCGTGACGATTGTCAGCGAAAACGCTCGTCTATTGCTCGGAAGGCAGCCGGAGAACTTCTATCCCGGGATCAACACCACCGGCACATCGTTCGACGCCAACAGCCAGATCTACAGCCGCATCGTCGATTTCGAACGCGGCAGCACCAAGGTCGTGCCGGGCCTCGCGGAGAAATGGGAAATCTCCGCGGACGGCACCGTTACACGTTCCAGCTGCGCCGCGACGTGCAGTGGCACTCCAATGCGAATTTCAAGCCGTCGCGGCCGATGAATGCCGATGACATCATTTTCGCGATCGATCGCCAGTGGAAACCCGAGCATCCCTATTTCAAGGTGACGAGCTCGAACCACTCCTACTTAACGACATGGGCCTCCGAAATTGCTCAAGTCGGTGGAGAAGGTCGACGACTACACAATTCGCGTCACGCTCAATCGTCCCGAGGCGCCGTTCCTGTCCAATCTGGCGATGGAATACGCCGGCATCCAGTCGAAGGAATATGCCGACGCGATGCTCAAGGCCGGCACGCCGAAAAGATTGACCAGGAGCCGATCGCAGCGGCCGTTCATGCTGGTGCAGTACCAAAAGGACGCAATCATTCGCTATCGCGCCTTCCCGACCTATTACGGCGGCAAGGCGAAGATCGACGACCTGATCTTCGCGATCACGCCGGACGCTTCGGTGCGTTGGGCAAAACTGCAGCGCGGCGAATGCCACGTCATGCCCTACCCAAACCCGGCCGATCTCGATGCGATGCGCAAGGATGCGAACATCCAGATCCTCGAACAGCCCGGCCTGAACATCGGCTACCTCGCGTACAACACGACCAGAAAGCCGTTCGATGACGTGCGCGTGCGCAAAGCGTTCAACATGGCGATGAACAAGAAGGCGATCATCGACGCGGTCTATCTCTCGACCGGCGTGCCGGCGCCAATCCGATTCCGCCGACCATGTGGTCGTATAATCAGTCGATCAAGGACGATCCGTATGATCCGGATGCCGCAAAGAAGCTGCTCGCAGAGGCTGGTTATCCAAACGGTCTCGAGACCGACCTTTGGGCCATGCCGGTGCAGCGGCCCTATAATCCCAACGCCAAGCGCATCGCGAGCTGATGCAGGCCGATCTCGCCAAGATCGGCGTCAAAGCCGAGATCAAGAGCTTCGAATGGGGCGAATACCGCAAGCGCGCCAGGCCGGCGAGCACCAGATCGCGCAGCTCGGCTGGACCGGCGATAACGGCGATCCCGACAACTTCCTGCACACCCTGCTCGGCTGCGATTTCGGCAAAAAGCGCGAGTGGCTCGAACATCGCCAAATTCTGCAACCCGCAATATGACGAGCTGGTGGTGAAGGCGAAGTCGGTCAGCGACCAGGCGGAGCGCGTCAAGCTCTATGAGCAGGCGCAGGTGATCTTCAAGGAACAGGCGCCGTGGTTCACCATCGCACACTCGGTGCAGCTCAAGCCGATGCGGAAAGAAGTCGTGGACTTCAAGCTCAGCCCGTTCGGCCGGCACAATTTTTACGGCGTCGACATCAAGTAGCGCGCCGGCGGACGGCGTTCTTCCGTCCCGCCTTCGCCCGCATGCTGCGGTTCCTTCTCACCCGCGTCAGCCTGCTTGTTCCGATTTTCCTCGGAATCACGCTGCTGGTTTTCTCATTGGTTCGCCTGATCCCAGGCGATCCGATCGAGACGATGGCAGGCGAGCGCGGTATCGATCCGGCGCTGCATGAGCGGTTGCGCAAGGAATACGGCTTCGACCGGCCGCTCATCGTCAGTACGGCCTCTATCTCCAGCGTCTGGTGCAAGGCGACCTCGGCAAGTCGATAGTCACCCATAAGCCGGTGATCGAAGAGTTTGCGAGCCTGTTCCCGGCAACGGTCGAGCTCTCGCTCTGCGCCATTCTGTTCGCGCTCATTTTAGGAATCCCGGCCGGTATCATCGCGGCTGTGCGGCGCAATTCGATCTTCGATCATGGCGTGATGGGCCTGTCGCTGACCGGCTATTCGATGCCGATTTTCTGGTGGGGCCTGCTGCTCATTCTGCTGTTCTCGGTGCAGCTCGGCTGGACGCCGGTGTCGGGGCGCATTGCCTTCATTCACTTCATCGAGGCGAGAACAGGCTTTCTGCTGATCGATACGCTGCTGGCCGGCGACTTTGCCGCTTTCCGCTCGGCGCTGGCGCATCTCATTTTGCTGACCATCGTGCTCGGCACCGTGCCGCTCGCCGTCATTGCGCGCATGACGCGCTCGGCAATGCTCGAAGTGCTGGGCGAGGATTACATCCGCACCGCGCGCGTAAGGGGCTCTCGACTTTCCGCGTCATTGCCATTCATGCTTTTCGCAACGCATTGATCCCGGTCGTTACCGTGATCGGCCTTCAGGTCGGCGTGCTGGTCACCGGTGCGATCCTCACCGAGACGATTTTTTCCTGGCCCGGCATCGGCAAATGGCTGATCGAAGGCATCGCGCGCCGTGATTACCCTGTGCTGCAAGGCGGCACATTGCTGATCGGGACTATCGTCATGGTGGTCAACTTGCTCGTTGATCTCACCTACGGCCTGATCAATCCGCGCATCAGGCACACACGATGAGTGTCACCAGCATTGACGAACGAGCTGCCGTATCCGCAGCGGTGCAGCATCCCCTCGCCGAATTCTATGCGCACTTTTCCCGCAACAGAGGCGCGGTCATCGGCCTTGTTGTTGTGATCAGCCTGATCATCATTGCCTTCGCCGCAAACATCATCGCGCCTATTCGCCGATCCAGACCAATCCCGCTGTCTTCCTGAAACCGCCGGCATGGCAGGCCGGCGGCTCCGCCGCCTATCCGCTCGGCACCGACGCGATCGGCCGTGACATGTTTTCGCGCCTGGTTCACGGCACACGCCTGTCATTGCTGATCGGCGTTTCGGTCGTCGCATTATCGCTCGTCGTAGGTATCGCGCTCGGCCTGATTGCCGGATTTTTCCGCGGCGTCATCGAGATCGTATTATGCGGCTGATGGACATCGTCCTGACGCTGCCGAGCCTCTCTCCTCGCATTGTCATTGTCGCGATCCTCGGCCAGGCGTCGTCAACGCCATGCTGGCCGTTTCAATCGTTCTGTTGCCGCATTACACGCGTATAGTTCGCGCCGCGGTCATTACGAGATGGCCAAGGATTACGTGACGGCAGCAAAAGTCAGCGGCGCGGCAATCTCCGACTGATGCTCAAGGAGGTTCTGCCGAACTGCTCAGCGCCGCTGATCGTGCAGGCGACACTCGGCATCTCGACCGCGATCCTCGACGCTGCCGCGCTCGGCTTTCTCGGCCTCGGTGCGCAGCCGCCGACGCCGGAATGGGGCACGATGCTGGCCGACGCGCGGGAATTAGTGCTGCGCGCACTGGTGGGTGGTCACGCTGCCCGGGCTGATGATCCTCGTCACGGTGCTGGCCTTCAACCTGCTCGGCGACGGATTGCGTGACGCGCTCGATCCAAAGCTCAAGCAATGACCGCTATGCTCGAGATCGAGGATATGACCGTCCAGTTTCCATGGTCGACCGGTGCATTGCGCGCGGTGACGGCATTTCGATCAAGCTCGATCAAGGCGACACGCTTGGTATTGTCGGGGAGTTCTGCTCGGGCAAGAGCCTCGCTATGCTGGCGCTGATGGGTCTCGTTCCCTATCCCGGACAAGTCAGCGCCCGACGGCTGTCGTTCGAAGGCAAGGACCTGCGCGCCGTCTCGCATGCCGAGCGCCGCGCGCTGACCGGCAAAGCCATGGCGATGATCTTTCAGGAGCCGGCCACCAGCCTCAATCCGTCCTTCACGGTCGGTTTCCAGATCATGGAGACGCTGCGCGTCCATGAGAATATGGACAAGAAGGCTGCGCGGCGGCGTGCCATCGAACTGCTCGAGCAGGTCGGCATTCCGGCGCCGGAAAGCCGGCTCTCGTCCTACCCGCACCAGCTATCGGGCGGCATGAACCAGCGCGTCATGATCGCCATTGCAATCGCCTGCAATCCGAAGCTGCTGATCGCGGACGAGCCAACCACCGCACTCGACGTCACCATCCAGGCGCAGATCCTCGACCTCCTCCGTACGCTTCAGCAGGAGCGCGGTATGGCGCTCATCCTGATCACCCACAATATGGGCATCGTCGCCGAGATCGCGCGCCGGGTGCTCGTCATGTACTCCGGGCAGATCATGGAGGAGCGGACGGCCGCCGATCTGTTTTCCTCGCCGCAGCATCCATACACGGCGGCACTGCTCGCCGCGCGACCGGAGACCCATGTCGGCGAACGGCTCGCCACCATCCCCGGCTCGGTGCCGAGTCTCCTGGACCGGCCGCACGGCTGCCTGTTCAGCCCGCGCTGTCCCTATGCAACGCCGCGAACGATCGAAGAACGGCCGGTGCTGAAACCTTGCGATGGTGGCGCGGTTGCCTGCCACTACCCGCTCGGCGATGCGCAGCGCGAGGCCCGCATCGCAGCCGACCGTGCTGCAGTCGCGGAGATTGTGCGGTGACGCCTCTGGTCGAAGCACGCGACCTCGTCCGTATCTACCGCGAAGGCGGCGGGCCCTTCGTCAAACCGCAGGAGCTGCGTGCCGTCAACGGAATTTCCTTTGCGCTCAACGCCGGCAAGACACTGGCGATCGTCGGCGAATCCGGCTGCGGCAAATCCACCCTCGCCCGCTTGATCACCATGATCGAGAGACCGGACGCCGGTGCGTTGACGATCGACGGCGCCGAGGCCACAAAGCCCCGCGCCGAGGACCGCAAGCGACTGCGCCGCACCGTTCAGCTCATATTCCAGAACCCCTACGGCTCGCTCAACCCGCGCAAGAAAATAGCGTCGATCCTCGAAGAGCCTCTCGTCATCAATACCGATCTGTCCAAGAGCGACCGTCAGCGGGAGACGCTCGCGATGATGAAGCGGGTCGGCCTCGCGCCCGAGCACGCGCGGCGCTATCCGCATATGTTCTCCGGAGGTCAGCGTCAGCGCATCGCCATCGTCGGCGCGCTGATGCTGCGGCCGAAACTGGTCGTGGCCGACGAGCCGGTGTCGGCGCTCGACGTCTCGGTCCAGGCGCAGGTGCTCAACCTGCTATTGGACCTCCAGCAGCAATTCGGCCTCGCCTATCTCTTCATCTCGCATGATCTCGCTGTGGTGCGGTTCATCGCCCATGATCTTCTCGTCATGTATCTCGGCCTCGCGGTCGAGCATGGCGAGAAGGAACTGATCTTTGCGCAGCCCTTGCATCCCTATACGCAGGCGCTGCTGGCTTCGACGCCCGGCGTCGGCCGCACGCGCCAGGCCAAACGTCTCGTAAAGGGCGAGGTGCCCTCGCCGCTGAATGTGCCGAACGGCTGCGTGTTCGAACCGCGCTGTCCGCATGCGACCGCGCAGTGCCGTGCCGAGCGCCCGCCATTGCGTCCGGTCGGCGGAAGGCTTGTGGCCTGTCATTACGCGGAGCGGTTTCTTCAGAGCTGAGGTCGGCGCTCCGCGGGGGGACGAACGGGTATTCGACCTACCCCGCCGGCGGTATCAGCGAAAACTGCGGATCAGCCGCGAGGCAGTCGGCGACCGGCAATCCGAGCTCGCGGCGCACGATGTTGGTTCCCTGCACCAGCGACACGATCTTGTAGAAGGCGTGGCGGCGGCTCATGCCTTCTCGGCCCATGCCGCAATCCGACGAGATGATCAGCCGTTCGGCCGGAATGTGCTTCAACGCGTGACGAATATGGTCGGCAATATCCTCGGGCCGTTCGACCTGGAGCGTGTGGTGGTCGATCACCCCGATCGCGACCTTCTTGTCGCGGGAGATGTCCTTGCCAAAGGCCTCGAGGTCGATGCCGCCCGCGCTGCATGATTCAAAGGTGATGACGTCCGCGTCGACCTTGTCGAGCGTTTCGAGCGCGGGCTTGTAGCTTGTTCCTTCGGCGAACATGCGCTGCTGCGAAGGATTGCCCCAGCAGGTGTGGCACCACACTTCGGTCTTGGCGCGCAGCCCCCTCACCGTGCGATTGAACACTTCGACGCTGAACTCGGGCGTAATGACCGCGCTGACCTGCTTGCGCGCCGCCAGCATGTGAATTTGCGGCTCCTCGAACTGGATCACGGGGCAACCCGCATCGGCCAGTTCGTGCAGTTCCTGGTTCAAAGCGTCGGCGATGGCGAGGATGCGATCGGGGATGTTCTTGTAATGCAAGTCTTTGACCGCGAAGGCGAGCAGCTCCGGCCCGATCGTGCCGAACTTGACCGGTTTGCGGGTGAGCCGCTGTGCGACCTTCCAGATCGCGGCATATTGCAGATTACCGCGCGTGACCGGCCCCACGATGCCCGGCATGACGCGGGATTCCAGATAGTCGTGCAGAATATGCCCGGGCGGGAAGAACACGGCGCCGCCGCCCGGCATGATCTGCGGATTGAACCGGTCAAAGCCTCCCATGTGGCGCAGCGGATAGCTGGTCCAGCTCTGGCCGCCGACCTCTGAATCGAAATGGGCATCACCGTCGGTCGCAATGTCGAGGCCGGCGATCTCCTGCTCGTGCAGATAGACCGAGACGGTGTCGCCATATTGCTCGCGGAAGGCGGTGCCGACCATCGCCTCCATGAAGCTCTGCGCGCCGATATTCGCTGTGTACCAGCTCGGCCGCGGCAGCGAGCCGGTAATGGTGGTCGGCAAAACGATGTCTTTGGTCGCACGCAGCATTCGTTCACTCCCGTCTTCGACTGTGTCTGGGAGTGTAGCGCTTCGGCGCGTTTCTTCCCCCTCCGCTTCATGGGAGAGGGTGGCGGCGTTCAAGGGGCGAAAGCCGCTTGAGAGCAAGAACAAACGTCACCCAACGTGGGCAACTGCCCGCCGTCTCGTGACCGCTATCGCTATCCAGCAGAACCCGGCTATCATTTGTCACCGAGCGAACAGAACACAAAACGCCGGCGACCCTTGGGAGGGAATGATGCTGAGCTTTTCGCGTCTCTCGTTGCCGTGCCTCGCCGCCGCATGTGCGTTTGGCGCATCGATGCCCGCGCAGGCACAACAGCCAGAACTCAAGATCGGCTTCCTGGCGCCGCGCACCGGCATCCTCACTCAACTCGGCACCGACATGGTCAACGGATTCCAGATGTATCTGGATGAGAAGAACGGCGTGCTCGGCGGCGCCAAGGTGAGGTTCATTGTCGAGGATGACAAAGGCACCATCGACGGCGACGTGGCGATGGCCAAGAAGCTCATCTTGCAGGACAGGGTCGACATGCTGGTCGGCGCTGTGCTCGGGTCGGCGGCTTACGCGCTGGCGCCTATTTCGAACCAGGACAAGACGCTCTTTATCGGCACCATCACGACGGGCGACGACCTTGCCCAGCGGCAATCCGACAAATTCCCGTACACAGTGTTCTCTACGTGGGTCTCGTCGCAGCCGACGCATGCGCTGGGGCAATGGGCTTGCGAACAAGGCTACAAGCGCGTTTCCGCGATCGGCACCGATTACGCATTCGGCTACGAGCAGGTCGGCGGATTCCAGAAGACCTTCGAGGATTGCGGCGGCAAGGTCGTGCAGAAAATGTGGGTGCCGTTCGGCACCAAGGACTTCGGACCGTACATTCCGAGCATTAAAACCGACGTGGACGCGATCTTCTCGTTGATGGTCGGACCGATGGTGCTGCAATTCCCCAAGCAATTGCGCGCATCCGGCAACAAGGCGGTGCTTCTGGGCGGCAGCACAAATTACGACGAGTTCGGCCTGCCGTTCATGACTGACGAAGTTATCGGCGACGTCTCAGCGCACGTCTACAGTGCGGCCCTGCAGACTCCGGAGAACGAGGCTTTCGTGAATAAATACCGTGCCCTGTACGGCAAGGTGCCCTCCTATTACTCAGAGGCCAGCTACGCAACGGCGATGTGGATCGATCAGACGCTCGCGAAGTCCAAAGGCAAGTATCCGGGGCCGGCGGAGTTTATCAAGGAAATGGCCACCATCGAGATCCACGCGCCGCGCGGACGGGTGCGATTGGATCTCAGCACCAAGAGTCCCGTCCAGAACATCTACATCAAGAAGGTCGAGAAGAAGAAGATGTTCGGCTACGACAAGGACGAGCTCTGGAATACGGTGATCAAGACCTATCCCAACGTCAGCACCTTCTGGACCTACGACAAGGCGCAGTTCCAGGCGCAGCCGATGTATAATCGCGACTTCCCGCCCTGCAAGCACTGCAACTAGCGAGCCACATGCAGGCGCTGTGACGCCTATTGCGCGGCCGTGTCGCGCAATAGGCGGAGGCTAATCCGCTCGTTCGTGCTAGACCGGGGACATGGCCAAGCAATCGCGACACACGCCCTCGCCCGACGCCGCCGCAAAGAAGATCAAAAAAGCTGAGCGGCTCGCCAAGGGCAAATATCAAACCAAGCTGCAAGGCGCGCAACGCCGCGACGCCAAGGACCAGATGCGCCGCCGCGACGATTGAGAGCGGCGGCGAAAACAAAATCAAAAAAACTTTGAGATTTGGTGGGCGGTGACGGACTCGAACCGCCGACATCCTGCGTGTAAAGCAGGCGCTCTACCAACTGAGCTAACCGCCCAAACTTTCCGGCCTGCCGCCTATATCGCGCTTACGCGCGCGTCCTCGCAAGCGCACAAACACCGCCGGCCGGGCTCTCGCCCGGCATCGGCTGCTTTACGCTTCCCAAGAAAAGCGGGAACGAAACCTAGGCGTTGACGGCTTCTTTGAGCCCTTTGCCGGCGGCAAAGCGCGGACGCCGTGCGGCCTTGATCTGCACCGGTTGGCCAGTGCGCGGATCACGGCCCTCGCGCGCAGCGCGAGCCACGACGCGGAAATTGCCGAAGCCCATGATCTTCACGTCGCCGCCCGTCTTGAGCGTCGTCGTGATCGCGTCAAAGGTCGCTTCGACCGCCGACGCCGCCGCGGTCTTCGTCATACTGGTCTTGTCAGCCACTGCAGCGATCAGTTCGTTCTTGGTCATGACTGTCCTCTGCTCAGTTGCGGCTTGAAGGCGCCGCCCCGGGCGAAAGTGCTGTGGATTGCTGACGATTCGCAATAGAGGAAAAAACAACGGCGGGGCTTGCCGGCCCCGCCGTTTTTCGATCTTCAAAAATGATTCGCGCGATCAGTGCGCGGTGAGCCCAGGCCCATCGTCCTCGGGACGACCGGCCGGCGGCGCAGCCGCCTTGCTCTCGTCCCACTCGATCGCCACCGGCTGGCGCACCAGGGCGCGCGTCAGCACCTCGTCCATGCGCGAGACCGGAATGATCTCGAGGCCTTTCTTGATCGTGTCGGAAATCTCGACCAGATCCTTGGCATTCTCCTCGGGGATCAGCACCGTCTTCATGCCGCCACGCGAGGCGGCCAGGAGCTTCTCCTTGAGGCCGCCGATCGGCAGCACACGGCCGCGCAGCGTGATTTCGCCGGTCATGGCGACATCCTTGCGCACCGGGATACCGGTCATCACCGAGACAATCGAGGTGACCATGGCGACACCGGCTGACGGGCCGTCCTTCGGGGTTGCCCCCTCCGGAACGTGGACGTGGATGTCACGCCGGTCGAACAGCGGCGGCTCGATGCCGAAGGCGGCGGCGCGCGAGCGCACGTAAGACGCCGCAGCCGAGATCGATTCCTTCATGACGTCCCGCAGATTGCCGGTGACCGTCATGCGCCCCTTGCCGGCCATGGAGGTGCCTTCGATGGTGAGCAGCTCACCACCGACATCGGTCCAGGCCAGGCCGGTCACGACGCCGACCAGATCGTCCGCCTCGACCTCGCCGTAGCGATATTTCGGCACGCCGAGATAGTCGCTGAGATTGGCGCCGGTGATGGCGATCGACTTCTTCTTCGAAGTCATGATCTCCTTCACCGCCTTGCGGATCAGGTTGGACAGTTCGCGCTCGAGGTTGCGCACGCCCGCTTCCCGCGTATAGCGGCGGATCAGCGTCATCAGCGCCTCGTCGTCGATCGCCCACTCGGTAGGCTTGAGGCCGTGCTTCGCGATCGCATGCGGAATGAGATGCTTGCGCGCGATCTCGACCTTCTCATCCTCGGTGTAACCGGCGATGCGAATGATCTCCATGCGGTCCATCAACGGCGGCGGAATGTTGAGCGTATTCGCCGTGGTGATGAACATCACGTTGGAGAGGTCGTAATCGACCTCGAGATAGTGGTCGTTGAACGTGTGGTTCTGCTCGGGATCCAAAACCTCGAGCAAGGCCGACGACGGATCGCCGCGGAAATCGGCGCCCATCTTGTCGATCTCGTCGAGCAGGAACAGCGGGTTCGACGACTTCGCCTTGCGCATCGACTGAATGACCTTGCCGGGCATCGAGCCGATATAGGTGCGGCGGTGACCGCGGATCTCGGCCTCGTCACGCACGCCGCCGAGCGACACGCGCACGAAATCACGGCCGGTCGCTTTCGCGATCGACTTGCCGAGCGAGGTCTTGCCGACGCCGGGCGGGCCGACCAGGCACAGGATCGGGCCGGTCAGCTTGTTGGCGCGCTGCTGCACCGCGAGATACTCGACGATGCGCTCCTTGACCTTCTCCAGGCCGAAGTGATCGCCGTCGAGGATCTGCTCCGCGAGCTTGAGGTCCTTCTTGACCTTGGACTTCTTGCCCCACGGGATCGAGAGCAGCCAGTCGAGATAGTTGCGCACCACCGTGGCCTCGGCCGACATCGGTGACATCTGCCGCAGCTTCTTGAGCTCGTGATTGGCTTTCTCGCGGGCTTCCTTCGAGAGCTTGGTCTTCTTGATCTTCTCTTCGAGTTCGGCAAGTTCGTCCTTGCCTTCCTCGTCGCCGAGCTCCTTCTGGATCGCCTTCATCTGCTCGTTGAGATAGTACTCGCGCTGCGTCTTCTCCATTTGACGCTTGACGCGGGTACGGATGCGCTTCTCGACCTGCAGCACGGAGATTTCGCTCTCCATCAGGCCCAGCACCTTTTCGAGGCGCGAGGTCACGGACGGAGTTTCCAGGATCTCCTGCTTGTCGGCGATTTTGACGGCGAGGTGCGAAGCCACCGTGTCGGCGAGCTTGGCGTAGTCCTCGATCTGCTGGACCACGCCGACCACTTCCGGCGACACCTTCTTGTTGAGCTTCACATAGCCTTCGAACTCGGTGACGACCGAGCGCGCCATGGCTTCCGCCTCGACCCGTTCGCCGGCATCGTCGACGATCACGGTCGCGTCGGCTTCGTAATATTCGGTGCGGTCGGTGTATTTGAGCACCTTGGCGCGCGTGGCGCCCTCGACCAGCACCTTCACGGTGCCGTCGGGCAGCTTGAGAAGCTGCAGCACGCTGGCGAGCGTGCCGGTCTCGAAAATTGATTCAGTCGAGGGATCGTCATCGGACGCGTTCTTCTGCGTCGCGAGCAGAATGAACGTATCCGAGCGCATCACCTCTTCGAGCGCCTTGATGGATTTCTCGCGCCCCACGAATAGCGGGACGATCATGTGTGGAAACACCACGATGTCGCGCAAAGGCAGAACCGGATAGGTCCGGTTTTCGCCGGGTTGCAGCGTTGGACGAGGCTTCGTGGTCATTTCATGCAGTCCTTTCGTTACGCCCCTTCCCCTGCGAGCCCCTAGTCAGGCGGCCCAAAGGAAGTGCCAGTGTCAGGCAAGGTGAGGCACGGAAGGGTGAAGCGAGAGGTACCCAGGCGGGCCACAGAACGTACGTACCCTACCCAAAGAGAAGACGATTCTGCGTACGCACTTTCGTTATCGACAGCATACGTAGGTGACGCGTCCCCCCCGTGCAAGTAACGCCCGATCTTCACGTTAAAACGCCGCACGGAACCCGAAGGTTCGGTTGCGGCCGCACGAATCGAGCGCCCAAGAAGGCTACCACGCTGCGCATCTCGAAGACGGAAATGGCCGGGATAGGCGTTTTTCAAAACGCCGTTCTTACGAACGGCTATGCCCGGCCATGATGCAATCGCAAGTGGCGCGCGACTTAAGCGCTGGCGCCGCCCGCCTCTTTTTCGCGATCGGAGCGGTCCGCGTAGATGTAGAGCGGACGTGCCGTGCCTTCGACCACTTCTTTCGAGATGACGACTTCCTCGACGCCTTCGAGGCTCGGCAGGTCGAACATCGTGTCGAGCAGAATGCCTTCCATGATCGAGCGCAGGCCGCGCGCACCGGTCTTGCGGTCGATCGCCTTGCGGGCGATGGCGCCGAGCGCCTCTTCGGCCAGCGTGAGATCGATCGACTCCATCTCGAACAGGCGCTGATACTGCTTGACCAGCGCGTTCTTCGGCTCGACCAGAATCTTCTTGAGCGACGGTTCGTCGAGATCCTCGAGCGTCGCGACCACCGGCAAGCGGCCGACGAACTCGGGGATGAGCCCGTATTTGAGCAGATCCTCAGGCTCGACTTCGCGGAAGATTTCGCCGGCGCGACGATCTTCCGGCGCCGTGACCCTGGCGCCGAACCCGATCGAGGTGGACTTGCCGCGCGCCGAGATGATCTTTTCGAGGCCGGCGAAAGCGCCGCCGCACACGAAAAGGATATTGGTGGTGTCGACCTGCAGGAATTCCTGCTGCGGATGCTTGCGGCCGCCCTGCGGAGGCACGGAGGCGATCGTGCCTTCCATGATCTTCAGCAAGCGCCTGCTGCACGCCCTCGCCCGACACGTCGCGCGTGATCGACGGATTGTCGGACTTGCGGCTGATCTTGTCGATTTCGTCGATATAGACGATGCCGCGCTGCGCGCGCTCGACGTTGTAGTCGGCGGACTGCAGCAGCTTGAGAATGATGTTCTCGACGTCCTCGCCGACGTAACCGGCTTCGGTGAGCGTCGTGGCGTCAGCCATCGTGAACGGCACGTCGAGGATGCGTGCGAGCGTCTGCGCGAGCAACGTCTTGCCCGAACCGGTCGGACCGATCAGCAGGATGTTCGACTTCGCGAGCTCGACGTCGTTGTGCTTGGTCTGATGATTGAGCCGCTTGTAGTGGTTGTGAACGGCGACCGAGAGCACCTTCTTGGCGTGGTCCTGCCCGATCACGTAGTCGTCGAGGACCTTGCGAATTTCCTTCGGCGTCGGAATCCCGTCGCGCGACTTCACCAGCGAGGATTTGTTCTCCTCGCGGATAATATCCATGCACAGTTCGACGCACTCATCGCAGATGAAGACCGTCGGACCTGCGATTAGTTTGCGGACTTCGTGCTGGCTCTTGCCGCAGAACGAGCAATAGAGCGTGTTCTTGGAATCACTGCCGCCGACTTTGCTCATTCCAACTCTCTCCGTCTCCCGGCGGTCAACCACCGAACGCGATGCAAGTTCTGCGTCCACTTTTCGGACGCCGTTGGGCTCTAACTCGCGCTACTCGCAGCCCTTTCTGATCGCCCCGTCAGCATAAGCGAAGCATGCTAACGGCAGGATAATCAAGATTCGATTAACGATAACACCCCCTGCGCACATCAGCGCACATGGGGCTTCGATTATGACAGCACCGGGGCTCTCATACGCGGTAGACGAAAGACTCGCACGACAAAACCGCAAGTTGGAAGCCGTCCAAACGGCCGCCCGTCGAACAAGTCGAACAAACTCCTAACCGCGCCGCCTGCGACACCGCGGCCGGCTTCACAGAGGCTCAACCCTCCGCAAAGGTTCCGCTGTGGACGGCCGGCTAGCTCGACGACTTGAGCTGCAGTTCCTCGGGACGCTTGTCGATCACCTTGTCGACGATGCCGAAATCCTTGGCGGCTTCGGCGGTGAGGAAGTAGTCACGCTCGAGCGCGTCCTCGATCTTCTTCAGCGATTGGCCGGTGTGCTTCACGTAGATTTCGTTGAGGCGCTTCTTGAGGTTCAGGATTTCCTGCGCATGCAGCATGATGTCGGTCGCCTGGCCCTGGAAGCCGCCTGACGGCTGGTGAACCATGATGCGCGCATTCGGCAGAGCAAAGCGCATGTCCTTGCGCGCCGGAAGCGAGCAGCAACGAGCCCATGGAAGCGGCCTGCCCGACGCACAACGTGGCCACCGGCGGGCGGATGAACTGCATCGTGTCGTAGATCGCCATGCCCGACGTCACCACGCCACCCGGCGAGTTGATGTACATCGAGATTTCTTTCTTCGGGTTCTCGGCCTCGAGGAAGAGAAGCTGCGCCACGACCAGCGTGGCCATGCCGTCCTCGATACCCCCGGTGATGAAAATGATGCGCTCCTTGAGGAGTCGCGAAAAAATGTCGTAAGCGCGCTCGCCGCGGTTGGTCTGCTCGACCACCATCGGCACGAGGTTCATGTAGGTCTGGACAGGATCTTTCATCTCGCCTCCCCGGCGAATCCGCGAATCGCGGGATCAGTAGACTGGACGATACGGCGCAGGCGCAAGCCGCGGTCTAGGCCTGCCGCACGATTGAGTTAATTCCGCGCAACGCGCCCACAAGGGGGGCAGATCACTCCGTCGCGGCCTCGTCCTCCTTGAACAGCTCCTCCCGCGAAACCTTCTTATCCGTGACCTTCGCAAGCTCGAGCAGGAAGTCGACGACCTTCTCCTCGTAGATAGGCGCCCGCAGGCTGGCGACCGCTTGCGGGTTCTTGCGGTAGTATTCCCACACCTTCTGCTCCTGCCCCGGAAACTGCCGCGCCTGCTCGACCAGGGCCCGATTGAGCTCCTCGTCGGTCACGGTGATGGTGTTCTTTTCGCCGATTTCGGCCAGCACGAGGCCGAGCCGGACGCGGCGCTCCGCGATCTTTTGGTACTCCTCGCGGGCCTTCTCCTCGGTGGTGTTTTCGTCGGCGAAGCTCTTCTTTTCCGCCGCCATTTCCGAGGTCACCTGGCTCCAGACACGCTCGAATTCGTCTTTCACCAGAGAAGGCGGCGGGTCGAATTTGTGCGCGGTATCGAGCTGATCGAGCAGCTGGCGCTTGAGTTTCTGCCGCGACGCGCCGGTGTGTTCGCGCTCAATGCGCTCCTTGATGGCGTCGCGCAGCTTGGCAAGCGAATCCAGGCCGAGGTTCTTCGCAAAATCATCGTCCATTGCGACTTCTTGCGGCGCCTCGAGCTTCTTCACCGTCACGTCAAAGCTCGCGGCTTTGCCCGCCAAGGTTTCGCTCATGTAGTTTTCGGGAAACGTGGCGTTGACGGTCTTCTTGTCGCCGACGGCGACCCCGATGAGCTGATCCTCAAAGCCCGGAATGAACGTGCCGGAGCCGAGGCTGACCGCCACATCACCGCCGGCGCCGCCTTCAAACGGCTTGCCGTCGATCGATCCAGTGAAATCGATCGTGACGTTGTCGCCCTTCTCAGCCTTGGCGCCTTCCGGCTTCGCCGCGAAGGGACGGTTTTGCTCAGCGATGCGCTTGAGACCCTCGTCGATCTCGGTGTCGGCCACATCCGCCGTCAGCCGCTCCAACTTGAGCGTCTTGAAGTCGGCGAGCTCGATCGGCGGGAGGATTTCGACGGCGACGCTGTAGTCGAGATCGCTCTGGCCGCCGATCAGTTTCTCGATTTCGGTCTGCTCGGTCGGCAGCGTGACTTTCGGTTCGCTGGCGAGCTTGAAGCCGCGCTCGCTGAAGATTTGCGTGTTGGTATCGCGCACCGTGGCTTCGATCACCTCCGCCATGGCCGAGCGGCCATACAGGCGCTTGAGGTGCGAGACCGGCACTTTGCCGGGCCGGAAACCCGGAATCTGGACGCGCGCTTTCATCTCGTTGAGCCGCGCATTGACCTTGGCGTCGAGGTCGGACGCCGGCACGACCACTTTGAATTCGCGCTGAAGGCCTTCGGAACGTGTCTCGGTTACTTGCATGATCGTCTAACGCTTCCCGTATCTCTGTTATGGCGGCCCAAATTCGTACCCTGGTCTTACCCTGCTGGTGCGGGCGGAGGGACTCGAACCCCCACGACTTGCGTCACCGGAACCTAAATCCGGCGCGTCTACCAATTCCGCCACGCCCGCTCAGGGCTCTGCCCGTGTCCCTTGCCGCTATCCTTTGCGCGAAAATTCAGGGTTTTGCCCGCTGCGTCAAACGACGCTGCTGAGGCGGGCGGCTTATAACACGCAAAATCCGCCGCGCAGCAAAAATAGGCGCGGAACAAAGCCGTTTAAGGCTCGGGAAGCCTGCGCAAAACCGCCGGAAGCGTCTCCGGCAAGTCCTCCGAGATAAGCCCGGGGCCGAAAGCCTTGGCGGCCTCGCCATGGAGCCAGACCGCCGCAGCCGCAGCCTCAAAGGCCGGCATCCCCTGCGCCAAGAGCCCGGCGATCATGCCGGCAAGGACGTCCCCGGAGCCGGCAGTGGCGAGGGTGGCGGGGGCGTTCGCGGCGATGGCCGCCCGGCCCGCAGAATCGGCTACGAGGGTGTCGCCGCCTTTGAGCACCACGATTGCACCGCTCGATCTGGCAGCTGCACGAGTTTTCTCAAGCTTTGAATGAAGATGAGAATTTTGATCTAGGTCATTAAACAATCTGCGAAATTCGCCTTCATGTGGGGTCAATACGACCGGCCGGTCCGGCATCGATTTGATGAGGGCGCGCAGGGCCTCGCCTTGACCGGCGAAGCTGGTCAGCGCGTCGGCATCGAGCACCACCGCCGCCCCCGAGCTCAGCGCGGCACCAACCTGGTCGCGCATACGCGCGCCAACGCCGCCACCCGGGCCAACGACAACCGCGTTGCGCCGCCTGTCGGCGAGAAACTCGGCCAGCGCCGCGGCACCCTCCACCTCCCGCACCATGACGGCGGCGCTTTCAGCAGCATGAGCCACAAGGGCGCTGTTCGGGCTGGCAATCGTGACCAAGCCAGCCCCGATCCGGAGCGCGCCGCGGGCGGCAAGCTTGGCGGCGCCCGTCGTCGGCATTTCGCCGGACACCACGACAGCATGGCCTCTATCGTATTTGTGCCCACCTGATGCCGCTTGCGGAAATGCGGCAATCCAGAGCGGCGGCTCATTGGCGAATGCCTGCGGCCTGATTTCACGCAGCACGGCGGAGGAGATGCCGATATCGGCGACTTTCACCGGCCCGCAATGCTCCCGGCCGGGAAGCAGCAAGTGCCCGGGCTTGCGCCGAAAGAAAGTGACAGTCTCGGTGGCTTTGACGGCGGCCCCCATGACCGCCCCGGTCTCTCCGTTGATGCCGCTCGGCAGATCGACCGAGACAACGGGCACACCGGCCGCATTGATCGCTTCGATGAGGGCTCGCGCGATCCCTTCGACCGGCCGGTCGAGGCCGGCGCCGAACAGCGCATCGACGATCACCGCCGGAGTTCCGAGCTTTGCGGGGTCGGCGGACTCAATCGGCCTTCCCCACCGCTCAGCCGCCAGCGCCGCATCGCCTTTCAGGCGCTCGCGGCCGCCAATCAGCATCAGCCGGACTTCGCGGCCACTTTCCGTGAGCAGCCTGGCGGCGACAAAGCCGTCGCCGCCATTATTGCCGGGGCCGGCGACCACCAAAACCGGGCCCGAATGAGCGCGCGCCACGACACTATCCGCGACGGCGCGGCCGGCATTTTCCATCAGGTCGATGCCGGGCGTGCCGCCTTCGATCGTCAGGCGGTCGGCCAGCGCCATTTGCGGAGGCGTGAGAAGCTCGATCACCGGGCGACCCTACCGGCCCTTCCCGGCGCCAACAATTCGCACCCAATCCGCCATTCTTTTAGGCACGATGCTCAACCTGTGGGCACCTAAAAAGAGGCAGTCGCCTAGACTGCGGGCGGCACCCTACAATCCCGGCGTAAAATCTGCTGTTGCAGGCTCCGCTGTTGGCACGGGACGTGCAAACAAACGCTGGAGTTGTAACAGCCAACGCTACGGGACGCCGGCCCAAGCCTGGATCAGACAGGCAGCGCCGCCGCAGGGATGGAATGAAAAAAATCGAGGCCATCATCAAGCCATTCAAGCTCGATGAGGTGAAGGAGGCGCTGCAGGAGGTCGGGCTCACCGGCATCACCGTCACCGAGGCGAAGGGCTTCGGGCGGCAGAAGGGCCATACCGAACTCTATCGCGGCGCCGAATACGTCGTCGATTTTCTCCCTAAAGTGAAAATCGAGGTCGTCACCAGCGATGACATGATGGACAAGGCGATCGATGCGATCCGGCGCGCCGCGCAAACCGGTCGCATCGGCGACGGCAAGATATTTGTGTCGAATATCGAGGAAGCGATCCGGATCAGGACTGGCGAGTCCGGCGCAGACGCGATTTAAACCGGCGGGCCACGTCAAAGAGCCGCGCCAAAGTAACGGGGGATTGAGGAGCCGATGACGACAGCTAAAAACGTAATGAAGATGATCAAGGACAACGACGTCAAATACGTCGATTTCCGGTTCACCGATCCGCGCGGCAAGTGGCAGCACGTCACTTTCGACGTCAGCATGATCGAGGAAGACACCTTTGCCGAAGGCCAGATGTTTGACGGCTCTTCGATCGCCGGATGGAAGGCGATCAACGAGTTCGACATGAACCTGATGCCGGATCCGGCCTCGGCCTGCATCGATCCGTTCTTTGCGGAGACGACGCTGGTCCTGGTTTGCGACGTGCTCGAGCCGACCACCGGCGAGCCCTATAATCGCGATCCGCGCGGCATCGCCAAGAAAGCCGAAGGCATGGTGAAGTCGTCGGGCATCGGCGACACGATCTACTTCGGCCCGGAAGCCGAGTTCTTCGTGTTCGACGACGTGAAGTTCAGGGCCGATCCGTACAACACCGGCTTCAAGCTCGACTCGGTCGAATTCCCGACCAACTCCGACACCGAATACGAAGGCGGCAATCTCGGCCACCGCGTCGGCACCAAGAAGGGTTACTTCCCGGTACCGCCGCAGGACTTGGTGCAGGACATGCGCTCGGAGATGCTCGGCGCGATGGCGCGCATGGGCGCCAAAGTCGAAAAGCACCACCACGAAGTGGCGTCCGCGCAGCACGAGCTCGGCCTGAAATTCTCGCCGCTCACGCAGATGGCCGACATGATGATGGTGTACAAGTACTGCATCCATCAGGTCGCGCAGATCTACGGCAAGACGGCCACGTTCATGCCGAAGCCGATCTACGGCGACAACGGCTCGGGCATGCACTGCCACCAGTCGATCTGGAAGGGCGGCAAGCCGGTGTTCGCAGGCAACAAGTACTCCGACCTGTCGGAGACCTGCCTGTCCTACATCGCCGGCATCCTCAAGCACGCCAAGGCGATCAACGCTTTCACGAACCCGACCACCAACTCGTACAAGCGTCTGGTGCCTGGCTACGAGGCGCCGGTGCTGCTCGCCTACTCGGCGCGCAACCGCTCTGCTTCATGCCGTATTCCCTACACCACCAACCCGAAGGCGAAGCGCGTCGAAGTGCGCTTCCCCGATCCGCTCGCCAATCCGTACCTCGCCTTCGCGGCGATGACGATGGCGGGTCTCGACGGGGTCAAGAACAAGCTGCACCCCGGCGATCCGAGCGACAAGGATCTCTACGACCTGCCGCCGGCCGAGCTGAAGAAGATCCCGACCGTGTGCGGCTCGCTGCGTGAAGCCCTCCAGAATCTCGACAAGGACCGCGAGTTCCTGAAGGTCGGCGGCGTGTTCGATGACGACTTCATCGACAGCTACATCGACCTGAAGATGGGCGAAGTGATCCGCTTCGAGCACATGCCGCATCCGGTCGAGTTCGACATGTACTACTCGGGGTAATTTCTCCGAACATCGCGACGAGCGATATGACTTCAAAGGGCGCCGGTGACGGCGCCCTTTTTCTATCCGAGGCGTGCTGACCGTTCAGACCAGGAAGAAAACCAACACCAGGATCGCGGCTGCAACGCCGCAGATCAGCGTCAGCGGAGGCCTGTAGCGGGAGCCGTAACGGCCCTCGGCGCGGCGTTCCGCAATCAGGGCAGCCTCATATTCATCGGACGACGAAAAAGCACAGGCCAGCGCCTGGCCGGCGCTTTGCGCAAATGCTTCCAGGACGTCGGGCGAATCCACTGCGGAACGAGACTGCATGAGCGCAGTCTAAGGCGCGGCCGGTAAACGGGCCGTTGCCGGCGCAAATCGCCCGGCAAAGCTTGGGAAAGTCAGGCGTGCGCGGGTTGGCCCGAGACGGGCAACGAGCGCTCGCCAGATTCGGGCTGCCCAGGCTCGGGCTCGATCCAAGGCGCCGCAGCCTCGACGCGATTGCGGCCACCGGTCTTGGCCGCATAGAGCGCGCTATCGGCACGGGCGATCAGCTTCTCGATCGCATCCACATTCAAATCTGCGAATCCAGTGGCGGTGCCGATGCTCACCGTTGAGCCGATCGCGTGACCGGCGATCACCACCCCGTCTCGTTCAAAGCCTTTGCGCACGCGTTCGGCGATGCGGCGGGTATTGTCGGCGTCGGTGTCGACAATCGCGGCGAATTCTTCGCCGCCGAGCCGCCCGATCACGTCGTCAAGTCGCATGCTGTTGCGCACCGACTTCGCAAATACGCGAAGCGCTTCGTCGCCGGTGGCATGACCGTGGGTATCGTTGATGGACTTGAAGCGATCCAGATCGAACATCAGGATGCTGACCGGCTTTTTCGATTTCTTGCTGGCTACGACCAGCGCGCGCGCACCTTCGAGGAAGGCGCGGCGGTTGAGCAAACCGGTGAGCGGATCGGTGGACGCCGCGGTGCGCTGCACGCGCACCTGATGATCCTTGACCATGATGAGGACAAGGAACGCGGTGCCGACCGCATAAATAATCGTCTCGAGCGCAAGCACCTGGAGCCAGGCTTGCGCCAGATGCTCGGGAAGGAAGACCCGCATCGCGATCGGCATCAGGAAGATCGCTTCATGCAGCAGCGGCACGGCGATGCCGGCAAAGCGCGAGCGCAGCGACCGGCGCCGCTCCCGCCACAGCTCAAACGCGATCGAGAATGTATAGAGCGCGATGATGACGGCGCCTGCCGTCGCATGCGCGGTTTCGTTGTCGAAGCCGGGAAGCTGCGACAGCAGCAGCCAGGCGGCGGCACCGGCGAATGTCGGCAGCAGCAGCGTGCGCCGCCCGTGGAACAGGCGCACGCCGTTCCAGATCATGCCGCACGCCATGAACATGAAGGCGCCCGAGGCGTAGAGCGGCACCGGCAGGAGCGGCGCCGGCGTGTTCCAGAACGCGAGCGAGGACGCGCCGAGCAGATAGGCCGAACCCCACCAGGCGAGCGCGCGCGTGTCGCGCTCCTGCAGCCAGGCAAAGGTCAGGAACAGCCCGAGCAATCCGGCAATGCAGACCGCAACGAAGAACAGCGTTGGAAGGTCCAGCACCGTGGTGCCGAGCGTGGTCGCCCCGAGCATCGGAATTCAGCCCATCGTTTCGGGGACGCCATGTCCCCAGCCGATGCGCACCCTACCTACCAATTATGGGCAATGATTTTCCGTGCAGCTCATGATTGTGCGAAACAGCGCGCAAAATTTGAATCAAAGTGTCGCCGAAAAACGAAAAGGGCCGCGATATTCGCGGCCCTTTTGCAATCGATATGTGTGTGATCAGCGCTTCGAGAACTGGAACGAACGGCGGGCTTTGGCGCGGCCGTACTTCTTGCGCTCCACCACGCGGCTGTCGCGGGTGAGGAAGCCGCCCTTCTTGAGCGCGCCGCGCAGGTCCGGCTCGAAATTGGTCAGCGCCTTCGACAGGCCGTGACGCACCGCGCCCGCCTGACCGGAGAGGCCGCCGCCCGAGACGGTGCAGATCACGTCGAACTGACCACTGCGGTTGGTCGCGACCAGCGGCTGCTGGATCATCATGCGCAGCACCGGACGCGCGAAGAATTGCTCGACCGGTTTGGTGTTGACGACAATCTTGCCTGAGCCGGGCTTGACCCAAACGCGCGCGACGGCGTTCTTGCGCTTGCCGGTCGCATAGGCGCGGCCCTGCTTGTCGAGCTTCTGGACGTATTTCGGTCCTTCCGGAACCGCCGGCTTCAGTGCGGCGAGGTCTTGCATCGACACGATCAGGCACTCCTCGAATTCTTGCGGTTCATGGCGGCGATATCGACCTTCTCAGGCTTCTGCGCCTCGTGCGGATGCTCGGCGCCTGGATAGACACGCAGATTGCCGAGCTGCTTACGCCCGAGCGGTCCGCGCGGCAGCATGCGCTCGATCGCCTTTTCGACGATGCGCTCCGGAAAGGGACCCGTGAGGATCTGCTTTGCGGTGCGTTCCTTGATCCCGCCGATGTGGTTGGTGTGGTGGTAATAGATCTTCTTGTCGCGCTTGCGTCCGGTCAGGGCGACCTTGGCAGCGTTGATGACGATGACGTTGTCGCCATCATCGACGTGCGGGGTGAAGGTTGGCTTGTGCTTGCCGCGCAGCCGCATCGCCACAAGCGAAGCGAGCCGGCCGGCGACGAGCCCGGTGGCGTCGATCAGCACCCATTTCTTTTCGACGTCGGCGGGCTTGGCCGAAAACGTTTTCATCGCAGATCCTTGTCAGGAAAACGCGGGCTCAAGCGCCCGCGACATGGCCGGTGATGTAGCCAGCGGGCGGTTAGGCGTCAACGCACTTCGCGTCGATAATATCAAGCTATATCAATAGCTTAGTATTTTGGTATTTTGATACCCGTCACTAATTAGCGGGAGGGACTGAATACGTCGATGTCACGTGAGCGACCGGCTCGTCCTCTCCATCCGAGCGGATGCTGACCTCGCCGACGATCAGCCGCTTGCCGTTCTTGAGGGCGCGGGCCTCGGCGACCAGGTCGCCCTGCCCGGGCTTGCGAAGGAAATTGATGTTGAGGTTGGTCGTCACCGCCAAAGGCTGGTTGCCGGCCAGCGAAAACACCACGACGTACATGGCGAAATCGGCCAGCGCCATCATGGTGGGCCCGGAGATCGTCCCGCCTGGACGGATCTGGCCGGGATCGAAGGTCTGGCGCACCCGCGCGGCGCCGAATTCCACATGCTCGACCGACAGCCCGCTGCCCGGCCGGAACACCTGCGGGAATTCGCGCTCGAGCAGCGTCTCTATCTCTTTGGCCGAAAGCTTGGGTTGCATGCCTCACCGCAGGGTCTAAACCGGACCTGAACTTACGGGTTAGATTGACACGATGACGGCCCATCCAAGCAAGACCGAAACTGGCGATGTCCTGCTGCGCGGCGACATTGATCGTATTGCGCTTCTGTCGCTGAACAAGCCGGGAAGCCGCAACACCCTGTCCGAGGCCATGCTGGCGGCGCTGTCACGCGAATTCGCCGCGATCGCGGCCGACAAGAATGTGCGCGCGGTGGTGATCTCGCATAGCGGCCCGGCTTTCAGCGCCGGCCATGACATGAAGGAAATGACCGCCCATCGCGACGATCCCGATCGCGGCCGCGCCTATTTTCGCGGCCTGATGGAGCAGTGCAGCGCGATGATGATGTCGATCCGCAAGATGCCCCAGCCCGTCATTGCCGCCGTCGAGGGCGTGGCGGCGGCGGCGGGCTGTCAGCTCGTTGCCAGCTGCGATCTCGCCGTCGCGTCCGAGAGCGCGCAGTTCTCGACGCCCGGCGTCCATATCGGGCTGTTCTGCTCGACGCCGATGGTGGCGCTGTCGCGCAACGTGTCGAACAAGCACGCGATGGAAATGCTGCTGACCGGCGACATGATCCCGGCGAAGGACGCCTACCGCATCGGCCTGGTCAACCGCGTCGTTCCCGCCGGAAAAGCGGCGGAGCACGCGCTCGAACTGGCGCGGCAGATCGCGGCCAAATCGATGCTGACCGTCAAGATCGGCAAGGAAGCGTTCTACCGCCAGCGCGAGATGAATTTCGCTGACGCCTACAAGCTCACGATCGATGTGATGGTGGACAACATGCTGGCGCGCGACGCCGAAGAAGGCATCGGCGCCTTCATCGAGAAGCGCGACCCCGATTGGGAGGACCGTTAGGCCGCCGCGCTCTCGTGCTCGGGAGACTTGGTCACGAGCCGTGGCGCACGCGCTTCGGGCAGAGCGTGCAAGGCGAGTTCGCGCTCGAGCTGCTCGAACGCCGCCATGGTGGGCCGCCGATCTTCCGCCTCATGCGCCTCATGGCCCGTGAGGCGTGCTGTCAGTTTCCGCAAAGAATAGGCGCACATCGCAAATGCTCCATATCCCCCGGCCGATTCCTATCTTCCCAACGCATGCGGCGAGATTGCGACACAGCCCGGCTTTCGATTTCACGCAGTCGTGATTATGTAAATTGACATGAACCCTTTGGACCACTCGGCCTATCCGGACAGCTACATCCGCGGAATCCTCAATACGGTGAAGACGATCGCCATGGTCGGCTTCTCGCCGAAGGAGAACCGGCCGAGCTATTTCGCCTTCAAATATCTGATCGAGCGCGGCTACCGGGTGTTCCCGGTCAATCCCGGCCACGCCGGCAAGGAGGTGCGGGGGCAGAAGGTCTATGCGCGGCTCGCCGACATTCCGGAGCCGGTCGACATGGTCGACATTTTTCGCGGCGCCGATGCCGTGCCCGGCATCCTCGACGAAGCGCTGCAAATGAATCCGCGGCCGCGCGTATTGTGGATGCAGCTCACCGTGCAGCATCGAGGAAGCCGCCAGGCGCGCCGAAGAGGCCGGCTTGAAGGTTGTCATGAATCGTTGCCCGAAGATCGAGTACGGCCGGCTCTCCTCCGAGATCTCCTGGTTCGGCATCAATTCGCGCACCCTCTCGTCAAAGCGGGCGCAGGGTTACGGCACCGGTGTGCAACGCATGGCGCTCGAGCGGAAAAAGAGCGGCGAATAAAAACAGCTAGCGACGCCGCGCACCAAGCAACGGCATTCCCCGCCATCACGCGTAGGTGGTTGCGCTATCTCGGATTCCCTTGGCCGTCTTGACGGCGGCGCGCTTGCCGCTGTTAGAGCGCCGCCGCGCCGCACAAGGCGCGGCATTGGTGGGTGAATTTCATGGATAACCGCGACCGCGATCCCGGCTTCAACACGCTTTCGATTCATGCCGGAGCAAAACCCGATCCGCACCACCGGCGCGCGCGCGACGCCGATCTACCAGACCACCTCGTTCGTGTTCGACGACGTCGACCATGCCGCCGCTTTGTTCGGGCTGCAGACCTTCGGCAACATCTATACCCGCATCGGCAATCCGACCAACGCCGTGCTCGAGGAGCGCGTCGCCGCGCTCGAAGGCGGCACGGCGGGGCTGGCGGTCGCGTCGGGCCACGCCGCGCAGGTGATCGTGATGCACACCCTGATGACGCCGGGCGACGAATTCGTCGCCTCGAAGAAGCTCTATGGCGGCTCGATCAACCAGTTCAACCACGCCTTCAAGAATTTCGGCTGGAACGTGGTGTGGGCCGATCCGGACGACATCTCGTCGTTCGAGCGCGCGGTGTCGCGGCAAGACCAAGGCGATCTTCATCGAGTTGATCGCCAATCCCGGCGGCGTCATCACCGACATCGAGGCGATCTCGAAGATCGCCAAGAAGGCCGGCGTGCCGCTGATCGTCGACAACACGCTGGCGACGCCCTATCTGTGCAAGCCGATCGACTTCGGCGCCGACATCGTCATGCATTCGCTCACCAAATTCCTCGGCGGCCACGGCAATTCGATCGGCGGCATGATCGTCGATGGCGGCACGTTCAACTGGTCGCGCGAGAACCGCTACCCGATGCTGTCGGAGCCGCGGCCGGAATATCACGGCATCGTCCTGCACGAGACGTTCGGCAATTTCGCCTTCGCGATCGCCTGCCGCGTGCTCGGCCTGCGCGACCTCGGCCCGGCGCTTTCGCCGTTCAACGCGTTCCTGATCCTGACCGGCATCGAGACTTTGTCGCTGCGCATGCAGAAGCATTGCGACAACGCGCTCGCGGTCGCGCAGTGGCTGTCAAAGCATCCGGACGTGGCGTGGGTCAGTTATCCCGGCCTGCCGAACGACAAGTACAATTCGCTGGCCAAGAAATACGTGCCCGAAGGGCAGCGGCGCGGTGTTCACCTTCGGCCTCAAGGGCGGCTACGATGCCGGCGTGAAGCTCGTCTCCAACGTGAAGCTGTTCTCGCACCTCGCCAATATCGGCGACACGCGCTCGCTGATCATTCATCCGGCCTCGACCACGCACCGGCAATTGTCCGATGAGCAGAAGGTGCAGGCCGGCGCGGGCCCGGACGTGGTGCGCCTCTCGATCGGCATCGAGGACGTGGACGATATCATCGAAGATCTCGAGCAGGGCCTGAAGGGCTAGCCTTCGCTCACTTCTTCAGCGTCTTCGCCACATAGGCGTTGATCGTCTGAATCGCTTTTGCCGAGGTCCAGATCTTGGTGACGGCGGCATCGGTCTTCTTGCCGTCGCGCTTGATGCGCTCGGTGACCGCAAGGCGCATCTGCGCCTTGGTCTGCGAGAAAGCCGCGGGCGACAGATCGGCCAGCATTTTCGCCGAGGCGAGCGCCCTCTCCTGCAGCGTCGCCGCCTCGACCACCTCGTGCAGAAGGCCGCGCTCCAGCGCGTCATCCGGCAAATAAGTATTGCCGGTGTAGATCAGCTCGGCGAAATGCCGCGGGCCGGTGACGAAGCGCATGACCTCGAACGCCAGCGCGGGAAACGGCAGGCCGACCAGAAGCTCGGTGACGCCGATGCGGCCATTGCCGCGCGCCATCATCCGATAATCGGCGCAGCGACGAAAGCACGCAGCCGCCGGCAATGGCGTGGCCGTTGACCGCGGCGACCACCGGCTTCGGAAAGTTGAAGATCGCGTCATACATCTTGTTGAGCGCCGGCAAGAACGTGCGCAGATATTTCGGGCCGCCCTGGCTGGCGCGGATCAGATTGACGCCGGCGCAGAAGATCGGCCCCTCTGCGGTGATCACGACGGCCTCTGCCGGCGACTTCTTCAGTCGCGCGAACTCGCCGGTGATGGCGCGGCAGAATTCAGTATCGAGCGTGTTGGCCTTGCCATGCGACAAAGTGAGCACGGCGATCTTGCCTTGATTGGTGACGCCGATCATGACCGCGCCCCTTGTGGCACTGCGAGCGCGCTCGCTGCCTGATGATGACCAAGACTTTCAGCGTGCAACACGGCTGCGGTCAGCACAATGACGGCCAATCCCTGATGCGCCAGTGCAAGGCCAAGCGGCGCGACGTGCAGCAGTGTGACAATGCCGAGCACGCCCTGCAACGTGATCAGGATCGCCAGCGTCAAGGCGCCGCCAAACGCCACCGAGCCGCGCGCGGCGAAGGCGTGCCAGAGCGCCAGCAGCCACGTCGCATAGGCCAACATGCGGTGATTGAACTGCACGGTCAGCGCATTTTCGAACAGGTTGCGCCACCATGGCGTCTCGAACCACAGCCGGTCACCCGCCGGGATGAGTGCCCCGTCGATCAGCGGCCAGGTGTTGAAGCTCATGCCGGCATCGAGGCCGGCGACCAGCGCGCCTGCATAGATCTGGACAATGACGAGAACGACAAGGACGACGGCGCTGACTTTGAGGCGCGGCGCGACAACATCACGCATCCGCCCGACCATCTGCTGCGCCGTCCACACGATCGCGGCGTAAACGACGCAGGCCAGCGTCAGGTGAAACGCCAGCCGGTATTGCGAGACGCTGGTGCGGGCGCTGCCGGCAAGCCCGGACGACACCATCCACCAGCCGACCGCGCCGAGCGCCGCCCCGCCCAGAAATATGAGCCACAGCCGCGTGCGAAGCTCGCGCGGGATCATGCCGCGCCACAGGAAATACAGAAACGGCAACAGGAAGACGGCGCCGACCAGCCGCGCCAGGAAACGGTGCGACCATTCCCACCAGTAGATCGTCTTGAACTGATCGATCGTCATGCCGCGATTGAGCTCGCGGTATTGCGGGATTTGCCGGTACTTATCGAACTCGGCCTGCCAGTCGCCTTGCGACATCGGCGGCAGCACGCCCGTCACCGGCTTCCATTCGGTGATCGAGAGGCCGCTCTCGGTCAGCCGCGTCGCGCCGCCGACGATCAGCGTCGTGAAGATCAGCGCGGCGACAATGATGAGCCAGCCGCGCACCGCGCGCGCATGACGAGGCTCAATGGTCGCAATCGATGACATGGTGTCGTGCTTGTCGGAAACGCGCGGACCATATAGTCAACGCCAACGGCCCGCAAATGCACATCCGCACCCGCAAGTTGATCGGAACAATCGCGCTGTTTTCGCTCGCGATCGTCTGGTCGTTGCTGGCGATGGCGCTCGCGCAATCGGTGCTGACCTCGATCAGCGGTTTCACCGCGGTGATCTATTACGTGATCGCCGGGCTCGGCTGGGTGCTGCCGGCCATGCCGATCGTGAGCTGGATGTCGAAGCCGTAATTGACGCGCGGCCGTTACGCGGCATTCACCCGCTTGAAGCCGTTCCACATCGCGGTGCCGCGCCCGACATCAGCACCTTGAGGTGACGCTGGTTCTGATAGTCGCCGTTGACCGAAATGCGCGGCAGCGCGGTCAGGTGCTCGCGATGCGCCTTGAACACGACGCCGGGCCGCGTCGTCACCGCGGTCTTGAAGCCAAGTTCGGCGGCGATGCGGAATTCGCGCGGACCGGCCGAGGTCGGGTCGCCGATCGGATAGGCGAGATGCTGCGGCCTTCTGCCGAGCGCCGCCTCGATCACCGCACGGCTCATTTCCATCTCGGCGCGCACCGCCTGCTCGGTGCCGAGCTTCTTGAGCATCATGTGATTGACGGTGTGCGCGCCGATCGTGCACAGCGGATCGGCGGCGAGCTGGTTGAGCTCTTCCCAATCCATGCAGAGCTCGTTGCAGATGTCGTGGATGTCGAGCCCCTGCCGGGCCGCCAGATCGCGCACGACCTTGCGCAGCTCCTGCTCCGACTTCATGCTGCGCAGCCAGGTATAAATCTCGTTGAACAGGAGTCGCTTCTCGCGGACGCTGCCGCATTCGAAGAACTGGTCCTTGCCGTTGATGCTCAGGCCGATCCGCGAGCTTTTCGCGATCACCATTTCCAGCGCGACCCACCACAGCTCGCCGAGCCGGTCGGGAAAGCTGGTCGGGATATACATCGCGAACGGCACTTCGTATTTCCGCAGCAGCGGAACGGCGAATTCCATCACGTCGCGATAGCCGTCATCGAACGTCACGCAGACGAAGCGCCGCTTGAAGCTGCCGCTCACCATGCGCTGGTGCATCTCGTCGAGCGAAATCAGCTCGCGCCGCGAGCGCCGCAGCCGCTTGAGCAGGCCTTCGAAGAATTCGGGCGTCACTTCGAGCAAATGGTTGGGCTGAAAGCGATTGCGCCGCGGCGGCCGGACGTGATGCAGCGTCAGGATCGCGCCGACGCCGCCCACGAACGGACGCATCAAATGATGCAGCCCGCTGAAATAGAGCGTGTTCAGGCCGGTGCGGATGATCGTGTGCTTCAACGCGGAGACCCAATGGCGGCGTTCAGAATACCGCGATTACTGATAAATCTCCGTAACGGTTTGCGAGACGTTAACGGCTTGCGGCCATGTTCCCGGCATGACGATGGCCGTGCGCCCCCTGCCCGCGACGACAGCGCCTGTCCTGGCGCGGGTGGCGGTATTCCGCTCGATGGCGGAGGCCGAGCCGCATTGGCGCGCACTGGAGAACAGCGGCGCGCTGATGAGCGCCTATCAGCGCTTCGATTTTATGGCGGCGTGGCAAAGCCACCTCGGTTCGGCCGAGGGCGTGACGCCGGCGATCGTGGTTGGCTTCGACGCCGCCAATGCACCGCTCGTCGTCCTGCCATTCGGTACGCGCCGTTTCGGCGCGTTGAGAATCGCCGGCTTTCTCGGCGGCAAGCATGTCAATTTCAATCTCGGCCTGTGGCGGCGCGACTTCGTTGCCGGCGTTGACGCCAATGTGCTCGATCGGCTCGCGAAAGCGCTTGATGCCGACGCGCTGGTGCTGCGCAACCAGCCGCACGAATGGCAGGGCATCCGCAATCCGCTCGGCCTTTGGCCGCATGCCAAATCGCCGAGCCTCGGCCACAAGGGTGCAGCTCAAGCGCGACTTCGAAGCGCTCATCGCCGAGCGGCTCAGCTCCTCGACCCGGCGCAAGATCCGCAAGAAAGGCGAAAAGCTTGCGGCCTGCCGGCGGCATGACGTTCGCACGCGCCGGCAGCGATGCCGATGCATTGCGTTTGCTCGATATCTTCTGTCCAGCAGAAGATCGCGCGCATGCGGCAGATCGGCCAAACGGATGTATTCGGCGATCCCGACGTTCAGAATTTTCTCAAGGCCGCGCTCGTCAGAAGCAACGGCCGGCCGCCGATCGAAATCTATTCGCTCTCGGTCGGCCCTGACGTCATTGCGACCTTCGCAGGGGTCTGTGACGACGAGCGCTTCAGCGCGATGTTCAACTCGATCGAGCCGGACCGTTTTCAGACCGAGAGCCCGGGCGAACAATCGCTGTTCCATCTGGTGAAGCATTGTTGCGAACGCGGGCTCAAGACGTTCGACCTCGGCATCGGCGAGGCGCGCTACAAGAACCTGTTCTGCCAGGATGACGAGCCGGTGTTCGACACTTTGCTCGCGCAAACGCCTGCGGCCGGCTCTATGTCGCCGCGGCGCGCGTCGCGCATGGCGCAAAGCGCTGGATCAAATCGAGCCCGGCGGTTTGGAGTGCGTTCGAGAGAGTTCGGCGCTTTCGGCTGGCTTGCTGGCCCGCTAGGCGGCAGCAGCTTCTGCCCCACCGACCAAGACGCTGACGTCGGCAAACCCGGATGATGCCAGGCGATCACGCGCCGAGCGGCCGGCCAATCGCTGCCGCGTCCGGCGCGACCAGCACCGCACGGCCGGCAAGCGCCGTGAAATATTCCGGCGCGACGTCGGTCACCGCGCCGACATCGAGCACGACATGGTCGTAACTCTGCGCGAGCGCCTCGATGGCGCCGGGCAGCATCTGTGATGCCGCAAGCGAGGCGCCCTCACCGCGCCACATTGCCGGTGGCGATGAGGTGGACGTTGGAAAACTGGTCGCGGGTGATGATCTCGCCGAACGAGGTTTGTCCGCGCAGCAGCTCGGCCATGCCGGGCGCCTGCGGATCGGTCGACACCACCGACAGATTGGGCGCGTTCCAGGCCAGATCGATCAGGATGACATTGCCGCTTTGCGCCAGCGCGCGTGCCAATGCGATTGCGGCGTAAGTTGTGCCGACATTGCGGGCGCTTCCGGCCACCACAACGCGCCGGCCGGCATCACCGGCCTGTCGCAGCGCGGCCGCGATTTGCTCCACCGAACCAACCGGCATGCCGGCCATCGCCGGCGCCATCGGCAATTGGCCGCGGCGCGACCATCGCAGGGCCACGCGGCATTGCTGGCATCGTCGGCATCACCGGCGCCATCACTGGGACCATGGGCGGCGAAGCGACATAGGCCGCCGGCGGCACGGAATAGGCGTAGCTGCCGGAGGGCGCCAGCAACTCGCCTGTCGCGACAAACCCGGCCGACAAGCGTGAAGGCCGCAAAGGCGGCGATCAGAACGATCGGCATCTTCTTCGGATAATCCGGCACGATGGCCGGACTCGCGCGCGAGATGATGCGCGCTTCAGCCGGCGCGGCGTTGATGTTGTCGCGCGCGATGGCTTCGCGGTATTTCGCGAGATACGATTCCAGCAATTCGCGCTGCGCCTTGGCCTCACGCTCGATCGCGCGCAGCTGAACGTCCTGCTCATTGGTCGCGGAAGCGAGTTTCTTCACCTGGTCCAGGCTGGCCGTGAGCTGGGTGAGCCGGTCGCCGGAAACCTTGGCGTCGTTCTCGAGCTGGCGCACCAGGCGCTCGCCTTCGGCGCGGATCTGGCGGTCGAGCTCGCCCGCCTGCGCGTTCAATTCACGCATCCTCGGATGCTGGTCGAGCAACGTGGTGGATTGCTCGGCAATTTGCGAGCGCAACGTCACGCGCTGCTCGGTCAGCCGGCGTATCGTTTCCGAATTCGCGACGTCGGAAGCATCGACCGAGCGGCCGGAGCGCAACATCTCGCGCAGTTGCCGCGCCCGGGTCTCGAGGTCGGCTTTCTGGCCGCGCACGGTTGCGATCTGCGAATTGATCTCGGTGAGCTGCTGGGTCGGCAGCGACGTGTTGTTGGCGCCGCCATAGAGATTGCTTTGGGTGCGATACCGCTCGACGTTGGACTCCGCTTCGGAAACTTTCTGCCGCAACTTGGCGATTTCGCCGGCCAGCCACTGGCTCGCATCGCGGGTCTGCTGCTGCTTGGCGGTTTGCTGCAGCGTCAAATAGGTGGCCGCGATCGTATTGGCGACATTGGCTGCGAGATCGGGGTCGGCGGAGCTGAACGAAACCGAAATCACGCGCGACTTGTCGACCGCGAACACGTTCAGCCGTGCATAAAAGGCATCGAGCGTGCGCTCTTCCGCCGACATGTCCGACGGGTCGCGGCCAAGACCGACCAGGCCCAGGAGCGTTTTGAGAATGCCCCCCGACGAATTGAATTCGGGATTTTCCTTCAGCCCTTCCTTGCGGATCACCTCGCGGGCGAGATCGCGCGACAGGAGAACCTGCGTCTGGCTGGTCACCGACTCCGGATCGACCACGGTCCGGTCGGCAACCTTGTCCGCCTCGGCGCGAAGGAAAACGTTTTCCTTGGCTTCGAGCAGGATGCGCGTTTCGGAGCGGTAGCGCGGCGTAATCACGTTCACGACGACAATAGCCAGCACCGTCACCAGCAGCGTGAAGCCGATAATTTTTGTCTTCTTTGCCCAGAGCGCGCGGCCAAGCCCGCTCATGTCGGGCTCTCCAGGGGCGACCGCTGGACTCACATAGCGCGACGGTGGCGCAACGGCCGGCGCGGCATCCTTGGCCTTTCGACGAAAAAACATTCTCACTCCGACGCAACCTGTGTCGCCACGCCGGATGTCACCCCATTATGGTTGCTATGCCGTTAAATAGACTCAGCTTTCCGGCCCCGGTGACGCTTTGTTAACCACGAGCGCCCCAAATCAGCCTGGGGATTTCAGCGCGCGGGGCGGATTCGACCGATGGGCGGTGCAGATCGTGAGCGAGGCCGCCTGTGAGCCCTCCTGCGCGGCCGCTCAACATCGTTCATGTGTTTCGCGCGCCGCTCGGCGGGCTGTTTCGCCACGTCGTCGACCTGACCAAGGGCCAGCATGCGCGCGGCCATCGCGTCGGCATTGTTTGCGACACCCTCACCGGCGGCGAGCGCGCCGAGAAGGCCCTCGCCGATTTGATGCCCCATCTCGCGCTCGGCCTGTTGCGAACGCCGATGCCGCGCCAAGGCTCCTGGCGCGACCTCACGGCGCTGCTTGCAGTGTCGCGCCGGGTCAACGCGCTTAAAGCCGATGTCGTGCATGGCCATGGCGCCAAAGGCGGCGCCTATGCGCGTTTTGCGCTGGCGCGGCGTGGCGCGATCCGCGTCTACACGCCCCACGGCGGCAGCCTGAACTACGATCACACGAGCGCGGTCGGGAAATTCTATCTGGCGATCGAGCGGCTGCTGATGCAGCGCGGCGACGTCTATACGTTCGAAAGCGCCTATAGCGCCGATGTTTATCGCGACAAGATCGGCACGCCGCGCGGGATTGTCCGCGTCGTCCATAACGGCGTCAGCAAAGCCGAATTCGAGCCGGTCGCCACCGCAGCCGACGCCACCGAGCTCGTCTTCCTGGGCGAATTCCGGCCGGCCAAGGGCATCAACACGCTGTTCGATGCACTGATCCTGTTGTTGAAAAACGGGCGGCGCGTGACCGTCACCCTGGTCGGCGATGGTCCCGATATGCCGGCGATGCGCGCGCAGATCGCGCGTGACGACCTCACGCAATCGATCCGTATCTTTTCTCCGATGCCGGCGCGCGAAGCGCTGGCGCTCGGCCGCATCATGGTCGTTCCATCCCACGCCAAGTCCTTGCCCTACGTGGTGCTCGAAGCGGCCGCGGCCGGGAAGCCGTTGATCGTCACCCGGGTCGGCGGCCTGCCGGAAATCTACGGCCCGCTGTCGGACAACCTGGTGCCGGCACGCGACGCCGCGGCGCTCGCCGCTGCCATCACGCGCACGCTCGATGACTGCCCGGCGGCCGAGCGCCTCGCCGCCGAGCTGCGGGAGCGGGTTTCCCGCGGCTTTTCGCTCAAATCGATGGTGGACGGCGTGCTCGACGCCTACCAGGCCGGTCTGGCTGTCAAAGCGCCGTAAACCGCCCGGCGTTAACGATGTTTTTGCCATGACGATAAGCCTTTCTTGAGAACTCTTCGCCTAAAAAACTTAAGCGAAATCAATGGGGTTCGCCGCCCGCGCTGTCATGCGCGCGTGGCGCAGTTTGCGTTTGCGATGAGTGACATCGGTCATCCAGAGATCAGCGCGCGCAGCGTGTCTGCCGTGATCGAACGGCTGCGCGCGATGCCGCGCAATGACACGCCGCGCAACCTGTCCCCCGCCGCGCTCGCGGCTGCCGAAAAGCATCCGCCGCCCGCGATCTCACCGATCGTGCTGGCCGGCATGGTGCGGATCGCGGAGTTCCTGCTGATCCTGGTGGTCGGCTTTGCGATCTACGCGAAATACGTTTTGGTCGCCTACAGCTTCGGTTGGAATTACGCGGCGGTGACCGGCGCCATCGCCGTGCTTTCGATCGTCGCTTTCCAGGCCGTCGACATTTATCAGATCCAGGCGTTTCGCGGCTACGAGCGGCAATACATGCGGCTCGCCGCGGCGTGGTCGCTGGTGTTTCTCGCCGTCATGGCCGCCGCGTTCTTCCTCAAGGCCGGCGAGCAATTCTCCCGCATCTGGCTCGGCAGCTTCTATGTCGTCGGGCTCCTCACGCTGCTCGCATTCCGCCGTATCGTGTTCGTGCTGGTGCGGCGCTGGACCAAGGCCGGCTATCTGACACTGCGCACGGTGGTGGTCGGTGGAGGTGACGCCGGCGCAGCCGTGATCGATGCGCTGACGCGGCAGAAAAATCTCGGCCTCGAGATCATCGGGCTGTTCGACGACCGCGGCGACAGCCGCTCCGGCAGCGAATGTGCCGGCCAGCCGAAGCTTGGCAGCGTCGACGACCTCGTCGAGTTCGGCCGCCGCACGCGCGTCGACCTCGTGATCTTCTCGCTGCCGATCACGGCCGAGACGCGCATCCTCGCCATGCTCAAGAAGCTCTGGGTGCTGCCGGTCGACATCCGGCTCGCTGCGCACGCCAACAAGCTGCAATTCCGCCCGCGCTCCTACTCGTATATCGGCAGCGTGCCGGTGATCGATGTCGCCGACCGGCCGATCGCCGACTGGGACGTGGTGATGAAATGGCTGTTCGACAAAACCGTCGGCAGCCTGTTGCTGATCGCCGCGCTGCCGCTGATGGCGCTGGTGGCGCTTGCCATCAAGATCGACAGCCGCGGGCCGGTGCTGTTCAAGCAGCAGCGCTATGGCTTCAACAACGACCTGATCGAGGTGTTCAAGTTTCGCTCGATGTACGCGCAGAGCGCGGACGCCAGGGCCGACAAGCTCGTCAGCAAGAACGATCCGCGCGTCACCCGCGTCGGCCGTCTGATCCGCAAGGCGAGCCTCGACGAACTGCCGCAGCTCTTCAACGTCGTGTTCAAGGGTAACCTCTCGCTGGTGGGGCCGCGGCCGCATGCGGTCAACGCCAAGGCCGAGGAGCGCCGTTACGACGAAGCGGTCGACGGCTATTTCGCCCGCCATCGCGTCAAGCCGGGCATCACCGGCTGGGCGCAGATCAACGGCTGGCGGGGCGAGACCGACACGCAGGAGAAGATCCAGCAGCGCGTCGAGCACGACCTCTATTACATCGAGAACTGGTCGGTGCTGCTCGACCTCTACATCCTCGCGCGCACGCCGTTCGCGCTGCTCAACACCGAGCAAGCCTATTGATCGCCGCCAACGACATCGCGCTGCGGACCGCGGGCTGGCCGGTGGCGCAGGCCCAACCGCGGGCTGTTGCCGCGCCTGCGCCGCAAGCCGCTGGGACAGCATCCTGCGCGGCACGCTGTTCCTCGCGATCTTGCTCAGCTGCATCGCCCTGATCGAGCCTTCGCCGCATGACGGCATGATGGTCGCGCTGCTCGGCGTCGCCCTGTTCGCCCGCGTTCCGTTCAAGCGTCTGCTGGTTCCGCTGCTGCTGTTGCTGCTGCTGTTCAACATCGGCGGCCTACTCTCGCTGACCAACGTCCCGGACAATAGCCGCGCGATCATCTTCACCGCGGTGTCGATCTATCTGGCGATCGCGGCGCTGCTGTTCGCCGCGCTGCTGTCGGAAAACACGCTCGCGCGCATGAACACCATCCGCAGCGCCTATATCGTCGCGGCGGTGATTACCGCGATCGCGGGCACGATCGGCTACTTCAACGCGATACCCAGTCTCTACGAGACGTTGACGCTGTACGGACGCGGCACCGGCTTCTTCAAGGATCCGAACGTCTACGGGCCTTTCCTGATCTGGCCGTTGCTAATTCTGATCGCGCGCGTGGTGGTCGAGCGCTTCACGCTGCGCGACATCGTGCTTCAGGCGGTGATTGCGATCGGTCTGCTGCTGAGCTTTTCACGCGGCGCCTGGATGCATTTCCTGCTCTCCGGCGCCGTGATGTTCGCATTGCTTTTCATCACCGCGCGTGCGCCGCGCTTGCGTGTTCGGCTAATCGGCTTCTCGGTCATGGGCGCGTTCGTCTTCGCTGCGCTGTTTGTTGTGATGATCTCCATCCCGCAGGTGCGCGACGCGCTCGCCGAGCGCGCCAATTTGTTCAATACGTATGACGTTGGCGAAACCGGCCGCTTCGGATTGCAGGAGATCGCGCTCGGCGCCCTGCTGCACTATCCGCTCGGCATGGGCGTGTTCGAATTCGGCCGCCTCTATGGCCTGCAGCAGCACAATGTCTATCTGCAAGCCTTCATCGTTTACGGCTGGATCGGCGGCATCGCTTACTTCCTGCTTATTGGCGTGACCTTACTCATCGGCCTGCGCAGCGCGCTCGCGGCGACCCCGTGGCAGATTTACGCGATCGTCGCTTTCGCGGTGTTTGTCGGACAGGTGGTCGAAGGCGCGGTGATCGACACCGACCATTGGCGGCACTTCTTCCTGACGCTTGGCATGATCTGGGGAATGGCGGCGGCCACGCGCGACTACAAACGCGCGGCGCTGGTGCCGGGATCGGCGCCGGCATGAACGAGCATGTTCGCCATATCGACGCGGCGCCGGCGCTTGCTCCGGATGAGCCTCACCGCACGCGCCGCGTCGTGTTTCTCGGCACCGCGCATGACAATGGCGGATCGTCCGTCCTGGCCGGAAATCTCGCGCAAGCGATGCGCGCCCAGGGCTACGAGGTCGAAGAGTGGTATCTTTTCGCTTCGCCGGCCGACCCAAAGACGCTCGCGTTTTTTCGCACGCCGGACGGTCGCGGTCGCCTCTGCAATTGGCCAGACTGTTTTGGCGCGTTGTGCGGGAGCTTCGCGCGCGCAAACCGGACACCGTGATCGGCTTGCAGCCGCTGTCAAATCTCATCGCGGGCGCAGCCGGCCGCCTCACCGGCGTCCCGAAACGGATCGCCACGCTGCACAATCCCGCCGGTGAATTCAGGCCGGTTCTGATGCGGCTCGACCGGGTGTTCGGCAATCTCGGTCTCTATACGCAGATTGTCGCTTGCTCATCGTCGGTCGCCGAGACGTTCCAACAGAACGGCCCTCGCTATCGCGAGCGGCTTGCCGTGATCCGCAACGGCCACGCCGCGCCAGGTCTGGTCGAACGGCGCCAGGCGCGCGCGGAGCTCGGACTACCGCTCGAGGGCGTGCTTTTGGGCCAGATCGGCCGCATCAGCGCGCAGAAGAATCAGGACTTCAGCGTAAGTCTGCTGTCCGATATCGCCGGTGCGCAGCTGCTTTTGGTCGGCAGCGGACCCGACGAAGCGGCTGTCAAAGCCAAACTTGCCGCGGACGGATTGAACAACCGCGTTCATCTGCGACCGGCAATCGATCATTCCCGGATCGGCGCCTTCTATTCCGCCGTCGACCTCGTCCTGTTCCCGTCCCGCTTCGAGGGACTGAGCCTTGCGGCGATTGAAGCCGTTCACGCCGGCGTGCCGCTGCTCTGCTCGGATATCCCGTCGTTTCGCGAGCTGTTTGCCGGCCATCCGCTTTTGACCTCGACTTTGTTGCTGCCGCTGTCAGACCGCAGCGCATGGGCCGCGCGGATTCACACTTTGCTCGACGATGCAGCCTTGCGAAAGCAAATCGTCGCCGAGCTCAAGGCGCTGTCACCGTCTTACGCGTTCGAGCGCATGGCGCATGACTATGTCCGGTTGATCGAGGCCTGATGCTCGCCCCCTCAACCAAAGCCGGTTTGATCCACCGCCTGCCCTTCAGCGGCCTGGTGTCATGGCGCTACGCATTGTTGCGCGGCTGGACCGCCGGCAGCGCGTTGCTCGCCGGCCTGGTACAGACTTTCGTGTTCGCGCGCGTGCTGGAGCCGGATCGCTTCTCCCTGTTCCTCGTGGTCGGCGCGCTCGGCGTATCGATGTGGCTGTTCGATCTCGGCCTGCCGAAGATTCTGTTCGTCGGCTTGCGCAAGCGCTTCCTCAAACGGGAAAACATCTCGCCGCTCGCGGCCCAGGCGACGGCATTGACCTTGCTCTATGCAGCCCTCGTCGTCGCCGGCGCGCTCGCCTGCTTCATGGCCGCACCCTTGATCGCAAAAGCAACATGGATCGGCTCCGCCGAGTTCGCCCTGTTCTTTTTGTTCGCGGCACTCAATCTTCCGTGGTTTGTGCTGCGCAATGTCAGCGTGGCGGTCGACGAGTTCATTTATTTCGAGACGCTCGATGCGCTACGCCGCGTGGTCTTCATTGTCCTGCTATTCACGCTACTGGCCGGCCTGCCGTTTGCCGCTTTCGTTCTCCTCATCAATGTCAGCTGGGCTGTGCTCTTCACGCTGGTGGCAAAACGGCTGATCGCCCGGCGCGCGCTGGTGCCGCAATTCAAAGGTACGCTGCCGCGCTTGGGCACCTTCTTCCGAGACAATCGCGCCTCCGCTTGGCGCACCGGCATCCACGCCGCCAGCGAAGTCTATGTTCACAACGTGCTTTATCTCGTTGTGCCGTTTGCGTTCGGGTTGGGCGCGCCGGTCATCATCATCGATACCGCGCTGAAGATCTTTTCAGGCACCGTCAATCTCTGCTCGGCCGCCTGCGACCTGTTGGTGCCGCGGCAGACCGCCGCCTATGCCGAGCGCGATGCCCGGACGCTGATGCGGGCTACTGTGATGGCGATCGCCCTATGCGCGCTGCCGGCCCTTGCCGTGGGCGCAATCTTGCTGGTCGACGCCGACTTCATATTCCGGCTGCTGCTCGGCCACTCCGCCGTCATGCCGTGGCAGATGACCCCGCTTCTCCTCGTGCTGCTCGCCGTCGCGGTCGCCAAATCGGCCCCCAATTTCCTGCTGCAACACACCGGCTACTTCCCTGCGATTGCCCGGCTGGCTGGGCTGAACGCCCTGGTGATGACCGGGGCGATCGCGATTGCGCTCCTGTTCGACCTTGGCCTGGTCTGGCTCTTTGCGCTTTATGCCGCGGCATTCGTGACCGCGGCCGCGCTCTACCTCGTTGCTGCGTTCCGCGGCCCTCTCCAGGACGCCAAAACCCGCCCCAAGGGGTGACTTCGCCAGCCGTAGTCGCTATCTGTCTGCGCGGCGGAGCGTAGCGCAGCCCGGTTAGCGCACCAGTCTGGGGGACTGGGGGTCCCGAGTTCAAATCTCGGCGCTCCGACCATCAAACGGGGGGTGCGGCTGGAGGTTGGAAGTGAAGTCTTCGTTGTTGTCCCTCGTTATCCGGATCTGTCTCACTGCCACGATTTTCTTAGGCCTCCCGATCGCGACCAGCGTCGCGTCGGGGAGCGACATCGTGCGCTTCAAGGGCTTCTCGCCCGGCACCATCGTGATCAAGACCAGCGAGCGCCGGCTCTACTACGTGCTGGGCGACGGCACGGCGGTCCGCTATCCGGTCGGGGTCGGCAAGGCCGGGCAGACCTGGAAGGGCAGCGCCACGATCACCGGCAAGTACATCAAGCCGGGCTGGCGGCCCCCCGAGGTGATCAAGCGGGCTCAGCCGAACCTTCCTGACCTCATTCCGGGAGGCACTCCGGAAAATCCGATGGGCGCGGCGGCGCTAACCTTGTCTGAGGGTGAATACGCGATCCATGGCACAAACCGGCCCTCATCGATCGGCGGCTTCGTCTCGTACGGCTGTATCCGTATGTTCAATCAGGACATTTTGGATTTGTACGACCGCGTGAGCTTCGGGACTCAGGTCGTCGTCCAGTAGGACACCCCGTGTAAAGGCAGGGAAATCCTGCGCTTTATTGTGGGGTGTGTTTTTTTTGCACTGGTACAGGCGGTCTACTGTCGTTAATTTTTGTATGCCTAAATACAGGCACTGATTCCACTTCTGACTTCTGAACAACTATCAAATGGGGCTTTCTATGCGGAAATTTGTGTTGATTGCGGTCGCGATCGTCAGCGCTCTGAGCGTCGCTGGTTGCGCTGGCAAAGGCAAAGCGCCGATCGGCAAGGGCAAAGCTCCGGTTGTCCAGACCCGCGGCTAATTAAACGGCGCTCGACGAGCGCTGTTTCAAAGTTGCTTCCTGTTCGCAATGGTCGATTACTTCGTGGGATTCATCCCGCGAAGTAATCCGGCTATTGTGAGACCTGTGAAGGTGGTGTGATGAAACGGTCCCGATTCGACTCTTTTGTCGGTTGTCTTCGCCACTGCAACCTCGCTGGTGATTGCCG
Organism: uncultured Alphaproteobacteria bacterium; assembly: GCA_963847325.1. Taxonomy (GTDB): domain Bacteria; phylum Pseudomonadota; class Alphaproteobacteria; order Rhizobiales; family Xanthobacteraceae; genus Pseudolabrys. Next base: position 858,036 of record CAWJZD010000006.1, read on the forward strand.
GTGTGGTTGCGGCTCAAGCGCAAGATCAGACACGCACCGCATCGAAGCAGGAACAGAAAGCATCGACCGGGTCAGGCCAAACGGCCACGGCGGGCGCTCAAACTGACGCTCGTCCGTACTTCATCGAATTTCGTTCGCGTAACGCGGCCAATTACGGGCACGCTTTTGTGCAGTTTGGGCGCAACGGAACGAAAGGCTCCATCGTCGGCCTGCATCCGGCCGGCGACCGGGCTGACTGTGTCAATTGCAGCGTCCTGCCGTGGACCATCGGCCATCTCGTTCCTGTACCGGCGGAAGTCGGTCCAAGCGACGGTGACGATGAGCCCGAGCTTTACCTCACTGCGCGCTATCGCGTGAGGCTCACACCTGGCGAATACAAGAAGGTCGTCGCCTTTATTCGCAAGAAGCAGGTGGAAACGAAAACCTGGAATGCGATCACCAATAACTGCGTGCAGTTCCTCGGTGAGATCGCCGACTACATGGGCCTTAGGGTGCCCTCCTCGGTCGGCATTTTCGCGACGCGGGTCTACGTCAATCAGCTCGCCGAGCTCAACGGCGGCACGCCGCACAAGATGGGCACCTTGCCGGTCGCTCTGATGCGTGATGCGCCTTCGTCCTTCATGGCGGGCGGCTCCGCGGACCGGCGCGCCGCAACGAACTAGCTCTTGCAAACTGTGAAGCTGAAAGGCGCCCGAAACGGCGCCTTTTTCGTTTGGTGCGCCGCCGAGCCGGCGTAACGGAACCCTCCGCACGGCTTACCGGTTGTAGCCCCGCCGCACATATTGCCGCGCGAGCTATTTCACGGTCTGCATGAACGAAGCCTGGCGCACACTCGATCAGCGCATCGACGATTGGATCGAGGGATTCTTTTACATCCTGCCGAATTTGATCGTCGGGATCATCGTCGCTCTCTTCTTCCTCGGCGTTGCATTTGTCCTGTCGCGCATCCTGCGACACGCCGTGCAACGCGCGGGCCGCCGCGACCTCGGCCATGTGCTCGGCAGTTTCGCATTCTGGAGCGTCGTGTTCTTCGGCTTCCTGGTCGTGATGACGATCGTGCTTCCGAACATGCGGGCGGTCGACATCTTCACCAGCCTCGGCATCGGCTCGGTGGCGCTCGGCTTCGCCTTCAAGGACATTCTGCAGAACTGGCTCGCCGGCGTGTTCATCCTGATCCGCCGTCCGTTTCATCGCGGCGATCAGATCAAGGTCGGCGACATCGAAGGCACCGTGCAGGCGGTCGAAACGCGCGCCACTCTGGTGAAGACCTATGCCGGCAAGCTCGTCATCATCCCGAATGCGGACATCTACACACAGTCGGTGACGGTCAACACCGCCTATCCGATGCGCCGGATCGAGATCTCCGTGCCGCTCGGCATGGGCGTCGATCTGCCGCAAGTGATCCGGATTTTCAGCGAGGCCGTGAAAGGGGTCGACCATGTGCTCTCCGAGCCGCCGGTCGACGTGCTGCCCTGGGAATTGCGCGACAATAATGTGCACGTTCAGGTGCGCTGGTGGACGCAGTCGCAGCGCAGCTACGAAGTGCGCACCCGTGCCGCAGTCATTGCCGCCATCCATCGCGCCGCCGCCGAACACGGCATCGATATTCCGCCCGACGACACGATCTCGTTTGCGGATACGCCGCTTTATGTGGTCGAGACCAAGGCACCGAAGAAGACGGTCAAGCGCACAAAGCCGCCCGCCTCCGCATCGGCCGGGCCGGACGCTTCCGAGATCGACCCCCGCCATCTCGACAAGCCGCAGGATCCCGAAGCGGAAAAGCCAAAGCCGGGTGAGCTCAATAAGGGGCTCGAGGACGTGCCGCGCTGATTAGCGCTCGTTGAAGCGCCAATTGAGCCGGACCGCGATCCAGTGGATGTCGGGCACGTCGATGCGCCACCGATAGGTGCCGGTGCTGTCGCCGAGCTCGTAATCGGCGTCGCTCAGATGGATGTAGTTGTACTCCAGCGCGACGCTGACGGTCCGATTGACGGCGTATTCAAACCCGACGCCGATGGTCGGCCCGAGGCGCCAGTTGTCGTCGCTACCCGAACCGGTGAAGGGCGCGGTGCTGTCTCTGGCGGAGGCATGGATGAGCGCCGCAGCAACGCCGCCTTTGACGTAAGCCAGGCTGTTGTCGAACGCATATCCAACCCGGCCGGTCGCGGCCAGCAACGCGCGCATCTCGACCCTGAGCTGGTCGTCGGCGGCGTTAAAGGGGGCCGCCCGCTCGCCCCGCACCAGGCTGCCATTGGCCAGCGCCTCGATACCGAACACCAGCGGGCCGGACTGGAAATTGTAACCGGCCTGAATGCCGCCGAGCGGCCCCACCACGCGCTGCGACAACGAGTCTCCGGCAACAGCGTCGGCAAAGGGCGCGGCGCTGGCGAGCACCGTCCAGTCTGAGTTGCTTCCCGCGATGCCGAGATTGAGGCCGACATAGGCGCCGGCCCATGTCTGCGCCGCGGCCACCGGCAGTGCGGCTTTCCCCGGCTGATCGGCAGCCTCGGCCTGCACCGTCCATGCAACCGAGAGGACGGCGATAACGCCCCAATTTTTCATTCCCAACCCCAACTCCACGCAAGCGGAGTATAGCGTGACCGGCACAATCGGCGATATCCGGAGGCGCGGCGTCTCACATATGAGTCTTGGCGCCGCGTTGCGCGTTCCGCCGATTGGAGCCCTTGTTGGTGTCCTTGGCGGCATTGCTCGACGGGCCGCAACTCTGCTGCGCATTCGTCATGATCCTCACATCGGCGGCATTCACTTTGCCGTCGCCGTTAAGATCGCCGCCGCAGAAGGCGAGATCGGTGCAGGCGCCGCGCTGCGCCTGCAACAAGCTGACGTCGCGATTGTTGACGAGGCCGTCGCGGTTGAGGTCGGCCCGCACGCACACGTCCATACAGTCGAGCCCAAGGTTGGCTTGAATGATGTTGCGGTCCTTCTGGTCGGTCACACCGTCCACATTGATGTCATAGCGGCTGGGGCCCTTGCCGTTGAACACAGCCCAGCCGTCGAGGTCCGCCTGATTGATGCGCTGATCCTGATTGCCGTCGCCCCTGGCCTGACAACGGTTCTGTGACTTCACGGAGTTCTTGATCCGAGCGAGCTCGTTGCTCAGGTCCACGTAGTTGTCCTTCTGGTTCTGCGTCGCAAGACAATCGCGCGGATCTTCGCCGGCTGCGCAGTTCTGCGCCACGAAGTCGTACGGAGCATTATCAAGTCCATTCGGATTGTTCGGCTGTCCTGTCCGAATGTTGTAGAATTCCCTGGTGGTGGTCGCCTGATACTCCGCCCACGGGAATGCCTTCTGGCTTGCATTCGGCGGAAGCGGCGCGCTGCAGTCGAGCCGTGTCATTTCGACCAGTTTGAAGACGCGGTTGCGCACGGCGAATTGGCGGGTGGGCGCAAGCGTCATGCCGCCATTGCCCGGCAACGCCTGGACCGCACAGCACGAGTTCGACTGCGTCTGGCCGCCCGGCCCGTACCAGGTTCCGCCATTGTCATCCTCACAGAACGCTTTGCCGGGAAACAGCGTGTCGTTGCACAAATTGCCCAGCACGCATGGATAGCTGCGCTGCGCGGGATCGGGGCTATAGGTGGCAACACCCTCCTCCGTGTAATTGGTACTGCGAATTCCGTTCGGCACCGTCGCCGGCGCGTTCAGGTACGGCAACATCGGCCGGCTATCGAGCGTGTGGGCCGGCGGCACCAGGCTTTCGACCTCCACCCCCGCGACATCGGAAAACAGTTTGTACAGATCGACTGCATTGACCATGTCGTCGACCGTGCGGCCCGGCGCCCTGACGTTGGCCCCAGCGATAACCAGCGGGACCCACACCCCAGTCTGATAGACCGTGGTTTTTGCGCGGATCAGGTTGAACCGTGCGGTGACCGGACCTTCGGAGCCCGGGCGCACCGCCGTGCCCTGGCTGCCATTGTCGCCGATGATCACCACCATGGTGTTCCCAAGGTTGAGGTCGGTAATCACCCGGCCGCTGGCATTGAGGGTCGCCAATCCAAGCTCACCCAGCACACGCGCAATTTGCACGTCGGCACCCTGGATCATCATGTTCATGAGATTGCGAGGCGGCAGCGCGTTGCTGCAGGTCGACGGATTATTCTGCGGGTCCGGCACCATGTCGGTTGGCGGCTTCTGCACCGGCGTGTGCATTGCGTTGAAGCTCACCGTCAGCATGCGGGGGCCGCGTTGCTCCTTCCACCACGCTATTCCGGCATTGCCTTGCGCCTTGGTCAGGTAGGTGCGCTCGGTCGTCGCGCCGCAACTTTCCTCGCTATCGATGAAATATGGGTCAAGCTCGCCCGTCAGGATCGTACGCGGCCACGCGTAGTAACCGTTTTCCCGCTTGAAGTCGGAGAATGCCGGCGCCCGGACGCCGCAAGCCCGGTTCGGAACGAAGATGCCGCCGCGTTGCAAGCATGTGCGGGCAGGATCGGTGCCGGCATCCGCGTTGCCGGCGTTGATCTGCTCGCAGCGCACTGCATCGCCCGGCGTCGTGTAGCACGCCCCCGCTGCTGTGGTTTGATAGTAGCCGCAAACCTGGCTGCCTTCGGCCGCTACGCCACCCGCAGTCGTATCCACCGAAGGCGGACCCGCCGTCATGATGCCGTCGAAGTACGAGAAGCCTCGCGTTAGCGGCGTGCATAACTTCGCGGGGTCCTGCTCGTCGCCGAGATGGTACTTGCCGACCATCGCGCTGGTGTAGCCGGCCCGGCTCAGGACACGGGGCAATGTCGTCTCGAACTGCGAGACGTATGACTGCGGCAGATGAGCGGTCATGACCGCGGCCTGCACGCCGGTGCGGATCGGATAGCGCCCGGTGAAGAATGCTGCACGGCTCGGTGAGCACTCCGGCATCGCCCACACATTGGTGAACTTCACGCCGCGGCCGGCGAGAAGATCGATGTTCGGCGTGCGCGGCACGCTCGGGCTGGAGTTCTCGAAGATGCCGAGCTGGTCGATCCCGAGATCGTCCACGATGAAGAAAAGAATGTTGGGAGGATTGGATTGCGCTTTGGCCGGCGTGGTCGGCGATCCGGACAGCAGCGCGGTTGCGCCGATACATGCTGCAGACAAACAGAGCGCGCTCAGGCGACGTGCACGAGACATTTAGCTAACCCCGATATCTGCCGTTCAGCGCGCCATGCGCCGGCTGGGCAGACTCCCCATGGGTACTTTTTCAGCGAATTCGCCCGCCGAAACAAGTGTCGTTTTTTATACGGAACTTTTATCAGGCCCGCGAAAGCGTCGCGTCGACAAGCTTGCGGCATTCACCGAGCTCATGAAGCGCCGCGTGAAGGCCACGCAAATCGTCACGCGATAACGCGCCCGAGCGAATGGACGCCGGTGCTGCAGCGACCGGCGCTGCGACGGGCTCATCAGCCTCGTCTGGCGGAACTTCAACTCTTGCGGCGGACACAATGCGATCGGCTGGATCGATCCGCGGCATTGGAGCGGACACAAGCGGCGGATCCGGCCGTTCCGGAACGTCGTCCTCCGTATCGGATAAGTCTCGTCCGATCAGCCGGCCAAGTAGCCCCCGCTTCTCTTCAACGACCGGCGTGTCCGCTTCGAGCTCCTCCGCATAGACCGGATCGGTCGCGCCATGCGGCGGCTGTGGCGCGCCTTCGCGCCAGACCGCTTCGACGAATTTCGAGCCCTGCTCTCGCAGAATCCGTTGCACGCCGCGGATCGTGTAGCCCTCGCCGTACAACAGGTGGCGAATGCCGCGAAGCAGATCAACATCATCAGGCCGGTAGTAGCGGCGGCCGCCGCCGCGCTTCATCGGCTTGATTTCGCGGAAGCGGGTTTCCCAGAAGCGCAACACGTGTTGCGGCACATCGAGATCATCAGCGACTTCGCTGATGGTGCGAAATGCATCAGGCGCCTTGTTGTTATCCAAAGCCGCACACTCCCGTTGGATCTGAAAGCGAACGCGAACTTAAGTCTGCTCGGCGCCGGCACTCGACTCTGCGCCATTGATCCTCTGCTTGAGGATGGCGGAGGGCTTGAACACCATCACCCGGCGGGGCGAGATTGGCACTTCTTTGCCGGTTTTTGGATTGCGTCCAATACGTTGGCCCTTTTTTCTCACAACAAAAGAGCCAAAGGAGGAGAGCTTCACGGTCTCGCCGCGTTCCAGGCAGTCGGTGATTTCCTTGAGCACAAGTTCCACCAAAGAGGCCAATTCCGTGCGGGATAGGCCTACCTTTTGGTAGACCGCCTCACACAGGTCGGCCCGCGTCACCGTTTTGCTCGTCATCGCCTGCCCCGCATTCGGCGAAGTTATCCCGCTGAATTATTTAACGATATTAAGTTGGTACGGGGACTGTCAACCGGCGTAACCGGCTCCAGGACGGGTCATAGGACGGTTCTTGGACGGCTACAGGCGCACCAGGGCGGAGCCCCAGGTGAAGCCCCCACCCATGGCTTCCAGCAGGACCAGGTCGCCTTTTTTGATCCGGCCGTCCCGGCGAGCGACATCGAGCGCGAGGGGAATCGAGGCCGCAGACGTATTGCCGTGCTTATCGACGGTGATGACGACCTTTTGCGGCGCGATGCCGAGCTTCTTGGCACTGTCATCAATGATGCGCTTGTTGGCCTGATGCGGCACGAACCAGTCAATGTCCTCGGCGCTCGTCCCGGTGGCCTTGAAAGCGTCGGTGATGACGTCGGTGATCATCGAAACGGCGTGCTTGAACACCGCGCGGCCCTCCATACGAAGGTGCCCGACCGTCTGGGTCGATGACGGCCCGCCGTCGACGTAGAGTTTCGTTCCGGTGGCGGCCATCTGACCGCAAATGCGTGGTCAGAACCCCCCGCTCGCTCCCGCTCTCTTGCTGCTGGGCTTCGAGCACGACCGCGCCCGCCCCATCGCCGAACAAAACGCAGGTGGTGCGGTCGCTCCAATCAAGGATGCGGGAGAAAGTCTCCGCGCCAATCACCAGAGCGCGCTTGAAGTTTCCGGATTTGAGAAGGCTGTCTGCGGTCGCGAGCGCATAAACAAAGCCCGAGCATACGGCTTGCAAATCGAACGCCGCGCCGTGGTTGATGCCGAGGCCGGCCTGGACCGTGACTGCGCTGGCCGGAAAGGTTTGATCCGGCGTTGAGGTCGCCACAATAATGAGATCGATCGCCTGCGGGTCGAGCCCGGCGTCATTGAGGGCCGCCGTCGCCGCCTTGCGAGCCAAATCGGATGTGAGCTCGCCCGGCGCCGCGATCCGCCGCTCCCGGATGCCGGTGCGCTGCACGATCCACTCGTCGGAGGTATCGACTTTTCGCGCGAGCTCCTCGTTCGTCACCACGCGGGACGGCAGGTAGCTACCAATTCCAAGAACAACAGAACGCGTCACAGTCACGAGGCAGCTCCAGAAGCGCGCGCAGCATTTACCGCATTCGTATCGCGGGCGAAGGAGCGGTTAATCCTGGCCAGCAGATCGTAGCGAGCCATGTCGTAACCCACATCGAGTGCACTTGCGAAGCCTTCGGCGTCGGTTCCGCCATGGCTCTTTATGACGATGCCGTTGAGGCCCAGAAAAACCCCGCCATTTGAACGCCGGGGGTCCATTTTTTCCTTGAGCGCATCAAAGGCTGGTTTGGCGAACACATAGCCGATGCGGGAGCGCCAGGTACGGTTCATGGCGCTGCGCAGGAAGGCGGCCAGCTGGCGAGCCGTGCCCTCGGCGGCCTTGAGAGCAATATTGCCGGCAAAGCCTTCGGTGACGATGACATCCACTGTGCCTTTGCCGATGTCGTCGCCTTCAACAAAGCCGACATATTCCAGATCGGAAGAGCTGCGTTCGCGCAGCAGCGCGCCGGCATCTTTGACTTCCTCGAGCCCCTTTACCTCTTCGACGCCGATATTGAGCAAGCCGACGGTGGGCTTTTCAATGTCGAACAGGACGCGAGCCATTGCCGCGCCCATCACTGCGAGATTGACCAGATGATGCGCGTCGCCGCCGATCGAGGCACCCATGTCGAGCACGACGGACTCGCCTCTGGTCGTCGGCCAGATCCCCGCAATCCCGGGCCGCTCAACGCCTTCGAGCATCTTCAGGCTGAACCGCGACATCGCCATCAGCGCGCCGGTATTGCCGGCCGAGACGGCGACGTCGGCTTCGTGTTTTTTGACCGCGTCGAGCGCGAGCCACATCGACGACTTCCAGCGGCCATAGCGCAACGCCTGGCTCGGCTTGTCATCCATCCGGATGGCGACGGTCGTGTGCACGACCCGGGTGGCGGCCTTGAGCTTCGGCTGGCGGTCGAGCAGCGGTTTGATCACCGCCTCGTCGCCGAACATGATGAATTCGGTATCCGGATGCCGCGCCAGCGTGACCGCAGCGCCGGGCACCGTCACCGCCGGACCATGATCGCCGCCCATGGCGTCGACCGCGATGCGAACCTTAGCGGGCATGGAACGACCTCGGGGATGGCGGCAGACGCGCCGGAGGATCAGTCCGTGACCGGCGAACAAATGCAAACATAGCGGGTCGAGCGGTTGAAACAAACGGGTTTGCCGCTACTTCAAGTAGCGAGCGAACCCGTTGAAGTATCGCTTGAAGCGATTTCACTGGGGTTTCTTGAGCGCAGCAAGCGCCGCAAATGGATGGGCCGGAGCATCGTCGCGCTCTTTCGGCAGGTCGAATTCGGCGCCGGGCTTGCGGGGATAGGGGTCGAGACCGAGGATCAGGAATTCGGTCGCGATGGTGCCGAGGTCGAGATTGCCGTCTTCGAGCGGCTCCGGCGGCTCGCCCTTCTCGCTCTTTCGGGCTGCCTCCGGATCGAGGAGCGGATCGACCGGCGGGGAAAACAGAAGGTCGATGTTTTCGCTGACCTCGTTCTCGATCGGCTCGAGCGTGACGACACAGGTCTGGCCGACCTTCGCCCTCACCGTCCCCCTCACCTTCACGGAATCCCCGAGCCGGGTCAGGTCGAAGGTCGCATCGAGCTGCGGCAGGTCGCGCAGGCTCGCCGCCGCGGCGATCACCGCCCGCGTCTCCGCATCCGCGGAAATCTCGTAATGGCCGCCGGTCTCCGGGATTTGCGCAACGGCGACAGGGTGGCTCCAGCGGGTCGGTTCTTTATCCAATGTCGTCTCGTTACGGGTCGGGGAACCGCAATTCGCCGCGCAGTAGCGCGCCGGCGTCGTGCTGTTCAAGCAATTGCTCAGTCTGCCTCATATAAGCAGCCAAACGAGCCGCAGCCTGCGGAGGCTCGTTCGGGGAAGCATAGACATTGCGGTGCAGGGCTTCGAGCAGCACCGTATCGGCAGTGGCCTCCAATGCCGCGTCGTAGGCTGCCTTGCGGCCGTAGAACGCCTTGCCGATCCGCTCCATCTCCTTCGGCACTTTCAGGTCGGAAATGCCCATTTCCCGCAAATTCCGCTCCATGTCGGCGCAAAACAGATCGAAAATTTCCTGCCCCAGCGGGCGCAGCGTCTCCTCTCGTGCGAGGCGGCGCAGAGCCAATGCCAAATGCACCAGAATGAGCTCGAAGCGCCCGTCGACAGTATCGGCAACCGCGTAATCGCGGTAAAAGGCCGGCGAACGGGCCTGCGCCACGATGGCGCCATACAGGGCGGAAATGGTGTCGCCGTTGCGCGAGGCCCGGCGAAACAAGGGCAATATCATTGACTTACGGGCTATTGGATGCCGCGACCTGATGCAAGAGCGATGATGACCGGAACGCCGCGCAGGGCTCATTCCCGCAATTTTGGCGCCTCTGCGCTGGTTCTGCTGGCGCTGGCCGGAACCGCGGCCGGCTGTGGCCGCTTCGGCGAAACCTATCAGCGCGGCTACGTGCTGCCCGACGGGGCGATGGAGCAGATCCCGATCGGCTCCACCCAGGAACAGGTGCTGATCGTGCTCGGCACCCCCTCGACCGTCGCTACCGTAAGCGGCGAGGTCTTTTATTACATCTCGCAGAAGAGCGAACGCAGCGTTGCCTTCATGCCGCGCGAAGTGACGGATCAGCGCATCATCGCCGTGTACTTCGACAAGAACCGCAAAGTCACCCGTCTCGCCAATTACGGCATCAAGGACGGCAAGGTGTTCGACTTTGTTTCGCGCACCACCACCACCGGCGGCCAGGAATTCAACTACCTCTCCGGCGTGCTCAACGTCTTCAAGTTCTGACAAAGAAAAACCCCGCGGCGAACCGCGGGGCTTTCATTGTCGTAGACGTAGCGATGCCCGGGCGCGAGCCCGCGCTTATTGGTGCGCGAGCACCGCGAGCAGCAGCAGCGCCACGATGTTCGTGATCTTGATCATCGGGTTGACCGCAGGACCGGCGGTGTCCTTGTAGGGATCGCCGACCGTATCGCCGGTCACCGCCGCCTTGTGCGCGTCGGAGCCCTTGCCGCCGTAGTGACCGTCCTCGATGTACTTCTTGGCGTTGTCCCAGGCGCCACCGCCCGACGTCATCGAGATGGCGACGAACAGGCCCGTCACGATAACACCAAGCAGCATCGCGCCGACCGCTTCGAAGCCGTGCGCCTTGCCGGCCGCGCCGCCGCCGCTCACGAAGTAGATCACGAAGTAAACAACGATCGGCGACAGCACCGGAAGCAGCGACGGGATGATCATCTCCTTGATCGCGGCCTTGGTGAGTATGTCGACCGCGCGTCCGTAGTCCGGCTTCGACTTGCCCTTCATGATGCCGGGATTGGCGCGGAACTGACGCCGCACTTCCTCGACGATCGCGCCGGCCGCACGGCCGACCGCGGTCATGCCCATCGCACCGAACAGGTACGGCAACAGGCCGCCGAACAGCAGGCCGACGATGACGTACGGATTGCTGAGCGAGAAGTCGATCGCCGTGATGCCCTGGAAGTATTTGTGGGTCGCCGAATTCTTGATGAAGAAGGCGAGATCCTGGTTGTAGGCGGCGAACAGCACCAGCGCGCCGAGACCGGCCGAGCCGATCGCGTAGCCTTTGGTGATCGCCTTGGTGGTGTTGCCGACCGCATCGAGCGCGTCGGTCGATTTGCGCACCGACTTCGGCAAGCCCGCCATCTCGGCAATGCCGCCGGCATTGTCGGTGACGGGGCCGAACGCGTCGAGCGCGACCACCATGCCGGCGAGCGCCAGCATCGAGGTCACGGCGATCGCGATGCCGAACAGGCCGGCCATCGCATACGACACCAGGATGCCGGCGATGATGACGAGCGCCGGAAGCGCCGTCGATTCGAGCGAGATCGCCAGGCCCTGGATGATGTTGGTGCCGTGGCCGGTGACCGACGCCGCCGCGATCGACTTCACCGGACGGAAGTTTGTGCCGGTGTAGTACTCGGTGATCCAGATGATGAGGCCGGTCACCGCAAGGCCAGTAATGGCGCAGATGAAGAGGTCCATGCCGGTGTACTTGACGCCGGCGATCGGACCGAACGTCACGAGCTGATAGGTGACAAAGGCAATCGCAAACAGTGACAGCACCGCGGTCGCGATGAAGCCCTTGTAGAGCGCGCCCATGATCGACTTGCTCGGCCCGAGACGGACGAAGAACGTGCCGATGATCGAGGTGATGATGCAGACGCCGCCAATGGCGAGCGGGTAGATCATCATGCTCATCAGGGCCGGCGTGCCGGCGAAGAAGATCGCCGCAAGCACCATGGTGGCAACGACCGTGACCGCATAGGTCTCGAACAGGTCGGCGGCCATGCCGGCGCAATCGCCGACGTTATCGCCGACGTTATCGGCAATGGTGGCGGGATTGCGCGGATCATCTTCCGGAATACCGGCTTCAACCTTGCCGACCAGGTCGCCGCCGACGTCAGCACCCTTGGTGAAGATACCGCCGCCCAGACGGGCGAAGATCGAGATCAGCGAGGCGCCAAAGCCAAGCGCAACCAGGGAGTTCGACGACGGTGCGGCTCTCGGGAGCAAGCTTGAGGCCGCCCGTGAGAAACATGAAGTAAATGGTGACCCCGAGGAGCGCGAGACCGGCAACCAGAAGGCCGGTGATGGCGCCTGCCTTGAAGGCGAGGTCGAGGCCGCCGGCCAGCGACTTGGTCGCGGCCTGCGCGGTGCGCACGTTAGCGCGCACCGACACGTTCATGCCGATGAAGCCGGTCGCGCCGGACAGGACAGCGCCGACCAGGAAGCCGATGGCGACCAGCCAGCCGAGCGTCAGCCCGACGATGACGAAGATGACGACGCCGACACCGGCGATCGTCGTGTACTGACGATTGAGATAGGCCTGCGCGCCTTCGCGCACGGCCGCTGCGATCTCCTGCATTCTCGCCGAGCCCGCGGGCGCGGCCATCACGCTCGAAGTCGCCCAAGCGGCATAGGCAATGGCAAGCGCGCCACAGCCAACGATCAGCCATAAAGTGGTCATGGCAGACATAAAGCACCCTCATGTTTTGATGGCGGGCGGGACACGAACGCTCCCCGCAACCGCCAGGAGCGTCGAGGATGGCCGCTTTGAGGGCGCTTCACCCCGACAGGTAAAAGCGCGCGCTATATGCCAAAAAGACTCCGAAAAAGCAACGCCCTGCCCGGCTATGCCGGCTGGCGGCGATCCCGCAATGCGAGCCAGGCCAACAGGCCCGCGGCGATAAAGACGGTGGGGAAAACCACCTCGTTGATGGTTTCCCAGCCGAATTTCGCCAGCATCTGACCGGATGCGAATGAGCTCACGGCCATGCTGCCGAAGATCAGGAAGTCGTTGAGCGACTGAACGGCGGTTCGCTCATGCGGGCGATGGCACTGCGTGACCATCGTGGTCGCGCCGATGAAAGCGAAATTCCAGCCGAGGCCGAGCAGGACGAGATTCGTCCAGAAGTGCGCCACGCTGATGCCGGCGAGGCCGACGATGGCCGCTATAAAAATGAAGAACAGCCCGGCGGCGGTGACGCGCTCGACACCGAAGCGCGCAATCAGCGTGCCGGTGAAAAAGCTCGGCGCGTACATCCCAAGCACGTGCCATTGGATTCCGAGCGCGGCATCGGTGACCGAGTGACCGCAGCCGACCATCGCCAGCGGCGCCGAGGTCATGAGCATGTTCATCATCGCGTAGCTGACCATGCCGCAGCAGGCCGCCACGATGAAACGCGGCGTGAGCGCGATCTCCTTCAGCGGCCGGTGCGGTTGGGCATGATGCTGCCGCTGGCGCGGGATCTTGACGAACTGGAGAACAGCAGCGGCAAGAAGCGCACACACTGACTGGCCGATAAAGGTCGCGGCGAAGAGATGCGGCGACAGCAAGTCCTTGGTGAAAATGACGAGTTGCGGCCCGATAATGGCGGCAAAGATGCCGCCAGCGAGCACCCAGGAAATGGCCTTGGGCCGGAAGCTCTCGCTTGCCGTGTCCGCGGCGGCGAAGCGGTAAGACTGATGCGCGGCGGCATAAACTCCGCCGCAGAACGTACCGAGCAGAAGCAGCGAGAAGCTTCCGATCAGTACCGCGACACACGAAATCAAGCCGGACAGAACACCGAACAGCGAACCGACCTGCAGCGCGTTACGGCGGCCGTAGCGGCGCACCAACAATCCAAGCGGCACGGTGCCCAGCCACATCCCAAAAACCATCATGGTGATCGGAAGGGTGGCGAGACCTTTATCGGGTGCGAGCACCACGCCGATGATGGCGCTGGTCGCAACGATGACCGTGTTATTGCCGCCCGCGAGCGCCTGCCCTGCCGCGAGCACAAGCGCGTTGCGCCGCGCGAGGCGGTCGTCGATCCCGTGCTGGGTCGATTGATCGGCGATCGCCGACATGATGGCAGACTCCCGGACGGCGCTGTGTAGCCGGGAGTGTGCGGTTAAGCCACAGGGCGGGATGCAGGGCAGCTAGGCGCGGGCTACCGCTTTCCCCGCTTGGCGAACTTCCACGCGCCGGGATGGCTGATCTCGGCGAGACGGGCTTCCGCGACCGAGCTGGCGCCGATCTGGCCCAGCGAGGCGCGCAGTTCCTCGATGTAAAGGTCGATCAAATGGCCCGGGCCATGGTCGCCCATGGCGCCGACCGACCAAAGGAAGGATTTGCCCGCGAATGCCGCGTCGGCGCCGAGCGCCAGCGCCCGCATCACATCCTGGCCGCTGCGGATGCCGCTATCGAGCAGAATGGTCGCCTTTTTACCCACTGCGGCCGCAATGGCCGGCAGGCAGTCGATGGAGGGCGCCAGCGCCTCGATCTGCCGGCCGCCGTGGTTGGAGACCCAGATTCCCTCGACGCCCAGCGAAACCGCCTTTTGCGCATCGTCGGGATGCAGAATGCCTTTGAGCGCGAGCGGACCGTCCCATGCGTCGCGATAGCGTTTGACCTCGTCCCAGGTGAAAGCCCCGCCCATTTCCGTGCGGGCAAAGCTGATGGTTTCATTGGTGCTCGGATTTTTGCCGGCATAGGGGCCGATGGTCGCAAAGCGCGGATAGCCGTGCCGCCACAGCGCCCAAAGCCATTTCGGCCGCACCATCATTTCGGAAATCATGCGCGCGGTCGGCTTGAACGGGCCGCCGAGGCCCGCATAGGACTCGCGCGAGCGTGTCGTGCGCACCGGAACGTCGAGCGTCAGCGCGAGCACTTTGACGCCGGCGTCTTTGGCGCGGCGCACCAGATCCATTCCGATTTTGTGCTCGTTGAGCGAAAACCGATAGAGCTGCAGCCAGAACACGTCGGGCGCAACTTTGGCCACCTGCTCGATGGTCGCGCCGCCGGCGACGCCCAGCGTGTAAGGCACGCGCGCGCGTTGCGCCGCTTGCGCCATCAGAAGATCGGCGCCCGGCCACACCAGCGAAGGACCGCCCATCGGGGCGATGCCGACCGGCGCCGAATAGCGCTGGCCGAATAATGTGACATCGACCGGCGGCGGCGAAACGATCGTGCCGTAGCGCGGCACCACCTTGATGTTGTCGAACGCCGCCCAGTTATGCGCGATGCCGACATCCGCGCCCGCGCCGGTGTCGCCGTATTCGTACGAAAAGAACGGCACGCTCTTTGGCGCGCCGCGGCGGAGAAATTCCGTGGTCGGATAAAGCGAGTGACGTTTGCGGTAATCCGCGTGCTGCGCGTAGACGTTCAGCGGCGCCGCCGGGGCAGCGTCCGGAAGGGTCTTGGTTGTGCTCTTGCGGGATTTTTTCGGCGGCATTCCATGCATCTGCGAATTCCTTGACAGGCGGCGAGTATAACGGCTCAGAAGTGGCTGTAGGAAGGGCGTGACAACGCCATCGGCTTGCCGTCAGTACCGGTGACAATTGCGCCCTCTCCCGTGGCGATTTCCCCGATCTGCGTCACCTGCACGTTTGCCGCAGTGGCGGCGCCTTTGAAAGCCGGCAGTTTCGCAGTGGGAACGGTGCACAAGATTTCGTAGTCGTCGCCGCCCGACACGATAGTCTCGAGCTCCTCAGCCTCGCTGGCCAGCACGGTCCGCGCCGCATCGGATAGCGGCAGGCTGCTCGCTTTCACCGAGGCGGAGACGTGGGACACCCGGCACAGCTTGGCGAGGTCGCCGGCAAGGCCGTCGGAAATGTCCATCGCCGCCGAGGCGTATTGGCGCAGCACACCGGCAAGGGCCACGCGCGGCTGCGGCAAGAGGTAGCGCGACAAAAGATATTCGCGTGCCTCGAGCGGCACCTTCCACGCCGCGCCGCGCCGAAGTTTTACACCGAGCGCCGCATCGCCGATCGTGCCTGTCACCATGATTGCGTCGCCGGGACGCGCGCCGGCACGCTTGACCATGGTTCCGGTCGGCAATGAGCCGAGCATCGCAATCGAGATGGTGAGCGGCCCCGAGGTGCGATCCGTATCGCCGCCCAGCAGCGCACAGTCATATTTCTCCGCATCGTCCTGAAGCCCGGTGGCAAACGAGGACAGCCACGATTCCGAAATGTCCTTCCACAAGGCGAGCGAGATCAGGAAGCCGAGCGGCTTGGCGCCTTTGGCGGCGAGATCGGACAAATTGGTGCGCAACGCCTTGCGGGCCAGCTGCCCGGGCGGGTCGTCGGGCAAAAAGTGAGTGCCTGCCGAAATCGCATCGGTCGTAAAGACCAGATCGCAGCCGGGCGGCGGTGTCAGGATCGCGGCGTCGTCGGTCAAGCCCAGCGCGCCCGGATGGGTCGCAAGCGGCTTGAAGAACCGCGCGATCAGGCGATCTTCCGCCGAGCCATGCTCGTCGCTGGACATGGCCTAGTTTGCCGTGAAATCGGCACCGCGGAAATGGCGGCCGACCTCGTTGAGGACCGCCGTGACCATGCCGATCTCGTCCCGCTCGACGAAAGCGCTGGCGACGTCGCCATATTCGGCAACCACGACTCGGCCCGGCACGTCTTTCTTGTGCGCCAGCTCATAGGCGCCGGCGCGCATCACCGCGCGCAGGATGGTCTCGATGCGCTTGAGCGGCCAGCCTTTGTTGAGCGTGTCGTCGATCAAAGGGTCGAGCTGCCGCTGCTCGCGCAACACGCCGGACACGATGTCGCGGAAGTAAGCCGCTTCGGCGGGCAGATATTGCTCGCCCTCGACTTTCTGCCCGATCCAGTGGCTCTCGAACTCGGCCAGGACATCGTTGAGGCCGGTGCCGGCGACGTCCATCTGGTAGAGCGCCTGCACCGCGGCGAGCCGGGCCGCCCCGCGCTTATTGGCTTTGCGCGGCTCCCTGTCGTTGGCCGGCGCACCGTCTGTCATCACGCGACGTCGCGTTTGAGGCGGATGAGCGCAAGCGCAGCTTTGGCCGCCTCGCCGCCCTTGTTGCGCTGATCGGACTTCGCGCGCTCGAGCGCCTGCGCCTCGTTGTCGACCGTGAGAATGCCGTTGCCGACCGGCAGCTGACGCGCGACGGAGAGATCGATCAGGGCCCGCGCCGATTGCATGGCAACGATGTCGAAGTGGAAGGTCTGGCCCTGGATCACGCAGCCCAACGCGACCGCACCGTCATAGTTTCCGGCATCGGTGCCGATCGCAATGGCGGTGGGAATTTCGAGCGCGCCTGGAACCGTGATGACGTCGTACTCAGCGCCGGCTTCGTCGAGTGCCGCGGTTGCGCCCTTGAGCAGGTTGTCGGCGATGTGCGCGTAGTAACGCGCCTCGACGATGAGAACGCGCAGTGTCTTGTTGCTCGCGCTCGCGCGAGGCGATTTTTTTGACGTATTCTTTGACGCATTCTTGGGCGCGCTGCGCCGTCGCTTAGCCATTACATGTCTCCGGATTGCGATGGGTGGTAGCAAGCGCGCGGCGGGCGGACAAGCCGCTCAGCCACGCGCCTCGGCGAGCCGCGCGGCGTAGCGCGCCATCTGGTCAACTTCAAGATTGATGCGCGCGCCTGTGCGCAACGCACCGAACGTCGTCACCTGCAACGTATGCGGGATGATGAGGACGGAAAATGTATCGCGGCCGACCTCGTTGACGGTGAGCGAGACGCCGTCGAGCGCGACCGAGCCTTTCGGCGCGATGAAACGCATCAGCGGGTCGGGGGCGCGGAGGGTCATGCGGGCGGAGTCGGTGAGGTCTTCGCGCCGATCGAGCGTCGCGATGCCGTCGACGTGGCCCAGGATCAAATGGCCGCCAAGCTCGTCTCCCATTTTGAGCGAGCGCTCGAGGTTGATCTTGCCGCCCGGCTTCCAGTCGCAGGCGGTGGTCACGCGCAATGTTTCCGCCGCGGCATCGACGGAGAACAATGTACGGCCGGCGTCCTCAACCGTCTCCGTCACCGTCAGGCAGATGCCGGAGCATGCGATCGAAGCGCCGAGCGCAATCGAATCTCGCGGATAGGCGCAGGCGATGCTGATGCGGTGCAGGTCGCCTGAGCGCGGCGTGACAGCGCGCACTTCGCCGACATCACTGACAATGCCGGTGAACATCAGTTGCGCTCGTAGAGGTCGGCGCGGTCCGTCCCGAGTTCTTCACTTCCCCGCTGCTTGAGCTTGGGCGACTGGGTGAGCGCGGTGAGCGGCATGCCCTCCAGCGCGTCGATGCCCTGCGCGCCGATCGCCTGCTGCGCGTGCAACAGCACCGCCTCGTCAACCAGCTCGGCCTCGACAAAGGACGCCGCCACGGTCGGCCCGCCCTCGACCATCAGCCGGGTGATGCCTTCGCCGGCCAGAATTTTGAGAATGGCGGAAAGATCAAGCCGCCCATTCTCGCCGCGCGACCCGCACCACCTTGGCGCCGCGATCGACCAGGATTTCTTCGGCGATCTGCGACGCGCCCTGCCCGGCGAAAACCCAGGTTGGCGTATCGCGCACCGTTGCAATCACGTGCGCTGCCAGCGGTACCTTCAGCGTGGAGTCGAGCAGGACGCGCACCGGTGAGCGTTCGAACATGCCCGGCAGCCGGCAGCTCAGCGCCGGATTGTCGGCAAGCACCGTGCCGATCCCGACCAGAATGGCGTCGGCCTGGGCGCGCATGCGGAACACGTATTCGGTCGCGACTTCGCCGGTCAGTTGGATCGGCCGGCGGCCGCCAAGCCCGGCCTTGCCGTCGGATGAGATCGCAAGCTTGAGCGTGACGTGCGGACGGCCGTCCGTGATAAGCCGCAAATGCCCGGCATGAGCGCGCCGCGCCTCTTCCGCCAACAATCCAAGATCGACGCGGATGCCGCTGTCGGTCAGCTTTTTGTGGCCCTGCCCGGCGACTTCCGGGTTTGGATCCTCCAGCGCGGAGACGACCCGCCCAACGCCGGCTCGCACGATCGCGTCAGCACATGGACGCGTCTTGCCGGTGTGCGAGCACGGCTCAAGCGACGTGTAGAGGGTCGCGCCCTGCGCGGCCTCGCCCGCGCGTTTGAGCGCCTGCGTCTCCGCGTGCGGCCGGCCGCCAGGCTGCGTCCAGCCACGCCCGACGATCACGCCGTCCTTGACGATGACTGTGCCGACCGCCGGATTAGGCCAGGTGTTGCCGAGTCCGCGGCGCCCGAGTTCGAGCGCAAGACGCATGAAGCGTTCGTCGTCCGCCGTTGCAGCCGGCGTCGGTTCAACCGCCGTATCTGGCGCGGTCATGCTCATTTGCGTTCGGGCGCCGGCTTGTCGTCTTCGCCGGACAGCTCATCCAGCGCGGCCTGGAAATCCTTCGCTTCGCGGAAATTCCGGTACACCGAAGCAAACCGGACATAGGCGATGTCATCGAGCTCGCGCAGATGCGTCATGACCGCTTCGCCGATCGTCTCCGACGACACTTCGCTTTCGCCGCCGCTTTCCAGCTCGCGCACCATTTTCGAGACCACCTGCTCGATCCGGTCGGGCTCGACCGGCCGCTTGCGCAAGGCGATCTGGACGGAGCGCATCAGCTTGTCGCGGTCGAACGGGGCGCGGCGGCCATTGCGCTTGATGACGGTGAGCTCGCGAAGCTGCACGCGTTCGAAGGTGGTAAAACGAAAGTTGCAGCTCAGGCATACGCGACGGCGGCGGATCACCGCGGAATCCTCGGTGGGCCGCGAGTCCTTCACCTGCGTATCCAGGCTGGCGCAACTTGGGCAGCGCATCTAATCCCCCCGCCCCACTCTTACTGATAGATCGGGAATCGCGCGAGCAGCGTCTTCACCTTGCCACGAACGGCCTGTTCCACCAGCGAATCTTCTTCGACGCCTTTCTGGGAAAGAACATCGAGCACTTCGGCAATCATGTCGCCGACCTGGCGGAATTCCGCGATGCCGAAGCCGCGCGTGGTGCAGGCCGGGCTACCCAACCGAATGCCTGAAGTAATCATTGGCTTTTCCGGGTCGAACGGGATGCCGTTCTTGTTGCAGGTGATGTGCGCGCGACCCAGCGCAAGCTCCGCGATCTTTCCGGTCAGGCGTTTCGGCCGCAGGTCCACCAGCATGAGATGAGTGTCCGTGCCGCCGGACACGATATCGAGGCCCTTCGATTTCAGCGTCTCGGCCAGCGCCTTGGCGTTCTCGACGACGTTCTTCGCATAAAGCTTGAAGGAAGGCTGCAATGCCTCACCGAACGCCACCGCCTTGGCGGCGATCACGTGCATCAGCGGTCCACCCTGCATGCCGGGGAACACCGCCGAATTGAGCTTCTTGGCGATCTCCTCGTCGTTGGACAGGATCACGCCGCCGCGCGGGCCGCGCAACGTCTTGTGCGTCGTGGTGGTGACGACATGCGCATGCGGGAATGGCGACGGATGCGCCCCGCCCGCCACCAGCCCGGCGAAGTGCGCCATGTCGACCATCAGGTAGGCGCCGACTTCATCGCAGATCTCGCGGAAGCGGCGAAAATCGAGGATGCGCGGATACGCCGAGCCGCCGGCGATGATGATCTTCGGCTTGTGCTCTTTGGCGAGTTTTTCCACCTCATCCATGTCGATGCGGTGATCGTCGCGCCGCACGCCGTATGGCACCGGCTTGAACCATTTGCCCGACAGATTGACCGGCGAGCCGTGCGTCAGGTGTCCGCCCGCGGCGAGGTTCAATCCCATGAACGTGTCGCCGGGCTGCATCAGAGCGAAGAACACTTCGGCATTGGCCGACGCGCCTGAATGCGGCTGCACGTTTGCGAACGCGCAGCCGAACAATTTGGTGACGCGCTCGATCGCCAGGCGCTCGGCGATGTCGACATACTGGCAGCCGCCGTAATAGCGTTTGCCCGGCAGGCCCTCGGCATATTTGTTGGTGAGCACCGAGCCTTGCGCTTCCAGCACCGCCTGGCTGACGATGTTCTCGGATGCGATCAGCTCGATCTCGTCGCGCTGGCGGCCAAGCTCGAGCTTGATGGCTTCGGCGACCTCGGGATCGATGTCAGCGACGCGCGCCGTGAACAAGGAAGACGGATCGGGCGCAGACGTCGGTTTTGCCGTCGCGGACATTCGGAATCTCCGGTGTGCGGCGGCGATACCATATTGACCCCCAAGCGCCAAGCAGCAGGCGCCTAATGTTCCCCATGCGCGAGTATTTCCTCCAAATAAAAAAACCCGGGCCGTGAGGCCCGGGTTTGGAGGCTTCGTCGCACCAGAAGCGTTATTATTAGAGCCGATAGAGAATCTGGTCCGTCCAGAACCGCTCGAGGCGGTGCAGCGATTTGTTGAGCGTCGAGAACTCGTCGGCAGCGATCCCGCCCACCTGTTCGATGGTGCGGACGTGCTTTTGATAGAGCGCCTCGACGATGTCGCGCACGTCCTGGCCCTTTTGGGTCAGCTTGATGCGGACCGAGCGGCGGTCAACGCGCGAGCGCTGATGATCGAGGAAGCCCATCTCGACGAGCTTCTTCAGATTGTAGGAGACGTTGGAGCCGAGATAGTAGCCGCGCGTGCGCAGCTCGCCGGCGGTGAGCTCCTTGTCGCCGATATTGTAGAGAAGCAGCGCCTGCACCGAATTGATGTCGGCGCGGCCGCGGCGATCGAATTCGTCCTTGATGACGTCGAGCAGGCGGCGATGGAGCCGCTCAACCAACGTCAAAGCTTCAAGATAGAGCGGACGAATGTGATCGAAACGCACTTCGCGTTCGGCCGGCTCTACCGTCTTTGCAACGGCTTTCATGTCCAACGCCCCTTATTCGTTTATCGTTCTTATGCGACGGGCCCTGTTGTCCCCGCCTTGTGCACGACAATACGGAGGGCCTTCTAAAATCGGCTTAAATAACACCATAAAGATTAGGTTTATTTGGAAGCCGCGCCCGGCAATGGACTCGAATTGAATCGAACGCGATTACAATTCGTTCACTCTGTGCGTCCGCATCAGCCGCGTACCATCCGAATAATACCGGAAAAGTCGCGCCCCGCCTCTCCGCTCTCGGCATAGCGTGAATAAAGTTTTGCTGCGTCGGCGCCGAGCTCGGTCTTGGCACCGGCGGCCTTTGCGGCGTCCTGCGCCAGTTGCAGGTCTTTAAGCATCATCGCGGCGGTAAAGCCGGGCTGATAGTCGCGATTGGCCGGCGAGGTCGGCACCAGACCGGGCACCGGGCAGTAGCTCGTCATCGCCCAGCACTGGCCCGAAGATTTTGAGGAAATGTCGAACAGTTTCTGGTGATCGAGCCCGAGCTTCTCGGCCAGCACGAAAGCTTCCGACACGGCGATCATCGAAACGCCGAGGATCATGTTGTTGCAGATCTTGGCGGCCTGTCCGTTACCGGAGCCGCCGGCATGCACGATGGTCTTGCCCAGCTTCTCGAGGATGGATTGCGCGCGGGTGAAAGCCTGTGTGCTGCCGCCGCACATGAAGGTGAGCGTGCCGGCTGCGGCACCCGTGACACCGCCGGACACCGGCGCGTCGATCATCAGCAGGCCTTTCTGCTCTGCCGCCTTGGCGACGGCGCGAGCCGTTTCCACGTCGATGGTCGAGCAGTCGATCAGCAACGTGCCGGCATTCGCATTCTCGATGATGCCGTTCGCGCCGAGATAGACGTCGCGGACCTGTTTTCCCGCAGGCAGCATGGTGATGACCACGTCGGCGCGCGCGCCGGCGGTCTTCGCGGTTTCCACCGACGTGCCGCCGGCCGCCTTGAGCTTGTCGAGAGCGGCAGGATTGACATCGACGCCTTCGACCTGATGGCCCGCCTTGATCAGATTTTGCGCCATCGGCAGGCCCATATTGCCAAGCCCGATGAATGCGATCCGCGCCATCACGTCCCTCCCCTTGTCATGCCGGATGCTCCTGCGCCGATTTCAGCGCGAGCCAGAGATAAATCAGAAGAAACGACAGCTCCACGAGATCGAAGACGAAGCCGGCTTCGAACACCTGCGGAAAGAACAGGTCGAGCGCGATCATCGAGACCAGCGAGGTGAGCCAGATCACCGCGCCCCATGCCGCCGCGAGCCACAGGCCGACCGCGGCGACCAGATCGATCACGGCAAAGAAAATGGTCGACGGCCTGCCAGGCGACCGAGCGCACCTCGAAAGCGTCTTCCGGCTTGACGAAAATGCCGGTCACCTGCGCCCAGTGATACAGGCCCTTGAGCAGCGAAATGATCGCCATCATGCGCAGAAACAGCACCAGCCGTTCGGTCCACGGCAGGACATTGCGATCGCCTTGATCCGAATGGACCGGCTCGAGCGTATGCGGGTCTTCCGAAAACGCGGGTTCGCTCATAGCTTGAGCCCGTCGCCGCCAAGGTCGGCGAAATGACGTTCGACGTCGGCGTCGCTTACCTCCGCGAGCGTCGCAGGCTGCCAGCGCGGCTTGTTGTCTTTATCGATGATCACAGCGCGCACGCCTTCGTAGAAATCATGGCCGCGGATAACACGCGAGACTATGCGGAATTCCGCCTGCATGCACTGGCCGAAGTCCCACTGCTTGCCGCGGCGCAGCTGTGCCAGCGCGAGCTTGAGACTCAATGGCGATTTGGTCCGGATCGTGGCTGCGGTGGTGCGCGCCCAATCGGCATGCTCGCCGGCTTCCTGGTCGAGCTTCGCAAGGATGTCTTCGACACGATCGCCTGAGAACAAACGATCGATCGCGGCGCGGCGGGCCGTGATCGGCCCCTCGCCTGCCGGTTCCGAGAAAGCAGCAAGCGTGGCGTCGACCGAGCCGGTGCCGTAGAGCGCTTCAAGCAGCGCCGGGAACCGCGCCGTCGGCACGCGATGCGTTGCAATTCCTCCGGCAATTGCGTCGGCCGCGTTGAAACGATCTCCGGTCAGCGCGCAATAGGTGCCGAGCTCGCCCGGCATGCGCGGCAGAAACCAGGTGGCGCCGACATCCGGGAAGAAGCCGATGCCGACCTCGGGCATGGCAAAGCCGTATTTGTCGCCGGCGACACGATGCGAACCGTGCACCGAAATGCCGACCCCGCCGCCCATGACGATCCCGTCGATCAAAGCGACGTAGGGTTTGCGATAGCTCTTGATGTAGGCGTTGAGCGGATACTCATCGCGCCAGAATGCCACGGCCTCCTCGTGCTTGCCGGCCTTGCCCAGATCGGTGAGCGCGCGGATGTCGCCGCCGGCCGAGAAGGCCCGGCCCGGCGCGGCGGTGATGACCACGCGGGTGATGGCGTCGTTTTGCGCCCAGTCCTCCAGCGCGGCGCGCAGTGCCCGCACCATCTCATGCGTCACCGCATTGAGGGCCTGCTGGCGATTGAGCGTGACGACGCCGGCGGCACCCCGCCGTTCGAACAGAATGTCGGATGTCACCCGCGCAGCGCCCACAGGTAAGCAGCGACGGCGCCGACCCCGAGGATGGTGCGCACCGCGTGCAGCAGGCCCCACTGCCGCACCAGACTGTGCGTGTCCTCAGTGGCCTGCGCAGGCAAAGTCGACTTGAGGATCTTGTTGGTCGGCATGATGAGGAACATCGTATAGGGCCACGGCAGGATGATCAGCGCGGCACCGAGCAACCAGCGCCAGTCATAGCTGAACATGAACGCAAGCAGGCCGAGCGCGCAGGAGATGATGGCGAGCCCCGCCTGCATGATCGCGGCGCGCGGATAGCTCTCCTGCCATTGCTTCAGCATCGCCGAAGAATCGAGATCGAGCCGGGCCGGCTGCTCGACGACGCTGACATAGATCGCGGCGCCGGCGAACAGCGCCGCGGTGGTCAGTGCGAGAAAGCCGGTCAACATCGCGCGCTCCGCAGCTTCAGTGTGCCGGTGGTGGCGACCAGACGCCCGCCTTCACGACCTGGTCGATCGCCTGGTCGGTGAATTCCGCCTGCGGGCCGTTGCCGCCGATCACGAACATCAGGATCGATTCCGCGTTCGGATCGCCCGCCGTCACGTTCTCGAACCGGCGGATCATGCCGGGCGGAAACGAGATCACGTCGAGCGGATCGAGATCGACGTGCTCGACCTTGCCGCTCTCATCTTCCCAGCTCGCGCGCCATTTGCCGGTCATGCAGATGAAGGTCTCGTTGGTATCGTGATTGTGCATCATCGGCCCGTTGCCGGGCTTGGCCTTGCAATAGCCGAGGTTGAAGCCCTCGCTGATCTTGATGGCGGCGAGCTTTGCCGCATCGTCGCCGACCGGCGAGGTCGCGTTGTCGCCGTGGTCGTCCGGCGGCTGGAAGCCGATCACATTGAACAAGGTGCGGATGCTGCCGGGCATCCTGCTGTCGGGCAGGCCGCCGTCGAAGCCCTTGAGGTCCTTGAAGCGGGCGACGCGCTTCATCATCTCGCCGCGGCTCAGATATTTGCGGGGAAGCTTTT
The DNA here is from genome assembly GCA_963847325.1 of uncultured Alphaproteobacteria bacterium. GTDB lineage: Bacteria > Pseudomonadota > Alphaproteobacteria > Rhizobiales > Xanthobacteraceae > Pseudolabrys. The sequence continues at coordinate 883,063 of CAWJZD010000006.1, forward strand.
CCATGACGTCCTCCCGATACTGTTCTAGTTGCCCAGCATAGCGCGGCTGATGATCAGCCGCATGATTTCGTTGGTTCCCTCGAGGATCTGGTGCACGCGCACGTCGCGCAACACCCGCTCGATCGGATGATCGCGCAGATAGCCGTAGCCGCCGTGCAATTGCAGGCAGCCATTGACGACCTCAAAGCCAACATCGGTGGCAAGACGCTTGGCCTGCGCGGCCAGCCGGGTGCCATGACCCTCGCCGTTGGTCACCGCAACGGCCGCGCGGTGCAGCAGGAGGCGGGCGGCGTCGAGTTCGGTCGCGTAGTCGGCGATGCGGAACTGCAGCGCCTGGAAGTCGGCGAGCCGTGTGCCGAACTGCTTGCGCTCCTTCATGTAGTCGATGGTGCGGTCGAGGCAGAACTGCGCGCCGCCGATCGAGCAGGCGCCGATATTGAGCCGCCCGCCATCGAGCCCCGCCATCGCGATCTTGAAGCCCTGCCCTTCCGTGCCGATGCGGTTGGCCACCGGCACGCGGCAATTCTCGAACATGACCATCGCGGTCGGCTGCGACTTCCAGCCGAGCTTCTTCTCCTGCGCGCCGTAGGAGAGACCCGGCGTGCCCTTCTCCACCACGATGCAGGAAATGCCGCGCGGCCCCGCCTCGCCGGTGCGCACCATCACGACATAGATGTCGGAGACGCCGCCGCCGGAGATGAAGGCCTTGGCGCCGTCGAGCACATAATGGTCGCCGTCGCGGCGCGCTTTGGTCGTTAGCGCCGCCGCATCCGAGCCCGAGCCGGGCTCGGTCAGGCAATAGCTGGCGAAATGCTCCATGGTGCAGAGCTTGGGCAGAAATTTCTGGCGCTGCTCGTCATTGGCGAAGGCATCGATCATCCACGCCGCCATGTTGTGGATGGAGATGTAGGCGGCCGTGGAGGTGCAGCCTTGCGCCAGCTCCTCGAAGATCAGCGTGGAATCGAGCCGGGTCAGCGCCGAGCCGCCGACGTCGTCCTTGACGTAAATGCCGCCGAAGCCGAGCGCGGCGGCCTTGCGCAGCGCCTCGACCGGGAAGATCTCGCCCTCGTCCCAGTCGCGCGCATGCGGCATCATTTCATCGCGTGCAAAGTTGCGCGCGGTCGCCTGAAAGGCGCGCTGGTCCTCGGTAAGCTCGAAATCCATGATTTGACCGTAAGTGGCGCCCCGCTGGGGCGTCAACTGACCGGTGGCACGCGCGGCGGCGAGACGCTAAAACACCGGCCGGAGATATCTCTATGGCGATCAAATTCGGCCGTCCGCTGGAATCCAAGGTGCGCTTCTCGCCGGTCGAGCAGCCGGCGCAGCGCCGAGCGCGCTCGATCTTTCGACGCGGATGCGGCGCAACCGCCGCGCCGAATGGGCGCGCCGCCTGGTGCGCGAGCATCAGCTCACCACCGACGACCTGATCTGGCCGCTGTTCATCATGGACGGCCACAACAAGCGCGCCGCGGTGCCGTCGATGCCGGGCGTCGAACGGCTCTCGGTCGATCAGGTGGTGCGCGAGGCGGAGCGCGCCGCGAAGCTGACGATCCCGTGCATCGCGCTGTTTCCCTATACCGATCCGTCGTTGCGCGATGACGAGCGGCTCGGAAGCGCTGAACCCGGACAATCTGGTCTGCAGCGCCATCCGCGCCGTGAAGAAAGAAGTGCCGGACATCGGCATCCTGTGCGACGTGGCGCTCGACCCGTTCACCAGCCACGGCCATGACGGCCTGTTGCGTGACGGCGTCATTCTCAATGACGAGACGGTGGCCGTGCTGGTCAAGCAGGCGCTGGTGCAGGCCGAAGCCGGCTGCGACATCATCGCGCCCTCCGACATGATGGACGGCCGGGTCGGCGCGATCCGCAAGGGCCTCGACGCCGCAAACTTCACCGACGTGTCGATCATGTCCTATGCGGCGAAATACGCGTCCGCCTTCTACGGCCCGTTCCGCGACGCGGTCGGCTCGGCCAAGACGCTCACCGGCGACAAGCGCACCTATCAGATGGACTACGGCAATACCGACGAGGCGCTGCGCGAGGTCGCGCTCGACATCGAGGAAGGCGCCGACATGATCATGGTCAAGCCGGGCCTGCCCTATCTCGACATCGTCTCCGCGCGTGAAAGAGACGTTCGGCATGCCGACCTTCGCCTATCAGGTGTCCGGCGAGTACGCGATGCTGTCTGCCGCCGCGCAGAACGGCTGGCTCGACGGCGAGCGGGCGATGATGGAAAGCCTCACCGCCTTCAAGCGCGCCGGCGCCGACGGCGTTCTCACCTATTTCGCGCCGCGCGCGGCCGAGCTTCTTCGCCGCGGCTAAAGTCTCCTCATAAGGTCATTCGTGCATGGGTGAGTTTGCGATCGGTCAAGGCGTGCCGCGTTTCGAGGATCCGCGGCTGGTGCGTGGCGGCGGCCGCTACACCGACGACGTGCAGCTTCCGGGCATGGCCTACGGCATCGTGGTGCGCTCGCCGCACGGCCACGCCAAAATCAATGTCGCTCGACGTCGAGGCGGCGAAAGCCGTCGCCCGGCGTGCTCGCCGTCATCACCGGCGCCGACTGGAAAGCCGCCGGGCTTGGCGACCTGCCCTCGCATCCCGGACTCAAGCGCCGCGACGGCTCGCCGATGTACAAGCCGCGCTACACGGTGCTGGCCGAAGACCATGTCCGCTGGGTCGGCGACCCCGTCGCTGTTTGTCGTCGCGGAGACGATCGCGCAGGCGCTCGATGCGTCTGAACTGATCGAGGCCGACTACGAGGAATTGCCGATCGTCGTAACGACCGAAGATGCGGTGAAGCCGGACGCGCCGCGCGTCTTCGAGGACTGCCCGGGCAATATCGCCTTCACCGAGTTCATCGGCGACAAGGCGGCGTGCGAGGCCGGAATCGCCAAGGCGGCGCATGTCGTCAAGCACCGCTTCGTCATCAACCGCGTGACCGCGGTGACGATGGAGCCGCGCGGCGCGGTCGCGCACTACACGCCGGGTGACCGCCGCTTCGCGATCTACACCGCGACCCAGCGCCCGCACGGCTACCGCGCCGAGATGGCGGGCGTCCTCAAAGTGCCGGAGAGCGACATTCGCATCGTCACCGGCGACACCGGCGGCAGCTTCGGCATGAAGACGCCGGTGTTCAACGAAATCCCGCTGTGCTGCTACGCGTCCAAGCTGACCGGCCGGCCGGTGAAGTGGATCAGCACCCGCACCGAAAGCTTCCTGTCGGATGCGCAGGCGCGCGACAACGTCACCGAAGCCGAGCTTGCGCTCGACAAGGACGGACATTTCCTCGCGTTGCGCGTGACCAACTACGCCGCGATCGGCGCTTATCTGCAGCCCAACATGCCGGCCTATTTCCTCAATGCCGGCACGCTGGCCGGCACATACCGCACGCCGGCGATCTTCGTCGATACGTCCGGCGTCTACAGCAACACCAATCCGGTGCGCCCCTATCGCGGCAATGGCCGGCCGGAGTCGGCGTTCATCATCGAGCGGATGGTCGAGCTTGCCGCCAAGGAGCTCGGCATCGACAGCACCGAGCTGCGGCGGCGCAATTACATCGCGCCGCAGGAAATGCCGTTCAAGACCGGTCTCACCTTCACCTATGACTGCGGCGAGTTCGAAAAGAACATGGACCTCGCCATGGGAATGGCGGACTTCAAGGGCTTCGAGAAGCGCAAGAAGGAATCCCGCAAGAACGGAAAGCTGCGCGGCATCGGCCTCTCCAACACGATCGAACGCGCGGCCGCGCCCGGCACCGAGGGCGCCGAGGTCCGGTTCGACAAATCGGGCACGGTGACGCTCATGGTCGGCTCCAACAATCAGGGCCAGGGCCACGAGACCGTGTTCAAGCAGATCGTCGGCCGACAAGCTCGGCCTGCATCCCAACGATATTCGCTATCTGTCCGGCGACACCGACCTGGTGTTCTACGGCGAAGGCACTGGCGGCTCGCGCTCGGCAACCATGGGCGGCTCAGCCTCGCTGCGTGCCACCGAAAAGGTGATCGAAAAGGCCGGCGCGATTGCCGCCTTTGCGCTCAAGGTTGCGCCCGAAGAGATCAAATTTGCCGACGGCGTGTTCTCGTCGCCCAAGACCAATCAGACCAAGACCATCAAGGAAATCGCCGCCGACGCCCAGCTTCCCGCGAAAATTCCGCCGACATGGAGCCCGGCCTGTCAGCCAATGCGGTCCACAAGACGCCGGTCAACAATTACCCGAACGGCTGCCACATCTGCGAGATCGAGATCGACCTCGAGACCGGCGTGGCCGAGGTGGTGCGCTACACCGTGGTCGATGACGTCGGCACCGTGCTCAATCCGATGCTGCTGCACGGCCAGATCCACGGCGGCGTCGTGCAAGGCGTCGGCCAGGTGCTGATGGAGAACATCCATTTCGACGAAAGCGGGCAGCTCGTCACAGCATCGTTCATGGATTATGCGATGCCGCGCGCGCACGACATTTGTCCGATGAAGGTCGAAAGCAATGCGGTGCCGACCAAGACCAATCCGCTCGGCACCAAGGGCGCGGGCGAAGCGGGCTGCGTCGGCGCCCTGCCCGCCGTCACCAATGCGGTGGTCGATGCGCTGAAGGATTATGGCGTCAAGCACGTGGAGATGCCCGCCACGCCGGAACGGCTGTGGCGGATCATCCACGCAGCAGGCTGAGCGCTACCGCAGATATTGCGGGCGGATGCAGGGCCCATCGAGCGAGAAACGCCCTGCGCCAACTCCGGCGAGCACTATCAAGCCGCCGATCATGCTCACGTTCTTCATGAAGTGGATCATGTTGTTGGTGTGCTCGGCGCCCGGCGGATAGTGCCAGAAGTCGTGGAAGAAGTAGGCCGCAATCGCGGTGAAGATCGCGAGCAAGAGCGCAAACAGGCGCGTCTGCCAGCCGATGATGATCAAAACGCCGCCAGCAAATTCAAGCACGGCCGTCTTGACCGCAAGCACATAAGGCATCGTCCAGCCTGACGGCAGATAGGCGGCCAGCATCTGCGGTATCGGCAAATTCTTCGACTCGATCGCCGCGGCGGTCGCGGCGAGGTCCATGAATTTTTCTGCGCCGGAAGCCACGAAGATGAGCGCAAGCAAAATGCGGCCGATCAGAACAAACGCGTCATTGACCCCGGCTGCTGCGCGCACATCGCCGACGGCGACAGGCACGTCATAGGTGGGCCGCTCGACATCGGTCGGCTGATAGGTGGTGGCCATGGCGGTGCCTCGTGCGAAAAGGGGGTTTCGGCACGATCAACGCGGCGGGAGACTGCTGTGTTCCCTAGCGGGAGCCGGGTTCCGTGAGCCGGACGCTGAATCCCTCGGCAGTCGAGTGCCTGCAGGATGTCCTGGGCATGCGCCGGATCGCGGGTTTCCACCGTGACATCAAGCCGGGCGCCCTTTGCCGGCACGTCGAGAAACAGGCGGCTGTGCTCGACCTGAAGGATATTGGCGCCCAGTTCACCAAGTCGTGTGGCGATCTGCCCGAGCACGCCGGGCCGGTCGGGAATGGTGAGCCGGAAGGCGACGATCTGACTGGCGCGCTCCAGTTCGCGCACCATGATCGAGGAGAGAATGCGCGGATCGATATTGCCGCCGGTCAGGATCAGGCCGACGCGCTTGTCCTTGAAGCGCTCCGGCTTGGCCAGCAAGGCGGCAAGACCGGCGGCACCCGCGCCTTCCGCCATCGTCTTCTGTAACGTGACGTAAGCGTTCACCGCGCGCTCGATATGCGCCTCCTCGACCAGCACGATGTCGGCCACCAGTTCACGCACCACCGGCAGCGTCAGCTTGCCGACATTCTTGACCGCGATGCCCTCCGCCAGGGTCGGGCCGCCGATCGGCTTCTTGTCGCCTTTGGTCGCGTTCCAGAACGAGGGATAGAGCGCGGCCTGGGCGCCGACGATCTCGATCTTCGGATTGATGCTGCGGGCCGCAATGGCGCTGCCGGAGATCAGGCCGCCGCCGCCGATCGGGATCACCAATACGTCGAGATCCGGCACATCTTCGAGCATTTCGAGTGCCGTGGTGCCCTGCCCGGCGATGATCAGCGGGTCGTCGTAAGGATGAACCAGAGTGAGCTGCCGCTCCTTGATCAGCTCCTCGCATTTCGCCTGCGCCTCGGAAATCTCCTCGCCTTGCAGCACGACCTCGGCGCCATGGGCGCGGGTCGAGGCGACTTTCACCAGCGGCGTGGTCACCGGCATGACGATGGTCGCCGGGATGCCGAGCCGGGCCGCGTGATAGGCGACCGCCTGCGCATGATTGCCGGCCGACATGGCGACGATGCCGCGCTTGCGCGCCTCGGCCGAGAGCGCCGACAGCTTCACCAAGGCGCCACGGTCCTTGAAGGAATTGGTGACCTGCAGATTTTCGTATTTGACGAAGATGGTCGCGCCGGTCAGCGCCGACAATTTCGGCGCCGGCAGCATCGGGGTGCGCAGCACCTGGCCTTGAATGAGCGCCCGGGCCTTCTGGATATCGGCAGCCGTAATGTCCACGCTTTGCTCCTTTGCCGTGGCCAGATTGCCGCAGCGGAACGGGCCTATCTACCCATCTTGTGGCGGAATCGCCTAATCTCCATCTAGCCGGTAGTGCTCCTTGAGGGATGGCCGTGCCGATAGACGTCAAACCGCATGCCTATGATCCGGTCCAGCACCCGGAACTGTTCGAGGGCGTTCTGGCCCGCCGGGTGGTCGCCTTCCTGATCGACTTTGTCGTGATCGCCGTTCCCATCGTGCTGGGGGCGATGTTCATTTTCGTGTTCGGCATTGTGACGCTCGGCCTCGGCTGGGCGCTTTACTGGCTGCTGCCGACTGCCGCGGTGATCTGGGCCATTCTCTATTTCGGCTTCACCCTGGGCGGCCCGCGATCCTCGACCGTCGGAATGCGGGTGATGGATATCGAAATGCGCACCTGGTACGGCTCGCCGGCTTATTTTGTGCTCGGCGCGGTGCACGCCATCGCCTTCTGGTTCACGGTGTCGTTCTTCACGCCGTTCGTCCTGCTGGTCCCGTTCTTCAACCAGCGGCGGCGCCTGCTGCACGACATCCTGCTCGGCACGATCATCATCAATAATCCGGAGCGCGCGCGATCATTGCGCCCGCTCCAGCCAGCCGGGTAAGCTTTTGGCGTGACTCAGCATTCCCGCGACACCCCGCAATTCTATCTGACGGCGCCCTCGCCGTGCCCATATCTGGCGGGCCAGGAAGAGCGGAAAGTGTTCACGCATCTGGTCGGCGAGCGGGCCGGCGAGCTCAACGACCTGCTGACGCAAGGCGGCTTCCGCCGCAGCCAGTCGATCGCCTACCGGCCGGCTTGCGAAACGTGCAGGGCCTGCGTGTCGGTGCGTGTGGTCGCGAAGGACTTCAGGCCGACGCGAAGCATGCGCCGGATCGCCGAGCGAAATGCCGATGTGATCGGCGAAATGCGCGGCCCGACGCCGACCTCCGAGCAATATTCGGTGTTCCGCGCCTATCTCGACTCGCGCCACCGCGACGGCGGCATGGCCGATATGACGGTGCTCGATTACGCGATGATGATCGAGGACAGCCATGTCGAGACCCGGATGGTCGAGTACCGGCTGCGCGGCCCCGACAGCAGGATCACCGGCCGCGGGACCGGCCGGCTGCTCGCCGTTGCGCTGACCGACGTGCTCGGTGACGGGCTGTCGATGGTCTATTCGTTCTTCGACCCGGAATACGGCGATCGCTCGCTCGGCACGCAGATGATCCTCGATCACATCGCGCGCGCCAATGAGATGGGGCTCGACTACGTCTATCTCGGCTACTGGGTGCCGAATTCGCGCAAGATGGACTACAAGGGCCGGTTTTTGCCGCAGGAGCGCCTCGCGCCCGCCGGCTGGGCGAGAGTCGAGAACGGAAATCTAGACGGCTGACGCCGGCTGGCTCGAAATTACTCGTCGGTCTTGTCCTCTGCCCTTCTCTTTGCCCTTGCCGTTGGTCTGCGGCAGCTTGCCGAACTTGTTGTTCTTCGGGAAGCCCTTCGGGACGATGCGGCCGGCATCGGCGCGCTTGCCGCGCCAGTCGCGCAGGTCCTTCAGCGGCGTCGCAAAGGTGCGCCCGGCGGTGTCGTACCAGCTCAGGCCGTCTTCGGCCTTGAAGGTCTTGATGTCGGAGAGACCCTTCTCCTTGTAGCGCTGCAGGCGCACGCCGCGGCCGCGCGCCATCTCCGGCACGTCGGCGAGCGGGAAGATCAGCATCTTGCGGTTCTCGCCGACCGACGCGGCCAGCTCGCCTTCGACGATGGTCATCGCCCGCGCCTCATCGCCCTTGAGGTTGAGCACGGTCTTGCCCTTGCGGGTGGTCGCGACGCATTCGTCTTCCGACACGACAAAGCCGTTGCCGCCCTTGCTGGCGACCAGGAATTTGCGGCCGCCGACGAACGGCATCGCCTCGACGATGTTGGTCTCCTGCTCCATGTCGGCATAGAGCCGGATCGGCTCGCCGAAGCCGCGGCCGCCGGGAAGCTTGGAGACGTCGACTGTGTAGAAGCGGCCGTTGCTGGCGAACAACAGCGCCTTCGCGGTGCTCTCGGTCGGGAATGCGAAATGCAGTTCGTCGCCCGTCTTAAAGGTGACGCCTGACAGATCGGTGACGTGGCCGCGCAGCGCCCGGATCCAGCCCTTCTCCGACACGACGACGGTGACCGGCTCGCGGATCACCATCGCCTCTTCGATCGCCGCCTCATCATGCTCCGGCGCTTCGCCGAAGCCGGTGCGGCGCTTGCCGAGCGCGGTCTTGGGCCCGAACTGCTCGCGAATGTCCTTGATCTGGCCGGCGACCGTCTTCCACTGCTTCGGCGTCGAGCCGAGCAGCGATTTCGACTTCGGTCCGCTCCAGCTTGAGCGCCTTGTCCTCGGCCTTGATCTCCATCTCCTCGAGCCGGCGCAAATTGCGCAGCCGCATGTTGAGGATGGCGTCGGCCTGGATCTCGCTGAGCTTGAAGGTCTTCATCAGGACGGGCTTGGGCTCGTCCTCCTTGCGGATGATCTTGATGACCTTGTCGAGATTGAGATAGGCGATCAGGAAGCCGCCCAGCATTTCAAGCCGGTGCTCGATCTCGCCGAGGCGGAATTTCGAGCGGCGGACCAGCACTTCGCGGCGATGGTCGAGCCATTCGCGCAACACTTCGGCGAGGCCGAGCACCTTGCGGGATGCGGCCCTTCACCAGCACGTTCATGTTGAGGCCGATGCGGCTCTCGAGCTCGGTGAGCTTGAAGAGCGACTCCATCAGCAGCTCGGCATCGACGGTGCGGGCCCGCGGCTCGATCACCAGGCGAACGTCGGCTGCGGATTCATCGCGCACATCGGCGACCAGCGGCAGTTTGCGCTCGTTGATCAGCTCGGCGATCTTTTCGATCAGCCGCGACTTCTGCACCAGCCATGGAATTTCGGTGATGACGATCTGATAGGTGCCGCGGCCGGTGTCTTCCTTGGTCCAGCGCGCGCGCACCTGGAACGAGCCGCGGCCGGTCGTATAGGCTTCGGCGATCGCCGACTTGGAGTTCGACGATGATGCCGCCGGTCGGGAAATCCGGGCCGGGCACATATTTCAACAGCGTGCGGCTGCGCGCCGCCGGATTGTCGATCAGAAACAGCGCGGCATCGCACAGCTCCGCCGCATTATGCGGCGGGATCGACGTCGCCATGCCGACCGCAATGCCCTGCGAGCCGTTGGCGAGCAGATTTGGGAATGCCGCCGGCAGTACCGACGGCTCCTGATTGGAGCCGTCATAGCTCGGGCGGAAATCGACCGCGTCTTCGTCGATGCCGTCGAGCAGAAGCTGCGCCACCGCGGTCAGCCGGCTCTCGGTGTAGCGCATCGCCGCGGCGTTATCGCCGTCGATATTGCCGAAATTGCCCTGCCCGTCGATCAGCGGATAGCGCTGCGCGAAATCCTGGGCGAGACGCACCATCGCGTCGTAGATCGACTGGTCGCCGTGCGGATGGAAATTGCCCATCACGTCGCCGACCACCTTCGCCGATTTCTTGAAGGCGGCGTCGGGCGAGAGCCGCAGCACGCCGCATGCCGTACAGGATGCGGCGGTGCACCGGCTTGAGGCCGTCGCGCGCATCCGGCAGCGCGCGGTCCCTGATGGTGGAGAGCGCGTAAGCGAGATAGCGCTCTTCCAGCGCCTCGCGCAGCCCGACTTCCTGAACGTCGGACGGATCGGGGGGAATCAGTTGTTTGCCCATGAAGACCTAGCTAGTCGGCTGTGATGGTGCGAACAAGCGCGGAACTGGCGCTTTACGCGACGCTGGGGAGAGATCGGCCGATCGCTGCAATCAAATGCGCGCGTGCGTCGGACAGCGCCAGGCCGCGCGGCTCGAGCACCAGACGGCTCAGAAAATAGCCTGATAGCGCAAAGGCATCGGTCACATCCTCCGGCGCCGGCGCGACATCGCTGTTGTGAAGAAATGCCGGCAGCCGGAACAGCTTGTCGGCCCATGCCGCGCCGCCTTCGCGCGACACCGCGCGGCCGGACTTTGGCGACACGTAAATGAGCTCGTCCGTCACGCCGGTCGCTGCGCAGGAGGCAAGATCGAGTCCGAAACCGAGCTCGGACAACATCTGCATTTCGAAGCGGGCGACCTGCGGCGCGATGCTTTGGGTGTCGTCGATCCGGTCGAGGATCGCTTCGAGATCGTCGTAGACCACGGCGTGCGGATCCCGCTCCGGCAGCAGGCGCGCAAGGCTCGCGAGATGAGTGACCCCGAACAGAGCATGCCCCGTTGCGAACATTGACGCGGTGCGGGTCTTCACCGGTTCGACCGTATAGGTGCCGAGATGCTCGTCGAGCCGCGCCCGCCACACGGCGCGCACGCTATTGCCCGGCTGCAGGACCGGCTTGAGCCGCGAGCCAAAGCCGCCGCGCACCAGACCAAGATGCCGGCCGTGCTCGCGCGTGAACAGCTCGGCGATGGCGTTGGCCTCGCCGTGCCGCCTGATGCCGAGCACGATGGCGTCGTCAGTCCATTGCATCGATTCGAAGTTTACTCCTTCGGAAAGTCGAGGCCCATTGCCCGGAAGCGCTCCGGATCCTCACCCCAGCCCTCACGCACCTTCACGAACAGGAACAGGTGGACCTTTGCGTCGGCAATCTCGGCGATTTCCTTGCGCGCCGATTCACCGATGGCCTTGATGGTCTGCCCTGCCTTGCCGAGCACGATTTTGCGCTGGCTCTCCCGTTCGACGTAGATCGTCTGCTCGATGCGGATATCGCCGCCACGCAACTCCTTCCAGGACTCCGTCTCCACGGTCGACTGATAAGGCAATTCCTGGTGCAGCCGCTCGAACAGCTTCTCGCGGGTAATTTCGGCGGCCAGATGGCGCATCGGCGCGTCCGAAATCTGGTCGGGCGGATAGAGGAACGGCCCTTCCGGCACGCGCTGCGCCAGCCATGATTTGAGATCCGGCACGCCATCGCCATTGAGCGCGGAGATCATGAATGTGTGCTCGAACGCGATCGCCTCGTTCGCCCGCTTTGCCAGCGCAAGCAGGTCGGGCTTGGCGACCACGTCGACCTTGTTGAGGACGAGAAGCTTTGGCTGCCTCACCTCCTTGAGCCGAGCGAGGATGTGCTCGGCCTCCTCGTCGATGCCTTCACGCGCATCGATCAGGAGACCGACCAGATCCGCATCATGTGCGCCGCTCCAGGCCGTTGCCACCATGGCGCGGTCAAGCCGCCGCTTGGGCGAGAAGATGCCTGGCGTGTCGACGAAGATAAGCTGCGAATTGCCCTCAATCGCGATGCCGCGGATCAGCGCGCGCGTTGTCTGCACTTTTCGCGAGACGATCGTGACCTTGGAGCCGACCATTGCGTTGAGCAGGGTCGACTTGCCGGCATTCGGCGCGCCGATCAGCGCAATAAAGCCGCAGCGTGTGTTGGCTTGGTCAGGCATTCGGAAGATCCGCCGTAATGCCCTCGCGCGTCAGCATCGCTGACGGCCGCGGCCTGCTCGGCTGCGCGTTTTGAGGCGCCCGTTCCCTCGGCGGGCTCGCGATCCGGCAGCACAACGACCACTTTGAACTTCGGCTTGTGCTGCGGGCCCGGTGCGCGAAACCTCACGATAAGACGGCGTCGGCAGGCCGCGCGCCTGCGCCCATTCCTGCAAGATCGTCTTGGGGTCGCGCAGCGGCCGCGCCGGCCGCATCATCCGTTCTTTCCAGTATTTCTCGATCAGCTTCGCGGCCGCGCGGTAACCGCCATCGATGAACACGGCGCCGACCAAGGCTTCGCAGACATCCGCCAGAATGGTGGTGCGAGAACGCCCGCCGGCGACTGCCTCGGAGCTCCCGAGCCGCAGCGCCGGCCCGAGATCCATGGCCCGCGCGACATCGGCGCAGGCATCCTTGCGCACCAGGTCGGCGAGGCGGCGCGACAATTCGCCCTCATTGGCGCGCGGATAGGCCTGAAACAGCATGTCGGAGACAACCAGGCCGAGCACGTGATCGCCTAAAAACTCCAGACGCTGATACGAGTTGGCGCGGCTGCCGCCGGACAGTGCGGAGATGTGCGTGAGCGCGCGATCGAGCAGATCCTTGTCCTTGAAGGTATGCCCAATGCGTTGCTCGAGCGCAGCGCGCTCCTTGGTCCGGTCCGCGGCCTTGCGGCTCATCGTACGATCGTGAACAGGCGGCTCCAGCGCACCGAGACAGGCCAGCGCCAGAATTCCCAGGCGCGCTCGCCTTCGTAGACCGAGAAGAAGATGATCTGCGCCCGGCCGATAAAATTCTCGAACGGGACGGTACCGACCTGCGAGAACCGGCTGTCGGTTGAATTATCGCGGTTGTCGCCCATCATGAAATATTCGCCGGCCGGCACGGTGTAGACCTGCGTATTATCGGCAAAGCCGTTCGCGACAAGATCGAGCGCGTAATACGACACGCCGTTCGGCAGCGTTTCCTTCCAGCGTTTGACCGGCGCCGCCGGCAGCCCTTCCTCGGCTTCTACGAAGGCCGGAGCTTCCTCGCGCTTGATCGCTTGTCCATTGATGTGAAGCACGCCATCGACCATCTGGATCTTGTCGCCCGGCAGACCGATCACGCGTTTGATGTAATCGGTGGAGGTATCCTTGGGCAGCCGGAACACGACGACGTCGCCGCGATCGGGTTGCGATGCAAAGATGCGGCCGGAGAAAAGTGGCGGCGAAAACGGCAGCGAGAAGTGGCTGTAGCCGTATGAATACTTCGAGACGAACAGGTAATCGCCGACCAGCAGCGTCGCCTTCATCGAGCCGGACGGAATGTTGAACGGCTGGAACAGCACCGTCCGGATCACAAGCGCGATAATGAGCGCGTGAAAAATCACGCGGAGGGTCTCGCCAATACCCCCTTCTTTCCGTTTTGCTCCGGATGTCACGCTCATTGGCCTCTTGTCCCGGGAATCCCGCGCGCCCGCCGCGGTTTGTAGCGGTTGGCCAGCGCAAATCCAAGCCGCCGGGCCCGCATTAAGTGCCTGAGGACCCTGCAGTTCCTATTTGTGAACGGTCGCCGGCTCGGCTGAAATAATGACAAGGGCCTGGGCGGTCGGCCCCTCGTCGGTCAGCGTCACATCGATGCGCGGCTCGTAGCCCTTCGGCGTGAGCGCCTGCAGCCGCTTCAAGGCTCCACCGGTCAGCTGCATGGTCGGTCGGCCGCCCGGAAGATTGACGACACCCATGTCGCGCCAGAACACGCCGGCGGCAAGGCCGGTGCCGAGCGCCTTGGCGCAGGCTTCCTTGGCAGCAAACCGCTTGGCGTAGGTTTCGACGCGCCGCGCGCGGCGATCCGCCTTGGCGCGCTCTTGCGGCGTGAAGCAGCGGTTGAGGAATCGCTCGCCATGGCGATCCAGCACCTCCTTGATGCGCCGCACGTCGACGATGTCGGAGCCGAGCCCGATGATCATGCGGGCTCCGCTTTCATGCGGCCGCGATCCATGGCTGCGCGCATCGATTTCACGACGTGCTCCAATCCTTCGAACACCGCTTCGCCAACCATGTAGTGACCAATGTTGAGCTCGACCACAGAGGGCAAGGCAGCGATCGTTTCGGCACTCGCGTAGTCGAGACCGTGGCCGGCATGGACTTCAAGGCCGAGGTCGCGGGCGATCTTGGCGCCTTCCCGGATGCGATCCCATTCCGCTTGCGCCGCGGCTTTATCGCCATGCGCGAGCGCCTCACACCAGGCGCCGGTATGGATTTCAACCACCGGCGCGCGCAGTTTCGCGGCCGTTTCAAACTGCCGCCGCTCGGCTGCGATAAACAATGAGACGCGAATGCCCGCCTCATTGAGTTTGGCGACGAGCGGCGTGAGGTGATTGTGTTGCCCCGCGGCGTCGAGTCCGCCTTCGGTCGTGCGCTCGGTGCGCTTTTCGGGGACGATACAGGCTGCATGCGGCTTGGTTCGAAGCGCAATGCCGAGCATCTCGTCGGTCGCCGCCATTTCCAGGTTGAGCGGTTTGTCGATCTCCGCCTTGAGGCGGACGATATCGTCATCGCGGATGTGGCGGCGGTCTTCGCGCAAATGCGCGGTGATGCCGTCGGCGCCGGCCGCAATGGCAAGCCTGGCCGCACGCACCGGATCGGGATGGCGCCCGCCACGCGCGTTACGAATGGTGGCGACGTGATCGATATTCACGCCGAGCCGCAGCCGGGGAATCATGTTCGCCCGCGCATGATCTTATCCGAAAGCCGGTTCCCACTTTTCGGGATCATGCGCCTAGCCATTCACCCGCTCGACTTTGGCGACGACCTTCTTGGCCCGCAATTGCGCGATAATCGCATTGAGATGCTTGAGGTCATAAACCTCGAGATCGATCGTGACGTCGGTAAAGTCAGGCGCGCCGCGGGTCATGCGGATATTGTCGATATTGCCGTCGTTCTCCGCGATCACCTGAGCGATTTGCGCAAGCGAGCCCGGTTCGTTGACGGACTGCACCGCCAGCCGCGCCGGGAAGCGCTGCGGCGCCCCTTCCTCATCCCAGCGCACATCAAGCCACCGCTCCGGATGGTCCTCGAATTCCGAAAGCGCCGGTGATTGGATCGGAAAGATCGTGATCCCCTCACCCGGCGTCAGAATGCCGACGATGCGGTCGCCCGGCACGGCGCCGCCATTGGGCGCAAAGCGCACGGGCAGTTCGCTGTTGATGCCGCGGATCGGGATCGCCGGGCCCTGGGCTTCCGGCACCTTGAATTTCACCGATTTGGAGCGCCCGAAGCCGAACCAGCCGGTGGATTGGGTCTTGCGCTGCACGGCCATCGCCGCGGCGCGCTCTTCCTTGTAGTCGGGATACATGGCGCGCGCGACGTCTGAGGCTTTGAGTTCACTGCGGCCCACGGCCGCCATCACGTCTTCGAGTGACGAACGCGCCAGCCGCGGCAGGGCACCGACCAGCTTCTCGTCCGAGTAAGCAATCTTGGCGCGCTGGAACAGCCGCTCGACAATACGCCGGCCCAGGCCGGTGTATTGCGTGCGCACCGACGCGCGGGTGGCGCGCCGGATCGCGGCGCGGGCCTTGCCGGTCACAACGATGGATTCCCACGCGGCAGGCGGCGCGGTCTGTCCCTTTCGAGGTGATGATCTCGACTTCATCGCCATTCATCAGCTCGGAGACCAGCGGCGCGACCTTGCCGTTGATCTTGCAGCCGATCGCCGTGTTGCCGACGTCGGTGTGGACCGCGTAAGCGAAATCGATCGGAGTTGCCATGCGCGGCAGCGAAATAAGCTTGCCCCCCGGCGTGAAGCAGAACACCTGGTCGTGGAACAGTTCGAGCTTGGTGTGCTCGAGAAACTCCTCCGGATTTGAGCCTTCCGCCAAAAGCTCGATGGTGCGGCGTAGCCAGCCATAGGCGCTCGAACTCGCGCGACAGCGTCTCGGTCGGCGTGCCCTTGCTGTCTTTATAAAGCGCATGCGCGGCGATGCCGTATTCGGCGATCTCATGCATGTCGCTGGTGCGGATCTGCAGCTCGACGCGTTGCTTGCCCGGTCCGATCACGGTGGTGTGCAGCGAGCGATAGTCGTTCTGCTTCGGCGTCGACACATAATCCTTGAAGCGGCCCGGAACGACCGGCCAGGTGGTGTGGACGATGCCGAGCGCCTGATAACACTCGTCGAGCGACTTCACGACGACGCGGAATCCGAAGATGTCGGACAGCTGCTCGAAGCCGACCGACTTGCGCTCCATCTTGCGCCACACCGAATACGACCGCTTGCGGCGGCCGGTGACGCGGGCCTTGATGCCGCGATCGGCAAGCTTTTTGGTGAGCTGCTTTTCAATCTCGGTGATGAGGTGCTGATGCCGCTCAGCCAAGGCGTTGAGGCGGCCTGAGACGACGCTGTAGGCTTCCGGATTGAGCTCGCGAAATGCAAGGTCTTCGAGCTCCTCGCGCATCTCGTGCATGCCCATGCGGCCGGCAAGCGGCGCATAGATCTCGATGGTTTCCTCGGCAGCGCGCCGCCGCGGCTCCGGCGGCATGTAATTGAGCGTGCGCATATTGTGCAGCCGGTCGGCGAGCTTGATCAGCAGCACGCGCACATCGTCCGCGATCGCGAGCAAGAGCTTGCGCAGGTTCTCGGCCTGCTTGGCTTCGCGGGTGACGAGGTCGAGCTTTTTGAGCTTGGTGAGGCCCTCGACCAGCGCGCCGATGTCGCGCCCGAACATCTCATCGATCTCGGCGCGCGTCGCCTCGGTGTCTTCGATCGTGTCGTGCAGCAGCGCCGCCGCGATGGTGGCGTCGTCGAGCTTGAGGTCGGTGAGGATCGCGGCGACCTCGAGCGGGTGAGAAAAATACGGATCGCCCGACGCCCGGCGCTGCTCGCCATGGGCCTTCATGGCATAGACGTAGGCGCGGTTGAGCAGCGCCTCGTCGGTGTTCGGATTGTAGGCGCGAACCCGCTCGATCAAATCGTACTGCCGCATCATCGGCGGCTTGCGGTTCTGCCCTGCGCCATCAGTCAGCGCTGCAGTCGCCGGCGCGGCCGCCTGCGCCAAGGGCGCCCGGCTGCGGGCCTGCCCTTGCATACGCGGAAGTTCGATCTGCGAGCGCGCCATCGGTTTCCTGGCCTCCGGCATCGCGGAGGGCCCGACAAGATATCACGTCGTCTTGCCGCGGCTGCAAGATTGGCGGATCGAAGTTGCCAAAAAGCCAACGGCCCGGCTTTTGAGGCCGGGCCGTCGAGAATTTCAGTGTAAACGCGAGGATTACTCGGTGTCGTCTTCCGGCTGTTCCTCCGGAGGAGCGAGGCCCTCGAGGCCCCTCAGAAGCTCCTCCTCGGTCATCCGCTCGGTCGGCGCGACTTCCTTGTCGTCGGAGTCGACCTTGTCACCGGCAGCGGCGCCGATCAGCGGCACCTCGGGCTCCGGCTCGTCAACCTCGACATATTTCTGGAGGCTGTGGATCAGGTCCTCCTTGAGGTCTTCCGGCGACACCGTCTGTTCCGCGATCTCGCGAAGCGCCACCACCGGGTTCTTGTCGTTGTCGCGGTCCACGGTGATCTGGGAGCCGGACGAGATCATGCGCGCGCGATGGCTGGCGAGCAGGACGAGATCGAAACGGTTGTCGACTTTGTCGATGCAATCTTCGACGGTGACGCGGGCCATGCGCTGGCGCTCCTGAAATGGAACCGAGCTGACGGGATTGACGGTTAGCTATAGGGACAGGCTCAAAAGTTCAAGGTTTTTCTTTGGCTTGCCCTGGATGTAGGCTGGGGCGCGCTTCCGGCGCAGGAAGCCCTTTTTCACAGCTATTCATTTTAAAGCCGTCTCCCTTCACGCCTAACCAACGCCATTAAGTCCGCTCATTCAGAAATTCGGCACAAGAACACAACAAAAAGAGACGACCATGACTGTACCCGGCGAAAAAATCGCCTTGTTCATTGACGGCTCCAACCTTTACGCCACCGCCAAGTCGCTCGGCTTCGACATCGACTACAAGCGCCTGCTGCGGGAATTCCAGTCGCGCGGCTACCTGCTGCGCGCGTTCTATTACACCGCCGTGATCGAGCATGAGGAATACTCTTCGATCCGGCCCCTGATCGATTGGCTCGACTACAATGGCTACAGCGTCGTCACCAAGGCGACCAAGGAATTCGTCGATCAGGCGGGACGCCGCAAGGTCAAAGGCAATATGGACATCGAGCTCGCGGTCGATGCGATGGAGCTTGCCGGCACGATCGACCACATGGTGCTGTTTTCCGGCGACGGCGATTTCCGCTCGCTGGTTGAAGCGGTGCAACGCAAAGGGGTTCGCGTCACCGTCGTGTCGACGGTCTCGACCCAGCCGCCCATGGTCGCCGACGAGCTTCGCCGTCAGGCCGATGTGTTTCTGGACATTGTCGAGCTGCAATCGAAGATCGGCCGCGATCCCGGCGAGCGCGGCCCGCGAGAGCCGCGCGAGAACCGGCCGCGCGAGCAGCAGCACACGCCGCAATTTCTGCAACGTCCTTCCGCGCCACAGCGGCCCGTTCCTGCGGGCGCCGCGGATGACCAATTCGAAGACGAGTGAAATATGCGAAGCTCCGGCAAGCCCGGGCGCGATTGCCCGCGCTGTCCGCGGCTTGTCGCCTTTCGCGAGCATTGGCGTGCGCAAAAGCCGGACTGGCACAATGCGCCGGTCGCTTCGTTCGGGCCGCTTGATGCACGCGTCCTGATCGTTGGGCTGGCGCCGGGCCTGCAGGGCGCCAACCGAACCGGCCGGCCGTTTACCGGTGATTGGGCGGGCGATCTTCTCTACGAAACGCTCGGCGAGTACGGCTTCGCGAAAGGACAATATGAAGAGCGGCCCGACGACACGCTCACCCTGATCGATTGCCGCATCACCAATGCGGTTCGCTGCGTGCCGCCCGAAAACAAGCCGCTGCCCGTTGAAATCAATACGTGCCGCGATTTCCTGATCGCGACCTTGCGTGAAATGCCGAAGCTTCGTGCGGTCGTGACGCTCGGGCGCATTTCACATGAAAGCACGGTGAAGGCGCTGAGCCTGAAGCGGTCGGCCGCAGCCTTTTCTCACGGCGCGACGGCGTCGGCGGGGCCGCTGACGATTTTTTCGAGCTATCACTGCTCGCGCTACAACACCAATACCGGCGTGCTGACGCCCAAGATGTTCAAGCAGGTGTTCGCCAATGTGCGCGATTATCTGAAGAAAAACGGCCGCTGACCTTACGACGCGTATTTGACGGAACAGCCATAGGCGCGCGAGCGATTGACCGAGACCGGCTTGCCCTGCGCCGATTTCAGTGAGCGCCTGCTCGACATAGTTCTTGGCGATCTTGAGGTCTTCAAGCCGCGCGGTCGGCTGGTCGTCGATACCGCCCGCGTAAACGAGCACGCCGTCGCCGTTGATGATGTACATGTGCGGCGTGGTGCGAGCGCCATAGGCGCGTCCGGTAGAACCTTTCGGGTCGAACAATACGGCACTCGGCGCCGCCTTGCGCTCTGCCGTCAACTGATTGGCTTGCTGCGGCGTGACGTGTCCGTCCTCGCCAGGCGCCGATGAAATCACGCTGAGCCAAACCACGCCCTGCCCGGTCCATTTCTTCTGCAACGCCTGCATATTATTGCCGCGATAATGCTTGCCGACATAGGGGCACTGGTGATTGGTCCATTCCAACACGACGGTCTTGCCCTTGAATTCATTGAGCGTGCGGGCCCTGCCGTTGGAGTCGGTCAACGAGAAGGCCGGCGCTGCATTGCCGAGATTGGCCTGCGCAAAGGCAGAACCGATAAGACTTCTGCGCACCGATGAGCGTGGCTACGCCAAGGCCAACACTGAGGCTGGCAGACAGAATTGCACGTCGCGTCACGAGGTTCATGGATCCTCTCCGGCTTGTGTCGCGCGGATATTCCCGGCAGCCGCCAATCTCTGTCAATTCATAAAGTCGCGAGCGGCGCGTCAGGCGTAGCTGATGAATTCCATCAGCGAGCCATCGGGATCGCGGAAGTAGACGCTGGTGCCCGTCCCTTTGGCGCCGAAGCGCTGCATCGGCCCGTTTTCGACGGCGACGCCGTGGGAATTCAGGTGGGCGACGGCATCGTCGATCGGCCCCTGCCACTCGAAGCACAGATCGCTATTGCCGGGCTGTACCGGCAGGCGCGCCACTTCGGCCGGCTTCACGCCCGGGCCATGAACGTTGAGCTGGCGATCGCCGAACCGATAGGCGTAGCCGGCCTCGCGGGTCACCAGCGCCGCGCCCATCACCTCGACGTAGAACTTGTTGGAACGCTGCCAGTCGGTGACGTGAATGACGCAGTGGTCCAGGCTGGTCGGTACCGCCATGCTCGTTTCCTTTTGCGCGTGATCTTATCCGAAAACCGGTGCCCACTTTTCGGGATCACGCGCTATCCTTTTGCGCGGGATCACGCGCTACCCCTTTTGCCGCAGCAGCCGGCCCTTCTCGCGCTGCCATGACCGCTTGCGTTCGGTCTCGCGCTTGTCGTGCAGCTTCTTGCCGCGGCCAAGCGCGATCTCGATTTTGGCCCGGCCCTTTTCGTTGAAATAGAGCTTGAGCGGCACCAAAGTCATGCCTTCCCGCTCGACCGCGCCCAGCAGCTTGTTGATCTGCCCACGGTGCAGCAGCAATTTGCGCGGGCGCTTTGGCGTGTGATTGAAGCGCGCTGCCTGGAGATATTCCGGGATATTCGAATTGATCAGCCAGATCTCGTCGCCGCGCGTATCGGCATAGGATTCCGCGATCGTCGCCTTGCCGCCGCGCAGCGATTTCACTTCGCTGCCGGTGAGCGCCAGCCCGGCTTCGAATACCTCGCCGATCTCGTAGTTGAAGCGCGCCTTGCGATTGTCGGCGACGACCTTGATCGCGCGTTTGGACTTCACGGCCATGTGGGAAGGGCTAGCGCGATTTCAGCAAATCGCGAATTTCGGTGAGCAGCAGTTCGGTCTTTGAAAGCTCGGCCGGCTTTTCTTCTTCCTTGGCGCGGCAACCAGTCTGTTTATCGCCCGCACCACCAGGAAGAGAATGAAAGCAATGATGAGAAAATTGATGCAAAGCGTGAGGAAACTACCCCAAGCCAATACAGCGCCTTGCTTTTTTGCTTCAACCAGCGTGTCGGCCGTCACCTTGGACGACAGCGGCAGGAAATAATTTGAAAAATCGAGTCCGCCGGCAATCGCGCCAATGATCGGCGTGATGACGTCCTGCACCAGCGAATTGATAATCCCGCTGAACGCAGCGCCGATGATGACGCCGATCGCGAGATCGATCACATTGCCGCGCAGGGCGAATTTCTTGAACTCTTCAAACATGGCAGGCGCTCACAGGCGGCCTAGGCCGCGACTAGTTGATCAGCCCAGCATGAACCATGGCTTGCCGCACCGCGGTCTTCGACTTTTCGGACAGCGGCACCATCGGCAGCCGCACCGTGTCGGCACACTTGCCGAGCACGGACAGTGCATATTTGGCGGGCGCCGGATTGGTCTCGATGAAGAGGTTGTGGTGCAGCGGCAGCAGCTTGTCCTGAAGCTTGAGCGCTGCGCTGTAGTCCCCCTTCAGGCACGCAGCCTGAAACTCCGCGCACAGCCGCGGCGCAACGTTCGAGGTCACTGAAATGCAGCCGTGCCCGCCATGCGCCATGAAGCCGAGCGCGGTTCCATCCTCGCCGGAGAGCTGGTTGAAGCCCTCGCCCATTGCGGCGCGCTGATCGGACACCCGCAGCACGTTGGCGGTCGCATCCTTCACGCCGGCGATGTTCTTGAGCTCGAACAGCCGCTTCATGGTGTCGACCGACATGTCGATCACCGAACGGCCCGGGATGTTGTAGATGATGATCGGAATGCCGATCGCGTCATTGATCGCCTTGAAGTGCTGGTAGAGCCCTTCCTGGGTCGGCTTGTTGTAATAGGGCGTGACGATCAGCACGGCGTCGGCGCCCGCCTTTTCGGCGTGCTTCGACAGCTCGATGGCTTCCTTGGTCGAGTTGGATCCGGAGCCGGCGACGATCGGCACCCGGCCCTTCGCCTGCTCGATGCACCACTCAACGACCTTCATATGCTCGTCGTGAGAGAGCGTCGGGCTTTCGCCGGTGGTCCCGACCGGAACGAGCCCGTTGGTACCTTCCGCGATCTGCCAGTCGACAAGTTCCCGAAACGCTTTTTCGTCCAGGGAGCCATTCTTGAAGGGCGTCACCATTGCGGTGAACGAGCCTCGAAAACTCGACTTTGCGGCGGCCATGGCTGGCTCCTTAACGGTCAGGAAACGCGAATATTGTTATCGCCTCGGGTGGGGGTGCGAAAGGGCCGGACGGGTTAAGCATGATCGTCAACGGAACTCGCGCGTCACCTTTCCGGCGGGATTGCACGGTTTATTGCAGTCTTCATACTCCCAAACCTGATCGTTTTGGGCACTTCAGCTATCAATCTTACTGATCGACTGGGGCTGCGTGGTAGGTTCGAATCTGGCACAAAAATCGGGGCCAAGGGGCTGAGGGCTTGCGGAAACACCTTATTCCTACGCGCGCCTTGATCGCGGCGACAGCACTTGTCGCGACGACCGCTGTGGCGGCAACGAATGTGCCCTTGCCGCGCAAGCGGCCCGATGGCGCGCCGAAGATATCGTCCACGACGCGACCGGCTACGCCCAACGTAACGACAACCAGCGCTATTGCACCGATACCGGCGAAACGGCCCGGCGGAAATCCCGCGGTGGCAAACTCTGCCTTCGCCCAAGCGCCCGTCGGATTGCGCGGCAGTCTTGTCAACGCCAGCGCTCAGTTCAAACCACTGGTCCGTCCGGCATCGGGGCCGTTCGCGGTAGCCTCGTCGTCCAACACGTCGCCGCCCGACGTCGCGGCGGTGAAACGCGTCATTGAACTGGCGCGCAGCACCGGCAAAGACGCGGAAATCGACGCGACCATGAAGGGCATGAGCGACCCGGTCGCACGCAAGCTGGCCGAGTGGGCCTATCTGCGCAGCTACAACACTCATCCGAGCTTCCAGCGTTTCTCCGAATTCATCTCGACCAATCCGGCGTGGCCGCACGTGCCGATGTTCCGCCGGCGCGCCGAGAACGCGCTGTGGGATGACAAGATCAGTCTCGACACGGTACGGACCTACTTTGCCAGCCGCGAGCCGGCCACGGCCAAAGGCAAATTCATGCTGGCCCGCGCCTACCTCGCGCAGGGCAACGAAGCAAAGGCGCGAGAGCTCGTCCGCAGCGCCTGGCGCGACGATGATTTCTCCGCCGAAGTCGAGCGGATGGCGCTCGACCTGTTCGGCTCGCTCATTACCGCCGAAGACCACAAGTGGCGGATGGACGCCCGGCTTTATGTCGACGACACCGATTCCGGACTGAGCGCAGCCGAGCGCGTTGGCGGCTCGGCAGTGGCAATCGCCAAAGCGCGCATTGCGGTGATCCGCAAAGCCGGCAATGCGAAGGCTTTGCTCGATGCCATTCCGCAAGCCGACCGTAAAAACGCCGGCTACATTTTCCATCGCGCCGTCTGGCTGCGCCGCAACGACAAGATTGCGGAAGCCAGCCAGCTCATGTTGACGGCGCCGAGCGATCCGAAAGAAGCGGTCGATCCCGATCAGTGGTGGGTCGAGCGGCGCCTGCTGGTGCGCAAGCTGCTTGATGAGGGTGACTACAAGAGCGCCTATCGCATCGCCCGGGACTCCGCCCCTGCCGAGAAAGGCAATTACCGGGTCGATCAGCATTTCACTGCGGGATGGATTTCGCTTCGCTACCTGCACGATGCCGCGACGGCGACCTCGCACTTCGCGCGCATTCCGGAAGGCACCGCCAATCCTCACGCCCTCTCGCGCTCCGGCTATTGGCTCGGCCGCGCCGCCGACGCCGCCGGGCAGAAGCCTCAAGCCAAGACGCACTACGAGGATGCAGCCATCCACAGCGCGACTTATTACGGCCAACTGGCCCGCGCGCGGCTTGGACTGCCGGATATCGGCCTGCGAGAGCCGCCGAAGTTCACGCCCGAAGAAACCAAGGTTCTTTCAAACCTCGAAGTCGTGCGGGCCGTCGAGATTCTCTATGGCCTCGACGAGCGTGACCTGATTGCCCCGATCTTTGCCGAACTGGGCGAAAGCGGCACGGATACCGCCGGAATGGCCGCGCTTGGCAATACCGCGGGCCGGTACAATGACGGCCGCGCCATGCTGCTGCTGGGCAAAGGCGCCCTCTCCCGCGGCCTGCCGCTCGATCATTACGCGTTCCCGACCGTTGGGCTGCCCAACTACAAGCCGGTCGCGCCGCCAGTTGAAGATGCCGTGACTTACGCGATTGCGCGGCAGGAAAGCCACTTCAACCAGAAGGTCGTCTCGCCCGCCAATGCAATGGGCTTCATGCAGGTGACGCCGGTCGCAGCCCAGGATTCCGCGAAACGCTTCAAGACGATCTACGACAAGGCGCGACTGCTAAGCGACCCGGTTTACAACATGCAGATGGGCGCGGCGGAGCTTGCGGGCCTGCTCGACCAGTATCGCGGCTCCTGGATCCTCACCTTTGCCGGCTACAACGCCGGACGTGGCCGGGTGCGCCAATGGATCGCTTCGCTGGGCGACCCGCGTGACAAGCACGTCGACCCGGTCGACTGGGTCGAGCGCATCCCGATCGCCGAGACGCGGAATTACGTGCAACGGATCATGGAAAATCTTCAGGTCTATCGGGCCCGGTTCGGCGGCGGCAACAAGCTCCTGATCGAAGCCGATCTGCGGCGGGACACCGGCGCGAACTAGCCTGCGGGAAGCTCGCCTGCCATAACTGGCAGCGGTGAGCGGCGAAAGCATCTTCTTCACTTCGAACGACGGACTGCGCCTCCACGCGCGCTGCTACGGCGCACGCGAGAGTACGGCGACGCCGGTGGTTTGCCTGCCGGGCCTCACGCGCACGGCTGCCGACTTTGAGGTGCTGGCGCAACGGTTGAGCGCCGCCGGCCGGCGCGTTGTCGCGCTCGACTACCGTGGCCGCGGATTGTCGGCCTACGATCCCAACCCTGCGAACTACAACGTTCAATTCGAGCTCGGCGACGCCCTCACCG
The DNA here is from genome assembly GCA_963847325.1 of uncultured Alphaproteobacteria bacterium. Lineage (GTDB taxonomy): Bacteria > Pseudomonadota > Alphaproteobacteria > Rhizobiales > Xanthobacteraceae > Pseudolabrys. The sequence continues at coordinate 908,062 of CAWJZD010000006.1, forward strand.
TTCTCGACGCCCTCAATGTCCTACCTGCCATTTTCATCGGCACGTCGCGCGGCGGCATCCTCACAATGGTGCTCGCCGGCATTCGTCCGCAGGCCGTTGCCGCGGCGTATCTTGAATGACATCGGCCCGGTGATCGACTTGTCCGGCTTGCTGCGCATCAAAAGCTACGTCGGCAAGTTGCCTGCGCCAAAAGACTACGCGGACGCAGCCGGACTTCTGCGCGGCGTGTTTGCAGCTCAGTTTCCCAAGCTCGGCGACGAGGATTGGCTCGGCTTGGCCCGCCGCGCGTTCAAACAGGACGATGGCCGGCTGGTGCCGACCTATGACGTGAAGATCGCCGAGACGCTGAACGATGTCGGCCCCGAAACCATAGTCCCCGACCTTTGGCCGCAATTCGACGCCTTGGCGCAGGTGCCAGTGATGGTCATCCGCGGCGCGCTGTCAGATCTGCTCTCCGCGGAGACGGTAGAAGCAATGAAGGGACGACATCCCGGCATGCGGATCGTCGAGGTCGCCGATCAGGGCCACGCCCCAATGCTGCAAGACGAGCCTACGCTCGCGGCAATCGAGCAATTCGTGAACGCCGTCTAGTTCGACTCAGGTTTTTCAGCCGCATCATGCGGTCCGCCAAAACAAAACCCCCGGCGGTTTCCCGCCGGGGGTTCGTTACTTCAAACTCTGATCAGATGATCAGGGATAGAAGTTGCGCTGGGCGCGGATCATGCCCTGCAGCGAGCTGACCTTGTTGTCGGTGCACGCCACCGCCACCGCGTCACGCCATCGATCGTGTTGTACAGAATGTCAACACTCAGATCGAGGTTGGTGACCGGGTTCCACACGGTGCGGGAGCCGATCTGCCACATGGACCAGTCGCAGCTGTGCGGCGCAGCCGATGACAGCACTTGCTGCTGCACTGTAGTCGAGCTCGCCGTAGAAGCCGTACAGCGAGGTCCTCAACGTCGGCGTCCAGTAGTGCTGGATGCCAGCGCCAACGCTCCACCCGGTCGTCAGATCGAGCGAACCGGAGGCCAGAACCGCACCGTCAAAGCCCGGCGCCGTTGGCGGTCGCGGTGAACAGCCGGGAAGCCTTCGCGACAGGTTGCGTGCAGCGCTGCCAGCACCGATGCCGCTGCCGACGTAGTGCATCGCACCTTCGGCATAGGTCACCTGTGCAGTGAAGCTGTCACGTGCACCGAGCATCGGCAGGTTGAAGTGCACAGCCTGCACCGACCGCCCAGCCGATCTCGTCGGTTGAGTCCACCGAGCCGCAGCCGATCCAGCGCTTCGACGTAGTGCAATGCGCCCATGACCTGCGCACTGCCCCAAGCCTGGTCGATACGGAGGTTGGCAACCACATCCGGCCAGCTCACGCCAGCGTATGCGCCGCCACCGCCGGCAATACCCGTGACCGGGCTGATGATCGCGCCACCACCGCTGATGCGGCGATGAGCACCGTCTTCGAGCGAGATCGTCGCCGAGAAGCCGTTGCCGAACTGGGCGGTATAGCCCAGCAGGTTGATGCCCGTGCCGCCGGTATCCGAAGTCCAGATGTTGGTGGTGTTCGAATAGACCGGAGTATCAAAGACATCGAAGAACGACTTCGAGCGACCGGCGGTGAAGCCAGCCCACTGGATGAAGCCGCGATAGATGTTCAGCGAGTTGTTGGGCAGCACCGCGCCAGCAGCCGGGTTACCAGCCTTGACGCCCGAGCCGGCGCCGTTATCCCACTGATAGCCACCAGCCATGTACGAGCGAAGCGTGCCGTACTCGGTCTGCGAGCGCACATCGAACGTCACGACGGCGCGCGAGCGCCACAGGACGTCGTTTCTCGTCGGGTCATCCAGGTTGCCGTTCAGGAAGCTGAACGAGCCACCAGCGTTGAAGTTCATCTCGGTGCGGACGAATCCGCCAATCTTGATGCACGTATCGGTGCCGGGGATGTAATAGAAACCCGCACCATAGAGACTGCAAATCTTCACGTACTGGACCGGCTTGGCCTTAACGGGAAGATCGGCAGCCTGCGCCCCAGTCATCGCAACGAGACCCGCTGCGGTGCCGAGGAGAAGGCTTTTCACCATCTTCATCTCTTGAACCTCCAAACAGAGTTTTTGTGAGAGGGTTCGTATCCGACCAGTGCGAGCGCACCGAAGGAACTTCCCCATGCTCCCCGCTATCAGACTTGCCGGACTAATCCGCCCCGCCAAATAGCACGACCCAGGGGACGCCCCCTCCGTCGCAAGGGCACCTTAGCCAAATGGCCTCCTCAGGCAACGAAGAAGCGGGCTTTTCACAGGGGGTTAGCGCGGTTTTCGACCGACTGTTGCGCAAAAATCACGAACAATGATACGGCCGCCATTGGCGGCTTAGAACGACTTACAGGTGGAAAGAGCGTGGCATTTCCGTACATTTTCAAGCGGTTAAATCGCCACGACCGGCGGGCATCACATGATGGCCGCGGCCCCAGGGATAACGAATTGCAAATTGCGGCCCGCAGGGACCAAAAAGGCGGATGAATCGAAAACAACGCCGGGCCGCCGGGCGGCAGGATCAGTCCGCTGCAAATCGGCCGGGCACAGCCCCGATCGCCGAGGCGAGTCGCCTATTCCAGCAAGCGGTCTCCCATCAGCATAACGGTCAAGCAAATGAGGCTGTCCGTCTCTACAGGCGGCTGCTCGCGCTCAATCCGGATCACGCGGAAGCTCACAATAATCTCGGTTGCGTTTTGCTCGGTGAGGGCAAGCCCAAAGAAGCGGCAGTGCACTTTGTACGGTCACTGACTTTGCTGCCGCAGTTGTGTGATGACTTCGCGAGCATCGCGGCGTTGCTTGCCGACGTTAATCCCGCGCTAGGCGAAGCCTGCAAGCAAGCTGCGCAAGCCTGGCCGGCGCGGCTGCCCTCGCCCAATCTGTCGAGCCTCCCGGGCATCACCGCCGATGTCTTGCTGCGCCATGTGCTGCGATCCACGCCGGTGCGCGACCTGGCGCTGGAGCGATTGCTCACCTCTATCCGTTTCTCGCTTCTGCAAGCCGCGATTCGCCCTGGAGGCGACGATCGCATCGAGGAAGACCTGCTCGGCTTTTGCAGCGCGCTGGCGCAGCAGTGCTTCATCAACGAATACGTGTTCACGACCACCGCAGAAGAAGCCAGGCAGGCCGGGCAATTAAAGGAGCAGCTCGCGGAAGCGATCACCGCCGGAACGCCGATTGCACCCCTGCCCGTTCTCACAGTCGCGATGTACTTTCCACTCCACAGCCTGCCGGGCGCGCACGCTCTGCTCGACCGCCGCTGGCCGGCCGCCGTGTCCGACGTGCTGACGCGGCAGGTCCAGGAGCCTTCGCAGGAGCGAGCGTACCGCGACGGCATTCCGCGCCTGACCGCCGTCGATGATGCGGTCTCGCTTGCGGTCCAACAGCAGTACGAGGAAAATCCCTATCCGCGGTGGGTGCACACGCCGTCAGTCGCCGCAACCACCACGATCGATCGGCACTTGCGCGCTGCGTTTCCGACCGCGCCGTTCCAGCCGCTCCAAAAAGAAGGCGAGTTGGACATTCTCGTCGCTGGCTGCGGCACTGGCCGCCATCCGATCCAACTGGCGCGAACTTACGAACACGCGCGGGTGCTGGCGGTCGATCTCAGCCTGAGCAGCCTCTGCTACGCCAAACGAAAGACTCCGCCCGATGTGGCGGATCGAATCGAATACGCGCAAGCCGACATCCTCAAGCTCGGCGCGATCGAGCGGTCTTTCGACATGATCGACTCCAGCGGTGTGCTGCATCACATGGCGAACCCGCTTGCCGCCTGGCGCATCCTGCTCAGCTTGCTGCGGCCACATGGATTCATGCGGGTCGCTCTCTATAGCCAGACCGGCCGGCGCGAGATCAGCGCGGCCCGCGCCTTCATTGCCGAGCGAGGCTACCGTTCGACCAGCGAGGATATCCGCCGCTGCCGGCAGGATCTGTTGGACTCGCCATTGAAAGGTGTCGCAACGGCGGGTGATTTCTTCAGCACCAGCGAGTGCCGCGATCTGCTGTTTCACGTGCAGGAACAGCAGCTGACCATCCCGCAGATCAAATCGTTCGTCGCCGAGCATGGCCTGACATTTATCGGATTTGAGTTCGAGCCACCGGCGCAGCGCCACTACCGGGCGGTGTTCTCCGAAGCCGGCTGGTCTTCAACCGATCTCGATCGGTGGCACGATTTTGAGACGAAAAATCCCGGCTGCTTCGCGGCGATGTATCAGTTCTGGGTCCAGAAGCCCTGAGCGAAGGGCAACCCGTTCGCGGGAACTCGCCGATCCATATGCGAAGGCTGGCGGAGCCGGAGGGATTCGAACCCTCGATACGCCTTTAGAGCGTATAACGGTTTAGCAAACCGCCGCCTTCAGCCACTCGGCCACAGCTCCATGCCCAAGCTCGCGGATATGCCCGACGCATGCGGCTAAGGCAAGGCAAGTGGGTGCTGGAGGGCTATAATCCAGATCGACAGGTGGCGATGAGCCTATCTGTCCGAACTCTCGACCCCGCATACGGTTGTACTGGGCAACAATGAGGGCTGCTATGACCCACAAAATTCTGACCGGCCTCGCGGCGCTAGCGGCAACGATGCTGCTCGCCGGCGCCCCCGCTCAAGCCATCAACGAATATCCATGGTGCGCCTATTACGGCTCGCTCGGCATGGGTGCCACCAATTGCGGCTTCAGCACCCAGGCGCAATGCCGAGCGGCGATCTCGGGGGTTGGCGGCATTTGCCAGACCAACCCGCGCTACGAGCCGCCGCGGCGAAGCAAGGCGCGCCGCGCGGTCCAGCAGTAGCTGATCAGGCCGCTGCGCGGATTTCGACCGGCCTGGCGGGCAGCGGATTGGCGCCGAGCCAGTCCCGTGCCGCGCGTTGCGCACGGCCGATGTCCGCATCGCTCATCTGCTCGGCGATTTCCCGGCGCATCTGCGCCCCCGCGGCGTGGCCCCGCGCGGCGGCGATGTTGAACCACTTGTGCGCCTCAACCAGGTCAATCTCGACCTCGCGACCGCTCGAGTAAACGATCCCGCGCTCAAAGCAATTCGCGGCGTCCGTTGCCTCGCCACGCAGCCCCTGTCCACTCAGTTCCGACATACCCGTCCCCGTTCTGTGGTGCGGCCGCTGTCCCCGCAGCGGCGCGCGATTGGCACGGACGATTTCTTCGTCCGAACAGGGGCGATCTTGAGCAGAAAATTTGAATGGAGCTTTAAGCGACGCGATGAATTCGAAAGTGAACGCGTTTGGCGCGCTCGCGCGGAAGTCAGCGTCCGGCGCGCATTTCTGCGCGCGGTCATATTCCGCTAACGCTGACGGTTCAGGGCGCGATAACCAGCCTCAGTCTTTGCGCGCGCGCTGGCCAAACAAGACCGCCTGCACTTTCGGGTCTTTCATATCGATGCCCTTGCGCAGCTCGAGCCCGAGCGCCATGCCGCGCTTCACCGCGGGACGCGCCTTAATCGCTTCGAGCCAGCGCTTGAGATTGGGAAAGTCTTCGATGTCCTGGCCCTGGCGCTGCCACAGATTCACCCAGCCGACGCATGCCATGTCGGCGATCGAATATTTGCCGGCGAGGAATTCATTCCCGGCGAGCTGCTTGTTCATCACGCCATAGAGCCGATTGACCTCGTCCTCGTAGCGCTTGATCGCGTAGGTCAACGTCTCGCGCGCGTAGTGCTTGAAATGGTTGAGCTGGCCGGCCATCGGACCGACCCCGCCCATTTGCCAGAACAGCCACTGATCGACTTTGACCCGGCCACGTTCGTCGGCCGGATAGAACTTGCCGGTCTTGCGGCCGAGATATTGCAGGATCGCGCCGGACTCGAAGATGGAGATCGGCCGGCCGCCAGGCCCATCCGGATCGACGATCGCGGGCATGCGGTTGTTCGGCGAGATTTTCAGAAAGTCCGGCTTGAACTGCTCGCCCGTCGAAATGTTCACCGGGATCATCGTGTAAGGAAGTCCGCACTCCTCCAGCATGATCGAGATCTTGAAGCCGTTCGGCGTCGGCCAGTAATAGAGCTCGATCGGCTTTGCGCCCCGCTTCTTCGCAGCGACTTTGTTCTTTGATGCTGGTTTGGATTTGCCGCGCGCCATGCTGTGCTCCTTGTCGAGCACAGGCTACCCACGCTTGCGCTTCCAATTCAATCGCTCACAAAAGCGAAGGGCGTCGGTGAGACTATAAAGTCTCGCCGACGCCCTCGTGTCAGCCGGGTCCGGGACTGCGTGTAGCGATTTGCGTAACGCGAACCAGCACACAACGCACGTCCCGGCCCGTAAGACATCTTCGACGTCGATTAGCGTCGAAGACCGGAAGTCGCGCCTAGATCTTGCGCTTCTTCTTGGTCTTCTTTGCTACTTTCGCCGCCTTCTTTCTACGTTTAGCCATTGCTGCCCTCCTAGCCATGACTAGTCATGGCGGGTGTCGCATCAGTGCGATCGCGAATTCGAAGCGCACTGCACGGTTCTGTATTACCGCACAATGAGAAAAACAGCGACTCCACTTAACGAAGAGTGTATGCGCGCACGCGTGACGCTCGCGTCACACGTCACATGCACACGCGCTCGCATCGTGCATGCATCTCATCGCCGACGCGCGCATCGCATCGAGCAACATCGTGCGCGTGAAAATAGTGGCGATGAAATAAGGATATCTCGCACGCTCGCGCGCATTCGTTGATCGAACATGCGCGAGAAAAATAAAATTCGCGCCGATTTTTTTAGCGCGCAGTGTTCAAGATCGTGTTCGACGCGCGTGCAAAACTTTTTTCACAGGCGCATCGTTTTGGGGTCTCGCCGGACGCTGAATCGATCAAAAACGAGCGAATCAAGCGACCAGTGATTCGCTCTCGTTCAGAGCCCGAGCTTCTTTTTCAGAAGATCATTGACCGCCTGCGGGTTCGCTTTGCCGCCCGAGGCCTTCATCACCTGGCCGACGAACCAGCCGATCGCTGGGATTTGTCTTTGCATCGGCCACCTTGTCGGCGTTGCTGGCGATGATCTCGTCGATCGTCTTCTCGAGCGCGCCGACATCCGTGACCTGCTTCATGCCGCGTGCCTCGACGATCGCGCGCGGGTCGCCGCCCTCGCTCCACACGATCTCGAACAGGTCCTTGGCGATCTTGCCCGAGATCGCGCCGCTCGCGATCAGGTCCAGGACGGCGCCGAGTTGCGCGGCCGAGACCGGCGATTGATCGATCTCCCTGCCCTCCTGGTTGAGGCGGCCGGCGAGCTCGTTGATCACCCAGTTGGCAGCGACCTTGGCATCGCGGCCCGGCCGCAACGGTCTCGAAGTAATCGGCGGTCTCGCGTTCCGCCACGAGGACGTCGGCGTCATAGAGCGAGAGCCCAAGTCGCGCATGAAGCGCGCCTTCTTGGCATCCGGCAGCTCCGGCAGGTGCGCCGCAAGGTCGTCCACATAGGCGCGCGTCGAGTTCGAGCGGCAGGAGGTCGGGATCGGGGAAATAGCGATAGTCGTGCGCCTCTTCCTTGGTGCGCATGGAGCGCGTCTCGCCCTGCCCGGATCGTAGAGCCGCGTCTCCTGCTTGATCGTGCCGCCGTCCTCGATGATCTCGATCTGGCGGCGCGCTTCGTGCTCGATCGCCTGCGCCGATAAAGCGGATCGAGTTCATGTTCTTGATCTCGCAGCGCGTGCCGAGCGGCTCGCCGGGCCGGCGCACCGAGACGTTGACGTCGGCGCGCAGGCTTCCCTTCTCCATGTCGCCGTCGCAGGTGCCGAGATAGCGCAGGATCGAGCGCAGCTTCGTCAGGAAGCCTTGGCTTCGTCGGAGGAGCGTAGGTCGGGCTTGGACACGATTTCCATCAGCGCGACGCCGGAGCGGTTGAGATCGACGAACGACATGGTGGCGTGCTGATCGTGCAGCGACTTGCCGGCGTCCTGCTCGAGGTGCAGGCGCTCGATGCCGACCTTGACGCTGTCGCCACCGTTCCAGATCGACTGTGACTTCGCCCTCGCCGACCACCGGCGATTTGTACTGGCTGATCTGATAGCCCTGCGGCAGGTCGGGATAGAAGTAATTCTTCCGGTCGAACACCGACTTGAGATTGATTTTGGCGTTGAGGCCGAGGCCGGTGCGGATCGCCTGCCGCACGCACTCTTCGTTGATCACCGGCAACATGCCCGGCATCGCCGCGTCCACCAGCGAGACATGCGAGTTCGGCGCGCCGCCGAATTCGGTGGAAGCGCCGGAGAAAAGTTTCGCCTCGGAGGAAACCTGGGCATGGACCTCCATGCCGATCACGACTTCCCAGTCGCCGGTCGCGCCGCGGATCAATTTTGAACTTGGCTTGGCATCCATGCGGCTTATCTACGGCAGCCCCTTGCAGATGTCATGCCTATTGGAACTTTCGGAACACAGCCGCGCAAGATGCGTTGTCGCCGGTAATCCTCGAGAGCCCGACTATGGAAAAACAAAAAGGCGGTATCGGCCTCATGCTGGGCGCTCTGGTTGCGGTGGCGGCTTTTGCCTTCATCGTGACGGGCGGCACGTATGGTGGGAAGAAGATCGTCGACGGCGATGAAGACCTGCCGCCGGTCGCGATGGGTACCACGAAGAAATAAGCGCCCTGCGCAGCCGTTCACCACCACGTCGTGGGGCTGAAATGTCCCGCGGCGTGCTCGATGACGTGCCCGAGCGAGAACAAAGTCTCCTCGTCGAAGGCGCGGCCGATCAGCTGCAGTCCGAGCGGAAGACCTTGTCCGTCCAGCCCGGCGGGAACCGCGATCGCCGGTAGCCCGGCCATGTTCACGGTCACGGTGAAGATGTCGTTGAGATACATCTCGACCGGGTCTGCGCCGCCTTTCTCGCCAATGCCGAACGCAGCCGAAGGCGTCGCGGGCGTGAGCATGGCGTGGATGCCCTTGGCGAAACACTCCTCGAAGTCGCGCTTGATCAGCGTGCGCACCCGCTGCGCCCGCAGATAATAGGCGTCGTAGTAACCGGCCGAGAGAACATAGGTGCCGATCATCACGCGCCGCCGCACTTCGGCGCCGAAGCCGGCGGCACGGGTGCGCTCGTACATGTCGATGACGTCGCGGCCGGTTACGCGCAGGCCGTAACGCACCCCGTCATAGCGCGCGAGATTTGACGAGGCTTCGGCCGGAGCGACGATGTAATAGGCCGGCAGCGCGTATTTGGTGTGCGGCAGCGAGACGTCGACCAGCTCGGCGCCGGCCGACATCAGCCACTCCTTGCCCTTCTGCCACAGCGTTCTCGATCTCGGCCGGCATGCCGTCGACGCGGTATTCCTTCGGGATGCCGATCTTCATGCCCTTCACGGATTTGCCGAGCGACGCCTCGTAATCGGGCACAGGCACATCCACCGAGGTGGTGTCCTTGGGGTCGTGGCCGGCCATCGAGCGCAGCAGGATCGCGCTGTCGCGAACGTCGCGCGCGATCGGGCCCGCCTGATCGAGCGAGGACGCGAAAGCGACGATGCCCCAACGCGAGCACCGGCCATAAGTCGGCTTGACGCCCACCGTGCCGGTAAAGGCCGCGGGCTGCCGTATCGAGCCGCCGGTATCGGTCGCGGTCGCGCCAAGGCAGAGGCGCGCCGCGACGGCCGAGGCCGAGCCGCCTGACGATCCGCCGGGCACCAGTGAACATTCGAGCCCTTGCGCGCGCCACGGATTGACCACCGGGCCGAAGCACGACGTCTCGTTCGAGGAGCCCATGGCGAACTCGTCGTTGTTGAGCTTGCCGAGCATCACCGCGCCATCGCGCCACAGGTTGGCGGTGACCGTGGACTCATAGGTCGGCGTGAACTCGCCGAGGATGTTCGAGCATGCGGTGGTGCGCACGCCTTCGGTGCAGAACAGATCCTTGATGCCGAGCGGAATGCCTTCGAGCGGGCCGGCTTTGCCGGCCGCGATACGCGCATCCGCGGCCCGCGCCATCGCCAGGGCCCGCTCCGGCGTCTCCAGCACATAGGCGTTGAGCGCCCGGGCCTTTTCCATGGCGGCCAGGTGCGCGTCGGCGAGCTCGACCGCCGAGACTTCCTTTTTTGCCAGCGCCGCGCGCGCTTGCGCGATGGTCAGAGAGGTCGGCTCGGCCATTACTCGATCACTTTGGGCACGAGGAAATAGCCGTCCTCGGTCGCCGGGGCGTTGCTGAGCACGGCATCCGCATTATTGCCGTCGCTGACGACATCGGCGCGCTTTTTCATCGCCATCGGCGTCACCGAGGTCATCGGCTCGACGCCGTCGACCTTCACTTCGCCGAGCTGCTCGACAAAGGCGAGCATGGCGTTGAGTTCGCCCCGAAGATGCTCGATCTCCTCCTCGGCAACGGCGATGCGCGCGAGGTGGGCGATCCGGCGAACGGTGGCGGCGTCAACAGACATGATGGCTCAAGATGAAATTTCGCACCTGATAGCAAACTCACGTTGCGGCGCAATGCGCTAGACTGGCGCCGCATGCCCGATCACCACGGCCGTTATCCGTATTCCCCCATCACCGCGCGGCCGGTCTATGACTGGCCGGATGGCAAGCGGCTCGCCGTCTACATCGGTCTCAATCTCGAATGGTTCGCGTTCGGCAAAGGCCTGGGCGCCGAGCTGGCGCCGGGCGGACCGCAGCCTGATGTCCTGAACTATAGCTGGCGCGACTACGGCAATCGTGTTGGCGTATTCCGGCTCGCGGACCTGTTCACCCGGCTGCAATTGCCGGTCTCGCTGCTGATCAACGCCGAGATGTGCGTGCACGCGCCGCAGGCGATCGATGCCTTCGGCGAGGTCGAGCTGATCGGCCACGGCCGCACCAACTCGGAGCGCCAAGGTGAGCTGTCGGAGGACGAGGAAAAGCGGCTGATCGACGAAACCACGGCAGCGATCCACAAACATTCCGGCACGCGGCCGACCGGCTGGCTCGGGCCGTGGATCTCGCAATCGCCGCTGACGCCCGATCTTCTGCACGAAGCGGGCTACACCTACCTGCTCGACTGGTGCCACGACGACCAGCCGGTCTGGATGAAGACCCGCGTCGGCCGGATCCTGTCGATTCCGTATCCGCAGGAGCTCAACGACATTCCGCAGATCGTCGCGCGCAAGCGCGAGGGCGATGAGTTCGCCCGCATGATCGTCGACGCATTCGATGTGATGCATGCCGAGTGCGAACAGCGGCCGCTCGTGATGGGTATCGCGCTTCACCCATACATTGTCGGCTGGCCGCATCGCTTCGTGCACCTGGCGCGTGCGCTCGAGACAATTCGCGAGCGCGCCGGTGACAAAGTGTGGTTCACGACCGCGGGCGCGATCGCAAAACATGCCGGCACGCTGCGCGAAGGCAGCGTGCCTTAAGCTACATCGCCTGGCTCATGCCGCGGATGCGGCGCGCCATCACGCCCATGATGTAGGCGGCGAAGTTCGGCACTTCATCGACCATGAAGCGGAAGGTCCGCGTCGATCTGCGACAGCTCGCAGGCCTCCTTGGCGCGCGCGGTCGAGGTGCGCGGCTGCTCGTCGATCATCGACATGAAACCGAGCGCTTCGTTCGCTCCGACAGTCTCGACCACGCGGTCGCCGACCACCATCTCGATCGTTCCGGACTGCACGATGTACATGCAGTCGCCGGGATCGCCCTGGTTGAAGATTGTAGCGCCGGCGCCGAAGCGCGCGGTCGCGCCGGCGCTCTTGGCAAACGCCCTCATATCGATATCCGCGCGAGGTCTGCGCGGTGCACTGACATTCATTGCGGCCTCCCCTTCCCAGCGGAGCGTATCTCAATGCCAAACCGCGCTCGCTTGCAAGGGTGACCGCATGCTAGGCCCTGCCGCATGGGCGCGATCATCCCACTCGAAGAGGCTGCGCGTATCCTGCCGCCGCGCGGCGCGCTGATCGGGCTCGATCTCGGCGAGAAAACCATCGGCGTCGCGTCGTGCGATCCGGATCGCAGGCTCGCGACCGGCGTGCAGACGATTGCGCGAAAGAAGTTCACCGGCGACGCCGCACTGCTCAGTGAGATTGCAGGCGAGCGCGCCGCCGTCGGCTTCGTGCTCGGCCTGCCGCTGAATATGGATGGCAGCGAAGGCCCGCGCGCCCAGGCGACCCGCGCCTTCGCCCGCAATTTGTCTAAACTCACGGATTTGCCGATAGCACTCTGGGATGAACGGCTCTCAACCGCTGCGGTCGAGCGGGAATTGATCGCGGCCGATGTCAGCCGCGCCAAGCGCGCTGCGGTGATCGATCAGCACGCCGCCGCCTTCATCCTGCAAGGTGCGATTGACCGGCTTCGCAACATCGCCGGCACATAAAAAAGAGGCGGGCCGAAGCCCGCCTCTCATCTGCAATCGCTTCTTTATTGGGCGTTCTTGCCCTGACGCAGACTCTGGCGTTTCCCTGAACCGGGTGCAGGGGCCGTAGTAGCCGAAGCCACGCGCGTCGTCGGTCGCGATCCAGCAGCGGCTCGGAGCCGCATAGACCGGGGCGCTATAGACCGGCTCGCTGTAGACCGGCTCATAGGCGTAGGCGTCACCATAATAGCCGTTGCCGTAGGCCGCACCGCCGTAATAACGCGGGCCGTAATACGAGCTGGTCGCCGCCGCGCCAACCGCCGCACCGGCCACGAAGCCAGCGGCCGCAGCCTCACCGCAATTCCAGCGCGCCTGACTTGGCGTCGTTGCCAGAGCGATAGCAGCAATCAGCGTCGCGCCGGCCGCCGCCTTCTTGATCATCGAGTTCATATTTGCCTCCTTAAAAATGCATCGCGCATCTGCGTCGATAACGACGGAGGCATGGCCGCGTTCCGCTTTTCGCAGCGGAACCGCGGAACACTCACGAAATGTTTAGATCAAATGGCGAGTGCGCGGCTGAGGACAGTATCTGCGGCAGAAATTCCGGTTGATCCGTACATCAGGCCGCGCGCGCCGAACTGCGATTGCGCGAAACTTTCAGCGATCTCTGACGGCGCCTGCCGGCGCAGTGCTGCACAAGCGGCAAGCAAAGCAAGTTGCTCGATCACGTAGCGGCCGTGCAATTCGGCCTCCGGCCCGCGCAAAGTCGCGACAATGCGCGAGACCGCATCGCGCACGCCGGGCAGATCGCCCGCCTGCTCCACCAGGCTCGCAATCACCTGCTGCGCCGCTTCGGAGTCGCGCGACAGCGCCCGAAGCATGTCGAGCCCCATGACGTTGCCGGAGCCTTCCCAGATCGCATTGACGGGCGCTTCGCGATAGAGCCGCCCCATCATCGTGGAGTCCTCGACGTAGCC
>CAWJZD010000007.1:0-679687 GCA_963847325.1 uncultured Alphaproteobacteria bacterium
GCATTGAACCCTTTTACCCCCACCCGGCACGGCAGCTTACCGTGTGAGCACCAGTGGCAGAAGGCTCCAGGCCGGTTGCCTGGCGTCGCGCACGAGTGCGAAAACTGCGGCAATTCGTCGAGTTCCGGCGCCGGACCCCATGACAGTCAACAATGCGACCCCGCTGATCGCGCTCGAAGCGCTCGTCATTGACAGCGAAACCACCGGGCTAGACCCGGCGAAGGCGCGCATTGTTGAAATCGCCGCTGTGCGGCTCGCTGCGGGCGCGATCGAGGATGCGGCCAGCATTCGCGCCCTCATCAACCCAGGCGCGCCGATCCGAAAGTCGCATCGCAAATCCACGGCATTGACGACGCAGCAGTGTCGTCGGCGTCGTCTTTCGCGCAAGCTTGGCCGCAACTGTCGCGCCAACTCGCAGCGCCGGTGTGGATTGGCCACACGATCGGTTTTGATCTCGCCGTGCTCAAGCGCGAATGTGCGTCGGCGGGCATCCAGTGGCAGCCGCCACGCACGCTTTGCACGCGCTTGCTGTCGCAAGCGGTCGCGCACAAACCTCGGCGGCTATTCACTCGAGCACCTCGCCGCATGGCTCGGCGTCGAGCTCAGTGGCCGTCACTCGGCGCTCGGAGATGCTGGTACAACGGCGCGGATTTTCCTTGCGCTTCTGCCGAAGCTGCGGGAGCGCAGCATACGCACGTTGGCGGAGGCCGAGCAGGCGTGCCGCTCCGTCGGCGCGGCCGCCGGGGGCGAACAATTGGCGGGGTGGAGCGAGGTCGGTTCTCGCTTGCCACAGGTCAGCGCGCTTGGCCGCATCGATACCTACCCTTACCGGCACCGCGTTGCCGATGTCATGAGCACGCCGGTGAGATCGGTCAACGGCGCCACGCAGCTCGCCGCCGCGCTCAGGCAGAATGAATGACGAAAAAATATCCTCGGTGCTGGTCGGCGATACGTTGCATGCAAGCGAAGCCGCGATCGTGACCGGCACAATGTATTGCGCGCGCTGGCCCAGCACGGCGCCGAGGCGTTGACGCGTCCGGTGTCCGATTTCGCCAGCAAGCCCCTCGCCGCTGTTCCGGCCGGCGCCTTCATCTATCGCGCGCTGGGCCGGATGGCGCGGCTGAAGTTGCGTCACCTTGCCGTTGTCGATGACAGCGGAGCGGTCGTCGGCATGATCAGCGCACGCGATCTGCTCCGGCTGCGCGCCCAGGAAGCAACCATTCTCGGCGACGGCGTCGACCAAGCTGACACCGTGCCGCAGCTTGCGACCGCTTGGGCGCACTTGTCGCATGCGGCGGCGGCGCTCGTCGCCGAGGGTGTCAGTGGCCGCGACGTCGCCGCGGTGATCTCGCGCGAGCTGGGCGCGCTGACCCGCCGCGCCGCGGTTCTGGCGGAACGCAAGATGGCCGCTGACGGGCAGGGCAATCCGCCATGCTCCTATGCCATGTGCATTCTCGGCTCTGCCGGCCGCGGCGAAAGCCTGCTGGCAATGGATCAGGACAACGCGATCGTGTTCGCGCAAGGCGATCCCGGTAGCGCCGCCGACCGCTGGTTCGCGCAGCTTGGCGCACTGGTCGCCGACATCTTGCACGAGGTCGGCGTGCCCTATTGTAAGGGCGGCGTGATGGCGAAGAACGAGCAATGGCGGGGTTCGCTCGCCACTTGGCTCAAGCGAGTGGATGGGTGGATCAGCCGCTCAAACCCGCAGGACCTCCTGTCCGTCGACATTTTCTTCGACCTGGTTGGCGTCCACGGCGATGTCGCCCTGGCGAACGAATCCGGCGTTACGGTTTCGATGCTGCTGAAGGCAATGCGGACTTCGCCAAACTGCTGGCCGATGCTGCAGGACCCGGCGAACTCGGGCCTCACGTTTCTCGGTGGCTTCGCCTCCGAGAACGGCCGCATCGACCTAAAGCGCACCGGCCTGTTCGGTATTGTGACGACCGCCCGCGTATTGGCGATCCGCCATCACATACTCCAACGCGCGACGCCGGCCCGGCTCGCTGGCCTCGCAACGCTCAACAAGGGCACCAGCGACCTCGAAGCGCTTTCAAGCGCGCACGCTGTATTTGTTGATCTGATCCTGGCGCAGCAGATTGCCGACATCGATGCTGGCCATTCGCCAAGCAACCGCGTCGAAATCAAAAGGCTGTCGCGTGCCGAACGCGCTCGCCTTAAGGACGCGTTGCGCGCCACGGCGCATCTCGATGCGCTGACACGTGATCTTCTGTTTTAAAAAAACTCTCCCCGCCAAGGGCGGGAGAGAGAGAGCAGTGACGAACCGTAGTTAGCAAACTCGCGTGCGCACCGTGACTTGGCGGCCGTTCGACCGGCGAGTCTTGGTGACGTAGCGGCACGACGCATTATAGCCGTACGACCGGTAGGCCGGCCGCGCATAGCCGTAGCTCGGCGTGCAGACGCGCTTGCGCACCGTGACGCGCCGGCCGGCGCTCCAACGGGTCGTAACTACTGTGCGGCACGCCGCCGACAATTCCTGCGTCAGGCCTTCCTGCGGAGCGGCCGCAGCCGGGCGTGAACGATGAAGCGCCGGCCCATGCAGTCGCCGCGAAGACTGCGACGGCAGTGATCCGGGTAAGATTGGTCATGTGGTTCTCCTGTGTCTCCAGACCACCTACAAAGCGCAAGGCGGCTTCTCGTTCCGGACCAAGGGCTTGGATCGTGCCATCTGAACGCGCATTCAGCAGACTAGGTGAATGTTCCTGAAGTGTTCGGGCTGCTGCGGTGTGCATCCGCAAACAGGTGTCATGCGTCGCGTCTGCTTGCCTTGCTCGCGGGCGCAGGCCATCCCTTCCCGTGCACGGGGCGCACTCTGCGTTGCGTGGATGCGGATAGACGCCTTGCCCCCTCAGCCATCCTCTTCGCGAGCGATCAAAGCGTGGCATTTGGCCGAAACGCTTTCGGTTGCCACGATCGGTGGCGCTGCCTTCGGCGGCGTCGGCGTGCCGGCCGGATGGCTGTCCGGTGCGATGCTGGCGGTCGCTTGCGCGGCTCTGGCCGGCCGTCCGATGTACATGCCGCTGCGGCTGACCTCGACTATCCTCGTCCTGATCGGCATTTCACTCGGCGCCGTGGTCACGCCGGCCACGCTGCACGGCATCACGACCTATCCGGTCAGCATCATCGTGCTGGTCGCGGCGATGGCGGTGATCGGCTTTGCCGGCGCGCTCTATCTCCAGAAGGTGCACGGCTGGGACCGGGTGTCGGCCTTCCTCGGTGCGGCGCCGGGCGGGCTGTCGCAGGTCATGGCGGTCGCTGCCGAGCTGGGCGCCGATATGCGCGGCATTGCCTGATCGTGCAGACAATGCGCGTGGTGGTGATTGCGGTCGGCCTGCCGGCCGGGCTCGCCAGCTTCGGCCTGGTGGGACCGGTCTTCCAAACGCTCGGCGGCGAGCTTTCGCTCGAGACGTTGCCTGAACTGGCAATCCTGGTCGCTGTCTCGACCGCTTTGGCGGTCCTGCTGTTCTACGTCAATTTTCCCGGCGGCCTCCTGTTCGGCGCGATGCTTGCGTCGGCCGTGCTGCACGGCTCCGGGCTCATCCAGGCCGTGATGCCGTGGTGGGTCGTCAATGCGGCGATGATCGCGCTTGGCGCCGTCACCGGGGCGCGGTTCGCCAACACCTCGTTCCGCATGCTGATGAGTTTCCTCGTTGCCTCGTTCGGCTCGCTCGGCGTGTCGATCGTGATCGGTGGGGCGGCGGCGCTGGCGATGATCGCGGTGACGCCGTTTCGCATCGCCGACGTGATGATTGCGTTTGCGCCGGGCTCGGTCGACGCGATGATGCTGCTCGCGCTCGCGCTCAACATCGATCCGGTCTATGTCGGCGCGCATCACCTGGCGCGCATCTTCTTTGTGTCGCTGACAACACCGCTGGTTGCGCGCTTTGCCGCGCGGCGCGTTCTGATGCCGGGCGAAAAGCCGCCGAAGCGACCCTCGCATCCGTTCGAGGACTAGGCAGACTGCAGGCGGCTTATTTGCCGGTCGGCATCCCGATGAATTTCCGGATCGCGGCGACCTCTGCCTCGGCTTGCTGCCTGGTATCGGCCGGCACCGCCCACGCGCCGCCGGACTTCATCACCACCATCGTGCCGTAAATATCGGCCCCGGATGCTGGATCGTGGTTTTGCTCGATCTTGACGTCCGCGACATCCTTGAACGCCGCGTGGGTTGGAGCGCGCTTCCAGAACAGCACTTTGCTCTCCAGCGTCATCTGTTCGGCGGCGTTGTCGAGGGTAAGCGTGGTTGAGCCCGAACGGAGCATGAGTTTCTGCGCGGTATTTTCGACAATAGCCATTGCGGTCCCCTCCGCGGACATGTGTCGGTCCGGGAACGATAGCGCAGGGGGCCAAGCGCGTGAATATGGAGCCGAAGACAGGTTGTCGCGGCCCGCCGTCAGGCGGTAGGTGTGATTATTCTGCCGCCAGCTGCTGGCCGCGGCGCGGCAATTGCAGCCGCTCCCACACATCGACCAGCGCCTCAGCCAGCGCATCGATCAGCACGTCGTCGTGATAGGGCGAGGGCGTGATGCGCAGCCGCTCCATGCCGCGCGGCACGGTCGGATAATTGATCGGCTGGATGTAGATGCCGTGCTCGGCGAGCAGGAGGTCGCAAGCCTGCTTGCACTTCTCCGGGTCGCCGACCAGCACCGGTACGATATGCGTGTCGCTTGGCATCACCGGCAGGCCGGCGGCATTGAGCACTGCCTTGACTTCGCGCGGCGCGGTCCTGGTGGCGGTCGCGCTCCCAGTGAGATGCCTTCAGATGCCGGATTGCGGCGGTCGCCGCGGCGCAGATCGCCGGAGGCAGCGCCGTGGTGAAAATGAAGCCCGGTGCATAGGACCGCACCGCGTCGATTAGTTCACGCGAGCCGGCGATATAACCGCCGAGGCAGCCAAACGCTTTGGCGAGCGTGCCTTCGATCACGTCGACGCGTGATGAGACGCCATCGCGTTCGGTAACGCCGCCGCCGCGCGGACCATACATGCCGACTGCATGAACTTCATCGACATAGGTCATCGCGCCGTATTTCTCGGCGAGGTCGCAGATCGCGGTGATCGGCGCGACGTCGCCGTCCATTGAATAGAGGCTTTCGAACACGATCAGCTTGGGCCGCGCCGGATCGGCGGCTTGCAGCAGTTCTTCGAGATGCGCGACATCGTTGTGCCGCCAGATCTGCTTCTCGCAGCCGGCGCGCTTGACGCCCTCGATCATCGAATTGTGGTTGAGCGCGTCGGACAGGATCAGGCAGTTGGGCAGGAGTTGCGCGATGGTGGCGATGCCGGTCGCGTTCGACACATAGCCGGAGGTGAAAACCAGCGCCGCCGGCTTGCCGTGCAGGTCGGCGAGTTCGCGCTCGAGTTCGACCAGCGGATGATTGGTGCCGGCGATGTTGCGGGTGCCACCGGCGCCGGTACCGAGCCGCGCAGCGGTCTCGGTCATCGCGCCCACCACCTTCGGGTGTTGGGCCATGCCCAGGTAGTCGTTGGAGCACCAGATCACGACGTCCCGGCGGCCTTCCGGCGAGTGCCAGTAGGCGTGCGGGAAGCGCCCGGCGATGCGCTCAAGGTCGGCGAATACGCGGTAACGGCGCTCGCGGTGCAGCTCGCCCAGGGCCTTTTCGAAATACTGGTTGTAATTCGTCACTTTGGAAAACTTCCACCCACGCTCCCCGGCTTTTTAGAAGGCTTCCAGGCCGTTTGTCGAGGCAAGAAATCCTTGGGATTTCCATGAAATTGCATTGAGAAATGCGCGATTTCCGTAAGCCTCGCGAAACCAGCACCGCGTACGACGACGCTTATGCCTCGCAGTCTTCGCCGCCTTTTACTGTCCGTCGCATTCTCGGCCGTCGCGATCGTTGTTTATGTCTTCTTCGGCCTCTACCTGCTGTTGGGACTCACCCTGGCGAACATCGTCTGGTGGGTGCTTGCACCCCTCGCGCGAAAACAGGGGTGGGGCAGCGAAGGCCGCCTGACGAGGTATTTGAGCCGCCCTCCGATTGCCGACGAGGCCAAGCGCGCCTCGCAGCCAATCCGCGCGCCACCGCTTCGATTAGGCCACATTCGCATCGCGGCAGCGCGACGATACAAACGGCGCATGGCAGACAAACCGATCGGCTTTGCGAACGGCCTGACCAATTACGGCGACCGCGACTTCTCGCTCTATCTCCGCCGCTCCTTCGCCACGTCGATGGGCTATTCGCGCGAGATGCTGGCGCAAGAAGGTCGTCGGTATCGCCTATACGCCTCGGGCTTCAACAATTGCCACCGCCATTTCCCCGAGATGCTCGACGCGGTGAAACGCGGCGTGCTGGCGGCGGGCGCGCTGCCGGTCGAGTTCCCCACCATCTCGCTCGGCGAGGTCTTCCTCAATCCGACCAGCCTCAAATTCCGCAATCTCATGGCGATGGACACCGAGGAGATGATCCGCGCCCAGCCGATGGATGCGGTCGTGCTGATGGGCGGCTGCGACAAGACCGTGCCGGCCCAGCTCATGGGCGCGGTCTCGGCCGACCTGCCCGCCATCCAGCTCGATCGGCGGGCCGATGATGACCTCGCGCACGACGGCGAGCGGCTCGGCGCCTGCACCGATTGCCGCCGCTTCTGGGCGCAATATCGCGCCGGCGAAATCGACGACGAGGGGATCGGCAATATCGAGATGCCGGCTCGCGACCACCGCCGGCACCTGCGCCGTGATGGGCACGGCCTCGACCATGGCCTGCATCGCCGAGGCGCTCGGCATGTCGCTGCCCGGCACCGCCGCCATCCCCGCCGTCCATGCCGACCGCCTGCGCGCCGCGGAAGCGACCGGCGCCGCCGCCGTCAAGCGCATGCTGACCGCATCCGCCGGACCGCAGATCATCACGCGCGCATCGGTCGAGAACGCCCTGCGCGTGCTGCTGGCGCTCGGCGGCTCGACCAACGCGATCATCCACCTGACCGCCATTGCCGGCCGCGGCGGCATCGACGTGTCGCTCGACCGGCTGAACGAGCTTTCCGACACGACGCCGGTGCTGGTCAATCTGAAGCCGGTCGGCGCGCTACATGGAGGACTTCTTCTTCGCCGGCGGCCTCGGCGCGGTGATGCGCGAATTGAAGCCGCTGCTCAATCTCGATTGCATGACGGTCACCGGCGAAACGCTCGGCGAGCGGCTTGCAGCGACGAAGGCCCGGTCGATCGCAACATCATCGCCGAGCGCGCCAGAGCCGCTGGAGCCGCAAGGCGGGCTCGTCGCGCTGTTCGGCTCGCTCGCGCCCGCGCGGCGCGATCCTGAAGCGCTCCGCCGCCGACAAGAACCTGTTCGAGCGGGAGGGCAGGGCGGTGGTCTTCACGTCGCTGGACGATCTGGCCGCGCGCGTCGACGATCCCGAGCTCGACATCACCGCCGACGACTTTCATGGTGCTGCAGAATGCCGGTCCGCAGCGCCTCGGGGATGCCGGAGGCCGGCTATCTGCCGATCCCGAAGAAGCTGGCGTACCAAGGCGTCAAGGACATGGTCCGCATTTCCGATGCGCGCATGTCCGGCACCGCCTTCGGCACCATCGTGCTGCACGTCACGCCGGACGCCGCGTCCGGCGGGCCGCTGGCGCTGGTGCGCGACGGCGACCGCATCAGGCTGTCGGTGCAGGAATCGAACAATCGATCTTCTGGTCGAGGCGACGGAACTCAGCAAACGCGCCGCCGAACTTCCGAAGCCGCCGGAACCGCCGGCGCGGGGCTATGCCTCGCTCTACGCCCGCGAAATTCTTGGCGCGGATCAGGGTTGCGACTTCGCCTTTCTAAAGCCGCGCTGACGCAAGATCGTTTGTACGCAAATCCACGTTTACGCGCGCGTAGGGCTAACAGCGCTTTAACCAAGCCCGGCCCGTCAGTTTAACGGGCATAAAATGCCGCCCCCTTAGCCTGAAGGCGAAAACGCGCATCCGTGCGTGGGCGAATAGGGGAGCGGCTCGCTTTGTTGAATCCGGTACACGCCGCGCTGCGTGCGCTGAAAATTGCGCGCGACGATCCCGCGCGCGGTTTCATCGCCGACACCAAACGCTTGGCCGGCGCTCTCAACAACATGAACCAGGGCCTCTGCATGTTCGATGCAGAGAATCGCCTGCAGGTTTGGAACGAGCGCTACCGCGAGATGTACGGTATCGATCCGAACCAGATCTGGACAGGTTGCACGATCCGCGACCTGCTCAAGGCCCGTATCGCGGCTGGCACATTTCCGCTCGATCCGGAGAAATACGATTCCGAACTGAGCGAGGCGATCAAGCAAGGCAAGGTTTACGTCATCACGGTCGAGCTCGGTGACGGGCGTACCATCGCGGTCGTCAACCAGCCGATCGAGGGTGGTGGCTGGGTGGCGACCCACGAAGACATTAGCGAGCGTATGCGGGCGCAACGCGAGCTCGACAAGACGCGCGCCTTTCTCGACACGATCATCGACAATGTGCCCACCCCGATCATCGTCAAAAGCCTGCCGGAGATGCGCTACCTCCTGGTCAACAAGGCGGCCGAGAGGTTCTTCGGCAAGCCCAGCGAACAGGTGATCGGCAAGACCGTGCACGAGATGCAGGATCGCGAGGTCGCTGATGAAATCCACGCACGGGATCTTCAACTGCTGCGCGCAGGCCGCGAGATCGTGACTACCGAGAACACCGTCCTCACCCCGGCCGGCGAGACGCGGGTGATGACGTCAACCCGCTTGCCGGTGATGGGGCCGGACGGCAAGCCGCAATACCTGATCACCGTTCTGCACGACCTGACCGAGCGCAAGCGCGACGAGGCCCGCATCGCCTATATGGCGCACCACGATCCGCTGACCGAGCTTCCGAACCGCGCGGCCTTCAACCAGTGCCTCAAGGCGGTCGTCGATCTGTCCGCCTCGTCCGGCGACAGCTTTGGCGCTCTTGATCATCGACGTCGATCGCTTCAAATCCATCAACGACACGTTTGGCGCGCACACCGGCGACACCGCTGCTGAAACAGCTGGCAGAGCGCTTGCAGGAAGCCTGCGAGGGCGCCTTCCTGGCGCGCATCGGCGGCGACGAGCTTGCGGTCATCTCGCCCACCGGACCGCAGCCGATGACGGCGGAGAAGCTGGCGCGCCGGCTCAGCGCCGCGGTGAGCCACGAATTCGACGTTGAAGGCCATCCGGTCAGTGCCGGCGTCACGATCGGCATTGCGATCGCGCCGGGCGACGGCCACGACACCACCACGCTGCTGGCGAACGCCGAGGCCGCGCTCTACCGCGCCAAGGCGGAGGCGCGCGGCTCGATCCGCTTCTTCGAATCCCGATGGATCAGCAGCTGCGTGAAAAACGCGCCTTGCAGCACGATCTGCGCGGCGCAATCGCAGAAGGACGAGCTCGAGCTCTACTACCAGCCGCAGGCCGAGATAGACGGCACCATCGTCGGCTTTGAGGCATTGGTGCGCTGGCACCATCCGCGCCGCGGCATGATCCCGCCCTCGACATTCATCCCGCTGGCTGAGGAAAGCGGCCTTATCCTGTCGCTGGGCGACTGGATCTTGCGCACGGCCTGCCGCGAGGCGGCGTCATGGCCGAAGCCGCTGCGCATCGCGGTCAACATGTCGCCGGTGCAATTCCAGCACGGCGACCCGGGCAATCTGGTGCATCAGGTCCTGCTCGAAACCGGCCTGTCGCCGAGCCGGCTTGAGCTCGAAGTCACCGAAGGCGTGCTGATCGGGGATTTCTCGCGCGCCATGTCGATTTTGCGGCGCGTCAAGAGCATGGGCGTGCGCATTTCGATGGACGACTTCGGCACCGGATATTCGTCGCTGTCATATTTGCAGTCGTTCCCGTTCGACAAGATCAAGATCGACCAGTGCTTCGTGCGAAATCTCGACCAGTCCGCAATCGGCGGCGATCGTGCGCGCCGTGATCGGGCTTGGCCAAGGGCTCGGCCTGCCGGTCATCGCCGAAGGGGTGGAAACCAAGGAACAGCTTGCTTTCCTCGTCGATGCGAAATGTGACGGCATCCAGGGCTTCCTGATCGGCCGCCCGCAGCCGATCGCCCATTATGCCGACCTGGTTGGCAAGCCGGCGCTGGCGCCACCGGCCATGAAGCCGAAGATCGCCAAGGTCGGCTGAGCAGCTCCGCAACAGATTGTTAACCTGAAACCGCGCGATACCTGACACACGCGGGGCGCGTAATCGTTCTTTAGCCGCACGGTCCTAGAACGAAACCCGATTGTGGGGGCGTGCGGGAATGTCTTCAGCTGTAGCGCTGGTGAAAGAGGTCGAGGCGACGCTCCGTGACGCCCCGATCGAAAAGCGCACCGAAATTCTCCGCCGCGTCACCGACCTCTTTCTTGTATCGGCGCCGACCGCGGACGAATCGCAAGTCGCGGTGTTCGACGGCGTGATGGGCCAGCTCGTCACCTATGTCGAGCAAAAGGCAGTCGCCGAGCTCAGCCGCCGCATTGCGGCCTTCGCCAACGCGCCGCCAATGACCGCGCGACAGATGGCGCGGCACGACAATTTGGAAATTTCGGGCCCCATTCTCTCGAAATCGGCTGTGTTGACCGACCACGATCTCATCGAGATCGCCGCTTGGAAGAGTCAGGCGCACCTCGCGCAAATTGCGCTGCGCCCGCAGTTGACCGAGAAGGTCACCGATGCGCTGGTCGATTTCGGCGACAACACTGTCGCCAGCCGTCTGGCCGCCAATGCCGGCGCACGCTTCTCCAAGCTTGGCATGGCCAAGCTGGTCAGCGCGCCGAGGGAGACGAACAACTCACGGTATCGATCGCCGGTCGCAACGACATTCCGTTGCGCATCTATCAGCAGCTGCTGGCGCAGGCGACCGTTCTGGTGCGCAAGAAGCTGCTCGCACAAGCCAAGCCTGAGCAGCGCGCCGCAGTCGAGGAGATCATGACGAGGATCGCCGGCGAGATGGTGCCGGAGCGGCCTTCAGCCGAAGCCAAGGCGAAGGCCAGCCGCGATATGGCCGACCTCAGCCAGCAGACCGACGTCCTCAAGGCGAGGTTGTTCAAGTTCGCGAATGAACGCCGCATCGCGGAGACGCTGGCGGGACTGGCCACGCTCAGCGGTTCGCCATTCGATGTGGTCGAGCATCTGTTTTATTCGCGCAATGGTCTCGGCGTGGTCATGCTCTGCAAGGCGGTGGCATTCGACTGGATATCGACCGAGGCCATCGTTTCTGCCTCGCCGATGATGCGCGATTTCGATCAGCCGCAGCTCGACGAGCTGCGTGAGCAATTCGACGCCCTGTCGACCGGCTCGGCGCAGCGGCTGTTGCGTTTCTGGGAAGGCCGGCAGGCGGTCATCAGCGCGGTGGCGCGCGCCAAAAGCGCGAAAGCCGGCGCTGGCTAAAGGCGGCCTGTCTAATCTTGAACAAAGCGCTGGTGCTGCCGCACAGGATTGAACTGTGGACCTCCCCCTTACCAAGGGGGTGCTCTACCACTGAGCTACGGCAGCTTTTGCGGGCAAATGGCCAGCGCGCCCTGCGAATAACCGATCATCCCTATATCCGCAACGGCTTTGCGGACGGCGGCGTGTCGCCTATCTAGCAACCATGGCCGACAAGACCGCCGATCAAGCGCGCAAGGACCGGTTGGCGCGGCAGTTGCGGGAAAACCTCAAGCGCCGCAAGGCGCAAGCGCGCTCGCGCAATGCCAGGCCGCAGCCGCGCACGAAAACTACGCAACCTTAAGCAAACTTGAGACTTGCACCGGAGTTTCGCCGCAATCGCGCGGCGAGGGTGATAGGGTCCGGCAAATTCAGGGGCAGACATGGATCGCATACGCATCGTCGGTGGGCATCGGCTCAACGGCACCATTCCGATCTCGGGCGCCAAGAACGCGACCCTGCCGCTGATGATCGCGAGCCTCCTCACCGACGAGCCGCTGATCCTCGAAAACGTGCCGCGGCTTGCCGACGTCATTTTGCTTCAGCGCATTCTCGGCAATCACGGCGTCGACGTGCTGATTGCCGGCAAGCGCGCCGATACCGACCCGAACAGCGGCCGCACGCTTCACCTCTCGGCCAAGCAGATCGTCGACACCACGGCGCCGTACGACATGGTGTCGCGCATGCGCGCGAGCTTCTGGGTGGTCGCGCCGCTCCTTGCCCGCATGGGCGAGGCGAAAGTCTCGCTGCCCGGCGGCTGCGCGATCGGCACCCGTCCGGTCGACTTTCTCATCATGGCGCTGGAGAAGCTCGGCGCCGACATCGAGATCGAGAGCGGCTACGTGGTGGCGCGGCGAAACGTGGCCTGCGCGGCGGCAGGATCAAGTTCCCCAAGGTCACCGTCGGCGGCACTCATGTCGCTCTGATGGCCGCGCGCTTGGCGCGCGGCACGACCGTGATCGAGAACGCGGCGCGCGAGCCGGAGGTCGCCGACGTCGCCGACTGCCTGAACAAGATGGGCGCCAATATCACCGGCGCCGGCACTTCTCAGCATCGTCATCGAGGGCGTCGACCAGCTGCACGGCGCGCCGCACAGCGGTGCTGCCGGACCGCATCGAGGCCGGCACCTACGCGATGGCGGTGGCGATGACCGGCGGCGACGTGGTGCTGAGAATGCCCGGCCGGAACTTCTGCAGTCCGCGCTCGATGTGATCATGAAGCCCGGGGCCACGATGACCTCCACCAACGAGGGTATTCGCGTCGCGCGCAATGGCGGGGCGACGGCGATCGACGTGACGACCGCGCCGTTCCCGGGCTTTCCGACCGACCTGCAGGCGCAGTTCATGGCGCTGATGACCCGGGCCAAGGGCACGTCGCACATCACCGAGACGATCTTCGAAAATCGCTTCATGCACGTGCAGGAACTGGCGCGGCTCGGTGCGCGCATCCGGCTCTATGGCGACACCGCGACGATCGAGGGCGTCGTCGCGGCTGACGCGGCGCGCCCGGTGATGGCGACCGACCTGCGCGCCTCGGTGTCGCTGGTGATCGCCGGGCTCGCCGCCGAAGGCGAGACCATGGTCAACCGCGTCTATCATCTCGACCGCGGCTTCGAAAACTTGAGGCCAAACTCATCGCTTGCGGCGCCGCCATCGAGCGGCTGAGCGCGTAACCTGCTACTGTCGTTTCCTGCCACTGGGAATGACAGAGGGGGAAATGCCGTCAATCAAGCTGCTCAGCGCCGGTGCCATTCAGAAAATGGCGACCGACTTCGCCGCCGATTTCGAGCGCCAGACCGGAAACAAGATCGAGCTGAATTTCGCGACCGCCGGCGTGGTGCGTGACCGCATCGCGGGCGGGGAAGCCGCCGACATCGTGATCAGCTCGCAGTCAGCGATTGGAGAGCTGCAAAAATCCGGCAAGCTCGCCGACGACAGTGTCGCCAACCTTGCCGAGACTGCGACCGGCCTGTTCAACCGCGCGGGCGAGCCGAAGCCGGACATTTCGACGCCGGACAAGTTCAAGGTCCGACCCGCCGCCAAAAACATTCGCCTATTCCGATCCGGCGGGTGGCGGCACCGGCGGCAGATTGTTCGTCGCCGTGCTCAACCGGCTCGGAGTTAAGGACGAGATCGACCGCAAGACCGTGTTCGGCAAGCGTGGCGTCGAAGTCGTGCAGTCCGTCATCGACCGGCGTGCCGAGCTCGGCACGACCTTCATCAGCGAGATCGTGCCGCATGCAGGCGTGCAGGTGATCGGCGAACTGCCCGGCGACCTTCGCGACGTGAACGGCTACGCGGCTGCGGTGCCGAACAGCGCCAGCCGGTCCGCAGAGGCGCGGGCCTTTATTGAACTCATGACGTCCCCGGCCGGGCGGCCGCGCTGGACGGCAGCAGGCCTCAACCCGCTGTTTTGACGAGCCTTGCGGCCTGCTAGCGCCCTGCCTAACTAGGCGGTAGGGCCGAAGCCGCACCAGAGACCGCCCAAGAGATCGTCCCATGGATCTGCTGAAATTCATTGCCCTCGACGGCGAAGACCTCGAAGTGGTTTCGACCCATCTCCAGGATGCGGTGGTCCGGTCTTCCGAAGTGCTGTGGCGGCCCGAAGAGCACCGCCTCGTCGTGGCGTTGAACCGCTTCGACTGGGAGGCCGCGACGAACCGGTCGCCGGAGTATCGGCGCCGCCGCGCGGCTTTGCGGTTCGAGCGGGTGCAGTCCTGGAAGCGCAGGTCTCCAGCCGCCGGCCGGCGAAGATGCGGTCCTCAACCTCCTCTCGGTCGAATTCACGCAGACCGACGAACCTGCCGGCGTCGTCACCCTTAACTTTTCGGGCGGCGGCGCGCTGCGGCTGGAAGTCGAATGCCTGGAGGCCGAGCTCGCCGACCTTGGCCCGACCTGGACCACGGCCGCCTGTCCAGCCCATGCCGATGGCGAATTAACCGGCGTTACGCCGCGCCGCGCCTGATCGCCTTTTGGCGGGTTGACGCGCCCGCGCGGTTCACCCATTGACCTGTGGCCGCAATGGTGCGGGTCCTTAGAATTATGCCGCAGCGTCTCGACAGCAAAGCCTCCGATTTTGCCGCGCGCTTCCGTGCTTTCCTCGATGTGAAAAGCGCGAAGCCTCGGTCGACGTCGAGCAGGTGGTTCGTTCGATCATCGATGACGTTCGTTCGCGCGGCGACCGTGCGCTGATCGAGCTTTCGAGGAAATTCGACCGCGTCGATCTCGACAAGCTCGGCTTGCGGGTGAGCGCGGATGACATTGCGAAGGCTTCGAAATCCTGCGACCGGAAGGCCCTCGACGCGCTTAAGCTCGCGCGCGACCGCATCGAGGCCTATCACGTCCGCCAGAAGCCGAAGGACGAGCGGTTTACCGATCCGCTCGGTGTCGAGCTCGGCTCGCGCTGGACGCCGGTCGAAGCAGCAGGCCTTTACGTTCCGGGCGGCACCGCGGCCTATCCATCATCGGTGCTCATGAATGCCGTTCCAGCCAAGGTCGCCGGCGTGCCGCGGCTCGTCATGGTGGTGCCGGCGCCGGATGGAAAGCTCAATCCGCTGGCGCTCGCCGCGGCACAACTGGCGGGCGTGGACGAGATCTATCGCATCGGCGGCGCACAGGCTGTGGCGGCGCTGGCCTACGGCACCGACACGATCAAGCCGGTGGCCAAGGTCGTCGGTCCCGGCAACGCCTATGTTGCCGCCGCAAAGCGGCTGGTGTTCGGCACGGTCGGCATCGACATGATCGCCGGGCCCTCGGAAGTGCTGGTGGTCATCGCCGACAAGACCGGCAATGCCGACTGGATCGCCGCCGATTTGCTGGCGCAGGCCGAGCATGACGCCAGCGCGCAGTCGATCCTGATCACGGACAGCGCCGAGCTTGCCGCGCAGGTTGAAAAAGCTGTTGCCGCGCAGCTCAAGACGTTGCCGCGCGCCGAAACCGCAGGCGCGTCATGGCGGGATTTCGGCGCCATTATCACCGTTGGGACGCTCGATGAGGCGGTGGCGCTCACCAACGCGCTGGCGCCCGAGCACCTCGAATTGATCGCAACCGACGCCGATGCGCTGGCCGGCAAAATCCGCAATGCCGGCGCGATCTTCATCGGCGCGCATACGCCGGAAGCCATTGGCGATTATGTCGCCGGCTCGAACCACGTCCTGCCGACTGCGCGCTCTGCGCGCTTCTCATCCGGGCTCGGCGTGCTCGATTTCATGAAGCGCACTTCGATCTTGAAATGCGGGCCCGATCAGCTTCGCGCACTTGGTGAAGCCGCCATTGCGCTCGCCGAGGCCGAGGGCCTGCAGGCGCACGCCCGCTCGGTTTCGATCCGTCTGAACAAATGAGCGCCGCGAAGAACAAGCAGCGTCTCGTCAAGGTCGAGCTCGACGAGGAATTGATCGGCGCCACCAATGCCGATGTCGAGCACGAGCGCGAAGTCGCGATCTACGATCTGCTCGAGCAGAACAGCTTCGCGCCGATCGGCGAGTACCAACGGTCCTTACGAGCTGTTTCTGAAAATCGATGGCAACCGCCTGGTCTTCGACATCCGCCGCGAGGACGGCAAGCCGGTGGTCGCGCACCTGTTTCGCTCTCGCCACTGCGCCGGATCGTCAAGGACTACTACATGATCTGCGACAGCTACTATCAGGCGATCCGCACCGCGACCCCCGACAAGATCGAGGCGCTCGATATGGGTCGGCGCGGCGTGCACAATGAAGGCTCGCGCATCCTGATGGAGCGGCTCAAGGAAAAAGTGTCGCTCGACATGGATACGGCGCGCCGCCTGTTCACCCTGATCTGCGTCCTGCACTGGAAGGGCTGAGCACTGCGCATGATCCCGAAAAGTGGGAACCGGTTTTCGGGCAAGATCATGCGCTTGGAGCGCTGAATGCCACCACCCAAATCGGTGCTGTTTGCCTGTCAGCTCAATTCGGTGCGTTCACCCATCGCTGCGGCCCTGCTCGGGCAAATGTTCGGCAAGTCGATCCGCACTGGTTCGGCGGGCGTACAGGAAGGCGAGCTCGATCCGTTCGCGGTTGCGGTGATGGAGGAGGCGGGCTTCGACATTTCACGCCACAAGCCCAGGACCTTCGAAGAGCTCGAGGACCTCGAAGACGGCCTCCATTACGACCTTATCGTTACGCTCTCGCCGGGCGCACATCATCGCGCACTCGACCTTGCGCGCGGCAAAGACATTGAAGTTGAGTATTGGCCGACGGTCGACGCCACCGGGATGGAAGGCAACCGCGAGCAGCGATTGGACGCCTATCGCGCAGTTCGCGACCACCTGCTGGCGCGCATAAAGGAACGGTTTGGCAGCGGGGGCGGTATTAACGAATGAGCGTTGAGAACCGGCCGCGACTCCATTAGCTTCCGCGCGCACATGATCGGTCGCCCGAAATTCGTCCTTGCCTCCGGCTCGCCGCGCCGGCTGTCGCTGATCAACCAGGCCGGCATCGAGCCGGATGCGCTCAAGCCGGTCGATATCGACGAGACGCCGCGCCGCGGGGAGCTGCCCCGCGCCTATGCGAACCGGCTGTCTCATGCCAAGGCCGCGGCCGCGCTTGAAGCCGTGAAGCTCGACGACGAGCTGCGCGGCGCCTTCATCCTCGCCGCCGACACTGCGGTCGCGGTCGGCCGTCGCATTCTGCCGAAGGCCGAGCTGCTCGACGAAGCCTCGCAATGCTTGCGGCTGCTGTCCGGCCGCAATCACCGCGTCTACACCGCGATTTCGATCGTCACGCCGCGCGAAGCGTTTCGTCACCGCCTCGTTGAAACCCGGGTGCGCTTCAAGCGGCTGTCGTCCGAGGATATCGAGGCCTATCTCGCCTCCGGCGAGTGGCGCGGCAAGGCGGGCGGCTACGCGGTCCAGGGCATTGCCGGTACCTTCGTGGTGAAGCTGGTCGGCTCCTACACCAACGTGGTCGGGCTGCCGCTCTACGAGACGATGAGCCTGCTCGGCGGCGAGGGCTATCCGATCCGTTTCGGCTGGCTCAACGCGGTGTAAAGCCGCATGATCCCGAAAAGTGGAAACCGGTTTTCGGACAAGATCATGCGCATTAAAATGACTTTATGAATATCGCGAGTTGGTTGGCGCGCGCGGGTCTCAGCCATCCGTCGCTTGCCGCTGTCGGCCAAGGCACACGCGTCGTTTTGAATTACGGCGAGCTGGCGCTTCGCGCCGCGCGGCTGGCAAGCGGACTGCGCGCCGCCGGGTTGCAGCCCGGTGATCGCGTCGCGATCGTCGCCAGGAACTGTGTCGAATATATCGAAATCATCTACGGCATCTGGCACGCGGGGCTCGCCGCGGTCCCGGCCAACGCCAAGCTGCACGGCCGCGAGCTGGGCTACATCCTCGAACATTCCGGCGCGCGGATGTGCTTTGCCTCGCCCGGGCTCGATAGCGAGATTGTTGCGCACGCGCCGCCAAGCCTGGAACGGCTGATCACGATCGGCAGCAAGGAATATTCGGCGCTGTTCGCAGTGACGCCATGTCGATCGAGCCGCGCGACGGCGATGACCTCGCGTGGCTGTTCTACACCTCCGGCACGACCGGGCGGCCGAAAGGCGCGATGCTGACCCATCGCAACCTGGCGCAGTCGAGCATGGCCTATCTCAGCGAGGTGGATGCCACCGCACCGGGCGACACCATTCTGCACGCGGCGCCGCTGAGCCACGGCTCGGGCCTGTACATGATGCCGACAGTGGCGCGGCTCGGCGTCAACGTCGTGCCGGAATCCGGCAGCTTCGAGCCGGACGAAATCTTCGCTGCGATCGACCATTGGCAGAACATGTCGATGTTCGCCGCGCCAACCATGGTGAAGCGGCTGGTCGACGCGCCCGGCGGCTGCAATGCTGCGAACATCCGCACCATCATCTGGGGCGGCGCGCCGATGTATCTCGAGGATGTGCTCAAAGCGCTGGACCGTTTCGGCCCGCGGCTGGCGCAGATCTACGGCCAGGGCGAATCCCCGATGACGATCACGCTGCTGGGCAAGGCGGAGATCGCCGACCGCGACAATCCGCACTGGCTGGCGCGGCTTGGCTCGGCCGGCCGGCCCTACGCCTGCGTCGAGGTGATGGTCGCGGATAGCGACGACAATCCGATTGAGGCGGGAGAGACCGGCGAAATCCTGGTGCGCGGCGACGTGGTGATGGCCGGCTACTGGCAGAACGCAGGAAGCCAGCGCGCAGGCGCTGCGCAATGGCTGGCTGCACACCGGCGACGTCGGCGCCTTCGACGCGCACGGCTATCTCTCGCTGAAAGACCGCTCCAAGGACGTCATCATCTCCGGCGGCGCCAACATCTATCCGCGCGAGGTCGAGGAGGTGCTGCTCAAGCACGGCAAGGTGCGGGAGGTCTCGGTGATCGGCCGGCCCGATGCCGAGTGGGGCGAGGTGGTGGTCGCTTATGTGGTCGGCGAGGCGCCCACGGCGGACCTCGATGCGCTCTGCCTCGCCGAGATCGCGCGCTTCAAGCGGCCGAAGGATTACGTGTTCGTCGACGCGCTGCCCAAGAACAATTACGGCAAGATCCTCAAGACCGAGCTGCGGGCGCGCGATGCCGCGCGGGAGAAGAAAAGTGCCTGAGGGCTGTTCGGTCTGCGGCAAGCCGGTGGACGACAAGTTCAAGCCGTTCTGCTCGGCGCGTTGCCGCAACGTGGACTTGAACCGGTGGCTGTCCGGCGTCTATTCCATCCCGGCGACCGAAGAGACGGACGAGGACGGCGAGCGGCCGCGTGAGGACGACAAGGAATGACCGTAGCAATGAACGTGGATTGGCCCGACCGTTTGTTTGACGCCTTCAAGCGCGCCGATATCCGGCAGGTCGGCTATGTGCCGGATGCCGGCCACGCGCGGCTGATCGAGCGCTGCCAGGCCGACCCCGATATCCGCGCCGTGCCGCTGACCACGGAAGAGGAGGGGATCGCTCTCGCCGCGGGCGCCTGGCTCGGCGGCGAACGCGCGGCGCTGTTGATGCAGTCCTCCGGCGTCGGCAATTGCATCAACATGCTGTCGCTGGCGCGCAGCTGCCGCTTTCCGCTGCCGATCTTCATCACCATGCGGGGCGAGTGGGAGGAGTTCAATCCGTGGCAGGAGCCGATGGGCTCGATCGTCGAGCCGGTCATGAAGCTGTGCGAGGCGGATGTGCTCAGAGTGAAGGAGCCCGAGGAGGCCGAGCGGAACGGCCGAGCGCGCGCTGCAATCCGCCTTCGGCGACGAGCGCATCGTCGCGGTGCTGCTGTCGCAGCAGCTGATCGGCAAGAAGGTCTGGACCAAATGAGTCTCGACCGCCGCGCCGCAATGGCGGCCTTGATGGAGGGCCGCGACGACAATCTGCTGGTCGTGCCCGGTCTCGGCTCGACCACATGGGATCTCGCCGCCGCCGGCGACAATCCGCGCAACTTCTATCTCTGGGGCGCGATGGGCGGCGCGGCGATGATCGGGCTTGGGCTTGCGCTGGCGCAGCCGGGCAAGCGCGTCGCCGTCATCACCGGTGACGGCGAGATGCTGATGGGGCTCGGCGCGCTCGCCACCATAGGCGTGCAGCAACCGAACAACCTTGCGATCGTCGTGTTCGACAACGGCCTCTACGGTGAGACCGGCGGGCAGGCGAGCCACACGCAGTCCGGCGTCGATCTCGTCGCCACCGCCCGGGCTTGCGGATTTTCCGACTGCCACGACATCGCGGACGATCAGGGCCTGCGCGCGCTTGCGGGGCGGCTGCAAAAATCTCAGCGGCCTGCTGTTCGCCCGCGTGCAAATCGCCGCGGAGGAGCCGCCGCGCGTCTTGCCGCTGCGCGATGGCGTTGAAATCAAACGGCGGTTCCGCGCCGCGCTGGGCTTCGAAGCCTGAGGTTTACAGGCCAAGGCCCGGCCTCTATAACGCGGCGCTCGTTAATCCCGTGCGTTTTCAGCGGGATCGGCGCCCAGGTAGCTCAGTTGGTAGAGCATGCGATTGAAAATCGCAGTGTCGGTGGTTCGATTCCGCCCCTGGGCACCACTCATCAAAAGCGACGTCAGCGTAATCCGAACGCACAGCGCTTACGGGGCAACCCGCCTTGCGCAGATATACGGATAGCCGTTCACGCCGTTGTTGCATCGGTCTGGACCCGTCGCCACGACGCAAACGCAGTCGGTGCAGTTCGGCTCCTGGCACTGAGAGCATTTTTGGACTTGGAACAGTATCTCGCCGCAGACCTGAGTACCGTAGCGCAACATCAGGCACTTGCCGTACCCACCGACCGGCCCGCAAGTGTGCGTGCGATTTTCGCACCAATGCTTTGAGGCGCAAACTCCTGGTCTGGTGGGCCTCGGCCCGTTGCGACGGCGAGACGAAAATCGCGGCAAGCGCGGCAAGGGCGAGAACGCCGAGAAGGGCACGGCGCCAGCTACGGCCCAGGGATCGCGTGAGCTTCATTTTACGCTCCTTTTGCTAGTCCCACCGTGCACACAGTACCCTTGAGCGCTCTTTCGGCGACGTTGAGAAACACGTTAGAAGGCTTCAGAAAAGCTTCAGAAGCGAGCTTGCTCCAAGCTCGCGCCTTAAGTCCTGATCGGGAAAGTAGGGCGACACGTTTTGCCGGGGGCAACATGGTCATCGCGTTCAACCGGTTTGGTCGCTGACCGATCTCCTGGCGCGCTCAACCCCTGCTGGCATTTTCGCAACCGTCGCAATCTTTGTAAGGATGATCGCGGTGTTCTGCCATGGTTGCGCTTGCGTCGCGTTGCCTTTCCGCTTTCCCGCACAGCGAGGTTTAAAGATGAAAAAGTTCGTCATGCTTGCATTGTTGGCCGGCTGCCTCGCTTGCCCTGTGGTCGAAAAGGCAAACGCGATGTCGAGCTATTATGCGGTCGTCACTTCCAATGGCGCCTTGGTAAGAGATTTTGGCGCGGTAAGCTCAACGCGCGTCGCCACCGGCCGTTACAATGTCAGGTTCGAGCGCGATGTGAGCAGCTGCAGCTTTATCGCAGCGGTAACGGCCGCGACGCGTGGCGCAGCCAACGCATTGGCCCACGCGAACCCCAGCGGGATGGTTCTGCAAGTTTACACCTTCGGACCCAGCGGCACCGCCGCCAATCAGAATTTCACTTTAATGGTATCTTGCCCGCCGACAGTGGTGGTACGTCGCGAAGACGCGGTTGTTGCGGACGACTCGACGCGGGCCTTAGCGTATCGTGCGAAGGCCGGCGAGACGGTCATCGGCGGAGGTGTCGATCTAGCCACTGCCGTTACCGATACCTTCGTAATGTCGCGACCCGATAGCAACGGAGTCGTCCCCGCTGGACGGCGAGACCTTCACGGGCTGGAGGGGCACTGCGAGAAACCCCGTTGGTGGGGCCGGAGACAATACGCTGCGGGTCTACGCCCTCTGCGCGCGCTGACGGGCGGCTGTCTCAATCGCGCTTAAGTGGCTGTGCAACAATCATGGGAAACAACGCGTCGCGATGTGCGAGATTTCCCAGTGAAATCTAGGAGATATTTTTCAGCGAGCGCAAAGCCGCTCTGGGCACCACTTCTTTTTCCTCATAACTGTTTCAATTCCCACACGGATACGCCGGCCGCGCCGCGCGCATAGCGCCGCCACGGAAAAGCCGCGACGCGCCGAATAATGGCGTCTCGAGCGATAGAAATTGCTATAAATTCGCCGCCGCAGCGCCGGGGGGCGCAGCGCAACGCCGGGATCTCAATGCAAGCCGTATTCGTGGTGGGCCGTGTACTGTTGGTGCTTTATTTCGTGCTGGATGGACTGCAGCGCCTGATGAATGTTGCGGGCGGCGCCGAGGCGCTGACCCAAACCGTCGCAATTCCCGCCGCGATCACCGCGCTGATGGCGCCGCTGGAAAGCGCGTTCGGGTTGTCGTCTGCCCAGATTTTCGCGCTTCTGATCGGTGCCATCGAATTGTTCGCGGCCCTGCTTCTGGCATTCAATGTCGGTACCCGCTTTGTGGCGGTGGTGCTGATCATATTCACCGCGCTGGTGATCTTTTATGGTCATGCGTTCTGGAACCTGCCGGACGGGCAGCGTGAAACCGTGATGATGCAGGCGGTGCCTGCATGTTTCCCTGATTGGCGGCTTGCTTGTATTCGTGGGGCTTGGCTCGGCCGTGCCGGGTGAACCCCTGCGCTCCAGAGACGTTTAGAATTTCGAAGGCTTGGCCGCCGGGGGATTTTCGCGGGGTCGGGCGATAACAGGCGGCAACCTTTAGCAATGAGCCTGCGGCGACGATTATCGAT
Organism: uncultured Alphaproteobacteria bacterium; assembly: GCA_963847325.1. Lineage (GTDB taxonomy): Bacteria > Pseudomonadota > Alphaproteobacteria > Rhizobiales > Xanthobacteraceae > Pseudolabrys. The sequence goes on from CAWJZD010000007.1 coordinate 22,636, forward strand.
TTTGGTCGGCATCGGGCTGACGCCGCCACTTTTGCTGGTCATGGTCGATACGGCGCGCTGGCAAATCCGCCAGGAAGAGGATTTGCGGGCGGCTGCGATCGCCGACGCCCGGCTGGTGGCGACCGAAGTCACGCAGGTGATCGACAGCGCCAACCAGGCGATGACGATCATGAGCAAATTCCCGCGCACGCCGGACGACGAGGTGGGCTGCACCGCCTATTTCAAATCGGTCATCGCGGCGCTGCCGGTTTACCGTGAGGCGGCGGTCATCGACAAAGACGGCAAATTCCATTGCTCGACAATTCCAATTCCGCCGAACTTGAACGTCAGCGACCGCGCCTATTTTTACGAGCCGATCCGGACCGGAAAATTCACGATCGGCATGCTGACGCGCGGCCGCGTCACCGGCGAGACCTCGATCCATCTGTCGATGCCGTACAAATCGCCGGACGGCGCCAACGAAGGCGTCATCGTCGTCATCCTCAATCCGCAGAAGATGGCGGAAAATCTTGTCGCGCTGCCGTTTCATCCGCGCGACCGCGTGATGGTGGTCGACCGCCAGGGCGCGGTGGTGATGGCCTATCCGCAAAGCGACGAAGTGTCGGACGCGATCGTCAATGACATCTTCAAGCGGGCGAATTGGCAGGTCCCGGAAACGCTCGACACCAATGTCGTGCCGAACAAGCCCTTCGTGGTCAGCAGCGCCGGCGTGGCGGTCGGTTCGGGCTCGCTCGGCGTCATGGTTGCGGTCGACCGCAATGTCGCCATGGCCGGAGCCTGGGCGTTTGCGGCGCGCAATCTGGCGGCGGCGCTGGTCGCGATCCTGCTTGCGATCGGCGGAGCCTGGGTCGCGACGCATTACCTGATCACGCGACCGGTGCGCAGCCTGGTCGACGTCGCGCGGCGCCGGGAAAGCGGCGATGCCACCGCGAAATTTCCGGATCTGAATCCGGAGACCGAGTTCGGTCAGCTCAGCCTGTCGCTGTCCAAGATGTCGGCGAAGGTCGACGAGCTTCTGGCGCAGAAGGCGCTGTTCCTGCGCGAGCTGCAGCACCGCGTCATGAACAGCCTCAATCTGCTGTCCAGCATCTTCGATTTGCAGCGGCGCAAGCGCGAGACGACGGAAGCGACGCGCGAGCAGCTCGCCAGCGCGCGCAACCGCGTGGTCGCGCTCGGCACGGTGTACCGCCATCTCTACAACAACGATGCGGTGGACAATATCGAGGTCGGCGAGCTTCTGAAGTTCGTCGCGACCGAAAGCGCCAACGCCTACGAAGGCACGGTCAAGCTCGGCATCGAAACCGATATCGAGCCGGTCCTGCTGTCAGGCACCAATGCGATCTCGCTTGCGATGCTGACCCATGAGCTGATCATGAACGCGATCAAGCACGCCTATGGCGACGGCGATGCCGGCGTCGTGCGCGTGTCGCTCAAGCGCGCTGCGGACGGATTCCGCTACGCCTTCGCGGATAGCGGCAAGGGTCTGCCGGAAAATTTCCAGTTCGAGAAATCGGATTCGCTCGGCATGATCATGATCAATGCCACGGCGCGCCAGCTTGGCGGCAAGCTGACGATCAACAATCTCAATCCTGGTACCGAATTTGCCCTCGATCTGCCGGCGAGCATCGAGGAGAAGGAAGCGTAGGCCGCTACTTCCGGTCCTTGTCGGCTTTGGACTTGTCATCGAGCTGTTGCAGCAGGGTGGTCAAATGGTCGGGTACACCCTGCTTGACCACCTCGTCGTACATGGTCCGCAGGTGCTGCCCGATCTTGACCTGAATATCGCGCCCCAAACTCACAACGTTATCCCGAACCACTCGAGTCCCTTTACCGCGCGTGGGCTTGTGCGGATTATTCGGCATTTCCCCTTCCCGAACGGGGTTGAATTCCCCCGTTTCAGGCCACCTCAGTGATCGCCCAGGCCACTTATGTCTAATTTCAACCCGATCTGGCCTATCCCGTTCCCCAGCCAGTGGAACTTTTTTCAGGTATAGGCATTGTGAGGGGTTGAAGTCCAGTTTCGGGGAGGAAGTCTGATGTCGGTGTCCCAGCAAATCTCTGCCTTTTTGCCGTTCCTGCGCCGCTACGCGCGCGCGCTGACGGGCAATCAGAGCTCGGGTGACGCCTACGTGGCGGCCAGCATTCAGGCCATGATCGAGGATCCAAGCCTCGCCAAGCTTGGCGCCAACCCGAAGGTCTCGCTGTACCGGATTTTCAGCAAGATCTGGAATTCGGTCTCGATCAACACCCAAGGGTCGGCCAAGGAAGCGCGCCTGCCGGCTGATCAGCACCTCAGCAACATCACGCCCTTGCCGCGCCAGGCCTTCCTGCTGATGTCGCTTGAGGGCTTCAACGAGTTCGACGCCGCCCACATTCTCGACATCGATGTCTCGACCCTGCGCGAGCACGTCGCCGAATCCGGCCGCGAGCTTGCGGCGGAAATCGCGACCGATGTCCTCATCATCGAAGATGAATTGCTGATTGCGAAGGATCTCGAAGGCCTGGTCGAAAGCCTGGGTCACGACGTGATTGGCGTCGCGCGCACGCGCACCGAGGCGGTCGATATCGCCAAGACGCGCAAGCCCGGCCTGATCCTCGCCGACATTCAGCTTGCCGACGGCAGCTCGGGCCTGGATGCGGTCAATGACCTGCTCAAGACATTCGAAGTGCCGGTGATCTTCATCACCGCTTATCCGGAGCGCTTCCTGACCGGCGACCGGCCAGAGCCGGCCTTCCTGATCGCGAAGCCGTTCCAGCCTGCCACGGTCTCGGCGGTGATCAGCCAGGCGTTGTTCTTTGAGCGCAAGGCGCACATCGCGCCGAAGCGGGCGAGCGCGGGCTGATCTCCGCGCTCAGACCTGTTCGGCGTTGAGATAAGCCAGCCGCGCGCCGCAAAACGCGCAGATCAGTCCCAGACCAAGCGCGGTGAGGCCGGCGATCACGTCGAGCCTGCCGCCGGCGCTGCCGGTCTTGCTGAGTATGCCCGCCGCCGTGCACACGATGACGACCAGGCCGATCAGCGCCGCGCGCGCCATCCGGTAGATCGCGTCACGCTCGCGCGCCGCCGCGATCAAGTAAGCGCCCGCCGCCCAGCCGCCGACAAATCCCGCTGCGGCAATCGCCCACCATGCCAGCGACGAGACAAGCTGGTCGCGGCTCGACGGGAACAGCTGGCGCAACACGGCATCGAGGCCGACGCCGAACACCGTCAGCAGGATATGGACCGCCAGCGACGCGAACACGCCGCAGCCGATCGCAGCCGCGTAGTGCAGGCGCCGTAATGCGTTGGTGTCCATAAGCGCGGCCAATGACTGTCTGTGACTTGATCTCGCCACACGAATTGCTGCTTGCTTGGCCTACGTCAACAGGCTCCGCGGAACTTCGATCATGCACCTGCTTTGCATTAGCTGCCGCTGCGAAATCGAGCGCGTGGACATCGCGCGCGGCCGGATTGTCGCGATTTGCCTGGCCTGTGACGCCTACGGCGATGCCGCCGAGCTGGTGGCCGGGGTTCGGCTGGCCGCTGCGGAGCCGCTGCCGCCGCGTCTGCGGCTGGTGCAATCGCTGCCGCAGGCCAAGGGGACCAAGCCTGCCGAGCCGCAGCCACCCCGGCTTAACCGCCGCGCCGCGTCCGGAACGCGCTAAACGTCTCGTTTTTCAGCGCCTTAAGCAGCGAGCCGTTCATCGATTAGGCGGCGAGCTCTTTCATCACCGCGTAAAGCCGGTTGTGGCCTTCGAAGCCGATGCCGGGCCGGTCCGACAGCGTGATGTCGCCGTTCTCGACCCGGGCATCGTCGGCGAAGCCGCCGAACACGCCGAACACGCCGGGATAGGACTCCGCGCCGCCCAGCCCGAAGCCGGCGGCGATGGCGAGCGACATCTGGTTGCCGCCGTGCGGGAACAGGCAAGATGCGCGGCCAGCCGTGTTTCGCCAGCATCGCGACGGTGCGGCCGTACTGGACGATGCCGTAGGCCTGCGGCGGATCGATCTGGATGACGTCGTTGCGCGCCGGCTTGAGCCCGCCAAACCGCACCAGATTTTCCACGTCCTGGGTCGAGAACAGGTTTTCGCCGGTCGCCAGCGGCGGCGCGTAGATGCGCGGCGACCTCGGCAAGCAGCGCGAAATCGAGCGGATCGCACGGCTCCTCGAACCAGCGCAGCCCGAACGGCGCCAGCGCCTTGGCGTAGGCGAGGGCGTCGTCGCGCTGGAATTTGCGAGTTGGCATCGACCGCGAGCTGCGCGCCGGAGCCGATCACCTGCTTCACCGCTTCGAGCCGCGCGCACGTCTTCGTCGAGCGGCGCGCCGCCGACCTTCATCTTCACCATCGTGTAGCCGGCATCGAGATGGCGGCGCATCTCGTCCTGCAGTTCCTTGCGGCCTTTGCCCGGGCCGTACCAGCCGCCGCCGACATAGACAGAACACCTTGTCCGGGCATCTTGCCGCCGCTGTAGCGCTCGGCCAGCACGCGGTGCAGCGGCTTGTCCGGCGATCTTGGCGACCGCGTCCCACACCGCGACTTCGATGGTGCCGATGCCGACCGAACGCTCGCTGTGCCCGCCGGACTTTCTCGTTGCGCATCATCGCGGCGAGGATCTTGTCGGGTCGACAGATTGCCGCCGTCGTCGAGCAGCGTGTCCGGATCGGCGTCTCAGGATGCGCGGGATGAAGCGCTCGCGCATCTGCGCGCCGCAGGCATAGCGGCCGGTGGAATTGAACGCGAAGCCGGTGACCGGCTTGCCGTCGCGCATCACGTCGGTGATCACCGCGACCACCGACGTCGTCATTTCCGAGAAATCGAAGCTCGAATTGGCGAGCGTCGACTTCAGCGGAATCGCGGTCTCGCGAATGTCGACAATGCGCATGGTGAGCGCGTCGACTCGTCATGCCTGGCTTGCGCTGACTTCACGCTTCACGCGGGAGATCCGGACAGCCGGACATGACGGTGTGTGGCGTGCCGACTTGATCTGCGGGATCTTGGCTCCTTGATCACCCGCTCCACTTCTCACGTCGGTCTTGATGTAGGCCGCGAACTGCTCCGGCGTGTTGGCGACCACGTCGAAGCCGAGCTGCGGCGCATTTCTCCTTCACGTCGGGCAGCGCCATCACCTTGACGATTTCGCGGTTGAGGAATCGCACCAGCTCCTTCGGCGCGCCGGCCGGCAGCAGGATGCCCTGCATGGTCTCGGACTCCTGGCCCTTCGATGCCGGCTTCCTCCATGGTCGGCACGTCCGGCAAGCGCCGACGAGCGCTTGCGCCGACGTGACCGCGAGCCCGCGCAGCTTGCCGCTCCTTCACCTGCGGCGCGGTCGGCGGCAGCGCGGTGAAGGCGATCGGCGTATGGCCGCCGACCGCCGACTGGATCGCGGGACCGGCGCCGCCGAACGGCACGCGTGGTCGATGTCGAGCTTGAGCGACAGCTTGAACAATTCGCCGGCGAGGTGCGGCGTGGTGCCGACGCCGGGATTGGCATAGCTGTATTTGCCCGGGTTCGCCTTCGACCAGCTCGACCAGCTCCTTCACGATCTTGGCCGGCACGGACGGATGCACGACCAGAATGTTCGGGCGAGGCCGCGGCCAGTGTCACCGGCGCGAAGTCCTTGAAGGCGTCGTAGGGATTCTTGGCGTAGAGGCTCGGATTGACGACGAAGCTCGAGCTCACCAACACCAGCGTGTAGCCGTCGGCGGGCGATTTCGCGGCCGCGACCATGCCGAGTATTGCCGCCGGCGCCGGCCAGGTTCTCGACGTAGAACTGCTGGCCGAGTCTCTCCGACAATTTCTGCGCGATCAGCCGCGCCATCACGTCGGTCGGGCCGGCCGGCGCGAACGGCACGATCACTTTCACCGGCTTGTTCGGATAACCGCCGGGCCCGGCGGCAAAGGCTGCCGCGCTGATCAGCATGGCAGTCATGAATGCGGCGATGCGCGCTGCAGATTTCATCGTTTCCTCCACGTTTTATTGTTGCCGCGAGCATGCCCAACGCCTCGCCCAGGAGCAAGCCATTGGGCAAGCGCCGTTGCGCAGGCGAGCCGCGCAGGATTAGTCTCGCGCGCGAACTGGAGCCCGCCATGCCGACCAATGGAATATCGACGCCGTTCGACCGCGCCCGTCTCGATCGCCTGATGGATGCCGAGAATATCGACGTCCTGCTCGCGACCTCGAAGCACAATGTGCAGTACCTGCTCGGCGGTCACCGCGCCGATTTCTTCGACTACATGGATGCGACCGCGGTGACGCGATATCTGCCGGTCGTGATCTATCCGAAGGGCGCGCCGGACAAGGCGGCCTATGTCGGCCACCGCCTCGAGAAATGGCAGGTCGAGATCAATCCGCTCTGGACCCCGCACAAGCAGACTGTTTCGAACGGCTCGGTCGATGGCATGCAAAAGGCCATCGATGTGATGAAGAAAAGCGGCATGAAGCCGCGCCGGCTCGGCGCTGAATTCGGCTTCCTGCCTTACGACGCCGCGATTGTGCTGCGCGATGCGTTTCCGGACGCGGAGTTGGTCGACGCCACGCTTGTGCTCGATCGTCAGCGCGCCGGTGAAATCGCCGGACGAGCTCAAGAAGCTGAAGTTCGCCTCGGAAGTGGTGCTGGAGTCGATGAAGACTGTCATCGCCAAGCATGGACCCGGCTCGACCAAGGAAGAGATCGCCGAAGCGCTGCGCAAGGAAGAGGTCAATCGCGGACTCGTGTTCGAATATTGCCTGATCGCCGCCGGCACCAGCCACAACCGATCGCCGTCGGACCAGCGCTGGGAAAAGGGCGACGTGCTTTCCCTCGATTCCGGCGGCAATTACCAGGGATACATCGGCGATATCTGCCGGATGGCGATCCTCGGCGAGCCGGATGAAGAGTTGCAAGATTTGCTCGGCGAGATCGAGAGCATTCAGCAGGCCGCGTTCAAGGCGGTGAAGGCCGGCGCGACCGGGCGCGACATCTACGCGGCCGCGGAGCCGCTGGTCGCCAAGTCACGGCACCACAATCACATGGAATTCCTCGCCCATGGCATGGGCATGGTCAGCCACGAAGCGCCGCGCCTGACCGAGCGCGGCGTCGCCGTGCCCTACACGCCCGAGCACAAGGACCAGCCGCTCGAAGAGAGCATGGTGGTGTCGGTCGAGACCACGCTGCTGCATCCGACCCGCGGCTTCATCAAGCTCGAGGACACCGTGGTCGCCACCGCGAACGGCCATGAGCTCTATGCCGAAGGCGGCCGCGGCTGGAACAGGGGCGGGACGGCGGCGCACTGATTGCCTATGCTGGCGCGCGCATGTTCGCCGCCCGCAACAATTACCTCCGCATCCGCCACGGCCACGAGCACCATCGGGTCACCTTCGTCGAGCTGTTCTTCGACCTGGTGTTCGTGTTCGCGATCACGCAGCTTTCCCACGGGCTGCTGCATCATCTGACGCCGATCGGCGTGTTCGAGACTGCGCTGCTGATGATCGCGGTGTGGTGGTGCTGGATCGACACCGCCTGGGTCACCAACTGGATCGACCCTGAAAAGCCGCCGGCCCGCCTGCTGCTGTTCGCGCCTGATGCTTGGCGGGCTGGTGCTGGCGGCGTCGATCCCGAAGGCCTTCGAGGAGCGTGCGCTCGCCTTCGCCGGCGCCTATGTGCTGATCCAGGCCGGCCGTAACATGTTCATGCTGTGGGCGACTGCACGGCATGACCCCTCGAACTTTCTCAACTTCGCGCGGATCGGCCTGTGGCACATGGCCGATGCGCCATTGTGGATCGCCGGCGCACTGGTCGATGGGCCGGCGCGCGTCGCGCTATGGGGCGCGGCGGTGGCACTCGAGACCGTTGCGCCGATGGTCGGCTTCTATGTGCCGGGGCTCGGCCGTTCGCGCACCGCGGATTGGGTGGTCGAAGGCGCGCACATGGCCGAGCGCTGCGGCCTGTTCGTCATCATCGCGCTCGGCGAGTTCGTCCTGATCACCGGCGCGAATTTCGCGAGCCTCACCTGGACGCCTGCCACGGTGGCGGCATTCGTCGTCGCCTTTGTCGGCAGCGTTGCGATGTGGGCGGTGTATTTCAACGTCGGGGCCGAGCGCTCGAGCCGGCTGATTGCGGGTTCCGACGATCCAGGCCGCATCGCCCGCAACGGCTACACCTACATCCATATCCTGATCGTGGCCGGCATCATCGTGGTCGCGGTCGGCGACGAGCTGGTGCTGCACCATCCGCTCGGCCACACGGAATGGAAGAACGCGATCGTCATCCTCGGCGGCCCGGCGCTCTATCTGGTCGGCAATTTGTGCTTCAAGCGCCTCTCCGCGCCGCACTTTCCGCTGTCGCATCTGGTCGGGATTGGGCTGCTTGCGCTGACGGCTTTCGCGGTCCCATCGCTGTCGCCGCTCGCGCTCTCCGCCGCGACGACGTTTATTCTGATCGTGGTTGCGGTGTGGGAGTGGTGGTCGTTTCGCCCGTCACCAGCAGCCGGTCCGAGTTCATCCTTGAGCGCGATGCCGGACACGCCGCCGGCCCGCATGGCGCGCAGCAGATGCACGATTGTCCGCGCCGCATCGGCATATCGCACGCCCTCGGGCCGGATGTTGGAGACGCAGTTGCGATCGGCTTCGGTGGTGTCGGGCCGTGGCGTCCAGGTCGAGATAGGCGCCGAGGCTGTCCGGCGCGGTGAGGCCAGGCCGCTCGCCGAGCAGGATGACGACGCATTTGGCGTTGAGCGAAGCGGCAACTGCGTCTCCTGCGCCGACCCGGCCGAGGCGCACGATCACCAGCGGCGCGATACGCCAATCTTTCAGCGCCGGGATGATTTCCGCGAGCAGCGGAGCGGCGTGCTTCTGCGCGGCGCCGGCGGACAGCCCATCGCTGATGACGAAAGCGATGTCGTAGCTGCCTTTCTTTGCCGCCAGCGCGCGCTCGGCGTCGCTCGAAAGCTGCCGCCCCAGGTCGGGCCGCATCAGGAATTGCGGACGGTCGTTCGCCTGGCTGGCGATGGTCAGGATCGGTAGGCCGAGTGCCATCAAATCCTTTTCCAGTCGCGCCTCATCCAGCGCCTCATGCACCGCGTCGCGCGCCCTTGCATGGGCAAGCTGAAACTCCAGCAGCGGCGCGGTCGCCAGCGAAGCCCCGCTCCGCTTCAAGCCGATCCGCGCTGCGGTCAGCCGCCGCAACGCATCCCAGGGGCCGGGAAGATTCTCGCTCATGCCGGCAACAGCGCCTGGAAGCGGGCGGGCAGGGCGCCCGGCCTGATGCGCTCGTTGCGGTCCATCAGCCCTTGCTTCGTGAGCCAGGCCTCGAATTCCGGCGCCGGCTTCTTGCCGAACAGGTCGCGCATCGCCAGCGCATCGTGGAACGAGGTGCTCTGGTAGCCGAGCATCACGTCGTCGGCGCCGGGCACGCCCATGACGAAATTGACGCCGGCGGCGGCGAGCAATGCGAGCAGGCCGTCCATGTCGTCCTGATCGGCCTCGGCGTGGTTGGTGTAACAAACGTCGACGCCCATCGGCAGGCCGAGCAGCTTGCCGCAGAAATGATCTTCGAGGCCGGCGCGGGTGATCTGCTTGCCGTCGTAGAGATATTCCGGGCCGATGAAGCCGACCACGGTGTTGACCAGCAGCGGCTTGAAGTGCCGCGCCACCGCATAGGCGCGCGCCTCGATGGTCTGCTGGTCGACGCCGTGATGCGCATTGGCGGAGAGGGCGCTGCCCTGGCCGGTCTCGAAATACATGACGTTGTCGCCGACCGTGCCGCGCTTGAGCGCAAGCGCCGCTTCGCGCGCCTCCTCGAGCAGCGCGAGGTTGACGCCGAAGCCCTTGTTCGCCGCCTCGGTCCCGGCGACCGACTGGAACACCAGATCGACCGGCGCGCCCTGCTTCGATCAGCGCGAGCGTGGTCGTCACATGGGCGAGCACGCAGGTCTGGGTCGGGATATCGAGCTTGGTGCGCACGTCGTCGAGCATGACGAGCAGCTTGTGTAGCGCGCTCCGGGCTGTCGGTCGCCGGGTTGATGCCGATCACGGCGTCGCCCGAACCCAGCAGCAGGCCGTCGAGAATGCTGGCGGCGATGCCGCGCAGGTCGTCGGTCGGATGGTTGGGCTGCAGCCGGACCGAGAGCCGGCCGGGCAGGCCGATCGTGTTGCGGAAGCTCGTGACCACGCTGCATTTCGATGCGATCAGCATCAGGTCCTGGAGACGGCAGATCTTGCTGACCGCCGCCGCCATTTCCGGGGTCAGGCCCGGCGCCAGCGCCGCCAGCGTTTCGGTGGTCGCCTCGTCGGACAGCAGCCAGTCGCGGAAGCCGCCGACCGTCAGCGACGCAACCGGCGCAAAGGCAGCCTTGTCATGCGTATCCACGATCAGCCGCGTGACCTCGTCGGCCTCGTACGGCACGACCGCCTCGCTGAGGAATGCCGTCAGCGGCAGGTCGGCCAGCGCGAACTGCGCCGCGACGCGCTCCTCGCCGCTCTCGGCGGCGATGCCGGCAAGCTGGTCGCCGCTGCGCAGCGGCGTCGCCTTGGCGAGCAGCGTCTTGAGGTCGCCGAAGCTGTATCTGCGCGAGCCGAGCGTCGCCGCGTACATGTCATCCTGCTTTCTCTGGCGGAAACTATAACGCAAAGCGCGTGCGGCGGATGCGACACGGCCCTTGAAGCGCCCGCGCTTTGCGGCTTTAAGCGGCGCGGGGAAAAGGAAACGCGGGATGATGCTGGGCCACAATCAGAAGCGCACCGGTGCCGAGGTGCTCGCCGACATGCTGGCGGGCTATGGCGTCACCCATGTCTTCATGGTGCCGGCGGTGCTGCGGCGGACCTTCGCCGAGATGGAGCGCCGCACCCAGATCGCCCGCATCCACACCCATGGCGAGAAGTCCGCGGCCTATATGGCCGATGGCTATGCCCGCGCCTCCGGCAAGCCTGGCGTGTGCATGGCGCAGGTGATCGGCGCGCTCAATCTCGCGGCCGGCCTGCGCGACGCCTGGCTGGCGCACGCGCCGGTGATCGCCATGACCGGCGGCCGCGATCCCAAGACCAAGTTCCGCAAGGTCTATCAGGAAATCGACGACATGCCGGCGTTTGAGCCGGTGACCAAGATGAACGTCACCATCGATGACGTCTCGCGCATCCCCGACATGATCCGCCAGGCCTTCCGCACTGCGACCACGGGCACGCCCGGGCCGGTGCATCTGCAATTCCGCGGCAATGAAGGGCAGGTCGATCTCGACGAAGCCGAGATGGAGGCGATCGTCGAGGCGCAGTTCGCCAAGGTGCCGCCGTTCCGCCCGGAGCCTGAAGCCGCGCATGTGAAGGCGGCGCTCGATCTTCTGCAAAAAGCCGAGCGGCCGGTGATCGTCGCCGGCGGTGGCGTGCGCGCCTCCGGCGCCGCGCGTGAGCTGGTTGCGCTCGCCGAGGCGCTGCAAATTCCGGTCGCCACCTCGCTCAACGGCAAGGACGTTATCCCCGGCACCAACGCGCTGTCGGTCGGCGTGGTCGGCATCGTATTCGCGCGAAAGCGCCAACCGCATCGTCAATGCCGCGGACCTCGTCTGCTTCATCGGCAGCGAGACGGGCGGCATGACCACGCATTTCTGGGCGGTGCCAAAAATCGGAACGCCGGCGATCCAGATCGACATCGAGGCGGAAGCGCTCGGCCGCAATTATCCGCTGCAGGCCAGCGTGCTCGGCGATGCGCGCACCGTGCTCATCAAGATGCTCGGCCAGATCGACAAGACCACTGCGACGCGCCGGCAGAAGTGGATCGAGCAGGTCAAGGCGATCAAGTCGGAATGGGCGACGAAGTATCAGTCGCTGCTGACGTCGGACGCTGTGCCGATAAATCCGGGCCGCATCTGCGGCGATCTGACAAAGCTGATGCCGGACGATGCGATCGTCGTGGTCGACACCGGCCACGCCGGCATGTGGATGGGCGGGCTCTACGATCTGCGCACCCCCCAGCAAAGCTACATGCGCAGCGCCGGCCATCTCGGTTGGGCATTCCCCGCCGGCATGGGGGCCAAAGCGGCGTGTCCGGAACGGCCGGTGGTGGTTTTCACCGGCGATGCCGGCTTCTGGTATCACATCGGCGAGTTGGAGACCGCGGTGCGCTGGAAGCTCAACAGTGTCACGGTCGTCAACAACAACGGCGGCGGCAATCAGTCGAAGCGCGGCTTCGACCGCGCCTATGGCGGCGAGCAGACCCAGCAGGCGCGTGAGCTGTGGACCTACAATCCGATGAATTTCGCGCGGCTTGCCGAAGATATGGGCGCGCTCGGCATTCGCGTCGAGCAACCGTCGGAGTTCGGTCCTGCGTTGGCGCAGGCGCTTGCGGCCAACCGTCCAGCGGTGATCGACGTCGCCACCGACATTGAAGCGCTGGCGCCTACGGCGGTGACCTGAAACAATCGCTCCATCCCTGATGGAGCGACCCATGAAACGCCTGGTGTTTTTGCGTGCGGCTTGCTGGCCGGTGCCGCGCTGATGCTGGCCTGGCCGCTGCGCGCTCACGACCTCGAAAGTTTCAAGAAAGCCGCGCCGGGCAACAATCCGCTGTTCATCAACATGACGACCGGCGACAGCTGGCGCGGCTGGATGGGCCTGCATTTCGCGCACGCGACGCTGAAGATGGGTCACCCGGTCGCGGTGTTTCTCAATCTCGATGCGGTGAAGCTCGCCGCCAAGACCGGGGAGCAGGAGAAGCGGCCGACCATGCAGCGTATTCCGCGCGAGATCATCGCCGACTTCATCAAGGACGGCGGCATCGTCCTGATGTGCGGGCCATGCATGGCCGAGTTCGGTCTGAAGCACGAGGACCTGGTCGACGGCGTGAAGATGGGGCGTCCCGGCTACACCCAGGAATTCATCTTCGCCGAGAATGCCCGCACGCTGACGTGGTGATTACTTCTCGCCGATCTCGCGCAGCACTTCGTCGGTGTGCTCGCCGAGCAGCGGTGAGGGACGTTCTGACGCCGCTCTCCAGCCATCGATGACGATCGGCGTGCGCACGCCGGGGATGGTGCCGCCTTTTGCCGCCTTGCTCGGCAGATCGAGCTTCATGCCGCGGTGCTTGACCTGAGGATCGGCGAAAACCTGCTCGAGATTGTTGATCGGCCCCGCCGGCACCTTCACTTGCTCGAGCTTGGAGAGCAGGTCATCGCGCTTTATCTTCTTCGTCTGCGCGGTGAGCTTTTCGATCAGCTCGCCGCGATGCGACAGGCGGCCGACATTATCCTTGAATCTTGGATCGGCGCCCAGCTCCGGCGCGCCAACCACCTTGCAGAAGTCGACGAATTGACGGTCATTGCCGGTGGCGACGATCAGGAAGCCGTCCGCCGCGGGAAATTCCTGATAGGGCACGATGTTGGCGTGCGCGTTGCCGATGCGCTCCGGCACTTTGTTGGAGACGAGGTAGTTCATCACCATATTGGCCAGCACGCCGACCGTGGAATCGACCAGCGCCGTGTCGACATAGGCGCCCTTGCCGGTCTTGTGGCGCTGCTCCAGCGCGGCCAGGATGCCGACCACCGAATAGATGCCGGTGAAGATGTCGGAGATCGCGACACCGGCGCGGACCGGCGGGCCGTCGCGCATTCCGGTCAATGACATCATGCCGCCCATGCCCTGCGCCATCAGGTCGTAGCCGGCGCGCTCAGCATACGGCCCGTCCTGGCCGAAGCCGGTGACCGAGCAGTAGATCAGCTTCGGGCATTCCGGTGCGAGCGACTTGTAATCGAGGCCGAACTTGGCGAGCCCGCCGACCTTGAAGTTCTCGATCAGTACGTCGGATTTCGCGGCGAGCTTTTTGACCAGCCGCTTGCCTTCATCGGTCTCGAAGTCGAGCTCGATCGAGCGCTTGCCACGATTGGCAGAGTGAAAGTAGGCGGAGCCGATCGGCTTGCCGTCGACGCCCTCGACGAAGGGCGGGCCCCAGCCGCGCGTATCGTCGCCGGCGCCCTTGCGCTCCACCTTGATCACGTCGGCGCCGAGGTCGGCGAGGATCTGCCCGGCCCACGGCCCCGCGAGAATGCGGGCGAGTTCGAGCACACGGATACCGGCAAGAGGCTTGGGCATTGGCTAATCCTTGACGCTAAGAGCCTGGACGGGCGGCGCTTTATACCTTGAAGCGCGGATCGAGGAAGTCCCGCAAGCTGTCGCCGAACAGGTTGAAGCCGAACACGGCGAGGCTGATGGCGGCGCCCGGGAACAGGATCATCCACGGCGCCTGCCGGTAGAAGTCGGAGGCATTGCCCGACAGCATCAGGCCCCAGGCGGCGGTCGGTTCGGTGACGCCGAGGCCGAGGAACGACAGCGACGCTTCGGCCAGGATCGCCTGCGCGATGAAAGCCGTGAGCATGATGAGATACGGCGCCACCACGTTGGGCGCCATGTGGCGGAAGATGATGCGGGTGTGCGAATAGCCGGCGGCGCGCGCGGCGTCGACATAGGGCATCACGCGCACCGAAAACGCCGCGGCGCGCACGACGCGGGCGACACGCGGAACGATCGGGATGGCGATCGCGACAACCAGGTTGACGTCAACGCCCGCGACCACAAATTTGCGGAACGCGGCGACCACGACGAGCGCCAATACGATCAGCGGGAACGCCAAGAGGATGTCGACGAAACGCTGGATCCAGTCGTCGATTTTGCCGCCGAAATAAGCGGAGGCGATGCCGAGGATGGCGCCGAGTGACGAGCCGACAAACGACGAGGTGAATCCAATCACCATCGCAGTGCGTGCGCCGTAAATGAGCCGTGAGCAGATGTCGCGGCCGTAGGCGTCGGTGCCGCACCAGTGCTCCCACGACGGCGCGGCCAGCAGCGAGGCAAAGTCGATATCGAGCGGATCGTACGGCGCCACCCATGGCGAGAACAGGCCGGCGAACATCATCAAGGCGATGATCACGAAGCTCGAAAGCACCCAGCGGCTGCTGACGCACGAACTCCATGACGCGGCTCGGCTGCCGCGTCTGTTCGATGGAGGGGAGAGCGATCGTCATGAGCCGTACCGGATGCGCGGATCGAACACCGCATAAAGCAGGTCGATGATCAGGTTCACGAATACGTAGAACGCGGCGATCAGCATCACCATGCCCTGGATCAGCGTGAAGTCGTTGCGCGATATGCTTTGCACGAACAGCTGGCCGATACCGTTGAGGTTGAACACCTGCTCAGTCACGACCAGGCCGCCAATCAGGAACGTGAACTCAAGACCGATCACGGTGATTGCAGGCAGCAGCGCGTTGCGCAGCGCATGCCGCGAAATCACCAGCCGCTCGTATACGCCCTTGGCGCGGGCGGTACGGATATAATCTTCGTTCAGCACTTCGAGCAGCGAGGAGCGGATCATGCGCGCCACCACGGCGCAGTAGCGATACCCGACCGCCATCGCGGGCCAGATCAGTTGCTTCAGGTTTTCCCACGGATCGACGTAGAACGGCGTGAAGGTGATCGGCGGCAGCCAGTTAAAGAAAGCCAGCAGGCTCAGCATGATCAGCATGCCGAACCAGAAGGACGGGATCGACAACCCGCCAATGGTGAGAATGCGGACCGTATAGTCGATCCAGGTGTCGCGGAATAACGCCGCCAGCGTTCCCATGGGTAAGGCGAGCAGCACCGCAATGATCGTCGCCATCAGCGCGACCTGCAGCGACAATTCGAGCCGGATTGCGATCTCGGTCCAGACCGGGCGTTCCGTCCACATCGAAATGCCGAAGTCGCCTTTGGCCATGCCGACCATCCAGCCGGCGAATTGCGTCAGCAGCGGACGGTCGAGCCCGAGCCGCTTGCGCTCCAGATCGATCGTTTCCTGCGTGACGCTGCCGCCGTCGCCGCGCAGCTTGATCTCGACGATGTCGCCGGGAACGACCCGCAACATGAAGAATACGAGCACCGCAACGCCAAAAAGCGTCGGGATCATCAGCAGGACGCGGTTGATGGTGTAGCGGAGCATGATTTGTTGCGCGTGGATGGGTTCGCCGGCGCGCTCGGTAAGGAGCGCGCCGGGTTTACCCGTGCAGCTTTACGCGTTGAGCCAGACGCCTTCGAGCTGGGCGCCGAGGTTGTGGCTTGGCGACATCGGCCAACCCATCAGCGTCTTGTGGGTCGGCACAATGCGATGCCACCACAACAGCGGCTGCTGATACGCCTGTTCGAACACGCGCTTTTCGAAGGCGCGGATCATCCCCTTGCGCTTCTCGACATCACGTTCGCGCAGGTGCGCGTCGTAGAGCTTGTCGAGCTCCTCATCCTTCGAGCGTGAACGGTTTTCGGGCGCACGGCTGAGCGACAGATACTTCGCAAGGCCGAGGCTGGAATCGTCCATGAACAGATTCGAGAAGTCGATCGCGACGTCGTGGTTGCCCGAGTTCATGTGAGCAAGATACGGGCCGGTATCGGACTGCTTGTGCTCGACCTCCACGCCGATCTGGCGCCACTGATCGACCAGGAAGACGCCGGCCGGCGTGTAGGGCATCGCCAGGTTGCGATTCCACAGCGTGAACTTGAGGTTTTCCTGGCCCGCCTCCTTGAGCAGCTTCTTGGCTTCCTCGCGCGACTTCTTGATGTCCTTGGAGAAGCCCGGGAGCTTCACAAGCTCGGCTTCCGGCGTCGCGAACGGCGAGCCCGGACGGATGACGCCGCCGACTGAGCGCAGGGTCGAAATCTTCGACAAGCCGTTGCTGCCGCCCCAGCGGTCGATCGCCATCACCAGCGCGCGGCGCACCCGGACATCGTCGAACGGCTTCTTCTCGATGTTGAAGCAGACCAGCAGATTGAGCGTCCAGCTCGATTCCTGGATGCGGATCTTGTCGCCCATCGCCTGCACGAGACGGTCGCGCTCGGCCGGCGAGATGCCGCGGAATTCGCCCATCACCTGGCCGCCTTGCACGGCATTGAGCATCGCCGCCGCCTGCAGCGTGAAGATGCCCTTGAAGCCGTCGAGGTAAGGATAGCCCTTCTTGTGGTAGGCGTCGTTCTTCTTGCCCGAGACGTGGCTGCCCTTGACGTGCTCGACGAAGGTGAACGGGCCGGTGCCGTTGATCTTGGTGCGCGGGCTCGCCGGGTCGGCGCTGAGGTCCTTTGCAGCGTAAATCACGTTCCACGGCGAGGCGAAGTGCTCGAGCATCGACGCGTTCACGTTCTTCATCTTGAAAACAACGGTCGACGGATCCGGCGTCTCGATGTCGCCGATGTCGCCGAATGTCGCCTTACGGGTCGAAACGACGCCGGTCGGCGGATTACGCAGGCGCTCATAGGTGGCCTTGACGTCGGCCGATGTCAGCGCCGTGCCGTCATGGAATTTCACGTCCGGCTTGAGCTTGAACGTGTAGGTCATCAGGTCGGGCGCCACCTGCCAGGACTGCGCCAGGTCGCCTTCGACCTGCGGGAATTTGTCGAGGTTGAAGCGCAGCAAGCGTCGAATAGAACGGTCGCCGCCAGGTGCAGCGTCGCATAGGTGTCGCTGGCGTGCGGGTCGTAGTGCGGAGCCTCGGCGCTGATGGCGAAATTGAGCGTGCCGCCGCGTTTGACGTTGGTTTGCGCGGTCGCTCGGCTGAAATCGAAATTGAGCCCGGCGAGGCCAAGGGCGGTAGCCCCTGTGCCCTGAAGCGCGTGGCGTCTTGTGATCTTCATGCGTTTCCTCCCTAAGATTTACGTTTCTTGTCGCCCTTAGTTGGTCACCACCGGCACTTTGATGCAGGCGGCGAAGTGCCCGGGTCGTTTTTCTTCCAGCGGCGGAATGACTTCGCGGCATTCCTGACTGGCCAGCGGGCACCGCGTATTAAAGACGCATCCGGGCGGCGGCGCCAGATGGCTCGGCAGTTCGCCCTTGATCAGGCGCGGCTCGCGCTCCTTTTCCACCGTCGGATCGGGGACTGGCGCGGCGTCCAGTAACACCTTCGTGTAGGGATGCAGCGGCTCGCGGTAGATCACGTCGCGGTCGGCGATCTCCATGATGCGGCCGAAATACATGACGACCACGCGCATCGAGATGTGCCGCACCACGGCAAGATCGTGCGCGATGAACAGGTAGGCGAGCCCGTATTTGCGCTGCAGGTCTTCGAGCAGGTTGATGATCTGGCCCTGGATCGAGACGTCGAGCGCCGACACGGCTTCGTCGCAGACGATGAAGGTCGGCTCCATCGCGAGTGCGCGCGCGATGCCGACGCGCTGGCGCTGTCCGCCCGAGAGCTGGTGCGGATAGCGCTCGGCCATTTCCGGCGCGCAGGCCGACATTCTCCAGCAGCTCGCTGACGCGCGCCTGCACCGCCTTCTTGCCCTTGACGATGTCGTAGACGTGCAGCGGCTCGCCGATGATCTGCCCGACCGTCATGCGCGGATTGAGCGAGCTGTAGGGATCCTGGAAGATCACCTGCACCTTGCGGCGCAACGTTTTGAGCTCCGCCGCTGACGTCGCGGACAGGTTGTTGCCGGCAAAGCTGATTTCGCCGTCGGTCGGCTTTTCGAGACTGAGGATCAGGCGGCCGACCGTGGTCTTGCCGCAGCCGGACTCGCCGACCAGCCCGAGCGTTTCGCCCGGGAAGATGTCGAAGCTGACGTCCTCGACCGCGCGCACGGTGCCGCCGTGCGCCGCGCAAGCCGCCGGACACTTCGAAGTGCTTCTTCAGATGCTTCACCGCGAGAAGCGGCTCTGCGGCCTGCTCATTGGCGGTCGGTATCGCCCCAATGGCAGCCTTCCAGGTGAGCTGGCCGGCGGCGATTTCGGCATGCCGGTGGCAGCGCGACAGGCTGCCGGTGTCGGTGGGATAGAGCGGCGGCTCCTGCTCGCAGATCTCGATCTTGAACGGGCAGCGCGGCTTGAAGCGGCAGCCCGGCGGCGTATTGGCGAGGTTGGGCGGCAGCCCCTCGATGGTCTCGAGCTTGGCGCCGCGCGGCCGGTCGAGCCGCGGCACCGAGCGCAGCAGTCCCATCGTGTAGGGATGGCGCGGCCGGTGGAAGACTTCCTCCGCCTGACCCTGCTCGGCGACGCGCGCCGCGTACATCACGATGACGCGGTCGGCGTAGCGCGCCACCACGCCGAGATTGTGGGTGATGATGATCAGCGCAATGTTGAGCTTGCGCGACAGATCCTTCATCAGTTCGAGAATCTGCGCCTGGATGGTGACGTCGAGCGCGGTGGTCGGCTCGTCGGCGATGATCAGCTTCGGATTGCACGCGAGTCCGATCGCGATCATCACGCGCTGGCGCATGCCGCCTGAAAATTGATGCGGATACTGCTCGAGCCGTCGCTCCGGGTCGGTGATGCCGACCAGCCCCAGCAGCTCGACCGCGCGGGCCTGGGCCTGCGCATCGGTCATGCCGAGATGGATCTTGCAGCGGCTCCATGATCTGCAATCCGATCGTCAGGATCGGATTGAGCGAGGTCATCGGCTCCTGGAAGATCATCGAGATGTCGCGGCCGCGGATTTCGCGCATCTGCTCGTCGTCGAGCTCGAGCAGGTTGCGGCCGTCGAACAGGACGCGGCCCTTCGGCACGCGGCCGGTCAGCCGCGGCAACAGCCGCATGATGGAGAGCGCGGTCACCGATTTGCCGGAGCCGGATTCGCCGACGATCGCGACCACTTCGCCGCGCTTGACGTTGAAGCTGACGCCTTCGACGGCACGCACCGTGCCGCGAGACGTCGAAAATTCGGTGTGAAGGTCTTCGACCTCCAGCAATGGGGCAGCGGGATCGGAGGCCACCGCATTTTTCTGCGATAGGCCCGATACGGCTTCGGCCGAGACTCAACGCGTTCCCCTACTGTTCCGGCCCGCTTCGCCCGTAGGCGCCTCCCGCGGTCCGAGGCCGCACGCATGCGGCCCATGATTATTATTAGGCCGCTTATTGAGCGGCCTTTCGCCCCACCCGGATACTGGCCCAAGTCGCGCGCCGCGATCAACTGCGAATTACGCTATCTTGTGAGAGGCAATCGCAATCGCCACATCGTTGCGGGCGTCGGCATTTGCGAAAAAAGGCAAGCTCTGGATGAACAGTTCGTTTTTTGGCGAGCTCTTGCAGTCGATTTCCGAGCGCGGCCGCGCCTTCCTGCGCGGCGAGCGCAAGGCGGAGAGCGAATCCCATTCGGAAACGATCATCGAGCTTTGCGAGCATCTGCTCTCAAGGCGTGGCGAGGCCTCCGGCGTCGCGCTGGCGACCGAGGTACTCGACATTTATCGGGAGCTCAAAACCGGGCCACGTATCGCGTTTTTCGAGGCGCTGACCGAGCAATTTGGCCAGGACAGGGCGCGGGTCGAAGCGGCGATCGCCAGATGGCAAGCGACACCGGACGATGGAGCGGCGGCCGAACTGCACGCCGCGTCAGAGCCGCGCCGCCAGGAGTTGTTCCGGCGCCTCAATCTCGCGCCGGGCGGCACCGCCGCGCTGGTCCGCATGCGGGAGCAATTGCTCGACGCGCTTGATCGCCGCGACGACCTGCAGGCGCTCGACGACGACTTCGTCCACCTGTTCTCGTCCTGGTTCAATCGCGGCTTCCTGGTGTTGCGCCGTATCGACTGGTCGACCCCGGCGTCGATTCTGGAAAAGATCATCAAGTACGAGGCGGTCCACGAAATCCGTGACTGGAACGATCTGCGCCGCCGCATCGATCCGGCGGATCGCCGCTGCTTCGCGTTCTTTCATCCAGCCGTGGTCGATGACCCGCTGATATTCGTCGAGGTCGCGCTCGAGACGGAAATTCCCGGCGCGATCGCGCCGATCCTCGCCAGCGGACGCCAGGATTTTCTGGAGCCGCAGAAGGCGCGCGTTGCGGTGTTTTATTCGATCTCCAACTGCCAGCGTGGTCTCTCCGGTGTCTCGTTCGGAAATTTCCTGATCAAGCAGGTGGTCGAGGAAATCTGCCGTGAGCTGCCGAAGCTTTCGACCTTCGTTACGCTGTCGCCCGCGCCGAATTTCGCGGGCTGGCTGACACGTGAGCTGGCCAATGAGGCGTCGACGGCGATCTCGCCCGCCGATCGGGCGCAGCTCGCTCTGCTCGATCAGCCGTTCTGGTGGACCGATCCGCTGGCCTTCGAGCCGCTCCAGGAACCGCTCACCCGCGCGGCCGCCTGGTATTATTTGCGTGGCAAGAATGCGCGCGGCCTCCCGGTCGATGCGGTGGCGCGCTTCCATCTCGGCAATGGCGCGCGGCTCGAGCGCATCAACTGGCTTGGCGATACCTCCGAGCGCGCCATCAAGCAGGCCTACGGGATGATGGTGAACTACCTCTACGATCTCGACGAGATCGAGAAAAACCACGAGGCCTTTGCGGAGGCTCGTACCGTGGTGGCGTCGCCGAATGTGCAGCGCCTGGTGAAAGCGCCGCTCGAGCTGGTGCCGGCGGCGAGTTAGCTCGAGTTAGCTCTTGCCGTAAACCGGAACGATCGCGCCGCGCGTCACCCGGTTCTCCGGCGAGGCCAGAAATACGATCGTCGCCGCGACTTCTTCGACTTTCGGCCATTTGTCGAAGTCGGCCTTCGGCATGTCCTTGCGATTGGTGGGCGTGTCCATGATCGAAGGCGCAACCGCATTGACGAGGATGCCGTCCTTCGCGACCTCCTCCGACAGGGCAACGGTGAGCGCGGCGACTGCGGCTTTTGCCGCGCCGTAGGCGGACATATTGGCGCCGGCGCGCCATTCCAGCGCCGGGCGCGCCGCGACGTTGACGATGCGCCCGCCGTTTCCGCCCATTGCCTTGATCGCCGCGCGGCAGCACAGGAAAGACGACATGAAATTCATGTCGATTTGCGCCTGCGCCTTGGCCTTGTCGGTATCGGCGACCGGCCCCCACAGATAGCCGCCGGCGATGTGGATCGAGGCCCATAGCGGCGAAACATCTTTGTAGAGCTTTGCGACCTCAGCTTCGTCGGACAGGTCGCGGATGGAGATAAGCGTCGCGTCGCGGCCTTGCAGCCGCTTTGCATCTTTCTCGTCGCGATAAGGGACGATGCACTGCGCGCCGGCCTTGAGCAGGGCATCGACGACCGCGCTTCCGAGCGCGCCGGTGCCGCCGGTCACGACAATGTTGCGGCCGGTGAAGTCCGTCACCCGCGTCCTCGTTTCACCCGCATCGGCAGCACCTGATACTCGATCCAGTTCGCGACCTCGGCGGTGCGCAACGTCTTGTCGAGCACGTTCTTGCTGACGCCGTGACGCCAGGCCAGCCGCTTGTTTTCGGGATCGCGGTCGAGCGTATTCAGATCGTCAGCGAAAGTCGCGATGTCCGCGGCGTCGTTGAAGAAGCCCTCCGCGATCAGCCGCGTGCCGATCCGCCGCGAGATCACCGCGAGCTCGCGCAACGGATATTCCGGATGATATTGCACGCCCCACGCCACCGAATTCTTGGTGCGCAGCTCGGCGCTTTGCACCTGTGACACTTCGTTGCTCGCCAGCACCGTCATGCCGGGCGCCAGCGCTTCCACTTCGTCGAGATGCACGGTCGGCGCATTGAACACGTCGCGCTTGCCGGCATACATCGGATGCTTGCGGCCATGTTCGGTCAGCCTGATGCTGCGGCCGAAGCCGAGCTCGCGGCCCTTCGGATTTCGCCGCACCGAACCGCCTGCTGCCGCGGTAATCACCTGCAAGCCCCAGCAGGAGCCGAACACCGGCGTGCCGGTATCGAGCAGCGTGCGCACCAGGTCGACCTGGCGGGTGACTTCCTTGCCGCCTTCATAGACGTGCAGGGCCGAGCCGGTGATCGTGACGCCGTCATATCCCTGAAGCGACTCGCCCTCCGGCAGCGTCGCGGCCGGATCGCCCGGATAGCAGATGTCGACATGCGCGCCGGGCAGCAATTCGCGCAACAGATTGGAATAGCCCTCGCTCGCCGCTATGCCGCCATGCTCGACGTGTTCCGCCATGGTCCGCGGGGAATTGCCTTCGATGACGAGGAGGCGGGGAGAGGGCATTGCGGGAAGCGGGTTTCGTTAGGCTCGCTGTGTAACGGCGGTATGGCGAAGCCAAGGCAGCAAGGCAAGGTAATTGGCAACTCCGTAAGGAATTTGTGGCTTTGTCGCTTGAGACCGCCGCGCCGGCCGACCATTCTCGCCAGAGCAGACGAATCACCACATGGCCGATTTCGATCTCGCGATCATTGGCGGCGGCATTAACGGAACAGCGATCGCGCGCGACGCCGCCGGGCGCGGGTTGCGTGTCCTTCTGGTCGAGCAGAACGATCTCGGCGCCGGAACTTCATCGGCGTCCAGCAAGCTGATCCATGGCGGCCTGCGCTATTTGCAATATGGCGCGTTCCGGCTTGTGCGGGAGTCGCTCAAGGAGCGCGAAGTGCTGCTGCGGAGCGCGCCGCACATTATCCGTCCGCTGCGGTTCCTGCTGCCGCCGGCCGGCGGGTATGTCGAAGCGACGCGACTGCGCATCGGTCTGTTCCTTTACGATCATCTCGGCCGGCGCAAGCTGCTGCCCAAGACCAAAACGATCGACCTCACCCATCATCCGGTCGGCCAGCCGCTGAAGCGGAATTTCCGCTACGGCTTCGAATATTCCGATTGCTGGGTCGATGATGCCCGCCTGGTGGTTCTGATGGCGCTGGACGCCAAGCTGCGCGGCGCCGATATCCGCACCCGCACCCGATGCGTCCGCGCCGAGCGCCATGACGAGTGGCATCTGGTGCTCAGCAATCACGGCAAGCGCGAGACCGTCACCGCGCGGGTCATGATCAATGCCGGCGGTCCGTGGGTCGCGCAGGTCGCCGAGAACATTCTGCGGGTGCCGCTGCGCGGCGGCGTGCGGCTTGTCAAAGGCAGCCACATTGTCGTCAAGCGTACCTTCAATCACGACCGGGCCTATACGTTCTTCGGCGAAGACGGCCGCGTCGTATTCGCGCTGCCGTTCGCCCGCGATTTCACGCTGATCGGCACCACCGACCAGAATTTCGTCGGCGACGTCAACGCGCCCGCGCCTGACGCCAACGAGATCGTCTATCTGTGCAATGCGGTGAACCGGTATTCCCGCCTGACGCTCGGTCCCGACGACGTGGTGTGGGCCTTTGCCGGCGTGCGCTCGCTCTATGACGATGGGGCTGACAGGCCGGAAGAGGTCACCCGCGATTACACTTTGATGCTGGATGAGAAATTCCGTGAAGGCCCGCTGCTCACGGTGTATGGCGGCAAGATCACGACTGCGCGCAAGCTTGCCGAAGCCGCAATGGCGAGGATCGCGCACTTCTTCAACATGCGGCCGCCCTGGACCAGCGGCATGACTCTGCCCGGCGGCAATTTCCGCGCGGAGGAATTCGACCAGCATGTGCTCCGCACCCGAAATCGCTGGGAGTTTCTGGAGCCGGACGATGCGCGCCGGCTCTTCCAGGCCTACGGCACGCGGGTCGAAATGATCCTGGGCGACGCCAAGAGCTACGAGGAGCTCGGCCCGCGCCTTTGCGGCGGCCTGACCGGCGCCGAGGTGGCGTACTTAATGAAACATGAATGGGCCGAGAATCCCGAAGATGTGCTGTGGCGGCGAAGCAAGGCCGGTCTGGTTGCCAACGCCTCCGATCAGGATGCTCTGAGCCAAGCTCATGCGGGCCCCGGCTGGTTAACTTCCGCTTTCCCAATTTCGGTAAAATTCGAGGCAAAGCTTTACGAGCTTCTCATCTTGGCGTGCTTGAATATGCCTACGCTAGCTGGGGATTCGATGGACCCGACGCTGCATCCGACTCTTTTCGCGAACACCAAGGTGTTGGTGATCGACGATGAGCATCACATGCGCAAAGTCGTGCGCACGTTGCTCATGTCGATCGGCGTTCGCACGATTTATGAGGCGGCGGACGGCAATTCGGGGCTCGACCTGATCCGCACCATGTCCCCGCACGTCGTCATCGTCGACTGGCAGATGCCCGGGCTCGACGGCCCCGGCTTCGTGCGTACGGTCCGCTCGCCCGACACGTTTCCCTATCCGGACGTTCCGATCATCATGCTCACCGGCCACAGCGAGCGCTCGCGCGTGCTCCAGGCGGTCGAGATCGGCGTCCATGAGTTCTTGCTCAAGCCGGTGTCGTCCAAGGCGCTGGCCGACCGGCTTGCTGCCGTGCTGGTCAATCCCCGCAAGGTGATCCGCCGTGGCGATTATTACGGGCCGGAGCCGCGCAAGCCGCTGTCGCTCCGTGATATTGGCGACAACGCGAACGCGGTCGTCAAGCGCTTCTACGTGAACTAATCTCGCTGCCTGCGCCGCTCTGGCGCCTGGGGCAGGAAGCGTGGCCGGCGCACTTATCGCAATCGATCAGGGTACCACCTCGACACGCGCCATCGTGTTCGATGCCGCGTTGACGCCGCTCGCAAGCGCCCAAATCGAGCTTCCGCAAATCTATCCCGAGCCAGGCTGGGTCGAGCACGATCCCGAGGAAATCTGGACCGCCACGGTTGCCACCGTGCGTGACGCATTGGCGAAGGCGCGGCTCACCGCCGGCGACATTGCCGCGATCGGCATCACCAATCAGCGCGAAACCACGATGGTCTGGGACCGCTCAACCGGAAAGCCGATTCACAACGCGATTGTCTGGCAGGATCGCCGCACAGCCGATACTTGCGAGAAACTCAGGCGCGACGGCGCGGAGGCTGGTCTCGCCGCCAAGACCGGCCTGCTGCTCGATCCGTATTTTTCCGCCACCAAGATCGACTGGCTGCTCAATTGCGTTCCCGGTGCACGCGCGGATGCTGAGGCGGGCAAGCTCGCCTTTGGAACGATCGACACGTTCCTGATCTGGCGTCTCACCGGCGGCAAGAGCCACGTCACCGACGCCACCAATGCGGCGCGCACCTTGCTGTTCGACATCGGCCGCGGCGCGTGGGACGCCGAGCTGTGCAAGCTGTTCCGCGTGCCGCAAAGCCTGCTGCCGCGCGTGCTGGATTGTGCGGCGGATTTCGGCACAACCGATCCGGCCTTGTTCGGCGCGCCGATCCGCATTCTCGGCGTCGCCGGTGATCAGCAGGCGGCCACGATCGGGCAGGGCTGCTTCAAGCCGGGCATGGTGAAGTCCACCTACGGCACCGGCTGCTTCGCGGTGCTGAACACGGGACATGAGCGCGTCGCGTCGAAGCGCAAGCTGCTCTCGACCATCGCCTACCAGTTCGACGGCAAGCGCACCTATGCGCTGGAGGGCTCGATCTTTATCGCCGGCGCGGCGGTGCAATGGTTGCGCGACAGTCTCAAGCTGATCGAACGCGCGAGCGAGCTCGATGCGCTGGCGATGCAGGCCAATCCCGCCGAGCAGGTCTATCTCGTCCCCGGCTTCGTCGGCCTCGGCGCGCCTTACTGGGACAGCAATGCCCGCGGCGCGATCTACGGGCTTACGCGCAATAGCGGCCGCGCCGAGCTCGCGCGCGCCGTCATTGAAGCGGTCGGCTACCAGACCCGCGATCTGATCGAGGCGATGCACGCGGATTGGCCATCGTCCGCGAAGGCGCAAACCGCGCTTCGTGTCGATGGCGGCATGACCGCGAGCGATCTGACCATGCAATTCCTGGCCGACATGATCGGCGGCCCGGTGGACCGTCCGGTCGTCATGGAAACGACGGCGCTCGGCGCCGCCTATCTGGCCGGCCGCGCCGCGGGCCTGTGCCCCGACCTCGAAGGCTTTGCCGCGACCTGGAAGCGCGACCGCCGCTTCGAGCCGGCCATGCCGTCCGACGAACGTGCCGGCAAGTGGGCCGGCTGGCGGGACGCCGTGGGCCGCACGTTAACAAGCCGCTAATCCGGCTTTACCCCGCGTTCACGGAAAGATGGTGTCATGACCGCCGCCCAACGTCCGGTAGCGTCATGATTCCTGCGCGTTACGTCGAATTCCAGATTCACCAGCTCATCGTGCTGGTGGTCGACGACAATGCGTTCATGCGCAAGATGGTGAGGAGCCTGCTCACCAATATCGGCGTCAGGAAAGTTTACGAGGCGAGCGACGGCATTGCCGGCCTGGAAGTCATTCGCGCCGCTTCGCCCGACATCGTCATTCTCGATTGGGAAATGCCGCTGCTCAACGGCCCGGAGTTCGTGCGCATCGTGCGCTCGCCCGGCGTGTTTCCGCTGCCGGACATTCCGATCATCATGCTCACCGCCTACGGCGACCGGCGCCGGATCGTTGAGGCGGTGAAGCTCGGCGTCAACGAATTCCTCTGCAAGCCGGTATCGGCGAAGGCGCTGACCGACCGCTTCGTCTCGATCCTGGCGAAGCCGCGCGCCAGCGTGCACGTCGGCGACTATTACGGGCCGGAGCCGCGCAAGCTCATGATGCCACCGAACGAGGCGGAAGCCGACGAAGAAGCTGAAGCTGAGGCTGAAGCTGAAGCCGAGCTGGGTTGATTACTGGCCGGGCTGTGCGACCGGCGTCGCGCCGTCAGCCGGGCGGCCGGTGATCCGCTCCACCGCCGAGCGCACCGTATCGCGCGCGTTGTTCTTGCGGACCGCGTTGAGCAGCGGCGCAGCAGCCCCGGAGCGCCTGATCAAAATCTGCGGATCCGGCAGCACAACAGGATCATCCCACGAGCCCTGCACAATGAAAGGCAGATCGAAGCCGCCGCCAGTCGTTGGCGCGAGCAGCGTGGCTGTGCCGGCGAGGTCGAGCGCCCGCGTCGGGATCGATGCCGTGCCCGCAACGGCGAGCTTCATCGCCGGTCCCTCGATCGCGACATCCTGCACCGACACCGTGCCATTCGCGACGTTGAGCGAGATCGCGATGCGGTCATAGGGCGTGCGGCCCGAGCGCAGTTCGTTGCCGCCCGACAGCGGACGGCGCTCCAGACGGCGCAGCAATTGCTCGACATTGATGCCGGCGAGCGCGCCGTTCGTGCCGGTTATGGTGGCGGTGCCTGTCAGCGTGCGCGTTACCGCCATCACGCTATCGCCGGAGCCTTCGAGCGCCAGCGCGACATTGCCTTTGCCTTCGAGCCGGCTGATGCCGAATATTTGCCCGAGACAGAGGCCAAGGTCGACATTGCTGAATTGCAGCTGCGTCTTGACGTCCATGCGGGTCTCGAGATCGGCCAGCGTGATCGCGCCCTTGATCAGGCCGCCAAATGATTGTGACTCGCCGATGGTGAGAACAAGATTGCCGCCGCGCAGATTGGCAGCGACGGCGCTGCGCCCAAGCTTGGAATCGCCGAGCTGAATGGTGCCGGCCGATAGCCGCAAATCGACGTCGACGCCGGTCAGGCCGTCGAGGCTCACCGGCCCTTCGCTCCATTGTTTCTTGCTGGCGCTCATCAGCTGCATCGCCGAAAAGTACGGGCGCAGATCGAGCGCATCGGCCGCGAGCGTGCCTTGCAGGGTGCGGCGTCCGTCGGTCGCGAAGGTCAACACACCTTCGGCAACATTGCCGTCAACTTCCATGTTCACGGCGGAAAGCGCGATCGTGCCGCCCACGATGTTGGTCTGTGCCTTGATGGCAAAGCGTTCGAAGCCGCCGCCCGGCAGCGGCTTCTGGCGCATCCAGCGCAGCGTCTGGCGCAACGAGGCTGTGTCGGCTGCGAGATTGCCGGTCACCTTCAGCGTCGGCTGCGTGCTCAGCGAGCCGTCGAAGGCGACCTTGCCGATCGGTCCGGCCAGGCGAACCTTGACGCCGCTTCGGTTGCCGATCAGCGCCTCGGCAAAATCGGCCAATGTCGCACTGACGTCGACGACCTGGCCGTGCCAGTTGAAGCGGCCGCTGACGCCGAAACTCTTCGAGATGAACGGCCATGCGAGCGAGATGTCGACATTGTCAAATTTCTCGCTGAGGCCGCGCGTGTCATCGCGCACCACAACGGTGCCGTCTGAGATCCTGATCGCCGAGAATGATGCGGCCTCGGTTTGATTGGTGCGGCTGCGGCCCAGCGCCTCGAGCAAGCCGGACCAATTCGACCGGCCATTACGGTCAGTGGTCAGGGTGATTGTCGGCCGCTCGAGCGTCACGTCGGAAGCTTCGACGTTGCCGAGCAGCATGGGGAAGAACTGAAGCCGGGTGGTGATCCGTTCGGCCTTGAGGGCGGGGTCGCGGCCGTCACCGAGCGTGACGTCCTCGAACGTGACCTTCCCCGATGGAAACAGCCTGACCGTCGACGGGCCGTGGAAAACCGGATCGAGTCCGGTTACCGCGCGCAGCTCAGCCTTGGCCTGCTCGCGCACCGCGTCGGTCGAGATGACCAGCATCATCACGCCAATGACGGCACCGGCCGCCACGACGGCGGCGGCACAGGCAAGACCCAGCCGTTTGAAGAGGATGGCCGCGCTCACGAAGGATGCTCAGTTATTGAAAACCGGTGCGGCCTTCCCGTTGCCCCACCGTGCGCGAACGTGCCCCGGGTCTGTGACCCTTTCAAGGCCGGTCGCGGTTAACGCACAGGGCTCGAACGCGGCGTGGGATGTACGTTTTCGGCAAGCTGCACGATGCGCATGACCGGCAATGTCCCCGCTGCCACGATCAACAGCGCCGCCAGCGCGCCTTCCTCGAAATTGCCGCGGGTGGCGAATTGGTAAATGTAGGTCGACAGCGTCTCCACATTGAGCGGCCGCAACAGCAGCGTCGCCGGCAATTCCTTCAGGCAGTCGATAAAGATCAGCAGGGCCGCGCCCCACAGCGCCGGCCGCAGCAACGGCAGATGCACGCTGCGCACCAGGGTCATCGGCCCGGCGCCGAACATGCGGGCCGCCTCATCGAGCTCGGGCGACAGCCGCGCAAAGCCTGAATGCAGGAAGCCGATCGAGATGGCGAGAAAGCGCACGCTGTAGGCGATGATGAGCGCGGCGCTGGAGCCGGCCAGCAGCAGGCCGACCGGATGGCCGGCGAGGTGCCGCGTGAACCAGTTGATGATCTCGTCGAAGCCGACCAGCGGGGTCAGCAGGCCGAGCGCGAGCACGGTCGCGGGCACGGCATAGCCGAGCGAGGCGATGGTGGCGCAGGCCAGCACGAACCGATGGTGGAGCAGCCTTAGCGGCACAACGGCGGCCAGGCCGAGCAGCAAAGTCGCAATCGTCGCCAGCGTCGCGAGCCATATCGTGCTGGTGGCGGCGTGAATGAGCGCCGGATCGAAGCCGGACAGCAGGCCGCGCTTGATGGTCTCATGGACCAAAGCGCCGGCCGGCACGAAAAATCCGATCATCACCGGCAGGAGGCAAAGCGCGGTCACCAGCCACTTGCGCCATCCCGGCAGGTGGACCCGCTCGCTCAGCCGGTTGTCCTGCATCGCCGCGCTGTAGCGCTGGTGACGCCGCCCATAACGTTCGAGCGCGATCAGGCCGGCGACGAGCACCAGCATCGCAAGCGCGATCTGCGCCGCGCCGCCGAGGCTGCCGCGGCTCAGCCAGGTCGTGAAGATCGTCAGCGTCAGCGTCTGCACGCCGAGATATTCGCTGGCGCCGATGTCGTTGAGCGTTTCCAGCAATGCGAGCGAGACGCCGACCGCCAGCGCCGGCCGTGCCAGCGGCACAGTGATGTCGCGCGCCAGCCGCAGCGGGCTCGCGCCGAGCGTGCGCGCAGCGTCGATGAAGATCGCGCAATTGGTCTGAAACATCGCCCGGGTGGCGAGATAGACGTAAGGATAGAGCACGGCGGACATGACGAAGATGGCGCCGGCCAGCGATTGCATCGGCGGCAGCACGGCGCCGTTCTGCATTCCGAGCACGCCACGCAGCAGGCTCTGCACCGGGCCGCCGACATCGAGCAGGTCGGAATAAACGTAGGCGGAGATGTAGGTCGGGATCGCGAGCGGCAGCGGCAGCAGCCACAGCATGGTTCGCCGCCCGGGAAAGTCGAACGTGGTCACCAGCCAGGCGGCGCCGGTGCCGGTTGCTGCGGTGAGCACCGCGACGCCAAGCAGCAGAACGCCCGTCTGCCACAGCGCATGGGGCAGCACATAGGCCGCCAGATGCGGCCACAATTCCGCATCGCCCTGGATGGCGTAGCGCAGCACGCCGAACAGCGGCAGCGCTACGAGAGCGGCGACCGCAAAAGCTGCGATGAACGCAGCGGCTCGGCTAAAAAAATGACCGGCCCCGCTTGGGGCGGGGCCGGTTTCGCTTACCTCAACGAGGCTCACTGATCGAAGCCGACCTTATCGACGAGGGCGGCTGCCGCCTTCCGGTGCTGCGCGATCTTCGACAGCGGGACCGGATCGGGCTTCAGCGTGCCATAGCCGGCGATGGTTGGATTGACCTTGATACCGGCGCGCAGCGGATACTCGTAATTGATGTCGGCATAGAGGTGCTGGGCCGGCTCGCTGACCAGCCATTCGATCAGCTTGACCGCATTGGCCTTGTTCGGCGCGCTCTTGGTCAGCACCACGCCCGACAGGTTCACGTGGGTGCCGCCGTCCTTGAAGGTCGGCAGCATGACCTTGGTGGCGTCGGCCCAGGGCTTCCGCTCGGTTTCCTTGTCGTTCATCAGCGCCCAGTAATAGGTGTTGGCGATGCCGATGTCGCACTTGCCGGCCGCGATATCGCGCGCCGTCTCGCGGTCGCCGCCCGAGGGCTTCTGCGCCAGATTGGCCTTGAGGCCGCGCAGCCATTCTTCGGCTTTCGCCTCGCCGTAGTGCGCGATGTAGGCCGCGAACAGCGCATTGTTGTACATGTGCTGGCCGGAGCGGATGCAGATCTTGCCCTTCCACTTCGGATCGGCGAGCTCTTCGTAGGTGATCGTGTCCTGCTTCACGCGATCCTTCGAGGCGTAAACGATGCGCGCGCGCATCGCGAGGCCGTACCAGTGGCCTTCCGGATCGCGGTACTGCTCGCTGACGACCTTCTCCAGCGCCGGCGAATTGACCGGCTGGGTCACGCCGGCCTGCACCGCGTCTTCGAGGCGGGCGATGTCGACGGTCAGGAGCACGTCGGCCGGGCTGTTGGCGCCTTCGGTCTTGATGCGCTGCTCGAGTCCGGAGCTCGCCGAGATCACATTGACCTTGACGCCGGTGTCCTTGGTGAAGGCATCGAGCAATGGCTGGATCAGCTTGGTCTCGCGGTAGGTGTAGACATTGACTTCGCCCTGCGCGAGCGCAGTGCCTGCGCTCAGTGCGGTGGCGAGGACGGCGATTGACGCAATGCGTCCGGCCGAAGCGACCATCACAAACTCCCTCGAAATGCTGGTGTCGGCTGTGCGCCGACGATGTTGATGTTTGACAGCGTGACAACACCGCCGTCAATTGATTAGTCGTTTTGGATCAATAGCTTAGAAACATTCCAGACTGTCAGGATTCAAGTGCAGCGACAGAGGATTGCTTCGCCGGCGGGCGCGTTTAGCCGCGCGGTAGGTCGTTTGGTCGCGGCGCGAACGCGATCTCGGCGATCAGCTTGCTGATGATCGCCTGACCGAACGAATTGAAATCCTGCGCCTCGATGACGAAGGCGCCGGGTCCGCCCATCACATTGTCGCGAAAATATTTGGTGAGGCCGCCGGGCGGATTGGTGTGCTCGGGATTCCACGGCAGCGGCGTTGTGCTGAGGATCACCAGCCCGTTGA
Organism: uncultured Alphaproteobacteria bacterium; assembly: GCA_963847325.1. Classification (GTDB taxonomy): domain Bacteria; phylum Pseudomonadota; class Alphaproteobacteria; order Rhizobiales; family Xanthobacteraceae; genus Pseudolabrys. The sequence goes on from CAWJZD010000007.1 coordinate 55,035, forward strand.
TGGTGATGTTGAGCGCGACAGCGGCGTCACGTGAGTCCCGGACATCCCGGCCGGAGTTGTTGGTGCCGTCGCCTGAAACGTCGATGGTACGCCGCTTGGATTCGAACGGCGCCTTGGCAAACAGCGCCATCGAGAAGTCGATTCCGGCGCTGATCGAGGTGCGGTCGGCGAAGGATCGCGGCGTTTCCAGCAGGCGATCCCCGAACTGCTGCGCGGTCTGCGGCCCGTCAATCATCATCCAGTCGACCACGACGCGCTGCGAGCTTGAGCCGGACCACTCGACGAAGGTGACCGCGATGCGGCTGTTGGCGCCCGACTTGATGGCGTTGAGCACGCGCGGATCGGAGAAGGCGGCGGCGTAGCCTTCGCGTTGCAGGGCGAACTTCTGCGAGTCGACGCTGCGCGAAACGTCGGCGGCCAGAACCAGCAGCAGGTCGACCGGCTCGGCGGCGCGCGCGGGCTTGAGCGGCAGGACGGCCAGCGCGAGCAGAACCAGCGCGAAACGCAGGCGGCGCAGCATAGGACCTCGCTTCATCCCGGAGGGAAGCCTAGCGGGAATGGCTGCGCAGCGGAAGCACCGCCGCACAGCCATTTTCCTAGCGTGCCGCGGCCTTCATCGTCCGCGGCAGCATCGCCTCGATCGCCGCCAGCCGCTGCTTGAGTTCGGCGATCTCGTCGGCCTGGACCGCGATTGTCTTCTGCTGCGCCTGGTAGCCGGCGAGCAGGAAGTTCGGCAGCAGGTGATACTTCACAGTGTCTACGCCGCCGTCCTTGTTGAACACGGCGAGATCGGGGAACAGCTCCGCGACTTCCTCGGCGATCAGGCCGTATTGCAGCGGGTGCCGGCCGTTCTGCGCCTCCTTGTAACGGAAGGTGACGGGCCGCAGCTTGCCGAGCATCGCCGACATGTCGGCCATCGGCTCGATGTCGAACTTGTACCGGCGCGACGAGACCGTGGTGCCGAGCTTGCCGGCGCTGTCGATGATGACGGGAGTGTCGGTGGCGCCATCGACACTCTGGTTGAAGATGCCGGCCATATAGGCCGAGGTCTGCGCGGTGCCGATCCTGATGGTGGTGCTGTCGGCGACCTGGCCAGTATTGCCGATGAAAATGCTGCTGGTGGAGCCGTTCGCAGCAAAGCCGGCATTGTTTCCAATCCCGATATTGCTTGAAGTCGTCGTGGTGCTTCCAAGCGCCGCGAAGCCGATCGCGATATTGCTGTCGCCGGAGGTGCTGTTTTGCAAGGCAGCGGGGCCGATTCCGATATTGAGGCTGCCCGTTGTATTGGCGGCCAAAGCTGAGGAGCCAAGGGCGGTGTTGACGCCGCCGCTGGTGGTACCAGCTAGCGCGTCGTTGCCTATCGCGGTGTTGTTGTCGCCCGACGTGGTGGCTTTGAGAGCGGCGGATCCCACCGCCGTATTGTTGATCCCGGTCGTGGCGAGATAGAGCGCCTGAAATCCGACCGCGGTGTTGTCGCCGGCCGTGCTGTATGAGAGCGCATCGCGGCCGATCGCGACGTTGTTATTTCCGGTCTGGTTGGTCGCCAGTGCGTTGATGCCGATCGCGATATTGCTGTCGGCGGTCGTGTTGCCGCCGGCCGCGCCGCTGCCGAGTGCTATATTGAAGCTGCCGGTCGTATTGACGGGGAGCACTTCGGTGCCGATCGCCAGATTGTTGTTGCCCGTAGTGTTCGCCAGCAACGCTCTGTAACCGACTGCCGTATTGCCAATGCCGCCCGTGTTGGCGCCTAGCGCCGATTGGCCGACCGCGGTGTTCTCGTTACCGGTCTGGTTGGCATCGAGCGCCGCGCTGCCCATCGCAGTGTTGCGCGCACCGGACGTGTTGGCCCCCAGCGCCCCTTGGCCGACCGCCGTATTGTCGTTGCCGCTGGTGTTGGAGCCGAGCGCCGATGAGCCAACCGCGGTGTTGAGCGCGCCGGCGCCATTATTGCCGAGCGCATTGAGGCCGACGCCGGTGTTGGCGGTGCCGAGATTGTGCAGGAAGTGAAGGCCGCCGGCGACGATCGCGATCTTGCCGGTCTCCGGCTGGTAGATGCCGGTGTTCGAGTCTCCTGCGAAGCTGATGCCGGGCGCGTTGCTGGTGCCGTCCGGAATGCCGGTGTTCGGGCCGGCCGCGCCCTTGGCGGCGAACAATTCCCAGAACGCGTTGGCCGCAGGCTGGCTCGCCGCTTTTGTCCGCTTGGCGCGGAACGTCTGGCCGTTGAAAGTGACCACATCGTCAGGCTGGTACGTGATCGCACTCGACCACGCGCCGAGCGGATTGAAGCCGCGGGCGAACAGCTGCCAGTATTGTGCGTTGTTCGGCGTGGTCGAGCCGGGCACCCTGCCGGTGTTGGCCTTCTTGGCGATCCAGGCCGAGCCGCGCGCCGTCACGATGTCGTCTTTGACGTAAGCCGTCGATCCGTTCCACACGCCTTTAGCGGCGAGTTCGGGATTGTCAGCCAGCGCTGCCTGCTGCGCATGAGCCGGTGAGGTGATGTTGCAGTTGAGAACGAAAATGCTAGCGACGGCAGCAACAAGGCTGCCGCGAATTCCAACGGATTTCATACTAAGCCCCCTTCCAATGTCCGGGAGCAATTTTAGGGGCGAGCAATTTCCTGCGCCAGTCGTCTGCGACGCAAGGTCGCTCGGCCTAGGCCAGCACGCGGGTCGCCGGGAATGCGATCTCGACCAGCGTGCCGTCCTGCGCGGCGCTGGTGATGCGGAAGCTGGCGTGATTGGCTTCCGCTAATGCCTTGGTGATCGGCAGGCCGAGCCCGGTGCCGCTGGTGCCCCAGCGCGAGGTGGTCGCCATCTGCCGGAACGGCTGTAGCGCCGCCTTGATCTCCTGATCGCTCATGCCCGCTCCGGTGTCGCGCACCCGCAGCACGACCTCCTGGCCCTCGGTCTGCGTGGTCGAGACGATCACCTGCCCGCCGGTGCCGGTGAGCTTGATCGAGTTCGACAGCAAGTTCATCACGATCTGCCGCACCGAGCGCGCATCGGCGACGATCTGCGGCAGGCTCGGCGAAAGCGATGAGCGGATGATGACGCGCTCGCGATTGGCCTGCGGCTGCAGGATCGCGACGCATTGCTGCGTGATGTCGTTGAGATTGATGCCGGTGAAGGTCAGCTCGAGCTTGCCGCTCTCGATCTTGGACAGATCGAGCAGCTCGTTGAGCAACGCCACCACCTGCTCGCCCGCGGTGTGGATGTCGCGCACATATTGCCGGTAGCGCTCGTTCTCGACCGGGCCGAAGCTCTCCTCGACCATCACCTCGGAGAAGCCGATGATGCTGTTGAGCGGCGTGCGGATCTCGCGGCTGACCTTGGCGAGAAACTCGGTCTTCTCGGCGGCGGTCTTCTCAGCGGTATGGCGCGCGCTGATGAGGTCTTCCTCGGTGCGCTTCCAGGCGGTGATGTCGCGCACCACGGCGCAGAATTTTTCCGTGGAGTCGCCGGCGCGGCCGATCGAAAGATGCAGCGGAATGACACCGCCCTTGCGCACGCGGCCGACCACTTCGAGGCCCTGATTCAGCAACGCGGCGGCGCCGCCTTTGACGATCTTGTCGAACTGGTCGAGCACCGCGCGCTTGCTTTCCGGCGCGAACAGATCGCCGAACATCAGCGCGCCGAATTCGGTGCGGTCGTAGCCGAACAGCGCCTCGGCGCTGCGATTGGTGGTGAGAACGCGGCCGGCGCGGTCGAACATGACCACGCCGTCGGCGGCGGTATCGAGCACGCCCTTGAGCTCGTTGTTCTCGGCGTCGAGACGGCGGGCGGCCAGCTCGGCGTCCTTGCTGCCGGGCAGCGGCGCCTGGGTGTTGAGCATCAGGACCAGCGCGTTGTCGCCGTCCCATTGCGTCGACAACAGCCGGCCTTGCACCGGAAGTTGCTTGCCGCTCGGCGTCGAGATGGTGAGGGACTTGCCGTTCTTGCCGTTGCCGTTCGGCTCCTTGGACGGCTCGATGAACAGGCTGTCGAGGCCACCCGCGGCTTGCAGCGCCTGCAGGCTGCTGTAGCCGGTCCATTCCAGGAAAGCGCGGTTGGCGTAGATCAGCTCGTTGAGCCGGTAGATCAGGATGCCGATCGGAAGCTTGTCGAGGATCGGCCACTCGCTTTCGATCGCGCGCTGCACGACATCGCGCTTGGGCGGTACCACGGGCGGCGCGGGCTCCGGCGCGCCGACATTGCCGATCGGGTCGCTGCGCTCGTCGCCGAAGTCGTCCTCCAGCACGGTCTTGCCGCTCTTGAGGCGGTCATTGAGCTCGCGCGCTATTTCGCTGAACGCCTGCGACTCCTTGTTGGTAAGCCCCGGCGTTTTGTCGAGGACAGGGAAGGGGACCACGGTCGCGCTCGGCGCGGGGGCGGGTGCTTCCTCGGCTTCGGCAGGCTCAGGCTCCGGCGCGGCAGGTTCAACGATCGCGGCGGCTTGAGCGGGCTGCGAGCGCAACTCCGCAAGCTCGCGCATCAGCTCGGTATCGCGGCAAATGCCGAAGCCGCGGAAGCCCTGCACGTTGCGCTCGGCGTCGAATATCGGCAGTCCGGAGAGATCGACGGCAAGCCGCTCGTCGCTGCCGTCCGCCGGCCACTGCGTGGTGACGCCACTGAATGTCTGGTTGGTTCTGAGCGCGGCGGCGATGCGACCCTCCGGATCGAGGGCGAGCATGTCCGCGATTTGAGGCCATGGCTTGGTGAGCGCCGCGGTGGTCTGCGGACCGATCAACCGGATGAAATCATCGCTTTCGATGCCGAAGTTCTGTTCGGCATCGATGAGCCACACAAAGCGCAGCGGCTTGTTGGCGGGAATCTCGGCGCGTTGTTCGGGCAATGCGGATTGCGGCGTCGCAGGCTCCGCAGGTGCAGCGGCCGGAGTTTCGCGCGGCTCATTCGTGCGTGCGCGAATCTTCTCCAGCGACACGACCAGGACAGCATCGCCATCCGCCGTCTTGAAGCGCGAGCATTGTGACAGCAGCGCGCCGCCGATCGGCGCACCAAAGCCGCGCAGCCGCTCGAGCCGCGGCGCATCGCTGTCGGGCAGCGCCGCAAAGACGCGCGCAATCTGCCGGGCCGCTGAATCGATTTCGCGAAGCTGGGTGCCGGGCGCAAAAATTTGGGCGCCGACCGGATTGGTCCAGAGCAGCCGTGTTCCGTCAGCGCTCCATAGCCAAGCCGGTTTATCGGCTCCAACCTGGTTGGAAAGCCGAGGATCGCTGTCGAATGTGTCCGTCGCGGTCATCGTTTCGGCACGGATTACGGCTAATGAAGATTTAATAAGGCTGGCCCGCGGAACCGTCCACGCGAGGATAGGCCGAAATCACCGTCACAGACGGACTTGGTTAATTGAGATTCAGGTTGTTCCGCGGCAACCAGCCGGAATCACGGACGTTAACGAGTAGCGGGCTGGGGCGATGGAGGACGAATTGAGCACCAAGACTTCGAACTTTGAAGTTCCGCCCGACATGCGCGCGTTTGCGGAGAAAAGCGTGGCGCAGGCAAGAGAGGCGTTCGATGGTTTCATCGGCGCCGCACGAAAGGCGGCCGAGCAGGCCCAAACCACTGCTGCCACCGCCCAATCGAGCGCCAAGGACATGACGCAGCTCACGATGAGCTTTGCCGAGCGCAACATCGCCAGCACGTTCGAGTTCGCGCAAAAGCTGGCCCGGGCGAAAGACGCCAACGAGATCCTGAGCCTCCACGCCGATTACGTGAAACGGCAGATGGATGCGCTCAGCGAGCAGGCCAAGGAAATCAGCCGGCGCACTGCCAATACGTCGTCGCGCGTCGACGCCGCCTAAGTCCTGCAAAAACCACGATAATTGTGCACCGCAATATTTATGTTGCAATGCACAATTTCTTTGCTATATTGGTCTGAGAGACCCCGATCGAGAGGAGCACCCCCATGACTGACGCAGCCCCTACCAATGCCCCGAAGGCCAAGCTGAAAGCAGCCGCCATCGAAACACCGAAATTCCCGACCCCGAGCTTCGACATGCCGAAGTTCGACGTGCCCGGCCTTTGAGGTTCCGCCCGCCTTCCGCGAGCTCGCCGAGAAGGGCGTGTCGCAGGCGAAGGAGCAGTACGAAAAGATGAAGTCGGTAGCCGAAGAGGCGACCGGCGTCATGGAAGACACCTATGCCACCGCGTCGAAGGGCGCGGCCGAGTACGGCCAGAAGGTGGTCGACAATGCGCGCACCAATTCGAATGCCGCGTTCGACCTGTTCGGCGCGCTGTTGAGCGCGAAGAGCTACGCGGAAGTCGTCGAGCTTTCGACCGGCTATGCGCGTAAGCAGTTCGAGACTTTGACCGAGCAGGCCAAGGAGCTCAACGCCGTCGCCCAGAAGGCCGGCACCGAGACCTTCGAGCCGATCAAGGACAGCTTCACCAGCGTCCTCAAGAAGGCGGCCTGAACCTTTTCAGCGTAAGTACCGACTAACGAAGGCCCGGGGATGACCCGGGCCTTTGTCTTTCCGGCTGCGGCTTGCCAAAGCGGCGGCTGGCACCTAGTTTCCGCGCGCTTCCTCGAGGCGATATGCAGGCGTAGCTCAGTTGGTTAGAGCGCTGGTCTGTGGAACCAGAGGTCGGTGGTTCAAGTCCACCCGCCTGTACCACTTCGATAAAGCCAATCTCGTGCCTGCAAACAAAAAGGCCGGTCGCTAGGCACCGGCCTTTTGCATTTCGCTCGCTGATCGCTCAGCGGTAATAAACGCGTCCGCTATTGTCGTAGCTGCGGCGCTGGTAATAGGTCGGGCCGCTGCGCGGGCCGCCGTTGAAGATCCATCCGAAGAAATCACCGCCGCCGCCACCGCCGCGGTTGCCGCCATACATGCCGGGCGACAAGCGGACCGGCTTGGCTGAGGTGTTCGGCGGACGCTCCATCGGAACGTCTGCGACCTTGCGCTCGCCCTTCATGACCTGGCTCATGCGCGAGTCACGGCCGTAGACGTCCTCACGCATCTGCAGCTTGCCGTCCGCATCCGCGAACGCGGTCTGGTAGGTGATGTGGACCGGGATGTGCTTGTTGTTCGGGAAGTTGATGTTGATCTCGTTCGACCCGTACATGCTCTCGAGCTTCGCCGGCGTGTACTTCTCGTTCGGCAGCACCAGCGACAGCAGCTTCTCGCCATAGACCAGCGGGTCCTGCACGCGCATGCAGCCGTGGCTGTAGGCGCGGCGATCCTTGGCGAACAGGTGCTTGTCCGGGGTGTCGTGCTGATACACCAGGAATTTGTTGGGGAAGTTGAAGCGGATGCGGCCAAGCGCATTGCCCGCGCCGGGCGGCTGCCAGATGCGGACGGTGCCGTCCGGGGCCTGCTCGAGCTTGAGCCCGATGCGCTCAAGCGCATTCGGATCCTGCTCCAGGGCCGGCAGATATTCTTTCTCGATGATCGACGGCGGCACGTTCCAGGTCGGGTTGACCGTGATGAACTTCATCTCGGCCGTGATCAGCGGCGTCGGCAGGTTCGGCTTGCCGACCACGATCCGGGTCGTCCAGTAAACCTTGCCGTCCTTGTAGATCGTGAGCCGATAGTCCGGAATGTTGACGATGACATGGACGTTGCCGAGGTCGTGCTGCACCCAGCGCCAGCGATCCATGTTGAGGATGATGGTCTCGGCGGTGTCGCCGAGCTTCGGCGCGGCCGGCGCGGCATTCTGCTCGCCGTTCATCGCGCGAACGGTGAAATTGCCGAGATTGCCGTCGGTGTTGAGGTCGTTGTCGGCCTGGAACGCCTTCACGGCGTCGCGGACTTCGTCGTCATAGACGGCGCTGTTCTTGTCGCCGGAAATATCGAGCCGCTTGCGCAGCGCAATCACGCGCTCGTCACGCATGCCGACGCGGATGATCTTGCCTTCCGGGATATGGACGAGCGCAACCTTCTTTTCCGGCTTCGGCTCTTCCTTGGCGACCTTGCCGGAGCGCGCATCGGCCAGCGCTTTCTTCAGCGCCTTGTATTGCGCGTGCTGCGGCTGCAAGCCGTCGAGCGCCGCACCGGCGTCCGAAGCCGCCGCGATGCGCTTGAGCGCCTCAGCCGGCTCCAGTGTCGGATGACTGTAATTAATGTCTGCGGAAACGCGGCTCCAGGCGATGCGCCCCGTTGCGGCATGACGCGCGTAGGTCAGCACGCTCGCGGTTAAACGCAGCTCGGCGTCTGCCAGCGCAGCCGGATCGCCCGACTTGAAGTCCGGCACCGGATAATCGGTCGGGTCGAGGCCGTCGCGATCGACCTTTGCGAGATACTCGCTCGCGGCCTTGCCGGCCGGGCTCAGCTTGCCGCCGGAGACCCATAGCGGCGCGAAATTGCGGTCCTTGTAGAAAGCCTCGACGGCGGTGCGCTCGTTGCGGCGCGAGAAGATCCGATCGAGCTTGCCGGCGCTTTCGCGCAGCTTCTCGGCGACCGGAGCATCGACGTCTTGCGGCGCTGCGGCAGTATCGACCATGGGCATGGTCGAAGGCTCAGGCTTCGCAGTTGCCGCCGGCGCCACAGTGCCGATGTCGTTCATGGTCGGAGGCGGAAGCTGCTCGGTATTGGGTACCGGGACACTGTCGACATTGGTCTGGGCCAGCGCGCCGTGAGAAAGGGTCAGCGCAAGGCCGAGGGCGGTGCCCGCCAGCAAGTATTGCAAACGATTAGTGCGCACCAGTCACTCCTATGCCCCGAACGTCAGTGCGTTTTCATAACACCCAAATGAGCTAATAGTCCCGTTCGGGTTACGTATTTCACAACGGCGTGGGAGGAACCGCGCCGCTGTGGCTATTTTGCAAGAAATTTGCGGCTTAGGCCTCTTAGGCCGCTTGGGCTTTGGCCTGACGCGGCAAAACGAAGTCGTACTGCACCTCGTACCAAGGCTCGTTAATGGTCTCGCCATTGGGAGCCTTGCCCGGCGGGCGCTTCACGAATTCGACGATCAAGGGTTCCTTTACCCCGTAGACCACGTCGTTTTCGATGTACTCGTCGCCCTTCTGGAACAGATGGGTCACGACCGGGTGGTGGCCGGGCGCCGACACGGCAAAATGGATATGCGCCGGGCGGAAATGGCTGATCTTGGTCTTGCTGACCAGTTCGCCGACCGTGCCGTCCATCGGGATCGTGTAGGCGATCGGAGCCACGGTGCGGACCGCGTATGAGCCGTCCTGCTGCGCGTGGTAGAGGCCGCGCATCCAGGGCTCTTCGATCCCCTTCTGCGACTTATAGAGGCCTTCACCGTCGGTCTGCCACAGGTCGAGCACCGCGCCGGCGATCGGCTGGCCCTCGAGGCTGCGCACCTTGCCGACCACGATTGTCGGAATGCCCGGCGCGTCCTTGGCCATGTTGCCGCCATTGGCGATTTCCGGCGCATCCGGAATGTGGAACGGGCCTTCGACCGTGGTCGGGGTGGCGCCGCTCGGCAGCCGGTTATTGATGGCATCGACCAGCATGCTGACGCCCAGCACGTCCGAGGACAGGATGAACTCCTGGCGCTTGTCGTCGCACATCTTTCCGGTGCGGGTCAGGAAGTCGATCGCCTTGAACCATTCGGCGTTGGTCGGCTCGATATCGCGCACGAAGGCATGCAGGTGCTTGATCAGGGACTGCATCACCTCTTTCAGGCGCGGGTCCGGGATCGCTTTCCAGCGCTCCATAACAATGTCGGTCAGGTTTTCTTCGGTGACGTAGGGCATCCATTCCCCCATTTGCCGTTGCGGCAACGAACTATTCTGACATGGATATCCGACCTCGTCCGCCGGAAATCAATAGGTCAAAAAAGCCGGGCGATCAGGCAGTTCCGGCCAGCCAGTTGGGCAAGTGGGCCGGATGACATGAACGTTTCGGCGCGTTAGGATGTTAATGGACGCCGCAGTCAAGCGGTGTTGAGAGGGAATGCCCCATGGCCTGGACCACACCGATCCTTGTCGAAATCTGCATCGGGCTTGAGATCAACGGCTACCTTCCGGCCGAATTCTGATCCGCTGACGCCTGAGCCGGCCGCAGGGCGCTTTCAATGGGGCGCCTGAGCGCCATTGTGCTCGGCTCGGCCGCAGGCGGCGCTTATCCGCAATGGAACTGCAATTGTCCGGTCTGCGCGCTGGCGTGGGCCGGCGATTCGCGCGTGAAGCCGCGCACCCAGTGCAGCATCGCGGTTTCGGCTGACGGCGAATCCTGGACATTGCTCAACGCTTCGCCCGATCTCGGCGCGCAGATCCGCGCAACGCCGGCGCTGCATCCGCGCGGCGATTTGCGCGGCAGCCCGATCAAGGCCGTGGTGCTCACCGGCGGCGAGATCGATCAGATCGCGGGCCTGCTGAGTTTGCGTGAGAGCACGCCGGTCGCGTTGCATGCGACCGCGGTGACTCACGCCGCCGTCAATTCCAACATGATGCTCGAGGCGCTGAGCAGCATCACACGTCATGCCGCGCGTCCCGGCGACAAGATCGCGCTGCCGGGCGGACTACAGGCGGAGCTGTTTCTCGCGCCGGGCAAGGTGCCGCTTTGGCTCGAAGGCGAAGATGTGCGCACGCTGAGGAAACGGCGGCCAATGTCGGCGTCGAAATCGTCGCAGACGGCAAACGCCTGGTGTTTCTGCCGGGCGTGGCGGCGATCACGCCGGAATTGCTGTCGCGCTTGCGCCGCGCCCATGCGATCCTGATCGACGGCACATTATTCACCGATGACGAGATGATCGCGCAGCAACACCGGACAAAAGACCGGCCGCCGGATGGGCCACATGCCGATCGATGGCGGCGATGGCACGCTTGCGGCGCTCGATGGCCTTACTGCGCGCAAGATTTTCATTCACATCAACAACACCAATCCGATCCTGGTCGACGGGTCGGCCGAGCGCCGCAAGGTTGAGGCCGCGGGCTGGGACGTTGCTGAAGATGGAATGGAGATCGTGCTGTGAAGCTGCTCACGCCCGACGAGCTGGAAGCCGCGCTGCGCAAGATCGGCGCCGAGCGTTATCACCGGCTGCATCCGTTCCACACGCTGTTGCACGGCGGCAAATGCACAAAGGGTCAGGTGCAGGCCTGGGCGCTCAATCGCTACTACTACCAGGCCATGATCCCGATCAAAGATGCGAGCCTGATCGCGCGCTGCGATGACTCGAATGTACGCCGCATCTGGCGCTCGCGGCTGGTCGATCATGACGGCGAAGCGGAAGGCGAGGGCGGCATTGCCCGCTGGCTCAAGCTCACCGACGGCCTCGGCCTCGACCGCGATTACGTGACGTCGCTGCGCGGCCTGCTGCCCGGCACCCGCTTTGCGGTCGAGGCTTATGTGCATTTCGTGCGTGAAAAGAGCCTGCTCGAAGCCATCGCCTCGTCGCTGACCGAGCTGTTCTCGCCGGTCATCATCAGCGAGCGCATGTCCGGAATGCTCGCCAGCTATGACTTCATCACCCGCGAGACCTTGTCCTATTTCGACAAGCGCCCGCCGCAGGCGCAGCGCGATGCCGATTTCGCGCTCGGCTACGTGAAGGAGCATGCGCGCACGCCGGACGACCAGCAGAAGGTGCTGGCCGCGCTCGAATTCAAATGCGGCGTGCTGTGGTCGATGCTCGACGCGCTGCATTTCGCCTATGTATCGCCCGGGCATATTCCGCCGGGCGCCTTCGTGCCAAAAACATGAGCGCGCTCGCACCAGCATCGAAGCCGCGGCTGCCGCGCGGCGTGCGCCTGATCCACAACGAAGCGCAGGGCGGCTGGGTGCTGCTGGCGCCCGAGCGCGTGTTCAAGGCCGACCAGATCGCGGCGGAAATCCTCAAGCGCTGCACCGGCGAGGCGACGTTCGACGAGATCGTCGAGGATCTTGCCAAGACCTTCAACGCGCCGCGCGAGCGCATCGTCACCGACGTAAGCGCGCTGATTAACGGCCTCGCCGAGAAGAAGCTGCTGGAGCTGGGATGAGCACGAATGGCGCAACGCTGAACGCGCCGCTCGGCCTCCTCGCCGAGCTGACGCATCGCTGCCCGCTCGGCTGCCCGTATTGCTCCAATCCGCTGGCGCTCGACAAACGCCAGGACGAGCTCGACACCGCGGCCTGGGCGCGGGTGTATGCGGGAGGCGGCGGCGCTCGGCGTCCTGCAGGTGCATCTCTCCGGCGGCGAGCCGGCCGCGCGCCGCGATCTCGAAGAGATCGTGAAGGCGGCGCGTAACGCCGGCCTCTACAGCAATCTCATCACCTCGGCGGTCGGCGTCACCGCGCAGCGCATGGCGGCGCTTGCCGATGCCGGTCTCGATCACGTGCAAATCTCGATCCAGGACAGCGAGCCGCAATCGGCCGACCATATCGCGGGCTACAACGGCGCATCCGGGCGCAAGCGCGCGCTCGCCGCCGAAGTCGTCAAGCTCGGCCTGCCGCTCACCGTCAACATGGTGGTGCATCGCGCCAACATTTCCCGCATCGGCGCCATGGTCGATCTCGCGCTGTCGCTCGGCGCGACCCGCATCGAGATCGCGCATGTCCAGTATTACGGCTGGGCGCTGAAGAACCGCGCCACCTTGATGCCGAGCCGCGAGCAGGTCGAGCAGGCGGTGAGCGACGTCGAGCGGCTACGCGAGCAGCATCGCGGCAAGATCGTCATCGATGCCGTCGTGCCGGACTACTACGCGCGCTTTCCCAAGCCGTGCATGGGCGGATGGGGCCGCCGCTCGCTCAACGTGACGCCCGCCGGCCGCGTGTTGCCGTGCCACGCCGCGGAGGTCATTCCCGGGCTCGAATTCTGGAACGTGCGCGAGCATTCGCTCGCCGACATCTGGCGCAATTCGCCCGCCTTCAACGCATTCCGCGGCACCGACTGGATGCAGGAGCCCTGCCGCAGTTGCGCGATGAAGGAGAAGGACTTCGGCGGCTGCCGCTGTCAGGCGTTTCTTCTCACCGGCGATGCGCGCAATGCCGATCCGGTCTGTCATCTTGCGCCGCACCACGCCCACGTCGCCGAGTTGGCGGCTGCCCACTCCGACGACGCTTACTCCTATCGCCGATAACGAGCCGTGTGCTTCCGCGCCATCGGCGCTTTGCTATAGTTCACGGGCTCTGGGAACGAGGAGAAGAAAAGCCGTAACCACGGGAGGATGTCGTGTGCAAATTCGCCGCCGGCGCATTGTCGCTGGCCTCTGTGCTGACTTCTTTACTGACCGCTGCAGCAATCGTTCCGGCCAACGCGCAGCCTGCGCCTCCCGGAAATCTCGAAAAACTGTCTGCCTTCCAGCAGACCGGCACCGCGATGGAGATCCCCGACGGTGCCACAGGGCGGCGCCAAGGCCGCCGCCATCAACAAGACGCTCGAACAGATCAAGCTGCCGCCCGGCTTCAAGATCAGCCTCTATGCGCTGGTGCCTGACGCGCGGCACATCGCGGTCGGGCCGCAAGGCGTCGTCACCTTCGTCGGCACCCGCAAGACCAAGGTCTATGCGGTGACCGACCGCGACAAGGATCGCGTCGCCGACGAGGTCAAGGAATTCGCGCCGTCGCTCAAGTTCATGATCCCGAACGGCGTGTGCTTCTCGAAGGACGGCTTCCTGTTCGTCGCCGAGCAGAATCGCGTGCTGCTCTTCCCCGCTGCGGAATTCTTCTACGAAGGACCGGACGTCGCCGCTTTCGTGGTGGTGCCGCAAGGCGAGCTCATTCCGCGGGCGGAGGAATCCTACAATCACACCGCGCGCACCTGCCGCATCGGAGCGGACGACAAGCTCTACATCACGCTCGGCCAGCCGTTTAACGTGTTCGCGCCGGAGAAGATGGATCTCTACAAGAAGACCGGCATCGGCGGCATCGTGCGCATGGATCGCGAGGGCAAGGGCCGCGAGGTCTTCGCCACGGGCGTGCGCAATTCGGTCGGCATGGACTTCAACCCGAAGGACAACACGCTGTGGTTCACCGACAATCAGGTGGACGGCATGGGTGATGACATTCCGGCCGGCGAGACTCAACCGCGCCGACAAGCCGGGCATGGACTTCGGCTTCCCGTACTATGGCGGCGGCAAGACCCGCACCAAGGAGTACAAGGACGCGCAGGTGCCCGCGAATGTCGTGTTCCCGCAGGTCGAGCAGGTCGCTCACGCGGCCGATCTCGGCATGACGTTCTACAGCGGGCGCGCGTTCCCGGCGCGCTATCAGGGCGGCATCTTCTCGGCCCAGCATGGCTCGTGGAATCGCACCAAGCCGGTCGGCGCCCGCGTCATGTTCACCAGCCTCAAGCCCGACGGCACCGCGGACAAGACCGAGCCCTTCGCGGAGGGCTGGCTGACCGCAAGCGGGGAGTATCTCGGCCGTCCGGTCGACGTCGCGCAATTGCCCGACGGCTCGCTGCTGGTGTCGGACGACTTCGCCGGCGCGCTCTACCGCATCTGGTACGAAGGCCGCTGAGTGCGGTTGATCATTGCCGTCCTGGTGATCGCGTTATCGGACGGCGCGCTGGCGGCTGACGGCGATCCCGCCGCCGGCCGCCGCAAGGCGCTGCAATGCCAGACCTGCCATGGGCTCGACGGCATGTCGAAGCTGCCGGAGGCGCCGCACATCGCCGGGCAGCCGGAGCCCTATCTCATCAAATCGCTGAATGACTTTCGCCAGGGTGTTCGCAAGAACGAGATGATGGATGTCGTCGGCAAAAGAGCTCACCGACCAGGACGTCGCCGACCTCGCGGCCTATTACTCGGCGATCGAAGTGACGGCGAAGCCGCCCGGCTGATCATCGGTCATTCACCGCGTGAATGACGATTTGCCGCACCGCAGGATTGCATCCTGCCCATCAACGTCACAAACTTTCGGCAATGGTCGCCCGCCGCAGCGGGAAGGGTGATCGCACAGGGAGAGAACGATATGACTTCACGCCGGGCAAAATCGCGTTGCCTTTTACTTGCCTCAGCCACGCTTCTGATTGCGTCTGCCGCGTTCGCGCAGCAGCCTCCCGCGGCCGCGCCGCCCGCGTCACCTCCGCCCGCTGCAGCGCCCGCGCCCGCCGCAGGCGGTCAGCCGGCTCTGCCGCCTGGCTCGCCGTTGATCGGCCGCCCGGCCGGCAACGAAGCTGCGGCGAAGCTCGCGCCTATTCCGGCGCTGCCGATCCCTGCTGCGGCCGACAAGTTGCCGACTGCGAAGCTGAAGCTGCCGCCGGGCTTCACCATCGAATTGTATGCGTCTGGTATTCACAACACGCGTTCGCTGCGCGTTGGCGACAAGGGCACCGTGTTCGTCGGCAGCCGCCTCGGCAACAAGGTCTCGGCGATCGTGAAGAAGGATGGCAAGACCGAGATCAAGACCATCGCTGAAGGGCTCTATCGTCCGAACGGCCTCGCGCTCCACAAAGGCACGCTCTACATCGCCGAGCTGTCGCAAATCTCGAAGATCGATGACATCGAGTCCAAGCTCGACAGCCCGCCGAAGCCGACCGTCATCTACAATGACCTTCCCAAGGACGAAGCGCACGGCTGGAAGTTCATCGGCATCGGCCCTGACAACAAGCTCTATATCCCGGTCGGTCAGCCCGGTAACAACGTGCTCAACTCGGATGCGCACGGGCAAATCCGCCGCGTCGATCTCGATGGCAAGAACGCCGAAGTCGTCGCGCGTGGCGTGCGCAATACGGTGGGCTTCGACTGGCACCCGACGTCAAAGCAGCTCTATTTCTCGGACAACAGCCGCGACTGGCTGACCGAAGACAAGCCGGAAGATGAGCTCAATCGCATCACCAAGGCCGGCCTGCATTTCGGCTCGCCCTACTGCTACGAGCGGAGCTTCCTCGATCCGGAATTCGGCTGGGGCAAGAACTGCAAGGACTATGAGCCGCCGGTCGCACTGACCGGCCCGCATTCGGCCGGCCTCGGCATGCGGTTCTCGACCGGCAAGATGTTCCCGGCGAAGTACAAGAACGCGATCTTTCTCGCGCGTCACGGCTCGTGGAATCGCACCGTCAAGTTCGGCGGCGATGTGGTCGCGATCTTCCTGAACAAGGATGGCACGGTAAAGAACATCGAGCCGTTCCTGACCGGCTTCGTCGAGAACAACACCTATCTCGGCCGTCCGGTCGACGTGGAATGGATGGCGGATGGCTCGATGCTGGTGTCGGATGACTACAACGGCGCGATCTACCGCGTCAGCTACGGCAAGGCCCGGGTGGCCGGCCGCTAGAGACAACGATGCGCGGCCGGGGCGCAATTTCGCCCCGGCCGTTTTTTATTGAGTGAAGAATGAAACTGCCAATTTTCGTCGGCGCCGCGCTGGTTGCGCTCGCAAGCTCATCGCTCGCGCAAACAATCGAGGAGCGCGCCGCGCCGTGCCTTGCCTGCCATGGCGAAAAGGGCGTCTCAGAGGCTGAGAACGTCCCCTCGCTCGGCGGCCAGCCTGCGCCTTATCTCTTGATCCAGCTTTTCATGTTTCGCGAAAAGCAGCGCACCACCGTCAATCCGCCCGCGGATCCGATGGTCCAGGTCATGTATGAGATGACCAACGGCTTTACCGACGACGATCTGCGCGCCTTTTCGGATTATCTGGCGAAGTTGCCGCCGCCAAAGCCGCTCGAGGATCAAGGTGACGCCGCGCGAATGCGCGCCGCAGGCGACCTCATGACGCAGCACCGCTGCAACGCCTGTCACGGTACCGATCTCGCCGGACGCGACCATGTGCCGCGCATCTCCGGTCAGCGCGAGGATTACCTCGTCAAAACCATGCGCGAATACAAGAACAACGTCCGCCGCGGCTACGACGCGACAATGGCGGAAGCGCTGGCGCCGGTGACCGACGCGCAGATCGTCGAGCTCGCTTACGCGATCGCGCGCTTTCGCTAATAAAAAACCGGGCCCCAAAAGGGGCCCGGTTGCAGTCTGACCGGCGTGGGGGCCGGCAGTCTTCCAGAGGGGAACATGTTGCAGCCGGTGACTCTGGGAGGATACGCCGGCCGCAACGAACCACCGAACTATGCGCAGGCGGCGGTCGCGCAACAATCGACACGGCCGCATGTCAGCCATGTCGTAGTGCAACGCGCATAACGTTTGGTGTGGGCGCTAGAACTTCCAGCGTTGGGCGTTCGCCACCAGAAAATCGCGGAACACCTGAACGCGGGCGACCGCCTTGAGCTCTTCCGGATAAACAAAGAAAGCGTCGAGCGCGAGCGTGTCCTGCTTTCCGAACAACTGCACCACGCCGCCATTTTCCTCGACCAGATAGTCCGGCAGCATCGCAACGCCGAGGCCGCGTTGGCAGGCGCGCACGACCCCGAGCACATTGTTGATGCTCAATGATGGGCTGCGCTCGCCTTTCCCATTCCGGCCCACTTCGAGCAGCCAGCGCCGGTTCTGCAAATAGGACGGCACGCTGCCGCCGAGCAGCAAAATGCGGTGCTTGTCGAGATCGTCATAGGTGGTCGGGGTGCCGAACCGCTTGAGATATTCCGGCGAGGCGTAGGCGTGGAAATGCACGGAAAACAGCTTGCGCTGGATCAGGTCCGGCTGGGTCGGCTGGCGCAGGCGGATCGCGACGTCGGCCTCGCGCATGGCGAGGTCGAGCTCTTCGTCGCTGGTGATCAGCGTGATCTGGATGTCGGGATAAAGGTCGAGAAATTCGCCGAGCCGCGGCGTCAGCCAATGCACGCCGATGCCGGGCGTGGTGGACACTTTGAGCTCGCCGTTCGGCCGCTCGCGGCTGTCGGTCAGCTTGGTGCGCGCCGCCTCGAGCTTCATGAAGACTTCGTGCGCGGTGCGATAGAGCAGTTCGCCTTGCTCGGTGAGGATCAGGCCGCGGGCGTGGCGATGGAACAGCGATACGTTGAGTTCGCCTTCGAGCGCCGAGACCTGCCGCGACACCGCCGATTGCGAGAGGCCGAGCCGTTCGCCGGCATGGGTGAACGAGCCGGCTTCCGCTGCGGCGTGAAACACTTTCAGCTTATCCCAGTCCATACCCCCACCGGCCATCGGGCTACTCCGCCGCCGCGCGATGGGATCTCGTGCGCGTGCAGGAATTTCTGGACTTCGAGCGCGGCGATGCAGCCCTGGCCGGCGGCGGTCACGGCCTGCCGGTAGATCTCGTCGGTGACGTCGCCGGCGGCGAACACGCCGGGCACCGAGGTCGCGGTCGCGCTGTTGGCGACGATGTAGCCCGACGGCTTCATCTCCAATTGCCCGGCGAACAGCTCGGATGACGGCGTATGGCCGATAGCGATGAACACGCCGTCGACCGCCTTCTCTGTCACGGCGCCAGTCTTCACGTTCTTGAGCCGGACCTTCTTGACCTTCAGCGGGTTCTCCTCGCCGCTCACGTCGTCGAGCGTGGTGTCCCAAATGACTTCGATCTTGGGATGCTTGAACAGCCGGTCCTGCAGGATCTTCTCGGCGCGGAAGCTGTCGCGCCGGTGCACGACCGTGACCTTGCTGGCAAAGTTGGTCAGGAACAGCGCTTCCTCGACCGCGGTGTTGCCGCCGCCGATCACCACCACTTCCTTGTTCTTGTAGAAAAAGCCGTCGCAGGTCGCGCAGGCGGACACGCCGTAGCCTTTGAATTTCTGTTCTGACGGCAGATCGAGCCAGCGCGCCTGGGCGCCGGTCGCGATGATCAGCGAGTCGGCGAGATAGATATCGCCGCTGTCACATTCGAGCCGGAACGGGCGCTGCTTCAGGTCTACCTTGCTGACATGGTCGTAGATGACCTTGGTGCCGACGTGCTCGGCCTGCTTCTGCATCTGCTCCATCAGCCAGGGGCCCTGGATGACGTCGGCAAAGCCCGGATAATTCTCGACGTCGGTGGTGATGGTGAGCTGGCCGCCCGGCTGGATGCCCTGGATCAGCACAGGCTCGACCATGGCGCGCGCGGCATAGATCGCGGCGGTGTATCCGGCCGGGCCGGAGCCGATGATGACGACTTTGGCGTGTGTGGTCTTGGCCATGTAGTGCGCCCCCCTGGCGGGCGATCGGGCCGCGCACCGGATTGTCGGGGCGGCTCTTCTTTGCGGGGGAAATGTATGGCTTCCAGGGAGCTATGCAAGATACGCAGATCGCCGCACCCACAGCCAGTCTTCGCGCAATAAAGTTTCGCGCAACAAAATTTCGCGCTATGGTGCGCGGACTGGAGCTTTCCCGCCTTGGCCGACCGTCTCGACGCTATCGACCGCAAGATCCTCAAAGAGCTGCAAGCCGACGGCCGCATCACCAATGTGGAGCTGGCGCGGCGGGTCGGCATTTCGGCGCCGCCTTGCCTGCGCCGTGTCCGCTCCCTCGAGGAAGAAGGTTTCATCAAGGGCTATCGGGCGCTGCTCGACGAAAAGGTGCTCGGCTACGAGGTCGTCGTGTTCGCCTTCGTGCACTTGGCCAGTCAGGCCGAAGCCGATCTGCAAGCCTTCGAGAAATTCGTGCGCAACCAGCCGTTGGTGCGCGAATGCTGGATGCTGTCGGGCGAAATCGATTTCGTCCTCAAATGCGTCGCGCCCGATTTGAAGACGTTTCAAGGCTTCGTTGAGAAGCTCACCGCCGGGCCGAACGTGCGCAACGTCAAGACCTCGCTCACCCTGCGCAATTCTAAAGACGCAGCGATGGTGCCGATCGACGAGTGAGATTTTCGACCCGTGCCTCGCGCGGGCTTTTTCCGGTCATCCGCTTGAAGGCATGCGAGAACGATCCAATCTCGCGGTAGCCGAGCAGCCAGGCAATCTGCGAAATCGACACGTGATCGTCCGCGAGATAGCGGCGGCCCAGATCTTCGCGCAGCTTTTGCAGCAGCGACGAGAAGGTCAGACCTTCGGCCTCGAGCCGGCGCGCCAGCGTGCGTGGGCTGAGCCCCAGCTCACGCGCCACAATATCGGCGCGCGCCTTGCCGTGAGGCAGGAGCGGGGCAATCGCGTTCTCCACATTGGCGCGAAACGAGCCGCGTGTACGCTTCCGATGCGACAGCGCCTGCTCGCAATATTCGAGCAGCAGGCGATTGAGGTGCGGATCGGCGCTGACGACGGGAAGCTCTGCGACCCGCCGCTCGAAAACGATTTCATCCACGTTCGTACCAAAGACGATGTTACCGCCGAAGTACTCGGCGAACTTGGCAGGACACGGATTGCGCCGATGCGCGATCCGCACCCGCGTGGGCATCAGCCGAAGTCCGCTCAGTTGCCGCACTGCCCGCACGAGACCCACCAGCCAAAACTCCATCTGATGGCGATCCAGATGCCGGCTTACGCCGACATAATTACAGGTCACGGTAACTCCTGTGCCGCTTTTACAGGTCAGCGCGATGCCTTCATTGACGATCGCCGTGTAGCGCGAGGCGCGCTGCAACGCCTCGAGGAGCAAGCCGGACGATGCCATCGTGTAATAGAACAGGCCGATCTCGCGCAGATCGAAGTCCTGCGCGAGATTGAAGCCAAGGCAGTCATCCTCAAGCGCGTCCGCGACCAGGTTGACGAACTTGATCTGGTCGCGCACCGGAATCCAGGTCTTGCGGTTGGACAGTTGCTGGCGCGAGAGCCCCGCGCTTTTCAGAAGCGCATCAAGCTCGAGGCCTTCGGCTTGCGCGCGTGCAAATGCCAAGCGGGCGAGAGCGCCGCCTGCGGACGGCACATGTCCCACACTCTTTGACTGACGTTGAGCCAAAACGCGCTCGCTTGCTGGCAGGCGGCGACAAAGCTTTGGCGCAGACTAACAAGACGCCTGGCGCAAGTCGCCCATATCTCATGGATTGCTCGGCAATATCTCACATCAGGATAGGAGAAGCTGCATGCTCAAGCTCATGCTTACTTTGCTCGCGATCGGCCCCCTTGTTCTCGCCGGCGTCGCCCCATCATCGGCCCAGGTGCGCCCCGACTCCGCTCATCCGGTGCGCCCCGACTCAGCCCAACCGATGCGTTCCGATTCCGCTCACCCGGCACGCCCGGATTCAGCGCACCCGGTGCGCCCGGATTCGGCTCAGCCGATGCGCTCCGACTCCGCTCATCCCGCACGTCCGGACTCGGCGCAGCCGATGCGGTCGGATTCGGCTCATCCGGCACAACCTGCGGCGAAATAGTCCGGCGACGGACTGCATGAGGCTTGAGCAAGAACGTCGCGAGCGGAAATCGCTCGCGACGTAGCGGCGAACGTTGCGCCACACGCGCTCGCTTGTCTGGCAGGCGGCGACAAGGCTTTGGCGAAGAATAACAAGACGCTTCGTCCGCGGCGTCCTATCTCAACTGCGCTTGCTGGGATCTGAGCGCCGCATGCGGCCTTGTTCCGGCTTCACAATCGGAACAATCCATCTTGGGCCAGCCGGTCGTTGCGGTCATCGAAAGCGACTTGGGAATGCGCACGGCGATCGACGCCTTGTTGCGCGCCTATGGCTTTCGCGTCGAACTTTATGCGACTGCGCAGAAATTTCTTGAGACGGTGAAGGACAACGAGCCGTCTTGCCTCGTGCTGGACGTGCAGTTGTCCGACCTCTCCGGCATCGATTTGGCGCGGCATCTCCTGGCGAGCGGGCTGAAGCTCCCGACTGTGTTCATGACCGGATCGAAAGAGCAGGGCTGGCGGCGGCAGGCCGTTGAGGTCGGTTGCGTGGCTTTTGTCGAGCGGCCGTTTTCAGCGCGAGTGCTGATCGAGGCCGTCGTCACCGCCACCGGCAGCAATCCATTTTTCGAGAAGTAGAGCAATCGCGAACAGGGCCGGCTTGTACTGCGTACGGCCCAACGAAAGTCATGGCCGGGGTCAAACGCAGGCGCGCGATCGCCCCCATGAAAGCGCGTCTGTGCCCGGCCATGGCTACCTCGATAGCGTTCAGCGCGTCAGCGACAGGCGCAGATTGTCGGCGATCATCGCCTTAAGCGGCGCGGCGAAGGTCGGCAGCTTGCGGTTCTGACGGGTGAGAAATCCGACATTGCGCCGCAGCACCGGATCGCTGAGCGGCCTGACCGCCAGGCCGCGGCCCTTGAACATTGCGAACGTCAGCGCGGGTAGCGCGGTCACGCCGAGACCCGGCTTCGACCAGCGCGACGGCGCTCGGCACCTGCTCGACTTCGTAGCGTGGCTTCACCGCGATTTCGCCGTGCACGAAGGCGGCGTCGGTGAGGCGTCGCACCGACGAGATGGCGGTGATGCCGATAAACGGAAATTCGGCCATGTCGCGCCAGCGCACTTGTTTCTTCTTCGCCAGCGGATGATCGCGGCGGCACACGAGGTGTGCGGCATCCGACACGATGCTTTCGAACGCCATGCCATCCGCTGCCGCCGGCTTGATGGTGATCGCGAGATCGGCCACGCGATCGGCCACCATCGCCATGGCGCGCTCGTGCTGCACATCATGCAAGGCGATGTCGATGCCGGGATGACTGCGAGAGAATTCCGCGAGCGCCTGCGGCAGCGCGGCACAGGCGATTGAGGGCAGGGCGGCAATCGTCAGGCGTCCGCTGCCGGCGGTCATCTGATCGAACGCATGCCGCACGTCGCGCAATACTTCACGCGCGACAGCCGCCAGGCGGCGCCCGTCATCGGTCAGCTTGAGTGAGCGCGTGGTGCGCTCGAACAGGATCAGGCCGGTCTCGCGCTCGACGCGGCGGATCGATTCACTCAGCGAAGGCTGCGAGATGCCGAGGCTTTTGGCGGCTGCACTGAATGTCGCGGTCTCCGCGGCCGCCAGCACGATCTCGCATTGGCGCAAAGTGATATTCATCGTGCGAACCTCTGAATTCATAGTATGTCATTATTTTACACGATGAATAGCGCGGCCTAGCCTCCGGGCCTTATGGCCGGTCAGACCGTATTCATTGGCTGCGGCGCGGGCTTTGCCGGCGACCGCACGGATGCCGCGGGTCCTGTTGTCGAGACGCTGGCGCACCGCAATGGCCCGCGCTTCCTGATGTTCGAGACGCTGGCGGAGCGTACGCTGGCGCTCGCCCAGTTGGAGCGGCGTGCCGATCCCTCTCGCGGTTACAACCCGGCGCTCGAGCGGTTCGTCGGGCCTGTCCTCAAGCGCTGCCTCGCCGAAGGGATCAGGATCGTCGGCAATTTCGGCGCCGCCAATCCGCGCGCGGCCGCGGCGCGCATCGCGTCGCTGGCGCGTGAGCAGGGCATCAAGCCGCCGCGCATCGCGGTGATCGAAGGCGACGATCTCAGCGGCTTATTGTCTCCCGGTGAGCTCGCGGCGCGAGAAACCGGTGGCAAGTTACTGGCGGGCAATCAGGCGATCATCTCGGCCAATCTTTATCTCGGCGCCCATGCGATCGCCGAAGCGCTCGACCGCGGCGCAGAGATCGTCATCACCGGGCGCGTTGCCGATTCCGCACTCGCGCTTGGCCCGCTGATCCACATGTTCAAATGGAAGCGTGACGATTGGGATCGCCTGGCGGCCGGGACACTCGCGGGTCATCTGCTCGAATGCGGCGCGCAGATCACGGGCGGATACTTCGCCGATCCGGGTGTGAAAGATGTGCCGGCACTCGCCGATGTCGGTTATCCGATCGCTGAAATCGCGAGTGACGGCAGTATCGTCGTCACCAAGGCGAGTTCGACCGGCGGCATGGTCGACCGCCTGACGGTGATCGAGCAGTTGCTCTACGAAATCCACGATCCCGCAGCCTATCTCGCGCCCGATGTTGTGCTCGATCTGACCGATGTCGAGGTTGAAGAGGCCGGCCAGGACCGCGTGCGGGTCACCGGCGCGCGCGGCAGGCCGGCGCCGGCAGACACTCAAGGCCACCGTTTGCGTCGATGGCGGCGTGCTCGGCGAGGCCGAGATTTCCTACGCTGGGCCGAATGCCGCTGGCCGCGCCCGTCTGGCCGCCGAAGTCGTTGCCGCCCGCATGCGCAAACGCGCCCCGCATCTGGCATTTCGAACCGATGCCATCGGCGCCGTCAGCGTGCTCGGCAGTACCGGCCACAACGCCGCTTTGCCGGAAGAAGCATCCGACATCCGCCTGCGCTTCGCCGCGCGCGGCGACACCGCGGCCGATGTCGAAATCCTGCTCGATGAAGTGGAGGGACTTTACTGCGCGGGTCCTGCCGGTGGTGCCGGGGTGCGCCGGCGGATCACGCCGCGGCTGGCCAGCGCCTCGTGTCTCGTCGAGCGCTCCTTTGCCCGCGAGCGCGTCGTCATGATCGAGGACGGCGCATGAGCGTAAAGCTGCACGAAATCGCCAATGCGCGCGCCGGCGACAAGGGCAACCGGCTCAACATCGCGCTGGTCTGCCGTGATCCCGCGCACTACGCCGCGGTCGCCGCCCAAGTCACCCCGTCGCGGGTCGCGCAGGCGTTTGCGCCGCGCCGCCCAAGCAAAGTCGTGCGCTACGACCTGCCGAAGCTGGCCGCGTTCAATTTCGTGCTCGATGACGTTCTCGAAGGCGGCGTCAATTCCAGCCTCGGTCTCGATGGCCACGGCAAGTCGCTGTCGTTCCTGCTGCTCGATCTCACCGTCGATATCGCCACAACAAAGCCGCTCGCCGCGGCGCGAGTAAACGAGAGGAAACCACGATGAAACGCGTTATTTTTGCCGCCGTCGCTGCGCTGGCGACGATCTTGCCCGCGCAGGCGCAGAACTATCCGTCCAGGAACATCCGCTTCGTCGTGCCGTTCACCGCGGGCAGCGCCACCGACACGCTGGCCCGGGTCCTCGCCAATCGTGTGCAGACCACGCTGGGCCAGACGATCGTGATCGAAAATATGGCCGGCGGCAGCGGCATTCCCGCTTCGCAAAACGTCGTGCGGTCGGCGCCGGACGGCTACACGGTGATGATCACGGCCAACACCACGCACGCCGGCAACCAGGCGTTCATGAAGAAGGTGCCGTATGACGCGGTCTCGGATTTCGAGCCGGTCACCAAGCTCGGCACCATTACGCTCGCCCTGGTGGTTCATCCGTCAGTTCAGGCCAACAACGTGCAGGAGTTGATTGCTTACGCCAAAGCCAATCCCGGCAAGCTGGCCTTCGGCGCCGGCTCTACCTCGTCGCGCATGTCGGCGGAGTTGCTCAAGGCCATGGCCGGCATCGACATGCTGCACGTGCCTTACAAGAGCAACCCGCAGGCCATCACCGATCTGCTCGGCGGCCAGGTTCAGCTTTTCTTCGGCGACATTTCCACGGCCATGCCGCCGGCGCGCGCTGGCAAGCTCAAGGCCCTCGCGGTCTCCGCAAGCAAGCGTTCGCCGCTCGCCGGCGATCTGCCGACCATCGATGAATCCGGCCTCAAGGGCTATGAACTCACCGCATGGTTTGCCGCTTACGTGCCGGCCAAAACGCCAAAGCCGATCGTCGACAAGCTCAATGCCGCGTTCCGCGAAGCGCTGGCGGATAAACAAGTCGTCGATCGGTTGCTGACCGCCGGAATTGAGCCTGAAGCAAGCACGCCAGCAGAGCTGGCGGCCTTCCAGGCGGCTGAGACCACGAAATGGGAAAAGATCGCGGTCGACGCCAAGATCGAGAAGGAATGAGCGCCGAGCTTGGCACAAACGAAAACAGCCGGGCTTGATGCCCGGCTGTTGCTCATCAAAGCGTGATGGCAGCGGTGTTTACCGCCACTCCACCTTCTTGACTTCGTAGCCCTTGGCGCCGCCCGGCGCGTTGACCTCGACGGTCGCGCCCTTGGCCTTGCCGATCAGCGCGCGCGCCAGCGGCGAGGTCACCGAGATCTTGCCTTCCTTGGCGTTCGCTTCCGGCTCGCCGACGATCTGCCACACCATCTTCTTGTCGGTGTCTTCATCGACCAGCGTCACGGTCGCGCCGAACTTGATGGTGTCGCCTGACAGCTTCGACACGTCGATCACGTCGGCGCGCGCGAGCTTGTCCTCGAGCTCGGCGATGCGGCCTTCATTGTGGGACTGCGCTTCCTTGGCGGCGTGATACTCCGCGTTCTCCGACAGGTCGCCGTGCGTGCGCGCATCGGTGATCTGCTGGATGATGCGCGGCCGCTCGATCTGCTGGCAGTGCTTGAGCTCGGCTTCGAGCGCGGCATAGCCGGCGGCAGTCATCGGAATCTTTTCAACCATCGTCATCTCCTCCTGACGGCCGTTAAGCGCGGCCGCCAAGCCTTCTCGGTTCCAAAAGTCCGCTTTGCGGACTCGTAATTCGACTCCGGTCGCGGGCTGCGCGCACCGGAGTCCATAATTCCGGACCGGGCAAAAAAGCGCCGACCGCGGCAATTGTTCCGCGGTCTTAAGCTCCGATCCAGACGAAACTCGCGCCGAACCAGCCCTAGGTCTGGCCGCTGAAGTAGCTCTGCAGGGCGCGGACTTCGAGATCGCCGCCCAGATAGGCCTCGATCCCTTGCGCCGCTGCGACGGCACCTGAAAGAGTGGTGTAGTAGGGCACTTTATGCAAGAGGGCTTCGCGCCGCAGCGAAACGCTGTCGGCGAGGGCAGTGGCGCCCTCGGTGGTGTTGAAAACGAGCTGAACTTCGCCGTTTTTGATGGCGTCGACGATGGACGGGCGGCCTTCCTGGGCCTTGTTGACCCGGGTCGCCTCCACCCCGTGTTCCGTGAGGAACCGCTGGTTGCCCGACGTCGCGATCACCTTGAAGCCAAGGCTGGCGAGAAGCTTCACCGCATCGAGCACCCGCGGCTTGTCGGCGTCGCGCACCGAGACGAACACGGTGCCCTTCTTCGGCAGCCGCGAGCCGCCGCCGAGCTGGCTCTTCACAAAGGCAATATGGTGCTCGCGATCGAGTCCCATCACTTCGCCGGTCGATTTCATCTCCGGGCCCAGCACGGTGTCGACACCGGGGAAGCGCGCGAACGGGAACACGGCTTCCTTCACCGCCTTGTGCTCGAAGTGCGGCGGCTTGAGCTTGAACGAGGCGAGGCTTTCGCCCGCCATGACCCGCGCCGCGATCTTGGCGACCGGCAGCCCGATCACCTTGGCGACGAACGGCACGGTGCGCGAGGCGCGCGGATTGACCTCGAGCACGTAGATCTCGCCGTCCTTGATGGCGTACTGCACGTTCATCAGCCCGCCGACCTTGAGCGCGAGCGCCAGCCCGCGGGTCTGGCGCTCCAGCTCGGCGATCATCTTCTTGCTCAGCGAGAATGGCGGCAGCGCGCAGGCGCTATCGCCCGAATGAATGCCGGCCTCCTCGATATGCTCCATGATGCCGGCGATGAAGGTGTCCTTGCCGTCGGCGAGGCAGTCGACGTCGACTTCGGTGGCGTCGGACAGATAGCGGTCGATCAGCAGCGGGCTCTTCTTCGACACCACCAGCTCGGACGGCCGGTCGAGATCGGAGGTGAGCCGCGCGAGATAGCGGTCGAGCTGCGCACTGTCGCGCACGATCTCCATCCCGCGGCCGCCAAGCACGTATGACGGCCGGATCACCACCGGGTAGCCGATCTGCTCGGCGATGGCGCGCGCCTGCGTCGGGCTGGCCGCGATGCCGTTCTCCGGCTGCCGCAGCTTCAATTTGTGCAGCAACTGCTGGAAACGGTCGCGGTCCTCGGCGAGGTCGATGGCGTCCGGCGAGGTGCCGAGGATCGGCACCTTCGCCTTCTCCAGCGCGTCGGCGAGCTTGAGCGGCGTCTGGCCGCCGAATTGCACGATCACGCCGTGCAGCGTCCCGTTGGTGCGCTCGCAATCCATGATCTCGAGCACGTCCTCGGCGGTGAGCGGCTCGAAATAGAGCCGGTCCGACGTGTCGTAGTCGGTCGAGACCGTCTCCGGATTGCAGTTGATCATGATGGTTTCGTAGCCGGCCTCGCGCAGCGCGAAGGCGGCATGGCAGCAGCAATAATCGAACTCGATGCCCTGGCCGATCCGGTTCGGCCCGCCGCCGAGGATCGCGACCTTCTTCTTGTCGGACGGGCGAGCCTCGTTGGCCGGCGCGCCGGCGAACGGCGCTTCGTAGGTCGAGTACATATAGGCGGTGGGCGCGGCGAACTCGGCGGCGCAGGTGTCGATGCGCTTGAACACCGGCCGAACCCCGAGCGCCTGGCGCTTCTTCGTCACCTCGTCGGCCTTTGCGCCGGTCAGCTTTGCCAGCCGCGGGTCGGAGAAGCCCATCGACTTGAGCCGCCGCATGGTCGGCGCGGATGTCGGAAGGCCCTTCTTCTCGATCTGGCCTTCCATGTCGATGATGCCGCGGATCTGCGCGATGAACCACGGATCGATCCGGCAGGCGTCGAAGATCAGCTCGTCGCTGTAGCCAAGCCGCATCGCCTGCGCGAGCTTCAGCAGCCGGTCCGGCGTCGGAGTGCCGAGCGCCGAGCGGATGGCGTTCTTGTTGTCGACATCGTCGATGCCCTTCTCGGCGTCGAAGCCTTCGATCGCCATCTCGTCGAGGCCGGTCAGGCCGGTCTCCAGCGATCGCAGCGCCTTCTGCAGGCTTTCCTGGAAGGTGCGGCCGATCGCCATCGCTTCGCCGACCGACTTCATCGACGTCGTCAGCACCGGCTTGGCGCCGGGGAATTTCTCGAAGGCAAAGCGCGGGATTTTGGTGACGACGTAATCGATGGTCGGCTCGAACGAAGCCGGCGTGGCGCCCCCGGTGATGTCGTTGGCGATCTCGTCGAGCGTGTAGCCGACCGCCAGTTTCGCCGCGACCTTGGCGATCGGGAAGCCGGTCGCCTTTGAGGCCAACGCCGACGAGCGCGACACCCGCGGGTTCATCTCGATGACAACCAAGCGGCCGTCTGCCGGATTGACCGCGAACTGCACGTTGGAACCGCCGGTCTCGACGCCGATCTCGCGCAGCACCGCGATCGAGGCGTCGCGCATGATCTGATATTCTTTGTCGGTGAGCGTAAGCGCAGGCGCCACCGTGATCGAGTCGCCGGTGTGAACGCCCATCGGATCGACGTTCTCGATCGAGCAGATGATGATGCAGTTGTCCTTCTTGTCGCGGACAACTTCCATCTCGAATTCTTTCCAGCCGAGCACCGATTCTTCGATCAGCACTTCGTTGGTCGGCGAGGCGTCGATACCGCCTTCGACAATGTCGATGAACTCGTCCTTGTTATAGGCGATGCCGCCGCCGGTGCCGCCCATCGTGAAGGAAGGGCGGATGATTGCCGGAAGCCCGATGTCCTTGAGCGCGTCCAACGCCTGCGCCAGGGTCTTGATCTGGCGCGAGCGCGGCGTCGGCAGCCCGATCTTGGTCATCGCGTCGCGAAACAGCTCGCGGTCTTCCGCCTTGTCGATCGCTTCGGCGGTCGCGCCGATCATCTGGACGTTGAACTTGTCGAGCACGCCCTCCTTCTTGAGCGACAGCGCGCAGTTGAGCGCGGTCTGTCCGCCCATGGTCGGCAGCAGTGCGTCGGGCCGCTCTTTCTCGATGATCTTGGCGACGATTTCCGGCGTGATCGGCTCAATGTAAGTGGCATCGGCCAGATCCGGGTCGGTCATGATGGTGGCCGGATTGGAATTGACCAGGATGACCCGGTAGCCTTCGGCCTTGAGGGCCTTGCAGGCCTGGGTGCCGGAATAGTCGAATTCGCAAGCCTGGCCGATGACAATTGGCCCGGCCCCGATGATCAGGATCGATTTGATGTCAGTGCGTTTCGGCATCGCTCTCCGGGCAACCGCCGCCTTTGGCGGCGGAAAATTCGACAACACGGCACACAAAAAAAGGGCGCGCTTTTTGCGCGTCCTCCTTGTCGTCCCCCGGCGGGGTAGGCCCCGCGCGAGGGGTGCTTAGACCAGAATCGGCGGGCAAGGGAAGGGCAACACACGGTCTTGTCACAGCTCTGTCGGAAACCCGGCGGGGATGTGGCCGTTATCGCGCATGGGTCTGAAGCGCCGCGTGTCCACTGCCGTCAAGAAAGCCAACCTTCCGGCCTGGGGTGCGGGGCTCGCTCTGGCGGCGACCTATGCGCTCGCCATCGCGCTCGAGGAGCGGGAGCGCAACAAAACGGCCCCTGCGGCCAAGGAGCGGCGTCCGGTCCGCGGCGATCCGACCCGCGGCGGAGAGGCAATCGGAACCGGAAAGGCGCCTGCGATCACGGAGAAGCCCGCCGAAGCTGAAAGCGGCTGGCCGTTCTGGAAGGCAATGGGGCTGCGGCTTTACCAGCGGACGGTGGACGATCGCCTGCTCGCGCTTTCCGCCGGCGTGGTCTTTTACAGCCTGCTGGCCTTGTTTCCAGCGATCACCGCGCAGGTATCGAGCTACGCGTTGTTCGCCGACCCGGGAACGATCGGCGAGCACCTCAAGGCGCTGTCTAGTTTTATGCCGGCCGGCGCATGGAGCATCGTCGACGAACAGGTCACGCGCATCGTCGGTAACACCAAAGCGGGCTTGAGCTTCGCCTTCATATTCGGTCTCGGTTTTGCGATCTGGAGCGCCAATGCCGGCATCAAGGCGATGATCGACGCGCTCAACATCGCCTATGACGTCACCGAACGCCGGAATTTCTTTGTGTTGAACGCGGTGTCGTTGGCCTTCACGGTCGGCGCCATCGTCGCGCTGCTGATGGCGATTGGGGCCATCGTCGTGCTGCCGGTGGTCGTCTCCTATGTGCCGTTCGATGGCACTGCAATTGTGGTGAAATGGCTACGCTGGCCGGCGCTGGCGGCGCTGGTCATGCTCGGCCTCGCCGTCCTCTATCGCTTCGCGCCCGATCATCCGGAGCCGCGCTTTCGCTGGATCAGCCCCGGCGCGGTGTTCGCCGCCATCACCTGGCTTGCCACCTCCGCGCTGCTGTCCTGGTATCTGGCCAACTTCGCCGACTACAACGCGACCTACGGCTCGCTCGGTGCCGCGATCGGCCTGATGATGTGGATGTGGATCAGCACCATCGTCGTCGTGCTCGGTGCCGAGATCAATTGCGAGCTGGATCACGTCGCGGCCGACGCGGAGGAGCTCGCCGAGCGAGCCGGTGTCGGCAACGGTAAAAAAGCGAAAGCTACTTGATGATGTCGGCGATCGTGTTGTCCTTCGGATCGACGACCACGACCTGACCGTTCGACACGAAGAACTTGTGGCTCTTCACCGCCGGGACTTTTTCAACGACGAGCTGCGGGAAGTCCTGCAGCGTCGAGCTGCTGGGCGCCTTTTCGCCGATCTCGATTTTGACGCTGTCGCCCTGGCCCGAGGTCGCCGGGACTTTCACCACGTTTTCCTTGATGATGTAGCCCTGCTCGGCCGTGATCTTGATCGAGCGCGTGGGCACCGCGCTATCGGGGGCCGGTGCTTGCGGGGCCGGAGCTTGGGCGATGGCAGAGCCCGCCAGCAAGGCGGTGCTCAGCGCAGCGATGGTAAACAGCCGTTTCATAACTGACATAACGGCGCGGATGGCGGCAGAGTTCCCACCAAGATTCACTAATCGCGAGAGGGGATTGGAGGCGCGGCCAGGAATTGAACCTGGCTAAGAAGGCCTTGCAGGGCCTTCTGCGTGAACACTCCGCCACCGCGCCGTTTCGAGCTATAGCGCGCTCAATCTTGCTGCGGCGTTATGTCTGCGTAACGGCTGCGTAGCTTTGGCGGGTCCAGTTAACGTTTAACGTGGCCGCTCCGGTCGCTAGATCGGCCGGCTAGACGAAAGGGCGTTCACGCCCGTCTTGCTAGACGAAAGGGCGTTCACGCCCGTCTTGCCAAAAACGTCATCCGCCACTGGTTGTGGCCGATATTGGTCTCGGCGCGCGCCGCGACGAAGCCGGCGTCGCGCAATTTTTTCAGCATCGCGTCCTCATCGTAATGCGTCAGGCCGAGGGAGCCTTTGAGGGTGAGGTAGTCGGACACGATGATGCGGATCAGCCCGCTGACGGCTGCGATCAGAAAGCCATTGGCTGCGGCGAAGCGCAGTAGTGAGATCGCGGCGAGAGGGGCGTTCAGTTTTTCCGGCACGATGTCGCCGACGATCAGCAGCGCGTCCGGTTTGAGCAGCCGTCGGAACAGCGCAAGCAGGCCGTCGAGCTCGGACTCCTTCAGATATTGCGCGACCGAGTGCAGCACGATCAGGTCAAAGGATGCGTCCGGCTTCGCCGCCGCCTCGTCAGGTGCCAGCACAGAGATTTTCGGATTGTTGCCGAAGCGCTGCGTCAGGGACGCGCGCACGTTGGACGCCGCTTCGACCAACGACAGGTGCCCGGCACGCTCCGCGGCGAGACCGGCCGAGGTCGCTTCGCCGCAGCCATAGTCCATCACATTGCCGCCGTCCGGGCACGTATTCGCTGACGTCCTGCGCGATCGTGCGGTAATGCACGTCGCGATGCCGGTCATTCACGTAAATCAGCGAATGCTTGGCGTTGTAGAAGCTGATCCAGTCGCGTGGCGCCATGCGAGGCTTATAGCCTTCGCGCGCCTATCGCCGCCACAGCTTCGGCAGCGCGCCGTCCTTGCCAGTCAGAGGATCGCTGTCCGGCACCGGCACCTTCGGGATCGACAGCAGCGCCTTGTCGCGTTCGGCGGGATTGTCGCCGCGGCACAGATTATATGTGCCGTCCGGCGGATAGCCGCCGATCACCAGGAAATCGTCGCTGCCCTGCAATTTCTGATGGCCGGTGCCAACCGGCAGCACGACGATGTCGCCGGCCTTGAGGTCGAACGTCTGGCCTTGCTCCCCGCCGAGTTGCACGCGGCCGTGGCCGCGCGCGATGCCGAGCACCTCGTGGATATGCGAGTGATAATGCACGAACGGAAAGACGCCGTTGCGCCACATGTCGCGGCCCCAGCCATTCGCCTTGAACAGCGTCTCGATCGTGGCGGCCGGATCGCCCGCTTTCGCGAGATCGACCGCCTGCTGATAGACGAGCACCGGCAGCGCCGGATTGTTCGGCACCTTGCCGTCGTCCTTGAAGAAGAAGGTGAGGGGCGCGGTCATGCGGCCAGGGACGCGCGGCGCGAGCTCACGCGATCTTGCGCTCGGCCTTTTGCTTGTTGGCCCGCATCAATTCGACAAAGCGCGTGAAGAGATAATGTGAGTCACGCGGCCCGGGCGAGGCTTCCGGGTGGTACTGCACCGAGAACACCGGCTTGTCCTTGAGCGCGATGCCGCAGTTCGAGCCGTCGAACAAAGAGAAGTGCGTCTGCTCGACATTCTTCGGCAGCGAGTCCTTGTCGACCGCAAAACCGTGGTTCATCGAGGTGATCTCGACCTTGCCGGTCGTGACGTCCTTCACCGGATGATTGGCGCCGTGATGGCCCTGATGCATCTTCGCGGTCTTGCCGCCGACCGCGATGCCGAGCATCTGGTGGCCGAGACAGATGCCGAATGTCGGGGTGCCTGACTCGATCACCTGCCGGATCACCGGCACGGCATATTCACCGGTCGCGGCCGGATCGCCCGGGCCGTTCGACAGGAATACGCCGTCGGGCTTCAACGCCATGATGTCCTCGGCCGAGGTCTTGGCCGGCACCACCGTCACCTTGCAGCCGACTCCCGCGAGCAGCCGCAGGATGTTGCGCTTGATGCCGTAGTCGATGGCGACGACATGGAATTCCGGCTTGGCCTGCTTGCCGTAGCCCTTCTCCCAGTCCCACGGCGTCTCGTCCCAGGTGAAACGCTGGCCGCTGGTCACTTTCGGCACCAGGTCCATGCCGACCAGGCCCGGCCACTCGCGCGCTTCTTTCTTGAGCTTCTCGACGTCGAACTTGCCGGACGGCTCGTGCGCGATCACGCCGTTGGGCATGCCCTTCTCGCGGATCAGCGAGGTCAGCGCCCGGGTGTCGATGCCCGACATGCCGATCACGTCGCGCGCCTTCAGCCACGCATCGAGGTGCTCGACCGAGCGGTAATTCGACGGCGAGGTGATCGCGCTGTGCAGAACGACGCCGCAAGCTCCGGGGCGCGCGGCGAGGTTCACGCTCTCAATGTCGTCGCGGTTGGTGCCGACATTGCCGATGTGCGGGAAGGTGAAGGTGATGATCTGCCCGGCATAGGACGGGTCGGTGAGGATCTCCTCATAGCCCGTCATCGCGGTGTTGAAGCAGACCTCGGCGACCGCCGATCCGGTCGCGCCGAGCCCGATTCCCTCCAGCACGGTTCCGTCGGCCAGCACCAAAAGCGCGGTGGCCTTGGGTTCGGACCATCCGCCGGACGTCTGTGACTGCGGGCTCATGCGCCTTCTATTTGCGCATTATATATGTCGAAGCAAGGGCAAGGGTGGCGTGTTACACACCTGCCGATTCATCCGGCCAATAAGCCATTTCGTGCTGCGCTGACGACGGATAGGGGGCGGTTCATCTTGCGCGCGTCATTCATTATTCGCGCGGCGCTGGTCGCTGCGATTGTCGGCCTGCCGTCGGCGGCGCTGGCCCACGTCAAATGGTTTGCGCCCTACATCATCGACGCGCCGCCCGAGACCTTGGGCGATGTGGTGCGCAACACCTGGCTG
This sequence comes from uncultured Alphaproteobacteria bacterium, assembly GCA_963847325.1. Classification (GTDB taxonomy): domain Bacteria; phylum Pseudomonadota; class Alphaproteobacteria; order Rhizobiales; family Xanthobacteraceae; genus Pseudolabrys. Next base: position 89,200 of record CAWJZD010000007.1, read on the forward strand.
TGGACCGGCGTCGCGCTGGCGCTCGCGTTTTTCATCGTCACGCGGGTGATCGAGATCAGCCGCTTTGGCGCGATGATCCAGGACGGGCTGGACAAGCTGACCAATCCGCTCTGGCAACGCCTCGACGATTACATCCGGGCGATCATCGCAGCCTTCTTTGTCGCGATCTTCGCGGTGGGCGGCGTTTATCTGACGCCCGATCTCAAGACTCCGGCGGAATGGGTATCGTGGCTGCAATTGCTGATCGCCATGTGCATCTTCTCCCGCCGCACCATGCCGCTGGCGGGCATCGGCATCGTCGGCCTCTGGCTTCTGGCGATACGCGACTACGACCTGTTCCATCTGTTCGACTACCTGGCACTCGGCCTCGGTGTGGCGGTCTATCTCTTGATGGCTTCGTCGAACCGGGAAGACTGGCGCTCGCATCGTTTCGAAGTGCTGCGCTGGGGCCTCGCCATCGCGTTGATGTGGTCGAGCCTGGAGAAGTTCGCCTATCCGAGCTGGTTCTATCCGCTGGTGATCGAGAAGCCGTTCCTGACCTTCGGCCTGCCGCGCGACGTTTTCATTCCGATGGCCGGCGTCGCGGAATTCACCATGGGCTTCGGCCTGCTCTGGACGCCGTTGATCCGCCGCCTGTCGGCCATCGCCCTGCTGATTATCTTCACGGCCGCGGTGTGGCCGTTCGGCCGCATCGACCTGATCGGCCACGGCCTGATCATGGCGATCCTTCTGGCGGTGGCGGCTGACCACAGCCGCGTGACCCACTTTCTTCCTGCCTTCAAGGTGTCGCCGCGCAGCATTCCGGTGGGCCTTGCCGCCGTCATGGTGCTGTTCGTGGGCGGCTATTGGGGCCTCCACGCCGCCTTCTACGACTATGAAGGTGTCGACCGCTCGGCGATCGAGCGCGCCACCCATTCGCACAATCCGGAACAGCCGCACGGACCGCGCGCTCCGGACAGTCCCATCGGGGCGCCATCGCGCGGGCAGCAGCCTGCAAAGTGATGGCGCGCTATCACGTGACCTGAACCAAGCCGGTCTGGTATGCCGTGCCAGGTCTCGAAGGCCATCAGAACCCTAAGGTGAAACCATGCTGCGCGACGACATCAACAAGGCCCTGACCGAGGCGATGAAGGCGAAGGACGAGCGCAAGGTTTCCACGCTCCGCATGGTCAACTCCTCGCTCAAGAACGCCGACATCGAGGCGCGCGGCGGCGGCAAGCCGCCGCTCGGCGATGCCGAGGCGCTCTCGCTCATGCAGAAGATGATCAAGCAGCGCCAGGAGTTGGTCGAGCTCTACAAGAAGGGCAACCGCGCCGATCTGGTGAAGCAGGAGGAAGAGGAGATCGCGATCATCTCCGCCTACCTGCCGAAGCAGATGTCGGACGCCGAGATGGCCGCCGCGATCGACGCCGCCATCAAGGAGACCGGCGCCGCCGGCATGAAGGACATGGGCAAGGTGATCGGCGCGCTGCGCGGCAAATATGCCGGCCAGATGGACATGGGCAAGGCGAGCGCCGCGGTGAAGGCGAAGCTGTCGGGCTGACGTGGTGCCGTCAGCGGGATGCGCCGGTGCCGTAACGCCAGAGATACGCGCCGACGACGAGGCCGACCAAGAGATAGATGCCGATGTAGATGGCTTGGGTCGGACGGTTCGCGAAGTCGAAAACGTGGATATAGGCCAGCGCCGCTGCCGTGATGGTGACGAGCAGGCTGTACATTGCAAAGCCGTGGTTCACTACGTTCCCGACGCCGCGTGAGAGCAGAATCGGAATCACGGCAAGGGCGAGCGCGAAATAGAACGAGCCGAATGCGCGCAAGCTGAAGGGCGACAGGACTTCCGGGAAGATGCTCGCGTTCAATCCCCTCATCCCCGGAACGGCGAGGATTCCATACAGTCCGAGAAAACCGACACCCAGTATAAAGATGAGGGCGAATCCAAAGCCCACAGGACCGAGTGGGCTGCCAAGCCGCGTCAAGATGTGCTTCTGCCGCATAGCTTCGGCCAAAGCCAATACGGCAAACAGGGCTGTGGCGGCGACGCTCAAGAGGTAGAGCCAGGCGAGCGGCGTTCCGGTGAGGAGACGGTCACGGAACGCGATGACGACAATACTTTCGAACAGGCCGAACAGTCCGAGATAGAGGATCGGCGGCAGCATGGCCGGCCAGTTTTGCCGCCGCGCGATGATAAATGCTGTTACCGCGGTGCCAAGACACCATCCGCCAATCGTCATCGCCACGAACGGCGAAATCTTCCACGCAAAATGCTCGGAAGCCCAAACCGGTGCCACAAACAGCGCCGCGCCGAGTACTGCGTAAAGAAGCGCAAGGCTTAGCAAGACGCCGCGCAGTAAAGGTGAAATCATGCGAGCTCCGATATGACGGCGAGCGTAATTCAAGGACCGGGGTCATGGAATCCAATCAGTGTATTGTCCGGTGCTTGCGACTACCCCGCGAGACCATCATAGCGGAGAGAACGATGATCCGCGGTTTTGTTGCCTTGTTGGTCGCTGCCTTTTGTCTCTCGGGCCATACGCCGGCCTTCGCCGCCGACGTCCGCGTCATGATCTCCGCCGGCTTCTTCCACGTCTATGAGCAGCTCGGCCCGGCCTTCGAGCGCGACAGCGGCCATCGCCTCGTCACCACGCGCGGCCCGTCGATGGGCGATTCCCCGGAAGCGATCCCGACCCGGCTCGACGCGCGGCGAAAGCGCCGACCTCGTCATCATGGATGGCGGCGCGGCGGAAGAGCTGATCAAGCGGGGACTGGCGCAGCCCGGCAGCTACGTTCTGCTGGCGCGCTCGCTGGTCGGCATGGTGGTGCGCGAAGGCGCGCCGAAGCCCGACATCAGCACCGTCGCCGCGCTCAAGGCGACGCTCCTTGCCGCGAAATCGATCGCCTATTCGGACAGCGGCAGCGGCACGTATCTCTCGACCAAGCTGTTTCCGCAGCTTGGAATCGCCGACCAGCTTGCGCCGAAAAGCCGCAAGGTGCGCGGCCCGCCGTCCGGCGAGCCGGTGGCGGCGGTGGTCGCGCGCGGCGAAGCCGAGATCGGCTTTCAGCAGGTCAGCGAATTGATCCGCGTTCGCGGCGTGACCTTCGTCGGGCCTATTCCGGCCGAGGTCCAGTCGGGCTCTTCGTTTGCGGGCGCGCTCATCAATAACGCTCGCGAGCCCGAGGCGGCCAAGGCTCTGCTTCGTTTCCTTGGATCGCCGGATGCCGCCCCGGTCATCACCAATGCCGGTCTGGCGCCGGTGCCGCGGCAATAACGAAGCGTCTCGTTCGGGAAGCGCCAGCCAGGCGCTTCGGCGCATAGTCGCCCTTTTTGACGCAATTCAAGGCTCTCTCAAGGAAATATCAACGCCAAGTCAACTTGGTCTTCAAGCGAAGTCCGTCAGTCCGACGCATGGTTCCCGCAGATCAGCAGTCTGAAACGGCTGACTCAAAGGAACACCATGCTTTCGGGAATCGTCATGAAACCGGACTTCGTTGACCTTGCCGCCGTCAAGGCGAAGCAGCAGGGCGCCTGGTCGTCAGGCAATTACGCCGTGATCGGCTCAACCTTGCAGATGATCGGCGAAAATCTCTGCGAGGCGATGGATTTGCGCGCCGGCCAGACAGTGCTCGACGTCGCCGCCGGCAACGGCAACGTCACGCTCGCTGCGGCCCGCCGCTGGTGCGATGTGACCTCGACCGATTACGTGCCGGTGCTGCTCGATCAGGGCCGCGACCGCGCCGAGGCGGAAGGATGGTTGATCGACTTCAAGGAAGCCGATGCCGAGGCGCTGCCGTTCCCGGATGCGAGTTTCGACGCCGTGGTCTCGACGCTCGGCGTGATGTTCACCGCCGATCACGACAAGGCCGCCGCCGAAATGCTCCGGGTCTGCAAGCGCCGCGGCAAGATCGGCATGGCGAACTGGACGCCCGACGGTTTCGTCGGCCAGTTGTTCAAGACGATCGGCAAGCATGCGCCGCCGCCGCCCGGCGTGAAGTCACCGGCGCTGTGGGGCACGCAGCCCTACCTCGCGCAGCTATTCGGAACCGGCGCGTCGTCGATCCACATCACCAACCGTGAGTTCACGATGCGCTACCGCTCGGCGCAGCACTGGATCGATGTGTTCCGCAACTATTACGGCCCCGTGCACAAGACATTCGGCGCACTGCCGCCCGCGGGCCAGGTCGCGCTGCTCGCCGATCTGTTCGCGCTGATCGAGCGGTTCAACCGCGCGACCGACGGCACAATGGTGGTGCCCTGCGAATATCTCGAAGTCGTCATCACCCGCCGCTGACGCGCGATTTGCAACAAAGGAAGATTTCTGATGTCCGCCACGTTCCGTCTACCGCGCATGTCGTGGATCGTTTCGATCGTCCTGTTCCCGCCGGCGATCAGCCTGGGCGCGCTCGTGCGCCGGCAGTGGCGTCGCTACGCCGAGCTCCGGCGGCAGCATCGCGCGGTGATCCTGCTGGAGTCATTGAGCGACGATGCGCTCAAGGACATCGGTGTTTCACGAGCGGAAATCCCGTTGATGGCGCGGCACGGCCGCCCAAGACGCGCAACCACCGCCTCTTAGTTCCCCAGCGGTGACAGACCGGCCGCGGCTCCCCCCGCCGCGGCCGGTGCGCTAAGCTCGCTCCTCGACGATAGTAACGAGCAAGTCCGGGGAGCCTGCATGACCCGCCTGTTTCTGGCTGTCTTTGCTGTTTTGATCGCCACCGCGCCGGCCAGCGCCGACACCTATCCCGCCCGTCCGATCCGCGTCCTCACCAGCTCGAGCGCCGGCGGGCTGAGCGACATGTTCATGCGCGGGCTCGGCGAGGAATTCCAGAAGGCGACCGGCCAGCCGATCATCATCGAGAACCGTCCCGGCGGGATGGGCAACATCGCAAGCCGCGCCTGCACCGAAGCGGCGCCCGACGGCTACACGATCTGCATCCTCAACGCCGACAACGCCGCCTACAACCAGCATCTGTTCAAGAACCTGCCCTACGATCCCGACAAGCTCGTGCCGATCGTGAATCTGTTTCACCTCATTCAGGTGCTGGTGGTGAATGCGGAGTTGAAGGTGAAGACAGTCGACGAGCTGGTGGCGCTGTCGAAGGCCAAGCCCGGCACGATGAACTATCTCACCGCGTCGCTGCCGCTGGTCGTGTTCATGGAGAGCCTCAAGCGCGACAAGGCCGCCGACTGGGTGCGCGTGCCGTTCAAGGGCGGCGGCGAGGCGACCAACGCCATCATGTCCGGCACGACGCCGATCGGGCTGCTCGGCCTCGGCAACGTGCTGTCGCAGATCGAAGGGCGGCAAGATGACGGCGCTGGTGCTCACCAACAATGTGCGCACGCCGCAACTGCCCAACACGCCGATCTTCACCGACATCGGCTATACCGGCGCGCCGTCGGAGACCTGGTACGGCCTGTTCGCGCCGGCCGGCACGCCGCGCGAGATCATCGACAAGCTCAATCGCGAGGTCGTCAGGATCGCGAGCCAGCCCGGACTTTCAGAAGCGCCACATCATCGACCGCAGCCTGGTGCCGGCGATCGGCTCGCCCGAGGCGTTTGCGGAGGAGATCAGGAAGGTCCGCGCCGTGGCCGGGCAGGTGGTGCGCGACGCCGGGATGCAGCCGCAATAGGCGCGCGACCCTGTGAATTGGTGTGGACGGCGTCACTAAGTGGCGGAATTAGCGGGGATCGATGGCCGGTCACGGGCCCGGCTGGATTCCGGGCCTATGATGGCCGCCGAATCGGTCAGTCTGCGTCCCATGCGCTTCACGCCGCAATTTCTCGACGAGCTCAAAGCCCGGCTTCCGGTCTCGGAAGTCGTCGGCAAGCGCGTGAAGCTCACGCGGTCGGGCCGCGAGTTCAAAGGCCTGTCGCCGTTCAACAAGGAGAAGACCGCGTCCTTCTTCGTGAACGACCAGAAGCAGGCGTGGTTCGATTTCTCCTCCGGCAAGAACGGCAGCATTTTCGATTTCGTCATGCAGTCGGAAGGCGTGACCTTCCCCGAAGCGGTCGAGCGGCTTGCCGCCATGGCCGGCATGCCGTTGCCCAAAGTCTCGCGCGAGGATGAAGAACGGCAGGCCCACCGCAAGACGCTCTACGAAGTGATGGAGCTTGCCGCGAAGTTCTTCGAGAGCAATCTCGCAGGGCGTGGCGGCGCGCGGGCGCGCGGCTATCTCGCCGACCGCGGCCTCGACAGCCGCATCCAGCTCAAGCACCGGATCGGCTATGCCGGCAACGAGCGCTTCGCGCTCAAGGAATATCTCGGCAGCCAGGGCGTGCCGGTGCCCGACATGGTCGAGGCTGGCCTGCTGATCGCCGGCGACGACATCGCCGTGCCTTACGATCGCTTCCGCGACCGCGTGATGTTTCCGATCGCCGACATCCGCAACCGGGTGATCGCGTTCGGCGGCCGCGCGCTGGAGAAGGAGGCGCAGGCGAAATATCTCAACTCACCGGAAACGCCGCTCTTTCATAAAGGCGCGACGCTCTACAACATCGCCACCGCGCGCCAGGCCGCGCATGACGGCGCGCCGATCGTCGTGGTCGAGGGATACGTCGACGTCATCGCGATGGTCGAGGTCGGCTATACCGCGACCGTCGCGCCGCTCGGCACCGCGCTCACCGAAGACCAGCTCACGCTGCTCTGGAAAATGGCGGACGAGCCGACGCTCTGCTTCGACGGCGACAAGGCCGGCCAGCGCGCCGCCTATCGCGCCGCCGATCTCGCGTTGCCGCGCTTGAAGCCCGGCAAGAGTCTGCGTTTCGCGATGCTGCCGGAAGGGCAGGACCCCGACGATCTGGCGCGCGCCGGTGGCCGCGCCGCGATCGAGGAGGTGTTCGCCGCAGCGCGCCCGCTCGGGCAGGTGCTGTGGTCGCGCGAGACCGAGAATGGAAATTTCGATACGCCGGAGCGGCGCGCCGCGCTCGAAGCGCGCGTCAATGAGGTGACCGCGCAGATCGGCGACGAGTCGGTGCGCAGATACTACCGGCAGGATTTCGCCACCCGCGTCGGGCAGTTCTTCGCCCCGCCGCCGCGAAGCGGCGGCCAATACAACAGGTCGCCCCGCAACGCCGGCAACTACAACACGCCCCGCGTGGTCGGCGGCCGCGACTTCCGCGATCAGCGCCGCAATCCCAACCAGCGCGGCTTCGGCCCGGCGGCGCCGAACCCTTACGCGCTCGTCTCCCGCCAGATGGCGGCGAGCCCGCTCTATATCGGCCACCGCACCGCGATCCCGCGGCGCGAGGCGCTGATCCTCCAGACCGCGCTCAACCACCCCTGGCTGCTGCACGACCATCTGGAGGACCTCGCCTCGCTCGAGTTCCGCCATGCCGGGGCTGAAAAGTTGAAAAATGCCGCCATTGATTTGTTCGCCCATGACGGCTCGACACGATCCGGCGGCGCTCAAAGCCGAGCTCGCCCGGCAGGGCTTCACTGAAATCATGGAAAAAATCGCCCGCGCCATCACCACGGACGACGTCTGGGGGGCCCTGAAGGAGGCCGCGCCGGCCGATGTTCTGGTGACCTGGCAACAGCTTGTCGGCTTGCATCGTCAGTGGCATTCACTACTTAAGGAGCTCCAGGAAGCCGAGCAGGCGCTGGGATCTGACGCCAGCGAGGCGAACTTTTTGCGCTTGCGTGACGTGAAGACCCGGCTATCAAAAATGGAGGGGACCGAGGCGCTTATTGAAGGCTTCGGGGCTTCGTCCGGCCGGCCGGTCCGGAGCATTTAGGAGCGGATTTCGCACCGACGCGGGGACTTTCAGGCCGAATCCCGCGTTTTTGAGGGTTAAGCCGAGCTTAAAAGGGTTCCGGCGAAACTGATGGCCTGATTCGGAGGGCACGCGATGAGCGCGCCCTCTTTGTCATGTGAGGCAAGCAATTTGCCCCGCGCCAGAATCGGCGCGAAAGCGTTAGAACCATGCGACGCCCTGCCGGGGCGGCGCGGCCCAGAAAAGGCGGGACTGAGAATGGCGAGTAAGGCGGCAGCCAAAACGGCAACCAAATCCGCGAGCAAGCAACCCCCGAAAGGCGTGGTGAACAAGCTCGCGCAGCAGGCCGCCAAGGGTAAGGCCGGCAAGGATGCCGTCGAGGAGAAGGAAGAGGGCGCAGCTGCCGAGAACGCGCTGCCGCTGCTCGACCTCAACGACGCCGGCGTCAAGAAGATGATCAAGGCCGCGAAGAAGCGCGGCTACATCACCATCGACCAGATCAACGAAGTGATGCCCTCGGGCGAAGTCTCGTCCGACCAGATCGAGGACGTCTACGCGATGCTCAACGAGATGGGCATCAACGTCGTCGAGAAGGAAGACGTCGCCGACGAGGACGGCGAGGAGAAGGCGACCGACGAGGTCGACGACGATGACGAGGGCGGCGAGCTGGTCGAGACTCAGCGCCAAGCCGCTCGCGGTCGCCGAGAAGAAGGAGCCGTCCGAGCGCACCGACGATCCGGTCCGCATGTATCTGCGTGAGATGGGCTCGGTCGAGCTGTTGTCGCGCGAAGGCGAAATCGCGATTGCGAAACGCATCGAGGCCGGCCGCGAGGCGATGATCGCGGGCCTCTGCGAATCTCCGCTCACCTTCCAGGCCATCATCATCTGGCGCGATGAGTTGAACGAAGGAAAGGTCTTCCTCCGCGACATCATCGATCTCGAAGCAACTTACGCCGGCCCGGACGCCAAGAACGCCCAGCCGCCGCGGATCGACCCGGCCACCGGCCTGCCGATCCCGCAAGATCCCAACATGACCAATGGCGGTGGTGTGCCGAATTCCGGTCACGTTGCCGGCCAGCCGCCGCATCTTCGCGTCGTGCCGCCGGCGCAGCCCGCGCACGCCGCGCCGCCGCCCTACAAGGCCGCGCCTGCCACCGCGCCCGGCGCCGATGCCGACCAGGAGCCCAAGGATCCGGGCGAGACCGCGGCCGAGAGCGATTACGACGAAGACGATATGGAGAACTCGCTTTCGCTCGCCGCCATCGAGGCCGAGCTCAAGCCGAAGGTGATGGAGTCGCTCGACAACATCGCCTCCGAGTTCAAGCGGCTGCGCCGCCTGCAGGAGCAGGACATCGATCTGCGCCTGAAGAGCGACACGCTCTCGCCCTCGCAGGAGCGCAAGTACAAGAAGCTCAAAGAAGAGATCATCGCCGAGGTCAAGAAGCTCCAGCTCAACCAGCAGCGCATCGATTCACTGGTCGAGCAGCTCTACGACATCAACAAGAAGCTGGTGTCGAACGAAGGCCGCCTGATGCGGCTCGCGGAAAGCTACGGCGTCATCCGTGACGACTTCCTGCGCCAGTACATGGGCAACGAGCTCGACCCGCGCTGGCTCAACCGCGTCTCCAAATTGTCGGCGAAAGGCTGGAAAGGCTTCGTCGCCAAGGAGAAGGACCGCATCAAGGAGATGCGCCAGAGCGTGCAGGATCTCGCCGGCCAGACCGGCGTGCAGATCGGCGAATTCCGCAAGATCGTGCACATGGTGCAGAAGGGCGAGCGCGAAGCCCGCCAGGCCAAGAAGGAGATGGTGGAGGCGAATTTGCGCCTCGTGATCTCGATCGCCAAGAAATACACCAATCGCGGCCTGCAGTTCCTCGACCTGATCCAGGAAGGCAACATCGGCCTGATGAAGGCGGTCGACAAGTTCGAGTACCGCCGCGGCTACAAGTTCTCGACCTACGCGACCTGGTGGATCCGCCAGGCCATCACCCGCTCGATCGCCGACCAGGCGCGCACCATCCGCATCCCGGTGCACATGATCGAGACGATCAACAAGATCGTGCGCACCTCGCGCCAGATGCTCAACGAGATCGGCCGCGAGCCGACCCCGGAAGAGCTGGCCGAGAAGCTCGGCATGCCGCTCGAGAAGGTGCGCAAGGTCCTCAAGATCGCCAAGGAGCCGCTCTCGCTCGAGACGCCGATCGGCGACGAGGAGGACTCACACCTCGGCGACTTCATCGAGGACAAGAACGCGATCCTGCCGATCGACGCGGCGATCCAGTCGAACCTGCGCGAGACCACGACGCGCGTGCTCGCCTCGCTCACCCCGCGCGAGGAGCGCGTGCTGCGCATGCGCTTCGGCATCGGCATGAACACCGACCACACGCTCGAAGAGGTCGGCCAGCAGTTCTCGGTGACCCGCGAGCGCATCCGCCAGATCGAGGCCAAGGCGCTGCGCAAGCTCAAGCATCCGAGCCGGTCGCGGAAACTGCGGTCGTTCCTCGATAACTGATCGCTCGCCGGCATCTCTCGTAACATCTTGCGCGGCCTGCGGGCCGCGCTCGCATTTTCAGTCCCACACCTCATGATCCGCCTCGACAACATCAGCAAGCAAACCGGCACGCGGCTTCTGTTCATTGAAGCCTCGGCCGCGCTCCACCGTGGCGAGAAGGTCGGGCTGGTCGGCCCGAACGGCGCCGGCAAGACGACTTTGTTCCGCATGATCAAGGGCGAGGAAGCGCCCGACGAAGGCCGGGTGTCGGTCGATCGCGGCACCACCATCGGCTACTTCAGCCAGGACGTCGGCGAGATGGCGGGCCGCAGCGCGGCCGCCGAAGTGATGGACGGCGCCGGCCCGGTGAGCGAGGTCGCGGCCGAGTTGAAGGTGCTCGAAGCCGCCATGTCTGATCCCAAATTGGCCGACCCCGGGCGCGCCGAGGAGATGGACGCGATCGTGACTCGCTATGGCGAGGTGCAACATCGCTTCGAGGAGCTTGATGGCTACGCGCTCGACGGCCGCGCCCGCGAGGTTCTGGCCGGCCTGGGCTTCAGCCAGGAGATGATGGACGGCGACGTCGGCAAGCTCTCCGGCGGCTGGAAGATGCGCGTCGCGCTCGCCCGCATCCTGCTGATGCAGCCTGACGCGATGCTGCTCGACGAGCCGTCGAACCATCTCGACCTCGAAAGCCTGATCTGGCTGGAGCAGTTCTTGCGCGGCTATGAGGGCGTGCTGTTGATGACCTCGCACGACAGCGAGTTCATGAACCGCATCGTCAACAAGATCGTCGAGATCGACGGCGGCACGCTCACCAGCTACGCGGGCGACTACGCGTTCTACGAAAAGCAGCGCGCGCTCGGCGAGAAGCAGCAGCAGGCGCAGTTCGAGCGTCAACAGGCAATGCTCGCCAAGGAGATCAGGTTCATCGAGCGCTTCAGGGCGCAGGCCTCGCATGCCGCGCAGGTGCAGAGCCGCGTGAAAAAGCTCGACAAGATCGACCGCGTGGAGCCGCCCCGCCGCCGCCAGACATTGATGTTCGACTTCCCACCGGCACCGCGCTCCGGCGAGGACGTCGCGAGTTTCAAGGGTGTGCGCAAGGGCTATGGCAGCCGCACCATCTATGACGGGCTGGACTTCATGGTGCGCCGGCGCGAGCGCTGGTGCGTGCTTGGCGTCAACGGCGCCGGCAAGTCGACGCTGCTGCGTCTGGTGGCCGGCGCGACCGCGCCGGATGACGGTGCGGTGACGATCGGCGCCAGCGTGAAGATGGGCTACTTCGCCCAGCATTCGATGGACCTGCTCGACGGCGAGCGCACGGTGTTCGAGGAGCTCGAGCACGCCTTTCCGCAGGCCGGGCAGGGCTCGCTGCGCTCGCTGGCCGGCTGCTTCGGCTTCTCCGGTGACGACATCGAGAAGCGCTGCCGCGTGCTGTCCGGCGGCGAGAAGGCGCGCCTCGTGCATGGCGCTGATGCTCTACGACCCGCCGAACTTCCTGGTGCTCGACGAGCCGACCAACCACCTCGACATCGCCACCAAGGAGATGCTGATCACCGCGCTCGCGGATTACGAAGGCACCATGCTGTTCGTCTCGCATGACCGGCACTTCCTCGCCGCGCTCTCCAACCGGGTGCTGGAGCTCACCCCCGAGGGGCTTCACCAATATGGCGGCGGCTACACGGAATATGTCGCGCGCACCGGCCAGGAGGCGCCGGGTTTACGGGCGCCCTGATCGATCCCATAAACATTCGTGATCTGACGGCGCGGCCGGCCGTGCTAGGTAGCGCGCGCATTCATTCGCATGAGCCCGAACATGTCCGTTGCCGCCGGCCGTGAATTTCTCGCCATCCCCGGTCCGACCGTCATTCCCGATGCCGTGCTCGCCGCCATGCAGAGGCCGGCGGTCGACATCTATTCCGGCCCGCTGGTGGCGCTGACCGACGCCCTGCACGCCGACCTGTCCAAAGTCTTCCGCACCGCCGGCCGCTCCTACATCTACGCCGCCAACGGCCACGGCGCCTGGGAGGCCGCGCTGACCAATGTGCTCTCGCGCGGCGACAAGGTGCTGGTGCTCGAAAGCGGGCGCTTCGCCATCGGCTGGGGCGAGCAGGCGAAGATGCTCGGCGCCGAGGTCGAGCTGATGCAGGGCGATTTCCGCCGCGCGGTCGATCCCGCCGCGCTCGAGGCGCGGCTGCAAGCGCGACGGCAAGGGCGAGATCAAGGCGGTGCTGGTCGCGCAGATCGACACCGCCTCCGGCGTCGTCAACGACATCAAGGCGATCGGTGAAGCGATCCGCGCCGCGTCGCACCAGGCGCTGCTGCTGGTCGACGTCGTTGCCTCGCTCGGCTGCGTGCCGTTCGAGATGGACGAATGGGGCGTCGACCTCGCCATGGCCGGCTCGCAGAAAGGGCTGATGACGCCGCCGGGCCTCGGCTTCACCGCGGCCGGCAAGCGCGCCCGCGAGGCGCACAGCAGGGCCGGCATGCGAACGCCGTACTGGGACTGGACCTTCCGCGAGGGCGAGGCGCACTACCACAAATATTGCGGCACGCCGCCGGAGCACCTGCTGTTCGGGCTGCGCGCTGCGCTCGACCTGCTGTTCGCCGAGGGGCTCGACAATGTGTACCGCCGCCACCGGCTGCTGGCCGAGGCGACGCGCCAGGCCGTCGATGTGTGGGCGGAGGGTCAGGCGATCGGCTTCAACATCGTGGAGCCGCAGGCGCGCTGCGATACCGTCACCGCCGTCGTCACCACCAACGGCGAAAGTGCGCAGCCGCTCGCCGATTACTGCCGCGAAAAGTGCGGCGTCGTGCTCGGCCGTGCGCTCGGCAAATCGGACGGCAAGGGCTTCCGCATCGCCCATATGGGCCACGTCAACGCGCCGATGATCCTGGGCACGCTGGGCGTCGTCGAGATGGGGCTGACCGCGCTCGGTATTCCGCACGGCAAGGGCGGGGTGGCTGCGGCGGTGGAGTATTTGGCGAGGGAAGTGAGGGCGTGAGGGGGGCGTGGGGATGTCGGCGTGCTCGCCTCGCAGTACTTCCACGTAACGGTTTGCGGGCCCCAGTCCGTCCCCACAAAAATTTCCCCTCCTCTGTGACCCCGCTCACCTTCACCTCCTCCCCACGCGCCTAACCTTCCCCCGCAGCCTGGCTCCCGCGCAGGTTTGAGCGCCGAGCAGGCCGCCACCAGGGGAGCGCGTCATGGACAGGAAGTCCCTCGTAACGGCCGCGAAGTTCGCATCCATATCCACACTCGCATTGATCGCGCTGACGTCGCCGGGCGCGGCGCAAGCGATCGGCGCGATGATGGGCTCGCCCTACGACGCGGCGAAATTGGCCATCGCCGCCCTCGGCACGTTCGCGGCAGCCCGCCTGGCATCGCAGGCGTTCGGCCGCGGCGCGGTGTCGGTCGCTGAGCTCCCGACGTTCCCCAAATACATGACCAGTCGCGGTCTCTATCACCTCGGCAACTGGGTTTTTATCGCCTTGGCGTCGGCTTTCTTCCTGTTGCTCATTTACGAGCACCGGCAGGTTTTCCAGCTCGCCGCGATGTTGTCGCTGCTTCCCGCGGGCGCCGAGAGCACACTGCTCGAAGCCGCCAACAACCCGACTGCGTCATACCTTGTGGTGATCGCGGCGATCGGCGTCATCTACCTGTTCATTCTCAGCAAGGAACATCCCTGGAACGTGGTCTTGATGTTGCGCGACGCGATCTATCGCTGCATCAGCATCCCGCAGCTCGCGGGCCGCATCGTCGACCAGATCAAGATTTTCCTGAAAGTCCCGGAGGCCGCGCGCGCGGAGGTCGTCGCGGGCACGCCGGGTCTGTCCGAGCAGGACTTCCGCAAGGATCTGAACACGCCCGACCGGCTCTGGGCCGAGACCTGCTACATGAAATGGTGGCTCACGCAGGGGCGGGACGCCGGCGAGGACGCGACATTCTTTGCCGAGCAGAGCTTCGGCTTCGAGACGCTGCTGCGTCGAGTTGCGCACGGTGTCTCGCGCGATGAGCGCGTGGAAATCGAGCAGCGGCAATTCTGCCGAGGCGTCGCTGGAGGACCTCTTCGCGCAAGTGAAGAACCTGCACGTCCGCTTCGCCCGGCTGGTCGCCTGTTATCTGATCTACCGGAACAGCTCGAACAAGGCCTTGGCCGCAGAGGCGCATGGAGTTCGGCATCAGCATCAAATACCAGCGTCCCAACAACCCGCTGAAATACTGGGTGCTGTATCTGATCGTCTTGCTGTTCGCCGTTTATATCGGCGTCTATGTGTCGGCGATCGGATATGACCTGGCGACCGGCCAGGGCCTGAATTCCAGTCAGGACATCAATCGCACCTTCCAATGGATGATGTATTCGACCAGCAATTACGGGCTGGCGATCATCGTCGTCCTGTTGCTGCGGCTGGCCGGCAGCCACGTGGGTCACAGCTTCGCTGTGCCTCATCTGATCACCTACTGCTGGACGTTTGTGGTTGCTTTCATCGTCGGCCCACTGGGGCTGACGCTGGTTCTCCACTTCTTTGGGCCGGCGCGCTTCCAGGAGCTCGCATTATTGCAGCTCCTCGGCGCGAACATGAAATGGGGAACGGGCCCGGCCCTGGTCTGCGTCTACATCTCCTACTATCTCGACCGGCAAAGCTGCGCGGACATGCCGAGCGTCGATCACTCGAGTGCAACGGTCGGATGGCGGGCGCTCAACGCGTTCGGCTTCGCGACGGGTGTCCTGCTTCTGCTGCTCCCGGCGTTGATGTCGATCGGCCAGGTGCCGATACCTGACGATCCGTGGAGCGGCGCCAAGCTCCGTACCGTCGCGAGCGGCACCTTGTTTGCGATGACCTTTGCGCTCGCACTGGCCGCACAATTCTGTGTCCGCGATGAATCCGACAAGGTTGCCGCCGGCGGTCGTGCGCATGCGACGGCCATACCGGCGGCTTGAGCTGCGAAGGGATTGGGGGAGGGCATCATGACTCACGTGGCGGACGTGCTGCGAACGCTCAGCCGGGCGGCGAAGGGCAACTACATGGCGGCCTTTGCGCAGGGCGACGCCCTGCTGGTGAAGCACGAGATCACGACGCCCGACCGGCTGGCGCATTTCCTGGCGCAGGTGCTCCACGAAACCGGCGGTCTGCTCCGCGAGTGGGAGAACATGAACTACAGCGCCGCGCGCCTGTGCGAGGTGTTCGGCGTTGGCCAACACTCGGCCGGCCTCACCGAGGCGGAGGCGCACGCGCTCGCCTACGACCAGCCCGCCATCGCCGAGCGGGTCTACGGCCTCGGCAATCCGCGCAAGGCGCGGGAGCTCGGCAATACGAAGCCGGACGACGGCTTCCGCTATCGCGGCGGTGGCCTGATGCAGACCACCGGCCGCGCCAATTATCGCCGCATGGGGCAGCGCTGCGGCGTCGACTTTGAGGCCGCGCCGGAGCTGATCGTTTCGGCCCCCCATGCGCTCAAGCCGGCGCTCGCCGAATGGAGCGAGCAGCGGCTCAATGCATTCGCCGATGCCAATGATCTTCTGTCGATTTCGCGGGCGATCAATCTCGGCAATCCGCGCTCGCAACGCGTGCCGAACGGCTTGCAGGATCGCGCCACCTGGTTCGCCAAAGTGCGGCCGCTGATGGAGCGGATCGATTTCGACACGGCGCCTTCTTCCCCCACTGTCGCGGACGCAGATACGCCGCACGCGCCAGCCTGTTCCGGCGACGAAGATTGCGGATCTCCTCGCCGGCCGCGTGCTGAGCCTCGGCGACAGCGGCCCGCAGGTGCGCGCGGTCCAGCTCGCGCTCGCGACGCTCGGCTACGATCTCAAAGGCACCGGTTACTTCGGCGGCGCGACCGACACCGCGGTAACCGACTTCCAGCGAAGACACGCGCTTGAAATCGATGGCGAGGTTGGGCTGGAAACCGCCACGGCAATCGATCGGGCCATTGCTCGTCCGAGATCGCGACCGGCTCACGATCGCGTTGACGTCGCCCCTGTGGACGGCGAGCGGCCGCTCTGGCTGATCGAGGGACTGAAGTGGCTCAACACCCAGGAAGCCTCCGGCTCCTCAGACAATCCGCAAATTCTTGATTGGGCGCGGCAGGAGGGTGGAGCCATCGCCAATGTGTACCGGAACGACTCCATTCCCTGGTGCTCGCTCTATGCGAACATGGTGCTGACCAAAGTCGGCCTGCAAGGCACGGAGACCTTATGGGCGCTCGATTGGGACAATTGGGGCATCGAGCTTCCGGGCACGGCGGTCGGTGCATTTGCGCCGATGAAGCGCGACGGCGGTGGGCACATCGCCATCGTGGTCGGCCGTGACCAGCACGGCAATCTGATGTGCCTCGGCGGCAATCAGTCGGATTGCGTGAACATCAGGCCGTTCCCGGCCGGGCGGCCGCTGAGCTTTCGCTGGCCGAAGGAATCGCCACCGCCGGCGCGCATCGGCTTCGAGCGGCTGCCGCTGGTGCGGTCCGACGGGGAGCTCTCGCGCAACGAGGCGTAATTGGTTCTGGATCCCGGCTCTCGCTTTCAGCTCCGGGATGACGATCGCTTGGAGCGATCGTCACTTCACCTTCATCATCTTCGGCGGCTTGGCGCCTTCGCGCAGGATGCTCTTGATCTTGAGCGGCGAGCGACCCGATTTCTCGGCGATGTCGCGGTCCTGCTCGATCAGGTAGCCGAGCGCGTCGGTGTCGTCCTTCGGGTCGATCGCGAACTCGGCCGGCACGCGCCGGTTGGAGCGCTGCGAGCCGTCCTCGTAGACGACGTCGAAGAACACGTATTCGCCCTTGGGGTTGGTTCCCGGTTTCTTGGCCATCGGATGTCTCTCCGCGAAACGAAAACCCCGCGACGCGGCGCGGGGTTCGATTTGCGACGGAGTTAGCCCATTCGCGGCGATTTGCAAACAGCCTTCTGCTGTTCACAAACCTCGCGGCGCGGCCGGCCGTTACTTCACTTTATTTCACTTGTGACAGCAGCTTGGCGCAGGCATCCGCGACCTGGCGGTCGGGCTCCGAGCCGGGGAAGGTCGCCCATCCGGCCTTGACGAGCATGTCATCGCGCTTCCACGAATCCGCTTTGTTGAGCTCCTCGAGATTGGCGCTGGCGTTGGCCGCGTTCTTGAACTTGTCGGCGCAGATCGGCGCCAGCACGCGTATGACGCTGGCCTGTTCGGCGCTTTGAACCTGTTTCTGCACGTTGCTGCCGAGCGTCCAGCCGCCCAGGTAAAAGCCGCCGACCACGGCCACGAGGGCGCCGAAGAACGCGCCTTGCACGAGGCGTCTTGGCGAGTCGCCCTGGAAGATTTCAGGTGTTTGCACGATGGTTCCTTTTCGCCCGACATGTTTCGGAGCGAGGGCAACGGACACCCGGATGGGTTCCGGTCATAAAGTTGGGAAAAAGGCCCGGCCGCTTTGAGCTGGCGTTTCGGTCAAAACGACCCTGCGCCTTCGCCGCCGCAAAGTCGAGGCGGCTCGATCAGTCAAATCCCCGCCGCAAAGTCGCGCGACCAAGGCGCATGCCCCGTGCGCCACTCGCGCTTGTCCTTCTCGCGTTCATCACGCCCGCGCTGGCGCAACAGGATGTCTTCACCAATCGCCCCGCCTTCGCACCTGCCGAGCAGCCGGCGCAGCGTTTTGCGCGTTGCGAGGAGCTGCGCCCCATGGCGGAAGGCGTCAGCGATCAGGAATCCCGCATCGATCTGTGGCTCGAGGGCGAGCTCACTTTGGTGCGCTCGGACGGCGCGCTTTGGTACATGGTGATGTGCCGCGACCTGCGCGTCATGTGCGTCACCTACGAGCAGAATGAGATGAAGATCGGCGACAAGGTCTATTTCAAGGGCGGCTACCGCCGGCTCGATCCCAACCACGCGGTGCTCGATCCGTGCCTGGCCACCATGGAACCGGAGTGATCGGGTTAGCGGCCCGGTAATCGCGGCCCTTTTCACGCCACGTCCAATCGGGTCAGATAGCGTGTGTTTCTTCTGGCCAAATTGCTCCGATCCTTCATCAAGCGCGGCACGCTGCGCGTGATCGATCCGGCGGCAAGAGTTCACGTGTTTGGCCAGGGCGAGCCCGACGTCACGGTCCGGCTGCACGATCGGCAAAGTGCCGTTGCGCATCGTCCGCAATCCGGATTTGCAAACCGGCCGAGCCTATATGGACGGCACGCTGACGATCGAGAACGGCGCGAGCGTCCACGATTTCCTTTATCTGTTCTCACTCAACCGCGGGACTTTCCACGCCCAGAAGTCCGCGCAGCTGCGGCGTCGGCTTTTCCGCGCGATGCGACGCTGGCATCAGGCCAACTCCGTCGGCATTGCGGCGAAAAACGCGCGGCACCATTACGACCTCTCGACCGAGCTGTATCGTCTCTTTCTCGACGACGATCTGCAATATTCGTGCGCCTATTTCCGCGATCCTGCCCGCGATACGCTCGAGCAGGCGCAGCGCAACAAGCTCATCCACGCCACTTCGAAGCTGGCGCTCAAGCCTGGCATGAGAGTCTGCGAGATCGGCTCCGGTTGGGGCGGCTTCGCCATTCATCTGGCACGCGAAACCGGCGCGCAAGTGACCGCCATCAACGTCTCACCCGAGCAGATCAAGATCGCGCGCGAACGTGCCGCGGCGGCGGGCGTGGCGGACAAGGTCCAGTTCATCGAGATCGATTACCGCGCGCTAACCGGGCAGTTCGACCGCGTCGTCTCGGTCGGGATGATGGAGCATGTCGGCATCGGTCATCTCCGCGGCTACTTCCTGAAGGTGCGTGAGCTGCTTACCCCTGACGGCTTCGCCTTCATCCACAGTATCGGCCGCATGACCCCGCCGAGTTCGACCGGGCCATTCGTACGCAAATACATTTTCCCCGGCGGCTACGTGCCGTCCATGTCGGAGACGCTCGCCGCGGTCGAGCGTTGCGGGCTGTGGACCTGCGACATCGAAGTGCTGCGGCTGCATTACGCCCATACGGTGCGCCACTGGCGCGAGCGCTTCGCCAGAAACCGCGATGCGGCCAAGGCAATCTATGACGAACGCTTCTGCCGAATGTGGGAGTTCTATCTCTCGGTCGCTGAGCTGGAATTCCTCAACGGCACCCACATGGTGTTCCAGCTTCTGCTTTCGCCCCGGCGTGACGCGGTGCCGGTGATGCGAGATTTCATGTTCGAGGCTGAGCGCGCCGCCTTGCTGAAATAACCGGCTTTTCCGTGCCGGCTCTTCCACAGCTTGCAAAGCTTTCATTATTTCGCGGCCGACTCATTAAGTATTGTGCGTCAGCCTGCGCCATCCCGTTCATTGTCGGGAGGATATTTATGACATTGCGCTTCCCATCCGCATTGCGCCTCGTCCTCGCTCTCGCACTCATTTCATTCGCCGCATCGGCGCAGGCGCAGACCAAGCCGCCGATCCGCGGTCTCGTCTCGATGGGCGCCTATAAATTCGTCTCGTTCCCCGGCACGCAGCCGGCCAACACGATGGCGCCGCTTCTCGCCAAGCCCGGCATCTTCGGCGGCATCGTCCTGGTGGCGAGCTGGCAGCAGCTCCAGCCGGTCAAGAACGGTCCGCTGGTGCCGGATGTCATCGACGACTTCCTCGTCCAGGTGCGCGCCTACAACGCCGCCAATCCGAACAAGCCGCTCGGCGTGAAGCTGCGCATCTGGGGTGGCTTCATGGCGCCGCCCTGGGCGACGACGCTCAACGGCCAGCCGGCGATCCAGGTGATGCACAACGGCAAGCCGCGCACGCTCGGCCGGTTCTGGAGCCCGCCCTATCGCAAGGCCTGGGCGAACCTGCAGGCGATGCTGGCCGCGCGTTACGACAGCGAGCCGCTGATCCAGGAAGTCGCGGTTACGAGCTGCATGTCGTTCACCGCAGAGCCGTTCTTCGTGCCGACGGTCGGCCCGGACGGCGCCACCGTTCTGGCCGCACTCAATGCCAACGGCTTCACCGACGGCGGCTACCGGTTCTGCCTGTCGAACGCGGTCGGCGACTATGCGCCGTGGCAGCGCACCCGGCTGGTGCTGGCGGTCAATCCGTTCCGCTACAAGCAGGGCGGCAAGGGCGATCCGCATTTCACTTACACCGTGATGTCGGCCTGCCGCACGGCGCTCGGGGTGCGCTGCGTGTTCGACAATCACGACCTCAATTCGGAGCTGCCGAAGGCCATCAAGCCGATCTACGGGTTTCTCCGCGAGCTCGGCGTGCCGATCGAATTCCAGACCCTCAACAAGACACCGGCGGACTTCGGCAACACCATCAAGCTCGGCATCTCCTATGGCGCGGGAGCGATCGAGCTTTATCAGGACTTCGGGGGCTTCCCGCTGGTGCCCAGTCCGCGCCTGCGTTACTGGGCGAACCTCATCGAGGCGAACAATCCGCCCTGAGCGGCCTGCTTTCGCCGCAATTTGCCGCATGGCATGGTGGCCAAGGGGATGATTTGAGGACCACCATGATCCGGCGTTTGTTTCTGGCTTTTCTCGTCACCTCCGGCTTTGCCGCTCCGGCTTTTGCCGCGCGCTGCGGCGGCGACTTCAACACGTTCCTCGGCGAGATCGCGCGCGAGGCGCAGGCTGCCGGCGTCTCACGCGGCGTGGTCGCCGACGCGTTCGCAGGGCTTGCGATCGACCCCAAGGTGCTCGACTTCGATCGGCGCCAGCGCGGCACCTTCCGCAAGACCTTCGAGGAATATGCGCGCACCCGGGTGATCCCCGCCCGCGTCAATCGCGCCAAGAGCCTGATGCAAAAGCATGCTGCGCTGCTGTCGCGCATCGAGCGGCAATTTGGCGTGCCCGCTCAATTGATCATGGCGATCTGGACGCTGGAGAGCGACAACGGCACCGGCGATATCGGCAAGATGTCGGTGGTGCGCACCATCGCGACGCTTGCGCATGATTGCCGCCGCACCGAGCTGTTCCAGGGCGAGCTGATCGCGTCGCTGCAAATTGTCCAACGTGGAGATTTGCCGCTGCGCGACCTGGTCGGCGCCTTTGCCGGCGAGATCGGCCAGACGCAATTCCTGCCGTCGTCCTACATCAAGTACGGCGTCGATTATGACGGCAACGGCCACGTCGACCTGCGTCACTCGATCCCGGACGTGCTCGCCTCGACCGCGAACCTGCTCAAGGTGAACGGCTGGAAGGCCGGCGCCCCGATGCACGAGGGCACCGAGAACTTCCAGGTGATGCGCGAGTGGAATCGCTCCGAGGTCTATCGCAAGACCATGGTGTACTTCGCCGAGCAGCTGCCGCCGCTGCGTTAGGCCTTAACACTCCTTAACGAGATGTGACCGGCGCAAAATTTGCTGCGCCTTTGTGCGCGGTGACGCACGATTCATCCGTGAATGCACAATCACGCGACAGAATTATTTCGACTTCTCGAGTTGTTGCATGAGTCTCATGCGCTTTTCGACCTGCTCAAACCGGGCGACTCGGATTATCTTCTCAATCAACAAGACCAAGAAACTGCACGGAAACGCCTTGGGCTCCTGTTTGAAAGGAATGACCCATGGCCTTCTTCTCCCACGCGCTTTCCCCCAGCGAGACCATTCTCGTCCGCAAGCCGGCCAAGCCAGGCGTGTTCGCCAGGTTTTATGCCGCGATGATCGCCGCGCGCCAGCGTCAGGCCGACGCTGAGATCGCGCGCTATCTGGGCCGGACCAGCGGCCAGCTGCTGACCGACAGCGCCGAGCGCGAGATCGAGCAACGCATTCTCGCCAATCCTCGTACCCATCTTTGAGGCAATCACGATGACGACTTTGATTTTGAAACTTGCCCGTACGCCGCAACTGCCGAGCTTGGCGCGCGTCGCTAACGCCTTCGACCGGTTCTTCCAGGCCTGGGCCGAAGCGCACGCAATGGCGCGCCTCGCGCAGCAGCGCTACCCGTTCTCGATCGAGTAGCAAGGTCGCCGCGGTTTCCGCGGCGGCCTCCTATCGACAGGCGAAGCTGCTGGCCTTGCTGACGTCGCCGGCGCCGTCATAGGTGGCGATCTTGGGGAAGGGACACAGCGGACGCTGCATCGCGATGCCGGCCGACGTCGTGTCGTTGACGTACTTGGTCGCGATGATTTTCTCCGGTGCGCGGCCGCGCTCCACCCACGACATCAGCGCTTTGAGCGCATGGTAGTTGGCGTTGTCGACCGGCGGGTCGACCACGACGATATTGCCTGAGTACTGATTGCCGAACACGTGCGGCCCTGGGCCGCCATAGCAATGGTTCATGCCGGGCGCCATGAACAGCCGGAAGTAATCCTGCGTGCGGCCGCGCGTGTCGCGGTCCTGGTTCTCGAGCCGCACCACGTTTGTGTAGTAATCGATCGAGCTTTGCGGCGCGATCAGCGGGTCGGCCCAGCCGTGATACATCAAGAGCTTGCCGCCGCGCTCCCGGAATTTCTGAGAGGTCGGGGTTCGTCACATTGAGATGCCGCTCGAGCATACGGTCGAGCGTGTTCATGTCATGATGAAAGTCGAAGTCCATATAGGTGAAATTCGGGCCGAACACCCATTTGAACAGCGAACCGAAATTCGGCTCCACGCTCGCCTGAATGGCGTTCCAGCCAAATGATGACGCAGCTTCGCTGCCTTTCGCCGCGCCGGGGAAGATCCGTTCGCCCGTGACCGGGTCGCGCGGGCCGGCATAAATTGCGGTTGCCGCCGCCACTTGGTCATTGCTGAGGCAATTGCTCTGACCGGGGGACGTGCAGCGCAATTCGCTCGGCCGCCAGTCGCACTTGCGCGGATCGGTCAGCCAGGTGTCGCCCGGTGCGCCGCCGCTCTGTGCGCGGCAAGCCGCGATGATCGCATTGTTGATCAGCGTCACCTTGTCAGAGGTGATGTAGCTGGTCGGCTTTTCATGAGTCTTGGCGAACAGCCACAACACCGAGGTATGGACGTGCGTGCGGTCATGCGCCGGCGCACCGGCAAGGATGCCGTCATAGAGGTTCGGATATTTCTGCGCGAGCAGCAGCGCCTGCTGGCCACCGGTCGAGCAGCCGTTGAAATAGGAATAGGTCGGCGTGCGGCCATGAAAGGCCCGCACGACACGCTTGCCCAGCGCGCTCATCAGGTAGGTCGAGCGTGAGCCCCAATCGATCCATTTCTGCGGATGGCCGATCAATGTGTCGGCATTGTTGTTGGAGGAGGGCGCGGTGCCCATGTCGCTCGCGACGACGGCGAAGCCGTGCTTGACGGCATAGACCATCGCGAACGTGTCGATCGCCATGTTGCCGGCGTAGCCGCCATTGCCGGTGCCCTGGAAGCGGCCGTTCCAGGTGTTGTCCGGAATCCAGAGCAGAATGTTGATCGCGGAATCGTTGGTCGGCGTGGCGACGATGGTGACCTGGCAGAACGACGGCAGGCCGGTGTAATTCTTGCCGTCCGGCCCTCTGACTTTGCCTGACACCGTCGCAGCCGACGTCACCACCGCGTCGGGCAATTGCAATGTGACGAGATCGGCGCACGGCGTCGCGCCCTTCGCTTGCGTAGCGAGGAGCGCAGCGGCGACGCCGATGCTCCACGCGAAAAGATTGAGCCAAGGAGAGGTCGCATTCGCGCGCGTGAGGCGCGCTACTTTTGCATGTCTCATGGAGCACCCAGCCCGTCGTTGCGCTGGCAAACAAACGAGGGCCGGCGACAGGCGGGTTCCAGAACTCAATAAAATTCAGTGATTTGGCATTAAGTATGCCAAGGGTCGCGGAACTTCGTTCGACGTCGTGAAAACCGGCGTGCGGTATGCGGCTAATGGACTAGAAGCGCGTCACATTCTGGCCGTCCTTCGCCACCACTGAGGTTCCTTCTGTTAACGAGCTGGAGCCTCCAATAATGAAAATTCGTATTGTTGCTTGCACGGCGATGGTCGCCGCGCTGCCGTTCCTCGCTGCGCCTGTTCCGGCATCAGCAAATCCAAATCTCGACGCGCTGATTGCCAAGCAT
The DNA here is from genome assembly GCA_963847325.1 of uncultured Alphaproteobacteria bacterium. Lineage (GTDB taxonomy): Bacteria > Pseudomonadota > Alphaproteobacteria > Rhizobiales > Xanthobacteraceae > Pseudolabrys. The sequence goes on from CAWJZD010000007.1 coordinate 113,319, forward strand.
TCTGCGGCGTACAACGTGCCGGAATCTCTTGTGCGGCGCGTCATCAAGCGGGAAAGCGGTGGCCGTCCCCACGTCATTAGTCAGGGCAACTACGGTCTGATGCAGATCCGGCTCGGAACCGCGCGTGGCATGGGTTATCGCGGCGACATCCGCGGCCTGCTCGATGCCGACACCAACATGACCTACGCGGTGAAGTATCTCGCCAACGCGTACCGGGTTGCCGGCGGCAACCATGATCGCGCGGTCGCGCTTTATGCCGGCGGCTATTACTACGCGGCGAAGCGCAAGGGCATGCTGGCGGAAGTGAACCCGAACGCCGGTCTCGGCGTCGGTGTCGCATCGCTGGAACAGGTCAAGGGCCAGCAGTCATTCGCTTCCGCCGATGCGCAGCCCGCGTCCTTCGTGCTGCGTGAGGGAGCTACCCCGTAAGGGCGCTACTGAGTCCTTGATTGACGATCGCCAAAGATCGTCGAGAGCAAATCTGGAACCGTCGGCTCAGCCACAGGCTTGGCCGGCGGTTTCTTTTTGGCCTGCGCGATGCGCTTGCGCTCGATTTTGGGCCTGCTCGCCGGGAGTCTCTCGACCGTCGCCATCGGGCGAACGTCAACGTCCGACTGCACTGCGGACTGAATGTCGAGCTTCAACGTCTCCGGCTGGCGGACCTGTGGAAGCGTTTCCTGCTCGGTCAGCGGCAGCTCGGCGGCGGAGGAAGCACCGATCTCGACCGGCATCATGCCGGTCGGTTTCTCATCGATCGAAGCCGTGATGTCCTCCATCACGTCCGGATCGCGCTCCGGGGCCAATGCGGCGACCTGCGCCGCAGGCTCGTCCGCTTTTTCCGGGGCTACGGTTACTTCGACATTTTCCGCCTTTATGACCGCGGGCTCGATCACGGCCTCAATGATCATGGGTGACGCCGGCAGATCGCGCAGCCGCTCGAGCTCGTCGGCGCGCCGGAAGGCGGCCTGCACCAGGAACTGCTTCCACTCGGGATGTTCATTCGCCTCGATCAGCGGCCCGCGGGCGGGGGCGACGACATGGCTCAGCTGCGGTCGCGCGGGCTCATGCACGGCGAATCCGGCGAGAAGGGCGAGCGTGAGAAACACACTGCCGAGAAGGGTCGTCCGAAGTATCGGAAGCACACCCAACCTGTAACTAAGTCGCGGTGAAGGCGATAACCAACTCGACATAGGCCCGCACAACCGGCCACACGCATTGCGAGTCCCACGACCCCTAGCCGGGCAAGGGTTCGTGACACGCCCTCCAGCCATTGGTAGGAACGTGGCCTACCGCACATTGTTCCCGGGTGAACTCACATGATGTCGAAGCCGAATGTCCCGATCATCGCGATCGAGGAACACTATTGGGATGCCGAGCTGGCAAAGACCTTCCAGGGCCCGGAAGCCGGGCGCCCGGGAGACATCCACACCCGGCTCTACGACTTCGACAATCTGCGCATCAAGGAGATGGACGAGGCCGGCATCGACATCCAGGTGCTGTCGCTCGGAGCACCCTCGACCCAGAAGCTGCCGGCCGAGACCGCCGCGCAGATGGCGCGCGAGGTGAACGATCGGCTCGCGGCGCAGATCAAGAAGAACCCGAAGCGCTTTGCCGGCTTCGCGGCGCTGCCGACCGCGGTGCCGGAAGCGGCCGCCGATGAGCTCGAACGCTGCGTCAAGGAGCTCGGCTTCAAGGGCGCCATGATCCACGGCACCGCCAACGGGGAATTCCTCGATGGGCAGAAGTTCTGGCCGATCTTCGCGCGTGCCGAAAAGCTCGACGTGCCGATCTACCTGCACCCGTCGCTGCCGGACCCGCGCATCACCGACATCTATCTCAAGGAATATGTGCAGGACTTTCCGCTCGTGGTGCGTCCGGCCTGGGGCTTCACCGTCGATACCGCGACCCAGGCGATCCGGCTCATTCTCTCGGGCCTGTTCGACAAGCATCCCAAGCTCAAGATCATTCTCGGGCATTTCGGCGAGACGCTGCCGTTCCTGCTGTGGCGCATCGACAATGCGCTCAAGCGGCCGGGCCAGAAGCCGCTCGAATTCCGCGAGATCTTCACCAGAAATTTCTGGCTTACGACCTCGGGCTTCTTCTCCGACCCGGCGCTGCTGTGCTGCGTGATGGAGATGGGCGTCGACCGCATCCTGTTCGCGGTCGATTGGCCGTTCGTGATCAACAACAAGCCGGCGGTGGACTGGATGAGCCGCGTGCCGTTGTCGAACGAGGACAAGGCCAAGATATTGAGCGGAAATGCCAAGCGTCTGCTGAGGATGTAGCGGCGCTTGCTGCTGCGTCCTATGTGCTAAAACGGGTTCAGGGCCTGTAGCTCAATGGTTAGAGCCGACCGCTCATAACGGTCTGGTTGGAGGTTCGAGTCCTCCCGGGCCCACCATTCCTCCGCGGTTGCTGAGACACTGTGGAACGGCAGCAAGTCCGCCGAAACGGCGGCTCTCTGTCGTCGCGTCGCGTGCAGGCAGGCAGACCTACGTCCGCATTGCGGACTAAAACTCCAGACGTTATTGACATCACGTAGATCGGCTTGCCACGCTTAGGCCAAGGCGGAAATAAATGTCCGCTATGTGGACTAAGGGGAGGATTCATGTCGCAGTCAAACGGTCTCAATCGTCGCGCCGTCACGCTCGGTCTGCTCGGCGCAAGTCTGCCATGGGGCGCCGCGCGCGCCGCCTATCCGGAAAAGCCGATCAAGCTGATCGTGCCGGTGCCGCCGGGCTCGGGGGTCGACGCGGTCAGCCGCGCGATGGCGCAGCAGATGTCCGAGCAGATGGGTCAGCAGATCCAGCTCGAATATCGCCCCGGCGCCGGCTCGATCGTCGGCAGCGACGCGCTCGCGAAGTCGCCACCCGATGGCTACACGATGCTGATGGCCTACACGGCCCATTCGACCAATCATCTCTTCACCGCCAAGATGCCGTACGACCCGGTGAAGGATTTCACGCCGCTCATTTACGTCTGCTACATCCCGACCGTGCTGCTGGTGCACCCGTCGGTGCCGGCCAAGAACGTGCCGGAGCTGATCGCGTGGATGAAGGCCAATCCGAACGGCAAGTATACCTACGCCTCGGCGAGCGTCGGCGCGACCGCGCATCTGTGCGGTGAGCTGCTCAAGCAGACGACCGGCGCCGACATCCAGTTCGTGCCGTTCAACGGCAATGCGCCGGCGCTCAACGCGCTGCTCGGCGGTCACGTCACCATGATGTTCGACATTGTCTCGACCGGCCTCCCGCAGGTGAGGGGCGGCAATCTCAAGGCGCTTGCGACGACCAACCCCACGCGTCTCACCGAAGCGCCGGATATCGCGACCATGGGTGAACAGGGCTTCAAGAATTTCGAAGTGGTCGGCTGGTACATGATGATGTTGCCGGCTGGCACGCCCAAGGACATCGTCGCCAAGCTCAACGCCGAAGCCGACAAGGCGCTCAAGGCGCCCGCGGTGAAGGACAAGCTCGGCGCGCTCGGCTTCCAGATCGCCGGCGGATCACCGGAGGATGCGCAGAAATACCTGCAGTCCGAGATGACGCGCTGGGCCGACGTGGTGCAGAAGGCCGGGCTCAAGGCGCAGTAGCCGGACAGCGCGCGTATCCCATGAAGATCTTCGACGTTCATTCCCATTGGGGTACGCGCCGCGGCTATCCGCTGCAGAGCGAGGCCGAACTCGCCAAGCAGCGGCAGGTCTGGAATTCCGATCCGAAATATCACTCCGAGGAGGAGATGGCGGATTACTTCCGCGCCTCCGGGGTGAAGACCATCCTCGACTTCGGCTTCACCAAGAACATCCCGCTCGACAAGGTGAAGGCGATGCACGACTACGCCATGGAGGTGCAGTCGAAGCACGCCGACGTCATTCACGGGCTGTGGCTGCAGATCCACCCGAAGGAGGGCGATGCCGGCGCGCGCGAATTCGAACGCGTCGCCAAGGCTTCGAAGGGCTTCGTCGGCTACATGGTCTCCGGGCCGGGCCTCGGCAAGACCGCCGATGATCCGATCTACACGCCGTTTTATGACCTCAGCGAAGCCCGCAAGGTGCCGGTCCTGGTGATGGTCGGTTACACCGGCGCCGGCGCGGGCCATCCCGGCGGCGCCGGACAGATCCTCGATTACGCGCACCCCCGCTACGTCGACATGCTGGCCGCCAAGCGGCCGAACCTGACGATCATTGCGGGGCGTCCGGCCTGGCCGTGGCAGGACGACATGATCGCCGTCATGCTGCACAAGCCCAATGTCTGGAATGAGCTGCACGGCTGGTCGCCGAAATATCTGACGCCGTCGCTCAAATACGACATTCCGCGCCGCCTCAAGAACCGGGTCATGTTCGGCGCCGACTATCCGCTGTTCACCTATGAGCGGCTGATGAATGACTGGAAGGCGCTGGGCTACGACGATGAGGTGCTCGGCAAGGTGATGACCGGCAATGCATCGCGGCTGTTCGGGCTCGCCGCATGAGCGCGCTCGCTGGCAAGGTCGCGATCGTCGGCGGTTCGAGCGAAGGCATCGGCTACGGCATTGCCCGCCGGCTCGCGGCCGATGGCGCCGATGTCGCGCTGGTGGCGCGCCGCGCCGAGAAGCTGGAGGCCGCGGCGAAGACCATCCGCGACGAGACGGGCCGCAAGGTCTTCACCGTCGCCGCCGACATCCGCAAGGCGGCCGATTGCGAGCGCATCATCGCCGAGCCGCTCAAGCATTTCGGCCGGCTCGACATTCTCATCAACAATGACGGCGCCCCGCCGCTCGGCGAGATCATGAGCTTCGACGACGAGGCCTGGGACAAGGCCTGGCAGCAGAACTTCATGAGCGTGGTTCGCCTGACGCGCGGCGCCATTCCGGCGATGCGCAAGGCGGGCGGCGGGCGCATCGTCAACATCACCGCGCTCTCGGCGCTCCAGCCGATGCCGAAGTTCGGCCTGTCGGTCGCGACCTGGGCCGGCGTCATCGGTTACGCCAAGACGCTCTCGCTCGAAGTCGCGCCGGAGAACATCACCGTCAACACGATCTGCCCCGGCCGCTTTGCCACCGGGCGGCTCGCCAAAGTGTACGGCGGGGAGGGCGAGGAGGCCGAAGAGCTGCGCGCCCGGCTCAAGAAAGAAGTGCCGGTCGGCCGCATCGGCGAGGTGTCGGAGATTGCCGCGCTGGTCGCGATGCTGGTGTCGGAAGGCGGCGGTTACATCACAGGTTCAACAATGCATATCGACGGCGGCAGGCGGACCAACTTGCTATGAACATTTCCGAGCCCGTCAGCTTTCCCCTGGTACTACAAGTCGTTCGATATCGAGCAGATCTGGCGCGACTATCCGCCGCCGCCGGATTTCTTCGGCGGCGTGTTCCGCGCCTCGCGCGATGAGCTGCGCGCGCTGCAGGAGCGCCGCTTCCTCAAGACCATGAAGCGCGGCTGGGAGATTCCGTTCTTCCAACGGCATTGGGGCGCGGCCGGCATCGAGCCGGGCGACATCAAAGGCCTCGACGACCTGCCGAAAATTCCGTCCTACACGGTCGAGCACATCCGCAAGAGCATCGAGGCGCATCCGCCGTTCGGCGATTTCATGGGCATCGCGCCGGGCGGCCCGAACCCGATGCCGCTCGTTCTGCAGACCAGCGGCGGCACCACCGGCCTGCCGCGGCCGATGCTCTATTCGCCCGCCGACCGCGAAGTCATGGCGATCCTCGGCGCGCGCCGCTATGCGATGCAGGGCATGCGGCCCGGCGACATGGTGCTGGTCGCCTTCTCGCTCGGCCTGTCGAATGGCGGCTTCGCCAATCGCGAGATCCTCTGGAAATACATGGGCGCGGTGCCGGTGATGACCGGCGGCGGCGCCACCACGCCGACCCGGCGGCAGATCGAGATCTGCAAGGCCTGGGGCATCAATGTCGTGCTGGCCTTCCCGTCCTATCTGCGCCATCTCGCGCTGGTGGCGCGCGACGAAATGGGCATCGACGTGCGCGACTTCAAACTGCGCATGATCGGCTCGCATCTCGGCGTCGAGGACCGCAAGACCATCGAGGAGCTGTGGGGCGCGCCTTGCTACGATTCCTACGGCACGCACGAGAACGGCACGCTGGCGACCGAGTGCAAATTCCAGAACGGCATGCACATCAACGACGATTGCTTCTTTCTCGAAATCGTCGATCCGGAGACCGGCAAGGTCGTGCCCGACGGCGAGCGCGGCAGCATTCACATCACAACTCTGTTCCGCGACAGCGCGCCGCTGATCCGCTTCAACATCAACGATGTCTCGTCGCTGATGCCGGACACGGCGGCGTGCCCGTGCGGCTGCACGCTTCCGGCGGCTGACCAAAATTTACGGCCGTAACGACAACATGGTGAAGGTGCGCGGCGTCAACGTCTTCACCGAGGCGATCGGCGTCACAATTGCCGCCGACAAACGCACCAACGGCGAGTTCTTCTGCGAGATCGAGCGGGTCGGCGAAAGCGGGCGCGAAGAGCTGACGGTGAAGGTCGAGGTTCTGGACCCCGCGCATGCGGGCCTGGTCAAGGAAGACCTCGAGCGCCGCCTCAAGGAGGTGATCGGCCTGCGCACCAACATCGAGCCAGTCGCGGTCAAGGCGCTCGATCCGCTGACCGGCCTCTCGCAGACCTCGAAGATCAAGCGGATGATCGACAAACGAAAGGTGACCTGATGGGCGTGCAGACGGTCGACCGCGCGGTCGCCATTCTCACCTGGGTCGGCAATAGCGGCGAGAAGGGGATGCGGCTGGTCGATCTCCAGCGCGCGCTCGGGCTGACCCGGCCGACCGTGCATCGCATCCTGTCGTCGCTGATCGAGCATGGCCTTGTCGCCTGCGACGAGCGTACCCGGATCTACCGGCTGGGCTGGGAAGCTGCCGTGCTTGGCTGGTCGGCCGTGCGTGGCGGCTACGATCTGCGCGAAATCGCGCAGGGCGCCATGACCCGGCTTGCCGAGGAGACCGGTGCGACCGCGCTGCTCTGCGCTTGTTCGCGACACGACACGGTCTGCATCGACCGCAAGGCCGGCGATTATCCGATCAAGGTGTTCACCGTCGAGGTTGGTACGCGCCGGCCGCTCGGGGTCGGCGCCGGCAGCATCGCCGCGCTCGCCGCCATGCCGGAGGCCGATGCGCTGGCGGTCATCAAGTCGCTCGATGCGCCTTTGCGCGCCTATCCGGAGAAACTACGCCGCAGCATCGTTCCGTCCGTGCGCGCCGCCCGAAAGGCGGGCTTTGCCGTCAGCGACGGCCTGGTGCTGCCGACCGTGATCGGCGTCGGCGTCGCCATTCGTGATCCGCGCGGCACGCCCATTGGAACGCTGGGCATTGCTTCGTTCAAGGACAACGCCACCGACCAACGGGTAGCCAACTTCGCGGCCCTGCTGCGGCGTGAGCAGACAAAGATCGAGCGGGCGTTGCGGGACAAAAAGGCGGTAACCACGTCGAGTGCGGCGGCTTAGCAGCTGCCCGCTTTGACAATCGTGCGGCGATGCGTGAAGAACGTGCAACCGCCCTGCCGGGGTGCGGTCAGGTCAAACTCACGCGCCCCGAATGTCGGTCGATCCATCACTCAAGATTGTCATTGTTGACGAAAGCCCGGTCCGCGCCGCGATCCTGATCGACGGCTTGCGTGAGGCCGGCTTTACGCAGGTCACCCACCTGGAAAGCACCGACAATCTGCTGACGCGCATCTATGCGATCGATCCCGACGTGATCCTGATCGATCTGGCCAATCCGAGCCGCGACGTCCTCGAGCAGATGTTCCAGGTCAGCCGTATCGTGAAGCGGCCGGTCGGAATGTTCGTCGACCAGAGTGACAGCGCCTCGATCCAGGCCTCGGTCGACGCCGGCGTGTCCGCCTATATCGTTGACGGCCTCAAGAAGGAGAGGATGAAGCACATCCTCGACCTCTGCATCTCCCGGTTCAACAGCTTTTCACGGCTCCAGGACGAGCTGGAGCGTGCCAAGAGCCTGCTGGAAGATCGAAAGGTGATCGACCGCGCCAAGGGAATCCTGATGAGCGCGAAGAAACTCACCGAGGACGAGGCTTACACCCTGATGCGCAACACGGCGATGAAGGAGAAGAAGAAAATCGCCGAGATCGCCCAATCGATCATCACCGCGGCGGATTTCTTCAAATGAGCGACAAACTGAGGATCGGGTTCATCCCGCTCGCCGATGCGACCGCGCTGCTCATCGCGGTGGACAAGGGCTTTTGCGCCGATGAGGGCCTCGACGTCGAGCTGATCCGTGAAGTGTCGTGGTCCAACATTCGCGACAAGCTCAATATCGGCCTGTTCGACGCCGCGCACCTGATCGCACCGGTCGCTATCGCCTCAAGCCTCGGCCTTGGCCACGTCAAAGTGCCGATCAATGTGGCGTTCGGCCTCGGCGTGAACGGCAACGCCATCACCGTCTCGCCGGCGCTCAATGCGGCGCTCGCCGCTGCGGCCGAAAAGGGCAAGAGCATCGCCGATCCGATGGTGTCCGCGCGGGCGTTGGCGCGCGTCGTCGCCGACCGCAAGCAGAAGGATCTCGATCCGCTGACATTCGGCATGACGTTTCCGTTCTCGACCCACAATTATCATCTGCGGTTCTGGATGGCGGCCGGCGGTGTCGATCCGGATGAGGACGTCCGGCTCGTCGTTTTGCCGCCGCCCTACATGGTGGAGAGCCTGCAGAATCATCACGTCGACGCGTTCTGCGTCGGCGCGCCGTGGAACTCGGTCGCGGTCGATCTTGGAATTGGTTACATCCTGCATTTCGTCTCTGACTTGTTGCAGCGGGCGACGGAGAAGGTGCTTGGCGTGCGCGCGCAATGGGCCGCCGAGCATCCGGACATCGTGACAGCACTCATTCGTGCGCATCAGCGCGCCGCCGATTTCGTCGACGACGAGAAAAACCGTGACGAGGTCTGTCGTTTGCTTGCGGCGCCGAACCGGATCGGTGTCGCCGCGGACGTGATCAGGCGGACACTGGACGGCAAGCTCAAGGTCGCACCTGACGGGACAACCCGAAGCAGCGACCGTTACCTGTTGGTCGGCCGCGCAAGCGCCGGCCGGCCCGATCCGGTGCAGGCGGCGTGGCTCTATGCGCAAATGGTGCGCTGGGGACAGACGCCGCTTGCCAACGATCTGCTTGCCGCTGCGAAGGAGACGTTCAGCCCGCATCTCTATGATGCGGCGATCGGTGCACCGAAGGCCCTGCCGTCATCCGAGCCTGCGGATGGCATCGGCGCATTTGCGGGCCCGGCTTTCGATCCGGATGATATCGTCGGACACCTGTCGGCCTGGAAAATCCGCCGCTAGTTTCGCACTGCACAAATTTAAATCAGAATGCCTCGAGGTCTGGCGCCTAAACGCGCGTGACCAATTCGTAGGCATCAGCCAAGCATCTGAAATCACGTAATTATTTCGATTCTGCCGCTTGGCACGATCCTCGCAATGCATGAGCTGAGGGCGCACGAGCGCTCATAAGTCCAACGTCGGACCGACAGCAACGCCGCTGTCCTGGGGAAGAAACGCGCACAGGTCGCGCGCCTCAGGCTGCGGCTTTTTCCATTTGGGCCGCGGCGACTGACGAGACGAAGAGCCGGTCACAGGAAAGAAACGAAGGAACGACGATGACGAAGATGAGGGGAAAACTGGGTCGCGGCATCAGCCGCCGTTCATTCTTGAAATCGAGCGCCGGTACCGCCGCGCTGATGGGGGCCGTCAGTTCGCAATTTCCGTTCGGCGTGCCGATGGCACTCGCCGACGGCCCCGAAGTGACGAAGGCGATGCTCGGCTTCATCGCGCTCACCGACGCAGCGCCGCTGTTCGTCGCCAAGGAGAAAGGCATCTTCGCGAAGTACGGCATGCCGGATGTCGAGGTCGCCAAGCAGGCATCGTGGGGTGCGACGCGCGACAATCTCGTGCTCGGTGGCGAGGCGAGTGGCATTGACGGCGCGCACATCCTGACGCCGATGCCTTATCTGATCAGCGCCGGCAAGGTGACGCAGAACAACGTGCCGACGCCGATGTACATCCTGGCGCGGCTCAATCTCAACGGCCAGTGCATCTCGGTCGCCAAGGAATATGCCGACATCAAGGTCGGCGTCGACACGACGCAATATCGCGGCGCCCTCCAGGCGAAGAAGGCATCAGGCAAGGCGATCAAGGCCGCGATGACGTTCCCGGGCGGCACCCACGATTTGTGGATCCGCTACTGGCTCGCTGCCGGCGGCACCGACCCCGACAAGGACATCGAGACGATCGTCGTCCCGCCCGCGCAGATGGTTGCCAACATGAAGGTCGGCACCATGGATTGCTTCTGCGTGTGTGAGCCGTGGAATCTGCAGCTCATCCACCAGGACATCGGCTACACCGCCATCACCACCGGCGAGCTCTGGGACAAGCATCCGGAGAAATCGTTCGGCATGCGCGCCGCCTACGTCGACAAATATCCGAAAGCTTCGATGGCGCTGCTCAAGGCGGTGATGGAAGCACAGCAATGGTGCGAGAAGATGGAGAACCGCACCGAGGCCGCGGCGATCTGCGCCAAGCGGCAATGGATCAACGTGCCGGTGAAGGACGTCACCGATCGCTTCCTTGGTAAGTTCGACTACGGCCTGCCGGGCAAGGTGGTCGAGAGCAGCCCGCACATCATGCGGTACTGGAAGGACCATGCGTCCTATCCGTTCCAGAGCCACGACCTCTGGTTCATCACCGAAGACATCCGCTGGGGCAAGTTCGAGCCCGGCTATGACGCCAAGGGCCTGATCGCCAAGGTCAATCGTGAGGACATGTGGCGTGAGGCCGCCAAGGCTCTCAACGTCGATGCGGCGGATATTCCGGCCTCGAAGTCGCGCGGCAAGGAGACCTTCTTCGACGGCAAAGTGTTCGATCCGGAAAATCCATCCGCCTATCTCAAGAGCCTCGGCATCAAGCGCATCGAAGTGTGACGCACGGCGGGCTGCCTTTGGGCAGCCCGCTTTACTTCAACGAATGGAAAGAAAACTGCGCGATGAACATGCCTCTCAAGTCTCAGGCGATAACGACCGCCACGCCGGCTCTTCCGGTCACCAAGAGTGTGATCCTGACGTTGCCGTCGAAGAAAAGTGCGTTCACCGGTCGCTTGCTTGCCGCTTCCAAGGCGGTGCTCGAGCGGGTCGCGCCGCCGGTCATCGTCACCGGATTGCTGCTGCTCCTTTGGGAAGTGCTTTGCAGCAAGGCCGGCTCGACCCTGCCGCCGCCTTCGCAAGTCTATGAAGACACGAAAGAATTGATCTTCGATCCGTTCTTCGACCGGGGCGGGATCGACAAGGGCTTGTTCTGGCATTTATCGGCGAGCTTGCAACGCGTCGCGCTGGGCTACGCGATGGCCGCAGCGGCCGGCGTCGCGCTCGGCACCTTGGTCGGTCAATCGACCTGGGCGATGCGCGGCCTTGATCCGCTGTTTCAGGTGCTGCGCACGGTGCCGCCGCTCGCCTGGCTGCCGCTGTCGCTCGCCGCGTTCCGGCAGGGTCAGCCGGCTGCGATCTTCGTGATCTTCATCACCGCGATCTGGCCGGTCATCATCAACACCGCGGTCGGCATCCGCAACATTCCGCAGGATTATCGCAACGTCGCCGCGGTGCTGCGGCTCAATCCGGTCGAGTTCTTCCTCAAGATCATGGTGCCGTCGGCCGCGCCCTACATCTTTACCGGCTTGCGGATCGGCATCGGCCTCTCATGGCTCGCCATCGTCGCCGCGGAAATGCTGATCGGTGGCGTCGGCATCGGATTCTTCATCTGGGATGCCTGGAATTCGTCGCACATCTCCGAAATCATCCTGGCGCTGATCTATGTCGGTCTGATCGGCTTCGTGCTCGACCGCATCGTCGCCGGAATTGCAACGATCGTCACGCGCGGCACTGCGGCGAACTGAGGAGCACCGACATGACCAGCTATTGCAGGATCGACCACATCTCCAAGACCTTCACGCGCGGCAATGTCGAGTCGAACGTGCTCAAGGAAATCACACTCGACGTCGATAAAGGCGAATACGTCTCGATCATCGGCCATTCTGGTTGCGGCAAGTCGACCTTGCTCAACATCGTCGCCGGTCTCGTCCCGGCGAGCGAAGGCGGCGTCTTCCTCGAAGGCAAGCTGGTCGACGAGCCGGGCCCGGATCGCGCCGTTGTGTTCCAGAACCACAGCCTGCTGCCCTGGCTCACCGTCTACGACAACGTGTCGATCGCAGTGAACAAGGTGTTCGGCAGCAGGAAGTCGCGCGCCGAGCGCCACGATTGGGTGATGCACAATCTCGGCCTCGTGCAGATGACGCATGCCAAGGACAAGCGTCCGGCGGAAATTTCCGGCGGCATGAAGCAGCGCGTCGGCCTTGCCCGCGCGCTGGCGATGGAGCCGAAGATTTTGCTGCTCGACGAGCCATTCGGCGCGCTCGACGCTCTTACCCGCGCGCATCTCCAGGATTCCGTGATGGCGCTGCACCAGAAGCTCGGCAATACCGTGCTGATGATCACCCACGACGTGGACGAAGCAGTGCTGCTCTCGGACCGCATCGTGATGATGACCAATGGTCCCTCGGCGCAGATCGGCGAGATCCTCAGACGTGCCGCTGGCGCGGCCGCGCAAGCGGCTCGAGCTTGCCGGCAACGCGACCTACCTGAAATGCCGCCAGCGCGTGCTCGAATTCCTCTACGAGCGGCATCGCTTCGTCGAGGCGGCGTGAGATCGATTTTGCCCGCAATGGCGCGGGTTTCCGCCGCACTGCCGCGGTGACGTTTCAAACAGCTTTCTGCGGGGATAGCTGATGAGCGAGCCGCTCGTCATTGTTGGTAACGGAATGGCCGCGCTGCGGCTGGTCGAGGAGCTCGGCCGGCGCGCGCTCGGCCGCTATGCGATCGCCGTGATCGGCGATGAGCCGCGCCTTGCCTATAACCGCGTCCTGCTGTCGTCGGTGCTGGCGCGCGACGTATCGCGGAACGACATCGAGCTGCGCTCCGCCGATTGGTGGCGCGACCGCGGTGTCACGCTGCTCTACGGTCAGCGCGCGACCGCGATCGATACGGAAATCCGCCGCGTGAAGCTCGCCAGCGGAGCCACCCTGCCATTTTCCAGCCTGGTGCTGGCGACCGGTTCGCGCGCCATAAGGCTGCGTATTCCCGGCATGGAATTGCCGGGTGTTATGACATTCCGCGATCTGCAGGACGTTGCCGCGCTGGAAGCTGCGCTGCGCGATCGCAAGGCGGTGGTGATCGGCGGCGGGCTGCTGGGCCTCGAAGCCGCCTATGGGCTGGCGCGAGCCGGCATTGAGGTTTCGGTCGTCCACTTGATGGACCGCTGATGGAGCGCCAGCTCGATCCGCCGGCCGCCGCCTTGCTCAGGCAGACGCTCGAGAGCAAAGGCATCAAGGTCCATCTCAACGCCGAGACAATGGCGATTGCGGGCAAGCAGCACGCACAAGGCGTCCTGCTCAAGGACGGCACGCTGATCGAAGGCAGCCTGATCGTCGTCGCCGTCGGTATCGCGCCCAATGTCGGCCTGGCGCAGACCGCCGGCCTCGAAACCAATCGCGGCATCGCCGTCAACGACGTCCTTCAGACGACACGCGCCGGCATTTATGCGATCGGCGAATGTGCCGAGCATCGCGGCGTTTGCTACGGGCTGGTCGAGCCGGCTTACGAGCAGGCCAAGGTGCTTGCCGCGCATCTCGCGGGCGAGCAGGCACGCTACGACGGCAGCGTTCTTTCGACCAATCTCAAGGTCTCCGGCGTCGATGTTTTCTCTGCCGGCGACTTCCTCGGTGCGCCCGGCACCGAGCAGATCGTGCTCTCCGATCCCGGCATCGGCACCTACAAGAAGCTGGTCATCGCCAAGGGCCGACTCGCCGGCGCTGTGCTGTGCGGCGATACGATCGACGGCAACTGGTATCTCGAACTCATCAGGAGCGGCGCGGACATCGAGCCGATCCGCGACGATCTGATGTTCGGCCGCGCGATGGCAATGCGCGCGCGGGCGGCGTGAGCGCGCGATGTCGAGCGACTTCAGCCCCGACCAGAAACGCTATCTCGAAGGCTTTGCTTCGGGCCTGAACGCAGCGCGCGCCGCGCGAGGTGGTTTGCCGGCCGGGCAAGGGCGAGCCGAGCCGGACCCGACGCCATCCACCTGAAGGCGCAGGACCGACGACCGCCGCCGGCGGCCAGCTTGCCGACCAGGAGAAGTGGAAGCGCGAGCAGCATCCGTTCGATGCCTATGACCGGCTCAAGCAGCAGGCCAAGGGCAACGAAGCGCCGAAGCCTGCCGACAATTTCCGCTGGCGTTATTACGGCCTGTTCTACGTCGCGCCGGCGCAGACCTCATACATGTGCCGGCTGCGCATCCCGAACGGCATCGTCAAGCATTGGCAGATGAACGGCCTCGCCGACATCGCCGAAAAATATGCCGGCGGCTATTCGCATGTCACGACCCGCGCCAATCTCCAGATCCGCGAGATCGAGCCGAAGCACGCCGTCGCCGTGGTCGAGGAGATCATGGACCTCGGGCTCGGCTCGCGCGGCACTGGCGCCGACAACATCCGCAACGTCACCGGCACGCCGACCGCCGGCATCGATCCGCAGGAACTGCTCGACACCCGGCCCTACGCGAAGGAGTGGCACAACCACATCCTCAACGAGCGCGCGCTTTACGGCCTGCCGCGCAAGTTCAATGTCGGCTTCGACGGGGCGGGGCGCATCCCCGTTCTCGAAGACACCAACGACATCGGCTTCCAGGCCGTTGAGGTGAAGGACGGCTTCGGCGTCGAGCCCGGCGTCTATTTCCGGCTCGCGCTCGGCGGCATCACCGGGCACAAGGATTTCGCCCGCGATACCGGCGTCATTCTCAAGCCGGACGAAGCAACGCCGGTCGCCGACGCCATCGTGCGCGTTTACATCGAGCATGGCGACCGCACCAACCGCAACAAGGCGCGGCTCAAATATGTGCTCGACGCCTGGGGCTTCGAGAAATTTCTCGCCCATGTCGAGGAAAAGCTCGGCCGCAAGCTCACCTATGTGCCGCCCGAAGCAATCGCGCCGCGGCCGGTGTTCGACCGCATGGCGCATATCGGCGTGCATCCGCAGAAGCAGTCAGGGCTCAACTGGATCGGCGTGGTGTTTCCGGTCGGCAAGATCTCTGCCGCGCAGATGCGCGGCCTTGCCAAGATCGCGCAGGATTTCGGCGACGGCGATATCCGCCTCACGGTCTGGCAGAACCTGCTGTTGTCGGGCGTTGCCGACGACAAGGTCGCGCCTGCCGAAGCCGCCATCGCTGCGCTCGGCCTCACCACCAAGGCCAGCGCGATCCGCGCCGGCCTCATCGCATGCACCGGCGCGACCGGGTGCCGCTTCGCGGCCGCCCACACCAAGGAAGATGCCGAGGCGATCGCCGCCTGGTGCGAGCCGCGCGTCGCGCTCGAGACGCCGGTCAACATCCATCTCACCGGCTGCCATCATTCCTGCGCGCAGCACTACATCGGCGATATCGGCCTGATCGCCTGCAAGATCGATGTCGGCGAGGATGCCGATCCGGTCGAGGGCTATCACGTCCTTGTCGGCGGCGGCTTCGGGCCGGACGCGGCGCTCGGCCGCGAAATCTTCCGCGACGTGAAGGCGACGCGATGCTCCGCGCACCGTCGAGCAGATGCTCAAGGCCTATCTCGACCAACCGCGACCTCGGCCGAGGAGACCTTCCTGACCTTCTCGCGCCGGCATGAGGTCGACGCGCTCAAGGCCATGTGCGCGGCGGAGGCGGTCGAATGACCCAGCAATTGCCGCCGCCGATCCCGTCCTGCGTGCCGGAGACCGCGCCGTTCTCCGAGGAGCAGCGCGCCTGGCTCAATGGCTTCTTCGCCGGCTTCGTCTCGCTCGATCCCAAGGGCATCACGCCGCTGTCGGCCGATCAGGCTGCGGCGCTGCTGCCCGGCATGCCGGGCGCCAAGCCCGCGGCGAGGACGAAGGCGACACGCCCTGGCACGACCAGACCATGCCGATCGCCGAGCGCATGAAGCTGGCCGAAGGCCGCAACGTGCGCATGAAGCTGATGGCGGCGATGGCGCAGCAGGACTGCGGCCAGTGCGGCTATGACTGCAAGACTTATTCGAAGGCGATCTTCGACCGCAAAGAAGAGCGGCTGAACCTCTGCGTGCCGGGCGGCAAGGACACCGCCCGCATGGTGAAGTCGCTGTATCGAGGAGATCGGCAAGGAGCGCGCGCCGTCGCCGAAGGCGGCTGACGGCCGTGCTGGCGCCCGCCGCACCCGATGCCCCGGTTGGCCGTTCGCGCGACAATCCGGCATGGCGATGTTCGCTCTCGCGTGCGCTGCTCAACAAGACGGGCTCGGAGAAGGAGACCTGTCACGTCGAGATCGATCTCTGTCGATGCGGTCTCGACTATGTCGTCGGCGATGCCTTCGGACTGTTTCCGACCAACGATCCGGCGTTGGTTGATGCGGTCATCAAGGCGCTCGATGCGCGCCGGCGACTTCCCGATCGGCGGCCGCACCTTGCGCGAGGTGCTGACCGACGGCGTGTCGCTCGTCGCCCGCGCCGGACATGCTGTTCCAGCTCGTTGTCCTACATCACCGGCGGCGACCGCCGGAAGAAAGCCAAGGCGCTGTCGTCCGGTGAGGATCCGGACGGCGATGCGGCGACGCTCGACGTGCTCGCGGCGCTGGAGAAATTCTCCGGCGTGCGGCCCGATCCGGAGGCCTTCATCGAGGCGCTCGATCCGCTGCAGCCGCGGCTCTATTCGATCTCGTCGTCGTTCAAGATCGAATCCCGGGCGCGTTGCGCTCACCGTCGATACCGTGCGCTACGACATCGACGGGCGCGATCGGCTCGGCGTCGCCTCGACCTTCCTTGCCGAGCGCATCGCGTCCGGCGACAGCCGCTCAAGGTCTATGTGCAGCGCGCCCATGCCTTCGGCCTGCCGGCCGATCCGAACGTGCCGGTCATCATGATCGGGCCGGGCACCGGCGTCGCGCCGTTCCGCGCCTTCCTGCAGGAGCGCATGGCGACCAAGGCATCGGGCCAGCAACTGGCTGTTCTTCGGCCATCAGCGCTCCGGACTGCGACTTCTTCTACGAGGATGAACTGAAGGCGATGAAGGCCGCCGGCGTGCTGACGCGCCTGTCGCTCGCCTGGTCGCGCGACGGCGAACAGAAGTTCTACGTGCAGGATCGCATGCGCGAGGTCGGCCGCGATCTGTGGTCCTGGATCGCCGACGGCGCGCACATCTACATCTGCGGCGATGCCAAGCGCATGGCCAAGGATGTCGAGCGCGCGCTGGTCGATATCGTCGCGCAGCACGGCGCGCGGTCGGTCAACGAGGCGGCGGCATTCGTCAGCGAGCTGAAGAAGACCGGCCGCTTCCAGCAGGACGTCTACTGATGAACGCGCCGTCGCACCAGCTCGCGCGCGGTGCAGCACGACGTGCCCCTATTGCGGCGTCGGTTGCGGCATTCTGGCGAAGCCGGACGGGCAGGGCGGAGCGATCATCGCCGGCGATCCCGATCATCCGGCCAATTTCGGCCGGCTGTGCTCGAAGGGCTCGGCGCTCGGCGAGACGCTGGGGCTCGAGACGCGGCTGCTGCAGCCGATGCTGCGTGATGCCGAAGGGCGCGTTGGCAGAAACGAGTTGGGACGACGCGCTCGACAAAGTCGCCGACGGGCTTCACACGCATCGTCGCGCGAGCACGGCCCCGACGCCGTCGCCTTCTATCTCTCCGGCCAGTTGCTGACCGAGGATTATTACGTCGCCAACAAGCTGATGAAGGGCTTCATCGGCTCGGCGAATGTCGACACCAATTCGCGGCTGTGCATGGCGTCGTCGGTGGCCGGCCATCGCCGCGCCTTCGGCGCCGACACCGTGCCCGGCACCTATGAGGATCTCGACGTCGCCGATCTGATCGTGCTGGTCGGCTCCAATGCCGCCTGGTGCCACCCGGTGCTCTATCAGCGCATGATGAAGAACAAGCGTGAGCGCGGCGGCCAAGATCGTCGTTATCGATCCGCGCCGCACCGCGACCGCTGAAGACGTCGACCTGTTTCTGCCGATTGCGCCGGGCATGGACACGGCGCTGTTCTCCGGCCTGCTGGTGTATCTCGCCGATCACGGCGCGCTCGATCTCGACTACATCGAACGCCACACCGAGCGGCTTCGCCGCGGCGCTCGCTGCGGCTCGCGAACTGGCACCGAATGTCGATAACGACGGCGCGGCTTTGCGGTCTTGCGTCGGAGGATGTCTCGCGTTTCTTCGCGCTGTTCTGCGACTTCAAGAAAGTGGTCACCTGCTATTCGCAGGGCGTGAACCAGTCGGCGCAGGGCACCGACAAGGTCACCACCATCATCAACTGCCATCTGGCCACCGGCCGCATCGGCAAGCCGGGCACGGGGCCGTTCTCGCTGACCGGCCAGCCCAATGCGATGGGCGGCCGCGAGGTCGGCGGTCTCGCCAATCAGCTTGCCGCGCATATGGACTTCAACGCCGGCCACATCGACCGCGTGCAGCGCTTCTGGCGCGCGCCGAACATGGCGCAACGCGAGGGCCTCAAGGCCGTGCAGATGTTCGAGGCGATCGAGCGCGGCGAGATCAAGGCGCTGTGGGTGATGGCGACCAACCCGGCGGTGTCGCTGCCGCGCGCCGGCGCGATGCGCGAAGGCGCTGGGCAAGCTCGAACTGTTCGTCGTCTCCGAGAACGTCGTGAGCAACGATACCGTCAATGCCGGCGCGCACATCTTGCTGCCGGCGGCCGCCTGGGGCGAGAAGGACGGCACCGTCACCAATTCCGAGCGGCGCATTTCGCGCCAGCGCGCGTTCATGGCGCTGCCCGGGGACGCGAAGCCCGACTGGTGGATGGTTGCGCAGGTTGCGCAGCGCATGGGCTTTGAGGGCTTTGCCTACCGCAACGCCGCGGATGTCTTCCGCGAGCATGCCGAGCTCTCGTCAGCTTCGAGAACGATGGCGCTCGCGACTTCGACATCGGCGCGCTGGCTCACATCAGCGACAGCGAGTTCAACGCGCTAGCGCCGGTGCAATGGCCGGCGCGGGCGACCGGTCGGGACGGCGGCTCGCGTTTCTTTGCAAACGGCAATTTCTTCACGGCTGACCGCAAGGCCCGATTCAACGTCCCGCAAAGGCCGGCGCCGAAGGCGTGAGTTGAACGAGGCCTTCCCGTTTCGGCTCAACACCGGGCGAGTGCGCGATCAGTGGCACACCATGACGCGTACCGGCTTGAGTCCAAGACTGGGCGCGCATCTGCCGGAGCCGTTTGTCGAGGTTCATCCCAGCGACGCGGCTAAGCTCGGCCTGAACAACGGCGGCTTTGCTCGCCTGCGCTCGGTGCATGGCGACTGCGTCCTGAAAGTGCGCATCAGCGACGGCCAGCAGCCCGGCTCGCTGTTCGCGCCGATCCATTGGAGCAGAACAACGTCTTCGTCGTCGCATGTCGGCGATCTGGTTGCGCCGGAGACCGATCCGTTCTCCGGCCAGCCTGAAGCCAAGGCGACGCCGGTCAGCATTGCGCCGGTCGAATTCGCATCGCACGGCTTCGCGCTGACGCGCGATCCGATCGAGCAGCCGCCGGACGCGTGGTGGTGCCGTGTCGCGGTCAAAGGCGGCCACGGTCTGTTGCTGGCGGGCGAGAAGGAACTTGCTGCGTGGCGCGATACCGCAGCAAAGATTTTTTCCGGCAGGGCCGCAGAATATATCGATGAGGCTCGCGGCCTTTATCGCGCCGCGCTATTTGTGGATGGACGGCTCGAAGGTTGCCTCTCGGTCGGATCCGATACGGCTCCGCCCGCGTGGGACTCGATGAAAGCGCTGTTCGAGGCGCAAGATGCGACGCCGGTCCGCCGCATCGTGCTGTCCGGCAAATCCGCCGACGGAATTGCCGACCCTGGTCCGCTGATCTGTGCCTGTTTTGGGGTCGGCGCCAATACGATCCGTGCCGCGATTGAGGGCGGCGCGAAAAGTGTCGACGATGTCGGAATTGCGCTAAAGGCAGGCACGAACTGCGGTTCCTGCCTGCCTGAATTGAAAAGGATGCTGAGTGATGAAGCGACAGCCGCAAGCCAGCTGAGCAGAAGCCGCCGCGCATGGGCGCGCTGGCGCGGCTGCCGCTGTTCTTTGCGCTCGAGGGCAAGCGCGCGGTGGTCGCCGGCGGCGGCCCCGGCTTTGCGTGGAAGGTCGAACTGCTGTCTGCGGCCGGTGCGAAGGTCGACGTTTACGCGCCAGAAGTGGATAGCGAACTGAGTGAGCTTGCGCTCGATTCGCCGCGCGGACCGTCACGATCCATCAGCGCGTTTGGCAGGGTGCCGACCTCGACGGCGCTGCCATCGCCATCGGCGGCTTCGAGAATAATGGCGACGCGGACGCTTTCGCTACTGCTGCGCGCGAGCGCGGCGTGCCGGTCAACGTGATCGACAAGCCCGCCTTCTGCGACTTCGCCTTCGGCTCGATCGTCAATCGCTCGCCGCTCGTCATCGGCATCTCGACCGATGGCGCCGCGCCGGTATTCGCCCAGGCGATCCGCGCGAAGCTGGAGGCCTTGCTGCCGCAGGGCTTTGCGCTGTGGGCGCAGGCCGCCTCGCGCTGGCGTTCCGCGGTCAAGGCGTCCGGTCTGTCCTTCGCCGGCCGCCGCAAGGTCTGGCAGCTGTTCACCGCGCATGCGGTTTCGCATCCCGAACGACGAGCCGCAGGACAGCGACCTCGAGCGCTTCATCGACGAAGTGCGCGGGCTTGGCACCAAGGTCGAGAGCGGCTCGGTCGTCCTGGTCGGCGCCGGCCCGGGCGATCCCGAATTGCTGACGTTGCGCGCGGTGCGCGCGCTGCAATCCGCCGACGTCATCCTGTTCGACGATCTGGTCTCCAACGAAGTGCTGGACTTCGCCCGCCGCGAGGCGCGCAAGATCCTGGTCGGCAAGACCGGCCATGGCCCGGCCTGCAAGCAGGACGAGATCAACACGTTGATGGTCAGCCTCGCCAGGCAGGGCAGTCGCGTCGTGCGGCTCAAGGGCGGCGATCCGCTGATCTTCGCCCGCGCCGACGAGGAGATCGCGGCCTGCCGCAACGCCGGCATTTCGATCGATATCGTGCCCGGCATCACCGCGGCGCAGGGCGCGGCGAGCCGGCTCGGCGTGCCGCTGACCGATCGCGGCAATGCGCGCCGCGTGCAATTCGTCACCGGCCATGCCCGCAACGGCCAGCTTCCGGCTGACATCGACTGGCGCAGCATCGCCGATGCCGGCGTGACGACGGCCGTCTACATGCCGGTGAAGACGCTGCCGAAGTTTGTCGAGAACGCGGTTGCGGCGGGGCTGTCGGCCGAGACTCCTGCCGTCGCCATCGTCAATGCGACGCGGCCGGGCGAAGTCGCGATCAGGGGCACGATTGCAACGTTGCCTGCGCTGATCGCGGCCCAGAATATCGCCGGCCCAACTCTGGTTCTGATTGGAAACGGCTTCGGCGAAAATGCTGCGGAGAAGCCGCAAGCGAAAGCGGCGACCGGCAGCTAGCCTGCGACCCGCTGCGGCACGCCCCCGGCCCAGTGCAGGCCGCATTCCTTCTGGTTGTCCTTTTCCCACCACCAGCGGCCGGCGCGCTCGTCTTCGCCGGGCAGGATGGCGCGCGTGCATGGCGCGCAGCCGATCGAGGCGAAGCCCTGATCGTGCAGCGGATTGATCGGCACGTCGTTGCGCTGAACGAAGTCGACCACGTCCTCGCGGCTCCAGTCGAACAGCGGATTGATCTTGATCAGCTTGTGCTCGGCGTTCGCCGTCGCAAGGCCGATGCCGGCGCGATAGACCGACTGCGAGCCGCGCAAGCCGGCGACCCAAGCCTTGGCGCCGGTGAGCGCGCGCTTGAGCGGCTCGACCTTGCGGACATGGCAGCAGGACACCCGTGCGTCCTTCGACTTGTAGAAGCCGTTGATGCCGTGCTCGTCGACCAGGTCGGCGACCGCATCGGGGCGCGGAAAGATCGCGCGGATGCGGCGGTTATAGCGCCGCTCGGTGTCTTCCCACAGCTTGTAGGTTTCCGGAAACAGCCGGCCGGTGTCGAGCGTGGCGATTTCGATGTTGATGTCGTGCTCGGCGATGTGATGGAGGATGACCTGGCTCTCCATGCCGAAGCCGGTGGTGAGCACGATCCTGCCGTCGATCTCACGCCGCACGTACTTGAGCCGCTCGGCGAGCGACAGATCCTTCAGGGCGCGATTGATCTCCTCGGCCTGCGCGGTGAGATCGCGCGTGCGCGCGGCGCGCTTGGCCTCGAGGCTGTGCACGCTGGTGGCCGGCAACAAGGATTGATCGTCGATACGCATGAACGCGCATGTTGGGCTGCGAGCCCTTCAAGTCAAACCGACGTACAGGTTTCGCGCTGCGTCTTGAGGCGTCGAACATCCCCGCCGATAGCAGGGATTTCGAATGATATTCCGCGACAGTGCTGTGAGGCGCTGAAGATATTTCGTACACCAGCACAGACGTATCGCTGTGCTTGCAAACGCAGGCCGCGCCATCCAAAATTTCAATGCACGCAACAAACATTTTCTTTTTCTTTCGATCTTCGCGAAACGCGCGGAAGGACGATCAAAATCTCAAAGAGATTTCGTCTCGACTTCTCGCCGCAAAAGAGAATGAGCAACGCGCGCTGCAATCACGAGGCGGCAATCTTCTTTTTAATTGCGTTGGTGCCGTTGCAGTCACGGGCAAAAGCGTTTTGATAAGCAGAGAAACGCAGTAACAGCGCGCTTATGTCAGCCTCCGCCATCATCCCGAAGACCGCGCCGTTCACCGACGACGACATCGATCTGCTCAATCGTGTCGTCGCTCCGGCGAGCGCGACGCAGCGCGCCTGGCTTGCGGGATTTCTCGCCGGCATCGAAGCGTCGCAGGGCGCGGGTGCGCCGCAGGTCGCGGCTCCGCCGGTTGCCGCCGAGCCGCTGACCATCGTGTATCGCCAGCGAGTCCGGCAATAGCGAGAAGCTCGCCGGCGACCTCGCGAAGATCGCGCGCAAGAACGGGCTCAAGCCGTCGGTGGTCGATATGGCCGACCTCGACGTTTCGACGCTCGCCAAGGTGAAACGCCTCGTCGTCATCGCCGCGACCTGGGGCGAGGGCGAGCCGCCGGCCCGCGCGATGCGTACCTACAATGAACTGATGGGCGATACCGCGCCGCGCCTCGACGGCGTCGAATTCGGCGTGCTGGCGCTCGGCGACACCGCCTATGTCGAGTTCTGCGCGATCGGCAAGCACATCGACGCGCGGCCTCGCCGCGCTCGGCGGCAAGCGCGTGGTCGATCGGGTCGATTGCGATCTCGATTTCGCGACCCCGTCGGCGGACTGGATCGACCGCGCGGTCAAGGCGCTGGCGCCGCCGGACGCCGCGCGCGGCACCGTGATCGAGGTCGATTTCGGCAAGCCTGCGGCGGCTCCGAAGACCGGCATCGTCGAGGCCGAAATCATCGAGCATGTCGACCTCAACTCGTCGCGCTCGGACAAGGAGACGGTGCACCTTGCGCTGTCGTTCGAGGATGGCGCGCCGCCCTATGAGCCGGGCGATTCACTCGACCTTTATCCGCAGAACGATCCGGCGGAAGTCGATGAGCTGCTCAAGGCGGCCGGGCGTCAGCGATGACACGTTGCGCAAGGAATTCGTCACCTCGCGCGACATCCACACATTGTCGCTCAAGAGCCTCGAGACCTATGCCGCCGAGACCGGCCATCAATACGTCAAGCAGCTGATCGCCGACGGGCAGGCGCGCGAATGGATCGCCGGACGTCAGCTCATCGACCTGATCAGCAATTTCCCGATCGCGCTTACCGCGGAGAATCTCCGCGCGGTGACGCGGCCGCTCGCCCCGCGCGCCTACTCGATTGCGTCCTCGCGCCGCGAAGTCGCTGACGAGGCGCATCTGCTTATCTCTGCCGTTCGCTATGAGACCCATGGCCGTGCCCGCAAAGGTGTCGCCTCGAACTACGTCGCCGAGCGGCTGAAGAAGGGCGACCGCGTTCGCGTCAAGGTGAAGCCGAACAAGCACTTCCGTCTGCCGGCGCCTGACCAGGACATCATCATGGTCGGCCCGGGTACCGGCGTGGCGCCGTTCCGTGCCTTCGTGCAGGAACGCCGCGCCATCGGCGCGACCGGCCGCTCTTGGCTGTTCTTCGGCGACCGGCAATTCACCCACGACTTCCTCTACCAGCTCGACTGGCAGGACGCGCTCAAGGACGGCGCGCTCACCCGGATGGATGTCGCGTTCTCGCGCGACACGCCGGAGAAGGTCTACGTCCAGCACCGCATCTGGGAGCGCCGCAAGGAACTCGTCGAATGGCTGGAGAGCGGCGCGCATTTCTATGTGTGCGGTGACGCCAAGGCGATGGCGAAGGATGTGCGCGCGGCGCTGGTGCGTGCCTTTGCCGATGTGAAGGGCTTGACCCCCGAGGCCGCCGAGCAGACCGTGGCTGCGCTGGAGCGCGACAAGCGCTACCTGCAAGATACCTACTAGACCAAGCCGCGACGCGGCGATCCATCATGGCCGAGCAATCGCGCAACGAGCGCATCAAGGAAGCTTCCGAGTATTTGCGCGGCACGCTGACTGAAGGTCTGCGTGACGAGATCAGCGGCGCAATCAGCGAAGACGACCAGCAGCTCGTCAAATTCCACGGCATGTACCTGCAGGACGACCGCGACCTGCGGGCGGAGCGCGGCCGCAAGAAGATGGAGAAGGCGTTTGCCTTCATGCTGCGGGTGCGTATCTCCGGCGGCGTGCTGACGCCACAGCAATGGCTGGCGCTCGACCAGGTGGCGCGCGACTACGGCAATGGCACGATGCGGCTGACCACGCGGCAGACCGTGCAGCTTCACGGCGTCATCAAGTCGAATCTCAAAAGCACGATGAAGGCGATCGACGCGGTGCTGATGAACACCATCGCGGCCTGCGGCGACGTCAACCGCAACGTGATGTGCAATCCCAATCCGTACCAATCGCGCACCCATGCCGCCGCGCTCGAGCTGACGCGCGCGATCTCCGATCATCTCGAGCCGCGCACGCCGGCCTATCGCGAGATCTGGCTGGAAGGCGAGAAGATCGCCGGCAGCAATGAAGACGCCGTCGAGCCGATCTACGGCAAGTATTACCTGCCGCGGAAATTCAAGATCGTGGTCGCGGTGCCGCCGTCAAACGACGTCGATGTCTATGCCCACGACCTCGGCTACATCGCCATTGTCGATGACAAGGGCGACATTGCCGGCTGGAACGTCACGGTCGGCGGCGGCATGGGCATGACCCATGGTGAGCCCGACACCTATCCGCGCACGGCTGATCTTATGGGTTTCTGCCGCACGGAAGACGCCGTCAAAATCGCCGAGGCGGTGGTCACCACGCAGCGGGACTGGGGCGATCGCACCAATCGCAAGCATGCGCGGCTCAAATATACGATCGAGGATCGCGGGCTGGATAATTTCCGTGCCGAGGTGGAGAAGCGGACGGGAATCAAGTTCGAAGCGCCGCGGCCGTTCACCTTCACGTCGATGGGGGACCGCTATGGCTGGACCGAGAGCGGCGACGGGCGAGCGCACCTGACGCTGTTCGTCCAGAACGGCCGGGTGCAGGACACTGGCGCCGGTGCGATGCAGATGTCGGTGCTGCGCCGCATCGCGCAGCTCGGCATCGGCGACTTCCGCATCACGGCCGACCAGAATCTGATCCTCGCCAACATTCCGGTCGAGCGGCAGCGTGAGATCGAAGACATCGTCAAGGCTGAAGGCCTGCTCGCGCCTTGGTCGGGGCTGCAACGCAATTCAATGGCCTGCGTGGCGTTGCCGACCTGCGGCCTCGCCGTCGCCGAGAGCGAGCGCTACCTGCCGCAGCTGCTTGATGCGCTCGACGAGCGCCTCGCTGCGCATGGCCTGTCAGCCGATGACATCGTCATCCGCATGACCGGCTGCCCGAACGGTTGCGCGCGGCCGTACCTCGCGGAGATCGGATTGGTCGGGAAAGGACCGGGCCGTTACAATCTGTACCTCGGCGCCGCCTTTGACGGCTCACGACTCTCCAAGCTTTACGCCGAAGATCTCGACCACGCGGCGATCGTTTCAAGGCTCGACCCGATCTTTGCGGCCTACGCCGCAAAGCGGGAGAAGGGCGAACATTTCGGTGAATTTACGATCCGCGCCGGCTACGTCGCCAAGACAGGTAACGGGCGCGACTTCCACGCCAATGTCCGGTAGCGCTGGCCGGTAGAAAAACCGCGCGGCTCGTTCTAAGACGGGACGGCAGGGGACGCGAAGCAATGACTTATGTAATCGTCGCGCGTTGGCGGTGCCGTGCCGGTGAGGCCGCCAAGATCGACGCGATCCTCCAGGAGCTCGTGCCGGCGATTCGTGCGGAGCCGGGCAATGTGAGCTTCACCGCGCATCGCTCGAACGAGGATCCGAACGAATATCTGCTCTATGAGCAGTACAGGAGCGAACAGGCTTTTCTCGATCACCGCCAGCTGCCGCACTTCAAAAAGCTGGTGCTCGAAGGGGTGGTGCCGCTGCTCGAGAAGCGCGAGATCACAGCGTTCTCGATCCTCCCGGTGTAAGCCGCTGTCAGGTATGCGCTAGCTTCGGCAGTCGCTGAAAATCAGAACTGGCACCGCCAGCCAGACGGCGGCGATAAGCCCGGCGATGGCGAGCGTGGCCGTGCTGTTGATCATGAAGGTCTGCAGCGGCGACGTTGATTGGAAAGCCGCGCTTGCCTTGCCTTTCCAGAACAGGACGGCCCCGGCAACCAGCACGACCAGCGACGCTGCTCCTATTGTGGCCGCCGCGAAACGAAACGCTGACATGGCGCTCATCGACACGGGTGGCGTGCAGATGAGGGACGCGCCGCCATACAGCAGTGTGAAGAGGATCGCCCAGCCGATCATTCCGCCGAGCATCGCGACAAAGACGACAGTCGAATGTGTTTTCGGCATCACAGCGCTCTCGGAAATCCGTGCATCAGAATGACGCCGAGCGCGCCCTGAGCTGCGGTGTAATGCCAAAGCTGCGCCACGTTGTCGTAAACGACGCGCCGGGTGCTGTTGAGTTGACCCGTGAGTTTCCGCGCAATCGCGAAGCCCGCCATCACGACCAGCGTCAGGACCAGCTGAACTTGAAGGAACAGGCCGAGCGCGACCAGCGCCATGTAGGCGTTGCTCGCAGGCCGAAGTCCGCTGCTCCAGAACGCGCAAACGTCGATCGCAAGTGCGCCACATAGCAGGATCACGGCAAGCGCGACGATCGCTGACCAGACCGCCGGCGAGGTGGTGGCCGCGAGCCGGCGTCCCGCCTGTGCAATCAGCATGCTGCTCAACGCCAGCAGGCCGAGCGTCAGCAATGGGTAAAACCAGCCCGGCAAACCCTGGCTGGAGGGCCATAGCCCCGGCGACACCGTCCACAGGTAGAGATACGAGAATACGTAGCTGAGGTAGAGCGCGCCCGCGACGATCATCAGTATGATCATCGCCCACCATGCGTGCGAGTCCGGCCCCGACACATAAGTCGGCAAGCGGATGCGTCCGCCGATCGAGACTTTGCCGGCCGGCGGCGGATCGAGCTGCCAACACCAGTACAGAATGCTGCCGATCGCGATGGCGCCGCAGATCAGCGCCACAGTGACCAGCTTCACCGTCAGGATCAGAAAGAACGCGGCGGTGAAGACCGCTGCCAACACATGCGCCAGGCCGGGGCCGGCGACCCGCATGAGATATTGCGGCTCGCCTTCGATCGGCGAGGTGATGATCGTTTCGCGTTCACCGGTCTGCGTGCCCGGCAGATACCAGCGGCCGCGGTCGACCGCCTTTTCCATCGCCGGATCGCTCCACAACGGATACCGGTCGGTGACGCGCGGAACGCTGCGCGCCGCGTAAGCATCGTTGTTGAGCCACTCGAGCGTGCCGGCCTTCCAGATATTGCCTGCCGCATCCGAAAGCGTTGGCCGGAAGCGCAACGCCATGTCGACTACGAAGACGAGCACGCCCGCGGCAAAGACGAAGGCGCCGATGCTCGATATCGCATTGAGCGTGCCCCAGCCGACCTCGGCCGGGTAGGTGTAGACGCGCCGCGGCATCCCCCACAGGCCGGTGAGGTGCATCGGCAGGAACGCCACGTTGAAGCCGATGAACATCAGCCAGAACGCCCACTTGCCGAAGCGTTCCGACAGTGCGTGACGGCTGAAGGCAGGCGTCCAGTAGTACATGGCCGCGATCAGCGGAAATACGAGCCCGCCGACCAGCACGTAGTGGAAGTGCGCGACGACGAAGTAGGTGTCATGCGCTTGCCAGTCGAACGGCACCATCGCCACCATCACGCCGGTCAGGCCGCCGAGCGTGAAGATGAAGAGGAAGCCCAGCACGAACAGCGACGGCGTCGCCAATTTCAAACGGCCCGGCCGCGATGGTCGCGATCCAGGCGAACACCTGGATGCCGCTCGGCACCGAGACCGCCATGCTCGCGGCCGAGAAGAAGCCCAGCGAAATCAGCGGGATTCCGGTGGTGAACATGTGGTGCACCCACAGGCCGAAGCTGAAGAAGCCGGTGGCGATCAGGGCGCAGACGATCAGCGTGTGACCGATCAGCGGCGTGCGCGCCATCGCGGGCACGATCATCGAGACCATGCCGGCCGCCGGCAGGAAGATGATGTAGACCTCGGGGTGGCCGAAGAACCAGAACAGGTGCTGCCACAGCAGCGGGTCGCCGCCCTTGCGCCGCATCGAAGAACGGCAGGCCGAAGGCGCGCTCCAGCTCGAGCATGATCGTCGCCAGGATCACGGCGGGGAACGCGAACACGATCATCCCGGCGAAGATCAGCATCGTCCAGGCAAAGATCGGCATGGTGGCGAGCGTCATGCCCGGCGCGCGGGTGCGGAACACGCCGACGATGATCTCAATGGCTCCGGCGATCGCCGATATCTCGATGAAGCCGATGCCGAGCAGCCAGAAGTCGGCGCCGATGTCCGGGCGAGTATGTGTTGTTGGTCAGCGGCGGATACATGAACCAGCCGCCCGACGGCGCGAGGTCGAGGAACAGCGTGCAGAAGAACACCATTCCGCCGATGAAGTAGGCCCAGAACGCGTAGGCCGAGAGGCGCGGGAACGGCAGGTCGCGCGCGCCGAGCATTTGCGGCAGCAGCTGCACGCCCATCGCTTCGACGACCGGAACGGCGAACAGAAACATCATCACCGTGCCGTGCATGGTGAAGATCTGGTTGTAGGTCTCGACGCTCAGGAAGGTGTTGCTCGGCACCGCGAGCTGCAGCCGCATCAGCAGCGCAAGAATGCCGGCAAGCAGAAAGAACAGCAGCGCGGTCCCGACGTAGAATACGCCGATCACCGAGTTGTTGACCTCGGTCAGGATGCGCCAGCCTTTTTGCAGCTCCCATGCATCCTTGAGCTTGCGAAGCTCGGCTTTCGGCCGCGGCAGCGGATTGGGGTAGCTGCGCCGGCCTGAGATTGTTGACGGCGTATCGTTCATCGCTGCGCCATCAGGTAGGCGGAGAGAGCGCTGAGCTCAGCGGGGTTGAGCATCCTGAACGGCGGCATCTTGTTGCCGGGCTTGATAATCGTGCCGTCGGCAATGAAGCGCGCGATGTTCTCTTCGCTCATCGGCAAAGCTCCCGCCGCAAGCATGCGGCGCATGCCGAGCTTGGTCAGCGAAGGGCCGATTGAGCCGTTGGCTTCAGTGCCGCGAGATCGAATGGCAGCCGCCGCATCCGGCGCGCATGAAAAGCTCGCCGCCCTGGCGTTGCGACGTGTTCAGCGATGGCGGCCGTGCCGCCTTGCTGAGCCAGTCTTCGAATTCGGCTTGGGGCACGGCGATCACCGACAGCGCCATCCAGGCGTGAGGCCCGCCGCAATATTCGGCGCAGATTCCGCGATAGATGCCCGGGCGTTCGGCCGACAGGCGCAGCGACGTGACGCGGCCGGGGATCATGTCCATTTTCCCGGCCAGCGACGGAATCCAGAAACTATGGATGACGTCCGCGCTCGTCAGCTCGAATTGCACGGCTTTGCCGACCGGGATGCGGATCTCGTTGGCACTTTCGAAACGTCCGCCGTCCGGCAGGGTGTAGCTTACGCGCCACCACCATTGCTCGCCGCGCACCGAAATCTTCAAAGCATCGGCGGCGTCGGACGTCAGAGCCGCGGTCAGCCGCAGGCCCGTGAACAGAAGCACCGTGAGGACAACAACAGGAAAGACGAAGCCGGCGATGACGATGGTCTGCCGGCTCGCGAGTATTGCGCGAAACCGGGCCGGGCCGGCCAGCGCGATCCATGTCGCGGCGGCGACGAGCGCAAACACAAATCCCGCAAGAGCAAACAGCACCCAGGTCAGGGCCGCGATCTGCGATGCCGCATCGCCATGCGCCGCCAGCGCGGAATGCTGCTCCTGTGCCAGCGCGGACGTAGGCAACAGTAATCCGATTGCGACGAGCGAGCGCATCATCGGCCCGATGATCCGCTGGCGCCGAAATAGGCCGCGAGGTCTTGAATCTGCTGGTCAGTCAACTTGGCCGCGATCGGCCGCATGATCGCGGCGCCATCGGTTGAGTTCGATCTTTTCGTCGCGATAGCGCTTCATGCGCGCAACGAAGTAGGCCGGGCTTTGTCCGGCTAGCCGCGGAAAGGTCTCGAGTGCATTCGGCCCATGGCAGGACAGGCACGGCGGCACCGCATTGTTTGCCATGCCTTCGGTGGCGAGCCGCTCGCCGTCGCGGATATTGAACAGGAAGCCTGGGGTCTCGGGCCGCCGCGGCCGCAATCCCGCATAGTGGCGCGCCAGGCGTTCGACCGCGCCTGGCGGCACGTCGCTCGCGACCGGCTGCATGATGCCGCTGTGCCGTACGCCGCTCGCATATTCCCGCATCGCCAGCGCCAGATAGGCCGCCGACTGTCCATGCAACACCGGCACGAGATTGCTGCGCGGCAATCCGTTCGGCCCGCCATGACATGAAACGCAGGTCGCAATCGTCAGGTCCTCGACCGCGCTTGGATCGAGATTTCCGATTGCAAGCTCGCGATAGCGCGGCGCATCGAGCTTGGGCAGGGCGTTGATGAAGGCGACCACGGCCCACACTTCGTCGTCCCGGCTCTGCGCCGGCCATGCCGGCATGCCGGTGTATTTGATGCCGTGCCTGACGATCCAATAAATCTCGCGGTCCTTCCAACGCTCCGCTGTGTCGTGAAGGTCGGGAGCTGGCGGCAGCGCATTCTGCAATGTCGCGTTGGCTTGCTGACCCGGCCCGCCGTGGCACGGCGCGCATGACGTATAGAAATGACTGGCGCCGAGGATCAGCAAATTCGGATCGTCGAGCGGCGGCTCCTTGATCAGGGCCGCATGCGTCTCGACCGAGTTGCTCATGACAAAGGCGAGCGCCCACTCCACGATGCGGAAATGGCCGCGGCTCGCCGCGACATTGTAAATGCCGGACCACGCAAACAGGAATGCCGCGAGCGGGCCGGCGATCGCGGCGATGACGAATATCCGCCAGCGCGGCGGCACCCGCCGCTGCCATTCCTTGCGGAGCGATTTAAGCAGCTCGCGCATGCTTCGACATAGGCTTCGACATGGGCAGGACGCCGGCCATCGATGCGGCGATCATGATTCCGGCGAGCACGTAGCTCACCGGGCAGGCGGTGATCATCAGAAGCCCCGCGAGCTGCTGGTCCTCGATGGAGGCGGCGTGATGATGGCTCGCGTACAGAAAGCGGGGAGAGAAGATCAGCAGTGCGGCAAGCAGGCAGCTCAATTTGCCGGTGATGATGAGGCCAAGAATCGCCTGCCATCGCCCGGGACCGCGCATTTGCAGCACGCCGGTCCAGAATAAAACTGCCACGGCGAACAATGAGCCGTGCATCAGCAAAGCGCCGCCGGGAAATGTTGTCGCCCCTGCCTGTACGGCGGGAACGTGCCAGAACCACAGCGCCCCGATTTGCAGCGTGGCGATTGACCAGAATGCGGCGTTACCGAGCGGACGAAGCCGCTTCACCAGAGCGATTGCAGCCACTGGCGCTATGACATTCATCAAGGCGATATGCATCGCCATGTGAGAGGAAAGCGTTCCAAGGCTATGGCCGATGAGGACGAGAGCGACGACAGCCAATGTGCCGAGAATGCTGGCTATCGCTGGCAGCCCCCAATACAGGCGCTCGTGCAAACCTACCCCCTGGAGAAAAGTCCGCTCCTAACTTGAATAAAGACGAGGGTCGTTTGAAAGTTCCATCCGCGTCAATGCGGCACCGCAGCACCGGAGACTGACATGTTCGACAAGCTCTTCACTGTCGGATGGGCCGACCTATTCATCCCGGCCCATTCCGTTGCCGAAATGGTGGTGCGCGGCACTTTAATGTACCTCGCGCTCTTCATCATTTTCCGTTTCGTCGTACATCGCCAGCGTTCAGCCATCGGCATTTCGGATGTGCTCGTCATCGTTCTGATTGCCGATGCGTCTCAGAATGCTTTCTCCAAGCAGTACCAATCGATCACCGAAGGGGTCGTTCTGGTCCTGACGATCATCTTCTGGGATCTCTGCCTCGACTGGCTCGATTATCATTGGCGGCCGATCAAATGGCTCATCCGGCCCACGCCGGTTTGTCTGGTGAGAGATGGCCGCTTTGTCACAACCGCCCTGCGTAGTGAAATGCTGACGCGGGAAGAGCTGCTGGCTCAGGCCCGTGAACAGGGCATCTTGCGCGTCAACCAGATCAAGCTTGCGCAGATGGAGCCAAGCGGAAACATTAGCTTTATTACCTACGAGAAGAAGCCGGAACGCAGGTCCAAGAGAAAAGTGGCGGGCGCATCGTGATGCGGCGTTTGAATGCAGGTTTGACGATGAGCCAGCGGATGGGCAGACGTCTCTGATGGAAGGCCACATCGCTAAAGCGAAGCCCGCACGCCGGCCGGCAATTGTGCAGCGCGATCCGGACCGCACCCGTGCGACAATCCTGCGCGCCGCGACTGCGGAATTCACCGCAAAGGGATTAAGCGGAGCGCGGGTCGACGCCATCGCCGAGCGCGCCGGCGTCAACAAGCGCATGCTGTACCATTACTTCGGCGACAAGCAGGGCCTCTACCTTGCCGTGCTTGAGGAAACTTACGCGGCGATCCGCACCGCCGAACTCGATTTGAACCTGAAGGACTGCGACCCCGAGACCGGCATTCGTCGGCTCGTGCAATTCACCTGGCAGTACTTCATCGACCACCCGGAATTCCTGAGCCTGCTCGCAACCGAGAACTTCAATCGCGCCGCCTATTTGAAAAAATCGAAAAAAATCCGCCACCTGCACGCGCCGCTGGGCGAGATGATTGCGGATCTTCTCAAGCGGGGAGCGGCGGAGGGCGTGTTCCGCCGTGGTGTCGATCCGGTCGAGCTCTATATCTCGATTGCGGCGCTTGGCTTCTTCTACATGTCGAACCGCCACACTCTGTCGACGATTTTCGGCAAGGACCTCGCCGTGCCGGCGCGTTTGTCGCAGCGCGGCGAGCACATTGTCGACGTGGTGCTGGCCTATCTGAAAGCGCCTGAATAGCGGCTTGACGCCCGGCGCCGACCGGCGGCATAGTAACCATCTAGTTACTTAGCGGCCGAAGAGCCGCAACGGGAGGAATGCTTTGGCGACGCGGCGGCTCGGCATCATCATGAACGGCGTCACCGGGCGCATGGGCACCAATCAGCATCTGGTGCGCTCGATCCTGGCGATCCGGAAAGAAGGTGGCGTCGCGCTGTCGAACGGCGACCGGGTGATGCCGGATCCGATCCTGGTCGGCCGCAACGCCGACAAGCTCGCCGCCTTGGCGCGTGAATACGGCGTCGAGCGCCACACCACCGATCTCGACAAGGCGCTCGATAACAAGGACGACGAAGTCTTCTTCGACGCCGCCAGCACGCAGCTGCGGCCCGACCTGCTCGAGCGCGCCATCGAGAAGGGCAAGCATATCTATTGTGAGAAGCCGATCGCCGACACTTACGCGCGCGCGCTCAAGGCGGCGAAGCTTGCCCGCGCCAGGAAAGTGAAGAACGGCGTCGTGCAGGACAAATTGTTCCTGCCGGGCCTGCTCAAGATGAAGGCGCTACGCGATGCGGGCTTCTTCGGCCGCATGCTCGCGGTGCGCGGCGAGTTTGGCTATTGGGTGATCGAAGGCGATTGGGGCCCGGCACCGCAGCGGCCGAGCTGGAATTACCGCAAGAACGACGGCGGCGGCATCATCCTCGATATGCTGTGCCATTGGCGTTACGTGCTCGACAACACGTTCGGCGCGGTGAAAGCGGTGAGCTGTCTTGGCGCCACGCATATTCCCAAGCGCGTCGACGAGAACGGCAAGACCTACGAGGCCGACGCTGACGATGCGGCCTACGCGACATTCGAACTTGAAGGCGGTGTCATCGCCCACATAAATTCATCGTGGTGCGTACGCGTGCGCCGCGACGACCTCGTCACGTTCCAGCTCGACGGCGTGCTGGGCTCGGCGGTGTGCGGCCTGACGCAATGCTGGACCCAGAGCCGCGAAAAGATGCCGCGTCCGATCTGGAATCCCGACGTGCCGCAGACCATGAACTTCTTCTCGCAATGGGATGAGGTCGACGCCGACAAGAAGTACGACAACGGCTTCAAGATTCAGTGGGAAGATTTCATCCGCCACGTCGTCGCCGATGCGCCGTGGAAATATGACCTGATCGAAGGCGTCAAAGGCGTTCAGCTCGCCGAGCTCGGCTTGAAGAGCTGGCACGAGAAACGCTGGCTCGACGTTCCCGAGATCAAGATCTGAGCATCGCCATGCCGACACTCGCGCTGCCGACCAAAAATCGTAAGCTGGAGCCCTACACGACGGGCGAGCCGGTCAGCATTCCCTCGAAGGGCGAGACCAAAAGCTTCAACCGCATTGCTTACGCGGCCGCCCATGTCGTCGCCGATCCGCTGGCCGACAATGATCCATGGCTCGACACCGCAATCGACTGGGACAAGACCATCGCGTTCCGTCACCATTTGTGGGATCTCGGCCTCGGCGTCGCCGAAGCGATGGATACGGCGCAGCGCGGCGGCGGCCTCGATTGGCCGGGCGCGCGCGAACTGATCCGCCGCGCGCTTGAGGCCGCAAAGAGCCGGCCAGGCGTGAAGATATGCTGCGGCGTCGGCACCGATCATCTTGATGCCAAGCCGGGCGTCACCATCGACGACATCATCCGCGCCTATGAAGAGCAGGTCGAAGCCGTCGAGGCGATGGGCGGCCAGATCGTCCTCATGGCAAGCCGCGCGCTGGCCTTCGCGGCGAAAAGCCCCGACGATTATGTGAAGGTCTATGGCCGCATCCTGCGGCAGGTACGCGAGCCGCTGATCATTCACTGGCTCGGCGAAATGTTCGATCCGGCGCTGGCCGGCTACTGGGGTTTCGACGACCACGGCAAGGCGATGGAGAATTGCCTCGCGATCATTCGCGACAACGCCGCCAAGGTCGACGGCGTGAAGATCTCGCTGCTGTCCAAGGAAAAAGAGATCGAAATGCGCCGCAAGCTGCCGGATGGCGTGCGCATGTATACCGGCGACGACTTCAACTATGCCGAGCTGATTGCCGGCGACGAGCAGGGCTATTCCGACGCGCTGCTCGGCATCTTCGACGCGATTGCGCCCGCCGCCTCAGCCGGCCTGGCGCGGCTGGCGAAAAACGACATCCAGGGCTTCCACGGCATTCTGGAGCCCACCGTCCCGCTGTCGCGCCACATCTTCAAGGCGCCCACCCGGTTCTACAAAACCGGCGTCGTGTTCCTGGCCTGGCTCAACGGCATGCAGGACCATTTCATCATGGTCGGTGGGCAGGAAAGCGCCCGATCAATTCTGCACCTCGCAGAGCTGTTCCGGCTGGCGGACAAGGCGCGCGTGCTGCACGATCCCGATCTGGCGGCGGCGCGCATGAGCAAATTCCTCGCGGTGCACGGCATGGCCTGACCGCGACGACATCACCACCGGCCGACAAGAGCCGGGACGACAAAGGATCACTGTGAGAGAAACGAGCAACGGGAGGATTAGATGCTTCGGACATTGACGTTCGCGACGGCGCTTGCCCTCGGATTGACGGGTGCGGCCTCGGCGCAAAATTATCCCTGGAAGCCAACCAAGCCGATCACCGTGATCGTGCCTTGGGGCGCCGGGGGCTCGACCGATCAGGTCGTGCGTCTTCTGGCGAAAGAGATCGAAGGCGCGCTCAAGCAGTCGGTGGTCATCGTCAACCAGCCGGGCGCTTCGGGCTCGATCGGCACCAAGGCCGTGCTGGAAGCGCCCAAGGACGGTTACACCTGGGGCTCGGGTGCGGCCAAGGATGCTGGCACTTACGCGGTGACCGGCCTTCTCAATACCAAGCTCGATGACTGGCACTTGTTCCTCGGCGTCATCAACTCGTCGGTGATCGGCGTCAATCCGAACACGCCATACAAGTCGGTTGACGACCTCATCAAGGCGATGAAGGCAAAGCCGGGCGGCGTCACCGTTGCGACGGCCGGTGTGAACTCCTCGGGAGGCGCAGCGCTCGGTTCGTTCTCGCAGGGTGCCGGCGTGCAGGCGCGTCAGGTCACCTATGACGGCGGCAATCCCGCGGTGATCGCCACCGCCGGCGGCGAAACCGAAGTCACGACCCAGCTTGCGGTCGAGCAGGCCGAGATGATCCGCGCCGGCCGTATCCGTCCGCTCGCGGTGGTTGGCACCAAGTCGCTCGCTCTTGAGGGCGTGGCGGAAATCCCCTCGATCACCAAGGCGCTTCCGAGCTTCCCTGCCTCGGACAACTACTTCGGCATTTTCGTCCCGAAGGGCGTGCCGAACGAAGTGGTCCAGACCCTGGAGATGATCTGGAAGGACACCATCGCCAAGTCTGACGCGCTCAAGAAATACGCCACCAGCAAGGGCGCGATCGTCGCCGTGGTCTCGGGGGACGAGGCCAAAAAGGCGGTGCTGCCGGCGGTCAAGGAAACTGCCTGGGGCCTTTGGGACCGCAAGGAAGGCAAGGTCGATCCGGCCAGCGTGGGCATTCCACGCTAATTATATGATGACGTAGCAGGCCCGGCTCACGCCGGGCCTGCGCCATGTTGAGGGCTCGCGAGGCGAAATGGAGACGCGACCGCTGGCGAGGGCCGACCTGATCACCGGCGCCGTTTTTGCGGCGCTCGGTATCGCGGTCTTTGTCGAATCCTGGAACATGCCGCGGCTCGAAGAACGATCCATCAATCCATGGACCGTTCCGGGTCTAGTGCCCGGCCTGCTCGGTGTGATCATTGCCGTGCTCGGCATCATCCTCGCGGTGCGCTCGGTCCTTGCGGGCGGAATGGGGC
This sequence comes from uncultured Alphaproteobacteria bacterium, assembly GCA_963847325.1. Taxonomy (GTDB): domain Bacteria; phylum Pseudomonadota; class Alphaproteobacteria; order Rhizobiales; family Xanthobacteraceae; genus Pseudolabrys. Next base: position 150,664 of record CAWJZD010000007.1, read on the forward strand.
CGGTGCCGGCGGATGCGGATCCTGTGGAGGCGCGCGCAGGCCGATATCGCTTCTGGCTGTGCCTGATCCTTTGCCTGGTCTACGCGATCTTGCTGGTCGGCCGTCTGCCGTTCTGGCTCGCGACCGTCCTCTTCATCTTCGCATTCATCGCCGCATTCGAGTGGCGAAGGGACGATCCGCCGCGGGCCCGGACGGTGAAATTGGCAATTGCGGGCGTCATCGCCGTTCTTTGCGCCGTTACGGTCTCATATTCGTTCGAGTACTTGTTCCTGGTGCGGTTGCCGTGATTGTGCTGGCCCGCCATGCTTAAAAATCTCGCGACATTCGGCGACGCGTTCGCGACGTTTGCCAACTTCACCACGCTCTTCAACGTTGCGTGGGCGACTTTGGTCGGCATCGTCATCGGCGCGCTGCCGGGCCTGACGGCAACAATGGGCGTCGCGCTGCTGACGACGCTCACTTACAAGATGGTGCCGGAGCAGGCCATTCTGGTCTTGATCGCGGTGTATGTCGGCGCCATCTACGGCGGCTCGCGCTCTGCGATCCTGCTCAACATTCCCGGCACGCCGGCGAACGCGGCGACAACGCTCGACGGCTTTCCACTGGCGCGCCAGGGGCTCGCCGGCGAGGCAATGGGCCTTGCGACCAGCGCGTCGGTGATCGGCACTTTGATCGGTGTTGTGTTTCTTGCCGCGATCGCGCCGCTGCTCGCAGAATTTGCGCTTCAGTTCGGCTCCTACGAGTACTTCTGGTTGGCCATTTTCGGCATCGTCATCGCGGGGCAGATGACGTCGCTCGATGACGCGCTGAAGGGCTGGATCGCGGGCTTCCTCGGCTTGCTGGTGGCGATGGTCGGACAGGAGGGCATCCACGCCGAGCCGCGCTTCAGCTACGGCTCGTCCGACCTCGCGGGCGGCATCGCGCTCATCCCCGCTCTGGTCGGCGCTTTCGGCCTCGCGGAAATCCTCGCTGTCATGAAGAACCGCGCCGCCGTGATGGCGACCGGAGTGGTCGATCGCGTCGTGCCCGGCCTCGCCGACATGTGGCGCTACAAGCGCACGATCGCCCGGTCGGGAGTCATCGGCACAGTGATCGGAATCATTCCTGGCGTTGGCGAGGACATCGGCGCGTGGATTTCTTACGCCGCGGCGCGGCGCGCCAGCAAAGAGCGCCATCTGTTCGGCAAAGGCTCGCGCGAGGGCCTGATCGCCGCCGAGACCGGCAATAACGCGGCGATTCCCGGCGCGCTTATTCCCGCGCTGACCTTGGCGGTGCCCGGCTCGGCGCCGGCGGCGGTGCTGCTTGCGGCCATGTTGATCCATGGCATCCGCCCCGGACCGCTGATCATGATCGAGGCGCCGATCTTCGTGTTCCAGGTGGTCTGGATGGTGCTGCTCGCAACCGTCGCGATGGGCGCTTTCGGCCTGGCACTGACGCGTCCGCTGCTGACGATCTTGCGGGTGCCGCGCGAACGGCTGATGCCGATCGTCTTCGTGCTGTGCGTGATCGGCCCTTACGCGATCACGCAGCGGCTCTTCGACGTGTATGTCATGCTGTTTTTCGGCGTCGTCGGCTTCATCCTGCGCGAAATGAAGTATCCGATGGCGCCGCTGGTGCTCGGCATCATTCTTGGCGACATCCTGGACAAGAGCCTGCGGCGCGCTCTGGTGCTGTCGGATGGCGACCTGACGCCGTTCTTCGTTCGCCCCATCAGTGCGATCCTCTGGATCACGACGGCGATCGTCCTGCTTTTCGCGCTTCCACCGGTGCAGCGGGCCACGGCGCGATTGCTGCGCCGGAAGCCTGCTCCGTGAATATCTCGCTCTGCAACGAAGTGATCGCCGGCGTCCCGTTCGCGGCGCAATGCGATCTTGCCGCCCGGCTCGGCTATGACGGGCTCGAGCTCGCGCCATTCACGTTGAGCGAGGAGCCGCACCTGTTGCCGCCGGGCGAGCGGCGCTCGCTGCGCAAGGCCGCGTCCGATGCCGGGCTTGCGATTACGGGGCTGCATTACCTGTTGCGGGCGCCGGAAGGCCTCTCGATCACCAGCGCGGACAAGCAGGTACGCGAAACGACGCTGACGGTGATGCGCGGTTTGTGCAGCCTGACGGCGGACCTTGGCGCCACCATCCTCGTGCATGGCTCGCCGGATCAGCGCCGTCTCGACCCGGCCGATGAGCAGGGCTGCCGCCAACGCGGCGTCGACGCTTTTGGCGCGGTTGCTGGCGCTGCCGCAGAGGCTGGCGTCACTTATTGCATCGAGCCGCTTTCGCGCGACCAGACGCGCGTTTGTGAATACCGTAGCCGAGGCCGCTGATATCGTTCGCGCCATCGACAATCCGGCGCTGCGCACCATGATCGATTGCTCGTCGGCGGGGCTCACCGAGAGCGAAAGCGTGCCGGACCTGATCCGTCGCTGGATTCCGAGCGGCTTCATCGCGCACGTCCACTTCAACGATCCGAACCGGCAGGGGCCGGGTGACGGCGACCTCGATTTCGCCCCGATCCTCGCTGCGTTGCACGACACCAACTATTCCGCCGATGCGTCGGTCGAGCCCTTCATCTACAGAGCCGGACGGTCCGGGCTGCGCGGCCCGTGGCATCAACTACATTCGCTCCTTGGAGCGGCGATCATGAGCAGCAATGCGCCTCGGCTCTCCCTGCTCGACGTCTCGTTCTACGAGCGGCCCGTCAAGCTGCGGCTGCCGTTCCGCTTCGGGGTCGTGACCTTGACCGAGGCGCCGCAGATGTTCGTGCGGGCGCGGGTCAAGCTCGACGACGGACGGGAAGGCGAGGGCATCGCGGCCGAGCTGCTGGTGCCGAAGTGGTTCGACAAGTCGCCGCAGCTCTCGAACGAAGACAATTTCGACCAGCTCCGGCGTTCGCTTGCGATCGCAAAGCGTCACATGATCGCGGCAGGCAGCGACACACCGTTTGGCTTGAGCGCCGCGACTGAAAAGCCGCAACGCGCCGAATGCGAGCAGGCCGGGCTGAACGGCCTGATCGCGTCGTTCGGCATCGCGCTGCTGGAGCGTGCGGTGATCGACGCGTTGGCGCGGCTCGAAAAGCAAACGGCTTCTGCGCTGCTGCGTGACAATCGGCTCGGCATCGATGCCCGCCTGACGCCCGATCTCGCCGGCTTCGATCTCACCCGCTTCCTCGCCGGTCTGAAACCGGCGCCCTCGATCCATGTCCGTCACACCGTCGGCCTGCTCGACGCCCTCACCAAGGCCGAGACGCAGGGCAAGCGGCTCGACGACGGTCTGCCCGAAAGCCTCGAAGAGGTGATCGCCGCTTACGGCCACCGCTATTTCAAGCTGAAAGTGTCCGGCAAGGCGGATGCCGACATCGAGCGTCTCGCGCAGATCGCGGCGGTGCTCGACCGGCTCGACGCCTATCACGTCACGCTCGACGGCAACGAACAGTACGAACAGGCCAGCGCAGTGATGGAGCTGTGGCGGCGCATCACCGAAGATCGCCGCCTGGCGCGCCTGAAATCATCGATGGTGTTGCTGGAGCAGCCGATCGCGCGGTCGCGCGCGCTCAGCGAGCCGCTGGGCGAACTGGGCCGGCAGGCGCCCGTCGAGATCGACGAGTCCGACAGCGATTACGACGTGTTTCCCCGTGCGCTGTCGCTCGGCTATCGCGGCATTTCGGCCAAGTCCTGCAAGGGTTTCTATCGCGCCATCCTCAACGCCGCGCGAGTGGCAAAGCACAACGCCGACGGAAACGCCGGCCTTTTCATGTCGGCGGAGGACCTGACCACGCAAGGCGGCGTCGCCGTGCAGCAGGACCTGTTGCTGGCGACTTTGGTCGGCGCCACGCATGTCGAGCGCAACGGCCATCATTACGTCGATGGCATGGCCGGCGCGCCGCAGAGCGAGCAGGCCGCGTTCCTGTCGCAGCACGCCGATCTTTATCGCGCGGCGCCCAACGGCCGCGCCCGGCTCAATATCCGAAACGGCGCCGTATCGCTTGCGACAGTTGCGCAGGCGCACAGCCTTGGCTGCAGCGTCATACCGGACTGGTCGGCGATGACGCCGTCGTCCGCCTAGGAGAAACGATGGGTATCGAAAGTCTTTCAATCAATCTCGCGACCGTGCGCCAGCAATGGAATGTCATCGAGGCGGCGGAAGCCTGCGCGCGGCACGGCATTCCGGCGGTCGATCCCTGGCGCGACCAGGTCGCTGCGGTCGGGCTCGACGAGGCTGTGCGCGCCATAAAAGACAATGGCCTGCGCGTCAGCGGCTATTGCCGCGGCGGCATGTTTCCGGCGCCGGATGCGGCCGGCCGGCAGGCCGCGATCGACGACAACAAGCGCGCGATCGACGAAGCGGCGGCGCTCGGCGCCGACTGTCTTGTGCTTGTGGTCGGCGGTCTGCCCAAGGGCTCGCGCGATATAGGCGCGGCGCGCCAGATGGTCGCCGACGGCATCGCTGCGGTGCTGCCGCATGCGCGCGCGAACAAAATGCCGATTGCCATCGAGCCGCTGCATCCGATGTACGCCGGCGACCGCGCCTGCGTGAACACGCTGGCGCAGGCGCTCGACATGTCGGAACAGCTAGGGCCTGACGTTGGAGTCGCGATCGACGCCTATCACGTGTGGTGGGACCCCGACCTCGAAACGCAGATCGCTCGCGCGGGCAAGGCAAAACGGATTTTCGCTTATCATGTCTGCGACTGGCTGGTGCCGACCCGCGACCTGCTGCTCGACCGCGGCATGATGGGCGACGGCGTGATCGATCTGCCGCGCATCGGCGGCTGGATCGACAAGGCCGGCTATCGCGGCTTCACCGAAGTCGAAATTTTCTCGTCGCTCGATTGGTGGACCAAGCCGGGTGACGAGGTGCTGCGCACCTGTATCGAGCGATACGTCTCGACGCGCGGCTAGGTGCTAGGACAGCGCTAGAAGCAGCGACAGCAGCAGCGCCGCGGCGGCAAACGAGATCAGCCCGCGCTTGCCGTCGACGAACCGGTCGGGAAACCACTGCAGCACCAGCGGCGCGACCAGGATGCCGCCGCCGCCGCCGATGACAGCCGCGTACCACGGGACCAGCCGCCACGCGGCAAACAGTCCCGCCAGCAGGCACGCCAGCACGATCAGGATCGTCAGCCACAGCACCGCGAGACCGGCGCCGCTCGCCATCGCCGGAAGCCGCGTTTCGCGCGGAAAGTGGCCGCTGGCGGTCAGGCCATGCAGCGATACGGCCAGCATCAGCATAGTGAAAAGCGCGAGCGGAACGAGGGCGACCGACATGCGGACGGCTTGACCGGCTTAAAACAATATCCGTAACATACGAGACATATATCAGCGGTCCATGCAACCGCTGATCGGGGAAACGCCATGTCGACCGCGGATATCGCGTCCAAGCCGGCCGCAAGACCGGCCGAGAAGAAGCCTGAGCCGAAGGCCGAAGGCAAAGCGCGAGAAGCGCACCATCACCGAAATCCGCGACTCCAAGAAGACCGGCGAGAAGATGGTCTACATGTCGGTGCCGGACTACACCTCGGCGCAGTGGGCCGAGATGGCCGGCGTCGACGTCGCGGTGCTGGGCGACAGCCTCGCCATGATCTCGCACGGCCACCGCTCCACCGTGCCCGCCACCATGGACATGATGGTGCTGCACGGGCAGGCGGTGCGGCGCGGCGCGCCGAACACCTTCATGCTCGGCTGCATGCCGTATCAGAGCTACCACACCGTCGACGTCGCGCTCGCGCAATGCCTCGCGCATGATGCAGGAGACGCTGTGCGACGCGGTGAAGCCGCAGGGCGGCAAGTCGCAGGCGCACATCCTCAAAGCGCTGGTCGATGCGGGCATCCCGACCGCCTCGCATATCGGTCTCACCCCGCACACCATCGCGATGTTCGGCGGCTTCAAGATTCAGGGCCGCACCGCCGACGCCGCGATGAAGATCCTCGAAGACGCGCTCGCGATCGAGGATGCCGGCTGCTTCATGCTCGAGTTCGAGGCGGTCCCGGCCAAGATCGCCAAGCTGATCTCGGAGCAGCTCACGATTCCGACCATCGGCATCGGCGCCGGTGTCGGCACCGATGGACAGATATTGCTCTGCTACGACCTGCTCGGCGTGTTCACCGACTTCAAGCCGAAGTTCACCAAGCGCTTCGCCAAGCTCACCGAAGTCGCGGTCGGCGGCATCAGGGAATACGTCAAGGAAGTGAAAGAGGGCTCGTTTCCCGACGACGACCACTCCTACACGGTGAACGACGCGGAATACGAGAAGTTCGCGGCCATGGTCGCCAAGCGAAAGCAGATCTGACATGGCCCGCGGTCAGACCGGCGCACTTCGACGGCAGCGTCCGGTCGCGAGGCCAAAGGCCGCGCCGCGGCGAAACGCTGACCGAACAGGCCTATCGCGCCATCGAAGAGCAGATCGTGACGCTGCGGCTGCGGCCGGGCGACGTGCTCTCCGAGCAGATGCTGTCGGCGACCTTCAAGATCGGCCGCACGCCGATCCGTGAGGCGCTGCAACGTCTGGCCCGCGAGGGGCTGGTCACCATCCTGCCGCGCAAGGGCATCCTGGTGTCCGACATCAATCCGCGCAATCAGCTGCTCGTCCTCGAAGTCCGCCGTGAGATCGAGCGCATGTTGAGCCGCGCCAGCGCCGAACGCTCGACCCCCGAGCAGCGCGCGCAATTTCAGGAGATTGCGCGCGGCATGGACCGCGCGTCCAAGACCAATGACGACATCGCCTTCATGCGGCTCGATCGCGAGCTCAACTCGCTGCTCGTCGAGTCCGCCCACAACGATTACGCCGCGCGCTCGATGAAGCTGTTGCAGGGCCTGTCGCGGCGCTTCTGGTACATGCACTACCGCGAAGCCGCCGACTTGCCGCTGTGCGCGCGGCTGCACGCCAATCAGGCTCGGGCCATCGCCGAAGGCAACGTCGAAGGCGCGGCGCGCGCCAGCGACAAGCTGCTCGATTACACCGAGAACTTCACGCGCGGAACGGTCTCGGTCTGAATGAAGACCTACGAGGGCAAGCGCACGATCGATGGGCTGGTGGTGACCGCCGATGGCCGGCCGCTGTCGGAGCACTATGACGTCAAGCGCTTCACCACATATGGATTCGAATGGACCTACGAGGGAGAAAGCCCGCAGCAACTCGCGCTCGCAATTCTCTATGACCACCTCGGCGACAAGGATCGTGCGATCGCTCTCTCCGAGACTTTCATGAAGCGTGTGGTGGCAAATCTCGACAATGATTGGACGCTCACCGGCGCGGAAATCGATGCAGCCATTAAGGAGCGGGCCTGACGGGACTGCCCGTTGGAATGGGACTTGGAAGAAATAACGAAAATACAAAACACAGGGAGGAGTACGTTATGAGAAGGATCATCAAAGGCCAGTTTGCTGAGCTTGGCGGTCGCCATGCTCGGCTCCTCGGCGATCTCGGCTGCCGAACATAATTGGAAGATGCAAACCGAGTGGGGTGGCGGCCCGCTGATGGATCTCGGCGCCAAGGCGTTCGCCGAAAAGATCAAGTTCATGACCGACGGCCGCATCGAAGTGCAGGTGCTGCCGGCCGGCACGCTTGCCAAGGGCCTGGAGTCGCGCACCGCGGTCGCCAACGGCGTCGCCGAGGCCTGCCACACCTGGATGGGTTACGACTGGGGCAAGGACAAAACCGTCGTTTTGTTCGGCGGCTTCTCCGGCTCGATGGACAGCGAGCGCATGCTGCACTGGCTTTATGAAGGTGGCGGCCTCGAGCTTCAGCGCCAGTTCAACGACGAGAAGTTCAACGTGATCTCGATGCCGCTGTTCGCGCGGACCGCCGAGGCGTTCCTGCATTCGCGCAAGCCGGTGCGGACCATGGAAGATCTCAAGGGACTCAAACTGCGCACCGCCGGTGCGTGGCTTGAAATCTCGAAGTCGCTTGGCGCGGCCTCGGTTACGACGCCGGGCCCGGAGACCTATCCGATGCTCGAGCGTGGCGCGATCGACGCCACCGAGTGGGGCACCCTGTACGAGAATATCTCGATGGGTTTCCACAAGATCGCGAAGTACGTGATCATCCCGGGCGTGCACCAGCCGTCGGCGCCGTTCGAGCTCTGCGTCAACAAGGGCGCCTGGGCCAAGCTGTCCGACCGCGACAAGAAGCTGGTCGAGATGGCCGCGAAGGAAGTGACGCTCGAGAGCTGGATGCGCGTCGGCGCGGAAGATGCCAAGGCGCTCAAGTTCTTCCGCGAGCAGGGCAACGAGATCATCGAGCTCTCAACCGAAGTGCAAAAGGCAACCAAGGACATGTCGGTGAAATGGGCCGAAGAGCAGGGCAAGACCAATCCCTGGTTCAAGAAAGTCTGGGAAAGCCAGCGGCCTTCGAGAAGCTGTGGGAGAATGCCTCGAGCTATCGCAACGTGAAGTATTAACGGTCCTCGGCCGGGAGCGGTCTCGCTCCCGGCCTTTTTCTCCAATCACTTTGAGGGAACGATGCAGGCACTGCTGCGCCTGATCCAATCCATTTCGCGCTTCAGCGGCGAGACCACCGCGTGGCTTGTCGTGCCGCTCATTCTGGCGACCACCTACGACGTGGTCGCGCGCTACGCTTTCAACGCTCCGACCCAATGGGCCTATGAAGTGGGCTACATGGTGATGGGCACGCATGCGCTGCTCGGCATGGCCTATACGCTGCGGGAACACGGGCATATCCGCATCGATGCCTTCACGCAGCGCTTCTCCCAGGGGACGAAAGCGGTCGTCGACCTCGTGGGCTATCTGGTCGTGCTGCCGTGTCTGGCCTGGGTGACGTGGTCGCTGTGGGATTACTGGAGGCTCGCTTACCGCACCGGCGAATTGTCCGGGCAGTCTGCCTGGAATCCGGTGATCTGGCCGTTCAAGCTGATCTTCTTCATCGCGTTCGCGCTGCTCGTCCTGCAGATCATCGCCGAGGTCATGAAAGCGTTGATGTATCTGGCCGGGCGGCGCTCGCACTATGACGCTGAAGTCACGACGGAGCCGCAATAATGCTCGGCGCCGCTTCGATGCTGATGTTTCCGGCGCTGCTGTTTGCGCTGTTCATCGGCTTTCCCGTCGCCTTCTCGATGATCGCGGTGGCTTTCACTTTCGGTTACTGGGCGTTCGGCTCTTCGATCATCTTCCAGTTCATCCAGAAGATCGACGCCATGGCGTCGAACTTCGTGCTCGCCGCCGTGCCGCTGTTCATTTTCATGGGCGCGATGCTTGAGCGCGCCGGCATCGCCGAGCGGCTGTTCGAAGCGATCCATTTGTGGACGCGGCGGCTTCCCGGCGGACTGGCCATCGCTACCGTTCTGATGTGCGTCGTGTTTGCCGCGTCGTCCGGCGTGATCGGAGCGACCGAGACGGTTGTCGGGCTGCTCACCATCCCGGTGATGTTGAAATACGCCTACGACAAGTCGCTGATTTCCGGCGTGATCTGCGCGGGCGGCTCGCTCGGCACGATCATTCCTCCGTCCATCGTGGTGGTGCTGCTCGGGCCGGTCGCCAACGTATCTATCGGCGACCTGATGTTCGGGATGTTGTTTCCCGGGCTTCTGATGGCCTTCCTCTACATCGTTTACATCCTGGTGCTCTGCACGATCTGGCCTGAGAAAGGGCCACGGATTCCTCCCTCGCCAGACGATCCGTCGTTCCTCGGAAAGGTGCGCATCTCGCTGGTCGCGCTGTGGCCGCCGATGCTGCTGATCGCCGCTGTGCTCGGCTCGATCATGTTCGGGATCGCTGCGCCGACCGAAGCGGCGGCGCTCGGCGCACTCGGTGCCTTGCTGCTGTCGATCTTCTACGGCGACTTCTCGCTGCCGGTGCTTCACGAGGCGGTGGTCAAGACGCTCAAGGTCACGGTCATGATCCTGACCATCCTGATGGCTGGCAACATGTTCGCCGGGGTGTTCATCGCCGGGGGCGGCGTTCAGACCACCGAGCATCTGATCGCGGCAGCCAATCTCGGCCCTTGGCTGACGCTCAGCCTGTTCCTGCTCATCTGCTTCCTGGCCGGGTTCATTCTCGACTGGATCTCGATCCTGTTGATCTTCATCCCGGTCTTCATGCCGATCATCAACAAGATCGGATTCGACGGCGTCTGGTTCTGCGTTTTGTTCCTGATCATCATCCAGACCAGCTATCTCTCGCCGCCCATGGCGCCGGCGATCTTCTATCTCCGCGGCATCGCGCCGCCCGAAATCACCATCCACCATATGTTCCGCGGCGTGATGCCGTTCATCGTGCTGCAGATGTTCACGCTCGCGCTCACCGCCACATTCCCGCAGCTGGTTTTGTGGCTGCCGTCCGTGCTGCTGGGGTTCAAATGAGCACTGGAAAATCGGCTTATCTTTCAACTTCTTCGCGAAAGAAATTGACGGCGCATTCCGCCGTGATAGATTACTGATATATCAGACAAGGCGACCAACGCCGTTGCTAGGGAGCGAAAAGCCATGACCCCGGATGATGTCCTGTCGATCAAGCCGAAAGTGCTGACGCAGAAGCAGCGCGAGTTCTATTTCGAGAACGGCTACATCCTGCTTGAGAAATTCCTGCCGGATAGCTGGGTCGAGCGGCTGCGCGCCGCCACCGAGCAGATGGTCGACAAGAGCCGCTCGGTCACCAAATCCGATGCGGTCTGGGACGTCGACAAGGGTCACTCTCGCGACAATCCGCGGCTGCGCCGCTTGTCGAGCATGAACGACCATCATCCGGATTATTGGGAATATGCGTCAGGCGAAAAGTCGCCGCTGCCGGATGCCATCGCCGACCTGGTCGGTTCGGACGTGAAATTCCACCAGTCCAAGCTCAACTTCAAATGGTCGAAGGGCGGCGACGAGGTGAAGTGGCACCAGGACATCTCGTTCTGGCCGCACACCAATTACAGCCCGTGCACCGCCGGCACTTACGTCTATGAGTGCAATGCCGAGCAGGGGCCGCTCGGCGTGCTGCCCGGCAGCCACAACGGGCCGGTGGTCGATCAGTACAACGACAAAGGCCAGTGGGTCGGCTGCATGAAGCCGGAAGACACTGCCGGAATCGACATGAGCAAGGTGGTCTATCTCGAGGGCCCGGCCGGCTCGATCACCATCCATAATTGCCGGACGCTGCACTATTCCAAGGCCAACTGGTCGGAGATACCGCGTCCGTTGCTGCTCAACGTCTATTCGGCAGCCGACGCGATGCCGTACACCTACAATCCGCTGCAATCGCGCCATTACGGAGCGATCGTGCGCGGCAAGCCGGCGCGCTGGGCGCGTCACGATCCGCGGCCGTGCCTGCTGCCGCCGGACTGGTCGGGCGGCTACACCTCGATCTTCGCGGTTCAGCAGGAAGAGGACTGGAAGGCGGAGCGGCCCAAGGTCGCCGCAGGCGGGATGATGTAAGGCGCTGCGCCAACGTACTTGAAGGAGACAGAAGATGATCACGCAGCGCCAGATCGAGTTTCGCAAGGAATACCGTTCCCGGATCATCGGATGGTACGACGGCTATTTCCATATCGCGCTGATCTACGCGATGGGCGCGGCGGCGTTCTACGTTTACGTCCAGCACATTCACAGCCCGACCTGGCTGGAATGGCTGACCGTTCCGGTGACCTTCCTCTTCACCAACATCTTTGAGTGGCTCGTGCACAAATACATCATGCACCGGCCGGTCAACATCAAAGGCCTGCGCGCGGTCTATGAGCGCCACACCCTCAACCATCACCAGTTCTTCACCGACGAGGAAATGCGCTTCCGCGATCACAAGGATTGGCGCGTCACTGTGTTTCCGCCCTACGCGCTGGTCGTCTTCATCCTGATGTCGCTGCCGATGGCGGTGATCCTCGGCTATGTGCTCTCGCCGAATGTCGGCTGGCTGTTCATGGCGGTCACGACCGGCATGTATCTGATCTACGAGTTCATGCACTTCTGCTGCCACGTCGATGAAAACTGGTTCGTGCGCAATTGTCCGTTCGTGAACACGTTGCGCCGTCATCACACCGCGCATCACAATGCGCGGCTGATGATGGAAACCAACATGAACCTGACGTTCCCGATCGCCGACTGGCTGCTCGGCACGTCCGACCTCGATCGCGGATTGGTCGGCACGCTGCTGAACGGCTACGACACGCGGCACCTCAAGACCAATCTGCGCGGCAAGCCGCGCCGGCCTGATGAAGCCGCGACGGCTCCGGTTGGGACTGCTTGATCGGAGGGCACGATGCCTAACGACGTCAAAGCCATCGTCTCGGTCGTGTTCATGATCGTCGCGGCGATCCTGGCCTATTGGCAGGGATCGCCGATCCGCCCGGAATTCTCCACCTTCGTCATCGGCGCCGCGATCTTCATGGTCGTGGCGATGTGGGTCTTCCCCGAGGCCGGCGGCAAGAAGCGCGAGACCAAAGCCGGGAAATAAGACCAGCCAAGCAGCGACGGAAGCCTGTGAGGGCTTCCGCCGGCTGATCGTGTGCGTATCAATACGCGTCGACGTGCTCGGCGACCGGCAGCTTGCTGACGTCGACCTTCGGATACATCCCGCCCAGATCGGCCAGCGTCGGAGCGTCGACGGCAGCCGTTGCGTGCGGACCCGGCCGCAGGGTCAAACCCATCATGACGATGAAGGCGGTGGCGATACCAACAGCGATGTAGCGCATGACTTTTCTCCAGGGCTCTGAGCGGGCGCCGCAGCGCACGCGATGATTGACGAACGAGTTAGGGCGATGGGCCGCGCGCAGGCGCGGTCCATTCAGGCGTGCGTGGCGATGTCGATGGTGCTTGCGAGTAGCGGCGATCCGAGGCTGAGCGCCGCGACGATGATCAGGACGTAAAAGACGAACCAGAGCATCGCGACGACGGCTTCGCCGAACCCGCGATTGTCCGCCTCCTGCTGCTTGTGCAACGGGCGGCTGGCCTGCTCAGTGAAGGTACTCATGGTGACGTCCTCCTTGCAGGCAGCGGTAACAGTCGCTGCGCGGCGCGGAGGTGAGCCGCGTCACAGTCGCCGGCGAAAAATTGCAGTCCCGCCCATTGGGCCAGGGCGGGGCAATAAACGTGATCAACAGAGCATTACCAGGACAAAAACCTGTTTATTCGCAATGCGATAGCCTAGACCATTGATGCGCGCTTGGGATTGCCTCGTCACTCGTTGTCACGCGCCGGGTGCTAGTATTCAGCGGACCCACAGCAATGACCTCGATCGCAGACTGGCTCACCTCACTCGGCTTGCCCGAATACACCGAGCGTTTTGTCGCGAATGCGATTGATCCTTCGGTGCTTAGCGACCTCACTGAGCAGGATCTCAAAGACCTCGAGATTCCGATCGGCCATCGCCGAAAGATTTTGCGCGCGATTGCAGACGCCGCAAATCGCCCGAAAGCCGACGCGCCGGTCCAGCCCGTGCAAGAGGCCGGCGCGCAACGCCGCCAGCTCACGGTCATGTTCTGCGATCTCGTCGGCTCGACCGCGCTCTCCGCCAAGCTCGATCCCGAAGATTTTCGCGCGGTGGTTTCGGCCTACCAGAGCTGCATCGAGAGAATCATCCAGCAGCATTCCGGCATGATCGCGCGCTACATGGGAGACGGCGCGCTGATCTATTTCGGCTATCCGCGAGCGCGCGAGGACGACACCGAACAGGCGGTCCATGCCGGCCTTGCGCTGGTTGAAGCAATTCCGCGATTACGGCCGGGCTTCGACGTCACGCTGCAAGCCTGCATCGGAATCGCAACCGGCACGGTCGTGGTCGGCGACCTCCTCACCACCGCTGGCGGCGCCGTCGAGCACAACGTGCTCGGCGACACGCCCAATCTCGCGGCTCGGCTGCAGAAGGTGGCGAGAGCGAACAGTGTTGCCGTGTGTCCAAGCACGCGTGGCCTGACCGCCGGCTACTTCGAGTATCGCGGCCTCGGCGCCGTTCCGCTCAACGGCTGGGCGGAGCCCATTCATGTGTGGCAGCCGCTTGCACGCGCTTGGTGTCCGCAGCCGGTTCGAAGCGCAGCATCAGCGGCGGATTACACCGCTGCTCGGACGCGAGGAAGAAGTCGACATGCTGATGCGCCGGTGGCGGTCGGCGCAGGAAGGTGACGGCCGAGCCGTCCTGCTGCTCGGCGAGCCGGGCATCGGCAAGTCGCACATCTCGCTGGCGCTCGACGATATGCTGCGCGAGGAGCGGCATACGACGCTGACCTATTTTTGCTCCTCGCATCACGCCAACAGCGCCCTGTTTCCTTATATCGGCCAGCTTGATCGCGCCGCCGGCTTCGAGCGTGTCGACACGCCGGCGACGCGGCTCTCCAAGCTCGAAACGATGCTCGAGGGTCAGGCCACGCAGGCCGAGCACAATGTCGCTCTCCTGGCCAATCTGCTTTCACTGCCGCCCAGTCCGCGCCATCCGCTGCCCGACCTCAGCCCGCAGGAACAAAAGGAAGCGACGCTCGCCGCGCTTGCCGCCATTCTCGAGAAGCTCGCGGCCCGCCAGCCCGTGCTGATGATCTTTGAGGATGTGCATTGGATCGACCCCACCTCGCTTGATCTGCTGGCTTTGACGGTGGAGCGATTGCCGAAGCTCAAAGTCCTGCTGCTGATGACCGCGCGGCCGGAGTTCACGCCGCCATGGCCCGGCCATACGCATGTTTCCACTGTGCCGCTGACGAGGCTGAGCCGAAAGGACGGCGCGGCCCTGGTCGACCGCGTGACCGGCGGCAAGGCGCTGCCGGACGAGGTTTTAAACCAGATTCTGGCACGCACCGACGGCGTGCCACTGTTCGTCGAGGAGCTGACGAAAACCGTGCTGGAGAGCGGGCAGCTTCAAGAGAGAAGCGGGGAGTACGTGCTCGACCAGCCGCTGCCGTCCCTCGCCATTCCGATGACATTGCACGCTTCGCTGATGGCGCGGCTCGATCGCCTGGCCTCGGTGCGGGATGTCGCGCAGATCGCGGCCGTGATCGGGCGCGAATTCAACTACGAGTTGCTGAGCGATCTGGCGTCGCTGCCGAAAGCCAAGCTCGATGAAGCTTTGGAGCAGCTGGTGCAGGCGGAGCTGATCTTCCGCCGCGGCACCATTCCTCACGCCGTGTTCAGCTTCAAGCATGGGCTGATGCGCGACGCCGCGTATGGCGGCCTGCTCAAGAGCCGCCGCGCGCAGCTGCACGCCATGCTGGCGAAAATACTGGAGCAAAAATATTCCAGTCTTGTCGAAGCCCAGCCGGAAACGCTGGCACAGCACCTGACCGAGGCCGGCCTGCTCGATGAAGCGGTTCGCTACTGGCTTCAGGCCGGCCGTAAGGCGGCGCAGCGCTCGGCCAACATCGAAGCCATCGCGCACCTGCAGAAAGGCCTCAAAGCTCTTGCGGCCACGCCGGAAGGCGCGCAACGCGATCGCATCGAGCTCGACTTCGCCATGGTGCTCGGCCCATCTCTGATCGCAACGCAGGGGCCGGCGGGGGCCGATGCGATGCCCTTGTTCAAGCGCGCCCGCGAGCTTTGCGTCCAGCTCGGCGATCCGCCGGGATCGCTGCAGGTGATGTTCTGGCTCACGACTTCGAGCGTCATGCGTGGCGAGCTGCCGCTCGCGCAGGAAACCATCACCGCGCTGCTGGAACGTGTCGACGCGTTGGGGGACCGGCCGGCTTTGCTCAATGCCATGCGTGGCAGCGGCATGATTTGCATGTTCATGGGACAGATCGTCGAGGCCGCCGCGAGGATCGAGCGGGCCTTTGACGCCTTCAATTCAAGCAGCGAAGAAGACCGCCTCACCGCGCGCGCCGCCGGGCAGGATGCCGGCGTTGCCGACCTCGCTTTGCTGTCATGGACGCTATGGCTGCTCGGCCAGCCGGACTTGGCTGCCGCGCGGATCGAAGAAGCCCTGCAGCGCGCCGAGGCGATCGCGCATCCGCACAGCCAGGCTTACGCCTGCTACTACGCCGCGGTGCTTTACGCCTTGCGCGGCGAGTTCGCGACTGCGCAAAAGCATGCCGAGCGCTGCCTGATGCTGTCGGAACAGCATGCGTTCCGGCCGTGGCACGGCTTGGCCCGCGCCGTCCGCGGCATTTGCCGGACCATGCTTGACGAGCAGTCATCCGCAATCGACGAGGTGTACAGCGCGGTCAAGGAGTATCGCAGCGGCGGCTATCAGATCGGCATCACCGCGCTCTACGTCCTGCTCATCCCCGCGCTGATGTCGCGCGAACGCTACGAAGAGGCGTTGGAGATTATCGACGGCGAACTCGCCATCGTGCAGGACAATTCGGAAAAGCTCTTTGCCGCCGAACTGATGCGGCTTAAAGCCCAGGCTTTACGGCACTTGCCGGCCCATCGGGGGCGGGACAACCCGCAGGCGCTTCTTGAAGGCGCCATTCGCACGGCCCGCGAGCAACGCGCCAGATCGCTCGAGCTGCGCGCGGCGGCAGACCTGGCCGAATTGTCAGTCGCGGACGGAAAGCGCGACAAGGCGCGCGATCTTCTGGCTCCGGTTCTCGCGCAATTCCAGGAAGGCGCGACCACGCGCGACCTTGTGCACGCCAAGGCGTTGCTCGAGCGGATCTAGCCGGTCTACTTCTTGCGCTTGGCGCCCCTTGGGATGTCTGAGGCCTCGTAGTCCTTCAGCACATCATCCGCTGCCTCGTAACCCGCATCGCGGCCGCGATCGAGATTGCCGTGCGTCCAGTTGAAGTCGATCTTGGGTGACACTTTCATTTCGATGATCTTGCCGTGCCACTTGTCGTCTTCCTTGACGTGGTAGCGGAACAGCTTGATGTCGTCCTCGCCGACCGTCGCGGCGAACAGCATGCAGAGATTGGCGAGCGCATCGCCGATGTTTTTCGGCGCCCGCACCTGCTTTGAATCGACGATGCGGCTCACCCATATCTCGTCGAGGTCCGGATGATCTTCCAGCAATTTCTCAAAGTTGACGGTGTCGACCAGCGCACCTTCGCAATAGGTGTCGCCGTTGATTTCGACCGTCTCTTCAATGAACGGTAGTGCCGAACAAGCGCACAGGCTGGCCGGCGTGATCTGCGCGTACGAGTCCGGCTTGTTGGAAAACAGCTCGAGCCGCTGTTTACTGATGTTCCACGCGTTGTGATAGATGAAGGGCTTGTCCTTCTCGAACAGGCGATCGAACTTGATCGCCTTCATGAAGGTGCTCTCGGGATAGTGGATGCGCGACATGCCTGAGATGTTGCTCATGTACATCATCGACGTCCAATAGCGAACGAATGGATTGGTCGCGAGCGCGCTGTTGAGAATCCAGCGGTTGAAATCGCCTTCGTTCCACCGTGCGCGATCGGACATGAATGCGAGCGTATCCTTCGCCGCCGCCATCATCTGGTCCGGCAGCCACAAGTTCTTGTAGCTGTCGGGGTTGAGGAAAAATTGCGTCATCGCTTGCGCATTGGCAGCGTAGTTGGTTCCGAACACGGTGTTCACGGGAAAGCGCGAATACGAAACGTCTTCGCGGAACACGCCATCTCGGAAGAATTCGTAGGTCTGTTCGGCTTCTTTTCCGGGATCGGCCTGGTTGTAGACCAGGCCTACCCACGCGCCGATGCATGACAAGGCCCAGACGTCGAACTTGATGCCTGCTTTATCGAGCCGCTTCAGCGCGCCGATATGCAATCCCGCAGCGGGCCCGCCGCCTGCGAGCGTGATAGCTCTCTTCATGATTACGCCCCCCAACACGGCGGGAGCGGCGCCCCCACCACCAAACGCAAACCGCGACGAAACCTAGGACGCCATGGTCGAGCGTCATTTGCAGAAAGTAGAAGGAGTTTAGTCAAATTTTGCGGGCTAAACCAATGGCCAGGTGCGGCACGCGCGCGCTGGTCGGCTCGGCTTAATCTTGATATTGTTCAGGAAATTCCCGGTGAGTTTGCCATGGCTGTGCGGCCAAGCGACCAGCATCGATTGCGCCAGCCGCTCGACAAGCGGGCGCTGCTCCGCGCGCATCCGTTTTTCCGGGATCTCGACAGCGCGCAGATCGATCGTCTCGCGCAGCATGCGACGACGCGCAAGGTCAAGAAAGGCGCCGTCATCTTTCGCAAAGGCGACATCGGCTCGTGCCTCTACGCGGTGACGGCCGGAAAAATCAGAATCGCAACGTCATCGGACGAAGGCAAAGACGCGACGTTCAATCTCGTTACGGTGGGGCAGATCTTCGGCGAGATCGCCTGTCTCGATGGCGGCGAGCGCACCGCGAGCGCGGTGGCGATTGAAGACGGCGAGGTCATCGCGATTGAGCGGCGTGATTTTGTGCAACTGGTCCGCGACCGGCCGGAGGTTGCGATCAAGCTGATCGAAGTGCTGTGCTCCTGCTTGCGCAGGACCAGCGAGCAGGTCGAAGACGTCATCTTCCTCGACCTCCAGACGCGTCTCGCCAAAGTGCTGTTGCAGCTGCATCGGCAATCGGACTCGTCGCGCAAGATCCGCGTCACTCAGCGCGAGATCAGCCAGATGATCGGCGTGTCGCGGGAGAGCGCGAACAAGCAGCTGCGCAACTGGCAGCGCCGGAAGTGGTTGCGGCTGGAGCGCGGCGGCCTTGTCATCCTGGCGCCCGACGCGCTCGACGGCGTCATTTCGCACCGGCCCGAAGCCTAAGGCCGGATCGCCTCGCCGCCGGTGAGCGGGCGCGGAACGCCGGTCGTGGTCGGCAGGCTCAGCGGCAGGCCGCGCACGGCTGCGCGCCGCCAGATAGCCGAAGCATTGCGGCTTCCAGGAAATCGCCCGTCCCAGCCGACGGCTTCGACCGGCTCGACCGGATCGCCGCAAGCTCGGCCGCGAGCCGCGCCATGATGTGCGCGTTGTGCCGGCCGCCGCCGGCGACCAGCCAGCGCAGCGGCGCGGCCGGGACAGTGGCGCAGTGCCGCGACCGGTCGCGAACACCGTGAATTCGGTCAGCGTCGCCGCGCCATCGTCATCCGATAGACGACTCGACCGCCGTCGATGCATCGTGCGAAATCGTTGCGGTCGAGCGACTTCGGCGGCGTGCCGGGCGAAATAACGGATGCTGCGCGAAACCGCGACGAGCATTCGTCGTCGACGCGGCTCGCCGGAGGCGGCCAGCGCGCCGCCTGCGTCGAACGGCTACGCCGCGCCGCTGCGCGGACGAAATCGTCGATCATCGCGCTCGCCGGACCGGTGTCGAATGCGATCACCGTGTCGCCGGCGATGAAGGTGACGATTGCCGACACCGCCGAGATTGAGCACCATCGACGGGCTGCGGCAGCTCGGCCGCGAGCGCCTTGATGATAGAGCGGCACGAACGGCGCGCCCTGCCCGCCCGCCGCGACGTCGGCATCGCGAAAGCGGTTCACGGTCTTGACGCCGAAGCGCGTGGCGATGTCCTGCCGCGTCCGAGCTGGCGGGTGAAGCGGCGCTCGGGGCGGTGATAGACGGTCTGGCCGTGCAGGCCGATCAGATCGAGCGTTTGCGGCGCGATCCCGTTGTCGTTCGATGAATTGCGTGATGGCGTCGCCATGCGATTGCGTCACCGCCGCCTCGAGTATCGGCGAGCGGATCAGACTTCGCCGTGTTGGCGTCGGCTGCACCGCGAGCAGCTTGTCGCGCAGGGTCGGCCGGATACGGATAGCTGGCGCCCGGGCCGCGCGTGACGCTGTCCTTGCCGTCGGTCGTCACCAGCGCGACATCGATGGCGTCCATCGACGTGCCGCTGATCACGCCAATCGCGCGGTAAGAAGTCGTCATTGCCGCGGGGCTCACAGGGTTCGCGTCACCTTGTCGAGATGCGGCGGGTTGTCGGGATCGAAGCCGAGTTTCCGCGCCGCGCATTTCGATGGCGCGATAGGCCGGGCACCAGCATGACGATCGGGTCGCAAACCGGGTGATCGTCACCGATCCACGGCAGAGATGCCTTGCGGCCCGCCGGCGAGAAACACCCGTGTCGCCGGCCTGCTTTAGGTCGCGTGCAAGCTCATCGACCGTCGGTCGCCGCCTCGTCGTTCTGCCGCAGCAGCAGCACCGGCGTCGCCGGTGTGATGGCGGCGCGCGGCCCGTGCCGCAGCTCGGCGGCGCTGTAGCCGAGCGCGGGAAGCCGCAATGTCTCGGTGAGTTTGAGCGCGATCTCGCGGGCGGTGCCGAAGCCGTAGCCGCGGGCGGCGACGAAAGCCGCGGGCGCGCCGAGCAGGCTGTTGGACCAGTCCGACCAGTCACACGACAGCGCATCGGCCAGCCGGTCGCGGCAGGCGCGCGCAGCGCAGTCTCCAGTTCGGCATCGCGTGACAGCGCCGCAACCAGCGCGCGTGCCCGCGATCATCGACAGCGCGACCGTTTTGGTCGCCGCGACGGCTTTCTCCGGCCCGGCGCTGATCGGCAGCACCAGATCGGCGGCCTTCGCCGACCGGCGAGTTCTCGTCGTTCACGATCGCGAGCGTCAGCGCGCCGCATTCGACGCGCGACCTGCGTCGCCATCACGAGGTCCGGGCTGCGGCCGGACTGCGACACCACGACGAACAATGTGTCGCGCATGTCCGGCCGCTTGCGGTAGGCCGTCACGACCGACGGCGCGGCGGCGGAGACGAGCAGCCCGAGCCGCGCCTCGAACAGATAGCGCAGATAGACGGCCGACATGGCCGGAGCTGCCGCGCGCGCACAGCATGGCGAATGCGCGGATTAGCGCTCGCCAATTCGTTCGGCGATTGCGGCGAACGGCGCCGCTCTGCGCCAGCAAGCCGCTCCGCCAGCGCGGGAATCTCCGCGATCTCGCGCGCCATCGCGGTTTGTCGGCTGCTATCAGCCATTCTTGCCGCGAAATTCGTCGATCGCGGGGCGCAGGTTGCCGCCGTGCCGCTCCGAGCGCAGCGATGGCGTCCTCGCGCTTCATGCCGAAGCCCAGCAGGATCGCGATCTTCACGTCGCCGTCCGCCTGCTCGACGTAGCGTGCGGCGTCTGCGTGCGGAGCAGTTCGCGATCTGCGCCACCATCCGCTCGGCGCGGCGGCGCAGCTTGGCGTTGCTGGCGCGCATATGCACCATCAGCCCGCGATAGACGCGGCCGAGCCTCACCATCACCGCGGTCGAGAACAGGTTGAGCACGATCTTCTGCGCGGTGCCGGCCTTCATCCGGGTCGAGCCGGCGATCACCTCGGTGCCGGTCTCGACCATGATCCGGTGCTGCGCGACTTCGAACAGCGGCGCTTCCGGATTGTTGGCGACCGCGATCGTCACCGCGCCGACGGCGGTCGCCGCGCGCAACACGCCGATCGTGTAGGGCGTCGTCCCGCTCGCCGCGATGCCGATCACGACGTCGTTCGGGCCGATCTTGTTCGGCGACGACGGCGCGCTCGCCCTCGGCCTCGTCGTCCTCGGCGCCTTCGACGCTCTGCACCAGTGCGCCGAGCCCGCCCGCCATCGCGAAGACCAGGCGGTCCGGCGGCCAGTCGTAGGTCGGCGGCAGTTCGGTGCCGTCCTGCACGCCGATCCGGCCCGGACGTTCCCGCGCCGGCATAGACGATGCGGCCGCCGCGCTGCAGCGCCGGAACGGCGTCGTCGACCGCCGCCGCAATGGCATCGAGCGCGCCGCGCACCGCGGCGGCCGCCGCAAGCTGGCCCTCGTACATGGCGTCGATCATCTCGGCCGATGACCAGGAATCGAGGTCGACGTAGCGCGGGCTGATCTCTTCGGTCAGCATGCCCTTCACTGAGTCAGGCAAAAAGAACCTCGGCGGTTGGAATCTTCGTTCAATGTAACATCACCGCGCCGTCTGCTGCACGGCGCGCCAGATGCAGCGCGCCGTCGACCGCATCGCCCTGGATCGGAACGCAGCCGGCGCTGCACGTCGGGCGCCAGCCACGGCTCGATCGGGGTGGCGAGGCCGCCAAGCAGCGCGACGCGCGGGCGCGCCGCGCTCGATCAGCTCGCGCACCAGATCGTCGATCTTTTCGGCCGCATCGCGCACGATTGCCGCGCGCGCGACCGGATCGCCGTCATCGGCATGGCGCATCACCAGCGGCGCGAAGGTCGCGTAGTCGGTGGCGTGAGCGCGGTCCATCCAGGCCACCGCCTCGAACGGATCGTCGTCGAAACGCGCCATCACCTCGCGCGTGAAGCTCGTCTGCACGTCGCGCGGCCGTCATGGGCGACGCAAGGCGAGCCGGATGCCGTGCAGGCCGAGATCGGCGCCGCTGCCTTCGTCCGAGATCGGAAAGCCGTAACCGCCGACCGCGGATCTCGCGCCCGTCGACGACGGCGAAGCCGATCGCTGCCGGTGCCGACGATGACGATGCCGCCGTCGCGTCCGGCATGCGCGCCGATGCAGGCGATCGTGCGCGTCGTTGACATAGACGACGCGAGCGAACGGATGCGGTCGCGCGATCAGTTGCTCCAGCGCGCCTTTGCGGCCGATGCCGGCGAGGCCGATGCCGGCGTCGGCATCCGGCCAGCGCTTCGGCCGGCAGACCTGGCCTCCTCGAGCGCGGCGCGGCACGCCTGCTCGACGGCAGCCAGCGATGCGTCGATCCCGAGCCGCAGCGCCGCCGGGCCCGGCAAGGCCCGGTGCCCAGCACGCGGCCCGTCGGCATCCTCGATGCGGGCGCGGCAGCCGGTGCCGCCGCCATCGACGCCGACGAAAAAGCATGCCGGGGCGCCGCGCTCATTCGCTGACCCGTCGATATCGGCGCCGCACTGCACGAGCTTGCGGTCGAGCGCTTCGTAGCCGCGGTCGAGGTGGTAGATGCGGTGGACCATCGTCTCGCCTTCGGCAACCAGCGCCGCCAGGACGAGCGCCGACCGAGGCGCGCAGGTCGGTCGCCATCACTTCGCGCGCCGCGCAGCGTCTCGACGCCGCGCACCAGCGCGGTCGTGCCTTGCAGCGAGATGTTGGCGCCGAGCCGCACCAAGCTCCGGCACATGCATGAAGCGGCTTTCGAACACGGTCTCGCGGATCACGCGACGCGCCCGCGGCGCATCGTCATCAGCGCCATGAACTGCGCCTGCAGATCGGTCGGGAAGCCGGGATAGGGCTCGGTGACGATGTCGACCGCGCTCAGCGGTCCCGAGCCGCGAGATCATCAGGCCGCGATCGGTCGGCCAGATCTGCACGCCGGCGCGCTCCAGCGCTGCGCCGACGGTGGCGAGGTGCTCGAGCCGCGCATCGAGCAGTTCGAGATGGCCGCCGGTGATCGCGGCGGCGATCGCATAGGTGCCGGCCTCGATGCGGTCGGGGAGGATGTGATGGCTGGCGCGGCGGAAGTCGTCGACACCCTGCGACCAGCATGCGATGCGTGCCGGCGCCTTCGATCTTGGCGCCCATGGCGATCGAGGCAGAGCGCGAGATCGGCGATCTCCGGCTCGCGCGCCGCGTTGAGGATTTCGGTCTCGCCCTGCGCCAGGGTCGCCGCCATCATCGCGGTTTCGGTCGCGCCGACCGAGGGCAGCGGCAGCACGATGCGCCCGCCTTTCAGCCTGCCGCCGCTGACCTTGGCGATGATGTAGCCGCCCTCGACGCCGACCGTGGCGCCGAGCGCGTCCAGCACCTTCAAGTGCAGGTCGACCGGCCGTGCGCCGATCGCGCAGCCGCCCGGCAGCGACACCCGCGCCGAGCCGAACCGCGCCACCAGCGGCCCCAGCACCAGGATGCCGGCGCGCATCTTCCGCACCAGGTCGTAGCGCGCGACATTATTGGCCGCCTTGCCGGCATCGATCGTGACCGAGCGGGCATCGCGCTGGGTGGCGACGCCGAACTCCTGCAGCAGCGCCAGCATCGTGGTGACGTCGCTGACCTCCGGCACGTTGGTGATTTCGAGCGGCGCCGAGCTCAGCAAGGCCGCCGCGATCTGCGGCAGGACAGCGTTTTTCGCGCCCCGGATCTGCACCGAGCCTTCGAGGCGTTTGCCGCCGCGGATGATCAAGCGATCCATAGTGGTCTTCTGCGCGTTGCCCTAGATTGGAGGCTACCGCTTACAACGTGCTTCGCTTCGAATCAGTTTACACCCGAACGCCATGAGCCCGCAGCCTGACCCCGCGCCCCGCGCCCCGCATGCGGTCATGGCCGACCGCGTGTTCGACGGCCGCGGCTGGCACGACCGTGCCGCGGTCCTGATCGAAGGCGGGCGGATCAAGGGCATCGCGAAGGCGGCGGATGTTCCGGGCGACATGCCGGTCCAGAAGCTGCCGGGCGGCTCGATCCTGGCGCCCGGCTTCATCGACCTCCAGGTCAATGGCGGCGGCGGCGTACTGCTCAACGACAGCCCGACCGCGGATGCGATGCGCGCCATCGCCCGCGCCCACCGCCAGTACGGCACGACCGCGTGCCTGCCGACTTTGATCACCGACACGCGCGACCAGATGAAGCGCGCGATCGAAGCGGCGCAGCAGGCGGCCGGCTCGGACGGCGTGCTCGGCCTGCATCTCGAGGGGCCGTTTCTCAGTCCGCAACGTCCCGGCGTGCACCGGCCCGATCTGATCGCCACGGCGAATGACCAGGATCGTGCGTGGCTGAGCGGGCTCGATCGCAAAGGGCATTGGCTGGTGACGCTGGCGCCGGAATGCGTGCCGGACGGTTTCGTGAAAAGCCTGACCGCCGCCGGCGTTCGCGTCTCGGCCGGTCACAGCGAGGCCAGCGCAAAGATCATGAGCCGCGCGATGGACGAGGGGCTCACCGGCGTCACGCATCTGTTCAATGCGATGCCGGCCATGACCGCGCGCGAGCCCGGCATCGTCGGCACCGCGCTGGCTGACGCACGCCTCACAGCCGGATTGATCGTCGACGGCATTCACGTCGATCCGCTGTCGGTCAAAGCCGCATTCAGCGCCAAGGGTGCTGACGGGATTGCGCTGGTGACCGATGCGATGCCGACCGTCGGCGCAACGGCGACCAAGTTCGAATTGATGGGCCGCACCATCACGCTCGAGCAGGGGCGGCTGCAGACGGCGGACGGTACGCTGGCCGGCGCGCATCTCGACATGGCCTCGGCGGTGCGCAATGCGGTCAAGCTCGCCGGCATTGCGCTGGAGGACGCGCTGCGGGCGGCGTCGCTGACGCCGGCGAAATTCATGGGTGTCGAGAACGAGCGGGGTGTCCTGACGTCCGGCGCCCGCGCCGACCTCGTGGCCTTGACCGGCGAGCTTGCGGTGACGAACACCTGGATCGGCGGCGTCCCGGCCTAGCCGCTGCCCTTCGCTAACCCTCGTCACGGCCATATGTTTTAAGTTTGAATATTTTAGGCTTGCAATAATTATCGGCCATGCCACCTTTAAGGCCGAGGAGAACCCCAATGCGCGCGGTGTGTCTCGGTGGTGGCCCTGGCGGCCTGTACTTCGCGATCTCGCTCAAGCGGCGCGACCCATCCGCCGATGTCACCGTGATCGAGCGCAACAAGCCGGACGATACGTTCGGCTGGGGCGTGGTGCTGTCCGACGACACGCTCGCCAATCTCGAAAAGAACGATCCGCAAAGCGCCAAGGCGATCCGCCAGGACTTCGTCTATTGGGACGACATCGCCGTGCATTATCGCGGCAAGGTCACGCGTTCCGGCGGCCACGGCTTCTCCGGCATCGGCCGCAAACGGCTGCTCAACATCCTGCAGCAGCGGGCGCGCGAGCTCGGCGTCAAGATCGAGTTCGAGACTGAAGCGAAGGATGTGTCCGCTTATGCGGATTACGACCTGATCGTCGCGGCGGACGGCGTCAATTCACGCGTGCGCGCCGCGCATGCCGACATCTTCAAGCCGGACATCGATGTGCGCGCCTGCAAATATATCTGGCTCGGCACGCGGCAGAAGTTCGACGACGCCTTCACCTTCATCTTCGAAGAGACCGAGCACGGCTGGATCTGGGTTCACGCCTACCAGTTCGACAAGGACACTGCGACCTTCATTGTCGAATGCGCGGAGGAGACCTGGCGCCGCGCCGGCTTCGACAAGATGTCGACCGACGAGACGATTGCCGCCTGCGAAAAGATCTTCGCGCGCTATCTCGACGGCCACAAACTCGACTCCAATGCGCGGCATCTGCGCGGCTCCGCCTGGCTCAACTTCAACCGCGTCCTGTGCGAGCGCTGGAGCCACGACAACATCGTGCTGCTCGGCGACGCCTCGGCCACCGCGCATTTCTCGGTTGGCTCCGGCACCAAGCTGGCGCTGGAAAGCGCCATTGCGCTCGCCGACTACCTGCACAGCGAAAAGACCATGGAGCAGGCGTTCCGCCGCTACGAGGACGAGCGGCGGCTGGAAGTGCTGCGCTTGCAAAGCGCGGCGCGCAATTCCACCGAATGGTTCGAGGACGTCGAGCGCTACCTCCAGCTCGATCCGGTGCAGTTCACCTATTCGCTGCTGACGCGCTCGCAGCGCATCAGCCACGAAAACCTGCGCGAGCGCGACAGCATCTGGCTGGGCGATGCCGAGCGCTGGTTCGAGAAGCGCGCCACCGGCCACGAGCCGAACGGCACCCGCGCGCCGATGTTCGTGCCCTATCGCGTGCGCGGGCTCGAGCTGAAGAACCGGGTCGTGGTCTCGCCGATGGCGCAGTACCGCGCGGTCGACGGCACGCCGACCGACTGGCATCTCGTCCATTACGCCGAGCGCGCCAAGGGCGGGGCAGGGCTGGTCTTTACCGAGATGACCTGCGTCTCGCCGGAAGGCCGCATAACCCCAGGCTGCACGGGCCTTTACGCCCCGGAGCACGAGGCCGCCTGGAAGCGCATCGTCGATTTCGTCCACGCCGAGACCGACGCCAAGATCGCGATCCAGCTCGGCCATTCCGGCCCGAAAGGCTCGACCCAGCTCGGCTGGGAGGAGATGGACGCGCCGCTTGCGCGCCGAGAACTGGCAGGTGGTCGCGCCGTCGCCGATAGCCGTGGTCGCCGCAGAACCAGACGCCGCGCGAGATGACGCGCGCCGACATGGACAAGGTGCGCGACGATTTCGTGCGCGCCGCGCAGATGGCGAGCCGCGCCGGCTTCGACTGGCTCGAGCTGCACTACGCGCACGGCTACCTGATGTCGGCTTTCATCACGCCGCTCACCAACAAGCGCACCGACGACTACGGCGGCTCGCTCGAAAACCGCATGCGTTTCCCGCTCGAAATCTTCCACGCGGTGCGCAAGGTGTGGCCGGACGAAAAGCCGATGTCGGTGCGCATCTCGGCCAATGATTGGGTCGGCGCTGAAGGCGTCTCGCCGCAGGATGCGGTCGAGATCGCGCGCATCCTCACCGAGGCCGGCGCCGACATGATCGACGTCTCGGCAGGCCAGACCTCCAAGCGCGCCAAGCCGGTCTATGGCCGCATGTTCCAGACGCCGTTCTCGGATCGCATCCGCAACGAGGCGGGCGTCGCCACGCTGGCGGTCGGCAACATCTACGACCCCGATCACGTCAATTCGATCCTGATGGCGGGCCGCGCCGATCTCGTCTGCCTGGCGCGGCCGCATCTCGCCGATCCGTACTGGACGCTGCATGCGGCGGCGCAGCTTGGCTACGAAGGCTCGACCTGGCCGAAGCCGTATTGGCCGGGCCGCGACCAGTTGCACCGCCTCAAGTCACGGCCTGACGTCATGACGGGGAAGGTGTGATGGCCGCGCTCTCCGGCAAGCACGCGCTTATCACCGGCGGCGGCACCGGCATCGGCGCCGCGATCGCGCGGACGCTCGCCAAGGAAGGCGCCGCCTTGTCATTGGCCGGCCGCCGCAGCGGGCCGATCAATGATGTCACCGCTCAACTCCCGAATGCCAAGGCGATCGTCGCCGACGTGACCGATGCGAAGTCGTGCGCGTCGATGGTCGAGCAGGCGCGCGCCGCGCACGGGCCGCTCGACATCGTCATCGCCAATGCCGGCGCCGCCGAGAGCGTGCCGGCCGCCAACATCACCGCCGAACACTGGCAGCGCATGATCGCCGTCAATCTCACCGGCGCGTTCAACACGGTGCAGGCGGCGCTCCCGGACATCGTCTCCCGCAAGGGCCGCATCATCTTCATCGCCTCGACCGCGGGCCTGCGCGGCTATCCTTATGTCGCCGCATACTGCGCGGCCAAGCACGGCGTGGTCGGCCTCGCCCGCGCGCTTGCCGCCGAGCTCGGCCCCAAGGGCGTTGCCGTCAACGCGATCTGCCCCGGCTTCACCGACACGCCGCTGCTGGCGGCCTCGGTCGAGCGCATCACCGAAAAGACCGGAAAAAGCGCCTCTGAAGCGCGCTCCTTGCTCGCCAGGGACAATCCCGGCGGCCGGCTGATCACGCCTGATGAAGTCGCCGCCAAGGTGCTGTGGCTCTGCACCGCCGCCGGCGTCAATGGCGAGGCCATCGAGGTCGCGGCATGAGCGCGCGCAAGAAACCAGCTCTCAACGGCTCGATCAGCAAGCAGCGGCTGCGCCTGTGGATCCGCATTCTGCGCACCGCGCGCGCCATCGAGGCGGAGGTGCGCGAGCGGCTGCGCGTCGAGTTCGGCGTCACGCTGCCGCAGTTCGACGTCATGGCGGCGCTCGAGCGCAAGCCCGCCGGCATGAAGATGAGCGAGCTGTCGCGCTTCCTGATGGTGTCGAATGGCAATGTCACCGGCATCATCGACCGGCTCGCCGCCGACAAGCTCGTCACGCGCAAGGCGCCGGACGATGACCGCCGCGCCATCGTCGTTCGCCTCACGCCGCAGGGCGCGTCGCAATTCGCCACGATGGCGAAAGCGCATGAGGGCTGGGTCAACACTCTTTTGTCCGAATTCAACGCAGCGGAGGCGGGCGCGGTGATCCATCATCTCGACGGCCTGTCGGGCCGCATCCGCAACGGAGGGCGCGCGCATGAACATGGCTGACTTCAAGCCGCAGCATTTCAACTGGCGCGCCAAAGACGGCGTCGCCACCATCACGCTCAACCGGCCGGAGCGGAAAAATCCGATCACGTTCGAGAGCTACGCCGAGCTGGGCGAGACCTTCCGCAGGCTGGAGGACGCCAAGGACATCAAGGCCGTGGTGTTCGGCTCCAACGGCGGCAATTTCTGCTCCGGCGGCGACGTGCACGACATCATCGGGCCGCTGGTCTCGCGCGACTCCAAGGGCCTGCTCGACTTCACCCGCATGACCGGCGAGCTGATCAAGGCGATGCGCGCCTGTCCGCAGCCGATCATCGGGGCAATCGACGGCGTCTGCGTCGGCGCCGGCGCGATGATCGCACTGTTCTGCGACATGCGGCTCGGCACGCCGGCGGCGAAGACCGCGTTTCTGTTCGTGCGCGTCGGGCTTGCCGGCTGCGACATGGGCGCCTGCGCAATGCTGCCGCGCGTGATCGGCCACGGCCGCGCATCGGAGCTGCTTTATACCGGCCGCACCATGAGCGCCGACGAAGGCGAGCGCTGGGGCTTCTTCAACCGGCTGGTCGCCGCCGAGCAGCTCGAGAGCGAAGCCGATGTGCTGGCGCGTTCGCTGGCGAAAGGGCCGACTTTCGCGCACGGCATGACCAAGAAGATGCTGCACAATGAGTGGGCGATGCCGCTCGACGAGGCGATCGAAGCCGAAGCAGTGGCGCAGGCCGTCTGCATGACGACGCAGGATTTCCGCCGCGCCTATGAGGCCTTCGTCGCCAAGCAGAAGCCGGTGTTTGCAGGAAACTGAGCGATGCCGGACCAAAGCTTCCTCAACTGGCCGTTTTTCGAGGAGCGCCACCGCAAGCTGGCGGCGGATGTGGAGGCGTGGGCGCAGAAGAACCTCGCGCATCGTGAATCACGACGACGTCGATGCGGCCTGCCGCGATCTCGTCGCGCGGCTCGGCCGCGATGGCTTCCTGATGCACACTGCGCCGGGCGAGCAGGGCGGCGCGCTCGACGTGCGCACTTTGGCGCTGATCCGCGAAACGCTGGCGCGCCATGCCGGCCTCGCCGACTTTGCCTTTGCCATGCAGGGCCTCGGCGCCGGGCCGATCTCGCTGTTCGGCAGCGCCGAGCAGCGCGCCGAATGGCTGCCGAAAACCCGCGCCGGCAAGGCCATTGCCGCCTTTGCGCTGTCCGAGCCCGCCTCCGGCTCCGACGTCGCCAACCTTGCCACCACCGCGACCCGCGACGGCAATGGCTACGTTCTCAACGGCGAGAAGACCTGGATTTCCAACGGCGGCATTGCCGATCTCTACGTCGTGTTCGCCCGCACCGGCGAGGCGCCCGGCGCCCGCGGCCTCTCGGCCTTCATCGTGCGCGGTGACAATCCCGGCCTCGAAATCGCAGAGCGCATCGACGTGATCGCGCCGCATCCGCTCGCCCGCCTCGCCTTCAAGAACTGCCGCGTCGATGGCGGCGCGCTGATCGGCAAGCCGGGCGACGGCTTCAAGATCGCGATGGCGACGCTCGACGTGTTCCGCACCACGGTCGGCGCCGCTGCGCTCGGCTTCGCCCGCCGCGCGCTCGACGAAACCATCAAGCGCGCCGCCAAGCGCGAATTGTTCGGCGCGCCGCTGTCCGAACTGCAGATGGTGCAGGGTCACATCGCCGACATGGCGCTGGAGGTCGACGCCGCGGCGCTGCTGGTTTATCGCGCGGCCTGGACCAAGGACCAGGGCGCCGAGCGCGTCACCCGCGAGGCGGCGATGGCGAAGCTTTACGCGACCGAAGCCGCGCAGCGCGTGATCGATGCCGCCGTGCAGCTTCACGGCGGCGATGGCGTGCGCTCCGGCCATCCGGTCGAGACGCTGTACCGCGAGATCCGTGCGCTACGAATTTACGAAGGCGCGTCCGACGTCCAGAAGGTCGTCATCGCGCGCTCCGTTCTTGCCGGAACGAGGCAGTGACATGGCAACAGTGAAACTGGGCCCTTCCGCCCATTTCGACACCTTCACGCGGGACAATCTTCCGCCGTCCGATCAGTGGCCGGAGATCCTGCTGGACCGTCCGGAATTCCAGTATCCGGAATACCTCAACGCCGGCGTCGAGCTGACCGACCGCCTGGTCGAGCGCGGCTTCGGCGACAACACCGCGCTGATCGGCAATGGCCGCCGCCGCACCTACAAGGAACTGGCGGACTGGTCGAACCGGCTCGCCCACGCGCTGGTCGAGAATTACGGCGTGAAACCCGGCAATCGCATCCTGATCCGCTCCGGCAACAATCCGGCGCTGGTCGCTGCCTGGCTGGCCGCGACCAAGGCCGGCGCCGTGGTCGTCAACACCATGCCGATGCTGCGGGCCGGCGAGCTCGGCAAGATCGTCGACAAGGCCGAGATCGCGCTCGCACTCACCGACAGCCGCATCGCCGACGAAATTGTCGCCTGCGCCAAGGACAGCAAATTCCTCAAGCAGGTCGTCAATTTCGACGGCACCTCGAACCACGACGCCGAGCTCGACCGCATCGCGCTCGACAAGCCGGTGAAGTTCGATGCGGTGAAGACCGGCCGCGACGACGTCGCGCTGCTCGGCTTCACGTCGGGCACGACCGGCGAGCCCAAGGCGACCATGCATTTCCACCGCGATCTGCTCATCATCGCGGACGGCTATGCCAAGGAAGTGCTCAACGTCACGCCGGACGATGTGTTCGTCGGCTCGCCGCCGCTCGCCTTTACCTTCGGGCTCGGCGGGCTCGCGATCTTCCCGCTGCGGTTCGGCGCCACCGCGACGCTGCTGGAGAATGCCTCGCCCGCCAACATGATCCAGATCATCGAGACCTATAAGGCGACGATCTCGTTCACCGCGCCGACCGCCTATCGCGCCATGATGGCGGCGATGGACAAGGGCGCCAATCTGTCATCGCTGCGGCTCGCAGTGTCGGCCGGTGAGACGCTGCCGGCGCCGGTGTTCGAGGAATGGACCCGCAAGACCGGCAAGCCGATCCTTGACGGCATCGGCTCGACCGAGCTGCTGCACATCTTCATCACCAACCGGATCGGCGATGCTCATCCGGGCGCGACCGGCCGCCCGGTCGCCGGCTACGAAGCCAAGATCGTCGATGAAAACTTCAACGAACTCGGCCCCGACATTGTCGGCCGCCTCGCGGTGCGCGGCCCCACCGGCTGCCGCTATCTCGCCGACAAGCGGCAGAACAACTACGTCAGCAATGGCTGGAATCTCACCGGCGACAGCTTCACCCGCGACAAGGATGGCCGCTTCCACTTCGCGGCGCGCAATGACGACATGATCATCTCGGCCGGCTACAACATCGCCGGGCCGGAGGTCGAAGCGGCGCTGCTGGCGCATCCCGACGTCGCCGAATGCGCGGTGATCGGCGCGCCCGACCGGGAGCGTGGCCAGATCGTCTCCGCCTATGTCGTGCTCAAGGCCGGCGTGGAGCGCGACAATCTGCGCATCAAGCTGTTGCAGGACCACGTCAAGGCGACGATCGCGCCGTACAAATATCCGCGCGCGGTGAACTTCGTCGATACATTGCCGAAGACCGCGACCGGAAAAATCCAGCGCTTCAAATTGCGCGAGCAGGTGACGCCTGAACAGCAACATGAGCAACGATCCGCAAGCCGTGCAGCCGCAGGGCTGGGCCGCGCCGAAGGGCTACGCCAACGGCGTCGTCGCCACCGGCCGGCAGCTTTTCATCGCCGGCCAGATCGGCTGGAACGCACAGCGACGCTTCGAGACCGACGACTTCGTCGCCCAGGTCGAGCAGGCGCTGAAGAACATCGTCGAAGTTCTGCAAGCCGCCGGCGGCAAGCCTGAGCACATCGTGCGGCTCAATTGGTACATCACCGACAAGGGCGAATATGTCGAAAACCAGCGGGCGATCGGCGAGGCCTACCGGCGCGTGATCGGCCGGACTTTCCCGGCCATGACTCTGCTTGTGGTGGCCGGGCTGCTCGAGCCGCGCGCCAAGGTCGAGATCGAAGCGACCGCCGTCCTGCCGGGCTGACTACGGCGCCTTCTGCTCCAGCTTTTGGCCGAGCCGCTTGAGGTCGATCACCATGCGCTCATGCGTGCCGGTGCCGATATTCTCGGTCTCGTCGCGCGCGCTGACGTCGAACCAGATGCGGCGGCCTTCAACCTTGGTGACCGTCGCGGTCGCCGTGACCTGATGGCCGACCGGCGTTGCCGCCAGGTGCTTGATGTCGACCGCGGTGCCGACCGCGCTTTCGCCCGGATCGAGATAGTCGCGGATCGCGTTGAGGGCGGCGTTCTCCATCGCGCGGATCATCATCGGCGTGGCGTAAACCGGCGGCAACATCGTGTCCTTGAACTGGCTGGCGAGGTCGGACGCCGCGACCTTCTGCGTGTAGATGCCGCTTATGCCGATCGGAACGTCGCGCATCACCGCTCTCCGTAAGGCTTCACGTGTCCGATCGCGGGCGAAAGTGCGATCAGCACAATGCAGCATACCGCGATCGGGGCGAACGCCATCGCCGGGATGCCGGTGAGGTCCCACGCAGCGCCGCTGATGACGGGCACGATCACCGCGCAAGTATAGCTGATCGTGAACATCGCCGCTGTCAGGCGGTGGACGTCGTTCGGCGCGCTCAACAGCGGCGGCAGCGCCAGCGCCAGGATCAATATGAAAGCAGCGGCAAAGCCGATCAAAGCCGCGCCTGTCACCATCCAGTAGCCGGTGCCGAACACAATCGCGGCCGTTCCGATCAGGCAGATCACGCCGGCCGCGACGAACGGCCACACGCGAAGCTGCAAGCGGCTGGCGAAGGCGAGCAGGATGAATGAGCCGGGCAATTGCCCGAGATTGAGCGCGGTCAGTGCCGCGCTGATCCATTCGCCCTGGCCGTGGCGGGTGAGAAAATCCGGGATGAACGCATTGGTGCCGAAATACATCGCGTTCACGGTGCCGAGCATGATGCCGAGCCGCCAGATCAGCGGATCGTTCCAGTCCGGCCACCAGCGGCGGTTCGCGGCGGCGGCGTTCGTCGTTGTGGCGCGCGGCGCGAACAGCAGCACCAGCACGGCGATGATCGCGACCGGCGCGCTCCAGAACGCGAAGCCCCATTGCCATGTGCTGACGAGCGGCAACACCAGCGGCAGCATCAGCGCGACCGGCAAGATCTCGCCGATCAGCAAGCCGTTGGTGTAGACCGCGGTCGCGAATGCGATGCGCTGTTGCGGCACCCAGGCGCGCACCGCAGGCGGCATCGCCACCTGCATGATGGCGACGCCGGCGCCCATCACGATCGTCATCGCATAGAGCCACAGCACGTCGTTGATCGCGCCGCGCAACGCGCCGCCGGCTGCAGTGAGCAGAAGTCCGACGGTCAGCGCAGCCAGGACGCCGGTGCGCGCGATCAAGAGCGAGCCCGGCACCGCGGCGAGCGCGAGCAGCAGCGAAGGCAGGCCGGTGAGAATGCCGACCTGCGTCGCCGACATGTGCAGGTCGTCGTGGATCAGCGGGATGACCGGCGGCACTGCCAGGATGGTCAGGCGCAACGCATTGCCGGCGAGCCACAACAGCAGGAGCGCGATCCAGACCTCGCGCGCGGATATTCGGACGTTCATGCAAGCCCCGGCCAAAGGCCGCAGGTACTGCGGCACGCGAAGCTTGTCGAGGCTAAGAGCTTGATGCCCCTATGAAATCGACGAATGGCGTTTTCACATCCGGAAATAAACATTCGTCATCCTGAAAACGCCTTGACTCCCGCCGCGTCTCGAAATGTCATTGGGGCAGGGAGAGAAACAAAAATGGACGCAAAAGTAGTACCGGGCCCGGGCGCTAACGGGCGTGTCGACGCTGCCACCGCTGCCAACAATGCCAGCCGCCATAGCATCCAGTCAGTGGATCGCGCGCTGCTGCTGCTCGAGACCATCGCCGATATGGGCGGCGAGGCGACGCTCACCGAGCTCGCCAATCGCACGCGGCTGAACATTTCGACTTGCCATCATCTGCTCGCGACACTTATCAAGCGCAACTTCGTCGCCAAGGTGCCGGGCAAGCGCCTTTACGCGCTCGGCGGCCGCATCCTCTATATCGGGCACGCCTGCCTGCAGGTCGACCTGCCGCGCCGCGCGCAGCCCTATCTCGAGAACATCAACCTCGCGACCGGCGAGACCGTGCATCTCGCCGGCTTGCAGGGCGACGTCATCTCCGTTCTGTCGGTGCGCGAAGCGCGCCACGCCGTGCGCGTCGAGACCGGCAAGCTCGGCAGGATCACTGCGCCGCATGCGCAGTCGATGGGCAAGGCGATCGCCGCCTGGCTGCCGGAAGATGAGGTCCGCCGCATCGTCGGCAAGGATCTCAAGAAGTACACCGAGAACACGATTACCGACTTCGGTGAATTGCTTGAATCGTTGCGACTGGTGCGCCGCAGCGGCCACTCGGTCGACAATGAAGAATATCTGCCGGGCGTCACCTGCATCGGCGCCGCGATCCGCGATCAGGCCGGCACGGTGATCGGCGGCATCAGCGCGTCGATGCCGATGATGCGGGCCAGCAAGGAGCATCTCGCGCTGGTGCGCGACGAAGTGATCGCGGCCACCCGCGCGCTGTCGATCGAGTTCGGCCATCCGGCCGCGCAGGCGGGCGAGCGCCCGTCCGCCTCGAAAGCCGGCTGAAGTCAAAGATTGTTTGGAGGACGGGATGTACGCACCGGCCGGTGTCAAAACCAATCATAACGAATATCCGATCCCGGACATGATGCGGGCTTGGGTGCTGGGTGATCCCGGCCAGCTCTCCTTCGTCGAGAAGCCGGTGCCGGCGCCGAAGAAGGCCGAGGTGCTGGTGCGGATCGATGCGGTGGCGATCTGCGCCACCGACCTCGACAACATCTATCACGGGCCGCCGGCTCTGATTCAGGGCGGCCTGCCGTTCAACAAGAACTGGACCCCCGGCCATGAATACATGGGCACGGTGGTCGCGCTCGGCCCCGGCGTCGACGAATACAAGATCGGCCAGCGCATCAGCGTCGAGATCCACGCCGGCTGCGGCCAGTGCAAGCGCTGCCGCGAGGGCATGTACACGTCGTGCCATAACTACGGTCTCAACTACGGCGACGTCGACAAGGGCCACCGCGCCAACGGCTTCACCACCGACGGCGGCTTCTGCGAATACCAGGTCAACAACATCAACACGCTGGTCGCGATTTCCGATGCGATGTCGGACGAGGAAGGGACGCTGGTCGTCACCGCCGGTACGGCGATGTATGCGTTGACCGAGCTCGGCGGCCTGGTGGCCGGCGAGAGCGTCGTGCGTCACCGGCCCAGGCCCGATTGGGCTAATGGCGGTCGCGGTGGCGAAAGCGCTGGGCGCCCATCCTGTGATCCTGACCGGCACGCGCGACAACCGGCTTGAGATTGGCAAGAAGCTCGGCGCCGATCATGTGATCAATGTCCGCAAGACGCCCGATGTCGTCGCCGAGGTGAAGAAGCTGAGCGCCGGCGGAAAGGGCGTCGATTACGTGATCGAATGTTCGGCGGCGGCCGATGCCGTGAACGAGGCGGTGCGCATGGTCAATCGCGGCGGCAAGGTGTGCCTCGCGGCCTTCGCGCATGAAAGTGTGGTGTCGGTCGATGTCGGCCATATCGTGCGCAACAACATCTATCTCTATGGCATCCGCGGCGAGGGCAAGAGCGCCACGCATCGCGCCGAAGCCTACATGCGCGAGAAGCGCTTCGACGCGAAGCTGATCCACACGCACACGTTTCCGCTCGCCGACCTGCCGACCGCGTTGCGTTACGCCAAGGATCGCGTCGACGACGCGATCAAGGTGGTGGTGAAGGCGAAAATGGACGCCGCGCAGAAAGAAGCGGCGGAGTAGGGGCAAATGTACGTAACGACGACCAAGCGTTTGACCCATGAGGGCGCGCGAAAGATGATTACGGTTGCGATCGAGCAGGCGCGGGCCGCCAAAATCACTATTTCCTGCTGTGTGGTGGATGCCGGCGGGCAGGTTGTCGCGCTTGACCGCATGGACGGCGCGCCGTTCCACACTATCCATTCGTGCAGCACGAAGGCGGTCTGCTCTTCGTCCACAAAACGCAAGACCAGCGCCAAAGGCGCGGTCGGTCAGACGCTTGACGTGGCGCATGCGCTGGGACTGACTTTGGCCGCCGGAGCCGACCGCTGGACGGCCATGGAGGGTGGAGTGCCGGTCCTGTTCGACAGTGAGTGCGTTGGCGGTGTTGGTGTGAGCGGAGGTGATTGGGAGACCGATCAACGAATTGCACAGATGGCTGTGGAATCGATCGGCGCCAAAGCGGGTTGAGTGGAGAGGAAATGCATCGCGAGGCGAAACGGCCTCGCTGGACCAGAACAATGTGGGAGGACAGTATGAAACGACTTGTTGTTGCGACACTGGCGTTCGCTGCATTTGCGGCATCGGCGTCGGCGCAGGATTACCCGACCCGTAACATCACATTCATCGTGCCGTTCCCGGCCGGCGGACCGAGCGACATCGTCGCGCGCATCGCCGCCGAAGCGATGCAGAAGCATCTCGGCCAGAACATCGTGATCGAAAACGTCGCCGGCGCCGGCGGCACCACCGGCGCAACGCGCGCGGCGGAAGCCAATCCGGACGGCTACACGTTGTTCGCCGCCAGCATGGGCACCATCATTGCGGCGCCGACCTTCTATCCGAACCTCAAATACGACTCGAACAAGGACTTCGAGCCGATCGGCATGTCGGCCAATGCGCCCGCCGCGCTCGCCGTCAGCAACAATGTGCCGGCCAAGGACATGAAGGAGTTCATCGCCTGGGCCAAGCAGAAGGGCGTCGACGTCAAGCAGGCGCATGGCGGCGTCGGCGGCACCTCGCATATGGCGTGCCTGATGGTGAACCAGGCCGCCGGCATCAAGCCGACCCAGGTTGCCTATCGCGGCATGGGCCCCGGCATGAACGACCTGATGGGCGGCCACATCGACATCGCCTGCGAGCAGGCCATCGTCATGGCGGCGGCGATCCAGGGCGGCAAAGTGAAAGGCCTCGCGATCGCCGGCCCGCAGCGGCTCGCCGCGCTGCCGGATGTCCCGACCGCAAAGGAAGCGGGCGTGCCTGAGTTCAACATGAACATCTGGAGCGGCATCTACGCGCCGAAGAACACGCCGAAGGCAGTCGTCGACAAGCTCGCCGCCGCGCTCGACAAGGCGCTCGACGATCCGGCGACCGCGGAGAAGCTCGGCAAGCTCGGCGGCACCGTGCCGCCGAAGGCGGAGCGCGGGCCGGACTATCTGAAGAAGACGGTGGCCAAGGACATCATCTACTGGGCGCCGATCCTCAAAGAGGCCGCCGCGGCCAGCAAGCAGAACTGAGCTTTTCCTCCATCCAAAACCGCCGCGATGATTCGTCATCGCGGCGGTTCCTTTGCGAGCCTCCAACAACATGAAACCGTTACGCGTTGCCGTGGTCGGCATCGGCTGGTGGTCGGACGTTCTGGCCGATGCGTGCAAGCGCTCGACCTTGTTCGACATCGCCACCTGTTACACCCGCTCGCCTGACAAGCGGGCCGCTTTCGCCAAGAAATACAACTGCGCGCAGTCGGAGAGTTACGAAGCGATCCTCGCCGATCCCTCGATCGAGGCGGTGATCAACACCACGCCCAACAACGTCCATCTCGAGACGACGCGGCAGGCGGCAGACGCCGGCAAGCACGTTTTCCTCGACAAGCCGATCGCCAACACGGTCGGTGAAGGCTTTGAGATCGCGCGCATCTGCGAGAAGGCCGGCATCGTGCTGGCGCTCGGCTATCAGCGCCGCCGCGAGAGCCATTTCCGCTGGATCAGGAACGAGATCGACGCCGGCCGCTTCGGCAAATTGGTGCAGGCCGAGGGCAACATTTCGCGCGACCGGCTGGGCAAGATCGACCTGTCGTCATGGCGCTATCAGTCGGCCGGCATGCCGGGCGGCGTGATGCTGCAGATCGGCATCCACTATGTCGACGTGCTGGAATTCCTGATGGGCCCGGTGAAGCGGGTGTCGGGCATGTCCGCGCAGCTTGTGCTGCCGGGCGACAATCCCGATGTCGCCAACCTCATCCTCGAGCACGAGAACGGCGCGATCTCCAACCTGACCGCGTCCTACGCCTCGGCCTCCGAGTATTACATGATGAACATCTACGGGAAGGAAGCGACGGCTTACTACGACCTGTTCAACGGCCTGCGCCACCTGAAGCGCGGCGAGACCAAGGCAAACCCGGTCAAGACCGAGAGCAACGACACGATCCGCGAAGAGCTCGACGAGTTCGTCGCCTGCGTGCGCGAGAAAAAGAAGCCGGAGACCGACGGGGTCTGGGCGTCGCGTAATCTTGCCGTCATCAAGGCCGGCGTGCGGAGCGCGCGTGAGGGCCGCGCCATCGATGTCGA
This sequence comes from uncultured Alphaproteobacteria bacterium, assembly GCA_963847325.1. Taxonomy (GTDB): domain Bacteria; phylum Pseudomonadota; class Alphaproteobacteria; order Rhizobiales; family Xanthobacteraceae; genus Pseudolabrys. The sequence goes on from CAWJZD010000007.1 coordinate 189,758, forward strand.
CGAGATCATCAAGAGCGGCGAGTAGCGCGATGCCCCGCATCAAGGCCGGTGACATCACGCTGAACTACGAGGAGCGCGGGCAGGGCCCGGCCTTCCTGTTCATCCCCGGCCTGGTCGGTCTGCTCAATGCCTGGGAATTCCAGCTCGCGGAGTTCTCCAAGCGCTATCGCTGCATCGCCTTCGACCATCGCGGCGCTGGTGACAGCGACAAGCCGGATGACGCGACGCCGGCCAGCTATTCGACGCAGGCGATCGCCCGCGACGCCATCGGATTGCTCGACGCGCTCGGCATCGACAAGGCGCATGTCGCCGGCACCTCCACCGGCGGCTGCGTGCTGCAGAACCTCGCGATCGATTACCCGCAGCGTCTCCGCTGCTGCATTTTCTCCAACACCTGGATCAAGGCGGACGAATACATCAACCGCGTGCAGATGACGCGAAAGCGTATCGCGCTGTCTTACGGCCCTGAGGAATACGTGAAGGTGTCGTCGCTGTTCACCAACGGCGCGATGCAGTTTCGCTACGACCTCGACAAGGTGATGGAGCTCGAGCGCCGCGCGCTGAAAACCGTCGCGCCGGTCGAGGTGCTCGCCGCGCGGCTCGACATGACCATGGCGCACGACCGCACCGCCGAGCTGCACAAGATCAGGAATCCCTCGCTGATCGTCGGCACCCGCGACGACGCCACCGTGCCGTCCTACCAGTCCGAGGACCTGCACAAGGCCGTCAAAGGCTCGAAACTCGTGATCGTCGAGGAGGGCGGCCACTACTCCTATCGCCGCCACTGGCCGGAGTGGAATAAGATCGCCGACGCGTTCCTGCGCGAGCACGAGGGCAAAGTCTGATGCTAGACGCTGCGGCCTGCCGCGAGGCACTGAAAAAGGCCGCATGAATCGCGCAATTTTGGGCTGTTCCGGGGCGGGAACACGAGCGGCGTCGAGTGCGTTCCTTGGCTGACCCTGAAGGAGCACGAGATGGACAATCCCCGCGACACAAAGGTTGGCAAAGAGGCCGAAGAGCAGCGCGAAGAGCTGAAGAAGCACGGCGACAAGGTGGACGTCGCCGGAGACGACAGTTTCCCGGCCAGCGATCCGCCGAGCTTCACGCCGGTGAAGGGCGACAAGACCGACAAGCGCCCGCTCAAGCAAGACCACTAAGCAACAGCCAGAGTTCGCCGCCTTCGCCCCGCTTGCTATAAGCAGTCGGGGGAAGGCGGCTTATGCTCAAAAAAATCGCGCTCGAAGAACATTTCCTTTCGCCCGGACTGATCGATTACTGGACGCCGACGGTCGCCGAGCTCGATCGCAACAAGGCCGACATGCTGTTTCGCCGCGTCACCGATTTCGGCGAGCAGCGGCTTGCCGTGATGGACGCCGCCGGCATCGAGCGTGCCGTGCTCAGTATCGCCGGTCCCGGTGTGCAGGCCGAGAGCATCGTCGCCACCGCGACACGCAAGGCCAAAGAGTCCAACGATTATCTCGCGCGTGAAATCCTGATGCAGCCGCGCTATCTCGGCTTCGGGCATCTGGCCATGCAGGATCCGGAAGCCGCCGCCGATGAGCTCGAGCGCTGCGTCAAGGAGCTGCAGTTGTGCGGCGCGATGATCAACGGCCACACCCGCGGCGTCTATCTCGACGAGCGCGTCTATGACGTGTTCTGGGAACGCGCCGCGGCGCTGGAAGCGCCGATCTACATCCACCCGTCTGACCCGGTCGTGCCCGCGCCGGTGCTCGACGGCTATCCGGTGCTGCGCCGCGCCACCTGGGAATGGGGCTTCGAGACCGGCTCGCACATGTTGCGGTTGATTTTTGGTGGCGTGTTCGACCGTTTCCCGGGCGTGCGCATCATCCTCGGGCACCTCGGGGAGACGCTGCCTTACCTGCTGTGGCGGTTCGACAGCCGCGCCGGGCCGGGTTTTTACGACGCCGGCCTGAAGAAGCTGCCGTCGCAATATCTCAAGGACAATCTGTGGGTCACGACCTCGGGCATGCTCTCGCAGGACCCGCTCTATTGCGCGGTGTCCGCGCTCGGCGCCGATCGCGTGATGTTCGCTGCGGATTACCCGTTCGAGAAGGCGGAAGAAGCCGGCCACTTCCTCGACACGGTGCGGCTCGAAGAGGGGCTGCGCGCCGACATTGCGTTTCGCAACGCCGAGCGGCTGTTGTCGCTGTAAGGAAAAGGCCGCCCCGAAGGGCGGCCCTTTAAACGTTCAATTGGTTAGCGGATGCCGACGCCGGCTCCGCCACCGATTCCGACGCCACCGCCGCCTGCACCAACACCGGCGCCGGTCGTGGCGCGAATGCCAGGCGCGTTAGCCGATGCACCGGCACTGCCGTTCACCCTCGTCTGGTGGCCAGGCGCATAGCCCGAGGCACCCGGACGACCGTATACCGAGCCGCTCGTCTTCATGCGTTGACCGGGCGCGTACGCTTTCGCTCCGGCGTGGGTCTTGGTGCGTGCATGCGCGCGTGTCTTGCCGACATGCGCCTTGCTGCTCACCTGAGCCTTACCGCTCGCGCTCGCCTTCGCCGCGAGACCCGTGCCGACCGAACCGAGTAACAATGCAGTTGCCGCAATTGCCGAAACAATAAGTTTCATATGTTCCTCCTCTGACGCCTTTTGCGCGGGGAAGAAACGGCCCAACCGTCGCGTCGTTCCGGCCGGATGCGGGAACATCCTGCGTTGCAGTGAAATTTGTGTGTTTTTTACAGGCAAACTGAACGCCCATTCAAAAAGCGAGGGCCGCCCCGAAGGACGGCCCTGCCTCTGTTCTGGAGGATCAGATGCTGGTGCGATCTATCGCACTTTGGCGCCGAGCCCGCCATTTGCGCCGGCACTGCCGCGGGCGTTGATGTCAGCGCCACCGGCTTTAACGCCCGCTCCGGCGCCAGTGTCGGCATTGATTCCGGACCCGGTCGTCACGCCCCCGGAGCCGGCGCCGACATTGCCCGACGCTCCGGCCGAGCCTCTGCCTTGCACATTCGCTCCGGGCGCCGAAGCGCCAAGTCCCGCGCCGCCGCTCGCCGAGCCCTTGCCTTGCAGGTTCACCTGCGCGAGTGCGCCGGTGGACATGAGCGCGACGGCTGCAACGCCAATGAGAATTTTCTTCATTCAGGATTCTCCTGTGCTTGGTTGAAGCACGCAGAGTCCAGACCCACGGCGCGGCGTCGATGTGATCGGTTTGTGATGATTTCGCGGAAATAGTGCGAAGGTTCCGCGCCAGCGCGGCTATTGGGTTCCGTTGCCGAACGTCTTGAGCACATCCTGCACTCTGGTCAGCACTTCCGCGGTGCGTTCGGCGAAATAGGCGCTCACCACCGTCTTGATTTTCTGCACTTCGGAGTCGTTCGGGTCGATTCCCGCCGCTTCAAGCCGCGTGTCGAGATCGGCGGAGACTTCGTCCGCTTCGAACATTTTCATTATCTCGTCCTCCTGCCGCGGGTGTGGCCGAGTGTATCACTTTGCGGCGAATAACGCGGACCGGCTTTCCGTCCAGAAACGCGCGGATGTCTTCGACCATCTGCCCGTAAAATCGCTTGTAGTTCTCCGTCGTCACGTAGCCGAGATGCGGCGTCGTGACCATGTTGTCCAGCTTGCGGAATGGATGATCGAGCGGCAGCGGCTCCTCGTCATAGACGTCGATCGCGGCGCCCGCGATCTTGTTTGCGCGAAGCGCCGCCAGGATCGCCTTCTCATCGGCGATCGGACCGCGCGACGTGTTGATGAAAAACGCGCTCGGCTTCATCGACGCCAATTCCTTTTCGCCAACCAGACCCTGGGTGCGTGCCGAAAGCTGGACATGCACGGTGATGAAATCGGACTGCTTGAACAGCTCGTCCTTTGTCACCAGCGTGGCGCCGCTTTCCTTGGCTTTCTCCGCCGTCAGATTCTGGCTCCAGGCGATCACCTTCATGTCGAGCGCATTGCCGATCCGGGCCACGCGCGAGCCGAGCTTGCCGAGGCCGATGATGCCGAGCGTCTTGCCGTAAAGGTCGATGCCGAGCGTCGATTGCCAGGCCGCGCCGGCCTTGAGTCGCGCATTCTCGTGGCCGATCTTGCGCGCCAATTCGAGCATCAGTCCGAAGGTCAGCTCGGCGGTCGGGTGGCCGAGCGATTCCGTGCCGCTGACGACGACGCCGCGCGCATTGGCTGCCGCCACGTCGATCGCGGCGTTGCGCAGGCCTGAGGTCACGATCAGCTTGAGCTTGGGCAGCGCATTGATGATGTCGGCGCCGAACAAGGTGCGCTCGCGCATCAGGCACACGATCTCGCAGTCCTTCAGCGCCGCGATGACCTTATCCGGCCCGCCGAGCGGCTTGTCGTGGACCGTGAGCTCGACGTCTTTCTTGACCGGCGACCAGTCAGCCGTCGCCAGCGCCACGTTCTGGTAGTCGTCGAGAATTGCCGCTTTCAGACTCATAGCTGCTGTCCCGCTGCGTTTTGTGACTGCGCCGCGTTTCACCACAGCATGGGCCCCGCAACAAGCCCGGTCGCAAGACGAGAGCCAAATTCGGGACGACTATGATTATCTCGTGAACGACAGGGCGTTGGCGCATGTGGCATTATCCCTGCGCACCAGATTGATTTGCCGCGCCACGCCTTGCACGACATTGCCGAAGGAGAGAACAAACACGTCTCCTCCAATCGTGAACGTTGTATCGGTGGCTGAGTAATTGCCGCTAAAGGTCTCGCCGTTCTTCTGCTTCATCGGCGTACCATCAGTGTTGATCGCCAGCGCCGAGCCGTTGATGGACGTGGTGCTGCCGGCAAAGGTCCCGGACGTACTTCCGGCCGCCGACGGCGTGAATGTGACATAGCCGGCCTCGACCGAAATCTGACCAAGACCGCCGGGGCTGAGCTCCCAAACTGCCGGACCGGAAAAAGGGTTGGCGGTGGTGAGCCTGTAGTCGCGGCTCTTGGTGGTGAATTTCGCCTGGCACGAGCTCCAGCCCATCAGTGCATACTTGCCGGAGACTTTCGGCGCAGCAGCCGCAACCGGAGTCGCGTGCGCAGCCGCAAAAACGAAGAATAACGCGGTGACGCAAGCTGATGCGATTTTCATGAATGCCCCCAAGTGTATTGGCGACTCCTCCTTAGGCGGTTTCCATCCAAAGGGATACGGCGCCTCCGTCGAAGGAGCAGCTAACGCTTATTGTCTTTAATGACGAGGCCGCCCGATGAAACGGCTATTTGCCGTATTTCGCCCGCCACTTGGGGCCCGGGCCGCGCATGTAATGGCGCTCGGGACGGTACTCGTCGAACAGGTGCCAGGTCAGCTCGCGCCAGAAGCGGCCGAAAGCGGCGCAAGCGGATGCGGCAGGTAGCCTGCGGCTGAGTGGGCGAACACGGCAATGGCACGGCCCATGAACGTCGTCCCGGTACAAGACGGGCGCCTTGATCGGCGCTCGTGTCCTTTGGTCGCGTTCGCACGCGGCCAGGTTCACGGGAATGATGATGAGCCGGTATGCTTAAAATCGATTTGATTTAGACCTGTCTGCGTCGACAAATTTTATCGAAAGCCTTTCCAGATCTTTACCGCGATCGCGGAACTTTGCCCCGTCGTGAGCCAGAACTCAGTTCACTTTCGCCCCCGACGCCTTGACCACCTCCGCCCATTTCTTCCGCTCAACCTCGAGGAAAGCCGCGAATTCCTGCGGCGACATAGGGGCCGGCACCGCGCCGACCTCGAAGAACTTCGCCTTGGTGTCGTCCTTGGCGAGGAACTCCCGCACCTCGGCATTGAGCTTGGCCGCAATGGAGGCCGGGGCGGCGGTCTGCAGGAACACGCCATGCCAGGCCGAGGCTTCGAAGCCGGGTACCGTGGCAGCCATGGTCGGGATGTCCGGCGCGCTGGGCGAGGGCGCCAGCGTGCTCATGGCGATCGGGCGCACCGCGCTCCCTTTCACTTGCGGCAGCACCAGCGTGATGTTGTCGAGCGCCATGTCGATGTGGCCGCCGATCAGGGCGTTCATCGTCTCGTTCGACGCCCGGTAGGGCACGTGCGTGGCCTTGGTGCCGGTCGACGTCAGCAGGAACTCGGTGCCGAGATGCTGCGAGCTGCCGACGCCCGATGAGCCATAGGAGAGCTTGCCGGGATTCGCTTTCATGTAATCGATCAGCTCCGGCAGCGTCTTGATCGGCAGCTTGTTGGAGACGACCAGCAGGTTCGGCACTCGCGCGATCAGGCTGATCGGCTGGAAGTCCTTCACCGTGTCGTGCGGCAAGGTGGCGTAGAGGAACGGATTGATGGCAAAGCCGCCGGTGGTGCCGATCAGGATCGTGTAGCCGTCCGGCGCCGCGCGCGCCGCCGCGGTGGTGCCGAGGTTCCCCGCCGCGCCGGCGCGGTTCTCGACCACGACCGGCTTGCCGTATTTGGTGTTGAGATGATTGGCCAGCATCCGCCCGAACAGGTCGGTGGTGCCGCCGGCCGCGAACGGCACGATGATGGTGACTTGCCGCGACGGCCACGCGTCGTCGGCTTTTGCGGTTGCCGTCAGCGCTGCAATAAGCGCAACGATCGCCCCGAATAGTCTCATGTCGCCCTCCCGTGACGCGTATGGTGTGCGTCTTGGGGAGAAGCTTATCAGCCTTGCCCTGCGCGGCAACGCTCGCTAGACCAGCGCCTCATTCCCCGACATTCGAGACTGCAATGAACGGCCGGCAATTCATCTATCATATGGAAGGACTGACCAAGTCCTACCCGCCCTCCAAGAAGGTGCTGGATAACGTCCACCTGTCCTTCTACCCGGACGCCAAGATCGGCGTGCTCGGCGTCAACGGCTCGGGCAAATCGACCCTGCTGCGCATCATGGCCGGGATCGATACGGATTTCACCGGCGAGGGCTGGGTCGCCGAGGGCGCCCGCGTCGGCTACCTCGAGCAGGAGCCGCACCTCGATGAGTCAAAAACGGTACGCCAGAACGTGATGGAAGGCGTCGCCGCCAAGAAGGCGCTGCTCGACCGCTACAACGAGATCGCCTCGAACTATTCCGACGAGACCGCCGACGAGATGGCGAAGCTCCAGGACCAGATCGACTCCAAGAACCTGTGGGATCTCGACAGCCAGGTCGATCTGGCAATGGACGCGCTGCGTTGCCCGCCGGATGACGCCGACGTCAACAATCTCTCCGGCGGCGAACGCCGCCGCGTCGCGCTATGCCGGCTGCTGCTCGACCAGCCCGAGCTGCTGCTGCTCGACGAGCCGACCAACCATCTCGACGCGGAGTCTGTGCACTGGCTCGAAGGCCATCTGCGCGACTATCCGGGCGCGATCCTGATCGTCACCCACGATCGCTACTTCCTCGACAATGTCACCGGCTGGATCCTCGAACTCGATCACGGCCGCGGCATTCCCTACGAGGGCAATTACACGTCCTGGCTGGCGCAAAAGCAGAAGCGGATGCTGCAGGAGGGCCGCGAGGACGAGGCGCGCCGCCGCACGCTCGAGCGCGAGAGCGAGTGGGTGCTGTCCTCGCCGAAAGCGCGGCAGGCCAAGTCGAAGGCGCGCTACGAACGCTATGAGGAGCTGCTCAAGGTCGCCAACGCCAAGGTCAACACGGTGGCGCAGATCATCATCCCGGTCGCCGAGCGGCTCGGCGACAATGTGGTCGACTTCAAGGGGCTCAACAAAGGCTACGGCGACAATCTGCTGATCGAGGACCTCACCTTCAAGCTGCCGCCCGGCGGCATTGTCGGCGTGATCGGCCCCAACGGCGCCGGCAAGACGACGCTGTTCCGTATGATCACCGGCCAGGAAAAGCCGGACGCAGGCTCGATCACGGTCGGCGAGAGCGTCACGCTCGGCTATGTCGACCAGTCGCGCGATGCGCTCGACGGCAACAAGACCGTGTGGGACGAGATTTCCAACAGCCAGGACATCATCCTGCTCGGCAAGAAGGAAGTGAACTCGCGCGCCTATGTGTCGTCGTTCAACTTCAAGGGCGCCGACCAGCAGAAGAAGGTCGGCGCGCTGTCAGGCGGCGAGCGCAACCGCGTGCATCTCGCCAAGATGCTCAAATCCGGCGCCAATTTGCTGCTGCTCGACGAGCCGACCAACGACCTCGACGTCGACACGTTGCGCGCGCTCGAGGAGGCGCTGGAGGACTTCGCCGGCTGCGCGGTCATCATCAGCCACGATCGCTGGTTTCTCGACCGCATCGCGACCCACATCCTGGCCTTCGAAGGCGACAGCCATGTCGAATGGTTCGAGGGCAACTTCCAGGACTACGAGAAGGACAAGATGCGCCGGCTCGGCACCGACAGCATCATTCCGCACCGGCTGAAGTACAAGAAGTTCTCGCGGTAGCCCGGCTGCGTGCTGGCGTTCAACTCACTGATGGCGTTCGCCGCTTACGGCGCGGCATTCGCGCTGTTTGCCAGCGTGATCGCGCTCGTCGTCTTCATCGTGTGGCGAAGCTGGCGCTGGCTCGCGCGCCGCACCGGCCTGAGCGACGAGTAGGCCAGGCGAAGCGCCTAAGCCGAAGCCGCGCGCCAGCCGCCGGGCGCGTAGGCCTTGCGCACCACTTCCACATACGGCACCGGGCTGACGATCGCGCGCATCTGCGTCTGCATGTGGCGCTCGACCGTCGGCTTGCTGCGAGCCGCCGTCCTCCTCGCCCCACAGGAACATCGACTTCGGTGCCGGGCTCGGCGTACTCCGGCGTCGAGCACGGCGAGCGTGAGCATCTTGCCCTCGTTCGACGCTGTAGCCGACCCAGGTCGAGACGCCGACCGTCTTGCCGTCCACCAGCACGCGGTCGAACGGATGCATCGAATAGACCGCCGACGGCCAGTCGATGAACTTGGCGCGGTTGTGCTTCTGGAAGGTCGAGGCGATCACGCGCGTGACGTCGTCGTTGTCGAGCGCCAGCGTCACCTTCTTGCGGTGCGGCGCCGTTCGACATTCTTCTCGCAGCGCCTCGCGGCCGATGAAGTCGTGGTCGAACTTCATGAAGCCGCCATAGCCCATGTCCCACGGCGTGAAGTAGTAGTCCTCGATGTTCTGCGAATAGAAGCTGCCGCCGATCGAGGCGCCGGCTTCGTAGCCGGTCGGCCGGCAGCCACTGCGCGATACGCCTTCATCGACGTCGCCGGTGTAGATCGCCGGAAGCGGCGAGGGGATCCAGCCGGATTCCAGCGTGTTGGACGAATAGGCGCGGCCGCCGACCAGGCGCAGGCCGAATTCCTCGCCGGCCTTGATCAGCGCCTCGCGCACCGCGTCGCCATCGTCCCACGGTCCGAACAACTCCCAGCCCGGCTGGCCGGCCATGCCGTGGCGCAGCGCGCGGACCGTCTTGCCGGCGATGGTCAGCGTCGTCATGTTGAAGAACTTCAGCTCCGGCGGCGTCTTGCCGATCACCTTGGTCGATCACCTTCATCGCGTTCGGGCCCTGCACCTGGAAGCGATAGGACTTGCGCCGTCCGTCGGTGCGCAGCGCCGAGCGCTGGTCGAGCTCGACCTTCACGTCGTACTTGCCGGTTTGCGCGTGATACGTGACCCAGTTCAGCGCCGGCGCGCGGCCGACCAGGTTGAATTTGTTCTCGGCCAGATAGAACAGGATGACGTCGCCGATCACGTAGCCGTCGGGGCTGCACCGGCACGAATTGCTTCGCCTTGTTCGGCTCGAAGCCCTTGAAGCTGTTCATCGACAGGTAGGACAGCAGCTTGAACGCGTCCGGCCCTTCCACGGCGAGATCGGCCATGTGGTAGGACTGGTTGAACAGCACGCAGGTGTTCTGCCAGGCCTGCTGCTCGTCGCGCCAGTTGGTGTATTCGGCCGGCACGCCGGGATAGACGTTCGGTCCGGTCTGCTGGTTGCGCAACAAATCGACCGGATTCGTCACGGTCTGCAGCACTTCTTCCAGATTCTTGGCGGGCATTTTCTTGTTCTCCTGAACGCGAGCAGGGGACGTCATAGCCTTTGGAGGCGTTGGCGGGGAAGCCCCAGCCAAGGGCGTTTGTGGGCTTCGGCCCACGCGGCTTGATATGACGTGCTACTCTTCTCCTGCCGTATCAAAGGGACAGCGCATGAAAGTCATTCTCTCGCTCGGCATTCTCGCGGTGCTCGGTTCTCTCGCGCAGGCGCAGGAGAAATCCGTCCCCGACCTCAACAAGAGCCCATGGTCGGGCACGACCACCGAGCGCAGCGACGGCCTGAGCGGCACCTCGACCACGACGATCAAGCGCGACATCGGCGACGGATTGTCGGTCGGTGGCCAGATGAAGACGCCCTATACGGACCCCGCGCTCGGCGGCAGCGGTCCGCCGGCCAATCCGGTCGACAGCGCGCGCGGTGGCAGCACCATCTTTGGTCCTGTTCTGGAGAAGAAGTTTTAGGGATACGCGCGTCTCCCGCGAAGTCGTCGCCTGAAATCGTGTAACCTCGACACAAATCATCGAGGCAGGAGGTTTCCATGAAGGCGCTTCTCTCTTCAGCCATTCTGGCCGTTGTTGTTTCAACGACCGTGCCCGCCGCTGCCCAGGTTTCGCTGGCCGGCACATGGACGGGCCAGCGCGATCGCCTCGCCAAGGTCGAGGGCCGGCGCGGCGGTCTGGCCACGCTCGTCATCACGGAGCAGCAGGGCAACACTTTCACCGGCCGCCTCAAGCGATCCAATGCAAGCGGCGATGTGGAGGAGCAATTGTGGGGCGCCTTCACGCCCGACGCCAAGCTGATGATGGGCTCGGATGAAGAGGGCACCTACATCTTCAGCCTGATCGATCCAAACACGCTGGACTATTGCTACAGCGAGACCGGCCGTTCGCCGCGCACCGTTTGCGCGAGGTTGTTGCGCCAGCGCTGGACCTTGGCCGGACATAGGCGTCCTTTAGGACGCCGTTCTTCGAACGGCTAAGCCCGGCCAAGATCGTGACTACTGTTACGCTGCGCGCCGCAGCGCCTCCGGGCACTTGGTCTTGCACTTCCCGCAATCCCGCCCGCACAGCGAAGCGGTCTGCTTGGCTTTGCGCGGCGCGATCTCGGTCAGATCGCGCATGAAGAGCTCGTCGTGGGCCACTACGGCGCCGATATACGGAATATCGCCGCGCGTGATGCCGATGTCGCGAAGCATCTCATCGGGCAGGCCGGACAATTCGCGGCGCGTGCGCTCCGCGAGGGCGGCGCGTCGCAGTGACTGCCGCAGCCAGGCGCCGAGCGATGCCAGGCGCGAGACAAGTCCGGAAGCCGGGACGGGTGAATGAATAACAGCGTCGGTCACGGCGCCCTCCTTACTGCACGTGTCGAGCGTGCCGTGCGCGGTGCACGTCGCCGCTGAAGGCCTGACCGCCGCTTGCGAGCGACAGGAAGACCCGGGCGTTCTGCCGCGTGCGAACCTGGACGTCGACCGCGCGATTGAGCGAGTGGTAGCCGAAGTCGGTCGAGTAATCGGCCGGCAGAAACTGCACCATCGCGGTCGATCCATCGGTCGTCGTACGCAGGTCGATGCGGCCGGCCGTATAGACCCCATAGGTCGCGCTTTGCATGAGACATGACACGCGTGTGAGGTTGAGCTGGCGTCGGTTGCCGACGGCGGGGAAGTCGCCTTGGCACGTCGTCCCGCTGCACGTGAGCGACAGCGTCGCCTGATAGTAGGCGGTCGAAACGACCGTCGCCGCAGCAGCAATGGATTCCGTCGCCTTTCCGGGCTGAAGCTTGGACGCAAACGCGGAGGTCTCTGCCGGCGAGGGCATGGTGGTGAAGCTCAGCAGCGCGGCCGCGAGCGCCGGCACGGCCAGCCTCCGCAAGCCGAAGGAAGCAATTCGTATCATTGGCGTAGTCCTTTCGATCAGTGTGAGTGGGTGAATGAGAGCTGCCGCGCCGCGTTCAGTGCAGCGTTCAGTTTTTGGCGGCGTGGTGGTTATGGTGGGCGTGTCCGTGCCCGTGGTGCTCGCAGGTCACGCGCGGATTGAACGGGCTGAACACGCCGTTCGGATTCTCGCGGTAGAGCCAGACGTGGCGGTCGTGGTGCGGCTCGAAGTTATGAGCCTCGTCGATCGGCGTCTCCGGATCGTCGACCATGGTGTCGTAAGTGACGCCATGGAATGACGGCGGCGCGTCGTTGCCCTTGTCTTTCCAGGCCTTGGCGAACACCAGATTCTCGACCCCGACCAGGACGAGCGAGCCGTCGCGCTGCGGCTCGTAGAGCAGGATGGCCGGCTTGAGAAAGTCGGTATGCGTGCCGGCGCCGTTGACCCGCGGGTTGGGCGGCGCGGTGATGCCCAGCATGTCGGGGCGGAAGTAGTGGATGCCCATCGCGCCGCTGCTCGCGCGGCAGGCCCATCATGTCGGCGGTCTCGCACATATTGGCGGGATCGCGCATGTAGCCTTCCGCCAGCGCCACCTTGATGTCGCGGTACTTCTCGGTGGCGCTGCGGATCTCGGCGAGCGCGGGCTCGCCGGGCTTGGGGGATGAGGATGCGTCGATCCGCGCGGCCTCGGTCGAGGCCAGCGGAGCCGCGTGGAAAATCGCGGAAGCTGCGGCCGTAATGGCGACCGCGCCGGCGATTGTCAGGGCGATTGATTTGCGAGTCATTGGATTTTTCCCGGGGCTGAGATGAAAGTTCGGCTTTACGTTGGATTGGCGCCAAGCTGCCGCAGGAAATCCGCCTCGTTGGCAATTCCACGATGCTCGACGACCTTGCCGTTCACGACACGGTCGAGGTGCATCACCGGCAGCTTCAATCGCTTGTTGGTCGGCGAGATTCCCTGGATCTCTCCGGTTTGGGTCCCCTGATACGTGCCGATCGTCACGACAGTGTCTCCCTCTGTCACCACGTGGTCGAACACGTGACGACCGTCCGGAAACGCGGAGGTGAATACGCCGGCGAATTGCTTGAAGCCGACCCAGTCGAGTTTTGTTGTGCCAAGCACATTGGCGACAAAGTCGGAGCTGATGGAATCTGCAAAGCCGTCCAGGTTTCCGCTGTCGAAGTCCTGGTAAAGCTGCAGCACCAATGCGGTGTTGTTTTTCGTGGGCATGTGTTTGCTCTGAAGGTTGGGCCGCCTTACGCGGCCTTGCTTTCCGCGATCTGCATGCGGCGGCTCAAAGTGCGGTCCTCGTAGAACGAGGCGAGCGCGTTGAGCGCGGCCTTGCCGTCGCCGGCGAATGACGGCCCGTGCATCAGCGCGAGCGTCTTCGGCGCGAGCTTCGCCAGGTTGCGGATGGTCGTCGCCATCTCGGGATTGAGCGCCGAGTACTGGAAGGTCTCTTCGCCGGCGATCGCGGGGCCGACGATGTCGCCGCCATGAATGAGCGCCGGGTTGTCGCCGAGCTGGGTGAACAGGTCGCCGCACAGCAGCGTGCCGGTCGACTCTTCGTACATCACGCCGGCGTCCCAGCCGTGCGGGGTGTGCGGCGTGTCGATGTAGCGCACGCGCTTGCCGCCGCCGAGATCGATCACTTCGCCGTCGCCGAGGATGCGCGGTCGCGGTCGGCCATGTCGTTGAGCGAGACCATGACCCCGGTCGCGCCATGGGCGACCTGCGCCTTCGGCGCCACCGCCATCCACTCGTTCATCGCGCCGCACTCGTCGGCCTCGTAGTGGCCGAACGCGATCCAGCGCAGGCTCTCGACCGGAACGATCTTGGCGACCGCCTCGCGGTTGAGCGGAAACATCTTGTGCAGGCCGGTGTGGAACAGCAGCGGCTGCTCGCCGCGCACGAGGAAGGAGTTGAAGGCAAAGCCGGCCGGCGGGGCGATCTGCGGCACGTAGGTCGAGAGCCGGAAAATGCCGTCGGCGATTTCAGCGATCTTGGTTTCCATAATGTCCTCCGAGGGTTAGCGCCGCATCGGCGCTTTCAATTTCACGATACAGTCATGTATAGTGAAATAGATCGAGCCTGTCAATATCGTTGCACACCTATGTGCAATTAAATTTGTGAACTAGGCGGCCAGCGGCTGCGCCGGTGATCCGCGCCAGGTTGGCCGGGGCGAAGAAATCCGGGACCGCGACCGTGCCGGCCATCAGGCCGAGGAAGTCGCGCGTGCCTTGCGGGTTGTTCGCGAGCGCGCCGATCAGCGCGGCCATCTCCGGCGGCGGTGGCGCGAGCCGGGCGAGGTCGGAGGTCAGGCCGTACATCGGGCGCGCCTTCTCGTCGCGGCGCTGGCCGTACCGCGTCAGCGATGCATCGAGCGAGCCGCCGTCCGACATTCCTTCGACGATCGCCGCCGCCAGCATCTCGGCATGCAGCAGCGCATCGGTCATGCCCTGCGCGGTGATCGGATCCTTGTGGTAGCCGGCGTCGCCGAGCAGCGCCCAGCCGGGGCCGGATGCGGTGCGGAAGAATCCGTCGAGGTCGCCGGTGCCGATGAAGCGCTCCGCCTGCGTCGGCGGAGGCGAGCCGGTCGGCGATCCACGGCAGCGTCGCTGCGGCCTCGTGATAGGCCTTGCCGATATGGCTGCGCACGCGCGCAAACTCGGCGTGCGGCCAGGAGAAGCCGACGAAGGTGAGGTCGTCATTGCTCGGCACGGTCACGGCGAACAACCCGTCGCGCACGAACAGCCGGGTGCTGTTCGCAGCAGTATCGAAGCCGCTCCAGTAGGCGTAGTACATGCAGCTCGCGGCAGGCTGCGTGTCGTAGGCTTGCGCGCCGACCATGCGCGCAAAGCGCGACCGCTTGCCGTCGGCGCCGACGATGAGCCGGGCCCTGACCGTCTTCGAGGTCCGTCCGCTGTCGCCCTGGATCCAGATGCCGGTCACGCGGCCGTCTTCGATCAGCGGCTCGACGAAGCTCACGGCCTCGCGCAGCTCGGCGCCGGCGGCGACCGCGGCATCCGCCAGCATCGGGTCGAACAGGTAGCGGCGCGGCGCATAGGCGGCGCTGGTCCCGTCGGGCGCCGCCGCCGGACTGGCCGGACAAGACCACCGGCCCGAAGTCGACCGTCATGGTCTGCTTGTGCCGGTGCCCAAGGGTTTCGAGCGTCCTCGAACAGGCCCAGCCGCCGCAGGCAGGACACGCCCGGCGGGCTGGATGAAATGGCCCGACATGGTGTCGCTGGGGAAGCGGGCCCGGTCGACCACGAGGACCTTGAGCCCCTCGCGCGCCAGCATCAGGGCGAGGGCGGATCCGGCACAGCGCGCGCCGACGATAGCCACGTCGTACATGGGGGTCGACGTCCCTTTCGGGTTCTCGGCGCGCGCTAATTACTGTCCGCCGTCAGGGACTTGAAATTGAATGATTGTATGGGGGTTATCGGCCCGATGAATTTCGCCGCCCTGGACCTGAATTTGCTGCGTGTTTTCGATGCGATGGCCATCGAGCTCAACACGACGCGCACCGGCGAGCGGGTCGGCCTGAGCCAGCCGGCGGTCAGCTCGGCGCTCGGCCGGCTGCGCCAGATCGTCGGCGACGAGCTGTTCGTGCGCGAGGGCAACCGCATGGTGCCGACCGAGCGCGCGCTGGCGCTGCGCGAGCCGATCCGCTGGCGCTGCGCCAGATGGAGGATGCGCTCGTCGACGGTCGCGCGCTTCGATCCGGCGTCGGCCACCCAGACCTTCCGGATCAGCGGCTCGGACTATTTCTCGATCCTGCTGATGCCGCCGCTCACTGCCGCGGTGATGCCCGAAGCACCGGGCGTCACGCTGCAGATGCTGGATCATCCGAGCAGCGAGGCGGTGCGGCTGCTGGGCGAGGGCGCGATCGATTTCGCCGTCGTCCCGGTTGAAGGCTCAAAGCCGACCATCGTCGATGCGCGGCTCGAGGTGCCGGACTGGGTGTGCAGCCGCAAGCTGCTCGAGTCGTTCGTCGTCTCGGTGGCGCCGAAGCACCATCCGGTGCTGGAAAAGGCCGGCATCAAGCCGGGCCACCGCATCCCGCGCCGAAGTCTTCTGCGACGATCCCGCAGGTGCTGATGTCGATGGACGGCAGCAAGGTCGGCACCATCGATCCGGTGCTGGCCGAGCGTGGCCTGCAGCGCCGCGTCGCGCTGACCGTGCCGCACTTTCAGGCGGTGGCGCTGGCGATCGCGGAGTCCGGCCTGCTCGGCAACTTGCCGATCCATTTCGCGCGGGCGGTCGCGCCCGGCTGCTCGACCTCGAACTCTATCTGCCGCCCTACGACCCGCCGATCACCGACGTGATGCTGTTCTGGCACCGCCGCGTCGACGCCCACGCCGCCAATGCCTGGCTGCGCGACCACATCGCCAAAGCGCTGGATTTCGGCCCTCTCAAGATGACAGTGCCACTTACTATTTGACAATACGTCTATGTGTATCCAAATATAGGGCACACAGGCGAAGAATCATGACCCGCACCTACACCCTGAAGAAACGCGCCGAGCAGCAGGCCGAGACCCGGCAGCGCATTGTCGACGCCGCGGTCGAGCTGCATTCGACCGTCGGCCCGCTGGCGACCACGCTCAGCATGATCGCCGAGAAGGCCGGCGTGCAGCGCCACACCCTCTACGCGCACTTCCCCGATGAGCGCAGCATCTTCCAGGCCTGCTCGGCCGAGGCGCATGAGCGCGATCCCAGCCCGACCGCCGATGCCTGGCGCGGTATCCCCGATCGCACTGAACGGCTCACTGCCGGCGCTCACCGACATCTATGGCTGGTATCAGCGCAACGCGCAGCTCCTGGGCAACGTGATGCGCGATGTGGAGCGCCACCCGGAAGTGCAGGAGCTCCAGAAGCGGGCCGCGCCGGTCCGCAAGGGCTGGCACGACGTGCTGGGCGAGGGCTTCTTGGCAGATCAGCGCGCCATGCTTTACATCGCGCTCAGCTTCTTCACCTGGCGAACCCTGACGCAGCAGGCCGGCGTCAAGCAGGCGGCCGCCGTCAGCCTGATGGTCGAGGCGGTCCTCAACGCCGCATCGTAGCCGCATGTTGGTGACGCTCCGGCAGAAGGCGCGTGCACTGACGCGGGAATGCCACGCGCTCTACTTCGCGGCGCGCGATCCGCGCACGCCTTGGTACGTCAAAGCGTTCGCCGCCGGCATCGCGGCCTATGCGCTGTCGCCGATCGACCTCATCCCCGATTTCATTCCGGTGCTCGGCATCCTCGACGATCTCGTGCTGCTGCCGCTCGCGATCTTTCTCGTGCTCAAGCTGATCCCGGCGGAGGTGATGGCGGAAAGCCGGGTGCGGGCAGCGGAAGCCGCCGCGCGCCCGGCGAGCCGTGGCGTCACACGTCGTGATCGTGCTGATCTGGATTGCCGCTCTCGCGGTTACGGGGTGGCTCGCCTACCGGTGTTTTGGGCCCTAAATCGCGCCTGAATTTTTCTCCTGCCACTGTGACCGGTCTCACATCCGTTTTGCCGCTCCGGGTGCAAAGTCGAACGCAGCCCGGAGGTTTGCCATGAGGCGATCGCAGGTTTGGCGCGTAGTCGACCGGCTCTATGTCGAGATTGAAACGGCGCTGTGGGCCGGGCTCGCGGCCTTCGTGATTTTCTTCTGTGCGCTGATCCTTCCCTACGTCCCGGCGAATGTGGCGAAGGCGCAAGCCGCGCAAGCCCTCGAGCTCACCGAGGAAAACCAGCAGCTACTGCGAGAAGTGGGGCATGAAACGCGGCACGCAGGCGCATATCGGCTGCACCATCGACCTGCAGCAGCTCCGCAACGACATCGAACAGCGCCACGCCGACGCGACAATGTTCTGAGCGGTTGCGCGCAGCGTTATGGTGTAACGCCGCGCCTGTGATTGTGTAACGCCGCACCACGCCCCCATATTCGCCGGGAAGGAGAATCCCGATGGGCGCGGATTGCTGCGGCCATAACGCCACCTTTGAAGGCCTCTCGGCCGACTACAAGCGCCGGCTCTGGGCGGTCATCGCCATCAACGCTGCGATGTTCTTCGTCGAGATGGGCGCCGGCGCCTATGCCGGCTCGCGCGCCTTGCAGGCCGACGCGCTCGACTTCCTCGGCGATTCCGTCACCTACGGCATTAGCCTCGCAGTGATCGGCTCAGCCCTTTCGGTGCGCGCCTGGGCGGCTTTCGCCAAGGGCGTCAGCCTCACGCTGATGGGGCTCGGCGTGTTCGCCTGGACCGCGTACCACGTGGTGGTGCTCGGCGTGCCGCGCGCCGAGGTGATGGGCGTGATCGGCTTCATGGCGCTCGGCGCCAATCTGCTCAGCGTACTGCTGCTCGCCAGGTACAAGGACGGCGACGCCAATGTGCGCTCGGTATGGCTGTGCTCGCGCAACGACGCGATCGGCAATGTCGCGGTGATGATCGCGGCGCTGGGCGTGTGGGGCACGGCGACCAAATGGCCGGACCTCGTCGTCGCCGCCATCATGGCCGGGCTGTTTCTGTATTCGTCGGTGCGGATCCTGCAGCAGGCCACGCGCGAATTACGCACCGGGCAGGTGTCGCCGCCGTCGCTGGCGCACCGGCACTAACTGTTCCTGTCGCGGCTACTGCTTCGTGGTCGTCGCGACGACCTTCTTCTTCACGGTCACCTTTTTCGCCGGTACCTGGTCGCGCACCAGCCCGCACCAGGTCGCCTCGCGCTGTGTCAGCTCGCGGTTCTCCTGCGCGCTGACCACCGCGGCAGAAATCATCAGCGGGATCACGCAGAGCACCTGAGCCGACGCCGCATTCGCCGTCAGGACAAGGCCGGCCAGAGCCAGCGCCGCAGTGCGAAGTTTTGTCATGTCATCCTCCAGCCCGGGAGTAATGGGGACAGTATCTCAGCGCGGTTCAACCGCGGGAAGGGGTGGCGGGTTCCCGTCCTCACTTCTTCGGCCCCGTAACCCTCAACGGCGGGCGCTTCGGCTTGCGGGTCTTCTTCCGGTGCACCACCGGCTCGCGCACCACCTCGCCGTCGTCGAACTGCCGCACGACAAGGCTTTTGCCGTCCTCCTCGACGATCTCGATGCTGACCACCTTGCGCCGGCGCATAACCATAAACGCGCTTGTGACTTGCCCCGTTTCACTGCCGTTTTATGCATCGGGGCAACCAGGATAGGCCCATGACGATCATCAGCCGCCGCGCCGTTTTGCTCGCTTCTGCCGTCGCGCTTGCGCCGCGCGCCGCCTTGGCCGCGCCGCCGCGCGTGACCGTGCACAAGGATCCGGGCTGCGGCTGCTGCAATGGCTGGGTCGATCACCTGCGCGCGAACGGCTTTGCGGTGAAGACCGTCAACACCAAGACGCTCGATCGCGAGAAGACCCGCCTTGGTGTTCCAAGCGAACTCGCCGCCTGCCACACGGCGGAAGTCAGCGGCTATGTGGTCGAGGGCCACGTTCCGGCGGCGGCGATCAAGAAGCTGCTCGCCGACAAGCCGAATGCGACCGGCCTTGCAGTGCCCGGCATGCCGCAAGGCTCGCCCGGCATGGGCGGCACGCCGGAACAATACGACGTCATCCTGTTCGGCAAAGGCGAGCCCCGCGTGTTCGGCCGCTATAAGGCCGACAAGCCCGCGTAGCTGACAAACTTCATCACACCGCCGCCAGGTCGCGAATCGCATATAACTCCGCGCTTACGGAGACGCACCCATGTCGATGGCCGCCGACGACGATGTTGTAAGACCGGGCAAAGGGCTGCGCCCGCTGCCGGCGCTCATCTTCTCGTCCCGCTGGCTGCAGCTTCCGCTCTATGTCGGCCTGATCGTCGCGCAATGCGTCTACGTCATCCTGTTCCTGAAGGAGCTGTGGCACCTCGTGCTCGGCTCGTTCAAGTTTTCCGAGCAGGAAATCATGCTGGTCGTGCTCGGCCTGATCGACGTGGTGATGATCTCCAACCTGCTCATCATGGTGATCGTCGGCGGCTACGAGACCTTCGTGTCGCGCCTCGAATTGCACCGCCACCCGGATCAGCCGGAATGGCTCTCCCACGTCAATGCCAGCGTGCTCAAGATCAAGCTCGCGATGGCGATCATCGGCATCTCGTCGATCCACCTGCTGCGGACGTTCATCTACGCCGGCCAGCTCGGCAAGCCGGAGGCCTCGTTCACCGTCGAGAGCGTGATGTGGCAGGCCATCATCCACAGCGTGTTCGTGCTCTCCGCGATCGGCATCGCTTATGTCGAGAAGCTGTCGGGGCCGATCCACGAGCAGAGCCACGCGAAGAAAGTGGCCGCCGGACACTGATCTGGCTCACCAGCGCCGCGCGTTCTAAGCTGCCCCGGCAATTGCTGGGACGCTGGCCATGAACAAGCCGTTTTCGCCCGATCAGCCCTTCGTTCTCGAAGAGGCGACCATCGCGGATCTGCATGCCGCGATCAAAGCCGGCAAGACCAATGTCACCGCCGTGGTGCAGCACTATCTGGAGCGGGTGCGCCGCTATAACGGCGTCGCCTCGATGCTGGTCACCAAAGACGGCGCCGATGTCGCGCCGGCATCGGGCGCGGTGCGCGGCGGCAAGCCGCTCGAATTTCCGGCCCGCACCCTCAAGGCCGCGGACATCCTTCCCGACCTCGACAAATATCAGGGCCCGCCGCTCGAATTCGGCCGCATGGAATCGACCGCCTCCGATCCGTCGGTGCAGCAGCAGTTCGGCATGGTGGTCGGCATTCCCAATGCCGGCCAGGTGAACGCGATCGGCACGCTCAATATTCGCGGCGAGCGCTCGGTGACCTGCAAGGGCGGTTTCGACCTGCATCCATCGAAAGGCCCGCTGCCCAAGGGCGCGCCGCCGGTGTGCGAATTCTTCCGTCAGCTGCCCGACGCGCTGGAGACCGCGGCCGCGCTCGACGCCAAATACGGGCGCAATCCCGACCTTGAAGCGATGCCGATGTACGGCGTGGTGTTCTCGTTCAAGGACCCGTTCGACACCAAGGACATGCGTTCGACCGGCGGCGGTGACGCGCGCTACGACATCGACTTTCCGGCGCGCGATCACGTGCTGGTCGAGCAACTGCGCAACAAGGGCGCGATCATCTTCGCCAAGGCGGTGAACACCGAATATAACGGCCGCCCCGACGATCCCGGCGGCGCGGAAAAGCCGGACAAGGTGCTGCCCACGACGCTCGGCTATCAGCGCTCCACCTGGGCAGGCAATCCGTCAAATCCGTACGACACGACGCGGGCGGCTTCACTCGGCTCCTCATCGGGCTCCGCGCTGTCGGTCTCGACCAACATGGTGATGTGCAGCCTGGGCGAAGAAACGCGTGCCTCGTGCCGCGGGCCGTCGAACCACAATGCCGTTGCGCTCATCCTGCCGCACAAGGCCATGCTCGGTTTCGATGGCGGCGCGATCGGCGCCGACATCTACGTGGACCGGACCGGCATCCATGCGCGCAAGATTGCCGACGCCGCCAAGGTGCTCGATGCCCTGAAGGACGACACCGGCTACTGCTACGATCCGCGCGATCCGTTCACGACGGTGCCGCGCTCGTCGGTGCTGCCGTCCTATGCCGTTCATGCCAAAGGCGAGCCGTCGTTGAAGGGCCTGCGGATCGGCGTGATCCGCGAAGTCGATGGTGTGCCGGCCCGACCGCCTGACCGAAAAGCCGATCACCGAGGCTGCCGCGAAGGAGATCAAGGACATCCTGGCCGGCAAGCTCGGCGCCACCTTGGTCGAGACCACCGACCCGCTGTGGACGCGCGATCCCGACATCGAGCAGATGAAGGTCGATTATCGCGTCGCGCTGGCGCGGATCGTGCCGGTCATGATGCCGGACATCCTTTACCGCCTGAACGAGCAGGGCGAGCCGGTGTTTCCGGATTTCGCCGCCGCCATTGTCCCGACCGAATTTCAGCCCGGGAAGACCTTCGGCTCCGGCAAGATGAAGCCGATGGATTACATGCTGGAGCTTGCGGAAGGCCGCATCGCGCCGCCGCGCAATCTCGACCTCGGCACGGTGCAGCACCAGGCCAATGCCAACGCCTTCCGCTTCCATATCAACCAGTACCTGTCGCGCCGCGCCCGCGACTGGAAGGACAAGGGCTTTGAGGAAACGCTGGCGGATTTCACCGCGCTCAATGCGCGCTCCAAATTCTGGGGCGACGACCAGCGCGCCGGCTTCCGCAACTGGGACGCGCTCACCGACATGCGCAATCCGCTGGGCGAGCGGCAGGGCATCAATGAGCGGATGATGCTGCGCGAAATACTGCGCCGCGCCGACATGATGGTGATCTACGAGAACCGGCTCGACGCGCTGGTGCGCCTGCATACGCCGTGGCCGCCCGGCAAGATCGGCCATGCCGGGCAGGGCTTCCGCAACAATCTCGCGCCGGAGTCGCTCAGCGGGCCGAATGCCGGCCTCACCGAGGTGCTGATCCCGGCCGGCTACGTCACCACCGCCTACGATCCGGTCTACAAGCTCTCCGGCGACCGCAAGACCTATCTGCATGTCGCGTCCGACCAGCCGACCCAGATCCCGCCGCCGGGGCTGCCGTTCTCGCTGGTCTTCCGCTGCGAACCGGGCAAGGAAGACATCACGTTGCGCATCGCCTCGGCTTACGAAGCGGCGTCACGGCGCCGCGTCCCGCCGCCCGCCTTCGGGCCGCTTCCGGCCAGACAGCATGCGTAGATGGCCAATAGTCGCCGCCGTCTCCTTGCTTGCTTGTGGGCCCCGGCGGCCGGCGCTGATCCCGCCTTCGACTCGTTCCTGCAATCCACCTGGCCTGACGCGCAAAAGCTCGGCGTCTCACGCGCGACTTTCGACGCCGCGATCAAGGGCCTCGAGCCCGATCTCTCGCTTTCCGATCTGCTCATTCCCGGAAAGCCCGACACCGCGCCGCCGCAGGCCGAGTTCGTCCTCACCCCGTCGCAATATCTCAAGGAGTTCGACCTTCACCCGTCTCACCGAGCACGGCAAAAAACTCGCCGCGCAGCACAAGGACACGCTGGCGAAGATCGAGCGCGAGATCGGCGTGCCGGGCAATGTCGTGCTGGCGATCTGGGCGCGCGAGACCGATTACGGCCGCTACGCGCTGCCCTATGACGCGATCCGCGTGCTGGCGACGCAGGCTTACACGGGCCGGCGCAAAGACCTATTCCGCGGCGAATTCCTTTACGCGCTGAAGATGCTGGACGACGGCGTGCCGCGCTCGCGCATGCGCTCGTCCTGGGGCGGCGCGATCGGCATGACGCAGTTTCTGCCGTCGGAGTATTTCAAATACGCGACCGATTTCGACGGCGACGGCAAGATCGACATCTGGACTTCGGTGCCCGATGCGCTGGCGATGGCGGCAAAGCAGCTCGCGGCCAAAGGCTGGCAGCGCGGTGAGCCGTGGGCGATCGAAGTGCGCGCGCCGGCGAGCGCGGATTGCACCATCGCGCAGCCCGAGCACAAGAAGCCGGTGGCGGAATGGCTGCGTGACGGCTTCGTGCCGACGCGTGGACGCAAGCTCAGCGACCGCGCGCTTGCGATGGAGGCGTCGCTGTTGTTGCCCGAGGGCACGTACGGACCGGCGTTTCTGACGCCGGCCAATTACTACGTGATCAAGGAGTACAACTTCTCGGATTTGTACGTGCTGTTCGTCGGGCACCTGTCCGACCTGATCGCGGGCGGAAAGCCGTTCGAGACGCCCTGGTCAAAGACCGCCCAGCTTCGCACCGCCGACGTCGAGGCGATGCAGCGAAGCTCACGGCGCAGGGCTTCTACAAGGACAAGATCGACGGCAAGGCGGGGATGCTGACGCGCTCGGCGCTCGGCGCATTTCAGAAGGCCAATAGCCTCAAGGTCGATTGCTGGCCGACCGCGGAGTTGTTGCGCGCAATGCGCTGACTACTCGCACACCTGGGTATGACGGAACTTCTTGCGCCCGCTTTTCCAATACGCCCGCTTTTCCATGTGGCACTTCGGCCCGGCGATCGGCAGCGCGCTCGCATCGGCGCTCGCCAGTGTCGTGGTGGCGGCCGGCGTCTCGACCACGCAGCCGCGGCAATAGCCGTGGGCCGGAAACGAAAGCGCCGCGGCCATCAGTGCGGCCACGGCGCAGATCATTGCGAATTTCATGGGCCGTCCCCCGAGCTCGAATCGAGCCCGATGATCGGCCGCTTCGCGTTAAGAGGAGCTTACGGGCAGATGAAGCGCGGACGGCTCCAGCGGACCGGATTGCCGTAGGGGTCGAACGCGACCGGCCGGCGCGCCCAATAGCCGCCTGGGCAGGCGACCGGTCCGGGCGCGGCATAGCCGGAGTAAACGACATAGCCGGGCGCCGGCGCGTAGTAGCGCGGCTGGCTGTTGGCAATCGCGCTGCCGATGATGGCGCCGGCGGCCAGTCCGCCGACCACGCCTGCGCCGACCGCGCAGCCATAGCAACGCGCTTCCGCCGGGGCGGGCGCCGAAACCGTGGCCGTCACGAGCGCCGCGAGCGCGGCGAGAGCAATCAGGGTCTTCTTCATATGGATCTCCCTCCGAGTTCATGGCCGCAGGCGGCCATAGCTTGCAAAACCCTAAGCAGGTTCGTGCTTCCGCTGTAAAGAGCCGGTCTTAATTTGTTGGAAATTTGTCGGGACGTTTACGCGCCCGCCCACAAAAAAGAAGCCGGCAAGTGTGCCGGCTTCCAGTTTTCTGAATCGCTGTTCAGATTGACGATTAGCGGCAGACGCGAACGCGGCGGATGCCTCCATTGGGGCCTACCACGCGACGGATCCAGCAGCGTTGTCCGTAATAGCCACCACCGCCGTAATAGCCGCCGCCGCCGTAATAGGCCGGCGCGTAGCCATAGCCCGGGCCGCCGTAATAGCCACCGCCACCGTAGCCATAGCCGTAACGCGGATAGGCCAACGCCGAGCCGATAATGGCGCCGGCGGCAAGGCCGCCGACCACGCCCGCGCCGACCGCGCAGCCGTAGCAACGTGCTTCCGCGGTCTGCGACGAAGCCGTGACCGCACCAACCGCGAGCACGCCCGCCAATGCGACGCCTGTGAGAGTCTTCAACATGACGTACCTCCTGGCACTCGAATGCAGCACGATGATCGAGCCGCAATTCTTCGAATGAACAACGTCTGATAGCTGCGCTAAGTTCGAATTTTTCGCATGAACGGCGGCTGAACGCGTTGTTTCAATGAGGGAATTCAGCAGTTCCCGCAGATTAAATTTTGGTGAGAATAGAAGGATCGAGGAAACGACATGGCGCGGAAAGCCAAATCAAAGCCAAAGCTGAAAGTGGTGAGCAGCCACGAATTGGTCGGCAAGCGGCTGCGCTTCGATCGCGAGACCTGGAATGCGATCCAGGTCATGGCACGCGATCAGATGAAGAGCATCGAGGAGATCACCGAGGAAGCCTTCGCCGACCTGCTCAAGAAGCACGGCCGCAGTGCGGACTTCCGCGAGCAGCTCAAGCTGAGCGTGCGCGCCGCCAAGAAGAAGTAAGCCGCGGCAGCATTCCGCGCGCGACGCGCCCGGCGCGGATGAAGGGCGCGATCAGCTCGCCGCTGATCGTGTGCGCGGGGAATTCGTCCTTCTCGGCGCCGAAGCTGAGCTTCTCCTTCTCTTTGCCCGGCACGTAAAGCGTGCCGAACATCCAGTCCCACAAAGCGAGGCAGCTTCCGTAATTGCGGTTGAAGTGCTTCGGATTGGTCGAGTGGTGGATCTGGTGGTGCGCCGGGCTGACGAAAACGCGTCCGAGCCAGCCGCTGAACGCGATCCACACATGCGAGTGCTGCAGGTGCACGTACACATGGATGAACAGCACCAGGATGATGTTGCTGTCGGCCAGCGCGTATTGGTGCGCGGTTTCGCCGAACATGTAATTGGCAAAGCCGTTCGCGATCGCGGCCGAGAGCGCGAGGATATTGGCGAATATCCAGGTGTAGACCGGATGCACGCGGAAGTTTGTCAGCGGCGTGAGCACCTCGGCCGAATGGTGCACTTTGTGGAATTCCCACAGCAGCGGCACGCGATGGCAAAGCCAGTGGTTGAACCAGTAGCCGAGCTCGTAGGCGAGAAAGAGCATCAGCGTCACGATCGAGCTCGACAGCCAGGGCGGCAGTGACGATGGCGAAGGCTGTCCGAACACGGCCACCAGATTTGAGATGATGCCGTTGGTGACGGTTTCGTAGGTGAGCAGCGCCCAGCCGAACACCACGCCGAACACGAACACGTTGAAGAACAGGTAGCCGATGTCGGCGTAGTTCGACGGGCTGGCGACGATGCGCTTCGGGAACAGCGCGCGCAGGATCGTCTTGGCGCGCAATCTGCGCCCGCGTCTGATTCGCTTCGCGCCGTAGAATAAGGTCGCGATCAGCAGCGCCGCGCCGAGCGACGTGAAGGAAAAATGCGAGCCCAGCGAGAACAGGAGCTTGCTCGCCTGATTCCAGAAATGGACGAGGCCCGGCGAAAAATCCAAGCGAAGTTCCCCCAATTCGGGGCTTTTCTAGCGTTTGCGGGGTAAAGAATGCCTTGCGGCAATCGAAGAGCCGCGGTTCTGTCGCATTCTGTCTTTAACAGCCCTGCCGCGCTGGGTTTGAGCCGCGTTTCCCGAAGCCATATAATCGGGGCGGCTCCTCAGCCGGGGGATAGGGATGGGAAAAGCTCTCTTAAAGCTCGCGCTTTGCGCTGCCGCGCTTTTGCCGGCCGCTGCGCTTGCGGACCAGGGTCCGGAAAAAGTTTCGTTCTATTTCGCCGGGCATGAAGACGACTGGCAGCTCTTCATGAATCCGTCGGCCTTCCAGGACGTCAATAACCCGAAGGCTAAAACTGTCTTTATCCATATGACCGCCGGCGATGTCGGGCTCGGTCTCGGAAATGGCGGCCGGCGTCACCCACTCTACCTCGCGCGCGAAAACGGCGCCGACACTGCGATCCGCTTCATGGCGGACGCCACCGGCGTGCCGACCACCAAGACCACGCAAGTGAAGGACTTCAACGGCCACAAGCTTACGCGCATCGCTTACCGGAGCACGGTGAGCTACTACCTGCGCCTTCCCGATGGCGGCCCTGACGGCACCGGCTATCCCTCAACCGGCAAGCAGTCGCTCCAGCAGCTCGCAACCGCCAAGGTCGAGCTGGTGAGCGCGATCGATCAATCCGCCACCTATCATGGCTGGGGCGATCTGGTGGGCACGATCCGCGCCATCGTCGACTTCGAGCGGGAGCGCGCGCCGCAGGTGCAGATCAACGTTCCGGAGCTCGACGCCGCCATCAACCCGAACGATCATCCCGATCATCTGGCCACCGCACAGGTTGCGCTCGATGCAGCGCGCACGCTGCCTTGCGCCAAGCGCGTGCACTTTGTCGATTATGCCAGCTCGCGGCTGCCCGAGAACCTCGATGGCCAGCAACGCGACATGGAGAGTGCGGTCTTCGCCGTGACGCTTGCCGGTATCCTGGCGCTCGACCATCAGGTGTTCTGGCACAAATACGACAAAGCCTTCGTTGGGCGGAATTACTTCCGGGTGGAAGAAGGCAAGGGCACCTGTAGCCGTCCCACGCTGGAATTGACGGCCTCCGCCAAGCGCTAAAGTCGCACCCGGGAACCCGGGTAACGCCGCTGAATTGTGAGTGGGCATGGCACGTGCCCGCTCCCCCCAGAAGATCGAACGCATAGCTGCAGTGGATGCGCTGCGCGGCTTCAGCGTGTTCTGGCTGCTGGGCGGCGAGGGCGCAGCGCGCGCCTTCCATGAAATGACCAGTCACATGGGGCCGGCGCTGCAGAGCATCGGCTCTTTCGTCGCGATGCAATTTACCCACGCCGAGTGGGACGGTTTTCGCTTCTGGGATCTCGTCTTCCCGTTGCTGATTTTCGTCACCGGCATGTCGGTCGTGTTCTCGCTCTCGAAGATCGATGGCGCGAACAATGCCGAAGTCTATGGCCGCATCCTGCGCCGCTTCGCGCTGCTGTTTGTGCTCGGCCTGATCTATTACGGCGGCGTCAGCAAATTGTGGCCCGAGGTCCGGCTGCTCGGCGTCCTGCAGCGCATCGCACTCTGCTATCTGTTCGCGGCGATCCTCTTCATCTATCTCGACTGGCGCGGACTGGTCGCCGCCACAATTATCATTCTGGTCGGCTACTGGGCGCTTCTGACATTCGTGCCGGTGCCCGGGATCGGTCCGCCGTCTTATGGCGAGGAGACCAATCTCAGCGCATGGTTCGACGATGTGTTTCTGCCCGGCTTCAAGTACGGAAAGATCTACGATCCTGAAGGCTTGTTGAGCACGCTTCCCGCCGTCGCGACCTGCCTGCTGGGCGTGCTGGCATCCATCCTGTTGCTCGACCAACGTGTAACGCCGATGCGCAAGGTCGCGGTGTTCGTCGGCGGCGGCATTGTGATGACGATTGCCGGTTACCTGTGGGGCCTGCAATTTCCCATCATCAAAGCAATCTGGACATCGTCCTATGTGCTGGTTGCCGGCGGCTACAGCTTCATCCTGCTCGGCGTGACCTACCTCATCATGGACATCTGGGGCCGGCAGGCCTGGGCGCTGGTTTTCATCTGGATCGGCGGCAATGCGCTCGCGCTCTATTTCATGAATGGCGTCTGGGGCTTTGAGCCCTTTGCCAAACGGCTGTCAGGCGGCGACGTCGCCGCATTTTTTGACCGCATGATTGCGCCGGGCGCCGGACGCTTTGTCACTCACATTGTGGCGCTGACAGTCGCAATATTGCTGGCCCGCTATCTCTATCGCCGCCGGATTTTCATCCGGGTCTGAGCCGCGGCCTAAGGTCCAATTTGACGACTTTGGCCGCTATGGCAGATTTTTGCCTGCCGGATAGCAAGAAAGGAATGGGCGATGATCCTTGGATTATCGATAGCGGCCTTCACGATTCTTCACGTCATCATCAGCCTGATCGCGATCGCAACCGGGGTGGTTGTGCTGGTCGCAATGTTGCGATCCGAGTCGAAGCCCTGGCTCACCGATATTCCTGGTGACGACGATCCTGACCAGCGTCACCGGCTTCATGTTTCCGATCCACGTGCTCACGCCGGCGCTGATCACGGGTGCGATATCGCTGACCGTGCTCGCCCTGACCTTGCTCGCGCTCTACGCCTTCCGCCTGATGCGGGCGTGGCGCTGGGTCTATGTGGTGACCGCGATCGCGGCGCTCTATTTCAACTGCTTCGTGCTGGTGGTGCAGTCATTCCAGAAAATCGGCTTCCTGCAGGCGCTGGCGCCGACCCAGTCCGAGACGCCGTTCGTCGTGGCGCAGACCGTTGTGCTGGTGCTGTTCCTGGTGTTTGGATATGCCGCCGTCAAACGTTTCCACCCGCCGGCCATGGCGCGGGCGTGAGGGCGGCGGAGGAGAACGACCAATGCCGGAATACACCTGGGACCACGTCCATTTGCGCAGCCCCGATCCGGAAGGGACGGCGCAGTGGTTCGAGCGTGTCCTTGGCGCAGAGGTGATCCGCACCCCGCAACAGGGCGAGACGCGCATCGACCTGAAGCTCGGCGGCGCCAATATCTTCATTGCTCCGGTCAAAGGCGGCGACGGCGTCAATCCGCCGCCGGTGACGCCGTACCAGGGGCTCGACCATTTCGGCCTGTACGTGAAGGACGTCGACGCAGTCGCCGCCGACCTCAAGAAGAAAGGCATCGAGTTCACGATGGAGCCGAAATCGCCGCGGCCCGGCATCCGAATCTGCTTCATCCGCGGGCCGCAGGGGATTTCAATCGAGCTGCTCGAGCGCGATCCCAAGTACAAGTGACGCTTCGCTAACGTCGCGTCTTGGTGTCCTGAACTTCGGTTTCCGGCCGGTCGCGGCCCGGCGCGGTTTCGCTGTGCCACTTGCCGTCAGCGTCTTCCCACTCGATGACTTCGGTCGTGCCGGGCACGCGCTGTTCTGCTGCGGCGCGTTGCGCGGCCTTCAGCGCCGCGTCGTGAGTGGGGAACGCTTCCGAGAAAACGTCGGAGACCTGATAGGCCCAGCCGCCGTCGTGCTGCACGATCTTGTATGTGACTTTTGACATCTTGTTCCGCCTTGCACCGCCGGAATTTGTGGATCTGTAACGTGATTACGCGGCAGATGTTCGGCAGTTCCATGGCACGCGTTGATTATGCCGTTCGCCAAGCTAGGCTCGGCGCAGGCGCTCGGGAGGCACGGATGGCATTTCAAGGTCACAAGCGACAGCTTCAAGGACGGCGACTATCTGTCGAAAGATTTCGTCATGTCGGCGGACTTCGGCTTCGGCTGCGCCGGCGGCAACACATCGCCGCATCTGCGGTGGTCGGGCGCGCCGGAAGGCACCAAGAGCTTCGCCATCACCTGTTACGATCCCGACGCGCCGACCGGCTCCGGCTTCTGGCACTGGCTGATCGTCAATATTCCGCCGAACGTCACCGAGCTCGCGGCCGGCGCGGGCAGCAGCGGCGGCAAGCTGCCGCCCGGAGCGCTGCAAACCCGCACCGATTGCGGCAAACCCGGCTATGCCGGTCCGTGCCCGCCGGAAGGCGATCATCCGCACCGCTATATCTTCACGGTGTTTGCGGTCGGCAGCGAGAAGATCGATGTCGGCGCTGACACGCTCGGCGGCTGTCGTCGGCTTCAATCTGCATTTCGCGACATTGGCGAAAGCGGCCATTATGGGCCTGTACAAGCGCTAGCCAGTACCAGGGGCGAGCTCATGAAGTTTGTTCTCGCGGCGATAACGCTGTTGTTGGCGTCAGCGTCCGCTTCTTCGCAGCAGCAACGCGCGACCGACATGCGGCTGGTCGATGCCGGCTTCAAGATGCGCGCGGCGGTAACGAAAGAGCAGGTCGATCACGTCAGGAAGCTGCCGCCGCGGCGCTTCATTCCGCGCGACGAAGCCGGCCGGCGCTACTACGTCTATGCCGATCCGGACGATTGCCAGTGCGTCTTCGTCGGCGACGAGCTCGCGCTGAAAACCTATCGCGACATGGTGAGCGCGCCGCGCGAGCAGGCAGCGGCAGGCAGGGGCGGGTCCTATATGGATGTGATCATCCACGACCAGGCAGTCGAGCTGCCGCAGCTGGATATGTTCAATCATCCATTCTGACGTCAGCCGCTCTTCGAAAAGAGATTGTGCGACGACGTGATGGTCAGCACCTGCACGCTGTGCGGCAGCTCGATCAGGAATTCCTTGTCGCGCGGCAGATGATGGATCTGGCGCGGATCGGCGCCGGTGAAGCGCGACATCGCTTCCACGTTCTCCCAGTAGGAGATGGTGATGAACTCGGTCTCGGTGTCGCGATCTTCGCGCAACTGCTGAACCGCGAGCGCCTTCTGCTCCAGCGGCTTGATGCCGGTCTCGTAGAGATACTCTGCGTATTCGTCGGCTTTGGCGCGGGCGGTGCGGCCGCGCCAGATGCGGGCGATGGTCGGTGTCTTTGCGTTCATGCTCGATAACCGCTTCCGCGCCGCCGCAGTTCCGGTCTCAAAGCCCGCGCTGGCGTCGCAGTTCGTCGATATAGCGCGTGACCTCCGGCGGCAGCGCCCGCAATCCTTGCGCGCCGGCCACTGATAGATAGGGCCGCAGTTGCGATTCCTTGAGCCACGGCGGCTCGCGGCCCGGCGGGATGATGCGCTCGAAGATCAGCACCAGCAGCACGGCCAGCAGGCCGATGCGCACCAGGCCGAGCAGGGCGCCCAGCACGCGGTCGATGAACATGGTTCGACCGCTGGTCACGCCGCCGACCGCGCCGCGCAGCAACGTGCCGAGCAAGACTGCGATCAAGATCAGCGCGATGAACGGCACCAGCGACAGCAGCAACGGCGCCTTATCGGCAGGCAGCAGCTCGCGCGCGTTCAACCAGTTGACGATCGCCGGCGTGATCGCCAGTGCGACCGGCGCGGCGATCACATAGGCGAGAATGGTCGCGAGGCTGCGCAGCAGTCCGGCGGAAAAGCCCGTCACCAGACCGACCAGCGCAACGCCCAGCACGACCGCATCGAAGGGGTTCATGCGTCATAAGCTAGCATGCCGTTATGCATCAAAGGCTTGGCGAGGCCGGCAGGCCGCGGAACTGGTTCCCGGCTGGGGTATTGTTGACCTGTCATCCCTTCACACCGAAAGGCATTTTGCATGCGTTTTTCAATGAAACTTCGCGCGGCGGCCGTCGCGCTTGTGGCGCTCGCCGGCGTCGGCATTTCAACCAGCGCCAGCGCCGATACCGGCAACATCCGTTTTAGCGTCCTCAAGGCCGGCATTGTGATTGGCGGCTCCGGCGGCAGCGGCACGCTGACCTTCCAGGGCAAGCGATATCCGGTCTCGATCGGCGGGCTGAGCTACGGCTTCACCTTCGGCGCCTCGCAGACCGATTTCCATGGCCGCGTTTCGAACATCCGCCGCGCGCAAGACGTCGCGGGCGTCTACGCCGCCGCTGCGGCGGGTGCGGCGGTCGGGCGCGGCGCGCAGGCGATCATCCTGACCAATCAGAATGGTGCAGTGTTGACGCTGACCGGCCGTCAGGCCGGCCTGATCGTCAGCGCCGACTTGAACGGCATGGCCCTTTCGCTCCGCTAAACGAACGCGCAAATAAAAAAGCGGCCCCGTTTCCGGGGCCGCTTTCATTTTTGTGGTCTGACTTAGTTCGCGAACAGGTTCTTCGGCACGCCGGCGGCGGCGAAGATGTAGTCGCGCGACGCTTCGAGTTGCGCGCGCAACCGGTCGAGGTCGACGTCGAGCAGCTCGCCCTTCCACTTGCGCACCTTGCCGGCCACGATCACCGTCTCGACATTGGTGCGCTCCATCAGCGACACCACCGCGCCCGGCACCTTGTTGAGCGGCGCCACGTTGAGCTTGGTCGCATCGAGGATGATGATGTCGGCTTCCTTGCCGGGCTTGAGCGTGCCGACCTTGCTGTCGAGCCGCAGGCCCTTGGCGCCGTTGAGGGTCGCGTAGCGCAGCACGTCGCAGCACGTTGAGCAGCGGCGGCGTGCCCGGAGCCGGGGTCGGCCACTGGTTCGGCGGCGTGAAGTTGCCCTGCTCGAGGATCATCTGGTTGACCATCATGCGCTGCATGGTCATGGCCGAGCGCATCTGGGTGAAGAAGTCCGCCGTCATGGTGACTTCGACGTCGGTCGAGAGCGACGGCTCGATGCCGAGGCTCTGCATCTTCAGGATCGGCGGTTCGCCATGCCGCATGTTCATTTCGATCGGGAAGGCGAGCGAGACATGCGCGCCGACGTCCTTCACCTTCTGCCAGGCGAAATCGGACATGCCGGTCATGTGGATGAAGAGGTTGTCCGGCCCGATGCCGATATTGTTCTGGTCGCCGCCGGTGCCGGCGGCGAGGTCGTCCATGATCGGGCGAATGCCGAACGGCGACAGAATGTGCGCGGCAATCTGCAGGTTGAGCTGCCGTCCCAGCGTCCACGATTGCTGGGTGGTCGCGTCGCCCAGATAGACCTCGCCGCCCATCACCATGGTGACGAGCTGGTCGTTCGACGAGAAGTAGCGGTTTCGGATGCGGGTCGCATCCTGCGGATACTGGTTGCCGGCAACGCCGCCGGCGCTCTCGAAATAGCCGAACGCCGCGCGGCGGCCGGTGTCGAACAGCGCCTTCACCGCCGCGTCCGAATGTTGCGGCGAATGGTGGATCTGCGAGACGTCGAGCACGGTGGTGACGCCGTTGTCGAGCTGCGAGAGGCCGCCAAACAGCTCGTTGATGTAGACGTCCTGCGGCCGGTACACCGGCGCGAATTTCAGCAGGATGTACTCGTAATAGGTCGGGTCGGCGCTCGGCGAGCCCGAGCCGTCATTGATCAGGATGCCGTTGGCGAGGAAGCTGCGCAGCGCCGTCTCGAACTGGTGGTGATGCGTGTCGATGAAGCCCGGCATCACGATGCGGCCGCGCGCGTCGATCTCGTCGGCGTTGCCGGCGCTGATGTTCGGCGCGATGGCGAGGATCTTCTTGCCTTCGACGAGGACGTCGCCCTTCGGCAAGTTCGGCACCGACGGGATCCATC
Organism: uncultured Alphaproteobacteria bacterium; assembly: GCA_963847325.1. GTDB lineage: Bacteria > Pseudomonadota > Alphaproteobacteria > Rhizobiales > Xanthobacteraceae > Pseudolabrys. Next base: position 223,460 of record CAWJZD010000007.1, read on the forward strand.
GACATCACGGCGCCGCCTTTGATGACGTAGCGGCGGCCGCGCTTTCCGGTGTCGCGTGGCGGACCGTTACCGCCGTGCGCCAGCGCAGCGCGCGGCCCGAACAGGCTCATGCCCGACGCTGCGGCGCCGGTTGCAGCCGCGCCTTTCAGAAAACTACGGCGCGAATTAAATTGTTGCTGAAGCTTCGCAATGCAGAACTTGCACATGATCACCCCCGGGCTTTAGTCATCGGAATGACGACCGCGATTGGCGATCAGTCTGCCGCTGTTTTGTGTCGCTGTATATTTCGCGCTTGCGAATGAATTGGCCCGCACCGTCCCAACATTCCGGCGCTCAACTCGCGGAACGTGGAAGTGGGCCGGCGGCGCCATCACGGCGACGCGTGGCTCCATCACCCGGCATTATTAGAATGCGTGGCTTAGTCTTCGCGTTCGACCTGGCCGCGCTGTTGCAGCAGGCGCTCGACCTGCCAGCACAACATCGCCCACGCGGCGCCAAGCGACCAGCCGGCCAACACATCGCTGGGGTAATGGACGCCGAGATAGACCCGGCTGGTGCCGATCATCAGCGTCAGCAAGACGGCGGTGCCGAGCAGATAGGCCTTGATGCGCTTGCGGGCCTGGGTGCGCGTCAGCAGCGCCCCGAGGGTGAGATAGGTCACGGCAGATGACAGGGCGTGCCCACTCGGGAAGCTATAGCTCGAGACCTCCACCAGGTGCGCCACCAGTTCCGGGCGGGGCCGGGCGAAGGCGAGCTTTGCCAGCGTGCTCAGCAGGCTGCCGCCGGCCACGGCGACCAGGACGAACAAGGCCGCGCCACGCTTGCCGTCCATCAGCAGGAAGCCGATCACGCCCGCCGTTATCAGGGTGAGCACCGCCGTGCCGCCGAGCGCGGTAATGTCGAGCATCGCCATCTCGAGCCAGCGCGGCCCGATCGGATCGGCGAGGTCGGCCGGATTGCGCAGCGCGCGCAGGATCGCCTCGTCGAAAGGCTTGATCTCGCCTTCCATCATCTCATCGGCGAGCTGGGCGAAGGCGTAAAGCGCCGCCGCGATGAAAGCGAGCACCGCAAGCGGCACCATCTCGGCCAGCGACTTCACCCGCCAGCGCGGAGGCAACAGGGCGACCGCGCGCTCCGCCAACTCCAGGGCCTTGCTCTGCTTGGTGCGCCGCGCCTTTTTCATCCGCGTCATGTTATGCGACGGCCCGGGGTGCTTGGAAATACGCGTGGCTCATGAAAGAACGTGATCCCAGCGAACTGATCTGAGTGGATATCATATGGCACGCGACGCACGCACCGAAGCCGAGAAGGCATTCAAGACCGCCACCACAAAACCGGCCGATCTGCCGGTCAAGGCGCCCGCCGTTCCCGGTGCAAAGGAAACGGTGTCGCTGCGCATCGACCGCGACGTGCTCGACTTCTTCCAGGAAGAGGGCGCGGGCTGGCAGGACCGCATCAATGCGGCGCTCCGCAAAGCCGCGGGAAAATAGCTAGCGGGACCGAAACGGCCAGTCGATCACCCGGGTCGCGAACAAGGCCCACCACGCGATCACCGGCTGCAGGGCCAGCCGCGGCGCGTGATACCACCAGCTATCCGGGATCGGCGGTATCACGATGTGCGCAAAGGCGTGCTTGAAGTTCGCCGGCCACACCGCGATCACGTAGATCGCCAGCGCGATGCCGGTGGCGCGCCGCAACCCCGGCACCAGGAGGGCGACCGCGCCGGCGAGCTCGATCACTCCGGTGATGAGAACGACCTCGCGCGGATACGGCACCCAATCCGGCGTGATGGCGATGAGCTGCTCCGCCGCCAGCAGATGCAGCACGAAGCCGCCGGCGAAGAACGCCGACATCGCGATGCGCATGACGCCGCGCCAGCTCGGCTTGGTCATGCGCGCGGTGCTCTTAGTTGAATTTCAGTCCGGCCGCCTTGGCGAGCTCGAGATTGTCGGTGATCTCCTTGCGCATCAGCGCGTCGAATTCGGCAGGCGATAACGGCAGCGGCTCGACGCCTTGCTGATCGAGCTTCTGCCTGACGTCCGCACTGGCGACGATCTTGGTGATCTCGCTGTGCAGCCGATCGATGATCGGCTTGGGCGTCTTCGCCGGGGCGAGGAAGCCGTTCCAGAATGTGTAGTCGGAATCCTTGAAGCCGAGCTTCGAGCGTGGTCGGCACATCGGGCAGCGCGGCCGAGCGCTTCTGCGTCGTCACCGCGAGTGGGATGAGGCGATTGTCCTGGATTAACGGCAGGCCGGAGCCGGTGCCGATCGTCATCCAGTCGACGCGTCCGGTTGCGACTTCGGTCAGCGCCGCCGGCCCGCCGCGGAACGGCACATGCGTTCCCTTGAAGCCGGCGCTGAGCCGGAAGCGCTCGGCGCCCCAATGCGTCGCGCTGCCGACGCCGGCCGATGCGTAAGTCATCTCGCCGGACTTGGCCTTCTCGACCAGCTCTCTCGCGGTCTTGATGCCCTTCGACGGCGCGATGACGATGACGTTCGGCACCACGCCGATCATGGCGACACCGGCGAAGTCCTTGGCCGGATCGTAGGTGATGTTCGGATAGGCGGCGGGCGCCGCGGTGTGCGCGGCGGCGTTGATCAGCAGCGTGTAGCCGTCCGGGTCGGCGGTCGCCACAGCCGCAGAGCCGGTCGAGCCGCCGGCGCCGCCGCGATTCTCGACCACGATGGTTTGCCCGATCGCGGCCCCAAGCGGATCGCTGATGATGCGGCCGAGAATGTCCACGGTGCTGCCGGCCTGGAATGGGCAGATCGCGCGGATCGGCTTCGCGCCCGGCCACGCTGTTTGCGCGAAGGCACCGCGCGAGATGGCAGGCGCCGCGATCGCGGCAGTTGTCAGGGTGAGAAAGCGGCGGCGGGTGGTCATGTTGAATCCTCCGATGAATCCTTGTCTTTTCTTTGATGATGGCATGAGCCCGCCGCGCGGTCACGCGCGGATGCGTCGCATTTTCCGGAAGTGAAAGCGGAATCGCGGCAGGCAAACCGGCTAGATGTTGGCGCCGCGATTATAGGCTTCGATCAGCTGGTTGTAGTCGCGCAACAGCCGCGCCGGCGAGCCCTCGACCATCCAGCCGGCGCCCTGCTGGCTCAGCATCATCCGGTCGCCGGCGCTGTACGGCGTCTTGTCGCGGATGCGGCGCATCAGTTGCTTCGCCGTGACGAGATATGACTTGGCGTTGCTGATGAAGATCGAGCCGATCTTGCCGCTGCCAATGCCGCTGCCGGCAAACTGCTCCGCCGCGGTGATGCCGTTCTCGAAGTCGGCGATCGCCTTGGTGATCTCGCCGGCATCGGGCTTCGCCGTGTCGTTGGTGCGCAGCACGCGCTTGGCCTGGATCATCAGCGCTTCGACGTGATAGCGCGCCTGCTTGCCTTCCTTGCTCTCGATCTCGGCGAGCCGCTCCAGCGCGCGCTTGTCGTTGATGGCCTCGACGCCGGCGCGCAATTGCTGGTCGGCACTGGCGAAGGCGTCCCAGGCGGCGACCAGGCGCGGATGCAGCGCCTTGCCCTTCACCATCTTGTCGTCCTTGTAGTCCTCGCGCTGGTAATAGTCGTCGGCCTCTTTCAACAGCGGCTCGAGCTTCGACACCGCGTCGGCATAGGCCGAGGCGGCGGCTTCGAGCGCGGCCTCGCGCGGCTCCAGCGCATTGGCCTTCTCGACATTCCTGCGGCAGTCCGACGTGTCGTAGATCGTGTAGGTGCCGTAGATGATGCGCTCCTTGCCGGTCGGGCCGTTCTTGCTGGCCCAGCTGAAATAGCGCGCGCGCGACGAATAGCTGCGCTCCGACAGCCGGTTGATGCAGCCGACATAGGCGTTCATTTTTTCGGTGAAGGGCGAGGTTTGCGCGGCGGCGGGTTCGGGGATGAGCGGCGCGCTCAGGACCACGGCGAGAACGGCGGCGTGGAACAGCTTCATGGGACACCTCGCGGACAATGACCGAGTTCCAAGCGTAGTCGAAGGCTGTTTGCCTGACTATATTGCCGGGCAGGATGTGAGTTCTGGAGTTCTAGCGATGTGCCGCAACATCAAGACACTGTTTAACTTCGAGCCGCCCGCCACCCACGACGAGGTCCACGCCTCGGCGCTGCAATTCGTGCGCAAGTTGTCCGGCTTCAACAAGCCGTCACATGCGAACGAGGACGCGTTCAACCTTGCGGTTGAGGAAGTCTCCGCCGTCGCGCACAAGCTGCTCGCGTCGCTGCACACCCACGCGCCGCCGCGCGACCGTGAGGTGGAAGCCGAGAAGGCGAAGGAGCGGGCGCGGGTGCGGTTCGGGTAGACGTTCGTCGCCGCACACCGATGCGTCTACCCGCTGCATCGTGCGTGACGACTTACTTCACTGGAATGACGTCCTTGGCGCGGGCCGCGCCCATATAGACCACGATCAGGCGCACCGGCTCCTGGCCGGTGTTCTCGCCGAAATGCGTGACGTTCATCTCCTCGATCCCGGACTGTCCCTTCCGGTAGATGCGCTTGCCGCGCGGGCCGTAATCGACCGTGAGCTCGCCGTCGAGCATGTGGAAGAACATCGGCACGCCGTGCTGATGCCGGATGGTGCGCTCGCCCGGCGCCAGCGTGATGATCTCGGACGTCACATGCGCCGCGCCCTTCGGATAGCGCAGCGGTTCACCGAGCACGGTGGTGCCGGTTGAGAGCAAGGGCTCGGCCGGATAGCTCGGCGGGGCAGCCGTCTGAGCACGTGTGGCGTTCTGCGCGGAAGCGGGCGCCGCCGTGCTGACAAGAGCGAGCACGGCAAGGGCCGCAGTCAGGCCGCGATCAAGCATTCGAGTATCCTTTTGTACGGCGCCCCGCCTTTGTCCGATCGCGGCGCGCTCTGTGCGCGCGCCGGTCGTCGCTAGCGCGCCCGCTGCATCGTGCCGCAACTGGCGACCATCGATTGCGACGGACCGGTTGCGGGATGGATATAGCAGAGGTCCATGCGGCCCCGGCCGGCAGGGCGCATGGTCAACGAGCCGTCCGTATCGGCGCCGATGACGGTTCGTCCGTCGAAGGTGATGCTCGCCACGAACGGTTCCTTGCGCTCGGGATTGGACCACGACTTGCCCCACAGCAGGCGGCCGTCCTGGCCCTCGATGTCGAAGGTGAAGGTGATCTCGCGCACGCGCGGCGCATCGGCAGCCCCACCCGGCGGATGGTGCGGATTGCTTCCGAGGATGATTGTTCGAAACTTGCCGGACCACGTGCCTTTGAGATTGGAGGCGGGCTGCGCCAGCGCGGCGGTGGCCGTCACCAGCAGGGCCGCTACGGCAGTGATGAGTGTTTTCATCGGACGCTCCCTGAACGAGCTTGTTGCTCGCTTCCACTGTAGGCGTCCGGCGGCTGGATTGGCCGCCTCATCTGCGCCACGCGCCTAATGCCTCCTTAATGCCGCCCGACCAGTCGCGAGACGTCCGGGGCAATCTCGACCGCCGCCGCGCCGATACGCTAGGGTGCGCGCGCAATGAAATTGGCGCGTCTTCCCGTCCTTCCCCTGGCGATCGCCGCGGTTACGCTGGTCTTTCTCGCCTGGTTCTTCACCGCGATGGTCGACCAGGCGACGACCCGCGGCGCCTATCAGGTTTGGCTCGAAAACCAGACTTTCGCGGCGGCCGTTATCGCGCTGCTGGCCGCCGCCGCGGCGGCGCGCCCGGTTTACATGCAGGTAAAGGCGCAGTCCGTCACGGCGGCGCTCGATCTGCTGCACCGGCTCGAAGCCGAGAGCCAGGCCAATGCGGATGCCTACACGAAGCTCTACGATCTACGCCGCACCGTGGTCGCGCTGAGCGGCGAGATCAACGCTTATGGGCAGGACCTCGACATGGTCGGCCTCAAGAGCACGATCACCGGCTTGCTGTCGTTCAATGCGCGCGAAATCCGGGCCTATTCGGATCGTCCGACCATCGCCAATTCCGAGCGCACCAAGCTGATCGCGCTGAGCGCCGTGCTGAGCATCGCGCAGCAGGTCGCGGTGGAGCTGCTGACCACCGAAAAGGACGGTCTGATCCCGCCCGAGGCGGTGGCGGCCGAGCAGGACTTCATCGGCGTCAAGCTCGCCGGCCTGTTCAGCCTGGCTTCGGAAATCGCCGAAGATCTGGAAATTCAGGAAGAGCAGAAGCGCGAACGTGCGGCTGAATTGCGCAAGGCGGCGAATACGGCGTGGATGTAGGGGCGGCAGGAGTGGCGTTGCAGACGCTGGCCGACCGGTAGAAGCTGACGGTGATTTCCGGGCGCGCGGCGAACCCATATGCATTTCCTCCGCTATGTCATGAGCCGGTTTGTCGTGTTCTGGCTCTCCATCGCCATTCTTGTCTACGGCTGGTTCAGCAACCCGCAGATTGTGAGTACCGGCTTCGGCGCGAGCGAAGCACTGGTCAGCGGATTCCCAGACGAAGATGGAGCAAACCGGCAAAGCCGAAACGATGGCCGATGCACTTTATGCATGTCAGCGATCTGCTCGTGCTCGGGGCGACATGCTGGTCGTCACATCGGCGCTTACGCTGCTGCAGCAACTCGCAGATTGTAAATACCGGCTTCGGCGCGAGCGAAGCACTGGTCAAGAATTTGACCAGGATGGAGCAAACCGGCAAAGCCGAAACGATGGCCGTGCACATTTTGCACGTCGGCGATCTCATCGTGATCGGAGCGATCATGCTGGTCGTCACATTGGTGCTTACGCTGCTGAGAAATCTGGCGCTCGGCTCCGGCGAACACCGCATGACAGTGATCCGAGCGATGGCGCAGGTAGTCGTGCTGCTGCTATCTCTTATGCCGTGCTCGCTGTGGTCTGGTGGTACGACGCGCGGCTTGTGAACGCCTGGTTCGATGTGAGCAAGACCCTGATGGGACAGATAGCAACCGCGATCGATCCACGCGGCTCAGTTGGACCTCATCTTCCGGACGCTCGGCCTGCCGCGCCATCTCGTCGTAGCGTGCATCATGCTTGCGCTCGCGCTGGCTTGGGAAATGTTGAAGACGGTGGGACGCGCCGCGCGTGCGATCGGGAAGCATGCGTGAAGTTTCCCTCGTCAGTTACAACACCTTATTGCTCTCCTTCACCGCATCCTTCTCGACATAAACCTGATTCCCCATCGCCTTGAATTTCTCGCTCATCTCCGCCATGCCGGCTTCGGCCGCCGCCGCATTCAACCCGAGCGCCTTCTTCTCATTATCGCCCAGCGTCGCCGCGTAATCGCGCACATCCTGCGTGATCTTCATCGAGCAGAACTTCGGGCCGCACATCGAGCAGAAATGCGCGACCTTGTGCGCGTCCTTCGGCAGCGTCTCGTCGTGATATTCGCGCGCCGTCACCGGGTCGAGGCCGAGGTTGAACTGGTCCTCCCAGCGGAAGTCGAAGCGCGCGCGTGACAGCGCGTCGTCGCGCAGCTGCGCCGCCGGGTGGCCCTTGGCGAGGTCGGCCGCGTGCGCCGCGATCTTGTAGGTGATGACGCCCTGCTTGACGTCGTCGCGGTCGGGCAGGCCGAGATGCTCCTTCGGCGTCACGTAGCAGAGCATCGCGCAGCCGAACCAGCCGATCATCGCCGCGCCGATGCCCGAGGTGATGTGGTCGTAGCCCGGCGCGATGTCGGTGGTGAGCGGCCCGAGCGTGTAGAACGGCGCCTCGCCGCACTCCTTGAGCTGCTTGTCCATGTTGATCTTGATCTTGTGCATCGGCACGTGGCCGGGGCCTTCGATCATGACCTGGCAGCCCTTGTCCCACGCGACTTTGGTCAGCTCGCCGAGCGTCTCCAGCTCGGCGAATTGCGCGCGGTCGTTGGCGTCGGCGATCGAGCCGGGCCGCAGTCCGTCGCCCAGCGAGAACGACACGTCATACTTGCGCATGATGTCGCAGATCTCGTCGAAGCGCTCGTAGAGGAAGCTCTCCTTGTGACGCGACAGGCACCACTTCGCCATGATCGAGCCGCCGCGCGACACGATGCCGGTGACGCGGTCGGCGGTCAGGTGGACGTAGCCGAGCCGCACGCCGGCGTGGATCGTGAAGTAATCGACGCCCTGTTCGCACTGCTCGATCAGCGTGTCCTTGTAGAATTCCCAGTCGAGCTTGACGGGATCGCCGTCGACCTTCTCCAGCGCCTGGTAGATCGGCACGGTGCCGATCGGCACCGGCGAGTTGCGCAGGATCCATTCGCGGGTGTTGTGGATGTTGCGGCCGGTCGACAGGTCCATCACCGTGTCGGCGCCCCAGCGGATCGCCCACACCATCTTCTCGACCTCTTCCTCGACCGACGAGGTGACGGCCGAGTTGCCGATATTGGCGTTGATCTTCACCAGGAAGTTGCGGCCGATGATCATCGGCTCGAATTCGGCGTGGTTGATGTTGCACGGGATGATGGCGCGGCCGCGCGCGATCTCGTCGCGCACGAATTCCGGCGTGATGAAGGCCGGCATCGACGCGCCGAAGCTCTCGCCGTCGGCCAGCGCGGCTTCCGCGCGGTCGAGCATCTTCTTGCGGCCGAGGTTTTCGCGCTCGGCGACGTAGATCATCTCTTTGGTGACGATGCCGCGCTTGGCGAATTCGTATTGCGTGACAGGCGCGTCGCCGACGCCACGCCACGGCTTCGGCGTGTTCGGGAAATTGCGCGCCAGGTGCTTGCCGGTGGCGTTGCCGTTATCGACCGGCTTGATCGGCCGGCCGTCATATTCCTCGACGCCGCCGCGCTCCTTCACCCATTCGATGCGCGCTCGCTTGAGGCCCGTCTCGACGTCGATCGCGACATTGTCGTCGGTGTAGGGGCCGGTGGTGTCATAGACCGGCAGCGGCGCTTCGCCCGATCCCTCCGACAGCACGATCTCGCGCAGCGGCACCCGCAGGTCCGGCGCGGCCTCCGGCGCCGCGTAAACCTTGCGCGAGGCGGGCAACGGCCCGGTCGTGACCTTCGGGGTGACGAGATCGGCAGGCGCGACTTGCTTGTTCATGGTCTTATCTCCGGAGCCGAAGGGGCATAGCCTTTGTAAGTGATGAAGCCGCCGAGCGTGACGAGCACTGCGCCGGCGCCGACGAAGAAGTTGTGGTTGGAGAGGATGGCGCCGCCGACGAACGGCACGAATTGCGGCGCGATCAGCCGCCACACGCCGGCGGTGGTGAAGACCCAGCCCACGGCGGTGATGACGCTGCGCCAGTCGGGCGTCCAGCGCTGATGCACATTGAGGATCGTCAGTCCCATCAGCAGCAGGATGATGCCGGACAGGTAGATGATGGCGTAGGTCGACAGGAATTGCTGGCCGATCTGCCGGTAGGTGTCGGTGTTGGTGAGCATGCCGACGCCGATCGTGGCGAATAGCGGCCCGATCAGCCTGGCAATGATGATGGAAGCCTGCACGTGTCCTGTCCCTTCGCCGGCATGACCCGGATCAGGTTCAAAGGGACTCTCTCAGCCCGCGAACGGGCACCCCTCGGAACACAACTAATGTAGGCCGAAGTAGGGGGGTGTCAACGCGCGTCGGTTGACCGCCCGTGTATTCAGGGCGCGGGCAGAAACGTCGTCCGCACCAGATCGCGGAACAGCATGATCTGCCGCGGCAGGATCGTGACGTCCTTGAGCACGCGGCCGAGGATCAGCCCGCCTTCGACATTGGACGCCGCCATGTCGGACAGCGCTTCGAGATCGACCGGGCCGCGCGGCGGATATTTCTCGGCGATCTTGTCGAGCCGCTCGCGGAAGCGCTTGCGCCAGCGCAGCAGCCCGTCCGCATTCATGTCGCGGATCTTCTTGTTGAACAGCTGGTCCTGGTAGCAGAACGAGGCCGCGAGGCAGCCCGGATGCGCCTCCGGCAAATTGCCGAGCATCTCGGCGAACAGCTTGAGCGCAACCAGCAGGCCGTGCAGCGGATCGTCATTGAGCTCGTCGGCGCGCTTGAAGATCTCGTCGAGGACGGCTTTGTCCTGGACCAGATAGCGCTCCATCATCGCTTCGGCGAGCTCGCCCTTGTCCTTGAAGTGATAGAAGAAGCCGCTCTTCGAGATGCCGGCGCGCCACGATCAGCTCCTCGATCGAGGTCGAGGCGAAGCCCTTGGCGAGCACGGCGGCTTCCGCGAGCTCGAGAATGCGCTCGCGGGTGTCGGTCTTCTTCTGCGTGCTGTCGAGCATGGGACGACTGTACCATAGGTACAGTTGGGCGAGCCGCCGCGCCGCGCCATTTGCCGCAGCTTGGAAAGTGCCGGATTTTCCGCACGTTTTGGCCGCCTGCGACTGCACCACGAGTCGGCTATTCGCATGCAGCGAAGTGCCTTACGTCCCCGGTCGAATTCGAACACCGAGGATGTGATGGCGAAATACCGCAACAAGCTCCCGCAACTGTCCGACAAGCTCTTCCTGACCGACGGCGGGCTCGAAACCACGCTGATCTTCCACGACAAGGTCGAGCTGCCTTACTTCGCCAGCTTCGATCTGCTGCGCAGCGCTCGAAGGCACGCAGCGCTTGCGCGACTATTTCGAGCGCTACATCGCGATGGCGAAAAAGAGCGGCACCGGCTTCGTGCTGGAGGCGCCGACCTGGCGCGCCAATCCGGATTGGGCGGCAAAGCTCGGCTATTCGAGCGAGGCGCTGGCGCAGGTCAATCGCGACGCCATCGAGCTGCTCGCCGAGCTGCAGAGCAAGCACGACACGCCGCAAACGCCGATGGTGATCTCCGGCAATATCGGCCCGCGCGGCGACGGCTACAAAGTCGAGAACGCGATGACCGCGCAGCAGGCGCAGGATTATCACGGCTGGCAGGTCGGCGTGTTCGCGGACACGCAAGCCGACCTCGTCAGCGCCTTCACCATCAACTATGTCGAGGAGGCGATCGGCGTCGTGCGCGCCTGCCAGGCCGCCAACATGCCGTGCGTGATCTCGTTCACGGTCGAGACCGACGGGCAAGCTGCCGAGCGGCCAGCTGCTGCGCGACGCCATCGAGCAGACCGACCGCGCCACCAATAACGGCCCGGCCTATTACATGCTCAATTGCGCGCACCCGACCCATTTTGTGGATGCGCTCAACCGCGGCGAGGCCTGGACCGCGCGCATCCGCGGGCTTCGCGCCAATGCGTCGGTGCGCAGCCACGCCGAGCTCGATGCCGCGCCCGATCTCGACATCGGCGATCCGGTCGATCTCGGCCGGCGCTACCGCGCGCTGCGCCGCGAGTTTCCGGGCTTCACCGTGCTCGGCGGTTGCTGCGGCACCGACCACCGGCACGTCGAGCAGATCTGTCTCGCCTGCGTCGCGGTGGAGCAGGCGGCGTAAGCAAATTAAAACGCGCAGCGGTTCCGCTCGGAGCCGTTACCGGAACTAATGCGGGCCCGGGTGCAGTGTGTCTTTTGACAACTGCACCCGCCTTATTTGAGACGGAATCCGGCACGATCTCATTCTCCATCCACGCAAAGCGGGGGCGCTTCTTGCGCTTGGTCACGCGGCCATCGAGCCGCGAGGGGAGAGTCATGTCGATTGCACTGCGCGACGGCGTTTCACGTCTCGAAATCACCACCAAGGTCACGCTCGCCGTGCTCGCGCTGGCGAGCGGCGTCTACACCTATCTCGGCGTTCGCGACCTGCTGAACGGCAACGCCACGATCGTGTTCTTCGCCGCGGTCATCTACTCGGTCGCGGTCTCGATCGGCATCTACGCGTTCTGGACCTTCCTGATGCGCTTCCTGCCGCATGTGCGCGATCGCCAGAGCCGCGGCCTGCTGTTCGGCTGCATGGGCGCTCGGCTCGCTGATGATCATCGCCATGTCGGCCTGGCTCAACGCCTCGGCGCTGGCCGGCGCCGCCGCGATCCAGCAGCATCTCGCCGTCTCGGTGCAGAACTTACACCGCGCGATCTCGACCGCGCGCACAACAACGCGCTGGCGGCGCAGAGCCTGCTGCCCGACATCCAGATGGCGTCGACGCGCTTCTCCAAGCTCGCGGAAGCCGAGCGCGGCGGCTCGCTCACCGGCACCTCGGGCTCCGGCACGGTCGTGCAGCTTCTGACGCAGATGTCGACCCAGCTCGGCAATCTCGGCCAGGAGGTCGGCGGCTCCGCCGACAAGGTGAAGGCGCTGTTCGAGCAGGGCGGCAAGCATCTCGAGAAGATGCGCGAGCTCGTCTCCGATCGCGGCCCGATCAATGCGCGCAGCGACGCCTTCGGCAAGGAGGCGATGGCGCTGATGGGCGTGATCGCCACGCTGCAGCAGACCTCGGTCGCGCCGGCGGTCAAGCGCGCCGCGGACGGCCTCGTCTCCGGCTTCATCGCGCCGGCCGCGGGCGGCCGCGGCGATCTCGCCGACCGGCAGACCACGGTGGTCGGCAAGGTCGAGCAGGCGGTGGCCGCGCAGGCCAAGGCGCTGTCGGACGCCGCCGACAAGATCCTCGATACGCCGCCGGTCGAGCCGGCGCGCTTCCAGCCGCTTTCCACCGCCGAGGCGGTGCTGCGCTATGCCGGCGACTTCCTGCCGAGCTGGGCGGGCGCCATCTCGATCGACCTGATGCCGGCGGTGCTGGTGCTGATCTTCTGCGTCGTGCAGGCCAACATCCGCCGCGAGGACGAGCCGGCCGCCGCCGACACCATGACGGCGGCGCAGATGATCGCCGCGCTGCGGCTCGCCCGCGAGGTCGAAGCCGCGCACATCGCCGCCAATGTCGCGCCGCTGCAGCCCTCGGCGGAGGAGAACGTCACGCCGATCGCCAGCGCCCGCGGCAAGAAAGAGTAGGGCGATGAACGCGCAAGTGACATCGTTGCGAGAGCAGGCGCAGCGCTGGCTCGCCGGTAATCCGGACGACGGCATCCTGCGCTGGCTCTATCGCGGGCTTGTCGTCGCCAGCGTTGCCGTGCTCGCGCTCGACTACGCCGACTCGATCAAGCGCGTCGAGCGCCAGCGCGCCATCGACCAGCGCCGACGCCGTCGGCCGAGCCGTTGCCGGCAACCCCGCGCGACGGCGAGCGCCGCAAGGCCGCGCCGCTGCGCGAAACCGCCGCGAAGCTGCGCGAGCCGATGACGTTCGAGCTTGCCGCCGACGGCCGCCTGATTGCGACCGGCACCATCACGCCGGGCACCGCCAAGACCTTCGCCGCCGAGGTCGAGAAGCGCGGCTCATATGTAAAGACCGTGGTGCTGCAATCGCCCGGCGGCTCGGTGCGCGATGCGCTCGCCATGGGCCGGCTGATCCGCGACAAGGGCTTCGCCACCGAGGTCGAGAGCAACCGCTACTGCGCGTCGTCCTGCCCGCTGGTGTTTGCCGGCGGTGTCGAGCGCCGCGCCGGCGACAAGGCCGCGATCGGCGTCCACCAGGTCTCCGCGCTTGGCGGCGGCATGATGTCCGGCGCCGACGGCATGGAGAACGCGCAGCACATCTCGGCCGAGTGCCAGAAATACCTGCGCGAGATGGGCATCGATCTCGGCGTCTGGGTGCACGCCATGGAGACGCCGCGCGACGAGCTTTATTACTTCAAGCCGGCCGAGCTGGCGTCGCTCAAGCTGACGACCAAGACCGAAACGCCGGTGGCGAAGAAGAAGACTTAGGCCGCGCGGCCCATCTTCTCCTTGGTCAGCTTGGCCACCACATCGTCGCTCGCCGGCGTCGGCACGCCATATTGCTTGCCGAGCGCCGCCACCTTGCCGTTGAGCCAGTCGAGCTCCAGCCGGTTGCCGCGCTCGAGATCATGCGCCATCGAGGCCTTCATGCTCGCCGGCACCTTGGTGGTCAGAAACTCCATTCGGGTTTCGATATAGCTCGCCGGCACCTCGACGCCCGACGCCTTGCCGACCGCGCGCGCTTCTTCCATCAGCGCGCGGAAGAATGCCTTGCCTTCATCGGCGGCGATGATCGGGCCGATCGAGGAGCGCCGTGATGCGGTCGAGCCCGCCATGGCGGTGAGGAAGATGAATTTCTCCCAGCGCTCGATTTGGATGTCCTTCGACAGATCGATGTCGCACTTCGCCTTCTTGCCGGCGGCGACGAACGCATCGAGCACTGCATCGGGCTTCTTGTCGGCGCGGCCGAAATGCATCGTGGCGAACTGGCTGGTGTGCTTGATGACGCCCGGCTTCTCGATCACCGTCGCGATATAGGCGACGCCGCCGATCGTCTGGTCGGCGCCGAGGATCGGCGCGATCCGCTCCACACTGTCGACGCCGTTTTGCAGGGTGATGACGCGGGTGTTCGGCCCGACCAGCGGCCTGGTCAATTCTGCGGCCTTCTCGGTGTCCCACAGCTTGACCGCGAACATCACCACATCGACCGGACCGACCGCCTTCGGGTCGTCGGTGACATTCACCTTCGGCAGATGCAGGTCGCCGTGCACGCTCTCGATGGTGAGGCCGTTTTTGGTGATCGCGTCGCGATGCGCGCCGCGCGCGATGAAGAAAACGTCGTGCCCGTCCGCCGCCAGCCGCGCCCCGAAATAGCCGCCGACCGCTCCCGCCGCCATTGCCGCAATACGCATAAGTCCTCCAAGGTTGGCGGGACCTTCGCGCAGCGTAAGGCAAAAATAAAGAGCGCCGGGACGGGCAGGTGGGGTCTTGCCTGACTGACTGTGACCCCTGAGCTCCGCCGCGGCGCTCTGGTTCTTGTGGTGCCGCTATATCGCGATCAGAACCTTCTCGCGAGATCTATGCGGCCGTCTGGCCCGGTGGCGTCATCGAACCTCCCTCTCTCACAAGAATTCTTCCCGTCTCACCGAAACAGTGAGGCCGGGAAGTCAGCCGCGTAGCGGCGCGGACGCGTCGCATCGCGGAATTGCGCGCGCGGGCAACCGCTGGTGTCGATTGCCTTGCGATAAAGATGCCAGGTGGCATGGCCGAGCACCGGCATCGCCACCGCCAGCCCGATGAACAGCGGCAGCGAGCCGAGCAGCAGCAACGCCGCGACGATCAGGCCCCACAGCGCCATCGTCACCGGGTTGCGCAGGAACAGCTTCACCGACGTGCTCAAGGCCACCGCCGCGCCGACCTCGCAGTCGAGCAGCAGCGGAAACGACACCGCGCCGATCACCAGCACCAGCGCGGCGAACAGGAAGCCGGCAAGATTGCCGAGGATGATGAGAGACCAGCCGGCCTGGGTGGTGAAAAGGTCGCTGCACGAACTGCGATCAGCGACGCCGGCATCGCATAGCCGAAATTGGCGACATAGATCGCGTTGGCGACTGCGATCCAGAGGCCGAAGATGAGCAGCATCAGCACGCCGAGCGCCGCAATGGCTCCAATCGATGGAGAATGCAGCACATCGAGCGCGTCGGCGGCTGATGCTTCCAGCCCAGCTTCGCGGCGGCGGCTGAGCTCGTAGAGCCCAAGCGCTGCGATGGGGCCGAGAAGGGCGAAGCCCGCGGCGAGCGGGTAGAGGAACGGCACGACGGCGTAACCCAGGATGAACTGCGCCAGCACGATGCCGACCACCGGATAGATGATGCACAGGAAGATCGCGTGGCTCGGCATGGCGGTGAAATCGTCCCAGCCCAGCCGCAACGCCTCGCGCAGATCGTAATAGGTGATGTCGCGGATGATCGGCTGCGAAGGTGCCGCACTGGTTGCTTCTTGGGCGCCGGTAAGCACGTGGGTCATGAGCGAGCCTCCCGAATTATCAATTCGAGCGGGCCGCGACGGACAGGCCGTCCCCCCAAAGACCAGCCGCATCGCGGCCAACGGAAAAAGCATACGCCTGCAATTGCGGCCGCGCATTCACAAAGTGAGAAATGCGAAAATTATTCACGCCAGTGTGGCAGTTCGATTTAGGTCAGTAGTGTTGGCGCAATGCCGCGCTATCCGGCAGTATCGCCACGCAATGACGCTCAACCCCTCCGACATCCGCCACGCCGCAAGCGGCGCTCCCGCGGTCACCGAAATGCAGGTGATCCCGGTCGGCGGGCGACGACAGCATGTTGCTCAATCTCAGCGGCGCGCATGCGCCGCTGTTCACGCGCAACATCGTCATCCTGCGCGACAATGCGGGCCACACCGGCGTCGGCGAAGTGCCGGGCGGCGAGCGGATCCGGCAGACGCTGGAGGATGCGCGGCCTCTGGTGATCGGCCGCTCGATCGCCGCCTATCAACGGCGTGCTTGCCGACATTCGCCGGCAATTCGGCGACCGCGACAGCGGCGGACGCGGCCTGCAGACCTTCGATCTCCGCACCACGATTCACGCGGTCACGGCGGTCGAAGCTGCGTTGCTCGATCTGCTCGGCCAGCATCTCGACGTGCCGGTGGCGGCCTTGCTGGGCGAAGGCCAGCAACGCAAGCGGTGCGGACGCTCGGCTACCTGTTCTATGTCGGGGATCGCAAGCGCACCAAGCTGCCCTATCGCGCCGACACTGCGGCGAAGGACGATTGGTTTCGCCTGCGCGACGAAGAGGCTTTGACGCCGGCAGCGATCGTGCGGCTCGCCGAGGCGGCGCACGCCCGTTACGGCTTTCAGGATTTCAAGCTCAAGGGCGGCGTGCTGTCCGGCGAAGCACGAGATGGAAGCCGTCGACCGCGCTGGCGAAGCGGTTTCCCGAGGCGCGCATCACGCTCGATCCGAATGGCGCGTGGTCGCTGGACGAAGCGGTGCGGCTATGCCGCGGCCGGCACGACGTGCTCGCTTACGCCGAAGACCCGTGCGGCGCGGAGAACGGATTTTCCGGGCCGCGAGATCATGGCGGAGTTTCGGCGCGCCACCGGTCTGCCAACCGCGACCAACATGGTCGCCACCGATTGGCGCGAGATGGGTCACGCCATCCAGCTCCACGCGGTCGATATTCCGCTTGCCGATCCGCATTTCTGGACGATGCAAGGCTCGGTGCGGGTCGCGCAGCTGTGCCGCGACTGGGGGCTGACCTGGGGCTCGCACTCGAACAATCATTTCGACATTTCGCTCGCGATGTTCACCCATGTCGCGGCGGCTGCGCCGGGAAACATCACGGCAATTGACACGCACTGGATCTGGCAGGACGGCCAGCGGCTCACCCGCGAGCCGTTCAAGATCGTGGACGGCATGATCAAGGTGCCGGAACGGCCGGGCCTCGGCGTCGAGATCGATATGGCGCAGGTCGAGGCTGCGAACCGCCGCTATCAGGCGATGGGCCTCGGCGGGCGCGACGACGCAATCGCCATGCAATATCTCATCCCGAACTGGACGTTCGACCCCAAGCGTCCGGCGCTTCAGCGCGATCGCCAATAAAAAAGCGCCCGGCCGAAGCCGGGCGCAAAGTCTCTGTTTGGAAGCGGAGATTCGTCAGTACACGCCGCGCTGACCGATCGTGGCCCAGAGGCCGTAGGTCTGCTGCGCGGAGTCCGCGCCTGCGGCGCGAAGCTCAGCTCCTGCACCGGCAAGCGCTTGGCCTCACGGCTATCCGGCAGCACGACGAGTTTGGTGCCGACCTGGACGCGATTATAGAGATCGACCACGTCCTCATTGGTGAGGCGGATGCAGCCCGACGATACGTTGCGGCCGATGGTGTGCGGCGCGTTGGTGCCGTGAATGCGGTAGACGGTGCCGCCGATGTACATGGCGCGCGCGCCGAGCGGATTGCCCGGGCCGCCGGCGGTCATGCGCGGCAGGTAAGGCTGGCGCGCGATCATTTCCTGCGGCGGATACCAATCCGGCCATTCGGCCTTGCGCTCGATGGTGCGCACGCCCGACCAGGTGAAGCCTTCACGGCCGACGCCGATGCCGTAGCGCATCGCCTGGCCGCCGCCCATCACGAAGTAGAGGAATTTGTTCGGCGTATCGACGATGATGGTACCGGGCGCTTCTTTGCCGTTGTAGTTGACGACTTGGCGGCGGAACTCCGGGCGCACCGGCGCTTCGGCTTCCTCTTCCATCACTTCGACCTGCGGCTGCGCTTGCGGCGCATAGGCGAACATTTGCGCGCCAGCCGGCGTCGCAGTGGTGAGCGAAGCGGTCGCGAGCAGCGCGATGCTGATGAGCGAAAGGCGTGTCATTGAAGCCCTCCCGATGTTCCTGTGTCGGAGCAGCAACTCGGCAGGTTCACGCCCGTTCAATCACCTTTTTTGGGTGTCAAATCACGAGACTGAGAGGGAGGAACGAAACTGGGGACAGCGCGTTAGTCGGCTGTGCGGCGGTCTTTATGCCAGCCCACTTCCGCGTCCGGTACGCTGTCCGTCGATGCGAAGTAGGGCTTGATGTCGATCAGCGGCGTGCCGTCCAGGCAGTCGAGCCCACTGACCTTCAGCGTGTTTCCCTCAACACCGTGCAATTTCACCACGCTCATGCGCGATCGGGTTCGGCCGCGCCGGCGATCTCAGGGCGAAAGTGCCGCGCTGCACGCCGTAATGTGACGGCACCTGCAGCACGATGTTTCGCGGCGACCGGTCCATCCAGTAGAGCAGGACGAGGTGCGTGCAGGACGCCACGTCCTTGAGGGCAGGGACCCAGCGCTCCTCAAGCTCGACCGTGCAGATCGCGTCGGATTCCCGCGCGTTCTTCGGGCACTGCTTGCGCTCGGTCCAGGGTGTGCGGATCCGGCCGATGAAATAGACGCCGGCGTCCGGCTGCGCCGGCAGCTCGGCCGTGACCTCGCCCTCCCAGACGCCGAAGTCCTTGCTGTTCATGACCTTCCTATCGGCCTTGCGACCGCCTCATTCAACGTATAAAGATATCTTTATATAGTGGGCAAAAGCCCAAAGGGCGTCTCAAGAGCAATGGGCCCAATGGCTGCAGACCAGGATCGGCTTGGCTTCGAGGCCCTCAACACCGCCCTCAAGGCGGCTGGCGAGGATACTCGCCTGCGCATCCTGGCGCTGCTGGCCGAGGCCGAGCTCACGGTCTCCGACCTCACCGACATTCTCGGGCCAGTCGCAGCCGCGCATCTCCCGCCATCTCAAGCTGCTGGTGGAAGCCGGTCTGGTCGACCGCTTCCGCGAGGGCACCTGGGCCTTTTTCCGGATGTGCGAAACCGGCCCCGGCGCGGCGTTCGCCCGGGCGCTGATCGAAAAGCTCAATCCCGCCGATCGCATCGTCGCCCGCGACCGCGGCAAGCTCGCCGACGTGCGCGCCGCCCGCGCTGCCGCGGCGCAGAAATACTTCCGCGAGCACGCGGCCGAGTGGGACAAGATCCGCAAGCTGCACGTCGCTGACGCCGCGGTCGAAGCCGCGATCCGCGACGCGCTCGCCGGCCGGCAATTCCGTTCGCTGCTCGACCTCGGCACCGGCACCGGCCGCATGCTCGAGCTGTTCGGCCCGGAGATCGAGCGCGGCCTCGGCATCGACCTGTCGCTCGACATGTTGCTGATCGCGCGCGACCGGCTCGAGCGTGCCGGCCTGCGGCATTGCAGCGTGCGACAGGGCGACATCTACGATCTGCCGCTCGGCAACGACTCGGTCGATGCCGTCATCATCCATCAGGTGCTGCACTTCCTCGATGACGGCGGGCGCGCCGTCGCCGAAGCCGCGCGCGTGCTGCGCCCCGGCGGCTCGCTGCTGGTCGTCGATTTCGCGCCGCATGAGCTGGAGTTCCTGCGCGAGCAATATGCGCACCGCCGTCTCGGTTTTGCCACCGACGTCGTCAATCAGTGGCTCGGCGCTGCCGGGTTAGAGCCGGTGATGCACAAGAGCCTGCCGCCCGGCCGCGACGGCAAGATCGCCGTGTCGCTCTGGCTCGCGCGTGACAATCGCGCGCTGATCGCCGGCAAGAAAAAGCGCGAGGTCGCGTGATCATGAATTCTGCGTTGCGTCCCAGCCGGTTCGCCAAGCCGCATCGCGGCATCGGCGTCTCCTTCGAGTTCTTCCCGCCCGCAACGGAAGAGATGGCGAAGACTCTGTGGCAGTCGGTCGAGCGCCTCGGGCCGCTCGCGCCGAACTTCGTCTCGGTGACATATGGCGCCGGCGGCTCGACCCGCGAGCGCACCCACACCACCGTCAAGCGCCTCCTGCAGGAAACGACGCTGACGCCCGCCGCGCATCTCACCTGCATTGCGGCGACCCGCGAAGAAATCGACCAGATCGTCCGCAACTACTACGAGGCCGGCGTGCGCCACATCGTGGCGCTGCGCGGCGATCCGGCGGGCGGCGTCGGCGCGCGGTACGCGCCGCATCCGGGCGGCTACGCCAATGCGGCCGAGCTCACCGCCGGCATCAAAAAACAGTTCCCGAACATCGAAGTCTCGGTCTCGGCCTATCCGGAGAAACACCCGGACAGCGCCACCGCCGAGGCCGATATCGACATGCTCAAGCGCAAGGTCGACGCCGGCGCGACCCGGGCGATGACGCAGTTCTTCTTCGAGAACGATTTCTACTTCCGCTATCTCGAGCGGGTCCGGGCCGCCGGCATCCATATCCCGATCGTTCCCGGCCTCATTCCGGTGACGAATTTCAAGGCCATGACCGGCTTTGCCGAGCGGGCAGGGGCGTCGATTCCGGCCTGGCTCGCCGAGCGCTTCGACGGGCTCGAGAACGATGCCGCCACCCGCAAGCTGATCTCTGCCGCGGTTGCCGCCGAGCAGGTCATCGACCTCTACGACCGCGGCGTGAAGGACTTCCACTTCTACACGATGAACCGCGCCGACCTCGTCTACGCGATCTGCCACCTGCTCGGCCTGCGGCCGGTGAAAACCAAAGCGCCCACTCCGCTCAGCGAGTGGGAACTACACCCTCCAGGATAAAGTTCATGCCCACTGCGTCCCATACCAAGGCCCGTACTTTGCTCGCGCAAGCCGCGAAGGAGCGCATCCTCGTGCTCGACGGCGCCATGGGCACCATGATCCAGGCGCTCAAGCTCGACGAGCAGGGCTATCGCGGCGCGCGCTTCGACGCCTGGAACCGCGACGTTCGCGGCAATAACGACCTGCTCAACCTGTCTCGCCCCGATGCGGTGCGCGACATTCATCTCGCCTATTTCCTTGCCGGCGCCGACATCGTCTCGACCAACACATTCTCGTCGACCACGATCGCGCAGGCCGATTACGCGATGGAAGAGATCGCCCGCGAGCTCAACGTTGAAGGTGCGCTGCTCGCCCGCGCCGCCGCCGATGCCGCGCAGAAGCAGGACGGCAAGCCGCGTTTCGTCGCCGGCGCGCTTGGCCCGACCAACCGCACCGCCTCGATCTCGCCGGACGTTTCCAATCCCGGCTTCCGCGCCATCACCTTCGATCAGCTTCGTCTCGCCTATCGCGAACAGGTCGACGGCCTGATCGACGGCGGCGTCGATCTCCTGCTGATCGAAACGATCTTCGACACCCTCAACGCCAAGGCGGCGATCGTCGGCATCCAGGAAGCCTGCGAGGCGCGCGGCGTCGACCTGCCGCTGATGATCTCCGGCACCATCACCGACCGCTCCGGCCGCTTGCTGTCCGGCCAGACGCCCGAAGCGTTCTGGAACGCGATGCGCCACTCCAACCCGTTCTCGATCGGGCTCAACTGCGCGCTCGGCGCCAGCGAGATGCGCGCCCACATCGCCGAGATCGGCCGCGTCGCCGATACGCTGGTCTGCGCCTATCCGAATGCCGGTCTGCCGAACGAGTTCGGCTATTACGACGAGAGCCCGGACTATATGGCCGGCCTGTTGCGCGAATTCGCCGACGCCGGCCTGGTCAACATCGTCGGCGGCTGCTGCGGCACCACGCCCGAGCACATCCACGCCATCGCCGAGGCGATGAAGGGCAAGCCGCCGCGCGCCATCCCCAATCCGCCGCGCCAACTGCGGCTGTCCGGCCTCGAGCCCTTCACGCTGACGCCGGAAATCCCGTTCGTGAATGTCGGCGAGCGCACCAACGTCACCGGCTCGGCCAAGTTCAAGAAGCTGATCATGGCCGGCGACTACGCCACCGCGGTCTCGATCGCGCGCGAGCAGGTCGAGAACGGCGCGCAGATCATCGACGTCAACATGGACGAGGGCCTGCTCGATTCCGAGCAGGCGATGGTCACCTTCCTCAACCTGATCGCGGCCGAGCCCGACATTGCCCGCGTTCCGGTGATGGTCGACTCCTCGAAATTCAGCGTGATGGAAGCCGGCCTGAAGTGCCTGCAGGGCAAGCCGGTGGTGAATTCGATCTCGCTCAAGGAAGGCGAGGCGGCCTTCATCGACCACGCCAAGATCGTGCGCCGCTACGGCGCCGCGGTCGTGGTGATGGCGTTCGACGAGCAGGGCCAGGCCGACACGCTGGAGCGCAAGGTCGCGATCGCCAAGCGCGCCTACAAGGTGCTGACCGAGAAAGTCGGCTTCCCGCCGGAAGACATCATCTTCGATCCGAATATTTTCGCGATCGCGACCGGCATGGAGGAGCACAACGGCTACGGCGTGGCCTTCATCGAGGCGGCGCGGCTGATCCGTCAGGAGTGCCCCGGCTCGCACATCTCCGGCGGCGTCTCCAACCTGTCATTCTCGTTCCGCGGCAACGAGCCGGTGCGCCAGGCGATGCACTCGGTGTTCCTGTATCACGCCATCAAGGCCGGCATGGACATGGGCATCGTCAATGCCGGCCAGATGGCGGTCTATGACGACCTCGATCCGGAGCTGCGCGAGGCCTGCGAGGACGTCGTCCTCAACAAGCGGCCGGACGCGTCCGAGCGGCTGCTGGCGCTGGCCGAGAAATTCCGCGGCAAGGGGCAGGAGGCCGCGACCCCCGATCTCGCCTGGCGCGACAAGCCGGTCGAGAATCGGCTGTCGCACGCGCTGGTGCACGGCATCACCGACTTCATCGAGACCGACACCGAGGAAGCGCGCAAGAAATCCAAGCGCCCGCTCGACGTGATCGAAGGCCCGCTGATGGACGGCATGAACATCGTCGGCGACCTGTTCGGCACCGGCCGCATGTTCCTGCCGCAGGTGGTGAAGTCGGCGCGCGTGATGAAGCAGGCGGTCGCTTACCTGATGCCGTTCATGGAAAAAGAGAAGGCCGAGCGGCGGCTCGCCGGCGGCGCGGAGGAGCGTTCGTCCAACGGCAAGATCGTGATGGCCACGGTGAAGGGCGATGTCCACGACATCGGCAAGAACATCGTCGGCGTCGTGCTCCAGTGCAATAATTACGAGGTGCTCGACCTCGGCGTCATGGTGCCGGCGGCGAAGATCCTCGAGACCGCGCGCGAGCAGAACGCCGACCTGATCGGCCTGTCCGGCCTGATCACGCCGTCGCTCGACGAGATGTGCCTGGTCGCATCCGAGATGGAGCGGCAGGGCTTCGAAGTGCCGCTGCTGATCGGCGGGGCGACGACCAGCCGCGTCCACACCGCGGTGAAGATCCACCCGAACTACCAGCGCGGCCAGACCGTCTATGTAAATGACGCGAGCCGCGCGGTCGGCGTCGCGCAGGCATTGATGTCGGCGACCGCCAAGCCGGCCTATGTCGCGGACGTCAAGGCTGAATACGCGCGTATCGCGGCGGCCCACGCCCGCTCGCAGGAAGACAAGGTGCGGCTCTCGCTCGCGGCCGCCCGCGCCAATGCGCCGAAGCTCGACTACACCGGCATGTTCGCGCCGGTGAAGCCGCAACTGACCGGCACGCAGACGCTGACCGATTATCCGGTCGAGGAGCTGATCCCGTACATCGACTGGACGCCGTTCTTCCAGACCTGGGAGCTGTCCGGCAAATTCCCGGCGATCCTCGACGACAAGAAGTACGGCAAGGCGGCGCGCGCGCTCTATGACGACGCGCAGTCCATGCTGCGCCGGATCGTCGAGGAGAAGTGGTTCAAGGCCGCCGCCGTGCTCGGCTTCTGGCCGGCCAATACGGAAGGCGACGACATCGTCGTGTTCGGCAACGAAGACCGCACCAAAACGCTCGCCACGCTGCACACGTTGCGCCAGCAGCTCTCCAAGCGCGAGGGCCGCCACAACGTCGCGCTGTCGGATTTCATCGCGCCGCGCTCGACCGGCATCGGCGATTATGTCGGGGGTTTTGCCGTCACCGCCGGCATCGGTGAGGACGACATCGCCGACCGCTTCAAGCGCGCCAATGACGACTACTCCTCGATCCTCTGCAAGGCATTGGCCGACCGGCTCGCCGAGGCTTTCGCCGAGCGGCTGCACCAGCGCGTGCGCAAGGAGTTCTGGGCGTTCGAGCCCAACGAGGCGCTGACCAACGAGGAACTGATCGGCGAGGGCTACCGCGGCATCCGCCCGGCGCCCGGCTATCCGGCCCAGCCCGACCACACCGAGAAGGCGACCTTGTTCCGCCTGCTCGACGCCGAGCGCATCGGCATCAAGCTGACCGAGAGCTATGCGATGTGGCCCGGCGCTTCGGTGTCAGGCCTTTATCTCGCGCATCCGCAGAGCGCCTATTTCGGGGTCGGCAAGATCGAGCGCGACCAGGTCGAAGACTACGCGCGCCGCAAGGGCTGGTCGGTGGCCGAGTGCGAGCGCTGGCTCGCGCCGATCCTCAATTACGATCCGCGCGCCGTAAAGGCGGCGTGATTTTTTCTTTCCCTCTCCCGCATAGGCGAGCGAACGCTCGCCGTCCGGCGAGCTATGCGGGGAGAGGGTGGCCGCGGCCTGACGCTGTTGAGTAGCGAACAGACGCCGCGCTGTTGCCGCAATAAAAGGGGAATGCTTGCCGCTAGAGCGGCAACGAGTACAGGGGCGTTGCGATGTCTGCTTTCCGGGTTGCCTTCATGAAGAGGCTGTGCGGTTCCAACGGCCGCCAGTACGACTGCCTGCAGGACCAGTTCGAGCTCGACTCCGAGACGCCGGAGGCGGCGCAGGCCGCGGCGATCGAGCGGTTCCGCAAGATGCGCGGCATGCAGGACTGGCGGATTTTCGCCGACCGCATCGACATCAAGGTCAAGGAAGCCGGCCCTCTGGGCTGGCTGATCCGTCACAAAAAGCAAAACGCCGGAGACCATGTCTCCGGCGTTGTTATTTTCGGGCCGTTCTCCGGCTCGTTACGTCGTGTCGTCAATCCCCGAAATCAGAACGCACCCAGCAGAATGGCGCCGACAAACATGAACACGGCGAACACCGCCAGCACATCGTATTTCAAGGCAAGGTCCACGGCGTGTCTCCCTGTCTTAAAGCGATGGCGGGAATGTAGCGTCGCCAACCGGCCTGCCAATGGCGGGTGTGATTATGTCCCATCGGAAATGCGGGCTTTTGTTATGCGTCCGCGGAATATCGGCGCCGAACCGCTTGATCGCAGACCCAAAATCCCCGTCGATCACTTTTGTGATGCGGTGCGATAAGGGTTCCTCAACCATACGGAAAGGCGGCTTCGCAGCACTAATGCCGCGTTAAAGAGACCCCTCGCATTTTTGCAGAATGCGGGGACGGTCGCGTTTTTACTGGCTTGCCGGCGGGTCGCTGTTCGCCGTTTTGCTTGCGCTGGCCGGCTGCGGCCGCGGCTCCGTCAATTGGGGCGCCGCCGAGCGCGAAGCCTGGCGCACGCAGGCCGAAGCCGAATGCATCAAGTCCGGCGCGGTGAAGCCGACCGCCGCGGTGGTGCGCATGGATCCCGTCGGCGACGGCTATTGCGGCGCCAATTATCCGTTCAAGGTCGCCGCGCTGGGCGAGGGCTCGACCGCGATGGGTTACGCCGAGCCGCCGCGCCCGCCCGGCGCCATTCCGTCCGGCAGCATGCCGCAATGGCCGATGAACGACGCGCGCTACGCGCCGCCGCCTCCGGTCGCGCGCACGCCGAACGGCGAGAGCCTGCATTGGACGCCGGGCCCGCCGCCGGCGCGCCAGCCCTCCGCGCCGCTGGCGATCGCGCCCGCCTCAGGTTCGCTCGACGATGTCGCGATCGGCCGCGGACCGGGCCGCGCGTCGCCCGCTTACGAGCAACGAAACATTCCTCCGGCTTACGAGCCGCGCGTCTCCGCGCCGCCGACCTACGAGCCGCCGCAATATCGTCAGCCGGCTTACGAGCCGCCGCAGCAAACCTATCGCGCGCCGCAGGCGCAGCCGCTGTCGCGTCCTCGCTACGAGCCGCCGCGCAACGAGGCGCCGTACCAGCAGCCGCGCTATGCGCCGTCTGTCCCTGATGACGACATTCCCGATGACGCCGTGCTGCCGAACCAAAGCGGTGCCAGGCAAACAACAATGCCGTCGCGCGACTCCTATCGTCCGCCGCAACGCGACACCTACACGCCGCCTCCCCAGCGCGAGACCTACGCGCCGGCCGCGCGTCCGCTCAGCGGGCCGCGGCTCGGCCCGCAGCGCAACTACACGCCGGTGAAGGCCGCGGTCACGCCGCCTGCGACGCTGGCGTGCCCGATCGTCACCTCGCTCGACAAATGGGTGGCCGACGGTATCCAGCCCGCGGCGATGCGCTGGTTCGGCCAGCCGGTGGTCGAGATCAAGCAGATCTCATCTTACTCATGCCGCGGCATGGTCGGCGGCAGCGGCATTTCCGAACATGCCTTTGGCAATGCGCTCGACGTTGCCGGCTTTGTGCTGGCCGACGGCCGCAAGGTGATGGTGAAGTCCGGCTGGCATGGCGCGCCGGAGGAGGCGGGCTTCCTGCACGACGTGCACGGCTCGGCCTGCCAGTATTTCCAGACCGTGCTCGGGCCCGGCTACAACGTCTATCACTACGATCATTTCCACGTGGATCTGAAGCAGCGCAACAGCGGCAACACGTCGTGCCGCCCCAATCCGATCTCGGGCGAGGTCGCCGCCGCGCGGCAGGCGCAGAAATCGAAATACGCCAATCGTCGCGATCCGCTCATCACCGGCTCGATCGGCCGCAAGTCGAAGCGTGGGCAGGACTACGCCGAGGATGCCGAGAGCGCCGGCGCGCGCGGCAAGAAAATCCCGGTCGCGGTGGCGGGCGAAGACGGCGACTTCGAGGACGAGTAGGGCCGGCTACTTGCCGCTGCCGTCGAACAAGCGACGATACTGCATCCGCACCGCCTGGCAGCATTCGCAGGCCCGCTCGATCAATTTTTTCTCGTTGACGATCTCGATGTTGCCGCGCCGGTAGCGGATCAGACCTTCCTCTTGCAGCTCCGCGGCGACCAGAGAGACGCTGGCCCGCTGCACGCCGAGCATCTGCGCCAGGAATTCCTGCGTCATCTGAAGATTTGTCTGGCCGGCCGCGTCGCGGGAGCGGATCAGCCAGGTCGCAAGCCGCATCGCGATCTGGTGGCGGGCGTTGCAGGCGACCGACTGCTGGGATTGCGCCAGCAGGTATTCCTCATGCTTGAACAAGAGCGCGTGCAGATCCCGCGACTTGGCAAAGTCGACGAAGTCGGACGCGCGGGTGACCAGTGCGCTGCCCGCCATCTGCACGAACGAGGTGCTGATATGAAATCTGGCGCCGAATGCGACCGAGCCGCCGAGCACTCCACTGCGGCCGATCAGCGCCGTCTCGATTCTTTCGCCGCTCGATAGTTCGGTGACGACCGAGATGAGACCTGCCGTCGGGAAAAACCACCTGCTCGATCGGAGCTCCGGGCTCGCCCATCATCTGACCCATGTCCAGCGGCATCGGCTTGAGCCGCTCGGTGAGCGCTGCGAGGTCCTTGGCCGGCAGTGCGAGCAGGAAGGCGTTATCGGCGGATGGCACGAGTGGCTTCCGCACTGAACGCAATGCTGTTGGGCAGTGGCGGAGCTGTCTTCCGCGCAAACGTCATCCGGCGAACTCGCAAGAAATGTCAGCTATCAGACAGAAGGCGCGATGGGTTCACGCAATTCAGAAAGCGGTCAGGGCGACCGTGGAATCAGACTAGAGAACTAGCGAAAATTGTTCTGTCTGCTGGCATACAGCGCATGCCAGTTTTCCCGCATTATCAAATGTTAAGCCGAAGCGTTACGCGACAAGTTCAGGCCGCGCGTGCGCCGGGAAGGTGCGGGCGTATTGCGCGCGCAGCACGCCGAAGCATTCGCACGAGGTCTGTTCGAGCTTTGGCGTGTCGGTGATGTGGATGCTGCCGCGGCGGTATTGAATCATGCCGGCCTCCTGCATCGCGCCGGCGGCGATCGAGACGCTGGCGCGCTGCACGCCGAGCATCTGGCCGAGGAATTCCTGGGTCAGCGCCAGCTCTTCCTGCTGGGCGCGGTCGCGCACCCGCAACAGCCATGCGGCCAGCCGCTGGGTGATGTCATGGCGGGCATTGCAGGCGGCCGATTGCTGGGCCTGCGCCAGGATGAATTGATCGTGCAGGAACAGATCGCGCCGCAGCGTCTCGGACTTGCTGGTGGCGCTGATGAGATCGGCGGCCGTGATCATCGAGGCTGAGCCGGGCATCTGCACCACCGCGCGGTTGACGTGCGTTTTCGCGCCGAATGCCGCCGATGCGCCGAACACGTCTTGACGCCCGACCACGCCGGCCTCGATCACCTCGCCGCCCTGCAATGGCACGACGATCGAGATCAGGCCCGAATTGGGGAAGTACACCTGGTCGATAGGCGACCCGGCCTCGGCCAGCAGTTCGCCGTGGACGAACGACCTCGCCGTAAGCGCGCCTT
Source organism: uncultured Alphaproteobacteria bacterium (assembly GCA_963847325.1). GTDB lineage: Bacteria > Pseudomonadota > Alphaproteobacteria > Rhizobiales > Xanthobacteraceae > Pseudolabrys. Next base: position 251,790 of record CAWJZD010000007.1, read on the forward strand.
CGAACAAAGCGAAGTCGCTTTTCGAGAGATGTTTGAGAATTGTGTTTGGATGAGTGGACACGATTGGCCCCTTCCTGTTGGACAGGCGGGAGCACGGGAGTGTCTCTCTGTCAGCGACGCCCGAATTGTCGGCCGCTGATATGTTGGATATAGGCCTTAATGTGTGTGATCGCAATCAAAGGGGGTTGTGCGTTAGCGCACACACTCTGTCAGGTCATAATTGAGCGGGACGGTCAGTTTTCGACCGTTTGCAAATATTCGCGGCTGCAATTGTCGCACTTGAACAGCCAAATCTCGTTTTTGCCGTCGCGCTTGAGCGCGTCAGGACCGCGCCGCACCAAATGTGCGTTGCCGGTCGTGCACGCAGGACAGACGATCGGCGTCACGTGCGGAATGTCGCGGAGGATCGGGTTTGTCGCGGTCATGGCGAGAACCTCGGACGAAACCAAACACATCATTGTGGCGGCGTTTGTTCGCCACCTCGCAGTCGTGCTGAACTTTTTCGTGATCGATCGGCTGCGGTTCAGCCGCGCTTATCCGGCGCAGGCGGCGTGCTGTAGACGATGTCGGTTTTGCCGTTGAGCTCGGCTTGCTCGGCGAGCCGGAGGTAACGGAGCGCCAAAGCCTCCAGCTCTGATTTCTGCTCGGGAGTCACCTTCAGCGCAGCTTCAGCGCGAAGCTCGGCAGCCCTCGATCGATACGCGGCGCCCGGCATCTGTACTCCGATGCGAGAGGCACCCTAACTCATATGTCTGATAGCGCACAGAGCAAAATCCGGCTTCTGGCGGATTAATTTAAAGCCCTTGTTTCAAGCGTATAGAAGATCGGTGGACGACTTCCCGGAGCTCAAGGGCATGAAAGTCACCTGCCCTAAATGCGGGGAGCAGATGGCGATGTTCGGGATAGAGCAGCAGGGCCAGCTCCGCATCGTCTACACCTTTGAGTGCGAAACGTGCGATGCGCTGGACACGCGTGAGATCCAGCTAACGGGCGGCTAGCCCTTTCTGAGATTCAATGTTTGAGCATGCTCGCCGCGCCGTGCCAGCGGCTCACCCAATCCAGCCCAAGCGGACTGAACATCGCTTTGGTCGCGAGCCGGCGCAGCCACGAACGCGACTGCGGCTTCGGCACGTAGAGATCGGCAAAGAGCTGCGCCTTCTTCTGCTTGCGATCGACACTCGGCTTGATCGCCGCCTGATAGGCGGCGAACGCGTCGCGGTGATCGGCGTGCCGCACCAGTTCGCGCGCCAGCACATAGGCGCCCGCCATCGCCACCTGCACGCCGGGGCCGGCCTGCAAGCCGAGCGTGCCGCATGCGTCTCCGACCAGCGCGATGCGGCCGCGATGCCACTCCGGCATGACGATCTGCACCGAAGTGCCGATCGAGACCCGCGCATCGGCGCTGACGCTGCGGAGCACATCGGACGTGATCCATCCGGCGTCTTCGTAGTGCTGCCGCAGCGACGTCAGGTTCTCCGGGGCGTCGAGCTCCGGCTGCCGGAACACGTAGATGCCGTCCATGTTCTTGTCGTCGAGCGGGCAGAGCAGGGCGGTGCGGTCGAGCTCCTCATAGAACTTACACGCGCCGTTCAACGGGAAGCCGTTCTGCGGCGTGGAGAACGCCGCGACATAAAGCCCGAGCGGCTTGACGAACCGCCGGTCCGGTCCGAACGCCAGCATGCGCACGCGCGAGCGCGCGCCATCGGCGCCGATCACAACATCGAAGTCCTCGACCGCGCCGCCGACGAATGTCGTGTGCACGCCTTCGCCGCGATCGATCAGCGCGTGAATGCCGGTGCCGTATCGGATTTCGATTCCGAGCTCACGTGCCCGCTCGGCGAGGACGCGCTGGATATCGTTGCGGCGCAGGTAGGCGTATTTGTCGCCGAACGCGGCGCGAATGCGCTTGAGCGGGACTTCAAACCACGAGCTGCCATCGTCGCCGACGAAGGCGAGAGTCTCGATTGGATATTTGATGGCCCGCAATGACTCGATCACATTGAGCCGCGTCGCGATGTCCCAGCCGGTGCCGAAGAATTCCAGCAGATGACCCTGGGTGCGCGGCGCCGGCAGGCGGTCGATGACGACCGGGTCTAGTCCGTTTTGCTTGAGTTCGATTGCAAGCGTCAGTCCGGCAATGCCGGCGCCTGAAATCAGTATTCTGTTCCGGCTCATGACGCGCCTGGACTTCGCACACGGTTAGTCGCCTCTTAGTGTGCTAAGTCACATGACGAGCGGATGTTCCGGAAACCTTGTAAAATCAATCGATTAACCAACAGCTTCGACCATCATGGCGAGGAACAAAATCAGCCCCGCGTCGCGGTTAGATTTGAACAGTTTCAAACAATGGGCCGGGTCGTTGATGTCGAGCGAGAAAATCTGCCAACCGAGATGCGCGGCGAACGCCGCGAGCCCTATGGCAAAGTACACACCGCCGCCCGCCAGTGTTCCCGCGATGCCGATCAGCACCACAGCCGCTGAGTAGAACAGCGCCAGCATCGGCCTGGTGCGCTCGCGGAACAGGATCGCGGTCGACTTGATGCCGATCAGCGCGTCGTCCTCGCGGTCCTGGTGCGCGTAAATCGTATCGTAGCCGATCACCCAGCAGATCGAACCTGCGTAGAGGATGATCGCTGCCCAATCGAGCCGCCCAAACACCGCGGGCCAGCCCATCAGCGCGCCCCACGAGAACGCAAGCCCCAGCACGATCTGCGGCCAGTAGGTGATGCGCTTCATGAACGGGTAGATCGCGACCACGCCGAGCGAGGCGAAACCCATCAGCACCGTGAAGCCGTTGAACTGCAGCAGCACGGCGAGTCCGACCAAAGCTTGCACGATGAGAAAAATCGCGGCCTGCGTCACCGTCACCTGGCCGGACGGGATCGGGCGCGAGCGCGTGCGTTCCACCTTGGCGTCGAGCTCGCGATCGACCAGATCGTTCCAGGTGCAACCGGCGCCGCGCATCGCGAATGCGCCGATGAAGAAAAGAACAATGTTCCGGATGCTCGGCGCAACGCCGGCCGCCATGCCGGCAAGACCCAGCGACCACCAGCACGGCATCAGCAAGAGCCAGGATCCGATCGGCCGGTCGAGCCGCGCCAGCCTCAGATAGGGCCGGGAGATTTGCGGAGCGAAGCTATCTACCCAGTTTCCGGTCGAGTCAGCGACGCGTCCGGCAGTCTCGCTCATCTGCTTACGCCGAGCGACGTTCCTGTCAGCGTGTCGAAGGTTCCGCCGCCGCGCTTGATGTTGCTCGGATCGGTGAGCCGCGACGTGCCGAGCGCTTCGGACAGGCTCGGGCCGCTCGGGGCGGGACCGCGCGCCGCAGCTTCGCAAACGCGCACGCGCACCTGATCGGTCTGGGTAATAGCCAGCTTGATTTGCTCGCCGAGCTCTTTCGGGATGCCGCACGAAACACCCTTGGCGATAACGAACTTGCTCATCTTGTCCTGCGCAGCGACCAAGGACGTGAACAGCTTGCAAGCTTCTTGCGGTGAGGGCTTGCGTTTCGACGCGGCCTGCACCGCCTTGGCCTTTTTCTCGGTATCGTCGCGCAGGGGCGCGAACTCGTTCATGCAGGGCGGCATCTGCGCCTGCGCGGGCCGGTCGAACGGCGAGGGACCCGCGGGGGCGCTCATCGGAGCCTGGCGCGGCCTGCGGGCGTGGGCCGGGCGCCTGATCCCACGGCGAAGATCCCGGCGCCTGATCCCAAGGCGACGGGGTCGGCCGCGCAAATTCGCGCTGCGGCGCTGCCGATTGGGACAAGCCGCCCGGTGCCGGCTGGAACTGCGCATAGGCCGGCGCGGCCACGCTCATGGCCAGCAGGCAAAGCGCAATTGTCGTGCGGTTTCGCAACATTCGATTTCTGGATTCCCGGTCGCCCCGGTTTCATACAACTGCGCGATTGCGTCGGGAAGGCGGCATTTGCCGGGTTCGGTAAACGCGGCCTGCCGCATGGCTTTCGACATGGCCTTTCCGCGGAACCGCGGGCAGTATCCCGGCCTCCATGGCCCGTTACGACTTCCGCGCAACCCGGCTGTTCGTCGACGCCCCGCTTGCGGCGGGCGGGCGAGTCGCGCTCGACCGCGAAGCCGCCAATTACCTGCGCAACGTGCTGCGGCTCAAAAGCGGCGACCCTGTCCTGCTATTCAACGGCAGCGACGGCGAATGGGCAGCGACGCTGGACGCGGCGGGAAAGCGCAGCCTCGAAGCCGTGCTCGGAGAGCAGGCGCGGCCGCAGCCCACGCCCGGCGACCTGCATTACCTGTTCGCGCCGATCAAGCATGCGCGGCTCGACTACATGGTGCAGAAGGCGGTCGAGCTCGGCGCCTCGAAACTCCAGCCGGTGCTGACCCGCTACACCCAGGCGCAGCGCGTCAATCTCGAGCGCATGCGCGCCAATGCGATCGAGGCCGCGCAACAGTGCGGCGTGCTGACGATCCCGGACATCGGCGAAGCGGCAGACTTGCCTGCGGCGATCAGCCGGCTGGAGCCGCCGCGCACCCTGATCTTCTGCGACGAAGAGGCCGATGTGTCGGGCCCTGTCGCCGCGCTGGAAAAACTCCGCACCCCGCCGAGCGCGCTCCTTCCAGCCGACGCTCAATCCACGCAGCCGCTTGCCGTGCTGATCGGACCGGAAGGCGGCTTCGCGCCGGAAGAGCGCGAGCTGCTGCTCGCGCGTCCCAACACGATCCGGCTTGCGCTCGGCCCGCGCATCCTTCGGGCCGACACCGCCGCGGTCGCGGCGCTCACATTGGTGCAGGCGGTGCTGGGAGACTGGCGCAGCGCTCAAGCGTGAGCGGTGCTCAGAAAAACAGCGCCGCCACGTAGAACACCAGCCACAGCACCGCGATGCCGACGGCTTGCCGGCACGAAGCGTCATGCATCCGATCGGCGGGTCGCGAGGCTGACGCTTCGAAGAGGTACCGCGCGGCGGACGCTTCGAGAAGCTGGACGCTCACGGCACGCCCTGCGCGGTCGTCGGGTCGAACGCTTTCTTCACTTCGGTGATCGTCGTCGCCGGGAAGCCGCTGAGTTCGGCGTGACGGCGAATGACGCTCTCGTCTTTGGCGAGATAGATGCAGAACGTCTTGTCTTCCGCGACGAACGACTGCACCCACTGGATGTCCGGGCTGAGCGCGGCGAGTGCCTTGTTCGAGGTCTTGGCGGCCTCCCTGAGCTGCTCGCGCTCAAGCGTGCCGACTTTGGGAATAGCCCGTTCGATAACAAATCGACGCATGTTGTAACTCCTCTGTTTGTCGTGGTGCACCGGCGCGGCGTTTACGGCGCGTGATGAATGATCATGTTGATGTCTTTGATCGACACCGCATTTCCGGGGTTGGTGGACCAGAATTGGATCCGGATACGGTGGCTGCCCGGCGCCACATTCGGAAAAATGAAATTCACGCTCTTGGAGGTGTAGACACCGGAGCTGTAGTCGGCCTGCACCTCCCCTGGCAGCGCGGAGAAGGCCCCGTCTAAAAGCGGCCGCAGGACCATTGACGTGTTTGCCCCTGTCGCGGTCTGCGCCGAAAAATTCAAAATGACGCAGCCCGGCGACGTGCCGCCCTGGACAAAAGTCGTGGTCGCGCCGCTGACATAGGCCGGAGTGGACGTCGTGTTGCTGGACGATTCATTGGTGTTGCTGAACCTCACCTTGGAAGGCGTGCACCGTCCGTTGGTGGTGGCCGCGTGTCCGGTGCTTGCTGACAGCACCAAGGCCGTTACAGCGGCGAGGGCCGAGACGGCGAAGATGACATGATGACGGGCCGTACGTTTAGAATGCATCGAATTCTCCATCAGTGGTGATGACGGCGTCGCGCGGGTTACGGCGCGCCGTGCAGAGGACGCTCAGAAGCATTTCGAACGGTTTGCAGCTTCATCGCGGCCGGTCATGAGACGATGCCGCCTCCAGGACAGGCAGGCCGTCGTAGACGATCATTTTTCCGTCGGAATCCACCACCCGGTAAAAGACGCGGACGTTGCGAAGCGAAGCCGTATTGCTGACGCTATCGGGCGACGCGAAAATATAGAGAGGCATCCCTGCGGCGACCCGGATATTGCACCCCTTGGAGGTGAAGGTCGTGCTCATGGTGTCTTTTTGACAGCGGGAGAGGTGGTCGACCACGGCCCCGCCACTCACCAGCGTTCCGTCGCCCGACCTGACTTCCCATTGCACACGCACCGTTCCGGAGTAGGGAGGTATAAATGCCCTTTGAACAAACTCTCCGGAAATAATCGGATCATTCTTCGCCTGGAGGAGAGTTGGCGAAGGCGCCAGGGCCCGTCCGGGTCCCTCGAGTGCGAGCGCGCTCCCAAGCTGTGGTGACAGCGACAGGACCGCGACAGCGGCGAGAGTGAAGACGGCACGATAAGCCGCGCGTTGAGACTGCATTGTTTTCTCCATCGATCGATATGCGAGGTGCCGCGCCCGGTGGGCGGTCGCCTCTCGTGTTGGACTTTGCTTGTCGGGGCGTCTTCCCGGCGCCCCGATCAAGGCGTGGATCAGTAGCCCTTGTTCCTGGTGAAGAAGGCGTAGTCGGCCGAGTACGGGACGCTGAGAAGCTTGCCGTGCGAATCGCAGGCGCCTTCGGCGACGCCACCTTTGGTGTTGATCCGCTGGATGGTCGTCACGCCGGCAATCTTGCCGCCGGCCAGTCGCGTCGCGGCGAGCCGCAACAGCGGAATGTCGTTCGCGCTGGCGCCCGGCGCGCGGCCGCTCACCTTGGCGCTGACGGCACTGCCGTCGTCCATTTCCCAGACCGGGCCGGCAAAGTGACGGCCGACCGTCTTGCCATCGGCAACCAAAGTCGCGATCGGCTCGCGGAAGTGCCAGATCAGATTGCCGGCCATGTCGAACTGGCACTCATAGACCTGGGCGCCGGTCGCATGAACGGTGGCGACCAGGATTTGGCCGGGAGCGGCGATGGTTTCGGGGACTTCTGCCCTCGCACCGGCCAGCGCCGGCGCCAGAAATGACAGAACGAGAAGCGAAAGACGGTTCATAATTCCTTTCCTTGTCTGCGCCGCGGGTGGTCGATTTCGAGCAGCCGCCGGCCCGGATTTCCGGACCGGCGGGGCCTAAGCGCGTCAACGCGCGTCTTCGACGCGCTATGGGTGCTCAGGAAGTGGTGCGGAGCGCTCGTCATATGGAGCAACCACCGCTTCGGGTCTTTCAGGACGCCTTGATTTTTGCTTTAGAAGCCCTGCATTTACCGGCGTGCGGACGGGCCGGGGGGCGGAGTCCGGCAATGCGCTTCCTGTTCAGCGACTTTGAGATCGATGCCAACCGGCGCGAGCTATCGCGCGCCGGCAATGCCGTGCATGTCGAGCCGCAGGTGTTCGATCTCATTCTTCATCTCGTCCGCAATCACGATCGCGTGGTGAGCAAAGAAGAGCTCATCGCCAAGGTATGGGATGGCCGCGTCGTCTCGGAATCGACGCTGACCACCCGCATCAATGCGGCGCGGCGCGCGCTCGGCGACAGCGGCGAGCAGCAGCAATTCATCAAGACGATCCCGCGGCGCGGCCTGCGATTTGTCGGCGAGGTGCGCAAGGACGGCGTCACGGAGCCGCAGCCAGCGCCGTTCTCCGTGCCCTCCCAGGAAGTGACGTTCTGCCGCGCGACCGACGGCGTCAATCTCGCCGTCGCCACCAGCGGCAGCGGCCTGCCGGTGGTGAAGGTCGCCAACTGGTTCAATCACATCGAGTTCGACTGGCAGAGCCCGGTGTGGTCGCCGTTGATGGGCACGCTGTCCGAGCGGTTCCGGCTGATCCGTTATGACGAGCGCGGCACCGGCCTGTCCGACTGGAAGGTAGACGACATCTCGTTCGATGCGTTCGTGCGCGACCTCGAGACGGTGGTCGACACACTTGGCCTTGAGCGGTTCGCGCTGTTCGGAATCTCGCAGGGCGCCGCGGTGTCGATCGCTTACGCGATAAAGCATCCCGAGCGAGTGTCGCGTATCGCCCTGTTCGGCGGATTTGCGCGAGGCTGGCGCGTGCGCGGCTATCCCAGGCTGACGGCGCAACTGGAGGCGCTGCTCTCGATGATGCGGGTCGGCTGGGGGAGTGAACAGCCAGCCTTCCGCCAGGTCTTCACCTCGCTGTTCGTGCCTGGCGCGACCGACGAGGAAGCCAAATGGTGGAACGACCTGCAGCGCATGTCGACCTCGCCCGAGAACGCCGTCCGCCTGCTCGAGACGTTCGGCATGATCGACGTCGAAGATTTGCTGCCGCAGATCGGCGTGCCGGCGCTGGTGCTGCACAGCCGCGGCGACCTGGTGATCCCGTTCAAGCTCGGGCTGAAACTGGCGCGCGGCATTCCCAATGCACGCTTTGTCGCGCTGGAAAGCGGCAACCACATCGTGCTGTCGCATGAGGCGGCCTGGAGCCGTTTCGCCGAGGAGTTGGTCGGCTTCCTCGCGGAGGACGCACCGGCGGCTTGAAAACAACCGGCGGCGGCGACGTCAGTAGTGGACCATCACCCAGCCGTCGGCGGTGGGATCGTACATAGACGTAGAAATAAAGGCCGATATGGTGCGTCCGCAAAAGCCTACGTCGTAGGAGTCCGCGGCAAGGCCACTGATTGTGCCTGTTGCGGAGACTTGAGCAGACCCATCGATCTCCCCCTTGTACCAAGTACTAATAGGAACCGCGCTGAAATCGGCCATCCTTTTGCAAAGCCCATAGTAGAACTGGCCGCTCCCTCCAATCAGCCAAGCGCTGGCGTGAAACGTGACTTTTTGTCCGGAGGCGACAGAAATAGTCGCAACGGGACCCACGAAAACAAACGCGTTGGCGATGAAGCCGCCCATGGCTCGGCCATCGAGTGACGTCACACTGACGATTCCCGTCGCTCCCGTCGCGCCTTGTGCACCGGCGTTGCCCGGGTCGCCTTTATCTCCTTTGTCGCCCTTTGCGCCTTGTATGCCGGCATTGCCGGTATCGCCCTTCGCACCGGCATTGCCGGTATCGCCCTTCGCACCGGCATTGCCGGTATCGCCCTTCGCACCGGCATTGCCGGTATCGCCCTTCGCACCGGCATTGCCGGTATCACCCTTCGCACCGGCATTGCCCTGATCGCCTCTGTCGCCTTTCGCGCCAGTGTCGCCCTTGCTCGCGGCCATCGACCAGAACGCCGCTGACGATGCCGGATCGTTGCCGGTGTTCGACCCTTGCAGCGACATGTAAGACGAGCCGCCAAGCGTGACGACGTCGCCGAACGCGTAGGTCGTGCCGCCGGCGTACGCACCGCGTGGCCGCAGGCCGGAGACGACGATGTTCCAGAAGCCCGATGTCGTGAGCGGGCTCTCGCCGGTCGAATTGGCAACCGCGATGAAAGACTTGCCGCCGAGTTGCACCACGTTGTTGACGACGTAACCGGTTTCGCTGTCCCATGTGCCGGACCAGGTCATGCCGATCGGCCCGGTGGTGCCGGCATTGCCTTGATCGCCCTTGTCGCCCTTGTCGCCTTTGGCTCCCTGCAGGCCCTGTTCGCCTCGTGTGCCCTGCGAGCCGGTTGCGCCGGCCGCGCCCTGATCGCCTTGATCGCCCTTCGGACCCGCTGTGCCGGCGTCACCCTTGGAGACGAATTTTTCCCACAACGCCGCATTGGCTTGCACACTCGGCGACTTGTTCTTGTTGTCCTCCAGCGCGCGCCATACCGAGCCCAGCTGGGTAACAACGTCGTTTGCGACATAAGCTGTGTTGCGATTCCACGCTCCTTGTGCGTTCAAGCCGCGCGCCGCGCAGTTCGCGACCACTCCCGGCGTCGTTGCCGCGGCGCCAGTCTTGCCGACATTCACAATGCAATCTGGCGGGAGATAAACCAGCGAGTACGAGAACGCCTTGCTGCCATTCGACGTGGTGTCGAATTGATCATTGAGCGTGAGCGCCATTCTGGCGGTCCTCGTCGTGCCGGTGACGACCAGCTTGCCGCCCGCGATCTTCGCGTCGGTGATGGTGACGTCCACCGTCTGCGCAGCCGCCATGCCGTTTGCAGACGCGAATAGGAGTGCTGCCGCCCCCCGGCGCAGTGCCAGTGACATTCCCACATCCCCGATTGTCACAAAGTTCACAGACAGGATTGCATGGCTCAACAAGGCGGCAAAGGGTCAGATCTGCTTTTGGTAAAGCACGAAAATACTTGAACAATTTCGAGCCAAAATTACCTGGGGCGGGATCATGCCAACCGTCAGTTGTCCTCAGATTTAAATTTGGCTTTCTCAATATTCGCGATGCCACGCTGGTGCCGGCCATCGATGCCGGCCGCGACTACGCGAACCAGGCCGGACGCAAGGCTTAAAGACGGTCGCGAGGCCTCTACTTCAGCTCGACCGGCACCGACCGCGTGGTCGCATAGGACCGCGTCGCCTTGTGCGGCCAGATGCAGGCGAAGCTGTAATAGCCGCCATATTGCGGATCGACCGCGGTCGCCTTGGTGACCTTGTTGAAGCGCGCGCAGTGTGCCGCCGCCATTTCGGTCGCGGCCGCCCGATCGTAATTGGCGTAGGGGATGATGCCGCCGGTGTCGTTGCCGGTCAGTCCGGGGCCGGTGCCGCAACCCGACAGCAGCAACAGGACGAGCAAGGGGACGGCGCGGCGCATCAGTGACCTCTTTGCCGCACGCTCGCCCAAAGCTGTGATGAACTCAAGACGCCGCCGCTCAGCCTGTGATAAGTTTAGCGTGCGGAGGCGACCAAGAGGCGACCATGAGGCGTGGCGTAGCGGCGATCCTGGCAGGCCTGATCATGCTGGCGGCGCTGCCCGCGCAGGCGGCGAACTGGCTCGAGCAGCACATCTACATGATCGGCCCGCGTTACGACGCGGTGGTGCCGGCCTGCGATTACGGGCTCGGCGTGATCGCCTCCCGCTTTGCCACCAAGGAAGGCCGGTTCTGGAATTCCGGCCTGACCATCCAGGGCTTCGAGAACGTGCGCCAGGTCGCCTTCCACCCCTGGGCCAACGACACGATTCCGCGCCGCTTTTGCACCGTCACCGCGATCGTCAGCGACGGCAGGAAGCACCGGGTCAATTACCTGATCGGCGAGGACACCGGCTTCGTCGGCGCCACCTGGGGCGTCGAATGGTGCGTGGTCGGGCTCGACCGCAACTGGGCCTATAACCCGGCCTGCAAAATGGCCCGGCCGTAAGCGCTATTTGTTTCCATTTTGTTCTTGAAATGTTCGTCCGGTTAGGTATCGTTCGGGCACTGAAGATCGTGTGTCCAACTGGTTTCGCCTAAGGGGTCGTCCATGTTGCGTCAGATCGTGCATTTTCCCGCCTTCCAAGCCCTCCGTCATGCCCTGATCGGTCTTGCCGTCATTGGCGCCGCGGCCCTGGCATCGCCAGCCGCGCACAGCCAGGACGCCGGCCGCTCCGGCTCTTCGCCCGCCACCAATCGCTATGGCGATCCGGTGGCTCCCGCCGCCAAGCCCGGCCAGTTCGATTTCTACGTGCTGGCGCTATCGTGGTCGCCGTCGTTCTGCGAGGCCTCGCGCGAGCGTAACGCCAACCGCCGCGCGGACCAGCAGTGCTCCGGCCGGCCTTATGCTTTCGTCGTGCATGGGCTGTGGCCGCAATATGAACGCGGCTTTCCGTCCAATTGCCAGCAGCCGGCGCCGCGTGTTGCCCGCACCCAGGTCGACCAGATGCTCGACCTGATGCCGTCGCCGCGGCTCGTCTATCACGAGTGGGATCGTCACGGCACCTGCAGCGGCCTCGATGCGGCCGGTTATTTCGAGGCGATCCGCAAGGCGCGCAGCAAGATCACCGTGCCCGCCGCCTATCATGAATCAAACGCGGTGCGGACGGTGGCGCCCGAGGACGTCGCCAAGGCTTTCGTCGCGGCCAATCCCGGCTTGGCAAAAAATTCTCTGGCAGTGACTTGCGATGACAAGCGTCTCACTGGCGTACGTGTCTGCATGACCAAGGATTTTCAATTCCGCGAATGTCCGGAAGTCGTGCGGCGCGCCTGTCAACGCGACAATGTGGTGATGCCAGCCATGCGCCTGAGTCATGCTGCCGACGTGCGTTAGGGCAGCATCGCTCCAGCAGCGTATCCGTTCAGGTTAAACCCGCACTAACGATGGTCATAAGCCGCCGGGGAACACCCCCGGCGGCTGCTTTTGTTGCCGCAGGATTCCTGTAAGACGCATTCTTGCTCGCGCCAGCGCGCGGCAGGTTCGCGGAGGGGGTTCGTGACACGCTTCGCAGATTATGGGCGCTTTGGCCTTTGGTGGCTCGGTCTTGCTTACATCGCAGCGTCGCTGACCGGTTATGCGAATGCGCTGCCGCCACAGGTCCAACTCGCAGGCCTGCTGGCTGCGCTTGCATCGTTGTTGAACCTCTTGTTGATCGCGCGAGCGCACCGGCAGGCAAAAGAGCAGCCGGATCCTTCGCCGTTTCTCAAGGGCCGCCGGCCGGATCCAACCGGGGTGCGGATGAGGGCCCGCGATTATTTCGGTCAGCGCGGCGTCGAGCGTGATTGATTGCGCGATCTGGCGTAATAACGCCGAGATCAAACGGATCGCGTCGCTTGAACTATCATCACGCCTTTCATGCCGGCAGTTTTGCCGACGTATTCAAGCACGCGGTGTTGACGCGCATTCTTTTGTATCTGCACGAGAAGCCGGCGGCCTTCCGCGTGATCGACACGCATGCCGGCGCGGGCCGTTACGATCTCACCGGTGACGAAGCGCGGCGCGGCGGCGAATGGGAGGACGGCATCGGCCGACTGGTCGCGGCGACGCTGCCGCGTGACGCCGAGGCGCTGCTCGCCCCCTTTATCGAGGTCGTATGGTCCCACAATCCGTCCGGCCGCTTGCACACCTATCCGGGCTCTCCGCTGCTGGCGCAGTCGTTACTGCGGCGCCAGGACCGCCTGATTGCCTGCGAGCTCGAGCCCCGGGCTGCTATTGCGCTGCGGCGCAGCCTGCGCGGCGACGACCGCGCAAAAGCCCTTGAAATAGACGGTTGGACGGCACTTACCGCTTATGTGCCGCCGGTCGAGCGGCGCGGCCTTGTCCTGATCGACCCGGCCTATGAGCAGGACGGTGACTATAACCGGCTCACCAACGGCCTTGCCGAAGCGCACCGCAAATGGGGCTCCGGCATCTATGCGCTCTGGTATCCGATCAAGGGCCGGCCCGAGCCCGATGCCCTCGCGAAACGGCTGCGCAACCTCGCCATTCCGAAATTGCTGCGCGCCGAACTGGTTGTCTCCCCGCTGTCCGACCCGTCCAGGCTGAACGGCTGCGGTCTGATCATCGCCAACCCGCCTTGGACGCTCGAAAGCGAGCTGGCGACTATCTTGCCGGCTATAGCCCAGGTGCTGGGCCGTGACGGCAAAGGCTCCTTTCATCTGGATTGGCTGGCGGGCGAGCAGGTCCCGGCGCGCTAGCGGCTTTCCACCCGATGCGCCTTGGTTTAGCGTTTCGACTTGGCAGGCGTTCCGCCCCGAGTGGGGGCACCGGCGGAAAGTGACTCTGGGCCAAAACAAAAATCGGCCGAGACTCTCTTCCGACCGTGAACGTCTACCGCCGCCTTGCGTGGGCATTGCGGTTGTGAGGGGAAGGGAGTGGCCACATGGCCCAAACGGGTGTCGTGAAATTTTTCAACACGGAGCGCGGATATGGCTTCGTGAAACCGGACGATGGCGGTCGCGATGTGTTCGTGCACATCACGGCGGTCGAGCAAGCCGGACTGAAGTCGCTCAACGAAGGGCAGAAGATCAGCTTCGACGTCGAGCCGGACAAGAAGGGCAAAGGCCCCAAAGCCGTCAATCTGGTCGTGAGCGGCTGAGTGACGTGCGGGGCCGACGGGCTCCGGACTATTGGTGGGAATGAAGGCCGCGGGTGCACACTGCTTCGGCGCGCGTGACCCTACGCTTTTTTGAAATTGCTGCGTGACATGCAAAAGGAAAAGCCCCGGATCGCTCCGGGGCTTTCCGCATTTTGCGTGAGGCGAATTAGAACCGGTAGTTCAAACCCGCGCGGACGATGCTGGTCTGGAAGTCGTTGGCCTGAGCGCCGGGGCCGGGGACGTTGCCGCCGCGGCCGAGGTCGACGAACAGATACTCGATCTTCGCGGAGACAGGTCCCCACAGCGCGGCTTCGACGCCGGCGCCGAGAACGTAGCCGACCTCCGTAGAGCTGGTGCCACCAAAGCCGGTACGACGCGCGTCGATGTCGCCGAATGCCAGACCGCCGGTCACGTAGGGCATGAACTGGCCCGCAGCCCAACCGAGCCGGCCGCGTGCCGTGCCAAGCCAATTGTTGTTGACCGAGCAAGTGGTGCCAGCGCCGCAGGGGCCGCTGCCGCCAATGTCGCTCCAGCTGATGTCGCCTTCGACGCCGAACACGACCTGGTTCATTTGCCAGTTGTAGCCGGCAGTGACGCCAAGCAGCGCGCCATCGACATCGAAACGACTACAGTCGCCCCAGCCGTATCCGCCGCTGATGCCGACGTAGGGACCGGTCCAGGTGAAGACCGGCGCCATGATCGGCGCGGCCTTGACGACTGGGCGTTGCTGAATGTCCGCGGCTTGCACACTTGCAAGGCCAGCGATGAGAGCGAGCGTGCTTACGCCCGCGGTGAGCAGCGATTTCATAGAACCTCTCCCCTTAACTCGAAACGACGGGCGGGTGCCCGTGATCGCCAACACAACCCGCGCTAACGACACTCGTTCCTCGGCCCACGATGCGGCGATGATGTGGCGGGCCGGTTGTGTCTATGACGCAACGAAGTTCCCGATCGCGTTATGCTCAACAAATCCTTGCTTTCCGGCGCCGGGCCGCGTGACGCGCAAGACACAGCACACGACAAACAAAAACCCCGGCGCGAAGGCCGGGGTTTTCTCGAAAAGCATCAGGCCGCGATCAGAAGCGGTAGTTCACGCCAAGGCGAAGCAGGTTGGTCGAGAAGCCATTGCTGGTGCCGGTGACCGTGAAGTTGCGATCGCCGAGATCGATGTAGAGATATTCGACCTTGGCGCTCCAGCGCGGATTGAGCGCGACTTCGGTGCCGAGACCGGCGGTCCAGCCGAGCTGGGTTTTGGTTTCGGTCAGGCCGCCCACCTGGCCTTCAACCTCGCCGAAGGCGAGACCGGCGGTCGCATAGAACAGGAAGCTGTTCCACGCCACGCCGCCGCGGCCGCGCAACGAGCCCCACCACGGATTGGAGAATTTGAACGGAGCCGCTGTGTCGTCGGCGCCGGTGATCTGGATGTCGGCCTCGCCGCCGAACACGAACTGGCCGCTCTGCCAGTTATAACCACCCTGCACGCCGCCGAGCATGCCGGAGGGGTCGGTCGGCGAGCCGGAAACCTCACCCCACTGATAGCCGAGATTGACGCCGACATAGGGCCCGACCCAGTTATAGGCCACGGGCGCAACGGCAGCCGGGGCAGGAGCGTAGTAGCCAGGCCGCTGCATGTCGGCCGCGAAGGCCGTACCTGCGCTGATGGCCAAGGCCAGGCCGGCAGCATGAATTGTTCTTCTCATCAGTCCCTCCACGCACGTCTACAGAGTTCGTGTTGCGCAACGCCGGTTCTCGATCGCGAAAAGGCGCTGCGGCTCGGAGGGATTTATCGGGCCTTTTAAGTTAAACGGACATGAATCGGTAACTATCGGATGCCGGCACTGATCGTTATCACTAAAGAACTCTTAGTGCGGGACGCTCGCGCACTATATTTACCATGCGTGCTCACCACACATTTACCATGACTTGCGCCCGCGCCTTTGCGCTGCGCTAAACGCGACGCGATGAACGGAAAGAAGGACATCGATCCGCAAAGCGAGCTCGACGAACGCGAAGACGAGCCGACGCTCCCCGAGATCGAAGAAGAACCGGACCTCACCAAGACCGGCACGCTGGCTGCGGGCCGGTCGGCGATCGTGCGCTCGGCCAAGCACGCGCCGAAGGGCCCCGGCGTCTATCGCATGATCGATGGCAAAGGCGACGTGCTCTACGTCGGCAAGGCCAAGAAGCATCCGCAAACGCGTCGACGTCCTATGCCCGCCAGGGCGCGCACGACTCGCGCATCACGCGGATGATCGCGGCGACCGCGTCGATGGAGTTCGTCACCACCTCGACCGAGACCGAAGCGCTGCTGCTCGAGGCCAATCTGATCAAGCGGCTGCGGCCGCGCTTCAACGTGCTGCTGCGGGACGACAAGTCGTTCCCCTACATCATGATCACCGTCCGACCACTGGGCGCCGCAGATCCTCAAGCATCGCGGCGCGCGTACGCGGAAGTCGAATTATTACGGGCCGTTCGCCATCGGCGTGGGCGGTCAACCGCACCATCAATGCGCTGCAGCGCGCGTTCCTGCTGCGCTCATGTTCGGACTCGTTCTTCGAGGCGCGCACGCGGCCGTGCCTGCTGCATCAGATCAAGCGCTGCTCGGCGCCGTGCACCAACGAGATCGATTTCGCCGCTTATCGGGAGCTGGTGCGCGAGGCGAACGCGTTCCTCTCCGGCCGCAGCCAGGCGGTGAAGCAGGAACTCGCCGCCGACATGGAGAAGGCGGCCGAGGCGCGCAGGATTTCGAGCGCGCCGCGATCTATCGCGACCGTCTCGCGGCGCTCTCGGCCGTGCAGTCGCACTCAGGGCATCAATCCGCGCAGCGTCGAGGAAGCCGACGTGTTCGCGCGTGCATCAGGACGGCGGCTACACCTGCGTCGAGGTGTTCTTTTTCCGCACCGGCCAGAACTGGGGCAACCGCGCCTATTTCCCGAAGGCCGACCGCGCGCTCGGTCCCGGCGAAGTGCTCCGGCATTTCTCGCGCAGTTCTACGACGACAAGCCGCCGCCGCGCTGTGTGTTCGTCTCGCACGATTTCGAGGAGCGGCAATTGCTGTCGGATGCGCTGACCAGCAAGTCCGGCCGCAAGATCGAGGTCAGCGTGCCGCAGCCGCGGCGAGCGCAAGGACCTCGTGGTGCAGCGCTGGCCAACGCGCAAGGAAGCGCTGGGGCGGCGGCTCGCCGAAACGTCTTCGCAGCAGAGATTGCTCAAGGCGGTGGCCGAGACATTTTCCCTGCCGCGGCCGCCGCGCCGCATCGAGGTCTACGACAACAGCCATATCTCCGGCACCAATGCGATCGGCGCGATGATCGTCGCGGGCGCGGAAGGCTTCCGCAAGAATCAGTACCGCAAGTTCAACATCCGATCGCAGGACCTGACGCCGGGGGACGACTACGGAATGATGCGCGAAGTGCTGACCCGGCGCTTCAAGCGGCTGCATCAGCGAAAGCCCGCGCATCAGCGCCGACGACGCGATGGCCGCGGTTGCGACCGGCGACCTTCCGCACGACGAGGACTCAACCTTGGCCCGATCTCGTGCTGATCGACGGCGGGCAGGGGCAGTTGCGCATCGCGCAGGAAACGCTGTCGGCACTCGGCATCAATGATGTGCCGCTGATCTCCATCGCCAAGGGACCGGATCGCGACGCCGGCCGCGAGACTTTTCACATGGCGGGAAAGAGCCCGTTCCGGCTGCCGCCGCGCGATCCGGTGCTCTATTTCGTCGAGCGGCTGCGCGACGAAGCCCACCGCTTCGCCATCGGCTCGCATCGCGCGCGCCGCAAGAAGGACATCCGCGAAGCCGGCCTGCAGGAAATTCCGGGGATCGGGCCCACCCGCAAGCGCGCGCTGCTCCAGCATTTCGGCACGCTGAAAGCGATCGAGCGCGCCTCGCTGCCTGATCTGGCGAAAGTGCCTGGAATTAATGCGGAGACGGCGCGAAAGATATATGAGTTCTTCCACGACCATAGATCCCGCAGCAAGTCGGATACAATGGCGGGATAGCGAGGCGACCATGATCATCCAGAAGCAAGAAGACGTCACGCCCGACGGTGCTCGACGCCTACAAGAACATCGACGATCCGCGCATGCGCGAGATCGTCGCCGCGCTGGTCAAGCACCCCACGCCTTCATTCGCGAAGTGCGCCTCACCGAGGAAGAATTCCAGGCGGCGACACAGATTCATCGCCACGCATCGGACAGATGACCAACGAGACGCACAACGAGGTCGTGCTGATGTCCGGTTCGCTCGGCTTCTCGGCGCTGGTGTGCCTGCTCAACAATGGCAATAACGGCCAGACCGAGACCACCGCCAATCTGCTCGGCCCGTTCTGGCGCATGAACTCGCCGCCCACGGAAAACGGCGGCACGCATCGTGCGCTCGCCGACGCCAGGTCCGGAGATCTTCGTCAATTGCTGGATCAAGGATCCGAGCGGCAAGCCGATCGCCGATGCTGAGATCGACGTCTGGCACTCCTCGACGGAAGGCTTCTACGAGCAGCAGGACCCCAAACAGGCGCCGATGAACCTGCGCGGCAAGTTCACGACCGACCAGGACGGCCATTTCGGCTTCCGCAGCATCAAGCCGGCCGGTTACCCGATCCCGATCGACGGACCGGTCGGCGACCTCTCCGCGCGGGCAAGCGGCACAATTTCCGCCCGGCGCATCTGCACTTCCTGATCTTCAAGGAAGGCTTCAAGACGCTGGTCTCACAGATCTACTCGAATGACGACGACAAGCTCGAGACAGACGTCCAATTCGGCGTTACCCGCGCGCTGATCGGCGACTACCGGAATCACGGCGCACGAGCGAGAAGGCGCCCGCCGCCGACGTCAAGGGCGAGTGGTATTCGCTCGATCAGACATTCGTGATGGAGCGGCGGGCAAGGCCAGGCTGCCGATCGATATCCTGCGCGGATTGCAGTAGCAGGATCGCCTCGTCGCGGCGGTTGACGCCGCGGCCTGCGCGGTATTGTTTCGAGCCATGAACGCCGCCAGCGAGCCCGGTTGCCGGCGCGTCCGCTACGCGCTCCCGAATATGCTGACCTACGCCCGCATCGTCGCGGTGCCGGTGGTGGTCGGCTGCCTGTATTGGCAGGCACTCTCGGCGGCGGCCTGTGGCTGCGCTGGGTCGCGCTCGCCATCTTCATCGCCGCCGCCGTCACCGACATTCTCGACGGCTACATCGCCCGCATCTGGCAGCAGCAGTCCGCGCTCGGCCGCATGCTCGATCCGATCGCCGACAAGCTGCTGGTTTCCTCGTGCCTGCTGATGCTGGCCGCCGACGGCACCATTCGCAGGCTGGTCGCTGCTGGGCGGCGGTCATCATCCTGTGCCGCGAAATCCTGGTGTCGGGCCTGCGCGAATTCCTCGCCGAGCTGCGCGTCAGCGTGCCGGTGACGCAGCTCGCGAAATGGAAGACCTTCATGCAGCTGCTGGCGGTCGGCTTCCTGCTGGCGGGCGACGCCGGCGATTTGATCATTCCGTATGTGACGCTGATCGGCCTGATCCTGCTGTGGCTGTCCGCGCTGCTCACGCTCTACACCGGCTGGGACTATCTGCGCGCCGGCCTCACTATCTGATCGAAGAAGACTAGACGCGATGAAGACTGCGCTACTTCGCCTGGGTGCGCGAGCGCATCGGCAAGGCCGAGGAGGACCTCGATCTGCCGATCGGCGATCGCCACGGTCGAGCAGCTGATCGGCTGGCTGTCGAGTCGCGGCGAGGAGTACGCCCATGCTTTCGAGAATCCGAAGGTGATCCGCGCCGCCATCGACAACACCCATGTGCGCCACCAAACCGACGCTCAGAAGGCGCCCGTGAAATCGCGTTTTTCCCGCCGATGACCGGTGGCTGACAGCCCGTTCATGATGCGCCGATGGCTTGAGCCCGGCCGCGCGGGCTAAAGTGCATCAATGAGCTGTGACAGTTCGCATCCAGCGCGAGCCGTTCGACGCCGTCCGCCGAGGCCGCAAAGCTCACGCGCGGCCGCACTGATGTCGGCGCGGTCGTGACCTTCACCGGCATTTGCCGCGGCGACGAGGGACAGCAAGCCGATCGCCGCGCTCACGCTCGAGCATTATCCCGGCATGGCCGAGCAGGAGATCGCGCGCCACGTCGAAGAGGCCATCGAGACGTTGGCCGCTGCTCGGCGTCACGGTCATCCATCGTCATGGCCGCATCACGCCGGGCGAGGACATTGTGCTGGTGGTTACCGCGTCGTCGCATCGCGAGGCGGCGTTCGCTGCGGCGGAATTTCTGATGGATTATCTCAAGACTCGCGCGCCGTTCTGGAAGCAGGTCGAGCAGGCCGGCGAAAACGAACTGGGTCGAGGCCAAGGCGACCGACGACGCGGCGGCGCGCTGGCAGTGCCGGGCGAACGCGCGGCGGAGTGAGCGGGATGCTCCGATCTGGTTCGCTGGCGCGTTCGTCGTGGTTGCGGCGCTTGCGGGTCGAGCGGCGCTGGCGGCGCAGGTTGCCTATTATGATGTGCCGCGGGGCGCGCATCCGCATGACGTCGCGCCGGCGCCCGACGGCAAGATCTGGTACACGGCGCAGCGCCAGGGCGCGCTCGGCATTCTCGATCCGAAGACCGGCAAGACCGAGCATATTCCGCTCGGGCGCGGACGCCGCGCCGCACGGCGTGATCGTCGGGGCCCGATCGCGCGGCCTGGATCACCGAAGGCGGACAGAATGCGATCGTGCGGGTTGATCCGGCGACGAAGTCGGTGAGGCATGTTTCCGCTGCCGCAGGAATTTGCCAACGCCAATCTCAACACCGCGACGTTCGATCGCAAAGGCATTCTGTGGTTCACCGGCCAGAACGGCGTTTACGGCCGGGTCGATCCGTCCACCGGCAAGGTCGAGGCCTGGAAGGCGCCGAAGGGCGTCGGGCCCTTACGGCATCACCACGACGCCGAACGGCGACGTCTGGTACGCCTCGCTCGCCGGCGATCACATTGCCAAGATCGACACGGTGAGCGGCGACGCGCGATGGTGTCAGCCGCCGAAGCCGGGCGTGAATCCGCGCCGCATCTGGTCGGATTCCAAGGGCAGTCTGTGGGCGAGCTTCTGGACCACCGGCGAGGTCGGCCGCTACGACCCGCAACACCAAGAGCTGGAAGGTCTGGGCGCTGCCGAACAGCGGCAGCGGCTGCTACGCGGTTTATGTCGATGAGCGCGACAAGGTCTGGCTCACCGATTTCACCGCCAACGCCATCGTGAAGTTCGATCCGGTGCACCGAGACGTTCGAGAGCTTCCCGAGCAACAAGCGACAAGCCGCGGTGCGGCAATTGCTCGGCCGCGGCAATGAAGTCTGGGGCGCGGAATCCGGCATCGACCGGCTGGTGGTCGTTCGCGACTGAGGCGCTAGGTTTCAGACATGAGCCGCGTTCGATTCGATGCCGAGCCGCCGCGGCGTCCTCGCTGCTCATGGGGGCGGCGGCCTGACTTGCTCGGCGGCCGCAGCAGCGGCGGCGAGCTTGTTCGACCGGCTGATCGAGCGAAACCCGCGAACCAGGCCGATCTGGCGCGGCGCATCGAAGTCATCTCCGCGGCATTGCGAGGCAAGCGTTATCGCGCCGACACGCTGATCGGCGGCCCGCGCAAGGCCGAAATGTTCGTCACGCGCGACGATGCCTTCGACTGCGTCACCTATACGCGAGGCGGTGCTGGCGGCCGCCGCTCGCCTGACCTGCCGCAGTTCGAAGGCGAGCTGCGCAAGATCCGCTATCACAACGGCGTCGTCGACTGGCGCGAGCGCAATCACGATTTTGCCGCCTGGTGCGCCGCGCAATGTCGAGAATGGCGTGTGCCGGCCGGTTGCGCTCGGCAACAGCGTCGCCATCAAGAAGGTCATGACCGCTCCGCGAGGCGCTCGGCCGCCGCAATTACGAGCTTGCCGGCATTCCGCGCGCGACCTTGCTGCGCCGAAAAGGCGCAGCTGCAGGATGGCGACATTATCGGCTTCATCTCACGCCGCGCGACGCTCGATTACTTCCACTGCGGCTTTGTGATGTTCGGCGGCAAGGGCGAGTTGCTGTTGCGGCATGCCTCGCAAAGCCGCGGCCGCGTCAGCGACGAGCCATGGAGAGCTTTTTCGCATCAACGGCACGCAATACGTTACGGTGCTGCGGCCGTCGAGGCGACGGAGAGCAAAACATGATCCGTGCGTGCTGATCGCGGTCGCCCTGGTGCTGGCTGCACCGCCGCGCACGCCGCCGACCCGAAGACCTGCTCGGAAGCCGCCCAGGCTTGCCTCAGCCCGTTCGGCCGCCACTGCGATGGCGGCTGCCAGGCAACCTGCCAGCTACGATCTGCACGGTTGCCTGAAGACCGGCTCGTTCTCCGGCGGCGGCGGCAAGCTCTGGCAGAATCTCAAGAGGAATTAGGCGGCAGCGTCCGCGGTCGCCTTGCCGGTCACCAGCGCCGTGTAATCATCCATCAGCTGCTTGGTGATGCCGCCCGGATTGAAATTCCACGGCCGCCGATCTCGGACACCGGCGTCACCTCTGCCGCCGAGCCGGTGATGAAGCACTCGGAGAAGTCCGTCAGCTCGTCCGGCATGATGCGGCGCTCGACCACGTCGAAGCCGCGCTTCTTCGCCAGCTCGATCACGGTCTGGCGGGTGATGCCGTCGAGGAAGCAGTCGGCGGTCGGCGTGTGGATCTTGCCGTCCTTGACGAAGAAGATGTTGGCGCCGGTGCATTCGGCGACGCGGCCTTGCCAGTCGAGCATCATCGCGTCGGCATAGCCTTTGCGCTCGGCCGCGTGCTTGGAGATCGGTGCAGATCATGTAGAGGCCGGCGGCCTTCGCCGTGCACGGCGCGGTCCTGCGGATCGGGGCGGCGATAATCGGCGAGGTCGAGGCGGATGCCTTTGAGCCGCTGCTCCGGATCGAAATAGCTCGGCCACTCCCAGACGCGATCGCGAGATGGATCGTGTTCGCCTGCGCCGACACGCCCATCATCTCCGAGCCGCGCCAGGCGATCGGGCGCACATAGGCGTCCTTCTTGCCGTTCTTCTCGACGACCAGCTGCTTGGCTTTGACGATCTCATCGACCGAGTAGGGGATTTCGAAGTCGAGCATCTGCGCCGACTTCTTCAGCCGCTCGGCATGCTCGTTCGACTTGAAGATCTTGCCGCCATAGGCGCGCTCGCCCTCGAACACCGCGCTCGCGTAATGCAGGCCATGGGACGAGGACGTGCATGTTGGCGTCCTGCCACGGCACCAGCTTGCCGTCGTACCAAATGACCCCGTCGAGCCGGTCATAGGATTGGGCAGCCATCACGCATCTCCTTCGGCGCCCGGACATGCGGGCGCCTGTTTTAAAGGCGGTTTTCACCGTCACGTCCACACTTTGCCTCTCGGGACAGGACCCGATAGAAAGGGGCCGATCCGGACCCAATTCCGGCGCACTGGCCGGGTTAAAGGTACGATCGTTTCGTTTGAGGCGTCTGTTTTGTAATAAAGCAACCGAGATATGTCAATATGACTGACATAAATGTTTTGACCGAAGCAAAATCCGACAGCGTCCTCAAGCGCTTCGCAGCTCAATGAGCCGCTCTGGGATCTCATCGAGCTGCTGTTCTTTGCTTATCGCGATTTCGTCGGCGATCCGGACGAGGTGCTGATCAAGCTCGGCTTTGGCCGTGCGCATCACCGGGTCCTGCACTTCGTCAATCGCAATCCCGGCATGAAGGTCGCCGAGCTGCTCGACATTCTTCGCATCACCAAGCAGTCGCTCGGCCGCGTCCTCAAGCAACTGATCGACCAGGGTTACGTGGTGCAGCGTGAAGGCGCGCAGGACCGCCGGCAGCGTCTGCTTTACGTCACGACCAAGGGTGAGCAGCTCGCGCTCAAGCTCGCGGCGCTGCAAACGCGAGCGGCTGCTCGCGCTCTTCGCCGAGCTTGGTCCGGGCGCGCACGAGGCGGCGCGCCGCTTCCTCGCTGCAGTGATCGATACCGAGAACCGGGACGCCGTGCTGCGCCAGATCGCGCGCGGCAACCGCAAGGCACGTTGATGCCGGTCGCCATGCCCGTGCGTGCCGACCTTGCGGACGATGCACCGCATTTGCTGATCGTCGACGACGACCGCCGCATCCGTGATCTGCTGTCGCGCTTCCTGACCAACGAAGGCTATCGGGTCTCGACCGCCGACACGGTGCTCGACGCGCGCGCCAAGCTCAAAGGCCTGAGTTTCGATCTCCTGATCCTCGACTGGATGATGCCCGGCGAGAGCGGCGTCGATCTCGCGAAATCAATTCGCGTCGAGTTCGAACGTGCCGATCATCATGCTTACGGCGAAGCATGAGATCGAGCACCGCATCGAAGGCCTGCAATCCGGCGTCGACGATTACATCGCCAAGCCGTTCGAGCCGCGCGAATTGTCGCTGCGCATCTCCAACATTCTCAAGCGCGCGCAGCCGCCGGCTCCGGCGCCGGCGGAATCGGTGCGATTTGGCAAGTTTGTCTTTCACATCGGGCGGGGCGAGTTGCGCCAGGGCGAGGAGATCATTCGTCTGACCGATCGCGAGCGGGAAATGCTGCGCCTGCTTGCGCAAAATCCCGGCGAGACGGTTTCACGAATGGCGCTGGCGGGCGACGGGACTGCGGTCAGCGAACGCGCGGTCGACGTGCTGGTCAATCGCCTGCGCCGCAAGATCGAGCGCAATCCGGCCAATCCGGTTTTTGTGCAGACCGCGCGCGGCGCGGGCTACCGGCTGGTGGTGTCATGACCAGCCTCGACCTCGGCATTCGCACCTTGCGCAGCGGCGCGGAGCGGGTGGCCGATGCATGGCGGCGCATGGCGCGGTGGCTCTCCAGCGTGCTGCCCAAGGGCCTCTACGCCCGCGCGCTGATCATCATGATCGTGCCGATGATCATCCTGCAGTCGGTGGTGGCCTACGTGTTTCTCGAGCGGCATTGGAGCCTGGTGACCAACCGGCTGTCGGCGCGCGTCGTGGCGGACATCGCCGCGCTGATCGAGTTCGAGCGCAGCTTCCCGCAGGATGCCGAGCGCACCCAGCTCAGGCGCATCGCGCAGGAAAGGCTGGAGCTGCAGGTCGATTTCCTGCCGCTCAGCGAAATGCCGCCGCCGGGGCCCGAAGCCGTTCTTCTCACTGCTCGATCAGTCCTTGTCTGTGCACCTTCGCAGCCAGATCGCACGGCCGTTCTGGACCGATACGGTCGGTAAATCGTCGCTGGTCGAGATACGCATCCGGCTCGACAATACCGTCATGCGCGTGTTTGCACGGCGCAATCAGGCCTACGCCTCCAATTCGGAAATCTTCCTGTTCTGGATGATGGGGACTTCGACGGTCCTGCTGATCTTCTCGATCATCTTCCTGCGCAACCAGATCCGCCCGATTTTGCGGCTTGCCGACGCCGCCGAGGCCTTCGGCAAGGGCCGCGAGGTGCCGAACTTCCGGCCCCGCGGCGCGCGCGAGGTGCGCCGCGCGGCTCAGGCCTTCATCGAGATGAAGCAGCGGGTCGAGCGCACCATCGAGCAGCGCACCGCCATGCTGGCCGGCGTCTCGCACGATCTGCGCACGGTGCTGACCCGCTTCAAGCTCGAACTGGCGCTGGCCGGCAATGGCCCCGAGATCGAGGCGCTCAAGCGCGATGTCGATGAAATGGCGACGATGCTGGAGGGCTACCTCAACTTTGCGCGCGGCGACCTCGACCAGCCTTCGGCTCCGACCGACATGGCGCAATTTCTGGACGAGCTGCGCGCCGACCTCGAGCGCACCGGACACACGGCGAGCGTGACGTTCCACGGCCCGCCGATCGTCACCGTGCGCCCGGCGGCGTTCAAGCGCTGCCTGGCCAATCTGGTGTCGAATGCGGCGCGGTTTGCGAAGTCGATTTCGATCGCCGGCCACCGCGATCATCGCTACCTCACCGTCACGGTCGACGATGACGGCCCCGGCATTCCGGCCGACAAGCGCGAGGATGTGTTCAAGCCGTTCCTGCGGCTCGACGATGCCGCCAATCATGATTCCAGCGGCAGCGGGCTCGGCCTGTCGATCGCGCGCGACATCGCGCGCTCGCATGGCGGCGACGTCACATTCGGCGACAGCCCGACCGGCGGGCTGCGCGCGACGGTGCGGATTCCGGTTTAGCGCGGCGTTAGGCGGCGCGGCTTCGACGCCGCGATCGAACCTGCGGGCGCGGCGGCCGCCGCGGCAATCCGCGGCACAATACTGCCGGGATACAGCACAGATCGTCGACGAAGCCGGACCAGCGCTCGGCGCTGGCGAGCCCGCGATCCAGCGCCGCAAGGGTGCGATCGAGCCCGGGCTCGTCGTCATCGACCCAGACGCTGGCAACGCGTGCGAACATCAGCGCGGCGCCCTGCGCGCGCAACGCGCCGCGCGGGCCGTTGGTGCCGATGCCGGCCGCGGTCAGCATCCAGGTCTGCGAGCGCACGCCCATCGTATTGAGCGCGAGCGCGAGGCCCGGATTGCGCGAGGCAGAACGCATCAGCGAGCGCACCGCGTCCTTGTACGGCGCCAGCACTTCGAGCCGGCGCATCAGCACTTCGAACAGACGCTCGCGCGGCGGGTCTTCGTCCATCTTGAGGTCGCCCGGCATCGAGCACCTTGCGGTCGATCTCGCGGATATGCGCGGCCAGCATCGCCAGCGTCGAGCCGAATTCCGCCCGCAACTCGGACAGCTTCAGTCCGCGCGCGCTCGGCGACTTCAGCCAATCCGATTTGTTCGAACGGCTTCTCGGCGAGCAGCGCCATCAGTGCGTCGATGGCCAATTCTTTGACAGCCTTGTCACGATTGGAGCCGGATGCCCGCACAGCCGGACGGGCGGCGGCGCGTCGTTTGGATCTCGATGATTTTGCCATGGCGGTCTCCTTCGAAGCCCAAATCTAGGACTTCGAAAGAGCCGGTTCTAGGGCAGGTCAATCGGCGAGTTCGCGCGAGCGCCGCGCCGCCATCGCCACCGCGGTGGTGAGCAGGGTTTCGACGCCGCCCGGGCCCATCAGCACGTCGAGCGCGGCCGCGGTGGTGCCGCCCGGAGAGGTGACGTTTTTCCGCAAAGTCGCCGCATCGACCGAGGATTGCTTGAGCAATTCGCCCGATCCGGCGATGGTTTCCCGCGCCAGCCTGGCGGCGAGATCGGCCGGCAAACCGGCGCTGATCGCAGCAGACGTCAGCGCCTCCGCCAGCAGGAACACGTAAGCCGGCCCGGAGCCGGATACCGCCGTCACCGCGTCGAGCAGCGCCTCCTTGTCGACCCACTCGACCGCGCCGGTCGCGCTCAGGAGCCCGGCCGCCACATTGCGCATGCGCCGGTCGGTCGCCTTGTTGGCGACCGCGACCGAAATGCCGCGGCCGATCGACGCCGGCAGGTTCGGCATCACCCGCACCACAGCGGTGCCGGCGGGGAACGCCTTTTCCAGGAACGCGATCGTGCGCCCGGCCATGATCGAGATCACCAGCGCGTCTTTGCCGGCCATCTTCGCCGCCACGGAAAGCACCTCCGGTGCCGTCTGCGGCTTGACGCCCAGCACGATCACCGAAGCCTTGCCCCTGCGCGGCGGATTGAGCCTGAGCCCGCGTTCGCCCAGCGCGCGCAGCCTCTTATCCGGCTGTGGCTCGATCACGGAGATCTTGTCGCGCGGCAGCCCGCGCGCGAGCCAGCCTTGCAGCATGGCGCCGCCCATCTTGCCGGCGCCGATCAGCAACAGCTCGTCGCTGAAGCGGGCGAGCGTGGCTTCGGATCTGGGCTTGGCCTTTTTGGGCGTCGCCCGCTTGAGCCTGGTCTTTTTGCGCTTTGCTTTCATGCCGGCATCCTACCGGGTGTGGGCCGGCAATGACGAGCGCTGTTCCTAAGCTTCGCCGGAGGTCTCGAACATTGCGGCGCTGAGCGCTTCACGGGCGGGCTTGCCCGCCCACACCACGAACTGGAACGCGCTGAAGTAGCGCTCGCATGCTTCCAGCGCCTGATCGAGCAGCGCTTCGCATTGCTTGCCGGATGCTTCGACCCCGCCTGAGAGCATCAGCGCATGCCGGAACATCACCATGCCTTCGCTGGTCCACAGGTCGAAATGGCCGATCCACATTTGCTCGTTGATCAGCGAGATGAGTTGCTGGACGTCGGCCTTGCGCCGGTCGGGGACGCGCAGATCGAATGCGCAGGCAAGATGCAGCGCCTCGAGATCGCCCATCCAGGTGTAGGAGACCTGATAGTCGGTCCACTTGCCGGTGACGAGAATAGTGATCTCGTCGTCGCTCGAACGCTCGAACGACCAGTCGTGCACAGCCGCGATGCGTTCGACAACGTCGAGAGGATTGAGCCGCGGTTCGTCGGAATAGTTGATGAGGGACATGCTATCTCCGCCTGCCTTACGCCCGGCTTCTCTGTTGGAGGAAACGCACGCCACCGCACGGGTGAGTCCAAGTCCGTGCCCGCACTCGCAGGCTGCTCAAACTCAAAGTCGTTACTGGAGATACGAGGTGCCGCCGCAACTTGAAGCGAATCACTCGGTCCCTTGACTATAACCGCATCAATTCGCCGCACAACACGCTGCAACGAACGTTCACACTGGGCCGTGATTTGCCGCGCTAAATCAACGCCGTGCGAGTCACTCTCCACAGCCAAAGGCCTGTCATATTACTTCTTGTGTGGAAAAGTATGCGCCGACGGCCGCGTCAGTCGAACAGGCTGGAGACGGACTCTTCGTGCGCGGTGCGGGCAATCGCTTCGCCGAGCAAAGTCGCGATCGGCAGCACCCGGATATTGCCCGCGCCCCGCACTTCCTCGGTCGGCTGAATCGAGTCCGTGATCACCAGCTCCTTGAGCCGGGACTTGGCGATGCGCGGCACCGCGCCGCCCGAAAGCACGCCGTGGCTGATATAGGCGTACACCGCCTTCGCGCCTGACTTGAGCAACGCTTCCGCCGCATTCACCAGCGTGCCGCCGAAATCGACGATGTCGTCCACCAGCACGCAGGTATAACCGTCGACGTCGCCGATCACGTTCATCACTTCGGACTCGCCGGCGCGCTCGCGGCGCTTGTCGATGATCGCAAGCGGCGCGTTGATGCGCTTGGCGAGACCGCGCGCACGCACCACGCCGCCGACGTCGGGCGACACGACGCAGACGTTTCCGAGCTCGAACTTCTCGCGGATGTCGCGCACCATCACCGGCGAGGCGTAGAGGTTGTCGGTCGGGATGTCGAAGAAGCCCTGGATCTGCCCGGCGTGGAGGTCGAGCGTCATCACGCGGTCGGCGCCGGCGCGGGTGATCAGGTTGGCGACCAGCTTGGCCGAGATCGGGGTGCGGGGGCCGGGTTTGCGGTCCTGCCGTGCATAGCCGTAATAGGGAAGCACCGCGGTAATGCGCCGTGCCGATGAGCGGCGCAGCGCGTCGGTGATGATCAGAAGCTCCATCAGGTGGTCGTTCGCCGGAAACGAAGTCGACTGGATGATGAAGCAGTCGGCGCCGCGCACGTTTTCCTGGATCTCGACGAAGATCTCCATGTCGGCGAAGCGCCGCACCACGGCTTTCGTCAAAGGCGTTTTCAGGTATTCGGCAATCTCCTGCGCCAGCGCTGGATTCGAATTGCCGGCGACGAGCTTGATCGCTCCGTTCTTGCCCGACATCTTCACAAAATCCTCAGCGGCCCACGCGCGGGAGGGGTCATAACAAGGCAGGCGAGGGCGGGCAATACGGGCGCAATTCGTTGTCCCGCAGCTTTTTCAGTCGCGCTCGCCCTGCGCCACAGTCACCGGGCGCTGGCTGGACGTCGAGATGCGGACGATCCCCTCGGCTTCGGGTGAGCCTTCCTTCAGGGACGTTGCCGTTGGTTCGACGGCGGAGGAGGAGGCGGGCGGTCGACCGCGTTGAGGAACGCGCCGAGCTGTTCCACGCTCTTGCGGGCGATCCGCTGCACGCCCGCTTCGTCAAGCGCTTCCCACGGATTGCGGTGTTTCCCCGCGACCTTCTCTTCGCCGCTGATGCGCAGCACGCGCTGCCGCTCGGCGTCGTAAACGTCCCATACCCAGGTGATGCTGGCGTCCCTGGTTTTGATCTGCGCGCCCATGTAGCCGCGCGCCCGGTAGGTCGGCTCGTCGTCGCGCGACAGCACGGTGAGCTGGCGGCTCTTCGCCTCGGAATTGAGATCGCGAACCAGACGCTGGAATACAGCCGGTGGCGGGCCGTCGATCGAGTCAAAGGCGATGCTGGCGGGACCTTTGTTGGATGCGAACAGTCCCGATTGGGTGGTGTTGCAGCCTGCCAGCAGAGTCGCGGCGAAAGCGACCGCAACGATGATCCGGGCGCGCGTCGCGCGACCGTCCTGTCCCCACCACATCACCAACCCCGCAGCCGTTTGTATGTTGTCTTGGCGGCCGCGGCCAAAGTAGCGGCCAAGGCGCGTATGCGCCACCCAAATTTCATTGACGCGTGCGCGCCACCCAAAACTTCATTATGGGGATGACGTGGCTTACGAGGCCAGGGCGATGGCGTTGATGTGCCTGCCATAATCGCTCTCGCCGAGCTTGGTCGCGCGACGATAGCTGAAGAAGCGTTCCGGTTCCGCGAACGTGTCGAGGCCGAGATCGTCGATCTTGCCGATGCCGGCATTGCCAAGACGCGTGCGGATGTAGCCGGCCAGATCGAACATGGCGCGGTCGCCGGCATCGCTCTGCTTGAAGAATCGATCGTTCGCCTTGTCTTGGGTAACGAACCGCTCGACGAATTCCGGCCCGACCTCGTAGCTGTCCTGACGGATCAAAGGCCCGATCGCCACAATCATGCGCGCGCGGTCGGCGCCGAGCTTCTCCATCGCAGCGATGGTCGCTTCCAGCACGCCGGTCAGTGCGCCGCGCCAGCCGGCATGGGCGCCGCCGATCACCTGCGCTTGCGGATCGGCGAACAGCACCGGTCCGCAGTCGGCGGTCGATACGCCGAGCGCGATGCCCGGCACTTTCGTCACCATCGCATCGACCCGCGGCCGGTCGTCGCGCGGCCACGGCTTCTCGACCACGACAACGTCGGGGGAGTGCACCTGGTACGCGGTGAGGAAATGCTCCGGCTTGACGCCGAGCGCCTGCGCCATGCGGCTGCGGTTCTCGCTGACATGGTCGGCCTGATCCTTGGAGCCGATGCCGCCGTTGAGCGTCGAGTAAACGCCCTGCGACACGCCGCCGGTTCGCGTGAAGAAGGCGTGGCGAATGCCTTTGAGTGCGGACAGCGAAGCGGCGTGCAGCATGCCAACCTTATCGGGGCAAAATCGGGAGCTTGCAATGTCTGCTGCGCCGAAATCGAGCGGCTCCCAATTGCGATCGTTCAGACCGCAAGTCCTATGTGCTGTAGTTCGCGGATGCGGCAACTATGAGCACTGTGCCGAAAAGCGCGAGACTCGCCTTCCGTTGTCGGAATATCCTTGAGCGGAGTCGGCGGGCCAGCGAACGCGCCGCGCAATACAGCTGCCAAACGATCTTTAGGATTTTTCTTGTTTGCCATGCCGCTGCACCTTGGATATCGCTCCGATAAAGACACCCTGATAGGGCCAATAAACGCATGCATCTACTGTGGTGACCGGAGCTACTCGAAGATTCTGACACATGAACACGTCCTACCCGAGGCCTTGGGAGGGCGCGTGGTTTTGCTTCATGCTTCCTGCTCGGAGTGCAAAGAGAAAATCGACCCTTTTGAAAGCAAATGCATCAATCAGATGTTTGCCGACGCGCGGGCGCAAATCGGATTTAAAAAGACCAAGGCAAGGCGGCGCAAAAAAACGCTAAAGATCAAGGCAACTATCGATGGACAGCCGCAAGAATTAATTTTTTTGCCCCGCGACCAGCACCCCACCATGGTGCACTTACCTATCTGGGACGAACCTGGACTATTATATGATCGCCCATCGGCAAAGAGTCACACCAACGTGCACTGGTGGGCGGGCACACTTGATAGTCCTGAGGCATTTCAGAAAAAATTGGAGGCGATTGGCGCTGGCGCTAAGACAGTAGAACTTCAAATAGAAGGAAAGATAATCGCTGGCGCTTTTTCCCGCCTGCTTGCGAAGATCGCTCATTGTATGGCCATCGCAGCGTTCGGCTTTGAAAGCTTCAAGCCATTTTTATTGAACATCATTAAAGATGACGGCCACGTCACGCATCTCATTGGCAGCAGTCCCGAGTCTCGCCCTTCCAGGACTCTAAAAGATTGAGATGCGAAACCGACTTTCAATGCGCCGCCGATCCCGATAAAGGGCAAAATATTTTGTTGTGCTATATTCGTTTGTTCGCGTGGATAGAAGGCGCACCAACATACTGCATCGTCGTCGGTGAACCTACGCCTCAGCTAATAATGCAATTCGCAGATCGCGCTCCCTGAATAGGGAGCGAACCCCGCGGCGAGACGCTCAATCGCGTTTTCGCTGTTTGCCTCAGTCTTATCTTCGTTCTCGGGCGCCAGCGCCTTCGGACTGCTCCGAAAGGCCATCACCACGCAGAATTTTCCTCATCCGCTGAGACAGATCACGGTCTTTAGTCATGGCCAAAACCGAAATTCCGAAGCTCCCACATTCCAAGATCCCGGCGAAGACATATCCCATCGCCTTCAACTTGCCCGACGCCTACTACATGGGGATCGGGAAAATCATTTCCGCACACGCCGTCTTAGAAAACGAAGTTTTTAATCTCCTCGTTTGCCTGTCTGAAATACGTCACCCGGCGGGGCGCGTTCTGCTTCGTTATCAGGCGGCCAGCGAGCAATTCAAAACTTGCCGTAGTTTGATGATCATGCACGGCATGTCAGTGAAAGTCAGTCTCAAGAAGCTTTTCGAGCAAATTCAGGATTTGCTGCAAAGCAAGAGACGCTCTTGCTCATGGTCTTTGGATTCGACACGACAACGGTTCGCTTATGCTTCGTCTAACGAAGGGCGAATATGAAGCCGTCGAGGGCGGAGGATCATAAACCGATCTTTCGTCCCGCAAGTTCTCCGTAGTCCCAGAGGACTACTACGATAAAGACAGGGAAACGATACTCGACACGATCGTTCAGGTTCAGGCGCTTAAGGGCGAGGTCGAGCGGATGCTTGCAGCCCGGCGAGCAATATCTTAGCCGCCGTCTCGGACAGACCGTGAGCTTCTGGGTCGTAGTCCATAAGGACTTCGCAGCCGCTTCCACCATCTCAGCTGTCACAGATTATCCTAAACCAAAGACGAGAAGCGCCGCGTGACTACACGGAATCGACGCTAAACTCCCGAGCGGGCGTCGCTAATCATTTTATCGGGACACGCAATACCGCAGAGAGGGCCAACCAGTGATCGTTTGCTATGGCTCTTTTCCTCCGCCGTTGGCGCAAGCAGCACCGCATCGAAGGCCGCGAACCCGCAGCTTGGGACAATAATGATCAAGACGATTACTGCGTGGTCGATGACGTCCGTATCGGGCGCGTGACGCGTCGCGAAAACGAGCCGTTAAAGGGCCACTGGAACTGGCACTTCCACCTGTACGGTCACCGGCAGGGTCTGCAACTCAACGGTACCGAGCCCACGCTTGAAGAAGCAAAGGCCGCGATCAAAGCCGATTATGAAAAGTGGCTCGCGCTGAATTGCCCGGTAAGATCGCTCTGAGTTACGTCGATGCTGCAGCGGCCGCCTAGGCGCTTGGGGACCTTTCTCCGGCCTTCGTATAAACGGTGTCAGACAGCGCACCGATCGCTTCTGCATCAAACCGTGACCTGCGTGCCGACCTCGACCACCCGCCCGGTCGGGATCTGGAAATAGTCGGTCGCGTCGTTCGCGGTGCGGGTCGAGCGCCGACGAACAGATGGTCCTGCCAGCGCGGCATGTCCGACGCGCCGACCGCTTGACCGCGCGGCGCGACAGGAAGAACGACGTCGACATGATGTCGAACTGCCAGCCGTGCTTGCGCGCCACCGCGAGCGCGCGGGGCACGTTTGGCGTCTCCATGAAACCGAAGCGCAGCACGACGCGCGAGAACGTCTCGCCGAGAGGCTCGATGCTGACGCGATCGCTCGCATGGGCGCGCGGCACGTCCATCGTCTCGACGGTGAGGATGACGTTCTTCTCGTGCAGCACCTTGTAGTGCTTGAGGCTGTGCAGCAGCGCGGTCGGCGCGCTGCTCGGATCGCTGGTGAGAAACACGGCGGTGCCGGGAACGCGCAGCGGCGGCTTGCGCTCGAGGCTCTTCGACCAGAGTCGGTCGAGCGGCGTCTCTGACTTGCGGGTTTTCTCGAACAGCAACCGGCTGCCGCGCCGCCATGTGTACATCACCACCATGATGCAGGCGCCGAGCGCCAGCGGCATCCAGCCGCCGTCGAACACCTTGAGCAGATTGGCGCCGAAGAACACCAGGTCGATGACGAGGAACGGCACCACCAGGCAGCGCCGTCAGGTAAAGCGGCCAGCGCCACACTTTGAAGACGACGACGAACGCCATCAGGCCGGTGACGACCATCGTGCCGGTGACGGCGATGCCATAGGCGGAGGCGAGCGCGCTGGATGAGCGGAACAAGAGACCAGCAGCAGCACGCCGATCAACAGCAGGAAGTTGACCCGCGGCATGTAGATCTGCCCGAACAGCGCCGCGGAGGTGTGGCGGATTTCGAGCCGCGGCAAAAGGCCAAGCTGGATCGCCTGCTGTGTGAGCGAATAGGCGCCGGTGATGACCGCCTGGCTGGCGATCACGGTGGCGATGGTTGCAAGCAGCACCATCGGAAGCTGCGCCCATTGCGGATAGAGCAGGAAGAACGGATTCTCGACCGACTTCGGATCGGCGAGCACCAGTGCGCCCTGGCCGAGATAATTGAGCGTGAGCGCCGGCAGCACGACGACGAGCCACGCCATGCGGATCGGCTTCATGCCGAAATGGCCGAGATCGGCGTAGAGCGCCTCCGCGCCGGTTACGACGAGGAACACCGCGCCCAGCGTGACAAGCCCGATGACGCCGTGATCGAGCAGGAAGCCCGCGCCGTAAAGCGGATTGAAGGCGAACAGGACGTTGGTGTTCTGCCCGATGTGCCACAGCCCGCCGATCGCCAGCGCGATGAACCAGACCAGCGTCAGCGGGCCGAAGAACGTCGCGACCCGCGCAGTGCCGTGCGATTGCACGGCGAACAGGCCGAGCGAGGATCATGGCCGTGATCGGCACGATGTACGGCTCAAAGGCAGGCGTGACGATCTTGAGGCCTTCGACCGCGGACAGCACCGACAGCGCCGGCGTCAGGATCGCATCGCCGTAGAACAGCGCGCCGCTGACAATGCCGAGCCAGATGATCGGCCCGCCACGCGAGACGACGCGCGAGGCGAGCGCCATCAGCGCCAGCGTGCCGCCCTCGCCGTTATTGTCGGCGCGCAGCAGAAACAGCACGTATTTCGCGGTGACGACGATCAGCAGCGCCCAGATGATGAGAGAGAGGATGCCGAGCACGACCGCCTCGCT
This sequence comes from uncultured Alphaproteobacteria bacterium, assembly GCA_963847325.1. Taxonomy (GTDB): domain Bacteria; phylum Pseudomonadota; class Alphaproteobacteria; order Rhizobiales; family Xanthobacteraceae; genus Pseudolabrys. The sequence goes on from CAWJZD010000007.1 coordinate 287,029, forward strand.
CGCGGCGCCGCCGGCGCCGGTCGCGGCGTTGACCGCTTCGCGCAATGCGTAGAGCGGGCTGGTGCCGATGTCGCCATAGACGACACCGATGCTGCCGAGCGTGAGCGCCCAGAAGCTGGTTACAGGTTGGCTGAGCTCGGAGCGGGCCGAGCCGTTGACGGCTGCGATTGCGGACATGGGGGCTGCCTTGCTTTGTTGCAATGCAATATGAGGCGCGCGGCTATAACGCCGATCCGGCCGGGCGATCTACGCAAATGTTGCAGGGCAGCATGGCGGCTTTAGCGGGGCGGCGAAAACGCAGGCAGTGCGCGGCTTTGATCGCAAGGTAGCCAGCGGGGGTGGCGGTTGCGCTGCTGGCGGGTGCCGATGCCGGAGCTAGCGGGCACAATGGCCAAAAATAGAACGCGTCAATGCTCGAACCCCGGCGGGGTCGGCAGGTCGCGGTGCGTGAAGGCCATCACCTTGAACAAAGTGCCCATGCCGGTGCGGCCGATGCCGGTGAGCCGCGCCAGCGCCTGATCGATTTCGTGCGCTTCGGCGCGCGGCAGATTCGCCTTGAGGTTCTGGGCGCGGGTCTGGATGCCGAGACGGTTGAGGAACGCCGCCTGTTCGAGCGGGCCGTGAACCTTGACCCCCATCGACTCGCCCGCGCGTGCCAATTCCTGAAAGTCCACATGCGCGGTGAGATCGGCTTCGCCCGGCATGGTGAGCGGGTCGGCGAACCCGTGCTTGTGCACCGCCTGTAGTGTTTCGCCCGCGCCGCTTTCGGTGTGGCCGTAATCGATTACCAGCGCTGCGCTTTGCTCGCGCGCGACGCGCCGCCCCAGCTCCATGGCTTCGATATCGGAGCGCCACTCGAAGACTTCTCCATTCTGCGCCGCGCGCAGTTGAGAAGGCACGGTTCGGTCGAATCCGCGCACCGGCTCCGGCGCGACCATATAGGCGAACTGGTCGTCCTCGCCGATGCCGACGCATCTTGTGTGCCAGCCGTCGTCTTGCTTCACCGCCTGATTGATCGGCAGCGCGTCGAAAAATTCATTGGCGATAACGATTGCAGGGGCCGGGAGGGACATCTGCCAGCGCCTTGTGCCAGAGCTTCGGGATGTCCAGTTCGGCCAGGGTTTGCTGCTGCACCGCCTCCAGCGCCGGGCTGATCTCGACGAGATGAAGCGCGGCAGCGCGGACGAAATCCGGCACGACATTGGCGGCGCGCAGCGCGTCCTTCAGCAAGGTGCCGCGTCCAGGCCCGAGCTCGATCATGCGAAGCTGCTGCGGCATTCCCATCTGCCGCCATACCGCGACCGCCCAAAGCCCGATCAGCTCGCCGAACATCTGGCTCACTTCCGGCGCGGTGGTGAAGTCGCCTTTGGCGCCGAGCGGGTCGCGCGTCACGTAGTAGCCATGCGCCGGATCGCTGAGGCACAGCGCCATGTATGCGCCGACCGGCATCGGCCCTGCGGCGGCGATGCGGCGGCGTATTTCGGTCTCGAGCGGACTCATGAAGCCGCGGCTCTCGCGGGCCTGCCGCAGCGCATAGGCGATCTGCCCGACGCCGTAGATAAAGAGCGGCACGGAGAGCAGCATGCCCATGGTGAGACCGCCCCACAGGAAGCCGAGCTGCGGATCGGGCTCGCGGAAGAATTCGCAGAAGCCGCGCGCCAGCGCGTAGACCGCGGCGAAGGCGCCGATGATCAGGCCCGGGCGTTTGAGCGCGCCGCCGCGCACCAGCACGGCGAGCACGACGAACAGCAGGAGGCCTTCGAGCAGAGCTTCATAGATCTGGCTCGGATGCCGCGGCATCGGACCCGCGCCGGGAAACACCATGGCCCAGGGCACGTCGGCTGCGCGCCCCCACAGCTCGCCATTGATGAAATTGGCGAGGCGGCCGAGAAATATGCCGATCGGCCCGACCGCGCAGGTGATGTCGCCGAGCGACAGGATGGGAAGGCCGCGCCGCTTGGCGAACAGCACGACCGCGACCACGCAGCCGAAGAAGCCGCCGTGGAACGACATGCCGCCGCTCCACAGCTCCAGGACCTGCCAGGGATGCGCGGCGAAATATTCCGGGTTGTAGAACAGGACGTAGCCGAGCCGGCCGCCAAGGATGATGCCGAGCGTCACCCAGACGATGAAGTCGTCAAACGCCTCGGCCGTGAACGGGGCTTTGCCGCCCCACAGCGCGCCGTTGCGGATGATCGCCCGCGCATAGAGCCAGCCCAGCAGGATGCCGAAGATGTAGGCGAGGGCGTACCAGCGGATCGCCACCGGCCCGATATGGACCAGGACGGGATCGATCGCGGGAAAGGGAAGAACGAAGACGGGCATGTCAGGACCGGTTGGATAAGGGGCGAGGCGGCTCTTGCGGTCGCCTGAGCGGAACCCCATTCTTACGGCGATAGGCGGGCAGAGGCGAGACGCAGATGACGCAGACCACCAACCGGATTTTCGACGAAATGGCGCGGCTGATGAACGACGCGGCCGGTGTGGCGCAGGGCGTGCGCCGCGAGTTCGACACGCTGTTTCGCAGCCAGGCCGAGCGGATCTTGCGCGATCTCGACGTCGTGCAGCGCGAGGAGTTCGAGGCCGTTAAGGAAATGGCGCGCCTGGCCCGTGAGGAGAATGAGGCGCTCAAAGCGCGCATTGCGGCGCTCGAAGGCGAAGCTCGCCGGCAAATAACCGCGCAAATAACCGCGTAAGACGCGGCCTATTGCAGGCTTTTCGGGCCTTTCGGCGCTGCCGCTTGCTTGCTGTCCCGCCCTGACGCCGCTATAAATCCGGCCGCTCGCGGCCCCCGGCACCCCTGGAGGCTTGCTGCGATCGAAAGGCGGCATTAGCCGCCTTTTCCATTGTTACGAAAACGAGGATGTCATGGCGACCGTCAAGGAAATGAAAGCGACGGCTCGTCCGAAGAGCGGCAAGGGGGCCGCCCGGGCTGAGCGTCGTGCCGGCAGAACACCGGCTGTAATTTACGGCGATAACAAACCCCCGCTGGCCATTTCGGTGGACCACAAGGATGTGCGCACCAAGATTTACGCGGGCCGCTTCCTGACCACGCTCTACAACATCGACGTCGACGGCGAGAAGCACCGGGTGATCCCGCGCGACTTCCAGCTCGACCCGATCAAGGATTATCCGGTCCACGTCGACTTCCTGCGCGTGGCCGAGGGCGCGATGATCCGCGTCAACGTGCCGATCCACGTCCAGGGCGCCGACAAGTCGCCGGGCGTCAAGCGCGGCGGTGCGGTCAACATCGTCTCGCATACGCTTTCGGTCATGGTGCCGGCGGATTCGATCCCTGAAGCGATCGACGTCGACATCTCGGACCTCGAGATCAACTATTCGCGCCACTTGAGCGAGATCACGCTGCCGCCCAACGTCAAGGTGGTCGGCCGTGAGGACCTCACGCTCGTCACCGTGGTGCCGCCCTCAGGCTACGCCGAAGAGCTGCGCGCCGCTGCCGATGCTGCTGCTGCCGCCGTTGCCGCCGCCGCCGCTGCTGCCGCTGCTGGCACTGCTCCTGCTGAAGGTGGTGCTGCTCCTGCTGCTGGTGCTGCTCCTGCTGCCGGTGCTGCTCCTGCTGCTGGTGCCGCGGCGCCCAAGGCCGACAAGAAGTGATGTGCATGCCGCCGTCTCGGTGAGACGGCGGCCATCACAATCCGATCATGCTGCTCCTCGTCGGTCTCGGGAATCCCGGGTCGAGCTATGTCGGCCATCGCCACAACATCGGCTTCATGGCCGTTCAGGCGATTGCGAAGCATTACGATATTGCGCCGTGGCGGCGCCGTTTCCAGGGCGTCGCGGTCGAAGGGTCGGTCGCGGGCGAAAAGCTGCTGCTGCTATTGCCCGGGACCTACATGAACGAATCCGGCCGCGCGGTCGGCGAGGCGGCGAACTTCTACAAGCTGGAGCCCGCCGCCGTCACCGTGTTGCACGACGAAGTCGAGCTGCCGCTCGGAAAAATTCGGGTCAAGCTTGGCGGCGGCAATGCGGGGCACAACGGCCTGCGCTCGATCAGCGATCACATCGGCAATGACTATCGCCGGGTGCGCATCGGGGTTGGGCGTCCGGGCCACAAGGATCAGATGCAAAATTACGTGCTGCAGGATTTCGCCAAGAGCGAGCAACCCGCGGTCGAGGCAATTTGCGACTTCATCGCCGAGAATGTCGGCCTGCTGATCGAAGGCAAGGAGTCGACCTTTCTCAACAAGGCGCATCTCACCATGGTGGCCAAGGGCATCATCGGTGAAGACGACGCCGGCGACACGGACTGAGGACCAACTGAAATGGGATTCAAATGCGGCATCGTCGGCTTGCCGAATGTCGGCAAATCGACCTTGTTCAACGCGCTCACGCAGACGGCGGCGGCGCAGGCGGCCAATTATCCGTTCTGCACGATCGAGCCGAACGTCGGCGAGATCGCCGTCCCCGATCCGCGCCTGGACAAGCTCGCAGTGCTCGCCAAATCCGACGAGATCGTGCCGACCCGGATCAGCTTCGTCGACATCGCCGGGCTGGTGAAAGGCGCGTCGAAAGGCGAGGGGCTCGGCAACCAGTTCCTTGCCACCATCCGCGAGGTCGACGCGATCGTGCATGTGGTGCGTTGCTTCAAGGACGACGACGTCACCCACGTCGAAGGCCGCATCGATCCGATCGCCGACATCGAGACGATCGATACCGAGCTGATGCTGGCCGATCTGGATTCACTCGAGAAGCGGGTCGACAACCTCGAAAAGAAAGCCAAGGGCAACGACAAGGAAGCCAAGGAAGCGCTCGATTTGGTCCAGCGGGCGCTGGTCCTGCTGCGCGACGGCAAGCCGGCCCGGCAGCTCGAGCGAAAGCCCGAGGAGGAGAAGCTGTTTCACTCCCTCGGCCTGCTGACTTCGGCACCCGTCCTCTACGCCTGCAACGTCGAGGAGGGCTCTGCCGCCACAGGGAACGAGTATTCGCGGCTGGTCGAACAGCACGCCAAGAAGGAAAACGCGGTTGCCGTGGTGATTTCGGCGAAGATCGAATCCGAGATTGCGGTCCTGCCGCTCGAAGAACGCGCCGACTATCTGGACGCCATCGGCCTGAAAGAGCCCGGCCTCAACAAGCTTATTCGCGCCGGCTACGACCTCCTGCACCTCGTGACCTTCTTCACGGCCGGGCCGAAGGAGGCGCGTGCCTGGACGGTGACGTCCGGGTCGAAAGCTCCGCAGGCGGCGGGCGCCATCCATACCGATTTCGAGCGCGGCTTCATCCGCGCGGAAACCATTGCCTACGACGACTATGTCTCGCTGGGTGGCGAAGCCGCCGCGCGCGATGCCGGTAAACTCCGGCTTGAGGGCAAGGATTACGTTGTCGCCGACGGCGACGTTCTGCATTTCCGCTTTGCGACCTGAGCATCACTGCTTCTGTTAGTCTTTTTGCATGGCCAAGCTTTACTTCGAGGACTTTCAGCCGGGCGCGATCAAGGAATACGGCCCGCGTCTTGTCAGCCGCGAAGAGATCATCGCATTCGCCGCCGAGTTCGACCCGCAGCCGATGCATCTCGATGAGGAGGCCGGCCGCGCCAGCATGCTCGGCGGACTCGCCGCCTCGGGCTGGCACACCTGCTGCCTGATGATGCGGTTGGCGGCGGACGGCTTCATTCTCAATTCGGCTTCGATGGGGGCGCCCGGCGTCGATGAAGTGCGCTGGCTGGCGCCGCTGCGGCCCGGCCGGAGCATTACGCTGCGCACAACGACGCTGGAGACTCGGCCGTCTGCGAGCCGCCCGCAAATGGGCTTCGTCAAAATGCTGTTCGAGGTGATCGACGATTCCGGCGTCACGGTGATGACGCTCAGCAGCTCGCTGATCATGGGCCGGCGCGAGAAAAGCGCATGAAATATCTCGACGATCTTGCCGTCGGCGAGCGCTTTGTGCTCGGCAGCCACACCTTTCAGGCCGACGAGATCAAGGCCTTCGCCAAACGCTTCGATCCGCAGCTCTTCCATATCGACGAGGCCGAAGCCGAGCGCTCGCATTTCGGCGCGCTGTGCGCCTCCGGCTGGCACACAGCTGCGATCTGGATGCGGCTGATGATCGAGTATCGCAAGCGGGTCGTGGAGTCGGAGCGCGCGCGCGGCGAAAAGAGTGCAGCAACCGGTCCGGCGGCGGGCTTTCGCAATCTTCAGTGGCTCAAGCCTGTCTTCGTCGGGGACACGATCGCTTTTGCCGCCGAAGTCCTGGAGACGCGCGCGTCCAAAAGCCGTCCGGGCTGGGGACTGCTGACGCAGCGCGGCACCGGCACCAATCAGCGCGGTGAAACCGTGTTATCGTTCGAGAGCACGACGTTTCTTGAGCGGCGGCCGGGCGCGCAATGACAGAACAAAAAACCGCCAAATCCGAGCAGCGCCGCGCCGCCGGCGTCTCCTACGGCGCGCATGCGCTGCACGACGGATACACCGACCTTGTCTATGTGATGTTGCCGGTCTGGCAGGCCGAGTTCGGGCTTGGCTTCGCCGCACTCGGCGCGTTGCGCACGGTGTTCTCCGGCACGATGGCAGCCTTGCAGGTGCCGGCCAGCATGCTGGCCGAGCGCTACGGCGCGCCGATCGTGCTGGCGCTGGGCACCGCGCTGGCCGGGCTCGGCTATTGCCTGGCGGGCCTGAGCAGTGGCGTCGCCATCCTGGTCGCGGCTCTGTTCGTCAGTGGGCTCGGCGCTTCCACGCAGCACCCGCTGGCCTCGTCGCTGATCACCCGCGCCTTCCCTGGTCGAGCAGTCGATGAAGGCGATCGGCACTTACAACTTCGCCGGCGACATCGGAAAAATGACCATCCCGGCCGCGGGCGCTTTCCTGCTCGCCGTGATGCCATGGCGCGAGAGTGTTCTTGTGCTGGGCAGCATCGGCCTGATCGCCGCCGTCGCGATCTTCATCTTCATTCCGCGCCTGCCGCCTGTTCCTGTTCAAGATGACAAGGTCAAACGCGGGCGCGGCGGCACCAGCAGCTACGGCTTCCCGCTGCTGCTCTCGATCGGCGTGCTCGACAGCGCGACCCGCATGGCGTTCCTGACCTTCCTGCCTTTTGTGCTCACCGCCAAAGGCGCAAATCTGCAAACCATCGGCATCGCGCTGACGCTGGTCTTTGCCGGCGGCGCTGTCGGCAAGCTGGTCTGCGCATTCATCGGCGCGCGGATCGGCGCCGTCGCGACCGTGTGGCTGACGGAGATCGTCACCGCCGCCGCGATCCTGGCGCTGCTGCCATTGCCGATCGACACGGCGATGTTCTTGCTGCCGGTTATCGGCGTCGCGCTCAACGGCACTTCGTCGGTGCTGTACGGCTCGGTGCCGGATCTGGTGCCGGCCTCGCGGCATGCGCGCGCGTTCGGCATTTTCTATACGGGCACGATCGGGGCGGGCGCGATCTCGCCGGCGCTGTACGGCCTGCTCGGCGATTTCGTCGGAGTGCAGGCCGCCATGATTGTGATCGCCTGCGCCGTATTGCTGACACTGCCTTTGACGATTTTCCTGCGCCCCGCACTCGCGGAAGCGCGCATTTCCTAACGGCTATTTACGGTTCCCTGCGTCCAAGCGGTTCCCCGGAACCTCAATACCCTCCCGGCGTTGCCTCCCGTTCAACGGAAAAACGAGGAGGACGTGATGCAAAGGATTACGCACGTCGCGCTGAGCGCGGCCCTGGTGCTCGCTGCTGGCGCTGCCCAGGCGCAAACGGTCATCACCACCCCGGTGCAGACCCAGACGGTCGTCACCACTGAAGGTCCGCTGGTGCTGTCACCCACGCAGCGCCAGGTGATTTATCGCAATGTGGTTCGCGAGCGCGTCGTGCAGCAGGCGCCTGCGACGGTCGGCGTAGCGCCGACGGTTGAATATCGCGTCGGCGCACGCGTTCCGACCGGCGTGACGCTTTATGACGTGCCGCAGCCCGTCATTGCTGAAGTGCCGGCGGTCAGCCGCTATCGCTACATGACGGTGAACAATCGCGCCTGGCTGGTCGATCCGGCCACCAGCGAGATCGTCTACGAGATCGTCGACTGACGATAAGGCCCGGCGCCCCCGCGCCGGGCCTCATTTACCGAACGGCCCGGCTACGCCGGCCGGATTTAACCCTTGTGTCCGTGCATTGCTGGGATGACTGGATTTCCGGCCTCGCTGGCCCCATATTAGGCCGCAAGGAGTGAGTGATTATGTCGATGATTAACTTCCGGGCGCCCTCCGAGCTCTTTCCGAGCCGCAGCCGCAAGACCAAGCGCCCGATCGGGTACAAGCGTTTCAATACCGCAGCGGAAGCTATCCGCTTCGCTATGGAAGAACTCCCGCCAGAATTGCTGCTTGGGGCCTATCTCGAGGTCGAAGAGAAGCGATTCGATGGAAACGGCATCCGCAAGCTTTACGAGAGCGCGGACTATCCGCTGCCGCGTAAAGTTGCAGCAAATTAAGCATCTTCACTCTACATCCTAAGTATCAGGAACTGCTCGTGACGCAGCGCGTTGATGCGCCGGAACGAATTTACGGGCACGGAGACTTCAGATGAGCGACCGCAAGGGATTGGGGATCATCGGCTACCTGATGGGGGCGCTGACCGCCGCCGTCATGCTGGTCGGCGGCTTCGTCGTGAACCTGAGCCTGGCTGATGATACCCGCGCCGACGAGCCGGGCACCTATCAGATCCGCTAAAGGCGCCGCGCTATATTGAAAGAGCCTCGCATCGGCGAGGCTCTTTTGTTTTGTGTGGATTGCGGCTCGTTCGCGAGGCTTAGCGCCCGTTGGGGTGCAGCTTCGCTCCGTTCTTCCACTGCGCCAGACTGTCTCCAATCACCCGCATTGACGTGAGCGCCGCGTGGCTCAGGCTGGCGTAGCCGGCGATATCGCGGGTGACCCGCTCGCCCTCGGCACGGAGCATTTCGCGCACGCCCTGCAATTCCAGGATCACGCGATCGATCTCCTCCATGGAGGCATTTGCGACGCGCGCGACCAGCGCGTTGACCTGCTCGGCCTGGGTGTCGCGTCCCGTCATCTGGGTTGCCGGCGGCATGCGGTGAGCCGGGGCCACGTCGCGGCGAACAAATTCGCGGATCTCGCCTTCGAAGCTTGCCGGATCGGCGGGCCTGGCGTCGCCATTCGGCCGCGCACCGGGTCGCTCTGGTCTGACGACATTCATTGCTCATCCTTTCCTGTACGCAAAGCCTGCGTAACGGCTCCCGCCCACACTGATTGCCGCACGCGATTGTGACGGAGTGGAGGCGGAGGGATGAACAGTCGATTTCAGGCGGTCGGTGCTGTGCGCACGCTGCGAATCGCAGCGGCGCAACAGCCACCTGCGCCCGATACGGTTGTGTCGGGAGGCGCCTACTTCTTCGGCCCGCTCTGCTTTGACAGCTGGTATGCCGAGGCCGGCTTCGGCTTGTCGTCCGCCGCTTTCGGCTTTTTCTTTTCCTTGGTCTGGCGCACCTGGCCTTTTGCCATGGTCATCTCCTTCCGTTCATGATGGTGTGAAGTTACTGCCGGGGCAGCTTCTTGCTGGTGTCCTGCTTGTCGATACCGGCCATTTTGTCATTGATACATTTTTCGACAAGCTTTGCCTTTGCATCGAGCGAGCCGCCGCTCTTGTCGTGGCGCATCCAGCACTGCGCGCTGGCTTCATGCCGCTCGAGGCGCGGCGCCGGCGCATCGTCCGCGGCGGCTGCAGGGGCTAATTGAGCCGCAGCCGGCGCCGCCTCCGGCTTGAGCGCGGTCGGCAGCTCGCTCTCCGGCTTGCCGGCGCAGCCGGCCAGCAAGGCCAATATCAGGATGGTCGCGGTCTTCATGTCTCGGCATCCGGCAAAAGCCGTGGATTCTCACGCGTGCAGGGGGCGCCGTCAACGGAACAGCGGGTGGCTTCCAGACGTTTAGCGTGCGGCCTGGTGCCCGAAGGAGGCTGCCATGATGCTGCTCGCTCCCCTTGTGGTTACTGCGCAATTGCTGCTGGTGGCCGACCGGCCGCCTGCGCTCGACGTCGAACCGAGCTGCCGCGCCGCCGAACGGAGCGGCATTGAGGGCCGCACCTCCGACAGTTGCATGCGGGGCGAAAACCAGGCCAAGGCCACGCTCAACGACAAGTGGGCGCAATTCTCGGCGCGCCAGCAGGCGCGCTGCACCAGCCTGGTCCAGATGGGCGGGACCGCCGAGCTATGTCGAGCTGCTGACCTGCCTCGAAGTGGCCGCGCAGGCCGACAAGATCCCCGACACCGACCCGATGCGCGGCGGCTCGGCCTTGCGCGAGCGTTGAGAGTCCGATTGCTTACTTGACGACGATCTTGCCCTTCATGTTCGGGTGAATGCCGCAGATGTAGTCGTAGGTGCCGGCATCGGCGATCGTGAGCTGGCCGGTCTGATCCTTGTTGAGCACCGCGGTCTTCAGGTTCTTCGACGCCACCACGACCTGGTGCGGCGCGCCGTCCTTGTTGGTCCAGGTGATCGGCGCCTTGGCATTGGCCGACACGTTTTCCGGCCCGAACTTGAAGCTGGCGATGGTGACGCTCGCGCCTTGCTGCGCGAGCAGCGGCGCCGAAACGAGCGCGACCGCGGCGCCGGTCAAGAATGCGATGGGTAGAGCGCGCATGGGTTTTCTCCTGTCATGGCCTGAATTCGATCGCGAAGACCGCATTGTACACCGGGCAGCTCGCCGGACGGAACTTTCCCTGGAACTCCGGGTTTTGATGCCGCTAGGGCTTTATCGCGGCTGAGGGGCTGCATTTTCAGGAGATTTCCATGCGCCGATTTGCACTGTCTGCCACCATTGTTGCCGCTGTTGCGGTTGCTCCCATGATGGCCAACGCGGCGCCGATCGCCGCCGTCCAGGCGAGCTCGCCCATCATCCAGGTGCAGCAGAAGAAAGAGCCGAGCACGACCGAGAAGGTGAAGCGCAGCGTCAAGCGCACCTGGAAGAACCTGACCGGCTACAAGTTCAACGTGTCGTGCCTGCTGTCGCAGACCAGGGTCTGCACCGAGACCGGCGACAGCAAGGACGCGGCGCGGGCGAAGTGCCAGTCGCAATATCCGCTCTGCGCGGTGACCGACGCAAAGTAGGTGCACAAGCTCGAGCCAGCCAAGCGGCTGATCGAGAAGGCGACCGGCCTCGGCGTGCCGTCCAGCGCGGAAGCGCTGGCGCACGTCAGGGCGGTGAGGCCGGTCCGGCTGAGGTTTAAGGCGGACGGCTACATCCCGAACAATCCGAACGTGCCGCTCCTGCTCTACAAGGGCGCCGTCCGGCTCGGCGGCAAGCGTGACCCCGCGGCCTTGCTGGAGGCGATCTTCAACGCCAATGGCTGGGGCGATGCCTGGCGCAACGGCATCTACGATTACGTGCACTACCATCCGCGCATCCACGAAGTGCTCGGCGTCGCGCGCGGCACCGCGACGCTTCGGCTCGGCGGCAACAAGGGCAAGACGGTCAAGGTGCGCGCGGGCGACGTCGTCGTCGTGCCGGCCGGCGTCGGGCATGAATGCCTGAAGGCGAGCCAGACGTTTCTGGTGGTCGGGGCGTATCCGCCGGTGGGCACGTACAGCGAATGCCGCGGGAGTTATGGGGAGTACGAGGCGGGGCTGCGGGCTGTGAGGCGGAGCCGGAAGTGGACGAGGGATCCGCTTATGGGCCGCGGCTAATCAACGCCGTCGCGGCTTAAACCCGCCGCGCATCCCCGGCCGGCCCAGCGTCGAGCGCGGGCCGTCGCCACGCTTCCCGGAATCGACTCCACCCCGGGGCCCATTTCATCGAGGTTTGGCTTTCGCGGGCCGTCGCGAAGACGGGCTGCCCTTTGCCTTCGCCGCGCCGCGGCTTCACCTCGTGCCATGTCGCGATGCCCATTTCGTCGAGATGAGGCTTGTGCGGGCGGCTTGTCGGGTCGGCGCGCCGCTTCGGTGACACCGCGCGCCGAAGCTTTGAATCCTGCGCCAGCATCACGCGCTTGGCGGTCGGGTCGTCCACCACGGCGAGCTCGGTCTGGCGCAGGCGCTTGAGCTCGTCGCGCAGCCGCGCGGCCTCCTCGAAGTCGAGATCGGCGGCGGCCTCGCGCATGCGGGTCTCGAGGTCGGCCAGCACGGCCTCGAAATTGTGGCCGATGGTGGCGGCGTCCTCGAACTCGCCGGGAGCGTTCTTGCCGCCGGTCGAAATGAGCACGTGGTCGCGCTCATAGACGCTGTTGAGGATGTCGCCGATGCCCTTGCGCACGCTCTCCGGGGTGATGCCGTGCTCGGTGTTGTAGGCGAGCTGCTTCTCGCGGCGCCGGTTGGTCTCCTCGATGGCGCGCGTCATCGAGCCGGTCATCTTGTCGGCGTAGAGAATGACGTTGCGAATCGATGTTGCGGGCGGCGCGGCCGATGGTCTGGATCAGCGAGGTCTCGCTGCGCAGGAAGCCTTCCTTGTCGGCGTCGAGAATGGCGACCAGCGCGCATTCCGGAATGTCGAGGCCCTCGCGCAGCAGGTTGATGCCGACCAGCGCGTCGAAGGCGCCGAGCCGCAGGTCGCGGATGATCTCGATGCGCTCCAGCGTGTCGATGTCGGAGTGCATGTAGCGCACGCGGATGCCCTGCTCGTGCAGATATTCGGTGAGGTCCTCGGCCATGCGCTTGGTCAGCACGGTGATGAGCGAGCGGTAGCCGGCCTGCGCGGTTTGCTTCACCTCGCCGACCAGATCGTCGACCTGGGTGCGGGCGGGGCGCACTTCGACCGGAGGATCGATCAGGCCGGTCGGGCGGATCACCTGCTCGACGAACACGCCCTTGGCCTCTTCCATCTCCCAGGCGCCGGGCGTGGCGGAGACGCCCATGGTCTGCGGCCGCATCGCGTCCCATTCCTCGAAGCGCAGCGGCCGGTTGTCCATGCAGGAGGGCAGGCGGAAGCCGTATTCGGCGAGCGTCGCCTTGCGGCGGAAGTCGCCGCGATACATGCCGCCGAGCTGCGGCACGGTGACGTGGCTCTCGTCGCAGAACACCAGCGCGTTGTCGGGCACGTATTCGAACAAGGTCGGCGGCGGCTCGCCCGGCTTGCGGCCGGTGAGGTAGCGCGAATAGTTCTCGATGCCGGCGCAGGCGCCGGTCGCTTCCATCATTTCGAGGTCGTAGATGGTGCGCTGCTCGAGCCGCTGCGCTTCGAGCAGGCGGCCCTGGTTGTGGAGCTGCTCCAGCCGCCATTTCAGCTCGGATTTGATGCCGGAAATCGCCTGCAACAAGCGTCGGGCGCGGCGTGACGTAGTGCGAATTGGCGTAGATCTTCACGAATTCGAGGTCGTCGGTCTTCTGCCCGGTGAGCGGGTCGAGCTCCTCGATCTTCTCGATCTCGTCGCCGAACAGGTGAACGCGCCAGGCGCGGTCTTCATAGTGCGCCGGGAAGATGTCGATGGTGTCGCCGCGCACGCGGAACGAGCCGCGGAAGAAGTCGCCGCCGGAGCGCTTGTATTGCAGCGCGATCAGGTCGGCGAGCAACTGGCGCTGGTTGATCTTGCCGCCCTGCTTGAGCGTGAAGGTCATCGCCGAATAGGTCTCGACCGAGCCGATACCGTAGATGCACGACACCGAGGCGACGATGATGACGTCGTCGCGCTCGAGCAGCGAGCGCGTCGCCGAGTGGCGCATGCGGTCGATCTGCTCGTTGATCGAGGATTCCTTCTCGATATAGGTGTCGGTGCGCGGGACGTAGGCTTCCGGCTGGTAGTAGTCGTAATACGAGACGAAATACTCGACGGCGTTGTCGGGGAAGAACGACTTGAACTCGCCGTAGAGCTGCGCGGCGAGCGTCTTGTTCGGCGCGAGCACCAGCGCCGGGCGCTGGGTCTCCTCGATCACCTTGGCCATGGTGAAGGTCTTGCCCGAGCCGGTCACGCCAAGAAGAACCTGGGTGCGGTCTTGCGCTTCACGCCTTCGACCAGCTCCTTGATCGCGGCGGGCTGGTCGCCCTTCGGCGTGAAGTCGGACTTGATGACGAACTTGCGGCCGCCCTCGGATTTCTCCGGACGCGGCGGGCGGTGCGGCGTCCACACCTGCTCGCGCAGCTCGGGCCGGCCCTCGCGCAGCAACGCGTCGAGCGACTGCTGCGAGGCCATGCCGCCGAACGCCCCCATGCCGCCCGGCGCGCCGGGCGTCGGCAGGTCGGCCTTGGGCAGCCGGTATTTGTCGAGCGATGATTTGATGGTCTCGGCGCGACGGGTCGGCTTCGGGCTCGCCCGGGGTCAGACCGAGTTCCTGCTCCAGCGCCGGATCGAGTCCGGTGATCGGGGAGGCCGCGTAGTCGCGCTGCGGCGCCTCGTCGAAGCCGCGGGTCGATTTCCGCGCCTGGTGTGCGTCGGAGAAATCGCGGCGGCGGTCGAACGAATTGTCCGGCGGCGGCTGCAGGTTGGAATCCTTGCCGGTGCCGGAACCCATGCCGGCCGTGCCGCGCTTGATGCCCGGATTGAGCAGGTCGGCGAGCGCGTCGGGGGTCGGCGCCGCATCGGGCCGTGAGGCCTTGGAACGCGTCGGTTTGGCCGGATCTTTGGGCTTTTTGGGCGGTTTTGCCATCGATCGCCAATATGGGGCGAGTCCGCAGGCCGGAAAAGGGCGCGCTGCGGCATTTCGCGCAGGTCGCGCCGCATCCGGGCATGCTCCCGCTCCGTAGCTCCTCCGACGATCCGCCCGGATCGCAACAAAGGGAGCGAGCTCATGACAATCCGGACAATCCTGCTGGCCACGGCGGCGCTGATGACGGCTACGGCGGCCAATGCCGCACAAGTCGCGGCGCTGATCGGCAATGACACGATCGCGATCGTGGATACCGATCAGAAGAAGGCGACCAAGAGCATGAAAGTGACCGGCATCAGCGGCGCGCTGGTCGGCATCGACGTGCGGCCGGCCGACGGCTTGCTGTATGGCCTGGTCGAGGACGGCACTGTGGTGACCATCGCCACGGACGGCAAGGCGACCCAGAAATCGAAGCTCGACACCATGGTCGCGAAGGGCGTCGTCGTGACCGTGGACTTCAACCCGGCCGCGGATCGCCTGCGCGTCATGGGCGCCGACGGCATGAACCTGCGGGTCAATGTCGATGACGGCAAGGTGACGAAGGATGGCGACCACAAGTTCGCCGATAGCGACATGAACAAGGGCGGCAAGCCGAATATCGTGGCGGGCGCCTATACCAACTCAGTCAAGGGCGCCAAGGAAACCGCGCTGTTCAACATCGACGGCACCGCCGATGCGCTGGTGAAGCAGGCGCCGCCGAATGACGGCGTGCTCGGCTCGATCGGCAAGCTCGGCGTCAAGGCCGACAAGGCGTCGTTCGACATCTGGTCGGACGGCAGCGGCAAGAACGAAGCCTGGATGATGCTTGGCGACACGCTCTACAGCGTCGATCTGGCGAGCGGCAAGGCAACCGAAGCCGCCAAGATCTCAGGCGTCAGCGGCACGGTGCGCGACATCGCGATCCTCCCCGCGATGTAACTGCGATGAGCACGGGTCGCGCGGCAGCGCGCGGCCCGTTGCTGTCGTCGTTCAGTTCACCGGGCCTCTCATGCGGCCGGTGACCTCGCCTTGCGCGGGCTGCGTGCCGGTCTTGCGATTGACGAGCACCGTCACCACCCACAGCACCACCCCGACAGCAAGCAGAATGCCGGCGATCTGGTATTGCACCGGATTACGCCCGGTCCACGGCCCGGCGAGGAAGGCGCAGCAAATCGCGCCAAGGATCGGGAGGATCGTGGGCGTGTGGAAATGCTTATGCGCCACCCCGTCCTTGCGCAGCACCAGCACCGCGACGTTGACGACGGTAAAGACGCACAGCAGCAACAGCGCGGTGGTGCCGCCGAGCGCAGGAACCTCGCCGACAAAGGTGATCAGCGCAAAGGCCAGCAGCGTGGTGAAGCCGATCGCAATGTAGGGCGTGCGGCGGGTGGCGTGCACCTTGCCGAGCACCGGCGGCAGGACGTGCTCGCGGCTCATGCCGTAGACCAGACGGCTCGCCATCAGCATGTTGATGAGCGCGCTGTTGGCGACCGCGAACATCGTGATGAAGCCGAAGATCCAGACCGGGAAATTCGGCGCGCCGGCCTGCACGACCTTCAGCAACGGCGTTTCGCCCTGGCCAAGCTCCTCCGGCGACACCAGCGTGATCGAGGAAATGGAAACCAGGACGTAGATGACGCCGGTAATCAGCAATCCGGCCAGCAAAACCTTGGGAAAGTGACGGGTCGGGTCTTTGCACTCCTCGGCCATGTTGACCGAGTCCTCGAAGCCGACCATGGCGAAGAAGGCGAGCGTCGTTGCCGCCATCACCGGCCAGAAGAAGCTGGCGCCAGGCGTCGTCTTGAACTCAAGAACCCGCGAGACGTCGCCCTGGCCGTGCCCAATCGCCCACAAGCCGATAAAGATGATGATGAGAAGGCCGGTCAGCTCAACGCAGGTCAGCACCACGTTTGCCTTCACGCTTTCGGCCACGCCACGGAGGTTGACCGCTGCAACCAGCGCCATGAAGCCAAGGCCGATGATGGTGATGCCAATGCCGCTGGTGGCAAGATTGAACGAATGCGCGAAATTGGCGGCGAAGGCACGGGAGGCGGTGGATGCCGAGGTGATGCCCGAGCACATCACCGCAAACGCCACGATGAATGTGACGAAATGGATGCCGAACGCCTTGTGGGTGTAGAGCGCCGCACCCGCCGCTTTCGGATATTTGGTGACCAGCTCCAGGTAGCTGAACGCGGTGATGAGGGCGACAACGAAGGCGACCACGAAGGGCAGCCAGACCGCGCCGCCAACCTGTGTCGCGATCTGGCCGGTGAGCGCGTAGATGCCGGTGCCCAGGATGTCGCCGACAATGAAGAGCAGCAGCAGCCATGGCCCCATTACGCGATGCAGGCTGGGCTCGGCTGTCGATCCCGCGGTCTCAACCGGTGTCGCTGTCATTGACGCCCCCTTGTGCTGACGTGGCGCAGTAACACTAGCTTGCGACAAGGCTCGGGCGAATTGGCCCCTAGGTCAATGCCGCCCGATTCCGCAGTGCAGGGGTGTCAGGCCGCCTTCGCCCAAAGCTGCTTCGACGCCATCGCGGCGCCTTCGGCGAGCGACTTGAGCTTCATCCAGACGATCTTGGTGTCGACCTGGACGCGGCCGGCGAAGGTGCCGAAACCGCAATCGACGCCACCGATCACGTTCTCGCGGCCGACCGCGCTGGCAAAGTTGAGCAGGCGGTCGCAGACCACTTCGGGATGCTCGATGGTGTTGTGGGTGGAGTCGATCACGCCCGGAATGATGAACTTGCCGTCCGGCAGCTTCACATCGCGCCAGATCTTCCATTCGTGCTCGTGACGCGCATTGGCGGCGGGGAACGACACCGCCATCGGCTTGGCGGTCAGCACGATATCGATGATGTCCTTCAGCGGCACGTCGGTATGGCGTGGCGCCATGGTCGAGCCCCAGCACACATGCATGCGAATGCGATCGGCCGGAAGCTCCTTCACCGCCTCGTTGAGCGCGGCGACATTGACCGAGATGATCTTGCGGAATTCCTCGATGCTTTTGTCGAGATAGACCATGTGCCGGAGCATGGCGAGGTCGGGGCAGTCGAGCTGGAGGATCAGGCCGGCGTCGACGATCGCCTTGTATTCGCGCTTCATCACGTCGGCGAGCGCGAACACATATTCCTCTTCGGTCTTGTAATAGGCGTTCTTGAGATAGCGCGCGATCTGGCCGGGCGAGGGCGAGGTCATGAAGAATTCTTCCGCCTTGGCATTCTTCATGACCGATTTCGCGGTCTCGATGTCGGCCAGCGCCGAGTCGAAATCCTTCCAGCCGACCGGCCCTGAGCATTTCGGGCGATGCTGGAACGGCGAGGCGAACTGCGTGAGCAGCGCGGCAAGCTCTGGAAATTCCGGTTCGCCGGTGCCCATCGGCGGCGAACTCTCGCCCTCGAAACCGGTGAGGCGGTCGAGCACGTGCACGGTGTAGTCGGTGCGGCCCTGCTCGCCATCATTGACGACGTCGATGCCGGCCTCGATCTGCTTGGCCACGACATGCGCAACCGCCTCTCTCACGGCTGCGGCGAACTCGGCCTTGCGCTTGCCGGGCTGGTGCTGCTCGGCGAGCAGGAGCTCGACGACTTTGGCTGTGCGCGGCAGGCTGCCGGTGTGAGTGGTGAGGATGCGGGAGGTCGAACGTTTCATGGGGCCACATTGGTGAAGGACAGGGGCCGCATTATGTGGCGGTGCCGTCGCGGAAGGAAAGGGCGGGCCGTCGCCCAACCAGCGGGAACGGCTGAGGGTCGGGTTCAGGCCGTCGCAGCGTGTGCGGCGCCCGCGGATTGCGTGCGCGCCGCCGGCGCATTTTTGATCTGGAGAAAAATGCAGACCGCGAAAGCCGGCGCGATCAGCGCCGGGCCGGGAATGAAGACAGTGCCAAGCCCGATCTGCAGCAGCGGCAGCCAGAACACCAGCCGCGCCAGCAAGCGTCCGCGCGAGTCGAGCGCGCCGCTGGCGAGCAGCGCCATCGCGGCAACGCAGAGTGGCAAGGTGTCGTAGACGAGCACATAGGGCAGCGCCGCCAACGAGCAGGCGAAGAACAACGCAATGAGCAGGCGCTCGTCGGCGTCACGGCGATAGCGGAACGCCCATACGACCAACGCTGCTGCGGCGAGGGAGAGAGCGATCTGCAGGGTCATGGCCGGCCCATAGCTCACGCCGGCGCCACGCAAATTCATGAACAGGGTCGGGTAGAACGGCGTGGCGATACCGGCGGCATCGTTCAGCACGATGTTTTGCACGACCAGGCCGACGCCGATGTAGTCGATCCACGGCTGGACGCCGAACAAGGCGATGCTTACGCCGGCAATGCCCAGCGCGGTAACGGTTGCGGCGGCGAACACCTGCCAGCGGCCCGATGCGGCCAGCATGAGCGGCAGCAGGATGCCCAGGTGCGGCTTGATGGTCAGGCAGCCGATCAGAATTCCTGCGATGAGCGGCCGCCGATCCAGCAGCATGAAGGCGCCGAGCAGCGCTGCGGTCGCAACGAACGAAAGCTGCCCGGACATCAGGGCAAAGATCGCGGCTGGCGCGCACATCACCGCAAGCATGGCGCGGCGATCATCGAGATAGCGCCAGGCGACCGGAAGGAAGATTGCGAGGCTCAGCAGCATCCAGAGCGCGAGCGCGGGCAGATAGCCGAGCCGGCCGAACGGCGCCATCAGAGCATCATGCTCGGTGGGTACGACCAGTTCTGTCCGGGATAATCGGCGCCGACGATCGGAATGAGGGCGCGCGCATATTGCAGCGGGTCGTACCACTGGCCGGGATCCGGCAAGCCGAACTGCGCGGCCGTACATCCAGAAATTCAGGAAGTCGCGGCCGACCACCAGCGAAGAGCCATCGCGCGGAATGGCGTGGCTCCAGTCGAGCCGCCACAGATAGACGCCGAGCGCGAGCACGACGAAGAATGCGCCGAGCACCGCGCAAGCGGTGAGCGCGTCGCGATTCGCCTTGTCGCGATCGACCATGCGGCCAAGGTCGGCCACAGATATTGCGATTGAGTTACCGCAAAGAAAAAGCCCCGGCGTTGCGCGCGCCGGGGCCGTTTTTTCCGAGAGACGCGATTAGATGCCGCGTCCCCAATAGCCGCAATAACGGTCGATGGCCCACTCGATGTTCTGCTCGTAATTCGCCAGCGTGTTGTACTTCGGCAGGCGGACTTCCTTGCTCGCCGGTTCGAAGCACTTGCCGTCCTGCGCGGCCTTCTTCACTTCGGCCGACAGGTCGGTCTGGAACGCGAGCTGCTGCTCCATGTCCTGGCGGGTGCCGAGCCGGCCGTTCGGCCCGGGATGACCGGGGATCATGCGATCCCACCCGAGCGCCAGCGTCTTCTTCAACGACTCCTCCCACTCGCCGGGATAGGAATCGCCGACACCACGTCGCGACGGCACGCTGCCGAGCTGATTGAAGTCGACCGCGAAGATGATCTTCTCTTTCGGCAGGAACATCACCAGCGACGAGTCGGAATGGTTGCGGCCGGTGTAGACGAGGCGGAGCTCGGTGCCGCCGAGCTTGATGGCGCGTCCGCGATTGCCGACGCTTTCATCCGGGATGATTGTGTGCGGGTCCTTGAGCGCCTTCAGCCGCTTGGTAGCGGTTTCGTGCGCGACGACTTTTGCGCCGGCATCCTTGAGCGCCTTGCCACCCGCGATGTGATCGAGGTGGTGGTGGCTGTAGATCATGTATTTGATCGGCGCCTGGGTGATCTTGCGGATCTCCTCGACATACTGCTTGCCGCCATCGGGACGGCCGTAGGCGACCGGATCGGTCGCGATCACGCCATCCTTGGTGACGATGAACATCGCCTGATGGTTGCCGTTGCGGAAGATGTAGACGTTCTCGGTGCCCTCCACTTTGGTGGTGGCGATTTGCGGCCGCGCCGGAGCGGCCGGCGCAGCAGCTGGCGCTTGAGCGGGCGCTGCCGGCGCTTGCGCGAGCGCGCTGCTACCGAATGTCGCAGCAAGGATGGCGGCACTCGCCGCAGTAACAAAACGCATGGACGTCTCCCCGTATTCTGGTTGTCGCATCTGCAACAACCCCGCGGGGCCGATGCTATTCCAGCTACTGAGTGTCGCCGGCGCCGAGATAGCCGCCGATCTTCCAGCCGCCGCCGTCCTTCACGTAGCAAAGCTGGTCGTTGCCGAGCGGCGCGATCTCATCGATCGGCACGTAGCCGTACTTTCCACCGGGCGTGACGATGCGGATGAACGAGCCGACTGCGCCCGCGGGCGACGGGTCGGGCGACACGCGAATGAAATGCATGCCGAGCTTTTCGCGGATTGGCGCGCTGGCTTCGGGACGGTCGCGCACCGGAAGCCCGTCGCCGATCGGGAAGCCCCATTCGCCGATGTCGCTTTGGCTCGACTCCAGCAGCGAGTCCATCTCCTTGCCGTTGAAGAGCGGATCGGCCGGCACGCAGACCGCGCCGGAGCGCTGGGCGGATTGAGATGCGGTTGGGTCTTCCGCATAGCCGGCCAGCATGTCCCAGCCGGGCGCATCCTTGTTGGTCAGGCCCAGCACGACCGCAAGATTATCGCCGCCGGACTTTTTCTTGTCGGAGCTGTCGTCGCCGCCGCCACGGTCCCAGAAGAAGCCTTTGGCGATAACGAGCTTTGTGAGCGCGGCGCGATCGCGCTTCTTGGCGGCCTCGGCGATTTGTTTGCGCAACGCATCGACGCCGGGGTCGCTGAACTGCGATGGCGGCGACACGTTCACCGGCTTGTAGGGCACCGCGACGTCAGCGACCTGAGGCGGCGACTGGAGGCGGCGCCGGCGTTGCAGCGGGAGGTGCTTGCCGCGGCGCGGTTTGCGCGGCCGCAGGCACGGCCCAGATGGTGCTCAACGCGGCAATAGCGGCAAGTGAAAGGGCGCGGCGCATCGCTCGTACTCCGTGGGCGCAGCGGGATGTTTCGATTCGCAGTCTAGCACCGTTCGACCGGCGGAATCGCGGCGCGGAGGTTGCAGGAATCACGGATGGCAGGGTAGCGACAGCTTCCCAATAGGGATTGGCCCCATGCCTCTTTCACTTTCGCCCTATGCGCTCCCGATCGTCCTGCTGCTTGGCTCCAATATTTTCATGACCGCGGCCTGGTACTGGCACCTGCGCTTCAAGGAAGTGCCGCTGTGGTCGGTCATTCTGATCAGCTGGGGGCTGGCCTTCATCGAGTACTGCATGGCAGTGCCGGCCAATCGCTACGGCCATGCGGTCTATTCTGCGGCGCAGCTCAAGACCATGCAGGAGGTGATCACGCTTCTCGTGTTCGCCGCCTTCTCGGTGCTCTATCTCAAGGAGCCGCTCGGCTGGAATCATGCGCTCGGCTTCACGCTGATCGCGTCCGGCGCCTTCTTCGTCTTTCACAAATGGTGATCAGCGCCCCGGCGTCACGCGCAGGATGCGGCCGTCCTGCTGATCGGTGAGGAGATAAAGCGCGCCGTCCGGGCCTTGCCGCACATCGCGGATTCGCTGCCCGAGTTCGCCGAGCAGCCGCTCCTCCTTGCCGATTTTGGTGCCGTCGACTTCGAGCCGCATCAGGAGCTGCGAGCGCAAGCCGCCGATAAAGATGTTGCCCTTCCAGGCCGGAAACAGATCGCCGGTGTAGAACGCCATGCCGGAAGGCGCGAATGAAGGCACCCAGTATTTCAGCGGCTGCTCCATGCCTTCTTTCTGCGTGGCTTCGTGGATCTTGCCGCCGCCGTAATTGACGCCATAGCCGATCACCGGCCAGCCATAGTTCTTGCCCTTCTCGATGATGTTGACCTCGTCGCCGCCCTGCGGACCGTGATCGTTCATCCACAGCGCGCCGGTTTGCGGATGCAGCGTCATGCCTTGCGGATTGCGCACGCCGTAGGCCCAGATCTCCGGCAGTGCATTGTTGCGGCCGACGAACGGATTGTCGCGCGGCGCGCTGCCGTCGGTCGTGATGCGAATGATCTTGCCGAGACCGGTGTCGAGCGTCTGCGCCTTGTCGCGGTCGATGAAATGGTCGCCGGTGGAAAGAAACAGATTGCCGTCGCGTGCCTGCACGATGCGGCCGGCGAAATGGTTGGACGGAGAGGGTGGGCCGGGTTGCTGGTAGATGAGCTTGATATCGGTGAGCGCGGGTTGCTCGCCGGAATCGAGCACGGCGCGCGCCAGCGTGGTGCGGGCGCCGCCCTGGTACGGCTCGGCATACGAAAAGTAGATGGTGCGGTTCTGCGCGAAGTTGCGGTCGAGCGCGACGTCGAGCAGTCCGCCTTGCCCTCGCGCGAATACTTGCGGCACGCCCTGGACCGGCGGCGACAGCTTGCCGTCACGCGAGACGATGCGCATGCGGCCCGGCCGCTCGGTCACCAGCATGCGGCCGTCGGGCAGGAATTGGAGGCCCCAGGGATGTGCGAGGCCGCTCGCGACGGTGTCGACGCGAAGCGGACCGGCGGATGATTGGAATTGTTGGGCGAGTGCTGCGGTCGGGACGAGCAGCGTGATCAGGGCAGCGAGATGTGCGACTTTCATGCGCGGCATGCTCGCGCAAACGCAGCGACATCACGAGCGGTTTCTTGCTCCGCTCGCTTTAATTTGAACTAACCCTGCGGCGTGGTGACCCAGCCCGCATTGGCTGCGCCCAATCCGTGCTCGCTACCGGTCACCGCGACCGAGACGAGCAGGATGGCGACGACCAAAGCGAGCGAAGCGATCAGCGACGCCAGTGCGGCGCCGTTGCGCTCCGCGCCAAGCGGGTGATGGTCAGGCGGTTTGAATCCAAGCTCCGGCATGAAAACCTCGCAAGCGAATCAATGCCGCGAGGTTGGCCGGTCGAGCCGGCGGACGCGTGGCGACACTGCGGCGATGCGGTGTCGTTTGGTTAACGAAAGGTTAACGGCTCATTCGGCCGCCAACGCCGCCGGCTCCCAGTCCATCGAAATATGGCCAGGCAGGCTTTCGATCCGCGCCAGCCAGTCGCGAACCGCCGGATAGGCGGCGAGGTCGAAGTCGCACTCGTGCGCGACATGGCTGTACGCATAGAGCGCGATGTCGGCGATCGTGTAGCGATTGGCAACAAAATACGGGTGTTTGGTGAGGTGCTTCTCCATCACGCCGAAGGCGCGATAGCCGTTCTCGCCCCAGTCTTCCAGCGCATGGGTTTGCAGCTCGCGGCCACCCTTGATGAGCCCAAGCCAGAAGAACGCTGCGCCGACATTCGGCTCGAGGCTGTGCTGCTCGAAGAACATCCACTGCATCGCCTCGGCGCGGTGGATCTCGTCCTGCGGCACCAGCGGCGATTTGGCCGCGACGTACCACAGGATCGCGTTCGACTCGGCGAGGTGACGTCCCGGCGCGACTTCGAGCAGCGGCACCTGGCCGCTGGGATTAAGCGCGATGAATTCCGGCGTGCGGCTCTCGCCCTGCAGGATGTCGATCTCGATCTTGCGATACGGAATGCCAAGCTGCGCCAGCGCAAGGCGCACCTTGTAGCTATTGCCGGAACGCTGCATCGAATAGAGCGTGTACATGCGTGGGATTCGAGTCATGGGGCGATCATCGCCCGGCAAGTCTGGCAATTAGATGGCCGTAATGCGAATCCAAAAATGCCTGCGGCGTTTATTTTGCGGTGCGCGTAACAGCACCGTAAAAATTCTGTCGTGAAGCGTCGCGCGAGAATTAATGCGCTGCACGAGACGCTATCGCCGATGGTGCGGTGCGGCCGGCAGCGATCATTAGAATTTGCATGAAAACAAGAAGCATCAGCGGCACCGCCAGTGGGATAAACGTCGCTTGTGCGACAGATCGCGCAACCAGCGGCATCAGCCAGAGCGCGGCCAATAAGGTCCTTTGATGCGGCGCATAACCGCGCTGAATGCCATCGACGGCGAGGAAGCCGATGGCGGGCGCGAGCAACATCAGGTCGTAGTCGAGGCTATAGGGCGTCGCCAGCAGCGTCGCGATCAGCAGCGCCGCGGCTTTGAGCGCGAATGGCGCCGCTGTCCGCCACAGCCAGACCAGCGCGCCGCCGGCGCACAATGTCACTGTCGCCTGCGCGAGATACGCGATGCCGACAGATGCGCCCCACATGCGAGCCCAGGAGAACGCGCTCTGGATCTTGTGCCAGCCAGTGTCGCCGCGTTCGAGCACGACCTCGCGGGTGAAGCTCATGGAGTCGAGGAAGGCGCGCCACACATCCACGCCGAAGGCGAGGGTGGCGGCGAACGCAAGCGCTGCGACCGTGAGCGCGGCTGCGGTAAATGTGCGCCAGCGTCCGCTCGCCGCCAGCACAAACGGGATCAGCAATCCGAACTGCGGCTTGTAGGCGAGCAGCCCGAACAGGATGCCGGCGAGCACGGGGCGCTTGTCGAGCTGGAGCAGCGCGCCGGCCATCAACGCCGCGGTGAGGAAGCCGTTATGGCCGTGGCCGAGATTGATGAAGACCGCAGGGAAGGCGAGGGCGAGCAGCAGCGCCAGTCTGTCGGGCCCGGTGATGGCCCGCATCGCGCAGACATAGAGTGCGAGCGTTGCGCCCTGCCAGACGAACAGCGCCGCTGCGTAGGGCAACAGCGCCAGCAGCGCCGCAAGCGCCAAAAAGAATGGCGGATAGTGCCAGCCGTAGAACTGTGTCGCGGTGCCGAAGATCGCCTGCTCGCGGGCAAACTGCTTGGCGGGTTCGAACGGCGCCGCCGGCTGCCCCTCGAGCACATAGGTGCCGGCGGCATAGACATTGGAGAAGTCGGTTCCGAGCGGCCGGCCGGAACGGTCGTTGAGCCCATCCGACGTCACGACGAGGAATGCGAGGCCCAGCACCGAAGCCGCCAACAGTGCGACGGCCACCAGCCGGACGCGCTCACGCGTCAGCCAGTCCCCGCTCCGCAGGCGTTCGGCCAAAGCTGCCATGCGGCCGATTTAGCCCCGCTGGCCTTAAGGAGCGGTTAGGCCATCAACAGCGCTCATGGATTCATCAGGCTTTGCGCCTTGCCCCCGCGGCACCGGCCATTTAGCAATGGCGCGCAATTTCCGGAGAATCGCTATGGCTTTCATCGCCGACCATCTCAAGCGCATCAAGCCGTCGCCGACCATCGCGGTGACGGATAAAGCGCGCGCGCTGAAAGCGGCGGGCCGGAACGTGATCGGCCTTGGCGCCGGCGAGCCGGATTTCGACACGCCGCCGAACATCAAGGAAGCCGCGATCAAGGCGATCCAGAGCGGCAGGGCGTCGAAGTACACGCAGGTCGACGGCATGCCGGAGCTCAAGGAAGCGATCGCGCGCAAGTTCAAGCGCGAGAACAGTCTCGACTACAAGACCTCGCAGATCACGGTGAGCGCCGGCGGCAAGCAGGTGCTCTACAACGCATTCATGGCGACGCTGAACCCGGGCGACGAGGTGATCATCCCGGCGCCGTACTGGGTCAGCTACCCGGACATGGTGCTGCTCGCCGGCGGCACGCCGGTGCCGGTCGTTGCGACGGCCGAGTCCGGCTTCAAGGTGAAGGCGGCGCAGCTCGAGCGCGCCATCACGCCGAAGACGAAATGGTTCTTGCTCAACTCGCCGTCCAACCCGAGCGGCGCGGCCTATACGCGCGCCGAATTGAAGGCGCTCACCGATGTTCTGGTGAAGCATCCGCACGTCCATGTCATGACCGACGACATGTACGAGCACCTCACCTATGACGACTTCGAGTTCTTCACGCCGGCGCAGATCGAGCCGTCGCTCTATGAGCGCACGCTCACCATCAACGGCACCTCGAAGGCCTATTGCATGACCGGCTGGCGCATCGGCTATGCCGGCGGGCCGGAGCCGTTGATCAAGGCGATGGCGATGATCCAGTCGCAATCGACCACCAACCCGGCGGCGGTGTCGCAATGGGCGGCGATCGAGGCGCTCAACGGGCCGCAGGATTTCATCCCGAAGCACAACGCCATCTTCAAGGAGCGCCGCGACCTCGTCGTGTCGATGCTCAACCAGGCCAAGGGCCTCAAGTGCCCGATGCCGGAGGGCGCGTTCTACGTCTATCCGTCCTGCGCCGGCACGATCGGCCGCAAGGCCTCCACCGGCAAGAAGCTCGACACCGACGAGGATTTCGTCACCGAGCTTCTCGAGGCGGAAGGCGTCGCGGTGGTGCAGGGCACGGCGTTCGGGCTCGGCCCGGCGTTTCGCATTTCATACGCGACCAAGACGGAAGACCTCGAGGAGGCCTGCCGCCGCATCCAGCGCTTCTGCGGAAATCTGCAGTAGCGTCGAGAGTCGCGTATAGAATCTAGCACGGCCGCCCGAGAGGCGGCCGTTCGCCGCTATCACAATGCGTCAGGGTCGCCGGCTGTACGCGCCTCTGAATTGCAGCGTGCGAGTCGCACGCCGATGAACCTTCGTGATGGTGCCGGAGATCGCGATAACGTTTGTGGCGGCTGTCACGGTCGATGGCGTGAGCGGCAAGCGCGCTGACGCCTCGCGTTGCAGGAAGCGGCGCGTCGACAAAAGAAAACGGCCGCCCGAGGGCGGCCGTCCTGCTTTTAAATGCGGTGCTGGCTAACTAGCCGGCTTGGCGCAGCGTCCCTTTGAACTGGATATTGCATCCCGACGGCGCGGCTGGAGGCGGGCTGCTGTACACGTCTGGAATTGTTATTGTGATCGCGATGGTCGGAGTGCCTATTACCGGCGCACTAGGAGCCACGGTCACCCCGCTCAGCGGCTGGTTGTTCAATTGGCCGAAGCCCCCCGAACCGTAAATGTAGCGAATGGCCGTGGCCGTGGTTTCACCATTGAGAGGTGCCGCCCGCCGCAATCTGGCCGGCGCTCTTCCCGAAGTGCCATGCCAGCAGGTCGTTTGCGCCATTGTCACCCAGCGATGCGGGGACGAAATACTCCACGCGCGAAGTCGCCCACGCGCATGCGAACGGCGTTGCAGTTGCGCTGCAGGACTTGCGGCGGTAACGAACAGATCGCCCTGCCAGCTGTGAAACGTTGCCGCCGAAGCCGTTCCGATCGAAGGCAAAGATGGCCACCGCAGCGGCCAAGCAAAAATTTTCCCATGATGTCCCCCCGTTGGAAGTCAGCAGATTTTAAGTCTAGCCGACGGCAATAGTCGCTGCAAGCTTCGCGTACTGTTCCATTGTCTTTTGACACAAGGAACACTTGCCAGCCCGTCGATGCCTGAGACGATACCGGCATAAGGGCCGGGTCGCAGGTCCAACTCCCCGGCCGAGGGAGGCGTGCATGGCGCAAAACGGTGCCAGAGGTCCCCGCTGTATTGCGCTGGTGGGGCCGTTTCAAAGCGGCAAAACAACACTTCTCGAAGCGATCCTTGCCCGCACCGGCGCCGTTCAGCGCCAGGGCACGGTCGAAGCCGGAACCACGGTCGGCGACGCCAGCAAGGAAGCCCGCCACCACAAGATGAGCACTGAGGTGACGGTCGCCACCACCGACTTCATGGGCGACAGCTACACCTTCATCGATTGTCCCGGCTCCATCGAATTCATGCACGAGATGCGCGCGGCGCTGCCCGCGGTCGATGCGGCGGTGGTGGTCTGCGAGCTCGACGACAAGAAGATCGCGCAGCTTGAGCTGATCATGCGTGAGCTCGAAGCGCAGAAAATCCCGCGCTTCGTGTTCGTCAACAAGCTCGACAAGGCCGACGCCTCGGCGCAGGACGCGCTCGCCATGTTGCAGCCGGTGTCGCGCTGCAAGCTTCTGATCCGGCAGATCCCGACCTTCAACGACCAGAACATCGTCAGCGGCTTTGTCGACCTCGCGCTGGAGCGGGCGTTTGTTTACAAGGAGCACGCGCCTTCCGAAATCATCGAGCTTAAAGGCGGCGACCTCGACCGCGAGAAGACCGCGCGGTTCTCCATGCTGGAGACGCTCGCCGACCATGACGACGAGCTGATGACGCAGCTGCTGGAGGACGTGCAGCCGCCGCGCGACAAGATCTTCGACGATCTCGCCAAGGAGATGCGCGACGGCCTGGTGTGCCCGGTGCTGATGGGCGTCGCGACCCGCACCAATGGCGTTCTACGGCTCCTCAAGGCGCTGCGGCATGAATCGCCGGGCGTCGAAGTGACGGCCAAGCGGCTCGGGGTAAAGCCCAGCAACGACGCGGTCGCGGTGGTGCTGAAGACCTTCCATACCACCCATGGCGGCAAGCTTTCGGTCGCGCGGGTGCTCAGTGGCGAGGCCGGCGACGGCACGATCTTCAACACGCCGGAGCGGGAAGCAGGGCGCGTCTCCGGCGTGCTCAAGCAGGTCGGGCAGAAGACCGACAAGCGTGGGCCGGCCAAGGCCGGTGACACCGTCGCTTTCGGCAAGCTCGATCATGCGAAGACCGGCGATACGCTGTCGAACGGAAAGCAGCCGCATCCGGCGGTCGTGAGCACTCAGCCTCAGCCGGCGGTACTGGCCAACGCGCTCTCGGCCAAAGACCGCAAGGACGATGTGAAACTCGGCACCGCCTTCACCAAGCTGACCGAGGAAGACCCGTCAGTCACCATCGTCCATGTTGCCGATGCGCATGAGGTGGTGATGTGGGGGCAGGGCGAGATGCACCTGCGGGTCGCCGCCGAGAAGCTTGCCGACCGTTACGGCGTGCCGATCACGACAAGGCGGCCGACCGTCGGTTACAAGGAGACGATCAAGAAGCCGGTGCAGATCCGCGGCCGCCACAAGAAGCAGTCCGGCGGGCACGGCCAGTTCGGCGACGTGGTGCTCGACATCAAGCCACAGCCGCGCAGCGGCGGCTTCAAGTTCGAGGACAAGATTGTCGGCGGCGTGGTGCCGCGCAATTACATCCCGTCAGTGGAAGAGGGCGTGGTCAACGCGCTCAAGCACGGCCCGCTCGGCTTCCAGGTGGTGGATCTGTCGGTCGCGCTGGTCGACGGCTCGTATCACACGGTCGAACTCGTCCGACATGGCGTTTCAGATGGCGGCGCGCCTCGGCATCGTCGATGGCCTGCCGCAGTGCCAGCCGGTGCTGCTGGAGCCGATCTATCATGTCGAGATCGTCTGCCCGACCGATGCGACGGCAAAAATCAATGCCATCCTGTCCGGCCGGCGCGGCCAGATCCTCGGCTTCGACACCCGCGAAGGCTGGGAGGGCTGGGACACGGTTCGCGCGCAGATGCCGGAAGCCGAGATCGGCGATCTCATCATCGAGATTCGTTCGGCCACCGCCGGCGTCGGCTCGTTCTCGTTCAAGTTCGACCACATGGCCGAGCTGACCGGGCGCACCGCCGACCAGATCGTGGCGGCAAGGAGAGCGGCGGAATAGCCGCTCGCGGCGCACTAGCGCATCCGTGACTTGCCTGTGAACGGGGCGGCACGTAGGTGTGGCCCCGACTTGGGAGGATTCCGCATGAACGTCATCCGCCGGCGCGGCTGGGAAATTCCGGCAAGCCAGATCACGCCCGAACATCTGGCATTCAGCCGCCGCGGCCTGATGGCCGGCGCGGCGGCGCTCGCCGTGAGCCCGGGCATCGCGCACGCGCAACGCGTCAGCGATGTCGCCAACATGCCCGATCCGACCGCCGACCTTTATCCGGCCAAGCGCGATCGAGAAGTACGTGCTCGACCGCGCCATCACCGACGAGAAGGTCAACACCAACTACAACAACTTCTACGAATTCGGCACGTCGAAGAACGTGACGTCGGCGGCGGAGTCGCTCCGCATCCGGCCGTGGACGGTAAAGCTCGACGGCATGGTGGAGAAAGAGCAGACCATCGGCATTGACGATTTGATCCGCAAGGTCGGCATCGAAGAACGCGCCTATCGCCACCGCTGCGTCGAAGCCTGGTCGATGGCGATTGCGTGGTCCGGCTTTCCGATGTCGAAGCTGGTCGAGATCGCCAAGCCGCTGTCCTCCGCGAAATATGTGCGGATGGAAACCTTCATGGATCCGAAGATGGCGCCGGGCCAGCGCCAGCGCTTGTATCCGTGGCCTTACGTCGAAGGCGTGACGATGGCCGAGGCCAACAACGAGCTGACCTTCCTCGTCACCGGCGCCTACGGCAAACCGGTCGCCAAGCAGATGGGCGCGCCGCTCCGTCTCGCGTTGCCGTGGAAGTACGGCTTCAAGTCGATCAAGTCGGTGGTGCGCTTCACCTTCACCGACAAGCGGCCGGTCGGCCTGTGGGAGGAGCTGCAGTCCCGCGAATACGGCTTCTGGGCCAACGTCAATCCGGAGGTGCCGCATCCGCGCTGGAGCCAGGCGACCGAGGAAGTGATCGGCACCGGCGACCGCCGTCCGACCATGCTGTTCAATGGCTACGGCGAGTTCGTCGCCGGCATGTACAAGGGCCTCGAAGGCGAGCGGCTCTGGGCCTGATTGAACCGGACAGCGTGAATGACTAACTGACGCGGACACCGCTGGAGGTTTCCGTGCGCAAACTGGCTCTCGCTCTCGCTGCAATCCTCGCTCTGTCCTGCGCCGCCACCGCGGCCGACCAGCCCGATCTGCTGTTCAAGCGCTCCACCGTGTTCAAGTGGCTGTCGCCGAACGACAAGCTCGCGACCTACGGCCTCGACGATCCGGAAGTCGACGGCGTCGCCTGCCATTTCACCGTGCCGGAAAAGGGCGGCTTCAAGGGCTGGATCGGCGTCGCCGAGGAGGTCTCCGACATCTCGCTCGCCTGCCGGCAGATCGGCCCGATCAAGTTCAAGGCAGAAGTTCGAGCAGGGCGAGGACGTGTTCCGCACAGCGCCGCTCGCTGTTCTTCAAGAAGATGCAGATCGTGCGCGGCTGCGACGTGAAGCGCAACGTGCTGGTCTACATGGTCTATAGCGACCGCATCATCGAAGGCTCGCCGAAGAACTCGACCTCGTCAGTGCCGATCATGCCGTGGGGCACGGACGCCAATGTTCCGAAATGCGCGGACTGGGTCACCGGCTAGCCTTTTCGCCCGTTCGCGCCGCTATCTCCGGTTGTTGCCGTCTCTGTTGTGGTCGTCCTCGCTTTTGAGGATGATACGGCGAGCCTTGTCCACACCTGTCACATGGCCGCAATAAGCCCGTGTCTCTGTCAATCAACGGGCATTAGGGGGAGACGACGATGAAGCGACATCTGTTGATCGCGCTGGGCGCTGTTGCGCTGCTGACCGCAGGCGCGCGCGTTGCGAGCGCCGCCGACGTGATCTGCTACAACTGCCCGCCGCAATGGGCCGACTGGGCGTCGATGCTCAAGGCCATCAAGGCCAATCTCGGCTACGACATTCCCCACGACAACAAGAACTCCGGCCAGACGCTGTCGCAGCTCATCGCCGAGCGTAACAATCCGGTGGCGGACGTCGCCTATATGGGCGTCGACGTCGGCTTCAAGGCCAAGGCAGAAGGCGTGATCGAGCCGTACAAGGCGGCGGGCTCCGACCAGGTCCCGGCCGGACTGAAGGATGCCGACGGTTATTGGGGCGCGACCCACTACGGAACGCTCGGCCTGTTCGTGAACAAGGACGCGCTGGGCGGCAAGCCGGTGCCGGCATGCTGGAAGGATCTGCTCAAGCCTGACTACAAAGGCATGGTCGGTTATCTCGATCCGTCATCCGCATCGGTCGGCTATGTCGGCGCGGTCGCGGTCAACGAGGCGATGGGCGGCAGTTCGCAGAACTTCGACAAGGCAGTCGGCTTCTTCAAGGACCTCGCCAAGAACCAGCCGATCGTTCCGAAGCAGACGTCCTATGCGCGCGTGGTCTCGGGTGAAATCCCGATCCTGTTCGACTACGACTTCAACGCCTATCGCGGCAAATACACCGAGAAGGGAAATTTCGAATTCGTCATTCCCTGCGAAGGCACGGTCGACGTTCCCTTATGTGGTCGCGCTGACCAAGAACGCGCCGAACAAGGCGAAGGCGCAGAAGGTGCTCGACTTCCTGCTCTCGGATAAGGGCCAGGCGATCTGGACCAACGCCTATCTCAAGCCGGCGCGCAATGTGCCGTTGCCTGACGATGTCGCGAAGAAGTTTCTCCCCGCCAAGGACTATGAGCGCGCCAAGAGCGTCGATTGGGGCCAGATGGCATCCGCTCAAAAAGGCTTCGTCGACCGCTATCTCGCGGAAGTCCGATGATGCAATGTGGCGCTCCGGAGGGCCGGGGCGCCATTTCTCATGCGGTTGAAGACGTTCATCTGGCTGTGCCTGCTGCCGCTCGCGCTGGTGGTGCTGGCGTTTTTCGTGCTGCCGATGCTGCGCCTGATGCTGGTCGGCGCCAGCGGGCCGCTGGGGCTGAGCGCCTATGCGGCGATCCTGTTCGAGCCGCGCTACCGCGCCACGCTGATCAACACGGTGGTGCTGGCGGCGGTGACGACGCTCGTCACGCTGATGATCGCAACCATTGCCGGGCTGTTCCTGCAGCGGCAGCGTTTCCCCGGCCGCGCCGTGCTGGTGGCGATGCTGACTTTTCCGCTGGCGTTTCCCGGCGTGGTGATCGGCTTCCTGATCATCCTGCTGGCCGGCCGGCAGGGCTTGATCGGCGACATATCGCTGGCGCTGACCGGCGAGAAGCTCGTGCTTTGCCTATTCGATCTACGGCCTGTTTCTCGGCTATCTCTATTTCTCGATCCCGCGCGTCATCCTCACCATCATGGCGGCGGTCGAGAAGCTCGATCCATCGCTGGAGGAAGCGGCAACGCGCGCTCGGCGCCAATCCGTGGCGCGTGCATCGCGACGTCATCCTGCCGGCGCTGGGCCCGGCCTTCGTCGCGTCCGGCGCGATCGCTTTCGCCACCGCAATGGGCGCGTTCGGCACCGCCTTCACGCTCGCGACCAATATCGATGTGCTGCCGATGCTGATCTACACCGAGTTCACGCTGTCGGCGAACATCGCCATGGCGGCGGCGCTGTCGGTCGGCCTCGGACTCGTCGCGTGGGCGATCCTCGCCATCGCGCGTTCGTTCGGCGGCAACACGGTCGCGGCGGCGGGCTGACATGCGCGACCGCTGGATCTTCACCTCGCCAGCTTCTGTTCACGCTTCTGGTCGCGGCGTTCCTGATCGTGCCGGCGGTGCTGTCGATGGTGGCCGGCGTCACCGTCAATTATTTCCGCGGCGTGCGCTCCGGCCTGACCCTGCAGTGGGTCTTCCAGGTCTGGGAGCTTTATGCCGGTACGATCGCGCGTTCCTTCATCATCGCGCTGGCGACGCTGGTCGGTGACGCTCGTCGATCGGCGTGCCGGCTGCCTATGCGCTGCACGTGCGCGGCGGACGGCTGGCGCGCACTCATCGAGGAGATCATCACCCTGCCGCTGGCGGTGCCGGGCCTCGCCATCGCGCTGGCGCTGCTGCTCACCTATGGCGGCTTCAGCGATTTCCGCCGCTCCTGGATGTTCATCGTCGCCGGCCACGTCGTCTTCACGCTGCCTTTCATGGTGCGTTCGGTGATGGCGGTGTTGGCGGCGATCGACGTCAAGACGCTCGATGAGAGCGCGTCCTCGCTCGGCGCGCCGCCGTGGCGGCGCTTCCTCGATGTGATCGTGCCCAATGCGCAGCCCGGGCATCCTGGCCGGCTCGCTGATGGTGGTGACGCTCTCGCTCGGCGAGTTCAACCTGACCTGGATGCTGCACACGCCGCTGACCAAGACGCTGCCGGTCGGGCTCGCCGACAGCTACGCATCGATGCGCCTCGAGGTCGCCTCGGCCTACACGCTGGTGTTCTTCGTGATGATCATTCCGCTGCTGGTGGCGATGCAGTTGTTTGCCGACCGCGGCGTGTTCAGCGGAGCACGGCGATGAGCGCGGCAAACGGCGGCGTGACGGTGCGTGTCGAGGCCTGCGCCAAGACGTTCGGCGACGGCACCCGCGCGCTCGAGCCGGTGACGCTCGATGTCGCGCGCGGCGAAACCATCGTGTTCCTCGGGCCCGTCCGGCTGCGGCAAGACCACGATGTTGCGGATCATCGCCGGGCTCGAGGAGCCGGATCCCGGCGGCCGGGTGCTGTTCAACGGCGCCGACGTGACCGCGGTGCCGATCGAGCAGCGCAATGTCGGCATGGTGTTCCAGTCTTACGCGCTGTTTCCCAACATGAACGTGGCTGAGAACATCGGCTACGGCCTGAAGATTCGCGGCGTGCCTGCGGCCGAGCGGCAGGCGCGGGTCGCCGAGCTGATGGCGCTGACCGGCATCGAGGGCTTCGAGAAACGCCGCATCGATCAGCTCTCCGGCGGCCAGCGCCAGCGTGTTGCGCTCGCGCGCGCGGTCGCGGTGCGGCCCGAGCGTGCTGCTGCTCGACGAGCCGCTGACGGCGCTCGACGCGGCGCTGCGCGAGCGGCTGCGCGTCGAGCTCGACCGGCTGCTGCGCACGCTCGGCATCACCACGATCTACGTCACCCACGACCAGGCCGAAGCGATGGCGCTCGGCGACCGCATCGTGGTGATGCGCAAGGGCGCGATCGCGCAGATCGGCACGCCGCGCGACGTTTACTTCAGCCCCGTGAGATCGCTTCGTCGCGGAGTTCATCGGCGCCGCCAACCTGATCGAGGCGCCGGCGGTCAACGGCGTGCTGAAGCTGCCCGGCGGCGAGCTTGCCGTCGCCGGTCACTCCGGCAACGCAGACGCGGTCGCGATGGTGCGGCCGGAAGTCGATTGCGGTTACGGCAGCAGACGGCGCCAAGCTCACCGGGAAGGTCGAACGCGTGAGCTTTGTCGGCGACCGGCAGCGGCTGGCCGTGAGCGGCGCGACGCTACGGCCGCTGATGATCGACGCGCCCAATACGCTGGCGATCAATGTCGGCGACCGGATCGGGCTTTCGATCGCGCCGCAAGACGTACGCATTCTGCCGGGCGAGGCACGATGAAGCCGATCATCATTGCGCAGATTACCGACCTGCACATCAAGCCGCGCGGCGCAGCTCGCCTATGGCAAGGTGGATACCGCCGCGGCGTTGCAGCGCTGTGTCGCCGAGCTCAACCGCCTTTCGCCGCAGCCCGATCTGATCGTGATTTCCGGCGACCTCGCCGACACGCCGGTGCCGGAGGAGTACGACCACCTCAACGCATTGCTGGCGCCGTTGAAGGTTCCGATCGTTGCCGTGCCAGGCAATCACGACGACCGCGCGCATGATGCGTGCGGGCTTTGCCGAAGCAGCCTTACGCGCGGCAATCGGGGCCGCTCGATCTGGTGCAGCAGGTCGGCGAGCTCGATGTCATCGGCCTCGATTCAAGCGTGCCTGGCAGGCCGAACGGCCGGCTCGAGCCGGAGACGCTTGCAGTGGCTCGACGCGACAACTCGGCAGACGGGTCGCGGCCGGCGCTGATCTTCCTGCACCATCCTCCGTTCGCCACCGGCATCGGGCACATGGACGTGCAGAACCTGCACAATGCCGACGCGCTCGACGTCATCTTGAAGAAACATGCACGGGTAAAGCTATTGGGCTGCGGCCATGTTCACCGCGCCACTGCAACGATGTTCGGCGGCGTGGTGACGACGATCTGCCCGGCGCCCAATCACGCAGTGGCGCTCGATCTGGCCGCGCAATTGCCGCCGTCCTTCAAGGTCGAGCCGCCGGCCTTCCATCTGCACGTCTGGCATCCGGGCGGCAGCGGGCAGGTGGTGACTCATACGGTACCGATCGGGGATTTCGACGGCCCGCATCCGTTCTTCGGGACCGACGGCAAGCTGCTCTAGCTCTGCTCGCCGGCTTCCGCGCGGGCCAGGCGGTCGCGCCAATCGCGCCGGTGCATGAAATAGCCGTAGGCCGAGAGCGCAATGAGAGCGGCGCTGACGAGCAGCAGGCCGAGCGCGATCGGCCGGCCGAGGAAGATCATGTAATTGCCGTTCGACATGATCAGCGATTGGCGCAGGCTCTGCTCGAAAATCGGCGCGATGACGAGGCCGAGCACCAGCGGCGCCGGGTCGAACTGGAATTTGCGCAGCAGGTAGCCGATCACGCCCATGATCAGCATGATCCAGACGTCGACGATCGAGTGGATGACCTCGTACACGCCGACGATGCAGAACATGATGATCAGCGGATAGAGATAGGCGTAGGGAATCCGCAGCACGCTGACGAACAGGCCGACCAGCGGCAGGTTGAGCAACAGCAGCATCAGGTTGCCGACATACATCGAGGCGACGAAGCCCCAGAACACGTCGGGATGCTCGGTGACGAGCTGCGGCCCGGCCGATGACGCCGTGGATCATCAGCGCGCCGATCAGCACCGCCGTGATCGGGCCGGTCGGAATGCCGAGCGCCAGCATCGGCACGAAGGCGCCGGTCGAGGCCGAGTTGTTGGCCGATTCCGGCCCGGCGACGCCGGCCACCGCGCCTTTGCCGAATTGCTCCGGATGCTTCGAGATGCTCTTCTCCAGCGCATAGGACAGGAAGCTCGAGATGATGTGCGCCGAGCCGGGAATGATGCCGATGATGAAGCCGAGCACGCTGCCGCGCGCGATCGGCCAGCCGGCCTCGCGCCACTCCTGCCGGGTCGGCAGCAGTCTCGCGGAATTTCGGCGTGATGACTTCGCCGGTCACCTTGTGGCTCGGCGTCGACAGAATTTCGCCGAGACCGAACAGGCCGACCGCGACCGGCACGATGCCGATGCCGTCGCCGAGCTCCGGCGAGGTCGAAGCTGTAGCGGAAGTGTCCGGTCATGTTGTCGATGCCGATCATGCCGAGCATCAGGCCGAGCGCCGCCATCAGCAGCGTGCGCACCAGCGACGTCGACGACATGTAGGCGAGGAAGATCAGGCCGAGCACGAGCAGCGCGGTGTATTCGGGCGGGCCGAATTGCAGCGCGATGGTGGCGAGCGGCGGCGCCACCAACGTCAGCATGATGACGCCGAAGGTGCCGGCGACGAACGAGCCGACCGCGGCGATGCAAAGCGCGGCGCCGGCGCGGCCTTTCCTGGCCATGGCGTTGCCGTCGATGCAGGTCATCACCGACGACGCCTCGCCGGGGATGCGCATCAGGATCGAGGTGGTCGAGCCGCCATATTGCGAGCCGTAATAGATGCCGGCCAGCATGATCACGGCCTGCGTGGCGTTGAGGCCGAAGGTGACCGGCAGCAGGATCGAGATGCCCGACAGCGGGCCGATGCCGGGCAGCACGCCGACCAGCGTGCCGACCAGGCAGCCGAGAACGGCGTACCAGAGATTGTCCGGCTGCAAGCGCGACGGAGAATCCGTGCACCAGGCTGAGGAGGGTGGTTTCCACCTAGAAGCCCAACGGGCCGTTGCGGCATCGGCGTCTTCAGCACGTAGTCGAAGCCGACATAGGTGACCATGACGACTGACGACTGCGTAGACGACGGCGCGCAGCGGATTGCGCCGCTCGATGACGATGAGCAGCGCCGCGATCATGAGAACCATGCGTCAGATGAAGCCGAGCATTGGTGTAGAGCGCGATGCCGGCAGCGGCGATGCCGATCACCTGCAAGCGCGTGCGGCCGTCGCCCCAGTCGAACTCGCGCTGAACGGCTTCGCTTTCCCTGGCGCGCAGCACCAGCAGCAGCACCGAACAGGATGAGTCAGCACGGCGACGATCTTCGGCAGGAAGCCGGAGCCCGGCATCGACAGACGGCCGGTCGGCAGATCGCCGCTCAGCGCGATGATGAGCAGCGCCGAATGCCGACAAAGGTCGCCCCGGCGACGTGGTCGGCGCGCAAGGCATCATGCTCCGTTCTCGGCCTAGCCTTGCACGCGGCCGATCGACTGCACCGCGTCGTCGGAGCGCTTGGCATCCGCGTCCCAGAATTTCGCGAAGTCCGGCCGCGTTCAGATAGGCGTAGTTCCTGGCCCGATATTGGCGATCGCGGCCTTGAACGTCTCGGTGTGCCGCGGCCTGGTCGATCGCCGCGCTCAGCTTGTGCACGACATCGGCCGGCGTGCCCTTCGGCGCGAAGATGCCGACCCACAGGTAATATTCGACGTCGTAGCCAAGCTCCTTGAACGTCGGCACGTCGGGCAGCGCCTTGATGCGCGTTGCGCCGAACGAGGCCAGCGGCGCGCAGCTTGCCGGACTTGATGTGCTGCAAGCGTCGCCGACACCGCCTGCGTGCTGGCCTGGGCGTTGTTGCCGAGCAAGGCGGTGATCGCCGGCCCGCCGCCATTGGTCGGCAGATGGCGCACTTCGCCGACGCCGGTCGCCGTCTCGAAGATCGCGACCGGCAGATGGGTCGCGCCGTAAAGACCGCCCGAGCTGTAGACGATGCTCTTCCGGGTTCTTCTTCGCGGCGTCGACGAATTCCTTCAGCGTCTTGTACGGCTGCTGGTCGTTGACCAGCAGCAGCACCGGATCGGCCATCAGCCGCGCCAGCGGGATGAAGTCGGCGCGCGTGGTCTTCGGCTGGCGGCCGAACAGCTTGTCGACCTCGGCGTAACCGGAAATGCCGTTGTTGTGCGACAGCAGCGTGTAGCCGTCCGGCTTGGCCGTTGCGGCGACCTGCGCGCCGACCTGGCCGCCGGCGCCGGCCTTGGTCTCGACCACGACCGGCTGCTTGAGGACCGCTTCCATCGCCGAGGCGATCGGCCGCGTCACGAGTCGTTGGCGCCGCCCGGCGGGAATGCGTTGACGATCGTGATCGGCGCGGGACGGGAAGGCGTCCTGCGCGAATGCCGGTCCGGCTGCGAGCGCGGCGCCGCCGTGCCAATGAGAAACTGCGCCGATCCATTTTCTATCTCCGTTATGTGGACAATCGCCGCACCTGTTGGCGCGGCGATCGTGATTGACGCCTGCGCTTAACCTTGCACGCGGCCGATCGAATGCACCGCATCTTCGACGCGCTTGGCGTCGTCGTCCCAGAACTTGGCGAAGTCCGGCACGTCGAGATAGTCGACCTCCTGTCGCCGAGATTGGTCATCATCGGTCTTGAACTGATCGCTCTTGCGCGACCTGGCCGATGTCGCGTGCGCAGTTTGTTGACCGCTGACATCCGGCGTGCCCTTCGGCGCGAACATGCCGACCCAGAGATAGATATTCGACGTCGTAGCCGAGCTCCTTGCATGGTCGGCACGTCGGGCAACGACGCGACGCGCTTGGCGCCGAACAGTGCAGAGGCCCTTGAGCTTGCCGGCCTTGATCTGCGCGCTCGCAGGCCGACGACCGACGACACCAGCACCTGCGCATTGTTGCCGAGCACGGCGGTCAGCGCCGGGCCGCCGCCATTGGTCGGCAGATGGCGCATCTTGAGTGCCGGCCGCCTTCATGAACAGCGCGGTCGGCAGATGCAGCGCGCCGTAAAGGCCCGACGACGAGAAGATGATCTCGTCGGGACGTTTCTTGGCGTCGTCGACCAGGTCCTTCAGCGTCTTCTAGGGCTGCTGGTCGTTGACGACCAGCACGCATCGGGCTCGGCGACGAGCCGCGCGATCGGAATGAAATCGGCGCGGGTGAACTTCGGCTGGCGGTCGAACAGCTTGTCGACCTGCTCAAAGCCGGAAATCGAGACGATGTGCGATCAGGATCGTGTAGCCGTCCGGCTTGGCGACGGCGGCCGACTTGCGCGCCGACCTGGCCGGCGGCGCCGGCTTTGGTATCGACGATGCACGGGCTGCTTGATGATCGGCTCGAGCAGTCGACGTCATCGGGCGGCCGACCACGTCGGCAGCGCCGCCGGGCGGAAACGGGTTGATGAAGGTGATGGCGCGCGTCGGATAGGCTTCCTGCGCAAAAGCCGGGCGCGTTGCGAGAGCAGCAGCGGCGGCAGCGCCGCCCACGACGAAGTGGCGTCTATCCACGAAATCCTCCCTGGATGTGTGACCGGCGTTTGGCCGGTTCGTTCTTGTCAGCGCGAGGGATGCTATCCCCCGGCTCGGTCAGCGATCAAGCATCAATGA
Organism: uncultured Alphaproteobacteria bacterium; assembly: GCA_963847325.1. Lineage (GTDB taxonomy): Bacteria > Pseudomonadota > Alphaproteobacteria > Rhizobiales > Xanthobacteraceae > Pseudolabrys. The sequence continues at coordinate 327,250 of CAWJZD010000007.1, forward strand.
TGGCCACGGCGCGCGTCCAGCCGGCCGAGCCGCCGCGCACTTTTACGGGAAAGCAACTCACCATGAAGCCGGTCGAGGGCAATGCTTCGAGATTGTGCAGTTTCTCGATGTGACAGTAGCCGATCTCGCGTCCGGCGCGGTGGCCTTCCCAGATCAGGCCGGCATTCTTCGTTTCGGCGTATCGCTTCATGGTGTGAATGAATGGCGCGTCCCAGCTCCAGCCGTCGGTGCCGGTGACGCGCACGCCGCGTCGACGTGAGATAGAGCGTTGCCTCGCGGCCCATGCCGCAGCCGCGCATCGACATAGTCGGGCTGGCCGTAGGCTTTGCCGGCGCGGTGTTCACGACCACGATTTCGAGCGGCGCGAGTGTGTGGCCGATGCGCTTGAGCTCGGCTTCGACATCCGTCGCGGTCGCGACATAGCCGTCGGCGAAGTGGCGGAAGTCGAGTTTCACGCCGCGCTGGAAACACCATTCGAGCGGGACCTCGTCGATGGTGATTGCGCGCTTGCCGTTGTCCATCGTCGAGGCGAAGTGATAGGGCGCGTCGAGATGCGTCGTGCAATGCGTCGACAGCTTGACCCACTCGATGCCCCAGCCTTCGCCGTCCGGCAGGTCTTCTTTTTTCAGACCCGGAAAGAATTTCAGAACGTCCGACGCCGTGTCCTCATGCGTGAGGTAGTCGATCTTCGGTCCGTAGCCGGGCGGGTCGGCCGCGACGTCGTTCTCGAGCGGGACCGAAATGTCGATGATCTTGCGCGGCATGATTTCTCCCGGCGGCGTGGTAGAAGCCGACACTAGAGCGACGACAACGGAGAGTCACATGCCCGCTTATTGGGTTGCGCGTTCCAAGATCAACGATCCGGTCGAATACAAGAAGTACACCGACCTCGTGCCCGGCATCATCGCCAAGCACGGCGGCAAGGTGCTGGCCCGCGGCGGCAAGTACGAGATCATGGAAGGGCCGGAGAAATTCCAGCCGCTTCATCGTGATCGAATTTCCGACCATGGAGCAGGGCGTCGCGTGCTTCCGCTCCAAGGAATACGACGACGCTGCGGCCTTCCGGCGCAGCGGGGCCGGGGAGGTCGAGACCGTGATGGTTGAAGGGATTTGAGGTGGGCAGGCGCGGGCAGCCAACCCCTAGCGCCATGGGGCAAATCGCGTAAGATGCGCGCCAAGAATAACCGTGTGGGAGGAAAAGACATGTTTCTCAAATTGATATCGCGGACTCTTGCGGGCGTTGCCGTTGCGGCACTGACCGCCGGCGCCGCGCTCGCGCAAGGCGGGGAGCCGATCAAGATCGGCTTCTCGATGTCGCTGACCGGTCCGCTCGCCGCCAACGGCAAGCAGGCGCTGCTCGGCGCCAAGATCTGGGAAGAAGAAACCAACAAGAAGGGCGGGCTCAACGGCCGCCAGGTCAAGCTGGTGTTCTACGATGACCAGAGCAATCCTTCGACGGTGCCGGGCATCTACACCAAGCTGCTCGACGTCGACAAAGTCGAGCTCGTGGTCGGTCCTTACGCGACCGCGATGATCGCGCCGGCCATGCCGGTCGTGATCCCGAAGAACAAGACCTTCATCAGCCTGTTCGGCCTCGCGGTGAACGAGAAGTTCAAGTATCCGCGCTACTTCTCGATGATCCCGACCGGCCAGGACACCAAGCCGTCGTTCACCGAAGGCCTGTTCCAGGTGGCGGTGAAGCAGAATCCGAAGCCGCAGACCGTGGCGCTCGCCTGGTCCGACCTCGAGTTCTCCAAGAACGCCTGCGAGGGCGCGCGCGAAAACATCAAGCGGAACAATCTGAAGATCGTCTACGACAAGTCCTATCCGGGCAACACCACCGACTTCACGCCGATCGTGCGTGCGGTGCAGGCGGTCAATCCGGACATCTTCGTGATCTGCTCGTATCCGCTCGACTCGGTCGGCATGGTCAACTCGATCAACGAGCTCGGCTACAAGCCGAAGGTGGTCGGCGGTGCGATGGTCGGTCTGCAGGCCACCGTGTTCAAGACCCGCCTTGGCCCGGGCCTCAACGGCATCACCAACTATGAGACCTGGGTGCCGTCGCAAGCAACGCCGTCGACCGACGCGTTCCTCAAGGTCTATCAGTCGAAGGCCGCCGCCGAAGGCGTCGATCCGCTCGGCTATTATCTCGGCACCTGGGGCTATGCGTATCTCGAAGTGCTCGGCGAAGCCGTGAAGGCCACGAAGGGCATCGACGATGCGAAGCTCGCCGACTGGCTGTCGAAGAACACCGTCAAGACCATCCTTGGCGACATCAAGTTCGGCAAGGGCGGCGAGTGGGCGAAGTCAGGCATGATGCAGGTGCAGTATCACGGCATCAAGGGCAACGCCGTCGACCAGTTCAGGGGCATGGATACCCAGACGGTTGTCGCCGGGCCGCAAGGCATGAAGACCGGCAACTTCATCTTCCCCTACGAGAAGGCCAAGCAGTAAGCTTCGGCTTCCTCGAAACGAATACGGCGCGGGAGCAATCCCGCGCCGTTTTCGTTTGCGCCGTAACGGCAGCTACATCCCGAGATAGAACTTCCGGATCAGATCGTTGTCGTTGAGCTCGGCGGCTGAGCGGCCTTCGAACGCGATCTTGCCGTGCACGATCACGTAGCCGCGGTCGGCGATCCGCACCGCCTGCACGAAGTTCTGCTCGGCCATCAGCACCGTGAGCTGATAATGGTCCTTGAGCTGCTTGATCGCATCGATGGTGCGGCTCACCAGCTGCGGCGCCAGGCCGACTGACGGCTCGTCAACCAGCAGCATGCGCGGCGACGACATCAGGGCGCGGGCCAGCGCAAGCATTTGCTGCTCGCCGCCGCTCATCGAGCCGGCCAGCTGCTTGCGCCGTTCGGCCAGCCGCGGGAAGGCCTCGAACACAAAATCCATATTGGTCTTGATCTGGCTGCGCGCTTTCTTGCGGAAGGCGCCGAGCAGCAGGTTTTCCTCGACGGTCAGCTTGGGGAACAGGCGGCGGCCTTCCGGCACCAGCGCAATCCCGAGGTCGACGATCTGTTCGGTGGTCTTGCCGATGAGGTCGTGCTTCTCGCCGTCGATTTCCGCGACGATGCGGCCGGCGGACGGGCGCACGATGCCCATCACGCATTTCATCAGCGTGCTCTTGCCGTTGCCGTTGGTGCCGAGCAGCGTCACCGTCTCGCCCGCGTTCACATTGAGCGAGACGTCCTCGATCACACGGACCAGGCCGTAGGAGGCGTTGACGCCTTCGATGGTCAGGCTACTTGCCAATGTAAGCACTCACGACATCGGGATCGCGCACCACGTCTTGCGGACTGCCGTCGGCGATCTTGCGGCCGGTCACGAGCACGACGAGCCTTTGCGAGAAGCTCATCACCGCGCTCATGATGTGCTCGATCAGAATGACGGTGACTCCGCTCTCGTTCATCCGCCTCAACAGCGCGAGAATTTCCTCGATCTCGGAGTGCGACAGGCCGGCCATGGCTTCGTCGGCGATGAGCAGTTTCGGCTCTGCCGCCATCGCGCGCGCGAGCTCGAGCTTGCGCATCTCGACCTGAGTGAGATCGCGCGGCCGCTGCCTGGCCTTGCCGGCGAGACCCACCAGACCGAGCAATTCCTCGCAGCGGGCGTCGACCGTGCCGGCGTGTAGCGGCCCGCTGTCGCGATGCGCGGTGTAGAGCAAAGGCACCCGCACGTTTTCGATCAGCGACAGGCTGTGGAAGGGGCGCGGAAGCTGGAAGCTGCGCGCCAGGCCGCGGTGCGTGCGCTCGTGCGCCGCAAGTCCATCCAGCTTCTGGCCTTCGAAATGCACGCTGCCGCTGTCGTTGTGCAGCGTGCCGGAGATGCAATTGACCAGCGTGCTTTTCCCGGACCCGTTCGGTCCGATCAGGCCGACACGCTCGCCCGCATTGACGGTGAGGTCGATGCCTTCGAGCGCGGTGAAGCCGCCGAACCTCTTGCCGACGCCCTTGATGTCGAGAAGCGCGCTCATCTCGCCTTCCTCGCACGCATCCAGTCCTGCACCAGGCCGACAATGCCGTTTGGCGCGACGATGACGAAGAAGATCAGCAACAGGCCGACGATCAGGAGGTTGACCGCCGACGAAATCGTCACATTGGCGACCTGCTGCAGCGTGCCCAGCAGGATGGCGCCGACCAGGGGGCCGATCCAGCTCAATGTCCCGCCGATCATCGGCATTGCGATCGAGTTGACCGCGTATTCCAGGCCAAAGGCAGATTGCGGCTGCACGAAGCCGAGAAAATACGGAAGCGGCGCGCCGGCCATGCCCATGAAGGCGCCGGACAAAGTCGTCGCGATGAGCTTCAGCCGCAAGGTCGGCACCCCCGCCGCTTCGGCGGCGAGCTCGTCGTCGCGGATGGACGCAAAGCCAAGGCCGAGGCGGGAGCGCTCGATATGGCGCGCAACGGCAAGCGCTGCGACGGAGAGCAGCAGCATCACCCCGAACAGATAGGACATGTAGCTGCCGAGATACGGAAATTCGGCCGGGCGGATGACGTAGGCGCCGCTCGATCCTCCGACGAATTCCCAGTTGACCACCAGGGTCGCGAGCACGACGGCCAGCGCCAGCGTGGCGATGGCGAAGAAGGCGCCGCGCAGCCGCAGGGTGAGATATCCGGTTCCGAGTCCGACCAGCCCGGCGACCACGCCGGCGATCAGGATGAGGATCGGGATCGGCAGCGGGAAAATGAGGTTGAGCGCAGTGGCGATCGATTCCGGGAACCAGTCCTCGATGTGCGTGGCGAAGGTGATGAGCGCGACCGAGGAGTAAGCGCCGATCGCAAAGAACGCGGCCGAGCCGAAGTTCACGTAGCCGGTGTAGCCGCCGAGGATGTTCCAGGCGGTGGCGAGGATGATGTACTGAACGACCACGTAGCCGGCGACGTAGAGGTATTCGTTGCCGACGGCGCGAACCAGCAGGAAGAAGATGACGGCGACGGCCGTGGCGGTCAGGACGAAGGCAGGCGTGCGCACGGCCTAGCGCCCCAACAGGCCGGACGGGCGGAACGCCAGCGTCAGCAGGAGGAAGCCGAACGATACGGCCGGCGCCCAGGACGGCCCGTAAAACGTCGCGGTGATGCTTTCAACAACGCCGAGCAGCATCGCTGCGATCAGCGTACCCGGCAGACTTCCGAGGCCACCGAGCACGCAAATCGCGAACACCCGGCCGATATATTCGCGCCCGACGGAGGGTTCGACCGGCTGGATGATGATGAGGAGGGCGCCCGCAACGGCCGCCGTGGCAATGGAAATTCCGAATGCGATGCGCTTTATGCTGACCGGATTGACCGACATCAATTGCAGCGCGAATTGATCTTGCGACACCGCCAAAATCGCCCGCCCGACGAATGTTCGTGAGATGAACAGTTGCAGCGCGCCGAACACGACCAGTGCGGTCACGCACGGCACCAGCATGCGCAGCGGCAAGTCGATGAAGCCGAACTTGAGCGTGGGGCCGATGTAGACCGCCTCGACGTAGCGGTAGTCGACGCCGTAAACGAGGATCAGCGCGACTTCGGTGACGAACAGGACACCGAAAAAGAACGCCAGGCCGCGCAGTGAATCCTGCCCGCGCTTCTCGAACGACAAATAATAAACCTGATAGACCGACGCACCGAGCGCGTAGAAGAACGGCAGCATCAACAGGCTGACGATGATCGGATCAACGCCGAGCCGCATATTGATGATGTAGGCGAGGTACGAGCCGACGATGATGAAGGCGGGGTGCGCGATGTTGACGATATCGAGCATGCCGAACGAGATCGAAACGCCGGCGGTGACGGCGGCATAGAAGCCGCCGAGCAGAAGCCCCGCCACGATGGCGTTGATCAACAACTCGACCGGAAAATCCACTCCCCAGATCCTTATTTTCCGCGGCTCTGTTCCAGTGTGCAGGACGGCCGCGTTATTGGCTAGTGCGTTGCCTTTACCGGAAATTCTCCCGCCCACGCAAACAAAAACGCCCGCCATGTGAATGGCGGGCGTTCGAAGCTGTTGCGGATCAGGCCGCGGCGCTTGGGCGCACGTGGGCAGGAAGCGGCATCGGCTTGTTGGCGCTGTCTTTGAATTCGACCGTTATGAACACAAGGTCCTTGTCGCCGAGATTTGCAAGGTCGTGCACCTTGAATTCACCCGCGCCGTAAGCCTCGTGGCGTGTCTCCCCGGCTGTGTAGCTGCACTCGATGATCGAGCCATCATGCACATACTGGCGCGCCCGTCCGCCGCTGATGCAGGTCCAGAAATAATCGAGCACGTGACGGTGAAAGCCGCACCGCTCGCCGGGCGCCAGGCTGATCATCCACACGCGCGAGCGTTCGTTCTCCGACAGCAATTGACCACCGACGCACGGGTTCGGATTTTTGCTCTCGCGCTCGAACTCGGCGGTAATGTCGGCCGGCCACGGGCCTTTATGATTTTTCACGTCAGCCTTGTCGGCCATGGTCTGAGCCATGGAAAACCCCTTCAGTGTTGTTTGCGCTCGTATATAGCATATTTCCGCGAACCTAAAGATCGAGGACCGTCAATTGGCCGGATCGGAAAAACGCCGCGCTGTGGTGATCGGCGGTTCCATGAGCGGGCTGCTCAGCGGCCTGCTGCTGCGCCGCGCCGGGTGGGACGTCCACGTTTTTGAACGGGTCGAAAGCCCGCTATCCGGCCGCGGCGCCGGAATTGTCGCGCAGGGAGAACTGATCGCGCGGTTGCGGGCGCTCGGCCTGCCGACGCAAGAGCTTGGCGTCGCTATCACCACGCGAAAAATTCTCGACCGCGAGGGTCGCGTTACCGAGGAGGTGGAATGTCCGCAGGTCCTCACCGCGTGGGAGCGCGTTTACCGGCTGCTGCGCGACGCGCTGCCGGCCGACCGGTATCACCGCGGGCGCGGACTCGTGACGTTCGAGCAGGACGGCAATGGTGTGATCGCTCGCTTCGCCGGTGGCGAGGCGGTGACATGTGATCTCCTGGTCGGTGCGGACGGCATTCGTTCCACCGTGCGCGGCCAGGCGCTGCCGAACGTCATGCCGGACTATGCCGGCTATTCCGCGTGGCGGGCGCTGATCGCGGAAAGCGCGATTCCGCCGGCGACGCACCGCGATATTTTCGAGTTCATGGCCTTCGCCCTGCCGCCCGGCGAACAGTTTCTCGGCTATCCGGTCGCCGGTCCCGACAACGATCTGCGTCCCGGCCACCGCCGCTACAACGTCGTGTGGTACCGGCCTGCCGATGAGCGGACCAAATTGCCGTGGCTGCTTACCGATGACAGCGGGAAGACTGCACGCGATTTCAATCCCGCCGCCGCTGATCCGCAAAGAAGCGATTGCCGAAATGCATGCCGATGCGCGGCGGCTGCTGGGCCCGCAATTCCGCGAGATCGAGAAGCTGATGAGCGAGCCGATCCTGCAGCCGATCTATGATCTCATGACGACGCGGATGGCAGTGGGGCGCGTTGCCATTCTCGGTGATGCTGCCTTTGTGGCGCGGCCTCATGTCGCCGCCGGCGTGTCCAAGGCGGCGGACGACGCAGCGGCGCTGGTGGAAGCTCTGGGCAAACACGACGATGTCGAGGTGGCGCTGAAGGCCTTCGAGGCGGCGCGGCTGCCGGAGAACCGCCGCATCATCGAGCGGGCGCGCCATCTCGGCGCCTATTTGCAGGCCACCCGCAGCGAGGAAGAAGAAGCGCGCGCCGGCCGCCATTCGACCGATGCGGCCGTGATCACCGAAACCGCGACGCTGGACTTCCTGTATGCGTGAGCAGCCGTGGCGATTCCGGGTTACAGAAATTCGCGCTCTTTGTTGAAAGGCGCGTCCATCGTGTAGCCGTGCGCGGCGCGGTAGCCGTCATAGCGGTATCCCTTGTATTCCAGAACAATGGATACAACGAAGGCGATGAGCACCATGGCAACGATGAAAATCGCCAGGCCCGGCATGGGATATTGCATCAAGCCGGTGGTGACCGCACCCGCAGCAAAGAAGTAGACGAAATAGCCCGCCGTCTTGTGATAGGCCTCGAATATCCGCCGGCGCTTCGTCATGTTGTAATGATCGCCGAACCAGGTTTTCGGATCATTCGGATCGGCGGTGTAATAATTTTTTCCGCCGTGCTTGCCTCTCAGCCAGCCGCCCATGATCTGCAGACATCCGAGCGCGACCGTCGCCAGCCCGAACATCGCATGCAGCGAGCCGCTGAAGCCACCGCTGACCGTAACCGCGAGAATCGCTCCGGCGAGCGCCAGGCTGATCGAAAATATCAGCCCGTATTTGTGAACGCTGAACCACCACCAAACCGCATTCTTGATGCTGACCTTCGGGTGGAGGCCGGTCAGCGTCGGCTTCGGCTTGCCGAAACGGATGGTGATGATGCAGATCGGAACCAGTACGAACCAGACCGCGACCATCAGGATGGCGTGATAATCCCAATGAACCGGGATGGTCATTCCCAGAAAGTCAAAATGCGCTTCCGTCGGAATGTGTGTTGGAGTTCCGAACACCGCCGCCTCCGCTCAGATCCCGAGTAATTTCTTCGCGTTGCCGCCATCGATCGCGGCACGATCCGCGTCGCTGAGCATCTCCACTGACGCGACGTGACCGACCGGGTCAGCCTCCAGCATGTCGAACGGGAAGTCGGTGCCAAGCACGATGCGGTCGACGCCGAATGTGCGCACCAGCATCTCAAGCTGCAATGGCGTGAACACGACCGTGTCGAAGATGACATTGTTGCGGAGGTAATGGCCCGGCGCCTTCGGCAGGCCGGCATTGACGTCGGAGCGCGCGCCCCAGGCGTGGTCGATGCGGCCGGAGTAGCCGCCGAGATAGCCGCCACCGTGCATGGCAAAAACCTTGAGCTTGGGGTGGCGTTCGAACACGCCGTCGAAGATCAGGTAGTGCAAGGCGAGCGTCGTATCGAACGGATTGCCGACGATGTTGCTGAAATAGAACCGGCTCAGGCGGCGCCCGTCCGAAAACCCGTTCGGATGAATCGCGACCAGCGCATCGAGCTCTTCGGCTTTTTTCCAGAACGGCGCGAAAGCCGGATCGGAAAGCTCACGGCCACCGACGCTGGTGAGGATTTCGACGCCTTTGAAGCCCAGCGTCTTGATGACGTATTCCAGCTCCTTGGCGGCTTCGTTGCCGTCCTGCATCGGCACTGTGCCGCAAGGGATGAGCCGGTCTTTATGCTTGGCGCAGAACTCCGCCATCGAGTCATTGACCATGCGTGCGGCCTTGACGGCAATGTCGAGCTTGACCGTGTGATAGAGCTGCGGCGGCGCCGGCATCACGTACTGCATGTCGACGCCCATGCGATCCATGTCGGAAAGGCGCTCGTCATAGGCGGTGATGCGGCTGCGGATGTCTTGTTCCTGCCGGGCGTTGAGGTCCTTGGTCTCCTGGCTCGCAAAATGCGCCAGCGGCACCGTCGAGATATCGAGATGAGGATTGGCAAACTTCCCGACTTCCGGGAAAGCGGCATGCGCGTGCATGTCGATCGTGACTGACTTCGGCCGCACCTCGCGTCCCGGCTTGCCGTGCTTGCGCGCCGCGGTCGGGGCGTACTTGTTCCACATCTCGGCCATGTCTTGCTCCGTTAATGATTGCGCAAGCGCTTCGCGCGCGCGGAATGCCAGCTTGTTTGCAGGCGGTCAAATGCCGAGATAGCTCGACTTGATCTCTTCATTGTCGCGCAGTTCTTCAGGCCGCGACGAATAGACGACCTGGCCCTTGCTCATGACGTGGACATAGTCGACGAGCTTGAGCGCCAGGTGCGCGTTCTGCTCGACCAGCAGGATCGAGAGGCCCTCCCGCTTGAGCTTGCTGATCGCCTCCCACAGGCCCTGGATGATGATGGGCGCGAGACCTTCGGACGGCTCGTCCATGATGAGGCAATCGGGATTGGTCATGAGGCCGCGGCCGATCGCGAGCATCTGCTGTTCGCCACCCGACAGGGTCTTGGCGCGTTGATTGCGGCGCTCCTCAAGTCGCGGAAACAGCTCGTACACCCGCTTGAGCGTCCAGCCGTGCCGCTCGGTATTAGCCTCGGCGACCAGGAGGTTTTCCTCGACGCTGAGGGTCGGAAAGACGCGGCGGCCTTGCGGGACCAGCCCCATGCCGACGCGGATTGTCTCGAACGACGGCGAGCGGGTGATGTCGTTGCCTTTGAAGACGATCTTGCCGCGGCGCGGCGGCACGAACCCGACGATCGAATTGACGAGTGTGGTCTTGCCGACGCCGTTACGGCCGAGCAGTCCGAGGATCTGCCCCTGCTCAAGCTCGAGCGACAGCCCCTGCAACACATAGGCGTCGCCGTAGTAAGTGTGGATGTCCTGGACTTCGAGAATGGCCATGGTCATCCGGTCCCCAGGTAGATTTCCTGCACGCGCGCGCTCTTCTTGATCTGCTCGGGCGTGCCGCTCTCCAGCAACTGACCGAAATGCAGAACCGAGATTTCGTCGGCGACATCGAACACGACATCCATGTCGTGCTCGATCAGGAGAATTGCGAGTTTGGGATCGAGCTTCATCAGAAAGTGCGCCATTTCGGTGGATTCACCGGATGACAAGCCGGCGGCCGGCTCATCGAGCAGGAGAATTTTCGGATCGCTGGCGAGCCCGAGAACGATCTCGAGCTGGCGCTGCTCGCCGTGCGAAAGATTGCGCACCTCGACGTCCTTGCGGTCCAGGAAGCCGGCCCGCTCAAGCAGGCCGTGCGCCTTGTCGTAAACGTCCTTGTAGGACGTTTGAAAGCGCCACATCACGAATTTGGTGGGCCGCAGGCCCTCGATGGCGAGCAGCACGTTGTCGATCACCGTCAGCTTGGGAAACAGGCTCGTGATCTGAAACGTGCGCGCCATGCCCTTTGCGGTGCGCTGATGCGGCTGCCACTTGGTGACGTCTTGTCCGAACAGCAGCACCTGCCCGGCCGATACCGGATAGATGCCGGTAATCAGATTGAACAACGTCGTTTTGCCGGCGCCGTTCGGGCCGATGATCGCCTTGCGGTCGCCCCCCATGATGCGGAAGGACACGTCGCGGGTGGCTTTCAAGCCGCCGAAGTTCTTGGCCACGCCCTTGAGTTCAAGAACCGGGACCTCACCTTCGTTTGTTTGCTGGACAGTCACTGACGATCTCGTTGAACGCTTTCAAGGAAAGTGCCGGGGCCTTGCGGCCCCGGCGTTGCTCTTCGCCCGGTTAGCAGGCTTTGCAGGCCGGGAAGTTCTTGTCATAGACCGGCTGCGCCAGGAATTTCTCCCGGCCGTAGGTCCAGAACTGGCTCACGTTCGGATAGGTCTTGATGACCGTGTTCCAGAGCTCGTCCTTCTCGTAGCCGAACATCTTCTTCTTCTCGACTTTCTTGATGTAGATGTTCTGGATCGGATTGCGGTTCTCGTCGAACGAGACCGGACCGCGGATCGTGTCGTACTTCATTCCCTGCATGACCTTGATGAACTCTTCCGGCGTCGTGAACTTGCCGCCGAGTTTCTTGATCGTCTCGTCGATCATCTGACCGGTCGTGTAGTTGTTCTCTGAGTAATACGAGGGCACCTTGCCGAACTTGGCGCGATACGCCTTCACAAACTCGACGTTTTTCGGGGTATCCAGCGCCGCGCTGTAGTGCAGGGCGGAGTGGTCGCCGATCGTCTCGTCGCCCATGAACGGCAGCACGAATTCGTCGTAGCTGGTGCCGCCACCGATCACCGGCTTCTTGTAGCCGGAGGAGCGGAGCTGCTTGATGAACTGCGCCGGCATGGCGGCCACCATCAGCGAGAGGACAGCGTCGGCATCGGCCTTGATGGTCGGGATGTAGGGCCCGAAGTCCTTGGTGCCGAGCGGGGGCCAGATCTTCTGTACGATCTGGCCGCCGCAATCCTCGAACGCCTTCTGGAAGCCACCGACAACTTCGTAGCCGAAGGCGTAGTCAGCGGCGATCGTCGCGATCTTCTTGTAGCCCTGTTCGCAGGCCCACGGCTCCGAGCGGATGGTGCGGCTGCGAGCTCGACCACGAGGTACGGATCAAATACGGGAATTGCGGCAGCAGGCGCTGCGTCAGGTCGTCGGCCGCCGGGATCGACGGGATGTACAGGGTCTTGAGCTCGGTCGAGACCGGGGCGAGGGCGTAGCCGGTCGAGGCGAGCACGCCGCCGATCAGCATGTGCACCTTGTCCTGCAGGACAAGCTTTTTGGCCTTGGTGACGGCGACGTCGCCCTTGCCTTGCTCGTCTTCGATGATGAGCTTGACGTCCATGCCGCCGAGCTTGTTTTTGTGCTGCTCGAGATAGAGCAGCAAGCCGTCGCGCATATCGATGCCGGTCTGCGCGAGGCCGCCGGTGAGAGGCGCGAGATAGCCGATGCGGAGCTCTTCCGCGCCGGCGGGCGCCGTAATGCCGAGGCCGACCGCGACCGCGGCGCCCATCAAAACTGATCGTTTACTTGCCGTGCTTGTCATTCGTCGTTCCTCCAGTTGTCGTCTTTGATCGCCCCACGTCACGATGGCGCGGAGGCCAATTTCGCCGTGTCACCGCGTTTCTTCTTCTGACTCTTCTCTCCATAGCCGAACTCGTTCCGGAATTCCCATCAGGCCGGTCGGCAGATAGAGGATGGTCAGAACGTAAACTCCGCCCAGCACATACTGCCACCACGGTACCAGCGTGCTCAGGTATTCACGCAGCCCAAACACGATCCCTGCGCCAATCGCGCCGCCGATCAAGGTTCCGGCGCCGCCGAGCACCGTCATCAGCAGGGCGTCGACCGAGGTCGTGATCACCACTGTTTCCGGGGTGATGATGCCATTGGCATGGGCCCACAATACGCCCGACAGCCCGCCGAAGGCCCCGGCGATGATGAAGGCGATGTATTTGTGAAGCCACACATTGTAGCCGAGGATCCGCATGCGCAGTTCGCGCTCGCGGATGCCGAGCAGGCTCTTGCCGAATGGTGAGCGGATCAGGACGTAGAGAGCAAGCAGAGTCGCCGCGAAGAATGCAAACGACAGGTAGAAGAAGTTTACCTCGTTGCTGAGGTCGATGCCGAATTGCGGGCGGCCGCCTCGCATCGTCAGACCGTTGTCGCCGCCCGTCACTGCATTCCAGCGATAGGCGAGGCCCCACACACACTGTCCAAGCGCAAGCGTGATCATCAGGAAGTACGTGCCGGTCGCGCGGATCGCGAACAGGCCGAACACCGCCGCCAAAATTCCACCGGCGATCATTCCGAGCGGCACCATCAGCCAAAAGTCCCACTTCATGCCGAAGCCGTAGGTATTGGCGAGAATGGCGGTCAGATAAGCACCGAGGCCGAAATACGCCGCCTGGCCGAGCGAAGCCAGGCCGGTGAAGCCGAGCAGGATGTCGAGGCTCATCGCCAGGATGGCAAAGATCAGCGCCCGGCTGACCAGCAGAACGATGAACGAGTTGGACTGCGGTACGATGATCAGCACCGCAATGAGACCAACAATGACGGCAGCGATTTTGAGATTCTGTGTGCTCATGACTTGTCAGTCCCGCCCGAACAGGCCGGTGGGCTTGATCGCAAGGATCAGCACCATGGGCGCATAGAGGGTGAAATAAGCGAGCTCCGGAAAGAGCGCCTTGCCGAAATTGTCGGCCAGACCGACCAGCATCGCCCCAATGGCGGCGCCGCCCAGCGAGCCCATGCCGCCGATGATGACGACGGCGAAAGCGATCGGCAGCATTTCGAAATCGAGGCCGGGATAGACGCCGAGAAAGGCGCCGCCGATCACGCCGCCAAGCGCAGCCATGCCGGCGCCAAGCGCAAAAATGAACATCGAGATCTTGTTGGTGTTGATGCCGACGCCTTGCGCCATCTGTGCGTCGTCGACGGTCGCGCGGACCGCGGCGCCCATCCGCGTCTTCTCCATCGCGAGCCAAAGCAAAATGCCGATCACCAGGGCTCCACCGATCATGAAAAGCCGGTAGACCGGCAAGTAGATGCCGCCGACCACGATGCTTTGCGACAATGCCGGTGGCGGGTTGATATCGAAGGGGTTGCCGCCCCAGATATCGAGAGCGGCCTGCTGAAACAGGAAGGCGAAGCCAACGGTCATCAAGACCTGCCGCAACACGTCGGCTTCGATTGCGACCGAAGAGATCTGTTGCAAAAGCAGATAGATCGGAATCGCGAGAACGATCACCACCAGGGTGACCTGGATGACGTTGCCGATCTGGCCGGGGATCATTTGCGGCAGGAGCCTGCCGAGTGCGAGCCGGATCACGACTGCGATGCCGATTGCAATCGCCGCATCGCGGACATTCTTTGCGTAACCTTCGGGCCGCAAGAACAGGCGCTCCATGATCAACCCAACCAGCGCGATGGTCAGCGCAGCAATCGGGATGGAAAGCGCCCACGAGCCGGTGGTCCAGATCACCGACAGTGCGACATAGCCGCCGAGCAGGAAGTATGAGCCATGCGCGAGATTGACGATGCGCATGACGCCGAAGATCAGCGACAGGCCGGCGCCCACGAGAAAAAGCAGCGCGCCATACGACACGCCGTTGAACGCCTGCACTAGCCAGAACTGAGTATTCATCCCCCGCCTGTCCTTCTGTTCAACGAAGGTTACGCGGTAGCTTAGCTGAGGGGTAGTGGATTGCCAGCGTTCTCGCGACAAACCGCTGCTGGAAAACGAAGTGCCGCAGCGTTGATGCCGCGGCACTTCGACGCCCTGAAAAACGTGTTGCCTAACGGCTGCGCTTACGCGCTGCGCCTTTTTTGGGCGGGATGATGGGCAACAAGACATAAGGCGCCTTGCTGCTGCTGAAGTGCAACGTGGTCACACCGTTGAAGATCGACATCGGGCGATCGATCGGATCGTTGTGCAGGAACGGCCCACAACCGGTGAGTTCATTCTTGAAGTTCGACTGCTTGCCGCCGCTGCCGCCGCCATACTCATAATCCTTGCCGCGGATCGAAAGGCCGATGCGATAGCCCTTCGGAATCGCGACCGAGGTCGGCCACACTTCGATGTCGAGCTCGACCGTTTGCCCTTTCTTCAGCGGCTGCTTTTGATCATGCGTGTGATAGGGCCGGTAGGGCCGCGACAATTTCTTGTCGAGCTTGCGATGTGACGCGCGCAGCCAGCCTTGCGCGATCGGCGTGTGCGGATCGATCGCGCCCTGGAACACGATCTCCTTCATGTCGCCGGAGAAGACGCGCAGCACGATGAAGAAATCGGCGTCCTTGGTGGACGATGAGGCCCACAGCTTCACCGCCGATGGGCCGGTGATTTCGGTGTCTTGTTCGAGCGGCGGCGTGAGGAACATCAAGCCATCGCCCATGGCCTCGAACGAGAACTTCGGCGGTCTTCGATCGATTTCGTGGTGCCGAGCGAATAGTCGGCCGGGTTGAAGTAAAACTTCGTCCACTTGGTGCGCGCCAGCGGCCATTCGTTTTCCGCGCGTTCAACGAACTTCTCGCCGGGGTGACGAACCTGCAGCAGCACGCGCGGCTGCTTCGCCCACGCTTTTTTCTTGCCGTGCAGGAAGTGGTCGAAGAAGGCGAGCTGCTGCTCGCGTCCATAGTCCGTATAGAAATGCGTCCAGTGCTCGATGCCGTGCGCTTCGAGCCATTTTTGCTGTGACGCGGCGCGGACGAAGCCTTCGAAATTGCCGCGCGGATGCAGGCCCTGGCCGCCCCAGTTTGCAGCGGTGAACAGCGGCGCGGTGACCTTGTCCCACTGCGGCGATCGCGCCTTGTGATAATTGTCGTCGAGCGGATGCGCGCGGATGTCGTCGCCGAATTTGCAGCGATTCTTTTGAAGCTCTGTTTCAGAGAGCGTCTCCGGCCCGCACACCAGCATGTCGTGCACGCGGCTGCGCTTGCCGCGCTCGCCGGCGCCGTACTGCACGGTCTTGACCTGCATGTCGTACCAGTTCTCCCAGAAGGTCGAGAGAATGCCGCCGTGATGCGTCATGTCGCGATACCAGTCGGCGGCGCCTTCCCACACGCACATCGCGGCGAGGTGCGGCGGCTGCAATGAGGCGACGTGCCACTGATTGATGCCGTAGTAGGAGATGCCGTTCAGCCCGACCTTGCCGCTGGACCATGATTGGACGCCGGCCCATTCGATGCAGTCGTAAAAGTCTTTGGTCTCACGCGGCGAGAAATGATCGACGAAGCCGGGCGAGCATCCGGTGCCGCGCGAGTCGACACGCACGCACACATAGTCGCGCGGCACCCACTTCTCCGGATCGACCACTTCCCAGTTTTGATAGAGGTTGCTGGAGCCCGCGGTGACGTCCGGATGCTTGGTCGCCATCGTGTTCCACGCGGTCACGTAGCCGTCCTGGAAGGCGAGGTTCTTCGCGTACGGTCCGTAGGTGAGGATGACCGGAAATTTTCCATCCTTGGCGGGACGAAACACATCGGCGCGCAGGACCAGGCCGTCATCCATTTTGATCGGCACGTCCCAGTCGATCATCATGTTGTCGCGATATTCGTGCCGCTCGGTGAGCGAAGCCATGCGTCCCCTCCCAATATTTTAGGAAGGCTACAAAGCCCCGGCAGTCCCGCACAAGAAGGGCGACGAAAAACTAGGCGCGTGCTGCTTTTCGGCGTTTGAAATTCGCCATTTTTTCCATCACGGCGCAGACCGCCGCGGTGTCCTCGGCGCCGTGACCCGACTTCAAAGCCTTGTCGTAGATGGCTTCAGTGGCGGTGAACAACGGCGTCGGCACGCCGATCTTCTTGGCGAAGTCGCCGATGACGTTCATGTCCTTCTGCCAGACATCGATCTTCATGGTCACCTTGTCGTAGCGGCCCTTCACCATCATCGGCGCGCGAAGCTCGAACACGCGCGAATTGCCGGCGCCGGCACTGATCAGGTCGAAGATCAATTGCGGGTCGAGGCCCGACTTCATGCCGAGCACCATCGCCTCGGCGCTGGCGACGTTGTTGATCGCGACCAGCAGGTTGGCGACGTACTTCATCCGGCTGCCATTGCCGAACTTGCCGACGTCGTAGACCTTGCGGCCGAACGCCTGGAACATCTTGTCGAGCTTCTTGATCGTCGCCTTGTTGCCGCTGGCGTAGAAAACGAGGTCGCGATTGGCGGCTTGCGAGCCCGTGCCGCTGACCGGGCAATCGATCATTGTGTGCCCCGCTTTTTCGAGGGCAGCGCGTGCCTTCTCCTTGTCCTCGATCATGAAGGTGCTCATCTCGACCAGCGTGCGCTTGGGAAGTTTTGCCGCGGCAAGCTGGCGTGCCACCGTGTGCAGCGCGGCAGGCTTCGGCAGGCTGGTGAGGACGATGGAGGCCTTCCGGGCAACTTCCACTGCGCTGCTGGCGATCTCGACGCCGGCGCGCTTTGCGGCAGCCGCGGCCTGCTTGCTGGGGTCGTAGCCGATCACGCGCCAGCCATCGGCAGCGAGGTTACGCGCGAAGGCGCCGCCCATAATGCCCATGCCGATCACGCCGACCGTGCCCTTGTTCTTCTTTGTCGCCATTTGAAATCCTTCCCCCGACGCGTCTTTCGATTGTTCTATGCGTTTAGTCGCTTGCCTCCGTTGCTGTCGAGGGGGGCAGGTGCTTTCACACCGCATCCTGATCGCCTATCGTTCGCAGCAAGAAGAAACGGGAGGAGCGCTGCAATGCAGGTTGGTGTCGCCGGACTCGGCAAGATGGGCGCGGAGATTGCAGCGCGCCTGATCGAAGTTGGCCATCAGGTCACGGTGTGGAATCGATCGGCCGACAAGACCAAGCCGCTCGCCGCTGCGGGTGCGAAAGTGGTGAACAGCCCGGCCGAAGTCGCCAAGGCGAGCGAAGCCGTCATCACCATCCTCGCCGACGGCAAGGCGATCGATGACGTTTACAGCGGCGCGAACGGCCTGCTGTCCGCCGATGTGAAGGGCAAGCTCTTCATCGAGATGAGCACCGAGCTGCCTTCGGTGAAGGTCGCGCTCGACGAGAAAGTGCGCGCCAAGGGCGCTGCACTGGTCGATTGCCCGGTGGGCGGCTCGACCAAACCGGCACGTGAAGGCAAGCTGCTCGGTCTTGTCGGCGGCGAAGCGGCGGATATCGCTCGCGCCCGCCCGATCCTCGAACAACTCTGCGGCCAGCGCCTGGAAGAATGCGGCGGGGTCGGCGGCGGCTCCGCGGTCAAGCTCGCGATCAATCTGCCGCTGATGGTGGCGTGGCAGGCCTATGGCGAGGCCTTCGCCATCGTCCGCGATCTCGGCTGGGAGCCGAAGAAACTGCTCGATCTGTTCGTCAATACCAACGGCGCCAATAACGCCATGAAGATGCGCGCGCCGATGATGGTGACGATGTTCGAAGGCGGCCAGCCGGGGCCGACCACGTTCAGCATTTCCAACGCTGTGAAGGACATCAAGGTCATGCTCGAGGCCGGCAAGGCCAAGGGCGCCGATATGCCGGTGGTGCGCGCGGCGCTCGCGGCTTTCGAGGAAGCCAATGCAAAGGGCCTCGGGAATTCCGACGGCGCGGCGCTGTCAGTCTATTGGGCCGACCGCAACAGAAAGAAGTAAGGGTGGCATCATGAAGTTCTTTTCGTTCTGGCGTTCGCTCGCCTCGTTCCGGGTCCGCTGCGGCGCTGTTTCTCAAGGGGATAGACCCGGGCGAAGTCATCGACGTCAATCTGATGAAGGGTCAGCAGCGCGAAGACTCGTTCCGCAAGATCAATCCGATGATGGCGATCCCGGCGCTGGTCGAGGACGACGGCAATGTGCTGTTCGAGTCGCTCGCCATCCTCGAATATCTCGACGAGACGCATCCCAATCCGCCGCTCATGCCGAAGGATCCGAAGGCGCGCGCCCGCGTGCGCGCGATCTCGCAGATCATTTGCTGCGACACCCATCCGCTGATCGTGCCGCGGGTGCGCGAATACATCGCGCATCAGCTCAAGCACGACGAGGCGACGGTCAACGAATGGGGCCGGCATTGGCACGACACGTCGCTCAAGGCGCTGGAAACGGTGCTGTCGAGCTCGAAACAGACCGGCAAGTATTGCCAGGGCGACCAGATCACGCTCGCCGACATCTGCCTCGCCGGTAATGCGGTCGGCGCCTACTACTTCAAGGCTCCGCTCGATCCCTATCCGACGGTGAAGCGCATCGTCGATACGTGCTGGCAGAACGAGGCGTTTGCGCGCGCGCATCCGCTGAAGCAGCCCGGCGCTCCGGCGCAATAAGACGATGCTCAAGGCGGCGGTGATCGGCCTCGGCTGGTGGGGCAAGCAGCTCATCGAGGCGGCGCAGGCCTATGGCGCGCCGGTTGAGTTTGTTCGCGGCGTCACCTTCGAGCCGGACGGCGCGAAGGAATTCGGCGAGACGCACAAGATCGCGATCGGCCGCTCGGTCGAGGAAGCGCTCGCCGACAAGGACGTGCAGGCCGTGTTCCTCGCGACGCCGCACACCACGCATCGCGCGCTGGTCGAGCAGGTCGCCGCGGCCGGCAAGCAGCTCTACTGCGAGAAGCCGTTCGCGCTGAGCAAGGCCGACGCGCAAGCGATGATCGATGCCTGCAAGCGCGCGGGCATTACCCTGGCGGTCGGCCATCACTTCCGCCTGATGCCCTCAATGCGGGCGCTCGGCGACCTCAAGCGGCAGGGTGCATTCGGCACCATCATGCATGCCGAAGGCAATTACAGCCATGACTGGCTCGCCAACTACCCAGCCGACAGTTGGCGGATGCGCAATGAAGAAGCGCGCGCCGGCGGCATGACCGGTATGGGCATCCATATCCTCGACAGCTTCCGCGAATTCGTCGGGCCGATGAAGCGCGTCGCCGCGCTGTCGAAGCGCCGCGCACTCAAGCTCGAGACTGGCGATACGACGACCGCGCTTGTCGAGTTCGAAAACGGCGCCACCGGTCTGATGGCGACCACAATGAAAACGCCGTTTGCCTGGCGCTTCGCGGTCTATGGCGAGAATTGCTGGGCCGAGAGCGTCAGCGAGACGCGGCTGATCGTCCGCCGCGCCGGGCAGGAGCCCGAAGTGATCGATTTCCCGAAAGAGGTTCACCTCGGCCGCAACATCGACGACTTCGCCAGGGCTGTGCTGGAGCAGCGCCCATTCCCGATTGACCATGCCGGCATCTTGCAGACGGTCGGCGCGCTCGAAGCCGTGTTCAAGTCCGCCGACGCCGGCGGCCAGTGGATGACGGTTTAAGGCCGCCTGCGCGAGCGGTATCGGCGGGCTTCTTCGGCGGGCGGGAGTTCAATCGTCTTGCGCAGAATTTCGAAAATTACCGCGGTCGACCAGCCGAACAATAAGACGCCGTTCATTGCAGTGATCGGTCCGAGAAGTTGCCATTCTGGCAGGGGCAGGACTTCGCCGTAGCCGAGTGTCGTGTAATTCACGAAAGCGAAATACACGAGTGGCGTTCCGGGCGGCGCCGCGCCGACGATCTTGTAGATCCAGGCCCAGATGACGACCTCGAACGTATGCGTGGCCATCAGAAAGGTCACCGTCGGTATCAGGACGACGATGAGGAGCAACGGATAGCGGACCATTGTGCGCGCCAGCCTGCGGGCAAAACGGATCACCGCAAGCGTCATTGCTGCATGGATGCAGATACCGAGAACTGAGCCCAGCGCACCGACAATGATCTCGTCCAACATCGTCGTTGCCCTTCTGCAGGTTTGCTAGGCTCGCGCGCGGCGTTTCGGCTTTGCGATCGCCTCGTCCCAGACGTTATGAATATGCTCGACCTCTTGCTCGAAGCGGTCAAGGAACATACGCGCCTGCGTCGACAGCGTGCGCCGGGTCGGCTGAATCACGACATACTCTGCATGCAATTCGGGTGACACGATCGGATTGACGACAAGTTCGCCGCGTCCGATGTCGTTCACGCAAATCACGCTCGGAAGGATCGTCGACCAGTCGGAGCGGGCGACGAATTCCAGCGTCGCGATCATCGCGTCCATTTCGAGCATCGCTTCGACGTCGACGCCGTGAGTCTGGAAATAGGTTTCGAGGTTGCGCCGCCGGATATTGCCGGGCCCCGGAATCACCAGCTTGAGCGGCTTGCAATCGGCGAGCCGGAGCGGCGACAGCGGGGCAAAGCGCGAGCGCGGGCCCGAGATCAGCATTTCGCGGTCGCGCACGAGAAGCCGCGACTTCAATCCGATCGCTCCTTCAAATGCGGGCACGACTGCGAAGTCGAGCTCGTCGTCGAGCACCATTTGCGTGAGCATGGTGCTGTAGCCTTCGACGATGTGCAGCCGCACCTCGGGACAGCGCGGCACGAAATCTTCCAGCACCGGCGTCACCACTGCGCGAGTGAAGGTCGGCATCAGGCCGATGCGGAGATCGCCGGTGACCTGGCCGCCGAAGCTGCGTGCTTCTTCAGCCGCATGCTCGAGCGCGCCGACCGCGGCGACGCAGCTCTTGTAGTAGCGCAGGCCTGCCGGCGTCGGGGTGACGCCCCCGCTGGTTCGCTCGAACAGCTTGACGCCGAGCGAGGCCTCGAGCGCGGCGACGTGTTGCGAGATGCCGGACTGGGTCGCGTTCTCGCGTTCGGCGGCACGCGTGAAAGAGCCTTCCTCGCAGACGGCGATCACGGCGCGGATTTGCCGCAGTGGGATTGTGCTCATGGATGCTGTGTTTTGAGGCCGTATTAGAAAAACTGATGTGCAGGGGCAGAATATATTATTTCTGCGCCGCGGCCATCCCCCCTAGGCTTCCGGACAAGCGAACAACAGCGCGCGAATAGCGCCGAGCGGAGGAAACGCATGGGCACAGCAAATTTCGGCACCGTCGGTCTTGATTGGCAGCAGCGCGTCAACTGGGACCGCATGCGCAAATATCGCACCGAGCGCGCCCGGCAAATGATGAAGAAGCACGGGCTCGGCGCCGTGCTCTGCATGTACGACGAGAACGTTCGCTATATCACCGGCACGCTGACGCCGGGCTGGAATCGCCTCAAGCCCGGTCTGCGCTACGCCATGCTGTGCGGCGACGGCGCGCCGATCCTGTTCGAGCAGGGTGACCTGGGTTTCCAGATCGAGCGGCATTCGCCGTGGATCCCGAAAGAGAACGTGCGCCATTCCTTCGCCTGGATCAAAGGCGCGGCAGGCCCCGCGTCGACGCAGCAGGTGAAGAAATTCGCCGCCGCCGTTCAACAGGCGATGAAGGAGAACGGCGTCGCCGGCCAGAAGCTCGGCTGCGATTTCATCGACATCAACATGATCAGTGTGTTCAAGGAGAACAACATCAACTGGGTGGACGGAATGACGCCCATGATGGAAGCGCGCGCGGTCAAGAACATCGACGAGCAGGAGTGCTTCCGCATCGTCGGCGCGATCGGCGATGCGACGCACTGGGAGTGCATGAAATTCCTGCGCCCCGGCATCACCGAGAACCAGGTCACCGCGCACCTGATGGAATATCTCTACAACTTCCCGGGCATGGAAGATGTCGAAGACGTCATCGTGTCGTCCGGCCCGAACACCTGGCCGAACTGGCGCAACTTCTCCGACCGCATCATCCAGCCCGGCGACATCGTGTTCATGGATTTGGCCGCGCTGACGTGGAACGGCTACAAGTCCTGCTATTACCGCACCTATTGCGTCGGCAAGGAGCCGAGCAAGGAGCAGAAGGAGACGTACGAGACCGCGCTGAAGTGGCTCTACAACTCGATCGATGCCGTGAAGGTCGGCGCCACCACGCGTGACATCGCGCTGAAGTGGCCATCGGCGATGGAGACCTGGGGTTACGAGGACGAGGATCAGGCCGCGGCGAATCTATGGGGCCACGGCCTTGGCCTTGCGCAGTATGATCCGCCGGTGATCTCACGCATCTGGTCGCTCGATCATCCGATCGATATCCAGGAAGGCATGACCTTCGCGCTCGAGACCCAGCACGGCAAGCGCTTCCGTTACGGCGTGCGCATCGAAGAGATGCTGATCGTGCACAAGAACGAAATCGAGATTGTGTCGAACTTCCCTGTGAAGCAGATCACAGTCGTCGATCCGTTGCCGGGCTATGGTGACCACGTGAAGTGACGCCGGCTCAGGCCGGCGTCCTCCGGGGCGCACGAATGGACGACTTCATTCTCCATCTGACCGACCCGCGCGCGGTCGACGCCGAAAGCGTCGGCCCGAAGGCGGCGAATCTCGCGACGCTTGGCGCCGGCGGGTTGCCGACGCCGGGCGGCTTTGCGCTGACGGCGGCGGCCTACCGCCGCCAGCTCGAGCACACCGGCATCGCGCATCATGTGCGTGCCTATAACGAGGCCGATGATCGCGGGCGGAAGCGCCTGTCGGTCGCTATTCGCCTTGCGCTCTATCAGGAGCCGATCGCGCCTGACGTTCTTGAGCCGCTTATGGCGGCCTGGAATGCGCAGCGCGCCGACGGCTCGTCCGGCGCGGTGCGCTCGTCCGCACTGATCGAGGATCGCAAGGGCGCCAATTTCGCCGGCCAGTTCGAGAGCTTCCTCGGTCTTACCGA
Source organism: uncultured Alphaproteobacteria bacterium (assembly GCA_963847325.1). Lineage (GTDB taxonomy): Bacteria > Pseudomonadota > Alphaproteobacteria > Rhizobiales > Xanthobacteraceae > Pseudolabrys. The sequence goes on from CAWJZD010000007.1 coordinate 350,666, forward strand.
TGAATCTGAATTCCTCATTGCGGTGCGCGCCTGCTGGGCGGCGCTGTGGACCGCCCATGCGCGCCGCTACATGGAGAACCATGATCTGTCGCCCGCCGACACGGCGATGGGCGTGCTGATCCAGCCGGCGATCCGCGCCCGCGCCTCGGGCGGCGGCCTGAGCGAGACGGCGGAAGGGCACATGCTGCTGTCCGCGACGTGGGGCCTGGGCTCCGCGATTGCGCAGGGCGAGGTGGTGCCGGACCGCATGATCCTCAGCCGCACCGGGTTTGTCCGCAGCATCGAAGCGGGCCGCAAACGCCATCGGGATAGCTGCGCGCATGGTGTCGCTGCTCCCGAAGCGGTGCCGAAAGAGCTCATCAATGAGCCGTGTCTGTCGCCCGGCGAGGCTGTCACGCTCGGACGCCTGTTGCGCAAATGCGAGCAGCTTGCCGGCGGACCGGTCGAGATCGAATGGGCGATGGATGAGAGCGGCTTCAAGCTGCTGCAGTCCCGCCCGCTGCACGTCGAGCAGGCTTACGTGCCGGACGATATCTGGCTGCAGCATCCGGGGCTCAACGGCCATCCGGCCGGGATCGGCTGGGGCTCCGGCCGCGCCGTCGTCGTCAATTGTGAATGCGAGCTGTCGCGGGTCGCGCCGGGCGATATCCTTGTGACCAAGGTCGCGGGACCGGCGCTGTCGCACATATTGCCGAAGGTTTCCGGAGTCGTCGCCGAGCTGGGGGGCTCGACATCGCACTTGGCATCGTTGGCGCGCGAACGAGGCATCCCAATGGTGCTCGGCGTGCTCGATGCCACCCAACACATCCCCGACGGCGCACAATGCGCAGTAGATGGCGTCGCGGGAGTGGTTCGATGGCTGCGCTGAAGAAGCCGCGGATTTTCGTAACGCAGCCCATTGCCGAAAGTGCGCTGAAGCGTCTCCGCGCTTTGGGCAGCGTCAAGGTCTTCCCTGACGATAGCCGCATCATTCCGCACAAGACTCTGATCGGCGCGGTGAAGCGGGCCGACATTCTTTTCTGCCTGCTGCATGACAAGATCGATCGGGCGGTGATTGCCGCCAACCCGAAGCTGCGTCACATCGCGGCGCAATCGATCAGTCCCTCCAATGTCGACGTCGCCGAGGCGACCAGGCGCGGCATCCCGGTGACAGTTGTGCCGCCGGTGACCACTGACGCGACCGCCGACCTCACATTCGGCCTGATGCTGGCGGTGGCGCGGCAGATGGGCGAGGGCGACCGGCTGGTGCGCGCCGGCAAGTTTCCGGGCGGACAGTCACGGCATCTGCTCGGCTCTTATGTGTGGGGCAAGACCCTTGGCCTGGTCGGAGGCGGCGGGCTGATCGGCAAGGCGGTGGCGCGCCGCGCGCAGGGCTTCTCGATGCGCGTTTTATATTGGACGCCGCGGCGCAAGCCGGAGCGCGAGGAGCGCGAAGCGGGCCTGACTTTCGTCGAACTCGATGAGCTTTTGCGCCAGTCGGACTTCGTCTCGCTGCACTCGCCGCTGACCAAGGACACCCGCCATCAGATCGGTGCGCGCGAATTCGGGTTGATGAAAAAGACTGCGTTCATCGTCAACACCGCACGTGGCCCGATCATCGACGAGCAGGCGCTGGTGCGTGCGCTCGAAGGCGAAGAAAATTGCCGGCGCCGGGCTCGACGTGTTCGAGCAGGAGCCCAAGGTTCACGCCGCGCTGAAGAAGATGAAGAACGTGGTGCTCAATCCGCACCTCGGCAGTGCGGTGATCGAGACCCGCGAGGAGATGGCGAGCATCGTGGTCGACAATATCGAGGCGCTGCTGGCCGGTAAAAAGCCGCCGAACATCGTCAATCCGGACGTGCTGAAGTAGCTATTCGGCGGTCCAGCCGCCGTCGATCACCATCGACGATCCGGTCATCAGCGTCGATGCATCCGACGCCAGATAGATGATCGCGCCCGTCAGCTCTTCCAACTGCCCGAGTCTTCCGAGCTTGATGCGATTGAGCGTGTCCTTGCGGAACGCTTCGTTCTCGAAGAACGGGCGGGTCATCGGCGTCTCGATGAAGGTCGGCGCGATCGTGTTGACGCGGATCTTGTGCGGCGCGAGCTCGATCGCCATCGCCTTGGTGAAGCCTTCCATCGCGTGCTTGCTGGCGCAGTACACGGTGCGGCGCGCGCCGCCGACATGGCCCATCTGCGACGACATGTTGATGATGGAGCCCGGCTTCTTGGCCTCGACGAGTTTGCGCGCCACCGCCTGCGCAACGAAGTAGGCCGAGCGGACATTGAGATTGGTGACGAAGTCGTAGTCCTCGACCGTCACCTCGACGAACGGCGCCGGCCGGTTGGTGCCGGCATTGTTGACCAGGATCTCGAACGGCTCCTGCGCCGCAATCGCTTTCTGCGTCGCTTCGATGTCGCGGATGTCGAGCGGCAGGATGGCGGCCTGTTGCCCGCGGGAGCCGATCGCTCGCGCCGCGGCCTCCAGCTCGTCGCGCGTGCGCGATGCGAGCGTCACATGCGCGCCGGCGTCAGCCAGCGCCGATGCTGCCGTGAGCCCGATGCCGCGGCCGGCGCCGGTTACCAAGGCGCGCTTGCCGTCGAGCCGGAACGACGGCGTCTTCGTCAGCTCGACGCTCACTCGGCCGCCTGCGCGTAAGGCACGTTGCGGCCGCCATAGCGGCGCACGCGGATGTTGGCCTGCTCGGCATGGCCGAGAAAGCCTTCGAGGATGCACAGCCGCGAGCAGTATTCGCCGATCATGGCGCTCGCCTCGTCGGTCAGTACTCTCTGATAGGTGCAGGTCTTGATGAACTTGCCGACCCAGAGCCCGCCGGTGAAGCGCGCATTCTTCTTGGTCGGCAGCGTGTGATTGGTGCCGATCACCTTGTCGCCGTAGGCGACATTGGTGCGCGGGCCCAGGAACAGCGCGCCGTAATTCGTCATGTTGTTGAGGAAGTAGTCCGGGTCGCGCGTCATCACCTGGACGTGCTCGGAGGCGACGCGGTCCGCCTCACGCACCATCTCGTCATAATCGTCGCAGACGATCACCTCGCCGAAATCCTTCCAGGCCTGACCTGCCGCGTCCGCGGTCGGCAGGATCGCCAGCAGCCGTTCGACCTCAGCCATCGTCTCGCGCGCCAGCTTCTCGGAATTGGTGATCAGCACGGCAGGCGAGGTGGGGCCATGCTCGGCCTGGCCCAGCAAATCGGTCGCGCACATCTCGCCATCGACCGTCTCGTCGGCGATGATCAAGGTCTCGGTGGGGCCGGCGAGCAGATCGATGCCGATGCGGCCATAAAGCTGGCGCTTGGCCTCCGCGACATAGGCATTGCCGGGCCCGACGATCATGTCGACTGGAATAATCGTCTCGGTGCCGAGCGCCATCGCCGCCACGGCCTGCACGCCACCGAGCACATAGATCTCGTCGGCGCCGCCGAAATGCATTGCCGCGACGATGGCCGGGTGCGGTCCGCCCTTGAAGGGCGGCGCGCAGGCGATGATGCGATTAACGCCCGCAACCTTCGCGGTGACGATCGACATGTGCGCCGAGGCCACCATCGGATAGCGGCCGCCGGGCACGTAGCAGCCGATTGAATTCACCGGGATGTGCTTGTGGCCGAGCACCACGCCCGGCAGCGTCTCGACCTCGAGATCCTGCATCGTGTCGCGCTGCTTCTGCGCAAAATTGCGCACCTGCGCCTGCGCAAACTTGATGTCGTCGAGATCGCGCTGCGGCACCTGCGCGATTGCCTTGTCGATCTCAGCCGGCGTGAGGCGGAAGTCGTTTGGCTCCCACTTGTCGAATTGCTTCGAATAATCACGGATCGCCGCGTCCTTGCGCGCCTCGACCTGGGCGAGGATCGCCTCGACGGTCTCACGCACCTTGGCGTCGGCGGCCTTGATCGCGCTCGCATCCATGCCGCGTTTCAGATAGCGGGGCATGTCTCCTCCATATTTGTTCGACCCGGCGTTTATCCTGGGTCCATGCCTTTGAGTTTGATGACCTCGGCAGCCGCCGGAGACAAAAGGTACCGCATTAATGCCTTTGCACCAGCAGGCTCTGAGGCGCTTGTCGTCGCGCCCGCCAAGAACGTCGTATCGGCCATGTTCTGTAACTCGGCGGGAACAGGTCCGACAACCTCGATGCGGCGATCGTTCGCGACCACGATCGGAAACAGGAAGGCGAGCTCGACTTGACCGGTGGCGAGCAATTCCCGGAATTCGCCTGCGGGCGTGAGAATTGTCTTGGCTTTGAGCTCGTTGGCGATGCCCAGGCGTTCGATCACTTGAGTGGCCTGCCGCCCGATGCCTCCGCCTCTGGCCGGATCGGAATAGCCGATGGATTTGGCGGCCAACAAGGTTCGTTTCAAGTGCTTCGCTCGAACCGATATCCGGCTTGGGCGTGCCGGTCCTCACTGCGACCGCCAGAGGCGATTGGGCGATCCTCGTCGAACCGTCCACCTTGCCTTCGGCAATGAGTGCGTCAAAAGCCGGCTTCGGCAAGATGGTGAGGTCGGCGGGCTCGCCGCTGCGAATCCAGTTTGCAACGACGCCCGCTGTTGCATAACGCACGGTCACCCGGTGATCGCCGGTGCGTTCGAAGTTCGCAATCAGCTCTTCCATCGCGGGTTTGAACGCTTCCGCGCATAAGAGCCTTGACGTCAGCGGCTCTCGCGGCACCAAGGCTCAGGAGCAGAAGCGAGGCCACGACGGCGATTTTGATCGCGCTCGACATCCATTCCGCGCATGAGATAGCAGGCCAGGGTTTCCTCCACTGCGCAGAAACCGGGCATCGATGTGCCCGGCTCCATTGTTCGTTGTACCCGATGCCGCCGTTATTATCGCGGCGCGGGCGCCTGCGTGCCAGCCGGAGGCGGCGCCGCGTCCGTTCCCTGGCGTTGCGCATTGCGTGACGGCCGGCCGGTGCAGGACGCCATGAAATCGCGGCGCGCATCGCGATCCAGCCGCTGCGTCCGGGCCTGATCGCGGCATGACGCGGTGATCTCGCGTGCGCATTCGCGCATGAAATTCCTGCGCTCGTCGCCGCCCAGCCGTTGGCTGCGCGCTTCCATGCGGCATTGAGCGACCGTGCGTGGCTGCGACGCGGCCGTACCGGCAGCAGGGGCTTGCTGTTGAGACGCTGCACCGCTGGCCGGCGGGCCGGACAGGGGCTGCGCGCCTTGCGCGAAAGCGGCGCTCGAAATGATGACGATGCTCAGGGCCGCGACGAGTGTTCTCATGCCAAGGTCTCCTTGATCAGTGCCCTTGGACGCCTTTTAGCAACCAGTCACTGGCCCGAATATGGCACGCCGCGTAAATCCCGCTACTTGATCGCCTGCGGATTGATCGGTGAGCCGGTTCCCCCGGTGATGATCAGCGGCGGCCCGCAGAAGAAGAACTCATAGACCTTGTCGGTAGCGCAGTCTTCGGCGAGTTCCTTGAGATAGAAAATCTCGCCCATGCAGAGGCCCATGGCCGGGATCACGACCCAGTGCCATGGCTGGTTGGCTTCGGTCGTCTCGTTCGGCCGCACTTCGACGCCCCAGGTGTCGGTGCAGATCGCCGCGATCTCCTTCTCCTGGCACCAGTAGCAATTCTCGAACTTCACGCCCGGCGCGTCGCCGCCGGCGTAACCGCCCCAATCTCCTTCAGCCTGGCAGCGCTCCATCTGGCCGGTGCGGACGATCACAAAGTCACCGCGGCCGATGGTGACGCCCTGCGCCTTGGCGCACTTGTCGAGCTCTTCGTTCGGGATGCTCTCGCCGTCCTGCATCCACTTCACGCCGCGGAAGCGCGCGATGTCGAGCAGCACGCCGCGGCCGGCCATCTTGTTCTTGGAGTGCTCGATGCCGAGCACGGACAGGCCGCGCGCATCGATCTTCTTGGCGTCGTGGCCGTTATAGGCCTTGTCCTCGTAAAAGATGTGGCCGAGCGCGTCCCAATGCGTCGCGCCCTGCACGCACAGCATCAGCGTGTCGTCGGCGTAGCGGATCTTGTTCCAGTCCTGCTGGCCGGCGATCGCGTCGGTGCCGGTCGCCAGCATCTGGTGGATCGGATTGAAGCGGCCGCCGAACAGTCCGGTCTGCGGACCGGTCTTGTCGAGCGGAATGCCGAGCGCGAAGGTCTTGCCGGTCTTGATGAGCTTTGCGGCTTTGACGACGTCATCGGGCGTCACGTGATTGAGCGTGCCGATGTGGTCGTCCTTGCCCCAACGGCCCCAATTTGAGAGTTTCTTCGATGCTTCGGCGATGGCTTCGCGGCCGACCTTGATATTCATCGCGTTCCGTCCCGTCTTTATTGAATTGGTTTCTCTCGGCACTATGCGACGGAGTGCGGGGTTTTCACAAGCGGGCATCAGAAACGGAGAAGCGCGATGAAGCGGATTTTGGCAGCGGCTTTTCTCATCGTCGGAATGGCGGCAAGCGGCACCGTGTGGGCCGCGGACGTTGTCGAGGAGTGGGCGGCCATCAAGCCGGCGGCGCCGGCACTCAAGCCGGTCACCGCTGACCCGAAGACGACCGCGCTCCTGATGCTCGATTTCATGAAACAGAATTGCGGCCAACGGCCGCGCTGCGTGGCGTCACTTCCGGCGATGAAGAAGTTGCTGGAGTCCGCGCGCGCCGCCAAGGCGACCGTCATCTACGCCATCATCGCCAACTCGACGATTGCCGACGTGCTGCCTGACGTCGCCGCCCAGGGCGAACCGCATGTGCAGTCGGGCCCGGATAAATTCCGCAACACCGAGCTTGAGAAGATCCTCAAGGATAAAGGCATTCAGACCGTGATCACGGTCGGCACGTCGTCGAACGGTGCCGTGCTTTACACGGCCAGCGGCGCAGCGTTTCGCGGAATGAAAGTGATCGTGCCGGTGGATGGCATGTCTGCGACCGATCCTGTCGCCGAATATGCCACGGTGCTCAACTTCTTGAGCGCGCCAACTGTGTCCGCTGCAACGACGCTGACGCGCAGCGACATGATCAAGTTTCAGTAGCGCTCAGACCTTGCACACGCGGAGTAGCCCACGCTGTGGCCAGGTGGGCTACTGTCGATTCCACCATTTCGTTGTGAGGATCATCTTCGCATCGATGCCGGGGTAAGCCGGCTGGACGATCGGTACCTCGAAGACGGCGGAATCTTTGAGATACGTAGCCGGAGCGGGCGTGTCCGCACGGTTAGGTGTCTTGCTATCGACACCATATTTGAGCGTCCACATTCCTCCACCCTCCGGATCCGGGAAAGCTTCGAGGTTGACCTTGTCGCGGAAAATGTAACCGCCGGGGAAATGATCCTTGCGGAAGAAAACTCCGTCGACCGAATAGTCAGGAACGAGGACGCCCAGGTCGACCGTAAAGCCCAGGCCCTTGAGAGATTTGTCGGCTTTGTACTTTGGATCCGTCAGCAAATAGGCCGTGAAGAGCTCGGGCTTGTTGTGAAAGGGACGAGCAATCGTCTTCTCTTCCTTGTCCACTTTTGCTTTGGGGAAAAGCTCAGCATAAGTGCGGAAAATCGCGGAGTTTTCCTGGGCAACACGACGACTGAGATCCCAATGCATGCCTCGCACTCGAGCGATGCATTCGAAATGATAGGACGCGCGGATTTGCCGATGGTCGTTTTTGTTTTGCGCAATTTGACCCAACTCCTTCGGTAATCGGATGTCCGAGACAATGAGCTCGCCGTCAATGCGAACATCACCAAACAAGAACCGGGTCAGGTTCTGAAAACCTTCTTCCGAATTGACGATACCGAAATAGCCGGAATGGCTGCGGTGAACATAGGCGCGAGGCCCAAGCACCCGTTGATCCGGCTTCTTCTTATCGGGAATGTCGTAGACGATGGCGTTGTTCATACGGACTAGACCGTCGCTGTATTCGCCGGCGGCGGTCGACGAAAGGCCGTGCGCGACAAGATAGTCGCGATAATTAGTGCCGATGAGGCAGAAAAACTTCTCGGGATCGAACTTCTCATCGAGCATGTTCACGTCGTCGAGCTTCTTTGCCTGTGTTGATAAACCCAGGTATTGCTGCATCCGCTTGCGGTTGAAATTGCTGATGCTGTTGAAGCTGAGAAAACTCGGCACATTGCCGATTATCCCAAGGTCGATGCCATTGTGAGGCGTCGCGTAGGTAAAAACTTTGTCGACCATCTTCTTGGTCGCGTCGTCACTAATCTTATTGTTCTGAAGAAAAGTGCGAATGACGAGGCCACCCATTGAATGGCCGACGAGGTAAACTTTGAATTTCTTACGTTCGTTCTTGTCATCACCGCAAACGCGGTCTCGCACCTTGACGATTAGTTCGCCAAGACCTTTTCCGAAATCCTCCATGTCGACTTGTTTGCCTTCGCCGAATACTTTGGAGACGCGGTCGTAGTAGCGATAGATGATGATCGACTTAGAGGACATCTTCTGGTCGGGCGGCATCGTGTCGATCGTGGCGTGATCAAGCCCGGCCGAATAGACGTCGCGATAATCAAAGTCTTTCATCAAGCGCACGAGCGGCGATTCGAAGTAGTAGCGCTCGGTTGCGCCTGTCCAAATCGTGCGGATCTTTGTCGACCCGAGATTGAAGCCCATGTAGGGGTCGGAGACTGTGTCTTCGACTTCGCCTTCGCTGAACGCGTAACCGCGGACGTAGATGATCGGGTATTTCGGCGGCTCGAGCTTGTCGGCTTGTGTCGGCATGAGCGGGTCCCCCAAACAGTTGGGATTTTGAAATGCCGGTCGATATGCAAGCTCAAGTTGTAGAGATTGTCTACTCAGACCTTCCCAAGCGCTCGCAAAATCTTGTCGGGCGTGAACGGCATGTCGGTCAGGGCTGGCGCACCGAGCGGGCGCAGCGCATCATTGATCGCGTTCATCACGCAACCCGGCGCGCCGGCCGTGCCCGCTTCACCGGCGCCCTTGGCGCCAAGCTCGCTGTCGGCGGTCGGCGACACGACATGGCCGACTTCGATGTCCGGCATCTCGGCGGCCATCGGCACGAGGTAGTCGGCCATGTTGCCGTTCACCAGCTGACCTCGCTCGTCATAGATGCAGTGCTCGAACAACGCGGCGCCGATGCCTTGCACGACGCCGCCGCGCACTTGCTCGTCGACCAGCTGCGGATTGATGACGGTGCCGCAATCCTCGACGCACCAGTGCTTGAGCAGCTTCACGAAACCGGTGTCGATATCGACTTCGAGATAGCTGCCCTGGATGCCGTTGGTGAAAGCGAACGGCCAGGCGCGCGGCACGTAATGACGGGTCGCCATCAGCTCGGCCTGGAAGCCGGGCGGCAGCGTGTCGGGACGGAAATAGGCGACCCGCGCCAGCTCGGCGAGCGGCAGCCGCTCCTTGGTGGTGCCCTTGTCGACGACGACGCCATCGACGATGTCGAGATCGTCCGGCTTGGCCTGCAGCATCGCACCGGCGACCGCGAGCACATTGGCGCGCAGCGCCTTGCCGGCCTGCCACGCGGCTTCGCCGCCGATGCCGGCGGCCCGTGAGGCCCAGGTGCCGCCGCCATAAGGTGTGTTGTCGGTGTCGCCGGTGACGACCCGGATCTTCTCGATCGACACGCCGAAGGCAGATGCAGCGACCTGAGCCATGACGGCGTCGGCGCCCTGGCCCTGTTCGGTGACGCCGCTGTGGACGCTGACATTGCCCTGGGCGTCGAGCTTCATCGTGGCGCCGTCCTGCGACGAGATGCGGGCGCCGCCGACGCCATAGAAGGCGGCGGAGGGGTTGGTGACCTCGATGAAGGAGGCGAAGCCGATGCCGCGATAGATGCCTTTTTCGCGCAGCTTCTTCTGCTCGGCGCGCAGCCCGGCGTAGTTCATCATCGAGTCGAGCTGCGCGAGCGACTCGTGGTGCGACAGCTTCTCGAACTTCAGCCCTGATGCGGACTGCGCCGGATAGGCGTCGTCCTGGATCAGGTTGCGCCGCCGGATCTCCAGCGGGTCCATGCCGATCTTGGCTGCGGCGAGGTCGACCAGCCCTTCAGTCACTGCCGTCGCGATCGGGTGACCGACTGCGCGGTACTGGCACATCACATTCTTATTGGTGAACACGACGCGCGCCTTGGCGCGATAGTTCGGGCAGACGTAGGGCCCGCCGGTCAGGTTGACGATCTGGTTCGCCTCGATGCCGCTGGTGCGCGGATAGACCGAGTAGGGGCCGATGCCGGTCAGGTCGTCGATCTCGAAGGCGGTGATGGTGCCGTCCTTCTTGACGCCGATCTTCGCCTTCACGCGGTGATCGCGCGCATGGATGTCGGTGACGAAGCTCTCGATCCGATCGGCGACGAACTTCACCGGCCGCTTGAGCAGCTTCGACAGCGCGACGGTCGCCATCTCGTCGGCATAGGTGTGGACCTTGATGCCGAACGAGCCGCCGACATCCTTGGTGACGACGCGAACCTGCTGGTGCTCGAGGTCGAGATGCTTGGCGAACAGGTCCTGCATCATGTGCGGGGCCTGGGTGGCATGATAGACGGTCAGGCGCTGCTCGCCCTCGTTCCAGTCGGCAACCAGCGCGCGCGGCTCGTTGCAGACGCCGGTGTGGCGGCCGAACACGAATGTGGTCTCGACGACGGCGTCCGATGAGGCAAACGCCTCGTCGACCTTGCCGGCATCGAGATCGCGCGCGAAGCAGAGGTTGTCGCCCAGCTCTTTGTGAATCACCGGGGTCTTCGGGTCGGTCGCGGTTTCCGGATCGACCAGCGGCGGCAGCGGGTCGTACTGCACCTCGATCAGCTCGCAGGCGTCCTCGGCTTCGGCACGCGAGCGCGCGACCACGGCGCACACCGCTTCGCCGGCCCAGCAGGCACGATCGATTGCAATGGGCGGCTGCGGCGCCGATTTCAGGCCCTTGAGATGGGTGAGCACGCCGACCCACGGCGTCATGACTTTCGCCAGCTCCGGGCCGGTCACCACGGCGATCACGCCGGGCGCCTTCTTGGCCTTGTCGGTGTTGATCGAGACGATGCGCGCGTGCGCATGCGGCGAGCGCAGATAGGCGGCATGTCCCATGCGCGGCAGCGTCACGTCGCTGATGTATTGCCCGCGGCCTTGCGAAAGCCGCCGCAGGTTCGGCCGCGGCACCGAGCGGCCGATATAGGAATTCGGCCGGTCGAGCGCGGTCAGGATTGGCGGGGAGTCTTCGACGATTTTCATTTTCCGCTCCGCGCCTGCGCGACGTGTTCGATTGCATCGACGATGGCGTGATAGCCGGTGCAGCGGCAGTAATTGCCGGAAATGTGCTCGCGGATCGTATCGCGGCTCGGCACCGAGCCGCTCGACAGCAATTCCTGCGCGGTCAGCAGCATGCCGGGCGTGCAGTAGCCGCATTGCAAGGCGTTGCGCGCTTCGAAGGCGGCTTGCAGGTCGGCAATCTCATTCGCATCGGACGCGCCTTCGATCGTCACGACGTTTGCGCCGTTGCATTGCGCGGCCAGCATCAGGCAGCCGCGCACGACCGCGCCATCGACCCGCACGGTGCATGCGCCGCACACTCCGTGTTCGCAGCCGACATGGCTGCCGGTGAGACCAAGGTCGTCGCGGAGGAAATCGACCAAAGTCTTGCGCGCCTCGACGCGCTCATTGACGCGCTCGCCATTGACGGTGAGGGCGATGTCGACGATGCGGTCCATCACCGCGCCTCCTTCAATTGCGCGACCACTCGTTTCAGCAGCACGCCGGCCAGATGCTTCTTGGTGGCGCCGGTGGCCTGCACATCGTCGGTGGGATCAAGATCGAGCTGCGCAACCGCCGCATCGATGCTCTTGTCGTCAGCGGCGCCGTTGAGGGCAGCCTCCGCTTTACGAGCGCGCACCGGCGTCGCTCCGACGCCAAAGAATGCCAGCCGTACGTCGCTCAATCCCTTGCCGTCGGCCTTCGCCGTGGCTGCGACGCCAACAATCGCGTAGTCGCCGAGCCGCCGCGACAGCTCGGCGAAACCGACCCGAATATTCTTGTCGGCGACCGGAAGGCGGATCGCGGTCAAAACGTCTTGCGGCCCGAGCGCAGTCTCAAACAGGCCCTTGAAGAAGTCGTCGGCCTTGACCGTGCGCTTGCCCTTCGGGCCTGCGATCTCGGCTTCGCCGCCGAGCGCGAGGAAGCACGCCGGCAATTCCGCCGCCGGATCGGCGAAGGCGACCGAGCCGCCGATGGTGCCGCGATTACGGATGGCCGGATGCCCGATATGCGGCAGCGCCTGGGCGATCAGCGGCGCATGCTCGGCGATGTCCTTCGAGCGTTCGGCCTCGACATGGCGCGTCATCGCGCCGATCTCGATCATGCCGTCCTTGCGCCGGATGCCGCGCAGCTCATCGAGGCCGTTGATGTCGACCAGCAGCGAGGGCGCCGACAGCCTCATATTCAATGTGGCGATCAGGCTTTGCCCACCGGCGAGCAGCTTGGCGTCGGGCTTCTCGCCCAACAGGCCGATCGTCTCCTTGAGCGATGCGGCCTTGGCATAGGCGAACGGCGCCGGCTTCACGTCTCCCCCTCGCACTTTTGTTTTGTTCTAGCCTATTGTGGCGCAGAACAACGGCGCGTCAATGCGCCAACGGGAGGCGGCATGGGTGAGTTTCAGGGCAAGGTTGTCGTTGTGACCGGCGGCAGCCGCGGCATCGGCAAGGCGATCGGTGCGGCTTTCGCGCGCGAGGGTGCGCAGGTCGTGCTGGCGGCGGCGAACGCCAACAATCTTGCAACCGCGACGAAATCGATGAGCGGCGGGCCGGCCGCCGTTTACGGTGACCGGCGACCTGCGTTCGCTCGAAGGCTGCCAGGCGCTGTTCGACGCCGTGAAAGCCAAGTTCAACCGCTGCGACGTGCTGGTGAACAATGCCGGCGCCACCAAGGCCGGGAAATTCCTCGATCTACCCGATGCCGACTTCGTCGACGGCTTTGCGCTGAAATATTTCGCCGCGGTGCGCTTGTGCCGGCTGTTCTGGCCGATGCTCAAGGATGCGCACGGCAGTGTCATCAATATCATCGGCGGCGCGGCGCGCACCCCGGGTGCGGACTTCCTGATCGGCGGCTCGGTCAATTCCGCCTTCTCGAATTTTTCGAAAGGTCTCGCGCAGATCGGCAATCGCGACGACGTCAACGTCAATGTCATTCATCCCGGCATGACGGAGACCGATCGCGTCGTCACTTTGTTCCAGGCGCATGCCAAGGCGCAGAACAAGACGCCGGAGCAGATCCGTGAAGAGTTGGTCGGCAAAGCCGGCCTGCGCCGCATCGGCCAACCCGAAGATGTCGCTGAGCTCGCCGTGTTCCTGGCGAGCGCCAAGGCGCGGCATATCCAGGGCACGGCGATTTCGGTGGATGGCGGGTCGACGCCTGGACTGGTCTAGCCGCGCACAATCCGCGCGGTGATGTCGATCGCGCGGCGCAGCAACGTCTCGGATGCTTCGAGCGTCCGGAATGCCGCGTGTGCCGTCAGCGTCACGTTCGGCATCGAGGCAAGCACATGATCGGCCTTGAGCGGCTCGGCGTGGAACACGTCGAGGCCGGCAGCGCGAATGTGGCCGCTCTTCAACGCCGCGATTAGCGCCGGCTCGTCCACCAGCGCGCCGCGCGCTGTATTGACGAGGATCACGCCTTTCTTCATCCGCGCGATCCGCTCCGGTGACAGGAAACCGCGCGTATCGTCACCCAAGGTCAGATTGAGCGACACCACATCCGATTGTGCGAGCAGCGTGTCGATATCGACCTGTTTGACGCCGGCATCCGGCTTCGGCGTGCGGTTCCAGGCGATGACATTCATGCCGAGGCCTTTGGCGATCCGCACCACTTCGCCGCCGATGCCGCCGAGCCCGATCACGCCCAGCGTCTTGCCGAGCAGCTGCACGCCTTCCGCCGGCTTCCAGGTGCCGCCGCGCACCTCGCGATCCATCTTGGCGACGTCGCGCGCGCAGGCGAACATCAGCGCGACAGTGTGCTCGGCCACGGCGGTGTCGCCATAGCCCTTGATCGTGTGCACGGTGACGCCGCGGCCTTTCAGCTCGTCGACGTTCATGTAGCTGGCAGCGCCGGTGCCGAGAAACACGATGTGCTTGAGCCTGGGGCATTGCGCCACCAGCTCGGTCGGCATGTAGGAATGATCGTCGAGCGCGATCTCGGCGTCGCCGATCACTTTCGGCAAATCTTCGCGCTTGAACGGCTCGGTGTTGACGATGATCGGTGGATCGTCCTGCCGGTAAACCCGCGCCCACACAGTGTCGAGCTGATCGTTGCAATCGATAAAAATGGATTTCATGGAGGTTCCGTGGCCCGCTTTACTTTATTGAGGCTTGCCGCCTACATCCAGCGCCATGAATGCGACCACGAAGCGCGCCTGTGTGATCGGCTGGCCGATCGAACATTCGCGCTCGCCGCTGATCCACAATTACTGGATCAAGCAGTACAAGCTCGACGCAGAATATGGACGCGAGGCGGTAAAGCCGGAGGAGCTTCCGGGCTTCGTGCGCTCGCTGCGTGAGCGCGGCTATGTCGGCTGCAATGTCACGATCCCGCACAAGGAAGCGGTTTTCGCCCTGACCGAGCCCGATAATCGGGCGGACGCGGTCGGCGCGGCCAATACCCTGTTCTATGGCGGCGATGTGTTGCGCTCGACCAATACCGACGTTGAGGGCTTCCTTGGCAATCTCGACCAGGCCACGCCGGCCTGGGACCGCGGGCTCGAGACCGCGGTCGTATTGGGAGCCGGCGGTGGCGCGAAGGCGGTTGTGTTTGCGCTCCTGAGCCGCGAGGTGCGGCGCATCTATCTGGTCAACCGCACGCCGGCCCGCGCCGAAGTCCTGCGCAAGAAATTCGGCAGCCGCAGTTCATCTCGCCAATTGGGACGAACTGACCGGGCTGCTCGGCGGCGCCGGGCTGCTGGTCAATACGACGTCGCTCGGCATGGCAGGGCAGCCGCCGCTCGAGATCAATCCGCGCGGCCAGCCCGTCGCTGGTGGTCTCCGACATTGTCTACTCGCCGCTGGAGACGCAACCTTCTCAAGGTTGCCCGCGATCGTGGGCTGCGCACGGCGGATGGGCTCGGCATGCTGCTGCATCAGGCGGTGCGGGGCTTCCAGCTCTGGTTTGGCGTGCGGCCGGAGGTGACGCCGGAGCTGCGCGCTCTGGTCGAAAAAGATCTGCTCAAAAGCTGAGGAATTGAGCGGCCAGCCGCGGTGTTCTTCCAGCAAACCGGCCTCGCGCCGGATGGGAGGACCCAATGCGACAAATCATCAAATTATCGCTCGGATTCATCGTCGCGCTGGCGCTCGCCGCCACCGCATCGGCCCAGCAGCCTGGCCGCATTCGCGGCGAGATCGTGAAGGCGGACGGCGCCAATCTTGAGCTCAAGCTCCGCGACGGCGGCACGATGAACGTCAAACTGGCTGACGATGTGCGCGTCTCGGCGCTGGTGAAGGCGTCGCTGGCCGATCTCAAGAACGATACCTTCATCGGCATCGCCGGCGTGCCGCGGCCGGACGGCAGCATCGAAGCGCATTCGATTCATATCTTCTTGCCGGCGCAGCGCGGCGTCGTGCCGGACCGTCATGGACCGTGGGACAGCCGCGCGAATAGCACCATGACCAATGCTTATATCGAGGGCACGCCGACGGCCGATGGCGGCAGCGGATCGTTTAAGGTGAAATACAAGGAAGGCGAGAAAAACGTCGTTATTACGCCGCAGACAACCATCGCCGCCGCTGCTCCCGGCAGCAAGGACGAGCTCAAAGTCGGCGCGCAGATCATCATCTTCGCGTCGGACAAGCAGGCCGATGGTTCGGTGCTGGCCAAGACAATGTATGTCGGCCGCGGCGTGACGCCGGCGATGTAATGGGAATGCTTCGGACCATTACGGTTGCACTTCTGCTGTTGCCGCTGGCTGCGTTAGCGCAGCCGGCGCCGACGCAACGGATCTCCGGCACCATCGAGCGCGCCGAGGGACATACTATTGTGGTGCGGCCGCTCGAAGGCGGCGGCACGTTCGAGATCGATCTGACGCCGAAAGTAGCGGTGTTCGGCGTCAGCAATGCCAAGCTCGACGACATCAAGCCCGGCGCCTTCATCGGCGTCGGCGCGATGCCGCAGCCGGACGGCAGCCAGCGCGCGGTGCAGGTGACGGTATTTGCGGAAAGCCAGCGCGGCACCGGGGAGGGTCACCGTCCCTGGGACGCGCGGCCGAACAGCACCATGACCAATGGCACGGTTGACGAGCGGGTGACCTCGGTCGAAGGCCCGGTGCTGATGGTCAAATACCGGGACGGCGACAAGAAGATCGTCGTGCCGGCCGACGCGACGATCCTGGCTTATTCGGTGAGCGATCTGAGCGAGCTCAAGCCGGGTGCGCATGTCTCGCTGCTTCGGGTCGTGAAAAAGCTGAATGGCTCGCTCGAAGCCGACCGCGTCAATGTCGGCCGCGGCGGGGTGATCCCGCGCTGATCAACCGGCGCGGCGGGTCGGCGCGTGCGCGGAGCCGCGCGCCGTCACGTCGAGATCGGCCGCCAGCTCGGGTCGCTCGCGCATGATCTTCGCCAGAGGGCCGGGCTGAGCCGCCTTGGCCTGCGGATGCCGCGAGCCCTGGATCGGCCGGCGCACCTCGTCGCACCGCGCCAGGCTGTCGATCTCGCCGCCACCCTGCGCGAGCCGCGCCAGCAGTTCGGTCTGGTCTTCGAGCTGCTCGACCACGACATGGATGACGCCGGCCACATTCTGCATCCGGCCTCGCGCTATCACATAGCGTGCACCGAGCACGACCGGCCGCACGCGCTCGAACAATTTCGGCCAGACGATGAGATTGGCGACCGCGGTCTCGTCTTCGATGGTGATGAACACCACGCCATTGGCGGAGCCGGGGCGCTGGCGGCATGTGACCAGGCCGGAAATGCTGACCCATGATCCGGATGGCGTGTCACGCAAGGTGGCGTTGGGTTTGATGCCGCGTTGCGTGAGATCGTTGCGCAGGAATTGCGCCGGATGGGCTTTGAGCGACAGCCGCAGGAAGCGGTAGTCGTTGACCACCTCTTCGCCGATCGGCATCGGCGGCAGCGCGACGTCGGGCTCTGCGGCCACAAGGCGTTCGCGCCGTTCCGCTTTGCGCTCCGAACAGCGGCAGATCATCGTCGCGGTCGCCGACGCGCCCCAATGCTTTCGCGGCCCACAGCGCGTCGCGCCGGGTCAGCCCGAGCGAGCCGAACGCATCGGCATCGGCCAGCCGCTCCAGCACGCGCGTATGCAGGCCGGTGCGCAGCCACACGTCGCGGACGGAATCGTAGCCGCGCCGCGCTTTGCCATGATGAGCCTGGCGTCATCCTCCGGCATGCCCTTGATCTCGCGCAGGCCGAGCCGCACCGCGTGGGTGGTGCGGATGTCCTCCGCCATTTTCTCATGCAGTTTATGCAGCCGCTCCGCGGCGCGCGGGCCAGGCTCCAAGGTGCAGTCCCAGTCGGAGAAATTCACGTCGGGCGGGCGCACCTCGACGCCGTGCTCGCGCACGTCGCGCACGATCTGCGCCGATGAATAGAACCCCATCGGCTGCGCATTGAGCAGCGCTGCGGCGAACACGTCGGGATAGCGGCATTTGAGCCAGGCCGAGGCATAGACCAGCAGCGCGAAGCTCGCGGCGTGGCTCTCGGGGAAGCCGTATTCGCCGAAGCCCTCGATCTGGCTGAAGCAACGCTCGGCGAAGTCTGGCGGATATCCTTTGTCGATCATGCCTTTGATCATCTTGTCGTGGAACGTGCGGATCGTGCCGGTGCGCTTGAAGGTCGCCATGGCGCGGCGCAGCTGATCGGCTTCGCCCGGAGAAAAGCCGCCGGCGACGATCGCGATCTTCATCGCCTGCTCCTGGAACAGCGGCACGCCGAGTGTCTTCTTCAGGATCGTCTTCCAGCTCTTTCTTCGGATAGCTGACATCCTCCTTGCCCTCGCGCCGGCGCAGATAGGGATGCACCATGTCGCCCTGGATCGGGCCGGGCCGGACAATCGCCACTTCGATGACGAGATCGTAAAACTGCCGCGGCTTGAGGCGCGGCAGCATGCTCATCTGGGCGCGGCTCTCGACCTGAAACACGCCGAGCGAGTCGGCGCGGCACAGCATGTCGTAGACTTGCGGCTCTTCCTTGGGGACGGTGGCGAGCGTGAGGCGCTGCGGGAACGCCGCCGGATAGTCCTTCTCGATCAGCTCGAACGCCTTGCGGATGCAGGACAGCATCCCGAGTCCCAGCACGTCGACCTTCAGGATGTTGAGCGCGTCGAGATCGTCCTTGTCCCATTCGACGAAGGTGCGGTCCGGCATCGCGCCATTGCCGATCGGCATGACTTCGTCGAGCCGGCTGCGGGTGATGACGAAGCCGCCGACATGCTGCGACAGGTGGCGGGGAAAGCCGTTGATCTCACGCGCCAGCTTCGCGATTGTCTGCATGCGCGGGCTGTTCACATCGAGCCCGCTGCGGACAATGGCGTTCTTCGAAACGGCGCCGCCACCCATGCCCCAGATCGAAGAGGACAGGGCGCCGATCGTGTCTTCGCTCAGGCCGAAAACCTTGCCGACTTCGCGGATCGCGGAACGGCCGCGATAGGAGATGACGGTCGCGGCAATGCCGGCGCGTTCACGGCCGTATTTTTCGTAGATGTGCTGGATCACCTCTTCGCGGCGCTCGTGCTCGAAATCGACGTCGATGTCGGGCGGCTCGTTGCGCGAGGTCGAGATGAAACGCTCGAACAGCAGGCTGATGTTTTTGGCGTTGGGATCGACTTCGGTGATGCCAAGGCAGAAGCAGACCGTTGAATTGGCCGCCGAGCCGCGGCCCTGGCAGAGGATGTCTTTGGAGCGCGCAAATTTGACGATCTGCATAGACGGTCAGGAAATACGGGGCATATTTGACCTCGGCGATGAGCTTGAGCTCATGCGCCAAAGTCTCCATCACCGCAGCAGGCACGCCATCCGGGATAACGCCACTTGGCGCCTTCATAGGTGAGATGAGTGAGCGCCTCCTGCGGGGAGGCGAAGCCCTGCATGTCCTCGTCTGGGTATTCGTAGGCGAGGTCTTTGAGCGAGAAGGTCAGCTTCTCGCTCAGCGCTTCGGTTTCTTCGATGGCGGCCGGATGAATCCTTGAATAGCCGCGCCATTTCCTCCGGCGGCTTGAGGAAACGTTCGGCATTGATGGCGAGCCGGCGTCCGGCCTTGTCGATCAGCAGCTTCTCGCGAATGCAGGTCAGCACGTCGGCCAGCTCGCGCCGGTCGGGATGATGGAAGATGACGTCATTGACCGCGATCAGCGGCACGCGCGCCTCGCGCGCGGTGGCGGCGAGTTTTGCAAGCCGCGCTTTGTCCCGGCCGCGATAGAGCATCGACGCGGCGAGACGCGACGCGACCCGGTGCTGCGGCGCGCAGCTCGCTGAGCAACGGCGCCTCGCCGCCCATCGCGATCAGCTCAAGCCCGAACACATGCTCGAGCAGATCGTCGCGCCGCAGGATGCAATCGCCTTTGTCGGCGCGCCGATTGCCGACGGTCAGCAATCGCGTCAGCCGGCCCCAGGCGGCGCGGTTGCGCGGATAGGCGAGGATGTCCGGCGTGCCGTCGCTGAATACGAGGCGGGCGCCGGGGTGATAGGCGAGGGCCAGCTTCTGATCGCGCTTGAGAACATAGGGCCGCACCACGCCGGCCACCGAATTGCGATCGCAAAGTCCGAGCCCGGCAAGCCCGATGGTATTGGCCTGCACCATCAGCTCTTCCGGATGCGACGCGCCGCGCAGGAACGAGAAATTCGAGGCACAGGCGAATTCGGTGTAGCGCATCACCCAAAGGCTCCGTGCATGAACCATTGGGGGAAGCGGCCGGCATCCCAGTCCGCTTGCGACAGGTCGCGATAAAGCCCGGCGCGAAACAGCCAGAAGCGCAGCCCGCTTTTGTCCTCGACGCGGAAATAATCGCGCGCCTTGCCGCCTTCATCGGTCCACCACACCCGCTCGATCCGCTCCGGACCTTCGGCGGCGACGACTTCATGCAAGGCGTTCCGCCACCAGAAGCGTTGCGGCGGGCCGTCCGGCACTTCGGCAATGGCCTTGATCGGCTCGGGCTTTGAGAGAAGGCGCAGCGGCCGCGGGCCGATGCCCTGCTCGTCGCGATAGCGGCGAAACGCCGCCCAGCCATCGTCTTCGGCCTTGATCTGGGCCGGCAGGCTCGCCGCCAATTCGGGAATGTGGCTGTCCTGCGCGATCAGCTTGCGGACCCGCTGTGCCGCCCAGGCGCGCGGAGAGATGGTCGATCAATCGCGAGAGCGCAGGCCCGGTGTCGCTATCGGTTGAGCCCGATCTGCTCATCGGTGCAGGGCTCCGCCGCGGTCACCGAAAGCCGCGCCATGTCGAAGCCGAAGCCGGGGTCGAGATCGTCATTGAGCGCGGCGAGCCGCTCGACAAACAGCGCGCGGATCTCGGCCGGATCGCGCAGCGGCCGCGATGTGCCGGCGCTGATGCGGCGCAGTGCGCCGTCGGTGCGGAATAAAGTGAGCTCGAGCTTCCGGGCGCCGTCGCCCTGGCGCTCCAGCATGGCCTTCAGGCGAGCCGCCAATTGCCCGGTTACGGCCAGCACATCCTCTTCGCGTGCAATCGGATCGGCGAAGCGTTGCTCGGCGATGTAGGGCGCGACGGGCAGGCGCGGCGTGAGCGGCTCTTCTTCATGGCCGAGCGCGCGGTCGAGCTGGCGCAGCAATTCGGCGCCGAAGCGGGCGGCCAGTGGCGCCCGCGGCAGATCGACGATGTCGCCGATATGTTTGAGGCCGACGCGCGCCAGTGCAGCGGACACACCCGCTTCACTTCGCAAAGCCGCCATTGGCATGGCGGCGAGCAATGCGCGCTCGTCGCCATTCTCATGAACACCCGGTTTGCCGTAACGCGCCGCTGCACAGGCTGCGCCGATCGTCCCGGCCACTGCGATGCCGTTGCGCCAGGCCAGCCCGCTTGAGCCGCTCCGTCCAGGTCGCCGATCAGCGCCGCTTCGCCGCCGTAAAGATGCGCGCAGCCGGTGATGTCGAGCAGCAGGCCGTCGCGGCCGTCGCATGCGACCAGCGGCGTGTAACGCAGGCACCAGTCCGCCAGCATATCGAGCAGCCTGGCATCGGCCTGCGGCTCTTCCTCGACCGCGACAATGGCCGGATGCATGGCGCGCGCCTGCGCCATCGCCAGGCCTCTGTGTAGGCCCGAGCCGCTCGGCTTTCACATCGAGCGCGACGATCAGGTCGAGATTGCCGCGCTTGCCGTAGACGACGGTCGGCTTTGCCTCAGGCGACCGAGCGCACAAGCGTGCCAGCCGGTCGGTCGACAGGCGGGGTAGCCAGAGGCTGAGGATGCGTTGACGCGAGAACAAAACACTCATCCTTCTCATTCCATTCCAACAACCAGGATCCGAGCGGGCCGCGGCGATTGCGCACGAGCTGCGCTTCAAAGCGCGGAGCGCCCGGTCCGTAGCGCGGCTGCGACGGCGCAGCGCTCACGACCCAGCGCGTCGCGGCGGTCGAACTTTCTTGCGTTGGCGAGCTGCGCAGCAGGAAGGCGAGCGCACCGCTCGTCGCAGCAGCGAGCGACAGCCGCCGCAGTGCAACTGCGTCGATGCTCTGGTGACGCAGTTCGCCGATCACCGCGCCGATCGCGCGGCAATGCAGCGCTTCCTCCATCGCCCACAGCAGATCGCGGCGATGGCTGACATTGACCAGCAGCAGCCGTTCGGGCGGCAAGGCCGAATTCATCCAGCCCGCATCCATAGAGCGCGCCGCTTTCGGCCATCGCCATGTCTTCGGCGATCCAGACGATATTGTTTTTTTGGGCGCGCTCGCTGTGCGCGACGCCTAAAATGAAGCCGGCCGCCGCCGTGACGTGCGCTTCGCTGACCGCTGAAACTTCGTGCAACGAGCCGCGCGCGAGCCCGCCGCCCAGCGCCGTATCGAGCGAGGCGAGGCCGAACGGCCGCAGGCCGGGGTCTTCGAAGCCGGGCGGCCGCTCCATCCGGGCAATTGTGCTGCGCAGTTGTTCGATCATCTAAGGCCTTGAAGAGACGCGACATCCAGCCTCCTCGCGGAAGCCTTAGCCGAAATAAGTTCATGATTTGTTCTCATGATTCCGGAAACGCGGGGAGCCGTCAAGCGGTTCGCGCCAAGGGGGCGAAAGCCGCGAAATCACCGAGCAGAAACGAGATGGGTGCGTGCTGTCAGCCGCAAAGTCAGCCTTTGAAGGTCGGCTGGCGTGGATGCACCACGTCCTTGAAGATATCGAAGCCTTTCCACGCCGGCTCCGGCGGTTCGCACTGGGGCTGCGGTGTGTAGGCCGAGGGCCCGGTCATCTGCATGTTGGGAACGTAGCGCGGGCAGTTCGGGAAAATCGCCCGCGCTTTCACCCGCACGATCAGTTGTGCGCCGACCGTCTCGGCAAGCAGCGGATCGCTGTCGCTCACCTGCGCCGTGCCGTTGACGCGCAGCCGCTTCGGCTTGTCGTGCATGGCGATGAACAGCAGGCCGATGTTCGGGTTGACGACGACATTGCCGAGGCTCTTGAACATGCCGTTGCCGTCGTAATCGGGGAAGGCAAGCTCGTTGTCGGCGGTCACGCGCACAAAGCCGGGCATGCCGCCTTTGAACGAGCAATCCGGCCGGCCCTCGGCGTCTGCGGTGGCGAGAAAGAAGTACGCGCAGCTTTCGATGTAGGCCTTGTCGTCTGCCGTGAACGTCGTTCGCGTCAGTTTTTCTTCCAGCCGGTCGGAGATGCGCCGGCTGTCGAAGCGGTCCTGAAGCTGCCGATTGCCGTCGTGATACATGATGCTCATCGTATTCTCCTGGCGTGCTCCTGCACCGGAACGTCGTCTTATCATCGCTGGCACTGCCGAAGATTCAAGCGGCTGCCCAAGAACAGGGCAGCAGTCTGCTTCAATCACGGGCGGATATCCATAAACCCCATATAAAGCGGGCTGGCACGGGCGTTGCAAACCCCAAGGGCAAATCGCCGTTCGAGCGATCTTGAACCATTGGGGTTTGCCATGTCCACGTTCGACAACCCGTTCGATCCTTCCACCCGGTTACACGGGTGCGCCTGCGGCCGGCACGTCAGCCAGGCCGAGCACGAGCGTGACGGCCAGCTTCAATGCTTGCCGGTCGAACGCCAGTCCGACGAGACGCGCTATGAGAACGTGATCGCCTCGGCGGTGATGCGCGCCGTCTTCCCAAAGGACACGACGCGCCGCGCCTTCCTCAACTCGGTAGGCGCTTCGACGGCGCTGGCGGCGGTGTCGCAATTCTTCCCGCTCAAGGCTGCGACCGAAGTCTTCGCTCAGGCTGGCCCGATCGAGAAGAAGGACCTCAAGGTCGGGTTCATTCCAATCACCTGCGCGACGCCGATCATCATGGCGAAGCCGATGGGCTTCTATGAGAAGCACGGCCTCAACGTCGAGGTGATCAAGACGGCGGGCTGGGCGGTCATCCGCGACAAGACGCTGAACAAGGAATACGACGCGGCGCACATGCTCTCGCCGATGCCGCTCGCCATCACCATGGGCGTCGGCTCCAACGCGATCCCCTATACGATGCCGGCGGTCGAGAACATCAACGGCCAGGCCATCACGCTGTCGATCAAGCACAAGGATCGGCGCGATCCGAAGGACTGGAAGGGCTTCAAGTTCGCCGTTCCGTTCGACTACTCGATGCACAATTATTTGCTGCGGTACTACCTCGCCGAGCACGGCATCGATCCCGATGTCGATGTGCAGATCCGTTCGGTGCCGCCGCCGGAAATGGTCGCAAATCTGCGCGCCGACAATATCGACGGTTTTCTCGGGCCCGATCCGATGAACCAGCGCGCGGTCTATGACGGCGTCGGCTTCATCCACATCCTCACCAAGGATATCTGGGAAGGCCACCCGTGCTGCGCCTTCGCGGCGTCGAAGGAATTCACGACGGCGACGCCGAACACCTACGCGGCGTTGCTCAAGTCGATCATCGACGCCACCGCCTTCGCCCACAAGGCGGAGAACCGCAAGCCGATCGCCGAAGCGATCGCGCCCGCCAACTACCTCAACCAGCCGCAGATCGTGCTCGAGCAGATCCTGACCGGCACCTTTGCCGACGGTCTCGGCAACATCAGGAAAGAGCCGAACCGCGTCGATTTCGATCCGTTCCCGTGGCAGTCCTTTGCGGTCTGGATCATGACCCAGATGAAGCGCTGGGGTCAGATCAAGGGTGACGTCGACTACGCCAAGGTGGCGAGCGAGGTCTATCTCGCCACCGACACGTCGAAGCTGATGGCCGAAGTCGGCCTGACGCCGCCGCAGGCGACGACCAAGAGCTTCAGCGTGATGGGCAAGACCTTCGATCCGTCGAAGCCCGAGGACTACCTCGCCAGCTTCAAGATCAAGAAGTCGGCCTGATGCCGCTGCCGGGGCACTGATGCCGATCTCCCTGACCTGGCGCGCGGCGGTGGTCTCCGTCGCGCTGCTCGCCGCCTTCCTCCTTGCCTGGCACCTGGCCACGCAAGGGACCGGCAAGGTCGCGCAGATGGATCCCGAATATGCGCGGCTGATGGGCGCCACCGCGACACACGGCAAGTCGGCGATGCCGGGCCCGCTCGATGTCGGGCGCCAAGCTTTGGGAGCACCTGCGCCAGCCGTTCTACGACAAGGGCCCGAACGACAAGGGCATCGGCATCCAGCTCGGCTGGTCGCTGCTGCGGGTATGATGGGCTATCTGCTCGCAGTGGTGGTCGCGATCCCGATCGGCTTCCTGATCGGCATGTCGCCGCTGATGAGCAAGGCGCTCGATCCGTTCATCCAGGTGCTCAAGCCGATCTCGCCGCTCGCCTGGATGCCGCTCGCGCTCTACACCATCAAGGATTCCAACATCTCCGGCGTGTTCGTCATCTTCATCTGCTCGCTATGGCCGATGCTGATCAACACTGCTTTCGGTGTGGCGAGCGTGCGCAAGGAATGGCTCAACGTTGCGAAGACGCTCGAGGTCGGCACGTTCCGCCGCGCCTTCACCGTGATCCTGCCCGCGGCCGCGCCGACCATCGTCACCGGCATGCGCATCTCGATCGGCATTGCGTGGCTTGTGATCGTCGCCGCCGAGATGCTGGTCGGCGGGACCGGCATTGGCTACTTCGTCTGGAACGAGTGGAATAATCTGTCGATCGTGAATGTGATCATCGCGATTTTGGTGATCGGGGTGATGGGGATGATCCTCGATCAGATGCTGGCGCGGGTCGGGCGGCTGGTGACGTTTCCGGAATGACCGCCGTGCAACCCAACAAAGACAAGTTCATATCGATCGAGGGCATCTCGCGGCGCTACCCGGCGCCGGGCGGCACGACCACCGCCGTATTCGAGAACCTGTGGCTGACGCTGGCCGCCGGCGAGTTCACCTGCATCATCGGCCATTCCGGCTGCGGCAAGAGCACCGTGCTCAACATCCTCGCCGGGCTCGATGAGCCGTCCGACGGCGTCGTGATCATGGACGGCCACGAAATCTCGGGCCCGAGCCTCGACCGCGCCGTCATCTTCCAGTCCCACGCGCTGCTGCCCTGGCGCACCGTCATGGGCAACGTCGCCTACGCCGTCTCCTCCAAGTGGCCGAAATGGCCGAAGGAGCGGATCCGCGCCCACGCGCAGAAATTCATCGACCTGGTCGGCCTCACCGGCAACGAGCACAAGCGCCCGTCCGAGCTGTCCGGCGGCATGAAGCAGCGCGTCGGCATCGCGCGCGCGCTCTCGATCGAGCCCAAGGTGATGCTGATGGACGAGCCGTTCTCCGCGCTCGACGCGCTCACCCGCGGCACGCTGCAGGACGAGGTGCGCCGCATCTGCCAGGAGACCGGGCAGACCACCTTCATGATCTCGCACGACGTCGACGAGGGCCTCTACCTCGCCGACAAGATCGTGCTGATGACCAACGGCCCCGGCGCGGTGGTCGCCGAGATCGTCGAGAACCCGCTGCCGAAGGTGCGCAGCCGCATCGAGCTGCACAAGCACCCGCTCTACTACGCCGTGCGCAACCACATCCTCGATTTCCTCGTCATGCGCAGCCGCACCTTCGTCGCGCAGACGCCGGGCTATGACCCGCGCAACGTGCCTGTCATCCGCCCCGGCGCACCGGCCGTAATCAGCCCGCCGGCACCGAAGCTTGCCGTCAACAACTGAGTTTCAGGGAGACCGACCATGAAGCGTTCCGACCTCACCGAGAAGCTGCTCGACATCAAGCGCGAGAAGGGCTGGACCTGGAAATACATCTGCGGCGAGATCGGCGGCATGTCGCCGGTGATGGTGACGGGCGCGATCCTCGGCAACCACAAGATGACCAAGCCGATGGCGGCCGCAGCGGCGAAGCTGTTCGGCCTCTCCAAGAGCGAGGAGACGCTGCTCAACGAGGTGCCGATGCGCGGCGAGGGCGCCGTCATGCCGCCGACCGATCCGCTGATCTACCGCTTCTACGAGCTGGTGCTGATCAACGGCCCGGCCTGGAAGGTGCTGATCGAGGAGGAGTTCGGCGACGGCATCATGTCGGCGATCGACTTCGACATGGTGATGGAGCGCCTCGCCGACCCGAAGGGCGACCGCGTCAAGATCACGATGTCGGGCAAGTTTCTGCCGTTCAAGTATTACGGCGCGACGGGGAATGAGCAGGCGCTGGGGTATAAGGAGGAGTAGGGGACAGCTGGTCACCCGCGCTAAGGCTACTGCTTGAAACTGTTATCTCGATGCCAACGTAGAAAATGAGGGTGCGGTCGTTCGGCTATCCTTTGAGGTGCGAACGCATATCCGCTTTTGTTTATGAGACCACGAATCCCATCAGGATCGTTCACCTGTCGCGACACTAGAATCTGTAAGTCGTCCGAAAGACTGATGAGACCGCGGTCGAACATCCAATGTACGGTCCCAGATAATGCTATTCCGTTGCTGACGATGTCTGGACCGTTTGCCTCGACCGGCTGAATGTGCGCGGCATCGACCTCCGCCCGACCGCTGCCGTTTATGAGCTTGAGACCGCTGACGGCGCATCGTTCGGAATACGCTCGTAACACGAGGCGGCGAAAAATCCGGTCGCGCACAATCCTGGACACGGTGAAGCTGGTTCGCTCACGAATGATGTCCTCGAACACAAACGGTGCTTGTTCTTCGCCGAGGCCTGATGGCTGGGCCTGCTCACTTACGCGCGGAAGGACGGGCTCCTTGTCGTTGAAACCAAGGCTAACGATACGGCTAAAATCGCTCTGAGAGATCGGGCGTACGGCCGATTGGGCCCGACCGGAGATTCGACCCTCTTCGTTCAGGACACCACGTTCGATTACGCCGGACTCGTCAGTGAACGGAACAGGGTGGATAAAATCGAGATAGCTGCCCGGCTCGATAACAGCGATGTGCATGTCAGGTTTTACGGGATCAGGAATGACTTGCTCGACTTTCGCTACAGCGAAGTAGCCACGCGTTTCGCTCACTTTGCGTGGCTCGTAATAAATGATCCAATCACCGACGCATGATTGGACACGACCGAGATATTGATTGGGAAATTGATAGCGTTCGGCCGGAGTATCTTCGTAAATCGAGTCCGAGCGATGAATAAAAACACCATTCCCCATATGCCTATCTAAGCGGAAGTCGACCGCTCCTTAAATGGCTCCTCAGGAGTAATGGGCGTGTGTTTTTATTTATGAAGCGCCTCGCGACGGATCATGCCCCGTAACGAATAGCCTCAAACCCTGATGGCGGAGCGTCGAAGGCGCGGTTCGAACCATAATGCCCGGAATCACGGGCCTCATCCTTCGAGACGCCCACGCTTCGCTCGGGCTCCTCAGGATGAGAGGCTAGCGTAGCGTCTCCAGCACGCGCTTCAGCTTCTCCGGCAACACCACCGGCTTGCTGCTCTTGCGCTCCACATACACATGGACGAAATGGCCCTGCGCGGCGGCGTCATTATCGTCGTTGCGGAACAGGCCGATGCCGTAGCGCACGCTGCTGTTGCCGATGTGCTCGACGCGGAGCCCGGCGCTGACGCGATCCGGAAACGCGACCGGCTTGAAGTAATTGCACTGCGTCTCGACCACGAGGCCGATCACCTCGCTCTTTGCGATATCGAGCGCGCCCTGCGCGACCAGATAGCCGTTCACCACCGTGTCGAAGAACGAGTAATAGACCACGTTGTTGACGTGGCCGTAGACGTCATTGTCCATCCAGCGCGTGGTGATCTCGGCGATGTGCGGAAACGCCGCGCGCGTGAGTGGCGTTTCGCGCGCCATCAGTTCGGCTTCGCGGCTGGCTTCAGGTTGGTTTCTTGGCGCGCGGCGCGCGCTTCTTCGCCGGCTTCTTCTGCGCAAACGGCGGATCGAGCAGCACGTTCGGGCCGATCTGCGCGATGTTGGCGACGCCGGTCAGCGCCATCGTGACGTCGAGCTCTTTCTTGATGATCTCGATCGCCTTGGTGACGCCGGCCTGCCCGTAAGCGCCGAGGCCGTACACGAACGAGCGGCCGATCAGGCAGCCTTTGGCGCCGAGCGCGATGGCGCGCTCGACGTCCATGCCGGTGCGGATGCCGCCGTCGAACAGCACCTCGACGTCGTCGCCGACCGCGTCGACCAGCTTCGGCAGCATCGAGATCGACGAGGCGGCGCCGTCGAGCTGGCGGCCGCCATGGTTCGAGCACACGATCGCGTCGGCGCCGGATTGCGCGGCGATCCGCGCATCCTCGACGTCCATGATGCCCTTGAGGATCAGCTTGCCGGGCCAGATGCTCTTGACCCATTCGATGTCGCGCCAGTTCAGCGTCGGGTCGAATTGCTGCGCGGTCCATTGCGCCAGCGACGTGATGTTCTCCATGCCCTTCACGTGGCCGGCCAGGTTGCCGAAGGTCTTGCGCTTGCCCTTGAGGATGTTCCAGGCCCAGGCCGGCTTCGTCGCAATGTCCATCACGTTCGCGAGCCGCATCTCCGGCGGCACGGTCATGCCGTTCCGGATGTCGCAATGGCGCTGGCCGAGGATCTGCAGATCGACGGTGAGCACCAGCGCGCTGCATTTGGCGTCGGCGGCGCGCTCGATCAGCGATTTCATGAAGCCGCGGTCGCGGATCACATAGACCTGGAACCAGAACGGCTTGTCGACCGCTTGCGCGACGTCCTCGATCGAGCAGATCGACATGGTCGAGAGCGTGAAGGGGATGCCGGCGGCCTGCGCGGCGCGGGCGGCGAGGATTTCGCCGTCGCCATGCACCATGCCGCAAATGCCGATCGGCGCCAGCGCGACCGGCACCGAGACTTTCTCGCCGAGCATGGTGGTCGAGGTGTCGCGCTTGTCGACGTCGATCAGGATGCGCTGGCGCAGCTTGACGTCGAGCAGGTCGTCGCGATTTCGCCGCAGCGTATCCTCGGTATAGGAGCCGGCCTCGACATAGTCCCAGAAGGCTTTGGGGACGCGGCGGCGCGCGACTTGGCGCAGATCTTCAATGCAGGCGATGTTTTTCATGGGAGCGGTGTGCGGCGTGAACTTACTGGCTAGCATGGCGGTTGATCGAGCGAGAAGCCGCATTGCTGCGGCACTTTTATCCCTAACATGCGGTGACCGGCCGGGGTAACGATTACTCATAATTTTTGAAGTATAACGCGCGCAAGCGCTCTCTATAGAAGTGCCGCAGGCCGGACGCCGGCTGAAACGGGGATCATGACTCGCAAATATTTCGGCACGGACGGCATTCGCGGCCTCGCGAATAAGGTCATCACGCCCGAACTCGCGCTCAAGGTCGGCCAGGCGGCCGGCCAGATTTTCAAGCGCGGCGATCATCGCCATCGCGTGGTGATCGGCAAGGACACGCGGCTGTCCGGCTACATGATCGAGACCGCGCTGGTCGCCGGCTTCACTTCGGTCGGCATGGACGTGCTGCTGCTCGGCCCGATGCCGACGCCGGCGGTCGGCATGCTGACGCGCTCGATGCGCGCCGACCTCGGCGTCATGATCTCGGCCTCGCACAATCCGTTCGACGACAACGGCATCAAGCTGTTCGGGCCGGACGGCTTCAAGCTCTCCGACGAGATCGAGAGCGAGATCGAGCAGCTGATCGACAGCGATCATGTCGACGCAGCTCGCCAAGCGCGGCGACCTCGGCCGCGCCAAGCGCATCGACGACGTGCACGACCGCTACATCGAATTCGCCAAGCGCACGCTGCCGCGCGCGCTCGAGCCTCGACGGCCTGCGCGTCGTGGTCGATTGCGCCAACGGCGCCGCCTACAAGGTCGCGCCGACCGCGCTGTGGGAGCTGGGCGCCGAAGTCATCCCGATCGGCGTCGAGCCGAACGGCTTCAACATCAACGACGAGCGTCGGCTCGACCGATGCCGGCGCCATTGCCAACAAGGTGCGCGGAGACGCGCGCCGATATCGGCATCGCGCTCGATGGCGATGCCGATCGCGTGCTGCATCGTCGACGAGACGCGGCCAGGTCGTGGATGGCGACCAGCTTCTGGCGGTGATCGCCGAAAGCTGGAAGGAAGACGGCCGGCTGCAGCGGCAGGCATCGTCGCGACCGTGATGTCCAATCTCGGCCTCGAGCGCTATCTCGCCGGCGTCGGCCTCGAGCTGGTGCGCACGCCGGTCGGCGACCGCTACGTGCTCGAGCAGATGCGCGCCGACGGCTACAATGTCGGCGGCGAGCAGTCGGGCCACATCATCCTGACCGACTACACCACCACCGGCGACGGGTTGGTGGCGGCGCTCCAGGTGCTCGCGGTGATCTGCCGCAAGCAGAAGCCGGTGTCGCGAAGTCTGCCACCGCTTCGAGCCGCTGCCGCAGGTGCTGAAGAACGTCCGCTACAAGGACAAAGCGGGCAAGCCGCTGGACAATGCGAGCGTGAAGTCGGCGATCGCAACCGCCGAGCAGAAGCTCGGCCGCGGCGGCCGCCTGATCATTCGCCCGTCCGGCACCGAGCCGGTGATCCGGGTGATGGGCGAGGGCGACGACAGGGTGCTGGTTCAGGCCGTGGTCGACGACATCGTCGATGCGCTGACCAAAGCTGCGGCGTAAGGATCGCGGTTTAGAAAACCTCTAAACTATTGATTTTGCTTTGACTCTCGGTCTGCAATTGGCCAAATAATTCCTACATCTCGTGTAGGCCCATGATCGTCTGTTCCTGCAACGTCCTGACTGACCGCGAAGTGCGCGACGCCGCGAAAGCAGCGGCGGCCCGCTCCGCCGCGCAGGTCTATGGCTGCCTGGGCTGCAGCGCCCAGTGCGGCCGCTGCGCACGCACGATTCGCCAGATCATCGACGATGCGCTGGGTGGGGCGAAGCTCGGCTGTCCGGTCGGCTGCGCCTGCGCGATGCATGCCGCCCATCCGGATCACGAACACACCCATCCGGTCGAACACCCGATGGAACCGGCGGCTCTGCGCACCCAAAAGCCGGTCAACGTGGTGCCTATTTCGTCGCGCCGCCGTCAGCCGGCCGCCTGATTTTCAGCAAAACTGCTGCTTTTTAGACTGGACGGGAAACAGCTTTTCCTGTTTAGAATTGTTATAATCTATTGAATTCAGCACTTTTTGAAGGAGCGCAGGCCATGAAGGGCGACGCCAAGGTCATCGAATATCTCAACAAGGGACTGCGCAGTGAGCTGACCGCGATCAATCAGTATTGGCTGCATTTCCGGCAGCTCAATCATTGGGGCTACAAAAATCTCGCCAAGAAGTGGCGCGAAGAGTCGATCGAGGAAATGCATCACGCGGATCGCTTCGTCGACCGCATCCTGTTTCTCGACGGCTTTCCAAATCTGCAGGTGCTCGACCCGCTGCGGATCGGGCAGACCGTGAAAGAGACCCTGGAATGCGATCTCGCCGCCGAGTACGGCGCGCGCGAGCTCTATCAGGAAGCCGCGACCTACTGTCACTCGGTGAAGGACTACGTGTCGCGCGACCTGTTCGAGAGCCTGATGAAAGACGAGGAAGGCCACATCGATTTCCTCGAGACGCAGCTCGACCTCATCAAGCAGATCGGCATCGAGCTCTACTCGCAGAAGCACGTCGGCAGCATCGAAGACGATCATCCGCCGAAAGAGGAATGAGCGCCGCGCGCTGCGCTGTTAAGTTTTCGTTTACTGCGCCGCCTCCGGGCGGCGCATTTTTTTCGATTGTTCCGCATCTCTTATGGTGAGCGGCCGCTTAAAAAACGTCGTTAAGAAATACGGTTAAGCGCCACTTAAGGTTTTGCTGCCATCGTCCCGCTAACTCGCATGTTCGCGAGTGCTTCGCCGTCCGGCGATCGGACAAGGGACGACGGTATGCACAGTAGGCGTCTGACGTTTTTTGGTGTTGCAGCGCTCGTGCTTGCCGGCAGTGCTTCGCACGCGGCCGACTATCCGCAACCGGTTTATCAGCCCGAGCCCCAGCCGATCATCATTCAGCAGCCTGCGCCCGCAGCGTTCGATTGCTGCGATGGCTGGTACCTGCGCGGTCAAATCGGCGTCGGCATGAACAACGGCGAATACGATCTGATCACGTCGCCGCTTCCTGCCGGCGCGCGCTATTTCAACCAATCGGTCAGCGACACCTTCTTCGTCGGTGTCGGCATCGGCTACAACTGGAATAGCTGGCTCCGCTTCGAGGGTACGGTCGGATTATCGCGCCCGCACGCGCTATTCGGCGAGCGGCAGAATATTCGGCCCTGGCGGCGAAGTCTTTATCGACGAACTCGATGGCTACCTGAAGTCGTGGGTGTTCCTCGCCAACGCTTTTGTCGATCTCGGCACCTGGAATTGCTTCACGCCGTTCGTCGGCATCGGCGTCGGCATGGCGTGGCACCAGGCGGTGGACTTCAAGGACATCACACCGCTGGCAGCCCGCGGGCAGCAGCGCCTTCGGCGTGGGCAGCGACACCTCCAAGTGGAGCTTCGCCTGGGCGCTCTACGCCGGCGTCGCCTACAACGTCACCAAGAGCTTCAAGATCGATTTCACCTACCGCTACATGGATCTCGGCTCGGCGCAGGAGATCATCGATTGCGCGTGGGCCGTGCGGCCAGGTCGTTTACGCACGACTTCAAGAATTTCTACTCGCACGACTTCATGATCGGCTTCCGCTGGGAGTGCTGCGACCTCCCGACGCCTCCGCCGCCGATGGTTTACACGCCACCGCCGCCGCTGCGTAGCAAAGGCTAAGCGTCATGCCTTGTCGCAACAGAGTAGCCGCCACGCTCGCGCTTCTCGGCATTGCCGCGTTCTCGCAAGGCGCGCATGCCGCCGACATGCCAAGCCTGCCGCCGCCGGCTATTCCGATCCAGCCGGTCGCGCCCGTCACGTGGCTGTCCACCGGCGGCTGGTATCTGCGCGGCGACATCGGTTACCGCATCGCGACGATCGACCAGGCGGTCTCCGCGCCGGGATTTCCGAGCCCGCCGGAAAACGACTTCAGTAACGGACTGACCGCGACATTCGGCGCCGGCATCAAGACCAGCTGGCTGCGCACCGACGTGACGCTCGATTACATTTCGCCGACCGAATACACCGGCAGTTACGCGGCGCCCGGCGACACGACGGCCAAAGTGCAGGCCTTCGCCGCGCTGTTCAACGGCTATTTCGACCTCGGCACCTGGTACCGGCTCACGCCCTATGTCGGCGGCGGCGTCGGCGCCGGCTACGTCACCATCCGCGATTTCCAGAGCACCAACGCGCCGCCGTTTGTGAATGGCGACAACGATCAGTGGAAGTTCGTCTGGGCCGGCATGGCCGGCGTCGGCTGGGCCGTCGCACCGAACCTCTCGCTCGACCTCGGCTACCGCTACCTCAACCTCGGCAATCTGCAGACCGGCAGAGATGCCGCGGGCTCAATGACCTTCAAGAATGTCGCCGGCCACGAAGTACGTGTCGGTTTGCGTTGGAGTTTCGATGACCTGCGTGAATACCGCTAGGGCGCGCCGGCTCGCTTC
This sequence comes from uncultured Alphaproteobacteria bacterium, assembly GCA_963847325.1. Taxonomy (GTDB): domain Bacteria; phylum Pseudomonadota; class Alphaproteobacteria; order Rhizobiales; family Xanthobacteraceae; genus Pseudolabrys. Next base: position 384,552 of record CAWJZD010000007.1, read on the forward strand.
CGGAATAGCGCTGCTGATCATCGCCGTGAGCGCCCCGGTCGACGGCGCGCGCGCCGCCGATTTATTCGACGACTTCACGACGTTGCGTGGCACGGTTTCCGGCGGCCGCGTGCGCTGGGACGGTTTCCAGCTCGGCATCCACGCCGGCTACGTCAACTCGCACACTGATTTCAGCCACGCAACGCGAAACACGGTCGAGGACTTTCTCCGCGTCACGACAATCGAAAACGAAGATCCGCCGTCGGAATGGCCGGTGCTGGGAACGGGCCGAAACACAGGCATGAGCTATGGCGGCTCCATCGGATACAACTGGGAGCTCGACAGCGTCGTTGTCGGTATCGATGCGGGCTACAATTATACGACCGGCATCACCACACGGAGCGGGCCCAGCACGCTGAGCCGCGTCGTCACGACCTCGGATGGCACGGCCTGGGCGGTTTCGATCAACGGCAGGTCGCGGCTTACCATCGAAGACTGGGCGACGTTACGGGCCCGTGTCGGCTACCCGATGGGTCAGTTTCTGCCCTACGCTTTCCTCGGTGGTGCTGTCGGCCGGTTTGATTACCGGACACGCACGAGCGTGAGCGCTTCGAGCGGTGGTCCGACGTTCAGCAGGACGAGGACCGAGGCGGAGAGCGGTGCCTTTAACCCGGGTGTGACCATGGGTCTTGGCGTCGATATCGCGATCCTGCCGAACATGTATCTGCGCGCCGAATACGAGTTCAACGCGTTCCTCGAACTCGCCGGCATTACGCCGATGACGCATACCGGCAAGGTCGGGCTCGGCTTCCGCTTCTAATCCTCGCTTAAATTTTGCGCTGGTTCCGGCGTTGACCACGCCGCCGCGCAAGCGTATTCCCGCCAGTGGGACACCCCTCCCCAACGAGGGGCACCTATCTGGAAGGATAGATACATGGCGAATCCGAAGCCCGGCGTGCGGCCGGCCATTCCGCACTTTTCATCCGGCCCCTGCGCAAAGCGCCCCGGCTGGTCTCTCCAAGCTCTCAAAGACGCAGTTCTAGGCCGCTCGCACCGCTCGAAGCCTGGCAAGGCCAAGCTCAAGCGCGCCATCGATCTCACCCGCGATGTGCTGGACGTGCCGGCCGATTATCGCATCGGCATTGTGCCTGCATCCGACACCGGCGCGGTCGAGCTGGCGCTATGGTCGATGCTCGGCGCACGGCCTGTCACGATGCTGGCATGGGAATCGTTCGGCGAGGGCTGGATCAGCGACGTCGAGAAGCAGCTCAAGCTCAAGGACGTCACCGTTCTCAAAGTGCCCTATGGCGAGCTGCCGGATCTGTCCAAGGTCAATTTCGACCATGACGTGGTCTTCACCTGGAACGGCACCACGTCCGGTGTGCGCGTGCCGAATGGCGACTGGATCGCGGCCGGCCGCAAGGGCCTGACGATCTGCGACGCGACCTCGGCCGCGTTTGCGCAGAATCTCGATTTTGCCAAGCTCGATGTCGTCACCTTCTCCTGGCAGAAAGCGCTGGGCGGGGAGGGCGCGCACGGCATGCTGATCCTCTCGCCGCGCGCGGTGGAGCGGCTCGAGACCTACAAGCCGGCCTGGCCGCTACCGAAGATCTTCCGCATCACCAAGGGCGGCAAGATCATGGAGGGCGTGTTCGCCGGGGAAACCCTCAACACGCCGTCGATGCTGTGCGTCGAGGACTATATCGACACGCTGCAATGGGCGAAGTCGATCGGCGGGCTCAACGCCTTGCGCGGGCGGGCCAATGCGAACGCCAAGGCGGTTCTCGATTGGGTGGCGAAGACGCCGTGGATCGAGAACCTGTCCAGCAATCCCGCGGCCGCCTCGAACACCTCGGTTTGCCTCAAGCTGGTCGATCCTGCGGTGAAGTCGCAGCCGGCCGAGGCCCAGATCGCCTTCGTCAAGCAGATGGAATTGCTGCTCGACAAGGAAGGCGTGGCTTTCGACGTTGCCAATCATCGCGATGCACCGGCGTCGCTGCGCATCTGGTGCGGCTGCACGGTCGAGACCAGCGATGTCGCGGCGCTGTTGCCCTGGCTGGATTGGGCCTTTGCGGAAGCGAAGGCCACGCTGGCGAAAGCCGCCTGATTTACCCGCCGCGCGTCCGCGCGCGGCTTCATTCCTCTTTAAATCTGGATGTCTTCAATGGCTCCCAAAGTTCTCATCTCCGATGCGTTGTCACCGGCCGCTGTGCAGATTTTCAAGGACCGCGGCGTCGAGGTCGATTTCCAGCCGAACCTCGGCAAGGACAAAGACAAGCTCGCCGAGATCATCGGCAACTATGACGGCCTTGCGATCCGCTCCGCGACCAAGGTCTCGGCCAAGATCCTCGAAAAGGCGAAGAACCTGAAGGTGATCGGCCGCGCCGGCATCGGCGTCGACAATGTCGAAATCCCGGCCGCCACCGCGCGCGGCGTCATTGTCATGAACACGCCGTTCGGCAATTCGATCACCACCGCCGAGCACGCCATCACGCTGTTGCTGGCGCTGGCGCGGCAGATCCCGCAGGCCGACCAGTCCACCCAGGCCGGCAAGTGGGAGAAGAACCGCTTCATGGGCGTCGAGATCACCGGCAAGACGCTCGGCGTGATCGGCTGCGGCAATATCGGCTCGATCGTCGCTGACCGCGCCATCGGCCTGAGGATGAAGGTGATCGCCTTCGATCCGTTCCTGTCACAGGAGCGGGCGCTCGATCTCGGGGTCGAGAAGGTCGAGCTCGACGAGCTGTTTCGGCGTGCCGATTTCATCACCCTGCACACGCCGCTGACCGACAAGACCCGCAACGTGATCGGCGCCGAAGCCATCGAAAAAATGAAGAAAGGCGTGCGCATCATCAATTGCGCGCGTGGCGGCCTGGTCGACGAGAATGCGCTGCGCACCGCGCTCGACAGCGGCAAGGTGGCCGGTGCCGCCTTCGACGTGTTCACCACCGAGCCGGCGACCGAAAACCCGCTATTCGGCCATCCCAATGTCGTCTGCACCCCGCATCTGGGCGCATCGACCGCGGAGGCCCAGGAGAATGTCGCGCTGCAGATCGCCGAGCAGATGTCGGATTACCTCCTGCGCGGTGCCATCTCCAATGCGGTGAACTTCCCCTCGATCACCGCCGAGGAAGCGCCCAAGCTCAAGCCGTTCATCGCGCTGGCCGAGAAGCTCGGCTCATTCGCCGGCCAGCTCACCGAGACCGGCATCAAGCGCGTGTGCATCTCCTATGAAGGCGCGGTGGCGCAGATGAAGACCAAGGCGCTCTCGTCAGCGGCCATCGCCGGCCTGCTGCGCCCGATGTTGCAGGACATCAATGTCGTTTCGGCGCCGCTCATTGCCAAGGAGCGCGGCATTGTCGTCGAAGAGACCACGCGCGAGATGGCCGGCGACTACGAAAGCCTGATCACGGTCACGGTCGAGACCGCGACGCAGACGCGTCACGTCTCCGGCACTGTGTTCGCGGACGGGCGGCCGCGCATCGTCAACATCAAAGGCATCCGCATGGATGCCGAGTTCGGCCCCTCGATGATCTACATCACCAATCTCGACAAGCCGGGCTTCATCGGGAAATTCTCGTCGACGCTCGGCGAAGCCGGCATCAACATCGCGACCTTCCATGTCGGCCGCGAAAAGCCAGGCGGCAGCGCGGTGGCGCTGATCGAAATCGACGGCGAACTTCCCGACGACGTGCTCGCCAAGGTGCGGGCACTACCGCAGGTGCAGCAGGCGAAGCCGTTGCGGTTCTAAACAGGTTGCAAGAGGTCCCAGCTTTCGCGGGGACGAACGGATATCGCGCTGAGGCTCGTTATCCGTTCGCCTTGCCTCGGCGGCGGGCATCCATTATTCGAAAGTGCACCGACCGGTCGGCGACCCGGGCTGTGCGTGAGGAATTTGGGTTCGCCAGGATAGGCCGATGGCCAATGTTGTAGTGGTCGGCTCCCAGTGGGGAGACGAGGGCAAGGGCAAGATTGTCGACTGGCTCTCCGAGCAGGCCGACATCGTTGTTCGCTTCCAGGGCGGACATAATGCCGGCCACACGCTCGTCATCGGCAATCAGACCTACAAGCTCTCGCTCCTGCCATCTGGCGTCGTGCGCGGCGGCAAGCTGTCCGTCATCGGCAACGGCGTGGTGGTCGATCTTCAGGCTCTGGTCAACGAGATCGCCAAGCTCAAAGAGCAGGGCGTCACCGTGACGCCGGAGTCGCTGCGCGTCGCTGAAAACGCCACGCTTATTCTGCCGCTGCACCAGGAACTCGACGTCGCCCGCGAGAAGGCCTCCGGCAAAGGCGCGATCGGCACGACCGGCCGCGGCATTGGCCCGGCTTACGAAGACAAGGTCGGCCGCCGCGCCATCCGCTTGATGGACCTCGCCGATCTCGATCAGCTCAACGGCAAGATCGAGCGGCTGCTGGCGCATCATAATGCGCTGCGCCGCGGGCTCGGCATGCCGGAGATTTCGGCGAAGGCCGTGTACGACCATCTCGCCGGCTTCGCGCCGCAGGTTCTGCCGTTCATGGACTCGGTCTGGTCGCTGCTCGACGCCAAACGGCGCGAAGGCAAGCGCATCCTGTTCGAGGGCGCGCAGGGTGCGCTGCTCGACATCGACCACGGCACATATCCCTACGTGACGTCGTCGAACACCGTCGCCGGCCAGGCCGCGACCGGGTCCGGCATGGGACCGGGTGCGATCGATTACGTGCTTGGCATCTGCAAGGCCTATACGACCCGCGTCGGCAACGGCCCGTTCCCGACCGATCAGATGGACAACGAGATCGGCAAAACGCTGGGTGAGCGCGGCCGGGAGTTCGGCACGGTCACCGGGCGGGCGCGCCGTTGCGGCTGGTTCGACGCCGTGCTCGTGCGCCAGACCGTGCAGACCAGTGGCATCGACGGCCTCGCGCTCACCAAGCTCGACATCCTCGACGGGTTCCCGGAGATCAAGGTCTGCGTCGGTTATCGACTCGATGGCGCGAGAATCGACTATCTTCCGGCCGGGGAGCGCGCTCAGGCTCAGGTCGAGCCGATCTATGAGGTCATCGAAGGCTGGCAGGAGCCGACTGCAAAGGCGCGCAGCTGGGCCGAGCTCCCGGCGCAAGCCATTAAATATGTGCGGCGCGTCGAAGAGCTGGTCGGCTGCCCGGTCGCTTTGCTTTCGACCAGCCCCGAGCGCGAAGACACAATTCTGATGAAGAATCCGTTCGAGAGCTAAGACGAACAGAGACGCGGGACTTGATTTGGCTGACTATTATCCGCTGATTGACCGCGCCATTGGCGGTCTCGAGAGCAACACCGGCGAGAACCGCCGGCAGCTCTATGAGCGCGCCCGCAGCGCTCTGGTTGCGCAGCTGCGCGGCATCCAGCCGCCGCTCGACGAGGCCGAGATCACCCGCGAGCGGCTTGCGCTCGAAGACGCGATCCGGCGGATCGAATCCGATCAGGCCAAAGCGCGCGGCACGCCAGAGATCGAGGAAGCGCCGCCGCGGCCTTCGCTGACCGATCAGGGATTAAAAGGTTTCCGCGAAACCGTTGCCGAAGCCGAAGGGCTTGGTGAAGCCAGCGCACGTGCCAACAAGGCGGCGCGCGAGTTTTACGACGACCAAAAGCCCGAGGCCGACGAGGCAGTATCATCGGAAGCCGCTTCGCAGGAATCGGCAGCCGCCGAAGCCGACCAACTGCCGGAATCCTGGCCGCCCTCGGCATACACCGAGCCGGCCGAAGAGACCTACAAGCAGCGCCGATCGTGGCGCGGTCTCGTGACGGCACTCATTGTGCTTTTGTTGCTGGGTGGGGTTGTCGCACTCGGTTACTGGCAGCGCGCGACGCTTGCCAAGATCCCGGCGCAGATCAGCACAATGGTCGCCTCGCTGCGGCCGAGCTCGCCGCCGCCACAAGCGACCCGCGAGGCCACGCCGTCGCAGCCCAAGATTACCGATCGGGTCGGTGCGCCGTCGTCTTCATCGACGCGCTCGGCCAATGCACCGGCCGCTGACGTTGCGCAAAAGGTCGTCCTCTACGAGGAGGAGCAGGGTAATCCGCAAGGCAAGCGCTTCGTCGGGTCAGCGGTTTGGCGCACGGAAACCGTGTCGCCGGGACCGGGCCTTGCGCCCGAACTCGCAATCCGCGCCGATGTCGAAATTCCCGAACGGCGCATGCGCATGACATGGTCGCTGCGCCGGAATAGCGACAGGACTCTGCCGGCCAGTCACACGATCGAAATCATGTTCACGCTGCCTGCCGATTTTCCCGAGGGCGGGGTGCAGAACGTGCCGGGCGTGCTGATGAAGCAGAATGAGCAGACGCGCGGCGTGCCGCTCGCCGGGCTCGCGGTCAAAGTCACCAACAACTTTTTCCTGATCGGGCTGTCCTCGGTCGAGATCGACCTCCAGCGCAACATCGCGCTGCTCAAGGAGCGGCCGTGGTTCGATGTCCCGGTCGTCTACAACAGCACCAAGCGCGGGCTGCTTGCCATCGAAAAAGGCACGCCCGGTGAGCGTGCCTTTGAGGAAGCCTTCCGCGCCTGGGGGCAGTAGCTACTTCAGCGCCGGGTCCGCTGCGCGGGCACGGGAGCGCACCACGCGCGTTTCGCTTTCAGGTCCCGGCAGGTAATCGCGAGCCCACTGACGTTCCGCCAGCGGCTTGTTGTAGTAGGGGCCTTCGACGTAGCCGTAGACGCCGTTGCAGCCGCGCCGCCATTCGCAAACTTGAGCGTCGCAGCGCCACACCCGCTGGCAGCCGAACGGCTTGAGCGATGGGCCGATCACCGGCAAGCCGGTGATGACCACCGTATCGGGCACGGCGACGGCGGGCGGAACGATCACCACCGGCGTAGGAGGTGGAATTGCGACCACAGCGGCCCCCGGCTCCACCACGATGGCAGGCGCCTGAGTGGCCACCATCCGCGGCGAGGAGGCCGGCGCAATGGTCACAGCGCCGTCAGCCGCTTGTGCTCCCGTGGAGCCAAATGCAGCAAGCAGGGCCGCCAAAATCATTCCGCGCACAGCCAGCATGGCGAACTCCTTCGCTCCCCCGTGGACAAAGCATGCGGGTTTTCGTGCGCCCGCGCAATCGAGGTAACAGCGGCATAAACAGGATCGCCGTGCAAAAGCCGGAATTTCCCCGTCAATTTCGTCACCGGGGGACATATTAACCGTGCCAAATCTGGCTGTTCGCGTCGCTTCGTGCCGCCTTGCCGGCCGGTGTGCTATTTTTGAAAGCACGTCGATTAGCGACGCGGGTAAAGTGTGATGGCCGTTTCGGTTCAGCAGCGTTTCGAGGATTACCTCGTCGAAAAGGGGCTGTTGCCAGCCGGGCTGGTGAGCCATGCGCCCGGCCGCGCCAAGCAAAGTTACCGGCAGTTGCTTGAACTGACCGCGGCCGAACCCTCGGCTTTCGCCGACGCCGTCGCCACGTTCCATAAACTTCCGCGCGTTTCGTCCTCGACGATCAAGGCAGGCAAGCCGCTGCTCGATCGTTTCTCGGTGCGCTTCCTGCGCGAATACGCGGTGTTCCCGTACGAGGACAGCAAAGGCGACGTTCATCTGGCGGTGGCGGACCCGTCCGATCCGGCAACGATGCGCATGATGGACCTGACGCTCGGTTTTGAAGCCAAGCGCGAGGTCGCCACCTTCAACGACGTCGAGACGCTGCTGCGCGATGCCGGCGGGGGTGAGGCCGAGCAGAACGGAACATCGGCCGAAGACGTCACCGACCTGCCGAAGGGCGGCGGTGACGACGATCTCGATATCCTGCGCGACATGGCCTCTGGCGCGCCGGTGGTGCGCGCCGTCAATGAATTGTTCGAGCGCGCGGTCGAGATGCGCGCCACCGACATCCACATCGAGCCGTTCCGCGGTACGCTGCAGGTGCGGCTGCGGGTCGACGGCCTGCTGCGCACTATCCCGTCGCCGCCGCCGACCATGCAGCGCGCTCTCATCTCGCGCGTGAAGATCCTGGCCGGCCTCAACATCGCCGAACGCCGCCTGCCGCAGGACGGCCGCGCCCGCGTCAAGGTCGGACATCTCGATCTCGACATCCGCGTCGCCACCATGCCGACCGCGCACGGCGAAGCGGCGATCCTGCGCGTGCTCGAGCGCAATCAGCGCCTGCTCGACTTCGCCCGCCTCGGCTTTTCCGACCGCGATCGCAAGGTGCTGACCTCGCACCTCGATTCGCCGCACGGCATGATCATCGTCACCGGCCCGACCGGCAGCGGCAAAACCACGACGCTGGCCTCGGCGCTGTCGCGGCTCAATCAGCCGGTCCGCAAGATCCTCACCATCGAGGATCCGATCGAATACGAAATCCAGGGCGTCAATCAGACCCAGGTGAAGCCGGCGATCGGGCTCACCTTCGCGACGGCGATGCGCTCGTTCCTGCGCCAGGATCCGGACGTGATCATGGTCGGCGAAATGCGCGATGCCGAGACCGCCAAGATCGGCATCCAGGCCTCGCTCACCGGCCATTTGGTGCTGACGACGCTGCACACCAACACCGCCGCCTCGGCCATCACCCGCCTGCTGGACATGGGCGTGGAGTCGTTCCTGCTGGCCTCGGTGTTGCGCTGCATTGTCGGCCAGCGGCTGGTGCGCGTTCTGTGTCCCGATTGCCGCCGCATGGCCCCGTTGTCGAAGCAAACCATAGCCAGTGACTCGCGCTACAGCGCCATCGGTTTCAAGGCTGGCGATCTGGTGGGCGAGGCGGTCGGGTGCGAGCGCTGCGGCAATGTCGGCTATCGCGGCCGCCTCGGCGCGTTCGAGATCCTCGAAGTGAACGAGGAAATCGCGCGCCTGATCGGCACGATGAAGGGTGACGCCGAAATCGAGCGCAAGGCGCGCGAAGACGGCATGAGCACCATGGTCGAGGACGGCGTCGCCAAATGCCGCGCCGGCATCACCACGGTCGAAGAAATATTGCGCGTGGTCGCGAGCCGCTGATCATGCCGACCTTTACTTACAAGGCGATGGATCCTCAGTTCCGGTTCATTACCGGTGAGATCGAGGCCGGCAGCCTTCGCGAAGTCTCGAGCGAGCTGGAGAAGCTCGGCTACGTCGTTCTCGATACCTCGACCGGCAAGAACACCGCAGCCAAGCCGAGCTTCTTCTCGTTGCGCCGTCCGGTCGGCCGGCGCGAGATCACGGTCTTCCTGCGCGAGCTGTCGCTCGTCCTGCGCGCCGGCCTGACGCTCGACGATGCGCTTTTGCTGCTTGCCGGCGAAGAGAGCGCCGGTCTCGCCAATATCGTGCGCGACCTGCGTGCCGCCATTACCGCGGGCGCAAGCTTCGGTGACGCGCTCGAGCGCTATCCGCGCTTGTTCGGTGCCGACCTCGTCGCCATGGTCCGGGTCGCCGAAGCGACCGGCAATCTCGACGGTGTTCTCGAGTTGGTCGGCGAAGAGCGGGCCCGCACCGAGCGGCTGATGGACAAGGTGTCGTCGGCGCTGCGCTATCCGGCGGTGCTGATGATTGTCGCGCTCGGCGTGCTGGTGTTCTTCCTTGTTTACGTGGTGCCGCAATTTGCCTCGGTGCTGCGCGATTTCGGCCAGTCGCCGGAAGGCTTTGTCGGCGCGGTGCTGGCGGCATCCGACTTCTTTGTCGCCCACGGCACCACGATCGCCGCTCTTCTCGCCGTCGTGCTGGCCGGGAGTTCTGATTGCGCTACGGTTTCCGCAGGTGCGCATCGGCTTGCAACGCCGCATCAATCGCGCGCCGGGCCTGCGCGGCATCCTGGAATTGCGCCGCACCGTGATGTTCTGCTCCAGCCTGAGCACGCTTCTGACCAATGGCGTCACGCTCAGCAGCGCGCTGCGCGTTCTCATCGATCTTCCCGGCGCCGTCGCTGCCGGTCTCGATAGTGTTGTTGAAAATGTTCGCCGCGGCGGGCGGCTGGTCGATGGGCTGTCGCGCGCGCATTACGTGCCGCCACTGGCGCTGAAGATGCTGCGGGTCGGCGAAGAGTCCGGCGAGATCGCGATCGTCGCGCGCCGCACCGCCGAATTCTACGAAGCCAAGCTTGCCGAGCGCCTCGATCGGCTTTCCGGCGTGGTGGGCCCGGCCGCCATCGTCGCAATTGCCGTGATCGTCGGCTCGCTGATCGTTTCAATTCTTTCGGCGCTGCTCAGCGTCAATCAACTTGTCGGATAAGCACTAATGAAGACCCAGACCCAGCTCGTGTCCCGCAAAGCGCCGCATAAATTGTTGCGCGGTTCGGCGGGATTCACCCTCATCGAAATGCTGGTGGTGCTCGTCATCATCGGCCTGATCATGGGCCTCGTTGGCCCCCGCGTGCTCAATTACCTCACCGACGCGCGCGCCAAGGCGGCCAAGCTGCAGATCGAGGCCCTCTCCAGCGCGCTCGATCTCTACTTCCTCGACACCGGCCGCTACCCGTCTTCTTCCGAGGGCCTCCAGGCGCTGGTGCGCAAGTCGGGCAATGTTGATGTGTGGAACGGGCCCTACCTCAAGGGCGGACAGGTGCCGCAGGATCCCTGGAAGAACGAGTACCTCTACCGGGCGCCGGGGCAGAATTCGCCGTTCGAGATCATGTCGCTCGGTGCTGACGGCCGGGAAGGCGGTAACGGTAGTGCGGCGGACATTTTCAGCGGCAGCCGTTAAGTCCCTCTTGCGCGGAGGCGCCGCGCAGCGCGGCGTCATCATGCTCGACATGGTGATCGCAGTCGCCTTGCTGGCGCTGCTGATCCTGCTCGTCCTGCCGGCTCTGCCGCGCGGCACCTCGGCCGCCCGGCTCGGCGGCTATGCGTCCGAAGTTGCCGCCGTGCTCAAGGCTGACCGCAGCGCCGCCGCGCGCGCCGGCGGCGAAGTGTCGACCAAAATCAATCTTGCCGAACGCAAGGTGATAAGCGGCTCCGCTTCCCGCTCGGTCTCGTTGCCGGAAGACGTCACGCTCGACGTGGTCGCGAGCGACGCCTGCCGGACGCCGGGCAATGAGCTTGCAATCGTGTTCGGCGCCGATGGCCGCACCTGCGGCGCCGTCATCAGCCTTGCGCGCGGCACTCTGAATTGGCGCGTGCGCGTCAACTGGCTCACCGGGTTCATCGATGTCGTTCCGCCGAACCGCCAAGGGTAAGCATTTGCACCGTCGCGGCGAAGCCGGCTTCGCGCTGATCGAGGTGCTGGTCGCCGTCGCCGTCGCGTCGGTGCTGATGGCGGTGCTGATCCGGTCCTTCGTCTCGACCTGGGGAGGCATCAACATCGTGCGCGATGAAGCCGAGGGCACTTTACTCGCGCGCAGCATTCTCGATGAGTTGCTGTTGCGCGGCGCGCTCGCGGCCGGCACGCAAGACGGCACGATGGGCCGCTATGCGTGGAACGTCACCACGACAATGCAGACGGTGGCGACCGTCCCTGCGGCCCAGCCGCGGAGCGGCGCGGAGGGCAACCAGCGCAATCAGCAGAATCAGCAGCCCACAACGGCCAATATCTTCCACGTCGTCGTCACGATGCGAGGCCCGAGCGGCCGGAGCAACAGGTTGGATGCGTACAAAATCGGCCAAATCACAGCGCAATAAGCGCCGCCGGCGGGGCTCGGCATGCGGCAGCAATCCGCGCGCCGGCTTCACGCTGATCGAAACGCTCGCCGCGCTCGCAATCGCGGCCGCGGTGTTCGCCGTTATTGCCGAGTTCGCCGGCCGCACCTTGCGCAACTGGAATTACGGCGACGGCGTCATCGCCTCCATGGAGATGATCACGCGCGGGCTCGGCCGCCTTAGCACCGACCTTACGCTCGCTCTGCCGATGGCGCCGCCCGGCACAGACGGCTCGACGGTCTATTTCGCCGGCGGTCCGAACCGGATGGTGTTCGTCGCCGCGACCGGCTTCGGCATTGGCGACCGGGGGGTCGAACTGCTCAATGTTTCCGCGAGCGGCGAGGGCGACAACTTCTTCCTCACCCGCGAGCGCTCTCCGGTCTCGAACCCGCCGTCGCAATTCCGCGATCCGGTCGTCTTGCTGCAAGGCAGGATGCAAGTGCGCTTCTTCTATCTCGATCGCTCCGGCAAGGCGTTCGAGCAATGGAATAACCGCGTCGCGCTTCCCTCCGCAGTGGCGGTGCAGATCGACGTGCCGCAGCGCGGCCCGCTGTTTCCGCGGCCGGTCATCCTGCCGATCCCGGTCAATTACAGCGCAGACTGTGTTGCCAACGAGGATGAAGGCGAAGAGAAGCCGCCGCGGTGCGCGGAGGCGGATCCAAATCAGCAGCCCGCCCGCACCCAGACCAGCGTCCCCGGCCAACGTCCTGGGGTGCCCCGATGAAGAAGCGCAATTCTCAGCGTGGCTCGATCCTGCTGGCCGTATTGTTCCTGTCGGGCCTGCTTGGCATTTTTGCTGCGGTCGCCGCCTCGGTCATGAACGCTGCTGTCGATTTAAGCCGCGCCTTCGCCGAAACCGTGCGCGGTGACGAGGCCATGCGCTCGGCGATCGAGTATACCGTGGCGCGCACCGGCGGGTCGCTGGGGCAAACGCGCGGGGTCGCCATGGTCGGTGTCGGCCGCACAAATGTGGCTGTGACGGTGAGGGAAGAAACCGCGCGCATCGATCTCAACCGCGCCGAGCCTGAAATGCTCACCAACATCTTCGTTCAGGTCGGTATACCGGCCGAGACCGCGCGCATGTACGCGGCCCGCATCGTCGATTGGCGTGACGAAGATGACAAAGTCACCGGCGGACTCGGCGCCGAGCGTGGCAATTATCGCGCGGCCGGGCGCACCGACGGGCCGCGCAATGGCAAGTTTGTCCACGTTGCGGAATTGGGGCTGGTGCTCGGTGTTCCCGCCCGAGCGGCCGCCGCTGTTGCGCCTTATGTCACGGTCGTCAGCGGGAGGGACAAGATCAATCCAATGTTGGCCGATCCGCCGGTGCTTGCCGCTATTCCCGGAATGACACAGCAACGTGTCATGGAAATACTGGAGTTGCGCCGCCGGCCCGCGGCCACTTTTAAATCCTTGCAAGGCAGTCTCACGGCGGTACAAGATTTTGTCACCGATGAACCGGCGGCGGCGGTGCGGTTCGAGGGCCGCGTTCAAGTGTCACGCGCCAGTGAGCGGCGTTACGAGGTGCTGGTGAGCGTCGTTGAAGGCGATACCGCGCCCTATCGGATCCTGGCTTGGGACGCCAACCCGCCGGATCGCGTCCGCAGTCTGCCGCAATAGGAACCAGCGTGCTCAACAGTCTCAAACGCGCATTGGACTGGTTTATCGACGGCCTCATCCAGGCCGTGTCCGATATCGAAGACCAGTTGCGCCGCCGCACGCCGCTCAAGCTGGTCGATGCCGGCGAGGGCGCTTATGCGGTCGAGGGCGCTGACGGAAAGCGCGAGCGTGCGCGCGTGAAAGTGGACCGCTCGGCGACGCCGCCGAAGCTGCAGCCGCCTGAAGTTGCGGCGCGGATCGAAGACGGCGATGTGGACCTGATCCTGCCGCGGCACGAATTGCTGGTTCGTACCCTCGATCCGCTGCCGGCCGAGAGCCGGCAGTATCTCGACGGCATCGTGCGCCATCAGCTCGAGCGCGTGGTGCCATGGCGCGCCGACAATATTCTCTACACCTACACCGCCGTGCCGGCCGGCGACGGCGATAACCGGCTGGTCGTCACGGTCGCGGCCACCGCGCGAAACCTGCATGCGCCGCTCTATGCCGCGATTGCGGCGCAGAAGCCCCGCCGTGTCCGTGTGGTTTATCGTGAAGTCGACAAGATCGGCGATGTGGCCATTCCCCTCGACCTCGACGGCACTCGTACCGCGCGCACGCAGCGCCTGCGCTACGGCGTGATGGGGGGCCTTGCCGCGCTGCTGCTGATCGCGCTTGGCGGGTTCACCTGGCTTTTCGTGGCGGACGGGCAAGCGTCGGCGGCACTGGAATCCACGCAGGCCGAAATTGCCGATCTGCGCAAAAAGCTGGCCGACCGTGGGCCGCAAGGCTCTGTTGGTGATCGCGAGGCGCAAACCATACTCGCCCGCAAGCGGTCCATGCCGCCTGCCGTGCTCGCGCTCGACAAGCTCTCCCAGGCTTTGCCTGACGACACCTGGCTGACCGAGCTGCACGTCAACAATGAAGGACAGATTCGCATCACCGGCATCTCGCAAAACGTCGCCGACCTGGTGCCGCAAATCGACGGCGCGGCAATCTTCAGCGATGCGATCTTCTTTTCGCCGACCACCCGGCTTCAGGCCGGCGAGGGCGATCGCTTCCATCTGCAGATGAAGCTGCGGCAAACCCAGGCGGCAGCGCAGCCGCAGGCTCCCGCGGGGCCCCGCCGATGAACCGCTTCCTGCCCAATAGCCGCGAAGCCGGCGCCATCGCGATCCTGATCGGGCTCGTCATCGTGCTGTTCGGCGGATTGCTGTTCGCCAAAGAGATGGCCGACGCCACACAGATCGAGCTCGACGCCAAGACCACCGAGGCCGAGGCGCTGCGCCGCCGCTTGCAAATGCCGCGGACGGCGCAGGCCACCGCGCCGACCGAAAACGCGTTCCTGACCGGAGCGAATTACGCGCTCGCTGCCAATTCGCTGCAGCAATATCTGGTCGAGACGATTGAATCGAACGGCGGCAAGCTGGTGTCGGTCGGTGTCGAGCAGCCGCAAACCGGCGAAGCGCCGGGCGCGGCGCGGCGCGTTACCGTGCAGGCGACGTCCGATCTCGACGTCAATGGCTTGCAGGCGACGCTGCATGGACTCGAAGGCGGCCGGCCGCTGGTTCTCATCGACAATCTCATGGTGCGCCGTCCGGTCACGCGCCGCGAAGGCGAGAGTGACGAAAAGACTCTGCCGCGCCTCACCGTCGAGCTGCGCATCATCGGCTTCTACCGCGAAGGAGGCGCGCGATGATCCTGCGCGCCGCCATATTCCTCCTCGCGGCAATCGCTTTTGGCTGGTCGTGGAGCGCGGCTGCGCAGGATGTTCGGCCCGGCGCTTCGCTGCGCTTCGTGCAGGCGGTGCAGAATGATCCGGAGCCGGATGCCGCCGAGGCTGACGAAGAAGAAGCAGAGCCGGAGCCGGACCCCGAGCCGGAGCCGCCACCTCCGCCGCAAACACGTCCGCGTCAGGCAGTGCCGCAGCAGCCAAGGGCGATGCCGCCCATAGCCCGCCCGCCCGCCCGGCAGGCTGCGCCGGCCCCGAGCCAACCATCGCGTCCGGTTCGTGCTGCGCAACGGCCCGTCGCGCCGCGCGTTCTCGCGCCCGGCGGAGCGAACGGCGAGGCCAACGGCGTGCCGTCGCTCGAGGATCTCGCGGTGACGCGCGACCGGCCATTGTTCAGCTCAACCCGACGGCCACCGCCGCCTCCCGAAGAGCCTGACGAAGCGCCCCCGATCACCGAAGCAAAGTCGCTGAACTTCGAACTGGTCGGCATCGTGCGGTCCGCCGATGCAGCCTATGCGATCGTGCGCAACACGGAGTCCAAGCAGGAGACGCGCGTTCCGCGCGGCGAACGGTTCAGCGGCTGGACCATCGATGAGATTGGCGAGCGATCGGTCGTGCTGTCGGGCGAGGCAAAGCGCGTGCGCCTGCGCCTCTACGACGAGAGCAAGGCGCCCGGCATTTCGATTCGCAAAGTCGGCGAGCCGGATGACGAGCACACGGCCTCGCCCGACGACGACGCGGCTGTGGATGAAGAAGTGGAACCGCAGGCGTCACCGGAAGGCCGCGCCGCCACGGCCGAGCCCGTCCGCCGCAAAAGCAGAAACGAGAACATGTCCCCCGCGCAACGCCGGAAGGCGCGCGCACAGCAACAGCGCCGCCAGCAGCGGAACAGTGACGAGTGAGTGACGCTGACACAGAAACGCCGTAGTTCGTCACGAGTTGTTCCCGTTATCCATATTATTCACTGTGTATGTCGGGGTGCCCTTGCCTCGCTTATGCGCGCGGGGATGTGGTAATTTTTCAGTAGGTTAGGGGGAGCCCGGCGTCCGTTATGTTCAGCGTTGGTGGCGAACAGTTTCGCGTGACGCGTGTCGTCATGGCGGGTCTCCTTGCGCTGTCGACGGCGGCCTGCTCCTACGGCTCGCTGGAGCGAGCGCTCACCGCCGGCAACTCGACCGAGGATGCCGCCGACTCCGTGAGCGGTGCGGATCTGACGGCGCGCAATCCAGCTCCGATTTCAAATCAGTTACGCGACGGGCCGGGCATTCCGGCCGCGATCTATAGCGATGCGGGGAGTGGTGGCGCTGCCGGTGCCGCTGGCGAGCCACGTGCGCCCGCCGCGCCCGGCGAGGAAGTCTCGCGGGTCGGCGAGGGCTACGACATCAATTTCCAGAACGCCGACATCAGCGCGGTGGCGAAAGTCATTCTCGGCGATCTGCTGAGGCTCACTTACAGCGTCGATCCGCGCGTGCAGGGCACGCTCAGTCTTTCGTCCGGCCGGCCGATCGCGCGGCAAGACCTGATGCCGATGTTCGAAAGCGCGGTCAAAATCGTCAATGCCAACGTGGTGCGCGAAAGCGGCATCTACAAAGTGGTGCCGATCGGCGAAGCATTGGGCAACGGCGAAGTCGACACCCAAGGCCGGCTCACCCCCGGTTACGGCATTTCGGTTTTGCCGCTCAGATTCGTTTCTGCGCAAACAGTGCTGCGCGCGGTCGACAGCTTTGCCGCCAAGCCCGGGCAGGCGCGCGTCGAGGCAAGCCGCAACCTCTTGCTGGTGCAAGGCACCAGCGCGGAGCGGCAAAGCGCGATCGATGCCGCGCTGGCGCTTGACGTTGACTGGATGAAGAACCAGGCGGTCGGCGTCTTCCCGGTGCGCAACTCCAGCCCTGACACGATCATCAACGAGCTACGGAACGTATTTGACGCCGGGCGTGAAGGCGCCGGGGCGCACGCGGTGCGCTTCCAGCCGATCAACCGGCTCAATGCGGTGCTCGCTGTTGGCTCAAGCCCTCGCGTGATCGAGCAGGTCAAGACCTGGGTCGCGCGGCTCGATCGCGCCGATTACGACACCACCACCGTGCGGGTTTACAAGCTGCGCTACGGCAACGCCAAACAGATCGCCGCGATCCTGCGCGATGTGTTCACCGGAAGTGGCGGGTCGAGCCTCGGCAATCAGGATCTCTCGCAGCTTACCCCTGGCACAAGCTTCACCCGGCAGAGCAGTTTCGGCACGTCGAACCAACCGGGCGGCAGCGGTAGCGGAAGCAGCACCACCTCAACGCAAACGCAGCAGATCAATACGCCGACCTTCGGGGGCGGCGGAGGCGGCGATCCAGGAGCTGGCGCGGGCCGGGTCGGCGAGCCTGCCGAAAGTCGCGGCGGCACGCGCGGCGGCAGCGGTGCAACCGGCACCGATCTGGCGGGTCTTTCGACCAGCACCGGGGGTAACAGCGGTCCTGCGCCGCTTCCGAATGTTCGCATCACCGCCGACGTCGCCAACAACTCCCTGCTGATCTATGCGAGCCGCGATCAATACAAGCTGGTCGAGCGCGCAATCTTCGAGCTCGACAAGGCGCCGGTGCAGGTCGCGATCGACGTCACCATTGCTGAAGTCACGCTGAAGAACGATCTGCAATACGGCGTGCAGTATTACTTCAAGATCACCGACGGTGGCCGCAAGGGTACGGTCAGCTTCAGTGCCGGAGACCTGTTGAGGCCCGCCCTTGGCGGCGGCGGCGCCAGCTTTATTCTCGGTTCGAACCGAGACCCGAAAGTCGTGATCGATGCGCTGCGCAGCGTCACCGAGGTCAAGGTGCTGTCGGCGCCCGCGCTTGTCGTGCTCGACAACCAGCCGGCGGTCCTGCAGGTCGGCGACCAGGTCCCGGTGATTTCGGGACGCTCGCAAGCGGTGACGGGTGGCGCGGACTCGCCGGTCGTTCAAAGCGTCGAGCGGCACGATACCGGCGTCATTCTGAAGGTCATCCCGCGAGTCAACGCCAACGGCGTGGTCAATCTTGACGTCAGTCAGGAAGTCTCGGCCGTGGTGCCCGGCACGACCGCCTCGGATCTCGGCCCCACCATTTCCCAGCGGCGCGTGCAAAGCTCGGTGGCCGTCGCCTCCGGCCAGACCGTTCTGCTCGGCGGCCTGATCAGTTCGAACCAGAACAATATACGCGAAAGCATTCCCGTGCTGGGCGACATCAAGGGCCCGATCGGCGATCTGTTCGCGACCAACAGCAAGAAGAACGATCGCACCGAGTTGATTGTGTTTATCCGCCCGCAGATCATCCGTGACGGGCTGGATTCGCAACTGGTCGCCGAGGAGATGCGCTCCAAGCTCCAGAACATCGCGCGCGGCACGACCGTCGAGAAGCAGATCGACCGGGCCCGTCCGAGCAACACGATCTTCCGTCAGCAGCAATGATGGCGCGGCGGTCCGCCCGCCTTCCGGACCTTCTGCAACGACACGGCCTCGCCGCCGCAGCGATGGCGGGCGGCGTCATCCTTTCGCTTTACCTGCTGCCGCTGCCGCAGGGCGCCTTCGCGGCGCTGCTCGCGGCGCTCGCGATCTTCATCGCGGTGATCGACCTCGAATATCGGATCATCCCTGATGCCGCGAATGCGCTGATGTTCGCGTCGGGTCTTCGTTCTCGTCGTGCTCGAAGCATTTCCCGGCCAGTTGTTGTGGGACCTGGGCGACGCCTTGCTGCGTAGTGCGGCCGCGGGCGGCGTGCTGCTCGCGCTCCGCTATTTCTACGGCTGGCGCAGCGGCATCGAGGGCCTGGGGCTCGGCGATGCCAAGCTCGCCGCCGCCGGCGCGCCATTCCTGGCCTGGCCGGTGCTGCCTATCGCTCTGCTGATCGCCGCGTTTGGCGGTCTTTTGGCCGTGGGCGCTCAGGCGCTGGCGAAAGGGAAGCGGCCGTCGCGCCGCGACAGCCTGCCGTTCGGGGCTTTTCTCGCGCCCGCGATCTGGATCGCCTATCTGATCGCGCAGACCGGCTTTGCTTACTGACGTTTAGTCGAGCTTCTCGAGCGGCGCGACGGCCGGTGCGTTGAGCGCGGTGCCGTCAATATCGAAGTGCGAGCCGTGGCACGGGCAGTCCCAGCACCGTTCCAGCGAATTCCAGTGCACATGGCAGCCCAGATGCGTGCAGGTGGCGGAGCATTTGTGCAGCTTGCCGTTCTGGTCGCGATAGGCGGCGATCTTGCGCAGGCCGTCGCGCACGATCGCGCCCTGGCCGCGCTTGAGCTCGTCGTAGGATGAGATTTCGCCCGGCGCGACATATTCGGCGAAGTTCTTGACCGCCGTCATGTTCTCCCGCGCGTAATTGCTCAGCGCGCGGACGGGGAGGCGCGTCGGGTCATAGACCTCTTTCCACTTGCTCTTCCCGGTGGTGATGAGGTCAGCGATCAAAAGCGCCGCCATGGCGCCGTGGGTGATGCCTTGTCCGCTGTCGCCGGTGTGCACATAGACATTTTTGTTGCCGGGATTGACGCCGGTGAAAGAACAAAAGTCGATCGTCTCCAGCCATTGGCCGGACCAGCGATGCGTTTCCTTGCCCATCATCGGGAAATGCTTGCGCGTCCAGGCTTCCAGCCCGTCGAAGCGCGCACCCGCGTCGTCGGCTTCGCCGCTCTTGTGATCCTCGCCGCCGGTGATCAGGTAATTCACGGTGCCGGGCCCGGTCTCCTGGCGGATATAGTGGTAGGGCTCCATCGTGTCCCAGAACAGCGCGTCGGGCAGCGAGTCCTTCGGGATCGTGAAGCACATCGCATAGGTGCGGTAGGGCGCCATCTTGGAGTGGATCGCGAAGCGATCATTGATCGGTGAGTTGGTGGCGACGACGGCCGAGCCGCCCTGAATGGTCTCGCCGCTGAGGGTCCGTACGACAACGGCGCCGTCCTTCTCCTCGACCTCGCTCACCACCGTGTCGGCATAGAGCTTGCCGCCGCGCGCGACGATGGTCTCGGCCAGCGCATTGAGGTAGCGGCCGGGATTGAAGGTCGCCTGATCGCGATACCGCAGCACGCCCTTGCCCTCGTAACCGGCGACCGGGGCGTTGTGGACTTTCTCCACCTTGATCCCGAGGCTTCGCACCGCCGACATTTCTTCATCCAGATCGGCCTGGGTGGTCTGGGGGTCGGGAAACAGGAAGCCATCGAGCCGGCGGAAATTACAGGCAAGCTTCGACCCGTCGCAGATCTCCTCGATGCGCTTGATGCCGGCGGTCTGGCTCTCGACGAACAGGCGCGCGATCTCTTCGCCGCGCATGCCGATCAGCTCGGCAGAACCTTCGTCGCAGAAATTGGTCAGATGCGCGGTGGTGCGCGAGGTGATGCCGCGCCCGATCTTGCCGCGGTCGATCACCGCCACGGTGAGCCCGCGGTCCATCAGCTCATAGGCGGTGGAGAGGCCGGCCATGCCCGCGCCGATCACAACAACGTCGACACGCACATTGCTGGACGTGAGCCGTGGCGCCGACACCGGCTCAAGGTCCATCCAAAGCGATTGGGTGCGTTCGTTGCCGACGTTCAAGGCTGGCCTCTGCGAGCTAAACTCAGGCCGGGCGACGAGAGTTCCTTGGTGAGGGTGGGCCCCAACGTAAGAAAACCCCACACGTTTCCGCGTGAGGGGTTTTCTCGGATCCTGTCCAGTACATCCGTGGATCAGGTGCTGGGATAATCGATTGTCCGCTCAATGGTTCCCAAAGCAGGAACGATTAAGGCGAATGTTCGTTTTCAGAGCGGAATTCACCGGGAGACAAAAATGGCACGCGCAACGCGCACGACTGCCGCGACCGCAAGCTGGACGTGGTCGGCCGTTGCAGCGGGCGTCATCGCGTCGCTGGTCGTGCAGGTCCTCCTCACCATGATCGGCTTTGGCTTCGGGCTCGTCAGCTTTGACGTGTCGAGCGCTCAATCTTCTGGCGCGCTGCCGGCCTGGATCGGTTTTGCCTGGTGGGCGGTGTCGGGAATTTTCGCCGCCGCAGTGGGCGGCTGGGTCGCGGGCACATTCTCGCCCACCAACAATATGCGGATGAAAGCGATCGGCGGCGTCACCGCGTGGGCGATCGCCACATTGATTGTGGTCGGCGTCTCCGGCATTACCGCCAGTGTGGGCGCATCGACCGCCGGCCAGCTCGGAGGACCGGTGATGAACGCGACGCGCAACTATCAGGTGATGTCGCAGACCAATTACGGCAGGCCGCGGGAAACGGTGGGCACGCGCATCGAGGTCCAGACCGCGCTCGACGACGCGCGCAAGCAGGTGGCGATCTTTATGCTGCTGAGCTCGGTCGCACTCGTGCTCGGCGCCTTTGCGGCATACTACGCCGGAATGTTTTCAGAAGACCGCCGGACGATTCAGCGCGTATAACAGAAGCACGTAACGAAGAGGACATCATGGGCGTTATTTGGGTCATCATTATCGGTTTTGTGGCGGGTTTGATCGCGAAATTCCTGCATCCGGGCAGCAACGAGCCGGCGGGGTTTATCCTGACCACCGTGCTCGGCATCGTCGGCGCGTTTGTCGCGACCTGGATCGGCCAGGCGATCGGCTGGTATCAGCCGGGCGAGGGCGCTGGCCTGATCGGTGCGGTGGCCGGCGCGATCATCGTGCTGGTGATCTGGAGCATGGTCTCCCGGTCGCGGACGGCGCCATAAAGCTGTCAGGACGAAGGAAAAAGCCCGGCGCAATGCCGGGCTTTTTTAATGCCTAAGCCGGCGCCGGCGCAGCAGCGCCTTTCCGCTTCCGCGAAAACTGCAAGCCGCCAACGCCCGCCGCCAAAATAAGTGCAATGATTGACGGGATGGCGCGCGATGGCCGGTCAGCCGGTTCAAGCACTGACACAATCTCGTAGCCGCTTTCGAGGCCGATGCGCTTGGCGTAGGAGCCGAATGCGACGTTCGATGATCGTGACCTTTTCGCCGGCGGGCGTAACGCCGAGACCGACCGCGCGCAGCCGCAAGCGCGGCTCCTGCGGGTCGCCGAGCGGGATGCTCACGGTCTTGCGCACGTTCTCGCCTTCGAGGTTCAGGCCTTCCACCACCATGGTGAGGCGCTGATCGGAGGGCGCCTCCTGCAACCTTGCTCAGGAATTCTCGCGCCGGCACCTCGACATGGGCCGGATAGAAACGGTCGAGCCACCAGGCCGGACGGAACAGCGTGAAGCAACACAGCAGCAGGATCGCGGTCTCCCACAGCCGGCTCTTGGTGATGAACCAGTTCATGGTCGCCGCCGAGAACAGCAGGATTGCGACCATCGCAGATGAAGATGACCCAGATCAGGTGCCCCCAGCCTGCCGATATCGATCAGCAGGATTTCCGGATTGAAGATGAAGACGAACGGCAGGATCGCGGTGCGCAGCGAATAGAGCGAGCCCTGGAAGCCGGTCGCGATCGGGTCCTCCTTGGAGATCGCCGCCGCCGCGAAGGCGGCGAGACCGACCGGCGGCGTGATGTCCGCCATGATGCCGAAGTAGAACACGAACAGGTGCACGGCGATCAGCGGGATCGCGAGCCCGGCCTGGGCGCCGAGCTCGACCACCACCGGCGCCATCAGCGTGGCGACCAGGATGTAGTTCGCGGTGGTCGGGATGCCCATGCCGAGGATGAGCGAGATCAGGGCGATCAGGATCAGCATCGCGATCACGTTGCCGCCGGACACGAACTCGACGAACTCGGTCATCATCAGGCCGAGGCCGGTGAGGGTGATGGTGCCGACGACGATGCCGGCCGTGGCGGTCGCGATGGCGATACCGATCATGTTGCGCGCGCCGGTCGCGAGCCCGTCGACGACGTCGTCGACGGTCGCGTTGATCGCAGCGCGCATGTCCTGGCGGCGGAACAGGGCGAGCAGCGGCTTGCGGGTCGCCAGAATGCCGAGGATGGCGACCGTCGCCCAGAATGCCGACAGGCCGGGCGACATCTGCTCGACCATCAGGCACCAGAGCAGGACGACCAGCGGGATCAGGAAGTCGAGGCCGGTGCGCGTGACGTCCCAGGCGCTGCGGCAATATGGATGATCGGCGCATTCGGATCGTCGAGCTCGAGATCCGGAAAGCGCGCCGCGTACCAGACGGTCCAGAGATAGATCGCAAGCCCGGCGATGCCGAGCACCCAGGGCGCCGCGTCGCCGAAGACGACTCTGCGCGCGCTCGATGCCGTAATAGAGCGCGCAGCAGCACCAGCGATCGTGCCGCGAAACGCCGAGCCCGGTCCGGATCAGCCGCGACTTCGCGTCGGTGCAAGATTCGCGCGCTGAGCGGCTTGGAATCGATCTTCACCGCCTCGAGATGCACGATGTAGAAGAGCGCGATGTAGGAGGCGATCGCCGGCAGCGCCGCGTGCTTGACGATTTCCGAGTACGGAATGCCGACATATTCGACCATCAGGAACGCGGCGGCGCCCATCACCGGCGGCATGATCTGGCCGTTGATCGACGACGACGCCTCGATCGCGCCGGCCTTTACGCCGGAAAGCCCGGAGCGCTTCATCAGCGGAATGGTGAAGATGCCGCCGGAGACGACGTTCGACACCGACGAGCCGGAGACGACGCCGTTGAGCGCGGAGGACACCACCGCGACCTTGGCCGGCCCGCCGCGCAGATGGCCGAGCAGCGCGATCGATATCTGCATCATCCAGTTGCCGCCGCCGGCCTTGTCGAGCAGCGTGCCGAACAGCACGAACAGGAACACGAAGCTGGTCGAGACGCCGAGCGCGATGCCGAACACGCCTTCGGTCACGAGCCACTGGTGAACGAGGAAGCGCGAAAGCGACGCACCCTTGTGCTGGACCGCTTCGGGCATGTACGGCCCGGCAAACGTGAACAGGATGAAGAACGGCCGCGACGAACACCATCGGCAGGCCGAGCGAGCGGCGCGTCGCTTCGAGCAGTAGCAGGATGCCGGCGCCGGCCGTGACGAGATCGATCGTTGTCGGCGTGGCCGGGGCGCAGCGCCAGCTCGCGATAGAACAGGAACAGGTAGCCGCCCGCGAAGGCGCCCGCGACCGCCAGCACCCAGTCGATGGTCGGGATGTAGCTGCGCGGCGACGATTTGAACGCCGGGATAGGCCGTGAAGGCGAGGAACAGCGCCGAGCGCGAGATGGATCGAGCGGGCTTCGGTGTCGTTGAGGATGAAGATGCCGAACACGAACGGAAGCGGCGAGGCATACCAGAGCTGGAACAGCGACCAGGCAATCGCGACCCACAGGAGGATCCTGGCGGCGAGACCGGTGGGCTTGCGGCCGCCGGTATCGGCTTCGGCGACAAGTTGCTCGAGATCGACGCTCGGCTGTTATTGCCTTGGTCCGCCACGACGCCCCTCCCGCTTATGCGAAAACGGCCGCGGAGGTGCTCCGCGGCCGTTGTTGTCAGCGGTTATTTCAGCCAGCCTTTTTCCTTGTAGTATTTCGCCGCACCCGGATGCAGCGGAGCCGAGTTGCCGTCCTTCACCATCTTCGCCGGGTCGAGATTGGCGAATGCCGGGTGCAGCTTCTTGAACTCGTCGAAGTTGTCGAACGTCGCCTTGACGAGCTCGTAGACGGTCTCGTCCGGGACCTTTGCCGACGTCACGAGCGTGGCGAGCACGCCATAGGTTTCGGTCGGCGTTCGGATTGCTCGCATACATGCCGCCCGGGATCGTCGCCTTGGCGTAGTAAGGATTGTCCGCCACCAGCTTGTCGACGACCGCTCCGGTGATCGAGACCAGCTTGGCGCCGCAGGTCGTGGTCGGGTCCTGGATGTTCGCGGACGGATGCCCGACGCCGTAGAAGAAGGCGTCGATCTTGTTGTCGCAGAGAGCGGCGCCGTGCTCGTCGGCCTTCAGCTCGGACGCGAGCGAGAAGTCCGACAACTTCCAGCCCATTGCAGCGATCAGTTGCTCCAGCGAAGCGCGCGTGCCGGAGCCCGGGATTGCCGACGTTGAAGCGCTTGCCCTTGAGGTCTTCGAACTTGCTGATGTTCGACTTCCTTGCGGGACAGGACGGTGAACGGCTCCGGATGGACCGAATACACCGAGCGCAGATCGCCGAAGGCGTTGTCCTTGAACTGGCCCTCGCCCTTGACGGCGTTGAACTGCACGTCGGACTGCGCCATGCCGAAGTCGAGCTCGCCGGCCTTGATGGTGTTGACGTTGAAGGCCGAGCCGCCGGTCGACTCCACCGAGCAGCGGATGCCGTGCGCCTTGCGGTCCTTGTTGAGCAGCCGGCAGACGGCGCCGCCGACCGCGTAATAGACGCCGGTCACGCCGCCGGTGCCGATGGTGACGAATTTCTGCTGTGCAACTGCAGGCGTGCCGAAGCTCGTCAGAGCCAGCAGGCCGGCGGCGGCAAAGCCGCTTGTTCTCGTCAGTGATCTTCATCAATCGATCCTCCGTTATTTTTGGTGTCGTCGCCCGGCGAAAGCCGGATAGCAGCGCGTTCCGGCCTTCGCCGCAACCCGTTTTCTGAAGCTCATTTGGCCGCTGTGGCCGCGTCGATGGCGTCGCCAAGCCGTTCGACAATTGTGTCGACCGCCGCATTATCGACAATGAACGGCGGCGCCAGCAGCACGTGGTCGCCGCGCAGGCCGTCGACCGTGCCACCCATCGGATAGACCATCAGCCCGCGGGCCATGGCCTCGCGCTTGATCCTGGCGTGCAGCTTGCGGGCAAGGGTCGAACGGCTCCTTGGTGCCGCGGTCGGCCACCAGCTCGATGCCCTGGAACAGGCCGCGGCCGCGCACGTCGCCCACGAAGGGATGATTGCCGAACCGCTCCTGCAGGCGGCGCGCAAAGTAGGCGCCCTGCTTGCGGACGTTCTCCAGCAGGTTGTCGCGGCGGATCACCCGCTGGACGGCGAGCGCCGCCGCGCAGGCGAGGGGATGGCCGGTATAGGTGTGGCTGTGCTGGAACGCGCCGGAGCCCTCGGCGAGCGCCTTGAAGATCTTGCCCTGCAGGAGCAGCGCGCCGATCGGCGCGAAGCCGCCGCCCAGTCCTTTGGCGATGGCGATGAGATCGGGCGCGATGCCGTCCTGCTCGCAGGCAAAGAGGGTGCCGGTGCGCCCCATGCCGCACATCACTTCGTCGAGGATCAGCAGGATGCCGTGGCGGTCGCAGATCTCGCGCACCCGCTTGAAGTAGCCGGGCACCGCCGGCACCGCGCCCAAAGTGGCGCCGACCACCGGCTCGGCGACAAACGCCATGACGTTCTCGCCGCCGAGCTCGTTGATCTTTGCTTCGAGCTCCTGCGCGAGCCGCTCGCCATAGGCTTGCGGCGTCTCGTCGGCTCTGCGCTCGCGATACTCGTAAACCGGCGAGACGTGGTGCGTCTCGATCAGGAGCGGCGCGAAGGCTTTGCGCTGCCAGGCGCGGCCGCCGACCGCAAGCGCGCCCGACGTGATGCCGTGATAGCTCTGCCGCCGCGCGACCAGATATTTGCGCTGCGGCTCGCCGATCTCGACGAAATATTGCCGCGCCAGCTTGAGCGCGGCCTCGATCGCCTCCGAGCCGCCGCTCACATAGAAGACGTGGCTGATGCCATCGGGCGCGTGAGCGACAAGATCGTCGGCCAGCTCTTCTGCCGCCTGCGTGGTGAAGAAGCTGGTGTGCGCATATTCCAGCGTGTCGAGCTGCTTGCGCATCGCATCGAGCACGTCCGGGATGCGAATGGCCGAGGCATGACACCGCCGCGCCGCCGGAGGCGTCGATGTAATCCTTGCCGGTCTGGTCGCGGATGGTGATGCCCTTGCCCGAAACGGCAGTGGGATAGTCGTGAGCGATCGAGCGATGCAGAACGTGAGTCATTCCAGAGGCAGTCCTAAGCGGTCTACCGAACTTACGGTCAGACGGCCGGCTTCAGCAAGCCACGGCGCATCAACAAAATGGCCGGGCATGAGCCCGGCCATCGAACTTTATTCCGTATTGCTTATTGCAGCGCTGGCTGCGCCTCCGGCGTCTCCAGCTTGGCGATGCCGGTCTTCACAGCCTTCTGCACCTTCTCGAAGGCGCGCACTTCGATCTGGCGCACCCGCTCGCGCGAGACGCCGAACTCGGAGGCAAGATCCTCGAGCGTGATCGGATCGTCGGCGAGACGGCGCGCTTCGAAGATGCGCCGTTCGCGGTCGTTGAGCACGTCGAGCGCCTGGGTCAGCGCCTGGCGGCGATTGTCGAGCTGCTCGCTCGCTTCCAGCACGTCCTGCTGGCTCGGTGAATTGTCGACCAGCCAGTCCTGCCACTCGCCGCTGTCGCCGTCGTCACGGATCGGCGCATTGAGCGACGCGTCGCCGCCGAGGCGGCGGTTCATGTCGACGACGTCCTGCTCGGTGACGCCGAGCCGCTTGGCGATCAGCTTGGTCTGGTCGGGACGCAGATCGCCCTCGTCCAGCGCGTTGATCTTGCTCTTCGCCTTGCGCAGATTGAAGAACAGCTTCTTCTGGTTCGCGGTGGTGCCCATTTTCACCAGCGACCACGAGCGCAGGATGTACTCCTGGATCGAGGCGCGGATCCACCACATCGCATAGGTCGCGAGCCGGAAGCCCTTCTCGGGCTCGAAGCGTTTGACGGCCTGCATCAGGCCGACATTGCCTTCGGACACGACTTCGGAAATCGGCAAGCCATAGCCGCGGTAGCCCATCGCGATCTTTGCGACGAGCCGCAGATGGCTGGTGACGAGCTTGTGGGCGGCTTCGGTATCGCCGTGTTCACGCCAGCGCTTTGCCAGCATGTACTCTTCCTGCGGTTCCAGCATCGGGAACCGCCGAATTTCGGACAGGTAGTGAGCCAGGCCGGATTCGGTTTTAAGAAGTGGCAGTGTTGCAGATCGGGCCATTACAGCGCCCTCCATTTTGCCCCCGAGGATCGGCAGGCGAGACGTCCCGCCGCTCCTCGAGCCGACGGCACACTGTTGTGCGACTGCGAAATGCTATCGCAGGTGCAACATACCGGACCGGACAGGCTCTTCCTAGACAACTCGAAACACGACGGCGTGACCCATGCCAAAGGCGGAAGCCATTGTCATCGCTTGGCTTTCGCCGCTGACGCAGATTGTCCGCCGCTTGCGAGTGTGTGTCGCAAACGCGCGAGATCACCTGGCAGTTCCGATTTGAACTCCAGGCGCTGGCCTGTGGTGGGATGTTCGAGGGTCAATAGATAGGCATGCAGGGCCTGCCTTCCAAGGGCCGCCAAGGCGCTCTGTGCGTCCTCGCTCAGCCGCGCCGCCTTGGTGCGGTAGCCGGTGGCGTAGGTCTCGTCGCCGAGCAGCGGGTGCCCGATATGGGCGAGGTGGACGCGGATCTGGTGGGTCCGGCCTGTCTCCAGCCGGCAGTCGAGCAGACTCGCGACCGGCAAGTTCGGGCTTTTGCCGTCCTTGCCGGCATAGGTCTGCAGCAATTGCCAATGGGTGACCGCCTCGCGGCCGCCTGTGCGCACCGCGCGCTTCTCACGCGCGCTGGGGTGCCGGTCGAGCGGCGCGTCGATCGTGCCGCGTGGCCGCAGCGGAGCCCCCCAGGCGAAAGCCAGGTAGCCGCGCTCCAGGCGGCCATCTTGGCCCTTATTGGCGAACTGCGCCGACAGCGCCTTGTGGGCGTGGTCGTTCTTGGCAACCACCATCAGGCCGGTCGTGTCCTTGTCCAGCCGGTGCACGATGCCGGGCCGCTTGACGCCGCCAATGCCGGAGAGGCTGTCGCCGCAATGTGCGATCAGCGCATTGACCAGTGTTCCGGATGCGTGGCCTGCAGCCGGATGCACGACGAGGCCCGCCGGCTTGTCGATGATGACGAGGTCATCGTCCTCGTAGACGATGTTGAGCGGGATGTTCTCGCCCGCCGGCTTGGCGGGCTCTGGCTCCGGCAGCGTTACGACGACCTTTCCGCCCGATTTGACGCCCTCGCTCGGATCGCGGATCGTGCGGCCGTCAATTGTGACTTCGCCGCCGAGGATCAGCGCTTTCAGACGGGAGCGCGACAGCGCAGGAATACGGGCGGCGAGGACACGGTCGAGCCTTGCGCCGTCATCTTCAGCGGAGATCGTCAGTGCTTCGGTGTGGTTCGCCATAATCGATTAGAAGACGGGTGAAATGACGGATCCGACACTGCAACAGGACGACGCCGCTGCCGCGCTGGTGGCCCGGGTCAAGCGGCTGATGATCGTGACGCTTGGTGCGACTTTCCTGGCGCTTGCGGTCGTTCTGATGATCATCGGCTATCGCGTTTTCACCAGCGGTGGAAGCCTGCAGCCGGGAACAACCGAAAGCGTGTTGCGGCTCCCGGCCGGCGCCCGGGTCCTTTCGGCCAATACCGCGGATGGCCGCATTGTCGTAACCGTGCAGTCGTCGACCGGCATTGAAATCCTGACTTTCGATGCGAATACGCTCAAACAAATCAGCCGGTTGCGGGTTGCTACCGAGCCTTAGGCGTTAGCCCGATTGTCGCCGCTATCGGCGCGATGCTAGGCCGAAGGCAGTATACGGGGCGAACTGATGGCCAAAACCACGAAACCGAAGAAGCCGGCGGCCAAGAAAGAGCCGAAACCGGCCGTAAAGGCCAAAGCGGCACCCAAGGCTGCGCCCAAACCTGCCGTACTGCCGGAACACGGCATTGTGGTCGGCAAGAGCGCCAAATTCGAGGTGCTGGACCTTCATTTCGGCAACCGCCACGGGCTCGTCACCGGCGCGACCGGCACCGGCAAGACCGTGACCCTGCAGGTGCTGGCCGAAGGCTTCGCCGCCAATGGCGTTCCTGTGTTTGCCGCCGACATCAAGGGCGACCTCTCGGGCATCAGCCAGGCCGGCGAGGCAAAGCCTGCCTTTGTCGAGCGCGCCGAAGGCATGGGCCTGGCGTACCAGCCCGACGAATTCTCCGTGGTGTTCTGGGACGTGTTCGGCAAGCAGGGCCATCCGATCCGCGCCACCATGTCCGAGATGGGCCCGCTGCTGCTCTCGCGGCTGCTTCAACTCAACGACACGCAAGAGGGCGTCCTCAACATCGCGTTCCGTGTCGCCGATGAGCAGGGGCTGACGCTGCTCGACCTGAAGGACCTGCGCGCCATTCTCGGGCTGATCGCGGAAAACGCGTCGGAGCTGCAGAAGGTGTACGGCAACGTCTCTGCTGCCACGGTCGGCACCATCCAGCGCGGATTGCTCGTTCTGGAGAACCAGGGCGCCAATTCGTTCTTCGGCGAGCCGGCGCTCGACATCAAAGACTTCATGCGCACCGAGCGTGACGGCCGCGGCACGATCAGCATTCTTGCCGCCGACAAGTTGATCGAAAATCCGCGGATCTACGCGACGTTCCTGCTGTGGCTGTTGTCGGAATTGTTCGAGGAGTTGCCGGAAGTCGGCGACATCGAGAAGCCGAAGCTGGTGTTCTTCTTCGACGAGGCGCACCTGCTGTTCAACGACGCGCCGAAGGCGCTGCTGGAAAAGATCGAGCAGGTGGTGCGGCTGATCCGCTCGAAAGGCGTCGGCGTCTACTTCGTCACGCAGAACCCGCTCGACGTGCCGGAGACCGTGCTGGCGCAGCTCAGCAACCGCGTGCAGCATGCGTTGCGCGCCTTCACGCCGCGCGATCAGAAAGCGGTGCGGGCGGCTGCCGAAACCTTCCGGCCCAATCCTAAGCTCGATACCGTCGAGGCGATCACCCAGCTCGGCAAGGGCGAGGCGCTGGTTTCCTTCCTTGAAGGAAACGGTACGCCGTCGATGGTCGAGCGCACCATGATCCGCCCGCCGTCGGCGCGGCTCGGCGTCATCAGCGATGCGGAGCGCAAGGCGGTGCTGGCGGCGAGCCCGGTCAAGGGCAAGTACGACACGCCGGTCGATTCCGAATCCGCCTACGAGATGCTGCAGAAGCGCGTCGCCAATACCGCGGCGCCGGCCGGCGAGGGCGGCTCTGGCGAGCAGGCGCAGGGCGGCGGCGTGCTCGACAAGATCGGCGGCATGATCGGCACCATCTTCGGCACCAACGTGCCGCGCGGGAAGCGGCTTTCGACCGGGCAACTCGTGACCCGCGAAGTGACGCGCTCGGTTACCAATCGTGTCGCCGGGAAAATTGCGGCGGATCTCGGAAAGCAACTTGGCGGCTCGATGGGGGGCTCGATCGGCCGCGCGATCGTACGGGGAACATTGGGGGGCATGCTGAGACGTTAGTTCTTCATGCTTCAACAAGAAGAGGAGATGCCCATGCGTATCGCTACATTCCTCGTGTTCACGGCGCTATCGCTTCCGCTGGCCATGCCGGCCGCAGCCCAGACGACACAGCCCGCACCTTCAACCGCCGCCAAACCAGCCACCGCTCCGAGGCCTGCCGCCACAACGGCAAGCGCGCCGCAATCGACCCTGCTCGACATCAACTCCGCCTCGCAGGCTCAACTCGAAGCGCTCAATGGCGTCGGGCCCGTGCGCGCGGCGGCGATCATCAAAGGCCGCCCCTACAAGGGCAAAGACGAACTGGTCGATAAGAAGCTTGTCCCGGAGAATGTCTATGCCGACATCAAGGACAAGATCATCGCCAAGCAGAAGTGAAGGCTAGCTGGCGAGCTCGTCGAGCCGTTTCGCGAGCGCATTGAGCTGCCATTTGCGCGCGAGCCTGGCGGCCTTGTCCCAGGCCGGCTTCTGATCGGGCAGGCGCGGGATCCGCGCCTTGCGGTCCATGGTGGCGAGCGAGCGGTAAAGCTTCAGGTCGCGCGCGTGGGCGGCGTAGCGTCCGGCCTTGAGCAATTTGTCGAGCGAGCCGTATTGCCGCAGCAGCGCCGCCGCGCCGTCGGGCCCGAGGCCGCGCACGCCCGGAATGCGGTCGGACGGATCGCCGCGCAGCGCGATGAAGTCCGGCACCTGCTTGGGGTCGACGCCGTAGCGGGCGCGCACTTCCTCCGGGCCGATCCGCGCCAGTTCGCCGGCGCGCACCGGATAGAGCACGGTGGTTTTCTGCGACACGAGCTGGAACATGTCGCGGTCGCCGCTCGCCACCAGGACAGTGCCGCCGCGTTTCTCCTCCGCCGCCACAGCGGCGGCGAGAAAGTCATCGGCCTCATAGCCGCGGCCGCGGGCGTTGACGAAGCCGCAGGCCTCGACCAATTGGCGCAGCGGCGCGAATTGCTCGATCAACGCCTCGTCGAATTCGCGGCCGCTTTGATACGCAGGAAACGCCTTGTGCCGGTAGGTCGGCGCCTCGTAAGTGTCCCACGCCACCAGCACCGCGCGCGGCTGCTCCTCGCGATAGAACCGCAGCAGCGCATTGGCGAATCCGACAATCGCGCCGGCAGGCCGGTCGCCGGCGCGCATGATGTTCTTCGGCAGCGCGTGGTAGGAGCGGTGCGCGAAGGAATCGCCGTCGATCACGAGCAGCGGACGGCGCCGCGGCTTCGCCGTTTTGCTGGCCCGCGCGCGTGAGGCCTTGTCCTTCAACGTGATCCAGACCGGCGCGTGGTCGCTCGCATTCGGCTTGCCACGCATGGCGCGATCGACGCCGGCCTGGTCGAGCCGCTTTGCCAGCACCGGACTGAGCAGCAGAAAGTCGATCCGCAGCCCCGCATCGCGCGGCCAGCGGTTGCGCATGTAATCCCAGAACGAGAACATCGGCTGGTCGGGATGGAGCTTGCGCACCGGATCGGTCCAGCCCTGTTCGAGAATGCGGCGGAACAGCGCGCGCGGCTTGGGCTGCAGCAGCGCGTCGTTCTTGTATGAGGTGGTGCGGTAAATATCGAAGTCGGTCGGCACCACGTTGTAGTCGCCGGCCAGCACGACGGGCACGCGCTCGCGCAGCAGGCTGGCGGCGTGGCGGCATAGCCGCTCCATCCAGGCGAGCTTGTAGTCGAACTTCGGCCCCGGCTGCGGATTGCCGTTCGGCGCGTAGAGGCAGCCGATCAGCACCTCGTTGACGGCGGCCTCGATGTAGCGGCTCTGCGTGTCGCTCGCGATCGCCGGGCAGCGCGTTGCGCGTCACGATCGGCTCGCAGCCGCGGCCGAGAATGGCGACGCCGTTCCAGGTCTTCTGGCCGCGCCAGACCGCGCCATACCCGGCCTTTTCCAGCGCGGCCTTGGGAAATTCGTTCTGCGCGGCCTTGAGCTCCTGCAGGCACACGACGTCGGGCTTCGCCGCGCGCAGCCAGGCGAGCAGGTTGTCGAGCCGCTTGTTGATGTTGTTGACGTTGAAGGTCGCGATCTTCATCCGCGAATTCTATCCGCGGATCTTGTCGAGCACCGGCAGGAGATAGCCGATGAATGTCTCGGGGTCTTCGCTCATCGGAAAATGCCCGAGCCCCTTCATGATGACGGCTGGCGCGCCGGTGCGCTTGGCGACTTCGAGCGTGCCCTCGGTGGTGCAGGAATAATCGTACTCGCCGGTGAGCAGATAGAGCGGGCACTTCTTGATGTCGATCTGGTCCAGCCGGTCGCGAATGTCGCCGTCCTTTGTGTAGAAGAACAGATCGCCTTTGAAGACACCGGGGCCGCTCTGCATGTAGTGCCACAGCGTCTCCCAGCGATGCTTTGCCGGCGCGGTCGGCGCGATCAGCCCCGACACCGCGCCGGCGCAGACTTCGCCGCCGTGCACGTCTGGCCGGTAGAGCCACGACAGGTCGTAATACGGCTCGGTGTGCGCGGCGCTCTCCAGCCCGATCAGCGCGCGGAAACGCTCGGGATGCTCATGCCCGAGATGCAGCACGATGCGCCCGCCGATCGAGCAGCCCATCGCCACCGGCTTGTCGAGCGACAGCGCATCCGCCACCTCGACGATCATCTGCACATAGTCGCGCGAGGGAAGCTGATACTCCTCGCGCTGCCATCCTTCCGGCGGCGAGGACTTGCCGTGCCACGGCATGTCGAAAGCGATGACGCGGAAATGGTCGGTGATGCGCGGATCGTTCATCAATCCGCGGAACTGGCGCGCATCCGAGCCCGCCGTGTGCAGGCAGAGCAGGGGAATGCCTTTGCCGGCTTCCTCGACGTAAAGCCGCTGCGGTTTTCCGAGCAGCGTCAGATTGAGATAGCGGCCGGTGATCGGCTCGAAGGCGGCGCTCATCGCGGCGTCTCCCCGCGCGGCGCGGCGATCACGTCCTTGAAGTAGAGCAGGTTCGACATGAAGGGATGCAGGTCGCCCTCCACCCGCATCGCCTTCTGCTTCACCAGCGCAAAGATGTCGTTGAAGCCGACCGGCGGCGGCGATTGCCAGAATTTCTGCCACACCGGCGCGCGGGCCCGCAGCGCGAAACTGTAGTTCGGCGTGATCGCCGGCGCGCGCTTGATCTCGACCACGCGGCCTTCCGCGATCCGCACCAGATGTTCGGTTTCATCGATCGCGATCAGGAACGTGGTGTTGACGAACCGGCCGCGCCGCAGAAGTTCGGCATTGCCGTTCACGCGCTCGGCGATCTTGTCCAGCATGGGCGTTCCTCCGCGCGGCAGGATGCAATCGCGGCTCTTCGCCCACAAGCTTGCCTGATCGCGCCCGGAACGCTATTTGAAGTGGCTGAAGCTCCCTTCGTCTAGCGGTCTAGGACGCGGCCCTCTCAAGGCTGAAACACGGGTTCGATTCCCGTAGGGAGCGCCAGCAAAACCCCATCTCAGCGACGTCTTGCGAGCCCGGCGGTGTGCATCCTGCGCGAATTGGCTTTGCCTGAAGCCGCGTTCGGCACAGTATTTGCTCGGGTTGGGTTCACTCGCTGAGTATTCCCGAAATGGACGCAGAGCCTGCCGCGCGCGCATCTCGTGCGCCTCTCCTTGAGGCGGCCGGCATCACCAAGCTGTTCGGCGATTTCCGCGCCAATGACGGCATCGATCTCGCGCTCCAAGCCGGCGAGATCCACGCGCTGCTCGGCGAGAACGGCGCCGGCAAATCGACGCTGGTCAAGATCATCTACGGGCTGATGCAGCCGAGCGCAGGCGAGCTGCGCTGGATGGGCGAGAAGGTCGTGCTCGCCGGGCCGTCGCAGGCGCGCAAGCTCGGCATCGGCATGGTGTTCCAGCATTTCTCGCTGTTCGAGAACCTGACGGTCGCGGAGAATGTCGCGCTCGGCCTCGACGGCGGCGAGAGCTTTGCCGAGACCTCGGCGCGGCTCGCGCAGGTGTCGCGCGACTACGGCCTGCCGCTCGATCCCAGGCGCGACGTGTGGCGGCTGTCGGTCGGCGAGCGCCAGCGCATCGAGATCGTGCGCGCGCTGATGCAGAATCCGAAGCTGCTGATCCTCGATGAGCCGACCGCGGTGCTGACGCCGCAGGAGGCCGATCAGCTTTTCATCGTCCTTGAGCGGCTGAAGTCGGAAGGCCGCGCGCTGCTCTACATCAGCCACAAGCTCGAGGAGGTGAAGCGGCTGTGCGACACCGCGACGGTGCTGCGGCTCGGCAAGAAGGTCGCGACCTGCGATCCCCGGCGCGAAACCGCGGCGTCGCTGGCGCGCATGATGGTCGGCGGCGAGATCGGCGAGGTGAAGGCCAAGCGCGGCGCAACCAGCGCGACGCGGCTCAAGATCGATCAGCTTTCGCTGACGCCGGACGATCCGCACGGCGTGCGGCTCGACAAGGTCTCGCTTGAGGTCAGGGGCGGCGAGATCCTCGGCATTGCCGGCGTTGCCGGTAACGGTCAGGACGAGCTGTTCGCCGCGCTGTCCGGCGAGCAGTTGTCGCCGCAGCCGTTCAACGTCGTGATCGACGGCGCCCCGGCCGGGCAATTGTCGGTGACCGAGCGCCGCCGCCGCGGCGCGGCCTTCGTGCCCGAAGAGCGGCTCGGCCATGGCACCGCGCCGCGCATGAAATTGTCGGAGAATGCGCTGCTCACCGGACATGCCGCGAGCGGCATGGTCAGCCATGGCTTCATCAACCGGCCGGCGACGCTCGCGCTGGTCGACAAGGCGACCTCGGTGTTCGACGTGCGCAAGGCCAAGCGCGATCCCGAGGCGGCGAGCCTGTCCGGCGGCAATCTGCAGAAATTCATGGTCGGCCGCGAAATCCTGCGCGAGCCCGGCGTGCTGGTGGTGAGCCAGCCGACCTGGGGCGTCGATGCGGGCGCCGCCGCCACCATCCGCCAGGCCTTGATCGACCTCGCCGCGCGCGGCGCCGCGGTGCTGGTGATCAGCCAGGATCTCGACGAGCTCGCCGAGATTGCCGACCGCATCGCGGTGATGTTCCACGGCCGGCTGTCCGAGCCGCTCGATGCCGAAGCCGCGACGCGCGAGCAGCTTGGCCTCCTGATGGGCGGCAGCGGCGCGCAGAGCAGGGAGGCGGCGCATGCTGGTGCTTGAGCGGCGCGCCGAGCGCTCCACCACGATGACGATTGCTTCGCCGCTGATCGCGGTCGCGCTCACGCTGGTGACGATGGGCGTGTTGTTCGCGCTGCTCGGCAAGAATCCGCTGACCGCGCTCTACGTCTATTTCGTCGAGCCGGTGCTCGATCTCTTCACCTTGCAGGAGATCGCGGTGAAGGCGACGCCGCTGGTGATGATCGCGATCGGCCTGTCGCTCTGCTATCTCGCCAATGTCTGGAATATCGGCGCCGAAGGGCAATTCATCTTCGGCGCGGTGTGCGGCGGCTGGGTGGCGGTCGTCACCCACGGCACGGAGGCCGGCCCGTGGGTGCTGCCGGCCATGCTGGTGCTCGGCGCGCTGGGCGGCGCGTTCTATGGGCTTATCCCGGCCTTTTGCCGGGTGAAGTTCGGCGCCAGCGAAATCCTGACCAGCCTGATGCTGGTCTATGTCGCCGACCTGCTGCTCGATTATCTGACCCGCGGGCCCTGGCGCGATCCGAAGGGCTTCAACTTCCCGACCACCGCCGCGTTCGACAGCAACGCGACCATGCCGATCCTGTCCGAGGGCAGCCGCCTGCACTACGGCGCGGTGCTGGCGCTCATCATTGTCGCGCTCGCCGCCGTCATGCTCGGGCGCACCATCAAGGGCTTCGAGATCCGCGTGGTCGGCGCCGCGCCGCGTGCCGCGCGCTTTGCCGGCTTCGATGCCGACCGGCTGGTGCTGGTGACGTTCGCGATCTCGGGCGCGCTCGCCGGTCTTGCCGGCATCATCGAAGTGGCCGGCACGATCGGACATTTGCAGCCCGGCATCTCGCCCGGCTACGGCTTCACCGCGATCATCGTCGCCTTCCTCGGACGCCTCAATCCGGTCGGCATTCTGATCGCCGGACTGTTCCTCGCGCTGACATTCATCGGCGGCGAGGGCGCGCAGATCACGTCTCAAGGTGCCGCTCGACCTCACCAAGGTGTTCCAGGGCATCCTGCTGTTCTTCGTGCTCGCCTGCGACTCGATGATCACCTACCGCATCCGCTTCATCCGCGCGGTCGCATAGGAGGGCAGATGGGCCTGCTTGAAGCCATCCTGCTGACGGTGATCTCCGCCTCGACGCCGCTCCTGATCGCGGCCTGCGGCGAGCTGGTGGTCGAGCGCTCCGGCGTCCTCAACCTCGGCGTCGAAGGCATGATGATCGTCGGCGCCGCCTGCGGCTTTGCCGGGGCGTGGCTGACCGGCTCGACTCTGATCGGCGCGCTGTGCGGGATTGCGGCCGGCATGACGCTGTCGCTGGTGTTCGCCGCGCTGACGCTCGGCCTTGCGGTCAACCAGGTGGCGACCGGGCTTGCGCTGACCATCTTCGGCGTCGGCCTGTCCGGCCTGATCGGCGCGGGCTTTGTCGGCGAGCGCATCAGCGCGGCGCCGAAGCTCTACATCCCGGGCCTGACTGATCTCCCGTTCGTCGGCCGCATCCTGTTTGGGCAGGATGGCTTCGTTTATGTGTCGATCCTGCTGGTCGTCGCGATCTGGTGGTTTCTCTATCGGAGCCGCGCGGGCCTTATCCTGCGCGCCATCGGCGACAACCACGCCTCGGCGCATGCGCTCGGCTATCCGGTGCTGCGCATCCGCACCCTGGCCGTGATGTTCGGCGGCGGCTGCGCGGGCCTGGCCGGCGCCTTCCTGCCGCTCGCCTACACGCCTTTCTTTATCCCCGGGATGACGGCCGGCCGCGGCTGGATCGCGCTGGCGCTGGTGGTTTTCGCCTCATGGATGCCGGGCCGGCTGGCGCTCGGCGCATATCTCTTTGGCGGCGTTTCGATCCTCCAGCTTCATGCCCAGGGCGCGGGGCTGGGGATACCGTCGCAGTTGATGACCGCGATGCCCTATATCGCGACGATCATTGTGCTTATTCTGATCTCACGAACGCGCGGTACCGCCGGCTCGGCCGCGCCTGCCTCACTCGGTCTTGTGTTCGTGCCGGACCGGTAAAACAGGAGTGGATGCCATGAGAAAACTCATTCTTGCCGCGGCGGCAGCCGCGGCCGCCATTGCGGGCGGTGCGCAAATCGCCGGCGCTGCCGATCCGCTGAAGATCGGATTCATTTATGTCGGCCCGCGCGGCGACATGGGCTGGAGCTGGCAGCATGAGGTGGGCCGCCTGGCAATCGAGAAGCAGTTCGGCAACAAGATCTCCACGACGTTTCTCGAGAACGTCAGCGAAGGCCCGGATGCCGAGCGCTCGATCGAGCAGCTCGCGCGCACCGGCCACCAGCTCATCTACACGACGTCGTTCGGCTTCATGGATGCGACCGTGAAGGTCGCGAAGAAGTATCCCGAACCTCAAGTTCGAGCATGCCACCGGCTACAAGCGCGAGGCCAATCTCGCGACCTATTCGGGCCGCTTCTACGAGGGCCGCTACATCCAGGGCCAGATCGCGGCCAAGATGTCGAAGACCGGCACGCTCGGCTACATCGGCTCGTTCCCGATCCCGGAAGTCATCTCCGGCATCAATGCGACCATTCTCGGCGCGCAGACGGTCAACCCGAACATCAAGGTGAAGATCATCTGGGCGAATTCCTGGTTCGATCCGGCCAAGGAAGCCGACGCCGCGAAGGCGCTGCTCGACCAGGGCGCCGACATCCTGATGCAGCACACCGACAGCCCGGCGGCGATGCAGATCGCGGCCCAGCGCGGCGTGTTCGCGTTCGGTCAGGACTCCGACATGATCAAGTTCGGGCCGAAGACGCAGCTCACCGCCATCATCAACAACTGGACGCCGTACTACCTCGAACGCGTGCAACTGGCGCTCGACAACAAGTGGAAGAGCGGCGACGTGTGGGGCGGGCTCAAGACCAACATCGTCCAGATGGCGGCCTACACCAACATGCCGGACGACGTGAAGAAGGCCGCGATGGAGACGGAAGCCGCGATCCGCGACGGCAAGCTGCATCCGTTCAAGTGCCCGGTGGTGGCGCAGGACGGCAAGCAGGTCGAGTGCAAGGGCGGCGGCAATCTCGATGACGGCCAGATCCTCGGCATGAACTTCTACGTCAAAGGCGTGGACGACAAGATCCCGGGGAAGTAACGCGTCTGAAGGCGCGCGATCTGCCGGGATGGATCGTGCCGACATCATCGTGGTGGGCGGCGGCTCCGCGGGAGCCGCCGTTGCATCGCGGCTGTCGGAAGAGCCGGCGCTGCGCGTCCTTCTGATCGAAGCGGGGCCCGATGTCCCGCCCGACAAGGTGCCGGACGACATCGCCGACGTATTTCCCGGCGCCTATTTCAATCGCGATTATTTCCTGCCCGGCTTCACCACGCTGACCGAAGGCGACCGGCTGCGCTCGCTGCCGCTGCCGCGCCTGGTCGGCGGCGGCTCCAATGTCATGGGCATGATCGCGCTGCGCGGCCTGCCCGGCGATTACGAGGATTGGGCGCGCGCCGGCGCCACCGGCTGGGGCTGGGACGAGGTGCTGCCGTATTTCCGCGGCATGACGCGCGACCTCGACCGCCCGATGCCGGAGCGCAACGAGCGTGCGCCGAACGTGGTGCGCCGCCTGCCGCGCGAGATCTGGCCGCTTTACATGAAGCAGGCCGAGGCGGCGCTGAAGGCGCGCGGCGTGCCGTCGCATCGCAACGTCTATGACTCGACCGAGGACGGCTTCTTCGCAACGCCGCTCAGCCAGGACGAGACGCGGGCCAGCGCGTCGCGCTGCTATCTGACCGCGGAGGTTCGGGCCCGGCCAAATCTCGAGATCATGAGCAATACGCGCGTGCGCAACCTCGTGTTCGAGGGGAAGCGCGTCACCGGAGTGGTCGCGGAGCGGGGCGGCGAGACGCGCACGATTGCGGCGCACGAGGTGGTGCTGTGCGGCGGCGGCATTCATTCGCCGGAGATTCTGCTCCGCGCCGGCATCGGCCCGGCGGCCGAGCTCAAGGCGCTTGGCATCACGCCGGTCGCGGATCGTCCCGGCGTCGGCAGGAATTTCCAGAACCACGTGCAGATGCACTTTGCGCTGACATTGACGCCGCAATCGCGCCTGCCGACGCGGCAGGCCTATTACGCGATGACGGCGGTGCGCTCGTCATCCGGGCTGCCGGGCTGTCCGGCCGGCGATCTGTTCCTCTATCTCACCGGCTCGGTCAGCAACCGCCCGTTCGGCAAGCGGATGGCGCTGATTGCGGCGGCGCTTTATGCGCCGTTCTCGCGCGGCAGCGTCTCGCTGCAGTCGGCCGACCCGAACGTGCCGCTCAAGGTCGACCAGCGGCTCCTGTCCGATCCGGCCGACGCCACGCGCATGACCATGGTGGGGCGGCTGGCCGAGAGCATCATCGTCGATCCGGCGCTGCGCGATTGCTACGCCGAGGCGTATTTGCTGCCGCGCGACCCGCCGCTGCGCCTGTGCAACGGCACCGGGCTCGTCGGCGCGATCAAGGCGCTCGGTGCGACCAGTGTGCTGAGCGTGCCGGCCCCGCTCCGCCGCGCCATTATTGGCAATGCCATAAAGCCGGGCAGGCTGATTACCGATGGCAGCAGCCACAGCCCCATCACCGATGAGGAAATCATCGACGCTTCGGGCGGCATGTTCCATCCGGGCTGCACCTGCGCGATCGGCGCTCCCGATAACCCAATGGCAGTGGTCGATCCGCGCTGCCGCGTCTACGGCGTCGAGGGCCTGCGCGTCGCCGATGCGTCGATTATGCCGCGGCTGCCGACCGCCAATACCAACATCCCAACCATTATGATCGGCGAGCGCGCTGCCGACTTCATTCGCGCCGACTGGCGCAATAGATAGGCTGCAATGGCGACCGATCCAAAAGCCTGGCCGACCGAGCTGCGCCTGCACAAGGACCGCAAGACGCTGAGCGTCAGTTTCGACAATGGCGAGCGCTACGACCTGTCCGCCGAATACTTGCGCGTGAAAAGCCCGAGCGCCGAGGTGCAGGGCCACACGCCGGAAGAGCGCAAGACCCAGGCTGGCAAAATCAATGTGATGATCCTGGAAATCATCTCGATCGGAAACTACGCCGTCCGCCTCGTGTTCGACGACATGCACTCGACCGGCATTTACGGCTGGGACTATCTGCGCGAGCTCGGCGCCAACCATGCCCGATACTGGCAGGACTACCTCGACGAGCTTGCCGCCAAGAACGTGAGCCGCGAGCCGGTGCGCAAGTGATCCCGGTCTAAAGACTGCAATCGCTTAAACTTTGCACGACCCTCTTTGCCCGGATTTGCCGACATTTGAATTTGCATAGGTCCGGCACTGGACGGCGCGGCGGCCCCCGGTAAAAACCTGCAGCAGATTCGATTGCGCTAACGAGGCCGCAATGGCGTTCGTGACCAGGCGACCGCTGCTCCCCGGTATCTGCTTCGCTGCCGCATTGGCGGTCCTTGCGCCGGGCGCCGCGGCCGCGCCGGCGATGAAGCCCGTCATCACCGGGTTGATCGATATGCAGACCATCACCTGGCACAACCAGGATAACGGCCAGCCGACCTTCACGCTCAACAACGTCAATCAGTTTCCCGGCGCGTTCGGCGGCATCGTGCTCAACGCCACATGGGGTGAGATGCAGCTCCAGCCCGGCGGGCCGTTGCAGACGGCGAGGATCGACGCGGCGCTCGCTGAGGTCCGCGAATACAACGCCGCCCATCCGAGGGCGCCGCTCGGCGTCAAGCTGCGCATCTTTTCAGGCAATCAGGCGCCGCAATGGGCCAAGGAGATTGCCGGCGGCCCGCTGACCATCCAGCGCAATCCGCAAGGATGTCCCTCCGGCAATTGCCCGATCACGATCGGAAAGGTCTGGCACCTGCAGTACATCGCCGCCTGGCGCGCGTTTCAGCGGCTGGCGGCGGCGCGCTACGACAGGGAGCCGCTGATCCGTTCGGTCGCGATCACCTCCTGCACCATGGAGACTGACGAGCCCTTTGTCCTGCCGGTGATGCAGCCGGTGCCGCAGGGCTATACCGACGCGGCCGGGAAGCACTGCCTGCGCGGCGCGGTGGACGATTACGCGCCCTGGCGCCGCACCGCGATCGACTTCACGTTCAATGTCTTCGTCAACATCCAGAACGGCGGCATCAATCCGGGGTTCTCCATCGCGGTGATGAACGCCTGCCGCGCCGCGCTCGCAGAGCGCTGCGAGCTTGGCAACCACGCTTTCTCCAATCAGATGAGCGCCGGAAACACCGAAATCGTCAGGGCGATCTCACGACGAGGGCAGCCGATCCACTACC
Source organism: uncultured Alphaproteobacteria bacterium (assembly GCA_963847325.1). GTDB lineage: Bacteria > Pseudomonadota > Alphaproteobacteria > Rhizobiales > Xanthobacteraceae > Pseudolabrys. The sequence goes on from CAWJZD010000007.1 coordinate 426,847, forward strand.
AGACCGCGGGACCGAAAACGGCCGGGTTCAACTGGAACGCCACGATGCGCGCTGCACGCAATTTGAATGCGACGGCGATTGAGCTATGGCCGGACGCGCAGTTTGGCGGCTTCACTTCGCTCTCAGCCGTGCAGATGCGCCGGCTGGTCAAGCTGTTCGGAATGTAGTGCTGCAGCGACAATGGTGGGCGGTGTAGGGATTGAACCTACGACCCCACCCGTGTGAAGGGTGTGCTCTCCCGCTGAGCTAACCGCCCGGTTGTCGCAGGGGGCGGTATAAGAAACGCCCCTTGCAGGTGTCAAGCAAGGCTAGTTGCGGGTGGGCTCGCCGGACTGCGGCAGGCGCGATGCGCGCGATTGCAGTGCGCGGATGCGATCGGCGAGGTTTCCGCTCGGCGGTTCCTGCGCGGGGATGGCAACGTCGATATCGCTCGCCTTCACCGGCATGGTCGCTGTGTCGCGCACGCTTTGCTCAGCCAAAATCGCATCGATCGGCGAATTCGGGCCTTCCAGCGCCGAGGCAAGACGCGCGACTTCGGCGGCGACGTCATTGATGCGCTCGCGCAGCAAGGCATTCTCGACCCGCTCGGACGACCAGGCTTGCTCGGTCTCGCGCTTCATGTCGGTGATTTCGCGGGTCAGCCGGGTGCGCTCTTCATTGGCGCGCTCGAGCTCGGCGGTCAGTTGCGCCTTTTCCGCTTTAAGCGTCGCAGTCGCGGACGCCGTTTTTCCGTCGAGTTCGGCGATCGCGGTGCGCAGATCGGTTTCGGTCTTGTGCGCGCCGGTAACCTGGTCGCGCAGCTGATTGAGCTCGAACTGGCTCTCGGTCAGCGAACGGGATTGCTCGGTCAGGCGCGTTTCGAGGTCGTGAGCGCGGCGGCCCAGCATCTCGGCTTCGGTGGCCTGCGCGACCAGTTGCTGCTCGAGTTCGGCAACCCGGCGGCCGAGATTTTCGACCTTGCCGCGTTCCGCCGTCAGCTCCAGCGGTCGCCTGCTTGAGCTCGAGGCGATCGCGGGCAACGCGGTCTTCGGTCACTTTGACTTCTTTTTCCGCGTCGTTGAGCCGCTCTTTAAGCGCTTCAACCTGGGTCTTGAGCGCGACGATCTCGATCTTCTGGCTGTCGGCAAGCACCGAGCGCTCGTCGAGCTCGCCCATCAATTTGGCAAGCTCGGCCAGCTTGTCGCTCAGGGCGCGCTCGGCGTCCTGAACGGTCGAATTACGCACTCCGAGCTCTTCTTCGCTGGCGCGCACCTGATCGCGCAGCGCCTTGTCGCGCGCTTCCAGCGCAAAAATCGTGGCGCTCTTTTCGCCAAGCTCGACCTTGAGCCGGTTGATGGCGTCGGTCTTTCTTGCTCAGCTCGGAAAGCTGGCTGGTGGTGCGGTTCTTGAGCTGGTCGACGCTCATCTCCAGCCGGCGCGTCGACATCGCGAACTCGGCGCGGAGCTGATCCTTGTCGGCCTGGATTTCCGCCATCGAGAGCGGCGTGGCGGCTTCGAGGCGGCGCATCGTCAAGCGTACGGCGCGGCCATGCACCAGCGGGATCACGACGAGCCCAAGCAGGGCCGCGACCAAAAAGCCGATCCCGAAATACATGATCGGTTCAATCATGAAGCGCCTCTCCAAACGGACGATGCATTAACGACCCGAGCGTGGAGATTGGCACGCGGCCGCGGTTTCAGCCAGCAAAGCGCCGGATTAACCTAAACCGGGCCGGTCGGTGCTGCGGAGTTCCGCTTTAGAAGGGATTCCAGGTCGCCCGCTCGGTAAATTTCAAATAACCGATATTGGCGCCAAGCCGCAGACCCACACCTGACCGGATCGGCACGATCACGATGTCGCTGTCGGTCAGCGCCGTCATGCCCAGGCCGCCTACGACATAGGCCGAGCCGTCCACGCCGGCGAAGCGGCGGTAGATCGCCTCGGTCCTTGGCAGGTTATAGACCAGCATCATGGTGCGGGCGCCGTCGCCGCCATAATCGAATCCGATCGAGGGTCCTTCCCAGAACACGCGCCGGTCTCCGGCGTTCTTGGTGTAGAGCGTGCCGTCGCCGTAGCGCAGGCCGACGATGAAGGCGCCGCCACCTTCCTGGCCGAGGACATAGCCGTTCGGTTGTCCCCAGCGGCTGACCGCCCGCTCGACCAGTTGCGCGAGATCGCGCGAGATCGTTCCGAAGAACTTGTGACCGGCAACGACGATCTCGCTGGATGAATATGTACTTCTATTGGCCTGTGCCGGCGGCGGTGCCGCCGGATCTGCCGGCGGAGCCGTCCCCTGAGCCAACGCATTTCCAGCGCCAACAAGAATGAGGACGCCTCCCATCACCAGGCGGCCAAGCATGTGCATTGCTCGCTCCATCAATATGCGTATCCGATTTAACCGGATCGTCAGAGGCGCGGCGTAAGCTGATGGGCATCCGCCGATTCGACGCAAGTTCCGCAACAACTATGTCCGCACCACGGCAAACCGGTATCTGGCGCGCTGTTCTTACGGCGCTGTTTTTGCTTGCCGGCAGCCTCGAAGCCGCGCCGTCCGGACCGGTGGTCGCCGACCCCAAGACCGGGTTGGCGATCAATGGGTTCGACCCGGTCGCCTATTTCACCGAGGCGAACGCGCAGCAGGGCCGCGCTGAAACGGAATACCGCCTCTCAGGGGCGACCTGGCGATTTCGTAATGAGGGCAACCGTGCCGCCTTTGTGGACAATCCGGAAGTCTATGCGCCGCAGTTCGGCGGCTACGATCCGGTCGCAATTGCGCGCGGCACCTCAGTGCCGGGACACCCGCAGTTATGGCTGGTGACCGGCCACCGGCTTTATCTTTTCTACAGCAAAGAGGCGCGCGCGCGAATTCGCGGCGCAGGTGCAAAGCCTTCTGTCGCTTGCCGAGCGGCGTTGGCCTGAAGTGCAGCGCAGCCTGCCGTAGTCAGACAGCCTGAATTTTCGCCGGGTCGCCCCACGCAATGAATGCGGGGACGCGGAAATTGAGATCGGCGCGGCCGTATTTCAGCGGCTGAGCCCTGCGGGTTGGTCACCACTCCTCCAGCAGCAGTGAGCACCGCGTGGCCGGCGGCGATATCCCACTCGCAGGTGGTGGCCAGCCGCGGATAAAGATCGACCACGCCTTCCGCGATCTTGCAGAACTTCACCGACGATCCGGCCGCGTTCGGCTCGACCGAGCCGAATTTCCTGAGAAACGCCTGCGTGTCCGGATCGAGATGCGAGCGGCTGACCGCGGCGACGATCTTGTCGTTGGGCCAGGGCCGAACCTTGATCGGTTGCGGCGCTTCCGCTTTGTCGCCGTTGAGCCGCAAACGCTCGGCGCTTTTGCCCACGATCCCGCGCCATAAAATGCCTTGCGCAGGAGCACATATGACTCCGGCAAGTGGCACGCCGCCGCGCACGACCGCGACGTTGACCGTGTACTCGTCACGGCCCGCTAAAAATTCGCGTGTTCCGTCCAGCGGATCCACCAGGAAGAAGCAGTCTCCGAGCGGCGCGACGCCGGCGTCCACGCTTTCCTCCGATACGACCGGCACGTTCGGCGCGAGCGCGGCAAGCTCGCGCAAGATGCACCAGTTCCGACGCCATGTCCGCGGCTGTCACCGGCGAACCGTCCGGTTTCGTTTCGCGGGCCACTTCGCCTTTGCTGATCGTCAGTATCGCCGCCGATGCGCGCGCCACGATGCCGGTGAGATCGTCGAGCAATTTGGCAACTAGTTCAGGCGTGAGGTCGCGATCGGGAGTCAAAAGGTCGATCCTTGGCGCTTTTGCGGGTGCGGTGTATCACGCCTTGGCGCTTTGTTTGAGCGATTCGCTGATGTTTCCTTTGGCGTTTCCCTTGTTGCTTCTCTTGGCGTTTGTCCGCAATTGGAGACTGGACTATGGCCGCCGTTGTTCTTGAGGGCCTCGATCTCGCAGCGCTGCTGTGCTCCCGGGTTTGTCACGACCTGATCAGCCCGGTCGGCGCCATCGTCAACGGCCTCGAAGTGCTCGAAGAAGAGAAGGACGAGTCGACCAAGCAGTTCGCGCTCGACCTGATCAAGAAGAGCTCGCGAACCGCTTCAGCCAAGCTGCAATTCTGCCGGATCGCTTTCGGCGCTGCCGGGTCAGCCGGGGCGCAGCTCGATACGGGCGACGCGGAAAGCATTTCCCGCGGCTTTTTCGAGGACGACAAGACCAAGCTGACCTGGAATTTGCCCCGGGTGCTGATGGCGAAAAACCGGGTCAAGCTGCTCCTCAACATGCTGATCCTGGCCGGCCAGACCATCCCCCGCGGGGGCACCCTGACGGTCGATCCGGTCGGGAGTGGCGACGCGATGACCTTTTCCATCCGGGCCGCCGGCACCAACGCAAAGATTTCGCCTGCGGTGCTGCCTTTGCTCAAAGGCGAGCCGGCCGAAAGTGTCGATGCCCACAAGATCCAGCCGTTCTACGCAGGCTTGCTGGCCCGCGAATGCGGGCTGAACGTCAGCATGACCGCCGAGACCGACAGCGTGACCGTCGCCGCCAATTAAGGCGCCGGCTCTGATCGCTGCTGGTTAGCGAGTCGTTAATGCGGCGTTCTGCCGTGTCTCCACGCAACTAAAATTAAACCGTTCCCGGTCACATTGTTAACGCTCAGAAAGCGGCGACTGGACGGGGCGTATTCCGTCCTCAAGGGCGTTTTATGGACGATCTGTTGCGTGAGTTTGTGACCGAGACCAATGAGAGTCTCGACGTCGTCGACAATGAGCTTGTGCGGTTCGAGCAGGAACCGAGCAACAAGCAAATTCTCGACCGCGTTTTCCGCCTTGTGCATACGATCAAAGGCACGTGCGGCTTTCTGAATCTCCCTCGCCTTGAAGCGCTCGCCCATGCGGCCGAGCACGTCATGGGCAAGTTCCGCGACGGCCCCGCCGCCACGCCGGACGCGGTCGCGCTGATCCTGCAGACCATCGACCGCATCAAGGAAATTCTCGCGACCATCGAGCGCGAACAGCGCGAGCCGGAAGGCGATGACTTCGATCTGATCGATCAGTTGCAAGGCTTGGCGAGCGCACTGACCGAACCCTCCAAACCGAAGGCGGAGACAGCAGCTTCCGACCCGCCGAAAACATTCGGCAAGCTCATCAATCAAGTGCTGGAGCGTCCGCTGCGTCCCGGCGAGGACAGCCTGGACGATCTGGAGCGTGCGTTCCGCGAAACCAGCGTCGAGACACCGGCCGGCCAGGCATCGGCGCTCAGCAAGGACGACATGGCCGGGCAGGCCGCCAGCCAGACTTTGCGCGTGCCGGTCGACACCCTCGAGCACCTGATGACGATGGTGTCGGAGCTGGTGCTCACACGTAATCAGCTGCTCGAAATCTCACGGCAGCACGAAGAATCCGAATTCAAGAATCCGCTGCAACGGCTCTCGAACGTCACGGCTCAGCTGCAGGAAGGCGTCATGAAGACGCGCATGCAGCCGATCGGCAATGCGTGGCAGAAGCTGCCGCGGATCGTGCGCGATCTCGCCTCCGACCTCAGCAAGCGGATCGAGCTCGAATTGCACGGCGCGGAGACCGAGCTCGACCGGCAGGTGCTGGATCTCATCAAAGACCCGCTCACCCACATGGTGCGCAACTCCGCCGATCACGGCCTCGAGACGATGGCCGAGCGGCGGGCCGCTGGGAAAACCGGAACGCGGCTGCATTCGCCTGGGCGCCTATCACGAAGGCGGCCAGATCGTGATCGAGATCGCCGACGATGGTCGCGGCCTCAACACCGAGAAGATCAAGGCCAAGGTCATCGCGCGCGGACTGGCGACCGGGCCGGAACTGGACAAGCTCTCGGAAGCCCAGATCCACAAATTCATCTTTGCGCCCGGCTTCTCCACGGCGACTACGGTCACCAATATTTCCGGCCGCGGCGTCGGCATGGATGTGGTGCGCAACAACATCCATCAGATCGGCGGCACCATCGATGTGCGCTCGGTGTCGGGCGCGGGTGTCAGCTTCATCATCAAGATTCCGCTGACGCTGGCGATCGTGTCCGCGCTGATCGTCGAAGCGGGCGGCGAGCGTTTCGCGATCCCGCAGCTTTCGGTCAGCGAGCTGGTGCGCCTGCGCACAGGGGGCGAGCATCGCATCGAGCGCATCAAGAACACGGCGGTGCTGCGGCTGCGCGACCGGTTGCTGCCCATTGCCCGGCTGACCGACCAGCTCGGCCTGACCCATCAGGATGAGCCCCTGCATGGCGACGGCTTCATCGTCGTCATCGAATTCGGCAGCCAGTCGTTCGGCGTCGTGGTGGACAGCGTGTTCCACACCGAAGAAATCGTCGTGAAGCCGATGTCGCGGAAATTGCGCAATATCGCGATGTTCTCCGGCAACACCATCCTGGGCGACGGCTCGGTGATCATGATCGTCGATCCCAAGGGCATCGCGCAGTCGCTCGGCAACACGGTCGCCACCCAACTTGCTGCTGATGAAGCTGCTGCTGCTGCTGAAGCGCAAAAACCGGTCGCGAAAGGCGAGCTCACCTCGCTGCTCGTGTTCCGCGCCGGTTCGCACCAGCCCAAAGCCGTGCCGCTGGCCGTCATCACCCGGCTGGAAGAGATCGACGTCAACGCGATTGAACTGTCGAACGGACGGCACATGGTTCAATACCGCGGCCACCTCATGCCGCTGATCGGCATGAGCGAGGACGTGCGTATCAAGGGCGACGGTGCTCAGCCGCTGCTGGTATTCTCGGACGGCCATCGCTCGATGGCGCTGATCGTCGACGAGATCGTCGATATCATCGAAGATCGCCTCGAGGTCGAGGTGGCGAGTTCTTCGCCAGGCGTGATCGGCTCGGCCATCATCAAAGGCCAGGCGACCGAGATCGTCGACGTCGGCCATTTCATTCCGATCGCATTCGCGGATTGGTTCCGTGGGGCCAAAGAAGGCAGCAGCGAGTCACGCAAGCCGAGCGTTCTGCTGGTCGACGACTCGCCGTTCTTCCTCAACATGCTCGTGCCGGTGCTGCAGGCCGCGGGCTATCAGGTCACGCCGGTCGCGGGCGGGCGCGAAGCTGTTGATTCTGTTCACGCGCGGCGTCTTCGACCTGGTGGTCACCGATATCGATATGCCGGAGATGGACGGCTTTGCGCTTGCCGAGAAGCTACGGAGCGCGGAGCGCGGCGCTACCGTTCCGATCATCGGCCTCTCGTCGACGGCCTCCCTGGAGGGCGTTGAGCGCGCCCGTGCCGCCGGCTTTTACGACATTGTCGCGAAATTCGACCGGCAGGGCCTGCTCGCCGCGCTGAACGAGCGCGCCCACGTAGGACACGCGGCATGACCCCAGACGTGAATACCGAGCACTATTTCAAGGAATACGTCACCGCGATGGTGGCCGGGCAGATGTTCGGCTTGCCAATCCTGCGGGTTCAAGACGTATTCGCGCCCGAACGGCTCACGCGCGTTCCGCTGGCGTCACCCGAAGTTGCCGGCTTGCTCAATTTGCGCGGCCGCATCGTCACCTTGATCGACATGCGCAAGCGGCTCGGATTGACCGGCGAGGAGAGTGAATACGCCGCCATGGCGATCGGCGTGGAGGCCGCAGGTGAATCGTACGGGCTCCTGGTCGACAGCGTCGGCGAAGTGCTGACCCTCGATGATGCCGCTCGCGAGGCTAACCCGGTCAATCTCGATCCGCGGCTCGCGCAGGTATCGGCGGGCATTTTCCGGCTTGAGCATCAATTGCTGGTTCTGATCGATGTCGACCGCGTGCTTTCGATCGCCGAGCGGGCCATCGCGGCGTGAATGTTTGGGAATAGTCGAACACAGTAGCGGCCAGATCCGCGGCTTAGAGAGTGAGGAATAAAAATGAAAACCTGTTTGGTCGTGGACGACTCCAGCGTCATCCGTAAGGTGGCACGACGCATTCTCGAGGGAATGTCATTCCAGATCGTTGAAGCCGAGGACGGAGAACAGGCGCTGGAGGCTTGCCGCAAGCAATTGCCGGAAGCGATCCTGCTCGACTGGAACATGCCGAAGATGGATGGTTACGAATTCCTGCGCTCGCTGCGGCGGCTTCCGGGCGGCGATACGCCCAAAGTGGTGTTCTGCACGACGGAGAACGACGTGGCGCACATTGCCCGCGCGCTCCATGCGGGGGCAAATGAGTACATCATGAAGCCCTTCGACAAGGATATCGTCGAAGCCAAGTTTCAGGAGGTCGGGCTCATTTAAGGTCGCGCTGCCGCGATTGCGGCAGCCAGCGCTATGAACCTCCTCCTCAAAACAGGCAGCTCCGCTGCCGTCGGCAGCCGCCGCATCCGCGTAATGATCGCCGACGACGCCGTGGTGGTGCGCGGCTTGTTCGCGCGCTGGGTCGAGGCCGAGCCGGACCTGCAGGTCGTCGCGACCGTCCGCACCGGCCGCGAGGCGCTCGAACGGCTGGCTCACGCCGACCCGGATGTCGTGGTGCTCGACGTCGATATGCCGGAACTCGACGGGCTCGCCGCGCTGCCGCTGCTGCTGCAAAAGAAGCGCGACCTGACGATCATCATGGCGTCGACGCTGACGCGCCGGAACGCCGAGATCAGCTTGAAGGCGCTCTCGCTCGGCGCCACCGACTACATCCCGAAGCCGCAGACCACTGTCGCGATTGATCCGACCTCTTCCTTCCGCCGCGAGCTGATTGAGAAAATCAGAGTGCTGGCGAACCGGCGCAAGCGCCCGGCTCCGGATCTGCCGCTTGCCAAGCCGGGAGAGCAAAGGGCGCTGCCAAAAATCGGCAGGTCGCCGCCGCTTGTGCCGCAGCAGCCGATTCAGAGATTGCGCGCCTTCCCGGGGGTGGTGCCGCGAGTGCTCGTGATCGGCGCCTCGACCGGCGGCCCGCAAGCGCTGACCGGGCTCATGAAAGAATTGCGCGGCGTGATGGATGATTTCCCGGTGCTGATCACCCAGCACATGCCGCCGACCTTCACGACCATCCTGGCCGAGCACATCGCCCGCGTCTCGGGCAAGCCGGCCCGCGAGGCAGTGGACGGCCACGAGATCAATTCCGGCAACATCTATCTCGCGCCGGGCGGCAAGCACATGACGGTAGCCCGCCGCGACGGCATCGCGGTCACTCAGGTCACCGACGATCCGCCGGTCAATTTCTGCAAGCCGGCGGTCGATCCGATGTTTGCCTCGGCCGCCTCGCTGTGGGGCCAATGCGTGCTCGGCCTCGTCCTCACCGGCATGGGCGCCGACGGCCTGCAAGGCTCAAAGAGCATCGTCGCGACCGGCGGCGCCGTGATCGCGCAGGATGAGGCGACCAGTGTCGTCTGGGGCATGCCCGGCCAGGTCGCGCAGGCGGGATTGGCCTCGGCGATCCTGCCGCTCGACCAGATTGCCGGCACCATCACCAGACTGTTCGCGGGGCAGAAGCCATGACCCCGCAGGACTACGATTTCATCCGCAAGGTGCTCAAAGAGCGCTCCGGCCTCGTGCTCGGTCCCGGACAAGCAATACTTGCTGGAAAGCCGGCTGCTGCCGGTCGTGCGCAAGGGCGGCTTCGGTGATCTCACCGGCTTGATCGCCGCGCTGCGCGCCGCGCCTTCCTCACCGCTCTTCAACACCGTTGTCGAGGGGATGACCACCAACGAGTCGCTGTTTTTCCGCGACAAGCTGCCGTTCGACAATTTCCGCGACGTCGTGATGCCGGCGCTGCTCGAGGCCCGCAGGCGCACCAAGTTCATCCGCATCTGGTGCGCCGCTGCGGCGACGGGGCAGGAGCCTTATTCGCTCGCCATGGCGCTCAAGGAAATGTCGGTAAAGCTGTCCGGCTGGCGGGTCGAGATTTTCTCCACCGACCTCTCATCGGACGCGCTCGAGAGGGCCAAGGCTGGCCTGTACAGCCAGTTCGAGGTGCAGCGCGGCCTGCCGATTCAGATGCTGGTCAAGTATTTCACCAAGGTCGGCGAGCAGTGGCAGATCGCGCCGGAAATCCGCGACATGGTCACGTTCCGCCACTCCAACCTCTTGCACGACTTCTCGAGCTTCGGCCTGTTCGATGTGGTGTTCTGCCGCAACGTGCTGATCTATTTCGAACCGGCCATGAAAACCTCGGTGCTCAACCGGCTGGCCCGGTCGGTCGCAAGCGACGGCTATTTGCTGCTCGGCGCCGCCGAGACCGTGGTTGGGCTGTCGGACGCCTTCCGTCCGTTGAGTAATCACCGCGGCGTCTACGTGACTGAGCATAAGGCGGCCAGTCCGGCACGCCCGCAGGCAGCCGCGGCCAGCTAAAAGCCTTACTGAACGTCGCCGCCGAACCGCCAGCGTCGCGTCGGCACGCGCTGGACGACTGGCGCTTCCTGGATCACCACGGTCTCGCTCCGCAGGCCTCTGCGCTGCACTTCGCGCTCGATCGCCGCTTCGATGCCGGCCAGCTCTCCGCCGCGGCGGGTGCTGCTGCGCGTTCCGCGCGGGTCCGGTGAAGTCGTCGTCACCGTTGCAGTGTGCGCCGGCGCCGGATTGGGCTCGGGCTGGGCAGTCGGCTGAGCGGGCGCGCTGCTGACCGTGGTTCGCGACGGCGCGTCCCGTTTCACCGTCGCGGTCAGCTTGACCGGCACCATCGCGACGACGCGGTTCGCCGCCGGATCGACGATGTACACCTGATCGGATGTGGCGAAATACGAATAGCCGCGGAACTGCGGCAGCACCTGAACGATGTCGGCAGAGACCGCGGCGAGGCGAACGCCTTCCGGCGTCGTATTGCCGATCTGCACGCCGACATTCACCTCGGCCGGCCTCGAGCGGCGTCAGGCTCTCGGCGAGTTGCTGTTCCTGGTCCTCGTTGATCGCGACCTTGCCGCTCGCATCGGTGCCGAGCCGGATGCTGGCATGATCGGGCTGCGTGTTGTTCTGCTGTGCAGGCTGCTGCGCGTTCTGCTGATTGGGCTGCGCGTTACTAGGCGTTGGCGCCTGCGCGGTGTTTTGCGAAGGCTGCGGCGCCTGTGCGGCGTTATTCTGTGCAGGCTGCGGCTGCGCATTTTGCGCCGGCTGCGGCTGATTGGTTGCCTGATTAGTCTGCGCGGGCTGTGGTGCGGTGTTCGTCGTGGCGTTGTTCGGTTGGTCCGTCTTGTTGGACTGGGCCGACATCGACTGCCCGGTGGTCTCGCGCGGAGGCGCGGCCTTGCGATCGTTCGCTTCGCGCTGCGCTTCGGGTTTCGCTTCCGGCCAGCTTGTCTCGCCGACTTTGCGCGGCAGCGGACGAATTGGCGTCAGCAGCTCGGAGTTCTTCTTTTTCTCGATGCCGTGCTCGGTCTGGCGCGCCGAGCCGCCTTGCGCGGCGGCCGCGCCAATGCCGATCAGCAGCGCTACGGCGCTGACCGAGATGAGTTTCAAGGTGGTATTTTTTGCGGGCGTTATCGCCGCATCTGTTTGCCGGGTAGTCATTGTCCGTCTCCGCAGCCGCGTGTGCGAGGCAAACGCCGCGGTTTTTTGTTCGTTCCTGTATTTAGTCACGGGAACCGTTACAAAGCGGGCTAAATGGCGCCGGTTTGCTTGGCCTCGCGCTGCCTTCACGCAGTCGTGCAGGAGTTTGGCGGTTTCCAGTGAGTTCGCACTCACGTGGGGGTCAAAAAGACGCTGCTTCCGCCCGTAAAGACCAGCATTTCCCGTGAAAGTTGCGGTAAAGGCCGGGTTAACGCCCGCGGTTCTGGGTAGCCCCGGCGCGGGTACCGGCTTTTAACCTGCGGCGAGCAGAATTAGGGGCATGAGAGCGCCTATCACCACTTGGATCGCGCCGGGCCGCGTCGCGCGGCGCCGGACGCTGATTCTCGGCATTGTCCTTTTGCTGTTCGCTGTCAGCGTCGGATACGGCACGATTGTCAGCCAGCGCTCCTGGAGCTCGCAGGCCGAGCAAGAGGCGGCGGCCGAATTGCGGGTGAGCAACGAACGGCGCGCAGCAAGCCGCTACGCCGACGTGAAGGTGCCGCTGAAGGGCGACATGTGCACGGCCTATTCGTTCGACAACAAGGACGGCGGCTTCGTCGGCGAGCGCGAGGCCGTATGCGAGCCGGCGCCGCCGCCCCGGCGCACGCCGAGCGGGGAGAAGGCCGACGGTGCCGCCCGCTTCCAAGGCATCTCCAACGCGTTCAAGAAACAGCAGCAGTAGATCCGATGAAAAGTGCTGCCGTTGGCGGCAGTGCTTCGACTTGCGTCACTGAAGATTAGCAAAAAACCCTGCCGGGAAATTTAGTCATCCGTGAACCATCGGTGGCCGCGCGGGCCCTTGGCGCGGCGCAAATCGAATTTGTCGATATTTCGATTGTATTTTTCGTGGTGCAAGTGACGTCAGTGTAACGTGCGAGTTCCACACTGCGGGTATGGCCTATGCGCCGACCAATGGACCGGTGGGCACGGCACGTAACGCGCTCATCAGCGTCGAAAAGTTCGTACGGCGTCGCCGCGCCGCAGCCGCCGCTCGCGCCGAGGCGCAAGCGCTGCATCTCAAGGTCAGCGTGGCGTTTAGCTGTGCTCTGCTCGCTGGATTTGGCACGGCGATGTACCACGCCACGGTGTCTGCTCGAGCCCACTTTCCCAGCACTCAATCTGCGCCGGCCAAACTCATGGATGCCCATGTTGGCTCCGTCCAGCTTCCTCGCGGCCAGATGTGCCGGCAATTCCAGTTCGACAACCGTACCGGCCATATCGTTGCCGATGCGACGTCCTCCTGTGGCGGTGAGCCGGTGCCGGTCGTCGGCCCCACGCGCAACGAGGGGGTCAAGAATGTGTTCCGGTACAAGAAATGATGCACAGTGCCGGGACTGCCGAAAAAAAGCCCCGCCGGAAGGCGGGGCTAAGTCGTTTGGAGGTGAGAGCCAGGGGCTCTCAGATGACGCAGACGTTACGCGGGAAAGAAAAAAGGGCGTCGATCGCTCGACGCCCTTCCGGAAACTTATTCGTTTGCGCGTGATCTAATCCGAAAACCGGTTCCCACTTTTCGGGATCACGCGCGTCCTGGTCTCGGCGATCAGGCCGGGATCCTTGCCTCGTCCTCGGTCGGCTCGCGCAGCACATAGCCGCGGCCCCACACCGTCTCGATGTAGTTTTTGCCGCTCGAGGCATTCGCAAGCTTCTTGCGCAGCTTGCAGATGAAGACGTCGATGATCTTGAGCTCGGGCTCGTCCATGCCGCCGTAGAGATGATTGAGGAACATCTCCTTGGTGAGCGTGGTGCCTTTGCGCAGCGAGAGCAGCTCGAGCATCTGGTATTCTTTGCCCGTGAGGTGCACGCGCTGGCCGCCGACCTCGACCGTCTTGGTGTCGAGATTGACGACGAGATCGCCGGTGTTGATGACCGACTGGGCATGACCCTTGGAGCGCCGCACGATCGCGTGGATGCGGGCGATCAGCTCGTCCTTGTGGAACGGCTTGGTCATGTAGTCGTCGGCGCCGAAGCCAAGCCCGCGAACCTTGTCCTCGATGCCGGCCAGGCCGGACAGGATCAGGATCGGGGTTTTGACCTTGGAAACCCGCAGCGACCGCAGAACCTCGAAGCCGGACATGTCCGGCAGGTTCAGGTCGAGCAGGATAATGTCGTAATCGTAGAGTTTACCGAGGTCGACGCCTTCCTCACCGAGATCGGTGGTGTAGACGTTAAACGCTTCGGATTTGAGCATCAGCTCGATGGATTGTGCCGTCGCGCTGTCATCTTCAATCAGCAAAACGCGCATGCCGGTCCCCTTTTCGCCGCATCCGGGCTTAGGTCAGCGCCGCAATGGCGGCAAAAGTCGAAAAACGCTTCGGGACAGAACGATTCGACACTATTCCGACATGGTTAACAAAATCTGATTCTCGCGTGCAAGCACGACGTGGCCTATCCAGGCCGAATCGTCGTAAAGACTTGTCCGAGAGTGATTTTTTCGTCACGTGCGGCTTCATGCTCCACGTTAAGAGCCGGGCCTAACCGACTCCCGGGACTCCGGTCTCAGCGTTCTGCGTCGAACTCAAAGTGTCCCAGTCCCATCAACGGTGACGCAATGATTAACGACGCGGGTAAACATCAGGTTAATGCAACGGTTTGTTCGGTAAGCCTAAGCGGGCGTGAACGCGCATTAGCCCCGGCAATGGCCTCATTGCGGTCGGTCGCGCGGCCGAACGGAAAACCGGCGTCCACTTTTCCTGGCCGCGCTCCGTCATGAAAGCCCTGGCCGAGCAGATCAACGATCTCGACGGCGTCGAAATGTACGGCCGCGTGGTCGGCGTACGCGGCCTGATGGTCGAGATCGCCGGGCCGATCCACGCCATGTCGGTCGGCTCGCGGCTGACCATCGAAACGGCGCTCGCGCGGGTGCCGTGCGAAGTGGTCGGCTTCGCCGGCAGCAATGCGCTGGCCATGCCGTTCGCCGCGCTCGATGGCGTCCGCCGCGGCTGCCGCGCCGTGGTCTCGACCGCCGCCGGAGCGGTCCGTCCGAGCGACGGCTGGCTCGGCCGGGTCGTCAACGCCATGGGCGAGCCGATCGACGGGCTCGGGCCATTGCCGCTCGGGCCCGCGCCATATTCGTTCCGGGCCTCGCCGCCGCCGGCGCATGCGCGCCGCCGCGTCGGCGAACCGCTCGATCTTGGCGTGCGCGCGCTCAACACCTTCACCACGGTCTGCCGCGGCCAGCGCATGGGCATCTTCTCAGGCTCCGGCGTCGGCAAGTCGGTCTTGCTCTCCATGATGGCCCGCAACGTCAGCGCCGATGTGTCCGTCATCGGGCTGGTCGGCGAGCGCGGCCGTGAGGTGCAGGAGTTCTTGCAGGACGACCTCGGCCCCGCCGGCCTCGCGCGCTCGGTGGTGGTAGTCACGACCTCGGACGAGCCGGCATTGATGCGCCGCCAGGCCGCGTATCTGACGATGGCAATCGCAGAATATTTTCGCGACGCGCAGAAGGACGTTCTGGTCCTGATGGACTCCGTCACGCGATTTGCGATGGCGCAGCGCGAAATCGGCCTGTCCGCCGGCGAGCCGCCGACCGCCAAGGGATACACCCCGACGGTGTTCACCGAATTGCCCCGTCTGCTGGAGCGGGCAGGGCCCGGTACCGAGCAGGGAACGATTACCGGCATCTTCTCTGTGCTGGTGGACGGCGACGACCATAACGAGCCGGTGGCGGACGCGGTGCGCGGCATCCTCGACGGTCACATCGTGATGGAGCGCGCCATTGCCGAGCGCGGCCGCTACCCGGCCATCAACGTGCTCAAGTCCATCTCGCGCACCATGCCGCGCGCGGCCGATCCGGCCTACCTCCCGGCGATCACCAAGGCCAAGGCGGTGATGGCGGCTTACGCCGACATGGAGGAGCTGATCCGGCTCGGCGCCTACCGGCCGGGCTCGAGCGCCGAGGTGGACGAGGCGATCGCGCTTCACAAGCCGCTGGAGGAGTTTCTCGGCCAGCTTAAGGAAAATCAACGAGTATGGCGGACGGCTATGCGCGGCTGGAGCAGATCCTGACGGGGCAGGCGGCCTAGCGGGCTAGGCGTCATGCGGGACGCCGCATTATCCCCATATGCTGAACGTCTCACCGCTCCGGTAAACCGAAAACTAACGTTATTGCGCCACGATCTCGCCCTGAACACGCGTGCGGCGTGTATGGCCGCGCGCGCCTCGTGAATGGCCGACACCGGGCAGTCCGGTTCGGCATCAGAAGTGGTCGCAGTCGGAAACGTCCGACCTCGACTTGGCTTCGGGGAGTATTGTGTCGATGAAGTCACGCGAGACCCTCATCCGCCTGAAGAAATTTCAGGTCGACGAGAAGCGGCGCAAGGTCGCCCAGATCGAGGCGATGATCGCCGATTTCGACCGCATGGCCGGCGATCTCGACCGCGAGATCAAGACCGAGCAGGACCGCGCCGGCATCCACGATCCATCGCATTTCGCCTATCCGACCTATGCCAAGGCCGCGATCAATCGCCGCGAGAACCTGCGGCGCTCGGCGGGCGAGCTCAAGGCCCAGCTCGACGATGCCCAGGCCATGCTCGGCGAGGCCTTCGAGGAATTGAAGAAGGTCGAGATGCTCGACGAGCGCGACCAGGCCCGCGAAAAGGCGGAAGCCAACGCGCGCGAGCAGACCGAGCTCGACCGCATCGGCGCCATGCGCAGCTTCCAGGCCGCGCGCGCGTAACAGCACGCTGTCTTATGGGGGAAGGGGACGGCGCCCATCAGGGGCGCCGTTTTCGTTTTGGGGCTATTGCAGCGCCGCAGCCTTGGTCTGCGGCAGCAGCGCTTCGAGCCGCCGCAGCCGGTCCTCCAACGCCTCGATCTTCTGTTCCTGCGCCGCGATCGTCTTCTGCTGCGCTTGGTAACCGGCGAGCAGGAACGAGGGCAGCGCGTGATACTGCACAGTCTCTGGCCGCCCGTCCTTGAACACCGCGAGATACGGGAAGACCTCCGCGACCTCTTCGGCAATCAGGCCGTATTGCAGCGGATGTGCGCCGTTGGCGTCAGCCTCTTTGTACCGGAACGTGACCGGCCGCAGCTTGGCAAGCATCGCCGATACATCGGCCATGCCCTCGATGTCGTATTTGTAACGAAGCGACGACGGCGTAATACCGAGCTGGCCTGTGGTCGTATTGATGTTCACCGCTGTGGTCCCCGCTCCGGTGACGGTAGCGCCCGCGATGCCGGCGATATAGGCCGAGTCCTGCGTGCCTTCGGTGCCGATCTTGATCGTTGCTGAGTTCCCCGTCTGTCCGGTATTGCCGATGAAGATGCTGTTGTTCGACGCCGAGGCATTACCACCAGCTGAAGATCCAACAGCGACGTTGTTGCTGCCGGTGGTGTTAAAGAACAACGTTGACTGACCGATGGCCACATTGAATTGACCGGAGGTATTCAGACTGAGCGCCAGGGAGCCAACCGCTGTGTTGAGCTGGCCGGTCGTTTGTTGCTGCAGCGCCTGAAAGCCAATTGCAGTGCTTTGGCTTGTGGCGCTGTTTTGCAGCGCCTGAAAGCCGACCGCAACGTTACTCTCGCCGGTCTGGTTGACGGTTAACGCCTGGTGGCCAATCGCGACATTCGAATTCCCGGTCGTGTTGGCATTCAGCACCTCATTTCCGACCGCGACATTATTGCTGCCGGTGATGTTTGAGGCGATCGTGGCGTAGCCAAGCGCGATGTTCTCGTTGCCGGTCGCGTTGCCGCTGAGCGACTGGGAGCCGATCGCGGTATTTTGTTGGCCGCTCGTGTTGGCGGTGAGCGCAGAAGCGCCGATGGCGGTATTCGCGCTGCCAGTGTTGAAGAGGAGCGCCTGCGAGCCGACTGCAGTGTTGAAATTGCCGTCGGTGTTGTTGCTGAGCGCTGAGGCACCAACCGCGGTATTTTGCTGGCCGGTCGTGTTGGAACTGAGTACGGCGGCGCCCATTGCGGTGTTCTGCA
This sequence comes from uncultured Alphaproteobacteria bacterium, assembly GCA_963847325.1. GTDB lineage: Bacteria > Pseudomonadota > Alphaproteobacteria > Rhizobiales > Xanthobacteraceae > Pseudolabrys. Next base: position 444,202 of record CAWJZD010000007.1, read on the forward strand.
CGCCGGCTCCGTTGTTGAGCGCGCCGTGGCCAAGCGCAGTGCCGGAGGCGTTGCTGCTGTGCATGAAGAAGTTGCCGTTCTGGACCATGGCGATCTTGCCGGGTTCGGGCGAGAAAATGCCGGTGTTGGTGCTGCCGCTGAAGCTGATCGACGGCACGCTCTGCGAGCCTGCGCCGATGCCGGTGTTGGGTCCGGCCGGGCCTTGCGCGCCTGTCGCACCGGCCGCACCCTTGGTGACGAGCAATTCCCAGTTGGCGCCTGCCGCGGGCACCACGACGCTCGCTGCAACGGTCCGCTTGGCGCGCCAGGTCTGGCCCTGATGGGTGACAAGATCGTCGGGTTGGTATGTAGCGCTGTTCAGCCATGCGCCGGTTGGATTGAAGCCGCGGGCAAACAATTCCCAGAAGGCCGCGGTCGAGGGCGGGTTTTGGCCCGGTACCTTGCCGATGTTGTTGTTGCGCTTCGAGCGCCAGGTCGAGCCGCGCGACGTGACGAGATCGTCGATGACGTAGGTGGTGCTCGGATTCCAGACACCTTTCGCCGCCAACTCTGGGGCGGCGCTGAGTGCTGTTTCCTGCGCTTTCACCGCCGAGCCGATGCCGACGCCCAGAACAAAAATAGTCGCCACGGCAGCAATGACGCTGCCGCGAATTCCGACGGATTTCATGTGAACGCCCCATCCCAAGGTTAAGGGAGGCGACTGTAGGGGTCGCACCAGTGCTACGCCAGCGGTCACCCGGCAGACGCAGGTTTTTCCGTTTGCCGCCGGCAGCCTGATCCGCTCAAATCGCGTCCAACGAACGAAAAATGGGGAGGAGACGATGATGCGGTGGATTGCAGCGGCAGTGATATCGCTTGCCGCGCTGAGCGGTACGCAGGTTCAAGCTTTTGCGCAGGATTTCCCGAACCGGACGATCACCGTGATCGTGCCGTTCGCCGCCGGCGGGCCGGCCGACATCACCGGGCGCATCGTCGCCGACATTCTCACGCGCCATCTCGGCGGCAATGCCGTGGTCGAGAATGTGGCGGGCGCTGGCGGCACGATCGGCGCGCAGCGTGCGGCGCGCGCCACGCCCGACGGCTACACATTGTTGTCGGGGCACATGGGCACCAACGCTGCGGCGCCGATGTTCTATCCGAACCTCGGCTACGATCCGCAGAAGGATTTCGAGCCGATCAGCCTCACCGCGGAATATCCGGAAGTGCTGGTGGTGCGGAAGGATTTCCCGGCCAGCAACCTCAAGGAATTCATCGCCTACGCCAAGGCGAATGAAAGCAAGATCAACATGGGCCATGCCGGCGTCGGCTCGGTGTCCTACGTCGGCTGCCTGCTGCTCAATGCCGCGATCGGCATCAAGCCGACCATGGTGCCGTTCACCGGCACGGCGCCGATGATGAACGCGATCGTTGCCGGGCAGATCGACTATGGCTGCGATCCGGTGCTCGGCCCGGTCGGGCAGATCCGCGCCGGCAACGTCAAGGCGATTGCCGTCGCGGCCAAGGCGCGCAGCGCGCTGGTGCCGGACGTGCCGACCTCATACGAGCAGGGCGTGCCGGCGTTCGACTGCGCGCCGTTCTACGCAATGTTCGCGCCCAAGGGCACGCCGAAGGCGGTGATCGACAAGCTCGCCGAGGCGATGAACAAGGGGCTGAGCGAAGAGGCCGTGCAGAAGCGGCTGGCAGAGCTCGGCGCGTCGACACCGGAGCCGGCGCGGCGCGGGCCGAAGGCGCTCGAAGCGCTGGTGGCGAGCGAGATCGCGCGGCTCGGGCCGATCCTGAAGGAGGCGGCGGCGAAGTAGGGCGGCTCAGCCGCGTTTGTCGGCGTCGTATTCGTCCGAGCAGAACGGGCCGCCCTGGTAGCGCTCGCCGACCGGATCGGGCGGCAAGGCCTTCTGCGCTTCCATCGCCTGCGCGCGGAAATCCTCGGCCTTGCCGGCCGGCTTGTAGCCGAACCTGCGGGCGTTGGAATTGTCCCACCACGCTGCGGCATTGTCGGACGCGCCGTAGAAAATCTCGAACTTGATGTCGGGATGTTCGAGGCCGATGCGGATGAGCTGCACCAGGTCTTCTGGCTTGAGCCAGATCGAAAGCCGGCGTTTGTCGAGCGGCGCGTCGCCGAAATTGCCGATGCGCAGACAAGTGACGCGCAGGCCGTGCTTGTCGGCGTAGAGCGCACCGATCGCCTCGCCGAACGCCTTGCTCACGCCATAGCGGGAGTCCGGCCGCACCGTGACGTCGACGCCGATCTTCTTGTCGCGCGGATAGAAGCCGACTGCGTGGTTCGATGATGCGAACACGACGCGCTTGGCGCCGTTGCGGTACGCTGCTTCGAACATGTTGCGGCAGCCGATGATATTGGCGGAGAGGATCGTCTCCCACGGCCCTTCGATCGAATGGCCGCCGAGATGGACGATGCCGTCGATGCCCTTGGTGAGCTTCTCGACCGCGGCGTAATCGGAAATGTCGGCCTGGACGAATTCTTCATCGCTGCCGAGGTCGTCCGGCCGCTTGATGTCGCTCCAGCGGATGCGCGGATAGACGCCCTTGAGCAATTTGCGCAGGCGCGTGCCGATGCCGCCTGCCGCGCCGGTGACGAGAATGTGTTGCACTATTTGCCCTCGGCCGAGGCGAGCTTCTGGTAGCGCCGGCGGCTATTGGCGAGGTGGCTCTGCATCGCGCCGCGGGCGCGCTTGACCGAGCGGGCGCGGATCGCGTCGAGGATCTCGCGGTGCTCACGCTGGAAGGTGGCGAGCCGGCTCTTGCTCAAGCAGCGGCGGGTTGGAGCCCCACACCGTCTTTCGCGGGATGACGAAGCGGCCGAGATATTCGAGGAACCGCTTGAACTGCGGATTGCCGGTGGCGTCGGCGATCTCGCAGTGGAACGCGAAGTCCTCGTCGACCGCGGTCTCGCCGCGCGCGATCGCCGCTTCGATCTCGGCGAAGCGCTCGCCGATCTTCCTGACCTGCGCGGCGGAGGCGCGCTCGGCGGCGAGGCCGGCCGCCTCGATTTCGATGCCGGTGCGCAGTTCCAATATATTGAGAACGTCCTGGAGCGACGAATTCTCATCGAACTCGAGCCGGAACGGCCGCCGGACCTGCTCGGCCACAAAGGCGCCGACGCCCTGGCGGGTGATGACGAGTTTATCTGCCCGTAATGCGGCCACCGCCTCGCGGATGACGGTGCGGCTTACGCCCGTCGCAGCGATCATTTCCTGCTCGGTCGGGAGCCGCGAGCCCGGCGGCAGTTTGCCGCTGGTGATGTCGGAGGTCAGGCGCGCCACCAGCTCGGCGGTCAGGCCGCGCGGCGCGTCAATCGGCTTCAACAAAGAGAGATTTTTCGCCAAGCTCATTCTTTCATCCACTTGACCGCCCCGATGGGCCAGTCATCATATGACATGACGACTAGCAAGCAAGGTGAGTGCAAGCAATTCGGATCGCTTTTCGCGATACGGGAAAAACAAATTGGGAGGAGCAGCATGAAAAGAATGTTCGCAATCGCGGCGGCCGGCTTGATGGCCGCGGCGTTTTCAACCGGCGCGGCGCTCGCGCAGCAAAAAATCGTGCTCAAGGCGACCGACGTGCATCCGCTCGGCTATCCGACCGTCGAAGCGGTGGTGCGCATGGGCCAGCGCCTCGAGAAGGCGACCAACGGGCGCGTCAGCATCCAGATGTATCCGTCGATGCAGCTCGGCGGCGAAAAGGAAATGATCGAGCAGGCGCAGGTCGGCGCACTGCAGATCGCGCGCATCAGCCTCGGCCCGATGGGTCCGCTGGTGCCGGAGCTCAACGCCTTCAATCTGCCGTTCGTGTTCCGTGACCCCGCGCACATGACCAAGGTCATCACCGGCCCGATCGGCGACGAGATGCTCAAGAAGCTGTCCGAACATCCGACCTCCAACCTGATCGGCATCGCCTGGATGACCGGCGGAACGCGCAACGTCTACAGCAAGAAGCCGGTGCGCGGCATGGACGACCTCAAGGGTCAGAAGATCCGCATGATGGGCAATCCGATCTTCGTCGACACCATGAACGCGATGGGCGGCAACGGCGTCGCCATGGGCTACGACCAGCTCATCAACGCGTTGCAGACCGGCGTGGTCGACGGCGCGGAGAACAACGAGCCGAGCTACTCATCGGGCCAGCACTACCGCTACGCCAAGTACTACTCGATGACGCAGCACCTGATCATCCCGGAAATCCTGGTGTTCTCGAAGCGCACCTGGCAGACCCTGTCGAAGGAAGATCAGGACCTCATCATGAAAGAGGCGAAGGCCGCCCAGACCGAGCAATGGAAGCTCTGGGACGAGTTCGAGGCGAAGTCGATCGCCGACATGAAGTCGAACGGCGTCGAGATCATCAAGGTCGACAACGCGGCGATGGCGGACGTCGTCAAGAAGTCGGTCTATGAAAAGCACGCCAAGGCGCTGCAGCCGATGATCGAGCGCATCCAGGCCGTGAAGTAAGACAAAGCAGGTGACGCAAAGCCGGCCGGTCTTTCAAAGGATCGCGCCGGCTTTGTCTTTTGGGGACTGGGAATGAAGGCTCAATACATCCGGCTGATGGACGTCCTGCAGCGCTTCTGCATGGTGGTGGCCGGGTTCTGCCTGGTCGCCATCACGCTGATGATCCCGTACGGCGTGTTCACCCGCTACGTGCTCAACAGCGCCTCGTCGTGGCCGGAGCCGATGGCGGTGCTGCTGATGATCTGGTTCTCGTTCCTGTCGGCATCGCTGGTTTATCGCGAGAACCTTCATATCGGCGTCGCCGTGATCCCGATGATGTTGGCAGGGAAGGCCAAGACCGCGATCGGCTGGCTGATCGAAGCCGGCATGATGGCCACCAACCTCTTTATCTTCTGGTGGGGCATCAAGCTCGTCTTGCTCACCTGGCATCAGACGATTTCGGACTTCCCCTGGTACTCGGTCGGCGCATCCTATCTGCCGGTCCCGATCGGCGGCGCGATCACGGCGCTGTTCGTCATCGAGCGGCTGTGGACCTCGAATTTGTTCGAGGAGCCTGACGATGACGCCATTTCACAGATATCGACCGAGTAAGCCGCCATGGACATGTTCGTTCTGATCGGCGGCTTTTGCGTCCTCTGCCTGCTCGGAATGCCGGTCGCCTACGCGCTCGGCCTTGCCGCCATTTTCGCTGCGCTATGGATCGATCTGCCGCTCGAAGCCGTGATGCTCAAGACGTCGGACGGCATGGACGATTTCGCGCTGCTCGCGATTCCGTTCTTCATCCTGGCCGGCGGCATCATGGCGGAAGGCGGCATGGCGACCCGCCTCGTCAATCTTGCCAAGGTGTTCGTCGGCTTCATCCGGGGCGGCCTGTCGCTGGTCAACATTCTCGCTTCGACCATGTTCGGCTGCATCTCCGGCTCGTCGGTCGCCGACACCGCCGCGATCGGCTCGGTGATGATCCCGCAGATGATCAAGGCCGGCTATCCGCGCCTGTTCGCGGTGAACGTCACGATCGCCGGCTCGCTGCAGCCGCTGCTGATTCCGCCGTCGCATAATGCGGTGATCTATTCGCTCGCCGCCGGCGGCACCATTTCGGTCGCGCATCTGTTCATCGCGGGCATCATTCCCGGCCTGATGCTCGGCCTGTCGCTGATGCTGCTGTGCTTCTACATCGCGCGGCGCGACAATTTCCCGAAGGGCGAGGTCATCCCGCTTGGGCGGGCGCTCAAGATTGCCGGCGAAGCGGTCTGGGGCCTTGTCACCATCGTCATCATCATCGGCGGCATCCTGTCCGGCATCTTCACACCGACGGAATCCGCCGCGGTCGCGTGCATCTACTCGTTCCTGGTCACGATGTTCATCTATCGCGACTACAAATGGCGCGAACTGCCGCAGCTGGTGGGGCGCGTCGTGCGCACCGTCGGCATGGTCATGATCATGATCGGGTTCTCGATCGCCTTCGGCTACATGATGGCGATCATGCAAATCCCGGCGAAGATCACGGCATTCTTCGTCGCGGTCTCCAGCGACAAGTACACCTTCCTGCTGCTGATCAACATCCTGCTGCTGGTGCTCGGGACCTTCATGGATCTCGCGCCGATGCTCCTGATCTGCACGCCAATCTTCCTGCCGGTCGTCAAGATGTTCGGCATCGATCCGGTGCATTTCGGCATGATCATGATCCTCAATCTCGGCATCGGACTGCTGACGCCGCCGGTCGGGCCGACGCTGGTGGTCGGATGCGCGATCGGCAAGGTAACGATGGAGGCCGTGTCGAAGAGCATCATGATCTTCTACATCCCGATGCTGATCGTGCTGATCCTGGTCACCTACATTCCGGCGCTATCGCTCTGGCTGCCGGCTCTGCTGCTCGACTAACAAGCGCCCTGCAGCGATGGAATAAGGGTCTGCTGCGTCCTGCTTGTCAGGCCGCTTGTTCGCTGCGATTCTAAACGCATGGACAAGACCCGCTCGTTTCCGCTCAACGCCTGGTATGTCGCCGCCTGGAGCCGCGACATCGAGCATGCGCTGTTCCCGCGCACGATCTGCGGCAAGAAGGTCGTGCTCTACCGCACCAGCGAGGGAAAGGTGGCCGCGCTGGAAGACGCCTGCTGGCACCGGCTGGTGCCGTTGTCCAAGGGCAGGCTGGATGGCGACCAGGTCGTGTGCGGCTATCACGGCCTCGTCTTCAATGCGGCCGGGCGCTGCACCCACATGCCGTCGCAGGAGACCATCAATCCGTCGGCCTGCGTGCGCAGCTTTCCCATCGTCGAGCGCTATTCGTTCGTCTGGCTGTTCATGGGCGATCCGGCACTGGCCGATCCGGCCCTGATCCCGGACATGCATTGGGTCGACGACCCGGCCTGGGCGGGCGAGGGCCGCATGACTCCGCTCGCCTGCAACTACCGTCTCGTCGCGGACAATTTGATGGACCTGACGCACGAGACCTTCGTGCATGCGACCTCGATCGGTAACCGCGCCGTCGCCGAAGCACCGTTCGAGGTGCGCCACGGCGACCGCACCGCGCAGGTCGAACGCTGGATGCTCGACATCGATCCGCCGCCGTTCTGGCGCTTCCAGCTCGGCCAGAAGATCAAGTCGGACGGCAAGGTCGATCGCTGGCAATACATCAACTACGAGGCGCCGGCAGCGATCTGCCTCGACGTCGGCGTGGCGCTGGCGGGCAGCGGCGCGCCGCAGGGCGATCGCTCGCAGGGCGTCAACTTGCGGGTCTGCCATTTCATCACCCCGGAGACCGAGCGCACCTGCTTCTTCTTCTGGGTGGTGCGGCGGAATTTCAATCTCGACGATCCGGAGCTCACGGCCGCGACGCGCGAGAAGAACGCGGCGATTGTGGCTGAGGATCAGGTGGTGCTCACCGCTCAGCAGATCGCGATGGAAGAAAACCCGGACGCCGTGTTCTACAACCTCAACATTGACGGCGGGGCGATGTGGGCGCGCCGGGTGCTCGAGAAGATGATGGACGCCGAGCGGCCGCCGGCCCTGCACGCCGCGGAGTAGATCGTGCGATACGCCGAGACCTGGACCGATGCCCGGCTGCGGGCGGTGCGCGATCTCACCCCGAGCATCCGCGAGTTCGAGATCGTGCCGGATGGCCATGTGCCCGCGGGCTATCCGCTCGGCGCGCACATCAATGTCGAGGTGCAGGCGTCGGGCAAGCCTGACACGCGGTCTTATTCGCTCACCGGCGCGGATGGCTGCTACCGCATCGCGGTCAAGCACGATCCGGAAGGCCGTGGCGGTTCGGCCTATATGTGGTCGCTCAAGCCCGGCGCGCGGCTTCGCATCTCCAGTCCTGAGACGAATTTCCCGGTCGATTACAGGCGTCCTGAATACGTGCTGATCGCCGGCGGGATCGGGATTACGCCGCTCCACGGCACTGCCCTTGCGCTGGCGCGGCAAGGCGCGCGGCTGCGGCTTCATTATTGTGCGCGCAACGCGGACGAGCTCGCTTTTGCGGATGAGCTGCGAAGTGTGCTCGGCGACCGGCTTGTCACCTACGTTGCGGGCAAGCGGCTCGATCTCGGTGTGGTGTTGTCATCGATCGCTCCCGGCGGGCTCGTCATGGTGTGCGGCCCGCTGCGGATGCTCGATGAAGCGCGCCGCATCTGGAAGAGCCTCGGCCGTCCGATGACGGATCTGCGGTTCGAGACGTTCGGCTCGAGCGGCACCCACGCGCCGGAAGCGTTCCGCGTGCGGCTGCCGCAGCTCAACCGTGAGATCGTCGTGCCGGAAAATCAGTCCATGCTCGACGCGCTGGAGAGCGCGGGTATCGGCGTGATCTCGGACTGCCGGCGCGGCGAGTGTGGCGTCTGCGCCATCAATATCGTCGGCGTCGAAGGCACGGTGGACCATCGCGACGTGTTCTTCAGCGAGCACCAGAAGCAGGCGAATGAAAAAATCTGCGCCTGCGTGTCGCGCGCGATCGGCACGATCGTGATTGACCCGCTGTACCGTCCCGACGCCGAGCGCTCAGTCACATAGCCCAAAAGAAAACGCCCGCCGGTGAGGCGGGCGTTCTGCTCTGTTCTGGGAGGTTCAATTCCAGATCAACGAATAGCGCTTCCGTCCCGGCTGGTGAAGACGACGGTCGGGCCCGGCTTGTGCACGGTCGGGGCCTGCGCCGTCAGGATGTCGGTGCCGAGGTTAAGATTGCGTGCCGCGATGCCAAAGCCCGCGATCAGCGTGGCGCCAATCAGGGCGACGACGACGATCTTGAGGTGGGTCGCGCGATCAGCGGTGTAGAGCGTCGAGTTGTTCATTGGTCTCTCCGTTCCTTCCTCTTGGTCGGAACGAGCGGGTGATTGGTTCATACGAAAAAACGTAAGAAGTCCTCCTTTGTTCCGGGAGGGCCATCACGTAACCTTGAACCTTAAATTTTGGAGAGGTTTGAAGCGCTTAGCGAGGCAGCAAATCTAGATGCTGCCTACGGTCTTGAGCCTGGCGCGGGGATGGATCTCGGCCTGCGACATCACCGGCGTCTGCGCCCGGAACCGCTCGACGATGCCGCGCACGAACGGGCGAATCGCTGCCGAGGTCACCAGCACCGGCGCCTCGCCCTCTCGGGCGGCCGCCTCGAAGCGCTCGCGCACCAGCATGATGAACTCTGAGAGCCTGGAGGGCTGCATCGTCAGCTGGCGATCGTCGCCCTGGCCGATGATCGATTCCGCGAAGGCCTGCTCCCATTGAGCCGACAGCGCGACCAGCGGCAGGTAGCCGCTTGAGGTGGTGAACTGGGCGCAGATCTGGCGCGAAAGCCGGGCGCGGACGTGCTCGGCGATGAGCTGCGGATTGCGCGAGAACGGTATGGCATCCGCGATGCCTTCCAGGATGGTCGAAAGGTCGCGGATCGAGACGCGCTCGGACAGCAGCGTCTGCAGGACGCGCTGGATGCCGGAGATGTTGATCTGGTTCGGCACCAGGTCCTTGACCAGGTCGGCCTGCTCCTTCGGCACTTCCTTCATGAGCTTCTGCACTTCGCCGTAGCTCAGGAGCTCGGACATGTTGGTCTTGAGCAGCTCGGTCAGATGGGTGGAGAGCACCGTCGCTGCATCGACCACGGTGTAGCCTTTGAGCGTGGCGTCTTCCTTGAGCGCGCCGTCGATCCAGGTGGCAGGCAGGCCGAAGGTCGGCTCGGTGGTGTGGGTGCCCGGCAGGTTCACCTGGCCGCCCGCAGGGTCCATGACCATGTACTGGCCCGGCCAGATGCGGCCTGAGCCCGCTTCGACTTCCTTGATCTTGATGCAGTAGGCGTTCGGATCGAGCGCCACATTGTCGAGGATGCGCACCGCCGGCATGACGAAGCCCATCTCGGCGGCGAGCGAGCGGCGCAGCGCCTTGATCTGCTCGGTGAGGCGGTCGCCGCCATCCGGCGCGTTGACCAGCGGCAGCAGGCTGTAGCCGAGCTCGATCTTGAGGTCGTCGATCTTGAGCGCGCGTGGAAATCGGCTCTTCCGCGCTTTCGGTCTTCTCGGTTTCGGCACGGGCGGTCTGCGCTTCGGCGGCGACACGGGTCTTCTCCCGCCGGTCGAACATGTAGGCCAGCGCGCCGGCGCCAGAGCCGAGCGCCAGGAAGGGCAGCATTGGAACGCCGGGCAGAAGCGCGATCAGCAGCATCACCGCGCCCGACATGCCGAGCGCCTTCGGGTAGCCGGAGAGCTGGCCGATCAGCGCCTTGTCGGCCGCGCCGGTGACGCCCGCTTTTGCGACCAGCAGGCCGGCGGCGGTGGAGACGATCAGCGCGGGAACCTGGGTGACGAGGCCGTCGCCGACCGTGAGCAGCGTATAGGTCGAGGCGGCGTCGGCAAACGACATGCCTTGCTGGGCGATGCCGATGATCATGCCGCCGATGATGTTGATGAACACGACCAGCAGTCCGGCGATCGCGTCGCCACGCACGAATTTGGAGGCGCCGTCCATCGCGCCGAAGAAGCCGCCTTCGTCCTCGAGCTTCTGGCGGCGCCTGCGCGCCTCCTTCTCGTCGATCAGGCCGGCGGAGAGGTCGGCGTCGATCGCCATCTGCTTGCCGGGCATGGCGTCCAAATGAAAGCGCGCCGCGACTTCGGCGATGCGGCCCGAACCTTTGGTGATGACGACGAAGTTCACGATCACCAGGATCGTGAAGACGATGATGCCGATCACGAAATTGCCGCTCATCACGAAGTTGCCGAACGCCTCGATGACGTGGCCGGCGGCGGCGGTGCCTTCGTGACCGTGCGAGAGGATCAGGCGGGTTGACGCCAGATTGAGCGCCAGCCGCAGCATGGTCGCGATCAGCAGCACGGTCGGAAAGGCGGAGAATTCGAGCGGCGTATGAATGAACAGCGCCGTCATCAGGATCAGCACCGATAAGATGATCGAGATGGCGAGCGCGAAGTCGAGCAGCAGCGGCGGCAGCGGCAGGATCAGGACGACGAGGATCGTCATCACGCCGGCGGCGAGCGCGATGTCGCCGCGCTTGAACAGCGCGCCTATTTCGCCAAGGCCGGGAAACTTCTTGATGCCGCTGGTTTCTTGCGCGGCGGTGATGTCGCTCATGCCGATCCTGTGCCGCCCCGGGAGAGGGGCTGCAGCTCGGCAATTCTTGCCGGGTTTATGGTTAGCGACCGGTTAACAAAGGAAGGCCCCGGCTTCCTGGGAAAGCCGGGGCCTACGGGACTGCTCCGGGGGAGGAGGGAGGCTAGTTGCAGACCGTGAAGCGGCGGAGCTTTGGGCCGTAGGGGGTGTCGACCCAGCGCTTCACCAGCGCAGCAGCCGCTCGGGGCCGCATAGGCGCTGGAGATGATCGCTGAGGTGGCAAGGCCGGCGCCGAAGGCGGCAGCGCCCCAGCCCCAGCCATGGCGGTGATGATGATGCCAGGCGGAGGCGGAGGTCGGAGCGAGCGCGGCGGCGCCGAGGGTGGCGGAGGCGGCGAGGGCGAGAACGAGCTTGCGGAACATGGGTGTCTCCTGATGTCGGGGATGCGCCAATCGCATCCGATATCCATGGGTCGCAGCGCCTGGCCGGGAGGTTCACGGCTCCCGCACGAAAATTTGGACCCCGCAGGGAAGGGGCCAGACCGCCTCAAATCCTGTAGATTTGGCCGGATTTCTTTTGCCTGTGCTTTTGAACCTCACCCCCGCCCGCTGCGACCCATTGATGAGCCGGCTCGCCGATGCAGACCACTTCTGACGAAGTCCTGATCGGCCGGATTGCCGGCGGCGACCGGCTGGCGATGCAGGTTCTGTTCGCCCGCCACCATGTGCGCGTCTTCAGGTTCGTGCTGCGCTTCGTGAAGAACGAGGCGACGGCGGAGGACCTGATCAGTGAGGTGTTCCTCGACGTCTGGCGGCAAGCCGGACGCTTCGAGGGACGCTCGTCGGTCTCGACCTGGCTGTTGTCGATCGCGCGATTCAAGGCGCTGTCGGCGGTGCGCAAACGGACCGATGTTGAACTGGATGAGGAGACCGCCGAGGCGATCGTCGACGAAAGCGACGATCCCGAGGCGACACTGGCGAAGAAGGACAAGGGCGCGGTCCTGCGTGACTGCATGAACGCGCTCTCGGCCGAGCACCGGGAGATTATCGACTTGGTCTACTATCACGAGAAGTCGGTGGAAGAGGTTGCCGCCATCGTCGGCATCCCGGAGGCGACGGTGAAGACGCGCATGTTCTATGCGCGCAAGAAATTGGGCGAGGTGCTTAAAGCCCGTGGAGTCGATCGAGGTTGGCCATGAATACGAAGATGAATACGACGAACGAGCCGGACGACATCGAGACACTGCTGCCCTGGCATGCCGCGGGCACGCTGTCGCCGCGCGAAGCGCGCCGTGTCGAGGACGCGCTGGCGCGCGATCCCGAGCTGGCGCAAGCGTTACGCGCTGGTGCGCGAGGAGCTGGGCGAGGCGATCCGGCTCAATGAGAGCCTCGGCGCGCCGTCGGCCCGCGCAATGGATGCGCTGTTCAAGAAGATCGATGCCGAGCCGGCGCGCCGGCCGCGCGTCTCGCTCAATCTTGCGCAACGGGCGGCGGAGTTCTTCGCCTCGCTGTCACCGCGCACGCTGGCGTGGTCGGCGACCGGCGCGGCGGTTGCGATCATGCTGCAGGCCGGACTGCTGGCGGGCCTGGTGCTGAACAAGGACGCGGCTCCTGGCGGCTATCAAACCGCTTCCGCTCCTGCCACGGCGGCTGTCGAGGGAACTTTCGTCATGGCGCGGTTCGCGTCGCAGACGACCTCCGCCGATATCACTGCGTTTCTGCAGGCCAATAACCTCGCCATCGTGAACGGCCCGGTCGCCGGCGGTCTCTATCGGCTGCGGGTTTCCGAGACTAAGATGCCGAAAGACCAACTGGCCGAGCGCGCCCGCCAATTGCAGCAGGACAAGCGCGTCGACCTGATCGCCACGGTGGAATGAGGATACTTCCATGAAGAAGCACGCCCTTTCCCTCCTGCTCGCGGCCGCCGTTCTCGCTGTGCCGCTGCATCAAGCTGCAGCGCAAAAAATGGAGCAGCCGCCGATGCGCGGCGGTGGCGGACATGGCCACCGCGGCGGCGGTGGTGGCGGATGGGGCGGGCTGGCGACGGGTCTCGCCATCGGCGTCGCCACCGGCATTATTCTCTCGCAGCCGCCGGCCGGCGCCACCGAGGCGGCGCCGCAGCGGGCGCAGCGTCCCAACCAGCCGCAGCGCAATGCGCGCGGCAGCGGCGTTCCGGCCGCCGGCGAAACCCGCATGGTGCCCGACGAGGTGGTGATCGAGCTGCCGAATACCGTGCCGGCCGCGACCCTCAATTCCGTACAGCAGCGCCACCGGCTCACCCGGCTGGAATCGCAGACCGTCACGCTCACCGGCACGACGTTTTACCGCTGGCGGATTCCGGATCGCCGTTCGGTCGCGGCTGTTGTTCGCGCGCTGGAAGCGCGATACGCGCATCGCCTCGGCGCAGCCGAACTACCGCTACACCCTGGCGCAGGACCTGCCGAAGGCCGAGCCGGCCGCGCTTTCACCCGACCAGCCGGCCGGCGCGGCGGCCAAGGTGCAGTCCTTTGAGATCAAGGCCAAGATCGACCCGCTGCAATATGCCGTTCTCAAGATGCGGCTCGACGAGGCGCACAGTCTCGCCAAGGGCGACAATGTGCTCGTCGCCGTGATCAACTCCGGCATCGATGCAAATCATCCGGAGCTCGCCGGCTCGGTGGCCGACAGCCTCGACACAGTGCAGTCGCCGTTTGCGCCGCATGACCACGGCACCGGCATTGCCGCGCTGATCGCAGGACGCGAGCGGCTCACCGGCGCGTCTCCTGGCGCCCGCATTCTTGCCGTGCGCGCCTTCGATCCGGCCGGCTCCGGCGCGGAAGCCACGACCTTCAGCATCCTCAAAGGGCTCGACTGGTCGGCGGCGAAGGGCGCGCGCATCATCAATATGAGCTTTGCCGGCCCGGCCGATCCCGCGATCTCGCGCAGCCTCGCTGCGGCCCGCAAGAAGAACATCATCCTGATCGCGGCCGCCGGCAATGCCGGCGCCAAGTCGCCGCCGCTTTATCCGGCGGCCGATCCGAATGTCATTGCCGTGACTGCCACTGATAGCGCGGACAAGCTGTTCCAGGGCTCCAATCGCGGCCGTCACATTGCGGTCGCGGCGCCGGGCGTCGATGTGCTGACCGCGGTGGCCAATGGCGGCTACCAGGTCTCGACCGGCACGTCGTTCTCGGCGGCGCAGGTCAGCGGCACGGTTGCGCTGATGCTGCAGCACAAGGGCGCGCTCACGCCCGATCAGGTGCGGGCGACGCTGCTCGCGACCGCCAAGGATCTCGGTCCGACCGGGCGCGACGACGAGTACGGCGCCGGGCTCACCGACGCCTATCGCGCCCTGACCGACGGCACCAAGACCAGCGCCGCCGCGCCGGCCCGATAGCAGGGCCGGCCTCCGAAGCCGCTGAAAAGCTTCAGCTTTTCGTACTTTTAAGATTTCTTTTGCCGTGTTGAACCGGTTCCGGCCGGCCCGCGACCAACGGATACGAGGGGCTGATCCCTCACAACCGAATGGAGAGGGCAATGACACGGATTTCCAAACTGACCGCACTGCTGATCGCCACCGTGACCATCGGCGGCGCAGTGATTTCCTCGACCGACGAAGCCTCCGCGCGGATGCGGGGCGGTGAGCGCATGGGCATGGGCCGCATGCATCACGGTCGGCCACGGCCACTTCCACCGTCACGGCCATGGCTTCGGCCGCGGTGCGTTGATCGGCATGGGTGTCGGCGTCGCCGGCGTCATCGTCGCCAATGCAGTTGCGCAACGCGCCATCTATGCCGAGAGCTACGATCCCGGCACCCGCGTGCGCGTCCGCTCGGACAAGGTCGGCAACGACCGCGTCGTCACCACCACCGACGCAAAGGGCAAACAGGCCCGCGAGGTCAAGAAGCCAAACGAGCCGGCTTCCATCAGCTGGACCAATCCCGAGACCGGCGAGACCACGACGATCACCGACAACGGCGATGGCAGCAAGACCCTCGTCACGAAGGATGCGAAGGGTAACGAGGTGAAGAAAGACGAGCCGAACAAGACAGCGGACTCGGCGACCTCCGTCGACCGCAACACCGGGGCCACCAAGACATCGACCGCGAATCCGGACGGTTCACACAAGGTCACCACCACCGACGCCAATGGCAAGACCAACACCGAGGTCGTGCCGAAGAACGGCGGCCCGGCTTCCATCACGGTGGTTCAGTAAATCAATCGCAACAAAAAACGGCCCTCTCGCGAGAGAGGGCCGTTTCTTTTCAGCCGAGGCGAAGCTTAGCCCGGCAGCAGCACCGTATCGACGACGTGGATCACGCCATTCGACTGGTTGACGTTCTGGATGGTGATCTGCGCAGAACCGCCCTTGGCGTCCCAGATCGACAGCTTGCCGTTCTTCTCGGCGATCGTGATCTCGCCGCCGGCGACGGTCTTGAACATCGCCTTGCCGCCATTCGACTTCACCTTCTCCATCAGGTCCTTCGCCGACATGCGGCCGGCGACGACGTGATAGGTGAGGACGCTCGTCAGCGTCTGCTTGTTCTCCGGCTTGAGCAGCGTGTCGACGGTGCCGGCCGGCAGCTTCGCGAACGCGTCGTTGGTCGGCGCGAACACCGTGAATGGGCCGGGCGATTGCAGCGTGTCGACCAGGCCGGCGGCCTTCACGGCTGCAACGAGCGTGGTGTGGTCTTTCGAGTTGACCGCGTTCTGCACGATGTTCTTCGAGGGATACATCGGGGCGCCGCCGACCGTGACGGTCTGTTCCTTCATCTGCTGGGCGAACGACGGCACGCTCATCGCCGTGGTGATCGTCAGCGCGGCGACGGCAAATCCCGCCAGGGTGATCTTGTGAATACGCTTCATGGGTGGCTCCGTTGGCTCTCTGGTTGCGTTCCTCTTCGGGAACGTCAGGAGCTACGGAGCCTCGCTGCCGCCGGATGCAGGCCGGCAGATGATTTTTAGAGCGAGGTCAGCCGGCCGGTCGCAATGACGGGGCCGGTCGGCGCACCGGTGCGGGAGCCGCCCGGCGGCTCGAGCGATACCGCAAGCGTCGACTGACGGGTCGCGTGCGGCCGCAGGTTTTCGGGGATCGGCAGGCTTACCGTCGTGTCAGCCCGCAGCAGGCCCAGGGAGCGCGGCCTGTCACCCGGGGCGATCAGCCACAGCTCGGGCACGCGAGATGCGTCAGCGGCGAAGGCCGCCGGCAAGACCGAGACGCTGCTGCGGCCGGGATCGATGGTCGCCACGAAGTGGGATTGCCCGTTGGCCTGGATGGCGGCGATCAACGGCGGCTTGGGTCGGCTGACTGACGAACACGATCAGCGCGGCAAGGCAGGCCGCCGCCAGCGCGCCGGTCGCGACCGTCATCCAGCGCCACAGCGCGAGGCTCTGCCACAGGCCGGGCTTCTCGGTGCGCTGTGCCGGCAGGGCCGCATTGATCCTGTTCCAGACGTCATGCGGCGGCTGCACCGGCGCGATCTCATCGGTCCACGGGACCAGCCGGCGCTCCCAGGTCGAGACCAGCGATGCAAAGCCGGCCTCGCGCGCCATGCGCCGCTCGACCGCCGTGCGCTCCGCAGCCGGCAGCACGCCGAGCACATATTCGGCGGCGAGCGTGTCGTCGTCCGGAGGATCGATATGGTCGCGTGTGTCGGTCATGCTTCGAGACAGGTCTTGAGTTTCATCAAGGCGCGGCGGATCCAGCTTTTCATGGTGCCGAGCGGCACGCTCATCCGCGCCGCCAGCTCTTCATAAGTGCTGCCGTCAAAGAATGCGCCGCGCAGCGCCTTTTGCTCATGGTCAGTGAGGCCTCCCAGGCAACCGCGCAGCTTTGCATTCGCTTCGGCATCTTCCAGCATCGACTCGGCAAGCGGCGCCGCGTCCGCGACGCCGCTGGCTTGTTCGATCGGCTCGGTGCGGCGCGACTGCCCGCTGCGCAGCCGGTCGATCGCGCGGTTTCGCGCGATGGTGATCAACCACGTCATCGGACTGGCACGCTTGGGATCGAAATCGGCGGCCTTTTGCCAGACCGTCACGTAAACCTCCTGCAAAACGTCCTCGGCCTCTGCCCGATCATTCAAGATACGCAGGCAGACGCCAAAAAGCTTCGCAGAGGTGAGGCGATAGGTGGTTTGCAGGGCATTTCGCTCGCCCGCGGCGACGCGGGCGAGGGCGGAGACCAGTATGGCCCGGCCGTCCGCTTCCATGTTCCGTTACTGCCGCCGCCAGCGTTCGGCGCCCACATTGCGGCCGCCCTGATAGGCCCAGATGCCGACCCAGCCGCCGCTCTCTTCGCCATAGAGGGCAAGGCCGGTCTCATTGCCGGACCGGTAGGAAACGGCGAGGAAGTCCTTGTTGCCGATTCCGGTACCGACGTAGCGCTGGCCCTGGATGTTCCACACGACGCTGTAGGTCTCGCCGGTCTTCGTAATGCTGACCGTGCCCCGATAGGTGCTGCCGCCGCCGGGATTGGTGCCCTCGACGCGATATTCGCCTGCCGGATCGGCGAAGGCTGTTGTCGCGGCAAGCAGCATCGCAGCCACGAACATGATCAATTTGCGCATGTTTCCCCTTTATGAAGCAAGCGGATCGGGCCCGTACCGGTTCGGTCCCGCAGTGCCGCGCAGGAAGCCAAGCTCGACCAGCGCCCAGAGCGAGACTGCAAAGCTTGCCAGTGAGAAGATCAAGCCGCGCCATCCCGTAGGGAGGCGAGTCTAGGCGGTCGCCGGGGCAGCTACAATCGGGGCGACCGGAGGCGGTGTGCACATGCGTTTGACCGCGTCGGGTGCGCCGACCACGATCGAGCTGCGCCAATAACGCAGGTCGGTGCTCTCATCGTCGGGATTCTTGCCCGCCGTGAAGCGCTCCATTGGCTGCCAGCCCTCCTTGCGCTTCTCCCAGATGACGCCGCCGGCGGCTTGAACGAGCGCCAGGCCCCCCGCGACGTCCCAGATGTTGGGGTTGGAAAAGCGCGCGACCTGAAGCAGGCCCGCGGCAACCAGCGCGCATTCGATCGCAGCCGAGCCGGTCTTGCGCGTCTCCCAGGGCAGGTCCTCGGCCTTGGCGACGGGGACACCCGCCAGGCGCGACCGCACGTCCGGGTTGGCCTTGGGGGTGACGTCGCTGCCTTCGAACCGCAGCTTGCCGCCAACGCGCGAGTGATACACCCCGGCACGCAAAGCATGACTCGTTGCACACCACACCGCGCCGACGATCGGCTTGCAGCGATAGAGCACCCCGATCGAGGCGGCGAACATCGGGAAACCGTTGATGAAATTGGTCGTGCCGTCGATCGGATCGACCGCCCAGATGAAGTCGCTGTCGGGGCGCGGCCGCTCCTTGCTCTCTTCGCCGATGATGTCGTGCGTGGGAAATTGCTCGGCGAGCCGCTCGCGGATCAGTTTCTCCACCTTGCGGTCGACTTCGGAGACCGGGTCTTTCCAGTGCTTGCTGTCGGTGGCGCCGGTCTTGTAACGCACCGTGAAAATACCGCCGAGCGCGCTCTTGATCTCGGCGCCGGCAAGGTTGGCGATTTCGACCGCGAGGCTTTCGATCTCGTGGAGCTCGTCGACGGAAATCGGCAGCTCGACATGCTTGTTCATTGCGCGGCCTCCAGCTGCGCCGTGGCCTGCGGCTCAGGCTTCAGCCGCGTCTCCAGAATGAGCGTCGGCTCCTCCTCGCATTGAATCGTCACCACCTTGGTGGTGTCCTCAGCCTTGAAGGATTCATCATCGATGCGATGTGGCGTGTCCTTCCAGGTCAAGGTGATGAGCTTGCCGCGCCGCGTCAGAGTTGGGGGGTGCTTTTCCGCCGGCGCGCCAAACCACTCGCCAAGCTCGTCGGCCTTCTGCTTTTCAAAACAGACCACTTCCAGCATGCCGTCGGAGAAATCCGCCTTGTGAGCGAGATGCAGGCCGGGGCCGGTGAAAGGAATATTCATCACCTCGACGCCGAGCCACTCACCATCGAGCGCCTTGCCGTCGATCATGATTTTCACATCGAGCGGCTTGGCATCGTGCGCCAGTTGACCGAGCAGCTCCCGGCCCTGCTTGAGGTTCAGGGCGCCCTTTTCTTTGCTCTTCTTGCTCGCCTTCAAGATCATGTCCGGCACGAGGCCTAGCCCGAACGACTCCACAAAAGTCGATTTGCCCCAGGTGCCGTCGATCCGGCCGACATCGAGCCGGCGGGTCTTTTCCAGATTCCAGCTTTCCACCAGGACCTGCGGCTCGCCGCCGATCTCGAGCGAGCGGGCAATGTTGTTGGCGGTGCCCATGGGCAGGATGCCGATCGGCAACTTCCGATTGCCGAGATTGGCGATTACTTCGGCTACTGTGCCATCACCGCCGGCCACAACGATGAAGTCGGCGTCGGCCTCCGCCAACTCCTTCTTCAGGTCTTCGGACTTGGTCGAGACGTAACGTGCTGAATGATCAGCCAATTTGAGCGCGCCAAGGACTTCTTCCTTGCCGTAGCCCTTCTTGCCCGACTTCGGGTTGTGGAAAAGAACCGCTTTCATGCCGCCGATAACGGCGGCTTAGTCAGTAGGGTTCCGAAGAGTTCTGTGGAGGCAGCTCAGGCCGCGCCGCGCAGCTCGCCGCCGCCGGCAGGCGGGATCGGCGCGCCGTCCGACGCATATTCATTGAGCTTGTTGCGGAGGGTGCGAATCGAGATGCCCAGAATATTGGCAGCGTGGGTGCGGTTACCCAGGCAATGCTTGAGCGTCTCGAGGATGAGGTCGCGTTCGACCTCGGCGACGGTGCGCCCGACCAGGTTGCGGGTCACCTGTTCGGCCGCCAAGGCAGCGTGAGCCGCTGCTCCCGTGCCACGGGCCTGGTCGAGCCGGTTGCCGTCCGGCGCCAGAATGCCATCGATGCCGATCTCTGCTCCGGTGGAGAGCAGCACGGCGCGGTGGATGGTGTTTTCCAGCTCGCGCACGTTGCCCGGCCAGCGATTGGTCGCAAGCGCGCGCTCCGCCTCACGCGACAGCGGGCGCAGCGGCAGTCCGTTTGCCTCGGCATATTTTTTGGCGAAGAAGCCGGCCAGCTCGACGATGTCGGCCGGCCGCTCGCGCAGCGGCGGAAGCTTCAGGTTCACGACGTTGAGGCGGAACAGCAGATCCTCGCGGAATGTTCGGTCGCGTACCGCCTCGACCAGGTTTCGGTTTGAGGTGGCGATGATGCGGATGTCGACCGGGACCGGCTTGGTGCCGCCAACGCGATCGATCAGCCGCTCCTGAATGGCGCGCAGCAGCTTTGCCTGCAGCCGCACTTCCATTTCCGAGATTTCATCGAGCAGCAGCGTGCCGCCATTGGCTTCCTCGAACTTGCCGATGCGCCGCGCCATTGCGCCGGTGAAGGCGCCCTTCTCATGGCCGAACAGCTCGGACTCCAGCAGGTTCTCCGGAATGGCGCCGCAGTTCACTGCAATGAACGGCTTCTTGGCGCGCTGCGAGCGCGTATGGACGTATCGCGCCAGAACTTCCTTGCCGGTGCCGCTCTCGCCGGTGATCAGGACGGAGGCTTCGGAGCCGGCGACCTGCTGCGCCAGCTTGACCACCTGTTCCATCGCCGCGTCCCGCCAGATCATCTCGCGGCTGTCATCCGCCACAGCAGCCAGCACCGCGGCGATCATGTCAGCGTCGGGCGGCAGCGGGATGTATTCTTTGGCGCCGGCGTGGATCGCGGCAACGGCAGCCCGCGCATCGTTGGTGACGCCACAGGCCACGATCGGCGCATGGATATGTTCGGCATCAAGTCGGTTGACCAGCTCGCGAATGTCGATCGCGACATCCACCATCAGGAGATCGGCGCCTTTTCCGGACCGGAGCACGGCAAGGGCCTGCTCGATGCTGTCGGCGTGGGTAACCGAAGCGCCCTTATCCATTGCGATCTTCGTCGCGGTGGTGAGCTGCCCTTTGAGGGTCCCGACGATGAGCAAGCGCATAATTCTTGTCCTTGTTGGTCCGTTAGTGCTCGGACTTGATGATTTCCGTCATGGTCACGCCAAGCTTGTCCTCGACCAGGACCACTTCGCCGCGCGCCACCAGCCTGTTGTTGACGTAGATATCGATTGCTTCGCCGACCTTGCGATCGAGCTCGAGCACCGCGCCGGGGCCCAGCCGCAGCAATTCGCCGACTTCCATCCTGGCGCGACCGAGCACCGCCGAGACCTGTACCGGCACGTCGAACACGGCCTCCAGGTCGGCCGCGCCTTGCGGTATCCCTTCGCCGTCCGGCGGGGTCACCGATCCGGCATCGTCGACCGCCGGGATTTGACCGCCGTTCTCCAGGTCGGGCAGCGGAATTTTGGTCTCGGTGTCACTCATTTGCGGCGCTCTCCAAAAGTCAGTCCAAAGGTCAGTTCATGTCGGCGCTGCGCGCCGTGATGTAACGGGTCACGACTTCAGCAATCGATGCTTCGGTCGCGGCGCGATCCCGGTTGATGCCGCCATCCGCCCATTCGACACGGCAATCGCCGGAGCCAAGCGCCGCATCGGCGGTGATGATCATGCGGCCTTCAAAGCCGTGGGCGTTAGCGAGCGCATCGAGCTTTTGCTGGGCGTCGGCGAGCATCGTCTCGTTGACGCGAATTGCGATGTGCGGTGTCGCCACCAATTGGCGGAAGCACTCCGATGCCAGCGCCTGGATCTCGGCGAATGGCTGGGCGTCGATCAAGGCAGGCGCGAGCTTGCGCGCCACCGCCACGGCAACTTCGACCGCCTCGACTTCGAGCCGCGCTTCCACGCCGTGCAAGCCACGGCTCAGACGGTCCAGAACTTCGCCGATCTGCGTTACTGCGGCGGCCAGCCGCTTTTCCGCTTCGGCGACACCCTGCGCCTGGGCGGCCTCAAAACCATTGCGGTATGCGACCGCTTCGGTGTCTTTGCGGCGGCGTTCATGCTCGATGATCGTGATGGTCGGCTTTTCGCCGGTGGCGAAATCCTCGTCGAACAGAAATTTGGCGGCGGATGTTGCCATTTTAGTAGATCAACTCGTCGTCGCCGCCGCGGCTCTTGGCGATCAGAATCTCGCCCTTGGCCGCGAGATCCTTGGCGATGTTGACCAGCAGAGACTGTGCTTCGTCGACGTCGCGCAGACGGACCGGGCCCATGGCCTGCATGTCTTCGACCAGCATCTTGCCCGCGCGGCTCGACATGTTGGAGAAGAAGAACTCCCGAACCGCTTCGTTGGCGCCCTTGAGCGCGACCGCGAGCTTGTCCTTGTCGAGATTGCGCATGAGCGTTTGCGCGGAACCGGTGTCGAGCTTGACCAGGTCGTCGAAGGTGAACATCAGCGCCTTGATGCGCTCCGCGGCGTCGCGGCTCTCTTCCTCGAGCGCGGTTATGAATCGGGTTTCGGTCTGACGGTCGAAATTGTTGAAGATTTCCGCCATCACCTCGTGCGCGTCGCGCCGGCGGGTCTGCGAGAGGTTGGACATGAATTCGGTGCGCAGCGTCTGCTCGACGCGCTCGATCACGTCCTTCTGCACCGACTCCATCTTCAGCATGCGCATCACGCAGTCGAGTGACAGGTCCTCGGGCAAGATCGCGAGCACGCGCGCCGCGTGCTCGGGCCGCATTTTCGAAAGAACGACGGCGATGGTCTGCGGGTATTCGTTCTTGAGATAGTTCGCGAGCACCTCTTCCTGCACGTTCGCGAGCTTTTCCCACATGTTGCGGCCCGCGGGCCCGCGGATTTCCTCCATGATGCCGCCGACCCGCTCGGCTGGCAGGAATTGGTGCAGCAAGCGCTCGGTGGCGTCGTAGTTGCCCATCAAGGCGCCGGATGCCGACATGCGCGAGACGAATTCGAGCAAGAGCTGCTCGACTGCCTCGGCGTCGACAATGCCTAGCGACGACATGATCACCGAGATTTCCCGCAGTTCGTCGTCGTCCAGCAGCGAGAAAATCTTGCCGCCGTATTTTTCGCCGAGCGCGAGCATCAATACGGCTGCGCGCTCGGGTCCGGTCAGCTTGCGGCGGCTCGAACTGGCGACCTGCGGGCGGCTGGAGAGCTCCGCCATGAGCCCGCCAACGTCGTTACGGCCAGCAGCGCCAGCCTGATCTTTTTTTCTCTCGGCGTATGCGGAGGGCATTTAGGCGGCGTCCTCATGCAGCCAGGAGCGGATGATGGCGACAGCTTCTTGCGGATTGTTCTGCGCCAGCTCGCCCACTTTCTGGACCGATTGGGCGTGGACCTGACCCTGCACCTTGGCGATGTCGATCATGTTGGAGGTACGGTTGGAGATGTTGACCTGCTCGTCGCCGCCGACGATTGCGACGTTGGGCCCGCTGCCTGACGTGATGCCGCCACCGGCCGGCGCTTCGATTGTCACGGGCGTGCCATCGGCATTGATGGCAACGCCGGGCGCAGCCACGCCGATCGCACCGGCCACAGCGGCACCGCCGACGGCTGCCGCGCTGCGCAGCAGCTCGGCCCCCTCCGGGGTGATGATGCGGCGTACCAGCGGCCGCACCACCGTCAGCAGGACGATGAGGCCAAGCAGCATCATCACGCCCAGCTCGGCGCCGTAGACGATGTCGTCCTTGGTGAACTGGAAGTAGCTCATCCAGGTGGCCGGCTCGCCTGCGGGCACCGCCGGCGTGTCGGCAAAGCGCAGGTTCACGACCTCAACCTGGTCGCCGCGTTTCTGGTCGAAGCCGATGGCGGTGCGCACCAGCGCGGCGATGCGATCAAGCTCGTCCTTGTTGCGCGGCTGATAGACGGTCTCGCCTTTGTCGTTCTTGGAATAGGTGCCGTCGACCAGCACCGCCGCCGAAATGCGATTGACGCGCCCGGCCTCGGTCACTTCGGTCTTGGTGGTGCGCGAGATCTCGTAGTTGACGATTTCCTCGGTCTTGCGCGCGGATTCGCTCCTGCCTTCGCCGGGCTTGGCGCCGGCACCGGGAAGCTCGGCCGAGACCGAGACGCCGCCGTCCTTGTTTTCACTGCTGCCGGAGCCCGATTGCTCCTCGCGCGTCTGGCTGGATCGCAGCACCCGGCTATCGGGATCGAACTTGTCCGAGGTTTGGGTCACGCGATTGACGTCAAACTCGGCGGAGAGCCGCACTCGCGCGCGTCCCGGGCCAACGACTGAGGTGACGATCTGCTCGACTTCGCTGCTCAGCCGCCGCTCGTACGCCACCTTTCGCTCATCAGCCCCAGCGAAGGCATTGTCCTGGTCGGCTCCATCGGCAAGCAGGCGGCCGCTTTCGTCGATGACCGAGACGCGCTCCGGTCGAAGGCCGTTGACGGCCGTAGCAACCAGGTGGCGGATTGCGCGCACCTGTTGCTGTTCAAGAGCACCGCGCACTTTCAGGACGATCGAGGCGGAGGGCTCGATCTTGTCGCGCGAGAACAACGGCCGGTCGGGCAAAACAAGATGCACGCGGGCGGAATTGACACGGTCGATGCTGCGGATGGTGCGGCCGAGCTCGCCCTCCAGCGCGCGCAGCTTGTTGATGTTCTGCACGAAGCTGGTCGTGCCGAGCGCATCCGACTTGTCGAAGATCTCGTAACCGACGCCGCCGCCTTTGGGCAGGCCAGCCTCGGCGAGCTTCATGCGCAGGCGGGCGACGTTTTCCTTCGGCACCATGACGATGGCGCCGTCATTCTTGAGAGCGTAGGGGATGGCTTGCCGCTCGAGGTCTTTGATGATCGAGGCGCTGTCATCGACCGCCAGATCGGTGAAGAGCGGCACCATCTGCGGGGTGGTCGCCCGCACGATCAGAAACGAGAAGAAGCCGGTCAGCGTCAGCGCGACCGCTCCCATCGCCATCAGGCGCGTGGCGCCGAGCGAGCGCACGAAAGTCAGAAATCCATCCACCAGGAATTGCCCCATGACCCGACGCAAAGTGCGTCCACACGGCAAAATTTGCCCAGTTTATGGTTAGCGTCCGGTTAATCTCAGGCCGCCGCACAATGAAAAACGCCGGCCAAGCGGCCGGCGTGGACGAAATTCGATGAGATCAGATCAGCTGCGGTACTGCTGGATGCGCGTGGTGCGCAGGCCGGCGAGGCCGTGGCGGTCGATCGAGTATTGCCAGGAGAGGAATTCCTCGACCGTCAGCGTATAGCGGCCGCAGGCTTCCTCCAGCGACAACAGGCCACCACGAACGGCGGCGACCACCTCAGCCTTGCGGCGGATGACCCAGCGCTTGGTGCCTGGTGCGGGCAGGTCCGCAATCGTCAGCGGGCTGCCGTCTGGCCCGATTACATACTTGACCCTCGGGCGAAGAGGTTCGGTCATATCGCTACTCACTGACTCGACTGACAAATACTGGCCGGAAACTACAAGTCCCGGCTTAAAATTTGGCTAAGCAGCAAACACGAAGCCTGCCTAAAGGCTCGGCTGCACGCTAACGTTTTGGTTACGTGTAAGGCTAGAGACCAAGCGGCAAGGCGGACAAGAGCTGGGAAAATGCGTTGTTTTGGGCACTTTCTTCGGTCGGCGGTGGCGGCGCCGTGACGATCGGCCGGAGCACGCGCTTGATCTGGTCCACCGTGTAGTCCTTGCCGTTGATCGAGAGGAGCGGCGGGTCCTTGGTCAGGTCGACCGAATCCACCATGGCGATGACCTCGGTCGAGATTGCCGAACTCTCGCCGCTGGCGTCTTTGGCGGTGGCGGTCAGCGTGTAGCTTCCGGCCGGCCACTGCTTGCCGTCATTGCCCTTGCCGTCCCAGGTGAAATTCTGCTGCCCGGGCGTCACCGCGAACGAGCCGGTGTAGCAGGTCTGGCCGGTGGCATCCTTGACGGTAACGGTCGCAGTCGCCGGCTTGGCGACGTTCATCGTCCACATGGCGGCGCCGGGCAGGCTCAGCTGCGTGGTCTGGCCTTCGACCACCACGGTATGCCCGACGTAGGACAGCGCGACCGTGGCCTGCGCATTCTTTTCGATCGCGATGATCTGCGAAAGCTGATCATTCTGCTTCATCTGCTGCTCGACCTGCGCGAACTGCACGAGCTGCGACGTGAACTGGTTGGTATCCAGCGGTTCCATCGGGTTCTGGTTCTTGAGCTGCGTCGTCAGCAACTGCAGGAACGTGCTGAAATTCTCCGCGATGCTGGCCTTGTCGGTGGCGGAGCCGGTGATGCCGGCAGCGCTGGGCGTCGGAGTGGATGGATTAATAGGCAGGAGAGCCATGGGGTCCTCAGACTCTGATGTCGATGCCGCCTGCCGAACCGGCAGGCCGGTAATAGCCACGTTGGGTCAACTCGGCCGCGAGGCTTTCATCCGGGATGATCAGCCGTGCGGCATCTGGCAAAGCTTGCTGCTGCTGCTGTTGGCCTTGGCCCTGATCTCGCAGTGAAAATTGCAATCCGTTGTTCGACGTACGCAGGCCGGCGTCATTGAGCGCGCGCTCGAGCTGCGGAGCATCGCGGCGCAGAAGGTCCAACGTGTCCTGGCGGTCCGCCGTCACCCGTGAGGTGAGCTCGCCGTTGCGATCCACTTCGAGGCGCACATGGATGCGGCCAAGCTCCGGTGGGTCGAGGCGGATCTCGAAGGTGTGCATCCCCTCGGATGCTTTGGCAGCGATCTCGACCGCGACGCCTTCAATCGGCACGGCCGTGGCCACCGGGGTCACATCTTTCTGGACTGCCGGGCTCGACATCGCACCGAGGGTTGGCGCGGTAATTTGCGGCAAGGTTTGGAAGGTTTGAGGCACATCGGCCGGCTTGGCCGGTGCGGGTGCCTCCGCCGGGCTTACTGCAGCCTTGGCTGGCTTGGCGTCGGCGGTTTCCGCGTGCCGGTGAGTGACGTGCGAAGGATGCGGCGCTGGAGCTTCGGGCTCCGCCGCGGGCGCTGCTTCGGAT
The DNA here is from genome assembly GCA_963847325.1 of uncultured Alphaproteobacteria bacterium. Lineage (GTDB taxonomy): Bacteria > Pseudomonadota > Alphaproteobacteria > Rhizobiales > Xanthobacteraceae > Pseudolabrys. The sequence goes on from CAWJZD010000007.1 coordinate 470,999, forward strand.
TTAGGAGCGCCGGCTACAGGTTTAGGCGCTTCACTCTGCTGAGCAGTCGTTTCGGCCCGCTGCTTATGCGCCTCTGCGTGTGGCTTCTGTGCCTCGGTCTGCACCGCAAGCGAGGCCTCGCCATCGGTGACCTCGGCGTCGGCCGATAAGCCCTTACCAAGGTTCTGCGAGTCTGCACCCTGCTCAACGGCGGCAGCGGCGGCCTCCGGTAGGGCCGCAGTCGCGTCAACGGCTGGGGTCGTCTTCCCGGTTGTGATCGGCTGAGCGTCGCTGGATGGAGCGGCGGGATCGGCGGCTGCCTCCGTGGTCATCGTCACGACAGCGGCCGCAACTGCATCGATTTTCAGCGGGCCGGCGACAATACTCGCCTGCGTGTCGGCATCACCCTTAACGTCGGTCTCGGCCTTGGGCGCCTCATCGTTCGCGTCCTCGGCTTCCGGCTGCGGCGTGGTGGCAGACGCCACCGCTTCGAGGAATACGGCGAGACCAATGTCCGCGATCGGCTTTTCTGCCGGCGGGGCCTCACCAACAATATCGGGCTGTAGAGGAGGAGCCGCGTCATCGGCATCGGGCGTCAGCGCCTTGCTGACCAGGTCGGCCAAAGCGTCGATACCCTCTCCGTTCTCGCCGCGAGCAGCTTCATCGCGCTCGAGGTCGCCCGCTTGCGCAGGCGTCGCGTCATCCGTGGCAGGCGCCTCATCCGCCGATTTGGTGTTTTTCCCCTCCGTGGCGGCGTTTCCTTTTGACGCTTTGGCGGGGGCAGTGTCCTTGGTCGAAGGCGCCGGATCCTCGGCGGCGACCGCGCTGTCGAGCATCTCCTCGAAGGGCGAGGACGAGTTACGATCTTTGCCGTTCGCGGAGGCGGAGGCCTTCGCGTCCCGGTGCTGGTTGATCGATGCGTTGACCTGCGACGCAACTGAAGTCACGGCGGAACCTCTCGCGTGGATATCCGCCAGTGGAGTTGCAAGCGCCGGGCCAGAGCGAAAGCACTGGAAACCAAGGCAAATCGGCACTAAGTCATCGTGGCGCGCGGCAATCGTGTCATGCGTCCCGGCAAATTTTGCCGCCCCGGCGGGCTTCTAGTACTAAGCAGCATGCTCAACAGTCTGCGACCTCGAAGGCCGTCCGCAGGACACCCGCGTCGTCGTCGCCATGTCCGGCGGCGTGGACTCCTCGGTGACCGCGGCGCTGCTCAAGGCCGAGGGCTACGACGTCGTCGGTGTGACACTCCAGCTTTACGATCATGGCGCGGCGATGCACCGCAAAGGCGCCTGCTGTGCCGGCCAGGACATTTACGATGCGCGGGCGGTCGCTGAACGGATCGGCATTCCGCATTACGTGCTCGACTACGAGAAGCGCTTCAAGGAAGCGGTGATCGACCGCTTCGCCGCCAGCTACATTGCCGGCGAGACACCGGTGCCCTGCGTCGACTGCAACATGTCGATCAAGTTTCACGACCTGCTCGACACCGCTCGCGAGCTTGGCGCGAAGGTGCTGGCGACCGGGCATTATGTTGCGTCACGCGCGCTAGGGAATGGACAGCGCGGGCTCTACCGCGCGCGGGACGAAGATCGCGACCAGAGCTACTTCCTGTTCGGCACGACGCAGCAGCAGCTCGATCTTTTGCGTTTTCCGCTCGGCGAGATGACGAAGCCTGAGGCGCGGAAGCTGGCGCATCAGTTCGGACTTGCGGTCGCCGATAAGCACGACAGCCAGGACATCTGCTTCGTGCCGTCGGGCCGCTACAGCGACGTGATCGAGCGGCTCAAGCCTGGCGCGGCGGAGCCGGGCGACATCGTCGATCTTGAGGGCAGGGTGCTCGGCCGCCATCCCGGCATCATTCACTTCACCGTCGGTCAGCGGAAAGGGCTGGGCGTCGCGACCGGCGAGCCGCTGTTTGTTGTCCGGCTCGACAGTGAGACGCGTCGCGTCGTGGTCGGACCGCGCGAGGCATTGCAGACCCGGCGCATTCAGCTTCGCGACGTCAACTGGATCGGCGACGGCAGATCTTGGCGCGGCGCTGGCCGACGACAAGCTCGACGTGTTCGTCAAGGTGCGCTCGACCCGCCCGCCCGCGGCAGCCTGGTTGCGCGCTTCGCCCGGCGGTTACGAAATTGAATTGATCGATGGCGAGCACGGCGTCTCGCCTGGTCAGGCTTGTGTCTTCTACGACGCCCCTGATGGCCAGGCGCGCGTGCTGGGCGGCGGCTTTATTGCCAGCGCGGTATCAGCGGCCGAGCATCAGCGTCGCGATGAACTGACTGTTCGCGCCTGATCAATGGCCGTTTTCGACCGCGCCAGCATCACCCGCGCGTATGACCGCTGGGCACCGGTTTACGATCTCGTCTTCGGCAAGGTCTTTGCAACCGGACGCGCCGCCTCGATTGCGGCGGCAGAGTTGGTCGGCGGCCGGATCCTCGAAGTCGGAATCGGCACCGGGATTTCGCTTGAGCGCTATTCTCGCAACAACCGCATTACCGGCATCGACATCTCCGCGCCGATGTTGCGCAAGGCGCAGGAGCGTGTGCACGCGCTCGGACTTACGCACGTTGATGCGCTTTCGGTGATGGATGCGGCGAAGCTCGCATTTCCGGATGCGTCCTTCGACGTGGTGGTCGCCCAGTATGTGATCACGGCGGTGCCCGATCCCGACGGCACGCTCGATGAATTCGCTCGCGTGGTGCGGCCGGGTGGCGAGATTATTCTGGTCAATCACCTCGGCGCAGAGACCGGGCCGCGTGCGCTGTTCGAAGCCGCATTTGCCCCAATCGCCCGGAGGCTCGGATGGCGGCCGGAATTCCGCTTTGAGCGGATCGCAAATTGGGCGGCCCGAAATGGCGGGGTGAAGCTGGTCGAGCGGCGTCCCATGCCGCCGATGGGGCATTTTTCCTTGATCCGCTATCAACGGCTGGCGAAGTGACGCATTGCGGAACTCGAACGGCCCGTCGTCGGTTATTTCCGTATGAAGTTCCGCCTCGCATCATTTGTGACGCTCGCCGCCTTCATGGCCGCGCCGGCTTTCGCGCAGGCGCCCGTGAAGCCGCCGCCGACCAACACTGAGAAGTCGGCAGGCGCGGGCCGCAGCGATCCGTGCGCGCAGGGCAGCGCAACGGTCGGTGCCGGAAATCAAATCGTCGCACCGAACGCCCGAAAGAGCGACGAAACGCTGAGCGATCATCTCGCCAAGTCTGGCGGCGTCATCTGTCCGCCACCGGGCGTCGATCCGGAAATCCGGGCACGAACGCCGGAAGGCGGCATAACACCGGTGATCCCGCCTCCGGGCACGCCCGGCGGCGACCAGAGCGTGCAACCGAAATAACGGGGCTCGCGAAACTTGACACCCTTTCGCGCGGCTACCTATATCCGCCCCGTGTGGCGGGGTAGCTCAGCTGGTTAGAGCGGCGGAATCATAATCCGTAGGTCGCTGGTTCGATTCCAGTCCCCGCTACCACTTCTTCCTCATATCCGCGGACAAAGTGTGAGACGCATTTCACAATGCGTTCACAATAAAGGCGTCGTGTTGGCACACTAAGATTGCCACGCAGCGGCGAGCATTTGATGATCGCCGGGCCTGTCTTGGGAGGAAACAATGAAAATTTTGTCGAGCGCGCGCTCTGCGCACTGCCTTGTGGCATCCGTTTCGTTTTGCACTTTGCTTGCGAGCGTGATCAGCGCGCAGGCCGACTATCAGTTCGTCTCCCCCGCAAACATCATTCACAACAGTTATGACGGCACGAGCAACGACCTGCTCACCGCCGGCCTGGGCAGGACCGGACTCGGCAGCCCCGTTCCGCCCGGCTTCGTCAACGCGCTCAGTCCGACTGCCGAAGAGCTGCGTCGTCTCGCGATCTGGAATAATTATCGCGCGCTGGTCGACCCAACGCCTGGCGGCGGTTACGGGACACTGTACGGCCCCAACATCGATGCGAACGGCAACGACACGCTCGGCGAAGGCAAAATCGCCGGTGACGAATACATCGCGTTCGAGCCGGATCGCGGCCGCGACAAGAACGTCACCATGATGGTGCAGGTGCCGGCGAGCTTTAATCCGTCGAAAGCCTGTATCATTACTGCGCCGTCATCCGGCTCGCGCGGCGTCTACGGCGCGATTGCGACCGCGGGTGAATGGGGCCTCAAGCGCGGCTGCGCGGTGGCTTACACCGACAAAGGCACCGGTACCGGTGCACACAATCTGCAAACCAACACAATCAACCTCATTCGCGGCGAGCGGGCCGATGCGGCCGTGGCAGGCGACAATTCGAATTTCACGGCGGATTTGAGCACCTCCGAACGCGCCGTCTTCAACGCGGCGACACCGAACCGCTTTGCCTTCAAGCACGCGCACTCGCAGCAAAATCCGGAGGCGGAGTGGGGCGAGAATGTCCTCAATTCCATCCGCTTTGCGTTCCAGGTGCTTGGCCAGCAGTACAACAGGCGGTTCGACAAGCGAAACACGCTCGTCATCGCTTCGAGCGTCTCTAACGGCGGTGGCGCCTCCGTGCTTGCGGTCGAGCAGGACAAGGACGGGTTGATCGACGGGCTTGCGGTCGGCGAGCCGAACGTCAATCCGAAATATGAAAAGAAGCTCTGGATCGTGCAGGACGGCTACGCGCCGCTGAATGCGCATAGCCGTCCGCTGATCGACTACACGACGCTGGTGAATGTCTATCAGGGCTGCGCCAGCCTCGCGCCGGCGAACCTGACGGCACCGCTCAATCTGGCGGGAAGCGCAGGGCGTTGCACCAGCCTCAAGGCAAAGGGGCTGCTGACGGCGGCGACCACGACCGATCAGGCGATCGAGGCGCAGCAGATCATCAACAATTACGGCATCCTGACCGAGCAGAACCTGGTGCAGCCGGGCTACTGGTTCGCCAATGTGCCGCAATCGATCTCGGTGACATACGCCAATACCTACGGCCGCTTCAGCGTCACCGACAATCTGTGCGACTTCAGCTTCGGGGTCGGCGCTGCCGGAATTCCGCCGCTGGCACCTTTGGCCGAGGCGTCGATCTTCGGCACCAGCAACGGCATTCCACCGACCTCCGGCCTTTCGCTGATCAACAATGCGGCGCCCGGTGGCGCGGCGGAAAATCGCGTCTCGACGCCCGACCAGAAATCTGGACGGCGCGCTGTGTCTGCGTGAGCTGGCGACAGAAAAACGTCACCGCCATCGGCATGGTCACGGTCATGGCGACGACGATGCAAGACGTGTCGAGAAAGGCGTGCGGGACATTCTGGCCGACGGCAAGCTCGGCGGCGTTCCCGCCATCTTTGTGACCGGCCGCAATGACGCGATCCTGCCGCCGAACCACACGTCGCGCGCCTATTACGGCCTCAACAAGATCGAGGAAGGCCGCAAGAGCAAGCTGCGCTATTACGAAGTCACCAACGCGCAGCATCTCGACAGCTTCAATCAATTCCCGGGCTACAACGCGGCCTACATTCCGCTGCACCGCTATTACATCCAGGCGATGGACCTGATGTATGCGCATCTGCGCAACGGGCAGGGGCTGCCGCCGAGCCAGGTCGTGCACACGATTCCGCGCGGTCCGGGCGCGCCGCCGATCACGGCAGCGAATGTGCCGCCCATCAACAACGCCCCGGCGAGTGCCAACCTGATCACGATGAGTGGCGGGCGGCTGAAGAATTCCGAACTAAAGAAGCTGCGGCGCGCGGTCAGATGATCGCGTGCCGCACTTTTGCGGATACCCATTCGCTGAAGATCACGGTGGAGATGATCACCAGCAGGATCAGCGACACCTGCGTCCAATATAGTTGGGTGATCGCCGCGTTGAGCTCGAGGCCGATGCCGCCGGCACCGACCAATCCCAGCACGGTGGATTCGCGGATATTGATGTCCCACCGGAACACGGAAATGCCGGCGAAAGCCGGCATGACCTGCGGGACGATGCCGTAAGTCGTGACTTGCGCGCCCCGGGCGCCGGTCGCGCGCACCGCCTCGACCTGGCTCTCGTCGATTTCCTCGATCGCTTCGTACAGCAGCTTGGCGCAGAAGCCGATCGAGCGCAGCGCAATGGCGATGATGCCGGCGACTATTCCGGGCCCGATGATTGTCACCAGCATCAGCGCCCAGATCAGCGAATTGATCGAGCGCGACGACACGATGACGAACAGCGCGATCGGCCGCACGATACTGACGCTCGGCGTGGTGTTGCGCGCGGCGCAATAGGCCACGGGGATTGAGAGCACCACGGCGATCAGCGTGCCGATCGTCGCGATATTGATGGTATCCCAGATCGGCCGGCCGAGCTGGCGGATGTAGCCCCAGTCGGGCGGCACCATGCGCACGGCGAGGTCGGCGGCCTGCGCCGGCGCGTCGATGACGAAGACCCAGATCGTTTTTTCGGAGATCAGGCTGAAGCAGTAGATGAAGAGGGCTGCGCCGAGCAGCCACGCGGCCCAGATCAGCCATTGCTCGCGCGTGGTGCGCCGCCGCCAGATTTTCTCGGCGAAGACCACTGCCATCACTGCAACCAGCGCCGCAGATAGCCGGAGCCGTATTCGCAGGCCATCACGATGGCGATGATGATCAGGATGATGGCGGCGGCGGAATCGAATTCGTAGCGGTCGAACGCGGTGTTGAGCGTGGCGCCGATGCCGCCGCCGCCGACGATGCCGATCACAGCCGACTCACGGAAGTTGATGTCGAAGCGGTAGAGGCCGAGCCCGATCATGCGCGGCATCACCTGCGGCTGCACGCCGTAATTGATCCATTGCAGCCACCCCGCGCCGGTGGCGCGCACGGCCTCGGCCTGCGCCGGATCCATGTCCTCGATGTCCTCGGCGAGCAGCTTGCCGTAGAAGCCGATGGTTGCGAACGACAGCGTCATGACGCCGGCGAACGGGCCGAAGCCGAACAATTTGACGAAGAAGATCGCGAGGATGATCTCCTGGAAGCTGCGCGACACCGCGAGAACGGCGCGGCAGAAGTAATAGACCGGCGCCGGCGCGATGTTCTTGGCTGCGCCGATGCCGACCGGGATGGAGAGCGCGATGCCGATGACGGTCGAGACCACCGTCATCCAGAGGCTCTCGGCGATGCCTTCGACGATCTCCTCGTGCCGGCTGAGGAAATCCGGCGGGAAGAACGCCAGCACGAAATTGACGCCGCGCGGGATGCCTTCCCAGACGCGGACCCAGTTGACCGGCGTGGTCTGGAAGACGAGCGCAAGATAGACCGCGACGCCGAGCGCCAGGCCCCAGCGCAGCCACCGCGACTTGATCAGCGGTGGCTTTTTCCAGCGGCGCGGCGAGGCGAGGGTGGTGATGCTCACGTCAGCCCCGCGAGGCGGTCGCGATCCACGCTCGGCGGTGCAAGCGGAACGACGTTGTCCGGCTCGGCCTCTTCTTCGGCCTCGTCGGTCTTGCGGATGGTAGCCGACCAGTCTTCCTCGCCGTAGATTTTGGTCAGCACCTCGGCGGTCAGGCCGTTGGGCGGCCCGTCATAGACGATGGTGCCGAGCTGCAGGCCGACGATCCGTTCGGCGAACATCTGCGCCAGCATCACGTCGTGGATATTGATGATCGCGGAGAGCTTGCGCTCATGGCACAGCTCCTTGATCAGCCGCATGATCTGCCGCGAGGTCTTCGGATCGAGCGAGGCGGTCGGCTCGTCCACCAGCAGCAATTCCGGGTTCTGGATCAGCGCGCGGCAGATGCCGACCCGCTGGCGCTGGCCGCCCGATAATTCGTCGGCGCGCTTGTCGGCCATGTGGTCGAGGCCGACGCGCTGCCAGCAGACGAAACGCTTCGTCGATGTCTTTCTGCGGAAAGCGGCGCAGCCAGCTTTGCCAGAAGCCGACATAGCCGAGCCGGCCGGACAGCACGTTCTCCATCACGCTGAGCCGCTCGACCAGCGCATATTCCTGGAAGATCATGCCCATGCGCCGCCGCACGCGGCGCAATTCGCCGGCGCCGAGCTTGACGACATCGGTGCCGTTGAGCTCGACCGAGCCGGAGGTCGGCTCGACCAGGCGGTTGATGCAGCGGATCACGGTCGACTTGCCGGCGCCGGACGGGCCGATCAGCGCCATCACCTGGCCGTCCGGCACGTCGAGGTCGATGCCCTTGAGCGCCAGATCGCCGGTGCGATAGCGCTTGGTCAGCCCCCTGATACGCAACATGAGTTCAATCCCCGGTCGGAGCGATCCGGAATTCAATGACATCGCGCATGCCGCGCAGATGCTTGGAGAGTTTTTCGGCGGCGAGCCGGTCGCGACTCTTGATGGTCATCCGGTATTCGAATTGTTGCCCGCCTTCGACCAACCGGGATGAAAGGTTCGCAATGGAGAAACCGTACTTGCCGATCATCGCGCGCATCTCAGACTCGCCCATGACGCGCTTCTTTGGAAATCGCAGCGTGTGGTGCGCGTAAAATTCGCTCGGCAGACGCACTTCGATAAATCGGAACACCGCCAGCACGATCAGCGTCGCTATCGCGCCGACGATTGCGGCGAACCAGAAGCCGATCCCCACCAGGATGCCGATCGCGGCAGTCACCCATATCGATGCAGCGGTGGTGAGACCGCTGCACGGTCAGGCCTTCCTTGAAGATCACGCCGGCGCCGAGGAAGCCGATACCCGTCATGATGCCTTGTGCCATGCGGGTCGGGTCGGTGCGGATCGCATCGTGCTCAAGCAGCGTCATCCACTGCGATTGGTAGACCGTCACGATCATCAGGATGGCGGACGCGATGCAGACCAGCGAGTGGGTGCGAAATCCGGCCGGACGGCCATGGAAGGTGCGCTCAAACCCGATCATGGCGCCGATCAACAGGGCGCCTGCTACTCGTCCGATGATGACAAGATCGTCGTGATCCACGTGACCGCCTATTTGCAGGTGTATTTGACGCCGGATGCGTCATCGATCTTGCGCAGCACCGCCCAGTCTTTCTTGTATTCGACCGGAATGAATTTGGCTTCGCGCTTGAATTCAGCGGCCAGGCCCGAGCCTTCCCACGCGAAACTGAAGAACGCTTCCTTGATCTTCTCGGCCAGCTTCGGGTCGAGATTGTAGGCGACGCCGTAGCTCGTGGTCGGGAAGGTCTCCGACTTGTAGATGCTGCGGATCCTGGCCGGGTCGAACACTTTGCGGTCGATCATGCGGCCCAGCACGGAATTCGCTACCGCGCCGGCTTCGTAGTCCTTGTTGACGACGCCGAGGATGGTGTTGTCGTGCTTTCCGGAGAAGGCGGGCTCATAGTCGCGTTTCGGCTCGAGGCCGAAGTCGGCCTTGAGGATTGCCGACGGCGCCTTGAATCCGGAGTTCGAGGTTGCGTCGCTGAAGCCGAGCTTGTGGCCCTTGAGGTCGGCCGGCGTTTTGATCGGCGAATCCGCCGGGACGATGATCTCCATCTCGTAGCCGAACGAATTGTCGTTCGCCGCCATGATCGTGAACGGCACATAACCCGCGCAGTTCACCGCAAGGGCGTTGCCGCCCGCATTGACGCCGGCGATGTGCAGGCGTCCGGACACGCATCGCCTCGATCTGCGCAGCGTTCGACTGCACCGGGAAGAACACGACCTTCTTCCCCGTGACCTTTTCCAGGTGCTTGAGGAAGCCATCCCAGGCTTTCTGATAGACGGCCGGGTCTTCGACCGGCGTGTAGGAAAAGATCAGCGTCGACGGGTTGACGAGTTTCGCCGCCTCGGCCGGCGCGTCCGCCACCAGGTCGCCATTGCGATCGCAAAACATCTTGTCCAGCGTGCCGCGCGGGCAGTCGTCTTGCGCCAGGGCGGGCGTCGAAAGGACGACGACAATTGCAGCCGCGAGAGCCGCTGTCCTCGGATCACGCGACATGACCGGCCTCACTTGCAGGTGTATTTCGACGCCTGACGCCTCATCGATCTTTCGGATCACCGCCCAGTTCTTCTGATAGGTGATCGGCACGAACCGGTCCTCGGTCTTGAACTCTGCCTTGAGCGCCGAGCCTTCCCACGGGAAGGTGAAGAAGGCTTCCTTGATCTTCTCGGCCAGCTTCGGGTCGAGGTTGTGAGCAAGACCGTAGCTGGTGGTCGGGAAAGTGTCCGACTTGTAGATCGTGCGGATCTTCGCCCTGTCGACAACGTTGCGCTCGAACATGCGGAACATGACTTCGTTGGCGATCGCCGCCGCGTCGTAGTCCTTGTTGGCGACGCCGAGCACCGAGTTGTCATGCTTGCCGGAGAACACCGGCTCGTAGTCGCGCTTGGCGACCAGCTTGAATTCGCTTTCGAGCAGCACTGACGGAGCCTTGTAGCCGGAATTCGAGGTCGGCGCGGTGAAGGCGAGCTTCTTGCCCTTCAGATCGGACGGCGTCTTGATCGGTGAATTGGCCGGCACGATGATTTCCATCTCGTAGCCGAACGTGCCCGCTTGCGTGCCCATGATGGCGAAGGGCACGTAGCCCGCGCAGTTGACCGCGATCGGCGTCGGACCGGTCGAGACGCCGGCGATGTGCAGGCGGCCGGAGCGCAAGGCCTCGATCTCGGCAGCGTTGGATTGCACCGGGAAGAACACGACTTTCTTGCCGGTCGTCTTTTCCAGGTGCTTGAGGAAGCCGTCCCAGACTTTGCTGTAGAGCGCGGGGTCCTCGACCGGCGTGTAGGCGAAGACGAGCGTCGAGGGATTGATGACCTGTTTGGCGTCGCTCGGCGTGTCGGCGACCAGGTCGCCGTCGCGGTCGCAATAGGACTTGTCGAGATCGCCGCGCGGGCAATCCTGTTGCGCGAGCGCGCCGGTGCCAAGGCCGAGCGCGAAGGTGACGGCTGCGAGAATTCGAACGTGTCTGGACATTTTCCCCTCGTCGCAAATGGCGGCTTGCTGCCGGTGGGCGTCAAACCGCTGATTTTCGCTGAAGCTTAGCCGAGGGCACAGGGAAGGCAATGTAGTGCATCCGACACTTCCACCGGGACGTATCTAGGGGTGGAACAAAGTTGAATAGCTCGCCATTGATTCCACGGTAAGCCTGGCTAGCTGATTGCAATCCAGGTCCTGCAGGGGAGAGCTTATTGGCCACACCGATCGTTCTGCCCGTCCCGCGGGGCGCAAGCAGCGCGCGGCCTCGTGCCGGTGCCGACCTCGACACGCAGCGCGCGTTCTGGATCGAGGCGTTCCGGCGCGTCCGCGCGGAGACGGAAGCGCGCGCGGCGCCTCTGTCCGCCGAAGATCAGATCGTGCAGTCGATGGCCGATGCGTCGCCGACCAAGTGGCATCGCGCGCACGTCACCTGGTTCTTCGAGCAATTTTTGCTGGTGCCGAACGATCCCGCGCTACAAGATTTTCGACGAACGGTTTCCGTTTCTGTTCAATTCGTATTACGTCGCCGCCGGCCCGCGTCATGCGCGGCCGCAGCGCGGACTGATCACGCGACCGAATGGCGACGACGTCGCCGCCTATCGCGCGCATGTCGATGCGGCGGTCGAGCGGCTGATCGCAACAGTGCCGGCGGACAAAGCCGCGAGCCGTTTTCGCGATCTTGGAAATCGGGCTGCATCACGAGCAGCAGCATCAGGAACTGCTGCTCACCGACATCCTGCACGCCTTCGCGCAGAATCCGACCGATCCGGTCTACGACGCGAACTGGCAGGCGCCGCGCGCCGCGCAAGGGCCACGGGCTTTGTCGATGTGCCGTCCGGCATTCAGCTCGATCGGCCATGACGGCGAAGGCTTCTGCTTCGACAATGAGACGCCGCGCCACGACGAGCTGATCCCGAACGTGCGCATCGCGCGGCATCTGGTCAGCAATGCCGAGTGGCTCGCATTCATCGAGCGCGGCGGCTACACGACGCCGTCGCTCTGGCTGTCGGACGGCTGGACGACGGTGCAGAACGAAGGCTGGCAGGCGCCCGGCTATTGGCGCGAGCAGGACGGCGCCTGGCATGTGATGACGCTGGGCGGCCTGAAGCCGGTCGATCCGGACGCCCCGGTGCTGCATGTCAGCTATTACGAGGCCGAGGCCTTTGCCCGTTTCGCCGGAAAACACCTGCCGAGCGAGGCGGAATGGGAGGTCGCGGCCCGCGCCGGGCTGCTCGGCCGACGCTTTTGGCACGGCTTGGCAATGGACCCGGAGCGCTTATCTGCCGTATCCAGGCTACCGCGCAGCCGAAGGCGCGCTCGGGCGAATACAACGGCAAGTTCATGGTCAGCCAGATGGTGTTGCGCGGCTCGTCGCTCGCGACGCCCGCACGGCCATGAACGCGTGAGCTACCGGAATTTCTTCTATCCCCCGGCGCGCTGGCAGTTCACCGGCCTGCGGCTGGCCGAGTTCAGTCTGAGTTCACAGACGAGGCGTCTATGGTCGCACTCGCACGTCGCACGTCTTCCCGCCGCAAGACCGACACGTCCGCTTTCGAGGCCGACGTGCTGGACGGCTTAGGCGCCACGCCGAAACATCTGCTCGGCGAAATATTTCTACGACGCCGTCGGCTCGCAGCTGTTCGAGCGCATCACCGAGCTGCCGGAATATTACCCGACGCGCACCGAGATGAAGCTTCTGCGCGACTACGGCAGCGGAGATCGCCAAGCTCATTCCCGGAAGGCGCGGCACTGGTCGAGTTCGGCAGCGGCTCGACCAAGAAGGCGCGGCTTCTGCTGACGCGCCGCGCCGAAGCTCGCGGCCTATGTGCCGGTCGATATCTGCGGCGAGATGGTGGAGCAGGAGGCGGCCGACCTGCGCGCCGATTTCCCGCAGACTGCAAGGTGCTGCCGGTCATCGCCGATATCTGCTTTCCGTTCGAACTGCCGGCGGAAGCGCGCAAGGCCGCGCCGGCGCGCGTCGGATTTTTCCCGGGCTCGACCATCGGCAATTTCGAGCCGCATGAGGCGGCGTCGTTCCTGCGCAACGCGGCGAAAATCCTCGGGCCGGGCGCGACGCTCATCGTCGGCGTCGATCTCATCAAGCCGGCCGAAATTCTCAACGCCGCCTATAACGACAAGCCGGGCGTCACCGCCAAGTTCAATCTCAATCTGCTCACGCGCATCAATCGCGAGCTCGGCGGCAACTTCAAGCTCGAATGCTTCGAGCATCACGCCTTCTACAATCGCGAGCGCAACCGCATCGAGATGCATCTCGCCAGCCTGAAGCGGCAGAAGGTGAAGGTCGCCGGCGAAACGATCGACTTCCGCGCCGGCGAAACCATCCACACCGAGAACAGCTACAAATACAGCGTCGAGTCGCTGAACGCGCTGGCGCGCGGCGTCGGCTGGATGCCGTCGAGGCCTGTGGACCGACGCGAACAAGTACTTCTCGATCCAGGCCTTCACGCTGGCGAGACGCGCGCGCCGCACAGGCGACGCGGTTCCGCGTCGTAATCAAGCCGCGCTTTCCGTCGGCTGCGCGGAAGTGCTTTAAGACCTTGCCCGCACCGGCGCCCGAACGCGGCGCACGGATGCGCAGCAGGGCAGGACTCATGAAGATTGTCGGTTTTGAAAGCGAGCAACGGCGTGCGGCTCGGCGTCGTCGAGGGCGACAGCGTCATCGACCTGCAGGCGGTCGATGCGACCGCGCCGACCGATCTCGGCGAATGGCTGCGCCGCGAGCAATGGCGATCTCAAGCCGCTTGCCGATCTCGCCAAGAAGGCGCCGGCCTCCGCCCGCCGTCCGCTCGCCGGGCTGAAATACACGCTGCCGGTGACGCAGGCCCGGCAAGATCATCTGCCTCGGCCTCAACTACCTCGACCACGTCAAGGAAGGTCCGCAGAAGGACAACATCCCGAAATTCCAGTCGATCTTCTTCCGCATGGCTGACGTCGCTGGTGCCGCACGGCCAGCCGCTGATGCGGCCGAAGAAGTCGATCCAGTTCGACTACGAGGGCGAGCTGGTCGCGATCATCGGCAAGCGCGCCAAGCATCTGACGCTGGAGAACGCGACCGACTGCGTCGCCGGCTACACCTGCGGCAATGAAGGCTCGATCCGCGAATATCAGCGCCACACCACGCAGTGGGGCATGGGCAAGAATTTCGACCAGACCGGCAGCGTCGGGCCGTGGATGGTCACCGCCGATGAGCTGCCGCAAGGGCGGCAAGGGGCTGAAGATCGAGACCCGCCTCAACGGCAACACGATGCAGTCGTCGAACACCGACCTGTTCATGTTTCCGGTCGCGGAGTCGCTCGTCTATCTGACCGAAGGCATCACGCTCGAGCCGGGCGACATTCTGTTCACCGGCACGCCGTCCGGCGTCGGCCACGCGCGCAAGCCCGAGCCGGTCTGGATGAAGGCGGGCGATACCGCCGAGGTCGAGATCGAGGGCATCGGCGTGCTGCGCAATTCGATCGAGGACGAGAAGTAGCCCGCTTGACGGCGCTGCGCGTGCGCGTATCCTCTTGGGCAACAGCCGACGATAGAGCGGCATTGCCGAGGGGAGGTTCTCATGTTTGCGCGCTACGCCACGCTTGCACTGGCGCTGTCCATTTCGCACGGTTGCGACCGCGCAGGAATGGCCGGCGGCCAAGCCGGTCCACATCATGATCGGCTTCGGCGCCGGCGGCGGCACCGACGTCGCCACGCGCATCCTGGCCGAGGGTCTTTCGGAAACGCTGGGCCAGCAATTCGTCGTCGAGAACAAGCCGGGCGCCGGCGGCTCGATCGCCGGCGGCATCGTCGCGAAGGCGCCGAAGGACGGCTACACCCTCGCGGCGCTCAGCGATGGGCCATTCCGTCTCGGCGGTGATGGTCAAGAACGTGCCCTACGATCCGGTCAACGATTTTGCGCCGGTCGCGCATCTTCACCAATTCGGCTTTCGTGGTCGTGGTGCCGAAGAATTCTCCGGCGACCGACATCAAGAGCCTGATCGCGCACGTCAACAAGCAGCCGGGCAAGCTGAACTATTCGACGGTCGGTCTCGGCTCGACTCAGCATCTCGTCGCCGAGCACCTGCGCCAGCGCACCGGCATGAAGGCGCAGGCCGTGTCGTACCGCACGACCGGCGAGGTGGTGACGGCGCTGCTGCGCGGTGATGCCGCTTTCGCGGTCGAGCTCTACCATCCGATACGAGGCCAGGTGGAAGCCGGCGAATTGCGGCTGCTCGCGGTGGCGACGCCGAAGCGGTGGCCGGGCATCGCGAATGTGCCGACCGTCGCGGAGAGCGGCGTTCCCGGGGTGACGTATCTCGGCTGGTACGGGCTTGCTTCGCCGGCCGGCACGCCGCAGCCGATCGATCGACAAGCTGCACAAGGCGATGGCAGGACGTGCTGGCGAAAGAAACGGTGAAGCAGCGGCTCGAACGGCGTCGGCGCGGTCGTGAACCTCTCGACACCGGCCGAGTTCAAGCAGGCGATCGAATCCGACATCAAGAACTTCCAGGACGTCGCAAAGAGCGCAGGGCTTCAGGCGCAGTAGCGGCGAAGGTCAATCAGAAGGGACGGCAATGGCAGGTAATTTGAATGTGCTCGTGATCTGCGGCTCGCTGCGGAAAGGCTCGTACAACGCCGCAGTGGTCCGCGCCCTGCCGTCGCTGGCGCCCGCCAACATGAAGCTCAAGGACGCGCCGACGTTCGGCGGCTTTCCGCTCTACAATCAGGACCTCAAGGACACGTCTGGCGAGCCGGCCGATGTGATCGCCTGGGCCGATGCGATCCGCGCCGCCGACGGCGTCGTCATCGTCTCTCCGGAATACAACTGGTCGATTCCCGGCGGGCTCAAGAATGCGATCGACTGGGTGTCGCGCATGAAGGAGATGCCCTTCAAGGACAAGCCGGTCGCGTTGCAATCGGCGTCCGGCGGTCCGCTCGGCGCCTCGCGCATGCAGTATCACCTGCGCCAGACGCTGACCTCGATCGACGCGATCCTGTTCGGCAGGCCGGAAATCTTCGTCACTTTCGCCGACAAGAAGATCGTCAATGGCGAACTGACCGATCAGCCGACCAAGGACATCATCAAGAAGCAGCTCGAAGGCTTCGCCGCCTTCATCGAGCGGGTGCGCGCGTAGGCGCTACGCCGCCGGCTTGTAGTCCGGGAAGATCATCGGCCGCATCTTCGGATGCGCCGGCATCATCCGCGGCGCGAAGGGCGGCTCGACGCCGAGCTCCATTGCGGCATGGATCGGCCAGCGCGGGTCGTACATCGCGCCGCGCGCCAGCGCGACCATGTCGGTCTTGCCGGAGGCGATCAGGTCTTCCGCCTCGCGGGCGCCGGTGATCAGGCCGACCAGCATGGTGGCGAGCCCGCTTTCCTTGCGCACGCGCTCGGCGAACGGCGCGTTGAAGTGCGGCGCGAACGGGATTTTCTGGCGCGAGTCGAGCTGGCCGCTGGACACATCCATGTAGTCGCAGCCGAGCGCCTTTAGCTCTTTCGCGAAAGCGACCGTGTCTTCGACGGTTGTGCCGCCGTCGACCCAATCCACCGCGGAAACGCGGATGCCGAGCGGCTTGTCGGTCGGCCACGCCTTGCGCACCGCCGCGAACACTTCGAGCGGATAGCGCATGCGCTTTTGCAGGCTGCCGCCATATTCGTCGGTGCGCTGGTTGGAGAGCGGCGAGAGAAACTGGTGCAGCAGATAGCCGTGCGCGGCGTGCAGTTCGAGCAGGTCGTAGCCGATCCGCTCGGCGCGCTTCACCATGTCGATGTAGTCGTCGAGCGTCGACTTCAGCTCGTCCGCCGTCATGGCGCGCGGCACGTGCCAATCCGGCCCGTAGGGAATCGCGGAAGGCGCCAGCGTTTCCCACGCGCCTTCCTCGGCCTTGAGCGGGTTGGCGCCCGCGGCCGGCGGCTTGGTCGAGCCTTTGCGGCCGGCATGGCCGACCTGCAGGCCGTGCTTTGAAATCCCGTATTGGCGGGCGAAATCGACCACGCGCTTGAGCGCTTTCTCATTGTCGTCGGTGCACAGCGTCGCGCATTTGTGGGTGATGCGGCCGACCATGTTGACGTTGGTCATTTCCGCGATCACCACGCCCCATCCGCCCATCGCGAAATTGCCGATGTGCATCAGGTGCCAGTCGTTCGCCGTGCCGTCGGTCGAGTTGTACTGGCACATCGGCGACACCGCGGTGCGGTTCGCCATGGTGAGTCCACGCATGGTGATCGGCGAAAACAGGGCGCTGGCCATCGGGCAATCCTTTGTCGGGAAATTGGTCGGCGCGATCATAGCGGCGCGACGGGGGTGGTCAAAGCCGCAGTGCGTCTGCTTTGCCCGAGAGCCAAGCCTTGCCCAACGTGTAAAGCCTCTCAAGTGCCTGCCCATCCCGGCCGGGCATATCACCCTTCACTTTGAAGCCTGCGCGGGTCTGCAGATAGGCCAGGTGACGATAGCCCTCGGGAAAACGCGCGAGGAGCTTCTTGTCGAGCTTGAGCGTTGCCCCCGGATCGACCGGATCGATGCGGTCTTTCTCGTAGATCGGTTGCAACCACACGATGCCCCAGCGAGAGCGCCGCTTTTCGATGAAGGCATAGAACCGCCCGAAGCAGCTCACGTCGCACGCGACCCCGTCAACCGGAGCGCGTTGCATGATTACCATCTTGCTCTGCGCAATCGCGCGGGTCCCCGTGGATGTCGGCGGTCGTCGCGCCGAGCTGGTGCATGATGTTCACGCCGTTACGAAAGCCTTCTTCGCTGACCGTGATGAAGTCTTCGAACGAGCCCTGAAACCAGGTAGCGCTCATGCGCCCGTCCTTGTGCCACAGCGTGCGAAAATCGTCCCACCGCCGCGCGTCCCGCCACAACACCCAATTTTCCATCAGCGCATGAATGGCGAGACGGTCGGCAGTGGACGCGGACATTCATGGCTCCTTTTTCGCGCGTCTCTTAGCTGATAAGACCCTCGCATCACAGTGGAAGCGCATATGGCAAGGCTGCAAGGCAAAGTCGCAATCGTCACCGGAGGCGCCGCGGGAATTGGGCGCCATTATTCGCAAGCGCTGGCGGCGGCCGGCGCGCGGGTGATGATCGCCGACATCGTGGATGGCAAAGCCGTCGCCGAGGAGATTGCAGCGAAATCGGGAGCAAACTCGGTTGCCGCCACGCGTTTCGACGTGAGCGATGAGACAGCCGTCAAGACAATGGTCAAGGAGACGCTCGACCGCTTCGGCCAGATCGACGTGCTGGTCAACAACGCCGCGCTCTACGCCAAGCTCACGCCCACCAAATATTCGCGAGATCGACATTGCGCTGTGGGACCAGGTGATGGCGGTGAACGTGCGCGGCTCGTTCCTGATGGTGAAGCACGTCGCGCCCCACATGCAGGAGCGCAAATCCGGCAAGATCATCAACATCGCCTCGGGCACGGCCTACAAGGGCATCCCGCACATGCTGCATTACGTGACCTCGAAAGGCGCGATCGTCGCCTTCACGCGCGCGCTGTCGCGCGAGCTTGGCGAATTCGGCATCGCCGTGAACACGCTGGCGCCGGGCCTGGTGCTCTCCGACACCGGCATCGAGAACAAGGAGCATCACGACGAGATGCGCGCGCCGATCCGCAACAGCCGCGCCTTCAAGCGCGACATGTATCCGGAGGACTTGCTCGGCGCTCTGGTGTTTCTCGCCTCTGACGACAGCAATTTCATCACCGGCCAGACCATCGCGGTCGATGGCGGCTCGATCAATACCTAGGAGAGGGCGATGAAGATCGACGGAGCGTGCCATTGCGGCTTTATCCGTTACGAAGCGGAGATCGATCCCGAGCAAGGTCGCGATCTGCAATTGCACCGACTGCCAGAGCTTATCGGGATCTGCGTTCCGCACCGTGGTGCCGTCGGAGAAGGGCAGCTTCAAGCTGCTGGCGGGCGAGCTGAAGATCTACGTCAAGACCGGCGAGAGCGGGAACCAGCGGCCGCAGTCATTCTGTCCGAACTGCTGCTCGCCGATCTATTCGACCAGCACCGATCCCGATCCCAAGGTGCATTCGATCCGGGTCGGTACCATCCGGCAGCGCGATCAGCTCACGCCGAAGCTGCAGTACTGGCATCGCTCGGCCCAGCGCTGGACCAATGACATCGGCGCTCTGCCGGTGTTCGAGAAGCAGCAGGCGTAGTTACAGCTCTCCGGAGAGCGCGGCGCGTGCAGCATCGCGCGCATGCGCCGCTGTGCCGTCGATCAGCGGAACAGGACTGGTGGCCTGCAGGTCGTCTGCAATGAGAGTCAGGTCGGTGTTGCCAAGCACGACGCTGCGGGCGCCGGCGCGAGCCAGTTCGGCGATCGCGGCACGGAACACATTCCGGCACTGATCCGAGGCGGCGCCCCGCACCAATTCGCCGAAGATCGCCTTATCGACTTGCTGCGCCGTTTCAGGTGAGGGTATCAGCAAAGAGGCGCCGGCATCCGCTGCGGCGGTGTGAAACTGCCCGCCTGCCGCCGAGTAACTTGTCGCCAGCAGACCTACCGGCCCGCCGGGCCGCGACGGCTTAAAGCAAGCTGCGGCGAGATCGAGGAACGGCAAGGCGACGATTTGTCGGGCGCGAGCCGGTGAGCGTGCTGGTCGTGCCGGATGTGACGACGATGAAATCGGCTCCGGCACCGGCGAGGCTTTTCACTGCCTCAGCAACCTGGTCCTCCGCAGTATCGCGCCGGCCGGCCCCCAGGTTGTCGATCAGGAGACGGAAATCGAGGGTGACTATGACGCTGCGGAGCTGATTGATAGGCCCATCGGTGCCTGCGGCGGCAACGGCGGCAAGCTGCATGTGCCGTTGATAGGCAAAGTCGACATAGGTCGAGATACCGACGATGCCGGGAACAAGCTTCTGAACCAGGGCCATGCAGGGCGCAGCATAGCGCCATGCGGGCGGGTTTCGCAGGTTTCCGCTATCCCCTCGCCACGCTATAACCTACGCAAGCGACAACGGAGGAATTCCCATGACGGCGGTGATCGACACCCCGCAGGCGGCCGGCAACAAGCACAATATCACGGGCGCGCGGCAGGCCTATTACGACAAGATCGGCAAATACCATCTCACCCCGCTCTGGGAAGTGCTCAAGGGCCTGGTCACGCCGGAGCCGAAGACCCAGATGGTGCCGGCGATCTGGAAATTCCCCGACGTCGAGAAGCTGATGCTCGAGGCGGGCGACGTCATCACCGCCGAAGAGGCCGAGCGCCGCGTGCTCGTGCTCGAAAACCCGGGCGACCCCGGCAAGTCACGCGTCACCAATTCGCTGTTCGCCGGCATCCAGCTCATCATGCCGGGCGAGATCGCCGACGCGCACCAGCACGTCGCTTCAGCGATCCGCTTCGTGCTCAAGGGCAAGGGCGCCTACACCGCGGTCGAAGGCGAGAAGTCGTCGATGGAGCATGGCGACTTCATCATCACCGCCAACTGGGCGCCGCACGATCACGGCAATCCGGGCAAGGAGCCGGTGATGTGGCTCGACGTGCTCGACATGCCGACCATCAACCATTTCCAGGCCTCGTTCGCGAACCACTTCGACGAGAAGATGCAGAACGTGAACCACGAGGACGGCGACTCGTTCGAGCGCTACGCGACCGGCGTGCTGCCGGACGGCGCGGCGTCCGACGTGTTCATGAAGCGCTCGCCGGTGATCAATTATCCGTACCGGAAGATGAAGCCGATCCTCGAGCGGCTGAAGAAGACCGGCGACGTCGACAAGCGTCACGGCGCGCGGGTGCGCTACGCCAACCCGATCAATGGCGGGCCGATCCTGCCGACCATGGGCGCCAACCTCGCGCTGCTGCCGGCCGGCTTCAAGGGCGAGCCCTACCGCTCGACCGATGGCGCGGTGTTCTGTGTCGCCGAGGGCAAGGGCACGACAATCGTCGACGGCAAGGAATTGTCCTGGGGCGTCAACGACGTGTTCGTGGTGCCGCCCTGGAAGAAATATCAGCACATGGTCGGCGCCGAGGACGCGGTGCTGTTCTCGATCTCCGACCGGCCGGCGCAGGAAGCGCTCGGCATCTGGCGCGAAGGCAACTGATTTCTGAGGTGATTTTTAGCGGCGCCGGATCAAACCGGCGCCGTTTTTCTTTGGCGTATGGCGCGCAGCCGCGTCCAGTCGAACGCCAGCAGTGCAAGGCCTGCGGCGATTCCGGCCACATTGACCCAGATCGCACTGTCGAAGGCGGCGGGCGGCAGCACAATTGCGAGCGAAACCGCGGCGTAGGCAATCCGCCCGGCTATGCCGAGCATCGCCAGTGAAAAGCCAACGGCCGCCATTGTGCCGAGCCAGATGCCGAAGGTAACGCGAGCAAAGTTCAGCACGATCTCGGTCCACGTTCCGTCCATCAAGAGGCTCGGCGTGAGCACGAACAGGAACGGCAGCAGGAAGGTGCTCCAACCGACCACGCAGGCGACCCAGCCGGTGGTCCAGCCGTCGGCCCGCGCGATATTGGCGGCGGCGTAAGCGGCGAACGCGACCGGCGGCGTGATCATGGAAAGAATGCCGTTGTACATGACGAACATGTGCGCGGCCATCGGCGTCACGCCGAGCTTCACCAAGGCAGGCGCCAGCAACGTCGCGGTGAGGATGTAGACGCTGACGGTCGGAAGCCCGATGCCAAGGACGAAGGCCATTATGGCAATCAGCAGCAGCAGCAGGAACACGCTGCCGCCGGCCAGCGTGAGCAACTGGATCGTCATGCTGAATGCGAGGCCGGAAATGCTCATGATCCCGACCATGACGCCGGCGGCGGCGCCGATCAGGATGATGTCGAGCGAGACCCGGCCGGTCTCCATGATGGCGACAAGGATGTCGCGGATGCTCAGCCGCTTGCCGCGATAGCCGAAGATCAGCGCCAGCACGATCAGGATCGCGGTCGAGTAGATCGCCGCCTTCTCGGGCGTCAGCCGCGTAATGTTCGGATACATCAGCGCGAAGACGAGAAACGCGATCGGCACCAGGAAGTGCCAGCCTGACTTGATGACCTCGCGCACGCCGCGGAGCTTCCGCGATGTTCGCGGCGCCGATCTTTTGTTTCGCGGATTCGAGGTCGACGTGAAAAAACAGGCAGGCGTAGTAGAGGAAGGCGGGAATAGCCGCGGCGATACAGACCTGCCCGTAGGGCACTTGCAGGAATTCCGCCATGATGAAGGCTGAGGCGCCCATCACCGGCGGCATCAACTGCCCGCCGGTCGACCCGACCGCCTCGATCGCAGCCGAGCGCGTCTTGGTGAAGCCGGACTTGACCATGGTCGGAATAGTCACGATGCCGACCGCGAGCACGTTCGACACCGCGCTGCCCGAGATCATTCCGAACAGTGCCGAGCCGACCACGGCAATCTTGGCCGCGCCGCCGCGGAAGTGGCCCATCGCGGCCATCGAGATGTCGGCGAAGAAATCGGCGCCGCCGGTACGGGCCAGCACCTGGCCGAGGATCGTGAACGGAATGACGATCAGCACGGCGACCTGAAGGATGTTGCCGATCGCGCCGTTCACGTCGAGGCCGAGATAGACGATCATCCGCTCCGGCGAGACGTAGCGGGTCTGGAAGTCGCCGGGCAGGTGCGGGCTGATGTAGACGTAGACCGCCATCGCCGCGATGATCGTCACGAAGCCCCAGCCATTGGTGCGGCGGCTCCCTTCCATGATCAACGCGATCAGGATGATGCTGCCGATGATGCCTTCCAGCGGCAGGAAGGCGAGCTCGTAGGTGAGTTGCTCGTAGCGGGCAGCGATGTAGGCGCAGAGCAGCAGCGAGACGATCACGCAGGCCCAGTCGAACCACTGGCGCGGCCGTGACGTGTCGGCGAGATAGGCGAGGCCGAGGGTCAGCCCGAGGCAGACCGTCAGCATCTGCTCGGTATAGAAGGCGAAACCGAACAGCTGCCGCGGCAGGTCGAGCACCCACAGCACGACCACAGCCACCAGCAGCGATTGCAGGATATTGGTAACGAGCACGGTGGCCCGCGACGCGTGGGAGGCGAACTCCTGCGCGTCGGGGACGATGCGTTCTTCGCTCACGCAGGCGGCCTTATTGGAGCCCCTTGGCCTCGATGCCCTTGTCCTTGAAGTACTTCAGCGCGCCCGGGTGATAGGGGATGTCGTACTTCTTGTAGAGCGCGGCGGCGCTGAATTCGCGCAAGGCCGGCTGGATCGAGACCAGCTCGCCTTTGTTGGCTTCCAGCGTCTCGATCATCTTGTAGACGACGTCGTCCTTCACGCTCGCATTGGTGAAGATCATGTTGTCCCAGGTGTAAACCGGCATCGCCTTCTCGACCCCGACGAAGAACGGGTTTGGCGCGGCCGGTGAGAGATAGCCTTGCGGCAGGACTTTCTGCGCTGCCGCGATGCCGCCTTCGGGAATTTCCAGCGCGCGGATGCCGCCAACGGTGGCGTCGACCTCGCGCACCTTCGGCGCGCCGAACGCGAAGAAGAACATGTCGGCCGCGCCGCTGGCGAAATCGTCAGCGCCGCGGATCACGTTCGGGATCAGAACCGGCGTCACGTCCTTTTCCGTCAGGCCGCCGGTCGAGAGGATCGCCTTCACCATCGGATCGATCGTGCGCATGGCCGAATAGCCCATGCCGACCCGCTTACCCTTGAGGTCGGCCATGGTGCGCATATTGGTGTCCTTGCGAACCCAGAAGGCGCCGCGCAGCGGATGCAGCGAGCCGATCAGGCGCAGATTCGCGCTGGATGCCTTGGCCGCCTCGACCTCGAAAATGTTGGCGATGCCGAATTCCGCCTCGCCGCGGCTCACGATCGGAATGAGGACTGACTCACCCGCGGTGGGCTGAATGACGACGTTGAGGTTGGCTTTCTCCTTCAACACCTTGGCGACCGCGCTGCCCGATGTGTGGTTCAGCGTGCCCGGCTGCATGGTGGCAAACCCGAAGGTTTGCGCATTTGCGCTTCCGCCAAATGCTGTCAGCGCACCTGCCGTCAGCAAGGCGAATGTCAGTTTTGTAATTTGCACGTCGTCCTCCCGTAGCTCGTTTTCAGGTCGCGCTAATCGCTCTTGCGCGCCTGGATGTTGTGATCCTTGAAGTATTTCAGCGCGCCCGGATGGTAGGGCATGCCATATTCCTTATAGAGGCCGTTGGCTGTCAGCTCGCGCAGCGCAGGCTGGATCGTGACCAGCTCGTCCTTGTTCTTCACCAAAGTGTCGATCAGCTTGTAGACGAATTCATCCGACACCTTGTCATTGGTGATCAGCAGATTGTCCCAGGCATAAATATCCATCGGCTCGAACACGCCGACGAAGAACGGCCCGGGTTGCGCCTTGGTGAGATAGCCATGGGCGAAAATCTTCTTCGCGGCCGGCAATCCGCTGGCCGGCATTTCCAGCAGGCGGATCCCACCCACCGAAACGTCAACTTCGCGGATTTTCGGCGCCCCGAACGCAAAGGTGAAAGTGTCGGCGGCGCCGGAGGCGAAGTCGTCGGCGCCGCGCACGACATTGGGCACCAGAACCGGGGAGATATCCTTCTCGGTGAGCCCGCCGATTGCGAGCAGGGCCTTTGACAGCCGGTCGATGGTGAGCATCGCCGAATAGCCGAGCGGCACTTTCTTGCCCTTGAGGTCAGCGATTGTCTTCAGCGGAAAGTCCTTGCGCACCCAGAAGCCGCCGCGGAACGTGTGCGGCGTGCCAATCAGCCGCAGGTTCGGCTGCCTGCCGATCTTGGAGCTACCATCGATCGCATCGGATACTTCCAGCGTGTTGGAAATTCCGATCTCGACCTCGTTGCGGTTGACCATCGGCAGGATCGCGGCATCGCCGGCGGTCGGCTGCACCAGGACGTTGAGGCTGCCTTTCTCCTTCAGCACCTTGGCGATGGCGGAGGCAGTGGTGTGATTGAGCGTGCCGGGCGGCAGGGTCGCGAAGCCGTAAGTCTGGGCCAGCGCGGTATGTCCGCTGACCGTGAAGGCGAGCGCTGCGACAGCGAGGATTTTTCTGACCGGCATGTCGAACCTCCCCCTTCTGTTTATTGTCTTTGGCGATATCCTTTCACAGCTTAGGCACTGACGCGAGAGCGGCGCCTGGAACGAGGATAGGCCTGATATGTTTGGATACGTGGGAGGCAGCCCATGAACTTGCAGGAGCTTAGCGCCGGCCACGGCGTCCTGACCGCGGTGCAGACCGGGCAGGGTCGCGACATCGTCCTGCTGCATTCGCTGCTGGCCGACCGTCACGCCTTCGACGCGGTTCTGCCGGCTCTTGCGGCGAAACATCGCGTCACCCTGATCAATCTGCCGGGCTTCCACGGTTCGGAGCCGGTGGTGACACCGCTGCTCGACGCCTATGTGGCCCGCATCGAGGACGGGTTTCAGGAGTTCGGCATCGCCAAGGACGCCATCCTGATCGGCAACGGCTTTGGCGGCACGCTGGCCTTGGCGTTTGCACTCGATCATCCCGAGCGGATTGCAAAGCTGGTGGTGAGCGATGCGGCCGCGGCCTTTCCCGACGAGGGCAAGAAAGCCTTTGCGGTGATGGAGCAGAACGTCGCCGGCGGCGGGCTCGGCGCCGTCGCGGAGATCGCTGCCAGGCGCGTCTATTCGCCGGCCTATCTTGCCGCCCATCCGGACGCGGTCGAGGAGCGCAAGCGCGTTCTGCTCGGCATCGATCCGCGGGCTTTCGCCGATGCCTGCAAGATTTTGCAGCAGGCGGATCTGGTGCCGTTATTGCATCGGCTGCGCGTGCCGACGCTGGTCGTGTGCGGCGAGTTCGACCAGGCCACGCCGCCTGCGCTCAACAAGATCGTGGCGGATAAAATTGCCGGCGCGCGTTACGTCGAGCTGCGCGGCTGCGGCCATTGCCCGCCGCTCGAGCAGCCGGAGGCGTTCATTGCGGCGATCAAGGAATTTGTCGGGCTCTAGCCGAGCGCGCTCATCACGGCTTTGCTGACGGCGGCCGTGCCGTCCGTGCCCCCGAGGTCCAGCGGCTTGACGGTCTCGTAGGCCTTGTCGACCGCAGTCTCGATCCGGATCGCGGCTTCGGTCGCAGCCGGCATGTCGTGCTTGTCGGCGAGCCAGTCGAGCATCATCGCGGCGGACAGGATCATCGCGGTCGGATTGGCTTTGCCCTGGCCCATGATGTCAGGCGCGGTGCCGTGGCATGGCTGAAACACCGCATGCTTGTCGCCAATGTCGGCCGACGGCGCCATGCCCAGCCCGCCGATCAGTCCGGCGGCGAGATCGGACAGGATGTCGCCGAACATGTTCTCCATCACCATGACGTCGAAGTCCCATGGCTTCTTCACCAACATGGCGGCGCAGGCATCGACATAGAGCGTGTCAGTCTTCACATCGGCGAACTTCGGCTTGCGCTCGTTGAAAATGTCGCGCTGCCAGTTGAATGCCTTGAAGACATTGGCCTTGTCCACCAGCGTCAGCCGCCCCGGCTTGCCGCGCTGCTTGCGGCGCTGCGCGAGCCGCAGTGAAAAGTCGAACAACCGCTCGGTCTTGTTACGGGTGACGACCAGGGTCTCGCGCGCCTCGTCATGCGTCGTGACGCCTTTGCCCATCGAGGCGAACAGGCCTTCGGTCGACTCCCTGATCAGTATGAAATCGATGCCGTGCTTGTCGGCGCCGACGATCGGGCTCGGCGCGCCCTTGACCAGGCGGGCAGGGCGCACGCCGGCATAGAGGTCGAAAATGAAGCGCAGCTCGACCTGCGGCATGATCTCGGTGTTGTCGGGATAGCGCACCGAGGGGAGCCCGCAGGCCCCGAGCAGAATGGCGTCCGCCTCCTCGCACAGCTTGATCGTCTTCTCGGACATCGATTTACCGGTGGCGAGATATTCGGCGGCGCCGGCCGGAGCCTCGGTGAAGCGGAATTTCAACCCCGGCGTGGTTTCGCTGACCCGGCGCAGCACGTCGAGCGCCGGCGCCATCACTTCGATGCCGATGCCGTCGCCCGGCAGGACGGCGATGTGGAATGCGTCGTTTGCGCTCATACGTGTTCCCAAACAGCTTGCGGGCGGCTACTCAATACAGTGACAGCACCGGATGCAAGCAGGGGACGCCGTGCCGAAGTTCGCCGCCAATATCGCCTACATGTTCACCGAGCGGCCGCTGCTCGAGCGCATCGGCGCCGCGGCGCGCGCCGGGTTTCCCGCGATCGAGCTGCAGTTTCCCTACGACATCGCGCCCGCGATTATGAAGGCCGAAATCGAGAAGCACGGCCTCACCGTGCTCGGCCTCAACACCGAGCGCGGCGGCGCCGATCAGTTCGGGCTTGCGGCGGTACCGGGACGCGAGTCGCGACTTCGCCGCGCTATTCAAGCAGGCGCTGGACTACATCGTCGCGGTCGGCGGCCGCTCGGTGCACTGCCTGACCGGCAAGGTGCCGCCGGAGCAGCGCCCCGCGGCGGACCGCACCTTCATCGCCAATCTGAAATCAGCGGCCGATCTCGCAGCGGAGAAAAACATCTTCCTGCTGCTCGAGCCGATCAATGCGATCGACCGGCCGAACTATTTCCTCAACTATGTCGAGCACGCCGCCGACATCATCGCCAAAGTCGGCCGGCCGAATGTGAAGATCCAGTACGATTTTTATCATGTGCAGATCACGCAAGGTGACCTGATCCGCCGCTTCGAGAAGCATCAGCCGCTGGTCGGTCACGTGCAGGTCGCGGCGGTGCCGAGTCGTCACGAGCCGGACGAGGGCGAGGTGAACTATCCGGAGATCTTCGCCGCGCTCGACCGGCTGGGCTATGACGGCTACGTCGCCGGCGAATACCGGCCGCGCGGCCGCACCGAGGATGGCCTCGGCTGGGCCGCCAGATACGGCGTGACACCGCGCCGTTAACCAGCAAAGACGTTGAAAAGCCACGATTTTCCGCTTTCCGGGCAGCCTGATGGTTGCTAGTTTGTCGCCATGGCCGAAGTCGCTCCCGAACCCGCACTGACTGCCTTGAAGGAGGCGCTGTACGGCGCCCGCATCGAGGCCGCCGAGCGGACTGGCGTCGTGGTCGATCTGCGTGACGCCGAGCTGGCGCGTCTCGAATTGCTCAACGAGGCGCTCGAGCCGCTGTTCAAGGAAATCCCCGCGGGTGTCGATCTGTTCGATCGTGGTGTCTCGCGCGGCGACACGCCGCGGCTGTGGATCGACGTGGTCGCCCACGTGGCGATGGGCCGCGACAAGCGCATTTATCGCCTGGTGCAGGACACCCGCTACGGCCGTGCCGTGCTCGCCGAATCCTACGAGATCCCGGCGATCGTTTCGGCAGTCACCAATTATGTCGCGCGCCGGATGGTGGAGCGAGAGCGTGCGCTGTCCGGCGATGCCTCCTACAACGCGACGACGCAGCAGCGCGCCGCCGAGCTCGAGCGCCGGTCGAGACGCTGGACCGGCATCAAGGGCTTCGTGCTCGGTGCCGTGCTTGCTGTCGCGGCGCTGTTCGCCTTCGCCGTCCTCTCGGTCCGCTAAGCCAGCAGCATCATTTTTTGCACGGTGCCGACCTTGCCGTCGGGGCCGACCCCCCACGATTCCAGTTCGCAGCGCCAGGCGTCCGGCTCGCCGCTGATCCGGTAGAGGTTGTAGGCGCCGGGATGTCTGGCCCGGCCCGGCGCGCCCGATGCGGACGACACGCCCACCGAAGGAATGCGCCCGTTGGGCCCCGGCAGCCAGTGCAGCTCGTGAACGTGGTTGTGGCCGTGCAGCACAAGCTCGGCGCCATGGCTGGCGACCACGCGGAGGAGATCGGCCGCGTCGACCAGGCGCTTATGGGCCGCGATCTCGCTCACCGGCGGATGGTGGATCAGCACGACGCGGAACAGGTTCTCGCGCTTCAAGTCGGCAAGAACGCCCGCCAGCGCCGCGACCTGCTTGGCGCCCAGAAGCCCGGTCGCCAGGAAAGGCCGGGTCGGCACGCCGGAGTTGAGCGCGATGATCGCGACCGGGCCGCGGCGCTTCACCAGCGGGAAGGTCTTGCTGCCGTCGTCGCCTTGCATCGTGTCGGCGCAAGCCTCCTGGGTCATTTCCAGGCCACCCGGCACATACACATCGTGATTGCCGGGAATGGTGGTGAGGTCGCGATGCGGCCCCATCGAGGACAGCCACACCCGCAGATTTTCGAACTCGACCGGCAGCGCGATATTGACGAAATCGCCGGTGACGACGACGTGATCGGTCGCCGTCGCTTTGAGATGCGCAACGATACGGCCGAGCGTGATGAGGTCGTGCTGAAAGCGCCGTCTGCGCCGCCAGTTGATGAAGCCAACCAGCCGCTTGCCCGCGAGCGCGGCGATCGGAACGCGCGCGGCGATGGCGAGATGCGGGTCGGTCAGGTGGCCGAGGGTGAACATTCGTGCCGTGTTGCTACCTCAGCCGCGCGCGGTTGTGAGGTGCCGCGAAGTCGATCTGCGGGCCGACCGGCACGATGCCGGTCGGATTCACATGCCGCTGGCTGCCGTAATAGTGGCGCTTGATGTGCTCCAGGCTGACGGTCTCCGCGATGCCGGGCAGTTGATAGAGCTCGCGCGTGTAATTCCACAGGTTGGGATAATCCCAAACGTGCCGCCAGTTGCACTTGAAGTGGCCGTAGTAAACGGCGTCGAAGCGAACCAGGGTGGTGAACAATCGCCAGTCCGCCTCGGTGATCTTGTCGCCCGCCAGGTAGCGTCGCTCGGACAAAAGCTGCTCGATCTCGTCCAACGCATCGAACAGCGAACGGAACGCTTTCTCGTAGGCCTCCTGCGCACTCGCAAAGCCGGTGCGGTAAACGCCGTTATTGATGTTGGGATAGACGATGTCGTTGATGCGATCGATTTCGGTACGCAACGCCGGAGGATAGTAGTCGGTGCGGTCGTTGGTGAATTCATCGAACGCCGAGTTGAGCATGCGGATGATTTCGGGGAACTCGTTGTTGACGATGGTCTTGCGCTCCTTGTCCCACAGCACCGGCACGCTGACCCGGCCGGTGTAGCGCGGCTCGGCAGCGATATAGATTTCCGAGACCTTCTCCTTGCCGTTGACGGCGTCACCGCTCGAGCCCTCGGCTCGATCGAAGGTCCAGCCATCCTTGCCCATGTGCCAGGACGTGACCGACATCGAGACGGCGTTCTCGAGCTTTTTCAGCTTGCGGAAAATGACGGTGCGGTGCGCCCACGGGCAGGCGAGGGAGACATAAAGATGGTAGCGGCCCGGCTCGGCCTTGAAGCCGCCTTGCCCTGAAGGCCCCGCTGCGCCGTCCGGCGTGATCCAGTTGCGAAATACCGCGTTGGGGCGAACGAAGTGGCCGCCCTTGGTGCGGTCCTTGTCCTCGGTCCAGATGCCGTCTTGCAGGTAACCCATTCATCCTCACCACATTCGCATCAGCGAATTCACATAGGTAACTACATCGCCAGCGGCAGGCTTGTCCCCTGTATCGGCGGCTTTATGGTGCCCACACTTTCACCTGGGTTGGGCATGAGCGAGCTGGCACTGACCATTCTGCCGGAAACGGCCGACGACGCGCAGGCAATCGAGCGCCTGCATGAGCGCACGTTCGGTCCCGGCCGCTATGCGCGCACCGCCTACCGGATCCGCGAGGGCCGCGGCCATGAATTCGGGCTCTCCTTCACCGCGCGGGTCGGCACGTTGCTGGTCGGCTCGGTGCGGCTGACCCCGGTCACGATCGGGCCGACGCGCGCCGTGCTGCTTGGGCCGCTCACGGTCGAGCCGCCGTTTCGCGAGCGTGGCGTCGGCAAGGCGCTGATCTCGCGCGCCATGCAGGAGGCGAAGGCGCAAGGTCACAGGCTGGTGCTGCTGGTGGGCGACGAGCCCTATTACGGCAAGCACGGCTTCAAGCAGATTGCGCAGGGTCAGGTGACGATGCCGGGGCCGGTCGATCCGGCGCGGCTTCTGGTGGCCGAGCTCGAGCCGCGCGCCTTCGAAGGCGTCAACGGAATGATCCTGCCCGATTGGGTGGCGGCGGATTAGCGGCCTTCGCGGGCCCAACGGGCCGCGTCAGCGGCCCTCTCGCGCCCACGTCAGCGCCAGCGAACCGATCAGCAGCAACAGTCCGATCATGCCCGGCAAAGACCGGCAGCACGCCGATGCCGCGCACCACGCTGGCGTCGCGCATCTTCAGCCCGATCCAGTCGTCGCCCTTGAAGCTCGACGAGGTGCGCACCGGCACGATGCGCGGCACCGTGACGTCGTTTCCGCTTTCGACGCGGCGTGCATCGCCGCCGGTCGCCTGCGCGATGCTTCGCACGACCTCGGTCGTCGACGTTACTTCCGAGAATTCGCGCGGATTGGCCGGCCCGACATTGGCAAGCGCGGTCAGCTTGCCGTCGGTCGCGCGCCACAGGCCCAGTTCGCTGGCTTCGACCGTCGCGCTCCACAGGCCGGGCTCGGCCTGACGCAGTGTCAGCGTGCGTTGCGTGCCGGTCGGCGAGGTCAGCGTCACTTCGCTGACGTTGTCCGCCATGGTCTGGCGCTGCACAGTGATCTCGCGGCCGCGCGGCAGGATGCGCAGCGCCTCTTCTTCGAGGTCGGGCTGCTTCATCAGCCAGTGCGAGACGCGGCGCAGCAGATCGAGATGCGGGCCGCCGCCTTCGTAGCCGCGCGCCCACAGCCAGATGTGGTCGGAGAGCAGCAGCGCCACGCGGCCCTTGCCTTCGCGGCCGAGCACCAGCAGCGGCTTGTTGTCGGGGCCCTGCATCAGGTTGTTGCCGGTGGTGCGCTTGATGTCGACCAGCCGGAACCAGCGGCTCCAGTGCGGCGGATTGGTGTCGGCGCCTTCCAGCGCGCGCGTGACGGGATGGCGTTTCCCGGCTTCGCTCACGCGTCGCGTAAAACGCGCCTTCGGTAACCTGCGCCGCTCGGCTCGGCCGGCAGCACGACATCGAGCGGCGTGCGCCAGATGCTGGTCGGGCTCGCATAATCGGGGCCGGCGGCGATCATCACCGCGCCGCCGTCGCGCACATAATTGGCGATGTTCTCGAAGTAGACGATCGGCAGCACGCCCTGGCGGGCGTAGCGGTCGAAGATGATGAGGTGGAATTCGCCGATCTTCTGCTGGAACAGCTCGCGGGTCGGGAATGCGATCAGCGACAGCTCGTTGATCGGCGTGCCGTCCTGCTTCTCCGGCGGACGCAGGATGGTGAAATGGACGAGGTCGACCGCGGCATCCGACTTGAGCAATGAGCGCCAGGTGCGCTCGCCGGCATGCGGCTCGCCCGACACCAGCAGCACGCGCAGCTTGTCGCGCACGCCGTCGATCGACACGACCGCGCGGTTGTTCACCGTGGTCAGCTCGCCGTCGATCGCGGAAGCTTCGATCTCGACGATGTTCGGCCCGCCATGCGGGATCGGCACGGTGACGCGGAGGTTCGCGCCGACATTCATGGTGCGCCGTTCGATCACCTCGCCGTCACGCCGCACGGTGACATCGGCCGCGCCTGCGGCAGCGCCCTGGTCGTCGATGCGGAAGGCGATGGTCTGCGACTGACCGACGATGCCGAAGCGCGGCGCGTTGGTGAGAACGACACGGCGGTCGCGCTCATTGGCGCGCCCGGTGATCAGCGCATGCAGCGGCGCCGACATGCCGAGCGCGGCAGCGTCCGCCGGCACGTCATGGATGCGGCCATCGGTGATCATGATGGCGCCGGCCACGCGATCCGGCGGCACGTCGGACAGGGTCGAGGCGAGGGCCGAGAACAGCCGGGTGCCGTCGGTCTCGCCGTCGGCCTTGCCGGCCTCGGCGACGCGCACTTCAAGGCCCGGAATGCGGTTGAGCCGCTCGACCAGCGTGGCGCGCACCGCCTCGGTCTGCGCGGCGCGGTCGCCGAATTCCTGGCTCGGGCTCTTGTCGACGATGACGGCGGCGACCGAGGGGATCGGCTCGCGGTCCTCGCGCGTGATCGAAGGATTGGCGAGCGCCAGCACCATCAGCGCCAGCGCAATGGCGCGCACCAGCGCGCCGCGGCTGCGCGCGAGCAGCAGCATCGCCGCCAGCAAGGCGGTCACGGCGAACGCGGTCCACACCACGTATTCGGGCACGATCGGAGCGAATGAGACGCCGAGGTTCATGTCACTGGCCCAACCGCTCGAGCAGGGCCGGGATATGCACCTGGTCCGCCTTGTAGTTGCCGGTCAGCGCGTACATCACGATGTTGACGCCGGCGCGGAATGCGAATTCGCGCTGGCGCTGATCGCCCGGGACCAGCGGCAGCATCGGCTGGCCGTCCGGCCGCAGCGCCCAGGCGCCGGCAAGATCGTTCGAGGTGATCATGATCGAAGAGACGCCGTCGCCGGCCCGCGCCGGGCGGTTCGGGTCTTCTTCCTCGTCGGCCGGCATCGCCTCGACCCAGAGCTGGCCGGAATTGTAGCGGCCCGGGAAGTCGCGCAGCAGGAAGAACGTCTTGGTCAGGACGTGATCGCGCGGCACCGGCTCGATTTCCGGGACGTCGAGCGAGGACAGGATGGTGCGCAGCGCCACCATGCCCGCCGATGCCTGCGAGCCGCCGGGCGGCACGTCGATCGCGTCGCGCGTGTCGAACAGGATCGTGCCGCCGCGCTTCATGTAGGCGTCGATCCGCTCCAGCGCCTGCTGCGACGGCTTGCCGACATTCGGCAGCACCGGCCAGTAGATCAGCGGGAAGAAGGCGAGCTCGTCGCGCGCCGGATCGAGCCCGACCGGCTCGCCGGCCTCGAGCGCGGTGCGCTGCCCCAGGAACAGCGTCAGTCCTTGCAGACCGGCCTTGCTGATCGCGTCGACTTGAGCGTCACCGGTGATCACGTAGGCAAGGCGCGTTTGCAGCGTCGACTTCATGGCGAAGTCGTCGGCCGGCTTTGCCGCTGAACTCTGCGCGTGAACGGGCAGCGCGGTCAGCGCCGGCAAGATCGAGAGCCAGCGCGAGCAGGGCCGCCACTGCGCGGCGGCGGCGCGTCAGCGTCGCGATCGCGCCGGACAGGAACAGCATGACGATGGCGTCGAGCACCAGCAGGCCGAGCGCGCCCATCATCACCGGACCGCGCAGATCGAGCGGCTCGCCGTTGCGATAGACGTCCATGCGGGCATTCAAGCGCCGCATAGTCGATCGGCACCGGCCGATCGGCCGGCGCCAGCGTGTTCACGGCGACCAGGCCTTCCGGCGGACCGTAGAAGCCGGGCGGATGATCGAAGCGTCGCGCGGCTGTTGAAGTTGGCCGGGATCGGCCGCGCCGTCGCCGGCGGCGCAGTGAAAGCGCCGAAGCCGTCGAGCACGCGGGTCGCAGGCACCGCGACGGTGCGTTGCCGGAGCCGCCGCTGTCGGCGCTTGCGGCAGAGCCGGCGATCGCAACCAGCCGCTTGAGCATCTCGACGAAGGCGCCCGAGATCGGCAGATCCGACCAGCGCGTGTCCGCCGTCACATGGAACAGCACCACCGCGCCCTTGCCGCGGCGCTGCGCCGGTGACCAGCGGCGTGCCGTCGCCGAGCGTCGCCCAGGTGCGCTGGGTGAGGTCGGCGTCCGGCTCCGCCAGCACCTGCCGGGTCACCGTGACGTCGTTTGGCACGGGCATTCCTGAAAACGGGCTCTCGCGCGAAAACGCCGCGAGATTCTGCGGCTTGTCCCAGCTCAGCGCGCCGCCGAGCGTGCGGCCGCCGCGGCGCAGCCGCACCGGCACGAGATCGTCGCTCTTCGCCGGCGAGATGCGGGCCGGCAAAGCGCACCAGGATGCCGCCATCCTCGATCCATTTGTTGAGCCGCTCGCGCGCCGCGCCGATATTGCCGACGTCGGCGAGGAGCAGCATCGGCAGCTTCTGGTCGAGGAAGCGTCCGACGGCTTCAGCAGGCGCAACGCCTTCGGCGAGCCGCACATCGGCGAACGGATTGAGCGCGCGCTGCAGGTAATAGCTCGCGCCGACCAGCGGCTGCGAGCGGTCGGCGGCCGAGCCCGAAACGACGCCGACGGTGCGGCGGCGCCAGCGCTTGTCGAGCAGTTGCACGGCGCCGGCCGAGCGTTCGCCGGCGATCTCGAGCCGCGCCACGTCGTTGCGGATCTCGACCGGCAGGTCGATCACCGCCTCGGCCTCGCGCTCGGTGCCGCGGAAAGCAAAGCGCGCCTCGCCGAGCGGCAATCCTTTGAGGTCGATGGCGTGAACCGCGCCGCTCTCCGGCCCGCGGCGTCTGGGCGCGCAGCACTTTGACGGTCAGCGCGCCGGCGGCGTTGTCCGCCGCTGCCAAAGCGTGAGCAGGCGTGATGCCGCCGTCGATGACGGTCAACGGGCGGTTGCCGATCGCCTGCGCCAGACCGCGCGCGAATTCAGTTGCCCTGCCGATATCGATGCCGTCGGACAGCCAGATCAATTCGACATCGGGGGCGTTCGCGAGGAAGCGCGACAATGTACCGGCAGCGCTTCGCTGCGCTCGACGCCATGCGGCTTCGGCTTGAGCGTCTTGACCGCGACGCGCGCCGCGCTCGCGGGTTGCAGGAGATATCGCGCGTCGTCTCCGACAGCGGCAGCACCGCGACGCCGCGCCCATCCGCTTCGGCGCGGCGCGATCAGTTCGTCGGCGGTGCGCAGCCGCGCATCCCAGCTCGCGGCCGCGCCCCAGCCGTCGTCGAGCAGGATCAGCAACGGCGCGCTGCGGCTGGTCGCCGCGACCGGCGGATTCCACAGCGGCCCGGCGGCGGCGATGATCACCAGGGTCGCGAGCAGCAGCCGCAGCAGCGTCAGCCACCACGGCGTGCGCGACGGCGTTTCTTCCTTGGGCACGATCTCGAACAGCAATCGGGTCGGCGGGAAGTCGACCCGTCGCGGGCGCGGCGGCACCAGCCGCAGCAGCCACCACAGCACCGGCAGGCCGAGCAGCCCGAGCAGGATGAGCGGCTGCGCGAAGGCGAGGGGAAGACCGGCGATCACGCTGTGGCCCCCGTGTTCGCGGCCTCAGCCTTGCGCGGCATGAAGCCCATCTGCGCGCCCGCGCTCATGCGGGCATGGATCGCAAACAGCAGTTCGGTCGGGCCCCGATCGGTGCGGTGCACGGTGAAGGTCCAGCCGAACTGCTCGCATTCGGCGCGCAACGCGGCGCGGTGATTGGCCACCAGCTTCTGGTAATCGGCTGCGCCACGTCTCGGCGCGGCCGGCGGTGACGCTGCCGAGCCCTTCGGGCTCGACGAATTCGACGCGCCCGCCATAGGGGAAAGTTTCTTCCGCCGGATCGACCACCTGGACGACGTGGCCGCGCGCGCCATTGGCGGCGAGCTGGCCGATGATGGTGCGGAAATCCGCGATCGGGCTCCACAGGTCCGACAGCAGCAGCACTTCGGAGAACGGCGCGGGCGCGAAATGTGGCGGCAGGCTCGGCCGCTCCGTGATGTCGTGCACGATCGCCTGCGCCATCTTTTCGATGATGTTGCGGTTCGAGGTCGGCCGGATCACGCCCGGAATGCCGACCCGTTCGCCGCCCTGCACCAGCACTTCGGCAAGCGCGAAAGTGACCACCAGCGCGCGGTCGAGCTTGCTCCATTCGGTCAGGTCGGAGTGGAATTCCATCGACGGCGAGCGGTCCGGCCACAGCCAGATCGTGTGCGAGGCTTCCCATTCGCGCTCGCGCACATAAAGATGATCGTCGCGCGCCGAGCGCCGCCAGTCGACATTGCCGCGACGGCTCGCCCGAAACGAAGCGGCGGTACTGCCAGAAATTCTCGCCCGGCCCGGCGCGGCGGCGGCCGTGCACGCCATGAATGATGGTCGCCGCGACGCGGCGCGCGTCGAGCATCAGCCGCGGAATACGCGCGGCGAGCTTGCGGCTCTTGCCGATCGCCGCCTGTACCGCAACCGGCTCTTTGTCGCTGCGCCGAACTTCGGCCATTCGTTATCCGATGCGCGTCTTCAAGCGCGTGATGACATTCCCGATCGTCTCGCCTTCGGCGCGAGCCGCGAAAGTCAGTGCCATGCGGTGCTTGAGCACCGGCTCGGCCAGTTCCAGCACGTCGTCGATCGATGGCGCGAAGCGGCCATCGAGCAGCGCTTTGGCGCGCACCACCAGCATCAGCGCCTGGCTGGCGCGCGGACCCGGACCCCAGGAAATCAGCTTGCCGATGTCGCCGGCTTCCGGACCCGGACGCGCCGAGCGCACCAGAGCAAGGATCGCTTCGACCACGCTCTCGCCGACCGGCAGACGGCGAACCAGCCGCTGCGCCGCCATCAGGTCGTCCGCGCTCATCGCGGCCTTGGCGCGGGTCTCGTCGGCGCCGGTCGTGTCGAACAGGATTTTGCGCTCGGCGTCCTGGCTCGGATAATCGACGTCGATCTCCATCAGGAAGCGGTCGAGCTGCGCTTCGGGAAGCGGATAGGTGCCTTCCTGCTCGAGCGGGTTCTGCGTCGCCAGCACATGGAACGGCTTCGGCAGGTCGTGCCGCGCGCCGGCGACCGTGACGTGCTGCTCCTGCATCGCCTGCAGCAACGCGGATTGCGTGCGCGGCGAGGCGCGGTTGATCTCGTCGGCCATCAGGAGCTGCGCGAACACCGGGCCGGAGATGAAGCGGAAGTTGCGCTTGCCGCCGGCGCCTTCCTCCAGCACTTCGCTGCCGAGAATGTCGGAGGGCATCAGGTCGGGCGTGAATTGCACGCGGCGCGCATCGAGGCCGAGCGCGATGCCCATGGTGTCGACCAGCTTGGTCTTGGCGAGGCCGGGAACGCCGACCAGCAGGCCGTGACCGCCGGACAAGACGGTGATCAGCGCGCGGTCGATCACCTGCTCCTGGCCGAAGATCACCTTCATGATGCCTTCGCGGGCGGCGCGCACATGGGCGGCGGTCGCCTCCGCATTGCGCACGATCATCTCGTCCAGTTTTTCGATATTCTCACCGGTGGCGACGGCCATCTTCTTCCCCTGTCTGTGCGTGACGGACCAGAAGCCCGCCACGCAACATGCAACAACCGCGCCGCGGCGACATTCCGCGGCGATTCTGGCTCGTTTATCCTGCAAATCTTACGCTATCTTCCGGGCCGGATGCGTTGAATCACGAAGATGCGAACAGGCCAGAACGCTGGATTGGCAAGGAAAACAATGGCGAAGACAGGGCAGGGCGGGCTTGATGGACTGGTGGCATCGCTGCCCCGCGATGGCAGCAAGGGTCTGCCGCCGGTGCACCTGTGGAATCCGCCGTTCTGCGGCGATATCGACATGCGCATCGCCACTGACGGCACCTGGTTTTACATGGGCACGCCGATCGGCCGGCCGGCCCTGGTGCGGCTTGTTTGCCTCCGTCCTGAAGCGCGAAGGCGAACATTACTTTCTTGTAACCCCGGTCGAGAAAGTCGGCATCAAAGTGGACGATGCGCCGTTCCTGGCGGTCGAGCTTCGCGCCGCGGGCGGCGTTCTCAATTTCCGCACCAATGTCGATGAGTGGGTCGCGGCCGGGCCCGGACCACGCCCTGCGTTTCGAACCGGAGGCGGGGACCGGCGGACTCAAGCCGTATCTTCATGTCCGGCGCGATCTCTGGGCCAAGCTGACGCGGGCGTTGTTCTATGAGCTGGTCGAGCTCGGCGAGGAGCGCAATGGTCGATGGCCGCGCCATGTTCGGCGTCGCCTCGGGCGGCGAATTCTATCGCAATGGCCGAAGCCGGCGCGCTGAAGGAATTCGCTTGATGAAAGCGCACCAGGAAGCGCCCGACGCTCTGTCCGGCGAACAATTCTTCGAGCGCGCACGCGCGCGGCTCACGCTCGACGTGCCGCACGGGCTGAACGATCCGAACATCATCCCGGCTCAGGCGACCATGAGCGCCGATCCGGTGATGGAGAAGATCGCGAGCATTCGTCCGATCCGGCCTGCCGCGGTGCTGGTGCCGGTCATCGCGCGCGAGCAGCCCATGGTGCTGCTGACGCAGCGCGCCGCGCATCTGCGCGATCATTCGGGGCAGGTCTCTTTTCCCGGCGGCAAGATCGACAGCGCGGATGACAGCCCGGCCACTGCGGCGTTGCGCGAGGCGGAAGAGGAAATCGGCTTGAGCCGCAGTGCCGCGAAGCCGATCGGCTATCTCGATCTCTACATGACGACGCTTGGCTTCCGCATCGTGCCGGTGATCGCGCAGGTCGAAGCCGAATTTCCAGCTCGCGCTCAACAAGGCCGAAGTTGACGAGGTCTTCGAGGTGCCGCTTGCCTTCGTGATGGATCAGGCCAACCATCAGCGCCATTCGCGCGAATGGCAGGGCATGACGCGCTATTATTACGCAATCCCGTATGGTGAGCGTTACATCTGGGGTGTGACCGCAGGCATCCTGCGTAACCTGTACGACCGGCTTTACAAATGATCCGCCCGATCGTCGACCGAGGTCATCCTCTTCCTGGCGCCGTTCGTGCTCTACGCGGCGTTCATTTGGGCAACCAAGAGCCGCGTTCTCGATGTCGAGCACTGGCCGCTGTCTCGCGTGATGACACTCGCCATCATCGCCATGCTGCTGGTGATCGGCAGCTTCATCTATTTCGCCAATGAAGGCGGCGCCCCGGTCGGAAACGAGTACGTCCCGGCGCATGTGGACGAGCGGCAAGTTCGTGCCGGGCCAGATCCGCTGATGGCGCCGCGCCGTATTGACGCGACAGTGGCTGCGCGAGGGCGCCGCGCAGACGACTGCTCGGCAGTGCTCGATCGTGACGGCGAGGAAGCCCGCGTGGTCGGCGGCGCGGTGCGCAATGCGCTGCTCGATGTGCCGGTCGTTGAAATCGATGTCGCCACCACGGCGGAGCCGTCCGAAGTCATGCGGCGCGCGGCCGGCGGCCGGCTTCAAGGCCGTGCCGACCGGGATCGAGCACGGCACCGTCACGGTCGTCATCGACAGGCGCGCCGTTCGAGGTCACCACGCTGCGCCAGGACGTCGAGACCTATGGCCGTCACGCCAAGGTCGCGTTCGGCCGTGACTGGAAGGCCGACGCCGAGCGGCGCGATTTCACGATCAACGCGCTTTCGGCGTCGCACGACGGCACGGTGCACGACTATGTCGGCGGGCTTGCCGATCTTGAAGCGCGGCGCGTGCGCTTCATCGGCGACGCCGAGGCAGCGCATCGCCGAAGATTACCTGCGCATCTTGCGCTTCTTCCGCTTCCACGCCGCTTACGGCGAGGGGCCGCTCGACAAGGACGGGCTGCCGCCTGCATCATCGGCGCGAAACGATCTCGACGCAATTGTCGCGCGAGCGGGTGCGCATGGAAATGATGAAGCTGCTGGTGGCGCGCAACGCGTCCGGCGTGCTGCAAGCCATGGCGGATTGCGGCCTGCTCGGCCGTGCTGCTGGCCGGCGTTCCGAACGCTGTGACCTTCACGGCGATGGCAGCGGTCGAAACCGCGCTGGCGCTGCCTGCCGATCCGGCGCGGCGGCTCGCCGCGCTTGCGGTGCTGGTCGCCGAGGATGCCGAACGGCTGTGGCAGAAGCTGCGGCTGACGTAACGCCGAGCACGCGCGGCTCTGCGAAATGGCGGAAGGCTGGCGGCGGCTGTCGCCGGATTCGGAGCGAGCACCACCAGAAGGTCGCTGCTCTATCGCCAAGGTGCCGAGCACTATGTCGACCAGGCGCTGCTCGCCTTCGCGCGCTCCGGCGCCAAGCCGGAGGACGCGGCCTGGCACATGCTGGTCACGCTGCCGCAGCGCTGGCCGGTGCCGTCTTTCCCGATCAAGGCCGCCGACTTGATGGAGCGAGGCGTCGCCAGAGGCCCGGCTCTTGGGGCTGCGCTGAGCGCCGCGGAAGCTGCCTGGATCGAGGCCGGATTTCCCGACGATAAAGCGCGGCTTGACGCCATCGCGGACACCGCTGCGAAGGGCTAGATTAGGCGCATGCCGGTTACCCGTCGTCCCGCGGATGTCGCCAGGCGCGTCGCTGACAGTCGCGACCGCCGCAAGCTCGCGCGCACCGATGCGTTCCGCCGCGTGACCTTCACGCTGCCGCGCGAAGCGGCCCGCGCCAAGGCGCGAGAGATTTTCACGCGCTATCCGAAGACCGCCTACATGACCGCGATCGAAAGCTGGCGCGAACTGCCTGACGACCGCATCGAATTCACGATGCGAGACTTCCCAACGGCGGATTAGCGCATGATCCCGAAAAGTGGAAACCGGTTTTCGGACAAGATCATGCGCAAGGGCAAATCGCATGCGTAGGTTCTGGCGCGGCGTTCTGATCTTCCTGACCGGCGGGATATTCGGCACCGCGTTCGGCCTCGCGCTTGGCCTGCTGATTTTTCCCTTCGTCTTTGCGCCGCCGCCGGCCACCGAGCAGCTCACGGAGGCCGACCGCACGCCGCTCTATGCCACCGGCATCTTCATCCATGCCAATCCGTCCGATCCGATCCATTACGGCAAGGGCAGGGTGAGCGTTTACGAGCGCACCGTGTTTCTCGAAAGCGATTTCGAGGTCGGGCCAGGTCCGAAATTCCACGTCTATCTGGTGCCGAAAGCCAACATCCGCGCCAACTCGGACGTGCCGGACACGATGTTCATCGATCTTGGCCGGCTGCGCTCGTTTCAGGGCAGTCAGCGCTACGCCATTCCGGCCGGCGTCGACCTGAAGAAGTATTCGAGCGTCGTTATCTGGTGCGAACAGTTCAGCGTGTTGATCTCGCCCGCCGACCTCAGCCTGGCCGCGCGCTAGATGGATTTTGCCGCCGGTTTTGCGGACATCTCGCTGCCGCAGCTCGTGCTGGTCGCGGTCGTGGCGCTGTGCGCCAACATTCTCGGCGGCATTGCCGGCTACGGCACCGGCGCGCTGCTTGCCGCTGGTTCTCGTTCCGATGGTCGGCGCGCTGCCGGTGGTGCCGATCATCACCATCTCGGCGTTGTTCACCAATGTCAGCCGGCTGCTGGCGTTTCGCCGCTACGCCGACTGGCGGCGCGCGGCGATCGCGCTGGTCGCCGCGATCCCGACCTGCGTGCTCGGCGCGTGGGGCTATACGTTCCTGACCGGCAAGGGCGCCGCGATCGTGATCGGCGCCATGCTGATCGTC
Organism: uncultured Alphaproteobacteria bacterium; assembly: GCA_963847325.1. Classification (GTDB taxonomy): domain Bacteria; phylum Pseudomonadota; class Alphaproteobacteria; order Rhizobiales; family Xanthobacteraceae; genus Pseudolabrys. The sequence continues at coordinate 512,735 of CAWJZD010000007.1, forward strand.
AGCGTGCCGGTTCGGCGGCTCATGAAGCATCGCGGCATACAATTCAGCGATGCCGGTTTTGCCGCAGGAGCAGCCGGCTACGGCGTGCTGGTCGGCGGCACGGCAGGCTCAGGCGTGATCATGCTGTCACTGCTGATGGCGGCGGGGCTGCAAGGCGCTGCGGTGGTCGCGACCGACGCGGTGATTTCGATTGTCATCAGCATGGTGAAGCTTTCCGTGTTCGGACTGGCAGGCGTTCTGACGCCGCAGATCATCGCGCTGGCCGTTCTGATCGGGCTTGCCGCCATGCCGGGCGCGTACATTGCGCGGCTGCTGGTCGAACGCATGCCGGTGCATGTTCACACCGCGCTGCTCGACGCGGTCGTGCTGCTTGGCGGGACTTTCCTGATTGTCGGAGCGTTTCGGTAACTACGGCCACTTCACCGCTGGCGGCAGCGAGGACAGGATCGACTCCACATTGCCGCCGGTCTTGAGCCCGAAAATCGTGCCGCGGTCGTAAAGCAGGTTGAACTCGACATAGCGGCCGCGGCGCACAAGCTGCTCCTCGCGCTGCGCCTCGGTCCACGGCTTCCCAAAATTCGCTCGCACCAGTTTCGGATAAACGTCGAGAAAGGCGCGGCCGACATCCTGCGTGAATGCAAAGGTCTGGTCCCAGTCGCTCTCCAGATAATCGAAGAAGATACCGCCGACGCCGCGCGGCTCATTGCGATGCTTGAGGAAGAAGTATTCGTCGCACCACGATTTGAATTTTTCGTAAGGCGCGACGGCGGTATGCGCATCACATGCGCGCTTCATCGCCGCATGAAACGCAACGCTGTCGGGATCGCTTTGCGTGCGCCGCGCATCGAGCACCGGCGTCAGATCTGCGCCGCCGCCGAACCACGCCTTGCTCGTCACCACAAAGCGCGTGTTCATGTGCACCGCCGGAACGTTCGGATTGTGCGGATGCGCAATCACCGAAATTCCGCTCGCCCAGAATTGCGGATCGCTGTCCGAGCCGGGAATTTGTCCCGCGAAACTCCGGCGCGAATTCGCCATGCACGGTCGAGCAATGCACGCCGACCTTCTCGAATACGCGGCCTGTCATGATCGACATGACGCCGCCGCCACCGGGGCCGCCGGTGTGATCGGTGCGCTGCCACGGCGTGCGCACGAACCGGCCCGCTGCACCGTCAGGCGAGGGCGCTTCGGCCTCGACTTTCTCGAGCGCCGCGCAAATATCGTCACGCAGCGCCTCGAACCAGGCGCGCGCCTTGGTCTTGCGGTCCTCGAGCGTCATGTCGGGATAGTATGCGGCGGCATGCCGCCCGTCTGCCGCAGCGCTTCGCCGGCCACCATGGCCACGCTCATCGCTACGTTGAGCGAGCGCATGCCTTCCCGCAGCGGAATGATCAGCCGCGCATCGGCGGCCTGGTGAACCGCCTCCGGCACGCCGGCGCTTTCGCGGCCGAACAGCAGGACGTCGCCATCGACAAACCCGTGGGCCAGATAGCTTGCGGTTCCCCCGGTGGTGAACAGGATCAGCCGCGCTGCTTTGCCGCGCCGCCACGACTCGAACGCCGCCCAATCGACGTGGCGGACGATCGTCACCTGATCGAGGTAGTCCATGCCGGCCCGCCGGAAATGGCGGTCGCTGACCGGAAATCCTGCCGGCTCAATGATGTGTGCCTCCAGGCCGAGGCACGCGCATAGCCGGAGAATCGTTCCGGTGTTCTGTGCGATGTCGGGCTGATAGAGCGCGATCCGGATCATAGGCCCCATGCCGCCAACGGCTTTCTTAGAAGCGCCCGAGAATGGCCGATAAGTCGTGGGGACTTCCGGCTTTTTCGCGGATAGCGGGCTTGCGCTTGCACGGCAAGGGTGCCAATAAAACCGCGCCGTTGGCGCCGTCCTGCTTCGCTTTGGGGGGCCGCAACCGGCCTGTCCGCCTGCCGCGAGACTTCAGTCTTGGTGGCCTCAAGCCGCGGATGGACCTAGAGATCCAGCCGGGGGAGAGAGGGCCAGACGTGACGACCGTGTCTTCAGCGGAGCACACGCGACGCGACTTTCTTTACATCTCGACCGCAGCTGTTGGCGCCGTCGGTGGCGCCGCAGTGCTCGTGCCGCTCATCGCCCAGATGAACCCGGACGCCTCGACGATCGCAGCCGGCGCTCCGATCGAGGTCGATCTCGGCCCAATCGCCGAAGGCCAGATGATCAAGGTGTTCTGGCGTTCGAAGCCGATCTTCATCTTCAATCGCAGCCCGAAAGAGATCGAGGAAGCGCGCAAGGTCAATGTCGCGAGCCTGCCCGATCCCGAGACGGACCAAAAGCGCGTCAAGGAAGGCCACGACAAGTGGCTGGTCGTGATCGGCATCTGCACCCATCTCGGCTGCATCCCGCTGTCGAATTCAGGGCCCTATAACGGCTGGTTCTGCCCGTGCCACGGCTCGGCACTACGACACCTCCGGGCGCATCCGCCAAGGGTCCGGCGCCGAAAAATCTGGAGCTCCCGCCCTACACGTTCGTCTCCGACAGCAAGATTCAGATCGGCTGACCGGCCAGCAAGGTTCGACCATGAGCTCACACCTGACCTATCAGCCGCAAAGCGCCTTCATGAAGTGGCTGGAGCGCCGCTTGCCGATCGTGCGGCTGATCTATTCGTCCTTCATCGACTATCCGACGCCGCGGAACCTGAACTACTGGTGGACGTTCGGCGGCATTCTCGCCTTCTGCTCGGCGCTCAGATCATCACCGGCATCGTGCTGGCGATGCACTACACGCCGCATGTGGACATGGCCTTCAAGTCGGTCGAAGCGCATCATGCGCGACGTCAATTACGGCTGGCTGCATCCGCTACATGCACGCCAACGGCGCGTCGATGTTCTTCCTCGCCGTCTACATCCACATGTTCCGCGGCATGTACTACGGCTCCTACAAGGCAGCCGCGCGAGGTGCTCTGGATCCTCGGCGTGCGTCATCTATCTCCTGATGATGGCGACCGGCTTCATGGGCTACGTGCTGCCGTGGGGCCAGATGAGCTTCTGGGCCGCGACCGTCATCACCAACCTGTTCTCGGCGCGATCCCGCTGGTCGGCGAGCCGATCGTCACCTACCTGAGGGGCGGCCCTGCGGTCGGCAATCCGACGCTCAACCGGTTCTTCTCGCTGCACTACCTGCTGCCGTTCGTGATCGCCGGCGTCGTGGTGCTGCACATCTGGGCGCTGCACGTGCCGGGCAACAACAACCCGACCGGCGTCGAGGTGAAGATCGACAAGGACACGGTCGCCTTCCGCCCGTACTCCACGGTGAAGGACGGCTTCGCGATGGTGTGCTTCCTGATCGTGTTCGCCTGGTTCGTGTTCTACTTGCCGAACTACCTCGGCCATGCCGACAACTAGATCCCGGCCAATCCGCTGGTGACGCCGACGCACATCGTGCCGGAATGGTACTTACCTGCCGTTCTACGCGATCCTGCGCGCCATCACTCGAACAAGCTGCTCGGCGTCGTCGCGATGTTCGGCTCGATCCTGATCCTGTGCCTTCTGCCGTGGCTCGATACGTCGCGCGTCCGCTCGACGCGCTACCGGCCGCTCTACAAGCAGTTCTTCTGGTTGTGGGTGATCGGCTTCATCCTGCTCGGCTGGCTCGGTGCCAAGCCGGCGGAGGGCATCTACGTCATCCTCGCCCGCGTGCTCACCATCTACTATTTCGCCTTCTTCATCATCGTGCTGCCGCTGCTCGGCATCTTCGAGAAAACCAAGCCGCTGCCGCAGTCGATTGCAGATTCCGTGCTCAAGGGTGACGTGCCGATCGGCGCGTCGGCTCCGCCGCCACGGGCAACGGCGTGAGTGGGGGCAAGTATATGAAAAAGACGCTCACCACTTTGATGCTTGCTGCCGCGCTGGCTCTGCCTGCCGCGGCCCTTGCCCAGGATCATTCCCATGAGGCGCCGCAGCCGCCGCGCGTGAAATGGTCGTTCGCCGGCCCGTTCGGCAAATACGATCCCGCACAGCTTCAGCGTGGCCTCAAGGTTTACAAGGACGTCTGCGCGGCCTGCCACTCGATGAGCATGGTGGCGTTCCGCAACCTCGCCGATCCGGGCGGGCTCGGATACAGCGTGGCACAGGCGGCCGCGCTTGCCTCCGAGTACAAGATCAAGGACCTCGACGATTCCGGCCAGCCGATCGAGCGCGATGGCCGCGTCGCCGATTATTTCCCGTCGCCGTTCCCGAACGACCGCGCCGCGGCGGCCGCCAATGGCGGCGTTGCGCCGCCGGATTTTTCGACGCTCGCCAAGGCGCGCACTTATGAGCGCGGCTTCCCCTGGTTTGTATTCGACGTCTTCACCCAGTTTCAGGAGCAGGGGCCGGACTACATCGTCGCGCTGCTCAAGGGCTACAAGCAGGCGCCGCAGGGCTTCCAGCTTCCGCCCGGCGGCCACTACAACGAATACTTCCCGGGCCACTCGATCGCCATGCCGCAGCCATTGCAGGATGGCCAGGTCACCTATGATGACGGCGCCCCGGCGACGATCGATCAATATGCCAAGGACGTCTCAGCCTTCATGATGTGGGCGGCGGAGCCGCATCTGGTGGCACGCAAGCGTCTCGGCCTGCAGGTGATGATCTTCCTGCTGGTGTTTGCGGGCCTGCTCTACTTCACCAAGAAGAAAGTGTGGAAGGCCGTCGAGCTGCATCCCGACGAGCTCGAGCATCGCCCGGCCACCGAATATCGGAAATAAAAAAGGGCCCCGCGAGGGGCCCTTTGTTTTTCATACGTTGAAGATTGTCGAGTTCCATCCCTCGGACTTCGCTCGTCGAGACTAGCGTTTGCTCAATCCTCCGCTTTCGCCGATGATGATCGGCATCGCTGCCGCATTGCGGCGATCCCGCGAAAGAGAAACAGCCGGAAGTCCGGCCTAAAGCGCGGAAAATGACGGGTGGGGGACCCAGGAAATGGCGCTTGTTGCGCATGGCGATGACGTTGCGTCATCGCCCAGGAATAATTCGAGGCGCCCGTTTACCCTGGATCAGATGTGGCTGCGGCATCTGCGTGTCAGCGCGGGGCTCGTGCTGTTCACCTATCTCGCGCTCCACATGCTCATGCATTCGCTCGGAAATATTTCTTTCGATGCGATGCAATGGGGAACGCAGTTTCACGATTTCATCTGGCTCAGCAAAGTCGGCACCACGCTGTTCTATGGCTCGCTGCTGATTCATTTTTTGCTCGCGCTGTGGGCGCTCTATGCGCGCGACAGTCTGCGCATGGGCGTCGGTGAATGGACCCGGCTCATCCTCGGCTTCACGATTTTGCCGCTTCTGATTCACCACATGGCCTCCGGCCGATGGGTCTATTCGCAGTTCGACGTTCAGCGCACCTATGACGTCGTCCTGACCGTCTACTTCAAGCTCAATTCGTTTCTGGGTTGGCGCCAGGTCGTCGTGCTGGTGGTGGCATGGACCCATGGCTGCCTCGGCATACACTTCTGGCTCAAGCCGCGCGCCTGGTACGCGCGCTGGGCGCCGGTCATGCTCGCGGCGGCGGTCGTGCTGCCGGTGATTTCACTGCTCGGGATCTGGCAGGGCACCCGCGAGGTGTTCGAGAAGATCGCGGCGAACCCGGAGTGGATCAGGACGATAGCGCAAAAGGGACGCCTGCAGCAGTTCTCGGGCCCCACCGAGGCTTTCAAGCTTCAGCTCTACATCACCTATACGGCGCTGGTTGCGCTGGCGATTGTCGCGCGCGGCGTGCGAAGGCTTCTCCAGTACCGGCGCGGAATGATCGATATCGAATTCGCCGGAATGAAAAGCGTGCGCGTCCCAATTGGCGGTTGCGTGCTGGATGCGAGCCGTCGCGGACGCATTCCGCATGCTTCCATCTGCGGCGGGCGCGGGCGATGCACCACCTGCCGTGTCCGCGTGCTCAAAGGCTTCGACCATCTGCCGGCGCCGCAACCCTCCGAGCAGGCCGTGTTGCAGCGTCTCGGCGCGGGTCCCAATGTGCGGCTCGCCTGCCAGCTACGCCCGCGCGGCAACACGGTCGTGCTGCCGCTGCTTCCAGCCGGCGAGGCCGACGACGACATCCACCGGCGCGGCACCGCGGCGGCGGGCAATACCGAACGGATCGTGGCGATTTTGTTCGTCGACATCCGCCGCTCGACCGCGCTCGCGGAATCGCGGCTGCCTTATGACGTCGTGTTTCTCCTGAACAAGTTTTTCGAGGCGGTGGCCGGCGCCGTCACCTCGGCTGGCGGGCTGCCCAACCAGTTTCTTGGTGACGGCATGATGGCGCTGTTCGGCACGGAGGAGTTGCCCGAGATAGGGTGCCTGCAGGCGCTGGAGGCGGTCGAGCAGATCAACGTCCGTCTCGCCGAGCTCAACCGCGCGCTCGCGCACGAATTGGCCGAGCCGCTTGCGGTCGGTATCGGCATTCACGTCGGGCGGGTGATCCTCGGCGAGATCGGCTATCGCGACCGTTGCATCCTCACGGCGATCGGCGATGCGGTGCATGTCGCCGCCCGGCTGCAGGATCTCACCAAGCAATACGACTGCACTGCGATCGTTTCGGACGACGTGTTCAAGCTCGCTTCGAAGGACCCTTCTGCCTATCCGAGCGAGGAAGTCGAAATGCGCGGACGAAAGGAAAGGCTTACCGTGCGGCTGCTCGGAAAAGTCCGCGCCGTCGCTTGAAGCAAGGGCAGGCAGGGATGTGAAAAAGGGCCCCGGAAGGGGCCCTTTGTCGTTTCTTCGATGCGCTTAGTGGAAGATATCGATTGTGACCGTCTGGTAGCCGTTGACCTTGAAATTGGTCAGCGGGAAGCCGCTCGGCGAGAGCACTCTCTTTGTGGCCGGGTCGATCGTCACTTGCTTTCCGGTGAAAGGATCGTTCGCGACCACCGCGGTGGCGGTGCCCCCGGCGTTCGTGGTGTACAGCGTCCCGAGCATCCAGCTTTCTACGTTCTGTGCGCCGCTCCGATAGGTGCCGCGGAGCAAGACCAGTTTATTCGCCTTCAGCTCCTTGATCACGTTATTCGTCAAAGGCGTGTTGGCGCCGATCGGCGTCAGCGTGCCGAGCGTGGCGTAACCCGTCACCGGCCCAAGCCAGAAAGTCTTCTGGGTATTGTCTCTCCAGAAGTACCGGTCGGTCTTGACGTCCTCTAACCTTCCGTCATTTGTCACCGCACCGATCGCGCGTGCGACCATCGTGTAACAGGTGGCGAGCGATGCTTCGTCGATGTTGTTGGTCGCGCCGTTGTAATTGAATTTGTCGAGCTGCGAGATGGGCACGAAAGTGAATGGCAGGGACTCCGCCACGAGGGCGGCGAGCTGCGGATCAAAGTCCGGTGTCCCGGTTTTCAGGTACGGGTAGCTGTCTGGTCGCGTGATGCCCCAAGAACTGGTCAGGAAACCCGTAGGCAAAGCGTTTCGCAATTGCGCAGTCGTGCGCCCATTCCCTGCTGCGCTGACGTTGAGGCCGCTGGTCTGCTTGTCCCAATAGCTGAAGGTGACCCCAGGGTTGCCGGACGTAACACCGATCAGCCCGCCAAATTGCAGCGTGCCGCCGCCGACCAGCCCGACCGAGAACGACTGGTCGAGCGTTGTGGCGCTCGAGTTGCGAAGCCGGCCGAACAACCCGCCCTTAGTCGCACTGGAGTCGCCAAGGATCTGTCCGCTTGCATAGACCTGCGAGAATTGCCCATCCCCATCGCCGACCAGGCCGCCGCAAAAGGCGGAGCAAACCACGTTGCCGGTCGCGAACGATCTGGTGATTGAGACGCCGAGGCCCGCGGCCACGCCTACTAGTCCGCCGCCGTGGCATGTCGCGCCGGAGCAAAACACAATCCCCGTCGCGTAGCTTCTGCTTATTGTCGAGTTCGTATCGATGGTGCCGGCCAGGCCGCCCGCGTTGTCCCCCATCGCTCCCACGTTGGCCATGCTCGACGAGTTTTCGATTATGGTGTCGCCCATGGCAAATCCGACGAGACCGCCCGCGGATCCGCCCGTGCCAAGGTAGGCGAGTTCGCCGCTCTTCACTTTGACATTGAGGATCTGGGTTGTGCTCAGTGTCGTCCCGACCAGCACGCCGGTCGTGGTCGAATTCTTGCGGTTGACCACCTGCACGCCTTCCAGCGTCACGTTTTGGATCGTCGCGCCGTTGGTCAGGCCGAACAGTCCGACCTGGTCCAGGTTGGTGCGGTCGGTCTTGAAATTGCGGATGACAAAGCCGCCGCCGTCGAACGAGCCGGTAAATGGAGTGGTCGTTCCGATCGGCGTGAAGTTCGCAATCGAGCTCAGGTCGATGTCGTTCTTCAGGCAATAGTTTCGTGTCAGGTTGCCGCTGCTTATTGCCTGCAACTGTGCTGCTGTTCTGACAGCGACGCATTGGGCCATGGCCGGCGTTGTCGCAATAGCAAAAATGGCCAGCACCGCGCCGGCCGCGCAGATCGAAATCACTTTCATGGATTCCCCCAAGCTTCCAGCCGGGACAATGCCTCAAACCAAAGCCGAGGGAAACGTCATTTCACACAATCCGGTGCAGGAACTTAGGGTGACGCGGCGCCGAATTTTATGACACTAATCACTGCGAAATTATCGTGCGGGCAGTGGGCCATGGCGAAAGCAGTTCTGGGCGTGATCGGCGGCTCCGGCATTTACGATCTGCCGGGCTTTCACAACGTGCGCGAAGAGCGCATCGCTGTCACCGTGGGGCGAGCCGTCGGGGCCGCTGCGGATCGGCGAGATCGATGGACTGCCGGTCGTGTTCCTGTCGCGTCATGACAAAGGCCATCGGCTTTCGCCCACCGACATCAACTATCGCGCCAATATCGACGTGCTCAAACGCGCCGGCGTCACCGATCTCGTCTCGCTGTCCGCCTGCGGCTCGTTCAAGGAAGAGCTGCCGCCCGGCACCTTCGTTCTGGTCGATCAGTTCGTCGATCGCACGCATCGCCGCGAGTCCTCGTTCTTCGGCAAGGGCATGGTCGCGCATGTCTCGATGGCGCATCCGGTCGCGCCGCTGCTGCGCAAGCGGCTTGGCGAAGCCGCGCTCGCCGAGAACATCCCGGCCAACTGGGGCGGCACTTACGTCTGCATCGAAGGCCCGCAATTCTCCACCTACGCCGAGAGCATGACCTACAAGGAGCTCGGCTATTCGGTGATCGGCATGACCAACATGCCGGAGGCCAAGCTCGCCCGCGAAGCCGAGATTTGTTACGCGAGCGCGGCGATGGTGACCGATTTCGACTGCTGGCACGAAACCCACAGCGCCGTCACCGTCCAGGACATCATCAAGGTGCTGATGGAGAACGCCGAGAAGGCCAAACGGCTGGTGGCGCGGCTGGCCCGCGACTTCCCGCGCGAGCACGAGCCGTGCCCGATCGGCTCCGACCGCGCGCTCGATACGGCGCTGATCACCGCGCCGGAGGCCCGCGATCCGGCGCTGCTCGCCAAGCTCGATGCGGTGGCGGGCAGGGTCTTGAAGAACTAGCGCCTACCAGCGCATTCTGCGCCGGATCAATTCAACAGGAGGAACCGATGCCTGAAGTTACCGTCAATCTCGCCGCCGGCCGCAGCAGTGAGGCGAAGAAGCAGCTCATGCTCGACATCACCCAGGCGGTGATGAAGAACTGCAACGTGCCGGCCGACGCGGTCATCGTGCAGATCAACGAAGCGGCGCTCATCAACAAGATGAAGGGCGGCCAGACTTTCGAAGAGCGGATGGCAAAGAAATAGCGTGGCGCTGGACAACGACCTGCGCGAAGCGATCCGTTCGATCCCGGACTACCCAAAGCCCGGGATCGTCTTTCGCGACATCACCACGCTGCTCGGCAACGCCCGCGCGTTTCGCCGCGCGGTCGATGAGCTGGTGCAGCCGTGGGCCGGCATGAAGATCGACAAGGTCGCCGGCATCGAGGCGCGCGGCTTCATCATCGGCGGCGCAGTGGCGCATCAGGTCTCGGCCGGGTTCATCCCGATCCGCAAGAAGGGCAAGCTGCCGCACAAGCGCGTCACCATCGGCTACTCGCTCGAATACGGCATGGACGAGATGGAGATCCATGAAGACGCCCTCGCGAAAGGCGAGCGCGTCATCCTGGTCGATGACCTGATCGCCACCGGCGGCACCGCGGAAGGCGCGGTGAAATTATTGCGCCAGCTCGGCGCCGAAGTGCTCGCTGCCTGTTTCATTATCGATCTGCCGGAGCTCGGCGGCGCCGATAAATTGCGCAAGCTCGACGTGCCGGTGCGCACATTGATCGCGTTCGAGGGACACTAGCTGCCAGAATTTCACCAGGGAGGACGACATGGCTGAATCTGTTTACAAAGTCATTGAACTGGTCGGCACCAGTACGGAGTCGTGGGAGAAGGCCGCAAAAGCGGCGGTCGACAGAGCCGCGAAATCGTTGCGGGATCTTCGGGTCGCGGAGGTCGTGCAACTCGACATGCAGCTCAAGAACGGCAAGGTCGAGGCCTATCGCGCCAAGGTGAAGGTCTCGTTCAAGTTCGAGGGCAAGGCCTAGCAGTTCGGCGGCGCCGACAAGTTGCGGAGCTTGACGTGCCGGTGCGTACGCGGTGACGTTCGAAGGGCACTAGCGCATGACAGGCAAGCTCGACGGCAAGGTTGCCATCGTCACAGGCGGGGGCCGCGGTATTGGTGCCGCGGTCGCCAAGGCGCTGGGACGCGAAGGCGCGTCCGTCGTGGTCAACTACGCGCGCAATCACGATGCGGCGAAAGAGACCGTCGCCGCCATCGAAGCCATGGGCAGCCGGGCGGTCGCGGTGCAGGCCGTGTTGGATGGCGCGGCGCCGGTGCGAACCCTGTTCGAAAAAACTCTGTCGGCGTTTGGCCGGCTCGACATTCTCGTCAACAATGCGTCGGTCGCGCGCTTCGGCCCCGTCGCCACCGTCACCGAAGCGGAAGTGGATGCCACGATAGCCACCAACGTGAAGGCGACGTTCTACGCCTTCCAGCAGGCGGCCGCGCACATGGCCGATGGCGGCCGTATCGTCAACATTTCAGCGGCGCTGACGCGGGTTGGCTACGACAACACTCTGCTTTACGCCGGGACCAAAGGCGCGATCGAGCAGTTCGGCCTGGCGGCTTCGAAGGAGCTCGGCAAGCGCGGCATTGTGGTCAACACAATTGGTCCGGGCGCGACTGAAACCGAGCTCTACATCGGGCTCAGCACCGAGGCCGGCCGCGCCGCGGCGGCGCAACGCTCGCCGTTCGGGCGCATCGCCAAGCCTGACGACATCGCCGACGTCGTGGTTTTCCTGTGCGGCCCGGATGCGCGCTGGTTGTCGGGCCAGATCATCCGGGTCAACGGCGCCGCGCTGTTCTGACGGCTTTTGCTTAGTGCGTTGCCGTCTCGGCGGTAACGCGTTTTCCAAAAAATCTTCGCAGCAAATTTTGCTTTGGCGGTGCGAGGACGACTGCGGCAGGCGCGTCGGCACTTGCGCCGTTGGACACGTGGCGTTTTTTGGCTATCCGGCGCGCGAGCTTTCGCGGCGTGCGCTCGACCTCGGCAGAGTCGCATCGATTTGACCGCGCGCGCTCCGACTTCAGCCAGGAATGCGCGCTCGAGCGGCTGCGACAGCCGCGCCACCGCGGCGTCGAGCGACAACCACTCCACCGCCTTGATGTCCGGCGCGTGGTCGCGCGTCGATCCCGCCGTTTCCTGCATGCGCCAGAACGCGACGATCTTCGGGCGGCGGCCGGCCTTGTAGGAGATCGCGCCGAGATATTCGTGCACGCGCGCGCCATGGCCGGTTTCTTCCACGACTTCGCGCCGAGCTGCTCGCAACGGCGCTCTCGCGCGGCTTGAGTTTCCCCTTGGGCAGCACCCAGGCGTTATCCTTGCGCCGCTGCACGATCGCGAACAGCGCTGGGCGGCCACGCCGCAACAAGATACCGCCGGCCGCTTCGACCGGGTTCATCCCTCGATCCCCCTTCATGATCGCATCATCTTATCTCATGCATGAGTTTGCGAGCGAAAACGATTGCCGTGCACATGCCGCTGTGGAACGCGACATCGCACTGTCATGAAACTGTCATACTGCGTTCGCGTTCCGTGACTCCCCGCTTGGCCTCCGGCCATGTCCTCAATTAGAGTTCGCTCGGCCGCTGCGATCGCCGGCCATCGTGTGGGGAGTCAGTGCGAGGACGACATGGCCAACAAAGACAAACGGATCAAGTTGCTGAAGAAGAAATTGAAGAAGCTGCGCGCGAAAGTGAAAGAGCTGCAGGCTGCGGGGACGAAGAAGTCGCAAGCGTCGACCAGGAAGCCGGCGAAGAAAGCCGACAAGAAAAAGACGGCGCCGGTCGCCGCTGACAAGCCGGCTACGTCCGCGAAAGAAGTCACGCTCGCACCGGTTCGTATTTCGGCCGCGGGTTAGCGCGACAGCGTCAGACGACGACCTAATCTGACCTTTAGCTGCGCCGGCCCCAGGGACCCCATGATGGGCCCCGGCGGCGCGGCGGCGGCTCGCTCCAGGGGCCGTCGGCCGGCGGCTCGGCATCGCCGCTTTGATCCGGCAATTGCGGAGGCGTTTCGCCTTCGATCTGGCCGTCCTCGGCCGGCGCCTCGAGCTGTAGCGGCCCCGGATCGTGGCCGCCGGCGAACTCGACGATCGCATTGCAGCGCGCATCGACCGACGGATGCGTGGCGAACAGGTCGGTGAAACCTGAGCGCGGATTGTCGATGCACATCTCCATCACGCCGGACGGCGCGCTTTGCAGCTCGCCGCGGTTCTCGATCTTGCGCAGCGCCGTGATCATCGCGTCGGGATTTTTGGTCAATTCAACCGCGCCGGAATTGGCCAGGAATTCGCGCCGCCGCGACAGGGCAAAGCGGATCACAATCGACAGGATCCAGGCGACCACGATCAGCGCCACTGCGATCAGGATCGCGAATCACCGCGCCGCCGCCTTTGCGGTCGCCGCTGCTGCTACTGCGCGAGCCGCCGCCGTAATACCGGCCCTGGAAGAACATGCGGAACAGCAGCTCGCCGAAGAACGAGATGACGCCGGCGATCACCACCGCAATCACCAGCATGCGCACGTCGCCATTACGGATATGCGTGAGCTCGTGGCCGAGCACGGCCTCCAGCTCGTCGCGGTTGAGCGCCTCCATCAGGCCGCGCGTCACCGTGATGGAATATTGCTTCTGGTTGAGGCCCGGTGGCGAAAGCGTTCAGCGCCGGGTCTTCCGCGATCTTGAGCTTCGGCATCGGAATGCCGCGCGAGATGCAGAGATTTTCGAGCAGATTGTAAAGCTCGGGCTCTTCCTCGCGCGTGACGCCGTGCCCGTCGGTCATCGCGTCGATCATGCGCTGATGGAATTTGTAGGCGATCAGGATCCAGATCAGCGCGGCGATGGTCGCGAACGGCGCGGCTTTGAGGAAATCGTAGCGCGCCGCGGCAAGCAGATAATCGAGCGGCGCGTCGCCATAGATGAACACTTCGGCGACCAGCGCGCCGGCGAACACCAGCACATAGACCAGGAAGAACAGGCCGATCAGCAGAATGACCGAGCGGCGCCGGTTAGCGCGGATCTGGGTGTAGAGACCGTAGGCGGCCATTTGCTGTTCTATCCGGGCCTCATGGTTCGGGACGGCGCGGAGCGTCGAAGACACGCGTGAACGCGTTTATGCGGACGCTCCTCACCGTGAGGGGCAACAAATCGGACTATCCGGGCGGGCGGACGTTCGCCCGGCTCCAGGGATGGGCCACAGGTCTAGAACTTCACGCTCGGCGCCTGCTCGAGCTGCGGGCGGCTCTCGCCCAGATCGAAGAAGGTGCGGTGGGTGAAGCCGAACGTCGAGGCGAACAGCGCCGCCGGGAATTGCTCGATGCCGGTGTTGTATTCCTGGACCGCGTTGTTGAAGAAGCGGCGCGAGGCGGCGAGCTTGTTCTCGATGTCGCTGAGTTCGCTCTGCAGCTGCTGGAAATTCGTATTGGCCTTGAGGTCGGGGTAGGCCTCGGACAGCGCGAACAATTGCCGCAGCGCGCCGGTCAGCATGTTTTCGGCCGCGACCTTTTGCTCGACGCCCGGTGCCGCGATGGCGGCATTGCGCGCCTGCACCACGGCTTCGAGGGTGCCGCGCTCATGCGAGGCGTAACCCTTTACGGTCTCGACCAGATTGGGGATGAGGTCGTGGCGCTGCTTGAGCTGGACGTCGATGTCGGCGAACGCCTGGTTGGCCCTTTGCCGCAGCGCGACCAGGCCGTTGTAGATGGTGATCGCCCACAGGACGAGGGCGACAATCACGCCGAGAATGATCCAGCCGGTGGTGGACATCGATTTCCCTCCCGAAACGCCTGCGAAACGTGGCCGCGACCCTAGCCCAAATGCCTTTGCCGCGGCAGGGCGGGGGGCGGCAGGCTCAAGTGCAACTCAAGTGCTTGGCGGAAAAAAGAAAACCCCAAGCTGGGCTTGGGGTTCGCGCTTGGCGATTTGGGGGGATGGTGGGGGGATCGCCAAGAGCTCGGACATCCAACGGCGCTCCCCGATTTCCGTTCCGGCAGTTTTCAAAAATTCTTGAAAATATTTTCGCCGGCAGCCGGCGTGGAACTTTTTATGGATTAGGCAGCGTCTTCAGCCGCTTCACGGCTAAGGAAGGAGCTGGACCTAGCTCGCCTCGCGGAACTTGACCGCCTCTTCGAGGTCCACCGACACAAGCTGCGAAACGCCCCGCTCGGCCATGGTCACACCGTACAGCCGGTTCATCCGCGCCATGGTGATCGGATTGTGGGTGATGATCACAAAGCGGGTGTCGGTCGTCTCGGTCATCTGGTCGAGCAGGTCGCAGAAGCGCTCGACGTTGTGGTCGTCGAGCGGCGCGTCCACTTCGTCCAGTACGCAGATCGGCGCCGGATTGGTGAGGAACACGGCAAAGATCAGCGCCATCGCGGTCAGCGCCTGCTCGCCGCCTGAGAGCAGCGAAAGCGTCGAGGGCTTCTTGCCGGGCGGCTTGGCGAAGATTTCGAGGCCGGCTTCGAGCGGGTCGTCGCTCTCGATGAGCTGAAGCTCGGCTGCGCCGCCGCCAAACAGCTTGGAGAACAGCACCTGGAAGTGCTTGTTCACCAGCTCGAACGACTTCAGCAGCCGCTCGCGCGCTTCCTTGTTCAGGCTCTGGATGCCCTGCCGCAATTTGTGGATCGCGCCGATCAGGTCGTCGCGCTCGGCGGCGAGGTTGTTGTGCTGTTCCTCGACCTCGCGCAGTTCTTCCTCGGCCCGCAGATTGACCGCGCCGAGCCGCTCGCGCTCGCGGCGCTGCCGCTCGAGCGTCGCTTCGATGTCGGCGACATCGGGCACCGGCTTGTCCGGATTGAGCTCGGCGATCGCCGGCAGGTCTTCCGGTCCCACTTCCAGCACTTCGCGGATTTCGCGGCCGGCATCGGACAGCCGGCGCTTGGCGCCTTCCGCGCGTTCTTCCGAGCGCGCCAATTCTTCACGAGCATGGCTCGCGGCTTCGAGCGCCTCGCGCTGCGCGCGATCCGCCTGCGCGAGTGTCTCTTCACCACCAGCGAGCGCCTCGGCGGCAGTGCGGCGATTGGCTTCCGCGCTCTCGACCTCGCCGGACAGTGCCTGACGCTTCTCCGCGAACACCGCCGGAGCGTTTTCCAGCCCGGCGCGTTCGCGCTTGGCATCCTCGGTGCGCTGCTCAAGGGTCGCGATCTGCGTGCGTGCACCATCGCGGCGCTCGGTCCAGCTCGCGAGATCGGCGGCAATTGATTGCAGGCGGCGGTCGGCCATCTCGGCGTCGCGTACGATTGCCTGTTGTTCTGCGCGGATCTCCGCAACCTTGGCCCGCTTGCCGGTGATGGCTTCGCGTACAGCGGTGAGCTTCTGCTCGATGTCGGCGGAAGGCGCGAGACTGGAGAGCGAACGCGTGGCCTCGGTCTTGGCGGCAGTTGTCTCGTCAATGCTTGCGGTAAGGCGGCTGCGCGCTTCCGAGAGCGCGGAGAGCCGCGCGGTCTGGCGGTTCAACTCGCGCTCGCGGGTGCGCGTTTCGGTCTGTGCGTTGGCGGCGCCGTCCAGTGCGGCCTGGGCTTCCTCGAGCCCGCGGCGCCTGGTTTCTGCGTCGGTCTTGGCCTCCGGCAATTCACCTTCGATCTCGGAAAGTCGGCTGCGTTGCGCGAGGCGCCGCGCCGCGCCGGTCGGGGCATGCGCCGCGGCAATGAAGCCGTCCCAGCGCCACAGGTCGCCCTCGGTCGAAACCAGACGCTGACCCGGTTTGAGCGAGGCGGCGAGACGGTTTCCGGTGTCCTTGTCGACCACGCCGATTTGCGCAAGGCGGCGCGCCAGTGCGGCCGGGGCCTGGACGCGCGCTGCAAGGGCGGTGACACCCTCCGGCAGCCCGGGGTCGGTGTCGTGTGGATCCACCTGGCTCCAGCGCATCGGGGCAGACGGATCGACCGGCGCGTCGAGATCGTCGCCTAACGCCGCGCCAAGCGCCTTTTCGAAGCCCTTTTCGACCGAGATGTGATCGATCACCGGCGGCCAGAGATTGCGCGTCTCGACCGCCAGAACTTTCGACAGCGTTTTCGCTTCGGTCTCGAGCCGTTGCGTGCGGCGCTCGGCTTCGCTGAGCGCGGTTCGCGCGGTTTCGAGTTGCTCGCGGGCTGCTGCATGCGCCGCTTCCGCGGCGACCGCAGCCGCTTCCGCCTCGCTCAACGCCGCTTGCGCGCGCTCGGTGTCGGACAATTGCAAGCCGGCGAGTTCGCGCTCGATCTCGGCCATTTCACTGCCGAGCCGGCCCGCGCGCTCGTCATGCTCGCGGATTGCATTGTCGAATTGCTGACGCTTGGCGGTGAGGTCGGCGAGCTCGGAGGTCAGGTCGCCGAAGATTTTTTCGTCGCCTGACAAATCCGTATCGGCGTCCGCCACGCGGGTGTCGATGCCGGAGCGGCGTGCCGCGCTTTCCGCCGCTTCGCGCGCGAATGGTTTCTTCCTCGCCGGCCAGCCGCTGCAAAGCCTGCTCGGCGTCGGCCGCCATCTTGCGTTCGCGCTCGATGTCGGCCGCGAGCTGAACCAGCCGCAGGTCGAGTTCGCTGATGCGATCCTTCGCCCGCGTTTCTTCGCGGTCGATCTCCTGCATTGCGAGATTTAAACGATGCAGCGCGGCGGCAGCTCTGGCTTCGGCGTCACGCAGCGCGGGCAGAGCGGAGAATGCTTCAGCCTGCCGCGTCGAAGCTTCGGCCTGCGCCCCGGTGCGCTCGGCGACGAGCAGGGCGCCGGATTGCTTGGCCGCTTCGGCCTCGGCGACTTCGGCCTGCGCGCCGGTGTAGCGCAGATGGAACAGCATCGCTTCGGTCTTGCGAACCTGCGCCGAGACGGTGCGATAGCGGATCGCCTGCCGCGCCTGTTTCTTCAGCCCGTCGATCTGGCTGGCGAGCTGGCCGATCACGTCCTCGACGCGCTGCAGGTTGGTTTCAGCGCCCTTGAGACGCATTTCCGCTTCGTGACGGCGGACATGAAGGCCCGCAACACCGGCGGCTTCTTCCAGCACGCGGCGGCGCTGTTCCGGCTTGGCCTGGATGATCTCGCCGATCCGGCCCTGATGGACCAGGGCCGGGGAGCGCGAGCCGGTCGAGGCGTCGGCGAACAGGATTTGCACGTCGCGGGCGCGCACTTCCTTGCCGTTGATGCGGTAGGTCGAGCCCGCTTCGCGCTCGATGTGGCGCGCAATATTGAGCAGCTCTTCGTCGTTGAATGCGGAGGGCGCGCTGCGATCCTTGTTGTCGATCGTCATCGCCACTTCGGCGGTGTTGCGCGCCGGGCGGGTGTTGGTGCCCGAGAAGATGACGTCGTCCATGTTCGAGGCGCGCATGGACTTGTAGGAGCTTTCGCCCATCACCCAGCGCAGCGCTTCGACCAGATTGGATTTGCCGCAGCCGTTCGGTCCCGACCACGCCGGTAAGACCCGGCTCGATCAGGAAATCGGTCGGCTCGACGAACGATTTGAATCCAAGCAGGCGCAGCTTGGTGAGTTTCATGCCGCGTACTTTGCCTCACGCGCTTTCGCGCGTTTCAGTGTCATTGAAGTGTTTGATCGAACCGGGCTTTCGCCCCTGATTCGCTTTCCCCGCATTTGCCGCACAATGAATTGGCGGAACGTCAGGAGCAACAGCAAGTATCAGGTTTTACAGAACATTCCCGGGTTTTGCCGCCCGCCGCTCGTTCGCGGGATCCGCCGCAGGGAACCCGAGGCCAGGCGAAAAAGCCCTTATCCCGCCTTGAGATACTGGTCGATCGCCTTGCTCATCTCGTCGATAGAGAGGGCGCCCTCGACGCTTCTCGCCGTTGATGAAAAAGGTCGGCGTCGACTTGCACCCCGAGCTTGTCGACCGCGTCTTTTCGCACCGCTTCGATCTTGTCGAGCATCGGCTGATTCGAGAGGCAGGCGTTGAAGGCCTGCTCGGACAGGCCGGCCTGGCGGGCAATGGTCTTGAGCGGCGCCAGCGGCTCGCGCACCGCCCACGTCTTCTGCTGATGGAAGAGCGTGTCGACCATCGCGTAGTACTTGTTGGCGTCCTCGCCCGCCGCGCAACGCGCGATCATGAAACCGGCGGCCGCCAGCGGATCGAGCGGGAATTCGCGCAGGATGAAACGCACCTTGCCGGTGTCGATGTATTTCGACTTCAGAGTCGGAAAAGTCTGAATCTCGAAAGTCGCGCAGTGACTGCACGTCATCGACGCATATTCGATGATGGTGACCGGTGCGTTGGCGGGGCCGAGCACCATGTCACCGAGCGGGCTCGGCTTGAGCAGATCAGCGTCGGACAGGCGTTGCGCAAGCGCCTGCTCCGGGGCGAGCAACGCGGTGCTGCCGGCCAAGATCGAAACAAGGGCCAACGTGGCCGTGCCTTCACAAAATTGCCGACGGGTGAGGTGCACCGGAAACTCCCTGAAAACGAGCGCGATTTGCGGTCTTGGCTATCCGGAAACCACGACCGTGGCAATTCTGCGTTCGAAAAGCCCTTATTTTTCAGCGGTCACTTTCGTTTGACCGAAGCGCCGAGCCGGGCGAGCGCCCCGCGCAGGTCGTCATCGGCGACGATATCGGCCAATTCTGCGGCGAGCGCGGCGGTCTTTTCCGGATCCGGGCCGGCCGGAGGCGCGACTGGCTGACGTCCTCGCAGCGGCGCCTGGCGGATCCCGATCTGGCCCACCGCCTGCCAGCCGAAAAACCGATTCACGCGCTCGAGGATCACACCGGACATATGCTGGATCTCGAGCGCGGCCGGACCTTCGACCCTAAGCACCAAGGTCGCCGGCTGCGGATCGTCCTGCGGTCCGCGCGGCCATTGAATCTTGATCGGCTCGCAATGTTGGGCGATGTCCGGGCCGATGATCTCGGCCCAGCGCGTCACGATCTCACTCGACGCAAAGCCCTGCCGCGCGAAGCCCTCGTTCAAGGTCTTGCGCAGCAGATCGGCCAGCGGCCGGGGAAAACTGTATGCGGGCTTGCTCATATGGTGTTGGCCTGTGGCATCGTCTTACCATGACGGCGGCGGCACGATCTTCACGACGTAGGGTAGGCGGTGAATTGCGGGCAAAGTTGCCCGATCCTCGTGTCCTGCTGGCCTGGTACGACCGGCATCGCCGCGTCCTGCCGTGGCGGTCGAGGAAGGGTGAAACCCCCGATCCGTACCGGGTCTGGCTGTCGGAGATCATGCTGCAGCAGACCACGGTGAAGGCGGTGGCGCCGTACTACGCGCGGTTCCTCAAGCAATGGCCGACGGTCAAAAAGCTGGCGCACGCCGACCTCGAAGACGTGCTGCGGGCCTGGGCCGGGCTCGGATATTACGCGCGGGCGAGAAACCTGCACGTCTGCGCGAAGATCGTCGCTGAGTCGTGGTGGCGTGTTTCCAAACACGACCGACGAACTGACCAAGCTCCCCGGCATCGGCAGATACACCGCCGCGGCGATCGCGAGCATCGCCTTCGATCGGCGTTGCTCGGCGGTCGATGGCAATGTGGAGCGGGTTGTTGCGCGGCTGTTCGCGCTCGAACAGGAATTGCCAGCCGCCAAGCCGAAGCTGCATGAGCTCGCGGCAGTCGCTGCTTGCCGTCGTCGCGGTTCGGCGACTTCACCCAGGCGCTGATGGACCTCGGCGCCACCATCTGCACGCCGAAGACGCCGGCCTGCTCACTGTGCCCATGGTCCGATGTCTGCGTCGCCCGCGAGCGCGGCGACCAGGAGACATTCCCGCGCAAGGCGCCAAAGCGCGAGGGCGCGCTCCGCCGCGGCGCCGCCTTCGTTGCGCTGCGCGAGGATCGGCCACATCCTGCTGCGCCGCCGCCCGGAGAAAGGACTGCTCGGCGGCATGAGCGAAGTGCCGGGCAGCGAGTGGGCCGCCGATTTCGACATCGCCAAAGCGCGCAAGCAGGCGCCCAAGCTCGGCACCGTGGCATGGCAGCGCCGCGTCGGCGTCGTCACCCATGTTTTCACGCATTTTCCGCTGGAGCTGACCGTGTTCGTCGGCCGGGTCCCGCGCGGCACCCCTGCACCTGACGGCACGCGATGGGTTAAGCTTGCGGCGGTCGCGGGTGAGGCCTTGCCGAATGTGATGCGCAAGGTGGTCGCGCATGCATTGGAGGGCGGGGATGAGCGAAAACGCGCGCGAGGCAGGCTGGCAACCGAGCTTGCGCTATCCTGACGCCTCGATCACCGCGCTCGATCCGCGCTTCAAGAAATATCACATGCCGCTCACCAATGTTGAGCGGCTCTGGAGCGGCACGCGCTGGGGCGAGGGCCCGGTCTATTTCGGCGATGCGCGCTGCGTGATCTGGAGCGATGTGCCCGGCAACGTCATGTATCGCTGGGACGAGGAGACCGGCGCGGTCGCGCCGTTCCGCAAGCCGTCCAACAACGGCAACGGCAATACGCGCGACCGCCAAGGCCGCCTTATCACATGCGAGCATCTGACGCGCCGCGTGGTGCGCATGGAATATGACGGCGCGATCACCGTCATCGCCGACAAGTTCGAGGGCAAGCGGTTCAATTCGCCGAACGACGTGGTGGTGAAATCAGACGGCTCGATCTGGTTCACCGATCCGCAGTTCGGCATTCTCAGCAATTACGAAGGCGAGATCGCCGAGTCCGAATTGCCGATGAATGTCTATCGCGTCGACGGCAAGACCGGCGCGCTGAGTGTGGTCGCCGACGGCATCAAGGCGCCGAACGGGCTCGCCTTCTCGCCGGACGAGAAGAAGCTCTACGTCGTCGAGTTACGCTGCCGACCCGCGCCGCATCCTCACCTATGATGTGGCCGCAAGCGGCGACAAGATTTCGGGCGGCAAGGTGCTGATCGACGCCGGCCCGAGCGGCACGCCGGACGGCTTCCGCGTCGATGTCGACGGCAACCTGTGGTGCGGCTGGGGCATGACGCGCGGAGCTCGACGGCGTTCGCGTGTTCAGCCCGCAGGGTGAGCCGATCGGCCACATTTCGCTGCCGGAGCGCTGCGCCAATGTCTGCTTCGGCGGCCGGCACCGCAATCGCCTGTTCATGGCGGCGGCGCATTCGCTCTATTCGCTCTACGTGAACACGCAGGGCGCGGCGGGCGGCTAGCTAACAACAAGGACTTTGGAATGGCGTTCGACTTCGCGCCGCTGATCGCGCCGGGTGCTCCGGCGCCGGCGGTGAAATGGCCGGGCTGGCCCAAATACAACTTCACCTTCGGCAACAACGCGCCGGAAGAAGTCCCGATCGACGACCTGCGTGCCGCGGTCGACAAGATGCTGGCGCGCGAAGGCCGCAGGCTCGCCGAATATCGCCTCGAACACGGGCCGCAGGGCTACCGGCCGCTGCGGCAATTCCTGGTCAAGAAGCTGAAGCAGGATGCGGCAATCGACTGCACGATCGACGACCTCCTGATTGTCTCAGGTTCGTTGCAGGCGACTCGACCTCATCAATGGCGCGCTGCTTGCGCCGGGCGACACGGTGATCTGCGAGCGCGACAATTACGAAGGAACGCTCAACCGCTACACGCGGCGCGGAGTAAATGCCGTGCCGATCCCGCTCGACAGGGACGGGATGCGGATGGATGCGCTCGAAGCCGGGCTCGCGGCTCTGAAGCGAAAAGGCGTGCGGCCGAAATTCATCTACACGATCGCGACGGTGCAGAATCCGACCGCAACAGTTCTGACGCTCGATCGCCGCAACGAAGCTGCTCGCGCTCGCTGAGGAGTATGGCGTGCCGATCGTCGAGGACGATTGCTACGCCGACCTCACATGGGACGGCGAACGTCCGCCGTCGATCTACTCGCTGAGCAAGTCGGCGAACGTCATCCATCTCGGCTCGTTCTCGAAGACGATCGCGCCGGCGCTGCGGCTCGGCTTTGTGGTCGGCGCCGTGGGCGATCCTCTCGCGCATGCTGGCGCTCAAGACCGATGCCGGCACTGGCGGGCTCGAGCAGATGATGCTGGCCGAGTACTGCGAGACGCATTTCACCGGCCACGTGAAGGAGCTGCGGCAGCGCTTCCGCGCCAAGCTCGACACGCTGGTGGCCGCGCTCAATGAGCAGTTCGGCACCGCGGCCGAGTTCGATTATCCGCCCGGCGGCATCTTTCTTTGGGTGAAGCTCCCCGACAATGTCGACACCATGAAGCTGCGCGACATTGCGCGCGAAGCCGGCGTGGCGATCAATCCGGGGCCGGAATGGTGCGTCGATAAAGAATACAGCCGCTGCCGCATGCGGCTGTGTTTCGCCAGCCCGTCGCATGAGGAAATCCGCGAGGGGATCGCGCTTCTCGCCGATGTTTGCCGCAAGGAATTCGGCGTGCCGGCGAGAAGCGGAAACGTGGAGCGGGGGTAACCGGATTAGCCGAGGGTCAAGGTTCAATCACCCGCAGTGGCGTAGGTGTAGGTAATGCGGGTGCCGCGAAGCACCGTCGTGTTCCCGGTCCCGTTTTCGTTTATGCACACGTAGACATAATAACCGTGGCGCGGGTTATCGACAGTCTGCAGCGACGCATCTGTGATTTGATGGTTGGCCACTTTGTACAAGCCGCCGCTCCCGGGAAGATTTCTCGCTGACGATTAAATCCGCCAGGCCGTCCGACAGCTTTTGGCGAATGAGCTGGACAAACGCCGTGTCGCCGCTCTCCAGGTGGTAATACAGCGCGAGTGCGTTCATTTGCGCACTCTGCGGCAGGTTCACCGGGGCGCTCCAGCAGTACTGCCCGGCAATCAACGGACGAATAGCTCCGCCATTGCTGGCGTAATCTTTAGAGGGATGCCGGCGTGAACGCTGCCGGCATCAGGGTCAGGTAGCCCTTTTTCGGCGTCGAATACCGGAAAGCGGTATCGGTGATGGCGAGTGCAACGCCGCTCAAAGACACGGCTGCCAGAAGGCCGCCGACCGTTGCGAACGCAGCACGACGGGAAGTGAGATACTTGTTCATCAGCCAGCCCTCCATCGCCGCAAGCTGATTTCTGTTGATGACGCGGCGAATCCCAACACAGCCGATGCATGAACGCGCCGGCCGTTTTTTATAGCCGAGGGCGGTCAGCCTCTCTCGTTGAGAAAAGCTTCAGAGAGCTTCAGAAAGGCTTCAGGAGGCGGAAGAGAAAATCGAGATTGCTCCCGAAAGATTCTCCAAAGGCACTGGGCCTCATGGTGTGAGACGCGCGGCTTTCGCAGCGCGCCTCACCATGAGGATTTAGGTCAGATCGCCGGGATGCCGACCTGCGCCTGCATCATCGCCTCCCGCTCGGCGCGGGTCGGCTTCTTTGGCTTGCGGGCGATCGCCTTCTTGTTGACCTTGGTCTTGGCCAGGATGTTCAGCTTCTTGTCGGTCGCCTTTTCCTCGTTGAGGTTGGCGTGCAAGAGCTTCGCGACGCCGCTGTAGCCGAGCGCCTTCGCCCAGGCGGTCAGCGTGCCGTAGCGGGTGATTTCATAGTGCTCGACCGCCTGAGCTGCGGCGATCAGGGCCGCGTTGAGCACGACCTTGTCGTCGACCTCGCCGGCGATCTCCTTGGCCTCGTCGAGGATGCCTTCGATCGCCGGGCACTTGGTGCCCTTCGGTTTCTCCTTGAGCAGCTTGAAGGCGCGGTCGAGCCGCTTGATCTGGCCTTTGGTCTGCCGCAGGTGCATCTGGAAGCCCTTCTTGAGCTGGGCGTCCGACGCCTTCTTGATCATGTCGGGCAGTGACTTCTCGATCTGGTGCTCGGCGTAGTAGATGTCCTGCATCGTATGCAGGAACAGGTCTTTCATCGTCGAGATATCGGCTGAAAACCAGCCCATGACGCATCTCCCGGGTCCAAGGTGGAACTGGTTGGATAAGCGTTTGCGGGGTCTAGGGTTCCGGCCAGGACATAACGGGAGGAGGCAAAATGAAAATCGAACGTCACGACGTCGCGGCGCGCATGAGCAAGGTGGTGGTGCACGGCGACACGGTTTACCTGGCGGGCATCGTCGCCAACGGGCCGAAGGGCAAGTCGACTGCCGAGCAGACCAAGGACATTCTCGGCCAGATCGACGGCTTTCTCGCCAAGGCCGGCACCGACAAGTCGAAGTTGCTCTCGGCCAATATCTGGATCACCGACATGGCGACCTTCGGCGAGATGAACTCGGTGTGGGACGCCTGGGTGTCGCCGGGCAATACGCCGGCGCGCGCCACCGTCGAGGCGAAGCTCGCCGCGCCGGAGTACAAGGTTGAGATCATGGTGGTCGCGGCGAAGTGACGTCCGCCGCTCTAGGCATCCTCGCAATCTGGAACGACTGCCGGCCCGGCCGTGAGGCCGACTTCGAGCAGTGGTTTCAGGGCGAGCATCTGGAAGAGCGGCTCAGCGTGCCCGGCTTTCTGTTCGGGCGCCGTCACGAGGCGATCTCGGGATCGTCCGCGTTTTTCAATTTTTATGTGACGGAAAGTCCGGCGGTTCTGACGTCGAAGCCGTATCTCGATCGGCTCAATGATCCGACGCCGATGACGCGAAAGATCATGTCGGAAGTGTTCATGAACATGTGCCGCACAGTGTGCCGCCGTTCGGCGCGGCTCAGCAATGTGCGCGGCGCATTCGCTGTAACGGCCCGGTTCAACGAGACGGTCGACGAGGCAGCGCTCGCGGCAAGCCTGCGCGGCTTCGCCGGCGATCCTGCAATCGCCAGCGGCGAAATCTGGATCGCGGCCGATCAGCCCGGAATGCCCATGGCGGCCGAGGAGAAATTGCGCGGAGGCGACCGCAAGATCAGAGCGTGTCTTATGGTCGATACGTTGCGGCAATCAGACGCGGAAGAGCTTGGTGCTCGCCTGGCGGGGCAGTTTCCCACTGCCGATGTCGGCGTATTTCGAGTCCTTTGCCAGCTTGGCCATGGCGACCTTTAGGCCCGCTCGATAGAATAAACGTCCGCGCAGGGTGTTTTGTCTGCGACAACAGAATCCGCATCAAGCGGTACAAGGGAGGAAGTGATGACTTTCGGGCGACTACTCGCATCCACTTTGGTTTTGCTTGCGGCATCGGTCCAGTTCGCGTCGGCGCAGTCCGGCGACGGCTGGAAGGTGCTGCTCGACGGCAAGAGCATGGATGGCTGGAACAAGGTCGGTGACACCAACTGGCGCGTCGAGGACGGCGCGGTGGTTGCCGACAAGCTCGGCGGCAAGGACGCGGCCTTCCTTGTCAGCAAGGACAAGTACAAGGACTTCCAGCTCGTGATCGAGTTCTGGGCCAGCAATGACGCAAACAGCGGCATCTACATGCGCTGCGCCGACGCTGAGAAGCTGACGGACCGCACCTGCTACGAGGCCAACATCTTCGACGAACGCAAGGACCCCGACCTACGGCACCGGCGGCATCGTGCACTTCGCCGAAGCCAATCCGCAGCTCAAGTCGGCGGGCAAGTGGAGCACCTACGAGATCACCGCGAAGGGCCGCCAGCTCACCGTGGTGCTCAACGGACAGAAGACCGCCGAGCTCAACAACGGTCTGTATGCCGAAGGGCCGATCGGGCTCCAGCACGGCAACGGTACGATCAAGTTTCGTAAAGTTGCGATCAAACCGCTGCCGTAAGACAGCGGCGTAAAGCGCTTTAGAGGCCGCTCCCGGCCGGCGAAAAATAATTCGCCGGAAGGTGAGCGGCCTCACACGTCCGGGACCGCCACAGGTCTATCTGCGCTCTCGTCGAGTACGACAGGAGCGCGTCATGAAACAAATTCAATCCATCTCGGTGTACGGCGGCCTGTTTGTCGTGATTGCCGCGCTGGCGGCGATCACCGCCCAGAGCGAGCTCAAGGCCGCCGACTGCAGCTCAGCTTACGCGCTGGCGAGCATGTCGCGCGCCCAGGCTGAAGCGTGCTTTCGCTGGGACTACGACTAAACGTCCATTTCGGCGCGGATTTTCGCGCGCAGGTCGTCGATCAGGGTGAGGCCCTTCGGCGTCTCGACGTGCCAGAAAGTCCAGCCGTTGCAGGCTTCGGCTCCCAGCGCCAGCGCTCCAATGCGGTGAATCGATCCGACATCGGGCCCGAGCGCAACTGCGCCATCTGCGCGTACCAGCGCGCGATGGCGCTTTTTTTCGTCCACCAGCCTGGCGCCGGGCTTGATCAGGCCGCGCTCGATCAGTGCGGCGAAGGGGACGCGCGGCGCGTCGCGCGCGGTCATGAACGGCGCCAGCGTCGGCGCCTCGAGGGGTTTCACCCTGGCGATGCGTTTCTCGGCGGCCTTGGCGTAGCCGGCGTCGCGCTCGATGCCGAGGAAGCGGCGGCCGAGATGCTTGGCGACGGCGCCGGTGGTGCCGGTGCCGCTGAACGGGTCGAGCACCAGATCGTCCACGCGGGATGACGACAGGATGACGCGGGCAAGCAGCGATTCCGGCTTCTGGGTCGGATGCAGCTTCTTGCCGTCCTTGCCCTTGAGGCGTTCCTCGCCGGTGCAGAGCGGGATGGTCCAGTCGGAGCGGACCTGGATGTCCTCATTGCCGGCTTTGAGCACTTCGTAGTTGAAGGTGTAGCCCTTGCCGCCGGCCTCGCGCGAGGCCCAGATCAGGGTCTCGTGCGCATTGGTGAAGCGGCGGCCGCGGAAATTCGGCATCGGATTGGTTTTGCGCCAGATCACGTCATTGAGGATCCAGAACCCGAGGTCCTGCATGATCGTGCCGACGCGGAAGATGTTGTGATAGCTGCCGATCACCCAGATCGTGCCCGCGGGCTTCAAAACGCGGCGGCAGGCCTGCAACCACTCGCGGGTGAAGGCGTCATAATCGGCAAAGCTGGCGAACTTGTCCCAGTCGTCGTCGACGGCATCGACGCGGCTGTCATCGGGGCGCTTGAGGTCGCCCTGGAGCTGCAGATTGTATGGAGGATCGGCAAACACCAGATCGACCGAGCCGGCCGAGAGCTTCGCCAGTTCGGCGACACAATCGCCGATCACGATGCGATGGGCGGACTCAGAAACTCCACGGGGCGCCCGTGAGGGCGCCCCGCGACGCGACACAACCATGACTCAAAAACTCTGACTCAGGCGACGCGGTCGGCGACGCGGGACCTACAACCGACGAGGCGGACTATGGGCGCGCACAGTGAAAAAT
Source organism: uncultured Alphaproteobacteria bacterium (assembly GCA_963847325.1). GTDB lineage: Bacteria > Pseudomonadota > Alphaproteobacteria > Rhizobiales > Xanthobacteraceae > Pseudolabrys. The sequence continues at coordinate 540,250 of CAWJZD010000007.1, forward strand.
CGGTTTATGGAAATCGCCGGCACATCGGCAAATTCTGCCTAGCAGTGAACGACTTAGCCACCATATGGTTAACCAGAACTAAGCGCGTTGGACGTGCGCAAATGACTGCGCAATCATCGCGCACGATGCGGAGGTGAGTGCAATGCGCTGGGATGATTTTCGCCACAGCGACAATATCGAAGACGTGCGCGGCGAAGGCGGCGGTGGCGGCTTTCCGGGCGGCGGCGGCTTCGGGATGCCGATGGGCCGCGGCGGCGGCCTCGGGATCGGCACGGTCATCGTGCTCGGCATTGTCGGCTGGGCGCTCGGCATCGACCCGCGCATCCTGATCGGCGGCGCCGAGATCATTCAGGGCGGCCCGCGTTACGAGCAGCCGTATCAGCCCGACCAGCGGCGCACGACGCGCACCGTGCCGCAAGACGACAGCGGAAAGTTCGTCGCCGCGGTGATCGGCAATACCGAGGATACGTGGAAGGAGATCTTCCAGGAGGCCGGGCGAACTTACCGGCCGCCGCGCGTCGTCCTGTTCTCCGGCGCGTCGCAGGGCGGTTGCGGCATGGCGCAGGCCGCGATGGGCCCGTTCTACTGCCCGAACGATCAGCGCATTTACATCGACACGTCCTTCTTCCGCGACATCGAGCGGCGCTTCCGCGGCTGCACCGGCAAGGCCTGCGAGTTCTCGCGCGCCTATGTGCTCGCGCATGAGGTCGGCCATCACGTTCAGTTCCTGAGCGGCACGTTGCAGCGGGCGCAACGCGCGCAGCAGGCGGCGGGAAACCGCGCCGCGGCCAACAACATCCAGGTCCGGGTTGAGCTTCAGGCCGACTGCTACGCCGGCGTCTGGGCGAAGCGCTCCAACACCAAGTACAACTTCCTCGACCCGGGCGACATCGAAGCGGCGCTGCAAACGGCTTCGGCGATCGGCGATGACCGGCTGCAACAGCAGACGCAGGGCAGGGTGGTGCCGGACAGCTTCACCCACGGCTCGTCGGCGCAACGCCAGCGCTGGTTCAAGATCGGCTTCGACACGGGTAAGGTCGACGCCTGCAATACCTTGGCGCAGGGCGTGCAGCTTTAATGGCCGGGATCGACGAGACCAAACAGTTCGTGCCGTTGCGGATCGCGGTTCTCACCGTGTCCGATACGCGCGACATGGTGCACGACAAGTCGGGCCAGACCCTGGTGGAGCGGATCGAGAAGGCCGGGCACTACGTGCAGGCCCGCGCGCTCGTCAAAGACGACGTGCGCAAAATCCGTGCCCAGGTGAAGAAGTGGATCGGCGACAAGAAGATCGACGTCGTCATTTCGACCGGTGGAACGGGCTTTACCGGCCGCGACGTGACGCCAGAGGCGGTCGAGCCGCTGTTCGAGAAGAAGATGGACGGCTTCTCGACGATGTTCCTGCTGGTGAGCGAGCGCAAGATCGGCACGTCAGCGGTGCAGACCCGCGCCACCGCCGGCGTCGCCAAATCGACCTACATCTTCTGCCTGCCGGGCTCGCCCGGCGCCTGCAAGGATGCCTGGGACGAGATCCTGGTGCACCAGCTCGACTACCGCTACCGGCCCTGCAACTTCGTCGAGATCCTGCCGCGGCTCGATGAGCATCTGCGGCGGGCGAAGGCGCACGGCGCGACGGCCTAAAGCTCCAGATCCCAATACTCCGCGACGACGTCCTTGCTCCAGCTCTTGCGCGGCTCGCTGCCGGTCAAGGTGAAGCCGGCCTTCTCGTAAATCGCGCGCGCGGCGGTGAGGATGCTATGCGTCCATAAAGTCATCTTCTGGTAGCCGGCAGTGCGGGCGAACTTGATGCATTCATCGGTCAGCGCCTTGCCGATGCCCAGCCCGCGGCCCTTTGGATCGACCAGGAGGAGCCGCAGCCGCGCGACGCCGGGCTCCTTGTCCTTCACCAGCATGACGCAGCCGACATTCTCGCCGTTCATCTCGGCGATCCAGCAGCGCTCTTTCTCTGCGTCGTGGTTGTTGAGGTAGTCGGCGACGATTTGCGCGCACAGGCCCTCGAACGGCTCGACCCAGCCATATTCCTTGGCGTAGAGCTCGGCATGCCGGCTGACGATCCAGCCGAAGTCGCCATGACGCGGCTCGCGCAGGATGTATTCGCGCTTGGCCTCCGGCGCCCCGAGCAGCGTCTCGATCGAACTCATCGCGCCCACCAGGCGCGACTGGTCGCCGCCATCGAGGTTTTCCAGCATCGCTGCGGCGTCGTTCTGCGAGCGTTTGTCCAGCGGGGCGAAGGCCCGCTTGCCGCGAGCGGTCAGCCTGATGTGGCTCTGCCGCGCATCGTGCTTTGACGCGGTACGCGAGATCAGGCCGCGCTTCTCGAAGGCGGCAAGCACCCGGCTGAGATAGCCCGCATCGAGATCGAGCGACGCCGCGATGTCGCTGGCCGTGCGCGAGGGTTGGGTGAAAAGCTCATACAACACGCGGGCTTCGGCGAGCGAAAACGGGCTGTCGAGATAGCCTTTGCGCAGCACACCGATCTGTCGCGTGTAAAAGCGGTTGAAGCGGCGGATCGCGGAGACGCGGTCTGAGCTTGCGGCCGGCATGACGACAAGCGTCGGCCAGTTACTTGACTAAGTCAACTATCTGCCCGCTCTGGATGAGGCATCGATACCGATTCGCTCGGTCGGGCATCGGGAACGTTCTGGCGAGCTGAGGATTCACACCATATCTGGGCTTCGTGCGGCGTGACGCTACGACATAGAGCCCTAATTAAATGTTCTTGTTTCGTTCACATCGCCGACCTAGGATCGACACCATGGCTAAGTCCCCAGCCATAACCGCAGCCAAGGCTGCGAGCCTGAGCAACCCGCCGGTGGTGTCCCCCAAACCCTCCCTGCCGGCGGGCGGCTCAGATGCGCCCAAATCCGCTCTCGGCATCAGCACCGATACGACCGGCCTGCTCGACGTGGCGGTTGAATTCGAGCGCCGCCGCGGCCGCGGCGCGACCTCCAATGCGTCCGGCCGCTATGAGCCGACCGCGCGGATCGCCTTCGACGATGGCTGGCGCTCGCTCGACGAGCTGCCGCCCTTCAAGACCGAGGTGACGGTCGACGCCACCCGCAAGATCATCACCCGCAACCAGTCGCCGGACATCGGCTTCGACCGCTCGATCAATCCTTATCGCGGCTGTGAGCATGGCTGCGTGTACTGCTTTGCGCGGCCGACCCATGCCTATCTCGGCCTCTCGCCGGGGCTCGACTTCGAGTCCAAGCTGTTCGTGAAGCCCGAGGCGGCGGAGCTCCTGGAGAAGGAGCTGTCCAATCCGAAATACACGCCCGCGGTGCTTGCGATCGGCACCAACACCGATCCGTATCAGCCGATCGAGCGCCGCTACAAAGTGATGCGGCGAATCCTCGAAGTGCTGGACAGGACCAATCATCCGGTCGGCATCGTGACCAAGTCGGCGCTGGTGCTGCGCGACCTCGACATTCTGGCCCGCATGGCGGAGCGCGGTCTGGTCAAGGTCGCGTTGTCGGTCACGACACTCGATCCTGATCTTGCCCGCAAGATGGAGCCGCGCGCGGCGACGCCGATGCGGCGGCTCGAGACGCTGCGGCGATTGTCGCAGGCGGGCGTGCCGACCACGATCATGGTCGCGCCGATCATCCCGGCGATCAACGACATGGACATCGAGCGCATCCTCGAAGCCGGCAAGATGGCCGGCGTGAAGGAAGCCGGCTACGTCCTGCTGCGCCTGCCGCTCGAAGTGAGAGACCTGTTCCATGAGTGGGTGCGCGAGCACTTCCCGGATCGGGCCGACAAGGTCATCCACATCGTGCGCGAGACCCAGGGCGGCAAGGACTACGACTCGACCTGGTTCAAGCGGGGGCGCGGCACCGGACCCTATGCCTGGCTGATCGGCCGCCGCTTCCAGATGGCCTGCGAACGGCTCGGCCTCAATGAGCGGCGGCTGTCGCTCGATGTCAGCCAGTTCCGCCCACCGGAGCAGAACGACGGGCAGCTCAAGCTGTTCGCTTAGCCCCGCTTTCCACCGGTGCCTGCGGTTCCGCGTTGACTGACTCAAGACCGGCGCGCACAAGCGGACTATGCCGCGTCCCGCCAGGAAATCCGCGCCAAAGAACGCTGCCCGCAAGAATGGCAAGGCGGAGAAGCCGGCGCGGCTGCCGCTGAACGAGCCGATCATCCTGCGCCCGACGTTCCGGCGCGAGCGGCGCTGGCTGGTGCGCGGCGTCTGGCCGGTGGCGGGCTGCGACGAGGCGGGGCGGGGGCCACTTGCCGGCCCGGTGGTCGCAGCCGCCGTGGTGCTCGATCCCGAGAACATTCCCCGCGGCCTCAACGACTCCAAGAAGCTCGACGCGGCGGACCGGGAAAAACTTTACGCGAAAATCTGCGCCACCGCGCAGGTCTCGATCGCATTCGGCTCCACCACGCGAATTGACCGCGACAACATCCTGCGCGCGTCACTGTGGGCGCTGGCGCGCGCCGTAAAGACGCTGCCGGTGACGCCCAAGCTTGTCTTCGTCGACGGCAACATGAAGATCGATTGCGGCTGCGACTGCGAGGCCGTCGTTTCCGGTGACGCTTTGGTCGCGTCGATTGCGGCAGCTTCGATTGTCGCCAAAGTCACGCGCGACCGGCTGATGTCGCGGCTCGGCCTTGCGCATCCGGGCTACGGCTTCGAGCGGCATATGGGCTACAGCGTGCCGGAACATTATCGCGCGCTGCAGACGCTCGGCCCGACGCCCTATCACCGCAGAAGCTTTGCGCCGGTTGCCGCCAAGCTCGGGCTTATCGACGACGCCGATGAGGCAATTGAGGGCCTGCTGCCTGAGTAGGTTGCCTCGCTAGGCCCGCTTCTCTATTGCTGACGCGTTGTTTTTACCCCGCGCGGGCCAATGCATTACGTTTCTCTGATCGTTGAATTTCTGCGCGGGCGGCCTGCCGTCGTCTTCTGGTTTGCCGCGCTCGCGCAAGCGGCATTGTGGGTGATCGTGCCGTCGCTGTTCTACAGCGCGCCGCCCGGCGATCTCGCGCTCCTGCTCGGCATCGGTCACGAATTCCGGCTCGGCTCTTATCTCGGCCCGCCGCTGGCGTTCTGGCTCGGCGAGCTGGCTTTTCGCGCCGGCGGCATCGTCGGCGTGTACGCGCTATCGCAAGCCTGCATCGTCATCGCGCTATGGGCGGTGTTCACGCTGGGCCGCGCCATCGTCGGCACCCGGCACGCGGTGCTGGCGATCCTGCTGATGACAGGCATCGCGGCGTTCAACGTGCCGTCGCCCGAGTTTGGTCCATCGATCGCCGCCTTGCCGTTATGGGCGCTGGCCATGCTGCATTACTGGCGGGCCATCGGAGAGGATCGCCGCGGCTATTGGTTCCTGCTCGGTCTCGATCTCGGATTGCTGCTGCTCGCCGACTACATCGGCATCATCCTGATTGCGGCCTTGCTGCTGTTCACTCTCGCGACCAAGCGCGGCCGCCGCAGCCTGCTTGCATGTCGAGCCTGGGCTCGGTCTCGTCTTGCTGGCGATCGTCGTGTTTCCGCATGCGGTGTGGCTGAAGGATTCCTGGCAGCTCGTATTCGCGACGTTGACGGAATTGCCGCGCGACGGATTGTGGATGCCTGCGCTCCGGCTGCTTTGGGTCATAGCGCTGAGCCACGTCGGCGTTGCGCTGCTCGCACTGCTGGCGAGCGGATGGCGGCTGCGCGAGCGCGAACAGGCGCCGGAGATCGACCGGCTGCCGGTCGAACCGACCGGAAGCAATTACGTCTATGTGCTTGCGCTGGTGCCGGCGATCCTTGCGCTCGCCGTAACGGTCTGGATCGGCGGACTTGGGCCAACGGCGCGTATTGCCCCGATCGTGCTGCTGACGGCACTTGGGATCATCGTGGCGGCGGGTGGCCGGGTTTATCTCTATCGCGAGCGAATGGTCAGCATGGCGTGGATGGCGCTGCTCACCATGCCGGCCTTGCTCACCGCGCTTGCTGTGTTGGGCGCGCCCTGGATCACCGCGCATGAGTTCAGCACCAACCAGCCCGCCAAAGCGATGGGCGATTTCTTCGGCGACACGTTTCAGCGCCGCATCGGCAAGCCGCTGCCGTTCGTTGCCGGCGACACCAAGCTGGCCACCTTGATCGCGGTGAGCGCGCCGAGGCGGCCTCGCATTTTTCTTCAGGAAACGCCGGAACGCAGCCCGTGGGCCAACGCGGCGGATTTGCGCGCAAACGGCGCGATCCTCATCTGGCCGGCGACCGACACCACCGGCACGCCGCCACCTGCCCTCAAGGCCGCATTTCCGGACATCACGCCCGAATTGCCGCGCGCTTTTGGCAGACCGATCCAGGGCCGCTTACCCTTGATGCGGGTCGGCTGGGCCGTCCTGCGTCCGGCGGCACGTTAGATTTTGCGTCAGTGATAACTGTCGCCTTCGCGCACCTTGCCGCGGAAGATCCAGAAAATCAGGACGAAGTAGCCGATGATCATCGGCAGCAGAACCAGCGTGCCGATCAGCATGAAGATCTGGCTCGCCGGTATCGCCGCCGTGTCCCAGACGGTCAGGGTCGGCGGCACCAGGAACGGATAATTGGAGATCACCAGGCCGAGATAGCCGAGCAGGAAGAGCGCAATCGCTGCGAGGAAGGGCAGCGCGTCGCGCCGCGTCTCGATCCAGCGCCAGCACAGCAAGGCGGCGAGCGCGGTGACGATCGGCACTGGCGCGAGATAGTAGAAATTCGGCAGTGAGAACCAGCGCGCCGCGATGCGCTCATGTGCGAGCGGCGTCCACAGGCTGACGATCCCCATGCAGATGAGCACGGCCAGCAAAGCCAGACGTGCCTGCTGCTTGGCGCGGTCGGCGACCGTGCCCTCGGTCTTCATGATCAGCCAGGTGGCGCCGAGCAGTGCGTAGCCGGCGACCAGCGAAATGCCGCACCAGAACGCGAACGGCGTCGCCCAATCGAATGTACCGCCGGCAAATTGCCCATTCTCGACTTTGATGCCTTGAACGAGTCCACCGAGAATGACGCCTTGCGCCAAGGCGGCGACCGACGATCCGCCGACGAAGGCGAAATTCCACCAGGTCTTGCTGCGCGAGACCGTGCGGAATTCGAACGCGACGCCGCGGAAGATCAGTCCGAGCAGCATCACAATCACCGGCAAATAGAACGCCGGCATGATGACGGCGTAAGCCAGAGGAAACGCGACCAGCAGGCCTGCGCCGCCGAGCACCAGCCAGGTTTCGTTGCCGTCCCAGAACGGCGCGATCGAAGCCATGATCTGATCGCGCTCCGACTTCGTCTTCGTGGTCGGAAACAGGATGCCGAGGCCGAGATCGAAGCCGTCGAGGATGACGTAGAGCGCAACCGCGGTGCCGATCAGTCCGGCCCAGATGACGGGGAGATACCATTCCATGCGCTTCTCCCTCAGCCGCCGCCAAGCACCTGACGTCCGGCATCGCGTGCCGCGGCGAGCGGATTGGCCGAGAGGTTTTCATCCTCGGCCTTCGTTTTACGCCGCTGGGGCCCGGCTGCGATCAGCCGGTTGATGTAATAAATGCCGGCCGAGAACACGATCCCGTAAGCGACGACGAACAGCGCGAGCGTTATGGCGACCGAGCTCGCGGTCACCGGTGAGACGGCGTCGGCGGTGCGCAGCAGCCCATAGACCAGCCAGGGCTGCCGTCCGCTTTCGGTGACGGTCCAGCCGGCGACGACAGCGACGAATCCGGTCCACCAGCTATGCGCGACGATGTGCAGATACCAGCGCGTGTCGAACAGCCGGCCGAGCCACCACAACAACGTGCCGAACAGCGCCGCCGCGATCATGAAGAAACCGATGTAGAGCATGATGCGGAAGGCGAAGAACACGGTCTTGACCGGCGGGCGCTCGCTCGGCCGCACGCTGGTCAGGCCGGGGAAGAGGCCGTTCGGGTCGTGGGTGAGAACCAGCGATGCGCCGCGCGGAATCGAAATCTCGAACAAATTCTTTTCGTTCTTCTCATCGGGCCACGCAAACAGGTGGAAGTCGCCGGGTTTGGAGCCGTCCCAGTGCGCCTCCATGGCCGCGACCTTGATCGGCTGATGCTTGAGCGTGTTGAGCCCGTGCTGGTCGCCGATGAGAAGCTGAAGCGGCGCAAGAATGGCGAGCAGCCCGATCGCCATCTTCACCATGGTGCGGCCTTCCTCGACGAAACGGCCGGCAAGCAGGTAGCGGGCGCCGACCGCCAGCACCACAAAGCCGGTGGTGAGGTAGGCCGCATTGACCATGTGAAGGAGGCGGTACGGAAAGCTCGGATTGAAGATCACCGCGATCCAGTCGACTGGATATGCGATGCCGTTCTTCACCTCGTGACCGACCGGCGTTTGCATCCAGCTATTGGCCGAGAGGATCCAAAATGAAGACATCGCGGTGCCGACAGCAACGACGGCCGCCGACAACACGTAGAGCCACGGCGGCACGCGGTTGAAGCCGAACAGCAGGATGCCGAGGAACGTCGCTTCAAGGAAAAACGCGGTGAGCACTTCATAGCCGATCAGCGGACCGACCACGTTGCCGACCACGACCGAGAAGCGGCTCCAGTTGGTGCCGAACTGATAGGAGAGCACGATGCCGGACACGACGCCCATCGCGAACGAGACCGCGAAGATCTTGGTCCAGAACCGCATCAGGCGGTGGTAGCGCTCCTCGCCACGCCGCAGCCACAGGACGCCGAGTGTCGCGATGTATGCCGACAGCCCGATCGTGAAGCTCGGGAAGATGATGTGAAAGGTGATGGTGAACGCGAACTGCAGCCGCGCCAGGAAAACTGCATCCAGTTCCATGCGATGTCACCGATCGGTCATGGTTGCTGCCGCATTCCGAGATTGTTCTCACCAACGCGCAAGCACAGCGGCATGAGGATCATAGCCGCTGTGGTGTCTTGGTGATAGGCGCCGTTGCAGTAGCGCAGCTATCCGGCCAGCGCCTTCTTCACCGCGATGAAATCCCGCCACGCCAGCCGCTTTTGCAGCGGGCTGCGCAACAGGAAGGCGGGGTGAAACGTCGGCATGGCGCGGATTTCGCGCGCGCCGGTGTTGAAGCTGAACCAGCGGCCACGTGTCTTGGTGATGCCGTCCTTCATGCCGAGCAAGGTCGTGGCCGAAGGCCCGCCGAGACACACAAGCACGTCCGGGTTCACCAGCTCGATCTGCTTTCGCACGAAGGGCAGGCAAATCGCGGATTCCTGCGGTGTCGGTGTGCGATTGCCGGGCGGCCGCCACGGAATGATGTTGGCGATATAGACCTGCGTGCGGTCGAGGCCGATCGCGGCAAGCATGCGGTCGAGCAGCTTCCCGGATCGGCCGACGAAGGGCAGCCCCTCGATGTCTTCATCGCGGCCCGGCGCCTCGCCGACGAACATCACGCGCGCTTGCGGATTGCCGTCCGCGAATACGAGCTGTGTTGCGGTCGCGCGCAGCGCGCAGCCTTCAAACTTGTCGAGCGCGGCGCGCAGTTGTTCGAGCGTGGCGATCTTCTCGACGATCTCGCGGGCGGCGAGGGTGGCCGCATCCGGTGAGGCTGGAACGTTGAGCGGCGCTGCCGGCGTACTCTTGGCCTCCGGTGCCCGTGCCTGCGGAGCGGCGCGTGGAGCCGGCGCATCGGCGCGTGCGAAACGATTGACCGGCGCCTCGGCCACCAGGGCATCGACGCCGGCTTCGGCATAGAATTCGAGCAATTCACGCGCGGGGTTCATGTCGGACATCAGCGCTTGAGGTGGTCGTCGAGAAATTGCTTGGCGAGCGTGAAGGAGTCACGCGCGGCTTTTTCGTCATAAGCGAGCTTGTGACCCAGATATACCCGCTCCGGCCTCTTGGCGTCGAATGAGTGCGATGCTCCGGGATAGATTTTCAACAGCGGCTTGTGCGCGCTGGCGTTGGCATATCTGGCGATAAGGTCGGTGCAACGCTGCGACGGCGCCCAGTCGTCGGCGCCGGCGGCGAGAATGAGAACGTCGCTGGCCAATGGCGGCTCGCCCGGCGGGCAGTTCGGATAATAGGCGACGATGGCGGCGAACGGCTTGGTGCCGCTCTCGGCTGCGGCGCGTTCACGGGCAGCGGCGAGCGCGGTCCAGCCGCCGTGCGAATAGCCGAGCAGGCCGACACGATCCGGATCGATGTCCTTGCGCGTGCGCAGATAGGCCGCCGCGGCAAAAGCATCCTTGGCCCGCTCGGCGCCGGGAAACTGCATCCCGCGCGAGCAGACATTGTCGATTCCGCGCGGGCTGAAGCTGTCCAGGATCAGCGCCGCATAGCCCCACGAGGCGAGCCGCCGCGCCCAGACGCGCGTGTTCTGCACGACGCCGTTGCAGCCATGCAGCACCACGACGGCGGGGAAGGGCGGCGACCCCGCCGGTAGGATGATTGAGCCGACCTGGCCCGCCCGCAGTTCGCCGATCGTGGCGTCGCTGACAGTGAGGGGCGGCTGAGGTGACTGTTGCGCCAAGCTTTCATGCGCTGTGAGCAGAAGTGCGCTGCAGGCAAATGCGGCTAGGCGGGTCATGGGCAAGTCGGTATTAGAACAAGACTAAGGAGACAAATATGGCCGAACCGGCATCGCCCCAGGACCTTCCGCCACGTGAGGGAATGGAATTCGATGTCGTCGTGGTCGGCGCCGGTCCGGCCGGTCTCGCTGCCGCGATCAAGCTCAAGCAGATTTCCTCCGACATCAATGTCGTCGTGGTGGAGAAGGGCTCGGAAGTCGGCGCCCATATTCTCTCCGGTGCTGTGATCGACCCGGTCGGACTGAACCAGCTATTGCCCGATTGGCGCAACGAAGACGCGCCGATCAAGACCGAGGTCACTGACGACCGTTTTTATTATCTCAGCGCAGGCGGTTCGATCCGGCTCCCGAACCTCATGATGCCGCCGCTGATGAGCAATCATGGCAACTACGTCGTCTCGCTCGGCGCGGTTTGCAAATGGCTCGCCACCAAGGCCGAGGCGCTTGGAGTGGAGATTTATCCGGGCTTTGCCGCCGCCGAGGTTCTGTATGACGAGAACGGCGCCGTTACCGGCGTCGCCACCGGCGACATGGGCATCGGCAAATCCGGCGAGCGCAAGGACAGCTTTACCCGCGGCATGGAGCTGCGCGCCAAGTACACGCTGTTTGCCGAAGGCGCGCGCGGCAATCTCGGCAAGCAGCTCATCGCCAAGTTCAACCTGTCGGGCGGCCGCGAGCCGCAGAAATACGGCATCGGGCTCAAAGAGCTGTGGCAGGTCGCGCCGGACAAGCACCGCAAGGGGCTGGTGCAGCACTCGTTCGGGTGGCCGCTCGACAATTCAACCGGCGGCGGCTCGTTTCTCTATCACTACGACGACAATCTCGTGTCGGTCGGCTTTGTCGTCCATCTCAACTACCAAAATCCGTATCTCGCCCCGTTCGAGGAATTCCAGCGCTTCAAAACCCATCCGCTGGTGCGAAGCACGTTCGAAGGCGGCAAGCGCCTTGGTTATGGAGCGCGGGCGCTCACCGAAGGCGGCTACCAGTCGGTGCCGAAGCTCACGTTTCCGGGTGGCGCTTTGATCGGCTGCGAGGCCGGCTTCATGAACGTGCCGCGCATCAAAGGCAGCCACAACGCCATGCTGTCCGGCATGTTGGCGGCAGAGCAGGTCGCGGCTGCGCTCGCGGGCGGCCGCGCCAACGACGAGATCACACCATACGATGAGGCGTGGCGTTCATCGGCGATCGGCCGCGATCTTTATCGCGTGCGCAACGCCAAACCGCTGTGGTCGAAATTCGGCACGCTCACCGGCATCGCGCTCGGCGGATTGGACATGTGGACCAACACGCTCGGCTTCTCGCTGTTCGGCACGATGAGCCACGGCAAACCCGATTACGCGTCGCTCAAGCCTGCTTCCGAGTGCACACCGATCGGCTATCCAAAGCCCGACGGCAAGCTCACCTTCGATCGGCTCTCGTCCGTCTTTCTCTCCAACACCAATCACGAGGAAGACCAGCCGCCGCATCTTGTCGTGCGCGACATGGCGACGCAGAAATCATCCGAGCATGACGTCTATGCGGGGCCGTCGACACGATATTGCCCAGCCGGTGTCTATGAGTGGATCGAGGAAGGCGGCAACCCGAAATTCGTGATCAACGCGCAGAACTGCGTCCACTGCAAAACCTGCGACATCAAGGACCCGAATCAAAACATCGTTTGGGTTCCGCCGGAGGGCGGCGGCGGACCGAATTATCCCAATATGTAAGCGTCCTGCAGCTTTGCACCGCTGCGACAGCGTTTTTGTTGCGAGTGCACCGCAAAAAGGCCATTGTGCCGCTCAATTCTCACGGGCCACGCGTCATACGGTACGCGGCCTCATGGAGCTTACCTGGTGAAACGATCGCGTCTTAACCGCGCTGCGGCTATCGCCGTGCTTTCGGCTATCGGTACCGCAGCGCCCGTTACGCTGTCGGCCCAGGCGCCTAGCCCGCCGTCAGCGCCGCCAACGTCGTCGATCTCGTCGCAATCGCGCGTGAGTGCCGCCGGCAGCTACCTCGCCGCGCGCCACGCCGGGCAACAGCGCGACGCGCAGACTGCCGCCTCCTACTACCGCGCGGCGCTTCGCCACGATCGGGATAATCGCGAGTTGCTCGATCGCACCTTCCTGTCGCTGCTGGTCGGCGGCGACGTCAATGATGCGGTGCGCTACGCCGATCGCGTTCTGCAGAGTGACAAGAACGACCGCATCGCGCGGCTGGTCACTGGCGTGCGCGACATCAAGGCGAAGCAATATGCCAATGCGCGAAAAGATATCGGCCAGTCGGTCCGCGGTCCGATTACCGACCTCGCGGCGACCTTGCTCTCGGCGTGGGCGCTGGCAGGTGCCGGCGACACCAAGGGTGCCGTCGCGGCTATCGACAAGCTGACCGGGCCCGATTGGTACGGCATTTTCAAAGAGCTTCACGCCGGACTCATTCTCGATCTCGCCGGCAATGCGAAGGACGCGGGCAAGCGGCTCGAGCAGGCGCACAAGCTCAATTCATCGGCGCTGCGGGTGATTCAGGCCCTGGGCGGCTGGCGCTCGCGCAATCAGTCGACGCAAGCGGCCCTCGATCTCATGGAGGGCTTTGAGAAAACGCTGCCGAACCACCCGCTGGTTGCCGGCGACATCAAGAAGCTCAAGGCCGGCGAGAAGCTGCCGGTGCTGGTCAACAATCCGCAGGCCGGCGCTGCCGAAGCGCTGTACGGCCTTGGCGCCTCGCTTGGGCGGAGGGGCGGCGAGGACCTCGGCCTCGTCTATCTCCAGCTCTCGCTTTATCTGGTGCCGAACCACCCGCTCGCTCTGTTGTCGCTTGCGGATCTCTACGAGTCGCTCAAGAAGCCCGAGCTTGCGCTACGGGTCTACGAGCGTGTGCCGGCCGGTTCGCCCTTGCATCGCAATGCGGCGATCCAGATGGCCGGCAACCTCGACGCGATGGAGCGCGGCGACGAAGCCAAGAAGAAGCTGCAAGGACTGCTCGCGGAGCGGCCGAACGACGTCGAGGCAATTCAGGCGCTCGGCAACATCCATCGCGCCCACAAAGAATATAAGGAGTGTGGCGAGGCGTATTCGCGTGCGATCGCGCTCATTCCGAATCCGACCAAAGCGAACTGGGTGACATTCTATTTCCGCGGCATTTGCTACGAGCGTTCGAAGCAATGGCAGCTCGCCGAAGCCGACCTGAAGAAGGCACTCGAGCTTTATCCCGAGCAGCCGCACGTCCTCAATTATCTCGGCTATTCCTGGGTCGATCAGGGCGTGAACCTCGACACCGGAATGGACATGGTGAAGCGCGCGGTCGCGCTGCGTCCCGACGACGGCTACATCGTCGACTCGCTCGGCTGGGCCTATTACCGGATCGGCAATTACGAAGAGGCGGTGAAGCAGCTCGAGCGCGCGATCGAGCTCAAGCCGGAAGATCCCACCATCAACGACCATCTCGGCGACGCCTATTGGCGGACCGGCCGCACGCTGGAGGCGCAATTCCAGTGGGCGCATGCACGCGACCTCAAGCCCGAGGCTGACGAGCTGCCGAAGATCATGGAAAAGCTCGCCAACGGCCTTCCGGACGAAACCACTTCCCAGGCCAAGGCCGGCGACAAGGCCGCCAAGAAGGACGGCAACGGCGGCTAACGCGTGGCCCGACTGCTGCGCGAGCTTGCTCCTGCCAAGGTCAATCTGACCCTGCGCGTCGTATCTCGTCGCGCCGACGGCTATCACGAGCTGGAAAGTCTGGTCGCGTTCGCCGATCTCGCGGACGTGGTGACGTTCGATCCGGACGCTCCGCCGGATATCGAGGTGAAGGGGCCGTTCGCGGCGGCCACCGGGCCTGCCGGCGAAAATCTCGTCCTTGAGGCCGCACGGCTCATGCGGCTTGATCGCGGCAGCTTCACTCTGGAGAAGAATATCCCGGTGGCAGCCGGGCTCGGCGGTGGCTCTTCGGACGCCGCTGCCGCATTGCGGCTGATCGCGCGAGAGCGCTCAACCGACACGGATAATCCGCGCATTCGCGATGCGGCGCGGCAGTGCGGCGCGGACGTGCCGGTCTGTCTCGTTCCGAAGGCGCGGATTATGCGCGGTATTGGCGATGAGCTGTCGCCGCCGGTGACCGTGCCGCCTTTGCCGGCATTGCTGGTCAATCCGGGGGTGGAACTCGCCACACGCGACGTGTTTGCCGCCTTTGACGAGACCAGTCGCAGCTCGCGATCAATTGGCGATGTGCCAACCGAATTGGCGGGCTTTCTCGACTGGTTGAAGCATTACGACAACGATCTGACGCGAGCGGCGACATCCCGCGTGCCAATGATCGCGGAGATTCTGAGAGCCCTTAAGGCGCAGCCCGGCTGCCACCTGGCCCGCATGTCCGGCTCCGGCGCGACCTGTTTCGGTATCTTCGGATCGGTTGATCAGGCTCGCCTTGCCGCCGAGCGGCTGCAATCCCAACGCCAAGAATGGTGGGTTTCTGCGACGACGCTGCGTTAGGCGCCGGGTTAGTGCGCGCGGGCGACGCAGAACTCGACCGCTTCGAGCAATGCCTGCTTCATCTCTGAATCGGACGACAGCGCCAGCGCATCGGTCGCGATCTCGCCGTAGTGGCGAGCGCGGCTGACCGTATCGTCGATGGCGCGGTGCTTGACCATCAGCGCCATCGCGTTCTCGAGATCGCCCTCGCGGATGTCGCCCTTGCCGAGGGTGCGATTCCAGAAGTCGCGTTCGAGATTGCTGCCGCGGCGGTACGACAACACGACGGGCAGGGTGATCTTGCCCTCGCGGAAATCGTCGCCGACGTTCTTGCCGAGCTTGGCGGACTTGCCGCTGTAATCGAGCGCGTCGTCGATCAGCTGGAAGGCGATGCCGAGGTTCATGCCGTAGGAACGGCAGGCGGTCTGCTCGGCCTTCGGGCGGCCGGCCAGCACCGGCGAGACCTCGCAGGCGGCGGCGAACAGCTCGGCGGTCTTGGCGCGGATCACGGCGAGATATTCGTCTTCGCTGGTTGCCGTGTTCTTGGCGGCGGCGAGCTGCATGACCTCGCCCTCGGCGATCACGGCGGCCGCGTTCGACAGGATCTCCAGTGCGCGCAGATTGCCGACCTCGACCATCATCTTGAAGGCCTGGCCGAGCAGGAAATCGCCGACCAGCACGCTCGCTTCATTGCCCCAGACCAATCGCGCCGCCGGCTTGCCGCGCCGCATGTCGCTTTCGTCCACGACATCGTCATGCAGCAAGGTCGCGGTGTGCATGAATTCGACCGCCGCCGCGAATTTGATGTGGCCTTCGCCGGAATATCCGGAGAGCTGCGCCATCGCCAAGGTGAGCATCGGCCGCAGCCTTTTGCCGCCCGAGGAGATCAGGTGGTTGGCGACTTCCGGGATCATCGTCACTTCGGAGCCGGTGCGCGACAGGATCGTGGCGTTGACGCGCTCCATGTCGGGCGCGACCAGCGCGTTGAGGCGCTCGATCGATGCCGAAGGCTGGTTCTCGAACGGGACGACGACGGCCACGGGTTGCTCCAACAGGCAGGTGCCGCACCATAGAAAGGCGTCCGGCTGCTCGCAAGCACGCGCCGAGGTGGGCCAATTGCGCTAGATTGCCGCGACAGATTCGGAGTGGGCGGTGAAGAAGCCGACGACAAGAACCAGGCCGGGAAAAGCGCTGGCGCGTTACGCGATCGCGGTGCTGGTGCCCTGCTACAACGAGGAAAAGTCGATCGCCAAAGTCGTGGCCGACTTCCGGACTGCCCTGCCGGGCGCCACGATCTTTGTGTTCGACAACAATTCGACCGACCGCACCGTCGAGGTCGCGCGGAAGGCCGGCGCTGAAGTCTTCACCGAGCCGCACCAGGGCAAGGGCCACGTGGTGCGCCGGATGTTCACCGACGTCGAGGCCGATATCTACGTCATGGTCGACGGCGACGCGACCTACGATGCGCCCAGCGCGCCGAAGATGGTCGACCTGCTGCTGCGGGAGCGGCTCGACATGGTGGTCGGCACGCGGGTCGATCGCGAAGTAGCTGCCTATCGCACCGGCCATCGCACCGGCAATTGGCTGCTGACGGCATTCGTCGCGCAAGTGTTCGGGCGCGCCTTCACCGACATGCTGTCGGGCTACCGGGTGTTCTCGCGGCGGTTCGTGAAGTCGTTCCCGGTTCTGTCCGGCGGCTTCGAGATCGAGACCGAGCTCACGGTCCATGCGCTCGAGCTTGGGCTCCCGGTCGCGGAAGTGCCGACGCCGTATTACGCGCGGGTCTCGGGTTCGGCCTCCAAGCTCAACACCTGGCGCGACGGCTTTCGCATCCTGCGCACCATCTTCAAGCTTTACCGGGCCGAGCGCCCGCTGCGGTTTTTCGGTAGCATCGGCGCCATGTTGGCCTTGATTGCCATCGGGTTGGCGATCCCGGTGCTGGTCACCTATTTTGAGACCGGGCTGGTGCCGCGGCTGCCGACCGCGATCCTGTCGATGGGCTTGATGGTGCTGGCGTTCCTGTGCGCGGCTGCTGGCCTCATTCTGGACACCGTGACGCGGGGCCGCCGCGAGACCAAGCTGTTTGCCTATCTGGCGCTGCGCGCGCCCGGCGAGGAGCGCCGTAACCGGTAGCGTTATGAAAGAGATCGTGCGTACCAACGATCCGGTTCTTGTTTCCGCCATCGGCGCGTTGCTCGACGGCGCCAACATCCACCATCTCGTGCTCGATCAGAACATGAGCGTGCTGGAAGGCTCGCTCGGCATCCTGCCGCGCCGCGTGTTGGTGGCCGACGAGCAGGTCGCCCGTGCCCGGCGGCTGCTGCACGACGCCGGCATGGGCAAAGAGTTGCGGCCCGACGATGACTCTCGCTGATCCCGACGTCACTGAAGACGCCGTGCTCGGCGGCCGCCTGCATTTGCGCCAGCCGCGGCGCGGTCATCGCGTCGGCCACGACGCCATCCTGCTCGCAGCGGCGACCGGCAGGCGCCTATGGCGAGCGGGCAATCGACCTCGGCGCCGGAGTTGGCTCGGCCGGGCTTGCGCTGGCGAGGCGCATTCCGGGGCTGCTTGTCACCCTGGTCGAGATCGACAAGGCGCTGTGCGAATTGGCGCGCCAGAACGTCATCCTTAATCGGTTCGAGGAGCGCGTCGACATTGTGCGCGCCGATGCCGGGCATCTCGATCTTCCGCCGGCAAGCGCCGATCGCGTGCTGATGAATCCGCCATTCAACGATCCGGCCAGGCAGAACGTCTCACCGGACGCATCGCGCGCGCTGGCTCACGCGGCCGAGCCCGACACTTTGCGCTTGTGGGCCAAGTCGGCGGCGCGGCTGCTCAAGCCGCAGGGCATTCTCACTTTGATTTGGCGCGCTGACGGGCTGGCCGATGTGGTCAATGCGCTGGCCGCGGACTTTGGCACCCTTGTCGTGTTGCCGGTTCATCCACGTCCCGGCGTTCCGGCGATCCGCGTTTTGGTGCGTGCCCAAAAAAGCGGCCAGGCGCCGCTCGCGCTGTTGCCCGGTCTTGAGCTTAACGATGCAAGCGGAAAGCCTTCGGCCGCAGCCGAGGCCGTGTTGCGGGGCGCAGAAGCGCTGCCGCTTGCGAACGCCTGATCAGCGGAGCCGGTTTAGCCGGTGACGGGATCGCTCTTGCGCCAGCGGCGCAGCGACAATTCGTCCTTCAAGCGTGCGAGATGTTCCACGCGCAGGATCGACATCGCAATGATGCTGCCGATAAGCACGACAAACATCGTCAGTTTAGGGTCCATTGTTCTTGTTCCGGTACGTCCGCTGGGCCAGGCGGCCTCTGATCTGCACAATCCGTGCCAGCGGTAAACGTTCCGCTAACAGCGTGGCGCTTGATGTCGCTTTGACTTGCGGCGCCGCCACTGCCTAACGTCGCGCCATGCCTGCCGCAAAACCGATGCCCAACCTTCTCAAACCTGTGCTCGACGCTTTCGGCCCGCTGGTTCCCGCCCGATGGCGCAGCGATACGCCGGTCGTGCCGGTGATTTGTCTCAGCGGCGTGATTGGGGCCGCCGTGCCGCTGCGGCAGGGGCTTGGCCTCGCCGGTCTCGCCAAGACGCTGCAGAAAGCATTCGACACCCGCGGGGCGCGCGCCGTGGCGCTGCTCATCAATTCGCCGGGTGGCTCGCCGGCGCAGTCGCATCTGATCTACCAGCGGATCAGGCATCTCTCGCTGGAGAAGAACATCCCGGTCATCGCCTTCGTCGAGGACATCGGCGCATCGGGCGGCTACATGCTCGCCTGCGCCGCAGACGAGATCGTTGCCGACGTCTTTTCGATGGTTGGTTCGATCGGCGTGCTCGGTGGCGGCTTCGGTTTCGACAAGCTGATCGACAAGCTCGGCATCGAGCGGCGGCTCTACACCTCCGGCGAGCGCAAGGCGATGCTCGATCCGTTCCTTCCCGAGAAGCCGGAAGACGTGAAACGCCTCAAGGCAATCCAGAAGGACATCCACGAGGAATTCATCGCGCTGGTGAAGGAGCGGCGCGGCAAGCGCCTCAATGGCGCCGACAAGGCGTTATTCTCCGGCGAGTTCTGGACCGCGCAGAACGCGCTCGAGCTTGGCCTGATCGATGGCATCGGCGACCTGCGCTCGACCTTGCGCCAACGCTACGGCGAGAAGGTGCGCACGCCGCTTATCTCCGGGGACCGCAGTTTCCTCGGCCGCAAGCTTGGGCTCGACATCAAGGTGCCAGGCGCCGACGATCTCCTCTCTACGCTGGAGGAACGGGCGTACTGGAGCCGTTACGGTTTCTGAGCGTTAAGCTAAACGAATTGCAATGTTGTCCGCCGCGAAATCGCCTTGATCGCAGCGAGACTCGCGCTCACTGGACGGAGGGCTACATGCCACCAATTCTTTTGTCGCCGGTGATCAAATGGGCCGCGGTCGCGCTGGGCGGCGCGATGGTCGTTCACTGGGTGGTCAAGGAAGTGCGCCGCATCAACGAAGAGTTGGACCGCGCGCGCCGCGTCGCTGAAATTCCACCGCACCGGCCGCTGCCGACGTTGCGGCGCGATCCGATGACGGGCGAATACCGATTGTAGGGAGAGAGGGTTAGCGCTGCGTCTGGCTGGGATTGATCATCGCGCCGAAAAACAGCGCGAGCATCACAAATCCGATGATCTCAAAAGCGTGCATTTGAATCTCTCCTGTCAGCCTGTCGTCTTTTTATTAGTCGCTCGTCTAACAGTTGCGGTTCAACGAGCACGTAAACACACGCATTGGCTTGACCGGTTTTCCGCCTACTCATAGGGTCGCCGGCGATTCACGTCCTTAACGAACGCTTGCAAAATTGCCGGCGATTTAAGCCGTTTAACCGTTCATTTGCCCGTGAATAACCTAGACCCACGCCGATCGTTCCAGGGCCTGATCCTCGCTTTGCAGCGCTACTGGGCAGAACACGGCTGTGTGATTCTGCAGCCCTACGACATGGAGATGGGCGCGGGCACGTTCCATCCGGCGACGACGTTGCGTGCGCTCGGACCGAAACCCTGGAACGCGGCTTACGTGCAACCCTCGCGTCGTCCGAAAGACGGGCGCTACGGCGAGAACCCGAACCGGTTGCAGCACTACTACCAGTTCCAGGTGATCCTCAAACCGTCGCCGCCTGACATCCAGGATCTCTATCTCAATTCGCTTTCCGCGATCGGCATCGACGCCAAGCTGCACGACATTCGTTTCGTCGAGGACGATTGGGAGAGTCCGACGCTCGGTGCGTGGGGTCTCGGCTGGGAATGCTGGTGCGACGGAATGGAAGTGTCGCAGTTCACATATTTCCAGCAGGTCGCCGGCTTTGAATGTTCGCCGGTGTCGGGCGAGCTGACTTACGGGCTCGAGCGGCTGGCGATGTACGTGCAGGGCGTCGAGAACGTTTACGACCTCAACTTCAACGGCGCCGAAGGTGACAAGAAGGTGACCTACGGCGACGTGTACCTGCAGGCCGAGCAGGAATATTCGCGGCACAATTTCGAGTTCGCCGACACCGCGATGCTGTTCGAGCAATTCAAGATGGCCGAAGCGGCCTGCCGGAAATATCTCGAAGCGGGCTGGGAAGGCGGCAAGAAAGAACGCCATCTGATGGCGCTGCCGGCCTACGACCAGTGCATCAAGGCGAGCCACGTGTTCAATCTGCTGGATGCGCGCGGCGTCATCTCGGTGACCGAGCGGCAGAGCTATATCCTGCGGGTGCGTGAGTTGGCCAAGGCGTGCGGAGAGGCCTGGCTGGCGACAGCCGGCGGCGGGAAGTAGACTGCATCTGCCGCCGGGGGGCGGCGTGGAATGACCACCTGGCTTCTCGTCTTCATAGTCGCGGCGGCCGCGATCTATGTCGATCTACATCTTCAACCGGCTCGTCTCGCTTCGCCAGCTCGCCAATGAAGGCTGGAGCGGCATCGACGTGCCAGCTCAAGCGCCGCTCCGACCTGGTGCCGAACCTGGTCGACAGCGTGAAGGGCTATGCCAGCGCACGAGCGCAACCTGCTCCAGGAAGTGACCGAGCAGCGCGAGCGGGCGCGCAATGCGCCGGCCGACGATATCGCGCCGGCGGGCGCGGGCGGAAAGCGCGCTGACGGTAGGTCTCGCCAAGTTGATGATGGTTGCCGAGGCCTATCCCGAGCTCAAGGCCAGCACGAATTTCCTCGAGCTGCAGAAGCAGTTGAGCGAACTCGAAAACGAGCTGCAGATGTCGCGGCGTTACTACAACGGCACCGTGCGCAACCTGAACACTCTGGTTCAGACCGTGCCGAGCAATTTCATCGCGGCCGCCGGGGGCTTCACCTCCCGCCCTTATTTCGAGGCGGCCGAGGCGGACCGCGCCGTGCCGCAGGTCGCATTGGGCCGCTGATGCTCCGGCTCGCGACTCTCGCTGTCGCGTTCGTTCTCGCCACGGCCACGCATGCTGCCGAGGTCATCCATCGCTTCGATTCCGTCATGGAGGTTGCCAAGGACGGCACGCTCACCGTCACCGAGACGATCCGCGTGCGCGCCGAGGGCAATGAGATCAAGCGCGGCATTTACCGCGATTTTCCGCTGCGCTTCCGTGACGCTTCCGGCCGCAACCGCGAGGTCGACTTCAACGTCCTGTCGGTCACGCGCGACGGCCAGCCGGAGAGCTGGTTCACCAAAAAGCCGAACACCGGCGTCGTTCGCATCTATGCCGGCAAGGAAGACGTGTTCGTTTCGCGCGGCGACCACACTTACGTGCTTCGCTACACGACCGGCCGGCAGATCCGCTGGATCGACGGCAAGCCGGAACTCAACTGGAACGTCACCGGTAATTTCTGGACCTTCCCGATCCTCGCCGCGAGTTACCGCCTGACGCTGCCCGGCAATGTCCGGCCGGTGCGCTGGACTGCCTATACCGGACCGCTCGGCGCGCGCGGCACGGACTGGCGCGGCACCATCGACGCCAGTGGCGCGCTGTCGGTCAACACGACGAGACTGCTGGCGCCGCATGCGGGCTTGACCGTGGTGGCCGAAATTCCCGCCGGTGCGGTCGATCCGCCCAACGAGAACTATTACTGGTTCAAGGATAACCGGCACTGGATCATCGGCGGCATCGGCTTTATCGCAGTGGCGATCTACTACCTGATGGCGTGGAGCGCGGTCGGCCGCGACCCGAGGCGCGGCACCATCATCCCGCTGTTTCATCCGCCCAAGGGTGTGTCGCCGGGGCTCGCCAACTACGTCCACAATTGGGGCTTCGGCCGCGACAAGTGGCGCGCTTTCACCGCGGCGGCGATTTCGCTCGCGACCCGCGGCCTTGTCCTGTTCGACGACAAGGACGAGGGGCTGCGGCTCAAGGCGACCGGCAAGCAGCCTGCCGAGACATTGCCGCCCGGCGAAGCCGCGATCTTCGACTGGGTGAAGACGTCGGCCGGCGGCGAGGCTCATATCACCAAGACCAACGGCACTGCGGTCGCGAAAGTCGGCGACGATTTCACCGAAAGCATCGTCAAGGAAAACAAGGGCAAGTTCTTCAAGCGCAATCTCGGTTGGATGCTGGTCGGCGTGCGTCATGAGCGCGATCGTGATCGGCGGCATCATCGCGACCGGCAGCCTGCAGGACGAGGATCTGTTCATCCTGTTCGCGGCGTTCTTCGTCTCGCTGTTTGTCGGCTTTTTCGCCTATCCGGTGCTCTCCGCCATCTTCAGCGGCGCGGCGTTTCAGTCGCTGATCCGCGCCATCATGAGCATCGTCTTTGTCGCGATCTTTCTCTTCCTTGGCATCGGGTTTTTGACCGACGTGACCGGCGGCAGCATCGGAGACGTGGTGCCGGCGATCGAGCGCGTTGTTCAGAGCTATCCGTTCCCGTTCCTGCTGGCCGGCGGCTTCGCCATGCTCAACGGCCTGTTCTTCTATCTGATGAAGGCGCCGACCGCGCTCGGCCGTCCGGTGATGGATCAGCTCGAGGGCTTCCGCATGTACATGGAGACGGCCGAGCAGGACCGGCTCAACATGCAGGCGCCGGAGATCACCGCTCAGCGTTTCGAGGCGCTGCTGCCTTACGCGGTGGCGCTCGACGTCGAGAAGCCCTGGTCGGAAGCATTCGCGTCCGCGCTCCAGCGGGCCTATCCGGGCGATTCCGATGCGATGCGCCATTACAATCCGCGCTGGCGTACTGGCAGCGGCTGGTCGGGGTCGAGCTTCGGTAACTCCGTGTCATCGACGGTCGGCACTGCAAGCGCCGCGCTTGCCGCCGCGGTGCCATCCTCCAGCTCGTCGGGCTTCAGCGGAGGCGGCGGCTCGGGTGGCGGCGGCGGTGGAGGGGGCGGCGGCGGTTGGTGACAGGCGTAGTGCGCCTTGCTAGGCACCCGCTATGCCCGATCTTCTGCTTGAATTTTTCTCCGAGGAAATCCCCGCGCGCATGCAGGCAAAGGCGGCGGACGACCTGCGCAAGCTCGTCACCGACGCGCTGGTCGAGGCCGGGCTGGTCTATGAGGGCGCCAAGGCCTTTGTGACGCCGCGGCGGCTCACATTGTCGGTGCATGGCGTGCCGGTGAAGTCCGCCGGACCAGAAGGAAGAGCGCAAAGGCCCCAAAGTCGGCGCGCCGGAGCAGGCCATCGCCGGGTTCGTCAAGGCGGCGGGGCTCAAGTCGATCTCCGACGCCAAGGTGCAGCAGGACAAGAAGGGCGATTTCTACGTCGCGGTGATGGAGAGGGCCGGGCGGCCGGCCATCGACGTGATCGCGGACATCGTGCCGAAGGTGGCGAAGGGCTTCCCGTGGCCGAAGTCGATGCGCTGGGGCGCGGCTTCGGCGAAAGAGGGCGCGCTGATCTGGGTGCGGCCGCTGCATTCCATCGTCGCCACGTTCGGCCCGGAGACCGAAGAGCCGGAGGTGGTGCGCTTTGCGGTCGGCGGCGTTGAATCCGGCGACCATACGCGCGGTCATCGCTTCATGGCGCCGGCGCCGATCAAGGTGAAGCGGTTCGAGGACTATGTCGCGAAGCTCGAAGCCGCCAAGGTGGTGCTCGACCCGGCGCGCCGTCGCGAGATGATTTTAGCCGACGCCAAGAACCTCGCTTTCGCGCAGGGCTACGAGCTGGTTCAGGACGAGGGGCTGATCGCCGAGGTCGCGGGGCTGGTCGAATGGCCGGTGGTGCTGATGGGCTCGTTCGACCAGGCGTTCCTGTCGATCCCGGCCGAGGTGATCCGCGCCACCATCCGCAACAACCAGAAATGCTTCGTGCTGCGCGATCCGCAGACCGGCAAGCTGACCAACAAATTCATCCTGGTGGCGAATGAGGAAGCGTCGGACGGCGGCAAGCAGATCATCGCCGGCAATGAGCGCGTCATTCGCGCGCGATTGAGCGATGCCAAGTTCTTCTACGAGACCGACTTGAAGACCAAGCTCGACGCGCGGCTGCCGAAATTCGAGCAGATCGTGTTCCACGAGAAGCTCGGCACCCAGGCCGAGCGCATCAAGCGCATCGTCGCGCTGGCGAAAGAGCTGGCGCCGCTGGTGAAGGCCGATCCGAACAAGGCCGAGCGCGCGGCGCAGCTCGCCAAGGCGGATTTGCTCACCGAAGTGGTCGGTGAATTCCCGGAAGTGCAGGGCCTGATGGGCCGCTATTACGCGCAGGCGCAGGGCGAGGATGAAGCGGTCGCCCGCGCCATCGAGGACCACTACAAGCCGCAGGGCCCGAAGGATCTGGTGCCGTCCGATCCGGTGTCGATTGCAGTCGCGCTGGCCGACAAGATCGACATGCTGGTGTCGTTCTGGAAGATCGATGAGAAGCCGACCGGCTCGAAAGACCCGTTCGCGCTACGCCGTGCGGCATTCGGCGTCATCCGCATCGTGCTGGACAACAATCTGCGCCTGTCGCTGCGGCAAGTGGGCCAATGCCGACCTGCTCGCCTTCTTCGCCGACCGCCTCAAGGTTCAGCTGCGCGAGCAGGGCGCGCGCCACGATCTGGTCGATGCCGTGTTCGCGCTCGAAGGCCAGGACGATCTGCTCCTGATCGTTCGCCGCGTCGAGGCGCTCGGCAAATTCCTCGACACCGACGACGGCAAGAATCTGCTGGCCGGCGTCAAGCGCGGCGCCAACATCCTGCGCATCGAGGAGAAGAAGGACAACAAGTCCTATACCGGCGTGCCCGACGCCGCGCTGCTCCAGCAGCCGGAAGAAAAAGCGCTGGCCGCCGCCATCGCGACCGCCAAGAAGGACGCCTCCGCCGCCGTCGCCAAAGAAGATTTCGCCGCCGCCATGACGGCGATGGCGAAGCTGCGGCCTACGGTCGACGCCTTCTTCGACAAGGTCACGGTCAACGCCGACGACAAGAAGCTGCGGGAAAACCGTCTGAAGCTGCTCAATGAAATTCGTGAGGCTACGCGGGCCGTCGCCGACTTCTCTCGCATCGAGGGCTAGCCGGAACCGCCCGGTAATTAGACCGTTATTGGCTGCCTAACAGGGGAGACGATCATGACCATTGGCTTTGCTCATCTATCGCCGGTCATTTCTATTCTTGCTGGCATACTCATCCTGATTATGCCGCGGTTGCTCAACTACATCGTCGCCATCTATCTGATCGTGATCGGTCTGTTGGGCCTCGGCCTTTTCCGCTGAGCTGATCTCTTTTGAGGCTTGCGTGTCGCGGTCCCGCCGTGATTTCTAGCGGCGGGCTCGTTTCCCTTTTCGAGTGATCATGGCGAAGAAGAAAAAAGCACAACCGAAGCAAAGCGGCGCGTAAAGCGCGCGTCGGCTCCGCCGGCCAAGGCGCCGACGTACGGGCAAGTGGGTCTATTTCTTCGGCGACGGCAAGGCCGACGGCAAAGGCGCGACGCGCAATCTGCTCGGCGGCAAGGGCGCGGGCCTCGCCGAAATGGCGGGCCTCGGCCTGCCGGTGCCGCCCGGCTTCACCATCACGACCGACGTCTGCACTTACTACTACGCCAACGAAGAAGCAATATCCGAAGGACCTGAAGGCGCAGGTCGAAAAGGCGCTGGCGCAGGTCGGCAAGCTCACCGGCAAGGTGTTCGGCGACACGAAGAATCCGCTGCTCGTCTCGGTGCGCTCCGGCGCGCGCGCCTCGATGCCGGGCATGATGGATACCGTGCTCAATCTCGGCCTCAACGACGAGACGGTCGAGGCGCTGGCGGCGAACTCGGGCGACAAGCGCTTCGCCTATGACTCTACCGCCGCTTCATCACGATGTATTCCGACGTCGTGCTCGGGGTCGATCACCACCATTTCGAGGAGCTGCTCGACCGCCACAAGGAGCAGCAGGGCTACTCGCTCGACACCGATCTCACCGCCGACGACTGGGCGGCGCTGATCGTCCAGTACAAGAAGCGCGTCCAGGAAGAGCACGGCAAGCCGTTCCCGCAGGATCCGCACGCAGCAGCTCTGGGGCGCGATCGGCGCGGTGTTCTCGTCGTGGATGAACCAGCGCGCGATCACCTATCGCAGGCTCCACAACATCCCGGAAAGCTGGGGCACCGCGGTCAACGTGCAGGCCATGGTGTTCGGCAATATGGGCGAGACGTCCGCCACCGGCGTCGCCTTCACGCGCAATCCGTCGACCGGCGAGAAGAAGCTTTACGGCGAGTTCCTCATCAATGCGCAGGGCGAGGACGTCGTCGCCGGCATCCGCACGCCGCAGGAGATTCCGAACAGGCGCGGCTCGAAGCCGGCTCCGAGAAGCCGTCGATGGAGAAATGCCTGCCCAAGGCCTTCGCCGAGCTTGAGCGCATCTACAACAAGCTCGAGAAGCACTACCGCGACATGCAGGACCTCGAGTTCACGGTCGAGCAGGGCAAGTTGTGGATGCTGCAGACCCGCTCCGGCAAGCGCACCGCCAAGGCGGCGCTCCGCATCGCGGTCGAGCTCGCCAATGAAAAGCTGATCAGCAAGGAAGAGGCGGTGCTGCGCGTCGATCCGGCCTCGCTCGACCAGCTTCTGCATCCGACCATCGATCCGAAGGCGCATCGCAACGTGATCGCGACCGGCCTGCCGGCCTCGCCGGGCGCCGCCGGCGGCGAGATCGTGTTCACCGCCGATGAGGCCGCGCAGCTCAAGTCCGACGGCCACAAGGTCATTCTGGTTCGCGTCGAGACCTCGCCCGAGGACATTCACGGCATGCACGCGGCCGAAGGCATCCTGACGACGCGCGGCGGCATGACCTCGCACGCGGCGGTCGTTGCGCGCGGCATGGGCAAGCCCTGCGTCTCCGGCGCCGGCGCGCTGCGCGTCGATCTACGCCAACAAGCACGATGACCGCCGGCGGCAAGACCTACAAGGAGGGCGACTTCATCACCATCGACGGCTCGACCGGCCAGGTGCTGGCCGGCAAGGTCGACATGATCGAGCGCGCAGCTGTCCGGCGAGTTCGCCACGCTGATCGGCTGGGCCGACAAGGTGCGCAAGCTCGGCGTGCGCGCCAATGCCGACACGCCGGCCGACGCGCGCGCCGCGGTGAAGTTCGGCGCCGAAGGCATCGGGCTGTGCCGCACCGAGCACATGTTCTTCGAGGCAGACCGCATCCAGGCGGTGCGCGAGATGATCCTCGTCCGAACGACGAGAAGCGCGCCGCGCCGCGCTCGCCAAGCTCCTGCCGATGCAGCGCGCCGATTTCGTCGAGCTGTTCGAGATCATGGCGGGCAAGCCGGTGACGATCCGGCTGCTCGATCCGCCGCTGCACGAATTCCTGCCGCATGGCGAGAAGGAAATCGCCGAGGTCGCGGCGGCGATGGGCGCCGATGCCGAAGCGGCTCACGGAACGCGCCGCCGAGCTGCACGAATTCAATCCGATGCTCGGCTTCCGCGGCTGCCGCATCGCCATCGCCTATCCGGAAATCGCCGAGATGCAGGCGCGCGCCATCTTCGAAGCCGCCGTCGAGGCCGCAAAGAAGACCGGCGAGGCCGTGGTGCCGGAAGTGATGGTGCCGCTGATCGCCACCCGCGCCGAGTTCGACATCGTCAAGGCGCGCATCGATGCGATGGCGGACGCGGTGGAGCAGGAGACCGGCGCGAAGCTCGACTACCAGGTCGGCACCATGATCGAGTTGCCGCGCGCCTCGCTGATGGCGGCCGAGATTGCGGATGGAAAAGACGGCGCCGAGTTCTTCTCGTTCGGCACCAACGATCTCACCCAGACCACGTTCGGCATTTCACGCGACGACGCCGCGAGCTTCCTCGGCATCTATACCCAGCGCGGCATTCTGCCGGCCGATCCGTTCGTGTCGATCGACCAGAGCGGCGTCGGCGAGCTGGTGAGGATCGGCGTGGAGCGCGGCCGCAAGGTGCGGCCAAAGCTCAAGGTCGGCATCTGCGGCGAGCATGGCGGCGACCCGGCGTCGGTCGCGTTCTGCCACGAGGCCAAGCTCGATTATGTGTCGTGCTCGCCGTTCCGCGTGCCGATCGCGCGTCTCGCCGCCGCTCAGGCCGCGCTCGGCAAGAGCGCGGCCAGCCAGGCCTAGACCGCCACTTTCTGCAGAAAATCCTCGACCTCGCCGCGCAGATCGGAAACCGCGGCTGAGACGGTGTTCGACGCGCCCAGCACGATCTCGGCGGATGAGCGGGTATCGGTCGCCGCGCCGGAGACTTCGCCAAGCACCGATAGAACATGGTTGGTGCCGGCTGCGGCGCTCGCCACGTTATGGGAGATTTCGCCGGTCGCCGCGTTTTGCTCCTCGACGGCCGCGGCGACCGCCGTGGTGTACTGATTGATCTCATGCATGCGGCCGGCGATCTGCCGGATCGCGTCGACCGCGCTGGTCGTCGAATTTTGCACACCCTGAATGTGGCTGGCGATGTCCTCGGTCGCTTTGGCGGTCTGCACCGCGAGCGACTTCACTTCCGACGCGACCACCGCGAAGCCCTTGCCGGCCTCGCCGGCGCGCGCGGCTTCGATGGTGGCGTTGAGCGCCAGCAGGTTGGTTTGGCCGGCAATGTCGCGGATCATCTTGATGACGTCGCCGATCTTCTGCGCCCCGGTGGCTAGCCCGGCGATCTGTTCATCGGTGGCGCGCGCCTCGCCGGTCGCGTGGTCGACGATCTCGGTGGCGTGGCTGAGCTGGCGGCTGATCTCCGCGATCGAATGGGATAGTTCATCGGCGGCGACCGCGGCGGTCTCGACGTTGGCCGAGGCTTCGTGGAACGCCGACACCGCGCTTTCGGCGCGCTCGGTGGTCTGGCTCGAGGCGCTGAACAGCGATGTTGCGGTTTCCGCCAGCGTGACCGCGTTCTCGCTCACGCTGGACAGCAGGCTTTCGACCTTCGGGCGAAATGCCTTGATCGCGTCGTCGATCATGCTGCGCCGCCGCTCCTGATCGCGGATCGCGGTGCGCTCTTCCTCGGCCTTGCGCTGCTCGGTGACGTCCTCGTGGGTCGAGACCCAGCCGCCGCCCGGCATGACCTCGTTCTTGGCGAGGACCATGCGGCCGCCGCCGGCCGGCACAACATGGCCGATGCTGCTGCCGGTCTTTATGCCGTCCATGATCTTGGCGACGTAGGCGTCGACGTCGCCCTGGAAAAGTCCGGTGTCTTTGCGCGCGCGAATGAGCTGGGTGAGCGTCATCCCCGGATGCACGATCTTCGGGATCGAGCTGGTACATGTCGAGATAGCGGCGGTTGACCAACGTGATCCGCGCACGCCGGTCGAACATGCACAGGCCTTGCGACATGTTCTCGATCGCGTCGGTCAGGCGACGGTTTTGCGCCTGCATGCGGTGAAACAGCGCGCCGCCGAGCGCCAGCGCGATGAGGGAAAGCGCAGCGATCATGATGATCTGACCGGTGACGCTGACCGACATACGCAAAGTTCCGTGTGACAGCGCGGACTATTGGGTCACAGGGCTTGCGATAGGGTTAACGAGACGTTCGCGCATAGCGGGAATGCCAATAGCCACGGGCCTTTGACGCGAAGCGCTTAACGCGTTCGCAAGGTTAATCCGCCCATAACAAAGCCTGTCGCACTTGTCGCCATCCGGCGGCAGGCAGTGCGTTTGTAGTGGTGGCGTGCGTCGCGTGTCGAAGTCAGTGCGAGCAAAGCGTCGGCGTTACGTCCCGCGTGTCGCGGTCTGCGCGCTCGCGCTGTCGATGCTTCCCAACCAGATCGGCTTTCAGGATCTCGGCGCGCTGCTCGCCCGGCAGCCGGCGGTCGGCGAGCGCTGGCGGGCGCATTTCCTGAACTCGCCGCCACGCACCATCCAGGCGACGTTTCGCGTTCCGACCATGGTGAGCGCCATTCCGCGTCCGCCGCTCTATGCGCTGGCGAGCGTCGAGCCCGAACGAGATCAACGGATTTGGCCGTGAGCTCATGGCCGATCCGCGCGGCCCGCTTCAGTTTCCGTCGGTCAACCGCAAGGGCAAGGGCGACTCCCAGGTCAAGCGCACGCGCAAGCCGCTGCCGCCTCTGCCGCCGACCCTCGATGAGCTGGTGCCGTCGATCGAAAGCGAAACGCCGTTCGAGGTGATCGCGGAATACGTGCAGCGCACGTCGCCGCCACGTTTCGACGAATACGAAGACTATGCATTGCCGGTCACGGCGGATCGCGCTTCGCAAACGCCGGACATCGACCTGCCTTATGTCGATCTGCCGCCCACCGATTTCAGCAAGCTGGCGCCGCCCGACGATGCGCCCGGTGATCAGGCCAAACTCTATTTCGGCATCGATCCGGTAGGGGTCATCCGCGAAGGCATTGCTCCATGGCGCCCCGGCGAGGCGCCGGAAATCGTTGCGCCCGAGAGTGCGCCTGCTCCGGAGATGAAGCTCGCCGCGCTCAGCCCGCCGGCGCAAGGTGTAGCCACTGCAAAACCGGCTGAGAGCGTCGCGCCGAAAGGCGAGGTGACGGGACCATTGCAGCGGCCGATGTCTCCTGCCGAGCGTCTCGGTCTTTCCGATACGTCGCGCGCAAAGGCCGAAAAGTGTTTGGCCAACGCCGTCTATTTCGAGTCGCGCGGCGAAGATGTGCGCGGCCAGATCGCGGTCGCGCAGGTCGTGATGAACCGCGTATTCACGCCGTACTATCCAAAGACGGTGTGCGACGTGGTCTACCAGAACGCGCACCGTCACAGCGCCTGCCAGTTCACCTTCGCGTGCGACGGGATTCCGGACGTCGTCACCGAGCCCGATGCGTGGCAGCGCGCCAAGCGGATCGCAGCCGACATGCTCGATGGCAAGCTGTGGATGCCCGAGGTCGCCAAGTCGACCCACTATCATGCCTATTGGGTGCGCCCGAGCTGGGCCAAAGAGATGCGACGCATCCTCAAGCATGGCGTCCATACGTTCTATCGCCCGCTGAACTGGGGCGACGGCTCGGATGAGCCGCATTGGGGCGATGCCAAGCTGACCAGGGAAATCGCCGCCCAACTCTAGTCGCTAGAGCGCTAAGTCATGCGGAACTCGTATGCCCAGCATCACGAATATTCGTTTTGGTGATGGTTCCGAACCTTCTATAGGAAGGCGCTCCATCAGCCGGTACGGACAACCCACATGACAATTACCCAGGCGGCGCGGCAGGTCGGCTGGCGCACGCCGCTCGTCGTGACCGTGTGCGGCTGCATCATTGCCATGCTGGCCTTCGGGCCTCGCTCCGTCACTCGGCTTCTTCCTGACGCCGCTGTCTTCCGCGAACGGCTGGGGCCGTGAGGTCTTCGCGTTCGCGGTCGCGATTCAGAATTTGCTGTGGGGGGTCGGCCAGCCACTTGCCGGCGCGGTGGCGGATCGCTTCGGCACCAATCGCGTGTTGATCGTCGGCTCGCTGTTCTATGCCGCAGGTCTCGCGCTGATGGCCACCTCCTCCTCGCCCGGAATGATGACCCTGAGCGCCGGCGTCCTGATCGGCTTTGGGCTGTCCGGCTGTTCGTTCAACATCGTGCTCGGTGCGTTCGGCAAATTGTTGCCCGAGAGCTCCCGCTCGATGGCGTTCGGCATCGGCACAGCCGCGGGCTCATTCGGCCAATTCCTGTTTTCGCCGATCGCCGTCGCGATCATGGGGCCGTTCGGCTATCAGGTCGCGCTCTATATTTTCGCCGGCGCCGTGCTTCTGATTGTCCCGCTTGCAACGGCGCTCGCGACCCCGCCCGCGGTCGGCCCCGGCGGCATCCCGAGCGGCCCGGCGCCGCAGTCGCTCAAGGTCGCGCTGGCGGAAGCGTTCGGCCACCGCAGCTATGTGCTGCTGGTGCTCGGCTTCTTCACCTGCGGCTTCCAGCTCGCCTTCATCACCGTCCACCTGCCGGCCTATCTGATCGACCGCGGCCTTTCGGCGGAGATCGGCGGCTGGACGCTGGCGATCATCGGCCTGTTCAACATCGTCGGCTCGCTGACGTCCGGTTACCTCGGCAACATCATGCCGCGGCGGTTCATCCTCTCATTCATCTATTTCGGCCGGGCGATGGCGGTGGTGGCGTTCATCTCGCTGCCGGCGAGTCCGACCGCCACGCTGATCTTCGGCGCTGTCACCGGCTTCTTCTGGCTCTCCACGGTGCCACCAACGTCGTCGCTGATCGCCGTCATGTTCGGCGTGCGGTGGCTCGCCATGCTGTTCGGCTTCGCCTTCTTCAGCCACCAGGTCGGCGGCTTCCTCGGCGTCTGGCTCGGCGGCCTCGTGTTCGAGTATTCCGGCTCCTACAATCCGGTGTGGTGGCTCTCGGTGCTGTTCGGCGTGCTCTCGGCGCTGATCAACCTGCCGATCGTCGAGAAGCCGGCGCCGCGGCTCGCTGCGGCTGCCGCCTAGGCTTGCGCTCGCTCACGGCTCGCGTCACAAACTCATCGAAACGATGAGGGTCGGCACGTGGGCAAGTTCAAAGCGTATGTCATCGAGAAGGCCGAGAAGGGCACCACCGGCGCCCTGACGGAATTCGACGAAGCCAATCTGATGGACGGCGACGTCACCGTCCGTGTCGAATACTCCACCGTCAACTACAAGGACGGCCTCGCCGTCACCGGCTCGGCGCCGGTGGTGCGGCGTTTCCCGATGATCGCCGGCATCGATTTCGCCGGCACCGTCGAGTCCTCGACCAATCCGAACTGGAAAGCCGGCGACAAGGTCATCCTCAACGGCTGGGGCCTCGGCGAGACCCATCTCGGCGCCTATGCCGAGAAGGCGCGCGTCAAAGGCGATTGGCTGGTCCGGTTGCCCGCCGGCATGAGCGCGCGCGACGCCATGGCGATCGGCACCGCCGGCTACACCGCGATGCTCGCGGTGATGGCGCTGGAGCGGCATGGGCTCAAGCCGGACAGCGGCCCCATCGTCGTCACCGGCGCCGCGGGCGGCGTCGGCTCGGTTGCCATCGCGATCCTCGCCAAGCTCGGCTTCACCGTGATCGCCACCACCGGCCGCACCCAGGAGGCCGACTACCTCAAAGGCCTCGGCGCCTCGGAAATCCTCGACCGCAAGGAGCTCAGCGCCCCCGCCAAGCCGATCGCCAAGGAGCGCTGGGCCGGCGGCATCGACTTCGGTCGGCTCGACCACGCTCGCCAACCTCCTGTCGATGACCCGCTATGGCGGCGCCATCGCCGCCTGCGGGCTTGCCGGCGGCATGGACCTGCCGGGATCGGTCGCCCCCTTCATTTTGCGCGGCGTGTGTCTTTACGGCATCGACTCGGTCATGTGCCCGTTGCCCAAACGCAACGAGGCCTGGAAAAGGCTGGAAAAAGACCTCGACCGCCAAAAACTTGCCGCCATGACCACGCGAAATCGGCCTTTCCGAGCTTCCGGACGCGGCCGCCAAGATCCTCAAAGGCCAGGTCCGGGGCCGGATCGTGGTCAAGATCGCGTAAACGCGTTCAGGATTTGGCGACGAAGTCTGGGCATAGTGCGCTACTCTTGAGAAGCTGAGTGGCGTCAATCGGAGCGTCGGTAATGTTGCGTGGGGTGATGGTGGCTGCGGCCATGCTTGCCGCAGTTCCGGCAATGGCCGGTGAGATGTCGGGTGACGAAGCCAAGCGCTGGGTCACCGGCAAGCTGTTTTCCTACAACTGCTTCGAAGGCACCCGTGGCGCAGGCCGCGTGTTCGCCGACGGCTCGGTGATCGGCACCATCCAATTCCAGGGCAGCGGCCCGGTGCGCCGCGCTTTCCTTCCCGCCAATACACTGCAGGTCAAAGGCGGCGTCGTCTGCGCAACCGTGAAGGGCCTGCCGATCGAGCCGTGCTTTAATCTCATCAAGACCGACACCAACAGCTTCCGCGGAGCGGTCTCCGGGCTCGGCTTCGCCTATTGCGACTTCAGGCACAGCAATCCGCGCGCGCTTATGGTCGAGCGCGTCTCCGAGCGGCCGGCCGAGAAGCCGATGACGCTGCGGCCTTCGCTCAGCGCGGCCGAATAGCCTTCACGTCTTCGGAAAGATCATGCACGTCGTGGTGGCGTGCGCGTAAAGCTTTCCAGCTTTGTCCTTCAAATCGCCTTCCGACGTCGCGACCGTGCGGCCGCGATGGATCACGCGCCCTTCGGCTCGCAACAGCCCGGTGTCTTTGAGGATTGGTCGCGTCAGGTTCACCTTCATCTCGAGCGTCGTCCACTTCTCGCCCTTGGCGAGGGTGGTGAAGATTGCGCAGCCGAGTGCTGAATCGAGCAGCGTCATGGCAAAGCCGCCGTGCACCGTGCCGATCGGATTGTAGAGCGACGCGTCGGGCATGCCCTCGAACACGGCGCGGCCTTCGCTCACTTCGGCGAGGTGGAAATTCAGGACTTTGCTGATCGGCGGATTGGGGACCTTGCCGTCGACCATGGCTTGCAGGAAGTCCAGTCCGCTGTAGGACACCAGGACATCCGGCGCGACGACGCCGTATTGCTTCTCGCTCACTTCATCCCCCGCAAAAACAATGGCAGTTTAGCCCGCCGGCCTAGGCCAGATCGAGTCGGAAGGGAACGCCCTCATAGGCCATCGTTCCGGGTCCAAGCTCATCCACCGCGCGCACCATGCGGCCTTTGCGTCCCAGGATCTCGTCGGCCAGCGAAACGATGCGCCGGTTGGGCACCGCGGTCGGCGATGCCTCGCGAATGGCGCGAGCGATCATCGTCTCATCACGCTTGGGACTGATCGCGCAAGCGGCCACAAACGCGGCGGCGGTCGAGCGGCTGATGCCGGCATAGCAGTGCACGACGAGCGGAGCGGTGCGGTCCCAGCGCGTCGCAAACTCGATCAATGTCTCGACCTGATGCGCGGCCGGCGCTTCGTAACCGTCCATCGGCTCAGCGATATCGTCCATGCTCAGAATGAGATGGTTCTTCTCGATGATGACCGGCGGACGCACCACCTGGTCCGTGTTTTTCAGCAGTGTGATGATGTGGCGCGCACCACAGGTCTCGACGGTTTCGTGCAGGCGCGCGAGGGAGCAGACGTGAATCATTGCGTAGTCATACCGTGGCTGGCGGTCATTTCCATGACCAGTCAGGTTTTCACCAGGGATTCGAACCGTTCGCGGAACCGCTTCTCGGCGGTCGCGGCCGGCCATGGGGTGAGATAGTCGCGCTCCAGCGCGGTTGAAAGGGGCATTGGGGCGCCGAAGAATTTGCGTGCTTCGCTGGTTGCGAAGCCGGCGAGGCGGGTGGCTTCAAAGAAAGCCGCGCTGCGGTCGGCCGATTTGATCAGGTTGCGCAGGCTTTCCGTGGGTACCGGGGGAAGGCCGAACCGCAGATGGATGGCCGCCATCAGCCGGGCTTCGACCGCCTTATAGCTGTCGCCGATCACTGCCTTGAACGGCGAGATCATGTCGCCGACCACGTATTCGGGCGCGTCGTGCAGCAGCACCATCAGCCGTGCGCCGCGGTCGAGCCGCGGCACTTTCGCCCGCGCGAACTGCTCCACCAGGAGCGCGTGCTGGGCGACCGAGAAAATATGCGAACCGCTGGTCTGCCCGTTCCAGCGCGCGACGCGGGCGAGGCCATGGGCAATGTCCTCGATCTCGACGTCGAGCGGCGAGGGATCGAGCAAATCGAGACGCCGGCCCGACAGCATGCGCTGCCAGGCGCGGGGCTTGTTGGAGCGGCCGCGTGCTTTCTTCATTTTTTACGCGCGAGCTTGGCGCAGGCGGCGTGGCGATGGCAGGTCACCAGATGATCGTTGACCATGCCGACCGCCTGCATGAAGGCATAGACGATGGTCGGGCCGACAAATTTGAAGCCGCGCCCGATGAGGTCTTTTGAGATGGCAAGCGACAGGTCGGTCGCCGCCGGGACCTGCTTGGTCGTCTTGAATTTGTTCTGCAATGGCTTGCCGTCCAGCCGGTCCCAGAACAGATCGGCAAAGCCCGGGCCTTCATCCATGATCTTGAGATAGGCGCGCGCCGACGACACCGTGCCCTCGATCTTGGCGCGGTTGCGGACGATGCCGGCGTCCTGCATCAGCCGTTCGACTTTCTTCGGCGTGTAGCGCGCGATCTTCTCAGGATCGAATTCGGAAAACGCGCGGCGGAAGTTGTCGCGCTTGCGCAGGATTGTGATCCACGACAGGCCGGCCTGAAAGCCGTCGAGGATCAGCTTCTCGAACAGCGCGCGGTCGTCATATTCCGGCACGCCCCATTCCTCATCGTGATACGCGAGGTAGAGCGGATCGCGGCCGGGCCAGGGACAGCGATGCCGCCCGTCTTCATGCAGAATGGCGGTGCGAACGGGTTTCATTGCGCGGCGTGCGTATCGCCCGGAAACGGAAATTTCGCCCAGTCGGGTTTGACCGCGCGGATTGTAACGCCGCCGGCCTGAAGCGGTATGCCTGCCGCCATTGCGTCGCCGACGCGATCGAGCCTGAGCATCGCGATGCCGCGTTTGTTGGCGGTGGAGTACACGGTGCCGACCTGCTTTTCACCCGCCATGACGGGAAGGCCCTCGTCGGGGGCAAATTCATCATAGGCGATCGGCACCAGCCGGCTCCGCGCGGTCGCGCGATGCTCGACGCGCGAAACGACCTCCTGCCCGACGTAGCAGCCTTTGTCGAAATCGATGCCGCCGAGCTGGTCCATGTCCGCTTCATGCGGAAAAATGCCGCCGTACATGAAGTCAGGGCCACCGCGCGGAATGCCGAGCACGATGCGGTGTGCCTCGTAGTCGTCCGCTGTCGCCAGTTCGGCGGCGAGATCGGAAGCGGCTTCCTCGGTGAGGTGAGGCGGCAACATCACGCGGGTGCCAAGCGCCGGCAGGCGCGGATCGGCATAGGCGAGCCCGAACTCGCTCACGCCGGGATTGTCCCAGACCGCCATGACGCCCAGCACTTCGGACAGATCCTCGACAATGATCTTGGCGCGCAGCTTGTAGAAATTGAATTTCTCAACGAGCATCGGCGCGAGCGCGCGGGGGCAATCCAGGAAGAAGCCGCCGCCTTCGGCCGGCTCGAGTTCGGTGACGATGAAATCGGCGACGATCTTGCCCTGCGGGGTGAGCAGCGCCGCAAATCGCGCGGTGCCGGGCTTCACCTTGTCCATGTCGGCGGTGATAAGGCCGTTGAGGAATTTGCGGACGTCGTCACCGACGACCTTCACGACGCCGCGGTCGGGGAGAAGTGCTGCTTTCATGCTTGTTCTGCCGGAAGTCTCTTGCCAGAACTTGCGGCGAAACGTAAGCGCTCTGAACATTATCGCCAGAATGCAGCATGGCTGAGACTTACGACCTGATCCTCAAAGGCGGGATCGTCGTCAATCAGGACGGCGTCGGCGCGCGCGACATTGGCGTGCGCGCGGGCCGCATTGCGGCAATTGGCGACCTGTCCCGGGGTTCAGCCGGCGAAACCACCGACTGCCGGGGCCTGCATGTTCTGCCCGGCGTGATCGACAGCCATGTGCATTTCCGCGAGCCGGGGCTGACCCACAAGGAAGATCTCGAAACCGGCTCGCGCGCGGCGGTGCTTGGCGGCGTTACGGCGGTGTTCGACATGCCGAACACCGATCCGACCACGACCAATGCCGAGGCGCTGGCGGACAAGGTCAAGCGCGCCCACCACCGGATGCATTGCGACTTTGCCTTCTATGTCGGCGCGACCCGCGAGAACACCCGCGATCTCGGCGAGCTCGAGCGGCTGCCCGGTGCCGCCGGGGTGAAGGTGTTCATGGGCTCGTCGACCGGCTCGCTGCTGGTCGAGGATGACGAGAGCGTGCGCGCCGTCCTCAAGTCGATCCGGCGCCGCGCCGCGTTTCACTCCGAGGATGAATACCGGCTGCGCGAGCGCATGCATTTGCGGGTCGAGGGAGATCCTCGTTCGCACCCGGTGTGGCGGGACGCGCAGGCAGCGCTGATGTGCACGCAGCGGCTGATGAAGCTGGCGCGGGAAACCGGCAAGCGCGTGCATGTGCTGCACGTCACGACCAAAGACGAGGCCGAATTCCTTGCCGGTTACAAGGATGTCGCAACCGCCGAAGCGACACCGGCGCATCTCACGCTGGCGGCGCCGGATTGCTACGAGCGGATCGGCACCTTGGCGCAGCTCAACCCACCGATCCGCGACGCCGAGCATCAACAAGGACTTTGGCGCGGCATCGCCGAGGGTGTCATCGACAGCGTCGGCTCAGACCACTCGCCGCATACGCGCGAGGAGAAGGCGCAGCCTTATCCGAAGACGCATTCAGGCATGCCGGGCGTGCAGACGCTCGTTCCGCTCATGCTCGATCACGTCAATGCAGGCCGGCTGTCGCTCGAGCGCCTGGTCGATCTCACCAGCGCGGGCCCGGCACGCGTCTTCGGCATCGCCAATAAGGGCCGGATCGCTGCCGGCTACGATGCCGACTTCACGGTGGTCGATCTCAAGCGATACCAGCAGATCACGAACAGCTGGATCGCTTCCCGCGTAGGTTGGACACCCTATGACGGCAGGAAAGTCTCAGGCTGGCCGGTCGGCACGTTTGTGCGCGGCAAAAAAGTGATGTGGGAAAACACATTGCAGGATATGGCCTCGGGCGAGGCCGTTAAATTTTTAGAAGTTCTTTCCAACTGAAGCCGCAAGACTTTTAAGCGATTTCGGCTGTTGTCCCCAGCCGACATCAAATTGATTCGCGCTTGTGATTATTTATGAGCGATAACAGCACCCGGGGAATTGACCGAGCTGACGGGGATGCAATGAGCGGCGATCTTTTCACGCTGCGCATGATCGTCGTGTCTGACGAAGCGCAGGATCGCGACATCTGGCGCGATGCTGCGAAGCTCGCTTCCGTTCCAATCGAAATCACAGCGACCGAAAGGGGCGAAACCTCTCCGATCGAGGGCAACGGCCATCTCGATGTCGTTGTGCTCGATGGCGAAGTGAAGAACTGGGATCTTCTTATCCAGGCCGCGCGCGCTATGACGCCGCGCCCGATCGTGAGCGTTGCAACTCCATCATCGGCAAAATTTGAAGGTGCCGACGCGATCGTGCGGCGGCCGAAAAACACCGAGGAAGCCCGCAAGTCCATCGAGCAATACGTGCGCATGCGCACACCCAAGCGGATTCTGATCGTGGACGATTCCACCACGATGCGGAGCATCGTCCGCAAGATTCTGTCGGGGAGCCGTTATGTTCTCGATGTGCAGGAGGCGGAAGAGGGGGTCGCGGCGCTGAAGAACATCGATCGAGGCGTCGATCTCGTCCTGCTCGATTACAACATGCCGGGCTTCAACGGCATCGAGACCTTGACCGAGATCAAGCGTGTTGCGCCGCAGGTCAACGTCGTCATCATGACCTCGACCGAAAGCCTCAGGCTGGCGGCCCAGGCACAGGCGTTGGGAGCTGCGGGCTTTCTCAGGAAGCCGTTTTATCCGACCGATATCGACGAGATCCTGGACCGGATCTACACCTAGCTCGCTCGCCGTTACTGGCGCGGCTTTTCCAGGGAAAATTCGCCGTTCTTGATGCGGGCCGGAAGCTTTTCCGTAAATTTCGCCGCGGCCTCTTCCCCATAGGTGCCGACGAACTCGGCCAGGGCCACGAACAGGCTCGCTTGGGCAAGGCAATCTGGATCGACGCCGTCGAGTTGGGCTTCCGCCCAAGCCTCTTGCAGATAACCGAGCGCAACCCGCTTCTGCTCCTGATCCGGAATCGGATCGCGAGCCCCTGTCGATGACCCCAGATTTTTCATTCGCGCTTTCGAAATTGGCGCTGCGCGCCGTCCCCGTCACTGCAGCGACGTTATCACGCGTATAGCGGCCGTCCCGCCGCAACTCACAGAAAGGTTAACTCCTGCGGCAATTAGTTGGCGTAGCGTGCCGTAATGTCACGCGCGATGCGTGCACCCTCGTCGAGATAGCGGCGGATCGCAATGTCAGCCGCTGGCGTGCAGCTCCGGTAAGTCTGCTGGAAGCCGCGGTAACCACGATTAAAGCTCGCCACCATTTTCTGCCGGCGCTCGCCGCTCGGCGCTTCCGCGTCGACCAGGCCTTCCATCTGCTCACGCCATTTCTGGCCTTCGTTGGAGCCGCACAGCGCGCGCAAATAGTGCAGGGCGCCGAGAATTTCCGCGAGCCGTGACAGGTCGCCGTCGAACGGCGCCGCGCTTTGCGCGCGGGCGGGAGAAACCGCGAGTAGAATCACGATAGCGGCGGCGAACAGGCGTTTCATCGGCCGCCTCATATCACGCCAGACCGAGCTTCTCGATAGCTTCCGCAATGATTTCGGCGAGGCCTTCGGTGGTGCGCAGCCCTGCGATTTCCTTCGGGTACATCCAGCGCAGTTCGGCCAGTTCTTCGTTGGGCACGGGTTCGCCGGAGACATAGCGTGCGGCAAAGCACAGCACGACGAAGTGCCGCTCGATTCGCCCGCTCTTGTCGCGGACGATGACTTCACGAAAGCCGGCCAGCGCGACCGGCTCGATTTCGAGCTGGGTCTCCTCGCGCACCTCGCGGATCACCGCTTCGGTCAGCCGCTCGCCGGTCTCGACCGCGCCGCCCGGCAGCGTGAAGAGATCCTGCGCCGGCGGCCGGGCTCGGCGCACGATCAGCACCTTGCCGTCGCGGATAATCGCGGCGCTCACCGCGAGATAAGGCCGTTCCGGATAGGCGCGAATGTCGGACACGGGAGAACTCAGCGCTTGGCTTGCAGTGGCGTCGTGGATCGTTAAATGCTCATGAACCAGCGGCGGGAGCAACTCCAGGAGCAGCTTTATGTGCGGGCGTTACGCCATGACGTCATCGCCCGAAGCGATACGGGCGCTGTTTCGTTATGACGACCTGCCGAATTTCCCGGCGCGCTACAACATCGCGCCGACCCAGCCGATCGCGATCGTCCGCATCGAGAACGGCAAGCGCCGCTTTGCGCTGGTGCGCTGGGGTCTGCTGCCGTCCTGGGTGAAGGACCCGAAGACGTTCGCGCTGCTGATCAATGCGCGCGGCGAATCGGTGCTCGACAAGCCGGCCTTCAAGAATGCGATGCGCTACCGCCGCTGCCTGATCCCGGCCGACGGCTTCTACGAATGGAAGCGCGACGGCGCGCGCAAGCAGCCTTATTACGCGCACAGTTCGTCAGGGCCGGTCGCGTTCGCCGGGCTGTGGGAGAGCTGGACCGGGCCGAACGGCGAGGAGCTCGAGACCGCGACGATCGTGACGACCCGCGCCAACCGACGGCTGGCCGAGCTGCACGAGCGCATGCCGGCTGTCGTGCCGCCCGACGCGTTCGATCTATGGCTCGATTGCGCCAAGGTCGATGCGGCAACCGCGGCGGCGTTGATCGCGCCATGCCCGGACGATGTTCTGACGCCGCATCCGGTCTCGCCGGGCGTCAATCATGCGCTCAACGACAATCCGCAACTCGTCCAGCCGTATGAGCCGCCGGCAGAAGAGCCCGCGCCCAAGCCAAGCCAAAGCCAAAGCGTGCCGCCAAGAACAGCGATCAGCCGACGCTGTTCTAGATCACCTTGCCGGGATTGAGGATGTTGTTCGGATCGAGCGTGCGCTTGAGCGTGCGCATCAATTCGATCGCGGTCTGGTCCTTGTAGTTCGGCAGGATGTCACGCTTCATGATGCCGACGCCGTGCTCGGCCGAGATCGAGCCGCCGAGCTTCTTGACCACTTCGAACACGACCGCGTTCACCTCGTGCCAACGCGCCAGAAAGGCTTCCTTGTCGGCGCCGGGCGGCTGGGTGACGTTGTAGTGAATGTTGCCATCACCGGCATGGCCGAACGGCAGCGGCTGGCAGCCGGGAATGAGCTTGATCACGGCCGCATTGGCTTCCTCGATGAAGGCGGGGACGGCCGACACCGGCACGGAAATATCGTGCTTGATCGAAGCGCCGAGCCGGCGCTGCACCTCGCCGAAGAATTCGCGGATGTACCAGAATGCCTTGGCCTGCTCGAGGCTGTCGGCGATCGTCGCATCCTGCACGAAGCCCTTCTCGGCGGCATCGGCGAGCAGCTCTTCCATGCTCTGCCGCAGGCCCGACTCGGACTGCGATGACAATTCGAACAGCACGTAC
This sequence comes from uncultured Alphaproteobacteria bacterium, assembly GCA_963847325.1. Classification (GTDB taxonomy): domain Bacteria; phylum Pseudomonadota; class Alphaproteobacteria; order Rhizobiales; family Xanthobacteraceae; genus Pseudolabrys. The sequence goes on from CAWJZD010000007.1 coordinate 582,548, forward strand.
CAGGGATGCGGGCTGCCGAGCGGATCGCGCACATTGTTGCCATGCTCGACCACCGCCGCGACCCCGCTGCGCGCCATCAGCTCAAAGCTCGTCACGCTGTCGCCGAGCCGCTGCTGCGCCAGCATGAGCAGGCTCAGGGCCGCCTGCGGGCGACGCTACGCCGGCATAGGCCGTCTCGACCGAGCGCGGCCGCGCGATCAGCTTGAGCACCGCCGCGGTGATGATGCCGAGCGTGCCTTCGGCGCCGATGAACAGGTTCTTGAGGTCGTAGCCGGTATTGTCCTTCTTGAGCTTGTTGAGGTTGTTGAGCACGCGGCCGTCGGCGAGCACGACTTCGAGCCCGAGCGCGTGCGAGCGTGCGACCCCGTAAGCGAGCGCGGCGACGCCGCCCGCATTGGTCGAGAGGTTGCCGCCGATCGTGCAGGTGCCTTCGGACGGCAGGAGTTGCGGATAGAGCCGGTCGGCGGCTGCGGCAGCCTCGCGGGCGCGCTGCAGCGTGACGCCGGCCTCGCAGGTGATCGTGTTCGACACCGGATCGACTTCGCGGATCTTGTCGAGCCGGCTCAGCGACAGCAGCACCTCGCCGTGATGCGGAATCTGGCCGCCGACCAGTCCGGTATTGCCGGTCTGCGGCACGATCGGTGTTTTCGTTTCATTGGCGAGTTTGACGATCGCCGCAACCTCGGCCACCGAGCCGGGCCGCAGCACCACCGGCGTGTAGCCGCGATAGAGGTCGCGCATCTCGACCAGGTAGGCCTGCTGCGCTTGCGGGTCGGTGATGGCGTATTTGTCGCCGACGATGGCGCGAAAGCGCTCGAGCAGGTCGGAAGCGAGAGTGGTTTTGGGCTGGACGTTCATTCTTCACTCACGGCCAATTTACGATCTCGGCGCTGCGGCGCGTTCCAGGCGGTCGTTGATCGCTTCGCCAAGCCCTTCGCGCGGGATCGGCATGACGGCAATCACTTTAGCACCTTTGGCATCGAGCGCGCGCAGATGCGAGAACAGGTTTGCGGCGGCTTCGACCAGATCGCCGCTTAGCGACAGGTTGAGAGTCGGCCTCCGGCGCGGAGCCGAAACCGAGCAAGGTTTCGCCAGTCTGAATTCCGCTCGCATTGAGCCGCAGCGTGGCCCGCGGCGCATAATGCGACGCCAGCATGCCCGGCGCCTCGGGCTTGTCGCGCTAGCGCGGCCTCGGCCAGCGAAACTCCCAGCACTGCTTCAATCGTCTCACGGGGCAGGGCGCCGGGCCGCAGCAGCGTCGGCGCGCCTGCGCAGCTCACGATGGTCGACTTCAACCCGACCGGCGTTGCGCCGCCATCGACGATCAGATCGATCCGGCCGCGCAAGTCGCCGAGCACATGAGCGGCAGTGGTCGGCGACACGTGACCTGAGCGATTGGCAGAGGGCGCCACGATCGGCTTGCCGAATTTGGCGAGAAGCTCACGCGCGACGGAATGCGCCGGCACCCGCAACGCGATGGTGTCGAGGCCGGCTGTCGCCAGATCGGCGACCGGACAATCAGCCGCCTTTGGCAATACGAGCGTCAGCGGCCCAGGCCAGAATTTTTCCGCAAGGCGCCGCGCCGCTGCATTAAACGCTCCGAGCCGGCTTGCCGCCGCGAGGTCGAGCACATGCGCAATCAACGGATTGAATTGCGGCCGGCCCTTGGCGGCATAGAGCCGGGCAACGGCTTGGCCGTTGGTGGCGTCGGCGCCGAGCCCGTACACAGTCTCGGTCGGAAATGCGACGAGCCCTCCGGCCGCGAGCACGCGCGCGGCATCGTCGCTCGCTTGCGCGCCAGCCATTATCACGCGCGTTGCAGGTTCCGCGCTCATTGCGTCTCGTCAGCCGCTTCCTAGATCAGCTGTGAGGCCGTCAACTTGCGGCCCTATGGGGCCGAGGCTATAACGCGCCCCGCAGTCGGAGTGTAGCGCAGTCTGGTAGCGCACCACGTTCGGGACGTGGGGGTCGCAGGTTCAAATCCTGCCACTCCGACCAATTTTCCCGCTTAATCCTTCCAAAAGCACATCGCGCGAGCTTTCGCCTGCGCGGAGTCAACGTTGATCGTCAGCCCTCAGGCTTCGTCGGGCCTCCCTGAATCAAGTGCGGTTGCGGCGGCGCAACCGCACTTGTGCCGGTGCATCCACCCCGCGTAACCTTGCCGTCAAAGGGGGGCTTACCCCCTTCGACAAGAACGCCTGCCATGCGGGCAACGGAGGAGGACGCTCATGATGCATTTCAAATCACTTGGTATTGCCGCCGGCCTGGCGGTCGCACTGGTCGGCTCGGCTCACGCAGCGGACATCAAGCTGATGACCGGCCCGCAGGGCGGCGTGTGGGTGCCGCTCGGCGGCCAGCTCAAGGACCTGTGGGAGAAGGCCGTTCCGGGATTGAACGTGCAATCGCTTCCCGGCGCCGGCATCGCCAATGTGCGCGGCATCGAGGAAGGCAAGACCGAAGTCGGCTTTGGCAACTCGATCTCGACCGTCGACGCGGTCGCAGGCCGTGCGCCGTTCAACAAGAAGCACGACAATGTCTGCAATGTCGCCACGCTCTATCCGCAATATTTCCAGGTCGTCGTCCGTGCCAACTCCGGCATCAACTCGGCAAAGGACCTCAAGGGCAAGGCGCTCGCTGCGCAGCCGCGCGGCAACACTGCGGAAGAAATCACCAAGCAGTGGCTTCAGGTGAACGGCCTTAGCTACAACGATCTGAAGATGAGCTTTGTTTCGTACACCGACGCTGTGACGCAAGTGCAGGACGGCAATGCGGCAGCCTTCACACTCGGCACCACCATTCCATCCGGTGCGGTGATGGATCTGGCCGCGGCACGCGAGATCAAGCTGCTCGATCTCTCCGATCAGCTCGAGCCGATGCGCAAGCTCAATCCGGGCTACACGCTGGTGACGGTCCCGAAAGGCACCTATCCGAAGCAGGACAAGGACGTGAAGGTGATCGGCTACGCGACGCACATCGTTGCGTCCTGCAAGCTGCCGGAAGATACCGTCTATGCGATGACCAAGGCCATGGCTCAGAACATTCCGTCGATGGCTGCGGTCAACAAGTCGATCCACGGCCTCACGCCCCAGATGATGGCCGAGGACATTGGCGTGCCGTTCCATCCCGGCGCGGCGAAGTTCTACAAGGAAGCCGGCGTCACGGTGAAAACCAACTGAGCGACGTAGCGGCCGGCCCCAGCGCCGGCCGCTATCGTGCCCGGAGCGCCGATGCGCATCGCTTTCAGCCACCGAAAGCTGTTTGACTATGCGCTCATCGCGGTTTCCACCGCGATGGGCCTTTATCACATGTGGATGATCGTGTTCGGCGCCCCCGAAGCGGTGCTGTTCCGCGGCATGCACCTTTTATTCGCGATGGTGCTGATCTTCCTCATCTACCGCTTCAGGTCGAAGTCGGAGGACATGGCGCTTGCCGCTGCCGCAGGCGGGGACAAAGCGGCGGCCGTAATCAGGATGCCGCATTTGATCGACTACGCCTTGGTCGTTCTGGCGGCGCTGCCGATCGTCTATCTGTTCGTCAATTACGACTACGTCGTCACCCGCATCTACTACATCGACGACCTGTCACCGCTCGACATGGCGATGGCCGTCTTGATGACGGTGATGGTCCTGGAAGGGACCCGCCGGGTGATCGGCTGGGCGCTGCCGGTCACCGCGCTGGTGTTCCTCTTTTACGGGCTGTTCATCGCGCGGCTCGAACCGGAGCGCCTGCTCGATCAGCTCTTCATGACCACTGAGGGCATCTTCGGGATTCCGCTGTCGGTCTCGGCCGGATACGTGATGATCTTCGTGCTGTTCGGCTCATTCATGGAGCGCACCGGCACCGGTCAGCTTTTCATGGATTTTGCGATGGCGCTGACTGGCCATACCGCCGGCGGACCCGGCAAGGTCGCGGTCGTCAGCTCGAGTCTGTTCGGGACGATTTCCGGCAGCGCCGTCGCCAACGTCATGGTGGATGGCCCGATTTCCATTCCGCTGATGAAGCGCTCCGGCTTCCCGCGCATTTCGCGGCCGGCGTCGAGGCGACCGCTTCGACCGGCGGGCAGATCATGCCGCCGATCATGGGCGCCGCCGCCTTTGTGATGGCGGAATTCCTCGCCGTTTCCTACGGCCAGGTCGTGATCTGGGCGATCATCCCGGCCATCCTTTATTATGTCGCGTGCTTTGCCGCTGTGCATTTTGAGGCCAAGCGGCGCGGCCTGATCGGGCTGCCGCGCGCCGAACTGCCGCGGCTCGGTACTGTATTGAGGGTGCGCGGCCACCTGTTCATCCCGGTCATCCTGATCCTGGTCGTGATGTATTCGGGCTACAGCGCGCCGCTCGCTGCGCTAGTGGGCACGCTGGCGTGCTTCCCGGTCGCCGCGTTGCGTCGTGACACCCGCCAATACGTGACATTGACCAATTTGAGGGAAGCCTTCGTCGACGGTGCGCGCAACGCGCTCGGCGTCGCCGCAGCCTGCGCCTGCGCCGGTATCGTGATCGGCGTGGTCACGCTGTCCGGGCTCGGCATCGTATTCACCCAGTTCGTCGTGCATCTCTCGCAAAGCACGCTGATCCTCGCGCTGATACTGACCATGATCGCCGGCATCGTGCTCGGCATGGGCATGCCGACCACGCCGGCCTACATCATCATGACCGCGCTGCTCGTGCCTGCCATCATCAAGCTCGGCGTCATCCCGCCCGCGGCGCATATGTTTGCGCTCTATTTCGCCGTGCTGTCGGCGATTACGCCGCCGGTCGCGCTCGCAGTCTTTGCCGCCGCCGGCATTGCCAAGGCGGATCTATGGAAGAGCGGCCTCGCCGCGGTGAAGATCGGCGCCGCCGGCTTCATCGTGCCGTTCATGGTGATCTACGAGCCGGCACTTCTGATGATCGGCAGCTGGCCGCATGTGATCGGCGCCTTCGTCACTGCGTCCTGCGGCATCCTGCTGTTTGCGGCCGGCCTGCACGGCTATTTCGTCACCGCGACGACGCTGTGGCAGCGGGTGGGGCTCATCGTCTGTGGGCTGCTGCTGATCGATCCGGGGCTGGTGACCGACATCATCGGCGCGGCCATTGCCGCCATCGTGATCGGCTCGCAGGTGCTCACCCGGCGCGCCGCGCAAAGCCCGGTCAAGACGGCCTGACCGGGTGCCGACACTTGACTGTCCGGCCTGCGCCCGCGCCACCGCGCAGCGTCTCCTCTATCGCAAGAATAATTGCGACATTCTGCGCTGCGACGAGTGCGGGCTCGGCCGCACCGACGCCGCCGGCTTCGATCCGGCGAGCTATTACACCGGCGATTATTTCGAGGGCGGCCACTCGGACGGCTATGCCGATTACCTCGGCGCCGAACCGGTGCTGCGCCGTGAATTCCGCCAGACCGTCGAGCTGATCCGCTCGCTCAAGCCGGCCGGGCGGCTGCTCGAGCTCGGTTGCGCCTATGGCTTCTTCCTCGCGGAAGCCGCGCCTCACTACGAGGCCACCGGCATCGAGCTCGCCGCCGATGCGGCGGCATTCGGCCGGGGGCGGGGGCTTGCCATCATCTCAGGCGTGGCCGACGAGGCGACCCTGGCCGGCCTCGGCATGTTCGACGTCATCGTCATGCTCGACGTCATCGAGCATCTGCCGGACCCGCGCGACACGCTCGCTTTGTGCGAGCGCCATCTCAATCCCGGCGGCATCATCGTCGTTTCCACCGGCGACTTCGGCTCGCTGCCGGCGAAATTGCTCGGCTCGCGCTGGCGCTTGATGACGCCGCCGCAGCATTTGTGGTTTTTCACCCGGACGAGCATGCTGCGGCTCGGAAATTCGCTGGGCCTGCAGATGGAACGCTTCGAGCATCCCTGGAAAAACGTGCCGCTGTCGCTGATCGCGTTTCAGCTCGCGCGCATGGTGGGCCTGCGCCGCCGCACCCAGTCGTCTACGAGCCAGATTGGCGTTCCGGTCAATCTGTTCGACGCGATGCGCGTCGTGCTGCGAAAGCCCGCGCCATGACCGAGCGCCTGTCAGCCGCGCAGATCGTCATCCTTGTCGGCTACGCCGCCGCGATGGTCGGCGGGCAATTGCTGTTCAAGCTCGCCGCCGGCCGCGCCCCGGTCGAAGGCGCGCTCGGCGAGCGCCTGTTCGGCCTGCTGAACGTCTATCTGGTGCTCGCGGTTCTGCTCTACGCCGCGCTGTCGCTGCTCTGGGTCTGGCTGCTCACCTTCACGCCGCTATCGCGCGCCTATCCGTTCGTCGCGCTGGCCTTTGCGCTGACGCCGCTGTTCGGCATCGTCCTTTTCGGCGAGCCGTTCTCGACCAAGCTGGCCATCGGCATCGCGCTGATCCTGTGCGGCCTCCTTTTCGTGGCGGGATGAGCATGGCCGCGCCCTCCATCGTCATTGCCGCCTATAATGAAAGCCGCGTGCTTGGCGCGGTGGTCGCCGAGCTTCGCGCCGCCGGCTATCCGGTCGTCGTGGTCGATGACGGCTCGGCCGACGGCACCGCCGCAGCGGCCGCCAGCGCCGGCGCCATCGTGGTGCGTCATCCCATCAATCTCGGCCAGGGCGCTGCGCTGCAGACCGGCATCGAATTCGCGCTGGAGCAGGGGGCGGAGACCATCGTCACCTTCGATGCCGATGGGCAGCATCGCGTCGCCGATATCCCGGCGCTCTGCGAGGCGCTCGGTCAAAACCAGGCGGACTTCGCGCTGGGCAGCCGGGCGCTCGGCGCCTCGCTCAACGCGCCGCCGTCCCGGCGCATCCTGCTCAAGCTCGCCACCTGGTTCACCCGGCTTTCGACGCGGATGCGCGTCACCGACACCCATAACGGCCTGCGCGCCATGACAAGGCGCGGCGCGCAAGCCCTCAAGCTGCGGCAGAACCGCATGGCCCACGCCTCGGAGCTGTTGCAGCAGGTCGCCGACAGCCGCCTGCGTTACGTCGAAGTGCCGGTCACCATCCAGTACAGCGCTTATTCGCTCGCCAAGGGCCAGTCGCTTGGCGATGCGCTCACCATCCTGATCGACCTGATCGCCCGGAGGGTCCACCGATGATCGCCCAGTTTGCGCTCACCATGCTTCTGCTGGCCGTGCTGCTCTATGCGTGGCGGCAATATCGCCGCGCCCCGGCCGTCGGTCTCTTCGCCATGCTTGCGGCGATGGTCGGGCTCTACTTCGTCTGGAGCCCCGGCCAGGCCACGCGGCTCGCCGAAATCGCCGGGATCGGCCGCGGCGTCGACCTGTTTCTCTATCTGTGGGTGGTGATCAGCCTGCTGATGCTGCTCAACCTGCATCTGCGAGTTGCGGATGCAGATGGAGGTCATGACCGAGTTGGCGCGCGCGCTGGCGATCGCGAATGCACGTAGCGGCGCTCCCGCCAAGCCGCGATAAGCCACGCCACGCCGGCCGCGAACGGGCCGATCAGGATCATGTTGTAGCGCGTGTAGTGATTGGCGAGCACGGCGTGCAGGCCGAGCATCGCAAAGGCCGGCACGGCGTAAAGCAGCAGCAATGGCGCGCGTTGCCGCGCCGCCTGGAATCCGGCCACCGCGAAAGCCGGCACCAGCAATAGCGCGACGAAGCCGCCCGCCCACATGCCGCACCAGGCCAGCGGCAGGCTGACCAGAATGTGCCGCCACCAGTTCTCCGCCAGCTCGTGCGCGCGAAACCTGGCCGATGATCGGGTCGATCAGCCTGTGCTCGCTGCGCAGCTTCACGCGGGTGCCGCGTCCGATCTCGAAGAAGCTGTCGCGCGTGTTCCACTCGAAACGGTCCACCGCATGCGGACCGGCAATCAACGACACCAGCGGCTTGCCGACGACCGGCACGCAATAGGGAAAGGCGAGCGCAAACTCGCCCGGCGTCATGCGGTTGAAGGCGAAACGCTCGATCAGCGACAGCGCGCCATACTCCTGAGTCAGCGTGAACTTGCCGATCTGCACCTGATTGCGCAGCGCCCACGGAACGACCGCGATCACGAAGCACGCGGTGAAGGCGAGCATCGGCGGGAGCGGGGAGCGCCGGCGGTCCCACATCCGCGCCGCGAAGAAGATCAAGCATCAGCAGCACCGGCGCCAGCACCACATAAGCGGTGCGCGCGAGCACCAATATGCCGAGCAGCAGGCCGGACAGTGCGGCGTAGCGCCATCGCGCCTCGTTGGTGACCCACGATTTGAGCATTGCGAGCGCGGTCACGCTGTAAAGCGAAAACACGATCGCCTCGGTCATCACGAAGGAGAACAGGTTGGCCTCGGTCACCAGCGCCAATGCCGCCACCGCGCCCGCGCTGTAGAAGCTCGCATCGCCCGGCCGGATCAGTTCGGCGGCGCGCGCGATCGCGAGCACGCCGAGCGTCAGGAACAGCGCGTGCAGGAGATTGATCGGCCGGGCGTAGACCTCGCATTCGCTCCCGCTCCGCCTTTTGTAGTTGTATTCGACCACGCAGGCCGTGGCGCGGCCGAACCGCTGGTCGATCTTGCCGACCGCGTAGAGCAGCGTCGGGTAGATGGGCGCAAAGAACGTTCCCGGCGGCGGCTCCGCCACGGTGCTGTCGACGTCGTCGAAAACACCGTTGCTGAAGACGCCGTAGCGCTCCATGTCATAGGCGATGGTCAGGTAGAATGACTGGTCGAAATCGCCCAGCCATTTCGGCGTTCGCGTCCAGATCGCGGTGGCCAGCACCACGAATACACACAGCGCGAACGCGACCCGACCGCCCGGAAAGGTGAGTCTTCGTCCCATCAATCGAGTATGGCATATGGGGTGAGCCGCGCCGGATAAAGCGCGCGGCGAGCGTTATCGGAGCGCGGAATGAGCCGTAAACGACCGGAAGACTTGCGCAGCCATCGCTGGATGGGCCTCGACGACCTGCGCTCGTTCGGCCATCGCTCGCGATTTCGCCAGGGCGGCTTCGACCTGCCGGACTGGGACGGCAAGCCGGTCATCGGCATCATCAACACCTGGAGCGACATCAATTTCTGCCACACGCATCTGCGCGCGCGCGCCGAGGACGTGAAGCGCGGCGTGCTGGCAGGCCGGCGGCTTCCCGGTCGAATTGCCGGCGATGTCGCTCGCCGAAGCCGTTCGTGAAGCCGACCACGATGCTCTATCGCAATTTGCTGGCGATGGAGACCGAGGAGCTGCTGCGCAGCCATCCGATCGACGGCGCGGTGCTGCTCGGCGGCTGCGACAAGACCACGCCCGGCCTGCTGATGGGCGCGATCAGCATGGGCATCCCGTCGATCTTCGTGCCGGCCGGGCCGCAGCTGCGCGGCAACTGGCACGGCGAGACGCTCGGCTCCGGCTCGGATGCCTGGAAATACTGGGACGAGAAGCGCGCCGGCACCATCACGCGAAGACGATTGGGAACGAGATCGAAGACGGCATCGCGCGCTCCTTCGGCACCTGCATGATGATGGGCACCGCCGCGACCATGATGGCGATCACCGAAGCGCTCGGCTTCAGCCTGCCCGGCGCCTCGTCGATCCCGGCGCGCCGACGCCACTCATCCGCGCATGTGCGGCGATACCGGCCGCCGCATCGTCGACATGGTGTGGGAAGACCTCACGCCGCGAGAAAATCCTGACGCCGCCGCGTTCGACAACGCCATCAAGGTGCACATGGCGATGGGCGGCTCGACCAATGCGATCATCCATGTCGTCGCGATGGCGCGCCGCGCCGGCATCCCGCTCGACATGAAGCGGTTCGACGAACTTTCGCGCGAAGTGCCGGTGATCGCCAATGTGCGGCCGTCCGGCAAATTTCTGATGGAGGATTTCTTCTATGCCGGCGGCCTGCGCGCGCTGATGAGCCAGTTGCGCAGCGTGCTCGATCTCGGCTGCCTGACGGTCACCGGCAAGACGGTCGGCGAGAACATCGCCGGCGCCGAGATCTATAATGCCGGACGTGATCCAGACGCTCAACGATCCGATGTCGCGCGACGGCGCCACCGCGGTGCTCACCGGCAATCTCGCGCCGCGCGGCTGCGTGATGAAGCCGTCGGCCGCGGAGAAGCGGCTGCTCAAGCATCGCGGCAAGGTGATCGCGTTCGAGGACTACAACCACATGGCGCGCGAGATCGACCGCGACGATCTCGACGTCACGGCCGACCACATCCTCGTTCTCAAGAACGCCGGCCCGAAGGGCGGCCCCGGCATGCCGGAATGGGGCATGCTGCCGATCCCGACCAAGCTGCGTGAAGCAGGGCGTGCGCGACATGCTGCGCATCTCCGATGCGCGCATGAGCGGCACCAGCTACGGCGCCTGCATCCTGCACGTCGCGCCGGAGAGCTTTGTCGGCGGCCCGCTCGCTTTCGTGCAGAACCGGCGACGAGATCGAGGTCGACGTGCCGGCGCGCAAGATCCATCTCGCATGTCAGCGACGACGAGCTGGCGAAGCGCAAGGCCGCCTGGAACGCGCCGCCGCCGCGTTATCAGCGCGGCTATGGCGCGATGTTCTCGGAGCATATCGGCCAGGCCGATCAGGGCTGCGACTTCGATTTCCTGCAGGCCGGCGCGCCGATGCCCGAGCCGGAAATTCACTAGCTACTGATTGACGTAATACATCGCGGCGCTCGACGCGCCGCCGCCGATCACGCAGGGCAGGCCGAGCGCGACCTGTCCCATGACTGCCGCCGTCACGCAGCCGACCGCCAGCGCGCCCTGGCCGACCTTGGCCCAGTTGTTGACGTCGCGCTTGTAGGCCGGGCCCTTGGTCTTGAGCTGCTCGATCGCGCTCAGCGCGTTCTTGCGCAGTGCGCTGATCTCCGCGGTCTCGGCGGCCTTGATGGTCTCGTCGAGCACAGCGACGGTCTCTTTCGGCTGCGACTTCGCGTTGCGGATGATCTTGAGCTTGGCGAGCAGGTCGCGGTCGCGCAGCGCGTTCGCCGCGAGCGTGTATTTCGCCATGCTGCCGATCGTCAGCCGCTCGGCGTCGTCGCGGTCTTTCGACCACGGCAAGAGCTCGACCATGCGCAGCAGCGGCCCGTAAGAGCCGCTGGCGAGGTAATAGCCCCACAGCGTGTCGAGCACGAGCTGCGAGGGCTCGAGCACCGGCGGCTTGTCGGCTTTCTTCGCGCCGGGCCAGTCGATCGCGAAGGCATCGCGCATGCGCTGCCAGGTGCTCGGGCTTTGCGCGATGGTGAGCGCGCCGAGCGTCGGCGAACGGCCGGACAAATATTCGGCGATCATGATCTGCCGGGTCGGCAGGCGATCGGAATATTTGCGCAGCAGCTCCTTCCAGCGCGGCAGGCCGGAATAGGCGATGCCGCGCACGATCACCCACTCGTCGGCGGCGCTGACCGGCAGCATGGCCTCGACCAAGGCGTCGGCCTTGTCGGGATGCGAGCTCAGCAGGCCGGCGATGAAGCCGACATACATGCCGCTGCTGTCGGCATCGCGGAAGCCGCCATAGGCGCTGATCGCGCGGATCGCCGCCGGCGCGTGGGTGGGCTCGCGCAGTCGCCGGATAGCTGTTGATCCAGGCGACCGCGGATTCGAGCGAGTGGAAGGACGGCTTTGGCCGGGGCGCCGCCGATGCGTTGGTTGCCAATACCAGTCCCAGCACGATCAGAACGATGCGTTTCATCCCGTCCTCCCTCGAGAAGCAAATCCGAGCAGGGCGGCGGGACTTTTTCGCGGGCAAGTGATGGCGCGAAAATGGCGGGCCCTTGTCTTGAAACGGGACGGTGCAAAGCGAGCAGGAATGCGGTTGACGGGCAGGGCGCTAACCGGCGAAAGCTCACGCCATGACCGAAGACATTCCCTTCGACAGGACGTTCGATCTCAAACCGGACGAGGTCGAAGAGGTTGCCCCGGGCATCCGCGCGCTCTGCGCGGGCAATCCGAGCCCGTTCACCTTCAAGGGCACGGTCAGCTACATCGTCGGCCGCGGCAAGGTCGCGATCATCGATCCGGGCCCGGACGACGACACACACATCGCCGCGCTGCTCGATGCGGTGCGCGGCGAGACGGTGACGCCACATTTTCGTCACGCACACGCATCGCGACCATTCGCCGGCGGTGCCGCGCGATCAAGGCGCGACCGGCGCGACGGTTTACGCCGAAGGGCCGCATCGCGCCGCGCGGCCGCTCCATATCGGCGAGCATAATCCGCTCGACTGCAGCCGCGCGATCATCGATTTCCGTCCCGACGTCGCGCTGCAGCGACGGCGAGATCGTCGCGGCAAGGGCTGGACGCTCGAAGCGGTCACGACGCCGGGCCATACCGCCAATCACATGGCCTATGCGTTCAAGGAAGCGAATGCGCTGTTTGCCGGCGACCACGTGATGGCGTGGTCGACCTCGATCGTCGCGCCGCCGGATGGCGCGATGAGCGACTACATGGCGTCGCTGCACAAGCTGACGGGCCGCAGCGAGAGACCTATTTTCCCGGCCACGGCAACCGGCGATCACGGACGCGCCGCGCTTCGTCGCAGCTACATCCGCCATCGCGAGGCGCCGCGAGAACTCGATCCTGCATCGGCTGGCGAAGGGCGAGACCGATATTCCGACTCTGGTGCGCGCCATCTATATCGGCATCGATCCGCGGCCTGATCGGCGCCGCCGGACTGTCGGTGCTCGCGCATCTGGAGGATCTGGTCGCGCGCGGCGTGGTCGCGACCGACGGCGCGCCGTCGATCGCCGGCATTTATCGCTTCGCCGGCTGACGCTGCTGCCTTCTGGCGCTGTCGGCGGCCGCGCCGGTTCCGGCTTCGCTCCGCGCGGCGTCCCCGCCGATCTCGTCGATCTCTTCCAGCAGGCTGCGGATGCGGCTCGCATTGGTGCCGAAATCGTGCCGTCCGTAACGCGAGGCGGAGCGCACATCGATCCGCGCGCCGGTCGGCAGCGGCGCGCATGCGGATCACGACGTCGTCGCGAAAGCCCATGACGAGCGTGCGCGCCACCGCCTCGATGCGGCCTTCGCGGCCGGCTGCGGCGACGGCGGCGCGCGCATCGACCACCCGCCATTGTGCTTGGTCGACGATGCGCCAGCGCCGCGTCGAAGGCTGCTGCCGGCGGCGACAGCACCATCAGCGGCTCGATATCGGGATAGGCGCAGCGCTGCTGCTCGGCCGCATAGAGCCCGGCATAGATCGACTGGTTGGCGTCGCGCGGACGCAGCGCGCGCTGATCGCCTCGAACCGCGGCGGATCGATCGGATCGGTGGTGATGTCGGCGATCGGCGGCAGCTGGTAGGCCTGGCGGCCGAGATAGCCGGGATAGGCGAGGAGCACCGCGCCGATGGAAGATCGCCGGTAACGGCATGGCCGAGCCCGGAGAGGCCCTCCTTCCAGATCGTCACCGACGGCGCCGAAGACCGAGCAGGATCGCAAGCGCCGCGAGCACCAGCGCGCCGCCGAAGGTCGCAAGCGACGGCACGATTTCGAGGAGGTCGCCGCGCACCACGATGATCGACAGCACCGGCGCGACCAGCGCGAAACAACGCGAGCGCGGTTCGCCCAGATCGCGAGCCGCGACATCGGATCGTCGCTGAATCGATTCCGGCCAGCAACACCTGATTCAGGCTGCGCGTGTCGGGATCATGCCGCGTTATTCGGCGGCCTCGGCTGTTCGGCAGCACGTAGTCCTTGAAACTGCTCGCGCAGGGCCATTTTCTGGATCTTGCCGGTCGCGGTATGCGGAATTTCGTCGACGAAGGCAACGTCGTCCGGCATCCACCATTTGGCGATCTTGCCCTGCATGAAGTCGAGGATCTCTTCCTTGGTGGCCTTCTCGCCCTTCTTGAGCACGACGACGAGCAGCGGACGCTCGTCCCATTTCGGATGGCGTGATGCCGATCACCGCGGCTTCCGCGACCTTCGGATGGCCGACCGCGAGGTTTTCGAGGTCGATTGAGGAGATCCATTCGCCGCCGGATTTGATCACGTCCTTGGCGCGGTCGGTGATCTGCATGTAGCCGTGCCGGTCGATGGTCGCGACGTCGCCGGTGTCGAAGAAGCCCTCGTCGTCGAGAATGTCGTCGCTCTCCGCCTTGAAATAGGCGCGTGCGACCGCCGGGCCGCGCACCTTGAGCCGGCCGAAGGTCTTGCCGTCCCAGGGCAGGTTCTTGCCGGCGTCGTCGGTGATCTTCATCTCGACGCCGAAGGGCGGATGACCCTGCTTCTGCTGGACGTCGAGCTTGGCCTCGCCTTCGAGCGCGGCATATTCCGGCTTGAGCGAGCAGAGCGAGCCGAGCGGGCTCATCTCGGTCATGCCCCAGGCATGGATCACCTCGACGTCGTAATTGTCCTCGAATTTCTTCGTCATCGCGCGCGGGCAGGCCGAGCCGCCGATCACGACGCGTTCGAGATAAGGCAGCTTGCCGCCGGTCTTTTCCAGATACTGCAGCAGCATCAGCCACACCGTCGGCACCGCGGCGGTGAAGGTGACCTTGTATTCGTTGAGCAGTTCGTAGATCGACGCGCCGTCGAGCTTGCCGCCGGGCAGCACCAATGTCGCGCCGACCATCGGCGCGGAAGGCGAGCCCCCAGCCATTGGCGTGGAACATCGGCACCACCGGCAGGACGACATCGCGCGACTGAGATCCATCGCATCCGGCAGCGCGGCCATCGAAGCGTGCAGCACATTCGAGCGGTGCGAATAGACGCACGCCCTTCGGATTGCCGGTCGTGCCCGACGTGTAGCACATGCCGGCCGCGGTATTCTCGTCGAAGGTCTTCCATTCGAAATCGCCGTCGACCTCGGCGATCCAGTCTTCGTAGGCGACCGCATTTTGCAGCGTGGTTGCCGGCATGTGCGCGGCGTCGGTGAGCACGATGTAGCGCTCGATGCTCGGCAGCTTGTCGGCGAGTTTTTCCAGCATCGGCACGAAGGTGAGATCGACCATCATCACGCGGTCTTCGGCGTGATTGATGATCCAGACGATCTGGTCGGCGAACAGCCGCGGATTGACGGTGTGATAGATCGCCCCGATGCCGAGGATGCCGTACCAGGCTTCGAGATGCCGCCAGGTATTCCAGGCCAGCGTCGCCACGCGGTCGCCGAGCTTGATGCCGTCCCGCTCCAGCCGCTGCGCGACGCGCAGCGCGCGTTTGCGGATTTCGGCGTAGTTGGTTTCGTGGATCGGGCCTTCGATCGAGCGCGAAATGACCGGCCGCTCCGGGTGATAGGTCGCGGCATGGTCGATGATGCGATGGCACAGCAGCGGCCAGTCCTGCATCAATCCGAGCATGGAACATCTCCTCCGGCCGGCTGTTAGCCGGGTTATTAAGCGCGTATTAGCCGCATTTCCCCTCGGCGCTAGGTTATCTGGGGCCGGAGGCAGTGCAAGTGGCTGTTTCGACAGTTATATCCGTCATGATGCGCGCAACAGCCATAGTCTTTCTGCTGGCGTTTAGCACGGCGGCCTTCGCGGACAATGTTCCGCTGCCGCGTGCACGGCCTGTGGCCGAAGAGCCGAAGGTCGCCGTGGTTCACGAGCTGAGCCCCATCCCCTCCGACTGCCAGATCCGTCTCGCCGACAAGGCCGACATCGAACGGAAGCCAACCGTCGTCGGCCCAGGCATATGCGGCGGCCATGACATGGTTCGCATCACTGCGGTGCGCGTCGGCGACGGCAGCAAGGTCGCGATCCACCCGCCGGCCGAGCTGCGCTGTCCGATGGCGCAGGCGGTCGCCGACTTCGTGCGCGAGACGATCGTGCCGAGCTTTGCGCCGGTGCGGGTGATGGCGGTTGAGAATTTCGACGCTTATTCGTGCCGGGGCCGCAACCGGATCATCGGCGCCAAGATCAGCGAGCACGGCAAAGGCAATGCGATCGACATCCGCGCCTTCCGGCTTGCCGGCGGCGCGTCGGTCGAGCCGACTGATCCCAAAGCGTCACGCGATTTGCGCGAGCGGCTCAAGCAGGAAGCCTGCGCCCGTTTCAAGACGGTGCTGGGCCCGGGCTCGGACGGCTTCCATGAAGGCCACGTCCACCTCGACCTGGCGGAGCGCCGGCGCGGCATGAGCATGTGTCAGTGGGACGTTCGCGATCCGCCACCACCGCCAACGGTGGTCGCCCAGGTGCCGTTGCCGACGCCGCGGCCGCTTCAGCCCTGATTATTCCGCGGATCGTAGGACTTGTCGTCGCGCCACTTGCGCATCAGCTCTTTGAGCTCGTCGTCCGCCTTTTCGGGAAGAACGATCCGTACCGTGGCGAGCAGGTCACCGTTTCCTGATTTGGCGCTCAGGCCTTTGCCGCGCAGGCGGAATGTGCGTCCGCCGTTCGTGTTCGCCGGAATGGCGAGCTCGACCGCGCCATCGAGCGTCGGCACGCGGACCTTTCCGCCCAGCACCGCTTCGTAAAGCGTAATCGGCAAGTCGAGCCGCAGATCGCTGCCATCCACGCTGAACAGCGGATGCGGCGCAATTGTTATGGTGATCCTGGCGTCGCCCGCCGCGCCGCCGCCCCACGGGCTGGCGTAACCCTGGCCCTTGAGCCGGATCTGCTGGCCGCTGGTGATACCCGCAGGAATCTTGACGTCGACGTCTTTGCCGGTCGGCAGATGCAGGCGCTTGGTGGCGCCTTGTGCCGCGTCTTCCAGGCTGATCGTCAGCGTCGCTTCGAGGTCGCGCGCAGGCGGCGCTTCCTGCACGAAATCGTCCGGCTCGAACTGCGCCGAGCGTCCGCCGCGTCCGCGCGCCCGCGCGGCGCCGCCGAGCCCACCGAACACGTCACGCAGAATGTCCTCAAAGCCACCACGACCCGCGCCCGGGCCGCCGCCGCGCTGGAATCCATCGGAGCCGAATGTGAACGATTCAAAATTAGGCCCGCCCTGCGGCCCACCGCCGGGCTGCGCGCCGAAACCGTCGAAGCCGCGGAAGCGCGGCTTGCCCTCGCCATCGATCTCGCCGTTGTCGAAGGCTTTGCGTTTCTTGTCGTCGCCGAGAATCTCGTAGGCCGCGTTCAGCTCGGCAAAGCGCGAGGCCGCTTTCGGATCGTGCTTGTTGGCGTCGGGGTGGAGTTTCTTGGCGAGCTTGCGGAAGGCGCTTTTGACCTGCGCTTCATCCGCACTCTTCGCTACCCCCAGAACTTCATAGGGGTTCCGCATTGTGCCGTTGCTCCAAAAATGCCCCTCGCCGGAAAGGCGACTCTCGGCCCTCAATATGGGGGAACTTGGCGCTTATGCAACGCGAGCCGCGCTATGAACGAATCCAGGGCTTGAAGGCGCGCACTTCCCACGGACCTTTGCCGCGCTTGCACGCTTCGCCGCGCAGCCACGAATTCCTTGCTGGCCTTTACATGGCTGGCCAGGAAGTCACGGCACTCGGCGTTATCGACCGCATAGGAAGCGGCGAGGGCGGTGACGGTACCGCGCGCGCCACTGGCCGGGTTCTCCCACGGCACGCTGGCGTCCTTCTGGCCGCGGCTCATCACTTCGGACACCGCGCGCCGTGTGAATACGAGGTCGGTCTCGGGAGGCAGGTCCGCTGAAGCTTGCGCCTGGGCCGCGTTCCCGATCGAGCCGGTCACGTCGGTTTTTTTGGAATCGAACAGCGAGTCCATGTGCAGCGGCATGCTGCAGCCCGCGACGAGACAGGCGAGCAATGCTGCTGCGCCCATCCGCATGGAGCATAGGCGCAAGATCGTAGTTCCATTATAACGGAACCACGCCGCCGACCCGTTCAACGGGTCCGTCCCCAAGACCTGTTGCACCATGCCTGACACGACGCCGATTGAACAACCATCCTGGTTAACAAGTGGTGATTTCACCCAGGCCGACGAGCCGTTCCGGCTTTTCGAGCATTGGCTGAAGGAGGCGGCCGCCTCGGAACCGCGTGATCCGACCGCGATGACCCTGGCAACAATTGACGCCGAGGGCATGCCGAACGCGCGCATGGTCCTGCTCAAGGGCACGGACGACCGCGGCTTCGTTTTCTACAGCAACACGGAAAGTCAGAAGGGGCGTGAGCTCGACCGCGATCCGCGGGCGGCGCTGGTGTTTTATTGGAAGTCGCTCAATCGCCAGATCCGTATTCGTGGCCCGGTCGAGAAGGTGACAACGCAGGAAGCCGACGCCTATTTCGCGAGCCGCCCCAAGCAGGCGCAGATCGGCGCCTGGGCGAGCCAGCAGTCGCGTCCGCTCGAGAGCCGTCTCGCTTTCGAGAAAGCCGTTGCGCTTTACGCCGCCAAATACGCGCTCGGCGATGTGCCGCGCCCGGCATACTGGTTCGGCTATCGCATTCTGCCGATGGTCATCGAGTTCTGGCAGGACCGGCCGTTCCGCCTGCACGACCGCATCGAATTCCGCCGCGCCGATACCAGCGGTCCGTGGAACAAGACGCGGCTCTATCCGTGAGTTAGGGTCGTCGTCATGGCAACTTCAAACGCGAAAGAGCCGCGCCGCACCTTGCTGCTCACCGGAGCGAGCCGCGGCATAGGCCACGCGACCGTCAAGCGCTTCTCGGCGGCCGGCTGGCGCGTCATCACCTGTTCGCGCCACGCCTTCCCGGAAAACTGCCCCTGGGAAGCGGGGCCTGAAGATCACATCCAGGTCGATCTCGCCGACGACGCCAACACGGTCGAGGCGATCGCCGAGATCAAGCGGCGGCTCGACAATGGCGAGCTCCATGCGCTGGTCAACAATGCAGCGATCTCGCCGAAGGCCGAAAGTGGCAAGCGGCTCGGCTCGCTCGACACCACGGTTGAAGTGTGGCGCCAGGTCTTCCGCGTCAATTTCTTCGCGCCGATCATGCTGGCGCGCGGCCTGATGGATGAGTTGGAGAGGGCCAAAGGCTCGGTGGTGAATGTGACGTCGATTGCAGGCTCGCGCGTGCATCCCTTCGCCGGTGCTGCTTACGCGACGTCGAAGGCCGCACTCGCCGCATTGACCCGTGAAATGGCCTCTGATTTCGGCCGTAAGGGCATTCGCGTCAATGCGATTGCGCCCGGCGAAATCGACACGTCAATTCTCTCGCCGGGAACGGAAAAGATCGTCGAGCAAATTCCGATGCAACGGCTCGGAACGACCGACGAAGTGGCAAAGATCATCTACGTGCTTTGCACCGACACGTCGTCATACGTGAACGGCGCTGAAATCCACATCAATGGCGGCCAGCACGTCTAGCGCGTCAAGCGCGTGAACCCGAAAAGTGGGCACCGGTTTTCGGGCAAGTTCACGCGCAGAAAACGGGCCTAGAGCCACTTCTTCCATTTGAAGAAGAAATACGGCCCGACCGCCGCTGCGACCATCAGCACGAGCGCCAGCGGATAGCCGAAATACCAGTCGAGCTCGGGCATGTGCCGGAAGTTCATGCCGTAGATCGATGCCACCAAAGTCGGCGGCATGAACACGACCGCTGCGACCGAGAACAGCTTGATCACATTGTTCTGCTGGATGGTGACGCTGCCGAGCAGGGCGTCGAGCAGGAACGTGATCTTGTTTGAGAGATAAGTGGCATGGTCGGAGAGCGAGACCACGTCGCGCTGCATCGACTTGACCTGGGCCTTCTTGTCCTTGGGCCACCGCATCGTCTCGGCTTCGTTAGCCAGGAAGAGCACGAGGCGGCCGACCGACACCTCGCTTTCGCGCACTTTCGACGTCAGGTCGCCTTTGCGTCCCAGTCCTTTGAGGATGTCGTTGTATTCCCGCGTATCGACCCTGTCGTCATCGGGCTCGAAGATCGTGCGTGAGATCTGGTCCACCTCGCTGGCGATGCGCTCGAGAATGTCGGCTGAGCGATCGATCACTGCATCGAGCAAGTCGACCAGGACGATTTCGCCATTGATCTTCGCAGGGCAGCTGCGCGACAGCCGGTGCTCGACGATGGCGAAAGGACGGGGATCGTCGTAGCGCACCGTGACGAGGCGGTGTCCGGACAGAATGAAAGTGACGGGAGTCGTTTTCGGACTCGCGGTGTCCGACTGGCACATCAAGGTCGCGGTCATGTACCGCGCGCCGTTCTCGACATAGAGCCGGCTCGAAACCTCGATCTCCTGCATCTCTTCGCGGGTCGGGACCGCGACCCCGAGCAGTTCCTCCACCATCTTGTCTTCGGCAGTGGTCGGCGAAACGAGGTCGATCCACACGGCCTCATCCGGCAGCGTACCGGATTCAACAATCCGCCGCTCGAGCGTCGTGCCATGTGGAATGTAGACAGAAAGCATCAGCCACCTGCGCGTTCCGCACAGTCATGGCCCCATCATCGCGCCGAGCGCAACAATTTAATGACGGAATTTACGGCGCCGCGAGGTGCGGCGCGTCAGTCGGAACTCTCAGTCGGATTCTTGCGCCAGATGGTGTGAGCGCTTTGCCGAGCGGTCTTCGCCTCGGCAGCGGACCGCAGCGGCGACCGCCGAGATTCCGATCTCGCCATAACGGTCATCGAGCTCGCAGCTCGAACGCCGATGGTCTTTCTCGTTGATGTGCTTGCTTTCCATAACGTCACTCATTCCCCGTCGTGCATTGCTCCCTCACCTCCGATTTAAGCGCGGAGTGGGGCGGAAATGCGCGGGTAATCGTGCCCTATCGTGACATTTGGCTAACGGGGCGGTGGCCAATGGCGTGGACACTCTGTCCGCGCCCATTTTGCTAGGGCTGTTATGGTAAACCTTTGCTTAACGCCTTCCCGGCAATGTCACTCCGGAACTTGGATCTCGCCCAAGTTTCACAGTGCGGCATTCGTGCCACAGGTTCACAGTCTCTCGTGTGCATTGCGCAAGAAGCATGGAAACTGCTGGGGTTTGTGGGTTAATAGCCGCGTGGTGGAGTCGGGGCGGGTTTAGGGCCGGGGCAAGACCAAAAAGAGGAATAATGATGGGACTGCGGGGACTTGCGATCGTTTTGGCCGGCTTGGCGCTCGGGGGCTGCATGCAGTCCACGACCCTGGAGCCGGCGTCGGAAGCCAATCTGAAGCCGCGCGACAAGCAGCTTCTGGCCAAGGCGCCCTATGCGGACGTCAATATTCCTGAGCCTTACAAGCGGCACATCGTCAATTATCACCGCAAGGAATTGGCCGGCTCGGTCGTCATCGATACCGACGCGCGCTTTCTCTACTACGTGCTCGATGGCGGCAAAGCGATCCGCTACGGCGTGACCGTCGGCGAAGACGCGCTGGCCTGGTCGGGCGTCGCCAAGGTCGGCCGCAAGGAAGAGTGGCCGAGCTGGACGCCGACCGCCGACATCAAGAAGCGTATGGACGTGCCGGACTTCGTCG
This sequence comes from uncultured Alphaproteobacteria bacterium, assembly GCA_963847325.1. Taxonomy (GTDB): domain Bacteria; phylum Pseudomonadota; class Alphaproteobacteria; order Rhizobiales; family Xanthobacteraceae; genus Pseudolabrys. The sequence continues at coordinate 603,683 of CAWJZD010000007.1, forward strand.
GGCCGGGCCCGCATAACCCGATGGGCGCCCGTGCGCTCTATCTGTTCGAGGGCAACAAGGACACGCTGTACCGCATCCACGGCACCAATCAGCCGGAATATATCGGCCAGGCGATCTCGTCGGGCTGCATCCGCCTGACCAACGAGGACATCATCGACCTGTTCAACCGGGTGAAGCCGGGCGCAGTGGTGGTCGTGATGGCGCCCAATCAGGGCGACTCGCCGTTCTCACCGCAAAAGGTGGCGCTGAGCATTCGTAATTAGAGGGGGAAGATTCCCGGGGGAGTTGGGGATCTGACGGCGCGGCGCCGGACCAAAAGTCCGGCGCTGCTGCTTTTTGAGGGTCGCTTCGCCGAGCGTTACGAGCGGGTTCTGGCCGGCGCGCGTTCGACCTGCTCGTAGATGGATTGGGTGATCTTCTCCATCCGCTCCCGGTCCGCCGGCCCGCTGACCACATAGCCGCGCTTGCCGTCGACCCAATAGAGCGCCGCAGTGCGGTCGCTGTCCTTGTAGCGCAGCGCCGAGTCCGGAGCGTTGGTCCGCGAGCAGTAGATGGTGAACCGCTCGCCCGACGGGCCTTCGTACATGTAGAAGGCCGCGGGATTGCCATCCGGCCCCGGCAGCAACCTGCCGCCGACCAGCTTGAGCCCCATCGCCTGCAGCTCGGGAACGGGCAGGTCGTAGCCCACCCGCCGCGACAGCCAGCCCGTCATGTGCGGATGTTCCTGCGCGTTCACCTCGACGGGGTGACGCACTTCGCGGATGTAGAGATTGTGGGCATGCAGCGCCTCGGTGGCGAGGCGCTCGAACGGGCTCGGCGTCGCCGCAGTCGCGCCGTGCGCAAACCAGCCGATACCGCCGCCGATCAGGAACGCCGCTACCGCCGCGGCGGCAGCCATGCTGATCCACGAGCGGTCGCCTCGCACTACGCGATCGAAATTGAAGCGTGCCGGCACGGGCTCGTTGATCACCGCGCCGTACTGGGCGCGGACCGCCTCAGCCTGGGCGCGCCACGCGGCAACCTGTGCGGCAGCATCGGGATGAGTGGCAAGCCACGCGCTGACGGCCTCCAGCCGGTCGGCCGGCAATTGGCCGTCCACATAGGCGTGCAGCTCGTCCTCGGTGACGGGCAAACGATCTTCAGTCATCTCTCCACCTTTGGCCTTCTATTTCACGCGGCGAAGCGCGGGGCGCTCGCCGTCGAGAAAGGATTTGATCTGGGCACGCGCACGCGCCAGACGGGACATCACCGTTCCGATCGGGACGCCCTGGACTTCGGCGACCTCCCGGTAGGACAGGCCTTCCAACACAACGAGCAGCAGTGCGGTTCGCTGGTCATCGACCAGCGTCGCAAGCGCCCGCTCAATATCCCTCCCACCGGCTTCCGGCCCCGCCATATCCGGGGCGTCGTTGTCTTCAATCGGCGACAGCGCCGGCCGCCGCGCCAATGACCGCAACCGGTTCCGGTTGAGGTTGGTCAGGATCGTATAGAGCCAGCTGCGCACCTCGCCGCCGTGGAAGAGGTGCTCGGAACGCAGCGCGCGCACCAACGTGTCCTGCACGAGGTCGTCGGCAATATCCGCATTGCGCGTCAGCGCCCGCGCATATCGCCGTAACGCCGGAATCGCCGCTTGGACGTTCTCGCGAAATCCCGCTACGGCCATTCCTCAAACCCCGTGCATAAGTGAAACAAATCAAGGGCAAGTTTATTCCGGCAGGCCCCCCAAAGCCACGCGCTATGGGCGGTTTTCTTGCCGCTGGGAGAACCCTATGCCAATAGCTTCGTTAACGGGCGCGCGATATCGCGCATGAGGGCGACATGGCTGCAGCGGGGTTTCTGGCGGGCAAGCGCGGACTGGTGATTGGCGTCGCCAATAACCGCTCGATCGCCTGGGGTATCGCCAGGGCCTGCCGCGAGCACGGCGCCGAGCTTGCTTTCACCTATCAGGGCGATGCGCTCAAGAAGCGGGTCGAGCCGCTGGCGGCGGAAGTCGGTGGGTTGGTTGCCGGACATTGCGACGTCACCGACGCGGCCTCGATCGATGCCGTGTTCGATACTGTGAGAAAAGAGTGGGGCACGCTCGATTTCGTCGTGCATGCGGTGGCGTTCTCCGACCGCAGCGAACTGTCCGGCCGCTACGTCGACACCAGCGAGGGCAACTTCACCAGCACGCTGCTGATCAGCTGCTATTCGTTCACCGCGATTGCGCAACGCGCCGAAAAGCTGATGCCCAATGGCGGGGCGATGCTCACGCTGACCTATTACGGCGCGGAGAAGTGGCTGCCGCATTACAACGTGATGGGCGTCGCCAAGGCCGCACTGGAAGCGTCGGTGCGCTATCTCGCCGCCGATCTCGGCGCCAAGAACATCCGCGTCAACGCGATATCAGCCGGGCCGATCAAGACGCTGGCGGCATCGGGAATCGGTGACTTCCGCTACATCCTGAAATGGAACGAGTACAACGCGCCGCTGCGCCGCAACGTGTCGCTGGAAGAGGTCGGCAACGCTGCTGCGTATCTCCTCTCCGACCTGTCCAAGGGCGTGACCGGCGAAGTGCAGCACGTCGATTGCGGCTACCACATCGTCGGCATGAAGCACCCGGACGCGCCGGACATCACGGTCGTCAAGGACGAGTAAGCCGGCCGTGCCGAGAATTGTGTACTACGTCCGCCACGGCGAGACCGATTGGAACGTGGCCGGCCGCCTGCAAGGCAATCACGACATCGCGCTCAATGCGCGCGGCCAGGCGCAAGCCATCCATTGCGGCGAAGTGCTGCGCGACCTGTTCGTGCGCGACGGGATCGATCCCGGCGCGCTCGATTATGTCTCGAGCCCGCTGGTTCGCGCGCGCAAGACCATGGAACTGGCGCGCTCCGAATTGGGCCTGCCGCCGGACGGATATCGTGTCGAGCAGCGCCTGATCGAGATCGCCTTTGGCGACTGGGAAGGCTTCACCATCGCCCAACTGCACAATCGCGATCCGCAACGCATGGCGCAGCGCGAGCACGACAAGTGGGCGTTCGTGCCGCCGGGCGGCGAAAGCTATGCGATGGTGTCGGCACGCATGCGCGATTGGTACGAAGCGTTAACGCGCGACGTGGTGGTCACGGCGCATGGCGGCACAGCGCGCGGCCTGATCGCCTATCTCGGTATCGCCCACCCGGCCGCGGCGCCGCTGGTCGATATCGTGCAAGGCGTCGTTTACGTTTTCCGCGGCAAGGCGATGACGCGTTACGCCTGAATTTGGCGCGTTTATTTGACCGCCGCCGGTGCGGCCCCTAGAACATTCCGCATGTCGTTCAACACCTTCGGCCACATGTTCCGCTTCACGACCTTTGGCGAAAGCCACGGCCCGGCGATCGGCTGCGTGGTCGATGGCTGCCCGCCGCGCATTCCGCTCACCGCGGCCGAGATCCAGCGCGATCTCGATCGCCGCCGGCCGGGCCAGTCGCGCTTCACCACGCAGCGGCAGGAGCCGGACGCGGTCAGGATTCTCTCCGGCGTGTTCGCCGACGAGGCGAGCGGCCAGCAGGTGACGACCGGCACGCCGATCGCGCTGCTGATCGAGAATGTCGATCAGCGCTCGAAGGATTATTCCGACGATCAAGGACAAGTACCGGCCCGGCCATGCCGGCTACACCTACGACGTCAAATACGGCGTGCACGATTATCGCGGCGGCGGCCGCGCCTCGGCGCGCGAGACCGCGGCGCGCGTCGCGGCCGGCGCCATCGCGCGCAAGATCGTGCCCGGGCATGATCGTGCGCGCCGCGCTGGTGCAGATGGGCGCGCACAAGATCGATCGCAGCCGCTGGGACTGGAACGAGATCGGCAACAATCCGTTCTTCTGTCCGGACGCCAAGCAGGCGAAGTCTATGAGGAGTTATCTCGACGGCGTGCGCAAGTCCGGCTCGTCGGTCGGCGCGGTGATCGAGGTGGTGGCGGAAGGCGTGCCGCCGGGCCTCGGCGCGCCGGTTTACGGCAAGCTCGATGCCGACATTGCCTCCGCGCTGATGGGCATCAATGCGGTGAAGGGCGTCGAGATCGGCGACGGTTTCGCCGCGGCGACGCTCGGCGGCGAAGAGAATGCCGACGAGATGCGCATGGGCAATGACGGCAAGCCGCTCTTTCTGTCCAACCATGCCGGCGGCATTCTCGGCGGCATTTCCACCGGCCAGCCGATCGTGGCGCGCTTTGCGGTCAAGCCGACGTCGTCGATCCTGAACCCGCGCAAGACCGTCGACAAATACGGCCGCGACACCGAGATCGCGACCAAGGGCCGCCACGATCCTTGCGTCGGCATCCGCGCGGTGCCGGTCGGCGAAGCCATGCTGGCATGCGTGCTGGCCGATCACTATCTGCGCCATCGCGGTCAGGTCGGCGAGAGCACGCCGAGCTGCGCCAACCTGGCCGCACAAGCCAACGGCCTGAGACCAACAGTGCCCGACACTCAGCAATCGCGTCGAAGCGGCGATCGCGGCTTTCGCGCACGGCGAGATCGTCGTCGTCACCGACGACGACGATCGCGAGAACGAAGGCGATCTGTTCGTCGCCGCCTCGCTGTGCACGCCGGAAAAGATGGCGTTCATCATCCGCAACACCTCGGGCATCGTCTGCGCGCCGCTCGCCGCTCGATCAGGCGCGGCGGCTGCATCTCGATCCGATGGTGGCGCACAACGATGCGCCGCTCGGCACCGCGTTCACCGTCATCGGTCGACGTCGAGCATGGCCTGACCACCGGCATTTCCGCCGAAGAGCGCACCAACACGGTGCGCGCTCTCGCCAACGGCAATATCGGCGCGACCGACTTCGTGCGTCCCGGCCATGTCTTTCCGCTGATCGCGCGCGAGGGCGGCGTGCTGATGCGCTCCGGCCATACCGAAGCCTGCGTCGATCTGTGCCGTCTGGCCGGCCTCGAGCCGGTCGGCGTGCTCTCCGAGCTCATGAACGATGACGGCACGCGTCATGCGCGGCCCGCAGGTCGACGGCCTTCGCCGACAAGCACAAGCTGCAAGCGGCTCTCGATCGCGGACCTGATCGCCTACCGCCAGGCGCGCGACAAGCTGGTCGAGCGTGTCGGCGAATTTCCGGTGCCATCTCCGAGATCGGCATCGCTGCAGGGCTACGCCTATGTGACGCCGTTCGATCCGCGAGCATCACATGGCTTTCGTGTACGGCAATATCGGCGACGGCAAGGACGTGCCGGCGCGCCTGCATCGCGCCGATGTGATCGGCGACGTGTTCGGCGGCGCGCAAGACGATCAACGCCGCGCTCGCCCGCTTCAAGGCGGAAGGCCGTGGCGTCATCGTTTATCTGCGCGACGGCACCGCCGGCGTGCCGGTCACCTCGATCCCGCCGGACAGCAGCGACACCGACGCGGCCCGCACCCGGCAATGGCGCGAGATCGGGCTCGGCGCGCAAATCCTCAAGGATCTCGGCATTTCCTCGATCCGCCTGCTGGCCTCGAGCAAGCGCACTTATGTGGGCCTTGGCGGCTTCGGCATCGAAATCGCCTCGACCGAAAATCCGGAGAGTTAGTCCGTTACCGCCCTTTTTCGCGCCGCCGCCCGCATGGCACCATGAGCCGGCATGGAGATTCGGCGACGGCATAGCGGCTGCCGTATCTGGCGGCCGCAGTGCTTTGTCGCGGGCGGCGAGCTTCGCCGCGCCAGATCCGGGGCGCCTGTTCGCCGACAGAAGTCCGGGCGCGGTGCCCGTCGATGTCGAGCTCGTGCTCGCGGTCGACATTTCCTACTCGATGGATCCTGAAGAGCAGGCGCTGCAGCGCGAAGGCTACGTGCAGGCGCTGACCTCGCGCGAATTTCTGCGCGCCTTGCGCGAAGGCGCGAACGGCAAGATCGCCGTCACCTATGTCGAATGGGCGGGCGCGCACGAGCAGCGCGTCGTCGTGCCGTGGCGTCTGATCGAAGGGCCGGAATCGGCGGATGCGCTTGCGTCGCGAGATCGCGCGCGCGCCGTTCCGCCGCGCGGCGCGCACCTCGATTTCGGGCGCGATCTGATTCTCCAAGGAGCTGTTCGAGAACAGCGGCTATCGCGGCCTGCGCCGCGTCATCGATGTCTCCGGCGACGGCGCCAACAATGCCGGCCCGCTGGTCACGGTCGCGCGCGATGGCACGTTGCCGAAGGGCATCACCATCAACGGCCTGCCGATCATGCTCAAGCGGCCGAACGTCGGTCAGATGGATATCGATCAATCTGGACGATATATTACGAGGACTGCGTGATCGGCGGGCCCGGCGCCTTCGTGATCCCGATCCGCGAGCGCGCGCAGTTCGTCGACGGCGACGCGCACCAAGCTCATTCTCGAAATCGCCGGCCGCATGCCGGAGGCGCGCGTCATTCCGGCGAGCGCCGACAAGCCGCGCGTGTCCTGCACGGTCGGCGAGCGGATGTGGCAGGAGCGCTGGGGCGGCTGACGAAGTGGCGCTAGCGCGCAAAGCGCGCCACGATCTCCACATGCGCTGAATATCGGAACTGATCGACCGGCGTTACGGTCTCGAGCTTGTAGCCGCCATCGATCAGGATGCGCGCGTCGCGCGCGAACGTGTCGGCGTTGCACGACACCGCAATGACGACCGGCACTGTGCTCTTTGCAAGTTCGCGCGCCTGCGCCTCTGCGCCCTGCCGCGGCGGATCGAACACCACGGCATCGAAATTCTTGAGCTCGGTCGCGACCAAGGGCCGGCGGAAAAGATCGCGACCTCTGCGTTGATCGGCTTCAGGCCGCTCGTGCCGGCGACTGCCTTTTTCAATGCGGCGACGGCGTCGGCGTCGCTGTCGACCGCGGTGACGCGCGCCCGTTCGGCGAGCCGCAAGGCGAAGGGCCCGACGCCGCAGAACAGGTCGGCCAATGTCTTCGCTTTGGCCGCGTGGCCCAGGACGAGGCTCGCCAGCGTCTCTTCACCCGCCGCAGTCGCCTGCAAAAACGACCCGGCGGGCAGGGGGACGGTGGCTCTGCCCATGGCGACCGCCGGCTGCGCCCGCTGGGCGACCAACTCGCCATGCCGGGTGATGCGGGCCAGCCTGTATTTCTCCGCAACTGCAGCCAGTGTGGTGCTTTCTGCCGTGTTGATCGGGCCGCTGCCGCGTACGTCGATGTCGAGCCCGCTCTGGCTTGCCGTGATCTGGATATCGAGCGGCTTGCCGCCCTTGATGGCGCCGGCAATCGCCCAGGCAGCCTCGATCGCCCCGGCCATGGACGGCGCCAGGATCGGGCAATGGTCGATCGGCACGATCTGGTGGCTGCGCGCGGCGGCAAATCCGACTTCGAGCACGTCATGGCTGCGCCGTCGCGCATGCAGCACGATGCGGCGGCGGCCTTCGCCATGCGCATCGATGGTCGGCGCGACATCGACGCTGATGCCGGCCTGCGACAAGGCCTCGATCACGCGCTGGCGCTTCCATTCCTGCTGCTTGGGAAGCGCCCAGTGCTGCAAGGCGCAGCCGCCGCAGCTCCCGAAGAAAGGCGAGATCGGCGCGACGCGATCGGGACTCGGCTGATCGACGTGAAGCGAGTTGCCGCCGGTCGGGATGGCCGGGGCTCGGCTCGACCGTCACCGCCTCGCCGGGCAGGGCGTAGGCCACATAGACCGGCCCTTGCGACGTGTCGGCAACGCCGTCGCCGCGATGCGCGATGCGGTCGATTGTCAATCGCTCAGTCACGCGCGGCTCCGAGCAGAAATTCCCGATTGCCGTCGCCGCCTTCGATCGGCGAGGGAATAATGCCGAGGACGTTCCAGCCGAGCGACGCAACGAGCGCTTCGATATCCGCGCACACCGCCTGTTGAACAGCGGTGTCGCGCACGATGCCTTTCTTGTTGTGCTCGGGCCCGGCCTCGAATTGCGGCTTGATCAACGCGACAAGTTGCGCCGCCGGTGCTGCCAGAGCGAGGGCCGGCGGCAGCACCAGCTTCAACGGGATGAAGCTCACATCGATGCAGACGAAATCCGGGCGCGCGCCGAGCTGTGCGGCGGTGACCTTGCGGATATCGGTCTGCTCGAGCGAAACGACGCGGTCATGGCCGCTCAGCTTGGCGTGCAGCTGTCCGGTGCCGACATCCACGGCGCAAACCTTGGCGGCGCCGCGTTCCAGCAGCAGTTCCGTAAAGCCGCCGGTCGAGGCGCCGACATCGAGGCAAATGCGTCCGTCCGGATCGAAGTCGAAATGATCGAGCGCGGCCTTGAGCTTGAGCGCGCCGCGCGAGACATACGGGTGCGCGGGGGTCGCGATCAGTTCGGCATCGAACGCAACTTCGTCCGAAGCCTTGCGCACGACGAGCGCCATTGGCGCGCACGAGACCGGCTTCAATGGCGGCTTGCGCCTTGGCGCGGCTCTCGAAGAGGCCGCGGTCGGCCAGCAATCGATCGATGCGCATGCGTGTCGTCATGTCTGTTGCGGGAACCGTGTTGCACGAAAAAAGTTATTTCGACGTTCCATCGCGGAGTTGATCCGTACCCAAATCCGGAGCCGAGCATGGCACGCAGATACTCGAAGAAGGCATCGAACTACGTGAAGAAAGCGATGCGCAAACGCAAGAAGGGCACGCTCAGGAGCGGCGGCAGCGGCAAGAAGGTCAAGAGCCGCAAACAGGCAATCGCCATTGGATTATCTGAGGCCCGCCGCAGTGGCGCCAAGGCGCCGAAGCGCAAGCGGCGTCTCTAGGGGCTAGGCGAGGCGCACGGTCTCGGCGGTGACGGCCAAGTTCTGGTTCTTGCCGAGCGCCTCGAACACCTTGGTGACGATGCCTTTGGCATCGAGCCCGGCGCGGGCATACATCGCCGCCGGGCTATCCTGATCGATAAAGACGTCCGGCAACACCATCGTCCGCACGCGCAAGCCGCGGTCGAGCGCGCCGTGCTCGGCCAGCGCCTGCATCACATAGGCGCCGAAGCCGCCGACCGCGCCTTCCTCGATCGTCACCAGCACTTCGTGCTCGCGCGCCAGTTCCAGCACGAGATCGACGTCGAGCGGCTTGGCAAAGCGCGCATCGGCGACCGTGGTGGACAGGCCGAGCGCGGCAAGCTCATCGGCGGCTTTCAGGCATTCGCCGAGCCGCGCGCCGAACGACAGCAGCGCAACCTTGTGGCCCTCGCGCAGGATGCGGCCCTTGCCGATCTCGAGTGGCACGCCTTCCTGCGGCAGCGAAATGCCGAGTCCTTCGCCGCGCGGATAACGGAACGCGGATGGCCGGTCGCTGATCGCCGCGGCGGTCGCGACCATATGCACAAGCTCTGCTTCATCCGCGGCGGCCATCACCACAAAGCCGGGCAGGCAGCCGAGATAGGCGACATCGAACGAGCCGGCGTGGGTCGGGCCGTCGGCGCCGACCAGTCCGGCGCGGTCGATGGCGAAGCGCACCGGCAATTGCTGCACGGCGACGTCGTGGACGACCTGGTCATAGGCGCGTTGCAGGAAGGTCGAGTAGATCGTGGCGAACGGCTTGTAGCCTTCGGCAGCAAGCCCCGCGCAGAACGTCACGGCGTGCTGCTCGGCAATGCCGACGTCGAAGAAGCGTTGCGGGAATTCCTTCTCGAACAGATCGAGCCCTGTGCCGGCCGGCATTGCGGCGGTGACGGCGACGATCTTGTCGTCCTTGCGCGCTTCCTTGATCAGGCTCTCGGCAAAGACCTTGGTGTATTGCGGCGCGCCGGGCTTCGATTTCGCCTGGGTGCCGGTCGCGACGTCGAACTTGACGACGCCATGATATTTGTCGGCCGAGGTCTCGGCGGGTGCGTAGCCCTTGCCCTTCTGCGTGACGACGTGGACGAGGATCGGCCCGATCTCGGCGTCGCGCACGTTGCGCAGCACCGGCAGCAGGTGATCGAGGTTGTGGCCGTCGATCGGCCCGCAATAATAGAAGCCCATCTCCTCGAACAGCGTGCCGCCCATCATGTAGCCGCGCGCGTGCTCGACCGCGCGGGTCAGCGCGCCTTCGATCGCCTTCGGCAGGTGCTTGGCGAGCTGCTTGCCGAAATCGTGCAGCTTGAGGAACGTGCGTCCGGAGCCGAGCCGCGCCAGATAGGCCGACATGGCGCCGACCGGCGGAGCAATCGACATGTCGTTGTCGTTGAGAATGACGATCAGCCGCTCGTTGCGCGCGCCGGCATTGTTCATGGCCTCATAGGCCATGCCGGCCGACAGCGCGCCGTCGCCGATTACGCAGACCACGTTGTGCTTCTCGCCGGCGAGGTCGCGCGCCACGGCCATGCCGAGCCCGGCCGAGATCGAGGTCGAGGAGTGCGCGGCGCCGAACGGGTCGTATTCGCTCTCGGCGCGCTTAGTGAAGCCGGACAGCCCGTCGCCCTGGCGCAGGGTGCGGATGCGGTCGCGCCGGCCGGTGAGGATCTTGTGCGGATAGCTCTGGTGGCCGACGTCCCAGATCAGCCGGTCGGCCGGCGTGTCGAATACATGATGGAGCGCGACGGTGAGTTCCACGACGCCGAGCCCGGCGCCGAGATGGCCGCCAGTGTTCGCCACCGCGTCGATTGTCTCGGCGCGAAGCTCGTCGACAAGTTGAGGGAGCTGTTCGGGCTCAAGCCGGCGCAGATCGGCAGGCGTTTTGATCTGATCGAGCAGCGGGGTACTTGTCGTCACAACCTACGGTCCGGCACTGTCGCCCACTGGCAAATGACACGATTTTCGCCCGCGGGGCAATTCATCTTGACGCTGTTCCGGGCCGGGGTAATGCACTGGACAGGCGGGATTATGACGCCTGCAGGGTTTGCGGCGTCTCCGCGCTACGGTCTCGAACAATGACAAAGACTGCTGCCTTTGCGGCCTGGCTTGCCGGGATCGTGCTCTGGTACGCGATCCGTTATCCGTTCGAGCGGCGCTCAAAAAAGGCAAAGGTCGCGGTCTCGCTGATCGACCGGCGGGAATGGGGCATCCTTGGCGGGCTCACGCTCGGCCTGTTCGTGCTTCCGGCGGTCTACATCTTCACCGGCTTTCCGGCTGGCCTCGACCGGCCGTTCAGCCCAGCCCTGGCGTGGCTCGGCATTGCCGTCCTGCTGCTGTCGCTCTGGCTGTTCCGGCGCAGCCATGCCGATCTCGGCCGGAACTGGTCGGCCAGCCTGAAGATGCGGGAGCAGCACCAGCTCGTGACTGGCGGCGTCTACCGCTATGTGCGCCATCCCATGTACACGTCATTCTTCCTGCTCGCGCTCGCGCAATTGCTGCTGATCCCGAACTGGCTGGCGGGCGGGGCAGGGCTGGTTGCCGTGCTGGTGCTCTATCTTTTCCGGGTGGCGCGGGAAGAACGCATGATGGCCGAGCAGTTCGGTGACGCCTACCGCGCCTATAGCGAGAAGACGACGCGCATCATTCCCTGGCTGCTATAGTCTGCCGGGAAGCTGGGCATAAGCGATGCGCGGGCGCGCAATCCGGTTATCGAAATCACGCCGCATGGTGGTCGACCTGCTGCATTTCGCGCGGGCGATCCCGACCGTGCCGGTGCAGCGGCGCATGCAGCTCGCGCCGTTGATCGCGGCGCGTGCGGCCAGCGCCGACAAGCCGCGCTGGACCGCCATCTTCGCCAAAGCTTACGCGCTGGTCGCGGTGGAATACCCGGTGCTGCGGCGCGCCTATGTGAAGCTGCCCTGGCCGCAGCTCTATGAGTATCCGGCCAGCACCGCGACCATCATGTTCGAGCGCGAGTATGAGGGCGAGCCGTCGCTGTTTTCATATCGGCTGCGGGATCCGACCCGCTTCTCGCTCAAGGCGCTGAGTGATCGGCTCGGAGGGATCGCCGAGAAGCCGGTCGATGAAGTGCCGGACTTTCGCCGCAACCTGAAAATCTCGTCGCTGCCACGGCCGCTGCGGCGGCTGATCTGGTGGCTCGGCCTCAATATCGGCAGGCAGCGCGGCAATTATTTCGGCACGTTCGGCGTGTCGGTCTATTCGGCGCTGAAGGCGGAGTCGCTGCACCCGCTTGCGCCGGTCACCACTGTGCTCAACTACGGTGTGTTTGCCGATGACGGCTCGGTCGATGTGCGCATCATCTACGACCACCGCGTGATGGACGGAGCGACCGTCGCGCGCGTGTTGGCCCGGCTGGAGGAAGTCCTGACCGGACCGGTGTTGGAAGAACTTCGCGGATCGGCCTAGTCGACGTCGAGCGGTTGGGTGCCGGTCGGCTTGCCGGTGGCGTCGAGCGTGATCTTCTCGACCCGCGCCTCGGCCTGCCGCAGCAGGTCCTCGCAGCGGCGCTTGAGCACTTCGCCGCGCTCGTAGATCGCCACGGATTCTTCCAGCGGCACCTTGCCCTCTTCGAGCCGCTTCACGATCGATTCAAGCTCCTCGATCGCGCGCTCGAACGGCATCTTGCTGACGTCGGTATTGTTGTCGGCCATGAGAATCCTGCGTTTGTGCCGCGAATATAGTGCGCTTTAGGCGCGGCGGCGAGAGAGCTGGGCGGCGAATGATCGTGCCCGCTGGGCGAATTGGGGCGTGATGACGCGGTCGCCGCGCTTGAAGCCGCGATAGCCGGCCTCGGCGATCTCGCGCAACGGCGTTGTCGTCAGATCGAAGCAGAGTGCGCTGATCCGAACCCGGCCCTCCAATTCCTTAAACAGCGCCTCCGAGAGCGAGAGCACATAGGCTTTTGTCGCAGCGTAAACCGCCATTCCTTCAGGAGGCGTACCGGCAGCGGCGACGTTGAGAATACCGCCGCGGCGACGGGCGATGCTGTCAGCAAAGCGCAGGCAAAGGTCCGTCAGGGCGCGGGCGTTGAGATCGATCATCGTGAGCTGCTGTTCCGCGTCGAGCGAAGTCGTCGCACCGGCGCGCGCAAACCCCGCCGCGTTGATCAGATTGGCCACCTCAAGGTCGCGACTCTTCATTGATCGAACGAGCTTGTCGACGCCCGCTGGCGTGCCGAGATCGGCCACAATGACGATAGGCGGCTTTCCGCCCGCAGCCGCTATCGCCGATGCCACGTCCTCCAGATGCCCTTTGCGGCGCGCGGTCAGTGCGAGCAGGCGGCCGTGGGCGCCGAACACGCCGGCCAGCGCCGCTCCAATGCCGGACGACGCACCGGTGACCAGGGTCACGGGGGTGAGCTTCTTCTTTGCGGCGGGCTTCTTCACCAAGGCTCGACAGGTTCAATGCGGGCCCGCAAACTAGCGTGTGGGCCACGGAGCGCAAATGCAGAATCTCGACGGCAAGATCGTGCTGGTGACAGGTGCCGCCGGTGGCATTGGGTCAGCGATCTGCGCCGCGATCCGGGCCGCAGGCGGGATCGCGCTCGCTTCCGATCTCGAAGGTCACGCCGACATCGCGCTCGACGTGACGTCAGAGGACGAGTGGCGCCGCGCCCAAGACGACATTGCCCGCGAGCACGGCAGGCTCGACGGACTGGTCAATGCCGCCGGCATTGTCGCGCTGGGAACCGTGGAAGATATCGACCTCGCCACCTGGAAGCGCGTGCTGGCGATCAATCTCGACGGCACCTTTCTCGGCTGCAAATACGCTATGCCGCTGCTGCGGAAATCCGGCGGCGCGATCGTCAATCTGTCGTCCGTCTCTGGTCTGATCGGCGGGCACAATCTCGCCGCCTACAACGCGTCCAAAGGCGGCGTGTCGCTGCTCACCAAATCGGTGGCGCTCTACGGCGCGCGTTTGAAGCCTCCGGTGCGGTGTAACGCGATTTGCCCTGCCTTCATCGAAGGACCGATGGTCGATTACACCATCGCCAATGCAAAAAATCCGGAACGGGCGCGGGAGAAATTTACCGCCGACATTCCACTCGGCCGGCTCGGGCGGCCGGAGGAAGTCGCCGCGCTTGCGGTTTATCTGTTGTCGGATGCGGCCGGCTTCATCACCGGCGCCGATCATCCGATCGATGGCGGCCTGACCGCGCGCTAGGAGCGCGGCCAGCAAAAGTGTGAAGCGGTTTTGCGTTCGGCCGCGCGACCAACCAATTAGTTCGCCTTCATCAGCTCGGTCACATGAGCGGCGACCGACTGCGAAAGCCCCTGCAGGTCGTAGCCGCCCTCCAACAGCGAAACCACGTGGCCGTCGCAATATTGATCCGCGACATCCATGAGCTGTTGCGTGACCCAGGCGAAATCCGCCTCGACCAGGTTCAGATTGGCGAGCGGGTCGCGCGCGTGCGCATCGAAGCCGGCCGAGATGATGACGAGGCCGGGCTTGTAGTCGCGCAGCCGGGGCAGGATCACCGTCTCAAAGGCTTCGCGGAACGGCTCGCCGCCGTCGCCCGCAGAGAGCGGGGCATTGACGACAGTCTTGTGCTCGCCGCGCTCGGACCTCGCACCGGTGCCGGGATAAAGCGGCATCTGGTGGGTCGAGCAGTACATCACCGTCTTGTCGGCCCAGAAGATCTCCTGCGAGCCGTTGCCGTGATGCACGTCGAAATCGATGATGGCGACGCGGTCGACACCGTGCTTCGTCTGCGCGTGGCGCGCGGCGATTGCGGCATTGTTGAACAGGCAAAAGCCCATCGGCCGCGCCGTCTCGGCGTGATGGCCCGGCGGGCGCGTGGCCACGAATGCATTCGAGGCCTTGTTGGTCATCACGTCATCGACCGCCTTCAGCGCGCCGCCGACGCATCGCAGCGCCGCCTCCAGCGTGCCGGGTGACATGGATGTGTCGGCATCGAGCCGGATCAATCCTTCCGTCGGGGAGGCTTCCCGGATCGCGTCCGCGTAATCTTGCGGGTGACACGAGGTCACGGCTTCGAGCGGCGCGAGCGGCGCGTCTTCGCGCACCAGTGCGTTGAACTTCTCGTCTTTCAGCGCCTGCTCGATCGCGCGCAGACGGTCGGGCCGCTCGGGGTGGCCTTGGGGCGGCTGATGATTGAGACAGGCGGCATGGCTGAGGAGGAGGGTCGGCATCGCTATGACTTAAACCCTCCGCGCCATGAGCGAAAGCCTCACAGTCTGCCACCGATCGTGACGCCCTTGGGCGGCGGCGGACTGTCCGGCATGAAGATGTCGACCTGCAATGGCTGGGTCGGATCGACCCGGTACTTTTCGAAATCGGTCACGCCCTCGCCGGCGAGGAACGTGTCGTCGATCAGGAAATTGCCGCTGAAGCTCACCGGCTTCTGGAACAGCGCATAGGCAGCGTCGGCGATGATGTCCGGCTTGCGCGAGCGCTGCATCACGACGTCACCGCCGAGCAGGTTCTTGATCGCCGCGGTCGCGATGGTGGTGCGCGGCCACAGCGTGTTCACCGCGACCTTGCCGCGCAACTCGCCGGAGAGTCCCAAAGCGATGATGCTCATGTTGAACTTCGCCATCGCATAGGCCGTGTAAGGCGCGAACCATTTCTGCTGCATGTCGAGCGGCGGCGAGATCATCAGGATGTGCGGGTTCGCCGCCTTCGCCAGATGCGGGATGGCGAATTTCGACACCATGAAGGTGCCGCGCGCATTGATGCCGTGCATCAGGTCGTAACGCTTCATGTCGGTCTGGCTGACCGGCGTGGTCTGAATCGCGCTGGCATTGTTGACGACGATATCGATGCCGCCGAACGTCGCGGCGGTTCGCGCGATGGCGTCGGTCACCGCGCTCTCTTCGCGGATGTCGACAGCCAGCGGCAGCGCCTTGCCGCCGGCTTTCTCGATCTGCTCGGCCGCGCTGTAGATCGTGCCTTCGAGCTTTGGGTGCGGCTCGGTGGTCTTGGCGAGGATGGCGATGTTGGCGCCGTCCTTCGCCGCGCGGAGCGCAATGGCGAGCCCGATGCCGCGCGAGGCGCCGGTGATGAGGAGCGTTTTTCCCTTGAGCGACATAATGTTGACCATGCTGGACGGGCACATTGTTGTGCCCGTGAAATGACGATGCCTATTCCTAGATTAGAAGCGACAATTTGAACATCAAAGCGCCCTTAGGGCCGAGGCGACCATGCAATTGCTAGGCATCCATCATCTTACCGCCGTGTCAGCCGACGCGCCGGGCAACAAGAAATTCTATACGCAGACCTTGGGGCTGCGGCTGGTCAAAAAGACCGTCAATCAGGACGACGTCAGCGCCTATCACCTGTTCTATGCCGACGGCGTCGCAGCGCCCGGCACCGACATCACGTTCTTTGACTTCCCGACCCGCCCCGAAAAGCGCGGCAACAACACCATTACCCAGACCGGGATGCGCGTTGCCGGCGAAGAAACCCTGCGCTGGTGGCACCAACGCCTGAAAGAGGCCGGTACCAAGGTCGGCGACATCGTCGAGCGCGACGGCCGCCTGACGCTCGACTTCGAGGACCCGGAAGGCCAGCGGCTGGCGCTGATCGACGATGGCGGCAAGGGTGAGGCGCATCCCTGGGCCAAGAGCCCGGTGCCGGCCGACAAGCAGATCCGCGGCCTCGGGCCGATCATCATGACGGTGCCGGAGCTGCGCCTGACCGATCTCGCGCTCGACCGAGATCCTGAACATGCGCCAGGTGCGCGAGTACCCGCATCCGGAATCGAACCGCGATGGCGTGCACGTCTATGAAATGGGTGAGGGCGGCCCCGGCGCCGAGCTGCATGTTGCCGTGCGCCCGAACCTCGCGCCGGCGCATCCAGGCTCGGGCGGCGTGCACCACGTCGCGTTCCGCAGTCCCGACCAGGATTACGACGCCTGGGCGGAGCGGCTGCGCGAGATGCGCATCCCGAACAGCGGCAAGGTGGATCGCTACTGGTTCCGCTCGCTGTATTTCCGCGAGCCGAACGGCATTTTGTTCGAGATCGCAACCGAGGGTCCGGGCTTTGCGGTCGACGAGCCGCTCGACAAGCTTGGCGACAAATTGGTGCTGCCGCCGTTCCTCGAAGACCGGCGCAAGGAGATCGAGGCTGGGCTCAAGCCGCTTTAAGGACAGCGCGGGATAAACGTGAAGCCGGGGCGTTACCGCCCCGGCTTATTTTACGGAAACTTAGTTGGCTGGAGTCTCGAGCGACTGGTTGTAGCCGAAGGTGCCGCCGCCGGTCGCATTCGGCGTGTTGAGGCTGCTGGAGATCCACATCGGCTCATATGCGTAACCCAGCATCGGCGAAGGCGTAACGACAGCGGTGCGCTGGACTGGATGACGATAAGTCTGCTGTGCCGCCAGCGCTGGGGTGGCAATGGTGGCCGCTGCAATCGCAATTGCCGCAAGTTTGAATCGAGTCATGACTTTCTCCTGATCGTCCACGTCGCCCATGCAACGTCAGGTAGGGTCCGGTGTGCGCCGCACCAATCAACAATTGTTGAGCGCGGTTGCGACCAAAGGCCAATAGCGCGTTACGCGAGCGCAGCGTCAGCGGTGTTTATGCTTTCGTTATTTACCGCGCGTTCGAGTCCGCTGGCCTGAACGACAATGTTCTCCGCGAAGAACCGCGTCAGCGCGGTGCGGCTTGCGCCGTCACCGGCGCGCAACGCAGCGAGCGCATCGTCGGCGAGCATGCAGCCGCCGGCGGTGTTGCCGAACAGCCGCAGATACGGCGTCGCCGCGGCCTGGATATTGGCGGCATCTTGTTGCTTGAGCAGCCAGTGTGTGGCGCGTTCAAGGCTGTCGACGCTCTCCGCCAGCCGCGCGCCGGTTTCGCCGAGCGAGGGATCGTTGACCGCCTTCACGCGGCCGACGATCTCGCGCAATTCGCCGATGTATGCCTCGACGGTCTTGCCGCCGTTGAGCGGCACCTTGCGGGCGACCAGATCGATCGCCTGGATGCCGTTGGTGCCTTCGTAAATCGCGGCGATGCGGGCGTCGCGAAAGTGCTGCGCCGCGCCGGTTTCCTCGATGTAGCCCATGCCGCCGTGCACCTGCACGCCGAGCGACGACACTTCGACGCCGATGTCGGTCGAGAAGGCCTTGGCGACCGGCGTGAGCAGCGATGCGCGCTCGTGCGCGGCCTTGCGCTCGGCCTCGGTCTTGCTGCGCTCGCTGCGATCGATCGAGATCGCCGTCGCGTAGCAGATCGCGCGGGCGGCGCCCGTCAGGCCGCGCATCGTCAACAACATCCGTTTCACGTCGGGATAATTGATGATCGTGTCCGGACCCTGCTTGCGGTCGCGTGCATAGGCGAGCGCCTGCTGCGTCGCGCGCTCGGCGATGGCGACGCCTTGCAGGCCGACGGCAAGCCGGGCGCGGTTCATCATCTTGAACATCGCCAGCATGCCCTTGTGCTCTTCGCCGATCAGCCAGCCGACCGCGCCGCCCTTGTCGCCATAGACCATGGTGCAGGTCGGTGAGGCGTGGATGCCGAGCTTGTGCTCGACCGAATGCGCGCGCACGTCGTTGCGCGTGCCGTCGGGCAGGAATTTCGGGATCAGGAAGAGCGAGATGCCCTTGGTGCCGGCCGGCGCATCAGGCAGCCGCGCCAGCACGAAATGGATGATGTTGTCGGTGAGGTCGTGCTCGCCATAGGTGATGAAGATCTTCTGGCCGGTGATGCGGTAGGTGCCGTCGGCGGCGCGCTCGGCCTTGGTGCGCAGCGCGCCGACGTCGGAGCCTGCCTGCGGCTCGGTGAGCTGCATCGTGCCCATCCACTCGCCGCTGATGAGCTTTTCGAGGTAGCGCGCCTTGAGATCGTCGCTGCCATAGGCGTGCAGCGCATCGACCGCAGCCATGGTGAGCACCGGCCCGATGCCGAACGCCATCGAGGCCGCATTCCACATCTCGACGCAGGCGGCGTTTACGGCCTGTGGCAGGCCCTGGCCGCCGTAATCGTCGGGTGAGGCGAGGCCGTTCCAGCCGGCGGCGGCCCAGGACGTATAGGCGTCCTTCCAGCCCGGCGGCGTCGTCACCTTGCCGTCCTTGAACGGCGTGCCGTGCTTATCGCCGATGCTGTTGAGCGGCGCGATCACGTCGCTGGCGAATTTTCCGGCTTCTTCCAGCACGGCGTCAACTGTCGCGAGATCGAGATCGCCATAAATGCCATCGGCAATCGCGCGGTCGAGCCCGGCGCTGTGCTTGAGCGTAAAGGCGATGTCGGCGACCGGCGCGCGATAGGTCATGCGGCCAATCTAGCTACCGGCTCCGCGCGGTCAACGCGGGCTGCGGCTGAAGTCGACCGGCACGGTGAGATTGATCGCTCCGCCCCCGACTTCGGCAGGCAGGGCCGGCAGGGGGCTGGCGCGGCGCGGCAGCGAAAGCGCCTCTTCATCCAGCGCGCGGTCTCCGGACGACTTCAGCAGCCGGGCCGATGTCACCTGGCCGGCCCGATTCATGCTGAAGGCGATTAGGGTGGTTCCGGTCCCGGAGGCGCCGGCGGGATAGCGCTTGTGCCGGTTGAGCGCCGCCTGCACCGCGCCCTTCCACGATGCGGGCGCGACGGCCATGGCCTGCGCCGCGCCGGCCGCCTGCGCCGCAGCGGTCGCGACGCGCGGGGCGCGGAAGCTCGGCGAGGCGGATGCCCGCGAGCTCTCGGACTTTTTCTTCTCCTCGGGCTTGTTCTCGGCTTTGGGCTCGGGCTTCGGCTTGGGCCGCTCCTCAGGCGCAGGCTCGGGCATTGGAGGCGGCAAGACCACCGCGGCATTCTCCTGCGGCTCGGTCTTCGGCAATTCGATGGTCGGCTCAACCTTGGCTGTTTCGACCGGTCGGGTTTCTTCCTCTCGAACCGACTCCGTCGTTTCCGGACCCGGCGCGACGTCAAGCGGCGGCTTGTCGGGCGCCGCCACCATATCGATCAGGATGGCCACCGGTGCTTGAGACGGCAGGGGCTCAGCGCGATTCCAGTCGAACGCCGCGAGCACCACCGCCGCATGGCCGCAGGTGACGAGTATCGCGGCCACGCCCCATCGCAATCCGGATCGCACGCGCGCCCGCATCATGGCCGCACCGGGCCTCCGCCGTTGGTGTCTTCCAGCCCGACCAGCGCGACCTTGAGATAGCCCGCGTCGCGCAGCAGGTTCATGATCTTCATCAGCTCGCCGTAAGGAACCGTACGGTCGGCGCGCAGGAAGATGCGCTGCTCATGATCGTTGCCGGTCCGCTGGTCGAGGGTCTGCGCCAGCGTCTCTCGCGCCAGCGGGTCATCGCCGATTGCGAGCGTCATGTCGCTCTTGACCGTCAGAAAGACCGGCTTGTCGGGCCGCGGCTGCTGCACCGCGTTCGAGACCGGAAGATCGACCGCAATATCGACGGTCGAGAGCGGCGCGGCCACCATGAAGATGATCAGCAGCACCAGCATCACGTCGATGAACGGCGTGACGTTGATTTCGGAGAGCTCGTCGATCTCCGTCTCGCGCTCGCCCTGGATGGTGAGGGCCATCTAGTTCACCGGTCGGATGCGCGCCTGAGCGCGCTGCGGGGTCTCGGCGCGTTCAGCGCGCTCAAGGTCGCGCGAGAGGTGCTGCATTACGGCAGCGGACGCATCGCCGAGCAGCATGCGGTAACCGGCAATGGCGCGCGCAAACACGTTGTAGATGATGACCGCAGGGATGGCAGCGACCAGCCCGATCGCGGTTGCCAGCAGAGCCTCGGCGATGCCGGGCGCCACCACTGCGAGGTTGGTGGTCTGTGCTTGGCTGATGCCGATGAACGAATTCATGATGCCCCAGACCGTGCCGAACAGGCCGACGAAGGGCGCCGTCGCCCCGATCGTGGCGAGCAGCCCGGTGCCGCGCGCCATCGCGCGGCCTGACCGCACCTCGATCCGCGACAGGCCTGTGGCCACACGCTCCTTGATGCCGGCTGACGACAACTGAGCCGAGCGCTCGGCTTCCGACAGCGCGACCTGCACCATCTGGGCCGGCGCGCCATTTGGCGCGCGCTTTGCAATCTCGCGAGCTGCCTCGGACAGGGAGCCGGCTTCGATGAGCGTCCGCAGCGCACGGTGGGCATATTGCTTGGCGGCCAGGAGCTCGATGCCTTTGGCGAGCCATACCGTCCAGGTCACCAGCGACGCGAAGGCGAGCCCGACCATCACCGCCTGCACGATGATGTCGGCGTTGACGAACATCGTCCAGGGAGAGAGATCGCGGGGTAGGGTGGCGAGCATGTTTCTTTACACCGTTGCAGTGACTGGCGCGCACAGCCGGTCGGCCAATGCACGAAACGCCGCGAGTTGATCGCTCTTCAATTCCCGCTTCTCGTCGCGGCCGACAAAGATCTTGAACATCGTGCCGCCTTCCGGATTGAAGAACAGGATAGAGGCGGAAGGCCGCCCGAAGAAGGGCCGTTCCACGAATGCGACCCCGGCGCAACGCTCATAGCGCAGGTGGCCATGAAAGCCGGTGCGGCCGGACAGGTTGTAGTAGTTCTGCGCCGCTTTCCCTTCCGGGACGGGGCCGGTGAACTCCATCACGCCGTCATCGGTGTGGATGATGACGGTCACCTCGCCCCACTTGGCGACTTCTCCCATCACCTCGATGAATGCCGAGGCGGGCGCGAAACGGCGCATCTCCTCGGGCAACGCGTCCGCGACATCACGCACGGTCGCGCCGGTTTCCTTGGCGATGCTTTCCATCACGACGCCCGGATCGGCCGCGACCTTGCTGCGCAGCGCGGCAGACGCCGTCATGCCGCGGCTCCCTTGCGGCCGAGCGTCTGCCTGACCTCAAAGCCTTCGAACTTCGGATGCTCGAGATAAAGCGGCCCGGTGCTCTCATTGCCGGCGCGCGCATGCGCCTTGCGGAATTCTTCCGACTTGGTCCAGCCCTCGAAGGCAGCCTTGCTCTGCCAGGTGGTGTGCGAGGAATAGAGCGTGTGGTCTTCGGCTTCCGGGCCCTTGAGCAGGTGGAATTCGACGAAGCCCGGCATGCGGTCGAGATAGGACTCGCGGCTCGACCACACCTTTTCGAAGGCTTCTTCCGACCCTTTTTTGACCTTGAAGCGGTTCATCGCGATGAACATTTTTGTACTCCCTGTCTTTGCCAAAAACGCAAATGACGCCGCGGGCGCGGCCCTTCTTCTTCGAAGCCCGCCACGCCCGCTGCGCAGATTCAACCTAACGCTTTAGCGTCCGTTCCGTCGTTATCCTTTCTTGAAGAAGTCGTCACCGAAGCGGACTTGCAGGCCGCCCTTCACGGTGATGCCCGGCATGGGCAGTGTCGTGTTGGCCGCCGCGTTGAGGTACGGCACGTATTGCTTGTCGAACAGGTTCTCAACCGCGAAGCTCACGGTCACATCGCGATTGAATTCGTAGCCGGCGTAAAGATTGACCACGCCGTAGCCGCTGCTGGGCGTGAAATCGGGCACGCCATCGAAATCGCGGTCCGGAATGTCGCTGGCTTTCTTCGCGCCAACGCCAATCCAGCGCACCGCCGTGGTCAGCTTGTTGTCGATGAACCGCATGCCGAAGGTGACGGCCACCTTGTCGGGCGGAACCGTGCCAAGCGGGATGTCGGTGCCGTCTTCGCGGCCGCGGACATGGCTCGCCGCAATCTGCGTGAACCAGCGGCCGGCGTCGTAGACCGCCTCGAACTCGGCGCCGTCGAGCTTCGCGCCCGGAAGGTTTTGATACTGGATACAGATCGGCAGGAACGGATTGGGATTGACGCAGGGGATGCCGCCCGCGCCGACGAAGCCGTTCGGTATGACGATCTGCTCGATGTAGTCGTCCACATTGTTGCGGAAGACCGCGAGCTTGGCGCGGAACGCATCGCCCTTCGAGAAGATGTCGTTGTATTTGAGATTGAGACCGGCTTCGGCGGTCTTGCCGGTCTCCGGTTGAAGTGTGGGATTGGGCAGGAACAGGAACGGCGCGAACATCACCGGATGGATGCCCGAGACCAGCGTTTCCGTCACCGCCGGCGCGCGATAGCCCTCGGCGTAAGTCACGTAGGGGGTGATGCCCGGCAACGGTGTGATGCCGACGGTGATCTTTGGCGATACACGGTCGCCTTCGGTGGTTACGCCGCCGCCGTCGAGCTCATATCGGTCATAACGCAGGCCACCGATCACTTCGAGCCAGCTGGAGTAATTGGCCTTCCACTGAGCGAAGCCGCCGGTCACTGTGCGTTTGCCCGACGGAGTGAAGACCACGCCGAAGCCGTTGGTGTCCACGTTGTCCTGGAAACCGTCGATGCCGACGGTGAGGGCATTGCGGACCGGGCCGATATCGAAGCGGGACGTATTGTTGATATCTGCGCCGACCGTATCGACCGTGAAGTTGCGCGTATCGCCGATCGCACCGATGCCGAACGGCGGAGGCGCGCCGGAGATCTTGGTCTGCTCCGTCTCGGTCTTGGTCCAGTAAACATTGGCGTCGAAATTGAACACCCGGTCGTCCGGACGCCCATAGGTCCATCGAGCGGCGACGATGTCGTTTCGAATCTTCGAATCGAACACCGATTCAGCGAAGTTGGCCTGGCCGGTCAGAAAGTCGGAATTCTGCGTAATTCCCGTCAGCTTGACCTGGTGGCCGTCGGCAGGACGCACCGTAATCTTGGCCAGCCCGCTTTGCAGGTCATAGCCCGAGTTGACCACGGTGTTGCCGTTGCCGTCCTTGTAATCGTCGCTGGTGCGCGCCGATCCCCCGACAACGACATCGACATTCGGCCCAATTCGGGCGGCGCCGAAGGCCGAGCCGAGCGCCTGGCCGGAATTGGAACCGAACAGGGCATGCAGCTGCGTGCCCCACGCCTGCCCTGGGCGGAGAATGTCGTCGACATCCTTGGTGCGGAACGAGGCGACACCGCCGATCGCGCCCGAGCCATAGATGTTGGCGACCGGGCCGCGCACTACATCGACACCGGCAAGCAATTCCGGATCGATCAGGAACGTGCCGTCGGCGCCATGGCCGGTGCGCTGGAAGTTCTGCCGCGCACCGTCGATCAGCACGGCGACGCGGCCGAAATTCTGCATGCCGCGGATGCTGATCGAGGATTCCGGCGAATCGCTGCGTTGCTGAAACCAGACGCCGGGGATTCCGATCAGAATATCCTCGACCCGCCGCGGCTGAATTCGATTGATGTCTTCTTGCGTGACGGCGCTGGTCGCCGACAGCGAGTCCCAAATCGATTCCGGCGTCTTGGTTGCGAGCACGGTGATCGGATCGAGTGTGAATGAGGTCTGCTGTTGTTGCGCGAGCGCGCCGCTCGCAAACAGACCGATGGACGAAACTCCTAACAACAGCGCGTGAACTCGCGAACGCATCATAACCCCCAACCTGTTCTTTGGTTTTTTTGGCGGGCTGGCTGGCGAACGCGTCGCTTGCTGGCTGGCGATGACGCTCGCATGCGCGATGCGCCATTGCTTTTTCTATAGCCGGGGTATTACTAGGGTCAATGAAGAAATACCTAGCTTGTAACCGGTCTAAACTGTCGCCCACGCAGAACGCAATTCGAAACTGAAATGAGCGGCGCGCCAATCAAAGATAAAAACAAGATCGAAGCGGACGCTGCTGCAACGAAGCACGAGCGAAGTGTTGTGATCGCGAACAACCGGATCGACAGTCAGGCGTTGTTCGACGGCAGCCGCGAGATCGTGATCGCGCATGGCAGCGAAATCTATCGTCTGCGCGTGACGGCGCAGAACAAACTCATCCTTACGAAATGATGGTGCGATATCTTGCGTTGTTGCTGTCAGCCACGCTTGCGCTGAGCGGCTCGGCCGCGCTTGCCGGTGATGCCAGCCGCATCGTTTCGATCGGCGGCGCGGTCACCGAAATCCTTTACGCGCTCGGCGCGGACAAGAACATCGTCGGTGTCGACAGCACCAGCGTGTATCCGCAACGCGCGCTGAACGAGAAGCCGAATGTCGGCTACATGCGCCAGCTTTCCGCGGAAGGTGTGCTGGGTTTGCGGCCTTCACTCATCCTCGCGAGCGAAGGCAGCGGGCCAAGGGAGACGATTGCGGTACTCAAAGCGGCGCAGGTGCCGATCACAATCGTGCCCGATGTGTTTTCGGGAGAGGGCATCGTCGAGAAGGTGCGTGTGGTAGCCAATGCGGTCGGCGCGAGCGAGCGCGGCGGCTGCATCAGCGATGCGGTCCGTGCCGACCTTGAGCAGCTTGGCAAGTTGCGCAGCAAGGTCGCCCGCCCAAAGCGGGTGATGTTTGTGCTGTCGATTGTCGGCGGGCGGGCCATGGTCAGCGGCAACCACACCGCCGCTGATGGGATCGTCGCAATGGCCGGCGCAGTGAACGCCGTCACGGACTATGATGGCTACAAGACGCTCACCGACGAGGCCATCATCGCCGCCAGGCCCGACATTGTGCTCACCATTGAGCGCGGCGGCCCAAACCCGGTCGCAGCGCAGGAGCTGTTCGCGTTGCCGGCCTTCAGCGCGACGCCGGCGGCGGCAAAGAGCAGCTTGATCGCGATGGATGGGCTCTATCTGCTCGGCTTCGGCCCGCGCACCGCGCGGGCGGCCCGCGACTTGACGCTGAAGCTCTATCCAGAGCTTGCTGGGAGCGTTCACGAGCCGGCTGCCAAGACATGTCCGGGTTAGAGAGCAATGCCGCGCCGGGCCGCGCCTCGCCATCATGGGCGCGCTCGACGCAAGGCAGTCTGACGATCATCCTTCTGGTGCTGGTGTTGCTGGTGGCCGCTGCAATCGTCGCGGCCGCGATCGGCGCCGCCGGTATTCCGCTGTCGCGGCTGCCCGCTGCGCTGGGGGTCACGTCCGGCGGCGACGACGCGTCGCTCATTGCCCGCGATCAGCTCGTCCTGTGGTCGGTGCGGCTGCCGCGCATTGCCATGGCGATCATCATCGGCGCGCTGCTCGCCGTCAGCGGCGCGATCATGCAGGGCCTGTTCCGCAATCCGCTGGCCGATCCGGCGCTGGTCGGCGTATCGAGCGGCGGCGCGCTGGCGGCTGCTACCGTCATTGTAATCGGCGACCGCTTGCTCGCTTCCAGCAAGATCGTGCTGCCGTTTCAGGCGCTGCCAGTTGCGGCCTTCGCCGGCGCGCTCGTCACCACGCTGCTCCTGCATCGCATCGCCACGCGCGATAACCGCACATCGATTGCGATCTTCCTGCTTGGCGGCATCGCCATCGCCGCGCTGGCGAATGCCGGCATCGGCATGCTGGTGTTCATCGCCGACGACCGGCAGCTGCGCGACGTGACGTTCTGGCTGCTGGGTTCGCTCGGCGGCGCGACCTGGGACAAGGTGCTGGTGTTGTCGCCGTTCGTGCTGGCGATGGCCGCCGCAATCCCGTTCATCGCGCGCGGTCTCGATCTGCTGGTGCTCGGCGAAGCGGAAGCCTTCCACATGGGCATCGAGGTGGAACGCCTCAAGCGCATCGCCATCGTGCTGGTCTCGGCCATGACCGGCGCCGCCGTCGCCTTCGCCGGCGTGGTCGGCTTCGTCGGCATTGTGGTGCCGCATCTTCTCCGCCTTATCATCGGCCCGCGGCATGGCGCGCTGTTGCCAGCCTCGGCCCTGGCCGGCGCGGTCATGCTGCTGATCGCCGACACCTTCGCGCGAACGCTCGCGGCTCCCGCCGAAGTGCCGATCGGAATTCTCTGCGCGCTGGTGGGCGCGCCGTTCTTTCTCGGCATCCTGTTGCGGCAACGCTCGCTGGTGGGGCTATGAGCACTGTCCTCGAAGCGCACGCTGTATCCGTTCATGCCGGGCGCAAGGCGCTGGTCGACAGCGTCTCGTTTGCGATCGGGCAGGGGGAGAGTGTCGCCCTGCTTGGCCCGAATGGCGCTGGCAAATCCACTTTGCTGCGCGCGCTGTCGGGCGAGCTCGCGCCGAGCCAGGGGCGCGTCTCTGTGTTCGGGCGCGAGCCACGTTCTTACCGCTCGCGTGAGCTGTCGCAGCGCCGGGCGTTGCTGGCGCAGCACATCAATGTTGCGTTCCCGTTTTCAGTCGCCGAAGTCGTGCAGATGGGCGCCGGCGACGACAGCGGCCGCTGCGCTGGATTCGATGGTCGAGCAGGCGCTGGCCGAGGTCGATCTCGCGGATTTCGGCGGGCGCATCATCGGCACCTTGTCCGGCGGCGAGCAGCAGCGCGTGCATTTCGCGCGCGTGCTGGTTCAGCTGCGCTGCGGTGAGCGCCGTCACGGTCCCGGCATTCTGTTGCTCGATGAGCCGACTGCCAGCCTCGACATCTGTCATCAGCTCGATCTGCTCGCGGTGGTGAGAACTTGCGTTGCCGCCGGCACCACGATTGTGGTGACGCTGCACGATCTCAACCTCGCAGCGCTGCTGGCCGGCCGCGTCCTGGTGCTCGATCGCGGGCGACTTGTTGCGCAAGGCACGCCGGCCGAGACGATCAACGATCAATTGGTGAGCGAGGTGTTCCGGGTCGGCAACATGGTCAACCAGACCCCGCCGCCCGGCATGCCGTTCCTGCTGCCGCATAGCGCAACGCGGCAATAGCGCTACGCGCTGGCGGGCGCCGGTTTCACTGATGCCAGCCAAACACCGGCGAGAATGAGGGCGAAGCCGATCACATGATGCGCTCTCGGCACCTCGCCGAGCAGGAATGCGCCAGCGATCGCCGTGTAGATCGGAATAAGATGCAGGAACGGGCCGGAGCGGTTGGCGCCGATCAGCTCGACGCCGCGATTCCACGCGGCATAGGCGAGGATGCTCGGAAAGATCGAGACGTAGATCACCGCGCCCACCGTCAATAATGTCGGCTGGAACACGATGCCGTTCGCCATCTCCCAGATCCAGAACGGGAAGGTCGCAATCACCGAAATGACCGCGAGCACCAGCATGAAGCTGAGCCAATGCATGGCGGGTCGCAGCCGCAGGCTTGCCGCGTAAATCGCGAACATCGCCATGTTGAACAGGATGATGAGGTCGCCCCAGTTGAAGGAGAGTTGGCGCAAGGTGTCGAGCGTTCCCTGCGCGAGGATCACCAGCACGCCGATCGATGAAAGGACGATGCCGCCGAGCTGCATCAGCGTGACGCGCTCGCGAAACATGATGCCGCTGGCGGCAATGATGAGCACCGGCACCAGCGAATTGAGCACCGAGACGTTCAGCGCGGTGGTGTATTGCAGGCCGACATATTGCAGCGCCGTGAACAGCGCGCCGCCAACGAGGCCGAGCCAGAGCAGGATCCGCCAGTTGGCGCGCATCGCCGGCCAGTCGCGCTTTAGCTGTGGCCACAGGAACGGCGTCAGCACCAGGGCCGGAATGAGCCAGCGCGCCACCGATATGCCGACCGGCGGCACGTGCCCAGCGATGGCGCGGCCGATTATGTGATTGCCGGACCAGAACAGCGACGCCAAAGCGAGCAGCAGGAAGGGATTTTGCAATCCGGTGGCGGTTTTATTGGGAGAAGCCATGAAGGTTCGATCGAGATGGGCTGCATCTCGTGGCGCGGCCTCGCCGATCAGTCAACCGAGAGAGGGCCGGGCAGGCATTCCCCCATCACATGATGGGCGGTATGGTGCAGTGAACACACACCATTGTGACGAGATCATGCCCACGCAATTGCGCATCACCGCCGGCCCCTATCAGTTCAACGCCCGCATGGAAGAGGAGCTGGCGCCGAAGACCTGCGCCAAGTTCAAGTCGCTGCTGCCGTACAAGGAGCGCATCATCCATGTGCGCTGGAGCGGCGAGGCCTGCTGGATCCCGCTCGGCGATTACAATTTCGGGCTCGGCTATGAGAACAACACCAGCTATCCGGCGCCCGGCCAGTTCATCCTCTATCCGGGCGGCGTCAGCGAGACGGAAATTCTGGTCGCCTACGGCCCGGTGCGCTTCGCCAGCAAGGCGGGGCAGCTCTCCGGCAACCACTTCCTGACCATCACCGAAAATCTCGACAAGCTGGCCGAGCTTGGCCGCTCGACCCTGCAAAAAGGCGCGCAGGATATCCGCTTCGAGCTTGCCTAGGCGCGCGGCCGGAAGTTCTCGACCATGTCGATCAGGACGCGCGTCGCGACGTCCACATCCTCGGCCGTGACGGTCTCCAGCGGCGAGTGACTGACACCGCCATTGCCGCAACGCACGAACATCATCCCGCTGTCGGTGATTGGCGCGAGGATGCCGGCATCGTGGCCGGCGCCGCTCGGCAGATAGCGCGGCTTGATGCCGGCGCGCTCGATGGCCTGCGCGAGCTGCTGCTGAATGTGGGGCGAGCAGGGCACCGCTTCATGGCGGTGCGTTTCGGTGATTGAGATCTCCACCTTGCGCCGCTTGGCGATTGCATCGAACTCGGCGCGGATGTCGGCGACCATTGCGGCGAGCGTCGCATCGTCGCCGGCGCGCACATCGAGCGTGAAGTCGCAGCGGCCGGGGATCACATTGATCGCGCCGCCCGGTACGCCGATCCGGCCGACGGTGCCGACCGTGCCCGGCTGTCTGCGAACAGCGCCGCTCGACATAAAGAATCATTTCGGCGACGGCCGCGCCGGCGTCGCGGCGCATATTCATCGGCGTCGTGCCGGCATGGCCCGCCGCGCCGGTGACGCTGATCTCGAAGCGGAACGTGGCGGCGATGCCGGTGACGATGCCGAGGGCGAGATTCTCAGTCAGCAGCACCGGGCCCTGCTCGATGTGCAGCTCGATATAGCCGGCGAGATCTTGCGGCCGCCGCGCCAGGCTTTCGATCTGCGCCGGATTGAATCCGGCCTCGGCGAGAACATCGACCAGCTGGATGCCGGCCGCATCCTTTCGTGCCAGCAGCTCGCGGTCGAACGACCCAGCAATCGCGCGCGAACCGATGTAAGGCGCCGAGAAGCGAACGCCTTCTTCCTCGGAGAACGCGATCAGCTCGAGATGGAAGGGCAGGCCTTCGCCCTTCTTGACGATCTGCTCGATCGCGACGAGCCCGGTCAAAATGCCGAGCCGCCCGTCATATTTCCCGGCGTTGCGCACCGTGTCGTAGTGCGAGGCGATGATGAATGTCTTCGCGCCGGGCCGCCGCGACGCAAGCCGGCCGGTCACATTGCCGACGCCATCGATGCGCGTATCGAGGCCGGCCTCCTTCATCCATTTCTGAAGTTCTGCCGCAGCGGCGCGATGCGCCGGCGTGAAGAATGTGCAGGTCAATCCGTCCGGCGTCTCCGAGAACGCGGCGAGCTTGTCAGCCAGCGTAATGACGCGCTCGCCGAGCTGGCTTGCCGCACTTGAAGCAACGGGCCTATCTGTCATGATCGTCGCACGGCCGAGGAAAGCTCAGGTTTATGGACGTCGTTTTGCTTGAACTGCTTAGCGCACTCTTGCGCTGGCTTCACGTCATAGCCGGGATGGCATGGATCGGCAGTTCATTCTACTTCATCCACCTCGACCTGAGCCTCAAGCCCACCGCGGCGCATGGCCCCGGCGTCAAAGGGGAGGCGTGGCAGGTCCATGGCGGCGGCTTCTACCAGATCGTCAAATTCCTGGTGGCGCCGTCGAAGCTTCCGGATGAACTGACCTGGTTCAAATGGGAGGCCTATGCGACCTGGCTGTCGGGCTTCGCGCTGCTTGTCGTCGTCTATTACCTCAGCGCCGAGCTCTACCTGATCGACAAGAACGTGCTCGAGATGAGCGCGCCGATGGCGGCGCTGATCGCGTTCTTAAGTCTTGCAGCCGCCTGGGGCCTTTATGAGCTGGCGTGCCGTTCGCCGCTGGCGAAGCACGAGCTTCTGCTCTCGCTGCTCGGCTTCGTGTTTCTGGTCGGGCTGACCTACGCCTTCACCCATGTTTTCAGCGGCCGCGGCGCCTTCACCCAGATCGGCGCGATCATCGGCACCATCATGGTGGCCAACGTCTTTGTGGTCATCATCCCGAACCAGAAAAAGATCGTCGAGGCTTTGCTCGCAGGCCGGGAGCCCGAGGCCCGCCTCGGCGATGAAGGCAAGACGCGCTCGATCCACAACAATTACCTGACGCTGCCGGTCATCTTCCTGATGATCTCGAACCATTACCCGCTGTTCTTTGCGACCAAATACAACTGGATCATGGTCGCGATCGTGCTGCTGATGGGGCCGCTGATCCGCCACTTCTTCAATGAGCGGCATCAGGGCAAGGAGAGCCCGTGGTGGACCTGGGCGCTGGTCGCGATCTGCGTCATTGTTATTGCGTGGCTGATGTCGCTCGGCCCGCGGTTCTCCGGCACATCATCTGCGCCGCCGCCCGACCCAGGTCGCCGCCGCGCAGGCAATCGAAATCGTGACGAACAGATGCAGCATGTGCCATGCGGCCGATCCGGTATGGACCGGCATCGTCGAGGCGCCGAAAGGCGTGCGGCTTGATGGCGCCGAGATCATCGCGCGCCACGCGCCGCTGATTTCGCTGCAGGCGGTGCGCTCCGATGCCATGCCGCCGGGCAACGTGACCGAAATGACTGCTGTCGAGCGGCAAGTTCTTGCCGCCTGGATCGCGGCGGGAGCGCCGGCAAAGTGAGCGATTATCCACGCGACCTTCGCGGCTACGGCCGCAATCCTCCGGATCCGAAATGGCCGGGCGGCGCGCGCGTCGCGGTGCAGTTCGTCGTCAATTACGAGGAGGGCGGCGAGCGCAACATCCTGCATGGCGACAAGGAGTCGGAAGCATTTCTCTCCGATGTGCTCGGCGCGGTGCCGTGGCCCGGCATGCGGCACATGAATGTCGAGTTCATGTACGAATACGGCTCGCGCGCCGGCTTCTGGCGGCTGTGGCGGCTGAATTCACCGCGCGCAAGTTGCCGGTGACGGTGTTCGGCGTGGCGAGCGCGCTGGCGCGCAGTCCCGAGCAGGTCGCGGCGATGAAGGAGGCCAACTGGGAGATCGCCAGCCACGGCCTGAAATGGATCGACTATCGCGACATGCCGGAGGACAAGGAGCGCGCGGATTTGCGCGAGGCGATCCGCATCCATCGCGAAGCGACCGGCAGCGCGCCGCAAGGCTGGTACACCGGCCGCACCTCGACGAACACGCTCAAGCTGGTGATGGAGGAGGGCAGCTTCCTCTATTCGTCGGACTCTTACGCAGACGATCTGCCTTACTAGGTGCGCGGATCGAAAGGCGCGCACCTGATCGTGCCCTACAGTCTCGATGCCAATGACATGCGCTTCACCAATGCGCAGGGCTTCGCCAATGGCGAGGAGTTTTTCATTTATCTGCGCGACAGCTTCGATGTGCTCTACCGGGAAGGCGCCGAGCGCGCCGAAGATGATGTCGGTCGGCCTGCATTGCCGCCTTGCCGGCCGCCCCGGACGCATGATGGGCCTGCTGAAGTTCTTCGACCACATCGCCAAACACGATAAGGTCTGGGTGGCGACGCGCGCCGACATCGCGCGGCACTGGCACAAGACCCATCCGGCCTGACGCATGGACAAGATCGCGCTCGACAAGCTCAATGCCGGCAGTGAGGACGATTTCGTCCGCGCGCTCGGCGATATTTTCGAGCACACGCCGGGCCTTGCGCGCGCCGTCTACGCGAAGCGGCCATTCGCGTCGCTTGGCGCGCTCTACGAGGCCATGGAAGGTGCGGCGCGCGGCCAATCGCGCGACGAGCAGGTCAGATTGCTGCAGGCGCATCCCGATCTGGCCGGCAAAGCCGCGCGGGCCGGGACGCTCACCGCAGACTCGAAAGCCGAACAGTCCAGCGCCGGCCTCGATCAGCTATCGGAAGACGAATATGCGCGCTTCCACAAAATGAACGAGGAGTACCGCCAGAAATTCGGCATCCCGTTCATCGTCTGCGTGCGGCGTCACGGCCGCGATTCCATTCTGCGCGAATTCGACCGCCGGCTTGGCAATGATGCCGCCGCCGAAGAAAAGGCGGCTCTCACCGAAGTGCTGCGCATCGCCGCGCTGCGGCTCGATCAGCGCGTCGGCGCAACCGACCGGCTCAAGGTGAACGGACGGCTTTCCACCCATGTGCTGGACGTCCATTCCGGCCGCCCCGCGCAGGGCATAGCCGTTGAGCTTCTCACCGTGCCGCGGTCCGGTCCGCCGGTTGTCCTGGCCAAGGCGGTGACCAACTCCGACGGCCGAACCGACAAGCCGCTGCTGGCCGATCAGCCGGTCCCGATTGCCGCCTACGAACTGCGCTTCTCGGTCGGGCCCTATTTCGCGACAAAAGACATCAAGCTCGCCGATCCGCCGTTTCTGGACACGATTCCCCTGCGGTTTTCTGTCGCGGAACCCGAAGGCCACTACCACGTGCCCCTGCTTCTGACCCCTTGGGGATATTCGACCTATCGCGGCAGCTAGTGCTGCATCGCTCTGGCTTCGCGCCGCGCGAATAGGCAACATGAGCCCAACATTCGAGCAAGCCGGCCGCTGCGCTCGTGCAATAAAGAGGCATGCCGCCAAAACGGGCGCTGGCATGCAGCTTGCTGCAGACGCAGCAACATGCCGGCTGCTCCGGCAAAGGGGAGAGTTGAGATGAATCGTTTTTGGGTTGCTGGAGTTCTCGCCGCTGCGGGCGTCGCGCTCGCGTCACCGGCACTCGCGCAGACTGACCTGAAGTTTGCGCTGGACTGGAAATTCGAAGGCCCGGCCGCGCCGTACTTCGTCGCGATCGACAAGGGCTACTACAAGGCCGAAGGCCTCAATGTGACGATCGACAGCGGCCCCGGCTCGGTCGCGGGCATCGCGCGCGTCGCCGCCGGCACCTATCCGATCGGCTTCTTCGACATCAATTCGCTGGTGAAATTCCAGGACCAGAACCCGGACAAGAAGGTCCAGGCCGTGCTGATGATGTACGACCGTCCGGCCTTCGCCATTGCCACGCTGAAGAAGTCCGGCATCAGCAAGCCGAAGGACCTCGAGGGCAAGGTGCTCGGCGCGCCGCCGCCGGATGGCGCCTTCGCGCAGTGGAAGGCCTTCGTGAAGGAAAACAAGATCGAGGACTTCGAAGGTGAAGATCGAGGCGATCGGCTTCCCGGTGCGCGAGCCGATGCTCGCCGACGGCAAGGTCGATGCCATCACCGGCTTCTCGTTCTCGATGCACTTCAACCTGATGCAGAAGGGCCTCAAGGACGACGAGATCTCCACCATGATGATGGCCGACCACGGCCTCGTGCTCTACGGCAACGCCATCATGGTCAATCCGGAATTCGCCAAGGCCAACCCGAAGGTGGTGGCCGGCTTCGTGCGCGCCACCATCAAGGGCCTGCAGGACACCGTGAAGGACCCGGACAGCGCCATCAAATCGGTGATGAAGCGCAACGAGACCGGCGACGAGAAGGTCGAGCTCGCGCGCCTGAAGATGTCGCTCAAGGACAACTTCGTCACGCCGTGGGTCAAGCAGAACGGCTTCGGCGGCGTCGACATGGCGCGGCTCGAGAAGTCGATCGAGCAGATCGCCGTCACCTACGACTT
This sequence comes from uncultured Alphaproteobacteria bacterium, assembly GCA_963847325.1. GTDB lineage: Bacteria > Pseudomonadota > Alphaproteobacteria > Rhizobiales > Xanthobacteraceae > Pseudolabrys. Next base: position 637,766 of record CAWJZD010000007.1, read on the forward strand.
CAAGAACAAGCCGAAGGCGGCCGGATATCTTCACCAGCGAATATCTCCCGCCCGCCTGCGGAGCGGAAGATCTAGACACGCAGCGCCGCCCTCTGCTCCCGCGGAGGGCGGTCTGTTGCGTGACGTTTCATGAATCCCTCCATCGATATCGACGACGTCACGCTGACTTATAGAGGCGCGTCGGGCGACGTGCTGGCGCTGCGCGGCACGACGCTGCATGTCGAGAAGGGCGAGTTCGCGGCGGTGGTCGGCCCGTCCGGCTGCGGCAAGTCATCATTGATGAAGCTCGCGACCGGCCTGGTGCGGCCGGACAGTGGCGGCATCACCATCTTCGGCGACAAGGTGCGAGGGCCGGTAAAGATCGCCGGCATGGCGTTCCAGAGCCCGCATCTGCTGCCGTGGCGGAAAGTGCTCGAGAACATCCTGCTGCCGCTCGAGATCGTCGAGCCGCATCGCAGCCAGTTCCGCTCCAGGAAAGAGGAATACCGCGAGCGCGGCCGCGCCTTGCTGGCGACGGTCGGCCTGTCCGGTTTTGAAGATCGCTATCCCTGGGAATTGTCGGGCGGCATGCAGCAGCGCGCTTCGCTGTGCCGTGCCCTCATTCACCAGCCGGCGCTGTTGATGCTCGACGAGCCGTTCGCCGCGCTCGATGCCTTCACCCGCGAGGAGTTGTGGTGCGTGCTGCGCGACCTCTGGGAGAAGCTGCGCTTCACCGTCATCCTGGTGACGCACGATCTGCGTGAAGCAGCGTTCCTTGCGGATCGCATCCACGTCATGAGCGCGCGGCCCGGACGGATCGTGCTGACCAAAGAGATAGAATTTCCGCGGCCGCGCGAGCTCGACATCTGTTACGACCAGCGCTTCACCGACATCGTGCACGAATTGCGCAACAAGATTGCCGAGGTCCGCAAGGCATGACCTCCACACTGGAACGCCTGTCGCCCTGGCTGTTCACGATCGCGATTTTCGTGATCTGGGAGGCCGCATGCCGTTTGTTCAAGGTTGATCCGTTCATCCTGCCGCCGCCGTCCGCCGCGTTCGAGCAGATGTGGGTGCACCGCTACGCGTTGCTGCGCCACTCCTACGTGACGCTGTGGACCACCATGGCGGGCTTCGCCATCGCGGTCGCATTCGGCATCCTGCTCGGGCTGGTCGTCGGCTGGTCGCGCACCATCTATCGCGGGCTTTATCCGGTGATGATCGGCTTCAACACCATCCCGAAAGTCGCGGTGGTGCCGATCCTGATCATGTGGTTCGGCATCGGCGAGGTGCCGGCGATCCTCACCGCGTTCCTGATCTCGTTTTTCCCGATCGTCGTGAACATTGCCACCGGCCTCGCCACCATGGAGCCGGAGCTCGAAGACGTGCTGCGCGCGCTCGGCGCCAGCAAGCTCGACATCATGCGCAAGGTCGGCATTCCGCGCACGCAGCCTTACCTGTTCGGCTCGCTGAAGGTGGCGATCACGCTGGCCTTTGTCGGCACCATCGTGTCGGAGACGGTCGGCGCCAATGCCGGGCTTGGCTATCTGATCGCGCTGGCCGGCTCGAACTTCCAGGTTCCGCTGGTATTCGCCGCGTTGCTGCTGCTCGCGGTCGAAGGCATCGCGATGTATGCTGTGTTCGCCTATGTCGAGGTCTATTTCACGCGCTGGGCCTTCCGCTCCTCGATGAGCGCTGCGGGCTAATCGTCCGATGCCGGTGCATTTCCTGCTCAATGGCGAATTGCGCGCCGAACAAGGCATCCCGCCGTCCACCACCGTTCTGGATTATTTGCGCGGCCACGCGCGGCTGACCGGCACCAAGGAAGGCTGCGCCGAAGGCGATTGCGGCGCCTGTACAATCGTCGTGGCGCGGCCACGCGACGGCAAGATGCAATACGAGGCGGTGAATTCCTGCCTGATGCTGTTGCCGCAACTCGACGGCGCATCGGTGACGACCGTCGAAGGCCTGGCATCGAACGGCGAGCTGCATCCGGTGCAGCAGGCGCTGGTCGACACCGACGGCACGCAGTGCGGCTTCTGCACGCCGGGCTTTGTGATGGCGCTGTACGCCTTCCAGCAGGGCGGCGAGCCGGCGGAGACCGAGCGCATCCACGACGCGCTGGCCGGAAACCTGTGCCGCTGCACCGGATACAAGGCGATTGTCGCCGCGGCGCATGCGGCGGCGGCAGCAAGGCCGCGCGCCGAAACGGTGCGCGATGTGCCGAGCAACGGTGACTATCGTTGTGCGGGGCAGACCGTGTGGATGCCGCGCAGTCTCGATGAACTGGTGAAGCTGCGAGCGGAGCATCCGGACGCTGTCTTGATCGCCGGCGGCACCGACCTCGGTCTCAAGGCCAGCAAGGACCGCGAGCAGTTTCCGAAGGTGATCCTGACCGGCGCGGTGGAGGATATGTGCAGCGTGGCCGTGAAGGACGGCGCGCTGGAGATCGGCGGGGCCGCCACCTACACGATGGCGCTGCAGCTGATCGAGCAGCATTTTCCATCGTTCGCCGCGTTGATACGCCGCATCGGCTCACGCCAGATCCGCAATCTCGGCACCTTCGCCGGCAACCTGCAGACGGCGTCGCCGATCGGCGACTCGCCGCCGTGCCTGTTGGCGCTTGGCGCCGAAGTCACGCTGGCCTCGCGGGCAGGAAAGCGGACGCTGCCGGTCGAGCAGTTCATCACCGGCTATCGCAAGACCGCGCTCAAGCCTGACGAGGTGATCGCCTCGATCCGCATTCCGCTGCCGAGCGACGGCACTCAATTCACGGCCTACAAGCTGTCGAAGCGGTTCGACCAGGACATCTCGACATTGGTCGCGGCATTCGCCCTCAAGGTTGAGGGCGGCAAGGTCGCATCGCTCCGCGCCGTCTATGGCGGCATGGCCGCCACCACCAAGCGCGCAACCAATGTCGAGCAGGCTCTCATCGGCAAGCCGTGGACGCCTGCCACGCTGGCGAAGATCGATGACGCGATCGCGAAGGACTTCCAGCCGCTCACCGATTTCCGCGGCACTGCCGCCTATCGCCTGCGCGCCGCCGCCGGTCTCGTCCGCCGCCTGCAGATCGAAACGACCAGTGACGCCGTCAGGCTGGAGGCCCTATGAGCGCGCCTCTGGCCCGCATCCGTGGCGGCATCCACACCTCGATCAAGCACGACAGTGCGGTCGGCCATGTCACCGGCAGCGCGCTCTATCTCGACGATGTACCGGCGGTGCCGGGCACGCTGGAAGCCGCGCTGGTGCTCAGCCCGCATGCCCATGCCCGCATCAAGAGCATCGACGTTTCAGCGGCGCTGAGGGCGCCGGGCGTCGCCGCGGTCATCACCGCCGCCGACATCCCCGGCCTCAACGACATCGCGCCGATCAAGACCAACGAGCCGCTGCTGCCGGTCGATCTGGTCGAGCATGAAGGCCAGCCGGTCGTCGCAATCGCCGCGCAGACGCTCGACCAGGCGCGCGCCGCTGCAAAGCTGGTGAAGATCGACTACGAGCCGCTGCCGGCCATTCTCACCGTCGAAGATGCGATGGCGAAGCGAGAGCTACGTTTCGCCGCCGCAGATCATGGAGCGTGGCGACCTTGCCGCAACGCTCAAAGCCGCGCCGCATCGGCTGTCCGGCGAACTGCACGCCGGCGGGCAGGATCACTTCTATCTCGAAGGCCAGATCGCGGTGGCGACGCCGGGCGAGGACGGCACCATGCACGTCCACAGCTCGACCCAGCATCCGACCGAGGTGCAGCACGGCGTCGCGCATCTGCTCGGCGTGCCGTTCAACGCGGTGACCGCCGAGGTGCGGCGCATGGGCGGCGCGTTCGGCGGCAAGGAGAGCCAGGCGACCATCATCGCCGGCCTTGCCGCGGTGCTGGCGCACAAGGCGCGGCGGCCGGTGAAGCTGCGGCTGCCGCGCGACGACGACATGCGCGCCACCGGCAAGCGCCATCCGTTCTACATCCGCTACGAGGTCGGCTTCGACGATGACGGCCGCCTGCTCGCGCTCGATCTTCTGCTCGCTGCCAATGGCGGCCATGTCGCCGACCATACGCCGGCGGTGCTCACCCGCGCACTGTGCCACTGCCGACAATTGCTACTGGATTCCGGTGCTGCGTTTCCGCGGCCTGCCGTGCAAGACCAACACGGTGTCGAACACCGCCTTCCGCGGCTATGGCGGGCCGCAGGGGATGATCGCGATCGAGACCATCCTCGACATCATCGCGCGGCATCGGACGCTGCCGCTGGAAACGGTGCGGGAACGGAATTTCTACGGCGCAGCGCCGCGCAACGTCACGCCCTACGGCATGACTGTCGAGGACAATATCCTCGAGCCGCTGCTCGACGACTTCGAGCGCTCGGTCGATCTCGCCGCATGGCGGCGTGACGTGGATGCGTTCAACGCCAAGAGCCCGGTGGTGAAGAAAGGCCTCGCCACCATGCCGGTGAAGTTCGGCATCTCGTTCAACCGCCCCGCGCTCAATCAGGCCGGCGCGCTGGTGCATGTCTATACCGACGGCAGCGTGACGCTGAACCACGGCGGCACCGAGATGGGGCAGGGCCTGTTCATCAAGGTCGCGCAGGTGGTCGCCGAAGTCTTTCAGATCGACATCGACTGCATCCGCGTCACCGCGACCTCGACCGGCAAGGTGCCGAACACCTCGCCGACCGCGGCGTCGTCAGGCTCCGATCTCAACGGCATGGCCGCGCTCAACGCCGCGACGCAGATCAAGACGCGCATGATCGCTGTCGCCGCCGAGCATTTCGATGTGCCGAAGGACGACATCGTGTTCTCCGGCAATCGCATCTATGCCGGCAACAAGAGCGTCTCCTTCAAGGAGCTTTCGCATCTGTGCTGGGAGAAGCGCGTCGCGCTTTCGCAGAGCGGCTATTACAGCACGCCGAAGATCCACTGGAATTTCGACACGCTGCAGGGCCGGCCGTTCTATTACTTCGTCTATGGCTATGCGCGGCGCCGAGGTCGCGATCGACACGCTGACCGGCGAGATGCGCGTGCTGCGCGTCGAGCTGCTGGAGGACTGCGGCAAGTCGCTCAATCCGGCGATCGACCTCGGCCAGATCGAGGGCGCGTTCGTGCAGGGCATGGGCTGGCTCACCAGCGAGGAGCTGTGGTGGGACAAGGACGGCACGCTGCGCACCCACGGGCCCTCGACCTACAAGATCCCCGGCAGCCGCGACGTGCCGCCAATCTTCAACGCGCGCATTCTGGCGGATATGCCGAACCGCGAGGAAACCGTGTTCCGTTCCAAGGCCGTCGGCGAGCCGCCGCTGATGCTGGCGATTTCGGTCTTTCTGGCGATCCGCGACGCGATTGCGGCTGCCGGGCCAAAAGGCGCCGAGATCAGGCTCGACGCGCCCGCCACGCCGGAGCGTATCCTTATGGCGCTCGACGCGATCCGTGCAGGAGCACAATGACCGACGACATCCATATGGGCCGCGCCGCCAAGCTGGCGCTTGAGATGATGCGCTCCAACAAAGGCGGCCCGTTCGGTGCGGTGATCGTGCGCAATGGCGAAGTGATCGCCGAAGGCTGGAACGAGGTCACCTCGACCAACGATCCGACCGCCCATGCCGAGATCACGGCCATCCGCGCGGCCTGCAAAAAGCTCGGCACATGGGTGCTGACCGATTGCGACATCTACACGAGCTGCGAGCCGTGCCCGATGTGCCTCGGCGCGATCTACTGGGCGCGGCTGCGGCGCATGTACTACGCCAACACGCGCGAGGAGGCGGCCGTCGCCGGCTTCGACGACGCCTTCATCTACGACGAGATTCCGCTCAAGCCCGAAGCCCGCAAGATCCCTGGCGCGAAGCTCAGCCATCCGGACATGCAGCGTGCCTTCGAGGAGTGGATCAAGAAGCCGGACAAGATCCGCTACTGATCAGCTCGGAAAATGCTCGGCGTGCCAGTCGGCCTCGAGCTCGCGGTCGATCTTGCCGTCGATCAGGAACACGCCCGGGCAGCCCTCCGCCACCCATTCTTTCACCGGCGCAAGGTCGTCGAGCGTGCGCACCGTCGCGGCGCGGGCGCCGAAGCCGCGCGCCAGCGCGGCGAAGTCGGTCTCGGGAAATTGCACGATATCGATCGAGAGGTTCTGGCGGCGGTAGTAGTGCACCTCGGCGGCGTATGAGCTGTCGTTATAGATGAGGATGCACATGCGAAGCCCAAGCCGGATCGCGGTCTCGAAATCGGCGATCGACATCAGGAAGCCGCCGTCGCCCGCGCCGAGCACGGCGAGCTTGCCGGGATTGGCGAGCGCAAGCCCGATCGCGCAGGGCAGGCCGAGCCCGACCGACTGAAACGAATGGCTCAGGCACGACGCCTTGGCGTTCGGCACCCGCAGATAACGCGGCACCCAGCCGCAGAAATGGCCTGAGTTCGACGCGACGACGCGATCCTTCGGAAGGATTTCGTCGACCGCCTTGCTCAGCACGCGCGGGTCGATGAACTCGCGGCTCGACGTGTCGGGATGCGGATAGTGATGATTGTCGCCGGCACGGATGCGCTCGCGCATGTCGGTCGCTGCGGCGTCCGGCCTGTTTGCCCTTGAGCGCGCCGAGCAAGGCCTCCGCCGTCACCCTGGCGTCGCCAAGCACGGCGTGCTGCACCTCGGTCTGGTAACCGAGCCGGGTCGGCTCGATATCGATCTGCGCGACGACGGCATCCTCCGCGATCAGCTTGCCGCGCTTGGTGGTCCACTGCGTGAAGCTCACGCCAAAGCCGACAATGAGATCGCTTTCGGCGATCAGTTCATCTCCCGCTGGCGATGAGAAGCCGCCGCAAATGCCGAGCGACCACGGATTGTCCGCGAACAGCCCATGGCCGCACACCGATGTCGCCAGCAGCGCGCCGCTGCGCTCGGCGAGCGCGATCAACGCATCCTCCGCGTCCGGACAGCACTGCGCCGCGCCCGGCGAGAATCGAGCGGCCGCTCCGCCCGCTTGATCGCCTCGGCCAGCCGCTCCACCGCTGCAGGCTCCGGATAAAGCCGCCCCGGTTTCGGCGGCAGTTCGGCCGGCGCATTGCTCTCCACCGCCGGTGCGTTCTGCACATCGAGCGGCATGCTGAGCACCACGGTCTGCCGCCCGTGCATCGCCGCCGTCACCGCGCGCAACAGATCGGCGCGGGCCGATTGCGGCGTGTGCAGCCGCTCGGACACCGCGCCGACCGAGCGCACCATCTCGGCCTGCTCGAAATAGAAATTGTTCTTCACATGGCCGCGCGGCACGTCGCCGGCGAGCACCAGCAGCGGCGTGCGGCTCTTCGCCGCCTCGCCAATGCCGGTGATCGCATTGGTGAGGCCGGGCCCGGAATGCACGCTCACCAGCGTCAGCTCGCCGGTCGCCTTGGCATAGGCATCGGCCATCGCCGAGGCGCCGCCTTCATGGCGCGCCGATATCAGCTCGACGCCGTTCTCGACGAGCGCATGCGAAATCTTGAAATTGGCGGTGCCGAGCAGGCCAAAGCAGCGCCGCGCGCCAAGCGCCGCCAGATCTTTGGCCAAAGCCGCCGCAACAGTCGAAGGATTGCTCACGCCATACGCCTCGTTTGACAGTGATAATCGCGCATATGACTATATCGCCAGCAATCAGACAAACGACCGGCTTTGCGCCGGCAGGGGAGCACGTCATGTACAAGAAGATCGCGCTTGGGGTGATCGCAACCGCGCTGCTGAGCACCGCGAGCTTCGCCCAGGAAGTCACGCTGCGCGCCGTCTCGGCCTTCGCGGAGAAGACGACTTACGCGCGCGGCTTCGAGAAATTCATCGACCGCGTCAATGCCGTCCGGCAAGGGCCTCATCCAGATCAATTATATCGGCGGACCGAAGGCGATGCCGCCGTTCGAGGTCGGCAAGGCGCTGCAGGGCGGCGTGATCGATATCGCCAACACGACCGGCGCTTTCACCACCAACGTGCTGCCGGAAGGCGACGCCTGGAAGCTCACCGAGCGGCCGATGTCGGAGCTGCGCAAGAACGGCGGCTACGACTACATGGCCAAGCTCTATGCCGAGAAGATGAATGCGATCTTCCTCGCGCGTCTGGTCGACGACAATCCGTTCCACCTCTACCTGACCAAGCCGATCACGGCTCCGATCTCACCGGGCCTGAAGCTTCGCATCACGCCGGTCTATCGCGACTTCTTCCAGGCACACGGCGCGACGGTGGTGCAGACGCCGCCGGGCGAGGTCTACACCGTCGCTCGAGCGCGGCGTGGTCGACGGCTATGGCTGGCCGATCACCGGCATCTTCGATCTCGGCTGGCACGAGAAGACCAAGTATCGCGTCGATCCCGGCTTCTACAGCGTCGAGGTTTCGATCCTCGTCAACAAGACGGCGTGGGACAAGCTCAGCGACGCGCAGAAGGCCGTGCTGCGCAAGGCCGCCGAGCAGGGCGAGCAGGAAGCCGCCGCCGAGTTCAAGGCCGAGAACGAGAAGGATATCAAGCGGCAGGCCGATGCCGGCATCCAGGTCATCAAGTTCGACGGCGCGGCAGCGCGCGGCCTGGCGCAAGAAGGCCTACGACACGGCTGGGAAGGCGTCATCAAGCAGAGCCCCGAGCACGGGCCGAAGATGAAGGCGTTGTTCTGGCGAAGTAGCACGTCGCACTGTCGAAGTGAGCTCCGTCATGGCGCGGCTGTCCGATGGTTCGGGCGCTTGCTCGACCTGCCTGATGGCTCGTCGCCTGCCTGTTGCTGCTCGCCATGACGGTGATGATCGGCATCGATGTGCTGTTTCGCAACATCGGCGCCGGCGGGCTCGCGGTCAGCAATGAGCTGTCCGAGGACATTCTCTATCTGATGACGCTGCTCGCCGCGCCCTGGCTGCTGCGCCAGGGCCAGCATATTCGCGTCGACATCCTCTTGCGCGCGCTGCCGACTGCGGCTGGCCTGGGCGCTGGAATGGGTCGGCGACATCGTCGGTCTGGTCTGCTCGCTCTATTTCGTCTGGTACGGCGATGCTCATCACGATGGCGAGCTACGCGGCCGGCTCGATCAACATCAAGACGTTGGTCACGCCGGAATGGTGGACGCTCGCGCCGCTGCCGCTCGCCTTTGTCGCTGGTCGCGCTCGAATTCTTCTTCCGCATGCATCGGCTCGCCAGCGCCGAGATCGGCCTGCGCGACGACGCCATCTCGGCGGCCTGAAACCGGCATCGCACCAGAGGTGCGCGCGTGAGCATGTCCTGGCAAATGGCCTCGCTGCTCCTGCTCGGCGGCTCGACCGTGCTGCTGTTGTCGGGATGCCGGTCGCGATCTCCTTCGTCGCGATCAATATTGTCGGCGCCATCCTGTTTCTCGGCGGCGAGGCCGGGCTGCAGCAGGTCGCGCGCAACAGCGTCGCCGCGACGCTCAATTTCGGCCTGACGCCGATTCCGCTTTTCATCCTGATGGGCGAGGTGCTGTTCCACACCGGCCTCGCGCATCAAGGTGATCGACGGCATCGAGCGCATCATCCGGCAGGTGCCGGGCCGGCTCGCGGTGGTGACGGTCGTCGCCGGCACGATCTTTTCCGCGATTTCCGGCTCGACCATCGCCACCACCGCCATGCTCGGCTCGCTGATGCTGCCGGTGATGCTGATCGCGCGGCTATCACCCGGTGCTGGCGACCGGGCCGATCATGGCGATCGGCGCGGTCGATATGCTCATTCCGCCGTCGGCGCTTACCGTGCTGCTCGGCAGCCTGTCCGGCATTTCGATCTCGAAATTGCTGATCGGCGGCGTGGTGCCGGGGCTGATCCTGAGCGCTGGCCTTCGTCGGCTACATCGTCGTGCGGGTGAAGACGCGGCCGGAGCTCGCGCCCGCCACGCCGATCGAACGCAAGACCGGCTGGGCGCGCTACGAGCTGCTGCGTCCTTTACGTCTTGCCGCTGGCTTCGATCTTCGTCGTCGTGATCGGCGCCATGTCGGGGGGATACGCCACGCCGACCGAAAGCGCGGCGCTCGGCGCGCTCGCCACCATGGCGCTGGCGGCGGCTACCGCGTCATCAGCTTCGAGAACCTGATGCGGGCCTTGCGCGGCACGGTCGCGATCTCCGGGATGATCATGTTCATCATCCTTGGCGCTACGACGTTCTCGCAGATCCTGAGCTTCTCCGGCGCCACGTCGGGCATCGTCTCGGCCGTTCTCGGCCAGGGACTGTCGACGCTCGCCATTCTCGCCGGCATGATGCTGCTGCTGATCTTCCTCGGCATTTTCGTCGATCAGGTCAGCATGATGCTGATCACGCTGCCGGTCTTCATGCCGCTGGTGCAGCAGCTCGGCATCGACCCGATCTGGTTCGGGGTGCTCTATCTCATCTGCATGCAGCTCGGTCTGTTGCTGCCGCCGCACGGCCTGTTGCTGATGACGATGAAGGGCGTGGCGCCGCCGGAGGTCACCATGGCGCACATCTTCCGCGCCGTGATGCCCTACATCGCGATGAGCCTGATCCTGCTCGCCGCGATCATCATGTTTCCGGCGATCGCGACCTGGCTGCCGAATTTGTGGGGTTAAGGCTGATCATCGGCTTGCCATCCCGCCATGCGGGTGGCGCCATGCGATGATATTCCTACTCGAGCGCTCACGCTCGCGCACAGCTCCGTCGTCATTGCCGCTTAGCAAGACGATCCGGCCCGCCCCCGGAACACCTGTTACGATCCCGACATGACTGCGCGAAACCGCGATGCAGCCGACGCACGGCCCCGATGCTGGCGATCCGAACCGCGCCCACTCTCGCGCAAGATTGAAGCGCCGGTCTACAACGCCCAACTTCTGACGAAGCCACCAGCCGCACCAACGCGCCGGCCGAGGATCACCTCGCTTCGCAGACAATTCGGATGAACTGCATTGTTCGTCGTTGCCGCATTGTCCATGCCTTAGTTGAGTTGCGTTCGCGGCTGTGATCGAGAGCGCCACCGTCATGGCGCACAAGATCGCCGCCGCGCTATTGCGCTTCAGCATCGTCAGTTCTCCGATTTGTGGAAGGGCTACTCGGTTACTTATCGTCGCGCTGCAGACGGTCTAGCGCCCGCGTTACGTCCATCAGATCGCAATAGCGTTTGATGGTTCGCGAAATATCGCCGAGGTTGTCGTTGAGTTCTTTCAATCTCACGGTTTGATTGATGGCGGCGTGCGGCTTACGAGTGCCGAGCCTGGCGAGAACGATTGCGGTGATGCCGCCGCCCCCCGATCAACGGATGAGCCAGGCCCCACGCATCAGCACAGGTACAGCCGATGATGGCTTATCCATGATCCGGCGACTCCGCCGGCGCCGTCTCCGAACCTTCATGGTGCCGCTTTTTCGCCACCGCGTGGTCTTGCTCGCAGCGGAAACAAGAATGGAGCTCGAAAGAGAAAGTGTTGGCTGGGGCGCCTGGATTCGAACCAGGGGATGGCGGAATCAAAATCCGCTGCCTTACCACTTGGCTACGCCCCAAAACCTGTCGGGAGCCGGCGGACATCTGACTATGGCCGGCGCGGCGGACCATAGCCGCGCGCGCCGCGCGGTTCAACGTTCAGGCCGGGTCGAGCAGGCCGAGCCCTCCAACCTTGGCGAAATCGCCTGCGATCAGTTTGGCGCCGATGTCGGTGCGATAGCGCAGATTCGCGGTGCGCACTTTTGCCGCCCGCCGCACCGCCGCCTGCTGTGCGTCCGCGATGGTCGCGCCGGTTCCGGTCACGACCATGATCCAGCCGAATGCGCCCGCGGTAACCATCTGCCCGCCTGACATCGCGACCTCCGCGAAATGCAGGTGCGGCTCGTCCTCGCGCGTTGTCCCGGTGAACACCGGCATGCCCGCCGGTGACGTCACGTAGTGGCGGCTGTGCGGGAAGGGCGGCGTGGTCATCACGATGCCGGCGCAGAAGCCGGGCCGCGTTTTGAATTCGCCGCGCCGGCTGATCATCGCCTTGAATAGCGCACCCCACGGCGTCTCTTGCAGCGGCGTCAGGATGGCGAAGCCCGGATAGCCGAACCGGCAGGTGAATTCGAGCGGCCAGATGCCTTGCGCGTTCACAATGGTGTTGAGGTTGATGTAGCCGACATATTTGTGCTCGCGCAGCAGCGGCTGCATCTTCGCCAGCGTGCGCGCGAAGAATGTCTGCGTGCGATCGTAAGTGACGATCGTGCCCATTTCTCCGGTCAGCTCGCCCAGGTCGCCGGGAAAGAAGTGCTTGTGCTCCCAGTCGAGACAGGCGCGGCCGATGAATTTCTCGCCATCGAAATAGGCGCCCGACTCCCATTTCGACGCCGTCGATCCACGGCATCAGGATGAAATTGGTGTTGGGTATCGTGGTTTGCGCAAGCTTGGCCTTGAGCACCGCCTTGGTGTCGGCGCCGTCCGGCGCGAAGCCGACATAATTGTCGGCGGCCTCGAATTCCGGATCGTTGAATTTCAGGACGTAACGTCCGGGATTTTCGTCGATGTGCCGCGCGGCGGCATCGTATCCCGTGAATTCGTGCACCGGCGCAACATTCAGGCCGAGCTCCGCCAGCACGCGTTGCCCGTAAGCGCGGTCGGTCTCCAGCCGGTCACCGAAGGCCGAGCCGCCGATCACGTTGAAGCCCTGCGCGCGCAACTCGTCCTGCACCGCACCGCGGTGCTCGGCGACGTTCTCGAACACGATGACGCCGTCTTCGCCGGCCGCCTTCACCCATGAAAGCTCGGCGCGCCAGTCCGCCACGCGCGTGATCATGCCGGACAGCACGTCATGGCACAGCGGATCGGAGATGAAGACTTTAACGTCGTGGCCTTCGGCCTGAAGGCGCAGATAGAGCGCGCCGAGGTCGCAATAGTCGCCAACGCCGAGAAACCGCATCGGCGTAGTCTAGTGCAATCCGAAATGCGTCCGATAGCGCTCGAAGCACCGCAGGCCAGCGGTGAGCCGCATCAGCGCGCCTTCGGCGATCGCAGTTGCGGTGCGTGGATCGGCTTCGACCAGGGGCGCGATCGCCTCAGCATTCCAGGCCAGCGAGTGCTTCACGTCGAGGATGGCGTGCAGGGAGAAATAGGTGCGGGCCTTGGCGTTAAGGCCAAGCCGCTTGAGCCCCGCATTGGTCGCGGCGGAGCGGCCGGGCGCCGTCATCTCGATCACGCCGAGCGCGCCAATCGAGTGGTAGGCGTACTGCCGGTTGGCGGCGAGCCCGGCCATCGTGTTGGCGAGCGCGAGCGACTCCTCGACGGTCTTCTCAACGAGCGGCGTCAGCTCAAGATGATCGGCGAGGGCGCCGAGCAGCGGCCCGTGCATCGCCTTGGGATTGCCGCGCCCCATCTCGTCCCAGTAATTGCGCGCCAGCTCGAGCTTCGGCCGGGTCGGGAATTTGAGCTGGGTGAGGGCGGTGAGGTCTTCGAAGCCGGCCTCGCCGGCCACTTCCTGCGTCAGGAACCACTTCATCTCGTCGAGCGTGGCCTCGTTCTCGAGCCAGTGAAAAAGCGGGTCACCCTGGCCCGGCCCGATTTCCTTCAGGCTTTCGAACCACGCGATGAAACGCTTGGGATCGGTCGGCGCGCCGGCGGCGCGCGGCACAGCCGCGGCGCGTTCGCGCTCGAGAAATTCCACTTCCTCTTCCAGCAAATCGGCCATGTCGCGCCAGCTGGCGCGGCGCTCACCCGGCAGGCCCGGCTCGAAGCGCCAGTGGTTGAGCTCGGTCAGGCGCAGTTGCAGCGCGCGATCGACCCCGGTCGGCGAGGTTCGGGTGACGTCAAGCATGTTCTAATTTCCTGGCAGTCAATTGCACCACCGCGATACGGTCGACGCGATCGTATGGCGCGTGTTCGAGCTCCTCGCCGAACACATCCGGATCGAGCTCGCGATATTCGTAAGCGATGCCGGCCTCTTCGAGCTTGGCGGCCGCGGCGGCGCCAAACAGGTCCTCGCCCTCGCGGATCGCCGAGCCGGTGTAGAGCAGCAGCGTTCCGCCCGGCGCCAGGCGCTCGATTGCCGCCTCGATGATGTCGAGCGAGAGGCGCTCGCCCAGTTGTCCGCCGCCATGGCGGTATGTGCGTTGCAGCGGATCACGAAGGTATGGGGGGTTGGCTACGACCATGTCGAACTCTCCCGGCATGTTTTTCATGAGATCGCTTTTGACGACCTCGATGTTTTGCAAGCCGGATATTTGGACGTTGATGTCAGCGAGCCGCAGCGCGGCCTCGTTGATGTCGCCCATCACGACGCGCGCCTCCGGCAAGGCTCGCGCAATGATGATGCCGCCGGCGCCGCTGCCGCAGCCGATGTCGGCGACGCTTTTCACCGGCGCTTTGAGCGCGCGCAGGTGATGGTGGATCGCAGTACAGAATCGATATGTGTCGGGCCCGAAGAACACGGCGTCGGCGCCGGTGGTCGGGAAGGCCGAGTGGAAGAACAGTTCGCCGCCGATCGTTGACGCGCGGATGCGGCTGCGCCACAGGCCGTCTGCTTCTTCAAGCTGGCCTGCGCTTTGCAGCAGGACGAAAACCTGTTCGGGGATCGCCTCACGCCCGAACGCGCGGCTCCAGCCGAGCACGTCCTCGACCGATCGTCCGCGCTCATTACGCAAGCGCGTGTTCACGCGGGCATGGGTCGCGGGCGTCGGCGTGGTGAAGCGGTAGCCGCGCTCGCGCAGCAGGCTCCCAAGCGCGCGCAGGGCCTCGTCCGGAACGCCGGACAAGGCGGTCATGGAACTCCAGTGGTGCATGGCCGGACAACCCAAAGCCGCCGCAAGGGTTCCACATTGTAAGAATGCCAACCCGCAGGCGCCGGCAGCCTGAGAGCGTCGCTAGCGCGGATTGTGCGGCAGGCTGTTGTGGATGCAGGTCGCGGCAATGGCGGCGTGGCCTTCCGCGACGCTCAATTGATGCAGGTCGGACACGACATCTCCGGCGGCATAGAGGCCCGCGACGCTGGTCTCCTGCTTGTCATTGACCTCGATCAAACCGATATCGTTGCAGCGAGCACCCAATCCGCGCGCCAAGTCGGAATGCACGTCGCATCCAAGCACGGGATAGAGCACATCGAATTCCGCGCTCGCGCCATTCTCGAACGTCACTTCCATGCCCGATCGGGTTTGCCGGAAGCGCTTCGGCGCCGACGTCACGACCTTGATGTGATCGACGGCCTTCGTTGCCTTCGTGTTGCTCTTGACCGGAAGCACTGTGACATTTTTCGAGTAGGTGCTGAGGAATTCGGCCTTCTTCACCGCGGCTTCGACTTCACCATAAACGGCGATCTGTTTGTCCATCGCCTCGTAGCCGTCGCAGATCGGGCAATAGCGGATCAGGGCCTTGGCCACCGCGTCATCGAGGCCGGGCACTGCCACGGTGTGATCGGTGAGGCCGGTCGCGATGAGCACGCGCGCCGCTGTGATCTCTTCCTTGTCCGTTGTCGCGACAAAGCTCCCTTGGTTTTGCGCAGCGCGGTCACCTTGCCGCCGCGCAACTCGGCGCCATACCGCTTGGCCTGTTCACGCATCCGCTTCAGCAGGTCCGGTCCGGCGATCCCGCTGAAGCCCGGATGGTTATGACTCTCGGGAATCTGCGCGGCGCGGCTGTCATCGGCGTCAATGACCACGACCTTGCGGCGATAGCGCGCGAGATAGGTCGCCGCCGTCAGGCCAGCCGGGCCGCCGCCCACGATGATGCAGTCCCAATCCATCACATTGTTCCGGTTTCGCAGCACAAATAGCCCAAGCAGGCAGTGGTTCCGCGCCTTTGCGTAGCGCCGGTTTTTTGCTCATATCGCCGCCCTGGAAGGTGACGCTCATGGCCAACAAGACCGCAAAACCGAAAAACAAGCAGCTTCGCTCGCAACTCTGGTTCGACAATCCCGAGAACCCCGGCATGACGGCGCTCTATCTCGAGCGCTACCTCAATTGGGGCCTGACCAAGGAAGAGCTGACCTCCGGCAAGCCGATCGTCGGCATCGCGCAGACCGGCAGCGATCTGTCGCCCTGTAACCGTCACCATATCGAGCTTGCTGAGCGCGTGCGCGCCGGCATCCGCGCCGCGGGCGGTATCGCGTTCGAATTCCCGGTGCATCCGATCCAGGAAACCGGCAAGCGCCCGAACGCCGCGCTCGACCGCAACCTCGCCTATCTCGGCCTGGTCGAGATCCTCTACGGCTATCCGCTCGACGGCGTCGTGCTGATGACCGGCTGCGACAAGACCACGCCGGCCTGCATCATGGCGGCAGCGACTGTGAACATACCGGCGATCGTTCTGTCCGGCGGCCCGATGCTCAACGGCTGGGACGGCGAGCGCCGGATCGGCTCCGGCATGGTGGTGTGGCAGGCGCGCGAGGATCACGCCGCCGGCAAGATCAGCTACCAGGAATTCATCGACCTCGTCGCCAACTCGGCGCCGTCGATCGGCCATTGCAACACGATGGGCACCGCCTCGACCATGAACGGCCTCGCCGAGGCGCTCGGCATGTCGCTGCCCGGTTGCGCGGCCATTCCCGCTCCGTATCGCGAGCGCGGACAGATCGCCTATGAGACCGGGGTGCGCGCCGTCGAAATCGTGCGCGAAGACTTGAAGCCTTCCGACATTCTCACCCGCAAGGCATTCGAGAACACCATCGTCGCCAATTCGGCGATCGGCGGCTCGACCAATGCGCCGATCCACATCAACGCGATCGCCAAGCACATCGGCGTCAAGCTCGACATCACCGACTGGGAGAAGGTCGGCTACGACATACCGTTGCTCGTCAACATGCAGCCGGCCGGCTTTTATCTCGGCGAGGAGTATTACCGCGCCGGTGGCCTGCCTGCGGTGATGAATGAGCTGCTCAAGGCCGGCCGTATCCATGCCGACGCGCTCACCATCAACGGCAAGACGATGGGCGACAACGTCAAGCGCGCGAAGATCAAGAACGAGGACGTGATCCGCACCTACAAAAAGCCGATGAGGGAGAAGGCCGGCTTCAAGGTGCTGCACGGCAATCTGTTCGACAGCGCGGTGATGAAGACGAGCGTCATCTCGGAGGAATTCCGCAACCGCTATCTCTCCAATCCGAAAGACCCGGATGCGTTCGAAGGCCGCGCCGTCGTGTTCGAAGGGCCGGAGGACTACCACCACCGCATCGACGATCCGAAGCTCAAGATCGATGAGAACACGATGCTGTTCATCCGCGGCACCGGGCCGATCGGCTATCCGGGCGCGGCCGAGGTGGTGAACATGCAGCCGCCCGCGGCACTTATTCGAAAAGGTGTCATGGCGCTGCCTTGCATCGGCGACGGCCGGCAATCCGGCACATCGGCGTCCCCATCGATCCTCAACGCCTCGCCGGAAGCGGCGGCAGGCGGCGGGCTTGCGATCCTCAAGACCGGCGACCGGGTGCGCATCGATTTGCGCAAGGGCACGGCCGACATTCTCATTTCCAAGGCCGAACTCGCCGAGCGCCGCGCCAGGCTGGAGAAACAGGGCGGCTTTAAATATCCGCCGAGCCAGACGCCGTGGCAGGAAATCCAGCGCGGCATGGTCGATCAGCTCGGCGAGGGCATGGTGCTCAAGCCGGCCGTCAAATATCAGCGTGTCGCGCAGAAGAGCGTGCCGCGCGACAATCACTAAGAGCAGGGGAAGTACACGTGGCCGGACGTTTGAAGGGCAAGACCGCGGTCGTTACCGCGGCGGGACAGGGCATCGGGCGTGCAATCGCGGAAGCGATGATCGCCGAGGGCGCCAAGGTGATCGCCACCGATCTGGCTGTGTCAAAGCTCAAAAGCCTGAAGAAGGCGAAAGTCTTTCCGCTCGACATGCGCTCGACCAAGGCGGTCGACGAGCTTGCCAAGAAGATCGTCAAGGAGTTCGGCGCGCCGGACATCCTGGTGAACTGCGCCGGCCACGTGCACCAGGGCAATGTGCTCGAATGCTCGGAGCAGGACTGGGACTTCTCGTTCGACCTCAATGTGAAGTCGGCCCACCGTCTGCTGCGCGCCTTCGTGCCGGCGATGCTCAAGAACGGCGGCGGCTCGATCATCGCCATCGCCTCAGCGGTGTCCTCGATCCGCGGCGTGCCGCAGCGTTACGTCTATGGCGCGACCAAGGCTGCCGTGATCGGTCTCATCAAGGCGGTCGCGGCCGACTACATCCGCCAGGGCATCCGCGCCAATGCGATCTGCCCGGGCACCATCGTGTCGCCGTCGTTCGAGGAGCGCGTCGTCTCCACCGCGAAGAAGGCAGGGAAGTCGACCAAGGACACGCGCACCGACTTCACCAATCGTCAGCCCATTGGGCGGTTGGGCACGGCGCAGGAAGTCGCAAATCTTGCCGTATTCCTCGCCTCAGACGAAGCGAGCTACATCACCGGCCAAGCCCACTTGGTCGATGGCGGCATGGCGCTTTAGATTCGGCGCTTTAGACTTGGCGCTTTAGACTTTTCGCCAAGAGAAAAGCCGTATCCAAGCCCGCCACGCTTCGCTAGGCTGATCGACAGAGCCCGCAAAGGGCCGGCACACAAATAGCGGCCAATTGAGCCGCCGGGAGGAAGTCCATGGCGTCCGTCGTCATTCGCGACGTGCGCAAGTCGTTCGGTTCGACCGCCGTCATCCACGGCGTGTCGGTCAACATCAAT
Organism: uncultured Alphaproteobacteria bacterium; assembly: GCA_963847325.1. Taxonomy (GTDB): domain Bacteria; phylum Pseudomonadota; class Alphaproteobacteria; order Rhizobiales; family Xanthobacteraceae; genus Pseudolabrys. The sequence goes on from CAWJZD010000007.1 coordinate 656,285, forward strand.
GACGGCGAGTTCGTGGTGCTGGTCGGCCCGTCCGGCTGCGGCAAGTCCACCCTGCTTCGCATGATCGCGGGGCTGGAGAACATCACCGGCGGCGAAATCCGCATCGGCGATCGCGTCGTCAACAACGTCCCGCCGAAAGAGCGCGACGTTGCGATGGTGTTCCAGAACTACGCGCTCTATCCACACATGACCGTCGCGGCCAATATGGGCTTCTCGCTGCAATTGCGCGGGGCGCCCAAGGCCGAGATCGAGCAGCGCGTCGCCCGCGCCGCCGCCATCCTTGGTCTTGCAGCCGTATCTGGCACGCTTTCCGCGCCAGCTGTCCGGCGGCCAGCGCCAGCGCGTTGCCATGGGCCGCGCCATCGTGCGCGATCCGCAAGTGTTTTTGTTCGACGAGCCGCTGTCGAACCTCGACGCCAAGCTGCGCGTGCAGATGCGCACCGAGATCAAGGAGCTGCATCAGCGGCTCAAGACCACGACGGTTTACGTGACGCACGACCAGATCGAGGCCATGACCATGGCCGACAAGATCGTCGTCATGCATGACGGCCTGGTCGAGCAGATCGGCGCGCCGCTGGAGCTCTATGACAGTCCGGTGAACTTGTTCGTTGCCGGCTTCATCGGTTCGCCGGCCATGAACACGCTCAAGGGCACGGTTCGCGCCAACGGCAAGCTCGAATTCGACGGACCGGGCGGCATCCGCCTGCCGTTATCGGGCGCGCCGCAAGGCAGCGACGGCCGTTCCGCAATCTATGGCGTGCGCCCCGAGCATTTCATGCTCAGCGATGACGGCGCCGACGCCGTGGTGCAGGTCGTCGAGCCGACCGGCGCCGAGCTTCAGGTCGTCGCCAAGATGGGCGGCGAGGACATCATCGCCGTGTTCCGTGAACGCCACCAATTCAAGCCGGGCGACAAGATCCGGCTCAAACCAGATCCGCGGCTCGTCCATCTGTTCGACGACGCCACCGGTCAAAGACTGAACCAGTAATCGCAAAGGGAAATGAGGGAGGGAATGACGATGCAAGATTTTACCCGCCGCACCGTAGTGAAAGGCGGCACCGCGTTTGCAGCCGCCAGCATGCTGTCCGGTCCGGCACTGCTCGAATGGGCCAAGGCCTGGGCGCAAGCCGCGCCGTGGAAGCCGGAGAAGGGCGCCAAGATCAACCTGATGCGCTGGCGCCGCTTCGTGCAGGCCGAAGACGAGGCCTTCGTGAAGATGATCAACGCCTTCAAGCAGGCGACCGGCGTTGACGTCGTCGTCACCAATGAATCGTTCGAGGACATTCAGCCGAAGGCATCGGTCGCCGCCAACACCGGCTCCGGCCTCGACATGGTGTGGGGCCTCTATTCGCTGCCGCACCTGTTCCCGCAGAAGTGCATGGACCTCACCGACGTCGCCAATTACCTCGGCAAGAAATACGGCGGCTGGGCGCCGGCGGCCGAGATGTACGGCAAGTCCGGCGGCAAGTGGATCGGCATTCCGGTCGCCACCACTGGCGGCCTGATGAACTATCGCATCTCGTCGATGGAGAAGGCGGGCTTCAAGGAATTTCCGAAGGACACCGCGGCCTTCCTCGAGCTGACGAAGGCGCTCAAGAAGAACAACACGCCGGCCGGCTTCGCGCTCGGCCACGCTTCGGGCGACGCCAATACCTGGCTGCACTGGGCGTTGTGGGCGCATGGCGGCAACCTGGTCGACAAGGGCGACAAGGTCGTCATCAACTCGCCGGAGACCGTGAAGGCGCTGGAATACGTCAAGGCGCTCTACGAGAACTTCATCCCCGGCACCGCGTCGTGGAACGACTCGTCCAACAACAAGATCTTCGTGTCGGGCGATCTGCACCTCACGTCGAACGGCATCTCGATCTATGTGGCCGCGCAGAAGGACAACAAGACGGTCGCCGAGGACATGAACCACGCCTACATGCCGGTCGGTCCGGTCGGCAAGCCGACCGAGCTGCATCTCGCGTTCCCGATCCTGAGCTTCCAGTTCACCAAGGCGCCGCAGGCCTGTAAGGCGCTGACGGCGTTCATGCTGGAAGCTGAGAACTTCAATCCGTGGGTCGAGGCCGCGCAGGGCTACCTGTCGCACTTCCTGCTCGACTACGACAAGAACCCGGTGTGGACTGCGGATCCGAAGCGCACGCCGTATCGTGACGTGTCGAAGCGCACGCTCACCCCGGGCGGTCAGGGCTCGCTCGGCGAGAAGGCGGCGGCAGCGATTGCCGACTTCATCGTCGTCGACATGTTCGCGAACTACGCTACCGGCCGCGAAGACGCCAAGGGCGCGATCGCAGTCGCGGAGCGGCAGGCGAAGCGCATCTACCGCTAAGGCAAACCAACCGGCGGCCGGCTCATACCGGCCGCCGGATTCTTCTTACTCGGAGCGGGAATGGTCGACGTCACGATCCCGGCACGGCGCACTGAGGCCTATTCGGCCTGGAGCCAGCTCAGGTCGAACCGCAACTGGCTCGGCTACTGGTACATGCTGCCCGCGTTGCTGATCCTGGGGCTGTTTCTCGCCTATCCGCTCGGACTCGGCATCTGGCTGTCCTTCACCGACACCCGCATCGGCCGTCCCGGCGAGTTCATCGGCTTCGAAAACTACGAGTGGCTGAGCGGCGACTCGATCTTCTGGGCCTCGGTCTTCAACACGCTGCTCTACACGATCGTCGCCAGCATCATAAAATTCGCCGCGGGTCTCTACCTCGCGCTGCTGCTCAACCAGTACATTCCATTCAAGGCCATGGTGCGGGCGGCGATACTGATCCCGTTCATCGTGCCGACCGTGCTGTCCGCGATCGCGTTCTGGTGGATTTACGACACCCAGTTCTCGATCATCTCCTGGACGCTGAAGCAGGTCGGCCTGCTCTCGACCAATATCGACTTTCTCGGCGACCCGTGGAATGCGCGCTGGTCGGTGATCTTCGCCAATATCTGGCGCGGCGTGCCGTTCGTCGCCATCACGCTGCTGGCCGGCCTGCAGACCGTGTCGCCCTCGCTCTACGAGGCGGCGACGCTCGACGGCGCCAGCCGCTGGCAGATGTTCCGCCACATCACCTATCCGCTGCTCACCCCGATCATCGCCGTGGTGATGACCTTCTCGGTGCTGTTCACCTTCACCGATTTCCAGCTCATCTGGGCCATGACCCGCGGCGGGCCGGTCAACGCCACCCACCTGATGGCGACGCTCGGCTATCAGCGCGCCATCCTCGCCGGCCAGCTCGGCGAAGGCGCCGCGATCGCGACCGCCATGATCCCGTTCCTGCTCACCGCGATCATGATTTCGTGGTTCGGCCTGCAGCGGCGCAAATGGCAGCAGGGGGCCGACAATGACTGACATCGTCGCGCCTCGCAAAGCCGTGCTGCCGCAGGAGATTGCCGCGTCCGACCACAGCGAGGGCATGAGCTATCTGGAGTCGCTGCCGCGCCGGCTGGTCACGCTCTACCTGCCGCTCGTGCTGTTCCTGATCATCCTGCTGTTCCCGTTCTACTGGATGGCGTTGACCGCCATCAAACCGAACGAGCAGTTGCTCGACTTCCAGACCGTCAATCCGTTCTGGACCACATCGCCGACCTTCCAGCACATCAAGAAGCTGCTGTTCGAGTTGAACTATCCGTTGTGGCTGTGGAACACGATGTATGTCGCGGCCGCCTCGACCATTCTCTCGATCGTCGCCAGTGTGCTCGCCGCCTATGCGATCGTGCGGCTGCGTTTCAAGGGTGCGCAGACGCTCGGCGCTGCGATCTTCCTCGCCTATCTGGTGCCGCCGTCGATCCTGTTCATCCCGCTCTCGACCGTGATCTTCAATTACGGCCTGTTCGACTCGCCGCTGTCGCTGATCCTGGTTTATCCGACCATCCTCATCCCATTCTCGACCTGGCTGTTGATGGGCTATTTCAAGACCATTCCCTACGAGCTCGAGGAATGCGCGCTGATCGACGGCGCCAGCCGCTGGCAGATCCTGACCAAGATCGTGCTGCCGCTGGCGATACCGGGCCTGATCTCGGCCTTCATCTTCTGCTTCACGCTGTGCTGGAACGAATTCATCTACGCGCTGACGTTCCTGCAATCGGTGCAGAACAAGACGGTGCCGGTCGCCATCGTCAACGAATTCGTCGACGGCGACATTTATCGCTGGGGCTCGCTGATGGCGGGGGCGCTGGTCGGCTCGCTGCCGCTGGTGATCCTGTACGCGTTCTTCGTCGAGCACTACGTCTCGGCGATGACCGGCGCGGTCAAGGAATAGCGTTAGTGCAGGGTGGCGCCGTCGCGCTTGGGCGGCGCGAGTAGGACGTCCTCTTCATCCCCGGCGTGGCCGTCAATGAAGATCGAGATCAGGTCGGCAAGCGCGCTCGGCATCGCGACCTCGTTGACCATGTCCGGCGCCGCGGCGCCGTAGCGCTCGGCTTCCTCGCGATCCGCCGTCACCAGATGCAGCAGCGGCGGCGCGTTGACGTCGGAGCGGCGCGCCATCAGGCAATAGAGCCGCGGCTCGTCCTGGGTGAGGTTCGCGCGGTAAGCCTCAATGTCGTTTGCCGAGAGATTGAGGTCGGCGGCGCCGGCAAAATAGTAATCGGCCTCGCGATCGCGCTTGAGCAGGTCGCCGGGCGGAATGCCGTTTTCGCCGACCATGGCGGCGCGCGCTTCCCAGCTCCGCTCGCCCTTGGAATTGGCGGCGCGCGGGCTCGCAACGACGATGCCGACTGAGATCGATACCTGCTTGTCCATGGCGCTCTCCCAGGCTGCCGTGACAACGCGATGACAAGAGCAGGCGGCGGGCTTTGGTTCCGAACTATCTCACACGCGGTACGATAGGAACATCGTAGATCTGTGGATTCGCACCACCACTATATGCGTAATGCCACCACTCGCGAACGTAATTCTTGAAGCCATACCGTGACATAGCGCTGCGCAGCCGCTCGCGATTGGCGCTCTGTTCGGCGCCGATCTCCTTGCTTCTAGTGAAACTCTTTACGTTGAAGCAGTCATAACCCGTTCCCATGTCGATGCTGGTGTCGGTGCGCCGCTGCGCCGGCGGCCCGTCGCAGCGCGACTGCGCAGTGACGTTGCCTGTTGATCCGGCAGGACTTTTCGGAACGAAAGTGAGGTCGACGGCGACGCCGCTGGAGTGGGCGGAGCGCGGCGAAATCCATCCCGAGGCGAACAGGGTCCGTTTGTCGGCTTCCGGATAGAAGTAGCGCGTCGTCCCGTCCTCCGGGCTTCTCGACCAGCGGGCCATGGCCCGCACCGCGCGGTCCGGCCGGTAGCAATCATAGACCTTGAGCGAAAGCCCGCCCGGCGCGAGCGCGGCCTGGACGCTCTTGAGCGCCTGCGCGGCATCGGCGCGCAGCACGCATTCGGCCGCCTCGTAGCCGGGCAGGGCACGGCCGGTGAAGTTGTCGCTGCCGGCGTAGCGCATGTCCTGCACGATGGTCGGATCGACGTCCCGCAGATAGACGAAGTCGGGCGGAAGCCGCTGCGCCTGCGCAGGCGTTGCGAGCAGCACAGCGGCGGCAATGATCGAGAATCGCGTCAAGCGCGATATGAGCGCACGCGGGCTTCGTCCACGTCAATGCCCAGCCCGGGCGTATCAAGTGCGTCCACGTGGCCGCGCGTGGTCTGCACGCCCTGCGCGGTGACGTCCTCGGCAAGCTGCGCGTTGGTCAGGGTCAGGCCCCAGGCGATGCCCGGCAGCACGCAAGCGGCGTGCAGCGCGGCGGCACAGCCGACGCTCGACTCCCCGGTCTTGCAGGCGAGGTTCACCTTCATGCCGAGGCTTTCGCATAGCTCGCCGGCCTTGCGCACGCCGTTGAGCCCGCCGAGCTTGATCGCTTTGAGGCTGACGCCACGCGCCGCACCTCTATCGTGATGGCGGCGGATGTCGTCGAGCGAATGAATGCCCTCGTCGGCGCCGATCGCGACGCCATTGGCGGCCTGCGCCACCTTCGCCATGCCGTCGAGATCGTGGCCGTCGACCGGCTGCTCGAAGAAATCGAGCCCGCAGCCCTGCACGGCGCGGGCGTAGATGCAGGCTTCCTCGGTATCGAAGCCCTGGTTGGCGTCCGACGAGATCAGGAAGCCCGAGCCGAGCACCTTGCAGATATCGCGCGGTGCGCGCGGCGTCTTTCTCCGCGCTGTCGATCCCGACCTTGATCTTGAAGGCGGTGTAGCCGGCAGCCTTCTTCTTTGCGGCGTCGTCAAGATCGCCGTCGTAGTCGCCGCCGCCGATCACGCGTCGAGGAGCGCCATCTTCTGGCGCTTCTTGGTGCCGAGCAGCGCATGCACCGGCTTCTGCTCGGCGCGGCCGGCGAGGTCGAGCAGCGCAATTTCGATCGCCGCCTTGGCGGCGTGATTGCCGTACAGCTTGCCGTCCATCGCGGCGATGCGCGCCGGCAAGATCGCGCGGATCGCGGCCAATGAGCGCCGGCGTCATGATGCTGATCGCGGCCGTCATGCTGGCGAGCGTCTCGCCGGTCATCACCGGTGCCGAAGCCGCTTCGCCCCAGCCGGTCAGTCCGCCGTCATCCTCGATCCGCACCAGCACGTTCTCGGCGGCGCGGACTTCTTCGCCCGCCATGATGACGGGCTTCTTCATCGGCAGCCGGACCGCGATGGCTTCAATCGATCTGATCATCGCGGTGCGTCAAATGCGTCTAGAGCTTCTGGATGCCGGCTTGGTTGATGACGTCGCGGAAGATTGCGATTTCCTTCATCACCCGCTGCCAGGCCGCATCGGCGCCCTTCGGTCGTACCTGGAAGCCCGCCTTGTAGAGCTTCTCTTTCATATCCGCGGTGCCGAGAATCTTCGAGAGTTTCGGTTTCCAGCCATTTCACAGCCTCGGGAGGAGTTTTGGCCGGGGCCAGGAACACGGTGTCCGTCGCGAACACGAAGTCTTTGAAGCCCTCCTGCGCCATCGTGGGCACGTTCGGCATGTCGGGCCACCGTTCTTCACCCGTGACCGCAAGGCAGCGCAGCTGCCCCGACTTGATGTGTTCGGCGGCCGGCGGCAGCGAGCCGGAACTCAGTTGCACGGTGCCGGCTTAGCAAAGCGGCCAGCGCATCGCCGCCGCCCTTGTAGACGACGTTCTCGAGCTTCGGCAGGCCGGCTTGCAGCTTGAGCACTTCGATCTGCAATTGCGGCGTGGTGCCGATTGGCGGCGTTGCCGAATTGTATTTTTCGGGATTGGCTTTCGCCAGCGCGATAAACTCCTTGATGTTCTTTGCTGGCAGATCGGACTGCACGACCAACGTGTTGGGCGAGGTTGCGAGCTCGCAGCAGCCGACGAAGTCTTTCTCCGGATCGTAGGGAATCTTGTTGTAGAGCGTCGCGTTGATTGAATAGGCGTTGGTGGCCAGCAAAATGGTGTAGCCGTCCGCCGTCGAGCGCGCGGCGTTCCCCATGCCGATGTTGCTTCCCGCGCCGCCGATATTCTCGATGATGAAAGTCTTGCCGGTCGACTGTTGCAGCGCCGCTGTGATCATGCGGCCGACTAGGTCGGACGGCCCGCCCGGCGTATTGGCGACGATGATTTTCACCGGCCGGTCGGGATAGGCCGCCATCGCTGAACGAATATTGAGAATGGCTGGGGCCGCAACACCCGCCGCGACAGCGCCTGCGCCTTTGAGGACGCGGCGGCGTGACAATGCGGCTTTAATGTCCTTCATCATCGGCATGTCTCCTCCGAAGCTTTTGTTCTGAATTGCGGCAAGGGTAGGTGTTTGCGCGTGTGGCGGCAACGCCTGCCACGCAGCGCAGCGCTGAAGGTTTTCGCATAACGAAACGCTATTGCACTGGGGGTTTAGCGCAATGCAGCACCGATTTCCCCTAGCCAGCGCAGATGCTCAGGCTCATCCTCCCGGCGGCCAACAAGGGGGACAACTGCGATGGCTCAATCACAAACAGTCGAGAGCTATGTCGGCAACGCACTCGATGAAGCGAAAATCTCTCCACTGCACAAGCGCATCATCGGGCTGATCGCTGCGGGATATTTCTTCGACGTCATCGACTTCACGATCTTCGGCTCGCTGGTGCCGTTCATTCTCGGCAGCAAGTTTGCGACCGGACCGGAAGTCGCGCTGGTCGGCGCCGCGACCATCTTCGGCATGTTCATCGGCACCGCAGGGCAGGGCCAGTTCAGCGACCGCTTCGGCCGCCGCTTCATCTACCAGTTCAACCTCCTGCTGTTCGGCGTGTTCACGATCCTCGGCGCGTTCGCGCCGACCGTGACGCTGCTCATCATCTGCCGCTTCATCGCGGGCATCGGTCTCGGAGCCGAGCAGCCGCTCGCCTTCGCCTATGCCGGCGAATACGCGCCCAAGAATATCCGCGGGCGCGTCCTCGCCATCGTGCACTTCATCGGCGGCGCGATGGTGTGGCCGATCGGCACGGCGCTCGCGCTGCTGCTCGGGACGGTGATCTTCCCCGACATGCCCGAATATGCCTGGCGCGGAGCCTGGCTGCTGATCGGTGTCGGCGCCCTCGTCGTCTGGGTGTTCCGCTTCACCTTGCCGGAATCGCCGCGCTACCTGGCGACGCACGGCCGCGGCGCGGAAGCGCTCGAAGTTCTCAAGAAGCTCGACATCAAGAACGTGCCGCCGATCAGCTCGCTTTCGACTGACGCGGCGAGCGACACCAAGAGCGATCCGTTCGCGGTGGTGTTCCGCATGTTCCCGAGCCGCGTCATCGCCGGCATGATCTGCTTCTCGGCGTTCTTCGGCGTCGCGGTCGGCTTGGGCGCGTGGTTGCCCAACATGATGAACGAGAAGGGCTTCACCATCACGAGGTCGCTCCAGTACACGCTGGCGATGAACTTCGCGGTGCCGTGCGCCAGCATCTTCATGATGTACGCGCTCGACAAATGGGGCCGCAAGCTCACCTCGATGAGTGCCTTCGTCGGCGCCGCCATCATGGCGATCGTGTTCGCCAATGCCGCCACGCCGATCCAGCTCATGCTGGCGGGCTTCGTCATGGTGTTCTTCATCCAGGTGGCCGGCAACGCGATGCAGATCTTCGCGTCGGAAGTGTTCCCGACCAACGCCCGCGCGTCGGGCTTCGGTTGGGCAGCCGGCGTGGGCCGTCTGGCCACCGCGTTCATCATGCCGTCGATCCTGCTGATCCAGCAGACCTACGGGATGACGACCGTGTTCGTGTGCCTTGCGACCCTGCTGGTCATCGCCGCGGTGTCGGTGACGCAGCTTGGCCCCGAGTCGAAGCTGAAGGGTCTCGATGAGGTCGCGCCGCCGATCCGGCGCACGATCGAGGCCGACAACGCCTTCTGGCTCACGCTGGCCGGCGCGGTATGTGTTCTGCTCTCGTTCGCCTGGTTCCTGTATTTCTACCTGGCGGCCAAGCAGATCTCGTCGACCCTGGTCTGCATGCTCTGGACCAACGATACGTGCCAGCAGCTGGTCACCGCGGCCGCGGCCACGGGCAAGATGGGCTACTACCCGTACCTGACCTGGATCGGGATCATTCTGATTGCGGTCGGCATCTTCATGTCGATGCGCAAGCCGGCCATGGAAAAGAAGGCCGCCTGAACGGCCGATTACGTTCGGCGAGGCCCGGTCGGCGCGAGCTGGCCGGGCCTCGAAATTTGAGGACTGCAGAATGAGCCTGCCCGCCGGCGCCACCGCTTCCAACGTCCGTTTTGTGTCGCGTTGCGATCAGGGCGGGCGGCCCGACGGCGTGCAGGTGATCGTGCACAAGGGCCACGCCTATATCGGCCATATGTTCAGCGACGGCTTTTCCGTCGTCGATGTGCGGGATGCGAAGAATCCGAAGGCGGTCGCCTTCGTCGCCGCGCCGAAGAACACCCGCTCACATCATTTGCAGATCAGCGGCGACATCCTGCTGGTGGTGAACGGCCCGAACATCTGGGCGATGGCGCAGTACCAGAGCCAGGCCGACTATTATTCGAAGTCACTCGCCGACGCCGTGCAAACCGAGCAGCCTTTCGGCGCCGGCATCCGCGTGTTCGACATTTCCAAGCCAGCGCAGCCGCGCGAGCTCGCGTTCCTGCAAATCCCGGGCTTTGGCGCGCATCGCATCTGGTGGGTCGGCGGCAAGCACGCCTATGCCTCGGTGCATTTCGACGGCTTCATCGACCACGCGCTGGCGATCCTCGACGTCTCCAATCCGGAGAAGCCGCAGCTCGCCGGCAAATGGTGGCTGCCCGGTATGAACCGCGCCGCAGGCGAGACGCCGCCGGCCTCGTTCGGCAAGCGCACCGCGCTGCATCACCTCATCAGTGCGGGCAACATCGGCTACGCGGCCTGGCGCGACGGCGGCTACACCACCCACGATCTCAGCGACCCGCTGAATCCGAAGCTGCTCAGCGCATCGCAACCACTCGCCGCCGTTCGGCGGCGGCGCGCATACGCCGCTGCCGTTGCCCGGCAGGAAGCTGCTGGTGCTCGCCGACGAAGCCACGACGGCAAACTGCGCCAACGGTCTTGCCTATAGCTGGGTGATCGACGTGCGCGAGCCGTCGAACCCGGTGCCGATCGCGACGCTGCCGACGCCGGCGGAGGACGACTTCTGCAAGAAGGGCGCGAAGTTCGGACCGCACAATCTGCACGAAAACCGGCCGGGCTCGTATGTCAGCGAGGACCTGATCTTCGCGACCTATCACAATGCCGGCTTGCGCATTTTCGATCTGCGAAATCCATTCGAGCCGAAGCAGGTCGGCTTCTTCGTGCCGCCGCCGCCGGAGCCGCATCGTCGATCAGCGGCCCAACCCGGCGAAAGTCATCCAGTCCTGCGACGTGTTCGTCGAGCCGAAGCGGTCTGATGTATCTCACCGACACCAACGCCGGGCTTTATGTCTTGAATACAGCGCATGACCCCGAAAAGTGGGTACCGGTTTTCGGATAAGGTCATGCGCAAAGAAAAAGGAAAGCTATGACTGCGAAATTCGGGCGCCTCGCCCTGCATATGTGGACGATCGACACCACGCCCTCGGCGACGGCGCTCGATGCCGCAAAGCAGGCCGGCTTCGACGCGGTCGAGCTGCGCCGCACCGATTTCAAGCGCTGCTTCGACGACGGCATGACGAACGCGCAGGTGCTCGACCTCATCAAGAAGAGCGGCATTCCGGTGCGGCGTGCTCGGCGTCGAATATGGCTGGCTGTTCGCCACCGGCGACGAGAGCAAGCGGCTGTTCGAGGTGTTCCGCGAAACCTGCGAGAACGCGGTGGCGCTCGGCTGCGACACGCTGATGAGCGCGCCGGGCCAGGTCGAACGGCCCGATCCCGGACGCGATCCAGTATCCTCAAGCGCGCCGGCGACATCGCCGCCGAGTACAAGCTCAAGCTCGCGATCGAATACAATTCGCAGCACGACGGTGCTCAACCGCCTGCCGGTGCTGACCGAGCTGATCGACGGCGCCAACAAGCCGAACTGCGGCTACCTGATCGACGCCTATCACTTCACGCGCAGCGGGCTTCGGCGGGCGCGGCTTCGAAGAACGTGCCCGGCCGACAAGATCTTCTGCTTCCAGTACAGCGACGTGTCGCCCAATCCGGTCACCGGCGTGCGCGCGGCCGACCGACCGGCTGCCGCCCGGCAAGGGCATCGTGAAATGGCGCGAGATGCTCGGCCTGCTCGCCGAGAAGAACTACACCGGCTATCTCAGCTACGAAGCGCCGAATCCCGAGCTGTGGGAGCGCTCGCCCTATCGAGGTCGCGCGCGAGGGCGTCGAGCTCACGCGCAAGCTGCTGCAGGACGCCGTCCCGTCATATGCTAGAAACGCGCATGATCCCGAAAAGTGGACACCGGTTTTCGGATAAGATCATGCGCAACTAGAGAAGATCAATGGCCGACGCAGCAACTACCGACTCTTTCTCGGGCTCAACGACAAGATCGATCACCGACATTCCGAAGACCGTCGAGAAGCAGCGCTACATGACCAGCATCGCGCCGATGGCCGCCAATCCGGGCCAATGGGTCGAGCAGCCGCGCCTGCCGATCCCGACCGGCGAGCATGGCGTCGATCGAATGCCGCGGCAAGATCCACGTCGATCGCCGGCTACGCGCGGCATCGCGTCGACGGCAATTTCCACCAGGTCTACGATCCCGAGACCAAGACCTGGTCGCTGAAGGCGGCATTCCCGATCCGCTGCAATCACGTCGCCGGCGTGTCGGTCGGCATCGAAGATCTACACCTTCGGCGGCTTCGTCGAGCAGAACCGCTGCCCGCACTCGAAGTGCTTCGTCTATGACACGGCGACCGACACATGGACGCCGATCGCCGGCCTGTCGCGCCCGCGCGGCGCGATCTCGGCGATCGTGCTCGACGGCAAGATCCATCTGCTCGGCGGCCGCGACGTGCGCTCGGTCGAGTGGCACGAGGTCTACGATCCGGCGACCGACAAGTACACCGATCCTCGCGCGGCATGCGCGGCTCGACCGGGACGCAGCCTTTCGTCGGCCAGCGCGATCACATGGGCGTCGCGGTGGTGGACGGAAAAATCCACGCCATCGCCGGCCGCATGGACTCCTACGACTTCAACACCGTCGCTCAACGCCGTCTACGATCCGAAGACCGACGGCTGGACGTTCCGCGCGCCGCTGCCGACCGCGCGCAGCGGCCCGTCCTGCGTCTATATCGACGGCAAGATCGTGGTGTTCGGCGGCGAGGCGACCGGCAAGGTGTTCGGCACCAACGAAGCCTACGATCCCAAGACCGACACCTGGGAGGCGCTGACGCCGATGGCGATCCCGCGTCACGGCCTGCATGGCGCGACCTGCGCGGTGATCGGCAACATGATGCATGTGCCCGGCGGCGGCCCGGTGCCCGGCGGCAGGTGCAGGGCGCCTACCACGACGCCTTCACATTCGACTGATAGGCCGCGCCTCAACGCGGGAGGGACGCCATGAAGTATTCCGGCTCGTGCCAATGCGGCGCCGTAACCTTCGACGTCGACACCACGATCGAGAAGGTGATCGCGTGCAATTGCTCGCGCTGCCGCCGGCTCGGCTCGTTGCTGACGGCCGCCCGGAAAGCCGACTTCACCCTGAAATCCGGTAAGGATGCGCTCACCGAATTCCAGTTCAACAAGCACCTGGTCCATCACTATTTCTGCGCGACCTGCGGCATCCAGCCTTATGCGCAAGGCAAGGGCCGGGACGGCAGCGACATGGTGATGGTGAACGTTCGTTGCCTCGACGGCGTCGATCCGGACAGCTTCGCGGTGATGAAGTTCGACGGCGCGAAGCTGTGAGGAAGTCCCCCAAAAGCCATAACGGCCGCACCGTCGTGCAGCCGTTACAAGCTCTCGGATCCATGTCCGGGTCCCGCGGCTTGCGCCGTAGGTCTCGGTACCCAGTTACTGAGAGCCAGAGCCGGGAAGCCAAGCCGTCTCGCCGTTGCCAGCGCTCCGGCCGACTGCGTCGGCCTTGGCGATCACCGGCTTCGGGTTTGACCCCGTCACCTGTGGTCTGAGAGAAAGCCTACGCTCATTGCGCGAACGGGCAAGCGCGATCTCCGCCGTGTTCATAACAGCGGGGACAATTTTCGGATTTGATTTGCCCACCCGCTCGTTAGCTCACCCCTGCGGCACCACCCCCTATTGCTTCCGGTGCTGCCCACCTGAATATCACGCCCTTGCACTTTTTTGGGCGCCTTCTTTCGGCCGGCTTTTTTACCGCCATCTACCATGACAACCCTCCCGGGTGAGATGACCCGCTTCTGAAACTGAGGTGGCGCGGTAGCATGCTATCTCTGTTTTAGTGGCTCGTTCGTTCACAACGTAACACTTGCGACAACCCGCCCAACAGCCTCGGGTCCGAGAAGGTAGGAACTTTTCCGACTTTTCCCGATTTTAATGCAGCCACGGATCATCGGGAGCCGCAGTGAGGAGGTCATGGCGGACATTTTAGTCAGGCGCGACCAATTCAATATTACGCCGCAGGGGATCGTTCATAAGCCGACCGATGCGGCCTTTACGCCGTACCCTGGCGACCCATACTCGGGGATCACGCGCCTGGGTCAGCTCAGCAACAAACATCCTAATGGAAATGGCTTCAGCTCTGAGGATGTGCAGCGGATGATGTGGGAACTTTGGGTCGAATATGTAATCGGCAACCCGGAACTGTTTAATACTGCCGAGCTGAGGCGTGCCGATCCTGGAGTGGCTGGATTCAATTGGCCGAACGCAAATACAAATTGACGTCAGCTAGAACCAGCACCTGGGCATATATGCCGAAAGGGATTTTCCCCAGCGTTAGGCGAACAGATCCGCACCCGTCGGTGTAAACCTGACGAAGGCTCCGGTCTCGTGCAGCACCAGCCAGCCGCGCTCAATCGCGAAATCCAAGCCAGCTTTGTATTCGTCCGGCGTGCCCTTCTCGCGGTACAGGAAAGGCCGTTGATCAGCTCGATGTAGATCCGACCTTCCTGAGTTGCAACTCGACGCCATTGACATTTTATGACTTCGAAAAAACTAAATTTGGTGCTGATCCAAATCTTCCTAAGATCGTTTGTCCATGGTGCTCATTAAGCGGAGGAGCAACCCATGAACAAGCCACTCAGCAGCATTGAACTCGTCGCTACCCCTCCAGTGACCAAGCGCCAACGATTGCAGCGCTTTGCCGACGTGATTCGGAGTGGACCTCCCCGCCCTCTCTACCTCTTCATCAATCTGGAATACCGCGACGCCGGCGAGTGGAAGTATCTCTCGCATCCTGGTTCGCCATTCGCACTCGCCGCGCAAGATAGCGTCATGTACGCCGCCGGCTTAAGGAGCGGCAGTGTGGGTGACGCACAACGATTTTTCGAACTCTCTAGAGAGGAACTAACCGAATTCTCATGTGTGTGCGGCGGGTCGATCAGCGGTAGCGAAATGGCCGAGCGCATTGAGCGCATCGCCCGTAGCGCCACATGAGGTGGGAGCGGCTCAACGGCTTTCTAAGATCGCCAGCAGGCGACAGGGGCAAGAAGGATGATCGTAGTCTCACGGCAGGCAGAGTTGGTACTGTCCGGGATCGCCGACTGAAAAAACCCACCTTCTCGGCGCGCCGCAGCACAGGAACTTTTGCGTCTCGGTCCATTTGTTTGCCATAGGAGAAGACGAAATGCGGAGAACAAACAATCCGAACAGGCAGGACACCCTACTAGGTGGAATGATACTTGGCGGCTTTGTGGTGATCACAGTTCTTGCTGCGTTGTTTACGTTGGCTTCGTGGCGTTGATGCCGTCGGTCGACGGCTTAGATCTCGATCTAACGCGATCTTTTGAGCGATTGTGCTCAGCGCCGCCGCGCCACATCCCTGTCGCTCTTCCACGCCGAGAACGCCTTGAACGTCCAGCATGATCTCCTCGCTTGGTTCAGGCTGCTTGCCTTGAAGGTCAGGCCACCCGTCTTGGTGATCTCGTTGTTGTGCCAGTCCGTGGGCTCAAATTGCCGTTGATACTCCGATCGGCGGCATGAGAGTGGGCCCGCAGCCGCGTCACTACCGCCACTACGATCGACCCGCTTATCGCGCCTATGGATATGATCGCGGATATCGCGGATGCCGTACCGTCACGATTGAGCGCGACGACGGCTCGGTCCGCAGGGTCCGCCGTTGCGGATAGTAGGGACTGACTTTAAAATTTAACCCCGGCGCTCATCAAAGGGCGTCGGGGGTAACGTCACGGTGCCGGACGACATGCGTCGGGGCTACGGAAGTTTGGAGCCGGTACAGGACTTGTTTTCGTGCAGCAACGGAGGAGCTTGCTTCGGAAATTCTTGTTTTGCTGTGCCTTGCTTCGTCACCAGGCTTTGCGCAGTCCGCTCACTCCGCACACCAAGGCACCCCACAGGAGCAGAAGGCGTGTTCGCGCGACGCTTCCAAGTTTTGCCCTAACCAGTTGGGCGACGATCGAGCGGTGCAGCAGTGCCTACAACAGAACCGAACAAAGCTGAGTGCTTCTTGTCAAAAAGTATTCCAGAGTCTACATGTAGTAGCTTCCGTCCAGAAGCAGCCAGCCGCCGCAAAGGGTTGCGATTTGTGCGTGTTCAGAAGGCCAACAGTCAATTGCAAGAAGAGGCCGCCTGTGACAGGCGGCCTTTCAGGTGAAAGCCCTAACATCGCTGTCAGGCCTATTTGCGAGGTAACGGGTCGCGTGCGCCGCGTTCCGTCTGGATACAGAGGTGTGGTCAGTCATGTGGCAACCGCAAATGAAATCACCGCGCCCCGACCCCCGGTCGAAAGGGGCGCGATGCACCACTCAGAACGCCTGGTCCATATCCGCGGGCTTCACCCAAAACGGTTACCCCCGGGCGGATTGTGGGCGATTACCGGCCACCCAAACCGTAAGGACATCGAGGTTTGGTGTTAATGCGACGATATCTCCTTGTGCCCCAGCAATTAGCGTACCGCGATGTCTTTCGATTCCCAAAAACCGTGCTGGCACAAGCGATGCGGCGCTAAGCGCCCCGTCGAGGGAAACTCCCCCGAACGTGACGGCATTTTTGACGGCCGATGCCAGGTTTAAGTGAGCGCCGGCAAGCGTGCCGTTTTCGGATACCAACCGGCCGTCCCGCAGGTGAATTCGGCTTCCCGTGAGTTCGAAATAATCTTGCTCAGTGCCAACAGTGGGCATTGCATCACTTACAAGCGCAATATTATTCCTATTCTTTGCGGAGAAGGCGGCACGTACGACAACAGGATCGACATGGATGCCGTCGACAATGATGCCCGCTGTGAGACGTTCGTCAGTAAGGGCCAGGCCAACGATACCGGGTTCGCGGGCACTCATGGCGGGCATTGCATTGAAGAGGTGTGTTACACCACTAAGCCCCTCGTCAACGGCAGCTATCAAGGTATCGGCGCTTGCCTCGCTATGACCGACTGAACATCGAATTCCCTTTGTAACAAGGGTCTTCACGAATCCTGCAGGTACGCATTCTGGCGCTAGGGTTACCATGGATGAGCCGGCTGCCGATAGCTCCGCTAGCCAATCAAGGTCTTCCATTGTCGCGGTCGCGATGTAGTCAGCGCGATGAATGCCGGGGCGTCGGGGACTGATAAAGGGACCCTCGAGATGAAGACCCAGAATTCCGTCAGTACCTGCAAGTGATTCTGCTGCAGCAATTGCGGCGATTGCCTTCGCACGGGTATCGGTTATCAACGTAGGTAAGCAGCTTGTGGTGCCGTACCGGCGATGCGCCTGGGCGATGGCACGCATTGCGTCCGGCGTTGGCTGATCATTGAGGAGAATGCCACCGCCGCCATTGACTTGCAGGTCGATGAACCCAGGCGCGAGCATCGTTCCGGGTGGCATAACTTCGGTTGACCAGTATCTCGCATTCTCATCACGGGGCGTGATAGACTGAACGATCCCACCTGCGATCAAAATGAGCGCGTGATTGTGCCATCGGTATCCATCGAAAATGCGGTCCGCTGAAATTGCAAACTGGGATGGTTCGGCTTGCTCTGAACCCATCGCCTCACTTCCTCACTGGCGATCCTACGCCGGGATGTGCTGCCCGCCTCCGTGCGCGGGAGCCATGTTAGCGGAACTCGACGAGCCAGCAAACGTTCCCGGAGGTGCAGTCGGTGCCTTGCGCCTCAGCGCAGCACATTTTCACGAGAAATTGGATGAGCAACCCCGTTTCGCCCAGCCCTTCTCAGCTCTATATCGGCATCGATGGAGGTGGAACTGGTTGCCGTGCCCGCATCGAAGACGCAACGGGTAACGTATTAGGTCAAGGCACCGCCGGCCCCGCTACAACGCGGATCGGCGTCGATAGGTCTATGCAAGCGGTGCGCGCAGCGAGTGAGGCCGCAGCAATCGATGCCCGTCTTACGCCGAGTGCCCTTCGCCATACAATAGCAGGAGTGGGATTGGCCGGAATTGACCGTAAGGGAGCCCGTGAAGCGCTTATGAACGTCACCCATCCGTTTCAAGATGTAGTTTTCGAAAGTGACGCGAACATTGCATGCTTGGGGGCACATCGTGGTCGCGATGGCGGTATTGTCGTTTTGGGCACCGGCAGTATTGGTTTCGCTAGCGTAAAGGGCCGAGAGCTTCGTATCGGTGGATACGGATTCCCAATCTCTGATGAGGCAAGTGGTGCCGATTTCGGACTTCAGGCCGTGCGGCTCGCGCTTCGCGCTCATGACGGCAGGATAAGTCCGAGCCCCTTTTTGCTCGAAGTGCTCGGAAGGCTTGGGCCTGATCCGGTTGCGTTGGTCGCATGGGCCGAACAGGCGACAGCCACAGATTATGCGAGCTTGGCCCCGGTTACTTTGAGCTACGCAGAGGCCGGTGACCCGTTTGCAGAGGAGATCGTCGCCGAAGGTGCCCGGCAAGCCGACGTGCTCATTCGTTCCTTGGTGGAATTCGGTGCGCCCCGCATCTCTTTGCTTGGGGGTCTGGCTTCGCGCATGGTTCAGTGGCTTTCACCTGAGGTCGCGCAGTTTCTCACGCTGCCCGAGGATGATGCAGTAGCTGGGGCCCTGCTTTTGGCCCAGCGCAAACGGAGCCGCCCCAATCGATTCCAGCGAACAGGGGAAAGGTGCACAGATATGTTGACTGAGCAGATAAGTCCTCGGTTCGTTGACCTCGAACTCATGGTCCACCAACGACATGATCGGAGCTATGTACGATGGCCAACTCGCCGCTTGCGCTGCCGTGAGACCGGCCTTGCCTGCAATAAATGCCGCCGTCGAAGCTGCAGTGCTGAACCTAAAGCGCGGCGGTCGCTTGGTCTATGTAGGTGCTGGCACCTCCGGTCGGATTGCTATTCAGGACGGCGCAGAGCTTGGTCCAACTTACGATTGGCCAAACGACCGTATCATTTTCGTAATGGCTGGAGGGCTGCAAGCGGTACTTCAGAGCGTTGAGGGCGCCGAAGACGACGAACCAAAAGGGGCGGAAGCAATCACCAATGCTGAGCTTAATGAACATGACGTTGTCATAGCTGTCGCTGCGAGCGGCGCCACGCCGTTCACTATCGGCGCGCTTCGTTCCGCAAGAGCCAGGGGAGCCCTCTGCATTGCTGTGGCGAACAACCGAGGAGCGCCCCTTTTCGAACCGGCCCACCATCGTATCTTGATAGAGACCGGCACTGAGGTGCTTGCTGGCTCAACTCGGATGCAAGCGGGAACGGCACAAAAGATTGTTCTTAATCTCTTCTCTACCGCCGTAATGGTCAAACTCGGCCGGGTTTACCGGGGATTGATGGTCAGTATGCGCGCCAGCAATGCAAAGCTTCTTCGGCGCGCAGAGGTCATCGTCAGCCAGATCGTGGGATGCGCCGAGAATGAAGCTGCCAAGTTCGTTGAACGCGCGGACGGCGACGTTAAAATTGCAGTACTTCTCGGTCTTGGATGGGAGCAGACCGACGCCGTTGACGCATTGTTCAAACACGAGGGTAATCTGAGAGCAGTTATTGACGAGGATAGCCATGATCGACGATGATCGTTCCCAAACGGCCATGGCTCGAGAGATCCGTGAGATTCCGACGACAGCTGAGCGACTTCTGGCCGAACGTGACTCAATCATAGCAGTCGCAAATCGCATCAGACAGGCCGATCCGCGCGTCGTTGTGATTTCAGGGCGCGGTAGTTCCGCGAATGCTGGAACACTCCTTCGCTACCTATTTGAAGCTCGGGCAGGTTTACTTGTTTCCACCTCTGCTCCGTCGGTTATGACAACTTACGGACAATCGATTGACATGCGGAACGCCGTTTTCATCGTCATATCACAATCCGGTCGCAGCCCGGATCTCGTGATGGGGGCCCAATCGGCAAGAAAAAATGGAGCGCTGACAATTGCTATTGTGAACGATTTGACATCTCCCCTTGCATTGGCTTGCGAATTGCCGCTTCCGATGGGTGCTGGCCTGGAGCGTTCGGTCGCGGCTACAAAATCTGTTGTGCTTTCAATGGTGACAAGCGTGCAGCTCGTTGCATCGCTCACCTCCGATGATGAATTGAATGAAAAGATCAAACGGCTTCCACAAAGATTAAGTGACGCGCTTGCTTGCGATTGGTCGCTGTGGAGCAGGAGCTTGGCAGCCGCACGCGCTGCGTTCGTAGTCGGACGGGGATTTGGGTTGGGACCGGCGCGCGAGATCGGGCTTAAGGTCACCGAAACGATGAGACTACCGACATTAAGCTATAGCGCAGCAGAGGTGATGCACGGTCCTCTTGCTTGCGCCAGCGCTGAGATTCCCTTTCTTGTGTTGAGGCAAAATGACGGATCATCCGCGATGGTGGATGCTTTGATCGCCGAGCTTCGCGTGAGAAAGCTGAATGTCTTTTCCGCGGGAGATCCGACCGGAGTACTTCCATGGATAGGAAACGATGATCCAATTTGCGATGCGATTACGATGTTGTTGCCAGCCTATGCCACCATAGAGCAGGCCGCACGGGCTCGCGGTTTTGATCCAGACAATCCGCCAAATCTCTCCAAAATAACGGAAACAATGTGATGCCACAGGATGCTGTGGTTCATGGTGCGAGTTACAAACTCCGATTAGTTGGGTAAGCGGAGAGCTTCGACTTTGATTTGATCGACCCTCTGCGCCTTTAGTCGGCAGAGGCCAGCGTTGATTTCTTTAATAAGCGTAACATCGCCCTCTTTCAGGTTAGAGCGCGTGTTGAGTCCGATCACTATCGCCATTGGTCAACTTATTTGCTGGTGTGACGGAGTTTGCTCTACCGATAAGAAAGCCCCGCCACGTGCCAGTGGCGAGGCCTTCCTCCATGAGGACGCCGGGCGTTGTCAGGCGCGTCGCCCGGCACGCTGATGTTATGCCCGCCGCTGCGCCGTTGTCGAGCGGCTGCCTAAAGCCATTGGGGACGATATTTTCTGCATTGCCGCAATTTAACTAGCTCATCCTGCCGGATCGCGCGATGGGTGAGGTTTCGCGCGGCCAATACGGCCTCGCGTCAACCCGCGAGGACTCCCATCATTGGCTACCGTAAGCGATGCCGGACATTGAAATTAGCGAGGAGTGTCGCG
Organism: uncultured Alphaproteobacteria bacterium; assembly: GCA_963847325.1. GTDB lineage: Bacteria > Pseudomonadota > Alphaproteobacteria > Rhizobiales > Xanthobacteraceae > Pseudolabrys. Next base: position 677,248 of record CAWJZD010000007.1, read on the forward strand.
TCCTGATCGAGGGCGCGGCGGAACCGTTACAGCAGACCGCGCGGCGTTTGCCAAACGGCAACTGGCGAATACCTATCAACGAGGTAACGTGGGAGCGGCTGCAACAGTTGCGGCGGCAAGGGGAGACGATCTCGGACTGCATCATCCGCATCATAATCGTCATTCAGCATCGGCGCGGTACTCACTCCGCGTGACTGATGATCGGATATTCAAATGCCACGCCCTCCAGATCGTATTGCTCAAACCAATCATTCGCCACTTCAAATGTGGCGAACACTTTGAGGTGCCGTGGATCGCCCGCGATGTATCGGGTGTCGATATAAATCCAGACGGTTTTCATGAGCCGGTTCTCTGCCTCGATCAAAGCGCGCGTACTTTTCCTTGGTCCATCTCTGCTGATCCCGCCGTGCCTGATAGTCGGCCTCGCAGCGCCGCGATGAAAACACCATCCATACTCGCTCGAAGTGTTCGCGGGCCTGCTCAAAGGCTGTGCCGCCCGCACTGCTCGCCGGGGTTGGAGCCGGGATAGAAGCCGCAGTGCCATTGCCAGCCTTCAACGGCATTGGGCTGACCGACGCGGCGCGCAATGGTGCCGACATGGACGTCGCCGCAATAGACGTGCCAGCAATCGGGACGTTCGTGGTAACGGCGACGGGTAAGAACGGGCATCGGACCAGGCTAAGTGTGCCTGAGCGCCTTTCAATTTCAAAATCTAATCGTGATCTCATCGTGAGCCGCATGAATTCCGGTCGTTCCGCGCGTAGACTTAGGTTCCTCATTGGCTTTCGCGTTTGCGCCGCGTGGGCATTGCAGCTTTTTTTGCCCGGCTCATCTCGTCAGCGAACGATTTCGGTCCGTCCTCGAACAGGCGCTTACACCGTTGTGCATGCTTCTCCAGCAGCACCGAGATGTTGGTACAGGTGTCTTCGATTTCGGACATCATGTCTCGTTTAGCGTTTTCAACCGAAAGTGTCTTTTCCGAGAGGCCGATCCCCTGGCCAACCTTGACCGCCCGCTCAATGAACGTGAGCGAGGCTTGCCGGTATTTTTTGTCCAGCTCATCCTTCGGGCCATCTTTCGCTAGGCATTGCGAAACCAGCGAATAGTACGCCCCGCAAATCAGGTTCTCTTGTGAGAATTTATTGGTGATGCGGTGAGCTTCGTCGTCGGCGGCTCTCGTCGCATGGACGGTCAGTGTCAGGACCGCGACAAGGGCAGCACCGGCCAGTCGGTTCGACGTGGTTTGTGAAGCGGTTATATTGCATTCGCGGCACAAATCCCGCGTCCCTGCCGCTTGTCATAACAACAACGGTTCAGTGGAGGCCATAGAATGCGACAAAGGGAGGCGGCACACCAAAAGATTTAGCATGACACCTATGCGCTCAAAATTCGCTGTACACTGCGAGTTCGCAGGCGGCCCACGCGGGGCACGCGCCGTCTCGCGTGGCGACGATAGAGAAAAGCCCCGCTACGTGCCAGCAGCGAGGCTTTCCGAGGATGCCGGGCAATGTCAGGCGCTGCCCGGCAAGCTGATCTTACGTCTGCAACCGCGGCGCTGTCGAGGGATTTGCTTGTGTCGGCAGCCGCTCGCCGCGATCCAGGCATGGCATATTTCTGCGCCGTCCAGTCGCGTTACGCGCCATGCCTGATAGTCTGCCTCGGACCGGCGCGGCAGTGAGATGTTTCGAATCGGCTGCGCAGCAGGGTATGCCCTTTCCATTCGGTTGCGCAAACGGGAACAGAATTTTCTTTGTATTGAATGTCGCAAACCGAACCTTTCACCGCGCCGAGGTTGTGCTTCACTCAGAATGCGCGCCCGCCGATTTCTCGGTCCCTCCAAGCAAGCTATCGGCGGAGCGCGCGGTGCCGGCGTGGCCCACTGCGCCGGGCCCAATCTTTTTGGGGATGAACTCGGATGCGAGAGTGTCAGCCGGCTTGACCTTCAAGGTTGTTCTTTCGGCTCGAAGGCTGATGACGTCAGCTCTAGCGCGGCGCGACCCTTCGCCGTCAGCACCATTCGGTGTCTTCCGTGCTGTCTGGCTTCCGGCGGATCGGCGATCAGGTCGGCGCGGGAGAGCGCCCACAGAGGGTGCGCTGCCGCAGGGTCCGGTAAGGGTATAGGTTATGCTATTGTGGGTTCGATAAACCTCGCCCCGCGCCGTGGCTTGCAACGCTCGATGCTGGGCAACTGTCAGCCTAAATGGCAAACCAACCTCGTCAACCTGCGGCCCCGGCGTCTTGGCCATCGTTCCTACCCCTGACAATGCGGCGGCAGCCGTAAAGTTCAAGAAGGTGATTGCGGCTCGATGAAATCCAATTCCACCGGGCTCACCGCCAGGCTGTACGGCTTGCTACCGAGCCGCACAAACACCCGACGCAGCGCGACCGTCGTAATCACGCCGGTCAGATGCGGACCCTCGTCGCGACGATGGATGATGAG
>CAWJZD010000008.1:0-225000 GCA_963847325.1 uncultured Alphaproteobacteria bacterium
GGGCGGCAAGGTCGGACGTGGACAGATCCACCTTGCCGGTGAAACCGGCCGGCTTTTCCGGCGCGACCACGTCGGTCAGCGTCAGCCGCTCGATCGGCTTGCCGTTGAGGCCGCCATCCTTGACGAGCCGCGCTATCAGCTTGCGGCCGATCATGCCGGCCGCGCCGGTAATCAAGACATGCATTTACGTGCTCCGGGGCTTGTCCGCCGGCTCGTAGCGATCGATCCGGCGCAGCGAAGGAAACAACATCATCCAGAGGACGGCAACCAGCAACGAGCCGACGCCGCCGACCAGCGCCGACGGCACCGCACCGATCACCGCGGCGACCGCGCCGGCGCGAAACTCGCCCAACGTATTGGAGGCGCCGACGAACAGGTAATTGATGGCGCCGACCCGGCCCCGCATCTCGTCCGGGCGTTTCGATCTGCACCAGTGAAAAGCGGATGACGACGCTGATCGAGTTTGCCGCGCCGAGAATGGCAAGCGCGGTCATCGACAGCGCCAGCGAAGTCGACAGCGCGAAAACGATGGTCGCGACGCCGAAAATGCCGACCACGCCGAACATGACGGCGCCGACATGCCGCTCGATCGGAAAGTGCGACAGGGCGACGGTGGTCACGAGGGCGCCGATTGCGGGCGAAGAGCGCAGCAGGCCGAGCGTCTCGGGACCGGCAGCGAGGATGTCGCGGGCATAGATCGGAAACAGCGCGGCAACGCCGGCGAACAGCACGACGATAAGGTCGAGTGTGATGATGCCGAGCAGGCGCGGCCGGGTGCGGATGAAGTCGAAGCCCGCCAGCACCGAGGCGAAGCTTGGCGGCTCGCGCGTTACCGGCGGGCGCTCGACCTTGATCTGCGCCACCAGCACGGTGCCGATCACGCAGCACGCGATCGCCAGGATGCAAACCAGCGCCGGACTGAAGGCGTAAATCAGCCCGCCCGCAGCGGGTCCGCAAATCACCGCGGTCTGGTTGGCCGACGCCCAGGCCGCGACCGCGCGTGAGATCAGCGCCTGCGGCACCAGCGTCGGCACCAGGGCGCTGCCGGCCGGCAGCTCGAAGGCGCGGGCGCAGCCGAGCACCAGCACCGCAAGGAACAGCAGGTTCACGCTCTTGACCGGGCTCACCAGCACGACCAGCACGGTCAGTGCCGCGAGCGCGTAGAACACCTGCGCCGCGATGACGATGTAGCGGCGGTCGTAGCGGTCGGCCGCGTGGCCGACCAGCAGGGTGAGAATGACGTTGGGAACGAACTGAATCAGCCCGACCAGGCCGAGGTCGAGCGCGCTGTTGGTGAGGTCGTAGATGGTCCAGCCGATCGCAACGATCAGCATGTGATAGGCGACGGTGACGGCGAGCCGGCTGAACCAGAACAGCACGAAGGGCCGCTGCCGCGTGAGTGCCGGCAAAGCGCCGTCGGACACGTTCATTTCATTTGGCCGGCGGGTTCAGCGCGGCAAGGCTGATCTTCTGCGTGCCGTCGGCGTTGAAATTGTCCGGCGACAGCCAGCGCTCGAACGCGGCCTTGCGCGCCGGCCATTCACTGTCGAGCATCGAATACATGCGAATTGTCGCGGTTGCGGCCCTTGGCGATGATGTATTGCCGGAACGTGCCCTCGTAGGTGAAGCCGAAACGCTGGCCGGCGCGCCGCGACGGCGCGTTGAGCGCGTTGCACTTCCACTCGTAGCGCCGGTAATTCAGCGTCTCGAAGATGTATTTCGCCAGCAGGTATTGCACCTCGGTGGCGAGCGGCGAGCGCTGCATCGCCGGCGTGTACATGACGTGCCCGACTTCGATCGAGCGTGCGGCCGGCCGGATCTCCATCAGCGTGAAATAGCCGACCGGGCCCTTGTCCTTGTCGACGATCGCGTAAGGATAAGGGTCGGGCGATGCCGAGAACCGCTCGATGTGCGCGGCGAAATCCTGTTCGGTGTCGAACGGGCCGAAGGCGCCGATATAGGTCCACAGCTGCGGGTGACCCTTGAAGTGTTGCCATAGCGCGGCCGCGTGGCCCGGCTGCAGCTTCTCCACCCGGCCGAACCGTCCTTCGAGCGTCACCGGCCCGGGCCGCGGTGACGGTGTGGCATCGACCTTCGGGCCGACCGGCTGGCCGGTCTGCGGATGCGGCTCGGATGCGGTCGTCACTTGAAGGAGCCGAAGAACTTGTTGAGCTCGGCGTTGGTCATGACGCCGCCGAATTTTTCGAACGTGCCTTGGTCGGCGATCTCGCGCGCCGCCTTGATGAAGGCGTCCATCGCGACACGCGCCAAAGTGCCGCCGACGCTGATGCGCCGCACGCCCATTTCCGTAATGTCTTTCACGGTAAAGCCGAGCGGCCAGGCGTTGAGGAAATTGACCGGCTTGGGAGCGACCGCCTTGACCACCTCGACGATCTGCTCCCGCGTCCTGATGCCCGGCACGTAAAGGCACTCCGCGCCCGCATCGCCGTAAGCCTTGAGCCGCCGGATCGCCTCAGCGAGATCGGGCTGGCCGTGGAGGAAGCCTTCGGTGCGGCCGGTCAGCACCACATCGCCGCCGGCCTCGTCGATCGCCCGCCGCGCCGCCTTCACGCGCTCGACCGCGAGATCGAATGCGTAGATCGGGTTGGCTTCGTCATTGGTAAAATCTTCGATCGAAATGCCGGCGACGCCGGTCTCGATGCAGCGCTTCACGTTCGCCGCCACGTCCTTCGGCTCATGGGCGAAGCAATTCTCGAAATCGGCATTGAGCGGCAGCGACGTCGCGCTTGCGATCTCGCGAAAATGCGCCAGCACCTGATCGAGGGTGAGGTCGCCATCGGCATGGCCGATCGAATGCGCGTAGCCCGAGCTGGTCGAGGCCAGCGCCTTGAATCCCATGCCTTCGAGGTAGCGCGTGCTGCCCACATTCCACGGATTGGGAATGACGAAGCAGCCGCTCTCATGCAGCTTGCGAAAGGCGCGGCACTTCTCGGCGGTGGTGGGCATGTGGATTTCCGGCGGCGAAAGCTGCCATGCCGGAGCGTGCGGTGCCAATGCATTTCACTGATAGGCAGATATGCGTCTCGCATGCAAAAGTGCGCCGCAATTCAGGAGGGGCTTCTTGGACACCGTCGATTTCGATGCGCTCGAAGGGCAGGCGAGGCTCGCGCTTCCCGGCCCGTCATGGGCCTTTCTTGACGTCGGCGCCGATGACGAGATCACCTATGCCGAGAATGCGGCGGCCTGGCGCGCGCTGCGGCTGCGCCCGAAGGTGCTCAACGACATTTCCAAGGCCACGACCGAAACCACGGTGCTCGGCCAGAAGATCGCCGCGCCGATCCTGATCGCGCCGACCGGCCGCCACAAGCTGTTCCATCCCGACGGCGAGCGCGAGACCGCGCGCGGCGCCGCCAAGGCCGGCTCGCTTTATGTCTGCGCCACCAGCGCCAATGTGCCGATCGAGGATGTCGCCAAGGAGCGGGGCGACGCGCCGCAATGGTTTCAGCTCTATCTCTTTCCGGAGCACAAGGAGGTCGAGCGTTTGCTCGATCGCGCGGCCGGGCTCGGCTTCACCGCGCTCGAGCTCACGGTCGACAACCAGGTCTATGGCTGGTCGCCGCGCGCGGCGCGCGCCCCGCACATTCCGGTCGATCACATCCGCAACGTCAACATGCCGGGCGCGCCGATGGCACGCACCGCCTATGATCCCGCGCATCTCGGCAAGGTGATGTTTCCGACCACCTGGCGGGATATTGAATGGCTGGTGAAGCGCTCGCCCATGCCGGTGATCGTGAAGGGCGTGCTGCGCGCCGACGATGCGAAACGCGCGGTCGAGATCGGCGTCAAAGGCGTCGTCGTTTCAAACCATGGCGGCCGTCACCTCGACACCAGCGTCACCACGGCGGCGGCGCTGCCTGAAATCGCCGCCGCGCTGAAAGGCAAGGCCGAGGTCTATGTCGACGGCGGCATCCGCCGCGGCACCGACATTCTCAAAGCGCTGGCGCTCGGCGCTCGCGCCGTGCAGGTCGGCCGTCCGCCGCTGTGGGGTCTTGCTGTTCACGGCGCCGACGGCGTTGCGGCGGTGATGAACCATCTGCGTCTGGAGCTGTTGAGAGCGATGCAGCTTTGCGGCGTCGCTTCGCCGCAGGATGCGACGCCGGACCTGGTGAAGACCTGATGCTCTATCTGGGCGCAGCCGCCGTCTATCTCATCAACTTCGGCATCCATGCGATGTTTACCGGCGCGATCATCGTCGCCACTCGCCATTGCTATAAACTCACCTCTGACGCGGGGCTGTTCGTCCGTGCCAGTTCGCTGCTGTTCATCACGATGGTCGGCCTCATCATCGCTCACCTGGTCGAAATCGGAGTGTGGACCGGCTATTTCGAGCTGATCGGACTGAGGGTGAAGAATTCGACCGTGCTCGAATTCGTGTTCGAGAACTACACCGCGCTTGGTTACGGCGACGCCCTGCCGGAAAACGCTCCGCGGCTGCTTGGTCCGGTGGTCTCGCTCAACGGGGTGCTGCTGATCGGCTGGTCGGTGGCCATCATCTTTGAGGTCATGCGAATGGCCGAGCTGCAATTCGGCCGCCGGGATCGTTGACCGGACGCCTCAACACCCTCAAACTGCTGACAAACCAAGGATATCCGGGGGAAACATGCTCAAAACCGTCGCCGCGTTCGATCGTATTGGCGAGGAAAATGCCTTCGCGGTGCTGGCGCGCGCCAATGCGCTCGCCGCGCAGGGCCGCGACATCATCAGCCTCGGCATCGGCCAGCCGGATTTCCGCACGCCCGATCACATCGTCGAGGCGGCGGTGAAGGCGCTGCGCGACGGCCATCACGGCTACACCGCGGCGAACGGCATTCCGCCGCTGCGCGAGGCGGTCGCCGCCGACCTGCACAAGCGGTTCGGCGTCGATGTGTCGCCCGACAGCGTGATGATCATGCCCGGCGGCAAGCCGACCATGTTCATGACGATCATGATGTTCGGCGAGCCGGGCGTCGAGATCATGTATCCGGATCCCGGCTTTCCGATCTATCGCTCGATGATCGAGTTCACCGGCGCGACGCCGATCCCGATTCCGATCCGCGAGGAGAACAGCTTCGCCTTTTCGGCTGATGAGACGCTCAAGCTGATCACGCCGAAGACGCGGCTCATCATCATCAATTCGCCGGCCAATCCGACCGGCGGCGTCACGCCGAAGGCCGACATCGACAAGTTCGTCGCCGGTTTGGAGAAATGGCCGGACGTCGCCGTGATGTCGGACGAGATCTACGACCACATGGTCTATGACGGCGAGCAGCACGTCAGCCTGCTGACCTATCCTTCGATCCGCGACCGGCTCATTCTGCTCAATGGCTGGTCGAAGACCTACGCGATGACCGGCTGGCGGCTCGGCTACGCGGTTTACCCGCCGAAGCTTTACGAATATGCGCGCAAGCTCGCGGTGAACCTGCACTCCTGCGTGAACGCGTCGGCGCAATATGCCGGCCTCGCCGCGCTGACCGGCTCGCAGGACGCGGCGGACAAAATGGTCGCCGAGTTCGACCGCCGCCGCAAAGTCGTGGTCGACGGATTGAACAAGTTGCCGGGCGTGTCGTGCATCACGCCGAAGGGCGCGTTCTACGCGTTCCCCAACGTCAAGGGCACCGGCTGGAAGGCGAAGGAGCTCGCCAACACGCTGCTCAACGACACCGGCGTGGTGACGATCGGCGGCCCGGACTTCGGCATTCTCGGCGAGGGCTACCTGCGGCTCTCCTACGCCAACTCGACCGAGAACATCCTCAAGGCGCTCGAGCGCATGGGCGAGTTCCTGGCGAAGAAGAAAGCGGCCTAATCCAATCCCGCGCGCCGTGCCGCCACTGTCGCAATAGCGGCCCAGTCCTTCTTGCTGTCGCCATGCGCGATCGCGTCGAGGAACGCGTCGCGCAGCACATTGGCAAACGGCAGCGGCACGTTTTTCTTTTCGCTGGCCGCGAGCGCCAGCCGCACGTCCTTGAAGCCGAGCGCGAGGTCGAAGCCGGGCGGCTCATATTTGCTGTGGCCGATGGCGTCGCCATAACCGCGATAGACCGGCACGTCGAACAGCGCCGTGTTGACCATGGTGAGGAAGTCCGCGGAATTGAGGCCGTAGGCACGCACCAGCGCGGCCGCTTCGCCCATCGCCTCGATCGCCGACGCGACCATCAGGTTTCCGGCAATCTTGGCGACGTTCGCCATCACCGGGTCGTCGCCGACCCGGGTATGCCGCTGCCCGAGCACCTTGAACAGTGGCTCGACCTTGTCGATCGCGGCTTTCTCGCCGGCAACGACGACTGACAGCTTGGCCGCTGCGGCGGCATCCGGCCGGCCCCAGACACAGGCCGCGATATAAGGTACGCCGCGCGCCTTGTGATGGGCCGCGAGCTCTTGCGCCATCGCGACCGACGCCGTCGCCATGTTCATGTGGATGGTCTTTGCACCTTGCGGCGGCAGGCCGCCGTCGATGAACACCGCGCGCATCGCGTCGTCGTTCGACAGCATCGAGATGCAGACGTCGCCGCGGAATGCATCCTTGGCGCTCGCAACGGCGTGCCCGCCTTCTTTTTCGAGCGCGCGCGGGCCGTCCGGCACGGTGTCGAATAGATGAACGCTGTGCCCCGCCTTGATGAGATTGCGGGCCATCGCCCCGCCCATGCGGCCGACGCCGATCACTCCGACTTCCATTGCGCTCTCCCGGTTTACGGCCGGAAGGCTAGTGCGCCATGCGTGAACTGAGAAGCGGCGACGGTTTTCAGGTCGGGAAAGCCGGGCGCGCGGGCCGCTTCGACTTCGATGCCGCTTTGCGGCTCGAGCCGTTCTGTTGCTCCGCCATCTCGTAGATCACGCGCGAGGGCGTCGGCTTGGCGAGCGTGGCGCCTTGCTTGTCGAGCGCGTCCCAGAGCGCGAGCAAAACGTCGCTCTTTACATTGGCGATCCCGGCGGCCGGATCGCGAATCCAGAACCACAGCTCGAATTCCAGCGCGCTGGTGCCGAAGTTCGCGATCATGCAGGCCGGCACCGGCTTCTTCGATACGCGCTCGATGCCGAGCGCGGCCTCGACCGCGATCTTCTGCACCTCGCGCGGGTCGCTGTCGTAGGTGGTGTTGAAATTGACGGTGATGCGCACGAAGTCGCTGGAATAGGTCCAGTTGGCGACCCGCTGGGTGATGAAGTCCTCGTTCGGGATCAGGTATTCGCGGCCGTCGCGCGTATCGACCGAGGTGTAGCGCGCGCCCATGTTGCCGACCCGGCCGAAGTGCTCGCCGACCGAGATCACGTCGCCCGGCTTGATCGACTTGTCGGCCAGCAGAATGATGCCGCTCACCAGGTTCGACACGATCTTCTGCAAGCCGAAGCCGAGACCGACGCCGACCGCGCCGGAGAACAGCGCCAGCACCGAGAGGTCGATGCCCATCGAATTGAGCGCGATCACCACCGCGATCGTGATCAGCGCAATCCGGATCAGCTTCGACATCAGGACCTGAATCGACGGCGTCAGGTCGGTGAAGTTCTGCAGCCGCTTCTCGAAGAAGTTCGAAGCGGCGTTGGCGAGCCACAGCGTGAACAGCAGCAGCGCCGTGGTCTTGAGGATCAGCAGCGGCGTGATGCGCAGGCCGCCGAGGCTGAGCGCCACCGCCGGAGAGTCGAGGCTCGCGGTCACCGGATCGAGCAGCCGCAGGATGCTCAGCGCCGCGATCGTCCAGATCGAGATGGTGACGACGCGGTTGACGAACTGGTTCTGGATGACGCTGGTCAGGACATTGATGATCAGCCAGGCGGTCGACAGGTTGATCGCGACCAGCATCAGGTAGGTGCGCGGATTCTCGATCTCGCTGCGGATCGACACGCGCACCAGCGTCATGACGATGATGAAGGCGATCAACCCGAGGTGATTGACCAGCGCGCGCACAATCATGCGGAGCAGGGGCGGATAGCCCATGGTCAGCGACACGAAATCGGTGCGCCGGCGCACTGCATTGGCGATCGTGCGGGCGACCAGCGCCGTCACTGCGATCAAGGCCAGTTGAACCGGCAGCCAGATCGACGTCAGCTCGGTCCGCAACATGGTGCGGATGCCATCGAGCAGCGCCGTTACCGCGCTATGAAAATCGGCAAATTCCATGGGACACACCCGCTCGTCGGACGGGCCGGAATAAGACTATGATTCGGCCCTGACTGCACAGAGACCCGGCGCTGTTTGGTGGCGTAATGGGGCAAGGGAGTGACGAATGCTCGACCGGATGATGTCAAACGATCGCGGCCTGTCGGAAGAACAGCGCATGCTGCGGCAAAGCTGCCGCGATTTCGTCGATGAGGTCGTGCTGCCCTTCATCAAGGCCAACTGGAAACAGGAATGGTCGATGGATCCGGAAGGCCGCCTGCCGCCGCGCATGCTCGAAGAGGCCGAAAAGATCGGCATCCGCACCCTCGGCGTCCCCGAGCAGTACGGCGGCGTCGAGCTGGAGAAGGGCACCGAGGTCAAGACCTTCGCCCTCGTTGCCGAGGAGGTTGCGCGCGGCGATTCCGGCCTTGCCGACAAGCTGGTGCAGAACTGGAAGGTCTCGGTGCTGCTGCGGCAGTTCGCGCCGAAACACCTGCAGGAGAAATGGTTCAAGCGCCTGCTCGAAGACCCGCAATTCCTGCTGGCGCATTGCCTGACCGAGCCGCGCGGCGCTTCGGACCGGTGGCTCCCGTACAACGTGCCGGAAGCGGCGATGCAAACCAAGGCCGTGAAGGCGGATGGCGGCTGGGTCATCAACGGCCGCAAGCAGTTCATCTCCAACGGCTACGACGCCGGCCTGTTCGTGGTTTACGCCAACACCAATCCCAAGGTCGGCATGTTGCAGGGCACGTCATCGTTCCTGGTGCCGCGCGAGACCAAGGGCTTCACGGTGGCGCGCTGCAACGAGACGCTCGGCTGCCGCTTCATGAACAACGGCGAGATGGTGTTCGAGGACATGTTCATCCCCGACGATCATCTGCTGGTGCAGGACTCCGCGCTCGGCTCGGCCGGCATCTACTTCCGGCCCGGCAAGATCATCCAGGCGGCGAAGAATCTCGGCGTCGGCGTGCGGGCCTTCGAGGCGACCGCCGATTACGTGCAGAACTACGTGCAGGGCGGCCGCATCCTGATCAAGCATCAGGCGGTGGCGTTGCGGATGGCCGACATGGCGACCAAGCTCGAGGCGGTGCGCGCGCTGCTCAACCGCGCCGCGGGGGCGGTCGACGACGACGCGCCGGAGGCCGAGACGCTGTGCAACATGGCGAAGATGTTTGCGTCAGAGGAAGTGATGAAAGTCGCGCAGCACGCCGTCGAGCTGCACGGCGGCAACGGCATCATGCTCGACTTCGGCATCGAGAAGATTTTGCGCGACGCCGTCATCTTCCTGCACATGGATGCGACCAGCGACGTCTCCAAGTTCAAGATCGTGAAGAACATGTTCCCGGAGACGGCGGGGAAATATGCGGGGCCGGAGTGACTCGCGCGTGATCCCGAAAAGTGGGAACCGGTTTTCGGATTAGATCACGCGCCAACTTTAACGCCGCAGCGTGAACTGAAAGCCGACCAGCACCACGACAAGTCCGACGAGCTGCACCCAGGTCGGCACCGCGCCGAGCGCGGCAAAGCCGATCAGCACGCCAAACACCGGAACGACGGCGGGGAAAGTCCCGGCGCGCCCGGCGCCGAGCGCCATCACGGCATGCGCAAACAGGTAGATCGGCAAAACGCCGGCCAATATGCCCTGCACGAGAGCCTGCAGGAGGTTTTCCCACCAGCCATGGCGGATCAGATTGTCGATGCCATAGATCAGGAAATAGAGCGGAGCGAAAAAGAAGATCGAGAACACCGCGACCGCGCCGATCGCGCGCATGCCGTTGAGATGCCACTTGCGCAACAACGTGCCGAACGCCGCCCAGCCGATACCGGCAGTGACGAACATCAGGTCGCCGATCACGCCATGCGGGCCGATCGTGGTCAGCGCCTCCGCGCCGTACATGACGAGGCCGAGAATGATCGCCGCTGCGCCCACCATGCGCCGCAACGAGACTTTCTCGCCTAGAAAAAGCGCCGCGAAAATCAAACCGGAGAGGGCGGCGCAGGCCGGCTGGATGGTCGTGCCGTGCCCGACCGGAACGCTGATGAAGCCGATATAGGCGATCACCGCCTGGGTCGGGCCGGACAAGCAGCGTCACGATTATGCCGCGGCCCCAGCCCACGCCGCCGAAGTCCTTCAGGCCGGCGCGATAGGCCATCGGCATCAGCAGCAGGCTCGACCAGAAGAAGCGGTGGAAGGCGAGGTCGGCGGGCGTAAAGCCGATCTCGATGCCGTGCTTGGCCGCGACGAAGCCGGCGGCCCAGCCGAATGCGGCGAGCACGCCGCACACCGTACCGATGATCAGCAATGTCCTGCCGGTTCTGTCGAGTTCGGCCATGGGGTCCGCGGCAGGGTGACGAGCGGTCGGTCGATACTCTAGGATTGCGGCCGCGTCCAACCACGAAAAGCGATAGCAGCCTTCATCGGAAGCGAAGCGGCAAGGAAGGCACAGGGAACCCCCAAGGAAGTCACATGGCGAAAGCGGCGAAGAAAGTCATCATCACCTGCGCGGTCACCGGCTCGATCCATACGCCGTCCATGTCGCCGCATCTGCCGGTCACGCCGCAACAGATCGCCGACAACGCGATCGGCGCCGCCGAAGCCGGCGCCGCGATTGTCCATCTTCACGCCCGCAATCCGCAGGATGGCCGGCCGGACCAGTCGCCGGAAGCGTTCGAGCCGTTCCTCAAAGTGATCAAGCAGCGCTCCAACGTCGTGGTGAACATCACGACCGGCGGCGCGCCGACCATGACGGCAGAGGAGCGCGTACGCCCGGCCGCGCACTTCAAGCCGGAAGTCGCCTCGCTCAACATGGGGACGATGAACTTCGGCCTCTATCCGATGATCCCGCGCTACAAGGGCAAGTTCAAACATGACTGGGAGGAGCCGTATCTCGAGCGCTCGAGGGGCGGCATGTTCAAGAACACCTTCGCCGACATCGAGTACATCCTCAGCACCTGCGCCGGCAACAACACCCGCTTCGAGATCGAGTGCTACGACATCGGCCACCTCTACACCTTGCGGCACTTCCTCGACCGCGGACTGGTGAAGCCGCCGCTGTTCGTGCAGTCGGTGTTCGGCATCCTCGGCGGCATCGGCCCGCACCCCGAGGACATCATGATGATGAAGCGCACCGCCGACCGTCTGCTCGGCGACAATTATCACTGGTCGGTGCTCGGCGCCGGCGCCAATCAGATGCGGGTCGCTGCGACCGCCGCGGCGATGGGCGGCAACGTCCGGGTCGGCATGGAGGATTCGCTCTGGCTCGGCCCCGGCAAGCTCGCCGAGTCGAACGCCCAGCAGGTCACTCAGGTGCGCAAGATTCTCGAAGGCCTCGGGCTCGAGGTCGCGACGCCGGATGAGGCACGCGAGATCCTGTCGCTCAAGGGTGGAGACAAGGTCGCGATTCTGATTGCGACCGCGCGCCGCGTGATCAGCATTTGAAATCGTAGCGCCAAAGGCGCTACGACAAGGATATGCCGCACTTCACGCCGCTGATTTCGACCATCGTTGCCGGCCTCGTTCTGGCCTTCATCCTCGCGGCGATTGCGCAGCGCCTGCGCGTTTCGCCATTGGTCGGGTATCTGCTCGCGGGCGTGCTGCTGGGGCCGGCGATTCCGGCCTTCTACACAGCGGATCAGGCGCTCGCCAATGAGCTCGCCGAAATCGGCGTCATCCTGCTGATGTTCGGCGTCGGCCTGCACTTTTCACTGAAGGACCTGCTGTCGGTCAAACACATCGCGATACCCGGCGCGGTCGTTCAGATCGCAGTCGCGACCGCAATGGGGGCCGGACTTGCGGCCGCGCTCGGCTGGCCGATCGGCGGCGGGCTTGTGTTCGGTCTGTCGCTGTCGGTCGCGAGCACGGTGGTGCTGCTGCGCGCCTTGCAGGAGCGCAGACTCCTCCAGACCGAGCGCGGGCGCATCGCGATCGGCTGGTTGATCGTGGAAGACCTCGCAATGGTGCTGACGCTGGTGCATGCTGCCGGCTCTGGCGCCGTTCTTCAAGGACCGGAGGTGCAGGCGGCGCTCGAGCTGCTGACGCCGCTTGCGATCACGATGGGCAAAGTCGTCGCCTTCGTCGCGCTGATGCTGATCGTCGGCCGGCGCGTCGATCCCGTGGATCCTGCACACTGTTGCGCATACCGGATCGCGCGAACTGTTTCGCCTCGCCGTGCTGGCGATCGCGCTCGGCGTCGCCTTTGCGGCCGCAACCCTGTTCGGTGTCTCCTTCGCGCTGGGCGCCTTCTTCGCCGGCATGGTGATGAGCGAGTCCGAGCTCAGCCAGCGCGCCGCCAACGAAACGCTGCCGTTGCGCGATGCTTTCGCCGTGCTGTTTTTCGTCGCGGTTGGAATGCTGTTCGATCCGATGATCCTGGTGAACGACTTCCTGCCGGTGCTGGTGGCCGTTCTGATCATCATCGTTGGCAAGTCGATCGCCGCTTTCGTGATCGTGCGGGCTTTCCGGCATGACACCCCGACCGCGCTGACCATCTCGGCAAGCCTCGCGCAGATCGGCGAATTCTCCTTCATCCTGGCGGGTCTCGGCGTCAGTCTTGAGCTGCTGCCTGAGCGCGGGCGCAACCTGATCCTGGCCGGCGCGATCGTCTCGATCCTGCTCAATCCGCTGATCTTTGCGCTGCTGGATCGGTACCTGGCCGAAACGGGCGCGACCAGCGCGCCGTCCAAGCCGCAGCCAACCGCCGCCCGCGAGCCGGTGCCGCCAACGACGCCTAAGCGGCCACACCGTATTGGTCGGCCATGGCCGGGTGGGCGCCTACATCACCAGCGAGGCCAGGAACGGCCCGCCCTTCCTGGTCATCGAGGACAATGTCGATCTGATCCGGGCGCTGAACGAGCAGGGCCGCGCCGCCATCCAGGGCAATGCCGCCGATCCGGAAGTGCTGGCAGCCGCCAATCTGGCCGGCGCATGCTGCATGCTCGTTGCCATTCCCGACGCCTTCGAAGGCGGGCAGGTCATCCAGCAGGCGAGGGCGCTCAATGCCAGCCTGCCGATCATCGCCCGCGCCCATTCCGAGGCCGAGATCGAGCACCTGATGAAGCACGGTGCGACCGCCGTCGTGATGGGCGAGCACGAAATCGCCAAGGCGATGCTCGGCTTCATCCCCGGCGCCGAAACCAAGCCCGCGACAGCGTAGCCGCTGCAAAAATCTCGCTTTCAGTCGCGATTTGCGTTGCGATTCGCAGCGCGTTGCCCTTCTCATTGGGTTCAGGATTTTTGCAAAATGGCCGCGCTCGACACCATCAGCATTGCGATTTTGCTCGGCAGCCTGATCGTGCTGGCCGGCATCCTGTCGAGCGTATTGGCGCGGCGTTTCGGCGCTCCGCTGCTGCTGATCTTCTTGCTGATCGGTCTCTTGGCTGGCGAGGCGGGCCCCGGCGGCATCCATTTCGAGGATGTCGGCCTGGTCTACACGGTTGGCTCTTTGGCGCTGGCTCTGATCCTGTTCGATGGCGGCCTGCGCACCCGGCTGGCGATCTTTCGCGGTGTGCTGGGTCCGGCCGGTGCGCTGGCAACTGTCGGCGTCCTGGTCACTGCGGCGCTGGTTGCGCCGGTGGCCAAATTCCTCATGGGGATCAGCTGGACCGAAGGGCTTCTGATCGGCGCCGTGATCGCGTCGACCGACGCCGCGGCGGTGTTTTTCCTGATCAATAGCGGCGGTTTGCGATTGCGCAGCCGTATCTCGGCGACACTCGAGGTTGAATCAGGCGGCAATGATCCCTTCGCCATCTTCCTCACGATCGTGCTGATCGAGATTCTTCTGAGCGGGAGTAAGCCGGTTTGGGAGCTGTTCGTTGCCCTGCTCCGGGAGGGGGTGCTCGGTGCGGTCATCGGATTGGCTGGCGGGCGCATCGTCGCGTACGGGCTCAATCGGCTACGGCTAAGTCCCGGCCTGTCGGCGACCTATGTGGCCGTCACCGCGATCGTGTTGTTTTCGTTCGCCAACCTCATTCACGGGTCCGGCTATCTGGCGGTCTATCTGGCCGGGCTTGTGGTCGGCAATCAGAAAATCCGCGCCCACAATTCGGTGGTCGTGTTTCTCGACGGCCTGACGTGGCTCGCCCAGATCGCCATGTTCGTTCTGCTCGGCCTGCTGGCATGGCCGGCGCGGCTTCCTTACAGCGCGCTCGGCGCGGTCGTGATCGCCCTGAGCTTGATCTTCATCGCGCGCCCGGCCGCGGTATTCCTGTGCCTGTGGCCATTCCAGTTCGATTTTCGCGAGAAGCTTTTCATCTCCTGGGTGGGATTGCGCGGCGCGGTCAGCATCTTCCTCGCGTCGATCCCGCTATTGGTCGGCTTGCCGTCGGCCTATCTTTTTTTCGACATTGCGTTCGTCGTCGTCCTTGTCTCCCTGCTGGTGCAGGGCTGGACCATCATGCCGGTGGCGAAGGCTTTGAAGCTGGCGTTGCGGCGCGGCGAGCCTGCGCCGACCCGGCTCGAGCTCGATCTGCCCGGGCAGCTCGATCAGGAATTGGTCGGCTACACCGTCGCCCCCAACAGCCCGTATCTCAAGCGCGGTTTGATTGCCGGCCTGGGCGCAAGCTGACGCTGGTCGTGCGCGCCGAGCACATCCAAACGCCGAAGGAAGCCAAGGACGTGCAGGCCGGCGACTATGTCTATCTGCTCGCGCCGCCGGAAAAGGCGCAGGCGCTCGACCGTTTCTTCGCCGATCTGCCGCCGCCGCGCGCCCCCGACCCGCGGCTGCTCGGCGACTTCTTCGTGCCGGGCACGGCGACGCTCGGCGCGCTCGCCGATATTTACGGCCTGCAGATCTCCGACGAGCACATGGACATCACGCTGGCCGCGCAATTTGCCGAAGAATCTGAAGCGCCGGCGAAGCAGGGCGACATCATCCAGTCGGCCCGATCGCGCTGCTGGCGCACAAGGTCAGCAAAGGCACGGTGACGACGGTCGGCCTGCAGCTCGCCGCGCCGGACGAGCCGCCATCGCCCTGGCCGGCGCCGATCGCGCAGGCACTCGCGAAGACTGCAGCGCTATTTGCCGGATTAGGCTGAGCGGCGGGCGAGCCGGGGTGCGAGCTGGACGGAGCGCCGCGCCGCCGAACAGCACGGCCGCCCAGAACAGATCACCGATGACGGTCTGGGGCAGGAACGGCAGCGCCGCCGCATAGCAGGTCGCAAGCCCGGCAGCGGTGAGCGGATACATGCCGCTGAACGCCCAGACCGCGAGATTGGTGACGACGAAGAACAGCAGCGAATAGGCGATGATCGCCGGCACGAACATGCCCGGCGCGCGCACGCGATCCGGCATGAAGGCCACGAAGGCCGGCAGCAGGAACATGGCGTAGATCACCGCCCGGACGCTCGTCATCTCGCTGGCGAGAAAGATGTCGCTGATGACGAGGGCGAGCACCGGCACGACGAAGGCGAGCACGCGGGTGCGCAGCACGCGTGGCGGCGAACAGGGTGCTGGCGGCAATCGGCGTGAAATTCGGCTCATGCGGCAGCAGGCGGGCGGCGACGCCGAGCGCCACCAGTCCGGCGACGATGACGAGGTCGCTGCGCAAAGAGGTCGAGAGCCGATTCATGCCACATTGTCCTTTAGCTGAGGGCGCGGTTCTAGCACGCCAGCCCGGCTTTCGCCTCCACCCATTCCTGCACAATGGCCATGAGCGCATCGAGGCCGTCGGTCAGCGCCGCGGGGCCGGGCTGGAGGATGATGGTCGATTTGATCTCGCGCAGGAACCCGGTGGCGAACGGCCGGGATCTGCGGCAAAGCCGGCCGCGCCGCCACCTTGGCCGGCACGAACTTCTTGCCGCACCACGAGCCGATGATGATGTCGGGCTCCGCGGCGATCACCTGCTCCGCGGTGACGATGCGGTCCTTGGCGTTCTTGCGCGTGGCGAGCTCGGGAAACACGTCGATGCCGCCCGCCGCCTCGATCAGCTCCGACACCCAGTGGATGCCGGAGATCATCGGCTCGTCCCATTCCTCGAAATAGATGCGCGGGCGAACGCGGCAGCCGCTTCGCTTTGCGTTCGGCACAGCGTCGACACGGGCAGCGAGCGATGTAGCCAGTGCCTCGGCTTTGTCCGACGCGCCGACCAGCGCGCCGAGCGTGCGGATCATGTCGTAGATGCCGGCAAGGTCGCGCTGGTTGAAGGCGTGGACGGCGACATTGTTGCGGACCAGATCGGCGACGATATCGGCCTGCAGATCGGAGAAGGTGAGAACGAGATCGGGCTGGAGCGCGAGGATTTTCGGCACGTCGGCGGAGATGAAGGCAGAGACGCGCGGCTTCTCCTTGCGCACCTGCGGCGGCCGCACCGCATAGCCCGACACGCCGACGATGCGCGCGTCCTCGCCGAGGAGATAGAGCGTCTCCACGGTCTCTTCGGTCAGGCAGACGATTCGGCGCGGCGGGAACATGCCGCATTATAGCAACTCGATCCCGCCCGTCCTGGTGACGCGACCGGCCTCGATCATGACGACGCGAGTGGCGATCCGCCGCACTTCAGCGGCGTCGTGGCTCACGTACAGCATCGGCACGCGGGCGTCGTCGCGCAGCCGTTCGAAATAGGGCAGAATCTCCGCCTTGCGCGCGGCGTCGAGCGAGGCGAGCGGCTCGTCGAGCAACAGCAGGCGCGGGTTCATCAGCAGTGCGCGTCCGAAGGCGACGCGCTGGCGCTCGCCCCCGGACAGGGCGCCGGGGCGGCGGTTGAGCAATGCGCCGATGTCGAGCAGGTCGACCACGTGCGTGAACGCGGCGTCATCGCGCGGCAGCCCGCTCATCCAGCGGCCGTAGTCGAGATTGCGCGCGACCGAGAGGTGCGGGAACAGGCGCCCGTCCTGAAACACGTAGCCTGCGCGCCGCTTGTGGACGGGAAGGTTCTTGCGCGCCGCGCTGTCGAACAGCACGTCGTCGCCGATTGCGATGCGGCCGCGGTCAGGCGCCAGCAGCCCGGCGATCATGTTGATGATCGAGGTCTTGCCGGCGCCGGACGGGCCAAACAGCGCGGTGGCGCCGCTTTCGGTGGTGAACGCCGCATTGAGCGTGAACTCGCCGAGCTTCTTTTCGATATCGACGCTCAGCATCACGCACCGTGCCTTCGCGCGCCGGCGCGTCGGCCGAACCATTCCGACACCATCAGCGCCGGCATCGAGATGCACGATCGACACCACGACAAGCTTGCATCGCCGCCGCGTCGCCGCCCGGCACCTGCGTGAGCGTGTAGATCGCGGCCGAGATGGTCTGCGTCTCGCCGGGAATATTCGACACAAAGGTGATGGTGGCGCCGAACTCGCCGAGCGCGCGCGCAAAAGCACAGCATCGCGCCGGCGATGACGCCCGGGAAGCGCCAGCGGCAGCGTGACCGTGGCGAACGTCCAGAACCGATTGGCGCCGAGCGTCGCCGCTGCATCTTCGAGCCGCCGGTCAACCGCTTCGATCGAAAGCCGGATCGCGCCGACCATCAACGGAAACGCCATCACGCCGCAGGCAAGCGCCGCGCCGGTCCAGCGAAACGAAAACACGATGCCGAATTATCCGCGAGCCAGGCGCCGAAGAACCCTGCGCCGGCCGAACGACATAAGCAGCAGGTAGCCGGTGACGACCGGCGGCATCACCATCGGCAGATAGATCGTCGCGATTAAGCAGCGTCTTGCCCGAGAAGTTCTTGCGCGCCAGCACCCACGCGATTGCGATGCCGAACGGCAAGGGAAACAACGGTCGCGACAGTCGCGACGCTTCACCGACAGCGCGACCGCAGTCCATTGCTCGGGCGATAAGTTCGAACATCGGCTTGCGATCACGACACCGGCGTGATCAGGAAGCTGAAGCCGTATTTCTCGAAGATGGTCTTGGCGCGCTGCGTCCTCAGGAATTGCAGGTAACGCGCCGCGCGCGGGCTTGGCATTCGCCGTCGCCGCGACCGGGTAGGTCACCGGCGGATGCGAGCCGTCCGGAAACACCCCGATGATCTTCACATTCGGTTCGACCTTGGCGTCGGTCTCGTAAACGATGCCGATCGGCGTCTCGCCGCGCGCGACGAAGGCAAAGCTGCCGCGCACATTCTCGGCCCGCGCCAGCTTCGGTTCGGCGGCCGCCCAGGCGCCAAGATTGGTCAGCGCCGTCTTGGCGTACTTTCCCGCCGGCACGGAATTGGTATCCGCCACGGCGATGCGGTCATTGCCGGCGAGCCTGGCGATATCGAACCCTGGTCCGATCGCGACATCGCCGAGCTTTGAGTCCTTCCCCGCGATCAGCACCAGCCTGTTGCCGAGCAGGTTGATGCGGCTCGCGGCGTCGACCGTTTTCTTGCCCACCGCGTAGTCCATCCATTCGAGATCGGCGGAGATGAAAACGTCCGCGGGCGCCCCGGAATCGAGCTGGCGCGCCAGCGCCGAGCTTGCCGCGTAGCTCGATGTCGCCTTGATGTTGGTTTGCGCGGTGAAGGCCGCATTGACGTCATCCAGCGCGTTCTTGAGCGAGGCGGCGGCAAAGACCGTAACGCTCTCCTGCGCCGCCGCGATTTGCGGCGTCAAGACGGCCAGCAACAATGCAATGAATCGCAATTTCATCGGCGGTTCTCCGCGCGCAGAAGCGCATTAGAGCTGTGGAAAGCCGGAACCGCCGTTCCGAAGGATGCGGCACACGCACAGCGCGCCGCAGTTCGCAGCAATGCTAACAGCTTGGAATGCCGCTGTCATCGCTTGCGGCACCGGTCAAATCGTTTTCATATCGGCGGCAGGATAATCAACGGAGGCGTGGAATGTGGGCTATCGGGCTTCGATTGAATTTGGCGGTACTTGCAGCGGTCGTGTTGCCGCAGGTGGTAGGCTTGGACATCGGAAACGCCGCGGCATTCAGCGGGAGCTGCGCCACCAATCAGACAACCTTCACAGTGTCGACGATCACTGAGACGTCAATCACTTCCGGTGGTTTCGTCGATCTCCCTGACACGGTCGTCAATTTCGTTCAGGGAAACCGCGCAGGCTGTATTGTGGTGACGTTCTCGGCGGAAGCATTCGCGGGCGCTGGAGTTGTGGTGACCGTTCGGCCTGTGCTGGATGACAACATATTTGCGGTGCCCAGGCAGGTGCGGTTCGTTTCCGATTCGCCGAACGAGTACGACGCGCACGCGATGACGTTCATATTCAGAGTGGTCGAGCCAGGTTCCCACCAGATCAAGATGCAAATCAGGGGTGAAGCCGGTCGCGTGCCGGAGATTGGCGTTCGTTCAACTGTTGTGCAGCACTTGAAATGACGTGATGCCAGAGTCCGAGCCCATCGAAGGCGAGTTCGACTACATCATCGTCGGCGCGGGCTCGGCCGGCTGCTTGCTGGCGAACCGGCTGTCCGCCGACCCGTCGAAGCGCGTCCTGCTGCTCGAAGCCGGCGGCAAGGACAACTGGATCTGGTTTCACATCCCGGTCGGCTACCTGTTCGCGATCGGCAATCCGCGCTCGGACTGGATGTTCAAGACCGAGCCGGAGCCGGGCCTCAACGGCCGCAGCCTCAATTATCCGCGCGGCAAGGTGATCGGCGGCTCATCGGCGATCAACGCCATGGTCTATATGCGCGGCCAGGCCGGCGACTACGACCATTGGCGCCAGCTCGGCCTGCCGGGCTGGTCGTGGTCGGACGTGCTGCCGTACTTCAGGAAGCACGAGCATCATTTCCTCGGGGAGAGCGAGCATCACGCCATCGGCGGCGAGTGGCACGTCGAATATCCGCGGCTGCGCTGGGACATCATCGATGTGTGGCGCGAGGCGGCCGCGCAATACGGCATCAAGCCGTCCAACGACTTCAACACCGGCGACAACGAAGGCACCTGCTATTTCCACGTCAACCAGCGGCGCGGGCGGCGCTGGTCGGCGGCGCGCGGCTTCCTCAAGCCGGTGCTCAACCGGCAGAACCTGCGGCTGGAAACGCATTGCCTGGTCGAAGGGCTGATCATCGACAACAAGCGCGCCGTCGGGGTGCGCTTCAAGCAGGATGGCGCCGCGCGCGAGGCGCGCTGCCGCGGCGAGGTCATCATGGCGGCGGGCTCGATCGGCTCGCCGCAGATCATGATGCTCTCGGGCATCGGGCCGGCGGCCGATCTGTCGGCGCTCGGCATTCCGGTCGTGCTCGACAAGCCCGGCCTCGGCGCCAATCTGCACGACCATTTGCAACTGCGCATGATCTACAAGGTCAGCGGCATTCGCACCTTGAACGAGATGTACGGCTCGCTGCTCGGCGCGCGGCTGGATGGGCGTGAACTATGCGCTGTTCCGGCGCGGGCCGCTGACGATGGCGCCGTCGCAGCTCGGCGCCTTCACCCGCTCCGATCCGTCGCAGGACCGGCCGAATTTGCAGTATCACATCCAGCCGCTCTCGCTCGACAAGTTCGGCGATCCGCTGCACGCCTTCCCGGCTTTCACCGCGAGCGTCGCGAATTTGCGGCCGACCAGCCGCGGCTGGCTCAAGCTGAAATCACGCGACCCGGCGGCGGCGCCGTCGATCCGGCCGAACTATCTCGCCACGCCGGAGGACCGGCGCGTCGCCGCGGATTCGATCCGCGTCACCCGCGCGATCTCTGCGCAGCCGGCGCTCGCGCCTTATCGGCCGGAGGAGTATCTGCCGGGGCCGCAGGTGCGTGACGATGACGAGGCCGCGCTGGAAAAGGCGGCGGGCGATATCGGCACGACGATCTTCCACCCGGTCGGCACCGCGCGAATGGGTCGCGATGACGATGCCAATGCGGTGGTCGATGCGCGGCTGCGCGTGATGGGGATCGACCGGCTGCGGGTGATCGACGCCTCGGTGATGCCCTCGATCACGTCGGGCAACACCAATTCGCCGACCTTGATGATCGCCGAGAAGGGCGCGGCGATGATTTTGGAGGACGCTAAGGCAGCGCCTTGAGATGCCGGATCGGCCGGCCCGGCGCGATGGCCTGCGCCGCGGCGATGATCGCATTGGCGTCGATGCCGTAGTGCCGGTAAAGCTCGGCGAGCGAGCCGGTCTGGCCGAAATGCTCGACGCCCAGCGCGCGGGTGCGGTGGCCGTTCACTGAGCCGAGCCACGCCAACGTCGCCGGATGGCCGTCGATCACGGTCACAAGCCCGCAATGCGGCGGCACGTTCGCCAGCAACCGTTCGATGTGCGAGCGGGCATGCACCAGGCCGCGTTCCCGCGCCCGCTGCGCTGCGGTCCAGCCGGCATTGAGCCGGTCGGCCGAGGTCACGGCCAGCAGACCGACATCGCGGCGGTCCTCCGCCATCAGCCCGACCGCCTCGATCGCTTCCGGCGCGACGGCGCCGGTATAGGCGACCACGACCTGGCAGTTCGGGCCCGGGCTTTCGCAACCAGTAGGCGCCGTCGACGACCTGCTGGCGCAGCTCGTCGGTCATCTCGCGCTTCAATTGCTCGACCGGCCGGGTCGAGAGCCGCAGATAGACCGAGCCGCCGGTCTCGTCTCGCAGCCAGTTTCTTTCCGAAACTTCCCCGCCTTCTTTCTGAATGTAGGCGAACGACCACGCCATGATCGCGGCAAGCTCATCGACATAGGCCGGCTCGAAGCTCGCGATGCCGTCCTGCGCCAGGCCGATCAGCGGCTCGGAAATCGACTGATGGGCGCCGCCTTCGCCCGCCAGCGTGATGCCGGACGGCGTCGCCACGATCATGAAGCGCGCGTCCTGGTAGCAGGCGTAATTGAGCTGATCGAGGCCGCGCGCGATGAACGGGTCGTACACGGTGCCGATCGGCAGCAGCCGCTCGCCGTTGATCGAATGCGACAGGCCTAGCGCGCCGAGCGCAATGAACAGGTTCGAACTCGGCGATGCCGAGCTCGATGTGCTGGCCGTCCGGCGAGAACTCCCAGTGATAGGTCGAGGGAATGCGCTCGCTCTTGAACACGTCGGCCATCTTCTCGCGGGCGAACAATTTGCGCCGGTTCACCCAGGGCCCGAGATTGGTCGAGACCGTGACGTCGGGTGATGTCGTGACGATGCGCTGCGCGAAGTCGTCGTCGTTCTTGCCGATCTCGTTGAGGATGGCGCCGAAGCCGAATTGCGTGGACGTGACCGGCTGCGTCGCCGGGTCGAGCTTGTCCGGCACCGGAATCTGCGGCGCATTGAGCCGCCGCTCGCCGCCCTGCGCGAACGGCACCTTGTCGAGAAAAGCCTGAAGCGCATCAGGCTTGGCCGACAGCCCTTCGAACTTGTCCCACTCGTGCCCGGCGCGCACCTTCATGCGCTCGCGGAACGTCTCCATCTGCGCCGGCGTCATCAGGCCGGCGTGGTTGTCCTTGTGGCCGGCGATCGGCAGGCCGGAGCCCTTCACCGTGTAGCAGATGAAGCATTTCGGCTTGTCGTCCTTGGCGGCGTGAAACGCTTCGAGCACTGACGGCAGGTCGTGGCCGCCGAGATTGTTCATCAGCGCCGCCAGTTCATCATCCGAGCGCTTCTCGATCAGCCGCGTGACGTCGCCCTGGTCGCCGATCTCGTCGAGCAGGCGCTTGCGCCACGCCGCGCCGCCGGCGAACACCAGCGCCGAGTAGAGCTGGTTCGGGCAGCTGTCGATCCACTGCCGCAGCTTTTCGCCGCCCGGCTCCTTGAACGCCGCCTGTTGCAGCGAGCCGTTCTTGATGATGATGACGTCCCAGCCGAAATTCTTGAACAGCTGCTCGTAGCGCTCCCACAGTCCTTCGCGGATCACGGCGTCGAGGCTCTGGCGGTTGTAGTCGATGATCCACCAGGTGTTGCGCAGGCCCTGCTTCCAGCCTTCGAGCAGCGCCTCGAAGATATTGCCCTCGTCCATCTCGGCGTCGCCGACCAGCGCGATCATGCGGCCTTCGCGGCGGTCCTTCATCCAGCCGTGCGCCTTCACGTAGTCCTGCACCAGCGACGAGAACAAAGTCTGCGCGACGCCAAGCCCGACCGAGCCGGTCGAGAAATCGACGTCGTCGGTGTCCTTGGTGCGCGACGGGTAGCTCTGCGCGCCCTTGTAGCCGCGGAAGTGTTCGAGCCGCTCGCGGGTCTGCTTGCCGAGCAGATACTGGATGGCGTGGAAGATCGGCGAGGCGTGCGGCTTCACCGCGACGCGGTCTTCCGGCCGCAGCACGTCGAAATAGAGCGCGGTCATGATGGCGGCGAGCGAGGCCGAGGAGGCCTGGTGGCCGCCGACTTTCAGGCCGTCATCGTTGTTCCGCAGATGATTGGCGTTGTGGATGGTCCAGCTGGCCAGCCACAGCACTTTCTTTTCCAGCTCGCGGAGGATTTCGATCTTCTCGGCCATGGCCCAAACCTAGCGGATTACCGAGCCACCTTCACCCGCATCTGTCCAATTCCGGAAATCGATGCATCGATCACGTCGCCCGGCTGGATCGGGCCGACGCCCTCCGGCGTACCGGTCATGATCACGTCGCCGGCGTGCAGCGTGTAATAGGACGACGCGAACACGATCAGGTCGGCGATGCCGATGATGAGATCGCGTGTATTGGCCTTCTGCCGGACCTCGCCATTGACCCGCAGTTCCAGCTCGAGCCCCGAGGCATTCGACAACTCGTCCGCCGTCACCATCCACGGCCCCAAAACGCTGTAGCCATCGATGGATTTGCGCAGCGAGCGCTCCTGCGGCCCGCGCTCGGTGATGTCGAGGCCGATGCAATATCCCGCGATATGGAGCGGCGCCTTCTCGCGGGTGACGCGGTCGGCGGTGCGGCCGATCACGACCGCCAGCTCGATCTCATGGTCGGTGCGCGCATCCGGATGGCGGATGATGATTTCGTCGTTCGGTCCGGCCAGCGACGACGTCGCCTTCAGGAACAGGCCGACGCGCTGAATTTCTGCGATCTGGTTCTGGTGGTGGATTTCGGCGTCGGCGCGCGCTTCGTCGAGGTGCTTTTTGTAGTTCACCGGCGCGGCGACGATCTTGCCGGGATTGGCCACGGGCGAGAGCAGGCTCACATCGGAGAGCTTGTGGGTTTCTGCGCTGGACAACAGCTCGGCGATGCGCACGCGCAATTGCGGCAGGCGCGCGACCAGCAGATCAACGGCGGGAAGGGGATAACGCTCGCTCGGCAGCAGCTCCAGAGCTTCGGTGACATCGCGAACAATGTCGCCTTCGACCACGCCGAGCCGGTGATCGTCGAAGCGGCAGAGCTGCATGGAGGCGCCTTTCCCTCGTCAGCGCAAGCTGGCGGAGGGCGCGTTTAGCACGGATTGGCAGGTTGCGGGCAGGTCCGCCATGGTCATCGGCTTCGCCGGCCGGAACACCGGCTTCTTCGGTCCCAGCACCTTGTCGGAGAACCAGAACGCCAGATCCTTGTCGTCGCAGCCGTCGCTGCCCGGCACTTCCGGCTGCTTCTTGCAATTCGGCGAATCCGCCGGGCACTTGATCCGCACATGGATGTGGTCGTGGTGGCCGTACCAGGGACGAACCTTGGACATCCAGCTCGCGCCGCTCTTGCGCTCGAGCCGGCAGACTTCTTTCTTGATCGCGGCGTTGACGAGCACGCGCTCGACTTCCGGCTCCAGTGCCGCGGTCTTGATGAACTTGACGTGCTCCGGAGTCCAGGTTTTCGGGTTGAGGCCCTTCCAGTCGTCGCTGACCAGATTGCTGGCGGAGAGCTTCTCGCGCTCTTCGTCGCTGAGCTTGCGGTCAGGCATCGGCATGAACCAGACATCGACGTCGAGTCCGGTTTGATGACTGGTATGGCCGAACGGCGTCGGCCCGCCGCGCGGCTGCGACAGATCGCCGACCAGGATGCCGTTCCATCCGGTCGCCTTCGCCGCCTTCGGCGCAAATTTTTCAAGGAAGCGGACCAGCGACGGGTGGCCCCAGTTGCGATTGCGCGACAGCCGCATCACCTGCCAGGTCTCGCCATCGCGCGGCAGCTCGACGCCGCCTTGCAGACAGCCGCGCGGGTAGTAGCCGATCGCCATCGCCTTCCCGAGCGAGGGCAGGTTCTGCTTGCTGAACAGGTCGCGCGCGGCGAGCACGGCCTGCTTCTGGCTTTTTTCGTCAGGGCGCGCGGTCGGCAGCGGCGGAGCCTCGGTCACGGCCGGCGCGGCTGGAGTGGGCGAAGCCGGCTCGGCCGGCTTCTGCGCCGGGGCGGCAGTGTCGGCCTGGGCCGGTGACGTTTCGGCAGGCACCGGTGCGCTGACCGCCGGAGTGTCGGCGGGCGTCGGCTGCGCGTGGCCGAGGTGCCCCACCAGCGCAAAGGCCAGGAGCAGCGCACCAGCGGCGCAGAGCGGCAACATCACAATCGGACGAACCATGCGAATTTTTTAGGCCTCCCAGCCCGCTCTGTCAGGTTAAATGCGAAGCTTGGTTTAAACGCGGGACGGCGCGGTTCTAGAAATTACGCAGTAAAATCAGCGTCTTTTATGGTTAACGGAATCTTGCCAAGCGGAACCTGACGCGTCATGCTGTCCCTGGCGGGCTGGGGGACACTCCGCCGCGGAGTATGCGTGATGCGTATCCTATGCGTGGCGATCGCGCTCGTTCTGACGGCGATCCCGGCGCAAGCCGACGTTTCCGTCACGATCAGCAAGGCGTCACAGCAAATGGCCGTCTCGGTGGACGGCGGCGCGCCAATGGTCTTCGCGGTCTCGACCGGCCGCGACGGCTACAACACGCCGACCGGCAGCTTCCGCGCCATCCGGCTCGAGGAAGTCTACTTCTCGAAGAAGTACGACGACGCGCCGATGCCGAACTCGGTGTTCTTCTACGGCGGCTACGCCATCCACGGCACCTATGAAGAGCGCAATCTCGGCCGGCCGGCCTCGCGCGGCTGTGTGCGCCTGTCGCGCGCCAACGCCGCCCACTTGTTCTCGCTGGTGCGCGCGCATGGCATGAGCCGCACCCATATTCACATCACCGACGGGCCGCTGCGCTCCTACGGCGTGCCGATGGCGCGCGGTCACGATCGCTACGAGCGAGGTTACGAACGCTCGCTGGCAGCGCGTAGCGTGCCCGAGCGATACACCGGCCGCACTGTCGAGCCGCGTTCGCATATCGGCTTCCAGCAATTCGGCAACCAAGCACCTTCACGTTACGCGCAGCCGCGCATCATCGAGCAGCGTCCGCGTGTCGATTGGCGCGAGGAGCGTCCGCGCGAGCGCGGCCTGATCGTGCCGGGCCGGACATATTCCGAAGCCGAGTATCGCCGGTTGATGCGCGCGGAGGGTTGGCGCTGATGCGCAAGCGCACACTCATCGCGTTCGTCTTGCTTGCGGCCGGTGCGCCGGCCTTCGCGCAGGAGATGGACCGCCCGCCGGCCAATCCGGTTGCCGACAGTCCGCCGCCTCGCAATTCCAGCCAGCCGCAATACGACCCGCGCAATGATCGCGGACCGCCGTCGGGCGCGCCGCAGTTCAGTCCACGCCAGGACTTCGGCCCGCAATCGCAGCCCGGCCAGCAATACGATCCCCGTTACGATCCGCGCCAGAATCAGCGTTACGAGCCGCCGCGCGATACCCGGCAAGAGCCGCGTGACGCCCGGCGTGCCCCGCCGCCTCCGCCACCACGCGATGCATCGCGGCGGCCGCCGCCACCGCAGGACGCTTCACGCCGTCCACCTCCGCCCCGCGACGCTTATCGTGGCCCGCCGCCGCGCGATCAGCGTAATGCACGGCCTGACGACCGCCGCTACGACCGCGGCCCGCCGCCGCGTGAGGCCTCACGCCGTCCACCGCCGCCGGATTATCGCGACCGCGGGCCACCGCCGCGTGACGCTTATCGCGGTCCGCCGCCGCGCGATCAGCGCGATGCGCGGCGTGACGACCGCCGCTACGACCGCGGCCCGCCACCACGCGACGCGTCACGCCGTCCGCCGCCGTCGGATTATCGCGATCGCGGGCCACCGCCGCGCGATGCTTATCGCGGCCCGCCGCCACGCGATCAGCGCGATGCGCGCCGCGATGACCGGGGCTACGACCGGCGTCCTCCGCCTCCGCGTGAGGCGTCACGCAATGGCCCGCCGCCGCGCGATTATCGTGGCCCGCCTCCGCGCGATTACCGCGACACCCGCCGCGACGATCAACGCTATGATCGCGGCGGTCCGCCATCTCGCGAGGCATCGCGCGGGGGGCCTCCGCCGCGTGATTACCGTGGCCCGCCGCCCGGCTATGGTGGCCGCGATTCCGAGGATCGCCGCGCCTTGTTGCGTGAATATGAGCGCAATGCCCGCCGCCAGCTCGAGATCGAGCGGCACCTTGGCGGCGCCGCGCCGCCGCGGATTCCGCCGTCCTCGCGCGACCGCTACACCGACTATCGCCGCTAGTTCAGCGCTTAGCGAAGCTCGCGACCGCCTCGACCACCTTGTCGTCGAGGCCGTTGAAGCCGTGGAAGGCGCGAGCCTGACACGGATCGCCGGCGTTGACGCCGCCGTCCAACCAGACCACCGAAGCCTTGCCTTTGCTCCAGTCGAGGAACGGCTTCACGCCGGCGGGCAAGGTATGGCGGCAGGCGTCCTGGCGGTGATGGATGACCAAGGTTCGCGGCAACAACGACGACGAGCCGAGCGAGCGCGATGACATGACGGTTCACCCGCTCGCCCAATTCCTGCGACAGGAAGCCCGCCGTTAGCACCAGCGCGTCGGGACGCGCGCCGCGCGCAATGCCTTCGGCGGCGCGCTGTGTGCCGCGGCTGGTGCCGACAATTGTGACCGGCCGCGCGAGTCCACCCATGTATTTCACCGCGGCGGCGAGATCGACATTCGCGTCCGGCACGAGCACCGCAAAGCCGCGGTTGGCATAGGCCTGGCGCGTGCGGACCAGCTGGTTGCCTTTGAGCTGCGTGATCGCGCCGTTCGGGCCGATGCCGAGATGGCCGTCACCGCCGGCGAGGAGGATAAGACTTCCGGCCGGCGCATCGCCCGGCTTGAGCAGCACGGCGGGTACGCCGCCGACGCTGACGGTCTCGTCGGCATGTGCGGAGAAAGCAAGGCACGCCGCGGCGAGAGCGGCGAGCAGCAGGCCGGGCCTTGGCCTAAACATCCACCTTCAGCGCGGCGATGAACGCTTCCTGCGGGATGTCGACCTTGCCGTATTGGCGCATCTTCTTTTTGCCTTCGCGCTGCTTGTCGAGCAGCTTGCGCTTGCGGGTGGCGTCGCCGCCGTAGCACTTCGCGGTCACGTCCTTGCGGAAGGCGCGCACGGTCTCGCGGGCGATGATCTTGCCGCCGATGGCGGCCTGAATCGGAATCTGGAACATGTGCGGCGGGATCAGCTCTTTGAGCTTTTCCGCCATGGCGCGTCCGCGGGCCTCGGCGCGCGTCTTGTGCACGAGCATCGCCAGCGCATCGACCGGCTCGTCATTGACCAGCATCTGCATCTTCACCAGATCACCGGGCCTGTAGTCGGTGAGGTGATAGTCGAACGAAGCGTAGCCGCGCGACACCGACTTGAGCCGGTCGTAGAAGTCGAACACCACCTCGTTGAGCGGCAGGTTGTACTTCACCATGGCGCGAGTGCCGACATAGGTGAGCTCTTTCTGCTCGCCGCGGCGGTCCTGGCAGAGCTTGAGCACCGCGCCGAGATACTCGTCCGGCGTCAGGATTGTCGCCTCGATCCACGGCTCCTGGATCTCGAGAATTTTCATCACGTCCGGCATGTCGACCGGATTGTGAATCTCGATCTCGGAACCATCGCGCAGCTTCATCTTGTAGATGACCGACGGCGCGGTCGCGATCAGGTCGAGATTGAATTCGCGCGCCAGCCGTTCCTGGATGATTTCGAGATGGAGCAGGCCAAGGAAGCCGCAGCGGAAGCCAAAGCCGAGCGCAGCGCTCGATTCCATCTCGAAGCTGAAGCTCGCATCGTTGAGCCGCAGCCTGCCCATCGCCGCGCGCAGATCCTCGAAGTTCGCAGCATCGACCGGAAACAATCCGCAGAACACCACCGGGATCGCAGGGCGGAAGCCGGGCAGCATTTCGCTCACAGGCTTGCGGTCGTCGGTGATGGTGTCGCCGACCCGCGTGTCGGCAACTTCCTTGATCGCGGCGGTGATGGCGCCGATTTCACCGGGACCGAGCTCGTCGACCGGCGTCAGCTTCGGGGTGAACACGCCGGTGCGGTCGACCTCGTAGCTCGCATTGGTGCCCATCATGCGGATGCGCTGGCCCTTTTTCAGGACACCATCGACGATGCGCACCAGCACGACCACGCCGAGATAGGCGTCGTACCAGCTATCCACCAGCAAAGCCTTCAGCGTCGCGTCGCGGTCGCCCTTCGGCGGCGGCAGCCGGGTGACGATCGCTTCCAGCACCGCCTCGATGTTCAGTCCGGTCTTGGCTGAAATCTCGATCGCATTCGAGGCGTCGAGCCCGATCACGTCCTCGATCTGCTGCTTCACCTTGGCCGGCTCGGCGGCGGGCAGGTCGACCTTGTTGAGCACCGGCACGATCTCATGACCGGCATCGATCGCGTGATAGACGTTGGCGAGCGTCTGAGCTTCGACGCCTTGCGAGGCGTCGACCACCAGCAGCGAGCCCTCGCAGGCGGCGAGCGAGCGGTTCACCTCATAGGCGAAATCGACGTGGCCGGGCGTGTCGATCAGGTTGAGGACGTAGCCCTTGCCGTCTTTGGCGCGGTAGCCCAGGCGCACGGTCTGCGCCTTGATCGTGATGCCGCGCTCGCGCTCGATATCCATCGAGTTCGAGCACCTGCTCCTTCATCTCGCGCAGTTCGAGCCCGCCGGTGAGCTGGATCAGCCGGTCAGCGAGCGTCGATTTGCCGTGATCGATATGCGCGACGATGGAGAAGTTGCGGATATTGTCGATCGGAACCGCCGTCATGGGCGGCAGATATCACCCACGCTGCGGTGCGGCAAGCGTTTGCGCTAAGCTCATCCGATGAGCCAACAGCCGCATGTCGTCATAGTCGGAGCCGGGTTCGGCGGCCTCGCCTGCGCCAAGGCGCTGGGCAATACGCCGGCGCGCGTCACCGTCATCGATCGCGCCAATTATCACCTTTTTGTTCCGTTGCTGTATCAGGTCGCGACCGCGGCGCTGTCGCCGGCCGATATCGCGCGGCCGATCCGCCGCATCCTCGGTAACTACAGGAACATCGACGTCGTTCTCGGCGACGTCACCGCGATCGACACCAGCGCGCGCATGCTGACGACGAGCGCGGGGGCAATCGGCCCTTATGACAAGCTCGTGGTCGCCACCGGCTCGCGATACTCATACTTCGGTCATCCCGAGTGGGCGGCGCACGCCAAGGGGCCGCGCAGCCTCGAAGATGCGCGTTTCATCCGCACCAAATTGCTCACCGCGTTCGAGCGCGCCGACAGCACCACGGATCAAGCCGAACGCGACCGGCTGATGACGATCATTGTGGTCGGCGGCGGGCCGACCGGTGTGGAGATGGCGGGGTCGGTTGCCGAACTTGCCCTGCATGCGCTGGCGCGCGATTTCAGGCACATCGATCCGCGGCAGGCGCGCATCCTGCTGGTCGAAGCCGGGCCTCGGCTGTTGTCGAGCTTTCCGCAGCCGCTCGCTGAGTATGCGCAACGCGCGCTCGAGAAGCTCGGCGTCACTGTCATGCTCGGCCAGCCGGTCGAGAACATCGGCGCAGAGGGCGCGATGGTCGGCGGCAAGGTGATCAGCGCCGGCACGGTGATCTGGGGCGCCGGCATCGAGGCCGCGCCCGGCGTGAAGATGCTCGGCCTGCCGCTCGACCGCGCCGGCCGCGTATCGGTCGGGCCGGACCTGTCAGTGCCGGGCCTGCCGGGCGTCTATGTTCTGGGCGACAGCGCCGTCGCGCTCGATGAGGACGGCAAGCCTTTGCCGGCACTGGCGCAGGTTGCCGCGCAGCAGGGCGAATATCTCGGGCGCCTGCTTGCGGCGGAGGCGCGTGGCCGCTCGCTCGACAAGCCGTTCCGCTTCCGCAACCGCGGCAACACCGCGATCGTCGGCCGCAACGCCGCGGTGTTCGACTTCGGCAAATGGCAGCTCAAGGGCCGCTTCGCGTGGTTCCTGTGGGCGCTGGTACACGTCTATCTGCTGGTCGGCTTCGAGAACCGCCTGCAGGTCGTCGGCCACTGGCTGTGGAGCTATCTCACATATGAACGCGGCGCCCGGCTGATCATGCCGGACGCCGCGGATAGACCGAAAAGCTAGGTCGCTGTCTTAGTAGCGGTAGTGATCCGCCTTGTACGGGCCCTCGACCGGCACATCGATGTAGCTCGCCTGATCAGGCCGCAGCTTGGTCAGCTTCACGCCGATCTTGTCGAGGTGCAGCCGCGCGACCTTCTCGTCGAGCTTCTTCGGCAGGGTGTAGACCTTCTTCTCGTACTTGCCCTGGTTGGTCCAAAGCTCGATCTGCGCCAGCGTCTGGTTGGTGAAGGACGACGACATCACGAAGCTCGGATGACCCATCGCGTTGCCGAGATTCACCAGC
The DNA here is from genome assembly GCA_963847325.1 of uncultured Alphaproteobacteria bacterium. GTDB lineage: Bacteria > Pseudomonadota > Alphaproteobacteria > Rhizobiales > Xanthobacteraceae > Pseudolabrys. The sequence continues at coordinate 31,462 of CAWJZD010000008.1, forward strand.
CGGCCTTCCGACAACAGGATGATGCGGTGGCCGTCCGGGAATTCGATCTCGTCAACCTGCGGCTTGATGTTGACCCATTTGAGGTTCTTCAGGCCCGCCACCTGGATCTCGTTGTCGAAGTGGCCGATGTTGCACACGATGGCGCGGTCCTTCATCGCGCGCATATGCTCGATGGTGATGACGTCCTTGTTGCCGGTCGCGGTGACGAAGATGTCGGCGCGCTTGACCGCGTCTTCCATCGTCGTGACTTCGTAGCCTTCCATCGCGGCCTGCAGCGCGCAGATCGGATCGACCTCGGACACCATGACGCGGCAGCCGGCCTGGCGCAGCGATGCGGCCGAGCCTTTGCCGACGTCGCCGAAGCCCGCGACCATCGCGACCTTGCCGGCCATCATCACGTCGGTGCCGCGGCGGATGCCGTCGACCAGTGACTCGCGGCAGCCATAGAGGTTGTCGAACTTCGACTTGGTGACGCTGTCATTGACGTTGATGGCTGGGAACAGGAGCTTGCCCTCGCGCATCATCATGTAGAGGCGGTGCACGCCGGTCGTGGTCTCTTCCGACACGCCCTTGATCGATTTGGCGATCTCGCCGAACCAGCCCTTCGGCTTTTCCTTCAGCAGCCGGCGGATCAGCGCGTAGAGGATCTCTTCTTCCTCGGACGTGTGCTTGTCGAGGAAGGCGGTGTCGCCGGCTTCGGCGCGCACGCCGAGATGGACGAGCAGCGTGGCGTCGCCGCCATCATCGAGGATCATGTTCGGAACGCCGCCGCCGTGCCAGTCGAACAGCTTGGCGGTGTAGTCCCAATACTCGATCAGCGTCTCGCCCTTGACCGCGAACACCGGAACGCCGGCAGCAGCAACAGCGGCAGCAGCATGGTCCTGCGTCGAATAGATGTTGCACGACACCCAGCGCACGTCGGCGCCGAGCGCGGTGAGCGTCTCGATCAGCACCGCGGTCTGGATCGTCATGTGCAATGAGCCGGCGATACGCGCGCCCTTGAGCGGCTGCGCCTTGCCGTATTCCTCGCGGGTCGAAATCAGGCCGGGCATTTCGGTCTCGGCGATGTTGATTTCCTTGCGGCCGAACTCGGCCAGGCCGATGTCCGCGACGATATATTCCGAGGCGGCGTTGGTGGGCTTCTTCGCGGCAGCAGCGGTCATGGCTTGTCCTTCAGCTCGACGCACAAAAATGCGGATGGATTGGCGCTGCCTATAGCAGGGCCGGGCAGGGGCGGCAATCGCTATATAAAGAAAGCTTTATATTCTGGAGGCGAGAGAGAACCTAGTCTTCTTCGCCAAAACGGCTGGCAACAAGCGCGCACAACGCGTTCATCGCTTCTTCCGCCTCGGTTCCCGTCACCGCGATGGTGATCTTCGTGCCCGGGGAAGCAGCCAACATCATCAGGCCCATGATCGACGTGCCGCCAACGGTTTCATGACCGCGGGTCACCTTGATGTCGGCATCGTATTGTTCGGCGACCTGGACAAACTTCGCCGAGGCGCGGGCATGCAGGCCCTTCTTGTTGAGGATCTGGACCTCGCGCACGAGCGCGCCGGGCGTCGTCTGAGCGGAATTGTCGTCGGAGGCCGCCGGACCGGTCATTTACCGGTGAGCACGCGGCTGGCGATGGTGCAGTATTTGCGGCCGGCTTCTTGAGCTGCGGCAACGGCCTGTTCCAGCGGGCAGGTTTCACGCACCTTGGCGAGCTTGATGAGCATCGGCAGATTGATGCCGGCCAGCACCTCGACCTTGGGCTGGCTCATCACGGAGATCGCGAGATTGGACGGCGTGCCGCCGAACATGTCGGTGAGGATGGCGACGCCTTGTCCGCTGTCGACGCGGCTTACCGCATCGAGGATTTGCTTGCGGCACTGCTCGACATCGTCGTCAGGGCCGATCGTCACCGCTTCGATTTGCTTCTGCGGACCGACCACGTGCTCCAGCGCCGAGCGAAACTCCGTCGCGAGGCGCCCGTGCGTCACCAGTACCAGGCCGATCATTACAAACTCCTCGCGGGCGCGCGTTTTGCGCCGCACGAAAGGCCGCACATCATCACCATCGAAAACGCGCGTGCAGGGGACTTTGTGCCCATATAGGGATGATGTTGCACTGCGATTAGGGGGGCTTGGTAAAGCGTCGACGGGCCGGGCCATGGGGCCATTTAGGCCGGTTATAGTTACTTTTTCCCGACCGGGGGAGCGGGGTAGCGCACTGCCTGCCTGCCGTCAAATGGGGCCGAAACGGCCCAAACTGGCCTCGATGGCTAGGGGCAGGGGGTCGGCATCCGGGGGTACAGCCAGTCGTGGCAGGGGGACCCCTTCGACGACCGCTTTGCGGCTTTCCGCCGCGGGCATCCGGTCAGCCGGCTGCCCGAGCTCGATGACCAGCCCCACGACCGCCACAGCTTCAAACGGAACCCGCACAATCCCGGTCCCGCGTATCTCCAGGAGCCCGGCGAGCTCTTGCGGCGGCCGCACGACCAGGCGGCCGGCCCGGTTCTCGAGATAGACCCGGTCGTCACCGACCAGCCGGACAAACGGCAATTCCCGCCCGGCCGCTTCGAGAAGCCGCAGTGCCAGCCGCGACTTGCCGCTGCCCGGCTCGCCGCGGATCAGCATTGCCTTGGCGCCGACCAGGACGGCGGTGGCGTGAATGGTGGGTGAGGTCGTCACATCGCCGGCAGGCGCACGATGAAGCGGGCGCCGAGCACGCGCGGCTCACTGTCGCTGCCGGGCGCGGTGCGGTTCTCGACCCAGATGCGGCCGCCATGCGCTTCGACGATCTGCTTCGAAATGGAGAGGCCGAGCCCGGAGTTCTGTCCGAAGCCTTGCTCCGGCCGGTCGGTGTAGAAGCGCTCGAAGATCTTTTCCATCGCCTCAGGCCGCACACCCGGCCCGTCATCATCGACGATGATCTCGATCTCCTGTCGAAGCCGCCGGCAGGTGACCCTTACGTCGCCGCCCGGCGGAGAGAATGAGCGCGCATTGTCGATCAGATTGGTGATCACCTGACCGAGCCGGGAATCGTAACCCGGCACTTTGAAGCGGTCAGGTCCGCCGCCTTCGAATGACAGCTTGATCGTGACGCCGTCCTTCTTCACTTCGTTGCCGACGATCACCAGGGCCTGCACAAGCTTGTGCAAATCGACCGGCGCGACTTCGTCACGTTGCAGCTCGGCATCGAGGCGGCTTGCATCTGAAATGTCGGAGATCAACCGGTCGAGCCGCTTCACGTCATGGATGATGACGGCCAGCAAGCGCTGGCGGCTCTCTTCAGATTTTACCCGGGGCAGAGTTTCGACCGCCGACCGCAACGACGTCAGCGGGTTCTTGAGTTCATGCGCGACGTCGGCGGCGAAACGCTCGATCGATTCGATGCGTGAATAAAGCGAATCCGTCATTTCGCGCAGCGTGCCCGAGAGATGGCCGATTTCGTCGCGCCGGTTGGTGTAATCGGGAATCTGCACGCGGGTGCGGACGCGGCGGCGCACGTGCTCCGCGGCATCGGCGAGCCGGCGCATTGGGCCGGCGATTGTGCCGGCGAGCAGCATCGACAGCGCCAGCATCACGCCGCCGGCCACGAGGAAGACTTTGACGATTGCCAGGCGCTCGGCCTGGACCATGTCGTCAATGTCGCCGCCCTGGGTGGACAGCAACAGCGCGCCGCGCACCGCACGGAAACGCTGCACCGGCACGGCGACCGACACGATGACCTCGGCGCGGTCGTTGATGCGCACCCGGCTGGCGTGGAAGCCGTTCAGGGCCTCCACGATTTCCGGATAACCCTTGCCGTTCTCCGGGCCGAGCTCCCGGTAGGCCGGCAGATCGCCGCGGCCGAACCAGCGTTTGACGGCGATATAGGCGCGTTCCGCATAGCCCGGTTTGGCCGCATTCGGCGCCGGCAGGTCGAAGCGCAGCACATCGCCGCGCCCGTAAAGGCTGCGGCTGTCGATGATCAAGACACCGTCGCGGTCGTAAATGCGCGCCCGTGTTTTGGTCGGTGAGATCAGGCGCCGCAGGACGCGGCGCCACGCGTTCCGGATTGATCGGGAATTCGGTGCCGGACAACGCTTCGTCGTTCGGGCCGTAGCTCTCACCGGTCTGCAGCTCGAGCAGCCGCTCAGGATCGATCGTGATCGATTCATTCTCCACCGTGGCGGAGCCCGCGATAGCGCCGGCAATGATCTCGCCCTGGGTGAGCAAGCTCTGGATGCGCGCGTCGATCAGGCCGGCGCGGAATTGCGAGAGATAGAGCACGCCCGCGAGCAGGGCGATCAGGCCGGCAAGATTGAGGATGACGATGCGGCGCGTGAGGCTCGAGAAGCTTTGCGCGACGAAAAACTGCCAGGCCGAACGCAGCATATTGCGGCGCGCAGGCTTCTGCGCCTTTGCGTCCAAGGCTTCAGTCGAGCCTTCAGCCACGCCTTCAGTCTTGGCGATATCCGCGAGAACTTCCGACGTTCGATCGAGCACCTGGTCCAAGCCCGCCGGGTTTGAGCGCGCCCCTCAATGGCGTTCCATTCTACCCGAAGCGCCGTGAAGGAGTCAGGCGCCAGGAACAATGCACCGGAACCCAAGCAGTGCTTCAGGCTTCCTTAAAGCGATAGCCGACGCCGTATAGGGTTTCGATCATTTCGAAATCGTCGTCGGCCAGCTTGAACTTCTTGCGCAGCCGCTTGATGTGGCTGTCGATGGTGCGGTCGTCGACATAGACCTGATCGTCATAGGCCGCATCCATCAGCGCGTTACGGCTCTTCACCACGCCGGGGCGGGTTGCGAGCGCCTGCAGGATCAGGAATTCGGTGACGGTCAGCGTGACCGGCTCGCCCTTCCAGGTGCAGGTGTGCCGCTCCGGATCCATCTTGAGCTGGCCGCGCTCGAGCGTGGTCTTGCTCTCGACTTCCTTCGTCGGCTGCTGGCCGTCCTTCGGCGCGATGCGGCGGAGCACAGCTTTGACGCGCTCGACGAGCAGTCGCTGCGAAAACGGTTTGCGGATGAAATCGTCGGCGCCCATTTTGAGCCCGAACAACTCATCGATCTCCTCATCCTTCGAGGTGAGGAAGATCACCGGAATGTCGGTCTTCTGCCGCATGCGGCGGAGCGTCTCCATGCCGTCCATGCGGGGCATCTTGATGTCGAGGATGGCCAGATCAGGCGGCGACGTCTTGAAGCCGTCGAGCGCAGACGCGCCGTCGGTGTACGTCATGATCCGGTAGCCTTCAGACTCCAGCGCCATCGAGACAGACGTCAGGATGTTGCGGTCGTCGTCGACGAGAGCGATTGTCGGCATGAAGCCTCGTTCGTTACGGTTCGTGACGGGTGCCCACGCCTGTGTGAGGCGCGAAGTCGGGCCGAAATGTGACCTCTTTGCAACAACTATGCGATTCCACTGCGATTTCAACCCCGGTCACGCTAAGTCGTTCGAATGGCAGAGATCGTTAACGTGATGATATGAAGCAGGACACCGCATTCGACGCACCAAACGCAGCAAAAAAGCTGCTTCGCGAAGGATTATCCGGCGCACTGGCGACGTTAATGCCGGGCTCCGGCGATCCGTATTGTTCGCTGGTCAATGTCGCGACCGCGCATGACGGCTCGCCGCTGCTGCTGATCTCGAAGCTCGCAATCCACACCAAGAACATCCTCGCCGATCCGCGCGCGTCCTTGATGCTCGATGAGCGCAAGCCCGGCGATCCGCTGGAAGGCGCGCGTGTGATGCTGATGGGTCGCCTCTCTGCGACCGGCGATGCAAATGCACGAGCGCGTTATCTCGCGCGCCACCCGGAAGCCGAGCTGTTCGCCGGCTTTCCCGATTTTGCGATCTACCGGATGGACATTGCGCGTGCGCATCTGGTCGCCGGCTTCGGGCGCATCGTCGATCTGGCGGGCAAGGACATTCTCACCGAAATCGCCGGCGCCGAGGCGCTCATCGAAGCCGAGGCGGGCGCTGTGGCCCATATGAATGAAGACCATAAAGATGCGCTGCAGCTTTATGCCACCAAGCTGCTGGGTGCGCCGGATGGAGACTGGCGCTGCACCGGTTGCGATCCAGAAGGGCTCGACTTGCGCCTCGACCGCGTGGGCCTTCGGCTGCCGTTTCCGCAACGGGTGAATGCGTCTGGCCCGCTTCGCGCCATTCTGGTTCAGCTCGCGCAGGCTGCCCGCGCGAAATAGGGCTGCCCATCCCGGCCCACCAATAGTCGGGCGATTTTTGTTCGGGCAAACTCCCGGCAATCAAAACCGGGAGGGCGTCATGCGAAGAATTCTCACCGCGGCTGTTCTGTGCGCGCTCGGCGGCGCGGCCGGCGCAGCCGAGCCGATCGTGCTGCGCGACATGGGCTCGTTCCATATCGGCGGCCGCATCGCCACCGTGAGCGGCAAGGAGACGCGCATGATCGTGCGTCAGCCCGGCGGATCCGCAGACCAAATACGATCCGAACGGCGAGTTCATGGTCGAGCAGATGTACGTGCAATATTTTCTGCCGCAGAACCGCAAGGGAAAATATCCGCTGCTGATGTGGCACGGCGGCGGACTGACCGGCGTCACTTACGAGTTGACGCCGGACGGCCGCGAAGGCTGGCTCAACATCTTCGTGCGCAAGGGCTGGGACGTCTACAACTCCGACGCCGTGGAGCGCGGCCGCTCCGGTTTCGCCTCACCCGACGTCTGGCCGTCCGAGCCGACCTTCCTCAACTATCAGGATCCGTATGAGCGTTTCCGCATCGGGCAGGGTGAAGGCTCGTGGAATGCCGACCCGGCGAAGCGCAGGCCGATCCCGGGCACGCAGTTTCCGGTCGAGGCTTACGAGAACTACATGAAGCAGAGCGTGCCGCGCTGGCTCTCGACCGACGAGCCCATCATCAAGGCTTACGTCGAGCTGGTCGACAAAGTGTGTCCCTGCGTCGTGCTGATGCACAGCCAGGGCGGCGCATTCGGCTTCAAGGTTGCGGAGCAGCGGCCCGACAAGTTCAAGGCCATCGTTGCGATCGAGTTTGCAACTGCCGGTATCGTGGCCAACGCGCCGAAGTTGAAGAACGTCCCGACCCTGATGGTGTTCGGCGACCACGTGGACGCGCATCCGCGCTGGGCGGCGTTCAAGAAGATCGACCTCGCTTATGGCGACGCGGTCCGCGCCGCCGGTGGATCGGTGGACGTAGTTAATCTCCCGGAGCGCGGCATCACCGGGAATTCCCACATGCTGATGCAGGACAAGAACAATGCGCAGATCGCCGACCTCATCCAGAAGTGGCTGGCGGATAAAGGCATGACCGACTGAACGCGATAGCCCTTTTTTTCGGCGCTGCGCGGTTGAGATAATGATGCAGCGCAATGCAGCATGCGCTTTCGGCATGCCATTTTGAGTTGGCTTTCCGGAAGTTCGTGACTATTGTCCCGGCCTCGGAACGCGGGGCTATACTAAGGTCTTAATAGCGACAGAGGGACACGGGATTCGCGAGGTCCTTCGTCGCCATTCGGCTAGTTCGGGAGGAATGCGTGCAGGAAACGGGTGTGCGTAACGCTGCGCACGGCGCGGACAAATTCGGCTTCAAAAATCTCGCCGAAGTGCGCTGGAATCTGACCGAAGCTCCGCTTTACGAATACGCTGTTGCCGGCAAGGAAGCGTCGATCGTCGCTGGCGGCGCGCTGAGCGCCTTCACCGGTCATCACACCGGCCGCTCTCCCAAGGACAAACATACGGTCGTCGACGATCTCACGCGCGATTCCGTGTGGTGGGACGGCAATCGCAAGATGTCGAAGGAGAACTTCGACACTTTGCTCGCCGACTTCATCAAGCACGTCGAAGGCAAGAAGCTGTTCGCGCAGGATCTCTACGGCGGCGCCGATCCGACCTATCGCATCAAGGTCCGTGTCTTCACTGAATACGCCTGGCACTCGCTGTTCATCCGCCAGCTTCTGATCCGTCCGGAGGTGAAGGAGCTTGCGGGCTTTGTGCCGGAGCTCACCATTGTCGACCTCCCGTCATTCAAGCCGGACCCGAAGCGCCATGGCGGCCGCGAGGGCTCCGACACCCAGGTCTCGATCGACTTCACCCGCAAGATCGTCCTGATCTGCGGCTCGTCCTATGCCGGCGAGATGAAGAAGTCGGTGTTCACCACGCTCAACTTCTACCTGCCGGCACAGAACGTCGTGCCGATGCACTGCTCGGCCAACGTCTCGAATGACGGCAAGGAGAGCGCGCTGTTCTTCGGCCTGTCGGGCACCGGCAAGACCACGCTGTCGGCCGACCCGAACCGCACCCTGATCGGTGACGACGAGACCGGCTGGGGCCCGGACGGCATCTTCAATTTCGAGGGCGGCTGCTACGCCAAGACCATCAAGCTCAGCAAGGAAGCCGAGCCGATGATCTGGGACGCCACCAACCGCTTCGGCGCCGTGCTGGAGAACGTCACCTTCGACGAGCACACCCGCATCCCGAATTACGACGACAACTCCAAGACCGAGAACACCCGCTCGGCCTATCCGCTCGACTTCATCCCGAATGCGTCCCGCAGCGGCCGCGCCGGTCATCCGAAGAACATCATCTTCCTGACCGCCGACGCCTATGGCGTGATGCCGCCGATTGCCAAGCTGACGCCCGATCAGGCGCTCTATCACTTCCTGTCCGGCTACACTGCGAAGGTCGCGGGCACCGAGAAGGGGTTGGTTGGCGTGCAACCCGAGTTCTCGACCTGCTTCGGCTCGCCATTCCTGCCGCGGCATCCCTCGGTCTATGCGGACCTCCTCAAGGACTACATCAATCGCCACAAGGTCGATGTCTGGCTGGTCAATTCGGGCTGGACCGGCGGCAAGTACGGCGAGGGCCGCCGCATGCCGATCAAGGCGACCCGCACGCTGCTCACGGCGGCGCTCGACGGTTCGCTCAAGAGCGCCGACTTCCGCACCGACCGCTACTTCGGCTTTGCAGTGCCGACCTCGGTCCCGGGCGTCGAGCCGCATCTGCTCGATCCGATCAAGACCTGGAAGAACAAGGGCGAGTTCGACAAGACCGCGCGCGAACTGGTCGCCATGTTCCAGAAGAACTTCTCCAAGTTCGAAAGCCATGTCTCGCCCGGCGTGAAGGCTGCGGCGCCTGAAGTGCGGATGGCGGCGGAATAATCGCGCCTCACATCAAATAAAAAAGGCGGCCCTGGCGGCCGCCTTTTTCTTTTTCGGTCAGTGCTCGATCACTCAAGCCGCGCCATTTTCTTGTCGAGGCGGTTGAAGCGCGTCTTCTGCTCGTCGCTCAGGCTGACGTAGAACTCCTCGAGCGCCGGCTTGATGATCTCTGCCGCCGCGATCATCGCCTGAATGTTGGCGTGCATCGCATCGAGCCGCGACGAAGGTGTGCCGGCGACATCCTGCGGGCAGTGGCTCTGCAGATGCTGGACGGCTTTCGCCGTCGCATCCTTGAAGCGGCGGAATGCGTCGAGCTGATCGTCATTCGGCCGTACCGATGTTTCGATCTGCTGCATCGGCAGTTCGGTGAGGCCTGCGCTGGCCTCGCCGCAACCATTGCCTTGCGGCGTTGCCGATCCGACTGTGTTGCGTCCGCCGCGAGATGCGGTGCGCGGCTCCTTCGGCCCGAGCGTGTCGAAACGCTGCTTCTGCTCATCGCTGAGCGAGGCGTAGAACGCTTCGAGCGCGGGTTTGACCGTCATGATCGCTTCATCGGTCGCCTTGAGGCGGCCGATGATCGTGGCGATCCGGCCGGGCGCTGTTTCGGCCAGATCGTTCTCGGCAGGGCAGGCCACCGCGAACGTGTCGGCAGCGCGCTGCGATGCCGACTTGAGATCATTGAGCAACCGCCGCTGATCGTCGTTCGGCTGCACCAAGCGCTCGATGTCGGCGATCGGCCATGCCGTCACGCCGCCGCCGGGCTGTTTGCAAAGCTCCTGGACCTGGGCGTTGGTCTGCTCAGGCTGGGTGCCACGGCGCACGGTGCGGACCGGCGCGCCGGCGCCGCGGTCGGCGTAGACGACATCGCCGTAGAACACGCCGTCAAAGAAGTCGTCATAGGCGTAGTACCAGTAGCCGGGCGCGTAACCTCCGGGCCAGAACGTCCAATAGAAGATGTCCGAATAGGCGTATGGCCAGAACAGCGGGCCGTACCAGCCGACGAAGCCGGCGTAGCGATTGTTACGCCAGGCCCAACGCGCCGGACTGTTCCAATATCGGGGCCGATCGGCGTTGTAGCGGGCCGCAAAGCGAGCTTGCCGGTTGGCGCGGACGTCGGCCGCACGGGCGCGCTCGGCGCGGATTTCCCGGCGCGTGTCAGTACGGGACTCGACGCGGTTGGCGCGGCGTTGTTCGGCAATGTTGGCGCGATTGGCCCGGCGTTCGACAGCGCGGGATCGTGCGGCGGAGCGGTTCTCCACGCGGACGGCACGCCGCTCGACCGAACCGCGCGACCTCACTTGCCCCGCATGTCGAGGCGCCGACTGGGCGCCGATCGCGGCGCGTCCTCCGCCACCACCACCACCGCGGGCTCCACCCCCGCCACCGCCACCACCGCGGCCTCGCTCCTGGGCCTCCGCAATCAGAGGCAGCACAAGGCACAGCGCCAGCGCTGCGATCAAAATTGAACGTTTCTTCATCCGACCCTCCTGCCGCCGCCCACTCCAAGTATCCGGATAACGATAGAGGAACCTTTTTGTTGCAACCATGGCAGCTTCGCTGCGCGGCTTATGATCGCGCATAAAAAAACCGGCGGAGCCGAAGCCCCGCCGGCGAAAGCTCGAAAATCGCTTAGCGATTGCCGGTGGTCTGGACCCGCAGCTTTTCGATCAGCTCGACGGTCGGATAGGAATCCGCCGGCAGGCCGACCTTGAGCTGGGCCTGCTTCACCGCCTTGCGGGTCATCGCGCCCATTTTGCCGTCCACTTCGCCGACCTCATGGCCGCGGGCCAGGAGCGCGCGCTGCAGGTCCATGATCTGCTGCGGCGTCAGCACCACGACTTCGCCACTGCCGCGCCCGACCAGCGGTGCGCCGGCGAGCCGCGCTGCGAAATAGGCGGCGGTGGTCGAATAGACGAAGGCCGAATTCCAGCCCATGAAGGCTTTGAAGTTCGGGTAGGCGAGGAAGGCCGGGCCGAAGCGGCCCATCGGCAGCAACAGCGAGGCTTGCATCGTGTCGGCCGGCAGCTTGCCGCCGGCGGCGCGAACACCCCACGCCTTCCATTGCGAAACCGGCTGCTGGATTTCGATGTCGGCCTGCTCCCACGGCATGTCGGCGGTCAACCGCACTTCCTGGAGCCAGGGCTGGCCGCGCTGCCATCCGAGATTTTTCAAAAAGTTGGCCGCGCTCGCGACCGTGTCGGGCACGCTGTGGATCAGGTCGCGGCGCCCGTCATTGTCGTAGTCGACTGCATTGCGGAACGCGTCACCGGCGGTGATCTGCAAGGCGCCGAATTCGCCGGCCCAGTTGCCGTTCATGCCGTCGACGGTCTGGTCGCCGCGCTGCACGATGCGCAGTGCGTTGACCAGCTCTTCGCGGAAGAATTCCGAGCGGCGGCAGTCATAGGCGAGCGTGACGAGTGAACGGATCAGCCGGAAGTTTCCGGTGATCGCGCCGAAATCGCTCTCAAGCCCCCAGAATGAGGTGAGCACTTCCGCCGGAACGCCGAAGTCGCGCTCGACCTTGGCAAACAACAACCGATGCTTTTCGAGCTGCGCCTGACCGTTCTTGAAGCGCGACGCCGAGATCATCCGGTCGGAAAACTGGAGAAATGATTGGGAGAAGACGCCCTGGTTACGGTCGCGCTTGATCACTGCCGGATCGACCGCGAAATCTCCGGCCGCCGACGCGGCGCTGATCACTTGCGGCGAGATGCCTTTGGCGATCGCTTCTTTCTTGAAGTCTTCCGCCCAGCGCTCAAAGCTGCCGGTGTTCTGGCAATTCGGCGAGGCGCTCGCGGGCTTGGTGCCGGAAGCGAGCGCAGGCGTCGCGACGGCGAGAGCAATCGTTGCCGCGGACAGTGTGAGTGCGATCGTGCGCATCGGTCGTCCTTGTTGTGCTTGCACACGACTCTGCCGCGGCACCGCGCACGGTCAAGCGACATCAAGGGAGAGCGTTAAGACGAGAGAGCTACGGCGGCGGAACTTATGCCGCAATCGTTAATCCTCGGATGCCGACCCGGTCGTTTCGGCTGGCGCGCCTCGCGAGACGCTTCGGCTGCGACCATTTGGACTGTCGGCCACCTGACTGCGGTCCCGCGGGTTTAACCGTGCCTCGTTCACCTTCGCGAATTGCGGTCCGTTCTGGTTGCGGCCGACCATCGCCACCAGGCCGTCCTTGGTCGCGACCATGTCGCCACGCGCCAAAGTCGGGTCGTCCTTGATGTTCATCTGCGCCAGGCCGAACGGCGTCTTGCCGTTGCAGGTGCAATTCGAGATCAACTGCTTGCGATAAAGAAACGCGGTCTTGAGGTCGCGGTAGTGCGAGCCGTCCGGCGCCACCGCGTAGTCGATGCCGCCGCCGGCGAAAACCTTGGTCTGCGACGACGGACAGAACGCCTGACACATCTCGGCGGCATTCATGTCGCCCTGCGCACGAACGGGAAAGTAGTGGCCGTCGCAGGTGCGCACGCAATAGGCGGAGCGGGGACCCGCTTCGCTGCGGACCTGCATGTCGCTGCCGCCGCTCGGCGCGGGCGCGCGGGTGATCGGGCTCATGTCGGGCAGCGCCCGTTCGATCGCTTGCGGGGCACGCCGGAAGCCGCCGAACAGCCGCTCAAAAAAGTTCGCATCCGCCGGCCGCACCGTAACGGTGAGGGTGGCGGCTGCCAGAGCTGTCAAAACAAGCCGTTTGAGCATGGGGCGTCCGTGCATTCTGCAGGGACAAACGCAGCCGGAACGGGAAAGTTGCCGCCGGTTCCGGCTTGGGTCAGCATGGCCGCCAAAGGCACCAGTTAGGCCCGCAGTAGGGGGAAACAATGAGTAAAGTCAGTTTTTCAAATCCGAAGAAGCTCGCCCCGCCTCCCGGCTATAGCTATGTGGTCGAGGCCAGCGGCGGCCGCACCGTCTATTTTGCCGGCCAGCTTGGTGTCGATGAGAACAACAAATTCGTCGGTCCCGAGGGCGGCGACTTCCGCGCCCAGTGCGTCAGGGCGTTCGAGAATCTGACGGTCGCGATCAAGGCCGCCGGCGCGAGCTGGTCCGACGTCGTCAAGATCAATAATTTTCTGATCGATATCGAGAAGAACATCGGCATTTTCCGTGAGGTGCGCGATACGTTCCTCAACACCAAGGCGCCGCCGGCCTCGACCACGATCGGCGTGCCGGCCCTGGCGCGGGCGGGCGGGTTGTTCGAGATCGAAGCGATCGCAGTGATCGGGAAGAAGAAAGACAAGAAAAAGAAGAAGTGATTTTGCCGCGGAAGCGGCTAGTGCGCCTCTTCCCAGTTGTCCGCCGCACGCGCCTCGACCTGTAGCGGCACGTGCAGGCTCACCGCCGGCTCCGGCGCTTTCGCCATCACCCGCTCGATCACCGGCAGCGTCTTCTCAACCTCGCTGTCCGGCACTTCGAAGATCAGCTCGTCGTGCACCTGCAGCAGCATCTGCGCAGCGAGCTTTGACTTGGCCAGCTCGTCATCGATGCGGATCATGGCGCGGCGGATGATGTCGGCAGCCGAACCTTGCAGCCGCGCATTGATGGCGGCGCGCTCGTTGAATGAGCGGATCGACGGGTTCGGCGACTTGATGTCCGGGTAGTGGCATTTGCGGCCGAACAAGGTGAGCACATAGCCCTTGTCGCGGCAGAACTCGCGCGTCTCGTCCATGTAGGCGCGGATGCCGGGGAAGCGCTCGAAATACTTCTTGATGTAGGCGGCGGCTTCCTCGCGCGGGATCGAGAGTTGCGCCGCGAGGCCGAATGCCGAGATGCCGTAGATAATGCCGAAGTTGATCGCCTTGGCGCGGCGGCGGATTTCGGCGGGCATCTTCTCGACCGGCACGCCGAACATTTCCGACGCGGTCATGGCGTGAATGTCGATACCGTCCTGGAACGCCTTGCGCAGCGCCGGCACCTCGGCGACTTCGGAGAGCAGCCGCAGCTCGATCTGCGAATAGTCCGCCGAGACAAGCTTCTTGCCCGGCGCGGCGATGAAGGCGCGGCGGATCTTGCGGCCTTCCTCGGTGCGGATCGGGATGTTCTGCAGGTTCGGCTCGGAGGAGGAGAGGCGGCCCGTCGAGGTCGCTGCCAGCGCGTAGCTGGTATGGACGCGATGCGTCTGCGGATTGACGTAGTTGGGCAGCGCGTCGGTATAGGTCGAGCGCAGCTTTGAGACCTGCCGCCAATCGAGAATCTTCTGCGGCAGTTCGTGGCCCTGCTCGGCAAGCTCTTCCAGCGCGCGGGCCCCGGTGGACCACTGGCCGGTCTTGGTCTTGGTGCCGCCGGGCAGGCCAAGCTGGCCGAACAGGATGTCGCCGAGCTGCTTGGGCGAGCCCGGATTGACCTGCGTTCCGGCGATCGTGTTGATCTCCTTTTCGACCTCGACCTGCTTCTTGGCGAAGTCATTGGACATCCTGGCGAGGATCGGCTGATCGATCGAAATGCCGCGCCGCTCCATGCGCGCCAGCACGCGCGGCATCGGCCGCTCCAGCGTCTCGTAAACATTGGTGACGTGCTCGGCCGCCATGCGCGGCTTGAGCACGGCGTGCAGGCGGATCGCGACGTCGGCGTCTTCCGTCACATAGGAGGCGGCGCGCTCGATCGGGGTCGCGAGCGGCGTGACCCAGGCGCGTTCCTTGTTCTTGACGTCCTTGAAGCGCGCCGCGGGCCGGCCGAGCCAGCGCTCGGCGACGGCATCCATGCCGTGGCTGCCTTTGCCGGCGTCGAGCACGTAGGACATCAGCATCGTGTCGTCGTAACCGGCGACCGCGATGCCGCGCTGCGCCAGCGCAAGGATGTCGGTCTTGATGTCGTGGCCGATCTTCACGACGCTGATGTCTTCCAGAACGCGCTTGAGCGTCGCGAGCGCGTCGCGCTCCGCGATCTGGCCCTCGCACAGTTTGGCGGCGAACAGGCTGTCGCCGGCTTCGCCCTCTTCGGCCTGACGGTGGCCGAGCGGCACGTAGCAGGCTTCGTTCGGCGCGACCGCCAGCGCGATGCCGCACAGGCTCGCCTGCATCGGATCGATGCTGTTGAGCTCGGCCTTGATGGAGAGCGTGCCGGTGTCGTAAGCGCGGTTGATCCACTTCTGCAGCGCTTCGATCGTGCTGACGCACTGATACTTCGAGGCATCGAAGCTCGCGCCGCGCAATTCCTCGGCGCGCTTGAGCGCCAGCGCCATTGGGGTGAGCACGACATTGTCGCCGCCGGCATTCGGGAAGGTCTTGGGCGTGGCGAACAGATCGCCGGTGCCGCTGAGGGGAAGGCCGGGCTCGGCAGCCTTCGGCTTCTTTGGCGCGGCAGGAGCGGTCTTGTCTTCGGCCGTCGCACCGCGCGGGCGCCGCGGCTTTCGCTCCGGCCTTATCGGCGACGCGCTGCGCCAGCGTCTTGAACCCCATCCGCTGCAGGAACGGGATCAGGTTCGGATAGTCCGGCTCGTGGACCGCGAGGTCGGAAATCGGCACTTCGAGCGGCACGTTCTGGTCGAGCGTGACGAGCTTCTTTGAAATGCGGGCCAATTCGGCGTTGTCGATCAGGGATTGGCGGCGCTTGTCCTGCTTGATCTCGTTCGCGCGCGCCAACACCGTTTCGAGGTCGCCGTAAGTGCCGATCAGCTCGGCGGCGGTCTTCGGCCCGATGCCCGGCACGCCGGGAACGTTGTCGCTGGAGTCGCCGATCAGCGCCTGCACCTCGATCACCTTCGAGGGCGGCACGCCGAATTTCTCGATCACCTCCGGCACGCCAATGCGGACGTCCTTCATCGTGTCGTACATGATCACGCACTCGTTCACGAGCTGCATGAGGTCCTTGTCGGACGACACGATGGTGGTGGTTGCGCCGGCTTCGCAGGCCAGCCGCGCATAGGTCGCGATCAGGTCGTCGGCCTCGAAGCCGCCCTGTTCGAGGCACGGGATGTCGAACGCGCGTACCGCCTCGCGGATCAGCGGAAACTGCGGGATCAGGTCGTCCGGCGGCGGCGGGCGGTGCGCCTTGTATTCCTTGTACATCTCGGTGCGGAACGTCTTCTCCGACTTGTCGAAGATGACGGCGAGATGGGTCGGCCTTGGATCTTTGATCTCCGCCGAGCAGCTTCCACAGCATGGCGCAGAAGCCATAGACCGCGTTGACGTGGACGCCGTCCGGCGTGTGCGGGGCGAAGCGGATCGCGTGATAGGCGCGGAAAATGTAGCCGGAGCCGTCGACCAGGAAGACGTGGTCGTTCTTCTTCAGCCCGGCGGCAATGGCGGGATCGACAGCAGGCGATTTCTTGGCTGCGGATTTGGCCGCAGCCGCTTTGGCGGCCGGCTTCGTGGCTTTTGGAGATGGCATGGCGGCAATGTGGGCCGCCGATGTGGCTTTATCAATGCGGTTCGCGGTTCCCTGTGGACGCGCGCCGCGTCTAGTTGGCCGGCTGGATTGCGAGCCGGGATTTTGGCTTGGTCGCCAGCCAGAACATGCGCGGCCGCTCGAACAGGAACCGCGCCGGCGTCCAGCGCACCAACCAGAACAGGACCAGCGGCCCGAGCACGCCCGCGGCGGTGATGATGAGCGCCTGCATGCCGAGATCGGTAATGATGCCGGTCTTGAGCAGGATGGTGCGCATCGTCGCCATTGGCAGGAAGAAGGCGAGGTAGATGATGAGCGTATGCTGGCCGCAATAGCGCACGAAGGCGAAGGCGTTCGACAGCGACATCAGTGCGCCCATCCGCACCACGGCGGCGGCGCCAAGGAAGCCGAGCGCGAGTGACACGAACGGCAGGGTCGCCCAATCCATCAGGACGAAGGCGGCGTTCACCGGCGCCCACAGCGCCAGCATGATCACGCCGTTCGAGGGATTGTCCTGCACGCGCTTGGCGAGCTTGAAGATGTGCGGCGCCAGCACATAGCCGGAATAGAAATAGACGAAACGCTGCGCGAATTCGCCCGGCACCGTCCACTCACCGTGGAAGTGCGAGATTTCGAGCGCCGCGGCGAGCGGCCACATGATCCAGACCGGAACGCGGCGCGTCAGCTTCACTACGACGAAGAAGATCGGCAGCAGATAAATGAACCACAGCGTGCCGAACGGCTCGATCAGCGAGAGCGCATAGACGCGCGCCAGTTCCTGCATGCCTTCGCCGTGCGCAAGCGCCGGCGCCTTGAAGGCGAACTGGATGGTCATCCAGAGGAGATAGAAGTACGCGAAGTGAACGACCTTGCGGTCGAGATAGGTCTTCCAGTCGCGGTCGATGACGCTGGCGATGAACAGGCCCGAGATCAGGAAGAAGTCCGGCATGCGGAACGGCTTGGCGAACTCGACGACGTGGTGCATCCAGCCCTGCGCGCCGGCGGCGTGCTCGAGGCCGGCGGTCGAGTGCATCATCACGACGAGAATGATGCAGATGCCTTTGGCGTAATCGACCCAGTCGATTCGCTGCCCACCTGTGACGCCCTTCATGCGACCCTGTCTTGGTTAATGCCGTTGCGCATTTGAGGCGCATCTATCGCGCGCGCGTGGTTACAGGTTTCTTGATCCGATCGCAGAAAGTCGTGTGTATCTGGCGTTTACGACGCGCGCGGTGCTAGAACCCCGCACGACAATTGCACTAATCGGATTAACTGTTTCACGGCAAAACTCGCATGCGCGTCGCAATGATCGGCACCGGCTATGTCGGCCTCGTTTCGGGGGCGTGCTTTGCCGACTTCGGCCACAGCGTCACCGGCGTCGACAAGGACCCCGCCAAGCTCACGGCGTTGACGCGCGGCGAGATTCCGATCTCACGAGCCGGGGCTCGACGAACTGGTCGCCAACAATGTGCGCGCCGGCCGGCTGAAATTCACCGCCGACCTCGCCTCCGCGGTTTCCGATGCGGAAGTGGTGTTCATCGCGGTCGGCACGCCGTCGCGCCGCGGCGACGGCTATGCCGATCTCACTTACGTTTACGAGGCGGCGCGCGCCATCGCCAAGTCGATCCGCAATTTCACGGTGATCGTCACCAAGTCCACCGTGCCGGTCGGCACCGGCGACGAGGTCGAGCGCGTTATCCGCGAGGCCAACCGGCAGGCCGATTTCGCCGTGGTGTCGAATCCGGAATTCCTGCGCGAAGGCGCAGCGATCGCCGACTTCAAGCGTCCGGACCGCATCGTGGTCGGCATCGAGGATATCCGCGCGCGCGAAGTGATGGCCGCGCTGTACCGGCCGCTCTACCTCAACCGCGACGCGGTGATGGTCACCGACCGCCGCACCGCCGAGCTGATCAAGTACGCGGCCAACGCCTTCCTCGCCACCAAGATCACCTTCATCAACGAGATTGCCGATCTCGCCGAGAAAGTCGGCGCCGACGTGCAGGAAGTCGCGCGCGGCATCGGGCTCGACAACCGCATCGGCTCGAAGTTTCTGCACGCCGGCCCGGGCTTCGGCGGCTCGTGCTTTCCGAAGGACACCGTCGCGCTGCTCAAGACCGCGCAGGACAATGCCTCGCCGCTTCGCATCATCGAAGCGGTGGTGGCGGCGAACGAGCAGCGCAAGCGCGCGATGGCGCGCAAGGTGGCGGCGCGCACCGGCGACCTGCGCGGCAAGACGGTCGGCGTGCTCGGGCTGACCTTCAAGCCGAACACCGACGACATGCGCGAGGCGCCGTCGATCCCGCTGATCACCGCGCTGCAGGACATGGGCGCGCAGGGTTCGCGCCTACGATCCCGCCGGCATGACGCAGGCGAAGTCGGTGCTCAGCAACGTGACGTTCTGCCAGAACGAGTACGAATGCGCCCAGGGCGCGAGCGCGCTGGTGATCGTCACTGAATGGGAGCAGTTTCGCGCGCTCGACTTCGCGCGCCTGAAGAAAGGGATGGCGCAGCCGGTGCTGGTCGATCTGCGCAATGTCTATCCTCCGGAGGAGGTCACCCGCCACGGCTTCATCTATGAAGGCGTCGGCCGGGGGCGGAAATCATGATGCATCACAACTTGTCCTGCCCCGCGTAAAGCGGGGCAGACCAGGCGACACAAAGAGATTGCTGGTTCGTGTTGCTGGATCATCCGCAAGGATGAGGACAAGACTTGATGCGAAAGTTCGATACCCATCTTCCCATCGATGAAGCACTGCCGCCGCTGACCGCGGCGCTGGCGGCGAACAATGCCGCCGTGCTGGTCGCGCCGCCGGGCGCCGGCAAGACCACGCGCGTGCCGCTGGTTCTGGTCGACGAGCCTTGGGCGAAAGACCGGAAAATCCTGGTGCTGGAGCCGCGCCGGCTGGCGGCGCGCGCTGCCGCCTCGCGCATGGCAAACACGCTGGGCGAGAAGGTCGGCGACACGGTCGGGCTGCGGGTGCGGTTCGGCTCGCAGGTGGGCAAGCGCACGCGCATCGAGGTCGTCACCGAAGGCATCTTTACCCGGCTCATTCTCGACGATCCCTCGCTCGACGGCGTCGCCGCCGTGCTGTTCGACGAATTCCACGAGCGATCGCTCGACGCCGATCTCGGCCTCGCTTTGGCGCGCGATGTGCAGACCGGACTGCGCGACGACCTGCGCATTCTTGTCATGTCGGCGACGCTGGATGGCGCGCGCGTGTCCAGGCTGCTCGGCGACGCGCCCGTGGTGGAAAGCCAGGGCCGCAGCTTCCCGGTCGAGACGCGCTATCTCGGCCGCGACGCGCGGGCGCCGATCGAGCGTCAGGTCGTGGACGCGGTGACGCGCGGTCTGCGGGCCGAGCCCGGCTCGCTGCTGGTGTTTCTGCCCGGCGCGGGCGAGATCAGGCGCACGGAAACGTGGCTCCGCGAGAGCGTCAACGATCCCGCGGTCGATGTGGTCGCGCTCTATGGCGCGCTGGAAGCCTCGGTGCAGGACAAGGCCATCGCGCCGGCACCCGCCGGCCGCCGCAAAGTCGTGCTGGCGACTTCGATCGCCGAAACCTCGCTGACCATCGAAGGCGTGCGCGTCGTGATCGACAGCGGTCTCGCGCGGGTGCCGCGCTACGAGCCGGATGTCGGGCTCACCCGGCTCGAGACCGTGCGGGTGTCGCGCGCCGCCGCCGACCAGCGCCGTGGCCGCGCCGGCCGTACCGAGCCGGGCGTCTGCTATCGGCTGTGGGACGAGCCGCAGACCGGCTCGCTCGAGCCCTATACGCGGCCGGAAATCCTGTCGGCCGACCTGTCGTCGTTTCTGCTCGATCTGGCGCAATGGGGCGCGAGCGATCCGGCCAAGCTTGCCTTTCTCGATCCGCCGCCGCGCGCCGCGCTAAGCGAAGCGAAGGCGTTGCTCACCGAGCTTGGCGCCATCGATGCCGATGGCCGCATCACCGATGAGGGCCGCGCGCTGCGGCAGTTACCGCTGCCGCCGCGGCTGGCGCGCATGGTGGTGGATGCCGCGCGGCAGGGCGCCGGCCAGCGTGCCGCCGAGATCGCCGCCATTTTGTCCGAGCGCGGGCTGGGCGGTGACGATCCGAATCTGGAGCATCGGCTCGACAATTTCCGCCGCGATCGTTCGCGGCGCGCCGAAGATGCGCGCGCGATGGCGAGGCGCTGGGCGCAATCTGCCGGAAAGGGCGACGGCGGCGAGCTGAGCGCCGGCCAACTGCTCGCGCTGGCTTATCCCGACCGTATCGCCAAACGCCGGGGCGGCGAGGGCGCATCGTTCCTGCTGGCCAATGGCCGCGCCGGCAATCTCGATCCGGCGTCCTCGCTGGCGCGCGAGCCGTTTCTCGCCGTCGCCGAAATGACCGGCACCGCCGGCGCAAGCCGCATCGTGCTGGCGGCGCCAATCGGCGCCAATGAGATCGATGCGATGTTCGCCTCGCAAATCGAACAACGCGAAGAGGTGACGTTCGACCGCGCCTCGGCCTCACTGCGCGCCCGCCGGGTGCGCCGGCTCGGCGCAATCGCGCTTGCCGAGCAGACGCTGCCGGTGACGCCCGGTCTCGAAGCCGCCACGCAGCTCGCCGAAGGCATCGCATCGCTTGGCATCGCACGGCTGCCGTGGAGCAAGGCGCAGCTCCAGTTGCGCGACCGGGTGAAATTCCTGCGCAACGCCGAAGGCGATGAGTGGCCGGATTTGTCCGATGCGGCGCTGGCGCAAACCGCCGCAACGTGGCTCGCGCCCTTCATCACCGAGCGCACCTCGCTGGCGCAGATCACGCCCGACGATCTCGCCGCCGCGCTCGATGCTCTGCTGCCCTGGAACATGCGCCAGCGGCTCGAGGCCGAAGCGCCGACCCACTTCACGGCGCCAACCGGCAGCAATGTGCCGATCGATTACGATCATCCCGAGGGCCCGAAAATCTCGATCCGCGTGCAGGAATTGTTCGGTCTTGCGCATCACCCCTCGATTGCGAACGGCAAGCTGCCACTGATCGTTGAACTCTTGTCACCCGCGCATCGCCCGGTGCAGGTGACACGCGATCTGCCGGGCTTCTGGCGCGGCAGTTACGCCGCGGTGAAGGCGGAGATGAAGGGCCGCTATCCGCGGCATCCCTGGCCGGACGATCCGGCATCCGCCGCACCGACGCGCCGGGCCAAGCCGCGCGGCACCTGAGCGGCGTTGACCTCGTCACCGCGTTCCGCTATCTGTGCCGCCATGCCCTTTCCCAAGCCGCGTCCCGCGCTCTCGCCCAATACCTACGAATATGAATCCTTCCCGCTGGTGAAGCCGACCGGCTTCCGCGAATACGACGCGCGCTGGCTGCTCGGAAAAAGAAATCAACCTGATGGGCATCGAGGCGCTGGGCATGGGGCTCGGCACCATGATCCGCGAAATGGGCGTGAAGCCCGAGATCGTGACCGCCCACGATTTCCGCGCCTATTCGGCCGCGGTGAAGAACTCGCTGGTCGCCGGCCTGCTGGCGGCGGGCTGCAAGGTCTATGACATCGGCCTTGCCATCACGCCGATGGCCTATTTCGCCCAGTTCGAGCTGGACGTGCCGTGCGTCGCGATGGTGACCGCCTCGCATAACGACAATGGCTGGACCGGCGTGAAGATGGGCGCCAACCGGCCGCTCACCTTCGGGCCGCAGGAGATGACGCGGCTCAAGGAGATCGTGCTCGAGGCGCAAGTTCAAGACGCCGGGCGGCGGCTCATTTGAGTTCGTCGAGAATTTCCCGGAGCGCTACATCGCCGACATCACCAAGCGGCCGAAGATCAAGCGCAAGCTCAAGGTGGTCGCGGCCTGCGGCAACGGCACGGCCGGCGCCTTCGCGCCGCGCATCCTTGAAGCGATCGGCTGCGAGGTCGTGCCGCTCGATTGCGAGCTCGACCACAGCTTCCCGAATTACAATCCGAACACCGAAGACATGAAGATGCTGCACGCCATGCGCGACGCCGTGCTCATGCACAAGGCGGACGTCGCGCTCGGCTTCGACGGCGACGGCGACCGCTGCGGCGTGGTCGACAACGAAGGCGAGGAGATTTTTGCCGACAAGGTCGGTGTCATGCTGGCGCGCGACATGTCGGCGCTGCACAAGAATGCGACCTTCGTGGTCGATGTGAAATCGACCGGCCTGTTCCTCACCGATCCGGTGCTGAAGGCGAACGGCGTCAAAGCCGACTACTGGAAGACCGGCCACTCCTACATCAAGCGCCGCGTCAACGAGCTCGGCGCGCTCGCCGGCTTCGAGAAGTCCGGCCACTTCTTCTTCAACAAGCCGTTCGGCCGCGGCTATGACGACGGCATGATTTTCGGCGCTCGCGGTCTGCGACATGCTCGACCGCAGTCCCGGGAAAGTCGATGGCGGATCTGCGCAAGGCGCTGCCCAAGACCTGGGGCTCGCCGACCATGGCGCCGCATTGCGACGACGAGAAGAAGTACGGCGTGGTCGATGCGGTGGTGAAGCATTTCGAGGAAGCGCTGGCGAAGGGCGAGAAGGTCGCGGGCCAGCGCATTCTCAGCGCCGTGACGGTGAACGGCGTGCGCGTGACGGTGGAGGACGGCACCTGGGGTCTGGTGCGGGCGTCATCGAACAAGCCGGAGCTGGTCGTGGTGGTGGAGAGCCCGGTGTCCGAGCAGCGCATGCGCGACATGTTCAAGGCGATCGATACGGTGCTGCGCACGCACCCGGAAGTCGGCGAATACAATCAGACGATTTAATCCGCTTTCACGCGGGCGAACGGTCTGAGACACTGGCCCATGCGCATCGCCATCCTCGGTGCCGGACCGGCCGGGCTTTATCTCGCTTACCTGATCAAGCGCCGGCGGCCGGATGCCGACATCCGCGTGATCGAGCAGAACCCCGCCAATGCCACATTCGGCTTCGGCGTGGTGTTCTCCGACCGCGCGCTGGAATTTCTGCGCGCCGACGATCCCGACACCTACGCGGCCATCACGCCGCATATGGAATCGTGGTCCGACATGACGCTCGTCATCAAGAACGAGCGCGTCGATCATCGACGGCATCGGCTTTGCCGCGATTGGGCGGCTGCAAGCTGCTGCAGCTCCTGCAGGAGCGGGCGCGATCGGTTGGCGTCACGCCTGAATTCAGTCGCGCCGCGGCCTCGCTTGATGAGTTGGCGGATGCCGACCTCATTGTCGGCGCCGACGGGGTCAATTCCCTGGTGCGCAAGACGTTTGCCGAACAGTTCGGCGCGTCGCTGACCAACATGAACAACCGCTTCGCCTGGTTCGGCACCACCAAGGCGTTCGACACGCTGACCCAGACGTTCCGGCACACGCCGATCGGCGATTTCAACGCGCATCATTACCGGTACGCCCCAGGGCGCAGCACCTTCATCGTCGAGACCGACGAGGAAAGCTTCCGCCGCGCCGGCTTCGAGAAGATGGAAGAGAACGAAGTCGCGCGCCCTGTGCGAGAAGATCTTCGCCGACGCGCTCGGCGGCCAGCGGCTGATCTCGAATAATTCGATCTGGCGGCGCTTTCCGCAGGTCTGGAACGAGCACTGGCATCACGGCAAGCATGTCGTCATCGGCGACGCCGCGCACACCGCGCATTTCTCGATCGGCTCCGGCACGCGGCTGGCGATGGAAGATGCGATCGCGCTGGAGCGCGCATTGCACGAGAGCGGCGACGATATCGGCAAGGCGCTCCCGGCTTACGAGGCTGCGCGCAAACCAGTCGCCGAAAAGATCGTGCGCGGCGCGATGCAAAGCGCGTCCTGGTACGAGAACTTCGCCGGGCACATGGCGCTGGCGCCGATGGAATTCGCGATGAGCTACATCCAGCGCTCGGGCCGCGTCGATATCGAGCGGCTGCGCAAGCTATCGCCGCAGTTTATGGCCCAGTACGAACGCGCTGTGTCGTCGTAACGTCGCAGAAGCGCCGCAGTCGGCGCCGTAAAATTCGGGCGGCAAAAGGGAGCGAACGATGAATGTGCTGACCTATTTGTTTCTCGACGGCCGCACCGAGGAAGCGCTCGACTTCTACAAGAAAGCGGTCGGCGCCGAGGTGACGATGCTGATGAAGTTCAAGGAGTCCCCGGACAAGTCGCAGATTCCGCCCGGCGCCGATGACAAGGTCATGCATGCGGTGTTCAGGGTCGGTGATACCCCGATCATGATTTCAGACGGCATGAACAACGGCAGCCCGAAGTTCGACGGCTTTGCGCTCAGCATCAATGCCAAGGACGTGGCGGAGGCGCAGAAGTACTTCAAGGCATTGCTTGAAGGCGGCGAGGTGACCATGCCGCTCGCCGAGACGTTCTTCGCCAAGACGTTCGGCATGTTGAGGGACAAATTCGGCGTGCACTGGATGGTCGGCGTGCCGAACATGTGAGGAGGAGGACGCAATGTACGTCGATGGATTCATAATACCGGTGCCGAAAAAGAACGTCGCGAGCTTTGTCGCGATGGCGCGCAAGGCGGACAAGGTCTGGATGGATTACGGCGCGCTCGCGTGTTCGAATGTCTCGGCGACGACGTGCCTTACGGCAAGCGCACCTCGTTCCCGCGCAGCGTCAAGGTCAAGCGCGGCGAAACCGTGGTGTTTTCCTGGATCCTCTTCAAGTCGAAGCGCGATCGCGACCGCATCAACAAGCTGGTGATGGCGGACAAGCGTCTCGGCAAGATGATGGAGAAGATGAAGGGCAAGCCGCCTTTCGACAGCAAGCGGATGATCTTCGGCGGCTTCAAGGTCGGCGTGCGCTACGAGCAGTAACGCCGGCCGATCAGGTATTGAGCCGCTTGCCGCGCAAGGTCGGCAGGCCGATGCCGGTGGAATCGAAGCCGCCGTCGACGCACAGCACCTGGCCGGTGATGTAGCTGGCGCGCTCGCTGGCGAGAAAGAAGATCGCTTCCGCCAGCTCTTCCTCCAGGCCGTAGCGGTTGAGCGGCATGTGATCGTGGTAATCGGCGCGGATTTCCGGCGTGTGCACGGCTTTCGCCATCGCGGTGTCGACCGGCCCCGGCGCGATCGCATTGACGCGGATGCCGAGCGCGGCGAGCTCCACGGCCTGCTGCTTGGTGAGATGCGCCAGTCCGGCCTTGCTGGTGCCGTAGGCGACCCGCAGCGTCGAGGCGCGCAGGCCCGAGATCGAGGTGATGTTGACGACCGCGCCGCCGCGCTCGCGCAGCATCGGCACCGCCGCCTGCGTCATCAGGAACGGGCCGTTGAGGTTGACGGCGAGCACGCGCTGCCAGTCCTCGAATTTGGTCTCGAGAATCGGGCCGAAGACCGCGATGCCGGCATTGTTGACCAGCGCATCGAGCCGGCCGAAGCGCGCGGACAGCTCGGCGTAAGCGCGATCGACCTGGTCGGGCTGCGACACGTCGGCGCTGATCGCCAGCGTCGTGTCGGGCGCGTTCAGGTTTGACATCGTGCGCTTGAGATTGTCGCCGTCGATGTCGAGCAGCGCGACCTGCCAGCCGTCGGCCAGGAAGCGCTTGGCGGCGGCGAGCCCGATCCCGCGCGCGGCGCCGGTCACCAGCGCGATTTTTTCCGTCGTCTTTGTCATTGCGCGACTGTGACATGCGCCGATTGCGATTGCCAAGCACGGCAAAAGCCACCACATCATCCCGCATGATTGAAACCGAAGTCGTCGTGGTCGGCGGCGGCGCGGCCGGGATCGGCGCGGCGCGCAAGCTCACCGATGCCGGCGTGGCGTGCGTCCTGCTCGAAGCGCGCGACCGGCTCGGCGGCCGCGCCTGGACGCACGAGGTTGGCGGTTACCCGCTCGATCTCGGCTGCGGCTGGCTGCATTCGGCCGATAAAAATCCGCTGACGAAGATCGCGCGCGAGCAGGGCAGGCGGATCGACGAGACGCCGCCGCCCTGGCAACGCATCTGCAAGCAGTCCGGCTTTCCCGTCGAGGAGCAGAAGCTGTTCCGTGAGGCGCAGACGGCCTTTTTCGAGCGGATCGACGAGATGGCGAAGGAGCGGCCGGACGCGCCGTCATCGCAGGCGCTGGCGCCGGACGGGCGCTGGAATCCGCTGATCTCGGCGGTGACGACCTATATCGCCGGCGCCGAGCCGGACCGGGTCGCGATGGCTGACTTCGCCAGCTACGAGGACAGCGGCGTCAATTGGCGCGTGGTCGAAGGCTATGGCACTGCGATCGTAGCGCACGCCAAAGGCGTCCAGGTCGAACTGAACACTCCGGTCCAGCGCATCGACCGCAGCGGGACGCGCCTCCGTCTCGTCACGCCAAAAGGCGAGATCACCACAGCACAGGTCATCGTTACCCTGCCGAGCGCACTGCTTGCCGCTCATGAAGATTTCTTCTCGCCGGCGCTGCCCGACAAGATCGAAGCCGCCCGCGCGCTGCCGCTCGGCCTCGCCGACAAGCTCTTCATCGCGCTGGAAGACGCCGAGGAATTCGAAGCCGACAGCCGCATGTACGGCTCGCCCAGTCGCACAGCGACGGCGTCGTACTCCATGCGGCCGTTCGGCCGTCCGATGATCGAGGTCTATTTCGGCGGACGCCATGCCGAGGCGCTGGAAGCCGAAGGCGTGCCGGCGTTTTTCGAGTTCGCGGTGCGCGAGCTCACCGGTCTGATGGGCGAAAGCTTCAGGAAACGCCTCACACCGATCGGTATGCATCGCTGGGCCGCCGATCCGTTCGCGCGCGGCTCGTACTCCTACGCCGTGCCGGGGCAAAGCGGCGCGCGCGAGAAGCTCGCCGCCACGGTCGAAGACCGCATCTTCTTTGCCGGTGAAGCCTGCTCGCTGGATTCCTTCACCACCGCGCATGGCGCATTCCTCAGCGGCCTCAAGGCCGCCGACGCGATCATCGCCGCGCGCAAATAAAAAAGCGGCCGGGCATAGGCCCGGCCGCTCAAGTCCTCGCCCGCGTTTTTACGCGGCTTTCTTGTTGACCCGAGACGTGGCCAGTTTGGTCAGCTTCTCGTCAGTGGTCTTTTCTTCGTCGAGGTTCTTCTGGCAGCACGCTGGCGCAATCCGGCCGGCCCAGCTCCTTCGCCCAGGCGATCAGCGTGCCGTAACGCGTGATCTCGTAGTGCTCGACCGCCTGCGCCGCGGCGATCAGCGCTGCGTCCATCGTCTGCTTGTCCGCGATGTCGCCGGCGATCTCTTTCGCTTCTTTCAGGATGCCGTCGATTGCCGGGCAGTCGACGCCCTTCGGCTCGTGGCCGTGCATGCGGAAGACTTCCTCCAGGCGCTGGATCTGGCCCTTGGTTTCTTCCAGATGCTTCTTGAAGCCGTTGGTCAGCTCGGTGTTGGTCGCCTTTTCGATCATGTCGGGCAGCGACTTTTCGATTTGTTTTTCGGCGTAATAGATGTCCTGCAGCGTGTGCACGAACAGGTCGTCGAGCGATTTGATGTCCTTCGAGAAGAGACCCATGGAACACTCCTTTTCCGTCTTTGTGGGGATTCCCGTGGGCTAACTGGCCCGCCACGCAAACGTTTCGGTTCCGCAAAACAAAACGGCGGCGCCTTGCGGCACCGCCGTTTCGTTCTCAGCGCCCTACGCGCGTTAGCGCATGAACAGCGCGAGAAGGATGATGATCGGCAGCGGGACTCCCAAGAGCCACAGCAGCGCGCCACGTCCAAAGCCCATTTTTGCCTCCTTGATTCAATCTCCCCGCCCTAACGGCTGACTGGGCCTGTCGTTCCCCCGCTTGTTCCTTTCACGGAACGTTGTTCCACAGCATCGCGTTGGGATGCGGTTTTCATGAGGTAACCCATGGCTCGTCGAAGCAGCGGCCTCGCTGCGATTAGCGACTATATCCGGCGCAATCCGCGCACCGCTGCGATTGCCGCGTTCAATCTCGGCCTTTATGCAGCGTCACTCACGCGCAAAGGCGTGCGCCGCTCCGAGCTCAACGACTTGCCGTCAAAGCTCGTCGAGCTGGTCCCGGGAATGCGCGATCTGGTCAGCCTTGTTCCGATGATGATGGATCAGGACGAGCCGCCGCGCACGCGGAGCAAATCTCGCACGCGCAAGCCGGCTTCGCGGTCAACAAAGCGTAAAGCATCGCCGGCGGAACCGCGTCGTCGCCCCGCACGTTAGGAAAACGGACTTGGGAGATGCGGTTCTAAAGGAGGCAATGATGGCAAAACGTGTTGTTAAAGAAGTGCATCACACGAGTGGCGGCGGCGGCGGTTTCGGCGTCCTCGGTGTGATCATCGGCGCTCTGCTCGTGGTCGGCGCGATCTTCTTCTTCGCTGGCGGCTCCGACATGTTCGCCAATCGTGGCGGCAGCAGCGGCCCGTCGGTGACCGTGAATACCGCTCCGAGCAGCGGCAATTCGATCACTCGCCCGATCACGCCAAGTGCTCCGGCGACGACTGGCTCCGGTCAGGCGCGCTAAAGGTAGACGTGAGTTGATGCCGAACGGGAGGGCGCAAGCTCTCCCGTTTTGCTTTGGCGCTATTCTTTCTCTTCCTTGAACGTATCCCGGAACGCATGCGCGGGATAAACGCCAAGGATGGTCAGCTCCTTGGAGAAGAAGCGCAGTTCTTCCAGCGCGAACACCAGCGCGCGATCGTCCGGATGGCCCTCGACGTCGGCATAGAACTGCGTGGCGAAGAAATTGCCGCCGACCATGTAGCTCTCGAGCTTGGTCATATTGATGCCGTTGGTGGCGAAGCCGCCCATGGCCTTGTAGAGGGCCGCCGGCACGTTGCGCACCCGGAACACAAAAGTGGTGACGACTTTGCCCTTGCCGCGCTGCGCCCACTTCTTCTCCCGCGACAGCACGATAAAGCGCGTGGTCGAGTGGGATTCGTCCTCGACATTCTCCTTGAGGATTTCGAGGCCATAAATCTCGGACGCCAGGCGTGACGCGATGGCGGCGCGCGACGGGTCCCGCGCCTCTGCCACTTCACGCGCGGAGCCCGCCGTGTCCGCACCGATCACGGCTTTGAGCTTAAGCTCGCGGATGATGCCGCGGCACTGGCCGAGCGCCATGATGTGGCTCTGCACGGTCTTGATCGTCTTCAGCGTCGCGCCTTTGGGCGCCATCAGCTGATTGCGGATCGGCAGGAACCACTCCGCGATGATGTGGAGTCCGGACTCCGGCATGAGGTGGTGAATGTCGGCCACGCGGCCGGCCACCGAGTTCTCGATCGGAATCATGCCGAGATCGACGTCGCCGCTGGTGAGCGCGCTGAAGCAGTCCTCGAAGGTCGGGCAGGGCACCGGCTCGTGGTCCGGATAGGCTTCCCGGCACGCAATGTCAGAGTTCG
Source organism: uncultured Alphaproteobacteria bacterium (assembly GCA_963847325.1). Lineage (GTDB taxonomy): Bacteria > Pseudomonadota > Alphaproteobacteria > Rhizobiales > Xanthobacteraceae > Pseudolabrys. The sequence continues at coordinate 61,135 of CAWJZD010000008.1, forward strand.
CGCCCGGCTCGCCCTGAAAGATGATTTTCTTTTTCGCCATTGCTCCCGCCCGAAGTTCCTTGGCGATGCGTTAGCCAGTCAACATAGGGCGAGTCAAATCGGCCGGCGTTGGCGCGCAAACACAGGCGAAGTCCACGGATGTAGTCGCGATAGGCTCCGGCTGCGCGTGGCGCGTAAGCGGACTACTTCGGCAGCGTGGGCGCGGAGCGGCGCATTCTGGCTGCTTGAGCCCGCCGAAGCTTCAGCGCGGCAATGCGCACTTCGACGGCGCGCTGGGTGCGGCCCAGGCGGATTGCCATGCGCATCTGCGACACGCCGCTGTTGAACAGTTCGCGCAGCTTTGCGTCGTCTTCGGTCGACCAGCGTTTGCTACGGTTCATATCGAGCATATGGCGATCTTGAATGCCGCGGCGTCGTGCATTTAAATTTGATAATCCGCGAGCTTTTTTAGGGAAAAAATACGCGCGAGTGTTCGATGTCGAACTCAGGAACAATAAATGGCGGTTCGCTAGCGCCGGGCGAGAAGTTCGCGCGCCCTGTCGAGATCGTCCGGCGTGTCGACGCCGAGCGGCACCGCGTCGACGATGGCAATGTCGATCCGCATGCCGTTATCGAGCGCGCGCAATTGCTCGAGCTTCTCGCGCTTTTCATTTTCGGATTGCGGCAGCTTGACGAACTTCTCCAGCGTTGCGCGCCGGTACGCGTAGAGCCCGATGTGGTGATAGTGCGGCCCGGCGCCGGTCGCGTTGGCTCGCGTAAAGGTGCGGGCACGCAGGCGACCGGGCGCAATCTCGTCCCCGATGGCTTTCACGACGTTCGGGTTGGTTCGCTTCCGCATCGGTCTTGATGACGGCGGCAAGCGTCGCGATGTCCACGTCCTTGTCCTTGAGCGGACCGAGCGCGGCCTTGATCGCGGCCGGATCGATGGTCGGCAGGTCGCCCTGCACATTGACCACCATGCCGATGCGGCGCTCGGGGTCGAGGTCGAGCAGGGCCTCGTGGATGCGGTCGGAACCGGACGGGTGGTCCACCGAGGTCATCACGGCACGGCCGCCGGCTTTTTCCACAGCGGTGGCGACCGCCTCGCTGTCGGTGGCGACCACGACCTCGCCGATCGCGGCCTCCTGGGCGCGGCGCAGCACATGGACGATCATCGGCTCGCCGTGGATATCGATCAGCGGCTTGCCGGGCAGCCGGGTGGCGGCCATCCGCGCCGGGATCAGGACAAGCGTATTGGCGGAGGTGGCTTGCATCACAGAGGACGAGGGGTGCGCGCGTAGAACAAGACCGATGCTCGCCGAGGGAAGTCCCGTTATACGGGTTGCCTCTGGGACGGCAAAACGGTATCCAACCGCCATCCCGCCGTGAGCCAATCGCGATGAACTCCTTCGAACTCAACAAGATTTTGGGCGCCGTGCTCGGCACCTGCCTCGTCCTCCTCTCGCTCAACATTACCGCCGGCGCACTTGTTCTGCCCCGCCGCATGTCGAAAAGCCGGGCTTTGCGATTGCGGTCAAAAGAAGCACCGGCCGGCGGCGGGCAGCAGCAGCCACAGGCGCGTGCAGCCGGTCGAGACGCTGCTGGCGTCAGCCTCGTCTGAAAAGGGCCAGGCCACCGCCAAGCAATGCGCCGCCTGCCACACCTTCGAGAAGGGCGGGCCCAACCGGGTCGGGCCGAATCTCTACGGCATCGTCGGCGCCAACAAGGCGCACCTGCCGAACTTCAATTATTCGGCGGCGATGAAGGCCAAGGGCGGCGACTGGAGCCTCGATGAGCTCAACAAATATCTGGCCAACCCGCGCGCCTATGTTCCGGGCACCAACATGACGTTCGCCGGCCTGCGCGACTCGGCGCGCGCCGACGTGATCGCCTACCTGAACTCGCTCGCGGATAGTCCGAAGCCGCTGCCAAAGGCCCAGGCGCCCGCGCAGGGCGGCCAAGCGCCGCAGGGCGGCCAGCCGCCAAAGTAACAGCGCCGTAATGTAAAAAAGGCCGGGCCATCGCCCGGCTTTTTTGTTTGCACCGGAATGTGACCGGGACACTGACCGAAAACCGACATAATAATGCTCGCTATTGCGCGCGCATTTCATTGCCGGAGCCGTTGATGAGTTTCACCCGCCGCAACTTGCTGAAGCTGGCCGCGGCCGCTGCGTCTCTTCCAGGCCTCAATGTGTTGCCGCTTCGCGCGCAGGAGCGCGAATGGCGGCACGGCCTCTCGCTGTTCGGCGACCTGAAGTACTCGCCCGGCTTCAAGCACTTCGACTACGTCAATGCGAGCCGCCCCGAAGGCCGGCACGGTGCGGCTCAGCGCGTTCGGCACCTACGACAATCTCAATCTGGTCGTCGCCGGCGTGAAGGGAAATCTCGGCGCGGGGGCGCAGCTGGTCGTCGAGACGCTGATGACCGAAGCGCTCGACGAGGTCTCGACCGAATATGGGCTGATCGCCGAGTCGGTCAGCCACCCGGCGGATTTCTCGTCGGTCACTTACAAGCTTCGCGCCGAGGCGAAATGGCATGACGGCAAGCCGGTCACGGCGGATGACGTGATCTTTTCGCTTGAGACCATCAAGACCAACAGCCCGCAACTCGGCGCTTACTACCGGCATGTCGTCAAAGCCGAAAAGACCGGCGAGCGCGAGATCACGTTCACCTTCGACCAGCCGGGCAACCGCGAGCTGCCGCAGATCGTCGGCCAGCTTTACGTTCTGCCCAAGCACTACTGGGAAGGCACCGACAAGGACGGCAACAAGCGCAACGTGGCAAACACCACGCTCGAGCCGCCGCTCGGCAGCGGGCCGTATCGCGTCAAGGAGTTCATCCCGGGGCGCAGCATCGTTTACGAGCGCGTGCCGAACCACTGGGCGAGCAAGCTCAACGTCAATGTCGGCAAGAACAACTTCGACGAGATCCGTTACGAATATTTCCGCGACACCACCGTCGCGCTCGAAGCTTTCAAGGGCGATCAGGTCGATTGGCGCACCGAGAACAGCGCGAAGAACTGGGCGACCGCCTATGACTTCCCGGCGGTGCGCGACAAGCGCGTCGTGCTGGAAGAATTCGACATCCGCAGCTCCGGCGGGATGCAGGCCTTCGTGTTCAACATCCGCCGCGACAAGTTCAAGGATGCGCGGCTGCGGCGCGCCTTCAACTATGCGTTCGACTTCGAGGAGATGAACAAGCAGATCTTCTTCGACCAGTACAAGCGCATCGCCAGCTATTTCGAAGGCACCGAACTGGCGTCCGGCGGTCTGCCGGAAGGCCGCGAACTCGAAATTCTCAACACCGTAAAGGACAAGGTCCCGGCCGAGCTCTTCACCCAGCCTTACACCAATCCGCAGGGCGGCGATCCGCAGAAGGTGCGCGACAATATGCGCGAGGCGCTGCGGCTCCTGAAAGACGCCGGCTGGGAGGTGAAGAACACGCGGCTGGTGAACGCCCAGGGCGAGCAGCTCAGCGTCGAGCTTCTGGTCAACGATCCGGCGTCCGAGCGTTTCGTGCTGTTCTACAAGCCCTCGCTGGAGCGGCTCGGCGTCAACGTCACGGTGCGCACCGTCGACCCGCAGCAGTACGAAAACCGGCTGCGGCAATGGGACTACGACATCATCGTCGCCAACTGGGGCCAGTCGCTGTCGCCGGGCAACGAGCAGCGCGGTTTCTGGGGCACGCCGGCCGCCGATCAGCCGGGCTCGCGCAATCTCGCCGGCATCAAGAATCCGGCGGTCGACGCGCTGATCGATCGCGTGATCTTCACCAAGGACCGCGACGATCTCGTCGCCGCCACCAAGGCGCTCGACCGCGTGCTGCTGTGGAATTTCTACGTCGTGCCGCAGTGGACCTACGGCAAGGTGCGCACCGCGCGTTGGGACCGGTACGGCCGGCCTGCGGAAATGCCGAAGTACGGGCTCTCGGCATTCCCGACCATCTGGTGGTGGGACGCCGAGAAGGCCGCGAAGACACGCCGGGCATGATCTCGCGACGTAATCTTCTCGTTCTGTCCGCCGGCGCCGCTGCCGCGGCGAAATTCGCATCGCCTGCCGCCGCGCAAGACGCAGAGCGTCACGGCATCTCCTCGTTCGGCGATCTCGGCTATCCGGCGGACTTCAAGCACTTCAACTACGTCAATCCGAACGCGCCGAAGGGCGGCGTCGTACTCCGAGCTTCCGACCAGCCGCATGCTACAACGGCTCGTTTCACACGTTCAATTCGCTCAACAGCTTCATCTTCAAGGGCGAGGGCGTCTATGGAATGGACCTCACCTTCGTCTCGCTGATGGCGCGCTCCGGCGACGAGCCCGACGCCATGTACGGCCTCGCCGCGCGCAGCGTGCGCATCTCCGCCGACGGCCTGACCTACCGCTATACGCTGCGGCCGGAGGCCAAATTCCACGACGGCACGCCTTTGACCGCGCATGACGTCGTGTTCTCGCTGACGGCGCTGAAGGAGAAAGGGCATCCGATCATCGCGCAGATGTTGCGCGATTTCGCCGGCGCCGAAGCGGAAGACGACCGCACGGTCGTGGTGCGCTTTGCCGAGGGCCGCGCGCGCGACGTTCCGTTGTTCGTCGCCGGTCAGCCGATCTTCTCGCGCGCCTATTACAGCAAGCAGCCGTTCGACCAGTCCACGCTCGACGTGCCGCTCGGCTCCGGGCCCTACAAGGTCGGCCGCTTCGAGGCCGGGCGCTACATCGAGTTCGAGCGGGTGAAGGACTGGTGGGGCGCCAACCTCCCGGTGTCGGTCGGCCACAACAACTTCGACATCATCCGCTTCGAATATTACCGCGACCGCGAGGTCGGGTTCGAAGGCTTCACCGCCAAGAACTATACTGTTCCGTGAGGAGTTCACGTCGCGCGTCTGGGCCACGCGCTACGATTTCCCGGCATTCAAGGACGGCCGCGTCAAGCGCGCGTGATCCCGGACGACACGCCGTCCGGCGCGCAAGGCTGGTTCATGAACATGCGGCGCGACAAGTTCAAGGACCGCCGCGTGCGCGAGGCGCTGATCAACGCCTTCGATTTCGAATGGACCAACAAGAGCATCATGTACGGGTCGTACAAGCGAACCCATTCGGTGTTTCAGAACTCGCCGATGATGGCGAAGGGCCCGCCGTCCGCTGCCGAGCTCGCGCTGCTCGAGCCGTTCCGCGGCAAGGTGCCGGATGAAGTGTTCGGCGAGCCCTATGTGCCGCCGGTCACCGACGGTTCGGGCCAGGATCGGGCGTGGCTGCCGCAAAGCCTCACAGTTGCTCAGCGATGCCGGCGTCGCCGTGAAAGACGGCAAGCGCGTGTTGCCGTCAGGCGAGCGCTTCACGCTCGAGTTCCTGTTCGAAGAGCAAACCTTCGCGCCGCATCACCAGACCTACGCCAAGAATCTCGGCGTCATCGGCATCGAGGCGACGTTGCGCATCGTCGACGCGGTGCAATACCGCAAGCGGGTCGACGACTTCGATTTCGACATCACCGTCAACCGCATGGGCTTCTCCTCGACGCCGGGCAACTCGCTGCGCACCTACTTCACCTCTCGCGCGGCCGCGATCAAAGGCACGCAGAACCTCGGCGGCATCGCCGATCCGGCGATCGACACCCTGGTCGACCTCATCATCGCCGCCAAGACGCGCGAGGAACTCGTGACGGCATGCAAGGCGCTCGACCGCGTGATCCGCGCCGGCCGCTACTGGATTCCGCACTGGTACAAAGCGTCGCACTGGATCGCCTATTGGGACGTGTTCGGTTTCCCCAAGGAACAGCCGCGTTATTTCCGCGGCATCCCGGCGACCTGGTGGGCACTTTAATTATCCGTCATCTGCCCGCTCCGCAGCTTCCGCCACGCCCCGGAATGACATAGTCAGAGCCCGGAAAGACGCACATGGCCGCCTACATCATCCGCCGCATCCTGTTCATGATCCCGACCTTGCTCGGGATCTTGCTGGTCTCGTTCGCGTGGTGCAGTTCGCGCCCGGCGGCCCGGTGGAGCGGGTGATCGCGCAGATCAGCGGTTCCGATACCGGCGCGACGTCGCGCATTTCCGGCGGCACCGGCGATTTCGGCTCGCGCGGCTCGTTGCAGGGCGGCTCGCAGGTCGACGCCGTCAATTCCAAGTATCGCGGCGCGCAGGGCCTCGATCCCGAATTCATCAAGAAGCTCGAGAAGCAGTTCGGCTTCGACAAGCCGGCGCACGAGCGCTTCCTGCTCATGCTGTGGAATTACGCGCGGTTCGATTTCGGCTCGAGCTATTTCCGCGACGTCAGCGTGCTCCAGCTCGTCAAGGAAAAGCTGCCGGTCTCGATGTCGCTCGGCATCTGGATGACGCTGATGACCTACCTCATCTCGATTCCGCTCGGCATCAAGAAGGCGGTGGAGGACGGCTCGCAGTTCGACGTGTGGACCTCGACGGTCATCATCGTCGGCTATGCGATCCCGGGATTCCTGTTCGCGATCCTGCTCATCATTCTGTTCGCCGGCGGCTCGTTCTTCGACTGGTTCCCGTTGCGCGGCCTGACCTCGGATAACTGGTCGTCGTTGCCCTGGTACTCGAAGATTGCTCGATTACTTCTGGCATCTGGCGCTGCCGATCACTGCGATGGCGCTGTCCGCCTTCGCGACCATGACGCTGCTGACCAAGAACTCGTTTCTCGACGAAATCCGCAAGCAATACGTGCTCACCGCGCGCGCCAAGGGCTGCAACGAGCGGCAGGTGCTGTACGGACACGTATTCCGTAATGCGATGCTGATCGTGGTCGCCGGCTTCCCCGGCGCATTCGTGCACGCCTTCTTTACCGGCGCGCTGCTTGATCGAGACGATCTTCTCGCTCGACGGCCTCGGCCTGCTCGGCTTCGAGAGCGTGCTCAATCGCGACTATCCGGTGGTGTTCGCGACGCTGTACATCTTCTCGCTGGTCGGGCTGGTCGTGAACCTGATCTCCGATCTCACCTACACCTGGATCGATCCGCGCATCGATTTCGAGACGCGGGAGGTGTGAGTGGACGCTCGGGTCGGCGCCAAGACACCGGGCACGACCGCAGTCGGGCCGATGGGGCTCGCCGTGCCGCCGGCGCGGCTTCTCGCGTGTCGCCGATCAACGCGCGGCGCTGGGCCAACTTCAAGGCCAACCGGCGCGGCTACCTCTCGCTCTGGCTTTTCACGATCCTGTTCATTCTGTCGCTGTTCGCCGAGTTCATCGCCAACGACAAGCCGTTTCTCGTCAGATATGACGGCAGCTTCTATTTCCCGGCGGTGAAGACCTATGCGGAGACGACGTTCGGCGGCGACTTCGAGACCGCCACCGACTACCGCGATCCCTTCGTGCAGCAGAAGATCGCGGAGAAGGGCGGCTATGTGTTGTGGCCGATCATTCGCTACTCCTACGACACCCACAATCTCGATCTGCCGACCCCGGCGCCGTCCAAACCGACCTGGATGCTGACCGAGAAAGAGTGCGAGGCGGTGGTCAAACGCAAGAACCTGAGCCGGCTGCCGCGACCTCGAATACAACTGGCTCGGCACCGACGATCAGGGCCGCGACGTGGTGGCGCGGCTGATCTACGGCTTTCGCATCTCGGTGCTGTTCGGCCTGATTCTGACGATCGTTTCGTCGGTGATCGGCGTCGCCGCCGGCGCGGTGCAGGGCTATTTCGGCGGCTGGACCGATCTGCTGTTCCAGCGCTTCATCGAGATCTGGACGGCGATCCCCTCGCTTTATCTGTTGCTGATCATCTCGTCGGTGCTGGCGCCCGGTTTCTTTGTGCTGCTCGGCATCTTGCTGTTGTTTTCATGGGTCGCGCTGGTCGGCCTGGTGCGCGCGGAATTCCTGCGCAGCCGCAACTTCGAATATGTGCAGGCGGCGCGGGCGCTCGGCGTCTCGAATATCCGCATCATGTTCCGGCACCTGCTGCCGAACGCCATGGTCGCGACCATGACGTTCCTGCCGTTCATCCTGTCGTCGTCGGTGATGACGCTCACCGCGCTCGACTTCCTCGGCTTCGGCCTGCCGCCGGGCTCGCCCTCGCTCGGTGAATTGCTCTCGCAAGGCAAGGCCAATGTGCAGGCGCCGTGGCTGGGTCTCGCCGGTTTCTTTTCCATCGCGTTCATGCTGTCGCTTTTGATCTTCATCGGCGAGGCGGTGCGCGATGCCTTCGATCCACGAAAGACGTTCCTATGAGCGCGCCGGAAAAGCTCCTCGACGTGCGCGAGCTTTCGGTCGCCTTTGGACAAGGCAGCCGGAAGGTGCTGGCGGTCGACCGTGTGTCGTTCGATATCGGCAAGGGCGAGACGGTGGCGCTGGTCGGCGAATCCGGCTCCGGCAAGTCGGTGACCGCGCTGTCGGTGATGCGGCTGCTGCCATATCCGTCCGCGCATCATCCCTCCGGGCAGATCGTGTTCAAGGGCCGCGACCTGATGAAGCTGCCGCTGCGCGAATTGCGCGATGTACGCGGCAACGACATCACCATCATCTTCCAGGAGCCGATGACGTCGCTCAATCCGCTCCACACCATCGAGAAGCAGCTCGCCGAGATTTTGCTGCTGCATAAAGGCATCACCGGCGCGCCGGCGCGCAAACGCATCATCGAGCTGTTGACCGAGGTCGGCATTCCCGAGCCGGCCGGGCGGCTCGGCGCCTATCCGCATCAGCTGTCCGGCGGGCAGCGCCAGCGCGTCATGATCGCGATGGCGCTCGCCAACGAGCCGGACCTGCTGATCGCCGACGAGCCGACCACCGCACTCGATGTCACGGTGCAGGCGCAGATCCTGAAACTGCTGAAGGACACGCAGCAGCGGCTCGGCATGTCGATGCTGTTCATCACTCACGACCTCGGCATTGTGCGCAAGCTCGCCGACCGGGTCTGCGTCATGCAGGCCGGCAAGATCGTCGAGCAGGGCGACGTCGAGCGCGTCTTCACCGCGCCGGAGCATCCCTATACGCGCGCGCTGCTCGCCGCCGAGCCGAAGCCCGATCCCGCGCCGCCGCGGCCCGATGCGCCGGTCATGGTCGCGACCGACAACCTCAAGGTCTGGTTTCCGATCAAGCGCGGCGTGATGCGCAAGACGGTCGGTCATGTGAAGGCACTGGACGGCGTGAGCGTCAGCGTCCGCCAGGGCGAAACCATTGGGATTGTTGGTGAATCTGGCTCCGGCAAGACCACGCTCGGTCTCGCCATCCTGCGGCTGATCTCGTCCGACGGGCCGATCATCTTCATGGGCAAGCCGATCCAGGGCCTGAAGTTCAAGGAAATGCGGCCGGTCCGCTTCGACATGCAGATCGTGTTCCAGGACCCGTACGGCTCGCTGTCGCCGCGCATGTCGGTCGCCGACATCATCGACGAGGGGCTGGAGATCCATCAGCCGCATTTGTCGGACGAAGAGCGCGAGCAGCGTGTCATTCGCTCGCTGACCGATGTCGGCCTCGACCCTGAGACGCGGCACCGTTATCCGCACGAATTCTCCGGCGGGCAGCGCCAGCGCATCGCGCTCGCGCGCGCGGTCGTGCTCGAGCCGAAATTCGTCGTGCTCGACGAGCCGACCTCGGCGCTCGACATGCTGATCCAGTCGCAGATGGTCGATCTCTTGCGCGACCTGCAGAAGCGCAAGGACCTCACTTACATGTTCATCTCGCACGACCTGCGCGTGGTCGCCGCGCTGGCGAGCCGCCTGCTGGTGCTGAGGAACGGCAAGGTGGTGGAGGAGGGCGCCGCCGCGGAGTTGTTCAAGGCACCGAAGACCGACTATACGCGCGCGCTGTTCGCCGCCGCGTTCAATCTCGAAGCCGCGCCTGAAGGCGTGGTCTCGCAGTAGCCGCAGGCCGTCCGATGGCGCTTGGTGTCGGCCTGATTGGGCTTGGGATGGCGACGAAGCCGCACCTCCTGTCGCTGCGCGAGCTCGAGGCTGCCGGCCGCGTGAAGATCGTCGGCGGGTTCGCGCCGTCGGCCGAGCGCCGCGCCGCCTTCGCCAAAGAATGGAACATGCCGGTGTTCGAGCAGCAGGACGCGCTGCTCGGCGCGCCCGGACTCGATCTGGTGCTGGTGCTGACGCCGCCGGGCACGCATCTGCCGGTGGCGCAGGCCGTCGCCAAGGCCGGCAAGCATATTCTGGTCGAGAAGCCGGTCGAGTTCACGGTGGCGCGCGGCGAGCAACTTGCCGCCGCGGCCGAAGCGGCAAAAGTTCGTTGCGGCATCGTGGTGCAGCACCGGTTCCGGCCGGCCTCGCTGCGGCTCAAGGCCATTCTCGACAGAGGCGAGCTCGGCGACATACTTTCTGCCAGCGCGGCAATCCGCTGGTGGCGCGACGACAATTACTTCAAGCAGCCGGGCCGCGGCATGAAGGCGCGCGACGGCGGCGGCGTGCTGCTGACGCAGGCGATCCACACGCTCGACCTGCTGCTGCATCTCGCCGGCCCGCATGACGAGGTCAAAGGCTTCGCGCTCACCTCGCCGCTGCGTTCGATCGACACGGAAGACGTTACGGCCGCCGCGATCCGCTTCAAAAACGGGGCCATCGGGGTGCTCGACGCAACCACGGTGGCGCGGCCGGGTTATCCGGAGCGCATCGATATTGCCGGCACCAAAGGCTCGGCCGTGCTGGAAGGCTTCCAGCTCACCATCAACCGCGCCGGCGCCGACACCGAAGTGGTTGGCGGCGTGCAGTCGGGCGGCGGCGGGGCCGACCCGATGGCGTTCGACCACGGCCCGCATAAGGCCATGATTACCGAGATGATCGACGCCATCGAGCAAGGCCGCGACCCGATGAACAACGTTCGCTCGGGCCTGCATGTGCAGCGGCTGATCGAGGATTGGCTGGCGGAATTTTCCCGATGAAGTGGCTGATCGCCCTCGCTCTCGCGCTTGGCGCGGTCACCGCGCAGGCCGCTCAGTTCGGTCCGGCGCAATACAAGATCGTCTCCGACTACGGCGACGAGATCACCAATTACGATCTTCGCCCCGAGCTGGCGCAGCGCCTTACCGCGCTGACCGGCCAGGTCCCGGTCGGCAATGCGCAGGGCGACGTCACGCTCTACCAGCTCTACGACCTCAACTGCCCGTTCTGCCGCGAGGCCGCGGCGGATGTCGACGCGATCGTGCGCGCCGACAAGAAGCTCAAGCTGGTGTTCGTGCCGTACGCGGTGCTGTCGATCCAGTCGGTGCAGGGCGCGCTGATCGAGATCGCGGTGGCGAAGATGCTCAGCGCCGACAAATTCCTCGACTTTCATCGGCGCATCTATGCGCAGCGCGGCATGATCGACGGGGCGCGGGCGCTGGCTGCGGCGAAGGACCTTGGGCTCGATCCGCAAAAGGTCGCCGCCGAGGCAAATACCGAGGCGACGCTCAACGTGCTGCGCACCACCGCGACGTTCGGCACCGATGCCAATCTGGTGGCGACGCCGGCCTATGTGATCGGCAATGTGGTGATCCTCGGCCATCCCGGCCGCAAGGCCCTGGAGAAAACCATCGCGTCGATGCGCCAGTGCCGCAAGGTGGTGTGCTGATTACGGCCGCTTGACGCTGGTGACGGTGCTGCCGGCCTTCTTGATCCGCTCGATCGCCTCGGCAGCCGGCTCGATCGCCACCATCATGTGATGCGCATTGGCGTGGATGATGCTCTGCGCATCGCGCGCGATGGCGACGTGGCCCTTCCAGAAAATCAGGTCGCCGCGCTTGAGGTCGGTGAGCGCTACGGCGTTCTTGAAATGCGCTTCCTGCATGTAGGTGTCGCGCGGGCAGTCGAGGCCGGCAGCCTGCAACGAGACTTGCACCAATCCCGAGCAGTCGATGCCCAGCGAAGTCTTGCCGCCCCACAAATACGGCGTGCCGGCAAAGCGCTCGGCCACGGCCACGAAATCACGCTCCTTCGCGTCGACCGGCACCAGATGCGACGGCGGCAGATAGCGCCCCGCGACCGTCACCGCGAAGCCGCGCTCCTCTTTGGCAACCGGCACACGCGCGCCAAACGGCAGCGCGACGAAGGGCGGCAGCTTGATGTCGGGGCCGGGAAAGGCATGCGTGCGCAGCACCGCCACTTTGTGGGTCGGCTCCGGGCCTGCTTTCACCAGCGCCGCCGCGGGCAGATAGCCGACGTAATTGTCGGTCGTGAGCTGCCCCCAGGCCCAGCCTTCGTCGTCGATCTCGAAAACCTTCACGCGCTCGCCGAACAAGGCTTCGGTGTCGAGCGGCGCATCGTGCCGCGGCTCGCGGCGCACCGGCGCCTGGCCGTGCACCACCTGATGCAGCACCGGCTCGACGAAATGCGCCGCTTCGACCTTGCCGCGCAGCTCGGCCGCTGCAAGGTCCGGCCGATATGCATTCAGGCGCGGATCGAGCGGCATCATTTTGAATCACGCATGATCTTATCCGAAAACCGGTTTCCACTTTTCGGGATCATGCGTCACGTGCCGTAGCGCTTCTTGATCAGCGCATAGAGCGCGCGGGCGGTCTGGCACTCGCCGCCTTCCGGGCGGGCCGGCCGCGCCGACGGCGTCCAGGCAAAGATGTCGAAATGCACCCAGGTCTTGGCGCGGTCGACAAACTTGCGCAGGAACAACGCGGCGGTGATCGCGCCGCCGAAGCCGCCGCTCGAGACGTTGTTCGTGTCCGCGACTTTCGAATCCAGCATCGCCTCGTAAGGCGACCACAGCGGCAGGCGCCACACCGGATCGTTCTCGTCCGCGGCATGGCGCATCATGTCATTGGCGAAGCGTTCGTCGTCGGTGAACATCGGCGGCAAATCGGGCCCGAGCGCCACGCGCGCCGCGCCCGTCAGCGTCGCGAAGTCGATGATGAGCTCGGGCTCCTCCTCATCGGCCAGCGCCAGCGCGTCGGCCAGGATCAGGCGGCCCTCGGCGTCGGTATTGCCGATCTCGACGCTGATGCCCTTGCGCGAGCGATAAACGTCGCGCGGCCGGAAGCTGGTGCCCGAGATCGAATTCTCCACCGCCGGAATAATGACGCGAAGCCTGATCTTGGCGCCGGCCGACATCAGCATGTGCGCGAGCGCCAGCGCGGTTGCCGCGCCGCCCATGTCCTTCTTCATGTTGAGCATGCCGGCATCGTTCTTGATGTCGAGCCCGCCGGTGTCGAAGCAGACGCCCTTGCCGACCAGCGTGACCTTCGGATGCTTCGGATTGCCCCAGGAAAAATCGATCAGCCGCGGCGCGCGCGCCGAGCCGCCGCCGACCGCCTGCACCAGCGGAAATCCCTTGGCGAGCCTGGCGCCGGACGTCACCGCAAATTTGGCACGATGCTGCTTCGCCAGCTTGCGAGCCGCCGCTTCAAGGTCGGCCGGTCCCATGTCGTTCGATGGCGTGTTGATGAGGTCGCGTGCCAGCGCCACCGCTTCGACAATCGCGGACAGTTCCTCGCCGTCGATGCCGTCCGGCAGGACGAGCTTCGCGCCGCCTGCCTTGCCCTTGCGATAGCGGCCGAACTTGTAGGCGCCGAGCGCGAAAGCGAGCGCGGCAAGGCGCGGCTCTTCGACATTGGCGAAGCGATAGGTGCCGGCCGGCAGGAGGTCAGCCAGCCGTCCGGCCGCGAACTGGTCGGCCTGCGGCTCCCGTCTGCTGTCCTGGCCAAACAGGACGCCGGTCAGGCCATTCTTGCCGGGGAGGGGCAGATACTCGCCCGGCCGGCCCTCAAAGCCTGCGGCCTTGGCGAAAGCCCTGGCGCCGGCATCGAGCTTGCCGAGGACGGAAGCGGCCTCGCGCCGGCTCGCGAACCAGATCGGCACGGCATCGCGGGCGCTTTTCACAAAAGCGGGGTGCATGGGCGCGATCTTATACACGCTCCGGGGAGTCGCACCTTAACGGACCGTTAGGGTTAACCAATTATTGCGGAGGGGCCGACCTGCCGGTGGAAAGCCTCAATGTTCACATTGCGCCCGACATCCCGCGCTATTCCGTTGCTCCGCACCAGCGCGATCGCGCTTGCGCTTCTCGCGCTCGCCGCCTGCAAGACCACCAATGACGACGTCACCGGCTCGATCGGAGGGGCGGCAGGGCCGCGGACCGAAACCGAATGGCGTCAGGCGGTTCAAGTCTACGGCACGCGCTATCAGGAGAACCGGAACGACCCCGAGACGGCGATCCGTTACGCCGAGGCGCTGCGGCAGACGACGCAGCGCGCCCAGGCCGTCGCCGTGCTCGAACAGGCCTCCATCGCCAATCCACATTACAAGGGGCTGCTCGGCGCCTATGGCCGAGCGCTCGCCGAGGTCGGCCGTTACGACCAGGCGCTCGAAGTGCTGAGCCGCGCTCACACGCCCGACCAACCCGATTGGCGCATCCTCAATGTGCAGGGCGCGGTGTTCGACCAGCTCGGCCGCCACGAGGAGGCGCGCCGCCATTATGCGAGCGCGCTCAAGATCAAGCCGGACGAATCCTCGATCCTGTCGAACCTCGGCCTGTCCTATGCGCTGGTGAACGACCTCAAGCGCGCCGAAGACTATTTGCGGCAGGCGGCACGGCAACCGGACGCCGCTCCCAAGGCGCGTCAGAACCTCGCTTTGGTGATCGGTTTGCAGGGCCGTCTCGCCGAGGCGGAAACGATGGTGCGGGCCGACCTGCCACCGGCCGAAGCTGAAGCTAATGTCAGTTACCTGCGCGACATGCTGGCGCAGCACAACGAGCTGAAGCCCGATCGCACACCCGCACCGAAAGCAAAGAAGCCGAAGGCACGCGCGGCGACGCCACAGACCGGCGCCGGCACCTGACGGCTAGTTGATGCCCATCACCTTGATGACTGCCGGGCCGAGAATGACGACAAAGAGCACCGGCAGGAAGAACAGGATCATCGGCACGGTGAGCTTGGGCGGCAGGCCGGCTGCCTTCTTCTCGGCTTCCGTCATGCGCATGTCGCGGTTCTCTTGCGCCAGGACGCGCAGCGTATTGGCGAGCGGCGTGCCGTAACGCTCCGCCTGCTGGAGCGCCATGCACACCGATTTGACACCCTCCAGATCCGTGCGCTTGCCAAGGTTGTCGTAGGCCTGCCGGCGATCCGGCAAATAGGACAGCTCGGCGGTGGTGAGGGTCAGCTCTTCGGCGAGCGGGATGGATTGCGTGCCGATCTCGTCGGCGACCTTTCGGAACGCCGCCTCGATGGACATGCCGGACTCCACGCAGATCAGCAGCAGGTCGAGCGTGTCGGGAAAGGCGCGTTTGATCGACAGCTGCCGCCGTGCAATCCGGTTCTTCAGGATCACCAGCGGTAAATGCATGCCGAGATAGGTGCCGGCGATGCACATGCCGGCCTTTACAGCGAACGGCTGGTCGAGCTCCAGAATGGCGAACACGTACACCGACGTCGCGATCAGCATCGCAATCGGCGCAACAAGCCGGAAGAACAGGTAGGTCACGTACGGCGCCTGGCCGCGATATCCGGCCTGAATCAGCTTCAGGCGAGCCTCTTCCTGGCCGACCCATTTGCTCAAGTTGAACTGGTCGACCACCGTCTGCATGTATTGCTTGGTGGTCGGCCGCAGATTGACCTTGTCGCCGCGCGCCATGCGCTCACGCTCGCGCTGGCGCATTTTCTCACGCTCGAGCGCAACGGCTCTCATGCGCTTGTCGAGCGTGTCGCCGGCGACGAGCGGCATGGCCAATGTCAGCACCGTGGCGCCGGCCGCTACTGCAGCCAGCACCATCGTGAGCGTTTTCACATTGATCGCTTCAACCAGCAGTTCGAGCATGGCACGCCACTAAAAATCGAAGTTGATCATCTTCTTCATCACCATCGTGCCCATGAACATCCAGAGCGCCGATGCAGCCAGCATCAGGCGGCCCAGCGGTTCTGTCCAAAGCAGCGAGATGTATAGGGGGCTGGTGATCCAAACGAGCATCATCACGGCGATCGGCAGCGCGCCGATAATGCCGGCGGAGGCCTTGGCCTCCATCGACATCGCCTGGATCTTGGCCTTCATCTTCTTGCGGTCGCGCAGCACCTTCGACAGGTTGCCGAGCGCTTCCGACAGGTTGCCGCCGGCGCGTTGTTGAATGGAAATCACGATGCCGAAGAAGTTTGCCTCCGGCAGCGGCATGCTCTCATACAGCTTGGCACAGGCTTCACCGAGCGGAATGCCGATGGCCTGCGTTTCAATAATAGCGCGAAATTCCGAGCGGACCGGCTCAGGAGAGTCCGAGACGATGACCTTGATGCTGTCGAGCAGCGGCAGGCCGGCCTTGATGCCGCGCACGATCACGTCGACGGCGTCGGGGAAAGCGTCGAGAAACTTGGTTTCACGCCGCTTCTTCAAATAGGAGAGCAGCCAGCGCGGCAAGCCGAACGCACCGGCAAACCCCAGGGCAAAAGCGGGGACAAGACCCGTTCCGCTGAACAGCACGATGACGAACAGCACGGCGCCGATGACGCCAGAGATGATGTAGAACTGCCGCTTCGACCACGACAGTCCGGCCTGCTGGATCCGCACATTCAGCGGCATCTTCTTCTGCTTTTTGTGCCGCTCCTCGATGTCCTTGAGCGTGCTTTCGACCGTGTCGCGCCGCGACTTCTGCGTGGTGCGCGCTGTTCGCACCGCGACCGGCTCGGTCCGCGAGACGCTCGCCATGCGTTTCTCGGTCTTCCGCTCTCCCGACAGGATTGGATAGACGAACACCCAGAGCAGGCCGCCCACCGCAAAGGCGGCGAAGCCGAACACCGAGAGTGTCTGGATGTCCACGGTCTATTTCCCGGGTTCGCTCACCGCCTCGGCGGCGTCGAGCGCTGCGGCGAGCCGCTTTTCCTCGCCGTAGTAGCGGGCGCGATCCCAGAAGCGCGGCCGGCCAATGCCGGTCGAACGATGGCGGCCGACCAGGTTGCCGCGCTCGTCTTCGCCGATGATGTCGTAGACGAACAGGTCCTGCGTGATGATGACGTCGCCTTCCATCCCCATCACCTCGGTGATGTGGGTGATGCGGCGCGAGCCGTCGCGCAGGCGTGCGGCCTGGATGACCACGTCGACCGAGCCCGAGATCATCTCGCGGATGGTGCGCGAGGGCAGCGAGAAGCCGCCCATGGTGATCATCGATTCAGCGCGCGACAGCGCTTCGCGTGGCGAGTTGGCGTGCAGCGTTCCCATCGAGCCGTCGTGGCCGGTGTTCATCGCCTGCAGCAGGTCGAAGGCTTCGGGTCCGCGGACTTCGCCGACGATGATGCGTTCCGGCCGCATGCGCAGGCAGTTCCTGACCAGGTCACGCATGGTGATCTGGCCTTCGCCCTCGAGATTGGGCGGCCGTGTTTCCAGGCGAACCACGTGCGGCTGCTGGAGCTGCAATTCGGCGGCGTCTTCGCAGGTGATGATGCGCTCGTCGGCGTCGATGAACTGCGTCAAGCAGTTGAGCAGCGTGGTCTTGCCGGAGCCGGTGCCGCCCGACACCATCGTGTTGACGCGGCAACGGCCGATGATGCGAAGGATCTCGGCGCCCTGTGGCGTGATGGTGCCGTATTTGACCAGCTGGTCGAGGGTCAGCTTGTCTTTCTTGAATTTGCGGATGGTGAGCACAGGCCCGTCGATCGCCAGCGGCGGCACGATCGCGTTGACGCGCGAGCCGTCGGGCAAGCGCGCGTCGCAGATCGGCGAGGATTCGTCGACCCGGCGGCCGATCTGGCTGACGATGCGCTGGCAGATGTTGAGGAGCTGCTGGTTGTCGCGGAAGCGGATGCCGGTCTTCTGAATCTTGCCCGCGACTTCGATGTAAACCGTGCCGGCGCCGTTCACCATGATGTCGGCGATGTCGTCGCGCGCGAGCAACGGCTCGAGCGGGCCGAAGCCGAGCACGTCGTTACAGATATCGTCGAGCAGCTCTTCCTGCTCGGCGATCGACATCACGATGTTCTTGATCGCGATGATCTCGTTGACGATGTCGCGGATTTCCTCGCGCGCGCTGTCGGTGTCGAGCCGCGCGAGCTGGGCAAGATCGATCGCCTCGATCAAGGCGCCGAAGATCGTGCCCTTGGTCTCGTAATAGGCGTCGGACCGGCGGCTATCGACCATCGGCATCGCCACGTGAGCCGGTTGTTTGGTCTGCGTCGTTGGCGCTGAAATGAGCGGCGCCGCGAGCCCGTCGGACGGAAATGGCGTCAGCGGCCCGGATGGCGGCTGGATCGAGGGCGCATTGGGAATCGTCGGCGTCGGCTGCGCCGCCGGTTCCGGGGGCGGCGCCGTTTTCAGGTCGCCGCCAGAACTTCCACCACGCCTACCAAACACGACTTACCCCGGTCAGCTTTTTCGTTTCATCAGCTTGCCCAGCATGCCGAGCGAGAGCAGGCCGCCACGCGAACGCTTTACTTCTGCGCGGCCGGTCATGACCTGGGCGAGCAGCCGGAACATTTCCGTGGTTTTGTGATTCGCGGCCACTTCGGCGATCATCTGGCCGTTATTGGCGGCGGTGCCGAACAATTGCGGCTCGAACGGGATAATGACGACCGGATCCTCTTCCAGCGCCTTGGCGAAATCTCCGGCCGAGATTTCCGGCTTTTTCGGAATACCGACCTGGTTGAGGCAATAGAACGGCCGGCGGTCGTTCGGCCGCGATGCCTTGAGCATGTCGGCGAGGTTCTTGGCGTTGCGCAGATTGGCGAGGTCAGGCGCCGCAACGACGAGGATTTCGTCGGCGCTCACCAGCACGCGCTTGGTCCAGGCCGACCATTGGTGCGGCACGTCGAGCACGACGCACGGAATATTGGCACGCAGCGCATCGAGCACGCCGTCGAACGCTTCGGCGCCGAAGTCATAGACGCGGTCGAGCGTCGCCGGCGCCGCCAGCAGGCTGAGGTGATCGGTGCATTTCGACATCAGCCGGTCGACGAAGTTGATGTCGACGCGATCCGGCGAAAACACCGCGTCGGCGATGCCTTGCGGCGGGTCCTGGTTGAAGTCGAGCCCGGCGGTGCCGAATGGCAGGTCGAGGTCGGTGACGACCGAATCCAGCGCGAGGTCGCGCGCAATGGCAAAGCCGACATTGTGGGCAACGGTGGAAGAGCCAACGCCGCCCTTGGCGCCGACCACGGCGATGACGCGTCCGACCGGCTTGGTGTCGGGTTGCGAGAACAGCCCGCAAACACTGCGCACGACGTCGAGCGGCTGAATGGGCGCAATCAGGTAATCGCTGACGCCGCGCTTGGTCAGTTCGCGATAGAAGCCGACGTCATTGATCCGGCCGATTATGATAACGCGGGTGCCGGGATCGCACACTTCGGCGAGCCGATCGAGATTCATCAGGATGTCGTCGGCCCGGCTTTCCGACTCGATCATGATCACATTCGGGGTCGGCGAATTGCGATAGGCTTCGGCGGCGGCGGTGGCGCCGCCCATCTGAATCTTGACATGCGCCTTGACCATCCGCCGGTCTTCCGACGCGGCTTGCACGGCGGCAGCGGTCTCGACCGACTCGCAGAAGGCCTGCATCGAGACGCGCGGAGCCGGCGCGATGTGCTCGTCCGACGCGGGCTCGGCGCCAGCCGGCGCGGCCGGGTCGCCGTGTTCAACCGTTGCGACTTGTTGTGCGTGCCTTATCATTTTCCGAGATCACTGAGCTTCGAGCTGTCGTAGGAGTTGGTGCCGTCGGCCGGATAAGTCCCGCTCGGGTTTTCGCCCTTGCGGTATTTGTCGATGGCGACGGTGCGCCGCGCTGTGTAGGCAGGCGTTTCGCCGCGCGGCTGAACGAGGTCGGCCGGATTGTCGACCATCGCGGCGAGGTTGCGCTGATGGGCGCAGCCCAAATTCCAGTAAGCGCGGTTCTGCTGATAGATCCTCAGGTCGGCCGGGCCGAGATCGTTCGGCCACAGACCGCACGGGCCGGCATGGGCCGTCAGCTCGCCATAGCTCAGCTTGATGCTCGGCAGCGCGAGGTCGGCCGCCATATAGCTGCGATCGCGCACCGCGCGGGATGGCACGCCGCTGGCATTCAGAATCGAATGAATCTCGCGCAACGAATCCGCGGCGGCCTGCTTGGTGGCGCTGCCGCGCGGCACGTCGATAAGGATGCCGCTGGTCGCATTGTGCTTCCAGTTCGCAGCGAAGGCCGCCACGTCGGCGCGCTGCGCCGGGCTCAAGCCGCCGCGGTTGCGGCCGACGAACACTTCGACGGTACGCGCGCCTTCGCGCAGTGCGATCGGATGCCGCTCACGATAGTCCTCGGGGTAAAGCACCAGCGGCTTCGGCGGGCCGTAGCAACCGGCAAGGCTCATCACCGCGCTGCCGAGCAGACACGCCCGCAGAAGTGCGGCGGAGCGCCTTGCGGCCGGCGGAGTTCGGAAGTGAGCCATCGTCATGCCTCCTGCGGCAGTCAGTCGAGAATGAATCCGTAATTGCCGGAGTACGTTTTGCGCACGACCGGCTGTACTGCTTCGCTGCCGCCATAGATCCGGTTCAGCTTGCCGAGGAACACGGTGCTCGGGTCGCTCGGATCAGAGAAACCGTCATCCGGCCGCGACAGGTTCTTCTCCGCCACGGCGCGCACAAGATAAGGCGTCACGATCACGACCAGCTCGGTCTGATTGTTGATGTAGTCCCGGCTGCGGAACAGCGCGCCGATGATCGGCAATTGCATCAGTCCTGGCAGACCGTTGATCTGCTGCTTGGTGCGCTGCTGGATCATGCCGGCGAGCGCAAGCGATCCGCCCGACGGGATTTCAACCGTCGTTTCGGTGCGCCGGGTGCGGATCGAAGGCACCGTCAGCGATTGCTCGGAGTTCGGCACCTGCAGCGTGATCGAGTTCTCGGTCGAGAGATCCGACACTTCGGTCATTACTTTGAGGCTGATGCGGCCTTCCGCCATCACCACCGGCGTGAAGGCCAGGCTCACGCCGAACTTCTTGAAGTCGATCTGCTGTTGGCAGATCGGGGGCGAGCGGGTCGTGTCGCACGACAGGCCGTTCGGAATGGGGAATTCGCCGCCGGCAACGAACGTGGCTGTTTCGCCGGAAATTGCAGTCAGGTTGGGCTCGGCCAGGCTGCGGACCACGCCGGCGCGCTCCATCGCCCGCAACGTCGCGGTGATGCCGCTGAGCGAGGCCTGCAATGTGCGCGCGGTCGAAAGCGGCGCTCCGACTGCGGAGAACGCGTTGCTGGTCGCGCCCGAAATGATCGCCGAGCCGTAATTGCCTATGCCGGACAGGTCGACGCCGAGCTGCTTGATGACGTCGCGAGAGATTTCAGAGACGCTGACCTTGAGCATCACCTGATCGCGGCCGCGCACCGTGATGCCGTTGACGACCTTGGCGCCGTCATTGGTGAGACGGGTTGCCAGATCATAGGCCTGCTGTGCGTCGCCCGGGCTCGAAACCGAGCCGGACAGCATCACGCCGTCGCCGATGCCTTCGACGCGGATGTCCGCGTGGGGAAAGCCCTGTCGCAGCGCGCCGCGCAGGCCGTTGAGGTCGCGCGTGACCGCAATGTCGAAACCGGCGATCTGCTTGCCTTCGCCATCGAAGAAGAAAATGTTGGTCTGGCCGACCGTGACGCCGATGATGTAGACGCGGCGCGAGGTGCGGATCACTGCATTGGCGATTTTCGGATCGGCGACCAGCACGTCCTTGATGTCGGCCGGCAGGTCGATCGCGATTGATTTGCCGATGCCAAGCGGCACGAAGCGCGATGTGCCCTCGCTCGCCGCGACCTGAACAACCGACACGCGTGAATCGGCCGGCACCGCCGGCGTCATCGGTATCAATACCGACGCAGCGAGTAGCGCCGTCAGGAAGGCTGTGCGTGTCCAGCTCGGCATGTCGCGGTGTCCCCAGAGAGTCTCTATTTCGGTGTAACGGTCGTCCCCACTCCAAAGCGCACGATGTTCACGCCGGAGCCTGAGCCTCTTGATTTGTCGTCGTCGTCTTTCGCGTTCGCGTCGGTGATGCTGCGCAGCGCCAGCGAGATGGAGCCGAGCTTCTGCGCGAGCGTGAGCGACTCGGCCTGGCCGGGCGAGAGCTCGAGCGTCGCGGTCTTGCCGATCACAACGCGCTGTCCGTTCTTCTCCTCGACGTTCTGGTCGATGGCGAGGACGCGGATGTTCTTCAAAATCGTCTCGCTGATCTGCACTTCCGAGCCGGTCACCTTCTCGGCGGCGCGGTCGCGTTGCGTGAGAAGGACGTCGACGCGGTCGTTCGGCAGAATGAAGCCACCGGCGCCGGTTTCCGGCGCGATGCCGACCGACACCGCGCGCATGCCCGGCGGCAGGATCGCCGCCATGAAGCCCGAGCCTTTGGCTTGAACCAGCTTGGCGTCGCGAATGGGTTCACCGGCGACGAACGGCGCGCGTGCGATCGCACCGGCGAGCGACTCGAGCGCGTCAGCCCGGTTGCTCTTGGTGATGAAATTGCCGCTCGCGGCGTTCGCGGGCCACGAGACCCACTGCATATCGCCGCCATTGACGGTTTGACCAAGGCCGATGTCGCCTTTGGCGACCAGCACTTCGACGGAGGGGATTTGGGCTTGCTGCGGAGCGGGTGCTTCGGGGGGCTTCTCGGAGCGTCCGGCCAACAGCGCGGCAACGCCGCCGGCGACGACAGCAACCCCCAACACAACAAGACGCGCGGCTTTCATACGCTCGACTCTCACCAACACGCCGCGACATCGCGGCTGCACATCACACGAATCCACATGGCGGCGAAGGCCGCTTCGTGCCCGGATTTGAACAGGTAATGGTCAAGGTATGGTTAAGGGTCGGTATCTAAATCAAGTTAATGAAGCGTTGCGCGTGCGCGCGCAGCGATCATGCACCGATGGAATTCATCCAGCCGGTTTGCGGATAGACAAACAGTGCGGCAGCCGCGAGTGCGACGCCGTACGGCACGCCGGCGCCTTTCTCATGAAGCCGCGCGATCCACGCTTGGCGCGCCATGAAGATGGGCAGAGGCAGCGTACGAAACTGGATGATCAGGATCGTCAGCACGCCGCCGAACAGCGACGCCCAGACCAGAAATTCCAGCAGGTAGTCGAAGCCGAACCACAGCGCGATAGCGGCGGCCAGCTTCGCGTCGCCGCCGCCGATCCAGCCCATCGCAAAGCAGCCGAAGCCGATCGCCAGCACGATGAAGGCCGCCACGAAGTGAAGCCCGATGACCGAAAACGGCGTGCCCGCAAACAATGCCAGCGCGACAAAGCCACCCGCCAGGGCGAGTGAAATCTTGTTCGAGATTGTCATCGTCAGGAGGTCGCTCGATGCCGCAAAGGCGATCAATGCTGGAAACAGCAGCAGGCGGATGGCATCGAGGATCATGTTGCGCAGGCTAGGTGTGCCGGCTTTCAGATCGGTGAACGGAAAAGCAAAAAGGCTCCGGCAAATGGCCGGAGCCTCTTAAAACTCACGCCGCAGCGCTTAGCGCAGCTGGGTCGAGATGCTCGAGAACGTGGTGTTCAGTCGAGTGCCGAGGCCGTTCACGACCGCGATGATCGCGACCGAAATACCCGCGGCAATCAGGCCGTACTCGATCGCAGTGGCGCCCGAGACGTCCTTCGCAAAACGCAGAACGAGGTTCTTCATCAATAGCTCCTTGTGTCCACACTGAGCAGGTCGTTCGCCGAATTACGCTTCGGATAGCCAGCCCATTGCCGTTCAAATTACCGGCCAGGTCTTGCACCACCGTTAACCCGATTGCAGAAAATTGAGTAAGTTCTAAGTGTTAGCAATGTAGTTAACAAATCGTTCGTAAACGAACGTCAACGTTAAAAACTCCTTAACGTCGTCTTCGCGCTCTTCGTCTCGGTGCCAGACCTGTGCGATTTTCGCACACACCTCAACGCGATCTTAACGGCGGGCTCTGCATATCAGGCCGTAGTCAGTGTTGAAGGTTGGAAGCATGCTCGCCGAGCTCTTGTCTGTTGTTCACGTCGCCGGCGAGACCATGCTCAAGATCGTCCCGATCTCGATCGGTCTGGCGCTGGCGTTCACTCTTTTGAGCCGCTGGTCGGCGTGCAATCCGGGCCAGTCGTGGTGGCGCAAGCGCGAGCTGGCGACCGACCTTCTGTACTGGTTCCTGATCCCGCTGCTGGCGCGGTTCGTGCGCATCGGCCTTCTGGTGCTCGGCGCCTCGCTGATTTTCAATATTCACGGCGAAGACGAGCTCATCAAGTTTTACGAGAACGGCCACGGCCCGCTGGCGACGCTGCCGCTGTGGGCGCAGGTCATCGTCTTCCTGATCGCCTCGGACTTCCTGCTGTACTGGATCCATCGTGCCTTCCACGGCCAGCACATGTGGAAGTATCACGCGGTGCATCATTCATCCGAGGATCTCGAATGGATTTCGGCGGCGAGATTCCACCCGGTCAACATCTTCCTCGGCACGGTGGCGGTCGACGTCGTGCTGCTGCTCGCCGGCATCTCACCTGAGGTGATGGTGGTGGTCGGCCCCTTCACGATCGCCTATTCGGCCTTCGTGCATGCCAACCTCGATTGGACGCTGGGGCCGTTCAAATACGTCCTCGCCAGTCCGGTGTTTCACCGCTGGCATCACACCGCGGCCGACCAGGGCGGCAACAAGAATTTCGCCTCGACGTTTCCCGTGCTCGATCTGATGTTCGGCACCTATTACATGCCGGAGGGCAAGCTTCCGGAGGCGTACGGCGTCGACGACAAGGACGAGTTTCCGGAAGGCTTCGGCGCGCAGTTGCTCTATCCGTTCCGCCGCTAAACGCCTCGCCTTTACGCGCCGTTCACCACGTCTTTTCCGCCTTAATTCACCATTTGCGGCCAATCTGAATCCGCTGTCGCGTGCGGTTTTTAGCGGCGTGGCCAGATTATGTATCGCGTACTGGAGAGTCCGATGTCGATTTGGCGCCGCCTGCCGCGCCCGTTTCGTTATCTCGGCTATGCCGTGACGATCGTGTGCATGCTGGGCTTCGCGTTCGCGAATGTCGCGCGCGCCGACAACATGGCGGTTCCGATCGATCAGGCGCAGCTGCTGCGGCTGCCGAACGGCGTTTCGACCATCGTCATCGGCAATCCACTGATCGCCGATGCCAGCCTGCAGCCGGGCGGCCTTCTGGTCATCACCGGCAAGGGCTACGGCTCGACCAATCTGCTGGCGCTCGACCGCTCCGGGCGGGTGGTGCTCGACAAGCAACTGGTGGTCGGCAAGCCACGCACCAGCGACATCGTGATCGTGCAGAAGGGCGTCGATACCGAGACCTATAGCTGCAACCCGGATTGCGCGCCGCGCGCAACTCTTGGCGACACGCCGAACTTCTTCAATGCGGTCACCGGGCAAGGCGCCGCCCGGGCAGGGCAGGCCGGGGGCTCACCTGGCGGCGGCGGGCCCCGCTAGCCCCAAGCATGGTTAGCAAAGACTTAGCGTGACGCCGCTTCCGTTCGGGGTCCGCGCAATAATTCCAAAACGGCAGTTTGCTAGGTTTGCCTAGTAAAACAGCGATTAGTCGCGTGATGAGCGTCACAACGAAACTTAGGAACTTGGCTGCTCGAACGGGTTCCCGCTTGGGACTTCGCGGCTTTGCGCGTGCGCGCGAAGGCGCTGCCGCGATCGAGTTCGGCCTGGTGGCCGCGCCGTTCCTTGGCTTGCTGTTCGCGATCATGGAGACCGCGTTCGTCTTCTTCGCCGGCCAGTCGCTCGAATATGCCGCCTCGCAGGCCGGCCGCCTGATCATGACCGGTCAGCAGGACGCCGCAAAATGGGACCAGGCCGCGTTCAAAAATCAGGTCTGTACCAGAATCATCGCGCTGTTTGATTGTACGAGCAAATTGTACGTCAACGTTCAGAAGTACTCGAGCTTCAGCGGGGCGGGCACGACTCCGCCCTACACCAACGGTCAGCTCGATCCCTCCAAGGTGAAGTACGAGCCTGGCGTGCCCGGCGACGTCATCGTGGTCCAGCTCTATTACCAGTGGCCGATCTACGTCTCGCTTCTCAACAGCAAGCTGTCGAACCAGAACGGCAGCCATCGCCTTCTGGTCGCGACCAACGCGTTCCGCAACGAGCCCTACAAATGAGCATCTTGAACCGCCTCAGGATCGGATCGTTCAAGCGCGACGAGCGCGCGGTATCGGCCGTCGAGTTCGCTCTGCTCGCGCCGATGATGATCGGGCTTTATCTCGGCGGCGTCGAGGTCTCCGAGGGTATCAGCGTCGACCGCAAGGTGACGCTCGCGGCCGGCGCGGTGGCCAACCTTGCCGCTCAGACCGCGACGCTGTCGACGGCAGACATGACCAACGTGCTTGATGCCACCACGACGATCATGGCGCCGTACTCGGCCAGCCCGCTGAAGATCACCGTGAGCTGCATCAACATCGACGCCAACAAGGTCGCGACCGTGAAGTGGAGCGTCACTCGCAACGGCACTATCAAGTCCGGAAGCGCCACGCTGCCGGAGGCTCTTAAGGTGGCAAACACGCAGCTGCTGTTCGGTGAAGTATCCTACGCCTACACGCCGACCGTCGGGCATGTGATCAAGAGCGCGATCAACCTGTCGGATACGATGTACATGGCGCCGCGCATCAGCGCGCCGAAGTACAACGGCACCGCCTGCACCTGATTATTTCTTGTCGGGCGCTTTCGCGTCGCTGATCGGCAGCGCCGTCGTCGACTTGATCCGTTCCATCGCAAAACGCGACGTGACGTTCTTCAGCGGCACGGTCGCGATCAGCTTTTTGTAAAACGCGTCATAGCCCGCAATGTCGGTGACGACGACGCGCAGCATGTAATCGACGTCGCCGGCCATCCGGTAGAACTCCATCACCTCCGGCATCGCGCTCACCACGTCGGCGAACTTCTTGAGCCATTCGTTGGAATGATCGCCGGTCTCGATCGAGACGAACACGGTGATGCCGAGCCCGACCTTCTCGGGCGCGATCAGCGCCACACGCTTGGTGATGACGCCGTCAGCCTCGAGCCGCTGCAGCCGCTTCCAGCACGGCGTCGACGACAGGCCGACGCGCTGGCCGATCTCGGCGACGGAGAGCGAGGCGTCCTGCTGGACGACGGCGAGGATCTTGCGGTCTATGGCATCCATTCTGCGACTTCTCGTTAAACAGTATATCTGTTCCTAAAAATGGCACTTCTTTGGAACATAATTGCTTTTAGTGCCGCACCCCTGTGTGTAGCGAGAAAAAAATTCTATATCAAGCCCAATCGAAATTCACAGGTACCGCCAATGTCTCTCACATTCGTCCGCCGTCTTGCCGCCACCGCCGCGCTCGCCGTTGCGCTGGCCGGCCCCGCCTTCGCCGCCGATCCGCTGGTCTCGCCGCAATGGCTCGCCGCCAACAAGGGCAGCGGCAAGGTTGTCGTGCTCGACATCCGCTCGACGATCGACGGCAGCAAGCCGGAGAGCTTCGCGGAAGGCCACATTCCCGGCGCGGTGCACAGCGACTACGACAAGGGTGGCTGGCGCGTTGAGCGCGGCGGCGTGCCCTTCATGGTGCCGACCACGGCCGAGCTCGAGAAGCTGATCGGCGAGCTTGGCATCGACGAGGACAGCCACGTCGTCGTGGTGCCGGCCGGCGTCAATGTGCTCGACTTCGGCGCCGCGGCGCGCACCTACTGGACGCTCAAATATGCCGGCGTGAAGGAGCTTTCGATCCTCGATGGCGGCCTCGCCGCCTGGAAGGCGTGCGGGCCTGCCGGTCGAGACCGGCGTGCGCAAGCCGTCGCCTGCGATCTTCACCGCCAGGCTCGACAAGAACATCCTGATCGAAGCACCGCAGGTCGAAGCCGCGATCCAGAATCACGGCGCGACATTGGTCGATGCGCGGCCCGCCACGTTCTTCCAGGGCAAGGAGAAGGCGCCGGCCTCGAAGGCTTATGGCCGTCTGCCCGGCGCGCTCAATGTCGACAGCGCGAAGTTTTACGATACGGCTGCCAATCGCCTGAAGCCGAAGGCGGAGCTTGCAGCCGCCGCGCAGGACGTCCCGGCCAGCGGCAGCACCATCGCCTACTGCAACACCGGCCATTGGGCGGCGACCGATTGGTTCGTGCTGAGTGAATTGCTCGGCCGCGACGCCAAGCTCTACGCCGGCTCGATGGTGGAGTGGACCGCCAATGGCAGCCGTCCGATCGATTCCGACCGCACCAAGCTGGATGACCTGAAGAAGGCGCTCGGCCTCGGGTCGTAGCCAACTTAGCTCCGCTCGTCCCCGCGAAAGCGGGGACCCGGGGCGTCATGACGCGCTGACGTCGTTGCGCTAGAAGAACTCCATGACCACCGCCACGCTCACGACGCCTGAAATCCGTCCGGTTTCCCGCGACGCGCTATTCCTCGCCGTCTCGATCGGCATCACCGCCATCCTCATCGCGCTCGTTCTGCTCGACGGCCAGCCGGCCTCCGCAGCGCTCATCGTCGGCGGCTTCGCGCTCGGCGCGGCCTTCCTGAAATTCGAGTTCAGCTACACCGCGTCGTGGCGGCGCTTCCTGTCGAAAGGCGAGGCGGGCGGCCTGATCGGCGGCCTCATCGTCATCGCGGTGACGCGCGCTCGCTGTGGTACCGCTCGCGGCGCTCAGCCCGGGCTATGGCGGCGCCATCGCCCCGATCGGCCCGTCGCTCTTGATCGGCTCATTCGCGTTTGGCGTCGGCATGCAGCTCGCCAATGCCTGCGGCTCCGGCACGCTCTACACGGCGGGCGGCGGCTCCGGCCGCATGCTGATTGCGCTCGCCATGTTCATCGTCGGCAGCGTGCTCGGCAGCCTGTCGCTGCCGCCGGTCGCTGCGGCTCGGCGGCATCGATCCGGTGCTGGCGAAGGATTACTTCGGCGCCTGGGGCGGACTGTTCGTCACGCTGGCGAGCATCGCGCTGGTCGCTGCGATCATCGCCTTCATCGCCAAACGTCGCGGCGCCAACTGGGTGCCGCCGCGCAGTTACATCATCGGCGGCCTCATCATCGGCGTGCTGTGCGTCGCCGTGTTCCTCGCCGGCCGCCATCCCTGGAGCGTGACCTTCGGCTACACGGTGTGGGGCGGGAAGATCGCCTCGGCGCTCGGCATCGACCTGTCGCAGTTCGAGTTCTGGCAGTGGGAAGGGCCCAAGAAGGCGCTGCGTGACTCGGTGCTGTCCGACACGTCGAGCCTGACCGACTTCGGCATGATCCTCGGCGCCATGGCCGCGGCCGCGGCCTCGAAGCCGTTTGCCCGCACGGCCTGGCCGCCGGCCAAGTCGCTGATTGCCGCGGCGCTCGGCGGTCTGATCTGCGGCTGGGGCGCGCGGCTCGGCTTCGGCTGCAACATCGGCGCCTTCATCGGCGGCGTCGGCTCCGGCTCGCTGCACGGCTGGATCTGGTTCGCGATGGCGCTCGCCGGGATGCTGGGTCGGCATTCGCATCCGGCCGCTGTTCGGTCTGTCGCGGGACTAGTCATGGCGCACATTGGGAACCTGGAGCGGACCGCGCCATGACGATGCGCAGCATCTATGTCGTGGTGGTTTTGGCCGCGTTTTCAGGGGTTATAGTTAACCACCTGTTGAGCCCGTCGAGCGGACGTGCCGTTTCTCCTGAAGATTTTGCGGGTGCTTGCGCGCCGTGCGGCGCGCCCTGTCCGTCGGTGGCGAAGAAGTAGACTCCCGCGCAACCCAAAATTGAGTTAACCTCTCCTTAACTAGTATGGGAGGGGGCGTATCATGCTGACGAGACGACAACTCGTTTATTTGGGCTATGCCGGTATTGGCGCCGTTGCACTGCGTTCGGTGCTCGCGCGCGCGCAGATGCCGACGCAGCGCACGGCGGTCGATTTCGACGTACCGCCGAACTCGTGCGACTGCCACGTGCACGTATTCGATCCGGCGATCCAGCCTTATGCGGAACGGCGCATCTACACGCCGCCGACCGCCACCACCGAAGAGCTGCTCGACCTGCAGAAGGCGCTGCGTCTCGATCGCGTCGTGATCGTGCAGCCGAGCATCTATCGCGACGACAACAAGCTCACGATCGAAGCGACCAAGCGTCTCGGTAATCGTGCGCGTGCCGTGGCCGTGATCGGCCCCAACACAACGCGCACCGAGATCGACGAGATGCATGCGGCGGGCGTTCGCGGCGTGCGGCTCAATCTCGAGACCAACGTCGCCGGCAAGTTCGACGCCGATGGCGCCAGGGCGCTGCTCGACAAGACCGCGAAGCAACTCGAAGGCCGCGGCTGGCACGTGCAGTTCTATACGCGCCTCGACACGATCGCCGCGCTCAAGGACACGTTCACGCAGCAGCCGTTCCCGATTGTGTTCGACCACTTCGGCCGCGCCGTGGCAGAGGGCGGCGTCGAGCAGCCGCACTTCGATGTGTTGCTCGATCTGGTGAAGAACGGCCACGCCTATGTGAAGATCTCGGGCGCCTACCGCGTTTCCAAAAACGGCCCGGACTTCCTCGACACGAAGCCGCTGGCGGAAGCGCTGGTGAAGGCCAACCCGGATCGCCTGGTGTGGGGCAGCGACTGGCCGCACCCGAATTCGGACGCCGGCCGTCACAAGCCGCTCACCGAAATCGCGGAGCCGTTCCCGATCGACGACGGCCTGGTGTTCAATCAGGTCGCCCGCTGGGTTCCGGACGCGGCGACGCGCAAGAAGATCCTGGTCGACAACGCGGCCAAGCTCTACGACTTCCCCATCGCGGGAAGCTAATGGCTCGCTAGGAATGCCTCGACTTCGGCGAGGCTGGCCGCACCGGTCAGCCCGCCGAAGCGGGTGCATTTGATCGCCGCCGCAGCGGACGCAAACCGCATCGCCTCGACGACATCGCCGCGCTGGATCAGGCGGAACGTGAAGGCGCCGTGGAATGTGTCGCCGGCGCCGAGCGTATCGATCGCCTTCACCTTGAAAGCCG
Organism: uncultured Alphaproteobacteria bacterium; assembly: GCA_963847325.1. Lineage (GTDB taxonomy): Bacteria > Pseudomonadota > Alphaproteobacteria > Rhizobiales > Xanthobacteraceae > Pseudolabrys. The sequence goes on from CAWJZD010000008.1 coordinate 91,854, forward strand.
GCATGTGGCGGACCTTTCCCTGGTCCAGCCAGTAGACGCCCTTTGGCCCGTCGGTCACCGCGACGAAGCCTTTGAGATGCTCCCCGAGGATCGCCAGCCCGGCCGGAAGCTCATTGACGCCGGTCGTGCCGATCAGCGCGTCGGCCGATGAAATCACATGCGTGGAGGCCACGAGCAGCGCGTCATCCGGCGTCGTCGGTTTGTCGAGGTCGACCACGCGCGGGATGTTGCGCTTTGCCGCCGCGGCGCAGATCGGCGCCGAGAAGTTCTCGTAGCGATTGTCGATCAGCACCGCGTCGACGTCGCGCACCAGCGCGTCGGGATCCGCCGGCCCGGCGCCGCTCAGCCCGCTGTCGCGGCGCGTCGCGATCATCTTCTCGCCCTCGGCATCGAGCATGATGGTCGAGACCGAAGACCGCGCCCCCGGCACCCGCACGGTACCGGAGCAATCGATGCCTTCCTTCTCCAGCGCCGCGACGATCTCGTTCGCGGTCTTGTCGTCGGTGCCGCCCAGCGCGCCGGCATAGCGCGTGTCGGCGCCGAGCCGGGCGATCGCCACCGCGGCGTTGCCGGATTGCCCGCCGGTGATGATCAGGAATTCCGACGCCTGCACCTTGGCGCCGGGCTTGGGAAACTGCTCGACGCGCATGACGATGTCCTGCACCGCGCCGCCCGCGCACAGGATTTTTGGCTTCTTAGTCAAAGCTGACGCCGTCCTCGACCCACGACCGGATGATGTGATGTGCGATCGCAACGGGCGGCGGCGCAAACAGTTCCTTGGGGTGCTGCCGCTTGAGCATCAGCACGATTTCCTCTTTGTCGAACCAGCGCGCATCTTCGAGTTCGTCGCGGTCGATTGTGATGTCCTCGCTCAGCGCCTCGGCGTGGCAGCCGATCATCAGCGACATCGGAAACGGCCACGGCTGCGCATCGTAGAACTTCACCCGCCCGCAGGTGATGCCGGCTTCTTCCTTGGTCTCGCGCCGCGTCGCGTCCTCGATGCCTTCGCCCGGCTCGACAAACCCCGCCAGGCACGACCACATTCCCGGCGCAAAGCGCGCCGAGCGGCCGAGCAGGCAGCGGTCGCCTTTGACCGCGAGCATGATCACGACCGGATCGGTGCGCGGGAAATGCTGGCCCTCGCAGCGCTTGCAATCGCGCCGCCAGCCGCATTGCGAGACCTCGGTCGGCGCGCCGCAATTCGAGCAGAACTGATGGCGCAGGTGCCAGTGCAGCATCGCCTTGGCCTGTGCGATCGGCGGCAGGTGGTCCTGCGCGACCAGGCCGCGGATTGCGATCGAGCGCAGATCGGTGACAAGAAGATCGTTGCGCGTCTTCAGCTCCTCCGCGCGTTTGGGATCGATGCCGTGGCCGAAGCGGCCGGCGCCATCGAGCGTGCCGAGGAAGACGTTGACGAACGGCGCGCCGAGCGCGCGCGCTTCATCCATCGTGAACAGCGGGTCGGCTGGCTCGCCGGCTTTCGCGATCACCATCTCGTTGCCGATCACGTAGGCGCCGGCATCGGGCCGGCCAGCCAGCGCGGCGACTTCTTTGGACGACAGCCGCAGCTCGGCGGCGCGCGCGATCCGGCTCTGCGTGTAGCCGAGTTTGGGTTTTGGGCCGAGATCGGGGCGGGGAGGCATCGCCGTCTGATTACACGACGTTAAAAGCCGCGCAATGTCTCTCGGCTCGCTTCTCCCTTGAGAGAGTGGCGCCTAGCCTTGCAGGGCACCGATTTGCAGGGCGCTCCCGCATCGCATTGACCAGCGTGTCCCGCTGCTCTTTCTCGTGCGGAATACGTTTCACTTTGCCCCAGACCGGATTGGGCCAGGCTGGATCGGTGCGGAAGCGCGCAATGATGTGGACGTGCAACTGCGCCACCACATTGCCAAGCGCCGCGACATTGATCTTGTGACAGCGCGTGTGCGCCTTGAGCGCGGCCGACACCTGCGCGATCTCGCGCATCAACGTGCTCCGCCCGCTCTCGTTGAGATCGGTGAGTTCCACCAGGTCTTCCCGGCGCGGCACCAGGATGAGCCACGGATAGTTTCCGTCGTCATTGAGCAGGACACGGCAGAGCGGCAGGTCGCCGACCGTGATGGTGTCGCCTCTAAGCTGCTGATCGAGTTGCCACACGCGCGGTCCTGCCGGGCGCCCGGCCTCCGGAGCGAATTCTTGGGGAAACTGATGATGGATTGGCGGCTTCGCCCCCGCAATGGAGCGTGTGGATAGCGGCTCGCTTGCAATCGCCTTCCACTGGCCCGATATAGACCCCCGGGAGGTTGGCGGTGGACGAACCACTCGCCAACCGGGTCAGGTCCGGAAGGAAGCAGCCCTAACGAGCACGGATCGGGTCGCTCGTCAGCCTCCCACCCTTTCAAGATCCGCATCGGCATCCGCGTTGCGGTTCGGATGACACGATGAGCGACGGCAAGAAAAAGAGCGCCGAAACGAGCCCCGCCGCCGCCGAGCCGGCCACGGGTTATCGCGTCCTCGCCCGCAAATACCGCCCCTCGACCTTTGACGACCTGATCGGCCAGGAGCCGATGGTCCGCACCATTTCCAATGCCTTCGAGTCCGGCCGCATCCCGCAGGCCTGGATCCTGACCGGCGTTCGCGGCGTCGGGAAGACGACGACCGCACGCATTCTCGCCCGCGCGCTCAATTACGAATTGCCGGACGGCTCGGTGAAGGGCCCGAGCATCCAGATGCCGGTGTTGGGCGTGCACGATCAGGCGATCATGGAGAGCCGCCATCTCGACGTGATCGAGATGGACGCCGCCTCGCACAACAGCGTCGATGACGTGCGCCAGATCAATGACGCGATCCGCTACGCGCCGGTGTCGGCGCGCTACAAGGTCTACATCCTCGACGAAGTTCACATGCTGTCCGGCGCGGCGTTCAACGCGCTGCTCAAGACGCTGGAAGAGCCGCCGCCGCACGCCAAGTTCATCTTCGCCACCACCGAGATCGGCAAGGTGCCGGTGACGGTGCTGTCGCGCTGCCAGCGCTTCGATCTGCGCCGCGTCGAGGCCGCGACTTTGGTGAAGCATCTCGAAGGCATTGCCGCGAAGGAGAAGGTCGAAGCTGAGCCCGCTGCGCTGGCGCTGATCGCCCGCGCCGCCGAAGGCTCGGTGCGCGACTCGCTGTCGCTGCTCGATCAGGCGATTGCCCATGCCGCCGGCCTCGGTGCGCGCCGAAGACGTGCGGCAGATGCTGGGTCTGGCCGACCGCGTTCGCGTGGTCGATCTGTTCGAGGCTTTGCTCAAGGGCGATGCCGCGGCGGCGCTGACCGAGTTGCGCGCGCAATACGATATCGGCGCCGACCCTGGCAGTGGTGCTGGGCGACCTCGCCGAGTTCACCCATTTTGTCACGCGCGTGAAGGTGGTCCCGGCGGTCGCCGACGACGTTTCGCTGACCGAGGCCGAGCGCACCCGGGGCAGGGAATTCGCCACCCAGCTCTCGATGCGCGTTCTCTCGCGCGCCTGGCAGATGCTGCTCAAGGGCATTGCCGAGGTGAAGGAAGCGGCGCGCCCGCTGGCGGCCGCGGAGATGGTGCTGGTGCGGATCGCCTATGCCGCCGATCTGCCGACGCCTGATGAGGTGATGAAATCGCTCGGCGACGGCGGCAGCATGCCGCGGCGCAGCCGCAAAGTCCGTCGCCTGGGAATGGCGGCGGTGCTTCGGCACAAACGCAGTCCTACGCGCCTCGCTACGACGCGCCGCGAGGCTCGCCGCGCGCATCCGCGGCGGCGGCCGTCGCGCCGATGCCGCGGAGCGAGCCGGTGGCGCAGGCTGCGACCCAGCCGACGCTCACCCTCAACAGCTTCGCCGAGATCATCGCGCTCGCCGCCGAGAAGCGCGACATCGCCACGCGAATGTCGCTCGAGCGTGACGTGCGGCTGGTGCGCTGCGAGGATGGCCGGCTCGAGCTCGCGCTGGAAAAGAGCGCCAAATCCACATTGATCAACGACCTGTCGCGCAAGCTCGGCGAATGGACCGGCAAGCGCTGGATGGTGATCGTGTCGGCGGAGCAGGGCGCAGCGCCGGTGAAGGTGCAGAACGAGCAGCGCGAAGCCGACCTCAAGCGCGGCGTGCGCGCCGATCCGCTGGTCGCGGCGGTGCTCGAAAAATTCCCCGGCGCCGAGATCGTCTCGGTCAATCAGCCCAACGCCGCGGACGCGCCGGAAGGCACGCCGCCCGACAATAGCGAGAACGACTGATGGCCGATTTCATGGGAATGATGAAACAGGCCGCGCAACTGCAATCCAAGATGCAGGAGCTGCAGGCCGAGCTCGATCAGATCGACGATCGAAGGCACCGCCGGTGGCGGCATGGTCACCGTGACGTTGACGGGCAAGGGCGACCTCAAGAGCGTCAAGCTCGACGACTCGCTGATCAAGCCGGGCGAAAAGGAAATCCTTGAAGACCTGCTGGTCGCCGCGCACGCCGACGCCAAGCGCAAGTCGGAAGCGGTGTTGCAGGACAAGATGAAGGCGCTGACCGGCGGCCTGCCGCTGCCGCCGGGGATGAAGCTGTTCTAGATGCCTTCCGCGGTCGCCGGTCCTGAAATCGAGCGCCTGATCCAGCTCCTTGCCAGGCTGCCGGGGCTTGGCCCGCGCTCGGCACGCCGCGCCGCGCTCCACCTCATCAAGAAGCGCGAAGTGCTGATGGAGCCGCTCACCGCCGCGCTCGAGACCGCGATGGACAAGATCGTGGTCTGCAAGACCTGCGGCAATATCGACACCAAGAACCCGTGCACGGTCTGCACCGATCCGCGCCGCGACGCCTCGATCATCGTCGCGGTCGCCGACGTCGCCGATCTGTGGGCGCTGGAGCGCGCCCACGCCGTCAACGGCCGCTATCATGTGCTGGGCGGCACGCTGTCGCCGCTCGATGGCGTCGGCCCGCAAGACATCACCATCGACGCGCTGGTCTCGCGCGCGCACGAGCCGGAAGTCAAGGAGCTGATCCTTGCGCTCAATGCGACGGTCGATGGCCAGACCACCGCGCACTACATCACCGAGCTGTTGCGCGACACCGAGGTGAAGGTGACGCGGCTCGCGCACGGCGTGCCGGTCGGCGGCGAGCTGGATTATCTCGATGAGGGCACGCTGTCCGCCGCGATCAAGCAGCGCACCGCGTTTTAGCTGTCACCGGCTCATTGCGCCGAAGGCGCTTTCTGGCCCAGCCCGGTGAAATGCCCGCGGCCCTGCAGCCACGCCAGCAGAAGCAGGCTCGGGATCGCGGCAATCGCGGTGATGGCGAAGAACCAGACCCAGCCGGTTTCTTCCGCGATGAAGCCGGCGCCCGATGCCAGCGTGGTGCGGCCGACCGCCGCCAGGGCGGTCAGCAGCGCAAATTGCGTGGCGGTATGCAGCCGGCTGCCGCACAGCGCCGACAGATAGGCGACGAAGATCACCGTGCCGATCGCGCCGGTGAAGTTCTCGACGATGATGGTGACGGTCAGCGCCGGCACGCTGGTGCCGATCCAGGCCAGCCAGGCGAAGGTCAGGTTCGAGAGCATCTGCACGATGCCGCCGATCCACAGCGCGGTGGAAAGCGAGACGCTGCGCGCGATTGCGCCGCCGGCAAAGCCGCCGATCAGCGCGGCGGCGAGGCCGACGCCCTTCACCACGGCGGCATAGGTCGCCTTGTCGAAGCCGATATTGATGACGAAGGCGGCGGTCAGCGCGCCGGCGAAGGCGTCGCAGAATTTGTACAGCACGACGAACAGCAGCACCGCGAGCGCGCCGCGGATGACTGCTGAAGAATTCGACGAAGGCGCTGACGGCGGTGACGCCGACCCGTTGCAGCGGATTGCCGGTTACGGCTTCATCGCTGCGGCGGCGGCGCCGGCTCGGTGGCGAGAATGCTCGCGGCGATACACACGACCATGGCGAGCGCGGCGGCGAAATAGCCCCACATCCACACGGAGTGGCGCGGCACGCCGATATGTTCGAGCCAGGAGACCAGCACCAGAACGCCGGCGCCGGAGGCCAGCATGCCGATCCGGTAGGCAGCGACATAGCCGGCCATGCCGGCGGCCTGCTCGTCGGTGGCGAGGCTCTCGACGCGGAACGCGTCGATCACGATGTCCTGCGTGGCCGAAGCTGCGGCGACCAGCACCGCGCCGATCAGCACGAAAGTGAGCGATTTTTCCGGATCGCACAGCCCGAGGATCACGACCGCGGCGACGATCAGCAACTGGCTGAACACCAGCCAGCCGCGCCGGCGGCCCAGCAGCGCGCGACAGCACCGGCACGTCCAGCGCATCGACCAGCGGCGCCCAGAGGAACTTGAACGTGTAGGGCAGGCCGACCAGCGAGAACAGGCCGATGGTGGCGAGATCGACGCCGCGCTCGGTCAGCCACACCGCGAGCGTCGAGCCGGACAAAGCCAGCGGCAGGCCCGACGAGAAGCCGAGAAACAGGACGATCAGGACGCGCGGCTTGAAATAGACGGCGATGGCGTCGAGCCAGGTCGGTTGGGCGGTGCCCGGCGTGCTGGTCATGCCGCTGTTATGCCCGGCTTACTCCGCCGCCTCAATGCGTGCGTACTCGGCGGTGCGCCAAGCGCTTCCGGCTCGTCGAATTCCAGTTCCTCGATCCGCGTGCCGCGCCTGGCGACCTTGCCGGCCGAGATCAGGATGTCGTCGATGTCCTTCGACGCCTGGCCGAAATGCCCCTTGAGCTTGGTGACGCGGTCGGTCAGCAGGCCGACGTCCTTCATCATGTGCCCGACCTCGGTGCGGATCTGGTCGGCCGCCTCGCGCATCTGCGCGTCCTTGCGCATCTGCCGGATCACCTGGATCGCCATCACCATCAGGGTCGGCGACACGATCATGACGCGGGCACGCTGCGCGCGCTGCATCATGTCGTCGAACCGCTCGTGCAGGTCGGCATAGACCGACTCCGATGGAATGAACATCAACGCGATGTCCTGTGTCTCGCCGGGGATCAGATACTTCTCCGCGATGTCGGCGATGTGCTTGCCCATATCGATGCGCACCCGTGCGACGGCCTGCTTGCGGTCATCGTCGGTCGTCGCGTCACGCCATGCCGTCATCGCTTCGAGCGGAAACTTGGCGTCGATCATCAGCGGCCCGGCGTCCGGCATGAAGATCGCGCAGTCCGGCCGCTTGCCGTTCTTGAGCGAGTACTGGAATTCGTAGGCGCCCTTCGGCAGCACGTCGGCGATGATCGCTTCGAGCTGGCCCTGGCCGAACGCGCCGCGCGACTGCTTGTTGGCGAGCACGCTCTGCAGCGAGTTCACCTGCGTCGGCGAGCTCGGTGATGTTCTTTTGCGCGCCGTCGATCACCGCCAGCCGCTCATGCAGCTTCTGCAGATGATCGGTGGTGTGCTTGGTGGTGGTCTGCAGCGACTCGCCGAGATTCTGCGTCACCGAGTTCGAGCCGCGCATTGACCGACTGCTCCAGCTTGCCGTGCGCGCCCTGCAGCCAGTGCGCCATGTCGCTGAGGCGGGTGTTGAGGTTGGAGAACGCTTCGGCGCTTCTCTGCGCTTCGAGGATCGGATCGGATCCGGCCGCACGCGGTCGCAGCAGAAACACGATCAGCGCGCCGGCGGCGATGCCCGGCGAACACGCATACGATGGCAATCAACACGGCGTCAGACATGGTGGCCCCTCTCGTGCCGTCTTCATATCCGATTCGGATGTCAGACGAACGAAACAGGAACGGTAGCGCGAAAAAGCTCTATATCTCAAGGCTTAGCGTTGACCCGTCCCCGATCTCCTCTTAGATGCGCGCAGGACCTTTCCCCATGGCTTTGCGCGATATCCTCATCATTCCCGACAAGCGGCTGCGGATGAAATCCGAGCCGGTGAAGGCCATCGACAAGGAGATCCGCGCGCTGATCGAGGACATGTTCGAGACGATGTACGCCGCGCCCGGCATCGGGCTTGCCGCGATACAGATCGGCGTGCCGCAAGCGCGTCGTCACGATGGACCTCGCCAAGAAGGACGATCCGGCCGAGCCGCTGGTCTTCATCAATCCCGAAATCGTGTGGTGCGTCGGACGACAAGGCGACCTACGAAGAGGGCTGCCTGTCGATCCCGGAATATTACGAGGAGGTCGAGCGGCCGAAGAGCGTGCGGGTGAAATATCTCGATCTCGACGGCAAGCCGCAGGAGATCGAAGCCGACGGCTTGCTCGCCACCTGCCTGCAGCACGAGATCGACCACATCAACGGCGTGCTGTTCATCGACCACATCTCCAAGCTCAAGCGCGACATGGTGCTGAAGAAATTCAAGAAGGCGGCGAAGCGCGGCGAGCCCGTCAAGCCGCTCGCCGAGGACGACAAGCCTTCGCATCATATCGGTTGATCTACAGGGATAGCCCATGCGCCTGATCTTCATGGGCACGCCCGACTTCGCGGTGCCGGCGCTGGTCGAGCTTGCCGCGCGCGGCCATGACATCGCTGCGGTCTATACGCGGGCGGCGAAGCCGGCGGGACGGCGCGGGCTCGAGCTGACGCCGTCGCCGGTCGAACGCGAAGCGAGGAAGCTTGGGCTTGAACGTGCTCACGCCGTCGTCGCTGAAAGGCGATGAGGCTGCCGCGGCGTTCCGCGCGCACAATGCCGATGCTGCTGTCGTCGTCGCCTATGGCCTGCTGCTGCCGAAGCCGATCCTCGATGCGCCGCAGCTCGGCTGCTTCAACATCCACGCCTCGCTGCTGCCGCGCTGGCGCGGCGCCGCGCCGATCCATCGCGCCATCATGGCGGGCGACGACGCCACCGGCGTCACCATCATGAAGATGGACGAGGGGCTCGACACCGGCGACATGGCGATGGTCGATCGCGTGGCGATCGGGCCGGATGTGACCACCGGCGACATGCACGATGTTCTGGCGCGCACCGGGGCCGAGGCGATGGCGCGGGCACTCGATGCGCTTGAGCCGCGACACGCTCAAGCTGACGCAAGCAGCCGGCTGACGGCGTTACTTACGCGCAGAAAATCGCCAAGGACGAAACCCGCATCGACTGGTCGAAGCCGGCGCGCGAGGTGCACAACCACATCCGCGGCCTGTCGCCGTTTCCCGGCGCGTGGTTCGAGACTCGACGGCGTCCGCGTGAAAGTGCTGCGCTCGACCATGGGCGAGGGCAAAGGCCAGCCCGGCGCGGTGCTGGATGGCAATCTCACCATCGCCTGCGGCGACGGCGCGGTGCGGCTCGTCCAGGTGCAGCGCGCCGGCGCCAAGGCCATGACTGCCGACGAATTCCTGCGCGGCACGCCGCTCAAGGCGGGCATAAAGGTCGCCTGATGCCCCGCTACAAGCTCACCATCGAATATGACGGCGCGCCGTTCCGCGGCTGGCAGATCCAGGCCGACGGCCTGACCGTGCAGGGCGTGCTGACCGATGCGATCGCGGCGCTGGCGGGCGAGAAGACGCATGGTGCAGGGCGCCGGCCGCACCGATGCCGGCGTGCATGCGCGCGGCCAGGTCGCGCATGTCGATCTCGCCGCGCGAGTGGGAGACCGACACGATCCGCGACGCGCTCAACGCGCATCTGCGGCCGCATCCGGTCGCGGTGCTCGTCCGCCGAGCGCGCCGGCGACGACTTCAATGCGCGCACGTCGGCGATCAAGCGGCATTATCTCTACCGCATCCTCAACCGCCGGCCCGATCTCACGCTCGATCTCGGCCACGCCTGGCGCGTTCCGCGCCCGCTCGATGAGCGCGCCATGCACGCCGCGGCGCAGCGGCTCATCGGCAAGCACGACTTCACGACCTTCCGCTCGACCGAATGCCAGGCCAAGTCGCCGGAGAAGACGCTCGATCAGCTCGACGTGGTGCGTGACGGCGACGAGATCAGGCTGATCGTGTCGGCGCGCTCGTTCCTGCATTCGCAGGTGCGCTCGATGGCCGGCTCGCTGGCGCTGGTCGGTGAGGGAAAATGGAGCGCCGATGATCTGCAGGCCGCGCTCGACGCCCGCGACCGCAGCCGCTGCGGCCCGCTCGCGCCGCCGGACGGGCTTTACCTGATGCGGGTGGATTACCCGAAATAGCGATCCAGAATCTTCCGGAAGATCGCCGTCAGATTCTCGATGTCCGCCACCGACGCACGCTCGTCGATCTGCGTGCATGGTCTGTCCGACCAGGCCGAACTCCACCACCGGGCAATAATCGCAGATGAACCGCGCATCCGACGTGCCGCCCGAGGTCGAGAGCGCCGGCTTTTGTCCCGTCACCTCCGCGATTGAACGCACCACCGCATCGGTAAACGGGCCCGGCTTGGTGACGAACACATTGGCGTTGGACGGCATAAACTCGAACACGAAGCGGATCTTGCCGCCGGCCGCCTTCTCGGCGCGCTGCTGCAGCAGCGTCTTGAGCGAATCCTGGGTGTGATTGTCGTTGAAGCGGATGTTGAAGCGCGCCCGCGCCTCGCCGGGGATCAGGTTGACGGTCTGGTTGCCGACATCGACCGAGGTGAATTCCAGATGCGACGGCTGGAACGCGGCGCTGCCCTTGTCGAGCGGCTCGCTCTGCAGCGCATCGACCAGCTTGACCAGGCCGCGGATCGGATTGTCGGCGCGGTCGGGATAGGCGACGTGGCCCTGGTTGCCGGTCACGACCAGCGTGCCGTTGAGCGAGCCGCGCCGGCCGATCTTGATGGTGTCGCCGAGCACATTGACGTTGCTCGGCTCCGGCAGGATGCAGTGGTCGAACTTCTCGCCCTTGTCGGCCACCCATTTGAGCAGCTTGATGGTGCCGTTGACCGCGATGCTTTCCTCGTCGCCGGTGATCAGGAACGAGATCGAGCCCTTTGGCTTGCCGCCGTTCGCCGCGAGATGATCGAGCGCCGCCGCCACCGCGCAGGCGATGCCGCCCTTCATGTCGACCGCGCCGCGGCCGAACAGCAGGTCGCCGGCGACCTCGCCGGAAAACGGCGGATGCGACCAGCGCTTCTCGTCGCCGGTCGGCACCACGTCGGTGTGCCCGGCAAACATCAGATGCGGCGCGCTGCTGCCGATCCGGGCGTACAGATTTTCGACGTCGGCGGTGCCCGGCTCGCTGAAGGTCATGCGATGCACGGTGAAGCCCGCGGCCTTCAGCGTCTTTTCCAGGAACGCCAGCGCACCGCCTTCCGCCGGCGTCACCGACGGGCAGCGCACCAGCTCGCGGGTGAGGGCGACGGGATCGGCGGTCATGCTGTTCTGTTGGCCAGTGGGTCGGGGCCGTAGCGATTGGGCCCGGGTGTCCCCTTGAAAAATCCGAGGACGATGAGGAGGTAAATCGCGATGACCACGGAAGCGATTGCAAACGAGTTCATATAAGCTGATCGGGTCATCCTTGCTGGTAAACCCGAAAAATTCCACCGCGGAGGTTAGGGCGCCGAGAATCAGCGACACGACCGGCAGCATCAGCGACATGTCACGATCGCGTGCGCGTTTCACCGTCACTGCGAAATCAGGGTAGAGCAACGCGAAATCCAGAAGAATGACTGGTCGCGGATCGCTCAGCTCCGATTGAACAAACACGCGATATCACAGCGACGGCGAAAAGAGCAGCACGTGCCGATCCAGAACGGCTTGCGGCTGATCCGGCCATCGAAGCTGAGAAAAAGATAACGCCAGTCGTTCAGACTCAGTACGCTCATTGACGTCCTGGGCTCGCTCATCAGTCCCGCAGCAGCTCGTTGATGCTGGTCTTGGAGCGCGTCTGCTCGTCGACGCGCTTGACGATCACCGCGCAATAGAGCGACAGGCCCGCCGTTCTTGCCGGGCAGCGAGCCCGGCACCACGACCGAATAGGCCGGCACTTCGCCTTGCAGCACCTTGCCGGAGTCGCGATCGACGATCTTGGTCGAGGCGCCGATGAACACGCCCATCGACAGCACCGCGCCGGTGCGCACCACCACGCCTTCGGCGACTTCGGAGCGCGCACCGATGAAGCAGTTGTCCTCGATGATGACCGGGCCGGCCTGCAATGGCTCGAGCACGCCGCCAATGCCGGCGCCGCCGGAGATGTGACAGTTCTTGCCGATCTGCGCGCAGGAGCCGACCGTCGCCCAGGTGTCCACCATCGTGCCGCTATCGACGTAAGCGCCGAGATTGACGAAGGACGGCATCAGCACGACGCCGGGCGCGATATAGGCCGAGCGGCGCACGATCGAGCCCGGCACGGCGCGGAAGCCCGCCTCGCGGAAGCGGTTCTCGCCCCAGCCGTCGAATTTCGAGGGCACCTTGTCCCACCAGCTCGCCTTGCCGGGGCCGCCGGCGATCGGCGTCATGTCGTTGAGGCGGAACGACAGCAGCACGGCTTTCTTCAGCCACTGGTTGACCTTCCACTTGCCGTCGGCGCCGCGCTCGGCGACGCGCGCCTTGCCGGTGTCGAGCAGGTCGAGCGCGGCATCGACCGCATCGCGCACCGCGCCTTTGGTCGTGGGGCCGACGCTGTCGCGCTGCTCGAAGCCCTGCTCAATCGTCTTTTCGATTTCAGATGGTGACATGATCTCGCTCTTTCCGTGCGGTTTGTCGGGGCGAGGCGAGGGGATGTCAAGCTGACGCCGCTTCGCTAAGCTGACGGCCGGAGAAGTCTCATGCACCGTATATTTGCCGCCGCTGCTTTGGTTATCGCATTGATCGAGCCCGCCCTGGCGCACCACCCGATGGGTGGCCGCGTACCATCGAGCTTTACCGAGGGCCTGCTGTCCGGCTTCGGCCATCCGATCATCGGGCTCGACCATCTGGCGGCGGTGCTGGCGATCGGCGCACTGGCTGCGGCGCATCGTGCCGGGGTCGCGCTGGCGCTCGGCTATGTGGTCGCGATGATTTTGGGCGTCGCCGTGCATCTGCAGGGCGTGACGCTGACCGGCGCGGAATTCCTGGTCGCGCTGTCGGTGATCCTGCTCGGCGTGCTGCTGGCGCGGAAGTCGGTCGTGCAGTCCGGCGCGGTGCTCGGCCTGTTCGCGCTGGCCGGCCTGTTGCATGGCTACGCGCTCGGCGAGTCGATCGTCGGCGCCGAGCAGGCGCCGCTCGCCGCTTACCTGATCGGCCTGACTTTGATCCAGTCCGCCATTGCGCTCGCTGCGATGTATGCGGCGAAGTTCGTTGCTCGCCCGCCGCGAGCCGATCATGCTGCGGCTCGCCGGCGCGACCATTGCCGGCATCGGCATCGCCATCCTGGTGCAGCAGCTTGTGCCGGCCGCCTAGCGCGCCAGCGGCTTCAGAAATCCCGCGATGTCGTCGGTGACGTGATCGACGTGCGGCGCGTCGCGTCCCGACATCTCCCAGCCTTCGCGCACGATTTCCTTGTCCGGCTGCGGCACCACCAGCACCGTGGTCATGCCGAGCCGGTGCGGCACTTCGAGGTTGCGCGCCAGATCCTCGAACATGGCGGCGCGTGACGGCGCGACGCCGTGCTTCTTGAGGAAGCGCTCATAGACCTGCGGCTGCGGCTTGGGATCGAGGTCGGCGGCGATGACGTCGAACACGTCCTCGAAATGCTTGTCGATCTCGAGCCGCTTCATCACCGCGTCGGCATGCGCGCGCGTGCCGTTGGTCAGGATCAGCTTGCGGCCGGGCAGGGCCTCGATGGCGTCGCCGAGCTCCGGGTTCGGCGTCAGCGGCGAATGATCGATCGCGTGGACGTAGGCGAGATAGTCGTCAGGCGTGAGCCCGTGCTCGCTCATCAGCCCGCGCATCGTCGTGCCGTAGCGCTTGTAATAGTCCTTCTGGACCTTGAACGCCTCGTCCGGCGTCACCTTCAGGAAGTCCGAGATGAACGAGCGGATGCGGTCGTCGACCTGCTGCCACAGGTTCAGGTGATGCGGGTAGAGCGTGTTGTCGAGATCGAATACCCAGGTCTCGACATGGGAGAAGCCGCGCTTGCTCAGCCATCACGCGTGGATCAGCGTGCCGGCGCCGAGATCGGTGAACAGTTCGAGCAGCACCGCGTGCGGCACCTTGCCGTCGAGAATGACCACGCCCTCGACGCCCTGCTCGAGCGCGTAGAGGCAGGTCTCCGCCTTCGGGATCATGCCGCCGGTGATGGTGCCGTCGGCGATCAGCCGCCGCAGGTCCGCGGCCGACATTTCCTTGATGAGCTGCTTGTTCTTGTCGAGCACGCCCGGAACGTCGGTCAGCAGCAAAAAGCGCTTGGCCTTCAGCGCGCCGGCGATTGCGCCCGCGAACGTGTCGGCATTGACGTTGAAGGTGCCGCCATCCTCCCCGGCCGCGACCGGCGCCAGCACCGGGATCAGCTCCTTGCCGAGCACGGTGTCGAGCACGGTCGTATCGACCTTGGCCGGCTCGCCGACGAAGCCGAGATCGACCACCCGCTCGATCGATGAATCCGGGTCGCGCACGGTGCGGCTCACCTTGCGCGCGGTCACCATGTTGGCGTCCTTGCCGGACAGGCCGATCGCCTTGCCGCCGGCGGCGTTGATGTAGCCGACGATCTGCTTGTTGATCGAGCCGGCCAGCACCATCTCGACGATCTCGAGCGTCTCCTTGTCGGTGATACGCAGGCCCCCGGCGAATTGCGACTGCACGCCGGCGCGCTTGAGCATCGCCTCGATCTGCGGCCCGCCGCCGTGCACCACCACCGGATTGATCGCGGTCTGCTCGAGCAGAACGACGTCGCGCGCAAAGCCGCGGGCGAACTCGTCATTGCCCATGGCGTGGCCGCCGTACTTGATGACGATGATCTCCTCGTCATAGCGCTGCATGTGCGGCAGCGCCTCGGAGAGGACGCGCGCGGTCTGCGCGGGATCGATCTTGCTGGGTTCGCTCATGGTGGAGGTTTGCCGCCTCGAATTGCGTGGAGGTTCTAGCGGAGGCGGCCTGATGCCGCACGACCGTCAGCTCCCGTTCCGCCATTAGCACCGCGCGATTGCTGCCCGTTCCGCCATTACCGTGCGATGCGCCGCAACTCGTATCCCGTCCGTCATGCGATGACGTGGCGATGACGCCCGGGAACGCCGCGGCGAACTTCATCAGCGCGGCCTCGGTCTCCTTCACCCGCCCTTCGAGCTGCGACGGCTTGATCGCCTCGCTCTTGGTCAGCACGACCTGGTGGCTCACCGCGGCGCCGCCGAGCGCCTTGAGCACCTGCTCGTCGATCGCCTTGAGCCCATGCCGCGCATCGACCAGCACATAGACCCGCGCGAGGTTGGCGCGGCCGCGCAGGAATTCCTCGATCAGCCCGGTCCAGGCCGCGATCTTCTCCTTCGACGCCGACGGCGTGGCCGTAGCCCGGCATGTCGACCAGCGAGAGCCGGCCGTCGCCGCGAAAGAAGATCAGCTCCTGCGTGCGGCCCGGCGTCTTCGAGGTGCGCGCCAGCGCCTTGCGCCCTACGAGCGCGTTGATCAGGCTCGACTTGCCGACATTGGAGCGGCCGGCGAACGCGATCTCGACGCCTTTCATCGGCGGCAGCCGTATCGCGCTGCCAGCCGCGGCGACGAACTGCCAATCGCCGGCGAACAGCTTGCGCCCGGTCTCGATCTCGTTGCGGGTGAAGTCCCATCGTGCGCCTTCATCGTCGTCCTCAGGCGTGAATGCAAGTGCGCGATCACCAGCGCGATGTTTCACAGCAATTACGCCGTCGCAACTTGCGTGAACTCCGGCCGTATCTCAAAATCCATCGTCGCGGAGCGGCCGCGACGCCATCACAACAACCTGCCGCGCAGGGTGGAGACCCGAATGAATGCCGACCTGAAAGACCTCCCGGATGCGCAGAGGATAGACAAAGCCGCTGTGCTCACCGGCTTCTACGCCTACCTCGGCACCCGCATCGATTCGGTCGGCCGGCGCGCCGCGTTCATGATGGCGCTGCTTGGTTCGTTTCTTGGCATTGCCAGCGCGGCAATGATCAAAGGACAGTCCGCCTCGATCGAGGAAAAGCTCTTCTTCCTTTTTACGCACCCGTCAATTCTGGTCGGACTGGCCGCAATGGTCGTCCTGCTATGTTCGGAGATCGCCAGGCTGAAGGCGTCGGACGATCTGTTGTCGCGCATCGGGTTTTCCCACGACTCCGGTCGACGACCTGCATCGCATCTATGCCGTACGCGACGATCAACGACCTGTTCGGCGAGATGATCAAGAACGCCCGCATCGTCGGCGGCTTCCTGAAGCTGAAAGTCCGTCTCTACAATGCGGGATCGATCCTGTTCGTGGTCGCGGTCGTGCTGTTCGTCTTCGGCTGGTGACGGGCAATTTCGCTGGCAATCCGACTGACTTCAGAGTCGCACCACTTTTCGTTGGTCGCTTTCATCGCTGCCAATGCTTCGTCAATGCAGCGCCGGGCGTGATCGGCTTGGCCAAGTTTCGCAAAGGCGTTCGCGAGCAACGACAAATACCATGGCGCATAGGCCGTTGCCCCTGTCGATCGCATCGTGGCAATCCCGGACTCGATGAGGGGGACCGCGGCCGAGGCGTCGCCACCAAGCGTAAGCAGCCAACCCCGCAGCAGTGTCCCGTACGCATTCCAATACGCGGACCCTTTCTCATCGGAGAGTGCGAGAAGCTCTTCAACAAGCGCCGTCGCTGCCGGCTGGTCGCCGCATCGGATCAAGGTGATTGATGAATGCGACAGCGCGAACATGGACGTTCCCGCGTGCCCGATTTCGCGCGCATCCTTGAGCGCGTTTGTGGCGTCGGCCCGGGCAGCGTCGGCATATCCAAGCGTCCCAAGCGCCAACGACCGCCAGCAAAAGGCTGTCATCCGAACGTCGTGGCCAAAGCGCGTCGCGAGCGCCCGGTGCTCGGCCGGATCGTACAATTCGATGACGCGGTCGAGGTGGACGCGCCCGTTGGCAGGATCGCCCACGAGCACAAGGGAAATGCCCATGAGCATGTGCCCGATCATGCGCGGCACGGTTTCGCTTTGCTTCTCCGCAAGCGCCTGGAATTGTTCGGCAAGCTCGCACACGACGGGTCCGTTGAAGGCCATGCGGTTCACGACCCAAAATCCGTAGAGCACCGAGAACAGGACCAGCGGGTCTTCAGCGGGTTCTCCGAGCGCTTGCGCGTGATTGATCCAGGAACGGGCCTGCTCGAATGCCGCTTTTGTTTCCGGCGAGGCATGGCCCTTGGTATGGATCAGCGCATTGGCGAGTTGGACCTGCAGCTTGATCTGTTCGCGGCGCAGCGCCGCCGTGCCGGGCAAGGTGGCGATCTGGCCGAGCGCGCGCGAGAGCTGTCCGGCGGCTTCGATGAGCGCCGAGCGAGCCAGCGAGCGCGCACCCGCCTTGCCCCAGAGCGCGGCAGCTTTCTCGGTCAGGCCGGCATCGCTGTAGTGACGAGCCAGCAATTCGGGCTGGCTTTCGGCGATCTCCGTAAATTGAGTCTCGAGCGTTTCGGCTATGCGCGCGTGAAGTGCGCGGCGGGGCTCGCGCAAAAGCGTGCCGTAGGCCGCGTCCTGCACCAGCGCATGATTGAACAGGTAGGATGCGTTCGGGGGTTCGCCGTTCCGGAACAGAAGGCCGGCGGTGACGAGCCGGTGCAGGGCGGGCGCCAGTATCGCGTCCGGCTTGCGCGCCACCATCGACAGCAGCGCATGGGAGAACTCCCTGCCGATCGCCGCGCCGATCTGCGCCAGCTCCTTCGCCGCGCCGAGCCGGTCGAGTCGCGCCATCAGTGACGCGTGCAAGGTCGCAGGGACGGCGAGGGCCGGAGAGGGGATGGCAGCGGCAGTCCGTCGAACCTCGCTCTCGCCTTCCGCTTCCAGCACCGCCTTGGTCATCTCTTCGACGAACAGCGGAATGCCGTCCGCGCGCTCAAGAATGTCCTGACGTATGCCGGCCGGCAGCGGTTTGTCGCCGGCCACGCGGCTGATCATGGCGTCGACGTCGGGTTGCGCCAGCCGGTTGAGAGCGAGGGCAGTGACATGTGGCTGCCCGAGCCAGGGCGGCTGGAATTCCGGCCGAAACGTGATCAGCAGGAACACGCGGTTCGCGGCAGTCCGCTCGACGATCCGGCCGAGCGCTTCGAGGCTCGTTGGGTCGGCCCAATGCGCGTCCTCGAAAATCATCAACACCGGGCTGGTTTTCGACAGGCGTTCGGTCACGGCGGCGAGCGCTTCCAGCGTTTTCTGCCGGCGCTGGGCCGGTGTCAGATTGAGAACGGGATAACGCCCGTCGTTCGGCAGCGACAACAGCTCGGCAAAAAGGCTTCGTTCCTCTGCGGAGGCGGACGTCTGCGCGAGCAGCGCATCAAGCTTGTCGAGCCTGGCCTGTGGAGCGTCGGCATGTGTAAAGCCGGCGGCGCGTTCCATCTGGCCGATGAAAGGATGCAGCGCGCTGCCGGTATGCTGGGGCGAGCAGAAATAACGCAGGCGCGCCTGCGGTTCGGCGGCCAGGCGCTCCAGCAGCGCGGCCGTGAGACCCGATTTCCCGATGCCCGGCTCGCCGCTGATCAGCGTCACCTGGCCGTCGCCGGTACTGGTTTGGGACCAGCGCCGAAGTAACAAATCGAGCTCTTCCTGGCGCCCGAACAGAGTGCCGGTCCGCCAGTGCGTAGCGCCTCGAAGCGGCTCTCCACGGTACTTGCCCGCAGCGCCGCCCAGGCCCGCGCTTTGGCGATGCCTTTGAGTGCGGGCGTGCCGAGATCCTGCAGCTCGAACAGATTGCCGATCAAGCCGTCGCGTACCGTCGGCGATCACGACCATGTTCGGCTCGGCAATCCCTTGCAGGCGTGCCGCGAGGTTCGGCGTATCGCCGACGATGCCGCGCTCCTGGGCTTCGCCCGATCCGGTCAGATCGCCAACGACGACCATTCCGGTCGCGATCCCGATGCGCACGCTCAACGGCCCGACGCCCGCGCTCGCAAGCTTCGGCACTGCGTCGGTCATCGCGAGCGCGGCCTGCACGGCGCGCTCGGCGTCATCTTCATTGGCCCGGGGGTAGCCGAAATAAGCCAGCACGCCGTCGCCCATGTATTTGGCGACGAACCCGCCATGGCTTTGCGATCAGTGCCGCGCAGCAGCGGTGATAGGCGCCGATGATCGCCCGCAAGTCCTCGGGATCGAGATTGGCCGATAGCGCGGTCGATCCCACCAGGTCGCAGAACATCACGGTCAACTGGCGGCGCTCGGCGCCGTCCTGCGGGGCCGATGGTTCAGCGGCTGCCGCTTCGAGCTCGCCAATCGCCCGCAGCAGTTTTCGCCGGTCTCCGAGCGCCACCCCGATCTCTTTGAGGTCTTGATCGGTCAGATCGCGGAGCGCCGCGAAGTCGATGCGGTTGTCGGAAAACGCCTGGACGTATTCCGGCATCCCAAGCTTTTCGAGCCACTGCGCAATCTCGGGGGTCGCGAGGTTCATACCGAATCAAACGCCGCGGTAGCCTGTGAGCGACCAGTCCTCACCGCTTGCGACCATTGCTGCAACTTCCCCGACCCGAGACGTGTTTTGATAGTTGCATCGCCTCACTGGGCGAGCAAGCGCGGCTGGACGCTCGCGGAACTTCCTCGCCTTTTTATTCGACAGTGACGCGCCGATTTGAGACCATAATTTGCGACTGGGGGAAGCCATGACAATCACTGTGAACGAGCAGCAGCTCGACGAGCGTCTTGCGCTGCTCGAAAAGGCGCGCAGCTGGAGTCCCGCGGCTGATCTCGAAGCTCGAAAGCCATATCCGCACCGCCGACGACCGGGCGCTGTACCGCATCAATCCCTTCACCTTTGCGAAAGAGAAGAACGTCGCCGAGACCGAGGTGGTCGATCTGTTCCTGCACGCCACCGCGCTCGGCGTATTCTCGATGGACTGGAATCTGTTCTGCCCGAAGTGCTGCTGCGTCGTGGACAGCTTCCGCAGCCTCAAGAGCGTGCACAACCATTATCATTGCGCGTTCTGCGCGACGGACTATGAGGCTGTGCTCGACGAATACATCGCGATCGCCTTCACCATCAGCCCGGAGATCCGGACGGATCAGCTTCCATGATCCCCTGCAGCTTCCGGCCTTCGAGTATTTCTACCAGGTCCGCAACACCGCCGACGGCGTGCTGCCGGACGGTGTTCCGCTCATCAATGTGAAGGGGTCAATGACGCGGGCGGTGAGCTGGATACCGGCCGGGCAGACCACCGCGGTGGAGGTGGATGGCACCGAAGGCGCGCTGCTCGGCGCCTGCCCCAACAGCAAGGCCTGCTTCTTCGTCGCCATCGACGGCGCACCGGCGTCCGCACCGCAAGTTGTCAATATTCCCTATGGCGACGTGACGACGACATACGCAATGCACCAGGCCGCGCCGGGCAAGGTCGTCTTCAACATCGACAACACGACCTCCGAGCTGGGCGTGGTCTGTATCGCGCAACTGCCGCCGGGCTTCGACATCAACACCATCCCGTTGAGTTTCGTGCCGTTCCTCAACGGCAAGCGCCTGCTCACGACGCAGACCTTCCGGGATCTGTTCCGCTCCGAGGTGATCAAGGCCAGCGAAGGGATCGGCGTGAAGAACATCACGCTGCTGTTCACCGACCTCAAGGGCTCCACCGACCTGTACGAACGCATCGGCGATCTCAACGCGTTCTCGCTGGTGCAGCGCCATTTCGAGCGCCTGCTCGACGTCACGGTCCGCCACAACGGCGCGATCATCAAGACCATCGGCGACGCCATCATGGCCACGTTCCTGAAGCCCGCCGACGCGGTGAAAGCCGCGCTGGCGATGCGCAGCGAGATTGCGGCCTTCAACGCCGGCCAGCCCGACCGCGCGCTGATCCTCAAGATCGGCATCCACACCGGCGCCGCCATCGCGGTCACGCTGAACGACCGGCTCGATTATTTCGGGCAGAATGTAAACGTCGCCGCCCGCGTCCAGGGGCTTGCCGAGGCGGGCGAGATTTGCATCTCGGACGACGTGCGCGCGGACGAGGAGGTCGCGGCGCTGCTCGGTGCGCTGGCGGTGCAGCCCAGCAAGGCAAAGCTGCGCGGCATGCGCGAGGACGTCCGTGTGTTCCGGATCGGTGGCGAGACGCGCGGGCGTGGCCGCGGAATAGTCGCCGCCGCCGCGTTGCGGCAGGCCGCTCAGTTCAACGACAGCTCGTGCTCTTCCGCAATCCGCGTGAAAGCCTCGCCGGTGCTTTTGATCTGGTAGCGCACCCGCTCGTCATTATCGACCGGCATGGGCCGTACGATCTTGAAGACGCTCTGGCTGGCCTTAGAGGCCCGCGACGCAAAGAAAACGTTTTGTCCGATGCGAAACCGATGCATGGTCCCTCGTCAATTCAGTGAGCGTTTGAGCGGATAGTCGTTGCTGTCGTACAGCGCGCGGATGGCGTCACCCGCAATGCGCTCGTTCTCGGTCTCCAGCACCGTGCCGCTGATCATCGGGGCGGGCAGCTCCTCGACCACGTAGCGGATCGCGTCGGCGGCGGTGTCGAAGCGGCGGTACTTTCCGCCTTTCTTCGACTTTCGGGTCGGCGCCGGAAAAAGCTCGGCGGGCGCGTCGTAATTGAATTTGCTCATTTCACCTCCAACACCGAAACGTCATTCGGGCGGACACTCGCTCAGGAACAGCTTGAGTGCTTTTTGTCCCGCCTTGTTTGCCAGGGAGGCTGTTTCGAAGAAGCTGTCCGATTGCACGATCGGACTTGAACGCCCGGCGCGGTACATCTCCCAGCGCCACGGATGCGGCAACCGTCCCCGCAGCTTCACGACCACGGAAAAATCATTGCAGGTTGAAATGGGATCCAAGCCGTCTCTATGCGCGCAGTTGGCTGCAAAAGCCAGCGAGAATGTGCCAACCCAAAAGCGCGTTTACGCGAGCCGGATCACCAGACCAGGAAGGCGAGTGCCGCGCCCAGAATGGCGACGGAACCGACGGCCCAGTACCCATAGATAACGGCGTTGTCCATGTCGTCACCCTGTACCCGAACGCGCCGCGCCGCACTGGTTCGAGCCAGATATAAATCGATTGACATCCTGCCGCTGAAGCCGGGGTGACCACTTCACGCCGCGGCCACGCACGATTGATATGTGTCGCAGTGGCAATGCGGGTCTCAGCTACCCATATCGAGTGAGTACCTGAAAATCGTTTTTAGGTCCTTTTCAGAAAAGAGACTTTCATGACCAACCAGAACCAGTCTGGCGACCAGCAGAAGCCGCAGAGCGACCAGAAGCCCGGCCAGCAAGATCAGGGTGGCCAGCAGGGCGGCCAACAGGGCGGCCAGACCGCACCGAAGCCCGACCAGCAGCAGCAGAAGTAGTTTTTGCGAAACAGGAAGCCCGGGTCAAACCGGGCTTCTTTCACATCAGGAGCGATTAATGGCGAAGGCCTTTGCTGTGGCGGACTGGTTCGTGCCGCCGATCGTGGTGCCTGCCGCGGCTCTGATCGCCGTGCTTGTGCTTGCGCTCTGCAACTGAGCGGATCGTCATCATGTCTCATGAACTCTTGCCGAAGCTGCAGAGCGAATTGTCCTCGCTGCGGGCGAGGATCGCGCAAGAGAAGACCGCGATGCCCCAGTTTGTCGGCGATGCTTTGACGCTCAACGCGGCGCGCCGGCGGCTCAACGATCTTGCCGGCGAGCTCGAAAAACTGGAGCACGCCGAGCGCATGTTCATCGCGCAATCGCATGGCAGCTGAGCGGACATCCCGATGACCAGGACGCGCAAAAGGCTTCTGACGTTTGCGCGCGGTTTCGAGCTTCGTGGCGTCGACTATCCGTTGCCGGCGGGGTCGTACGAAATCGTCAGCGATGAAGAGCTGATCGAAGGCCTCAGCTTTCCGGTTTACCGGCGGGTCTCGACCTGGATCATGGCGAGGCGGTCACCCAGCGCGGCGACCGAAATGCTGCTGATCGATCCGGATGATCTGGCGAAAGTGCAGGCGAGCCACCTGGACGCAACAGAGTCACCCATAACGTGACGACCGGCGGGGCCGCACCCATGGCGTGGGAATATCGGATCATCAAGGCGGACACCGAAGAGCTGTATGAGCGCGCGCTCAACGAGGCGGGTGCGCAAGGATGGGAAGCGGTGTCGAGCGGCTATTCGGCCGGCGAGTCGAAGAAAGTCTCGCTCGGCCACGGCATGCCGCTGTCCACCGCGATCGGCGCCACGCAATGGGCGGCGCTGATGAAGCGGCCGGTCGCCAAATAGCCGGACTTGTTGACGAGCGGACACCCTCTTCAACGTCGATGTCGCAGCGCCTCCAGAACCAGGGCGAAAGCGGGTGTCGGCTGCCGGCGGCTCGGATAGTAGAGATGATAGCCCGGAAATGGCGGGCACCAATCACTGAGCACCCGTACCAGCCGGCCCGCCGTGATGTGAGGCTGCACTTGATCCTCAGGCAGGTAAGCCAGGCCAAAACCTGACAGCACGGCATCGAGCCGCAGCGCGAGGTTATTGAAGATCAGTTGCCCTTCAACGCGGACGTTCACCTCGCGCCCGCGCTTCTCGAATTCCCACACATAGACACCGCCGCGGGTCGGCAGGCGAACATTGATGCAGTTGTGCGCGGTGAGGTCTTGCGGATTCTTTGGCGGAGCGTGGCGGGCAAAGTAGGACGGCGCGCCGACGACCGCCATTCGCATCTCCGGCCCGATCGGCAGCGCAATCATGTCCTTGGCAACCTGCTCGCCCAGGCGAACGCCGGCGTCATAGCGCTCGGCGACAATATCGGTCAGGCCGTACTCGGTGATGATTTCGACATGGATGTCGGAATATTTCGCCAGCACTTTCTTCAGGCGCGGCCACAGAATTGTCTGCGCCGGATGTTCGCCGCTGGTGATCCGCACCGTTCCGGCCGGCTGCTCGCGCAGTTCTCCGAGCGATGAGAGCTCTGCATCGATCTCATCCAGCCGCGGGCCGACGGACCGCAGCAATCGCTCGCCGGCTTCCGTAGGGGCGACGCTGCGCGTCGTGCGCGCCAGCAGGCGTACGCCCAGCCGCTCCTCGAGCGCACGCATCGTGTGACTCAAGGCCGAGGTCGAGACGCCGAGCTTCGCGGCCGCCTTGGTGAAGCTACGCTCGCGTGCCACCGCGATGAACGCATTGAGATCGTTGAGGTTCTCGCGGGCCATTTGTGAGTATTGCTCAACACAACATGCATCATTAAGCGGCTAATCGCAACAATACTTTCAAGCTACATCGGGCACATGCGAACCACATCGAGACGCGAAGTAATGAAGACGGCGCTTCTGGGAGCCCTGGCTGCAGGGTTCGGCATCCACACCACGTCGGCAGCCGCACAACAGGTTTCCGGAAGCGGAAAGGTGCTGGTGGTCTATTTCTCGCGGAGCGGCAACACACGCACCGTCGCGCGCCATATCCGGCGCATCCGGGGTGCAAGTCTCTTCGAGATCGAGCCCGCGCAGCCCTATCCGGAGGATTACGAGGCGACGGTCGCCCAGGCGAAAAACGAAACCGACCGCGGTTACGAGCCGCCTCTCAAGGAACTGGTGCCGGACGTCGGCTCGTACGACGTCGTCTTTCTTGCATTTCCGGTCTGGGGCACCACGGCGCCGCCGGTCATCAGATCGTTTCTTTCGAAGCACGACCTCTCCGGCAGAGACTCTTGTGCCGGTCATCACGCATGGCGGCTATGGCCGCGGCTCGAGCATGCAGGTGCTCGCCAAGCATGCGCCGCGTGCGCGCATTGTGGAGGGCTTCACCATGCAGGCGCCGCAGGAGCGGCAAACCGTCGCTCAAGTCGCGCGGTGGCTGAACAGTGCGGGCATCAAACAGTTACAGCCACGCTGATGGCGTGCGCGAAACATTCGGCGGAAGAGCGAGGCAAGCAATGACCAAAGGCCGTTTCGACACATCCAGGGAGCATGACATGAAGACACATTCGATCGACCAAATTCACCGCCGCCAGTTGCTGACCGCCGTTGCCGTGTTCGGCGTTGCTCCGTGGTTGCTGAGCGCCAGCTCCGGAAAAGCCATTGCCCAATCCACGGCTCGCCGGCGCCTCGGCGCTCTGGAAGTATCTCCGATCGGCTTGGGGTGTCAGTGGCATCCTGGCCGCAGCCCGCAAGATGTGAACGACCTGTACTCAAGCAGCACCAGACCGGCCGCGCGCCATCGCGCTGATCCGTCGCGCGTGGACCTTGGCGTCACGCTGTTCGACACCGCCGAGGTCTACGGCCCCTTCATGTCGGAAGAAATCCTCGGCGAGGCCCTGCAAGGCATCCGCGACCGGGCCGTCGTGTCCACCAAGTTCGGCTTCGACATCGACCCGGCGACGGGTGAACGACGCGGCGGAAGGAACAGCCGTCCCGACCACATCCGGCAGGTCGTCGAAGCCCAGTTGCGGCGTCTGCGCACCGACCGCATCGACCTGCTTTACCAGCATCGTGTCGATCCGCAGGTGCCCATCGAAGACGTGGCAGGGACGATCAAGGACCTGATCGCTCAAGGCAAGGTGCGCCACTACGGCCTGTCCGAGCCCGGGCTGCAGACGATCCGCCGCGCGCACGCGGTACACCCGGTGGCGGCGATCCAGAACGAGTACTCGATGCTGTGGCGCGGTCCGGAAGCCCAGGTGCTGCCGCTCTGC
Source organism: uncultured Alphaproteobacteria bacterium (assembly GCA_963847325.1). Taxonomy (GTDB): domain Bacteria; phylum Pseudomonadota; class Alphaproteobacteria; order Rhizobiales; family Xanthobacteraceae; genus Pseudolabrys. The sequence continues at coordinate 117,317 of CAWJZD010000008.1, forward strand.
GAGGAACTGGGCATCGGCTTCGTGCCCTGGAGCCCGCTGGGCATGGGTTTCCTTGCCGGCACCATCACCGCTGCGAGCCGCTTCGAGCAACGCGACTTCCGCGCGACCGTCCCGCGCTTCGCGCCCGATGCGTTGCCGGCCAACATGGCGCTGGTCGCGTTGGTCAAGACCTGGGCGGATCGCAAGAACGTCTCGCCGGCCCAGCTCGCACTGGCCTGGCTGTTGGCCCAGAAACCTGGATCGTGCCCATTCCGGGCACCACGAATGTGGCCCATCTGGAGGAGAACGTCGCCGCCGCTTCGATTTCCTTCAGCGCCGCCGAGTTGAAGGAGCTGAACACGGCGCTGGCGGCAATTCCCATCCAAGGCGCCGTCTTTCGCCGGCCGTGCTGGCGGCCACGGGCGTCGAAGCGGCGCCGAAGCGATAATGAGGAGGATCCGATGAAGACGATCAACAAACTGTCGTTCGTGGCTCTGCTGCTGGGCACCATGATAGCCTCCGCGCAGGCGCAGCAGCAGCAAGCCCCGGCCGCGGCGGCGCAGCCGTCGCGGGCGCAGCAACTGATGGGAAGCACCGCGCCCAAGCTCGCCGAGCTGACCGACAGCGTGCTCTACGGCGACATCTGGGAGCGTCCGCAGCTCTCCAAGCGTGATCGCAGCCTGATCACCGTCGCCGCGCTGATCGCGCTCAATCGCCCCGACCAGCTTCGTTCTCACCTTGCCATCGCGCGCCGCAACGGCGTGACCGAGGCGGAACTGATCGAGACCATCACTCACCTGGCATTTTATGCAGGATGGCCGAATGCCGTCACCGCGGTGCCGATCGCGCGGGACGTATTCGGGCAGAAGTAAGCGATGCACATCACCCGCCGAAACGCGGTCGCCGGCATGGGCGCAGTGCTCGCGTCCGGCAGTGCCGTGCTTGGCGGGAAGGCGACCGCCCAGTCACCACCTCCCAACCAGAGGGCGGCGATGAACATCATCCGCAACGGCTCGCAGCCGTCGGCCAAGGGATCGCCGGACAACTTCACCGGCACGGTCTGGGTCGACAGCCGCTTCAAAGGCACCGATCCGGCCCGGATCGGTGGCGCGTTCGTGACGTTCGAGCCGGGCGCGCGCACCGCCTGGCATACCCATCCGCTCGGGCAGACGCTGATCGTCACGGCGGGCCGCGGCTGGGTGCAGAGCCAGGGCGGCAGCAAGGAAGACATTCAACCCGGCGATGTCGTCTGGATTCCGCCCGGCGAGAAGCACTGGCATGGCGCGACCGCCACGGTCGGCATGACTCACGTCGCCATCTCCGAAGCGCTCGACGGCAAGACGGTCGACTGGATGGAAAAAGTCAGGGACGAGGATTATCGCGGGTAGGGGCCGCTGAGTTTTTTGTGATTGTATCCGCGCTGTTTCATTGGGCGTGGATCCTTGGCGGAGCGCCGCCCTCATCGTCCCAACGCTCAGGGCCGTATAGGAAGTCCGGCTCTGCGCTCGACGAACCCGCGCTGAACACGCGTCAGGTGTACAGGGCAGCGACCCTGATCTGTCCCTCGTTCCGAAGCACTTGAAGCGAAACCTGTTGACCCTGCCGCCGTAACATCAGGTCCACGCTCGAGGCACCAAGCCGCAGGTTGCGCATGGTGACTTCCTGAAGAAACGACGGCAGTTGAGGTTTACGCAACAGGATTTCATTGCGGTCTCGATCGAATTCAAGGCCGAGCGAGGATTGCAGGAGAAGAAGTGGTGTGCCCGCGGCCCAGGCCTGCGGCGAACACGCCACCGGGTAAAGCGTCGGTCCTCGCTCGCGGCCGCGTTGAAAGCCGCAATACAATTCCGGCAACCGCCGCAGGTCCATGTAGGTCGCCGCGGCAAACAGGCCGCTGAAAATTCGATCGACCGCATTCTTGTGGCCGTAGCGGGCAAAGCCTGCAGCGATCAGCGAATTGTCGTGCGGCCAAACCGAGCCATTGTGATAGGACATCGGATTGTATCGCTTCTCTTCGCGAGCGAGCGTGCAAATCCCCCATCCGGAAAAAAACGACGGCCGCATCAGATCGCGCATCACCCGTTCGGCACGTTCGGGCCTGGCAATTCCGCTGAACAACACCTGTCCGGCATTCGACGTTCGCACGCGGCACGGCCGCTTCTCTCCGTCGAGCGCCAGCGCGTAAGTCCCGATATCTTCGCACCAGAACGACGCCTCGAATTGCTCGGCGAGCTTTGCCGCCTGAGCGTCCAGCGTTTCGGCGAGGGCGTGTTGGTTCAACCGTCGCGCGCTGCGTGCGGCAAGTCGCTTGGCCGCATAGACGTAGCCTTGAACCTCGCACAGTGCGATCGGGCCCTGCGCCAGCAGAGCCGTCGGCGTGGAAGATCGCGTCGTGGGAAATCTTTCCAACCTTGATTGACCAGGCCCGTTTCGTCGGCGCGATGATATTCGACAAACCCGTCCCGGTCGGGATCGCCCGGTCCATCGATCCAGGCCAGGGCGGCAGTTATATTCGGCCACAGCTCTCTGAGCGTTTCGATGTCGCCGGTGTGCTCGACGTATAGTCCGGCCAGCAGCACGAACAGCGGCGTCGCATCCGCGGTGCCATAGTAGAGCGCGAACGGCACTTCACGCAGTGCGGCCATTTCGCCGCTGCGCATTTCGTGCGGGATTTTTCCCGGCTCGGCGTCGGACAGCGGGTCGACCTCGACGGCCTGATAGGCGGCAAGCCGCCGCAGAACGCCCTTGGCGATGCGCGGGTCGCACCACAGCGCTTGCAGCGCGGTGATGATCCCGTCGCGGCCGAAGGTGGTGGAGTACCAGGGAATGCCGGCATACGGGTATGGCCCCTGCGGCGTATCGGTCGTCAACATGGCGAGGTCTGCCATCGAGCGGCACAGCACCTCGTTGAAAACCTGATTTGAGGTGACGATGGTCGTCAGGCCGCGGCTGGCATTCTTGCGCTCCTTGAATGCGCCGCGCAGGCCTTTGAAAAACGACAGCGGCAGGCTCGTGTCCTCGCCGCGCTCACACTTCACCGTCATATGGATTGAGCGGTTCTCGTGCGGCTGGAGCTGGAATGCATATGACGCGAGGCCGCTGGAGAGTTGTGCCGGCGCGGGATCGAAAATGACGATCGTGCGGCGCTCGCCGCCGTCGAGCCCTCTGTAGAGCAGGCTAACCTGCGTATTGCTGTCGATACGCGAGCTGCCGGTACCGCGCCGCTTGCGGCGCATGCCTCGCACTTCGAACAGGTCGGCGAAGTCGCTGGCAAAAGCCAATGACAGCCGGAGATCGAACGGCCGATCGCCATGGTTCTCAACGCGGATGCGCTGATAGGCGGTGCCGCGCCATAGAAAAAGCGTGCGCACAACGTGCAGCACGTCTTTTGGCAGAATCCGGTTTTGATCGAGAATAATGTCCGGATTGGTCAGATCGACGGTGAGGATCGAATTGTCATCGCGGACATTCGAGCCAAGCAACAACGGCTGCTGGCCGTTGAGCGAAATCTCCAGTTGCGACAGATGACGTGTGTCGTGAAAAAAAAGCCCGTCGGGGCCGCCCGACGTTGCGCCGATGTCGGCATAGCTGTCGACCACGGCAAAACAGTCGCCGTGTTTCAATGTGCGGCGGGGGCGGGTGGATGCCTCGGTGCCGGCAACGTAGAACGGGGTTTCCCGGACATCACCTTCGAGCGTCGCGGGATCCTGCCTAAGCAAGGCGGATGGGCGTGGTGTCTTCATCGCGGCCCTCCGGCGTTAGCGGCGCGCGCTCCGGAGCGTTGGCGGATTTCGAGGCCGCGAGCAACTTGCGATAGACGCCCACGTAATCCTTGGCCATCCGTGTGGCTGAAAAACGTTGCTCGAAACGCGCCCGCACCTTGCCGCGGTCCAGCGCGGTCACCAGCGGTAGCGCCAGAATTGCCTGCTCCATTGTGTCGACGATCGCGCCCGTTATGCCGTCCTCGATGACTTCCGGAACCGAGCCGCAGCGGAAACCCAAAACCGGGGTGCCGCAAGCCATGGCCTCGATCATCGAGAGGCCGAACGGCTCCGGCCAGTCCACCGGAAATATCAGGGCCTGCGCGTCGCCCAGGAATTTCGCCTTTTGCTGTTCGTTGATCTCGCCGATGAACTCGACGCCGGGGCCCTTGAGCAGCGGCTCGATCTGCGTGCGGAAATACACCTCGTCGGCGCGATCCACCTTGGCCGCGATCTTGAGCGGAATACCGAGCGCGCGCGCGATGGCGATGGCGCGGTCGGGGCGTTTTTCCGGCGAGATGCGTCCGAGGAACGCGACGTAATCGCGCTTCACGGGCGCCGCCGGCGGCCGCAGCGTTTGCGGCAGGCCGTGGTACACGGTCGCGGCGAAGTTGGCGTTGGGAATCGCAAGGCGTTGCGCGTTGGAAATCGACACCAGCGGCATGTCGTCGAAGCCGACATAGAGCGGCAGCAGGTCGGGCATGTCCTGGCGGCCGTGCAGCGTCGTGACGGTGCGGCCCGCGATCGATCGAAACAGCGGGAAGTGAAATTGGTCGATGTGGAAGTGCAGGATGTCGAACTCGTCGGCGCGCCGCCGCACGCCGATCGAGCATCAGCATGTAGTAGGGGATCGGGTCCTGGATTTTGGGTCCAGGCGAAGCGCCACGGGAGCGCACGGCACCAGCTCGGCGGCGGTGATGGAGTCCCCGCTCGCAAAAAGCGTGACCTCGTGGCCGAGGGCGACGAGCGCTTCAGTGAGGTAAGAGACTATCCGTTCTGTGCCTCCGTAAAGCCGAGGCGGGACGCTTTCAGCCAAGGGCGCGATCTGCGCGATTTTCATTTTTTGCTTTCATCGCCCAAGAGTTGAACCGGTCACTGGCGGGAAAGTTCCGGATTTGCTCGCTTCGTCGGTGCTCACAATCGAGGCTCCTCAACACCATATGTGAGTAGGAGCATCCCAGGAGCAGTCATGACCTCTAATTCAAGGCGTCCGGAAAATCTGCAGGCCAACAGGATACCGTCTGATGGCTATCTCCTGCGGGTCGATGGAAAGTTCAAAACCAGATACGAGACGGCCGAGGAAGCGACCAGTGCCGGCGAAAAACTGAAGGTGAGCTTCCCGGTTGTTCAGGTCGCGGTATTCGACGCGGCAACCAGGACCCTTACCCCCGTTGAACTGCCAGACAGCGCGTAAGCGGCAAGCCGCGAGTCTGGTCAATATTGCTCACAATATCCTGGTGCGCAGACAGTTACCGCGCAGCCGCTGGCTTGTTGCTCTGGCTTCGTTAGCCGCCGCCACCGCCGCCGCCGCCACCGCCGCCGTCTTTCACGCCTTGCGGCATTGTCATTGGCTGCGGAATGTTCCGGTCCTGGCCATGATGCTTGTTGCGTTCGGCTTGGACATCGTGTCCCGCGCACCGATCCCAGAAGCCGAAGCCGCGCTGGTCGCTCTCCGACCAGCATTTGTCACCGCGCCGCACCGGGCCACTCCCGTCACTCTGGGCGAAAGCAGCGCTGCTGACGGCCAAAACTGCAAAAGCCAGTATGATCGTCTTCATTTTTTTTCCTAAACATAAAATATTCACGACAGTACCGTTGGTAGATGGCTCTGTTCTGCGAACATGCAATGACGGCGCTGCGCGCGTTCATGCCGCCTTGTAGTTTAAGAAATGTTTCCTAAATGGGCAGAGCGGCCTGCCGGCTCCGCACCGGGCCCTTAGCCCTGGATTTCCGGCTTGTCGTGCAGCACGGCGGTGAGCAGCGAGCTGTGCACCTCGATTTTTCCGTTGTAGCTGATCAGGCCGAGCTTGCGGAATTTGTTCATGAAGAAACTGACCCGCGAGCGCGTCGTGCCGATCATCTCGGCCAGCGTCTCCTGAGAGATGTCGGGCTGAATCGGTTGCGGGGTGCCTTCCTTGCCGAAATTCGCCAACAGCAGCAGAAGGCGCGCCAGCCGCTTCTCGCTGGAGTTGAACAGCTGGTCGACCAGATCTTCTTCGATCCGGCTGTTGCGGGTCAGCAGATAAGCCATGAACAGCTCGGAGAATTTCGGCTGATCGTGAAGCGTCGCGGTCATCGCCGCTTTCGATATCTTGGTGGCTACGGTCTCTTCCATCGCTGTCGTGGTCGCCATGCGCAGTGGATGGCCGTTGAGGCAGCCTTCGCCGAAGAACTGCCCGGTCTCCATGATCGCAACCACCGCTTCCTTGCCCTGTGCGGAAATGACCGTGAGCTTGATCCTGCCTTTCTGGATGTAGAAGACCGCGTCGGCCGCCTCGCCCTGCGAGAAGACGACTTCGTTCTTGCCGAATGTTGAAATCGTCTTGCCTTCACCCACTTTGGCGAGAAACGCCGCAGGATCGAACACGATTTTCGGTGCTTTCCCAGTCCGGCTCATGGCTCTCTCGAGGCGCGGCGTTCGCCACCGCTTGCCCGGCTTATGTAAAAATCGATGCAATCGTTGCGGGCAATTTTAGGCCTACCCGCCTTCCGGGAAAAGACCTGGTCAATTTTATACAGCCTGCCCCGGAAATTGCGCCCAATGTTCCCGCAAGGGCCGCGACAGAACGCCCGTCCCTATGTTCCTGCTGCCAAGCAAGAAAGCGGCGCAGCCACGTTCAGCCGGTCCGGCGGGGGAGCCAAGACCATGTTCGAAAAACAGTTCACTGCGCTCAAAAACGCCTGCGCCTTCGCGGACGCCATCGTGGCGACCGTGCGCGAGCCCATGCTCGTGCTCGACGAGAAACTGCGCGTGATCACCGCCAGCCGCGCCTTCTACAGCCGCTTCAGGGTCGATCCGGCACATACCGAGGGCAAGCTGCTTTACGAGCTGGGCGACGGGCAATGGGACATTCCCAAGCTCCGCACCCTGCTGGAACAGATCATTCCCGACCAGGGCGTGATGGACGACTACGAAGTCACGCACGAATTTCCCGGCATCGGCGAGCGCACCATGCTGTTGAATGCACGCCAGGTCTTCTACGAGACCGACAAGCGCACCCATATCCTGCTCGGCATCGAGGACGTCACCGGCCGGCGCACGCTGGAGCGGGAAAAAGACGAGCTGTTGCAGCAGAAGGACGTGCTGCTCGAGGAGATGCAGCACCGCGTCGCCAACAGCCTGCAGATCATCGCCAGCATCATCATGCTCAAGGCAAGGGCGGTCGAGTCGGAAGAGGTGCGCCGCCATCTGCACGATGCCCACAAACGGGTGATCTCGGTCGCCGCGGTGCAGCGGCACCTGCATACCGCGGTCGCCACCCACTCTCTCGATGTCGTCGAAGTGAAGCCTTATCTCACGACGCTTTGCGAAGCGCTGGCCGGCTCGATGATCGGCGAGGGCCGTGGCATTGCGCTGACCGTGCGTTGCGACGGCGGCAGCCTCAATCGCCGCGATGCCGAGAGCCTCGGATTGATCACCACCGAGCTCGTCATCAATTCGCTCAAGCACGCGTTCAATGACGAGCGCAAGGACGGCCAGATCACCGTCACCTTCGACGTGTCCGGCACCGACTGGAGACTTTCGGTCGCCGACAACGGCGCCGGCAAGCCGGACGTGTTTGCTCCGGCGAAATCCGGGCTCGGCACCGGCATCGTCACTGCGCTGGCGAAGCAACTCGACGCCAAGCTCGATACGGTGAGCGGTCCGGCGGGAACGGCCGTGTCAGTCAGCCACGCAACCTTTTCTGCCAGGAAAGCGCACGCCGAAAACGCAACACGCACGCACCGCAAACACGCCGTCGCATGAGATGATGGAACCGGCTTCTTCGTTTTTATCGCGAGGGGCCGCAAAATGAGATGAAACAAGCCGGCGGCACTATTGCGGCCTCAAAAATCGGTGGCACTGATGTCGTATGAGCCGCGCCGTCCCCGCGCATAGACTTTGTTCGCAGCCGCGTAGATCAGATCGCGATTCAAGTCGAAAACGCGCAAGTAGCCGGTCTCGTCCGGCCGCAAATCCGGAGCGATCCGCTTGAGTGCTTCGACGGCGACAAAGAACGAGTTTTCCATCGAGCGGTCATAGCCCCAAAAACGAACCATGCCCCGCGTCGCGTCGTAGCTGCGGCTGATGTTTGGGAAATTCACCGGCACATTCAATCCATCTGTTCAGGCCGCTGAATTGAGCGCCCGCTTGAGCGGATAATCGGCGCTGTCGTACAGCTCGCGGATATCCTTGTAACCGAGCCGGGTCTCATCGATTTGGATGAAAGCCCCAAGCAATTGCGGCGCCGGAAGCTCCTCGATTGCAAATTGGATGGCGTCCGCGGCGCGCTCGAAGCGGCGGTATTTCACCTTGGTCGGAATTTTGCGGTTGGGAGTTGGAAACAATTCGGCGAAGGCTTCGTAATCAAATTTGTCCACGGCGAGCTCCAGAAAAGGAAAGCGGCGCCCAGGAATACCTGACCGCCGGCCATCAAAAGCTGTGCTCGGTATATAGTCAGTCGCGCTCCCTTTGTTAGGAGCACGGCGGCCAGGAATGGGCTCAAAAGCACCCTTTCCCGGACATTCAGTGGGCCTGGGCGTCGTCGTAATCAGGATATGAAGGGCGATCGCCGATACCGCCGTTGCGGTCACATCGCAACAACGCCGCCGGTTAGCGCGGCCGTGACAGAAATGAAACGGGCTGACGCGTCCAAGCTGGGGGCAGGTGGCGTCAGCCCGTTAAACAACCCGCGGAATCGGGCGCAGGTCGTTGTCGCTTCTATGAGTAGTTGCGCGAGTGTCGCGCCTTCGATCTCGTGACGGATCTGCTGCTCCTTTCGGAGCGCTGCGGCCTCCCACACCGATGTGAGGGACATCAGAATGTCCCTCTGAGTGGCGTCCCTGGCGGTGCAAGCCCAACGCCCGCAATCAGCGGCAAAGCGGCGGTACTCAACTGGGGTCATGGCGCGAAAATCTGCCTTGGCGCGGCGCAGGTCTGAGCGATATTGCTCACGCAATGCCCGCCAACACAGAGACAGTTAGCGGGACGTGACCGGCTCACGTACCGTTTTAGTCACCGCCTCGTGACCGCACAAAAATCCTGCAGAGTCGGCTATCGCGGACTCTGTCGGTGTCCCAACTTGGCGATTTTGCGATTTGATTTTTGTTTCGGAAAAATCTGCCTCACCGCGGCAGGTTTCGCCGCCTGCGCCGCAAATTCCTCCCAGGCGGCCAGATACCGCCGCGGCCGCTCTTGCCGTTCCTGCTCGATCAGGGCGTCGATCTGCCGGCTTCAGGCTGGCGCGCAGCTCTTCGACATCTTCGCAAGTATCGTCGCAAGTATCGTCACCTGCATCGTCGCCGCCGCCTTGCGCGCCGTTCTGGGCCGCGAGGCCATTGATCTCGATGATCGGGACCACCATCGGCGGCGGCCCTTCGCGCGGCACCGGGCCGGACCGGCGCCGCTTCCAGCCCCAGCGCCGCACGCGGTCGCGCAAGGTGCCGTCGGAAATGCCGCGCTCCGCGCAGATATCGAAAATCGTGCGATCGGTGCTTTCGTATTCGTAGCGAACGCGCGCCCAGTCTTCGGTCGTCAGCGGGGCAGGGATGCCCATCGTGGTTGTCCTTGAGCTGTTTTCCCGATCGTCCGCGGGAAATGACTCAAGGTGGGAGAGTGTGTCTTTGCTACCCGAACAGCGTCACTGGCCGCGACCAGCCCACAGGTTTTTCACCGGGCAAGCGAGTGCGTTTGGATGGACGCCGGAGCGCACGTTGCCGTCTCAGGAATAAAATCGACCACCCTGCTGTTTGAGCTGCCGAATAGATGAGATATGCTGCACCCATGAACGATGAGACAAAGACTTCTGAGTCAAAAAGCGCAAACGCTAAGCCCCACCGAGCGGGTAGCGCTGGTCGAGGAGGTGCTTGGCAGCCTCGATAAACCTGATCCGGCGATCGAGCGGCTCTGGGTCAAAGAGGCAGCCGACCGGCTAGCCGCCTATCGTCGGGGCGATTTGTCGGCAAGAGATTTCGGGCGATATTGCAGCCAAGTATCGGGCGTGAAGGTTCGCTTTCTTGATATTGCCGAAGCGGAACTGGACGACGCTATTCGTTGGTATCAAGTTCAAGCGCCGGGCTTGGGCGATGCCTTTCTGATCGAAGTGCTGACAGCCGCCGATCGCATCGCCCGTTATCCTGCAGCATGGCAGGAACTTGGCGAGGGCATCCGCCGCTGTCGGCTCACCCGCTTTCCGTATGGCCTTATCTATGCGGTCGATAATACGGAAATACTTGTCCTGGCCGTCGCCCATCTCACAGAGAGCCGGATTACTGGCGTGACCGCTTGCAACGTGGAGCGTCGAGCTGATTGCGGCGGCGGCCGAGTGGCTACGACCCCTCGGCTTCTTCTTCGCGAACATCTCTTTGACGTTGTCCCACAGCTCGATCTTGGCGCCGTGCTTCTTCATGATGAGCGACTGCTGCGCGACTGACAGCAGGTTGTTCCAGGCCCAGTAGATCACCAGGCCGGCCGGGAAGGTCGCCAGCATGAAGGTGAAGATCAGCGGCATCCAGTCGAAGATCATCTTCTGGGTCGGGTCGGGCGGCGACGGGTTGAGCTTCATCTGCGCCCACATCGTCACGCCCATGAGCATCGGCCAGATGCCCATGTGCAGGAACGGCCCCAGCACCGGGATCACGGTCGGGTCGAACGGGATCAGCCCGAACAGATTGAACAGATTGGTCGGGTCGGCCGCCGAGAGGTCCTTGATCCAGCCGAAGAACGGCGCGTGGCGCATCTCGATGGTGACGAACAGCACCTTGTAGAGCGCAAAGAACACCGGGATCTGCACCAGGATCGGCAGGCAGCCGGCGAGCGGATTGATCTTCTCGCGCTTGTAGAGCTCCATCAGCTCGGTCTGCTGCTTCTGCTTGTCGTCACGGAGCGCAATCAGGCGAAGTGGGCACCGGTTCGCCGTCCGATTGCGCGACCAAACGCAAAAAGCTTAGCGCTCGCGCAGCGCCATCATCTGCGGCTGCACCGCCTTCATCTTCGCCATCGAGGCGGGCTCTCAGTTTGAAATCAGCCGTCTCATGGCATCGCCGAGGGGTGGACGTTTCCACCGGTCTTCGGCGTCCATGCTATGGAGCTAAATGCCTTTTTCTCCCTGGCCCGTGGCGCTGATGTTGGTCACCTTCTGTGCCGCACTCGAAGCGTGGCTGTCTGGGCCGAAACCATTTCGCTTTTTGGCATCGCTCGAACAACCGCGCTGGGCACTGCCGAATTGGGGATGGATGATCGTGGGTGGCCTGTTCTACGTGATCATGACCTTTGCCGCGGTCGCGATGCTACAGGCCCAAGAGCGAGGTTGGGTGCCGCTCGTGATGATAATAGCTGTGATGCTGATCGACGGCGTCTGGAATTACCTTTTGTTCCGCCGCAGGCGCCTCGACTGGGCGTACTGGTATTTATTTCCTTATACGGTGCTGGTGGCGACAACGACGATTGTGGTCTTAACTGTCGATCTGCTGGCAGGCGGACTAATCGCGATTTACCTCGCGTTTCTGCCCTATGACTTTGCGTGGACCAAAGCCGTCACCACGCTAAATCCGCACCTCTCCCTCGATCCTGGGCGCCCGGGAAGGCCGCTTCCACCTGTTGCGGAAATTTAAACTGAGACACTACCAAGCTGAGCGGCTCGTCGATGCCGACGTGCGCCTGCTCGGGTTGTCATTTTGTCGCTGCAGCCCTAATCCGAGCCAAAGTGTATTGGCCGGTGTCGGGGACCTCAGGCTAATAAAAACGTCGGCTTAATCACACCACCAAGTCCACCACGGGTCTAATCGGCTTTGCCGATGCTGATCCTGGGACTGGAGGGAGAGGCGATGAGATATGTCAGTCTGGCGGCCTTTCTGTTCGTCTTTTGGCTGGCGTTATCGGGGCACTACACGCCGTTTCTGATCGCCGCGGGTATGGCGGCTGCCGGCTTGTGCGTGCTGGCGGCGATGCGGATGCGCGTCGCAGACGACGAGGGGCATCCGCTCGAGCTGTTCCGGGGAGCGGTCACCTATCTTCCCTGGCTATTCTGGGAGATCGCCAAGTCGGGCTGGACGGTCACGAAGATCATCCTGCATCCGAGCCTGCCAGTCTCGCCGACCATGACAATTGTTCGCGCGAGCCAGAAAACCAATGCCGGCATCACAGCCTATGCGAACTCGATAACGCTGACGCCGGGAACCATCACGGTCGAATGTAGCGGCAATCAGCTGACCGTCCATGCCTTGACCAAGGACGGTGCGGGCGACCTCGAAGGCGGCGGGATGGATCGCCGGGTCAGCCAATTCGAAGGAATGGCGTGAATGTTCGCCGCCGCCGCTGCAGCAATTCTCGTCGCGCTTGCCCTGGCAATTACGCGCGCAATCAAAGGACCGACGGGCTTTGACCGCGTGCTGGCGGGCAATTCGGTCGGCACGCTTGCGATCATGCTTCTTGCGGTCGTCGGCTTTCTAACCGGGCGGCCCGAGTTCCTCGATATCGGGCTGACCTATGGCCTCCTCAATCTGATCGGCACGCTCGCGGTGTTGAAATTTTTTCGTCATGGCAATCTCGCCCATGACGTTGACGGGACGCGGAAATCATGATGCTGGCTGTCGAAATCGCCAGCTGGGCGCTGATTTTGCTCGGATCGTTCTTCACGATTGTCGGAGCATTCGGGCTTGTCCGGATGCCTGAAGTCTTCACGCGCATGCACGCGGCCAGTGTCACGGACACGCTGGGCGTCGGCTTTTTGATCCTTGGCATGTCGCTACAGGCGGGCTTGAGCCTCGTCACCGCGAAGCTTCTGTTTCTCCTGGCGCTGTTCTTTTTCACCGGCCCCGCAGTCACGCATGCGCTGGCGCAGGCGTGCTTGCACGCGGGCGTGAAGCCACTTCTGGCAGAGGATCGCCGCGGCCGGTCCCGCTCCCGGTCGGCCAAGGCAACCAAAAAGGTGCGGCGATAATATCCGTCATCAACGCAGCGCTGCTGACCCTGCTTGTGGTGGTGACCGTCGCCATCGTTCGGCAGCGCGATCTTTTTGGCGTTGTGATCCTCGCCGGCATCTACAGCTTCCTGATGGCAAGCGTCCTGATCGTGCTCGATGCCGTGGACGTCGCCATGACCGAGGCGTCGGTCGGCGCGGGCATCTCGACGGTGCTGCTGCTCGCAACGCTGCATCTCATCAAGACCACCGAGATGCGCTCGGTGCGGCCGCACTTCGTGCCGTTGTTCGTCGTGCTCGGCACCGGAGCGATGCTGGTGTGGGGAACGATCGTCCTGCCGCCGTTCGGCACGGCCGACGCGGTGATTCACAAGCATGTCGCCCCGCGTTACCTCGCGGACACGGTCAAGGAAACCCATGTGCCCAACGCGGTGACCTCCGTGCTGGCCGATTATCGCGGCTATGACACGCTGGGCGAAACCACGGTGATCTTCACCGCCGGAATTGGTGTGCTGTTGCTGCTTCGCTGGAAGCGCCGGCGCGATCCTGATAAGGGGAAAACGCTGTGAGACTCGATCTCATCCTTCGGATCGGCACAAAACTCATACTGCCGTTCATTCTGTTGTTTGCTCTTTACGTACAATTCCACGGCGAATATGGCCCGGGCGGTGGCTTCCAGGCGGGCGTCATCACCGCGGCGATGGTCATCCTGCTTGCCATCACGTTCGGCCTCGATGCCGCGCAACGCATCGCGCCGTCGGCGCTGGTGCAGCGCATGATCCCTCTCGGGGTCCTGATCTATGCAGGCACCGGGGTCCTCGGCCTTCTATTGGGCAAGAACTATCTCGACTACTCCGTGCTTTCCCATGACTCGGCGCACGGGCACGCGCTCGGAATATTCATGGTCGAGATCGGCGTCCTGATCACCGTCGCGGGCACTATGACCGCCCTGTTCTATGCCTTTGTTGAACGGGGTCGTTGATGCAGGCGCTGGTGACGTTCTTCGATCACTACAATTATGTGGCCACCATCTTCCTGATGATGGTCGGCCTCTACATCGTGGTCGCCCGCGGAAACATGGTGAAGAAGCTGGTCGGGCTGTCGATCTTCCAGACCTCGGTCTATCTGCTTTACATCGAGCCGGGAAAGATCATCGGCGGGACGGCTCCGATCATCGATCCGGCGTTTTCCGTTTACTCAAATCCGCTTCCCCACGTCCTGATCCTGACCGCCATCGTCGTCGGCGTGGCCACGCTGGCGCTGGGCCTCGCGCTGGTCGTGCGCATCAGTGAAGCGTACGGAACGATCGAAGAGGATGAAATTTTTGAAAGCGACCGCAAGGCATGAGTGCGGTCTCGCTGCATCTTCCGATCCTGCAGGTCGTCATCCCGTTGTTCGGCGCGTTGCTGACGGCGTTCCTGCGCCGCCCCGGTCCCGCCTTTGCAATCGCGCTGGCGGTCAGCTGGGTCATGCCCTTCATCGCGGTGGCCATGCTGGCGCAAGTCATGGCGAGCGGCCCGATTTCCTACCATATCGGCGGCTGGCCGCCGCCATGGGGGATCGAGTACCGGGTGGATTTGCTCAGCGGCTTTGTTCTGGTCCTGGTTTCGGCCGTCGGCGCGGTGGTGATGCCGTATGCGCACCGTTCCATCGCGCGGGAGATCGAGGAGGGACGGCGGGCCTGGTTCTATTGCATGTACCTGCTGTGCCTGACCGGCCTGCTCGGCATTACGATCACGGGCGACGCGTTCAACGCCTTCGTTTTTCTCGAGATCTCCTCGCTCGCGACCTACGTGCTGATCGCGCTGGGCCCCGATCGCCGCGCGCTGCTCGCCGCGTTTCAATATCTGATCATGGGTACGATCGGGGCGACCTTCTACGTGGTCGGCGTCGGCTTGCTCTACCTGGTGACGGGCAGCCTCAACATGGTCGATATCGCCGAACGCCTGGGATCGGCCTGGGGCGACCAGTCGCGCGCCATCATTGCCGCGCTGGCATTCATCACGGTGGGCATCAGCCTGAAGCTGGCGTTATTTCCGCTGCACAGCTGGTTGCCCAATGCGTATGCCTATGCGCCGTCATGGGCGACGGCCTTCCTCTCCGCATCCGCGACCAAGGTCGCAATCTACCTGCTGGTGCGATTCTTCTACCCGATCTTCGGCGCTGCGATTGACCTGGAGAATCTGCCGTTCACCGAAATCATCGTCGCGCTCTCGCTTGCCGCCATGTTCGTCGCTTCGGCGATTGCCGTGTTCGAGAACGACCTCAAGCGCATGCTTGCCTATTCGTCGGTCGCCCAGATCGGATACATCACCCTCGGCATTGCGCTCGCAAACCAGGCGGGGCTGACCGGCGGGCTGGTCCACATCGTCAATCATGCCCTGATGAAGGCCACCCTGTTTCTCGCGGTCGGGGCTATCTTCTTCCGCGTCGGCACGGTCCAGCTCTCTGATCTGGCCGGCATCGGCCGCAAGATGCCCTGGACGCTGACGGCGTTCATGATTGCCGGCTTCGGCCTGATCGGCACCCCGGGCACGGTCGGCTTTATCTCCAAGTGGTATCTCATCATCGGGGCGCTCGATAAGGGCTGGTGGCCCCTCGTGTTCCTCATTGTCGGAAGCTCGCTGATTGCTCTCGTCTATGTCGGCCGGGTCGCAGAGTTGGTTTGGCTGCGCCAACCGGCACGCGGCCTTGCGACAGCGAGCGATCCGCCGCTCTCCATGCTTGTCCCGATCATCGCGCTCGCAGCCGCCACAATCTATTTCGGCATTGATACCGAGTGGACCGCGACGATTGCCGGCGAGACCGCCAAGGCGCTGATTGGAGCGTTGCGATGAACGCGCTCGCCTCGCCCGAAAGCCTCGTTCTCGCCGCGGTGCTCACGCCGTTCATCGGCGCGCTGATCATTCCGTTCTTTCACGATCGGCCGAACCTGCGCGAGGCGGTGACGCTGGCGACCGCAGGTTTATTGTGCCTCTTCGCATTCACGTTGCTGGTGCCGGTGCTCAACGGCGAACGGCCGGAAGTAAACCTTGTCACAGTCGTCCCCGGTCTTGAGCTCGCTTTCCAGGTCGAGCCGCTGGGCATGCTGTTTGCCCTGGTCGCCTCGTCGCTGTGGATCGTCAATTCGATCTATTCGATCGGCTACATGCGCGCCAACAATGAACCGCGACAGACTGTCTTTTATGTCTGCTTTGCGGTTGCGCTCGGCAGCACGATCGGGATCGCCTTCGCAAAAAACCTGTTCACGTTGTTCCTGTTCTATGAAGCGCTGACGATCTCGACCTATCCGCTGGTGACCCACAAGGCGAACGCGGAAGCAATTCGCGCCGGGCGCATCTACATCGTGCTGTTGCTCGGCACGTCCCTTGTGCTGTTTCTGCCGGCGATCATCGCGACCTGGGTCACGGCGGGCACGCTCGATTTCACCCCCGGCGGGATTCTCGGCGGCAAGGCCTCTGCACCGTTCATCAGCATTCTGCTTGCGCTCTACGTCTTCGGCATCGGCAAGGCGGCGCTGATGCCGCTGCATTTCTGGCTGCCGGCGGCGATGGTCGCGCCGACGCCGGTCAGCGCGCTGCTGCACGCGGTTGCCGTCGTCAAGGCAGGCGTGTTCGCGGTGGTCAAAGTGGTCGTTTACGTTTTCGGCCTCGAGACGCTCACCTCGAGCGGCGCCAACGAGTGGCTGATTTTCGTGGCCTCGGCGACCATTCTTGCGGCCTCGTTGATTGCGCTCTCCCGCGACAATTTGAAGGCGAGGCTTGCTTATTCGACGATCAGCCAGCTTGCTTACGTCGTGGTCGGCGCCGCGCTTGCGACGTCAACCAGCGTGATCGGCAGCGGGCTTCAGATCGCCATGCACGCCGCCGGAAAGATCACCTTGTTCTTCTGCGCCGGTGCGATTTACACCGCGCATCATCTGACCGAGGTCAGCCAGATGAGCGGGATCGGCCGCCGCATGCCCATCACGATGGTGGCATTTTTCGTTGCTTCACTCAGCATCATCGGGCTGCCGCCGCTCGGAGGGAACCTGGAGCAAATGGGCGCTCGCGCTTGGCGCGCTCGATGCGGGTCATGTCGCCGTTGTCGGCGTTCTCATGCTGAGTTCGCTGCTGAGCGTGGGATACCTTCTGCCGATCGTGGCCCGCGGATTTTTTCTTCCTCCGCCGGGCGCCTCGTCCAGGCGCAAGGTCGCGATCGAAGAAGCGCCGATCGCGTGCCTGATTGCGCTGACCGTCACCGCGTTTCTTTGCGTGCTCTTGTTCTTTTTCGCCGGGCGAATCGAGATGCTGCTGGCGGGAATCTGCGGTAGAGGTCCACATGGCAAACAAACGTCAATCGCAGGAGACGAACTTACTGGCTGGACAATCCGCGCAATGTGGATCGGCTGGTCTATGGCTTTTATGTCGTCTGCGCACTGTTGCTGCGATCGACGGGTTTGTGCCCAAGCACGGGCCGTTCGCGATCGAGCATATCTATGGCTTCTACGGGATTTTCGGCTTTGTGGCCTGCGTTGCTCTCGTCCTGATCGCCAAGCAATTGCGGCGCGTCCTGATGCGCCCCGAGAACTACTATGATCGCTGAGCTTTCGCCCGGCTTCATTCTGATCCTGGGCGGCTTGCTCACGCCGCTGCTGCCGGCGCGCCTGCGGCGCACTGCCGATGATTGTTCTGCCGGTTGTGGCCTTTGCTCTTCTTCTGAACTTGCCGCATGGCGAGTTTGGCAGCTGCAGATCATGGGCCTGCCGCTCGTCACGCTGCGCGTCGACAAGCTGAGCCTGCTGTTCGGCTATGTGTTCCTGGTCGCTGCGTTTCTTGGCGGCCTCTACGCGCTCCATGTGCGCGACACCGTCCAGCACTCGGCGGCTCAGATTTACGCAGGCAGCGCGATCGGCGCCGTGTTCGCCGGCGATCTGGTGACGCTGTTTATCTTTTGGGAAGGCATCGCGGTCGCGTCGGTGTTCCTGATCTGGGCGTCACGCAACGAGCGGTCCTATCGCGCCGGCATGCGCTATCTCGTGGTCCAGGTCGGCTCGGGCGTGCTGCTGCTTGCCGGGATTTTGATCCACTACCGGCAGACCGGCTCGCTTGCATTTCAGGCGATGGCGCTGGCTTCGCCGGGCGGCGGCCCTCATCTTTCTCGCGTTCGGCATCAAGTGCGCGTTTCCGCTGCTGCACAACTGGCTGCAGGATGCCTATCCGGAGGCCACAGTCTCCGGCACGGTGTTGCTGTCCTCGTTCACCACCAAGGTCGCCGTCTACGCGCTGGCGCGCGGCTTTGCCGGCACGGAGATTCTGGTGCCGATCGGCGCCGCGATGACCGCCTTTCCGATCTTCTACGCGGTGATCGAGAACGATCTGCGGCGCGTGCTGGCCTACAGCCTCAACAACCAGCTCGGCTTCATGGTGGTCGGGATCGGGCTCGGCACCGAGCTCGCTCTCAACGGCGCGGTGGCCCACGCCTTCGCCGATATCCTGTTCAAGGGGCTGTTGTTCATGTCCATGGGCGCCGTTCTTTTCCGCGTCGGCACCGTCAAGGGCTCCGAACTCGGCGGCCTCTACAAGTCGATGCCGTGGACCGCCGGCTTCTGCCTCGTCGGCGCGGCGTCGATCTCGGCGTTTCCGCTGTTCAGCGGCTTCGTCACCAAATCGATGGTGATCGCGGCGGCCATGGAGCAGGGATATTTCTGGACCTGGCTCGTGTTGCTGTTTGCCAGCGCCGGCGTGTTCCACCACGCCGGCATCAAGATTCCGTACTTCGCGTTCTTCGCGCACGATTCCGGAAAGCGCTGCCAGGAGGCGCCGGCCCACATGCTGGCCGCAATGGCGATCGCGGCCGCGCTTTGCATCGGCATCGGCTGCTTCCCGGGATTGTTCTATTCCCTCCTGCCGTTCAAGGTCGATTTCCATCCCTACAGCCTCGACCACGTCGTCGCCCAGGTGCAGTTGCTGTTCCTCTCGGCGCTGGCCTTCACGCTGCTGATGCGAACCGGCATCTATCCGCCCGAACTGCGCTCGACCAATCTCGACTTCGACTGGGTCTACCGGAGGCTCGGCCGCGATGTTGCGCTGACGCTCGGGCGCTGGGCATCGCTGGTCTGGGACGCTGCCGCCGCGCGGGGATCGAACGCGGCCCGCCAGCTGGCGGGCACCGTCGAGCGTTACCATGCCCCCCACGGCATTCTGGCGCGCACATGGCCGACCGGCATCATGGCGTTTTGGACCACCGTGATACTCGCGGCGTATCTGGTCCTGTCTTACCTGTGATTGCGAAGTCGATGATCGAAGATCTCAGAAAAGCAAGTTGAAAATGTACTTTATCCGGATTTGCGCCCGTACGGACGCAGTGATCGCGACCGACTTTTGCGCGAGGCGGCGAAGACATCGTTCGACATTCTTGAATGGATTGGCATCTTGCTGGCGCGCTCGCGCTCGTCGGCGTTTGACGCGCTATAGCGCGATCGATCTTGGCGCCATCGACCGCATACTCGCTGGGATGGTCAATTTCGTAGCCGCGGCTCTATTGCTCACCGTTACCGCTGGCCCATTTTTAGTGCGCCGGACCAGACGCGGATTGCGTTCGCAGCTGCACTAAAGAGTAATCGACGCCGTCACCGGGTCTTCTCCGTCGCGGACTGTCGCCGCCTGAAGTGCTCGGCGACAAGGCCGGCGAAGCCCACCACGAGGGGCAGAGACAACAGGAAAGCAAATGACGGCTCGATGTTGAGCAACCAGCGAACCAATTCAGCAATCGTTTCGCCAACTTGAGAGACTATTCCGACATTTGTCATTTCGCTTAAACTCCTCGGCATTTAGTCGCGTTAGAGCTTGTGCTGACTTGAAGCCTCGGCGGTTCGCGAGCTTTTCGGGCCTAACGCTTAAGCTTTATCGGGTCGTCCAAATGTACCAACTCATCGTGAGTGCATAAAGAATAACCAGCGCTGCGATCGCTCCAAATAGCTGCCATCCCGCCAAAGTGACAACAGACAGGAGGTAACAGACAGCAGCGAAGGCTGCCATTCCGAGAACGGAAGGGATATGCCGCATAAAGCTATATTGTCATGGTGAGCAACGCAGGTGATAGCGCCCACGGATTGTGAGGGCCCTACGACCCCTCGGTCTTCTTCTTCCCGAACATCTCTTTGACGTTGTCCCACAGCTCGATCTTGGCGCCGTGCTTCTTCATGATGAGCGACTGCTGCGCGACTGACAGCAGGTTGTTCCAGGCCCAGTAGATCACCAGGCCGGCCGGGAAGGTCGCCAGCATGAAGGTGAAGATCAGCGGCATCCAGTCGAAGATCATCTTCTGGGTCGGGTCGGGCGGCGACGGGTTGAGCTTCATCTGCGCCCACATCGTCACGCCCATGAGCATCGGCCAGATGCCCATGTGCAGGAACGGCCCCAGCACCGGGATCACGGTCGGGTCGAACGGGATCAGCCCGAACAGATTGAACAGATTGGTCGGGTCGGCCGCCGAGAGGTCCTTGATCCAGCCGAAGAACGGCGCGTGGCGCATCTCGATGGTGACGAACAGCACCTTGTAGAGCGCAAAGAACACCGGGATCTGCACCAGGATCGGCAGGCAGCCGGCGAGCGGATTGATCTTCTCGCGCTTGTAGAGCTCCATCAGCTCGGTCTGCTGCTTCTGCTTGTCGTCCTTGAAGCGCTCGCGCAGCGCCATCATCTGCGGCTGCACCGCCTTCATCTTCGCCATCGAGGCGTAGGATTTGTTGGCGAGCGGGAAGAACGCGATCTTGATGATGACGGTGACGGCGAGGATCGCCAGGCCGAAATTGCCGAGCAGATGGAAAAGCCAATCCAGGGCGAAAAACATCGGCTTGGTGATGAAGTAGAGGTAGCCCCAGTCGATCAGCAACTCGAAGCGATTGAGACCGAGTGCCTTGTCATAATTGTCGACGGTCCGGTCTCGCGTGGTCCGGCAAAAAGACGGGCCTCTGCACTGCCGGTTGCGCCGGGAGCGATCACGACGGACTTGAGCAAGTAGTCGGCTTGATACGTTTTTGCCGTGCCGACGACGTCGGCGCGGAAATGGGCGTCCAGGTCAACCGTGGTGTCCGGCAGGAGAATCGCCGACCAATATTTGTCGGTGAAACCAAACCATGCGTTCTTTACGTTGAACCCGATCGACTTCTTTTCTTCCAGGTGGGCGTAACTTTCCTGGTGGCATTCAAGGAAAATGCTGAAGCCGCCCTGCCGCAGGCATTTCTCTCCCATGACGCCCACCGGCCCTTCGTGAAGGACCGCGTAGCCGAGCGTCGGTGGCGTGCCGTGACGCCTGATCAGCGCGTAGGGATGAAGCGTAACGGGCGCGGAGCCGGTGTTGGCGGCCTCATCCTTGACGGTGAAGAGCGCGTTGGCGTCGACGCTGATGATGCGGCGGAAGGTGAGACCTTCGCCATTGTCCCAGGTGAGGGTGACTGGCTTGTCGGCGGTGAGCGTGCCTGCGCCCTGCTGCGTCCACACCGTGTTGGCGTCGGGCAGCTTCACGGTGACGCCGGCGCCGGCGGCCCAGCCGAACTCGGCGTAGAACGGATCGCCGGTGCCGGTCGGCGACAGCAGGAAGATCGGCGGCGAGTTCGGGTTGACGGTCTCGCGGAATTTCACCAGCGCGACGTCGTCGATGCGGCCGCCCTTGAGCGAGATCGAGCCGGAGATGCTGGGGGTCTGGATCGGGACGCGCGGCGCGACGGCGAGCGCCTGTCCGCGGGTCATCGCGGAGGTGGGCGCCGTGCCGGGGACGCCCGGTGCGGCCGGGCCGGTGCCCGGGGTGCCGATCGCCTGACCCGGCGTTACCGGCGTCGCGGGCGCCTGCTGCGGGGCCGGGGCCTGCCGCTGCGCCTGCTGTTGCTGCTGCGTCTGCTGCTGCTGCTTCTCGAGCTGAGGGCCCGCAAAGAAGAACTGCCATCCGATCAGCACTATCGCCGAGAGAACAATGGCAAGGATCGTATTTTTCTGATCGGTCATCGTTACGTCCTAGCCGCTTTGGAGCCGGCGTGCACGCGCTTGAGCGCGCGCGAAAATTCGGTGGTCATTTTGCTGAACGGAAGGGTGAGCGCATCGCGCCGTCCGATCAGCACATAGTCATGCCCGGCCTGCATGTCCGACGGTCCGGTGAGCCGCACGATCTCACGCAGCCGGCGGCGGATCCGGTTCCGCTCGACCGCATTGCCGGATCGCTTGGAGACGGTAAAGCCGACGCGCACCGGCTGACCGTGGTCTCGCACCTTCGCTTGCAGCAGGAATCCCGCCGCAGGTGCCTTGCTGCCGGACGCAGCCGCCAGGAAGTCGGCGCGGCGCTTCAAGCGTTCCATTGATCTGTTTGACTCGGAACGATCCGGCACTTTTGCCGGATCAGGCGCTCAGCCGCTTGCGTCCGCGACGGCGACGCGCCGCGACCACCTTGCGACCGCCTTTGGTGCCCATGCGGGCGCGGAAACCGTGACGGCGCTTGCGCACCAATTTGCTCGGTTGATAAGTCCGCTTCACGACAAGTTCTCCGCTGATCGCACCGTGGCGAGGGGATTTGGTCCGGCCCTTCGAACCCGCCAAAAGGCGGATGCAATCCGGGGCGCGATGGCGCGGCTTATAGACGGGGGTGTCCGGGCCGTCAATGCGGCGAAGGCTCAAAACCGCCGCAAATCCGCGTCAAACTGGTCTTTTAGGGGGCCGTTGTTTGACGCACTCTGACCCGCGTCACATCTTCCCGGTCGCTAGGTTCAAACAGAGATTGCGCCTTGGCTCAATCTGAAACGCCGCCGTCGCCAGCGCCGCACAAGTACCGGCTGCATGTCGGTCTGTCCGGCAAGCTCCTGGTATTGACCGTCCTGTTCGTCATGGCGGCGGAAATTCTGATTTACGTGCCCGCGGTCGCCATCTTCCGCATGACCTGGCTCAACGATCGTCTCGCCTCGGCGCATACCGCCGCTCTGGTGCTCGACGCCGCGCCGAGCGGCATGGTGCCGGAAAGTCTCGCCAAGCAGATTCTCAACAGTGTCGGTGCGCGCGCCGTCGCGATGAAGATGGGCGACCAGCGCCGCCTCCTGGCGGCAGCCGACATGCCGACCGCCATCAACCACAACATCGACATGCGCGACATGTCGTGGTGGCGCGCGGTGCGCGACGCCTTCGAGACGTTGTTCTGGACGTCTCCC
Source organism: uncultured Alphaproteobacteria bacterium (assembly GCA_963847325.1). Lineage (GTDB taxonomy): Bacteria > Pseudomonadota > Alphaproteobacteria > Rhizobiales > Xanthobacteraceae > Pseudolabrys. Next base: position 140,347 of record CAWJZD010000008.1, read on the forward strand.
ACCGACGTCATGCGCGTGCTCGGCCCGGCCCCGATGGGAGGCGACTTCGTCGAAATCGTCTTGGACGAGGCGCCTTTGCGCGCAGCGATGCTGCGTTTCTCGGGAAACATTCTCTTCGTATCGCTGTTGATCTGCGTCATCACCGCGATGTTGCTGTTCTTCGCGCTGCACTACCTGCTGGTGCGCCCGATGCGGCGCATCACCGCCAATATGATGTCGTTCCGCGACGACCCGGAAAATCCCGCGCGCATCATCCGGCCAAGCCGCCGCGACGACGAGATGGGCATGGCGGAGAACGAGCTCGCCACCATGCAGCGCGATCTCGCCTCGATGCTGCAGCAGCAACGGCGGCTGGCGGCGCTCGGTCTCGCGGTGTCAAAGATCAATCACGACCTGCGCAATCTGCTTGCCGCGGCGCAACTGTTCTCCGACCAGCTCTCGACCTCGTCGGACCCGAAAGTGCAACGCTTCGCGCCGAAGCTGATGCACACGCTCGAACGTGCGATCGCATTCTGCCAGTCGACTTTGTCCTACGGCAGGGCGCAGGAGCTGCCGCCCGACCGCAAGATGATCCCGCTCGAGCCGGTGATCGAGGAAGTCCACGAGGCGCTGGGGCTTGGCCTCGATGTGCCGATCCGCTGGATCGTCGCGGTGGAGCGCGGCCTCACGCTCGAGGCCGACCACGATCAGCTGTTCCGCATCCTGCTGAATGTGACGCGCAATTCGAGGCAGGCGCTGGAAGCGCGCGGCGCCAAAGACCCGGCGCGCGATCAGATCCGCATCACCGGACGGCGCGAAGGCTGCAGTGGTCGTGATCGAAGTGTCCGACACCGGACCGGGCATTGCCGAAAAAGCCCGCGCGCATCTGTTCGAGGCATTCCAGGGCTCGACCCGGCCCGGTGGTTCGGGCCTCGGCCTTGCCATCGCCGCGGAACTGGCCCGCGCCCATGGCGGGGATATCAAGCTGGTCGAAGGCACGATCGGCGCTACGTTCAAGATCACGATCCCCGATCTGGCGGTCAGCCTCGAACAGCGCCGCGACAGCCGCGCCACCGCGTAATTCCGGAAAGTTTACGGGACTTATCGCCGCACCCGGGGTTTACTCATCAGGGGCGGACGGAGGGCTTTGTTTGACAGAGGCCTACATCAATCGCATTGCGACCGCCGTGCCGCCGTTCGAGGTGCACCACGCGTTTCAGGAGTTCGCCTACTCGCTGTTTCCGGATAACCGCCGGGTCGCATTGTTCAAGCGCATGGCATCGCTATCGGGCATCGAGCAACGCTACTCGGTGATGGCGGACGGCGAAGACCCGGAAGGCAATGCGGTCAACGCCCACGACTTTTATGTCCGCGGCAAGTTTCCCGACACGGCGGCGCGCATGCGCCTGTTCGAGCGCTTCTCGCCGGCGCTCGCCGAGCAGGCCGTCAAGCGGCTCAATCTCGGCAGCGAGTCCGAACGTATCACCCATCTCTTGATCACCTGCTGCACCGGGTTCTCGGCGCCGGGACTCGATTTCGAACTGGTCGAGCGCTGCAACCTGCCGAGCAGCGTCGAGCGCACCATGATCGGCTTCATGGGCTGCTATGCGGCGATCAATGCGCTCGAAGCTCGCGCGCCATATCGTGCGCTCGGAGCCGGCGTCGCGCGTGCTCGTGCTCAATCTCGAGCTCTGCACACTGCATCTTCAGGAAACCACCAAGCTCGAGCAGCTCCTGTCATTTCTGCTGTTCGCCGATGGCTGCGCGGCAGCGCTCGTCACCGCGGAGCCGCAAGGCATCGCGCTCGACAGCTTCCGCGCCGTGCTGGTGCCGAACACCAGCGGCATGATCACCTGGAATATCGGCGGCTTCGGCTTCGACATGGTTCTGTCGGGCCAGGTGCCGGGCACAATTCACTCGGCGCTGCGTGACAGCGCAAACGAGATACTGGCCGGCGCGGCGCCGCCGCGACATCGGCCTGTGGGCGGTCCATCCCGGCGGCCGTACCGTGCTCGACGCGGTTGAGCGCGGCGTTCAACCTCACTCCGGATGCACTGTTGCATTCGCGCGAGGTGCTGCGGCGCTACGGCAACATGTCGTCGGCGACCGTGATGTTCGTGATCGAGCGGCTGCTCGCCTCGGCGCAACGTGGCCTGCGCGGCTGCGCCATGTCGTTCGGCCCGGGGCTGACCGCGGAAACCATGCTGTTCCGCACGCCTTCATGAGCTATGCCGGCCCAAGGCCGCAGTTTCGCGCCGCGCGGCGCAGCGCCGGGCCGGAATTCCTCGATGACGCCAAGCTGTCGCACGATGAGCTGACGGCGATCCTGCGCGATCTGGCGCGCTTCAACGGCGCGATGTTCGGCCATTGGCCGGCGCTGTCGTGGCTCAAGCGCGTGATGCGCGACGTGCCGAGCGGGCAGGTGGTCACGCTGCTCGATGTCGGCTGCGGCTACGGCGATCTGCTGCGCGCGGTGCGCCGGTTTGCCGTAAGGCGCGGCCTTTCGATCAGGCTGATCGGCATGGATCTGAGCCCGGACGTCATCGCGGTGGCGCGGCAGGCGACGCCGAGCGGAGACGATATCGAATATCGCGTCGGCGACGTGTTCGCTCTCAAGCCGTCGGAGCCGATCGATTTCATTATGTCGAGCCTCGTCACTCATCACATGACGGACGCCGAAATCGAGCGGTTCCTGCGCTGGATGGAAATGACCGCGCGCCGCGGCTGGTTCATTTACGACCTGCAGCGCAGCCGCGTGCCGTATCATTTTATCGCGCTGTCCGGCTGGCTGATGCGGGTGCACCCTGTCGTCGTCAATGACGGCCGCATTTCGGTGGCACGGTCGCTGACGCGGGAAGAATGGGAGCAGCGGATCGCGGCGGCCGGAATTCCGCGCAATGCGGTCGACCTGCGCTGGTTCATGTTTCGCTTCGGCATCGGGCGCGTCAAATGAGAAGCGTCGAGACGATCATTGTCGGGGGAGGGCCGGCGGGCGCGGCGGCGGCCATTCGGCTGGCGGCGGCGGGGCGCGAGGCGCTTCTCGTTGAGCGCCATGCGGAGCCGCATCACAAGGTCTGCGGCGAATTCCTCAGCATCGAGACGCAGGACATCGTCAGGCGGCTGGGCATCGATCTCGGCGCGCAGGGCGCCGTCCCGATCGATAGCGTGTCAATTCATGCCGGCAAGCGCGCGGCAAGCGCGTCGCTGCCGTTTCGTGCGCTTTCGCTGTCGCGAAAACAGTTCGATGCGGCGTTGCTCGATCGCGCACAGCAAGCCGGCGCACAGCTCAAGCTCGGCGTCTCGGTGCAGGCCGTGACCCGGGAGAACGATGGCTGGTCGATACGCTGTGACGACGGAGCAAACCTGCAGGCGCGCCACTTGATCCTCGCGACCGGCAAGCACGGCCTGCGCGGTGTCTCCGACAGCCGCGACGGCTCGCTGGTCGGGCTGAAGATGCATCTGCGATTGCCCGCCGACCGCGCGTCCACTCTCGCGCGCCGGGTCGAGCTGTTCATGCTCGATCGCGCCTATGTCGGGCTCGAACTGGTCGAGGATGGCGTCGCCAATCTGTGCCTCGTCATGGCGCGCGAGCAGGCGGCGCAACTCGGGCCCGGGCTGGCCGGCGCTGCGCGATCATCTCGCGGCGGCGCATGCGCAACTCGGCGCCCGTCTCGAAGGCGCGGAGCCGCAATTCGACAAGCCGCTTGCCGTGGTCTGTCCCGATGGCGGCCATATCCATGACGAGAGCGAACCGGCGGCCTATCGCGTCGGCGACCGGCTCGCGCATATTCCGCCATTCACCGGCGACGGGATGGCGATCGCGGTGGCGTCCGGCGCGCTCGCGGCGGAGCACATTGTTACCGGTCAGCCGCCGGCCGTTTACCTCGATGCCGCACGTGCGCTGACTGCAAAGCCGATCCGGCTTGCCGCGATGGTGTCGAAGCTCGCCGCCAGCCGCGCGGGCCGAACGTTTTTGGTTAGCGCGGCCGCGCTGGTTCCCGGTCTCATTGCTGCTGTGACGCGCCGCACCCGGCTTGATCGCGCAGCCTTGCCAATACAAATGCAAAACTATAGCTATGCCTCGTCCCGCGCCGATACCGGCGGAGGCATTAGCGCCCGTAGCTCAGCTGGATAGAGCACCAGACTACGAATTTGGGGGTCAGGAGTTCGAATCTCTTCGGGCGCGCCATTCTCTTCTCTATTTCCGCATTCGCTGCTCAACGCGGTCGCCGCAGCATCGGGACGAGCGTCGGCGACGAACCGACCTGGATCGCGCCGAGCGGTTCGAAGCCGTGGCGCCGGTAGAACGGAATGTTGCGCGGGTTCGAGGATTCCAAATAGGCCGGCGCGTGATCGCGATCGCACTGCGCGAGTGCGTACGCCATCAAGGCGTCGCCGTGACCTTCGCCTTGATGCGCCGGGTCGACGCCGATCAGGGGCAGGTACCAATGCGGTTCGGTCGGGTGGTACGTGGCCATCTGCTCGAATATGGCCGCGGTTTCGGGGGCAAGAGAGGGCGCAACCGTGCTCTCGAGCACCGCACCAAGCCCTTCCTCGTCGGGATGCACCCCGGGCGACAGCCACAGCGCCGTCCCGGCGTAGCCGTCGGTGCAAAAGGCGCTTCCGTTAGAGAATGCCCTGCCCCCGAACGCGCGGATCATTCGCGGCATGGCCGCAAGGTACTGGTGTGCATGCGGCCAGGTCCATCGCGCCATAGGATCCGCTGCAAACGCCAGCACGATCGTTTCGACCGCCAGATCTTCATCGGCCGCGGCCATAACTCTTACTGTCGGCGATTTCACGCTGCCCTCCATTTCACCCCCTGGCGCCCGCGCCCTGAAAGGCCCTCCGATAAGCTCGCAGGGCATTCTCTTACGGAAGTGGCGTGAATTTGTCCTACGTTCGCTTGATGAACTCCATCATGAAGGAGTGCTGGTTCGCGTTCCTCTCTGGCAGGAAATGCCCCGGCGAAGGGCAGGATCAGGGCGGGGTTGGATGGATCGCCGGCGGTGATGTAGGAATGCTCGGTTCCACCCGGGAAATGCATTCGGCGTCCGGGTCTTACGCGGCGGAAACGTAGTTATCAGTTTCGTCTGTACTGGTGCGCCATCACTTCATGACCGACGCGGCAACAAACCTTGAAGTGAAAGGCGCGGCTGCGGGGCCAAAGCTCAGCGCCATTGTCATTACTCATAACGAGGCGGCCAATCTGCCGGACTGCCTCGCCTCGCTCTCGTTTTGCGACGAGATCGTCGTGGTCGATCATGCCAGCAGCGACGATACCGCCGCGCTGGCCGAGCGCGCGGGTGCTCGCGTGGTGCGCACGCCGAATTTTTCCGGCTTCGGGCCGCAAAAGCAGATCGCGCTCGACAGTGCGCGCGGAGCCTGGGTGTTGTCGATCGACGCCGACGAGCGCGTGCCGGAAGCACTGGCGCGCGAGATTAGTGAAGCGATTGGAAGCGGGCGGCACGCCGGCTATCGCATCAACCGCAAGGCCTACTTTCTCGGCCGTTTTCTCAGCCATGGTGGCTGGTATCCCGATCGCATCGTCCGGCTGGCGCGGCGCGACCGCGCCCGGTTCAGCACCGATGTCGTCCACGAGTCGCTTGAGGTCTCCGGCAGCATTGGCGATCTCAGGAACGACATGCTGCACATGAGCTACCGCACCATCGACGACGTGCTCGCGAAGCAGCGCCGCTACGCAATGCTGTCCGCGCAAGTGCGCCGCGAGCGTGGCGCGCGGGGCGGGCTTCCCACCGCGCTGTGGCGCAGCCACGCCGCGTTTCTCAAGCACTACATCGTACAGGCAGGCTTTCTCGACGGCGGCCGTGGCTTCGTGGCCGCGATCTCCAAGTCGCAGGAGACATTCTGGCGCTATCTTGCCGCGGGCTGGGAGCGCCCAGAGTGAGGCTTGCGATCGTCCGCAGACGCTATGCGCACTTCGGTGGCGCCGAGCGCTTCATCCAGACCACCGCGGCGGCGCTCGCGCGGCAGGGCGTCAAGGTCAACATCGTCTCCGAGCAGTGGCAGGGCGCGGGCGAGTCCCTGCTCGAGCACGTCACCGTTCCATCGCGAGGCCTCACGCGTCACGGTGCGCTGCAGAATTTCCAGCGCAACGTCGCCATCATTATCGGCCGCGAGAACTTCGACCTGGTGCAGACGCATGAGCGGCTGCTGACGGCGGATATTTTCCGCGCCGGCGACGGCGTGCATGCCGCATGGGTGAAGCGCCAGAGCGCCGAACGCGGCCGCTGGCGCGCGGGGCTGATGCGGTTCGACGCCATGCACAATCTGGTGATGGACACCGAGAAGCGCATGGCGCGCGAAACCGGCATGATGTTTGTGGCCAACAGCGCGCTGGTCGCCCGTGAGATCGCGGATTGGCTCGGCGTGCCGGCAAGCCGCATCCGTGTGATCGAGAATGGCGTGGACTTGCACACCTACCGCCAGCCCTCCGCCGAGGAGCGGGCGGCGGCGCGGCTGCAGTTCGGCATCCCGGATGATGCGCCGGTGGTGGCTTTCGTCGGCTCCGGCTTTGAGCGCAAGGGCGTGTTTCAGTTGGTTGAGGCCTTGGCATTACCGGCCTGCGGCCACTTGCGCGCCCTGATCGCAGGACGCGATCGCAAGCTTGAAGCGCTGCGGCGGCGCGTGGAGACGCTTGGCCTGTCAGACCGCGTGCAGGTGCTGGGCGGCATTGAAGGATCGCTGACGATCTATCAGGCTGCGGATGTGTTCGCGCTGCCCTCACTGTACGATCCGATGCCGAATGCCGCGCTTGAAGCGCTGGCCTGTGGCCTCCCGATTGTAACGACCGCCGATACCGGGATTGCCGACCATGTCGCCGCGAATGGCGCCGGCGTGGTCGTGACGCGAAGCCCGGATTCCATCGCGGCCGGGCTCAAAGAAGCGGCCGCGAAACGCGACGCGATGTCGGCGGCCGCGCTCGCGCTGGCGCCGCGCTTTGATCTCAACGACGCAACCAAGCGCTGGCTCTCGCTCTACCAGGAACTGGCATGAGCGCCGAGAAGAAGCTGCGCATTCTGCATACCGAAGCGTCGATGGGCTGGGGCGGGCAGGAGATCCGCATTCTCACCGAGGCGCAGACATTCCGCGCGCATGGGCACGAAGTGATGGTGGCGGCCAATGCGGGCAGCGAAATCGCCGCCAATGCGCCGCGCTACGGCATTCCGGTGACGCTGCTCCCGCTCAGCCGCCGCAATGTGAAGAGTGTGGTGGCGGTGCGCCGCTTCCTGCGCGAATGGGAGCCCGACGTCGTCAACACGCATTCATCGCTGGATGCCTGGCTGGTTGCGCTGGCGCGCCTGCGCCTTGTGCCATGCCCGCGGATCGTGCGCACCCGGCACCTCAGCGCTGCGGTGCCGCGCAATCTCGCGTCGCGCTGGGTCTATAATCGCGGCGCCGATTTTGTGATGACGACCGGCGAGGCGATTGTCGAAGACCTGGCGCGTGACGGATTTGTTAAGCGCGAACGGTTGGCCGCGGTGCCGACCGGCATCGATGCCGATGTCTTCAAGCCGGGCGACAAGACCGCGGCGCGGGCGGCGCTCGGCCTGCCGCCGGACAAGTTTCTGTTCGGCATCGTGGCGACGCTGCGCTCGTGGAAGGGGCATTCAATTCTGCTCGATGCGCTGGCGCAGCTCGGCGATACGAGAGCGCAACTCATCATTGTCGGCGATGGCCCGCAGCAGCAGAACATCGACAAGCAAATTGCCGCGCTTGGCATTGCTGGGCGGGTGACGCTCGCCGGCCGCCAGTCCGACGTCGCGCCATATCTGCGCGCATTCGATGTGTTCGTATTGCCGTCTTACGCGAATGAGGGTGTACCGCAGGCACTGCTGCAGGCGATTGCGAGCGGGCTGCCGGTGATAACGTGCCCGGTCGGCGGCATTCCGGAAGTCGCGCGCGGGGTGGAGACGGTCACGCTGGTGCCGCCGAAAGACGCCGCTGCGCTCGCCGGCGCGATGCGTGCGGCGATGACAAATCGTCCCGGTCAGGATCAGCTTGATGCGGCGCGACAGCGCATCGCCGCCGAGCATTCGCGCGAGGTCATGTACCAGCGCGCGCTACGTCATTATCTCGGCAATTAGCGAGCAGCCTGACGCTTGCCGCCGGCGCGGCTTTCCATTTCGTCGCGCTCGGCGCGCCACTCTGCACCGTAGTCGACGTCCTGCCAGTTCTCGAACCACGGCCCGCCGCGGGTGTAATGCACGGCGTTGGGCGTGCCGGTCTTGAATTTCTCGTACCAGCCTTCGAGGAAATTCCAGGTGTAGGGGATCTCGCCGATCTCGTTGTCGGCGGCCCATTGCATGCGGTGCAGGTAGGCGCCGCTCTCCTTGTTGACGAGCTCGGGAGTCAGCTTCTTCGACGAAGGATGCTCGCAGTTGAACAGCATGAAGGATGACCAGTTCTTGCGCGGGTAGCTGGTCTGCACCTTGCCGTCCATCTTCACCGATTCTTTCGGCTGGTAGTCGTGGTGGACGCAATAGACCGCCTTCGACGGGTCGTTGAACTTGGTGAGCTCGGCGACGTCGCCGAGGAACAGGAAATCGCAGTCGACGAACAGCGCCCAGCCTTTGAAGCCGGCGAGATATGGCGTGAAGAAACGGCTGTAGGTGAATTCGGTAGAGGCGAGCGGATCGATCTCGCGCGAATAGGCGCCGCGCGCGACGAGGTCCTGCAGCTTGATCGGTTGGACATCGACCGGCACCGAGGCGCGCTTCTCGATCGAGTATTTCGCGACGTCATACGCGATCGGCTCGCGCTGATCCCAACCGATGAAGATACGCAGCATCACGTCTCCACAAAACACTGTCTGGTTTGGCGATATCGCATCGTTGCGGGATGCGCAACCAATGCGTGGTACGCGCCATTTGCGGCGCATCCGCGGCGCCGCTGTTTGGAACGATGCAAGACTCGCGCGGGCCTCAGCGCTTCACGGCCGATACCACCAGCTTCCGGCCGTAGATCGATTGGGGTGAGCCGGCCTGTCTCCAGAACCGCCGCTCTTCCTCGCTCTTCGCTTTGTTGAACCGGGTGGTGCAGTAAGCGCGCGACAAAGGGCCGAGCAGGCGCTCCCATGCGCGCCGCGGCTTGGGTTCATCCACGTCGTGAAGCGTGACGTCCGCAAAGCCGGCCAGCGTCAAATAGAGATAAAGCTGTCCGAAGCTCCACGGCATGATGTGCATGTGGGTGCCTTTCTCGATCCGGCCCGCCAGCGCAGGAAATCCCGGGAAGAAACCGCGCACCAGATATTGCACCCGCGCCGCGGGATGCCAGGTGTTAGGCGTGGTGATGATGACGGTGCCGCCGGAGTTGAGCCGGGCCGCGGCGGAGCGGAGGAACAAGTCCGGATTGCCGACGTGCTCGATACCCTCGCAGCTCACCACTGCGTCATAGGCGGGCAGGTCGGCAGGAAAGCCGTGGTCGAGGTCGCCGGCACGGAAGTCGCGATAGCCTTGCGGCTTCGTCTCATAAAGGTCCACGCCGTCGATCGCGACATTGTTCGCAGTCGCCGTGCGCAGCCATCCGTTTCCGCTCGGCGCGTCGAGCACAGTTTTGGCGCCTGCGCGCGACAGGATCGCTGCCACGACCGGCATGTATTCTTTGACGAATGTGCGGCTGTCTTGCGCCGTCGTCATGTCGCGCGTGATGCCGTATCGAGAATACGGGGCTGGGCGCCGACATCGGGCTTCTCGAAGCGCTGGATCACGATGCCGTGGCTGCGGTCATATCGCCCTTTGGTCGGCGTGCGGAGAATGCGGCGCACGCCAAACTGTCCTTCCGCCCAGTCACCGATCAGATACGGCATCATCTCCAGCGGGGCGCCGAACGGATCGAGCGGATCCTTGCGGCGGCGGAATTCATGCATGGACGTGTGCTCGATGATGCACAGCCCGCCAGGCCGCACGCAGCTCATCCAGGCGCGCAGACATGCGCGCGGATCGAAGGAATGATCGAACGAGTTCGAGTAGATGAAGTCGAACTTGCCGATCCACTCGTCTTTGACCTGATGGAAGTCCCATTGGATCGTGTGGGGAAATTCAGTCGCGGTGTGCGAAATTTCCGTCCCGATCACATCGCAATCAAGATACTTGCGAAACCATGTCTGTTCGAGCCCGCGCCGGGTGCCATGGCAGAGCCCGAACCGTGGAGTACCAAGCACCGAGTTGATGTATTCGGCGAAGAACTTGATGTTCTCCTCTTTTACGAAGACGTTCTCGATCTTGCGGACGTTGCCGGCCGTTTGAACCTCTTTGTAGCGCTCGTAATCGAATCCGCCGGCGTTGTCGCGATATTGATAAAGCCCGAACGACAGTCCGCCGACCTCGTCGTAGTGCTCGACGCTGTAGCCGTACCGGCGCAACAGGTTATTGATGCTCTTGCGAATGTTCACGTCAGGCTCTCAGCTGTCCGATAAGTGAGAGGGCAAATACACGCTCGTTTGCGCCCGCACAATGGGAACGCTGCTGGACGCCATTCCTAACGGGACGCCTCTATGGCGGGGCAACAGCAAAAAAGATAGGAATGGCGAAAGCGCCCGTAGCTCAGCTGGATAGAGCATCAGACTTCGAATCTGAGGGTCGGGAGTTCGAATCTCTCCGGGCGCGCCAGCCCTGCCATGCCGGATCGCAGTAGCTCCGCCGCTGAAATCGTCGGATGATGCCGCGCCATGAACGCTCCCGAGCGCACCCAGCGCATCTTCGATCACGCTTCGGAAACACGGCTCGTCAAGCTGACGCGCGAAATCATTGCCATCCCCAGCCCGAATTTCGGCGAAGGGAAGGTCGCCGATTACCTTGCCGAATATATGCGGGCGATGGGGCTGTCCGTCTCGATGATGGATGTCCCGCATCCGACCGACCCTTCGAAAAGCACCAAGCAACCGATCGGGCGTCTCAAGGGCGCGGGGGGCGGCCCGTCGCTGATGCTCAACGGGCATATGGACACCAACGTCGTGATGCCAGGTTGGACGGTCGATCCCTATGAAGGGAAATTCGAGGACGGGTGGATCTGGGGCCTTGGCGCGCAGGACGACAAAGGCGGCATCGCCGCCGCCCTGACCGCGATTGACGCCGTGGTTCGCTCCGGCATCAAGCTTAAGGGCGACATCGTGATGTGCCCGGTCGCCACCCACAAGCTTGGCGGCACCGGCACCCGCACATTGCTGAAGAATGACGTGCGGGCCGATCTCTGCATCAACCTTGAACATGCCGCCAACACGATCGGCTCGGTGATCGTCGGCTCGATCCGCGTGAAGCTAAAGACCACTTCGCCCGGCCTGTTCTTCCGCTTTACGCCCGAAGCACGCGCCGAATATTTCAACGCCATCGAGCAGCAGGGCGAGTTGATGCGGCGCTTCGGCCCGAGTCTCGGCATGGTCGCCGGCGATTGGCTGCGCTTTAAACCGCATCCCGACCTCCCGGACTTCCCGATGATCCGCTACGACGCGATTCACAAGGACCATTACGGGCGCGAGTGCGAAATGGTGTTCCAGATCCGCACGGTCCCGGGCATGACGTTGGCTTCGGTGAAAGACGATGTGGCGAAGGTTGTCGCCGCGGCAAAGCGCGACTTTCCGGCAATGAATGTCGAGGTCACAATTCCGGCCAACGGGCCGGACGATCCGTTTTTCATGGATCCGACCGAGATCGCGCGCGATCATCCTTTGGTCGTGGCGCTGGCGCGAGGTCAGGAGCTTGCCTCGGGCAAGCCGGCCGAGATCGGCGGTGTCGAGCGGATCGGCAATTTTGGCGACGGCAACGTGCTTGCGGCAAATGGCATACCGACGGTTCAATACGGCCCGGGCAACATCAAGAACTATCCTGAATGGCCGGCGCCGGATGAGCGCGTCGAGGTGCGGGAATTGATGGAAACCACAAAGGCGGTGGCATATGCCATCGTTGAACTTTGCGGCTGATGGTGGAGCAAGAGATGAAAAGAATGATCGGCCTGATCGGTGCTGTCGCACTGACGCTTACCGCGGCATCCGCGCAGGCACAAAGCTGGCCTACGCGCACCGTGAAACTGATCGTGCCGTTTGCGGCGGGCGGCGCCGCGGATGTTGTCACGCGCATCGTCGCCGCCAAGGTTCAGGAAAACCTCGGCCAGACCTTCATCATCGAGAACAAGACCGGCGCCAGTGGCAAGATCGGCATGGAGGCGGCCGCGAAGTCGCCGCCGGACGGCTACACTTATGTGATCGGTTCGCCCGGCACGCTTGCCATCAACCCGAATGTGTTCGCCACGCTGCCCTACGACTTCGATCGCGATTTCGTCGCGGTTTCCCATGCGGCGACCTTTCCGCAGGTGCTGGCGGTCAATGCCAGCCTGCCGGTCAAGACGCTCAAGGACTTCATTGCCCATGTGAAAGCAAAGCCGAACGCGCTGAACTACGGCTCGTCCGGCACCGGCTCGACCGGACATCTGATCACCGCCAGTTTCCTCCACGAGACCAAGCTGGTCGCCAATCACATTCCCTATCGGGGCGGCGGCCCGGCGGCGCAAGCGCTGGCCGCCGGCAACGTCGAGTTCGTCATCGACGGTTTGCCGACCTTCCAGGGCCTCGAGCAATCGAACCTGCTGCGTATCCTTGCAATCACGTCCGCCAAGCGCTGGCCGGGCCTCGATGTGCCTTCAATCAGCGAAGATGCGGTGCCCGGTTTCGATCTGTCGTCGTGGGTGGTGTTTGCCGCGCCGAAAGGCACGCCAAAGGAGATCGTCGACAAGTTGTCAGCGGAAATCACAAAAGCCGTTGCCGCGAAAGATGTTCAGGAGCGGCTTGCCAAGGTCGGAGCCTTCTCCAACGGCACGTCGCCTGCCGACGCGGAAAAGTTCGTCAAGGCCGAGCTGGCGAAGTGGAAGAAAATCACCGACGTCACCGGCACCAAGCTGAGCGACTAATCGTCTCGCTGCCGCGTCATCGCGGCAGCGGCCGGGCGCGCCAGCCTAGTTCGACACGTAGAGCCTCGACAGTTCGACCGCGATCGCGTTGAAAGTCGACACGATCGCGTCGGCTGTCTTGAGCTCGAAGAATTTTCCGGTGTCGGTGGCGCAATTCTTCAGGACCGTCGAAGTCGCATCGCCGCCGGTGTTCACCTGCACCGTATAGACCGTGACTTTGGCGGTCTTCAGATTGGCGCAGGTGAGGGCCTGCCGCGCATTGATCGAGCTCGCGCTCGAGTACCACCGATTCTCGGTATTGAGGCCGTCGCTGAGCAGGACGATGACTTCCTCGTACTTGTAAGTCGGATCCTTCTCAGGCGGGGTCGGGAAGGGGCCGCCGCCGACCAGCGACATCCAGCCGAGCGCAAGGCCGATGCCCTGATTGGTATTGCCGGCCGGCTGCATGCTGTTCACCAGCGTGCTCATCTGTGTCCAGTTGTACGACAGCGGCATCACCGCCTGCGTGCAGCTCGCGTATTGTTCGGCGAGGAACATGCTCGCCTTGGTGCCGGGCACCGGCGCGAGAACGTTGGTGTCGTAGCCTTCGGTTGCAGGACCGTTGGTATTGCCGCGATCTTCGACGCAGCCGTTCCAGGTGTCGTGAGCCGCCGGCGTCCAGACGCCGCTATGGCTCTCGCACGTGCTCTTCTTGGTGTAGCTGCTCTTGCTGCAAGTGCCGTTGAGCGTGTCCCACACGCTCCAGTCGATCCAGGCCGCCGCGTGATTGGCAGGATCAAGATTGACGTCTTTCGAGAACGGCACGATCGAGATGTAAACGTCTTCGGTATTGTGGGCGATGTTCTGCAGCTGAGTGAGCAAGCTGTTGGTCGCGCTCTTGAGCGCAACCATCTTGCCGTCGCTCGACATCGAACCGGTCGTATCGAGCGCCAGCGCAACGCGAAGCCGCGTATTGCCCCACTTGGTCGTCGACTCGCCCTTGATGGTCACCGAGTCGTGGCCGAACATCTTCATGAAAGTGGTAGGCACCGTCGCGGACGCCGTGACCTTCATTGTCGAAGTGCCGCCGCCCGTATATTTCGCGTCTGCGACGACGTTGATGGCTTCCGGCCGGCTGAAATTGACCAGGAAATAGGCTTGCGCCTTGGATTGAAGCGCTGACGGAGCGGTCACGACCGCTTCGCGGGCCAGTATGACTGCGGTCGCGTCGAGCGCGCCCTGCATCTCGGCCTTGAATGAGTTCATGCGGCTGTAGTCGACCGCCGATCCGACCAGGCCGAGCACCGGGATGACGGAAAGGCCAAAGGTGAGCGCGACATTGCCGCTCTGCGCCGCACGGAATTCCCGCAGCGCTCGCGCCAGTTTACGCACCAACGACGTGCCGGACATAAGTCACCTATGAATTCGGGCGCGCAACGCGCCCGCGCGGACGGTGCCTGCCGCTGTAAGCAGCGGCGCCGGCCGCGCGGGAAGGTCGCGAGCCGATTAACGCAACTGCGTCGAGATGCTCGAGAACGTGGTGTTCAACTGCGTGCCGAGGCCGTTGACCACGGCGATAATCGCAATCGAAATGCCGGCAGCGATGAGGCCGTACTCGATCGCGGTGGCGCCGGATTCGTTCTTCAGGAAAGAGAGCAGCTTCTTCATAGGATATCCCCCAGCGGGTTTGTTGTTGGACTGAACGCCGGAGAACCTACGCGCAATTCCTAATCAGACCTGCTTCGAGACGGCTTCGCTTCGCCGCAAATGCGAAATCAGATTGCTTAAATTTTGAATCGACCGGTTGTGAAAACTTTCTGGACCGGTGCGGAAGCCGCGATACGAAGCCTGATGTCACTTCGCGCGATCAAAAACTGATTCAATTGCAAACACTTCAAAAAGCGGTCCGTAAAGAATGCTGGTTTAAAACCCGTTGAGGATAGGAACGAAAGCACGGCCGCTTTCACTAATTCGATACTCGCCCCCGCGATATTGGCCGCAACAAACGAGAAGAATCGGGCGGCGGCAAACGGGGATCAGCGCATGCGCGCAAGCACTCTTGTCATGGTTGGTTTTGCGGTGGTGTTCGGCTTGCTCGCCGTCTTCGTCGCGCAATCCTGGCTTAACAGCCAGGCCGCGATGCGAGCCAAGGTCGACGATCCCGGGCCCGCACCGGCTGTAAAGACCGTCGTCGTCGCGCAGCAACCGTTGCGCTACGGCATGGAGCTCAGTGCCTCGATGCTCTCGGAGGTGCCGTGGGCGACCGAGACCCTTCCAGCCGGCAGCTTCAGCAAGATTTCCGATCTGCTCAATGGCGGCCGCCGCATCGTTTTGACGGCGATCGAACCCAACGAGCCGGTGCTGTCGGTCAAGATCACGGGCGCGGGGCAGCGCGCCACTCTGTCTTCATTGGTGCGCCCTGGGATGAAGGCGGTCACCATCCGCGTCAACGAGGTTGAAGGCGTCGGCGGCTTCGTGTTGCCGGGCGATCACGTCGACGTCGTTCTGACCCGCAACAAATCCGGCAGCTCGCCGACCTCGGAAATCGTTCTCCAGAACGCGCGCGTGCTCGCGGTCGACCAATCGGCCGACGAGCGGCAGACCAAAGCGGCGATCGCGAAATCCGTGACGCTCGAACTCGACACGATGGAAGCCCAGAAGATCTGGCTCGCGGCTTCGGTCGGCACGCTGTCGCTCTTGCTCCGCAAGGCCGGCGAAATGGCGGAAGCGCCAACTCGCCAACTTTCGCTCAGGGATCTCGCCGGCAATCTGTTCGGCGATGATGGCGACACCGCCACCATTACCGTTACGCGCGCTTCCGCCAAGCAGGACTACAAAGTGCCGGTCGAAAACCGGGCAGTAACCGCGGGACAGAACCCGCGGTAAGCGAAATTCGGCGTCAAACAAAAAAGAGGCAGGGGGATATCGTGGGCAATTTGGCAGGAGAAGCCGGGTCCTTGTACCGGCAGTGGATGCGGCTCGCCGCGGTTCTGCTTGCTGTGCTCGCTGTGGTGTTCGCCGCGAGCAACAGCCGCGCGGCTGAGTCGTCCGAGATCCAGATCAGCGCCTCCGAACGCACGACCTCCATCACGGTCACGCTGGGCAAGTCGCGCGACCTGCGCACGGCAACTCCCTTCTCGGAAGTCAGCGTCGGAGACCCGGAAGTCGCCGACGTCAATCCGCTCACCGATCGTTCGCTTTCAATCCTCGGCAAGAAGATCGGCACCACCCGCGTCGCGGTCTATGGCGCCGGCAAGCGCCTGGTCGGCCTGTTCGATGTCGAGGTGCAGTTCGATGTCGGCCGCCTCACCAACGAGTTGCGCCGCCGCTTTCCCCGCGCACGCATCCAGGCGGTGCCCGTCAATGGCCGCATCATGCTGACCGGTGAAGCGACCGACGCCATGATGCTCGACCAGGCGGTCAATATCGCCCGCCAATTCGGTCCCGAGATCATCAATTCGGTTGCGGTGATGTCACCCCAACAGGTGATGCTGGAGGTGCGCTTCGTCGAGATTTCGCGCGATGCCGGGCGCGAATTGGGTTTCCAGTGGAATCACTTCAGCAACAGGACCATCGCCAACATCGGCAACGACACCAACAGGCTCCCCGTTCCTCCCGGCGTCGTTCCGGCTGCCGGCGTTCTGTCGGGCGGCGCGCCGTTCGGCTTCCTGGTGCACCGCTTCATCAGCGGGGGCGCGGCCACCGATGCGATGATCAACGCGCTCGAGACGCAGGGAATTGCCCGCAGCCTGGCGGAGCCCAACCTCGTGGCCCTGTCCGGCGACACTGCGAGTTTCCTCGCGGGCGGCGAATATCCGATCCCGGTCGCCGGCACGCTCGGCCAGATCACGGTGGAGTACAAGAAATACGGTGTCGGTCTCGCCTTCACACCCACCGTGCTCAGCCACGGCCTCATCAACCTGAGGATCGAGCCGGAGGTCAGCGAGATCGACCTCAACAACTCGGTTTCGGTTGCGAACGGCATCACGGTGCCGGCTTTGATCGTACGCCGCGCTTCGACCACCATCGAATTGCGCGACGGCCAAAGCTTTGCGATTGGCGGACTGTTGCAGAACAACACCAAGAACCAGGTCGAACAGTTGCCCTGGCTCGGCAGTGTGCCGGTGCTTGGCACGTTGTTCTCCAGCAAGAGCTATCAGAAGAAAGAAACCGACCTCGTCATCATCGTCACGCCTCGGCTTGTGCATCCGGCGCGGCCCGGCGATGTGCTCAAGACGCCGATCGACAAGACCGTGCCGCCAAGCGACGTCGATTTCTTCTTGCTCGGCAGGAACGAGATTCCGCGCAAGAACCCGCCCAAGCCGGTGGTCGCGGGTACGCCGGTCGGCCACATGCTCGAAATTTCAGCGAGGTAGTCATGACGACGTTCCGCAAAACGCCATTCGCTGCGCTGGCGCTCGCCACGCTTCTTGGCGGCTGTAATGCGACCTGGGTTGATCCGCACGGCTACCTGGACCGCCGCGACGCGATCTGGCTCGGCGCCGGCGACGCCAAAAACACCAATATCGTCACGCAAATGTACGATCCGTGGGCGCCTCACAGCGCCAATACGCATATAGCGATGAATGGGCAGCGGGCGCAGACCGCGGTCGAGCGCTACCGCTACGGCAAAGTCATCGCGCCGCGCGGCATCGCTTCGTCATCGAGCTACGCGCCAGCAGCGACGGATAGTGGCGGGGCTGCCGCGCCGCCGATGCCCGCGCTCGGCCCGGCCATCACCCAGGTAAAATAAATGCTTGCTCCATCAACCGGTCGGATGGCGATCGGGGTTCTGACCGCGGACCCCGAATTCGAGCAGTCGATCAAGTCGACGTTCGGCGCCAACGCGCAGATCGATCTCGTGCTGGTGACCGGCGCCTTGGCGGGCCGCGAGGACAAGCTCGACTTCGCGGGCGCCCGCGTCGTCGTGCTCGACATCGATGCGTCCCAGGATGCCGAAGTGAACGCGCTGCAGCGCCTGATGATGCGCGCGTCGAACTGGCCGCCGGTCATCGTCGTTACCCAGAAATTCGATCAGGACCTCGTGCGTGCGCTGGTGCAGATGCGCGTCGCGGATTTCCTGATGAAGCCGCTGTCGATGGTGGAGCTGGTTCGCGCTTGCGCCAAGGTCGCGCGCAGCGATGCCGGCGGCGCAACGACAGAGGCGCAGATTTACTCGCTGCTGCCGGCCTCGGGCGGCGTCGGCGTCACCACGCTGGCGATCCAGACCGCGATGCTGCTGCTCAATAGCCGCGGCTCGCGCATGAAGCCCTCGACCTGCCTGGTCGATCTCGATTTCCAGCACGGCAACGTGTCCGACTACCTCGACCTTGAGCCGCGGCTCAATCTCGGGGAGATCGAGCCGAGCCCCGAGCGGCTCGACCGGCAGCTGCTTGAAGTGATGCTGTCGCACCACTCGTCCGGCCTCGCGGTGGTGGCCGCCCCGCATCGGCCGGCTGAGATGCGCTCGTTCGATCCGGAAGTCGTGACACGGCTGCTCGATCTGGTGTCGAGCCATTTCGAATACGTCGTATTCGACATGCCGCGCACCTGGTTCTCCTGGACCGACAGCGTGCTGCTCGGCTCCAACAAGATTTACATCGTCAGTGAAGCGACGGTGCCGGGCCTGCGCCACTCCAAGGAGCTCATCGCCGCGATCAAAGGGCGGCTTGGCGAAGGCCTGCAGCCGCAGGTGCTGGTCAATCGCTTCGCCAGCAAGATGTTTTCGTCGGGTCTGCGTCACGCCGATCTGGAGCAGGTGCTTGGTGAATTTTTCGCCGCTGCGATCCCGAACGACTACGCGCTGGTGCGTGAAGCGATCGACCGCGGCGTTCCTCTCGATGAGGTCAAGCCCGGCAATAACATCACGCTCACCCTGAAGAAGCACATCGTGCCGCAGGCCGCCGGCAAGCGCGGCCTCGCCGCCTTGCCATTGCTCGGCAAGCTCGTGGCGGCGCGCTAGGAGCAAGACAATGACAGGCCGCTTCAGCGCCCGCCGCATTTCCTCTCCGGAACTCGCGCCGTCAATGGCGGAGACAGTTCAGCCCGCGGCAAAACCCGCATTCGAGTTTGCTCCTGCGATCGCCGAGCCTGTACCGGCTCCGCCGCCGCCGCCGAGCAATCCGCTGCATAGCGACAAGCTGCTCGACGCCAAGGTGCGCCTGCATCGCCGCCTGATCGAAGAGATCAACCTGTCGGCGATGGAGAAGCTGCCGCAGGAGGAAGTGCACGCGGAAATTTCCAAGATCGTCGGCCAATATGTGCTCGCCGAGCGGCTGGCCATCAACGCCAAGGAACTTGAGGAATTCATCTCGGAGATCATGGACGAGATGACGGGCCTCGGCCCGCTGGAGCCGCTGCTGAAGGACCCGACCATCAGCGATATCCTGATCAACGGCCACGAATGCATCTACGTGGAACGGCGCGGCCTTCTGGAGCCCCTGCCGGCGCGCTTCAGGGACGAGCAGCATTTGCTGCGCATCATCAACAAGATCGTCGCCGCGGTCGGCCGGCGGGTCGACGAAAGCCACCCGCTTTGCGATGCGCGTCTTTTGGACGGCTCGCGCGTCAACGTTGCGGTGCGGCCGGTCGGCGTCGACGGCCCGCTGATGTCGATCCGCAAATTTTCCAAGAAGCCGTTCAACCTCAACAAGCTGGTCGACGTCGGCGCGCTGCGTCCGCAGATGGCGGAAGTGCTGGCGGCCGCGGTTCGGGCCCGCATCACCACCATCATTTCCGGCGGCACCGGCTCCGGCAAAACCACGATGCTGAACGCGCTCTCCGCGTTCATCTCGGAGAAGGAGCGCCTCATCACCATCGAGGACGCCGCCGAGCTCCAGCTTCAGCAGCCGCATGTGGGCCGGATGGAGACGCGGCCGCCCAACACTGAAGGCAAAGGCGAGATCCGCCAGCGCGAGCTCGTCAAGAACGCGCTGCGTATGCGGCCGGACCGCATCATCCTCGGCGAGTGCCGCGGCGAAGAAGCCTTCGACATGTTGCAGGCGATGAACACCGGCCACGAAGGCTCGATGGCCACCGTGCACGCCAACACGCCGCGCGACTCCATTTCCCGTCTCGAGCAGATGATCGGCATGGCCGGCCTGCCGATGACGGTGGCCTCGATTCGCGGCCAGATCGCCAACGCCATCCAGCTTATCGTGCAGCTGCAGCGCGGCGCCGACGGCAAGCGCAAGGTCACCAGCATTGCCGAGGTCACCGGCATGGAAGGGGACATCATCCAGATCCAGGAAATCTTCAAATGGACGCGGACCGGCACGGGCGCCGACGGGACGATCGAAGGTAACTTCCATGCCACCGGCGTACGGCCGCGCTTCCTCGCGCACCTTCAGAATCATGGCGTGAAAATTCCCGGCAACTATTTCGACCCGACCCAGCCGCTCTGATCATGTTCAGTATCGATACGGTCAACATCGTCTATGTGCTCGCCGGGGTTTCTGCCGCGCTGCTGGCCGAGGCCGTGTATCTGCTGTTCTTCACGCGCGCGTCGTACCGCAAGCACATCAATCGCCGCCTCCAGGTCGCGGGCGCCAATCCGGACCGCGAAAGCGTGCTCATCCAGCTGCGCCGCGAGCGCGGGCTGACCAGCGGCGGCGACTATCGTCTGCCGACCGTCAATTTTAACCGGCTGCTGCTGCAATCCGGCGTGACGCTCGGCGTCGGCAAGCTGCTTTTCATCATCCTGGTCGGTGCCGCCGGCACGTTCTGCGGCATGCTGATCTTCAAATATCCGATGCTGCATGCGTTGGGTGGCGCCGGCTTCGCCGGTTTTGTTCTGCCCCTTGCGGTTCTTAAGTTCCTGCGCGCGCGCCGGCTCAAGAACTTCGCGGCGCGCTTCCCTGATGCGATCGACATCATTGTGCGGAGCCTCCGGGCCGGCCATCCGGTGCCGGTTGCGATCAGCACGGTGGCGAAGGAATTGCCGGACCCGGTCGGCACGGAATTCGGCATTGTTTCGGACGAAATCACCTACGGCTCCGATCTCGAGAGCGCGATGCGCGATCTCTATTTCCGGGTCGGGTCGGAGGATCTGCCGCTGTTCGTGACGGCGGTGGCGATCCAGACCTCGACCGGCGGTAATCTCGGCGAAATTCTGGAGAACCTCTCCGGCGTCATTCGTGACCGCTTCAAGATGCGTCGTAAAATCAAGGCGTTGGCTGCGGAAGGGCGGGCCTCAGCGATCATCCTCTCGTCCCTGCCGATCGGGATTTTCGCGGCGATTCAGTTTCTGGTCCCCGAGTTCTACGCGAGCGTCTGGCACGAAGGCCTGACCAAGATCGGCCTTGCCGTCGCCGGCGCCTGGATGGGGGTTGGCAACTTCATCATGTACCGGCTGGTCAATTTCAGGATCTGACATGCCGGGCATCTTCAACATCTTTTCGGCGGACAGCGACAGCCTCGTGCTGACGATGCTGATCTTCCTCGCGGCGGCGACGCTTGCGTTCTCCCTCATGGTCGCGGTTCGCGTGCGCAACTCGGTCAAGCGCCGCAAGACGCGCATCGTCGACGAGAATGCACGCTCGTCAAAGCGCGCGTTGCGCCATTCAAGCCGCAAGGCGGCGCAAAGCATTCTCGACTACACCAACCAGCATTATTCCGGCCGCCACATCGAGAGCGCGCGGGTGCTGCGCAAGCGTCTCCTTCAGGCCGGGATCTTCGAGGCCTCTGCGGTCGCCAAATTCTTCATCATCCGCGCGGTCCTGGCGGTCGGCATTGCAACGGCGATCTTCTTCCTCATTCCGATCGTGCGGCCGACCGGCGGCAACAGCACCTTCTGGCTCCTCGTCATCGCCGGCGGCGTGTTCGGCTATGTCGGGCCGAGCATGTACATCGACAAGCGCATCAAGAAGCGCCGGCAGGAGCACCGCGAAGGCTTTCCCGATTTCATGGATCTTCTGGTGGTGTGCGCGGACTCCGGTCTGCCAATCGAGGGGGCGCTCGATCGCGTCGCCCGGGAATTCGGCGACGCCTATCCCTCGCTCGCCGCCAACGTTCACATGACCAACCTTGAGATCCGCGCCGGACGCACGCTCGCCGATGCGCTCGACCGTTTCGCCGACCGCGTGGGACTCGACGAGGTGCGTGCCTTCGTCACCTTGATCTCGCAATCGATCGAGCTTGGCTCCAACATCACTCAGGCGTTGCGCGTCTATTCGGACGACATGCGGCACAAGCGGCTCTCCCGCGCCGAGGAAAAGGCCTATGCGCTGCCGGCCAAGCTCGCCCTGCCGATGATGGTGTGCATCTTCCCGGTGCTGTTCGTAGTGATCCTGCTGCCGGTGTTCGTGCGGCTCCAGACGGGTAATTTTTAGTTAAGGCTGGCGGATAAACTGACTCCGCTAGCTGGCAAAATCTCAAGAAAAGTCTCGTAGGCTCCGACAATCCGGCTGTACGCCGGTGGGGCAGGGCTGGCTATGTTGCGTTTCCTTCCGCGCGTCGTGTTGGTTGTCGCTGCGCTGTCGCTCGCCGGCTGCAGCGGCACGATGGACATGTTCAAGTCCAAGGACGGCGCGATCGAATCCGGCGCGCTCGACGCGCCTGCCAAATCCGAAGACGTTGCCGTTCAGCCAGCCGAAGCGACCGAAGCCATGGCCGCTGACTTGTCGGTGCAGCCGGCCCAGGTTGCCGTTCGCACCGAGACGACTGTTGTCGAAACCGGGCCCGCCGCCGCTCCGGCCCTCGTCAAGCCTTTGGCCAAAGACGACGTCTCGCTGGGCAAGCAGTACTATCGCACCGGGAATTTCGGCCTTGCCGAACGGCATTTCCGTGCGGCCGCCGAGTCGCAGCCGCGCAACCCTGAGGCCTGGCTTGGCCTCGCCGCATCCTATGACGAGCTCCGCCGCTTCGATCTGGCCGACCGCGCCTATGGTCAGGCGATCCGAATCGTCGGGGAGCGGGTCGAGATCATCAACAACCAGGGGTACTCATATATCCTGCGCGGCGATTACAAGCGCGCCCGTGAGAAGCTCCTGCTCGCCAGCGTCAAGGCGCCGGACAATCCGCATGTGCAGGCGAACCTGCAACTTCTGGCCACGCGCAGCGGCCGCCCGGTGGTTCAATAACGGGCTCCCACGAAGTCTCGCCCGTGTAACAGAGTTCTGCTACCGGTTCGGGGCATGCCCGTCGTCGCCGACCCAGCGCCATCCTCCCGGAGCCGTCTATGTTGAAGGCGGTTCGGGCCGTCGCGTGGTTCCTGCAGGAGAAGATCGGCTGGAATCGGATCGGCTTCCTTCTCAGCGCGACGATCATCACCGTCGCGGGGATCGTTCTGTACCGCCAGCTTCGCGGCATCGATCTCAACGAGCTCTATGAGGCGCTGCGCCACGTCAGAAAAAGTCACGTGGCGGTGGCGGCGCTTGCGGTCGCGGCCGGCTACGCCACGCTGACCCTCTACGATTGGTTCGCGTTGCGCACGATCGGCCGGAAGGAAATTCCGTATCCCGTCGCGGCGCTGGCCGGTTTCACCAGCTACTCGGTCGGTCACAATGTCGGCGCCACTGTCTTCACCGGCGGCGCGGTTCGCTACCGCATCTATTCGGCCTGGGGCCTCGACGCCATTGAGGTTGCCAAGATCTGCTTCGTCGCCGGGCTGACCTTCTGGCTCGGCAATGCCGCCGTGCTCGGCCTCGGCATTACCTACGAGCCGGAGGCGGCGAGCGCGATCGACCAGTTTCCGCCGTGGGTCAACCGCGTGTTCGGCATTACGATCCTGGTCGTGCTGGCGAGCTATGTGAGCTGGGTGTGGAGCGCGCCGCGTCTGCTCGGCCGCGGCGGCTGGGAGGTGAGGCTGCCCGGCGGCCCGCTGACACTTCTGCAAATCGCCATCGGCATTCTCGATCTCGCCTGCTGTGCGTTCGCGATGTACATGCTGATGCCGGATCAGCCGAACATCGACTTCGTCACGCTCGCGGTGATCTTCGTCACCGCGACGCTGCTCGGTTTCGCCAGCCATTCACCCGGCGGGCTCGGCGTGTTCGACGCGACGATGCTGGTTGCGTTGTGGCAATTCGACAAAGAGGATTTGCTGGCCGGCCTTTTGCTTTTCCGGCTGCTCTACTATCTCATACCGTTTGCGCTGGCGCTCACCCTGCTGGGCATCCGCGAGGCCACGATCGGGATGCGCTCGCCCGGCACGTTGCCGCCGCCGCAGACCGTCGAAGCCGCCGCGCCGATCAAGACCGAGATCGAGAAGCAGGCAGAGATTGGCAAGGAGACGTGACGCCGGTGGCGATGGATGACGGCAGCACGTTGCCGCGGTCACCGAACCGGCTGCGCCGGCTTTGGCGCAGACTCACGGCTTCGTCCGTTCCGGCCGCCGTTGCAGAGCCCCAAGCCGGAGCGGCGCCCGCCAATCAGCCGCTGATTGCCTCGCTGGTCGAGGCGATGCCGTATCCTGCAATCGCGCTCGATGCGGACTTGCGCGTGCTCGCCTTCAACGCGGCCGCGCGCGAGATCGTCCCCGCCATACGCCTGCGCGAGCCCATTCTTCTCGTGCTCCGCACGCCCGAGCTTGTTGAAGCGGTTCGCCGTGCGGATTCGACTGCCACTCCGCAACGCGTGGAAATGATCGAGCGGGTGCCGCCCGAGCGCTGGTTCGAGGTGTTCGTCAATCCGGTGACAATCGCCTCCGGCCGCTTGCTGTTGATGAGCTTTAACGACCGCACCCCGTTGCGCCGGGTCGAGGAGATGCGCGCCGACTTTGTCGCCAATGCGAGCCATGAATTGCGGACCCCATTGGCGGCTTTGCTGGGCTTTGTCGAAACATTGCAGGGGCCGGCCAAGGACGATGCTGCTGCGCGCGAGCGGTTTCTCGGCATCATGCAGCAGCAGGCCTCGCGGATGGCGCGGCTGATCGACGATCTGCTGTCGCTGTCGCGCATCGAGCTCAATGCCCATCTGCGGCCACGCACCCCGCTCGAGCTTGGAAGCATCGTGCGGCAGGTCATTGATGGCCTGCAGCCAATTGCGCATGACCGTGCCGTTGAGGTGCAAGCCAATGAGTCTGCGGATCCGGTTGTGGTTCTAGGCGACCGCGACGAGTTGATCCGTGCGCTGGAAAACCTGGTCGAGAATGCGCTGAAGTATGGCGCGTCCGGCAAGCGCGTGGATGTGACGTTGTCCCGCAGCGGCGGAGAGGCTCATATTTCGGTTCGAGACTACGGACCTGGAATCGCTCCCGAACATCTGCCGCGTCTGACCGAGCGCTTCTATCGGGTGGACGTTGCCGATAGCCGCTCCCAGGGCGGCACCGGCCTCGGCCTCGCTCTGGTCAAGCATGTCCTCAATCGGCACGGCGGCCGGGTGACTATCGAGAGCAGGCGGGGCGAGGGCGCGACCTTCACCCTGCATCTGCCCTTGCACACCGCGCCGCTAGCCGAAAATCCCAAATAGCTCGCGCCCTCAACGGGTTCCCGCTGTCATGTGGGTGTCGCAAAACCTTCGTAGAAGGGTGACATGCGACGCCTAAGTGCAGCGAGCGGCTTCGGACCTAACAATTTCAACAACCCGAAGCCCCGTGTGGAGTGCGTCTTACCAACCAACCGCGGCCCCGTTTCACGGGACATTTCGAACGCATGTCAGGGGACATGCGGCGGGTGCTGCCAACATGGAGAGTTAACTTGAAACACTGGACCAATCTCGCGGCGGCCGGCCTGCTGGCTGCGACGCTCGCGCCCGCCAATGCCGCCGACATTTCCGGCGCCGGCGCGAGCTTTCCTTATCCGATCTACACGAAATGGGCCGACGCCTATAAGAAGGAGACCGGCCTTAATCTGAACTATCAGTCGATCGGCTCCGGCGGCGGCATCAAGCAGATCAAGGCCAAGACCGTGACGTTCGGCGCGACCGACGCCCCGCTCAGCGGCAAGGACCTCACCGACAGCGGCCTCATTCAATTCCCGATGGTGCTCGGCGGCATCGTTCCCGTCATCAACGTCGATGGCGTCAAGCCGGGTGAGCTCGTGCTCGATGGCCCCACGCTCGGCAAGATCTTCCTCGGCGAGATCAAGACCTGGAACGACCCGGCGATCGTCAAGCTCAACCCGAATGCCAAGCTCACCAACCAGGCGATCGCCATCGTGCATCGCTCGGACGGCTCGGGCACGACCTACAATTTCACCTACTATCTCTCGGAAGTGAGCCCCGACTGGAAGTCGAAGGTCGGCACCAACACCGCCGTGCAGTGGCCGGCAGGCATCGGCGCCAAGGGCAACGAAGGCGTCGCCAACAACGTCGCCAACACCAAGGGTGCAGTCGGCTACGTTGAGTTTGCTTACGCCAAGCAGAACAAGCTGACCCACACCCAGATGATCAACAAGGATGGCAAGACGGTCAGCCCGGACATGCAGACGTTCCAGGCGGCGGCAGCCAGTGCAGACTGGAAGTCACAGCCCGGCTACGGCGTGATCCTCGCCAACCAGCCCGGCGCCAACACCTGGCCGATGACCGCGGCAACGTGGATCCTCATGTACAAGCAGCCGAGCGATCCTGCCGCGAGTGCATCCGCGCTGAAGTTCTTCGCCTGGGCCTACAAGAGCGGCGCCAAGGCAGCTGAAGAGCTCGACTACGTGCCGATGCCGGCCAAGGTGGTGGCCGACGTGGAAAGCACCTGGAAGGGCGACGTCAAGGACGCCAGTGGCAAGCCGATTTTCTAGGCGGCACAACAGAAAAGGCGCCATCCGGCGCCTTTTCTTTCTTCCTCAAATCGAGGCGGCTTGTCATCGCGCCGCCAGATGGATTGAGTGGCCCTCCCTGACTATTCGAGCAACGGGAGAGCCCGATGGAACCCGCCGGGAGGCGACCCGTGGTTGATGTTGCGTTGAGCGATCGGACGATGGTGGAGCAGAGCGCGGTCGATCGCGCCAAAGTGTTGCAGCGTCTTCGCATCAGCGATGCCGGTTTTCGCCTTCTGACGCGCTGCGCCGCGATTGCGGTTCTGGTCATCCTTGGCGGCATTATCGTCTCGCTCGTTTGGGGCTCGAGCCTCGCGCTCAGCAAGTTTGGCTTCAGCTTCCTGATTACTGAAAGCTGGAATCCGGTCACCGAGCAGTTCGGCGCAATCTCGCCGATTTACGGCACGCTCGTTACGTCGATCATCGCGATGCTGATCGCCGTTCCGGTCGGCCTGTTCATCGCACTGTTTCTAACCGAGCTTTGCCCGATGTGGCTGCGCCGCCCGATCGGCACTGCCATCGAGCTGCTGGCAGGCATTCCAAGCATCATCTACGGCATCTGGGGCTTGTTCATTTTCGCGCCGTTCCTGCAGCAGACCCTCCAGCCTTTCCTTATCAATACGCTGGGCAACCTTCCCTGGATCGGCAGCGTCTTCGCCGGGCCGCCCTACGGCATCGGGGTTTTCACCGCCGGGCTCATCCTCGCAATTATGGTGCTGCCGTTCATCACGGCGATTTCTCGCGACGTGTTCGAGGCGGTTCCGCCGTTGCTGAAGGAGTTTGCCTATGGCGTCGGCTGCACCACCTGGGAAGTGGTGCGCTATGTCGTGCTGCCCTACGCCAGAGTTGGCGTGATCGGCGGAATCATGCTGGGGCTCGGCCGCGCGCTCGGCGAGACCATGGCCGTCACGTTCGTGATCGGCAATGCGCATCGCATCTCGGCTTCGATCCTCGCGCCGGGAACGACGATATCGGCCACCATTGCCAATGAATTCACCGAGGCGGTGGAGGACATCTACACGTCCTCGCTGATCGCGCTCGGCCTTCTGCTCTTTATCATTACCTTCATCGTGATCGCGGCTGCGCGTTACATGCTGTCGCGGCTGAACGCGCGGGTCGGGGCCTGACATGACGCCGCTCTACCGCGCCCGCACCCGCCGCAATGCCATTGCCGTCACATTGTCGTACGCGGCCACTGTGTTCGGCCTGAGCTGGCTGGTGCTTATCCTCGCCGTGCTGTTCTGGAAGGGCTTCAGCGGCCTGTCGCTTGCTGTGTTCACCGAAATGACGCCGCCGCCGGGTGCGGCGGGCGGCCTGCTCAACCCGATCATGGGCAGCCTGGTCATGACGTTTTTGGCCGTCATCATCGGCACGCCGCTTGGCATCCTGGCCGGCACCTACATGGCCGAATATGGCCGCTACGATCGCCTCACCTCGGTGGTGCGCTTCATCAACGACATTCTGCTCAGCGCACCCTCCATCGTGATCGGCCTCTTCATCTACGAGGTGATGGTCGCGCAGGTCGGTCACTTCTCCGGTTGGGCCGGCGCGCTGGCGCTTGCCGTAATCGTCGTGCCGGTCGTCGTGCGCACCACGGAGGACATGCTGCTCCTCGTCCCCGACACCCTGCGTGAAGCCGCCGCTTCTATCGGCCTGCCCCGTTCGAAGATGATCATGCAGGTCGCCTATCGCGCCGCCAAAGCCGGCATGGTGACTGGCGTCCTGCTCGCGATCGCACGCATCAGCGGCGAGACCGCACCTCTGCTCTTCACCGCGCTCAACAACCAGTTCTGGAGCACCAATCTCAATGCACCGATGGCGAGCCTTCCGGTCGTCATCTTCCAGTTCGCGCTGAGCCCCTATGCCGAGTGGCAGCAATTGGCATGGACTGGCGCGCTGATCATCACCCTGGCCGTGCTGACGCTCAGCATCACCGCCCGTCTTCTTTCCGCACCGAGAAAATCGTCATGAGTTCGATGGCCGCTTATACCGTCCCGACTGTCGCGCACGCGCCTTCGTCGAAGGAAGGACTCGAGGAGAAAATCTCGGTCCGCAACCTCGACTTCTTCTACGGCGATCACCGCGCGCTGAAGTCGATCAACGTGTCGCTCTATCAGGGCAAGGTGACCGCCTTCATCGGGCCATCCGGCTGCGGCAAGTCCACGCTGCTGCGCGTGCTCAACCGCATGTACGACCTCTACCCGAACCAAAAGGCAACCGGCGAAGTCTTGTTCGAAAACGAGAACATCCTGTCGCCGGGTCAGGATCTCAACCTGTTGCGGGCGCGGGTCGGCATGGTGTTCCAGAAGCCGACGCCGTTCCCGATGACGATCTACGAGAACATCGCCTTCGGCATCCGTCTCTACGAAAAGATGCCGAAGTCGGAATTGGATGACCGCGTCAAGAATGCGCTGGAGCGCGCAGCGCTGTGGGGCGAGGTCAAGGACAAGCTCAATGCCAACGGTCTGAGCCTCTCTGGCGGCCAGCAGCAGCGCCTGTGCATCGCGCGCACTGTCGCGGTGCGGCCGGAGGTGATCCTGTTCGACGAACCGTGCTCGGCGCTCGATCCGATCTCGACGGCGAAGATCGAAGAGCTGATCGACGAGCTCAAGGAGGACTACACGATCACCATCGTCACCCACAATATGCAGCAGGCGGCCCGCGTGTCGGATTTCACCGCCTTCATGTATCTCGGCGAGCTGATCGAATTCGGCGACACCAGCCACATGTTCACGTCGCCGAACGACCGCCGCACCCAGGACTACATCACCGGCCGGTTCGGCTGAGCGGGAGACAATAATGATGGCAATAACCGATCACACCGCGAAGGCCTTCGACACCGACCTGCAGGAGCTGGCCCGCATGGTCGCCGAGATGGGCGGCCTCGCCGAAAAGCAGGTAGCGGACGCGGTCGATGCGCTCGCCAAGCGCGATACCGCGCTGGCGCAAAACATCACCGCGGCCGATACGGCGATCGACGCGCTGCAGCGCGACATCGAGGAAAAAGCCGTCCTGACGATTGCGCGCCGGCAGCCTATGGCGGTCGATCTGCGCGAGGTCGTCAGCGCCTTGCGCCTGGCCAACGACCTCGAGCGCATCGGCGATCTTGCCAAGAACATTGCCAAGCGGGTGATCGCGCTCAATGCCGAGTTCCCGCCGCCCAACCTCATCCGCGGCGTCGAGCATATGGCCGACCTCGTGCTCAGCCAGCTCAAGGCCGTGCTGGACGCCTATGCGCAGCATGACTTGAGCAAGGCGATGGCGGTGTGGCGCGGCGACGAGGAAATCGACGCCATGACGACGTCGGTGTTCCGCGAGCTCCTCACCTACATGATGGAAGATCCGCGCAATATCACCTTTTGCATTCACCTGCTGTTCTGCGCCAAGAACATCGAGCGCATGGGTGACCACGCCACCAATATCGCCGAAACCGTGCATTACCTGATCGAAGGCCGTACCATCTCGGAGAAACGTCCGAAGGGTGACGACACCACAGCCTTCCAGGCCTTGCGGGCGGCAGCGGACCGATAGCCAATGAGCGCACGCATCCTGATCGTCGAGGACGAGGAGCCGCTCACCATGCTGCTCCGCTATAACCTCGAAGCAGAGGGCTATGACGTCGAGACTGCGGCGCGCGGCGACGAAGCAGACACCAAGCTTCGCGAGGCCACGCCCGATCTGGTCGTGCTCGACTGGATGCTGCCGGGTCTTTCCGGCATCGAGTTATGCCGGCGGCTGCGGGCGCGGCCCGAGACGCGGCAACTGCCGATCATCATGCTCACCGCGCGCGGCGAGGAATCCGAAAAAGTAAGAGGGCTCGCGACCGGCGCTGACGATTACATCGTCAAGCCGTTCTCGGTGCCCGAGCTGCTGGCGCGCGTGCGCGCCTTGCTGCGGCGGTCCAATCCCGAGCGTGTCGCCAATCTGCTCAAGTTCGGCGACCTCGAAATCGATCGCGAGAAGAAGCGCGTCTCGCGCGGCGGCCATGCCATCGACCTTGGCCCGACCGAATATCGCCTGCTTGAATTCCTGATGGAGCGGCCCGGCCGCGTTTTCTCGCGCGAGCAACTGCTCGACGGCGTATGGGGCAGCGACATCTATATCGATGAGCGCACCGTCGACGTGCATGTCGGCCGGCTGCGAAAGGCGCTCAATCGCGGCAAGGATTCCGATCCGATCCGCACCGTCCGTGGCGCCGGCTACGCGCTGGACGACCGGTTCGGCCGGGTTGAGAAGAGCGCCTAGGCTGCGGCCTTTCACCGTCGGGCCTACTCGCGGCAATAGCGTTAGTCTAGACTGCCAGCTGTGATTGCAGCTCTCAGGAGGCAGTCATGATCAAGTTTCTCGATGACGATGTGGTCGATCTGCGCCGTGCGAACGGATCGACCTGGCAATATTACTGGGGCGATGCGGTCGAAGTTCTGTCCGAGACCAGCACGCGCCGCCACGTCAAGGTTCACGGCCTGAAGGGCGTGGTCGACGAAGGCTTCATTGCCAAGGCTGCGAAATTGCGGTCGACGCCGATCCTGCGGCTGTCGATGGTTGACGTGCAGCAGGGTGACGGCCTCATTCTCGATACGCCATCGGGGAAGGTGATCTTCATCGATGCCGGCGAGAACAAATTGTTCTGCCGCCATGCTGCGGCCCGCTATCAGGGCACCAGTCCAACCAATCCTTTGGTGGTCGACGCCGTGCTCGTCACTCATGGCGACGCCGATCATTTCGCCGGCCTCAACGAATTTTCCAAGTCGGAGACGCATGCTGAGACGCGCAAGCGCATCTTCATGACGGCGCGCCGCGTCTATCACAACGGATTGGTGAAGCGGCCGGACTCGAAAAACGGGAAGGATCGGCCGGACAAGGAAATGTTCGGCACGACCGGGGAAAAGAACTCGAGTCTCTACTGCACCGGACTTGAGAACGACCCGCGTGATCTTGCCGACACCGAGCTCAACAAGCACTTCAAGCCCTGGAAAAAGACGCTGAAGGCGTGGGACGAGCGACTACAAGGCCTGACCGGCGAGACCATGGAAGTCCGCCGCCTCGACCAGAATGCGACCGACGCTTTCGATTTCCTGGCGGACGATGACATCGAGGTCGACGTCATGGGCCCCGTTACCGAGACGGTCGGCGGCAAGCCCGGCTTGGTTTTCCTGCTCACGCCGCCTGACGATGCGAACCTGATGCTCGGCATTGAGCCGGGAGAGGAGGGCGAGGCGGTCTCGGCGTCGCATACGATCAACGGCCACTCGATCATGTTCCGGCTGCGCTACAAGAATGTGCGCTTCCTGTTCACCGGCGATCTCAACGAGGAGTCGATGGCGCGTCTGCACAAGGCGCTGCCCGAGGCCCGCCTCAAGGCTGAAATTCTCAAGACGCCGCATCATGGGTCGGCGGATTTCAATCTCGAATTTCTCAAGCGTGCAAAGCCGATCGTATCCCTGATCTCGTCGGGCGATGAGAGCGAGGCCAAGGAGTACATCCATCCGCGCGCAACGCTGGTCGCTGCGCTCGGGCAGGCATCGCGCAGCTCACCCGCGGTGATCTTTTGCACCGAGCTTGCGGCGTTCTTTGCCTATCGCGGCCCGGCGACCACCGCGGACGGAAAGAAGATCGAAGCGTTCGAGCGGCTGAACTTCGGCATCGCCCACGTGCGGACCGACGGCGAGCGCGTCCTCGCCTTCACGCATTCGGGCAAGGAAGGGATGAACGAAGCCTACCGGTTCACAGTCTCATCCGGCGGCGTCGCAAAATTTGCGCCGGCCGCTGTGAAGCGGTCGGCGCCAAAGCTGTCCTAGATGAGCCGGCGCGCGAGGGCTTGCGGCTAATGCCCGTGGCCGCTGCGAAACGCTGAGCGCTGCCGCTGCTCGCGGCGCCGCTCGGAGGCCGGCTGATACGCCACCCGCGAGTGATAGTTGCAGTAAGGCGAGCCTTCGTTCGACTGGCCGCCGCAGAAGAAGAAATCGGTTGAGCCCGGATCGCCGACCGGCCAATGGCAGGTCGCTTCGTTGAGCTGGAGCAAAGTCTTGCGCTGCTCGACCGGGATCTCGATCAGCTCGGGCTCCGGCTCCGGCGCATAGTCATAGGCCAGCGCCGTGTTGCCGCGGATATGCGCGCGCGGCACCCGGATCATCGACGACGAGCGCGGCTTGCGCTGCCGCGGCGCCGACGAGGATGGGCTCTTGGCCCGCCCCGACAGACCCAGCCGGTGCACCTTGCCGATCACTGCGTTGCGGGTGATGCCGCCGAGTTCTGCCGCGATCTGGCTGGCAGACAGCCCATCAGCCCATAGTTTCTTCAGCAGTTCGACCCGCTCTTCGGTCCAGCCCATGGCGTTTCCCCTTTAGCCCCAGAGGGTTAGCAGCCGATAGAATCCATCCCCGTTGCCTGGCGCGATCCCTCTCGCGCCCGACGCGTACGCACCGGAACTTTTGGACGATCCCCCAAGCCACGACCACATGATGTCGTAGCTGGTACCCAAGACACTACAAGATCGGGTGACTCCGCCGCAAGCGCGGCAAACCCGGTCATTCACATGTTCCAGCCATTTTGCTGGAGTTATCCCGTTTAGAATCTCATCTTGCGGCCAAATTGAGTCGCGCGCGGCTTGTCAGCGGCTCCGTTGACTATCCAAGCGCCGGAAATAGAATGATTTTGTGCCGTCCAGCGGGGCGGCACATTTCATTTCTGCGAAAAGTTCAATGAAAGACGGCCCCCGTGGCAGCGACATCGCATCTTTTGCCGACTTATGCGCGTGTCGACCTCGCTTTCGAGCGGGGCGAGGGCGTCTGGCTGATCACCGAGGACGGTGATCGCTACCTCGACTTCACCTCCGGCGTGGCCGTCAACGCGCTCGGCCACGCGCATCCAAAGCTGGTCGAAGCCCTGACCGAGCAGGCCAATAAGGTCTGGCACGTCTCGAACCTCTACCGCATTCCCGAAGGCGAGAAGCTCGCCGACCGGCTGTGCGAGGCGACCTTCGCCGACACCGTGTTCTTCCAGAACTCCGGTGCCGAGGCGATCGAGTGCGCGATCAAGATGGCGCGCAAATATCAGTCGGCTTCGGGCCGGCCGGAGCGCTACCGGATCATCACGTTCGAAGGCGCCTTCCACGGCCGCACGCTGGCGGCGATCGCGGCGACCGGAAACAAGAAGTATCTCGAAGGGTTTGGACCGCCGGTCGAAGGCTTCGACCAGGTGCCGTACAACGATCTCGACG
This sequence comes from uncultured Alphaproteobacteria bacterium, assembly GCA_963847325.1. GTDB lineage: Bacteria > Pseudomonadota > Alphaproteobacteria > Rhizobiales > Xanthobacteraceae > Pseudolabrys. The sequence continues at coordinate 174,133 of CAWJZD010000008.1, forward strand.
CGGTCAAGAAGGCCATCACGCCCGAGACCGCCGCGATCTTGATCGAGCCGGTGATGGGCGAGGGCGGCGTGCGCGTCAATCCGCCGGCCTTCCTGCGGGCTCTGCGCGAGCTTGCCGACAAGCACGGCCTGCTTCTGATGTTCGACGAGATCCAGACCGGCTTCGGACGCACCGGCGATCTGTTCGCCTATCAGCACACCGGCGTCACGCCCGACGTCATGACCATCGCCAAGGCGCTTGGCGGCGGCTTCCCGGTCGGCGCCTGTCTTGCCAGCGCCGAAGCTTCGAAGGGCATGACCACCGGCACGCACGGCTCGACCTTCGGCGGCAATCCGCTCGGCATGGCGGTCGGCAATGCGGTGATGGACATCATCAACAAGCCGGAATTTCTCGACCACGTGCGCAAGATGTCGCTGCTTGCTCAAGCAGCGGCTGGCCGAGATCACTGATCGCTACAGCAAAGTGATTTCCGATGTGCGCGGCGAAGGCCTGTTGCTCGGGCTGAAGGCGGTCGTGCCGTCGTCCGAGCTGGTCGATGCGTTGCGCGCCGAGAAGATGATCACGGTCGGCGCCGGCGACAATGTCGTGCGGCTCCTGCCGCCGCTCATCATCAACGAGAAAGAGATTGGCGAGGCGGTGAACCGGATCGACCGCGCCTGTGCCGCGCTGTCGAAGGCGCAAGCACCGAAGAAGGCGGTGGCGTCATGAAGACTAATGGCGTGAGACATTTCCTCGACCTCGACGAGATTGCGGTCGCGGACCTGCGCGCGATGCTCGCCAACAGCCGTGCCATGAAGACGCGCGTCAAAAAGGGCGACCACAGCGACAAGCCGCTTGCCGGCAAGACGTTGGCGATGATCTTCGAAAAGCCATCGACCCGCACCCGCGTGTCGTTCGACGTTGCCATGCGCCAGCTTGGCGGCGAGGCGCTGATGCTGACCGGCCAGGAAATGCAGCTCGGCCGCGGCGAAACCATCGCCGACACCGCGAAAGTCCTGTCGCGCTATGTCGACGCCATCATGATCCGCATCCTCGATCCCAAGGCGCTCGCGGAGCTGGCCGAACACGCCACCGTGCCGGTGATCAATGGTCTGACCCGGCGCTCGCATCCCTGCCAGGTCATGGCCGATGTCATGACCTACGAGGAGCATAAGGGCTCGATCAAAGGCCGCACCGTGGCCTGGACCGGCGACGCCAATAACGTGCTGGCGTCATGGGTGCATGCCGCGCATCAGTTCGAGTTCGCGATGAAGATCGCGACCCCGGCCGAGCTCAAGCCGAAGAAATGGCTGACGGACTTCATCAAGTCGTCGGGCGCCGACGTCGAGCTCACCAAGGATCCGGATAACGCGGTGGCAGACGCCGACTGCGTCGTGACCGATACATGGCTGTCGATGGGTGACCGCGACAGCGCCATCGCGCCGCCACAACATGCTCAAGCGCTATCAGGTCAACAGCCGCCTGATGTCGAAGGCGAAATCGGACGCCATCTTCATGCATTGCCTGCCGGCGCACCGCGGCCAGGAGGTCACCGACGAGGTGATCGACGGCCCGCAATCGGTGGTGTTCGACGAGGCGGAAAACCGGCTGCACGCCCAGAAGGGCATTCTCGCCTGGTGCCTGCACGCCGACGGGCGGTGATCTGCGCGTATTGCGCGGTGGGTTCCGCAATTTTGCGGGGTCGTTTTTAGCGACGTCAGGGTTACATAGGGCGCATGTCCTCGCAGACCGCGATTCCCTCTCGTGCGCCTCAGCGCCGTCAGTACCGACGACACCGTGACCCCCTTCGAGGTGGCCGCGCTCGATTTGCGCGGTCGCGTCATTCGGCTGGGCCCGCTGGTCGACGACATCCTGTCCCGCCACGATTATCCGGCGCCGGTTGCCAAGCTGCTGGGCGAGGCGATCGTCCTCACCATCATGCTGGGCTCCATGGTCAAGATCGAAGGCCGCCTGATCCTGCAGACGCAGAGCGACGGCCCGGTGCCGCATGCTGGTCGTCGACTTCATCGCGCCCGACAAGGTGCGCGCCTATGCGCGCTTCGATGCCGCGCGCGTTGCGCAAGCGAGCTCGTCAGGCAAGCCCGACGCCGGCGCGCTGCTCGGCAAAGGCCATCTCGCCATGACGATCGACCAGGGTCCCGACACCAACCGGTACCAGGGCCTCGTCGCGCTGGACGGTGGCGACCTCGAGAGCGCGGCGCATCAGTATTTCGCGCAATCGGAGCAGATCCCGACCCGGGTGCGGCTTGCCATGGCGGAAGAATTCCGTGCCGGTGGCGTGCGGCGGTGGCGGGCGGGCGGCATGCTGCTGCAATTCCTGCCGCGCGCGCCGGAGCGGCGCCGCGTGGCCGACATTCATCCGGGCGACGCTCCGCCCGGCACTACGCCGCATGAGGTGCCGGAGGACGACGCCTGGGTCGAAGGCCGCGCGCTGATCGATACGGTGGAGGATCTCGAATTGCTCGATCCGGAGCTTTCGAGCGAGCGGCTGCTGTACCGGCTGTTTCACGAGCGCGGCGTGCGCGTCTTCAATAATCTCGATGTGCGCGCCGAATGCACCTGCTCACGCGACCGGGTCGAGGCCATGCTGAAGAGCTTCACGCAGGACGATCGCGACCACATGGTCGAGAACGGCGCAATCTCGGTGACCTGCGAATTCTGCAGCGCGAGCTACAAGTTCGCGCCGGAAGACGTGGGCGCCAAAGCCGGCTGATGCGCATCGCGGGGGCTATCGCACTGTTATTGTCGGGCCTGGCAGCGGCTCACGGGCAAACCTGCCCGGAGCCGCTGGCCTCGGCGCGGCGTCTTGTGCTCGTCACCGCCCCCGACATGAACACGCCCAACGCCACGATCGAGCGGTTTGAGCGGGCGGGCGATGGCTGGAAATCAGTTGCTGCCGCGCAGCCGGCGCTGATCGGCCGCAACGGCATGGCGTGGTCGCATGAGGCCCGCGCGCTCGCCAGGCGCGGTGAGCCGATCAAGGTCGATGGCGACAAGCGTGCGCCGGCCGGCTTCTACCGGATCGGCGCGAGCTTCGGCTTCGCGCCGTCGTCGCGCGCGAACTACCTGCATGTTCGCGAAGGCACGGTCTGCGTCGATGAGGCGTGCGTCGCCGGCCTACAACACCATCACCACGCGCGCCAAAGTCGGCCCGAGCGTGCACGCCGAAAACATGTGGCGCGTGCCGGCCTACAAGCACGGTTTGCTGGTCGATTATCCGACCGACCGCAAGAGCCGCGCCGGCTCCTGCATCTTCATCCACATCCGGATGCCCGATGCGAAGCACACGGCAGGCTGCGTCGCCGTGCCGGAAGCGCAGGTGCTCGAGCTTCAGGACTTCGCCGCGGGCGGTGCCGTGATTGCGATTGTGCCCGGCCGCCGCACGCGGCCGGGTTTCGTGCCTGCCTAATTGATGGTCCGCTCGGCGAAGGATGAATCGAGCGAGAACGCCGGAATCTCGATATCGAACGGCTCGCCGCCCTCGGTTGCCATCCCGTAGCTGCCACGCATAAAGCCGGACGGGGTCTGCAAAGGCACGCCGCTTGTATAGTCGAAGGAGTCGCCCGGCTTGAGAATGGGCTGCTCGCCGACCACGCCGGGGCCTTTCACCTCCTGCTCTTTGCCGCTGGCATCGGTGATCAGCCAGTGCCGGGTTTTGAGCTGGACGGTTTCGCTGCCCCGGTTGGTGATGTTGATCGTGTAGGTCCAGAAAAAATAGCTGTTTGACGGCGACGAGCGCTCCGGCGAATAGCGCGGCGTCACCGTCACGGCCACATCCCGGGTCACCGCCTCATACATGTCCCATCCCTGGCATGCCGCCGAAGTGATTAGTTGATGCGAATATGCGCTAACGTTTTGCCACAAGCCACGCTAGAAATTATGGCCGAATGTTAGTCCGAAAAGACAGCGCCGACATCGTCGCTCCGGCTGCCCCGCCAGCCGTCGCCACCGAGCGCGACCTCCGTCTGGATTTGTTTCGCGGCCTCGCGCTCTGGCTGATCTTTCTGGATCACATTCCGTCCAACGCGGTGAGCTGGGTCACCATCCGCAATTACGGCTTCAGCGACGCCACGGAAATCTTCGTCTTTATCTCAGGCTTCACCGCCGCCTTCGTGTACGGCCGCGCCATGGACGACCAGGGATTCGTGGTCGCGTCGGCCCGCGTGCTCAAGCGCTCCTGGCAGATCTACGTCGCGCACGTCTTCCTGTTCGCGATCTATCTCGCCGAGATCGCCTACATCTCGCAGACCTTCGACAATCCGCTCTACACCGAAGAGATGGGCATCCTGGATTTTCTGAAGCATCCCGATGTCACCATCATGCAGGCGCTGCTGTTGAAGTTTAAGCCGGTCAACATGGATGTGCTGCCGCTCTACATCGTGTTGCTGGCGTGCTTCTCGCCGGCGCTGTGGCTGTTGCTGCGCGCGCCGAATATCGCGCTCGCCACCTCGGCGCTGCTCTATGCGCTTGATGTGGAAGTTCGACCTCAACCTGCCGGCCTATCCAAGCGGCACGTGGGCGTTCAATCCGTTCGCCTGGCAATTGCTGTTCGTGTTCGGCGGCTGGTGCGCCTTGGGCGGCGCACAGAAACTCGCGCCGTGGGTGCATTCGCCGTTCGTGCGCACGCTCGCGATCGGCTATCTGCTGTTCTGCTTTTACATCACGATGGGTTGGTACATTCCGCGCCTGGCCAACACCGTGCCGCGCATCGTTTCCGACTACATCTACCCGATCGACAAGACCAACCTCGATGTGTTGCGCATCGCACACTTCCTGGCCCTGGCGATCATCACCGTTTGGGTCGTGCCGAAGGGCTGGGAGAGGCTGAAATCCCCGATATTCAAGCCCGCGATCATTTGCGGTCAGCACTCGCTGGAGACCTTCTGCCTCGGCGTCTTCTTGTCTTTTGCAGGCCATTTCGTGTTTACGGCCCTGTCCGACCGGTTGTTCGTGCAGATCGCCGTTAGCGTGCTCGGCATCGCCATTATGGTCGGGGCTGCGTATCTGCTTTCGTGGTATAAGCGGGTCGAGCGTCGCGGTTCGGGACCGCGGCCGCCGGCAGGGAAGCCGGGCCTGGTGGGGAGCGGGGCATGAGGCGGGTGATCATCGCTTTGGCGGTGGCGCTGACCGGCGCATGCGTGACCGATTCCAGAGCCGAGATGCCGGCGCCGTGCCGTGTGGTCGAGCATCAGCTCGACCGCGAGACCGGATTGCCACGCGTCGCCAAGTCGATCGCCAACAAGAAGCTCAACGTTCTCGTTATCGGCGCCGGCTCATCGAGCCTGCCGGGATCCGGCGTGGACAAGGCTTACCCGGCGCGCCTCGAAGCTGCGCTGGCCGAACAACTGCCCGGCGTCGCCGTGAAGGTCTCGACCGATATCAAGCCGGGGCGAACCGCGGCGGATGCGATCAAGCCGCTGGTCAGCAATCTCGCCTCCATCAAGCCTGTGCTGACCATCTGGCAGGCCGGCACGGTCGACGCCATGCGATCGGTCGAGGTCGATGCCTTTAGCGCGGCGCTGGATCAGGGGATCGACGCGAGCCGCAAGGCCGGCAGCGATGTCATCCTCGTGAACGCCCAGTACAGCCCGCGCACCGAGTCGATCATTGCGCTCGGGGCTTACAGTGACAATATGAGGTGGGCGGCGCTGCGGCATGAAATTCCGCTGTTTGACCGCTTCGGCCTGATGAAATCATGGGCGGAACTGGGCACTTTTGACTTCACGGCGACGACCAGAAAGCTCGAAATCGCCGAACAAGTGCATGATTGCATTGGCCGATTGCTGGCGGATCTGGTAATAACTGGGGCGAAAATAAGCGAGCCGCCGGCGAACGGCGCCCGATAGCAAGGTGGAGGCTGGGTCTCTAATGCGTCTTGGCTATGCTTTGCGTGCGACACAAGTCGCCGCTGCGCTCTTCGTCACTGCCGCGCCAGCCATAGCGCAGACCCCGGTCTGCGAAACGCCTGCCAATATCGTCCGGCTCAACAGCACGCTTCCTCGCGTCGCCGCAAAACTCGCCGCTGGTCAGCCGATCACGATCGTCGCGATCGGCTCGTCATCGACCGCGGGTGCGGGCGCGTCGACGCCGGCCAACAGCTATCCGAGCCGGCTCCAGGTCTTCCTCTCCGAGCAATTCCCGCGGCAGAAATTCACCGTCATCAATCGCGGCGTGAACGGCGAAGAGATCAAGGACATGCTGACTCGGTTCGACAGCACGGTCCTGTCCGAGAAGCCCGATCTCGTCCTGTGGCAGCTCGGCACCAATTCGGTGCTGCGCGATCACCCGGTTGATCAGGGCGCCGCGATCCGCGAAGGCATCAACCGCATCAAGCTCGCCGGCGCCGACGTCGTGCTGATCGATCCTCAGTACGCGCCGAAGGTGATCGCCAAGGTGCGATGCGGCGACATGGTGAAGTTGATCGGCGCCACTGCAAAGGCGGAAAACGTCCAGCTGTTCCAGCGCTACGAGCTGATGCGGCACTGGCATGATGCCGGCCGCATGCCGTTTGAGACATTCATCTCGGCGGACGGCCTGCACCTGAACGACTGGAGCTACAATTGCTGGGCCAAGGGCTTGGCGAACGCGATCGCGGAAGCCGCGACGCGTCCGGTCTTGTCGGCCACCGCGTCGCCCGCGGCACGCTGACCGCTACACAGCCTCCAGCGCTCCCACCAGATCTTCAATGAGGTCGTCCGGGTGTTCGAGCCCGGTCGAGAAGCGCAGCAATCCGTCGCCGATGCCGAGCTCGGCGCGCTGCTCCGGCGTCAGGCGCTGATGCGTCGTCGTGGTCGGATGGGTGATCAGGCTCTTGGCGTCACCGAGATTGTTGGTGATCTTGGTCAGCTTGAGCGCATTCTGGAAACGGAATGCGCCGGCCTTGCCGCCTTTGACCTCGAACGCGACCAGGGTTGAGCCTGCCTTCATCTGCTTCTTGACGATGTCGGCCTGCGGATGGTCGGCCCGGCCCGGGTAGATAAGCCGCACCAGCTTCGGATGGCCGGCGAGCTTCTCCGCAATCTTGCCCGCGGTCTCGGTCTGCCGCGCCACGCGCACCGCCAGCGTTTCCAGGCTCTTGAGCATCACCCAGGCATTGAACGGCGACAGCGACGGTCCGGTCTGGCGGATGATCTGGTGCACATGGTCCTGGATGAATTTCTCCGACCCCAGGATGACGCCGCCGAGACAGCGGCCCTGGCCGTCAATGTGCTTGGTCGCGGAATAGACCACGCAGTCGGCGCCGAACTTAAGCGGGCTCTGGTAGAGCGGCGTCGCGAACACATTGTCGACGATGAGCTTGGCGCCGACGCTGTGCGCGATCTTCGCGACTTCGGCGATGTCGATCACTTCCAGCGTCGGATTGGTCGGCGTTTCCAGGAAGCAGACTTTGGTGTTCTTGCGCACCGCCTTCTTCCACTGGTCGAGATCGGCGCCGTCGACCAGCGTCGATTTCCACGCCGAACCGCGGCAGCCATTCTTCCACCACCCAGCGGCAGCCGCCGAACAGCGCCTTGGCCGCAACGACATGATCGCCGGCTCGCACCAGACCCATCAGTGCGGTGGTGACCGCCGCCATGCCGGTCGCGGTGGCGCGCGCAGCTTCCGCGCCTTCGAGCGCGGCCATGCGCTGCTCGAACATCGACACGGTCGGATTCGAGTAGCGCGAATAGACGTAGCCCGGCTCCTTGCCGGAGAAGCGCAGCTCGCACTGCTCGGCGCTGTCGTAGACATAGCCTTGCGTCAGGAACAGCGCTTCGGAGGTTTCGGCGAATTCAGACCGCAAAGTGCCCGCATGAACCAGGCGGGTTTCGGGGCGGTACTCACGTTCGGACGCGGGCATCGTGCTCTCCTTGCGCCCCATCGGGGCAACAAAAAACCGGCCGGGAAAAAATCCAAGCCGGGCACACGCGTCCCCGGCCTTTTAGCGACTTATTTTACGTGGCTGCAAGCCGGCCGGCTCAAATGACCACGGGATAAAGGACTTGTAGCTGGCGGCTGCGCTTCACGTCAAGGCGGGCGTCGGGTTAGATCGCGCCGGATACGAGGTACGCGTGGCGCTGTCATTTTCCGCGAACGACAAAGGCATCCTGCCTGACCGCATGATCGCCGAATTGGCGAAGGCGGGCGGGATCGTGCCCATCCGTCCCTTCACGCCCGATCAGATTCAGCCGGCGAGCCTCGACCTGCGGCTCGGCAATGTCGCGTACCGCGTGCGCGCGAGCTTCCTGCCTGGCCCGCACGGCACGGTGGGCCGCCGCATCGCCGATCTCAAATTGCACGAAGTGTCGCTGACCAACGGCGCCGTACTCGAGACCGGCTGCGTCTACATCGTGCCGCTGCAGGAAAGCCTCGGCCTGCCGAACGACATCTCGGCTTCCGCCAATCCGAAGAGCTCGACCGGCCGGCTCGACATTTTCACCCGCGTGATCGCGGACTCCATGCGCGGCTTTGATCGCGTCGAGGCTGGCTACCGCGGCCCGCTCTATGCCGAGATTTCCCCGCGCACCTTCCCGGTGCTGTTGCGCGAAGGCTCGCGGCTGTCGCAGATCCGTTTCCGCCGCGGCGACACAACGCTCGATGCCGAGGCGCTCGGCGCGCTCCACGCCAAAGAGCGGCTGGTCGATTCCGCCGACGCTGATCTCAGCCAGGGCGTTGCGGTCGGGATCGACCTCACCGGCGTGGGCCCGAACAGGCTGGTCGGCTATCGCGCCAAGCGCCATACCGGCGTCATCGATGTCGAAAAGCGCGACACCTACGCGATGGAGGACTTCTGGGAGCCGATTGCCGCGCGTGGCGAAAAGAACCTGATCCTCGATCCGGGCGAGTTCTACATCCTCGCCTCCAAGGAAGCCGTGCAGGTGCCGCCGGCCTATGCCGCCGAGATGGTGCCGTTCGATCCGCTGGTCGGCGAATTTCGCGTGCATTATGCGGGCTTCTTCGACCCGGGCTTCGGCTATGCCGGGGCCGGCGGGCAGGGCTCCCGCGCGGTGCTCGAAGTGCGCTCGCGCGAAGTGCCCTTCATCCTCGAGCACGGCCAGATCGTCGGCCGCCTCGTCTATGAGAAGATGATGGCGCTGCCGGAGAAACTCTACGGCCAGGGCATCGGCTCGAACTATCAGGCCCAGAGCCTCAAGCTCTCCAAACATTTCAAAGCCTGATGGCGTTTGCCGGCACCCGCGCCTCAATGGTCGCGGTCGGCGACACGCAACTCCAGTGTTACGAGATCGGCAGTGGCGATCCGGTCCTGCTGGTGTCCGGCTGGCCGCAATCGGCGCTCGCCTGGGACAAGGTGATCCCGCTTCTTGCGAACGATCATCGCATTATCGCGGTTGAGCCGCCGGCGCTCGGCCTCTCGCCTCCGGCTACGCGCTACGACATGCGAGCATCGCCGCGACGTTCCGCGAACTGGTGCGCAAGCTTGGCCTGCCGCGCTTTCATTTTGTCGGCCACGATATCGGCTGCTGGATCGGTTACACCTACGCCTCGCAATACCCGGACGACTTGCGCGGCGTGACGCTGATGGAAGCTGCTGTGCCCGGCATCTCGCCCGGCGGCGCCTATGCCTTCACGGCCGAGCAGGCGAAGAAGACCTGGCATTTCTTCTTCAACTGCCTGCCGGAACTGCCGGAGGAACTCACGGCGGGACGTGAGAGCATCATTCTCGAATGGATTTTTCGGCACCGTGCCGCGCAGCCTGGCGCGATTTCGCTGGAGGCTGTCGCCGAATATGTGCGGCTCTATTCGCGGCCCGGCGCCTTCATCGAGGCGCTCGGTTATTACCGGGCGATCTTCGAATCCGGCGCGCAGAACCGTGCGCTGGCGGCGCAGAAAATACGCATCCCCGTGCTGGCCGTGGCCGGCGCGTTGTGGCTCGGCGAGGCGATGCGCGCTGCGATCGGCCCGCTCGCCGAGATTTTCGAGATGGTGGCGATCCCGGACTGCGCTCATTTTCCGCCTGAGGAAAAGCCCACAGAAGTGGTGGCGGCGCTGCGGCGCCACTTCGCCCGCTGCGCCTGACCTTTTCCAGCATTTCAAAGCCTGAAAGACGCTGGAGCATTTTCTTCTCTTGTTCTTTTCTTGCGCGCGTGGGCGCTTGCCCAAGCGAAGCGCCGCACTCTAAGTTTGCGCCAACAAAAGACACGGGAGCGAAACATGAAGCTGTTGCGGGCCTCGCTGCTCACGATCGCCGTTGCACTGACACCGCTGGCGGCTCACGCGCAAAGCTGGCCGGCCGGCCAGCCGATCAAGGTGATCGTTCCCTTCAGCGCCGGCAGCGCCACCGATCTGATCGCGCGCGCGGTGTTCGAGCAGGTCGGCCAGCAGATCGGCGCCACCTTCGTGGTCGACAATCGCGTCGGCGCGGGCGGCACGCTCGGCGCTAACGCGGTCGCGAAAGCGGCGCCCGACGGCTTCACGCTGCTGGTGCATTCTTCGACCCACACGGTGACGCCCTCGACCCACGCCAATCCCGGCTACGACACGGCGAAGGATTTCGCGCCCATCGTTCCGCTCGGCAATCTGCCGAATGTTTTGGTCGCCGCGAAAGCCAAAGGCTACGGCTCGCTCAAGGACATGGTCGCCGCCGCAAAAGCCAAAGCAGGTGGCTTCAACTACGCGTCGGTCGGTCCCGGCAGTGCCTCGCATCTCGACCGCCGAGCGCCTGAAGATGGCGGCCAAAATCGAAGCGCAGCACGTGCCGTTCAAGGGCGCGCCGGAAGCGTTGCGCGAGATCATCGCCGACCGCATCGATTTCTATTTCACGCCGCTCGCGCCGGCCAAAGGCATGATCGAGCAGGGCGAACTGATCGCGCTGGCGGTGAGCTCATCGCAGCGCGCAACCTCTTTGCCGAATGTGCCGACCACGGTCGAAGCGGGCTATCCAAACTCCGAATACAATTTCTGGGTCGGCGTGCTGGCCCCGGCGCAGACGCCGCCCGCGGTGACCGAGCGGCTGTCCAAGGAGATCAGCGCGGCGCTGGCCAATCCGGGCGTGAAGGAAAAGCTCGCCCGCATCGGCGTCGATCCGATGCCGCTGACCTCGGCACAATTCCAGGCGCTGATCGCCAAGGAAATCGCGGATAATGCCGAGCTGGTGAAGGCCGCCGGCCTCAAGCCGAACTAAGGGCAGGTCCGCCTTGGCGAAGATCGTCGCGGCCTACGGGCTGCCGCACACACCGTTCTTTCCCTCCCGCGTGATCGAGGAGGGGGCAAGCTCGCATACCGGCAAGCTGTTTGCGCTCGCCCGCGAGTCGCTGGAGGCCGCGAAGCCCGACGTCATCCTCATCTTCGACACCGACCACTACAACACGTTCTTCTTCGACAATTTTCCGATCCTCGCCATCGGCATCGACGAGAAGTTCGTCGGCCCGATCGACGAGCCGCGCGGCGGCATGCCGGTTTACACCGTGCCGTCGGCGCCGAAGCTCGCTGAGTACCTGCATAATCACACCGTGCGCGCCGGCTACGATGTCGCGTCGCTGCGGGACTTCGTCACCGATCATTCGCTGATGGTGCCGCTGCATTTCGTTACGCCGAACATGAACGTGCCGGTGATCCCGTTCTTCATCAGCGGACACGTGCCGCCGTTGCCATCGGCCCGGCGCTGCTTCGAGCTCGGCCGCGAGATCCGCCGCGCGCTCGAGGCCTACCCGGAAGACCTGCGCGTCGTGATCATCGGCACCGGCTCATTCTCGCTCGAAGTATTCGGCCCGCGCATCCGGCCCGGCATGACTGACGGCGTGCCGGCTCCGGAATGGGTGGACGATGTCTGTCGCTATCTGGCAGCAGGCGTCGACTGACGACCTGATCGCCGCCTCGACCGAGGACCGCATGCACGCTGCCGGCAATGTCGGCGGCGAGCTGCTCAACTGGATCGCGATGCTGGCCTTCACCGACAATCGCAAACCCGACTTCCTCGAGAAGCAGATGGAAAACGGCCACGCCTATGCTGGCTGGCGCTGGGGTTGATCATGTCCGCCTATGCCGTCAACAAGCTCTGTCGCGAGGTTCTGCGCGATCACGCCTTTCGCGAGCGCATGAAGACCGATCCCGCCGGTGCGATTGCGGCAGGCAAGTATGATCTGACCGACGAGGAGAAGAGGGCGCTGCTGGCCGGCGACGTGGTCACGCTGCACAATCTCGGCGTCAACGATTTCATGATGGGCTATCTCGCCCGCTTCGGCTCCTGCGGGCTGAGCGTGCCGGTCTTCAATGAGAAGATTCGCTCCTGCGCCAAGGGCTCGCACTGAAAGACGCTGGCCGGTTCCGCGGCGCTCTACTTCTGAGTGTTTGACCCTGGCGGCTTTTGCCCGCACATTCCGCCAAAATATTCAGGGACAAACGCCATGCTTGAGGCCCCGCGCCACCCGAGCCTGCCGACCTCCTTTCCGCGCTACGACGCGCCGCCGCTGCTCGAAACGCGCAAGCCGCGCTGCCCGCCTTACGTCCAGGTGTCGAGCGTCGATCAGTTGATGCCGTATCTCGATGTGGTGGCGCGGCGCCCGTACAATCAGGGCCTGCACGCCTGCTGGGACCTCAAGCGCGGCGAACGCGTCCAGCTTCGCGTCGACAACTGGCACGACCCGATGGTGGTCGAGGCGTGCAAGCGCATCCTCGATAAATACGGTTGCCCATACGAGATCATGTTCGTCGACAAGGGCGCGATCCCGCAATGGAAGGGATCGGACGAGGTCGAATACTACCTCTATCGCACCAAGGAGCTGGCCCAGTGGATGGACCAGTGGGACGTGATGTCGAAGGAAGGCAAGTTCGACAAGCTGCTGTGGGGTTATGGCGGCCCGGTGCTGGTCGACACCCACATGAAGATCCAGCGCATGCCGTTCATCACGCCGGAAATCCTGGCGTCACCGGCGTTCCTGATGCCTTACGAGATGCTGGAGGCGATCGACCTGTGGACCTGGAATCGCGTGCGCACCGCCAAGCGCGTGCGCATCACCGATCCGGAAGGCACCGACGTCGAGTACACCAATCACGCCGGCTATTACGACCGCAATCGCGAGTTCTACAATTCCGATCTGGTGCACGACACCTGGACCGGCAATGAAGGCTTCGGCAAAACGTATTTGCCGGGCCATGTGCTCGGCAAGCCGTGGATTTTCCTGCCCGGCAAGGAAGACGGCAACGGCGTCATCGCCGGCACCACCAACCACATCGCGCCGGTCGACTGGACGCAGCTCGTCGTCGAGAACTCGAAGATCACCGAGATCAATGCCGGCGGCCTGTTCGGCGAGAAGCTGCGCAAGCTCAAGTCCGAGACCGATCACCTCCAATATCCCGGCTTCCCCGGCAAAGGCCTGTTCTACTGGTGGGAAGCCTCGATCGGCACCAATCCGCACATTCATCGCCCGCGCAAAGACTTCCCGTCGGGCTGGATCAACTGCCTCTACGAGCGCGTGCGCTCGGGCGTCATCCATATCGGCTTCGGCACCATCATCTCGTCGATGAACGAGCGCCGCGCCGCCAAGGCGGGCCTGCCGGTCGGACACTGGCACCTGCATCTCTATTTCCCGACCGTGAAGCTCGAGCGCGAAGGCGACGACGAGACTCATCATCAAGGACGGGCGGCTGCTCGCGCTCGACGATCCGCAGATCCGCAAGATGGCGGACAAGCACGGCGGCGCCGACCTCTGGCTCAAGGAGAGCTGGATCCCGGCGATCCCGGGCCTCAACGTCAAGGGCGACTACTGGAATCACTACGCCAGCGATCCGATGAAATGGGTCAAGGCCGAGCTCGATATCTGCCGCGACTTCCATCACCTGTTCATGCCGATGGTCGGCGGCGATCCGACCGCCTGCCACGACACGCACGGCCTGTGGGGCGGCGGTCCCGGCGCCTTTGCGGTGGCCGAGGGCAAGGCGCCGCAGCCGGTGCCGTCGCACATCCATAACGCCGACGGCAGCTGCTGCGGCCACTGAACAAAAAAAGCTTCGGGAGGATTCGATGAGACTGACAATGACCCGCCGGGCCTTTGCCGGCGCGCTGCTGGCGCTGAGCCTCGCGACGCCCGCCTTCGCCGCCTATCCGGACAAGCCGATCCGCGTCATCGTGCCGTTCCCGGCCGGTGGCGGTGGCGACATTCTCGCGCGCACGGTCATCAACAAGATTGCGGAGCAGACCGGCTGGACCTTCGTGATCGAGAATCGCGCCGGCGCCGGCGGCAATATCGGTACTGAGGCCGCGGCACGCGCGACGCCGGACGGCTACACGCTCGCTTACGGCACCAACGGCACCCACGGCATCAACCACTCGCTCTACAAAAAGACCGGCTTCGACCCGGTTGCCGATTTCGAGCCGATCTCACGCTTCACGCAGATCGCCCTGCTGATGGTGGTCAACAATGACGTGCCGGCAAAATCGGCCAAGGAACTGCTCGACTACATCAAGGCCAATCCCGGCAAGGTGAACATCGGCTCGGCCGGCAACGGCACCACCTCGCATCTCGCATCGGAGATCTTCCGCACCGCCACCGGCGTCAATTACCAGCACGTCCCGTATCGCGGCGGCGGCCCGGCCAAGATCGATCTCGTCTCCGGTCAGATTCAGATGATGATCGAAATCATGCCGAGCGTTTATCCGAACGCGCAGCAGGGGCAGGTCCGCGCGCTTGCGGTGACCACCGACAAGCGCTGGCCGCTTGCCCCGGACGTGCCGACCATCGCCGAGACGATCGTGCCCGGATTTCGGGTCAGCGCCTGGGACGGTCTGTGGGCGCCGAAAGGCACGCCGAAGGAGATCATCGCGACGCTCAACGCGGCGGCGCGCAAGGCGCTCAGCGATCCTCAGCTGCGGGACGATTTGCTCAAGAAAGGCGCGGAAGCCGTGCCGAGCACGCCGGAAGAACTCGGCCAGTTCGTCGCCGCCGAGTTGCCGCGCTGGAAGCAGGCGGTCGAGGCATCCGGCGCCAAAATCGACTAGTGCTCGATTAGTGCGAGGCTAGTGCTGCGTTTCGGTTGGCGGCGAAAATTGCGTCGGCGGCACTTCGATCCGGCAGCGCAGGCCGGTGGTCGGCGAAATCGAGCTCCGCTTTGCCGCCGGCCTCAGAAAAAGCTGAATGAATGAGCCGCCAGCCGAAACCTTTCCGCTCCGGCACGCGGACGGCCGGTCCATCCTGCTCGACCCAATTGATGATCAGCGGCGCGTCTTGCCCGTCCCGGTCCCAGCGGATGTCGACGAGCCCATCGCCGTTCGATAGAGCGCCGTATTTCGCCGCGTTGGTGGCGAGCTCGTTCATCGTCAAAGACACCGCGAGCGCCGCATTGGGCCGAAGCCACAGGCGCGGGCCGGTCAGCCGCAGCCGATCGGCCGAGGCATAGCCGTTGCGCACCCTCTCCATCAGGTCGTGCAGTTCGGCGCCGCGCCAGTTCTGCTCGGTCAGGAGATCATGCGCTTTCGAGAGCGCCATCAGCCGATCGACGAAAGCCTGGCGTATCTCCGGC
The DNA here is from genome assembly GCA_963847325.1 of uncultured Alphaproteobacteria bacterium. Taxonomy (GTDB): domain Bacteria; phylum Pseudomonadota; class Alphaproteobacteria; order Rhizobiales; family Xanthobacteraceae; genus Pseudolabrys. The sequence goes on from CAWJZD010000008.1 coordinate 189,589, forward strand.
GGCACGCCCTGCCGCAGCGTGTTGTGCGCAATCGCCTGAATGGCCGCCAGCGTGTTCTTGACCCGGTGATTGAGCTCGTTGGTCAGGAGCTCGCGCTCCTGTTCGCGCCGTTTGATGGCGACGGATGCGGATTCCAGCGCGTCACTGACCAGCGTGATATCCGCCAGATGTGTCTCGAATGGCGTGACGGTGCGGCCTTCGCCCAGTGCGATCGCTTGTTGCGTGAGGTTGCCGGTCGCCGACGCGAAGCTGCGGCTGACGAGGTACGCCAATAGTATTGAGAGCCCCAGCGCCAATCCGCCCGCGATCACGATGAGCATCAACGAGCGTTTGTAGGGAGCGGAAACGACGGCGGTCGGGATGTTGGCGCCGAGCAGCCAGCCCGAAACATCGGAATTGTAGTATCCGGCCAGCAGCTCCACCCCAAAGAGTGACGTCAGCTGGAAATAGCCGGAACGGCCGACCGCCTTTTCGTAATAGGCCCGTTGCGCGGGCCGCCCTGTGACGTCGTCGTGGCGTTCCGAGCGGGCGACGAAATATCCGGCGCGGTCACCGACCGTGCTGATCCAGCCGGACGGCGTCGCCTGCTTCAGCGTTTGCGCGATGCGCGTTGTCGGCGAGGTCATGCCAAGCAGCAGCTCGGGCTTGCCGTCCCGCATGACCGGCACACCGACCGCGTAGCGCGCCTCGCCGTCATTCGGGGCCCGGTAGACGTTGGAAACGAAAGGGTTTCCCGCGGAGTAGGCCGCAAGCTCTTCCGCGGACAATTGAACGCCCCGGCGTGGCTGTCCGCCGCTCGGCGGAACCTGGGTGTTGACGAATTGCTGCCCTTCGACGTCGCGCAGGATGATGACGGAATCTTCGTGGCCGAGCGCGCGACGCGCCTCCTCGTAAAACTGCCCGTAGTTGCGCGAGCTCAGTGCTGCGGATGCGGAGAGGCCGCGCAAGAGGGCGAGCGATTGTTCGATCTCGGCATCTACTATTCCGCCGATATTGATGGCGAGCTGCTGGGCAAGTTGCTCCGTGCGCTCGCGTTCATAATTGGCGTACTGAAAAAGCAGGATCGCCGCGAAAATCAGCAGCGGCGTAATGATTGCCAGGCCGAGCGCAAGAAGATGCGCGCGGGTCGAAAATCGAAATTTCTGAAACACCGTTGATTCCCGTCGGCGCCATTCCGGCACATCATCTGCTGATTTGCAATTAGGAATGACAGGCGCGACGGCCTGTTGCATGGCCTTGCCGGAACGCTATGTTGAAAGCGCGCGGGCGTAGTTCAATGGTAGAACGGCAGCTTCCCAAGCTGCATACGAGGGTTCGATTCCCTTCGCCCGCTCCAATCTGCGTGGTGGCAACCGGGCAACACAGCCCCGTGAGCGGATGCAACTCTCGCTGCGCCCCAGCGTTGCCTCGTCGCAAAACGAGGTCACACATGCCATTTCTGTTCTATTTGCCGCTGATTATCTGGAGCGGCTTTGTCGGCGCCACGCAAAGCGACGCGAAGAAAACGCGGCGCGACTAAGACACCGCGGCGGTCATCTCTTCGATCTTCACCTGCGGCAGCAATCGCTCCACCTCGGCAGCACGGCACAGTTCGGTGCCCGGACTCATCACCGCAGCGGACGCTGCGGCGACGGCGACGCGAAACGCATCCTCCAGGCCTTTTCCTTTTGCCAGGCTGGCGACGAGCCCGCCGAGAAAGCTGTCGCCGGCACCGACCGCGCTCACGACTTCGATCTTCATTGGTCGCGCGCGCCACGCGCTGTCTTTCGTCACCAGCATCGCGCCGTCTTCGCCAAGCGTCAGCGCGACCACCTCGGCCCGCGCCGAACCGATCAGTTTCCGGCACGCCGCGATGCGTGCCGGGTCCGTGTCGAGCGGCATGCCCATCAGCTCCGCGAGCTCATTGATGTTCGGCTTGATGAGATAGACGCCGTGATCGAGCGTGCGCTTGAGCGCGTCGCCCGATGTATCGACCACCGGCTTGGCGCCGATCTTTCTCGCCAGTTTCACGACGCGCGCGAAGAAGTCGTCGGGCACGCCCGGCGGCTCACTGCCGCTGGCCACCACGAATTTCGGCTTGTCGGGAATCTCGGCAAGCTTGTCGAGCACCGCCATCCATTCGGCCTCGTGGAGCCGCGAGCCTGGCAGCACGAAGCGAAATTGCTCGCCGCTGGCATCTTCGTAGGCGGTGAAATTTTCCCGCGTCTCGACGTGGGATGGCGTCACGATGCTCTGCACGCCCTCGCGCTCGAGCAGCCGATGCAGCAACCGGCCGATTGCGCCGCCGGTGGGGAAGATTGCCGTTACCGAGGCGTCGAGCCGTTGCGCCACGCGCGCCACATTGATGCCGCCGCCGCCCGGATCGCGCTTGGGCGCCGAGCAGCGCATCTTTCGCGTCGGTTCAACCCGTTCGGTGCTGACGAAAATGTCGACCGCCGGGTTGATGGTGATGGTGACGATGTCGGCCACAAGAACAAAACGTCGCTGCGTTGCACCAGTTCCTGCGCCGATTTGCACAAAGAAAAGCCCGCCGCGCAAGCGCGGCGGGCTCGAAACTTGTGGCTAATGCTTAGTTTCCGGTGACGTCGCGGATCACGCTCGACATCGGGCGCGCGGTTTCGAGCCCACCGCCGATCTCCTTGAGCACCGCCTCTTTATATTCCGGCAGCGGCTGCGAGCGGGGTCTTGCCGCGCACCTGCACGACCTTGAAGCCCTTGGCCTTGAGCTGCTTGAGCAATTCCGGCACCGCCTCGGCGGTCGCGTGCTGGAAGTCGTGCATCAGGACGATGCCTTTGCCGTGCTTGTCCAGCTTCTTCATCACGGTGGAGATGACCTGATCGGGCTTGCGAGCCTTGAAGTCGAACGAGTCGAGGTCGGTCGAGAACACGCCGAGATTGCGCGTGCCGACATACTTCATTGCTTCAGGCGGGTGACGCAGCGCCGGGAAGCGGAAGAACGGGCCGATCGGCTGGTTGCCCAGCGCGATGCTCACCGCCGCAACGCCTTTCTCGATCTCGGCCTTGGCTTCGTCGTCGCTCATGCGCGAGAGATCTTTGTGCGACCAGGTATGCGAGCCGATCGTGTGGCCGGCCGCGGCGACCTGCTTGATGATGTCCGGGTAGTAGCCGGCGTGCTTGCCGATCGGGAAGAACATCGCCTTGGTGCATTGATCGGCCAGCGCCTTCAGCACGGCCGGCGTGTTGCCGGGCCACGGGCCGTCGTCGAATGTCAGGATGACTTCCTTGTCGCGCAGGAAGTCGTAAGCCTTGAAGTGCTCGAAGCCGAAGCCCGGGCCGCCGGTCGTGTCGATTTCGACGACGCGCGCCACGCCGATTGCATCGGCATTGGCGCACTGCGCGGTGGCGGCAGGTTGTGGTGCGCTGCTTTGCGCAAGCGCCGGGCACGAGATTACGAGAGCCGCCGCAACGGGCAGCACAGAGTTCAGAATCCTACGCATAACGCCTCCAGCCCCGATTTCAGGATTGTCCCTGCCTACTTTGAGCCTTTAACCATCCAAGTCAACGGAAGGCCAAGTTCCGGCCGTGAGAAGCGGGTATAATTGCGGCGGTTGGTTAATGCGCAACAGGACTTGCCCTTACGCTGCGCGATCCATAGTTCCAGCGGAGAGCCGGACAACGAACATGTCGACGACACTCTCAGCGAAACCGCGGATGACCGGAGTGCTCACGGCGCTTGCGATTATCGCCGGCGCTGCGGTCGCCGGTACCGTTGTGCTGTGGGCGTATTACGGGACGGCGGTGTTTTTCGAAATGGTGCGGGCCGGCTGGGCCGCATGTTTCTGACAAGAGCGCCGGTTACGTTGCTGCGATGAACCCCCGAACAATACGAGTTCTGCTGCTCGGCGGCGCCTTTACCGCAGGCCTGGTGCTTTTTCTGGCGGTGTTCTTCCTGGTGGCGGGGCCGCGGCTTGGCACGACGCCGACCGCGGCCGCGATCGGCGGCCCGTTCGAGCTGGTCGATCAGCGCGGCCAGCGCGTCACCGAACAGGACTTCAAGGGCAGGCCGTACCTCGTCTTCTTCGGCTTCACCCACTGTCCCGATGTTTGCCCCACGACATTGTTCGAAGTCTCGGAAGTGCTGCGCACACTCGGGCCGGACGCGAACCGCGCCGCCGCGCTGTTCGTCACGGTCGATCCGGAGCGCGACACGCCGTCGGCGATGAACGATTATTTATCTTCGTTCGATCCGCGGCTGCGCGGCGCTACCGGGACGCCCGACCAGGTCGCCGCGGTCGAAAAAACCTTTCGCGTTTACTCAAAGAAAGTTCCGAATGCGAAAGGCGACGACTACACGATGGACCACACCTCGCTGGTTTACCTCATGGACAAGAACGGCGCCTTCGTGAAGCCGTTCTCGCTCAAGCGAAGCGCGGCCGATGCCGCCACCGAGCTGCGTCGCTATTTCTGAACGCAGTCTGACAAAAGCCTAAATCCTGCGGTCACAAATGTGGCGATAGAGTCGCGAGACGATGATGTTTCGCTCGCTCTCGACAAATTTGTCCAAGGAGAAGAAGCAATGAACCGTCATGCTGAAGACGATGCTGATCGGCGCCTCGGTTGCGTCGCTCGCTGTCGTTTCTGCTTTCGCGCAAGAGCGCGCCGACCGTCGCGCGGATCCTAAACCGCGCGCGACGCAAAGTGAGATGGGCAAGGAGGCTGCGACGAACCCCGAGGTCGTGGCGGACGCTCCAAATTCACGTCTTGCCGCTCTGATCCTGCGTGACCTGACAATTCAACGTGACAAGAACGTCGCCGTTGTGCGCCGTCTCCAAGCTGGCGTGTACTGCGTTCGTCCAAGCGCGGCCGCCGGCATTGACCCGAGGACGGCCGTCATAGTGCTGACGCCGGAGTACTTCTACAGCCTTTATAACGAAGTGAAGGTGCAGTGGGCTTCCCGCGGGAGCGGCTGCAACTCCAACGAAATCGGCGTTTACACCATGGCTGATGTGAACCTGGACGGCATCTATACGTTCTCGAACGCCGTGAGCTTTTCGATCATCGTGCCGTAATCGGAACGCACACTTTGATGAAAGGCCGGCGCTCGCGCCGGCCTTTTTCTTTGCTGCCGCGGTTCGCATAAACAAAACGCAACCAAGCGCCGAACGATATTACGGCGAATTTACGAGACGCCCGCTTCCGCGCGGCCCTAAGCAAAGCCTGGGCTTATGGGGAGGCATGCGTGCGTTTGATCACGGTTTACCTGGTGATTGTTTTTGTCGGTTTGTTGATTTCATACGGCATTGGGACGTTCGCGGAGATGTGGTCGCAGACGGTCAGCCTGTTCGCGTTTCTCGGCTGCTTCTTCGCGACGCTCTGGCTTGGCTGGCGGCTGGCTGTCGTCCTGACGTGAGCGTGCTCGCCGGCGTGGCGGCAAGACCTAATTCGTTTGCCCGCGCGGGAGGCGAGGTCTAAAAGCCCGCAATGGCGGATTTCTTGTCGACCTTCATCGTGCCGATCGCAATCGGCGCGGTTGCTCTCGTCCTGCTGCTCGGCCTTATCAATATGATGCGGGGCGGCTCGCCCAATCGCTCACAAGAGCTGATGCGGCTGCGTGTATTGCTCCAGTTCGTCGCCATCGTCGTGATCATGGCGACGGTCTGGATGATGGGCCGCTGATCGAACGGCGCGTCAGCCGGTCGCGCGCATATATTCGATCTTTTCCTTTTTCTTCTTGGCGGGCTTTTTCGCCGTCTTCTTCTTCGTGGTCGCGGCAGCAAGCTCGACCGTGCTCGCCTGCGCGGCGCTGGCCTGGGCGGCCGGGCAGGCCTGGGCCGGAAGCGAACCGGCGGCAATGAGCGCGGCCGCAGAAATCATGAGGAAAATTCGCATTTCTCGTTCTCCTTCGCGTAAAGCCATCGAATAGATTAAACCTACGCAAATCCGAACCGCGAGTCGAAGCCCGCTATGGTCGTGCTCAACCGCATCTATACCCGCACCGGCGATGACGGGACGACCTCGCTCGGCTCCGGCGCGCGGCGCAAGAAATACGACCTGCGGGTGGCGGCCTACGGCACGTTGGACGAGGTCAACGCGGTGCTCGGCCTGGTGCGGCTGCATACCGCGAGCGATCGCGCTCGATGCCGCGCTCGGCCGCATCCAGAACGACCTGTTCGACGTCGAGGCCGATCTCTGCCTCTCGGAAAAAGGGCCGGGCGGCGCCCGCCTGACGGTCACGGATGCGCAGGTCGAATGGCTGGAGACGGAGATCGACAAGCTCAATGCCGAGCTTGCGCCGCTGCAAGTCCTTCGTCCTGCCCGGCGGCAGCGCCGGCCTCGGCCTATCTGCACCTTGCGCGCACGGTCTGCCGGCGCGCCGAGCGCATCATGGTCGAGCTGCGGGACCAGGACGGCGAGGAGGTTTCGCCGCCGTCGCTGAAATATGTCAACCGGCTGTCCGACTATCTGTTCGTCGCCGGCCGTTACGCCAATGACAAAGGCGCCCGCGACGTGTTGTGGCAGCCCGGGCCAGAACCGGTGAGCGCACATGAGGCTGCGTTGCAGCACAAACGTTGACTTCTGCGGCTCGCCTCCCTTAGCTCAGCCGCTCCCGCCTGAATGGGACGAGAGCAAGATGAAGATTCTCGTGCCCGTGAAGCGGGTGGTCGATTTCAATATCAAAATCCGCGTCAAGGCCGACGGCTCCGGCGTCGAGCTCGCCAACGTCAAGATGTCGATGAATCCGTTCGACGAGATCGCGGTCGAAGAGGCGATCCGTCAGAAGGAAGCCGGCAAGGCGACCGAGATCGTCGCGGTGTCGATCGGCCCGGCGCAGGCCTCCGAGACGATCCGCACCGCGCTCGCCATGGGGGCCGACCGCGGCATCCTGGTGAAGACCGATCAGGCCGGTCGAGCCGCTCGCGGTCGCAAAGATTCTCAAGGCCGTGGTGGATGCCGAGAAGCCCGGCCTTGTCATCATGGGCAAGCAGGCGATCGACGACGACAGCAATCAGACCGCGCAGATGCTGGCCGCGTTGCTCGGCTGGGCGCAGGGCACGTTCGCCTCCAAGCTTGCAATCGAAGGCGACAGCATTTCCGTCACCCGCGAGGTCGATGGCGGCTTGCAGACGCTCAAGCTCAAGGCGCCGGCGATCATCAGCACCGATCTGCGGCTGAACGAGCCGCGTTACGCCTCGCTGCCGAACATCATGAAGGCGAAGAAGAAGCCGATCGACGAAAAGACGCCTGACGCTTTGGGCGTCGACATCAAGCCGCGGTTGCAGGTCGTGAAGACCAGCGAGCCGGGCGGCCGGGTGGCCGGTGTGAAGGTCGGGTCGGTTGCCGAACTGGTCGGCAAGCTCAAGGAAGCGGGGGCAATCTGATGGCAACGCTTCTTCTCGCCGAGCACGACAACAAGTCGCTCAAGGACTCCACCAACAAAGCCTTGTCTGCCGCGAAAGCGATCGGCGGCGACGTCCATGTGCTGGTCGCGGGCAAGGACGCCAAGGCCGCCGCGGACGCGGCTGCCAAGCTCGACGGCGTCGGCAAGGTGCTGCTGGCTGAAGGCGCAGCCTACGAACATGCACTGGCCGAGCCCGTCGCCGCGCTGATCGTCTCACTCGCGGGCTCTTATGATGTGCTGATGGCGCCGGCCACGACGACCGGCAAGAACGTCATGCCGCGCGTCGCAGCGCTGCTCGATGTGATGCAGATCTCCGACATCACCAAGGTCGTCGCGCCGGACACGTTCGAGCGGCCGATCTATGCCGGCAATGCGATCCAGACCGTGAAGTCGACCGACGCCAAGAAGGTCATCACGGTGCGCACCTCGACGTTCCCCGCGGCGGGCGAGGGCGGCTCGGCCTCGGTCGAAACCGCCAAGGCCGCGGACGATCCGGGCCTGTCGTCTTTCGTCGGCGAGGAGCTGTCCGAAGTCGGACCGGCCGGAGCTGACATCGGCCAAGATCATCATCTCGGGCGGCCGCGCCATGCAGTCGCGCGAAAACTTCACCAAATACATCGAGCCGGTGGCGGACAAGCTCGGCGCCGCGGTCGGCGCCTCGCGCGCGGCGGTCGATGCCGGCTATGCGCCGAACGACTGGCAGGTCGGGCAAACCGGCAAGGTGGTCGCGCCCGATCTCTACATTGCGGTCGGCATTTCCGGCGCGATCCAGCATCTCGCCGGCATGAAGGACTCCAAGGTGATCGTCGCTATCAACAAGGATGAGGAAGCGCCGATCTTCCAGGTGGCCGATTACGGGCTGGTTGCCGACCTTTATCAGGCCCTGCCTGAACTCGCGGCGGAGCTTGGCAAAATCGGGCGTTAATCTTCCAGTCATGCCAAGAGTGGCAAGCCAGCGCGGTTCGGCGTAAAACGTGCGGCCTTCAGCGGCCAGGATGTGAACAAAAAGATGGCGGGCAGTATCAAGTCAGTCGGGGTGATCGGCGCGGGGCAAATGGGCAACGGCATCGCCCATGTCTGCGCGCTCGCCGGCTACGAGGTGATGCTCAACGATATGTCGCCTGACCGCATCAAGGCGGGCATGGCGACCATCAACGGCAATATGGCCCGTCAGGTCTCCAAGAAGACCATCACCGAAGACGCGCGCGCCAAGGCCTTGTCGCTGATCCAGCCCGCCGACAAGTATGAAAATCTTGCGAAATGCGACCTCGTCATCGAGACGGCGACGGAGAAAGAAGACGTCAAGCGCAGGATCTTCAACGAGGTCTCCGCCGCGCTGAAACCCGAGGCGATCCTCGCCTCCAACACATCCTCGATCTCGATCACGCGGCTTGCCGCCTCGACCGACCGGCCGGAGCGCTTCATCGGCATTCACTTCATGAATCCGGTGCCGCTGATGGAGCTCGTGGAGATCATCCGCGGCATCGCCACCGACGACAAGACGTTCGAGAGCCACGCAAGCAATTCGTCGGCACGCTCAACAAGACCATCGCTGTCGCGGAAGATTTCCCGGCCTTCATCGTCAACCGCGTTCTGCTGCCGATGATCAACGAGGCGATCTACACGCTCTATGAAGGCGTCGGTAACGTCGAGGCGATCGACACCGCGATGCGGCTCGGCGCGCACCATCCGATGGGGCCGCTCGAGCTTGCCGATTTCATCGGGCTCGATACCTGCCTCTCGGTCATGCAGGTGCTGCACGAGGGGCTGGCCGATTCGAAATACCGGCCTTGTCCGCTGCTGGTGAAATACGTCGAGGCCGGCTGGCTCGGCCGCAAGACCAAGCGCGGCTTCTACGATTATCGCGGCGAGAAGCCGGTACCGACCCGGTAAGACGCGCTAGCGCGCTTTTGCCCGGTAAGACGCGCCGTCGTAGCTAATAATCGATTAACGCCCGACCTTTATCCTGCCGGCATGATCGGCAGCGTGCGTTTCAATTGGGTCAAGACCCGGTCGGCGTGGCAGGACATGGAGTACCGCCGGTGCCAAGCGCGCGCAGTTCATCAAAGATGACATCGCGCGCATGGAAGCGACCAACGCCACGTTCTCCAATGTCTTTCAGAATAAGATTTCGCAATCCGCAAATATCGCCGCGGAAGCGGCGCTGAAGCGCGTAAACGCCGACGCCAAGGCCAAGATGTTAGAAAACGCCAAGCAGATCGAGGACGCTCAAGTGCTGCTCGAAACGACGCAGAAGACCGTCGACGCATCGGCCTCCACCACCGTCAATACCGTTATCTGATCAGCGCGGGGCGAGCGCCGCCTCGACCAGCTTCAGCGCATCGTCGCTCGCCCATTCGGCAGGGCCGGCCAGCGTGCCGAGCTCGCAGCCGTTGCGGTCGATCAGGAGCGTGGTCGGCATGCCGAAGGCGCGGCCGATAGCCTTGAGGTCCTGGAACACCTTGGCGCTGGAATCGGCGTAGTAGCCGAGCCGCTCGATGCCGACCTCCTTGAGCCATGCCTTCGGCTTCTCGGTGTCGCGGGTGTCGATGTTGATCGCGACGACTTCGAAATTCGGCCCGCCGAGCTTCTGCTGAAGCGCTTCGAGCGCCGGCATTTCCTTGCGGCAGGGCACGCACCACGTGGCCCACAGATTGAGAAGCACGGTCTTGCCGCGCCAGTCCGCCAGGCTGGTTTGCTTGCCGGCGGCATCGGTGAAGGCGAGGTCGGGGACACGCAGCGGCCGGTTCGGCACATTGACGGCGGCGACTTCGCCGCGCGCCAGGGGCTTGAGATGGTTCGTTAACGCCGTTGCCGCCTCGCATCCGGCCGCGGCATTGCTTTGGAACCCGCCAATTGCGTATATCCCGGCGAGACCAACGGCTAGTCCGGCCACGACCGCGGCGGCGATGAGCGGCAAACGGCGCGCCGCGGTTTTTGTCTCTCGTTCGGTCATTCTTTAGCCGGCCAGGATTTCGATGGACGTGTCATGAGCAACAAGATGTGGGGCGGGCGGTTTTCGTCTCCTCCCGACGCCATCATGGAGGAAATCAACGCCTCCATCGACTTCGACCGCCACCTGTATCGCCAGGACATCGCGGCGTCGAAGGCGCATGCCGCAAATGCTGGCGAAGCAAGGCATCATTACGGCGGACGATGCGCAAAAGATCGCTCACGGTCTAGACACGATCCAGTCAGAGATCGAGCAGGGCTCGTTTACCTTCAAGCGCGCGCTCGAAGACATCCACATGAACGTGGAAAGCCGGCTCACCGAGCTGGTCGGTCCGGCCGCCGGGCGGCTGCATACCGCGCGCTCCCGCAACGACCAGGTCGCCACCGACTTCCGGCTGTGGGTGCGCGACACCATCGACAATCTGGAAGCCGCGCTGCGGGACTTCCAGCACGCGCTCGCCGAGAAGGCGCAGGCGCACGCCGACACGGTGATGCCCGGCTTCACCCATATGCAGCCGGCCCAGCCGGTCACCTTCGGCCATCACCTGCTTGCCTATGTCGAAATGGCGGCGCGGGATCGCGGCCGGTTCGCCGATGCGCGCAAGCGGCTCAACGAAATCCCGCTCGGCTCCGGCGCGATCGCCGGCACGTCGTTCGATCTCGATCGCGACGCCACCGCGAAGGCGCTCGGCTTTGACCGGCCGACGGCGAATTCGCTCGATGCCGTCTCCGATCGCGACTTCGCCCTGGAGACGCTGGCGGCGGCGTCGATCACCGCCGTGCATCTGTCGCGGCTCGCCGAGGAGATCGTGATCTGGTCCTCGCCGATGGTCGGCATGGTGAAGCTGTCGGACAAATTCACCACCGGCTCATCGATGATGCCGCAGAAGCGCAATCCGGACGCCGCAGAGCTGGTCCGCGGCAAAGCCGGGCGTGTCATCGGCGCGCTCAATGGGCTCCTTATCGTCATGAAAGGCCTGCCGCTCGCCTACGCAAAGGACATGCAGGAGGACAAGGAGGGCGTGATCGACGCGCTGTCCGCGCTCAGCCTCTCGCTTGCGGCGATGAGCGGCATGGTGCGGGATATGGAGCCGGACGTGTCGCGCATGAAGAAGGCGGCGGGCGAGGGCTATGCGACCGCGACCGATCTTGCCGACTGGCTGGTGCGTTCGCTGAACATTCCGTTCCGGGATGCGCATCACATTACAGGCCGGATCGTGGCCAAGGCGGCCGAAGACGGCACGCCGCTGCACCGGCTTCCGCTCGAGGCGATGAAAGCGATCGAGCCGCGAATCACCGACGATGTGTTTTCGGTGTTGTCGGTCGGAAACTCGGTGAAAAGCCGGACCAGCTATGGCGGCACCGCGCCAAAGAACGTCCGCGTGCAGGCGAAGCGGTGGCTGCGGCTCCTCGATAAAGAGGACAAATAAGCGGCGGGGTTCAAGCCCCGGCGCAATCTGCTATGGTCCGGCAACCTCTGGAGCTTTCGTGAAAATGACGATGTGCGGCCGATCAGTTTCAAGTCTTTGCGCCATTGCCGCGCTGGTCGCCACGCTCGGCCTGGCCGGTTGCGGCCGCAAGGGCGGGCTTGATCTGCCGCCGGCAGCATCGGCGTCCGCTCAGCAAGAGGCCGACGCACGTCCGCAAGAGCGTGACAACCGCTCGATCGGATCCGACCTGCGGCCGAGCGGTGCGCGCAGCAGCAGTCGCAACCTGCCGCCGGTGCCGTCGCCGAAACGCGACTTGCCCATCGATTTTCTGCTCAACTGAGCGGCCATGCACCACTTCGCATATCGCGACGGCGTGCTGCACGCCGAAGGGGTAAACCTCGACACGCTGGCGCGTGAAGTCGGGACGCCGTTCTATTGTTATTCGACCGCAACGCTGGAGCGGCATTACCGCGTGTTTGCCGGCGCGTTCGCGGATGTACCGGCGCTGGTCTGCTACGCCATGAAGGCAAACTCCAATCAGGCGGTGGTGCGCACGTTGGCGAAGCTCGGCGCCGGGGCGGACGTCGTCTCAGGCGGCGAATTAAAGCGCGCGCTGGCGGCCGGCGTGCCGCCCGACAAGATCACGTTCTCCGGCATCGGCAAGACCGAGGAAGAGCTCGCGCTCGCGGTCGATAAAGGCATTCTGTGCGTCAATGTCGAGTCGGAAGCCGAGCTGGAAATGCTCTCGGCGGTGGCCGCCTCGAAGGGGCGCCGCGCGCACATCTCGGTTCGCGTCAATCCGGATGTCGACCCGAAGACTCATCGCAAGATCGCCACCGGCAAGGCCGAGAACAAGTTCGGCATTCCGATCAGCCGCGCCCGCGAGGTCTATGCGCAGGCCGCGAAGCTCAAGGGCGTCGAGGTTGCGGGTGTCGATATGCATATCGGCAGCCAGATCACCGAGCTCGACCCGTTCGGCAGTGCCTTTGCCTTGCTCGCCGATTTCGTGCGCACGTTGCGCAGTGACGGCCACAAGATCTCGCACGTCGATCTCGGCGGTGGTCTTGGCATTCCCTATCGCGACGACAATGAGCCGCCGCCGAGTCCCGAAGCCTATGCCGAGGTGGTCAAGCGGGCGACACGCGACCTCGACTGCACCTTGATCTTCGAGCCGGGCCGGCTGATCGCCGGCAATGCCGGCATCCTGGTCACGCGCGTCATTTTGCTCAAGCACGGCGACGCCAAGAATTTCGTCGTGGTCGATGCCGCGATGAACGACCTGATCCGGCCCACGCTCTACGACGCCCACCACGAAATCTGGCCGGTGCGTGAAATGGCCGCATCTGCAAAGCGCCAGCGCGCCGATGTGGTCGGTCCGATCTGCGAGTTCGGCGATTTTTTCGCGCTCGACCGCGATCTGCCGCAGCCAAAGCCCGGCGACCTGATGGCGATTATGTCGGCTGGCGCCTACGGGGCGGTGCAGGCGGGCACCTACAACAGCCGCGCTCTGGTGCCCGAAGTGCTGGTGAAAGGCTCGGAATGGGCGCTGGTGCGGCCCCGCCTTGAAGTCGACCAATTGATTGCGCTCGATCGCATGGCGCCCTGGCTCTAGACGCATTGGCCCGGTGGTGAATGGAGCCATTGGCCGTGTTACGATATCAATAGAGTCGACAAGCCGGGCCACGGAGCCCTTTTTGAGCAGTCTCGAGCAGCCGCCCGACGCCACACCGCCGCACGCTTCGGCCATGAACTTGCTGAAGCGCGCCATCAAGCGCGCGCGCGCGAGCCTGTTCTGGGAGCGGTTGTGGCCGCTGGTCGCGGCGCTCCTGACCGCCGTTGGTCTCTTCCTCGCCTTCTCCTGGGCCGGTCTGTGGCTTGCGCTATCGCCGCTTGCCCGCGCGATCGCTCTGTCGGTGTTCGGACTTCTGGTGCTGGCGGCGATGGTGCCGCTCCTGCTGGTCCGCTTCCCCTCGCTCTACGAGGGCCTGCGCAGGATCGACCGCAACAGCGGTCAGCAACATCGGCCGGCCACGGCCATGGCCGACGAGATTGCCGCCAACGGGCAGGATCCGATCTCCCGCGCGCTGTGGCAGGCCCATATCGAGCGCGCTTTGCTCGCGAGCCGCCGCCTCAAGGCCGGTTGGCCGTCGCCGCGCCTCGCGTTGCGCGACCCGATGGCATTTCGCGCGCTGGTGTTGCTCCTTGTCGTCGTCAGTTTCTTCGCGGCGTCCGGTGAGCGCTGGAAGCGCATCACCGTTGCGTTCGACTGGCAGGGCGTGATCGCGCCCGCGAACTTCCGCATCGACGCCTGGGTCAATCCGCCGCTCTACACCGGCCGTCCGCCGGTGATGCTGCCGGGCGCGCGGCCCGGCGACATCCAGCAGACCGCGAATGTGCCGGTCGCGGTGCCGGCCGGCAGTCAGCTCATTGTGCGCGCAACCGGCAAAGTGAGTTTCGATATCGTCCCGCGCGGCGGTGTCGAAGCCGCAGGCGGAGCGGCCAGTCCATTGCCTGCCGGCGCGGAAGAGCGGCGCTTCCTCATCAAAGGCGACGGCTCGGCGAGCGTGCAGGGCGTCAGCCGCAACGGCCTGACCTGGAATTTCACCGCGATCCCGGATCGCGCGCCCAATATCGCGCTCACCCGCGAGCCGGAGCGGCAAGCGCGCGGCGCGTTGCGGCTCGATTACCGCATGGAAGACGACTACGGCGTCACCGACGCCAAGGCGGTTTTCAGCCGCAAGAATGAGCCCGGCAAGACGGGCGCCACGCCGCGCCCGCTGTTCGATGCCCCGCAGCTCAATCTCGTCTTGCCGCAGCAGCGCGCCCGCAACGGCGTCGCCCAGACCATCCACGATTTCTCCGAGCATCCGTGGGCCGGCGGCGATGTCGAGCTGGCGCTGCTGGCGCGCGATGAGGCCGGCAATGAAGGCCGCAGTGAATCGCGCGAAATCTTCCTGCCGCAGCGCGTCTTTGTGAAGCCGATGGCGCGGGCCCTGGTCGAGCAGCGGCGCATCCTGGCGCTCGATGCCAATGCCAGGCCGGTGGTTCTCACCGCGCTCGATGCGCTCTCAATGGCGCCCGACAAGTTCAAGATCGAGACCAACATCTATCTCGGCCTGCGTTCGATCTATTTCGACCTCAACAGCTCCAAGACCGACGACCGGCTGCGCGACGTGGTGGCGCGGCTGTGGGCCATGGCGCTTCAGATCGAAGACGGCAGCATGTCCGACGTCGAACAGGCGCTGCGCCAGGCCCAGGAAGCGCTGCGTCAGGCGCTCGAGCGCGGTGCCAGCGACGAAGAGCTCAAGAAGCTGATGGATCAGTTGCGCGCGGCAATGGACACGCTTCCTGCAGCAACTTGCGCAGGAAATGCAGAAGAATCCGCAGCAGCTATCGCGTCCGCTCGACCGCAACAGCCGCACGCTCACCCAGCAGGATCTCAAGAGCATGCTCGATCGCATGGAGCAGCTTGCGCGCTCCGGCAATCGCGATGCCGCGCGCCGGCTGCTCGAAGAGCTGCAGTCGATGCTGGAGAATCTCCAGACCGCGCAGCCCGGCGGCGAAATGGGCGAGGACGAAGACGACATGATGTCCCAGCTCGATGAGCTCGGCGACATGATCCGCAAGCAGCAGCAATTGCGCGACCGCACCTTCCGCGAAGGGCAGGACCAGCGGCGCAATCGTCAGCGCGGCGACCGCGGCCAGAACCAGATGGGCGACTTGCAGCAGGACCAGCAGCAGCTGAAGGACCGGCTGAACAAGTTGCTGGAGCAGTTGCGCAAGCGCGGCATGGGGCAGAACCAGCAGGGACAGCAACAGCAACAGCAAGGGCAGCGCGGTCAGCGCGGCGAACGCGGCCAGCAGGGTCAGCAAGGCCAGCAGGGCGACGGCATGGACCAGCTTGGCGACGCCGGCGACGCGATGGGCGATGCCGAAGGCCAGCTCGGTCAGGGCAATGCCGACAGCGCCGTCGACTCGCAGGGCCGCGCGCTCGAGGCGATGCGCAAGGGCGCGCAGGGCATGGCGCAGTCCATGCAGCAGCAACAGGGCCAGATGGGCCCCGGGCCGAACGGCCGCCCGGGCCGCGGCCAGCAACGCGCCAATCGCGACACCGATCCGCTCGGCCGTCCGTTGCGCGGCCGCGAATATGGCGACGACACGACGGTGAAGGTGCCGGGCGAGATCGACGCTCAGCGCGCTCGCCGTGTGCTCGAGGAATTGCGCCGCCGCTTCGCCGATCCGGCGCGGCCGCAGCTCGAGCTCGATTACATCGAGCGGCTGCTTCAGGGCTTCTAGCTTAGCTTTACCGACTTACTTCGGCGCGGCGTCGTCGTGCGCGCCGACGAAGCGCACCATCACGTCGGCTGCTTCGGCCGGCGGTGAGGCGAGGCGACTGCGGAATTCGACTTTTTCGCCCGGCTCGAGAATGCTGCGCGGCGCCGCCGCGGTCCAGGCGTAGATTTCCTGGCCGCTGCTGTTGCGGATGGCAAAGCGCAAGCGCGGCACTTCAACCGGTCGCTTCGCCACGCTGGCGATGTTGCCCTCGACGCTCAGCACCGGAACGCCGTCGCGCTCTTCCTTCGTGATCTTGACGTCTTCGAAGCTGAGGCTGCGCAGGTTCACCGGCAGGCCGATCGCCGCAAACAGCGAAGCGGTCTGTGGGAGGTAGCGCACCACCTCGTTGCGCGCGCCGATCAGCGCGACGTTGAAGCCAACCAGCACCAGGATGAGGGCGGTCCACTTGGAGGAGCGCCGTTTGACCTTGCGCCGTTCCTGCATGCGGGCGCGACGGGCAACGAAGCCGTCATTGTCACGTTCACCGGGTTCAATCGGATGTATCGGCGGCGGCAGCTCACTGTCAGCTGGAGCGATCGGCGGTGCATAGCCCTGCGGCAGCTCCGCATGTTCCTGTTCGGCGATCCTGCGAAAGGGCGGCCGCGGGCGCGTCAGGCTCTGCGCCGAAATCGTCCGATGCTTGGCGTCGGGTCGGAGCGATGCCTTCGTTGACTTCCGCCTCGGCGATGACGTCGGCGACGAATCCGGCGACTTTTTCCTGGGGCCCGCCGGCGGTCCAGGTGCTCTTGCAACGTGCGCAACGCACGGTTCGTCCGGTCGGCCCAAGGGACGCCGGGTCGATCATGTAGGAGGTTGCACAAGACGGGCAGACGATCATGGCAAACTGGTACTTCGCTCAGTAGGAAGGTAGCAGCCGACCCTTAACGCTTAGGAAACCATGTGCGGGGCCGTTTACCGGGGCCGGAGGCGTGATAATCCTTCAAATGCGCGATTTGCGGCCTGGGGCCGCGTCGATCGGGCCCACGGGACGGGCAGAAAGCGCCGGAGACGGGAGTGGTTCAATTCGAGAATGTTGGACTTCGCTATGGCCTCGGGCCTGAGGTCCTGCGCGACCTCACGTTCCGTATCGAGCCGCATTCTTTCCAATTCCTGACCGGCCCCTCCGGTGCGGGCAAGACCTCGCTGCTCAAGCTGCTCTTTCTCTCGCTCAAGCCGACCCGCGGCTTGATCACCCAGTTCGGCCACGACATCTCGTCGCTCAACAAGGATGCGCTCGCGACATTGCGGCGCCGGGTCGGCATCGTGTTTCAGGATTTTCGCCTGCTCGATCACCTGAGCACCTACGAAAACGTCGCCCTGCCGCTGCGCGTGGCCGGCCGCCATGAGGAGAGCTATCGCGATGAGGTGATCGAGCTGCTCAACTGGGTCGGGCTCGGCGAGCGCATGTGGGCGCTGCCGCCGGTGCTGTCGGGCGGCGAGAAGCAGCGCGCCGCGATCGCGCGTGCGGTGATCGCGCGGCCTCAGATACTGCTGGCCGACGAGCCGACCGGTAACGTCGATCCGAGCCTGGCGCAGCGGCTGTTGCGGCTGTTCATCGAGCTCAACAAATCCGGCACGTCGGTGGTGATCGCGACCCACGACATCGCGCTGATGGATGAATACGATGCCCGCCGTCTCGTCTTGCATGACGGGCGGCTGCACATTTACGAATGATGGCAATGGCGGACGAGACATTCACCGATATGACGGCCACGCCGCGACGCGACGCTGTTCCGCGCACGTCGCCGATCGTGCCGCGCAATTCGATCTCCGGCCGTGCGCTGATCGCGGTGGTCGCGATCATGACATTTCTTGCGTCGCTGACGACCGGCGCTGTCTTGCTGATCCAGCAGGCCGCGCACGAGTGGCAGTCCGACATCGCGCGCGAGCTGACGATCCAGGTGCGGCCGGTGGCAGGACGCGATGTCGAAGCCGATGTGCAACGCGCTGCTGCGCTCGCCAAGGGCATACCGGGCGTGGCCGAGGCCCGCGCTATGTCGAAGCAGGAATCCGCGCAACTGCTCGAGCCGTGGCTTGGCGCGGGACTGACGCTCGAGGAATTGCCGGTGCCGCGCATGATCGTGCTGACGGTGGCCTCCGGACAGCGGGCGGACCTCGCCCAGCTGCGGACCGCGCTGGCGGCCAATGTGCCGGGCGCCGCACTGGACGATCATCGCAGCTGGACCGAACGCATGCGGGCGATGGCGCGAAGCGCGGTGCTGGTCGGCATCGCGATCCTGGTGCTGATGGTCGCGGCGACGGTGCTCTCGGTGTCATTTGCGACGCGCGGCGCGATGGCCACCAATCGCGCGGTGATCGAAGTGCTGCATTTCATCGGCGCCAAGAACGGATACATCGCGGGACATTTCCAGCGGCATTTTCTTATTCTGGGGCTACAGGGCGGAGCGATAGGGGGCGGTGTCGCCATGGTCGTGTTTCTTCTGCTCGACCTCGCCAACCGGCTGTTCGGGGGCAGCGCGGCCAGCGAGCAGGCGTCCGCCCTGTTCGGCTCGTTCTCGCTTGGACTGGCGGGCTATGTCGCCGTGCTCGGAAATATCGTGCTGATTGCGCTGGTCACCGCCTTCACGTCGCGGCAAACCGTCAACCGCACCCTGGAAGCGATCGACTGAATGTTCGCCAGTCTTGCCCGCGGCATCGGCTTTCTGACCATGATCGTGCTGGTCGGTGGGCTGGTGGCATTTGGACTAGGCTTTTTCTGGTTCATCACCCAGGTGCCGTCCGACGAGATCCGGCTCGCCGACAAGGCCGACGGCATCGTCGTTTTGACCGGCGCGGCCTCGCGCATTCCCGACGCGATCGAATTGCTCAACAGCGCGAGGGGCCAGCGGGTGCTGATCACGGGGGTCAACCGCACCACGACGGCCAAGGAAATCGCCACGCTGACCTCGGCGAACGAACGCGTCTTCCGGTGCTGCGTCGATCTCGACCGCTCCGCGCTCAACACGCTCGGCAACGCCATCGAGACGCGGCGCTGGGCGCGCGACCGCAATTTTCATTCCTTGATCATCGTCACCTCGAACTGGCACATGCCGCGGGCGATGGCCGAGATCGAGCACCAGATTCCGGACGCCAAGCTGATCGCCTATCCGGTGGTATCGGAAAAAATCAAAGGCGAGCCGTGGTGGTCGAGCAGCGGAACGGCGCGCTTGCTGTTGTCCGAGTATCTCAAATATGTGTTTGCGGTGGTGCGCATGCGCCTCGATCCGGACGTTGGGTGAGCCGCGTGATCCTGCTGCGTTCCATCATCTTCAACATCGCTTTCTACCTCAACGTGATCATTTGGCTGATCGCGGCGCTGCCGACCTTTTTCATGCCGTATCGCGCGATCGTCGGCGTCGCCAAGGCGTGGGGCCGCAGCAATCTCTTCTTGTTGCGCGTGATCTGCAATTTGAAAGCCGAATTCCGCGGCGTCGAAAAAATTCCGCGCGGCGGCGATCTGATCGCGGCAAAGCATCAATCGACCTGGGAGACCTTCGCGCTGCTGTGGATGTTCGAGGACCCGACCTTCATCCTCAAGCGCGAGCTGCAATGGCTTCCGCTGTTCGGCTGGTTCACGATCAAGGGCCGCATGATCCCGGTCGACCGCACCGCCGGCTCGGCCGGCATGACCGCAATGATGGCGCGTGCGGCGAAGGAGCTCGCCAATGGCCGGCAGATCGTGATCTTTCCGGAAGGTACGCGACGTGCCGCCGGCGCCGAGCCGGCCTACAAATACGGCATCGTCCGGCTCTATGAGACCGGCAA
The DNA here is from genome assembly GCA_963847325.1 of uncultured Alphaproteobacteria bacterium. GTDB lineage: Bacteria > Pseudomonadota > Alphaproteobacteria > Rhizobiales > Xanthobacteraceae > Pseudolabrys. Next base: position 209,431 of record CAWJZD010000008.1, read on the forward strand.
TGTGCCGTGCGTGCCGATCGCGCTCAATTCGGGACTGTTCTGGAAACGCCGCTCGATCATCCGCATGCCCGGGACTGTCGTGGTCGAGGTGCTCGATCCGATCCCGGCCGGTCTCGACCAGGAAGCGTTCATGGCGCGCTTGCAAAACGATATCGAGACCGCGACCGCACGGCTGATCGAAGAAGGCCAGCGGGAGATCGCCCGGCATACGCGGGGCTAGCTCTGATGCGGTCCTTTCAGCTTCTCCGCCAGCTCATGCAGCGCGGTCTCGCGGTAGCCTAACGCCTCCAGCGACTTGACGGTCTCGATCACGTAATCGCGGTTCGGGCCTGACCGGCCGTGGCCCTGACGAACGAAGTGCAATTGCTTGGCGAGCGGAAGGCGGCCGGCATATTGCGCGTGGCCGCGGTCGATCGTGTAAACCAGCGCCCGCACTTGTTGCTTCGGATCGCTGTCGAGCCAGGCGGTGCGATAGCTCTCGCGATAAACCATCGTCACCTGCTCGCGGCTGCGGAGGTATTCGATCGTGGCGTTCGCGTTTCTTCGCCGCCACGCGATAGACGATGCCGCGGCAGGCGCCGCCCTGATCGAGGCCGAGCACGAGGCCCGGCTTCTCCGGCGTGCCGCGGTGCACGAATGAATAGACGCAGAGCGCGCGATGGGCGCCGATCAGCCGGCCCTCATGGCGCTCGAGATAGTCGAACCCCGGCCGCCACATCAGCGAGCCGTAGGCGAATACCCAGAGATCGTCGGCGGCGCTCATAAGGTTGAGAAGCTGTGTGTTTCTGCGTTGGCGCGCTCGCCTAACAAGCCGATTCCGGCCATGCAACGCATAATTGCCGCAATCGGCGGCTCATCAACGGCCATGGCACAACTGCCCTCCCGAAGCCGCACCCGGCAATACGTCGTTCTCGTCCTCGCCGTAGTGCTGATGGCCGGCGGCTGGATCGGCTTCTGGAAATATGCGGCCAACGCCGCGCAGGAGAATCTCGAGAATTGGCGTGCGCGCGAGGCCAGGGCCGGACGCATTCTGGGCTGCGGCTCGCAGGAGATTGGCGGCTTCCCGTTCCGTTTCGAGTTGAAGTGCGATGGCGCGAGCGCGGTGTTGGGCGGCGGGCAGATTCCGGTCGAGCTCAAGGCCGCCAACGTCCACATCGCTGCGCAGGTCTATCAACCGACGCTGTTGATCAGCGAATTGACCGGCCCGCTGACGATCGGCGATCCGGGCCGGCCACCCGCTTACACGGCGAACTGGAAGCTCGCGCAGTCGAGCATCAGCGGCCTGCCGCGAAGCGCCGCGCCGGGTCTCGCTGGTGGTGAGCGAGCCGGTGATCACGCGTGCCGAGCCCGCCGGGCAAGTCGCGCGCGCCGGCCATATCGAGGTTCACGGCCGGCTTGCGGAAGGCTCCGTGTCCGACCGGCCCGTCATCGAGTTTGCGTTTGAGGCAAAGCGGTTCGAGACGGCCGAGGGCGGGCCGCTGCTCGCGACCACGACCGATGGCAGCATCGATGCGGTGCTGCGCGGGCTGCACGATTTTTCGCCCAAGCCGTGGCCGGCACGCTTCCGCGAAATCCAGCAGGCCGGCGGCCGGATCGAAATTCGCAAGGTGCGGCTCCAGCAGGGCGACACGATCGCGATCGGCGCCGGCAATCTCGGAATCAATCCGGAGGGGCGCGTCGAGGGTCAGCTCAACCTGACGGTCGCCGGGCTCGATGCCTTCGTGAACCGCATGGCGGCCGCAAGCGGACAGCGGGTGAGCATGAGCATTTCGCTCGGCCTTGGGCTCTTGGCCGGGAGCAAGCAGGTCGAGGGCAAGCCCGCCATCGCGATACCTTTGAAGGTGACGAACGGCGCGATGATGCTGGGACCGCTCAAGCTCGGCGAGATCCCGCCGCTGTTCTAGTCTTCGCTGGCCGCGTAGGGCCGCGGCACCTTGGTCTCGGACAATTGCGGATGCGGGCGGCCGAAATCCGGCACGTCCTGGCCGATATCGACGATGCCTTTGCGGATCGCGCGGGTGCGGGTGAAATGCTCGAACAGCGCGTCGCCGTCGCCGCGGCGGATCGCCTTGGTGAGCGAGGCGACGTCCTCGTTGAAGCGGCCGAGCATTTCGAGCACGGCGTCCTTGTTGGCGAGGAAGACGTCGCGCCACATGGTCGGGTCGGAGGCAGCGATACGCGTGAAATCGCGGAAGCCGCCGGCGGAGAATTTCAGCACCTCGGAGCGCGTCACGCTCTGCAATTCATCGGCGGTGTGGACGATCGTGTAAGCGATCAGGTGGGGCAGGTGGCTGGTGATGGCCAGCACCAGGTCGTGATGGTCGGCATCCATCGTTTCGACATTGGCGCCCATGGCGCGCCAGAAGCTCGGCGAGCTTCTCGACCGCGGCTGCGTCCGCGCCTTGCGGCGGCGTCAGGATGCACCAGCGATCGATGAAGAGCTCCGCAAAGCCTGCATCAGGGCCTGAGAACTCCGTGCCGGCGACCGGATGCGCCGGCACGAAGTGCACGTTCTTGGGCAAATGCGGGCCCATCTCGCGGACGATCATGCCTTTGACCGAGCCGACATCCGAGACGGTCGCGCCGGGCGCGAGATGCGGCGCGATCTCCTTCGCCACGTCGCCGCACGCGCCGACCGGAATACACACAATGACGAGGTCGGCGCCTTCGACCGCGGCGGCATTGGTCTCGACGACCTGATCGGCAATCCCGAGCTCTGCGACGCGCTTGCGCGTCGCGCGGCGAACGCGCCGTCGCGGTGATCGAGCGCACGAGATTCTGCGCCCGCGCCGCCCGCGCAATAGATGAGCCGATCAGCCCAACGCCGATCAGCGCCAGCCGGTTGAACAGAGGCTGGCTCACGCCTTGTGCCCCAGGAATTCGGTCAGCGTTTTGACCACCAATCGGTTGGCTTCTTCGGTGCCGACCGTAAGCCGCAATGCATTGGGCAGGCCGTAACCGGCGACGCGGCGAAGGATCAGGCCGCGTCCGGTCAGGAAGGCGTCTGCGTCGGCGGCGGTACGGCCCTTGGCTTCCGGGAAATGGATCAGCACGAAGTTCGCCACGCTCGGCGTTACCTTGAGGCCGAGCTTGCCGATCTCCTCGGCCAGCCACGGCAGCCATTTCGCGTTGTGGGCGACCGACTTCTGCAAATGCGCGCTGTCCGCCAGCGCGGCCATGCCGGCCATCATTGCCGGCGTGTTGATATTGAATGGGCCGCGCACGCGATTGAGCGCGTCGACGATGTGCGCGGGGCCGTAGAGCCAGCCGAGCCGCACCGCGGCAAGGCCATGGATCTTCGAAAAGGTGCGGCACATCACGACGTTTTCCGACGTTGCGACCAGCTCGATGCCTGCCTCGTAGTCATTCTTCTGCACGTAATCGGCGTAGGCCGCGTCGAGCACGAGAATGACGTTCGGCGGCAGGCCCTGCTGCAGCCGCTTGATCTCGTCGAACGAAACATACGTGCCGGTCGGATTGTTCGGATTGGCGATGAAGACGATGCGCGTCTTCTCGTTCACCGCCGCGAGGATCGCGTCCACGTCGGCGGTGTAGTCCTTCTCCGCGACCTTGATCGGTTTGCCACCGTGCCCGAGGATGTAGATCGGGTACATCAGGAAGCCGTGCTCGGTGTAGATCGCCTCGTCGCCGTCCTGCAGGTAGGCGTGGGTGAGCAAATTGAGCAACTCGTCAGAGCCGGAGCCGCAGACAATGCGTTCCGGGTCAAGACCGTAGGTGCGGCCGACGGCCTGGCGAAGTTCGGTGACAGCGCCGTCCGGATAATCCTCGAGCTTGCCGGCGGCTTCGCGGTAAGCCGCGATCGCCTTCGACGATGGCCCCAGCGGGGACTCGTTCGCCGACAACTTGAATACTTTTGCGACGCCCGGCGCCTTGCTCTTGCCAGGCACGTAGGGCGCGATGTCGAGCACGCCGGGGCGCGGCTGCGGACGATTGGCAGTCATTTCGATTACTCAGTGCTTGTCGAGGCCAAGCGTATAGCGCGTGGCATGGCTGCCGACGAGAGCCGACGAGCGCACCGTCGCGCCAGCGTTAACCAGCGTCTTCTTGACCTCGGTGAGGTCGCGCCCTTCGGCCAAGGTGACCAGTAGCGCGGCCCCATCGAAAGCGCGGTCCGGCACGGCGATGAATTCGGTCACGGTGGAAAGCGCCTGGGCGGATTCCCCGCCCCAGCCCGAGACCCGCACGCTCCAGATCGAAGCTTCCTTCGCCATGGCATCCGCCGTGACCCGGGAAATCACGAAGACAGGCAGCGCCGCCGGATGGTCGGCTCGTTCCACGAACGGCAGCCGGGCGATGATTTTCGGCGCGGCGTCGAATTCGAGCGCGCTCCACCAGGCGCCGGCGCCTGCGACGCCGATCGCGGGCACCAGCCCCAGATCGCCCTTGGATTCCGATACGGCGGCGACCACGCCCGACGCGCCCATATGCGGGACGAAAGGAACGGTGAAGCCGAAGTGGAAGCGGGCGCTGTCCCGCATCAGCGCATCGCCGGCGCTGAGGTCGGCATGCACGGCAAACGGCGCCTGTACGAAGGTGAAAGTCGAGATGATCACCCGCCAAATGCTCTCGGCGGTGTCGAGCGGCAGCCGGCCTTTGTGGCGCTTGACCAGGCGGCGCATCATGTCGGCCTCGCGCGCCGGGCGGAACGCGGAGCCGGTCTCCTGGCTGCTCTTGGACGCGATCAGCCGGTCGATGATGTCGCCGCGCTGCATCAGCAGCGCATGCATTTCCTCATCGATGCGATCGATCTCCTTGCGCAGATCGGCCAGTGACGGCTTGTCAGACGGCTTCGACATGGCCGCATTGATAGGTGGGCGAGCAGGCGAAATCAAAGAAAACGTTGACAGCCCAAAGCGGTATTGAGACTTAAGCGCCACATTTAAAGCCGCCTGAGCGCGGATAGAGCTATATTCGCCTGCGCCGGGAGCGCAGCACTGATGGTCGAGGCACAGAGCAAGCCGCGCATAGCAGAGACGTCGAAGCGCGACGCGGACGATCCGCGTGACTCGCTCGTCGTGCGCTTTGGCGAAGACAAGCCGCTCAAGCTCGACAGCGGCGTGTCGCTCGCGCCGTTTCAGGTTGCCTACAAGACCTACGGCACGCTCAACGCGGCGCGCAGCAATGCGGTTCTCATCTGTCATGCCTTGACCGGCGACCAGCACGTCGCGTCGAAACATCCCGTCACTGGAAAGCCCGGCTGGTGGGAGACGATCATCGGACCGGGCAAGCCGATCGACACCGAACGATATTTTGTGATCTGCCCGAATGTGATGGCGGGCTGCATGGGAAGCAGCGGGCCGGCCTCGACCAATCCGGCGACCGGCCAGCCCTGGGGCCTGGATTTTCCGGTCATCACCATTCGCGACATGGTGCGCGCGCAGGCGATGCTGCTCGACCATCTCGGCATCGAGACTCTGTTCGCCGTGGCCGGCGGGTCGATGGGCGGCATGCAGGTGCTGGAATGGGCCGCGACTTATCCGCAGCGCGTGTTCGCCGCGCTGCCGATCGCGTGCGCGACGCGGCACTCGGCGCAGAACATCGCGTTCCACGAAGTCGGCCGCCAGGCGGTGATGGCCGATCCGGAATGGCGCGGCGGACGCTATCTGCTTGAGGGGGCGAATCCGCGACGCGGCCTCGCGGTCGCGCGCATGGGCGCGCACATTACCTATCTGTCCGACGCGGCATTGCACCGGAAGTTCGGCCGCAAGTTTCAGGATCGCTCGAATCCGACATTCTCGTTCGATGCGGACTTCGAGGTGGAATCCTATCTGCGTCACCAGGGCATCACGTTCGTCGAGCGGTTCGACGCCAATTGCTATCTCTACCTGACGCGCGCGATGGACTATTTCGACATTGCGGGCGACCATGACGGCGTGCTTGCCAACGCATTCAAGGGCACGCCAACCCGGTTCTGCGTGATCTCGTTCACGTCGGATTGGCTGTTTCCGACCTCGGAATCCCGCGCCGTCGTTCACGCGCTCAATGCCGGCGGGGCGCGGGTGTCGTTTGCGGAAATCGTGACCGACAAAGGCCACGATGCGTTCCTGCTCGACGAGCCGGAATTGTTCGCAATTGTGCGCGGCTTCCTCGACGGTGCGTGCCGCGCGCGCGGTCTGACGGGGCCGCAGTGATGCTCACCAACACACCCGTATCCGTTCTCAACGATCGCGCCGGCAGCGCGCGCGTCGACCTGTTGTCGGTGGCGAGCATGGTGACGCCGGGCGCGCGCGTGCTCGACGTCGGTTGCGGCGACGGCGAATTGCTGCGGCTCTTGGGCGAAACGCGCGGCGTTGACGGCCGTGGCATCGAGCTGTCCCGCGAGGGCGTCAATCGATGCGTCGCCAAAGGCCTCGCGGTCATCCAGGGCGACGCCGATACCGACCTCGGCGATTACCCGGATGACGCCTTCGACTACGTGATCCTGTCGCAGACACTGCAGGCGACGCGGCATCCACGCGTGGTTTTGGAGCACATGCTGCGCATTGGCCGCCGCGCCATCGTGTCGTTCCCGAACTTCGGCCATTGGCGCGTGCGAACGCAGCTCCTGTTTGCCGGCCATATGCCGCGCACCGACATGATGCCGTATAGCTGGTACGACACGCCGAACCTGCACCACTGCACGATCAAGGACTTCCGCGAATTGTGTAATTCGATCGGCGCGCGCATGGAAAAGTCCGTCGCGTTCAATGCGTGGGGCACGCCGCTGCGGCTGAATATGCCGTGGTGGTTCTGGAATTTGTTCGGCGAGCAAGCGGTGTTCTTGCTGAATCGACGCGGTTAATTCGCGCGCCGCGCGATTAACGTTCGATCCGGAACATTTCACATCGTCAATGCGTCGCTTAACGCTAACGGCGTCGTCGCCCGGCGCTAACTAAAATTCCGCGCCAAAATTCTTTCGTCTCGCGTGCAACGCTTGCGCGGTAACCAATGTTAAGCGCCGGGCGGGCGCTTCTCGAAATAACGTAAACACCAACAAGCTTTTGGCTCTCGCACATCGCTGGTGTCTGTTCTCGCACGTGTGTCGCTGATGCGGCACTCGCGATGAGTGAGTGAGAGCCTATGCGTAAAACTAAAACGTCGAAGAGCCGTCAGCCGACCAAGGCGAAAGTTACGAAGCGCACGACGTCGCGCCGCGTAACGACATCGCGCAGCAGGACGAGCCGCACCACCGCGCGCCGCACCCGGCGCGTTTCTCCCAAGTCGATTCCGCCGGCCAGCCTGATCGAGCTTCCGAAGCGCATCGAGCAGGCGGTTTCCGCTACTCCGGCGCTGCCGTCCAAGCGGTACCCGATCCGCAATCTCCTCGTGCTGTTTCTGGCCTTCGCGGCAACGAGCGCCGTTGGCGGCTGGGCCGTTTATGTCGCTGTGTTTGGCGAGGCTCGCCAGGACATTGGCGCCGGCACGCCGCCGGTCATCGTCGATCTGCTCCCGGCGAAAGCGCCGAGCGTCGAGGTGGCTGCACCAAAGGCACAGGATCGCGTCGCGGACAACGCCAAGCGACGCAGCGATTTCGAGCATCAGCCAGGAAGCGCCGCGTTCCGCGCCCGCCGCGCCTGAAGTCACCGCTGCAATTCCAGGTTCAACGTCCCAGCCTACGGCAGCCGGCCCGGGGCCTGCGCCCCAAGCTCCCGTTGCGGCCAAGGGCAGGCGGCGCGGACACCCCGAAGCGACAGTCATTGCACCAACCGGACCCGGCGGCGGCGCCTACGCGTTGGTCGCCGAGGCACGGCGCTATCTCGGCACCAATCCGACCGGCCGCAAGGATCTGTGGTGCGGCGCGTTCGTCGATCTCGTGCTCAAGCGGCTCGGCTACAAAGGCGGCGGCAATCTCGCCAGCGCCTATGCACGCTACGGCACGCGCATTCCTGGCCCGCAGATCGGCGCGATCGCCGTCATGACGCGCACCGGCGGCGGCCATGTCGGCATCGTCAGCGGCTTCGATTCCAAAGGGCGTCCGATCATCATCTCCGGGAACTACAAGCGCAGCGTCGCCGAATCTGTTTATCCGGGCGGGCGGATCTACGCCTACGTCATTCCGGAAGATTGGGATCGGGTGTTGGCGCGCACGCATTAACTACACGCGCTGCGCTCGTAAACCACTTCACCGTTAATTCAAGCGCCCGGCCTCGCTGAAAATCGGCGTGCTACCTGAACTCCGTCGCTGGCGAAAAGCCAGCGGGCGTATGGGTGGGTCGCGTCATGTCTCGTATCTTCAGTGGAATTTCTCTTGCGCTGATTGCCGGCGCACTTGTTGTCGCAAATCTCTCAAGCGTTGAAGCGCGTCCTAATCCGCGTGAAGCGGAAACCACGCGTGCCGACCAGCAGCGCGCCGCGCAATTGCGTCATGCGCGTGAGCGACGTGATGCAGCCCGACGCCATCAGCCGCAATCGGCTCGCAGCAGCTCGCATCGGCGGCCGGTTGCGTGGCCTGCGCTCATCACTGAAGCGCGTAAATACATCGGCACCAACCCGACCGCGATGCAGCGCCGCTGGTGCGCGCGCTTCCTCAATCTCGTGCTGAACAAGACCGGCTATCGTGGCACCGGCTCCGACGCGGCGCGCTCATTCGCGAGCTACGGCCGGCGCATCAACGAGCCGCGGATCGGCGCGATTGCGGTGCTCTCGCGCGGCAAGAACCAGAATCTCGGTCATGTCGGCATCGTCACCGGGGTCGATCCAAACGGTAATCCCGTCATCATTTCCGGCAATCACGGCCGCCGCGTCGCCGAGTTCGACTTATCCGCGCGCCCGCGTGATTTCGTACGTCATGCCGACAGATGGCCCGCCGATGACGCAGATCGCGGCGGCCGGCCCGTCCGCATCGCCGCCGAGCGCAGATTTGAGCGGCCTTCCCGCGCCAATTGCGGAATTGCTCGCGGCCATCAACTCGGAGGCGTCGGCGCGCCCTGCGGCCAGTGCGCCTGCATTGCGACCTGCGCCCCAGCCGATTGTGCAGTTGGCGGCACAAACGCATCAGCGGGTGCGGGGCCCGGTTCCGCTTCCAACCGCCAAGCCTGTCGCTTCAGTGCCTGTCGCCTCAGTACCCGTCGCCTCGGTGCTGCCAAAGCCTCGCGCGGTCGAGACCGTGCCGCAGCCGAAGCCCGCGCCGTTCCGGATCGTGCAGCAGCTGCCGTCACCGACGCCGATGCCCGACCCGCGCCGCCTGATCGTCCGCTAGAACAAATCGAGCTTGCCGGTCAGCTCGCTGGTCTTTTCGATCCGGTCGCCTTCGGCAATCGCGGCGCCGTTGAGCACTTCGGCATAGATGCCGCAGTCCATGTGGTCGAAATTCTGCAACAGCGTTTTCGGTATTGGCAGGTCGCGGATGCCGGTCGCCGGATCGACCTCCGTGGCAGCGCATCGCACGATGCGCTTGGTCACTTTCAGCGTTGCCTCGCCGATCTGAAGCCGCTCGCCGATCAGCTTGAATTCTTCCCAGGCCGGCCAGCCGCGCACGTAAAGATTGGCCCGAAAGCGCAGCGGATCGACCGGCGCGCCGGCAACGGTCTCAAGCTCCGCCACTGAGGCGAGATTGATGATTGAGACGACCTTCTTCGACACGTCGGAGAAGCTGTGGTTTTGGCCCGTCAGCACTTTCGGCGGGACCCGCGCAATTCCTTCGGCATGAAGCGGCGGAAGAAGGCCTCGATTTCGAGCCGTCCTTCCTTGGTGCGCAGATCGCCGCGGGCCGCCTCGCGGCCGTCCTGCGCGATGGTCAGCGTATGGGCCGCGTCGTCGTAATCGGTGCGTAATGACGCCAGCTGCTCGTTCCGCATCAGCATCAGGAAGTACGTCTTGGGCAGATAGGCCGGGGCGGCGGGATCGAAGCCGGACGGCCCATTTTCGATCGCGTAGAGCCGGTCGTGCGGCAGCGTGGCGCCGCGGGACAAGGTTGTCCGGGGCAGCCGCTGGGGTGACAGGCCCTTTACCGGATAGCGGTAAATCGCATCGATTACGGCCGTTTCTGCGCTCATTGCGGCTTGTTAACGGGCTGGCGGAATATTGACCAGCCGCAGGAGCGAACCCACATAAGTCCCGGCGCTCGCTTTCGGGGAGCGTCAGTCCGGCGCCGTAAAGGGCCGAAGGAGTAACGAATGAATTTCGAGAAATACACGGACCGCGCCCGCGGTTTCGTTCAGTCTGCACAGTCGCTCGCGCTCCGCGAGGGGCATCAGCAATTCGCGCCCGAACATCTGCTCAAGGTTCTGCTCGACGATCCGGAAGGATTGGCGGCGGGCCTGATCGACCGTTCCGGCGGCAATTCCCGCCAGGTGCTGCGCGACACCGAAGCCGCGCTCGCCAAGCGGCCCAAGGTCAGCGGGCAGGGCGCGGGTCAGGTCTATCTCGATCCGGGTTTGGCGCGCGTGTTCGACGCTGCCGAGAAGGCGGGCGAGAAGGCCGGCGACAGCTATGTCACGGTCGAGCGGCTGCTGCTTGCGCTCGCGCTCGAAAAGGAGAGCGAGGCGGGCAAGGCGCTGGCCAAGGCCGGCGTGACGCCGCAAGGCCTCAACAATGCGATCAACGCTCTGCGCAAGGGCCGCACCGCGGACAGCGCGTCGGCGGAAAACGCCTATGACGCGCTGAAGAAATATGCCCGCGATCTCACCCAGGCGGCCAAGGACGGCAAGATCGATCCGGTGATCGGCCGCGACGAGGAGATCCGCCGCACCATCCAGGTTCTGTCTCGCCGCACCAAGAATAATCCGGTGCTGATCGGCGAGCCTGGCGTCGGCAAGACCGCGATCGTCGAAGGCCTGGCGCAGCGTATCGTCGATGGCGACGTGCCGGAGAGCCTGCAGGAGAAGAAGCTGCTCGCGCTCGACATGGGCGCGCTGATCGCCGGCGCGAAATACCGCGGCGAGTTCGAAGAGCGGCTCAAGGCCGTGCTGCAGGAAGTCACCGGCGCGGCCGGCGACATCATCCTGTTCATCGACGAGATGCACACGCTGGTCGGCGCCGGCAAGGCCGACGGCGCGATGGATGCGTCGAACCTGCTCAAGCCGGCGCTGGCGCGCGGCGAGCTGCACTGTATCGGCGCCACCACGCTCGACGAATACAAGAAGCACGTCGAGAAGGATGCGGCGCTGGCGCGGCGCTTTCAGCCGGTGTTCGTCAGCGAGCCGAACGTCGAAGATACGATCTCGATCCTGCGCGGGCTCAAGGAGCGCTACGAGGCGCACCACGGCGTTCGCATCAATGACGGCGCGATTGTCGCCGCGGCGACGCTGTCGAACCGCTACATCACCGACCGCTTCCTGCCGGACAAGGCGATCGACCTGGTCGATGAGGCCGCGGCGCGGCTGAAGATGCAGGTCGATTCCAAGCCGGAAGAGCTTGACCTGATCGACCGCGAAGTCGTGCGGCTCAAGATCGAGCAGGAGGCCCTGAAGAAGGAGACCGATCCGGGCTCCAAGGACCGCCTGAAGAATCTCGAAGGCGAGCTCAAGACGCTGGAGAAGCAGTCGGCCGACCTGACCTCGCGCTGGAAGGCCGAGAAGGAAAAGCTCGGCAGCGCGCAGAAGCTCAAGAACGAGCTCGACCAGCTGCGCGTCGAGCTCGCCAATGCGCAGCGCAAGGGCGAATACCAGCGCGCCGGCGAATTGGCCTATGGCCGCATTCCTGAGCTCGAAAAGAAGCTCAAGGAGGTCGAAGGCAAGGAGCAGCGCGGCGCCATGGTGGAGGAGGCGGTCACCGCCGACCACATCGCGCAGATCGTGTCGCGCTGGACCGGCGTGCCGGTCGACCGCATGCTCGAAGGCGAGAAGGAAAAGCTGCTGCGCATGGAGGACGAACTGGCCAAGCGCGTCATCGGCCAGCAGGAGGCGGTGCATGCGGTGTCGACCGCGGTGCGCCGCGCGCGCGCCGGCTTGCAGGATCCGAACCGGCCGATCGGCTCATTCATGTTCCTGGGCCCGACCGGCGTCGGCAAGACCGAGCTGACCAAGGCGCTCGCGGCCTATCTGTTCGACGACGACAATGCGCTGATCCGCCTCGACATGTCGGAGTACATGGAGAAGCACGCGGTATCGCGCGCTGATCGGCGCGCCTCCGGGCTATGTCGGCTACGAAGAGGGCGGCGCGCTCACCGAAGCGGTGCGGCGCCGGCCCTACCAGGTGATCCTGTTCGACGAGATCGAGAAGGCGCATCCGGACGTGTTCAACGTGCTGCTGCAGGTGCTCGATGACGGCCGGCTGACCGACGGCCAGGGCCACACGGTCGACTTCCGCAACACCCTGATCATCATGACGTCGAACCTCGGCGCCGAATTGCTGGTCAACCAGCCGGAAGGCCAGGACACCGACCGCGGTGAAGGACGAGGTGATGACGATCGTGCGCTCGGCGTTCCGTCCGGAATTCCTCAACCGCGTCGACGAGATCATCCTGTTCCACCGGCTGCAGAAGGCGCAGATGGGCCGCATCGTCGATATCCAGATGGCGCGGCTGCAGAAGCTGCTCGACGAGCGCAAGATCGAGCTCGTGCTCGAGCCTTCGGGGCGCGACTGGCTGGCCGAGAAGGGCTGGGATCCGGCTTACGGCGCCCGCCCGCTCAAGCGCGTGATCCAGAAGTCGGTGCAGGATCCGCTCGCCGAGATGCTGCTCGCCGGCACGATCAAGGACGGCGAGAAGGTCGTGGTCTCGGGCGACAAGCTCGGCCTGACCTTCAACGGCAAGATGGCCGCGGCGGCGTAACGCCGCGGCTTTCCTCAAGCAGATCGGTGGCTAGCGGCTGACGCCCGCAACGCGCGCGGGCTTGCGCGTCATGATGTTGTCGATGCGGTCGCGCTCGCGATCGAAGTCCACCATGATCGGGCCCTGCAGTTCGCGGCCGCGCGGCAGCTTGATGCGCATCGGGTCGACGAAGCGGCCGTTGATGCGGATTTCGTAGTGCACGTGCGAGCCGGTGCGAGAGACCGGTCGAGCCGACAAAGCCGATCACCTGGCCCTGGCGCACGCGCGTGCCCTGGTCGATGGCGCGCGCATAAGCGGTCATGTGGCCGTATGCGGTCTCGTAGCCATTGGTGTGGCGGATCAGGACGAATTTGCCGTAGCCGGATTCCCAGCCGACTCGCTCGACCACGCCGTTGCCGGCGGCATAGATCGGCGTCCCGGTCGGTGCCGACCAGTCAACGCCGGTGTGCATCTTGGTGTAGCCGAGGATCGGGTGACGGCGGATGCCGAAGCCCGAGCGCATGATCGCGCTGACCACCGGCTTGCGGACCAGGAACTTCTTCGCGCTCTTTCCGCCCTCGTCGTAGTAATCGACGATGCCGTCGTCCGTTGACTGGAAGCGGTAGAATTTCTTGACCTCGCCGCCGACCGTCAAAGAGGCGAACAGCACTTCGTTGCGGCTGTCGGTAGCGGGGGTCTCGTCTTCGCCGGCGAACAGGACTTCGAAGAAGTCGCCGGGCTGCACTTTGCGCTGGAAGTCGACGTCGTAAGAGTAGATGCGGACCAGGTCTTCGATGATCGCATCCGGAATGTTGTTGCGCCGCGCGGTCTCATAGACGCTCTGATAGAGCCGTACGCCGCGGCCATCATCTTCGCCGTCGTCCTGAGCGATTTCCGCAACTTCAGTATCGACGCTCTTCACGTCGACGGAGACGTATTTGCCGGCTTCCGACAAGGCAACGACGGCTTCGGGACCGGCGTCGTTTGCAACAATGACGCGGATCGGGACCAGCCGCGTGTGATTGGCGGCCGGGGTGAGCAGCACGCGCAGCTTCTGGCCATCGCGCAGGTTGGCGTCGCGCACGCGCTGGCCGAGCACGGTCGTGATCGCCTTGATGTCTTCGGGGCCGGCGCCGAGCTCGCGCAGGATCGAGGCGACGGTGTCGCCCTTCTTCGCGGCAACGATGCGCTCATTCCAGGAATTGCCGCCGGTCGTCTCGTTCTTGGTCTTGGCGAGCAGGGTGATGTTTTCAGGAACGATGCGCGCTTCAAAGCCGGCATACGGATCGGGCGGCGTACCCTCGGTCGCGTAAGCGAGCTTGATGCCGCCAATGTCGGCGCTCACCGGCAGGCTCGATTTGCTCTTGCCGGCCCAGTCGGCTGCCTCGCGCACACGCGCAATGACTTCATCGCCCGGCGTGATGCTCGCGATCTTGAGCGAGGCGAGTATCGGCGGCATGTCGCGCATGATGAAGGCGACTTCGGCATCCGGCTCCGCGGCCGGAGTGTCAGGCCCGGCATCGGTTGCGGATTCGGCGAGCATGCGCTGCGGATTGAAGCTTGGAATATTCGCGGACAGATCCGACACGGTGAGCGACAGATTGCCGGCGATGCGAACGAACGGCCGCACGCGCACCACTTCGCGGTTGCCCGCGCGTGACATGGTGGAGACGCGGATCACCTGGCGGGCGACGTTCGGTTCTTCGGCAACCGGCAGCCGGTCGCTCTTGCGCGCGCCGAGGCGATCGTTCTGGCCGCCGAGCGCGCCGCGCAAAGCGACTTCGATGCGCTCCGGCACCGAGGCGAAATTGGTTTCACCGTCGAGCGATGTGAAAACGGCGCCGCCCATGAGAGCAGCGCCGGAAAGCGCGGTCAGGATCGTGCCGGCAAACCACTGCACCGAGACGCGGCGGCGATCGACCAGAACGGCATTGCCGCCATCGACCGAAAGCGGCGGCTCGTTGCCGAGCTCGATTGAGTCGCCATGCCTGGAGCGATGTGCGCTGCGCGATCTCGCTTGATCCAAGCTCGCTGTCCCCCTGCGGACCTGATCAGAAGCGCGTCCCCGGGCGGGGATTCGCGGTGGCACGATGCCGGGCGGTTCCCGGACGGTCAATGAGCGCAGCTAATGCTACCCAGCCGACCCGTCCCCACGAACCAGAAGGCAAAGAACGACGCAGGAATATGGCTTGAGTACGGCGCAGAGGTTAATTCGCACTTGCGAAACGCGGCTTCAAAACCCACATAACCTCTAGCGATTTCGGGGCTAGGGAAGGCCAAATAATCCGAATTTGCTGTTGACTTCGAAACGGCGGCTACCCTATATACGCCCTCTCGACACGCCGCCCCGCCTCGGCGCGATGGCGTGTCTCAGAAGCTCATCACTGGAATAGTGAAACAGCATCCGACGGTTCTCGGGTGCGTGGAGCTTCGCCGACCCTTTCGGGGGTCGTGTTGTTTGAAAACTGAATAGGAAGAAAGAGAAACGTGGACGGCGGAGTCCTTGCGAGCCGCGTCTCATTGTTGGTTGCTTCTTTCGAGAAGCAATTCTCGATGAGCGAGGCTATGGAAGAGACTTCGGCGGTACACGTTTTCTAACAAGGTACATCGCTGGTCGAAAGATCAGTGGGTGGACCTCGTCAATGGACAGCGTTTCCCAAAGCGCTGTCCTACGCAAAACGTGACCAGCCGGGAACTAAATCTCATCCAACCTGAGAGTTTGATCCTGGCTCAGAGCGAACGCTGGCGGCAGGCCTAACACATGCAAGTCGAGCGGCCGTAGCAATACGGCAGCGGCAGACGGGAGAGTAACACGTGGGAACGTGCCCTTCGGTTCGGAATAACTCGGGGAAACTCGAGCTAATACCGAATACGCCCTT
>CAWJZD010000008.1:232500-803623 GCA_963847325.1 uncultured Alphaproteobacteria bacterium
GCCACGACGACCAGGCCGGACTCGCGTGCGCGCACCAGCGCGCGCAACGCTTGCGGGATTTCGAGTCTTTCGAGGAATGCGCGCTCGCCTGTGGTGGCTGGGCTCGACATGCTGCTTCGCGTTTACCTGCGCCGCGCTGTTAACGCGAGGGGGGCCAAACGGGTCCAGCGGATTTCAGCAGCCGGAATGCGCCTAAAACGACTTAGCCCCGGCGATGGGCCGGGGCTAAGTGGTCTCTGACGTTGGTTGCGGGGGTAGGATTTGAACCTACGACCTTCAGGTTATGAGCCTGACGAGCTACCGGGCTGCTCCACCCCGCGATAACCGAACGGCTGATGAGGCTGGCGTCGCGCGAAAGCGCGAGCAGGGGCTATCTAGCAACGCATGGTGCGGATTGGAAGAGCGCCGGGGCACATTTGTGCAGGCAGTTCCGGCCATTGCCGCCTCTCCTATGAGCCCTTAAGGATGCGCCGCGATGATCACTCCGCCCGATCAACGTCCCACTGTTTTTAGCGCCCTGCGCCTGCTCGGTGGCTGGGCTGGCTATCAGATCGAGCATGCCTTCGTGCTGGCGCTTGAAGCCATCCAGCAGCTGTTGGATCGTTTCGACCCGCATGTCTATTCGGAAGCGCGGCGCATCCGCAGCGTGCGCGAAGGCGGCGCCCACAAGGCGGACGGCAAGTTCTTTGTGCTCGTCCTCTATTGCACCGATACGCTGCCTAAATTTACCCGGACGCTCATCGATGCGGTGGCACGAAGCCCGTTCAATCTCGTCATCGTTTCGAACGCCCAACTGACGGACGGCCTGGCTGAAGAGTTGCGCGGCAAATCCCGCCTCTTGATCGAGCGTAACAATATCGGGCGCGACTTCGGCGGCTACAAAGACGGCATCGCCATCGTTTTGCGCCGCTTCGATGTCGAGCGGCTCGTGATCGCCAATGACAGCGTGTTTTATTTGAACGAGGGGTTGGACGAGTTGCTCGCCAAACTCGACGGCCCGCACGACCTGATCGGCGTCTCCGAGGTCTATGATCATCATTATCATGTCGCGTCATTCCTGATGTCGTTTGGCCGCCGCGTGGTGCAGAGCGCGGCGTTTCGCGATTTCTGGCGGCGCTACAAACCGCTCGGCAGCCGGCGCTGGGCTATTTTCCGGGGCGAGGGAGATTTGAGCGCGCAATTGTTGCGCGGCGGTTTCCGTCCTCACATTCTCTACCGCGCGGTGCACTTGCGTCCGTACCTGGCGAACTTGGCGAACGATGACGCTGTGATGCCGCTGTTGCCGCTTCAAGTCCGCGCTTGGCTGGCCGGCAGCGGCGAAGCGCGCTCCACCACGCTACTGCACAAGATCGACATTGCTTGGAAATGGCTTCGTGGCGCGCCACGCGCGAAGCTTGAGGGCGCCGACCTGGTGATCGACGAAGTCATGGGACGTAACCAGATGCATGCCGCCGGCCTCATGTTCCGCAAATTCATGGGCCTGCCGCTGATCAAGCGCGATCTTTATTATCGCGGCGTCTATTCGCTCGACGATCTGGCCGCGATGGTCGCCGACCAGCCGCCGGATTTGCGTGAGGACATCATAGCCGACCTGCGCCGGCGCGGAGATTCCGAACGGCTGGGGCCGTTCGGGCGCCTGCTGCATCGGCACGGATAATGGGTGTGAGCGGCAAGTGAACGACTTGGCGCAAGACGAACTCATCAGCGTCATCATTCCGGCGCACAACGTCGCGCGCTTCGTCGGCCGAACGCTCAATTCGGTGCTGAAGCAGACGCATCGTGCGCTCGAAATCATCGTTGTCGATGATGGATCGACCGACAATACGGCTGACATCGTGCAGGACATCGCGCGTCGCGATCCGCGTGTTCGCCTGCTTCGCAGTGACAAGCTCGGGGTCTCGGCGGCGCGCAATCTGGCGATTGGGCAAGCGAAGGCACAGCTGATCGCACCCGTTGATGCTGACGACATCTGGCACCCGGACAAACTTACGCGCCAGCTTGCCGTCATGCGGGCAGGCTCGGACAGGCTTGGCCTGGTTTACTGCTGGTCGCGCGGCATTGATGACAATGACCGCGTCATTCTTCCAAGCTGGAACGACAGCGCCGTCCGCGGCGACGTGCTGCAAGACATCGTTATTCGCGGCATTGCCGGCAATGGCTCGACGCCGCTGATCAAGCGTCGCTTCATCGAAGCGGTCGGCGGTTACGACACGACCGCGACTTTGTCGGAAGACTGGAAGTTCTATACGGCGCTCGCCGGGGTCTGCGAATTTGATGTGGTCCCGCAATATCTCGTCGGCTACCGGCTGCATGAGGACAGCGCCTCGATGATGGATGCCGGCAGGATGGAGCAGGCCATTGCCGGCTGCACCGCGTGGATCAAGCAGCGCTGGCCGGACTTGCCGCCGCAGGTTTTTGTCGATCGCGACAATCTGCTGGGGACTTATCTCGCGTTCCTGGCGATCCGCCAGCGCGATTACCGCGCCGCGCTGCGCTATATCGGCTCTTCCGTGCGCGCACGGCCGAGCGTGATGTTCTCAGGTGATGTGCTGCGGCTGCTGGCCTTGATGCCGCTCCATGCGGCCGGTTTGCGGCACTACAACTGGCGCTTGTGGAGCAAGCCGGCCTTTGCCGACATGCCGGTGAATTAGGCCTTGCGGCCGATCCACGCGGTGGGAAGGCCGATGAAGGCATCGAGTACCAGCGCGTCATAACCAAGCGAACGCGCGTAGGCGCCTTCACGAACAAGCGCCGTCAACTGATGTGCCCGGCGGGCAATTCCTCCAGGCCGATAAATTTCCAGTCGCCGTTCGTTCAAGACGTGCAGCTTTTCGTAAAAGCGCAGTGCGGCCTCAATGCGCGGCAGCTCCGACGGCTCGACCAAAGCGCGTGCCGCTTCGAGCAATTCGAGTCGATTGGCCGTGTTGACCACATTGGCTGCGGTATACTCTTCGGCATTCACAATATTTTCGTGCAGGTAGGCGATCCAACTCGCGTGCGGCCAGCCTGAGGTGTTCTCGCTGTGCTGGCGGTATTCGACCAGTGCGTCCGGGATGTAGGCGATCTTGCCGAGCACCGATGCCCAGAACGGGTACCAAAGATCGTGCGGCATCGGCTCGGTCGGGCAATAAGGATCGATTGAGCGGGGATGAAGAGGTGTAAAGCGCAGCAGGGAGCGTCGCAGCGCCTGCACCACGCCGGGGATGATGATCCACGGCTTGGTCGACAAAGGCGGATAGTCCTTCGCATTCTTCCGGCTAAACAGCCTTCCTTTGCGCCGGCCTCGCTCGTCGATCAGATCCGCATTGTGGAACACCAGCATGACCTCAGGGTCATCGAATGCGCGCGCCACCAGGCTGGTATTGTCCGGATGCCAGACGTCGTCCTGATCGCAAAACGCGATCAGCTCGCCCGTGCACGCGGCGGCGGCGTGCATGAAGTTCACCCGGTAGCCGAGCCGCTCTGAATTCTGGAAGATATGAACCGGAAACGGCGCCGTAGCCGCGAACTCGCGCAATAGCGCGACTGTCGAGTCGGAGGAACCGTCGTCGGATACGACCAGCTCGCCGACGGAACTACGCTGTTGGACAAGGCTCTTGAGTTGCCCGGGGAGGTACTTCTCCCCGTTGAACGTCGCCAACGCGATAGACAGTGTGGGCCTTGCCATCAGGTGCAACTTTTATTCCGAACAATTATTCAGGAAAATCGAACATTCCGCTCAATCTACGTCCAACTTTGGCCCAAACGTCTGGGTATCAGATGATTTCAGGTAGCCCTTCCAGGGGGCCCCGTATATAAACCGCGATAATGGGGTGCGTTGGCTGGGGCACCCATAATGTTAGTTGGGGGCTTCAGTCCATATGAAGGCGTTTGTCCATCAACTCCGCGACGATATTGCCGTTGTGGGGTGGTCGTGCCGGTTGCCCGGTGCCAATTCGATCGATGAACTGTGGTCCTTGCTGCTCGAGGGGCGTTGCGCGGTGCGCACTGTACCCGAGGATCGATTTTCGCTCGCTCGTTTCGGTCATCCGCGGCGGCAGGAGCGCGGCAAGAGCTATAGCTGGGCCGCCGGTATTGTAGATGACGTCTGGGGTTTCGACCCGGCTGTCTTTGGCATTTCACCGCGCGAAGCCGTTCAGATCGATCCGCAGCAACGCATTCTGCTGCAGCTGACCTGGGAAGCTCTCGAAGACGCCGGCATCCGTCCATCCTCAATCGCGAATACCGACGTCGGCGTTTATGTCGGCGCATCGCAGACCGACTACGGCCACGCGTTCTTCGGCGATCAGGCGATCGCTGACGCGCATTTCGCGCCCGGCACTGCAGTCGCGATTCTCGCAAACCGCATCTCTTATATCTACGGACTGCACGGGCCGAGTCTGACCATCGACACGGCGTGCTCGTCCTCGCTGGTCGCGCTGCATCAAGCGGTGGAAGCGCTGCGCTCCGGTCGTGTCGATACCGCGATCGTTGCCGGCACCAATTTGATCGCCAGCCCGGCCTCGTTCATCGCCTTCTCGCAAGCCAACATGCTTTCGGAGCGTGGGCTCTGCCAGGCGTTCTCGGCGCAGGCTGACGGCTTTGTGCGCGCCGAAGGCGCGGTGGTTTTCGTCCTGCGGAAAGCGGCGCACGCTTATGCGCAGAAGAATCCGATTCACGGGTTCATTCTGGCAAGCGACGTCAATTCAGACGGCCGCACCAACGGCATCTCGCTGCCGAGCCTCGATGCGCAGGAAGGGCTGCTGCGCCGCGTCTATGCCCGCAACAACATCGATTATGACAAGCTTGCCTTCGTTGAGGCGCATGGCACCGGCACGCCGGTCGGCGATCCCATTGAAGCGACCGCGCTGGGCCGCAGCATCGGCCGCAATCGCTCCAAGCCGCTGTCGATCGGCTCCATTAAGACCAATATCGGCCACCTCGAGCCTGCTTCCGGCATGGCCGGCGCACTCAAGGCAATGCTCGCGCTCAATCACGGCATCCTGCCGCCATCGCTGCATTTCAATGAGCCGAGCCCGCACATCGCGTTTGACGACCTCAACCTCACCGTCTGCACGCAGCCGCTGCTGCTGCCGAAGTCGGGTGAGCAATACGCCGGCGTGAATTCGTTCGGCTTTGGCGGAACGAACGCGCACGTGGTCGTAGCAGGCGGCCGCAAGGCGGCGCAGCCGATCGCCGACCATGGCGCCCCCGGGGCCGGCATGTTCGCAGTTTCGGCGAACAGCAGCGCCGCGCTGGTGGACTTGGCGCGGCAATATTCCGAGCGCGTCTCGCAGCTCAACGACCAGGAAACCTCGACCCTGGCGAGCGCGATCGTGCATCGCCGCGAGCGGCAGTCAAATCGCATCGTCGTTTCGTCGTCCAGGGCGGAGGATGTCGCAAACGCCCTCAACGCCTTTATCTCGGGCGCCGACGATCCGAACCTCACCTCCGGCACCGCGGTCGGCGACGAAATGCCGGTCGCATTCGTCTATTCCGGTAATGGCAGCCAGTGGGTCGGGATGGGCCAGCAGGCCTATCTCAACAGCGTGGCCTTCCGCGCGCGCTTTGATCAGGCCGATGGCTACTTCAAGCAGATCGGCGGCTGGTCGCTGAAAGACGCGATGTTCAGCGACACGCTGACCGAGCGGCTGCCGCTCACCAGCGTCGCCCAACCCTTGATCTTTGGCATTCAGGCCGCGGCAACGGCAGCATTGCGTGCCGGTGGCCTGCGCCCGGCAGCGGTTCTCGGCCATAGCGTCGGCGAAGTCGCCGCGGCGGAAGCCGCCGGCATTCTCGACCTGCGCACCGCGGTCAAGGTCATCTATTACCGCTCCACCCACCAGGAGCTGACGCACAAGACCGGCCGCATGGCCGCCGTGTTCTCCTCGGCCGAGGCGATCCAGCACATCGCCGACACCATCGATGGCCTGTCGATTGCGGCGATCAACAGCCCGCGCACCGTGACAGTGGCGGGCTCGGTCGAAGCCCTGAATGCCTTCAAGGTGGTCGCCGCCGATCGCGGCATCGCCATGCTCGATCTGGATCTCGATTATCCCTTCCACACGGCGTTGATGGCTCCGATCGAGGACAAGCTCCTCAAGGACCTGCGTGACATCGGCCCGCGTGACGCGGATGTTCCATTCGTCTCGACCGTGACCGGCGGCGTGATGCCGGGCTCGCGTCTCGATGCCAGCTATTGGTGGCGCAACGTCCGCGAGCCGGTGCAGTTCACCGACGCGGTCCGCGCCGCGGCTGGCCTTGGCGCCCGCTACTTTGTCGAGATCGGCGCGCGGCCGACCTTGCTCAAGCATGTGGGCGACAGCCTGCGCGGTGAGGTCAACGGCTTCGCGACTCTGGCGGTGCTTGACCGTACCGATGGCGACTTTGATCCATTCGACCGGGCCCGCGCCAAAGCGCTCGTCAACGGCGCGCGCATCGACACCGACAAGATTTTTGGCCCCAATCCTGGCCCGAGCATCGGCCTGCCATCTTATCCGTGGCAGCAAGCGCCGTTCCGCTTCAAGCCGACAGTCGAGGCGGTTGGGTCCGAGCAGGAGCGCCATCCCTTCGGCGGCGCCCGCAACACGGCCGACGCCACCGTTTGGCGTTCGCACATCGACACCGCGCTTTACCCGGCGCTCGCCGACCACGTCGTTGGCAGCTCGGTCATCTTCCCTGGCACCGGCTTCCTGGAAGTCGGGCTGGCCGCCGCGCGGGAATGGCTCAAGAGCGACAGCGTTGTGTTGACCGAGTTTGAGATTTTCGCGCCGCTTGATCTCACCAACGGTGAAACACGCGAATTGATGACCCGCCTTTCACCGGGCTCCTCGACCGGCGAAATCTTCAGCCGCAGCCGGCTGTCGTCGGCCGGTTGGATGCAGCATTGCCGTTTCAAGATTCACAACGGCAATCCTGGCCACATTCCAAAGGCCCCCACCCAGCCAAAGGGCGGAGAAGTCCTGGATCATGCGAAGCTCTACGGCATCGCGCATGGCTCGGGGCTGCATTATGGCCCGGCCTTCGCGCTGGTCGAGAGCGCCACGGTCTACGACGGCGGCAGGCTCGTCGGTGTGCAGCTCGCCCGCAACAACACCGAGACGCCGTTCCTGCTCGATCCGATGCGGATCGATGCGACTGCCCACGGCTTCTTCACGATGTTTCCCGAGCTCCGCGCGATCGAGCGCGGCGTGACCTACATCCCGGTCCGGCTTGAAGAAACCACCTTGGTGAAGGCCAATTCGGTGCCGGAGCGTGCGCTGATCGAGATCATCAGCAAGAATGAACGCTCGATCGTCGCCAACTCGTTCATCTTCAACGGTAAGGACGAGTTGATCGCCGTCATGCGCGGCGTGCGCTGCCAGGCTATTTCCACCCGGCGCGCGAGCTCGGTCGACGCGGTCAGTTTCGTCGAACTGTCGCGCGAGATCGACGGCACGATTCTCGGTCAAACCGGTATCGCAGGCAAAGCCTCGGACATTGCCGCCGCGGCGGCCACGCTGGGCATGAGCCAGAACGGCGAAACGCCCACCGAATCCGAGATGCTCATTGAAGGCTGGGCGACTGCAGCCGCATACGAAGTCGCTTCGGCTCTGGCCGACGACGATACGATCGATGTGGAAGGCCTGATTGGCGCCGGGACTGTTCCGGAAGCTTTGCGGCCGTGGTTGAACAATATTCTGCTCAATCTCGAAGCGGCTGCGCTCGCCAAGCGCGCGGGCGCGGCGTGGACCTTGATCGACGATCCGTCCTTGCCAAGCTCGGCCTCGGTTGTCAGGGCGCTGGCAACGGAGCAGCAATCTCGCGCGGGCGAACTATTGCTGGCCGCGGCATTGTCCGGTTTCGCCGGCAAGCTTGCCAAAAACCGTGCGGCGATCGCGCCGGAATCGATCATCTCGAAGTCTGCATTGGACTTCTACAATGCGACCGACATCGCGGCGCGTGAAGCCAGCGAGGCGCTGTATCGCACGCTGATCCAGAACAAGAGCTTCTGGCCGACCGACCGCGCATTGCGCGTCCTCCAGGTCGGGTTCAGCCCGCTTTCGCAGATGCTGCTGTCTTCGCCGCATGGCGGCAGGATTCAGCTCACCGTGTTCGAGCCGGATCGCCGGCGCTATGAGAGCGCAGACCTTGCCCTCGGCAAGAACCGGGACGTCAAGCTGGTCGATGCCGACCATGCCGCTGATCTCGGCAAGTTCGACCTCATCGTATCCGCGGGTGGCCTGCATCGGTTGCCGGAGAAATTCAGCATTGCCGATCTCAAGGCGCTGCTCGCGCCGCACGGCCTGCTTGCCGCCATCGAGCCCCGTCCATCGCTGTTCAAGGACCTCGTGTTCGGTCTTGATCCGGCATGGTTCGCGCTCGGTCAGAACGAGCGTCCCATTTCCTCGCTGCGTCCGGCCGCGCATTGGCCGGCGCTGCTCGAACAGGTGGGCTTCCGCAGTCCCGCGGCCAAAGTCATCCAGGCCGGTTCGAGCCATGCGGCTCTCATTGCCGCGGAGGCCGCTGCTGCCAATGGCTCGGCCGGGCAGCCGCATGTAGGCGCGCCGTCGCTCGCGCCTGGTAAGCGCAAGAATACGCTGCTGATCACGCCAAACGAGACCTCGGTGCTTGCGACCAACCTGCAATCGCTCCTCGCTGAGGGGGACATGCCTGTATCAGTGGCATTGAGCTCGGCTGATTTCCCGGCGGCGGCCGCACCTGATGCCGTTATTGTTCTCCCGGACACCGACGCCGAGCCGGGCAACCACGTGGCGTCGCTGACGCGGCGCAGCCTCGAGATCAAGGCGGTTGCTGAGAAAATCGGCAACGTGCCCGCGACCCTGTGGCTCGTCTTCTATGGCGCGCGTGCCAACGACAGCACGAATGTACGCCCGATCGAGGCCGGTGCATGGGCGTTCTCGCGCGTCCTCGCCAACGAATTTCCGAAGCTCGACGTGCGCCGCATCGACATCTCGCAGGACATGCCGCTCGATCTCGCGGCACAACGTATTCGCAACATCGTTTTCTCCGGCACCAACGAAACCGAGCTTCAGGCGGACAAGCGCACTGTTCGCGCCGTGCGCGTCAGTGGCTTGCGTCAGGTCGTTGAAAGCAAGTCGGCGCGGGACTTCGCGGCCGTGCTGCAACGGCGCGTCGGCACCGGCGGTCAGCGCGTCGCCTGGATGCCGATGGAGCGCAAACGGCCTGCGGCTGGCGAAGTTGAAATCGAGGTCGAAGCAACCGGGCTGAATTTCCGCGATCTGATGTGGAGCCTTGGCCTTCTGCCCGAAGACATGCTGGAGAACGGCTTCAGTGGCGCCACGCTGGGACTGGAGTGCGCCGGCAAGGTCGTGCGCGTTGGCCCCGACGTCACCGAGCTCAAGGTCGATGACAGGGTGCTCTGCTTCGCCGGCTCGTCCTTTGCGACCCACCTCAACATCAAGCGCACTCAGGCCGTGAAGCTGCCTGTCGGCATGACGAGCGAGGCGGCGGCCACCATCCCGGTGGCGTTCTTCACCGCCTATTATTCCCTGATCACACAGGCGCAACTGTCGCGCGGCGAGTGGGTCCTGATTCACGGCGGCGCCGGCGCCGTCGGTATGGCGGCGATCCAGATCGCTCAATCGCGCAGGGCGCAGGTGATAGCGACCGCGGGTTCGTCCGCCAAGCGCGACCTGCTGCGTGCGATGGGCGTCAAGCACGTGCTCGATTCCAGGTCGACGACCTTCGTCGACGATGTCCGCCGTATCACCAATGGCGGCGTGGATGTCGTGCTCAACAGCCTGGCGGCGGAGGCGATGGAGCGCTCGATCGCGTGCCTGCGTCCGTTCGGCCGTTTCATCGAGCTCGGCAAGCGCGACTACGTCACCAACACCCATATCGGCCTGCGGCCGTTCCGCCGTAACCTCACGTATTACGGCGTTGACGTCGACCAGGTGATCGGCGCGCGCAAGAAGTTCGGGCTGCGCATCTTCAATACGATCATGAAGCAGTTCGAGAAGGGCGTGTTCACGCCGCTGCCATACAGCGTATTCGACGGCGCCAGCGTCGCGGAAGCGCTGCACCTGATGCAGCAGTCAGGCCACATCGGCAAGCTCGTGGTTCGGCCGCAGACTGACGGCGCGGCGCGGCTTGTCCGCAAGCCGTTCACGGTGCGGGCTGAAGGCACCCACATCATCACCGGTGCGTTCGGCGGCTTCGGCCTCGAAACAGCGAAATGGCTGGTCGACAAGGGCGCGCGCTATCTGGTGATGCTCGGCCGCAGCGGCGCGAGCTCGCCTGAAGCGCAGGCGGCCGTTGGCGATTTCATCGCACGCGGCGTGAAGGTTGTCGCCGATCCGTGCGACATCACCGACCGGCAGGCGCTTGAGCAGGTCTTTGATGTGATCCGCTCCACCATGCCGCCAGTGGCCGGCATCATGCATGCGGCCGCGGTGCTCGACGATGCGATCCTGGCCAACCTGGATGCCGAGCGCTTCGAGCGCGTGCTCAAGCCGAAGGTTCTGGGCGCCGATAATCTCGATCAGATGTCGCGCGGGCTCAGCCTCGACTACTTCATCCTGTACTCGTCAGTGACCACGCTGATCGGCAATCCCGGCCAGGCCAATTACGTTGCGGCCAACGCCTACATGGAAGGCCTGGCGCGGCGTCGGCGGCAGAAAGGCCTGCCGGCTCTCGCGATTGGCTGGGGACCCATTTCCGACGTCGGCATGGTGGCCCGCAACGCCAAGCTGCAGAGCGGCTTGCAGAAGATGACCGGCATGACGGGCATGGCGGCCCGTGAGGCGCTTGAGCTTATGCTGCAGGCGATCGAGCAGTCCGCCGGCAATCCGGATGCTGCCGTGATCACCATCTCGCCGAATGACGGGACGATGGGCGCCGACCGCCTCGCCGTGCTGCGTTCGCCGACCTATGCCAGCTTCGTCGGCCGCGGCAAGAAGGCCGAGGGCGATGTCGAAGCGATCGACCTGCATGCGCTGGCCGCCTCGGGCGGCGTCGAAGCGGCGCGCCGCAAGGTCGCCGACGTCATCACCTCTCAGCTGGCGCAGGTTCTGCATCTGCGCGAGGAGGACATCAGCACGATCCGCCCGCTCGGCGAGATCGGCCTCGACTCGCTGATGGCGGTCGAGCTTGTCATGAATCTGGAACAGGTGCTTCGGTATCCAGGTCCCGCTCGCCGGGTCGTCCGGCGGCATGACGATCAACGACATCGCCGACCAGATCATCGCCCATGTCGGGCTCGACCGTGACCGCGAAGCCGCGGCCGAGGAGGCCAAGGTTGCCACCATGGCCGATCAGCACCACGGCAAGGAGCTCGAAGCGGGCGAGATCGAGGCGCTGAAAGGTATAATGAAGAACGAGGATAACAGGGCCGGCAAGAGGTTGATGGGGTGAGCAAAGAGTCTGCCCTTTCGGGACGTGCTCGCGAACACCTGCTCTCGCGCGTCGCATCGATGCGCAATATGGAAAACGCTGCCGCGCCGCAGAAGGTCGAACCGGCGCGCGGCAATGCCAAGCACACCGACTTCACCACGCTGCCCGGCTATGACGATCTGCGGCTGCAGCGCTCGATCGGCGAGAAGCTTGGCCTCGCCAATCCCTATTTCCGCATGCATGACGGCCGCAACGCCGCGCGCACGCAGATGGGCGGACGCGAGGTCCTGAATTTCTCGTCCTACGATTACCTCGGCCTCAACGGACACCCGGAAGTGCTGGAAGCGGCCAAGACGGCGCTCGACCGTTATGCCGTGTCGGCGTCCGCGAGCAGGCACGTTGCCGGCGAGCGGCCGGTGCACCGCTCGCTCGAGAAGGCGCTGGCGCAGCATTACAACGCCGATGACGCGCTGGTATTCGTCAGTGGCTACGCCACCAATGTGAGCGTGATCGGCCAGCTTTGCGGCGCCAAGGATCTGATTTTCGACCGACGCCGCGTCTCACAACAGCGCGGTGATGGGCGCGGTGCTCTCGGGCGCCTCGCGCCGCAATTTCCTGCACAACGACCTCGACAATCTCGAATCGATCCTCGCTTCGGTGCGCAACAAGTTCGAGCGCGTGCTGATCTTCGTCGAGGGTCTCTACAGCATGGACGGCGACTTTCCCGATCTGCCGCGGCTGATCGAGATCAAGAAGCGCTATCACGCCTGGCTGATGGTGGACGAAGCCCACTCGCTCGGCGTGCTCGGCAAGCGCGGTTACGGGCTGTTCGAGCATTTCAATGTCGATCCGCGCGAGGTCGACATCTGGATGGGCACGATGTCGAAGACGCTGTCGGGCTGCGGCGGCTATATCGCCGGCACCGGCGCGATGGTCGATTACCTGCGGCTCACGGCCGGCGCCTTCGTGTTCAGCGTCGGCATGCCGCCGGTGATCGCAGCCAGCGTCGAGAAATCGCTGGAGCTGATGCATCGCGAGCCGGAGCGGGTCGCCAGGCTTCAGCACAACAGCCGCTATTTCGTCGAATATGCCAAGAAGAAGGGCCTCGACACCGGGCTTGGCATGGGCACTGCGGTGGCGCCGATCGTCATCGGCGACTCGATCGCGACCGTGATCATGTCGCAGGAACTGCTCAATCGCGGTATCAACGTTCTGCCGGTGCTCTATCCGGCGGTGCCGGTGAAGTCCTCGCGGCTGCGCTTCTTCCTCACCGCGATGCATACCGAGCAGGACATCGAGACCGCGATCGACACGACGGTCGAGGAGCTCGCCAAGGTTCCGGCGCGGATGCAGTCGATCAAGATGCAGGCCTGATCGGCTTTCCGGCCACGCGCAATTGACCGATGGCCAGGACAATTCTCATCACGGGTGCTTCGAGCGGGATCGGCAAGGCGCTGGCCCTGCGCTATTCCGAGAGCCGGCGTAACGCTCGCACTGTCGGGTCGTGACGGAACGCGGCTTGAGGCTGTTGCTGCGCGAATGCCGGCAGCGTGGCGCGACTGTCATCTCGCACCAGATCGATGCGCGTGATCGCGCGGCCATGACCGCATGGGTCACCGGCGTCGACCGTGACACGCCGGTCGACCTGGTCATTGCCAATGCCGGGGTGATGTCGGGCACGCCACCGCAAGGGCTCGTCGAGGGTTCGGACGAGGCCTATAAGCTCATAGAAACCAATGTGTTAGGCGTGCTCAATACGGTCCAGCCGTTGCTCGCGCCGATGATGGAGCGCCGTCGCGGCCAGATCGCGATCGTGTCGTCGCTCGCCGCTTTCATCGCGCTGCCGAACTCTCCCAGTTATTGCGCGAGCAAGTCGGCGGTTCTGAGCTACGGCCTCGCACTGCGCGCGCTGCTTGCCGACAAGGACATCCAGGTCTCCGTGATTTGTCCGGGCTACATCACGACGCCGATGAGCGCGCGCGAGCACGTGCAGAAGCCGCAGGAAATGTCTGCCGAGAAAGCGGCGGAGATCATCGTGCGAGGACTGGCGAAGAACCGTGCCGTTATCGCTTTCCCGCGGATGTTGGCGTTGCTGACGCGGATCAACGCGTTGCTGCCCGACCGTCTGCGGCGGTCATTGCTGCCGCGCTTTACGGTGTCTCGCTGACCACGGTTGGCACTGCGACTGGATACTCAACCTCAACCGTGAGCGGCGCTGCGCCCAGCGCCTTGTTGTAGGTTTCTTCGAACCAGGTGATGCGCTCTTCCTGCGCACCGAGCATCGGCCAGCGTTCGATCTGGCCGGCGACGGTCTGAAGCTGCTCGCAGACGTCGTTGTCCTCGCCGGTGATCTTCTTCGCGTAGATCGGCACGATGTATGGCAGGAAAGGCCGCGCCAGCGCGCCGCGAATTGTATCGAACCAATTCATCTTCCGATGCGGCAGCGGGCACGGGAAAATCCAGGTCCGCAACAAATTCTTGTCGTGCGCGGTCGGCGTGTAGTTCTGAACCAGAACGTAAGTGTTGAACGCCGCTTCGAGGTGCACGACCAGCAGGTTCGGGAAGAACTGGAAGATTCGATAGCCGTCGGTCTCATAGGTTCCGTTGCGGCATTGCTCCGCCATTTCGGCGAGCGCGTTGTCGCCAGTCGCGTAGAAGTACGTGCTGTGCCAGCCGAACCGGTAGTAGCGCACGACCTCGTTATCGAGATAACCCTGCTTGCCGAACGTGTCGCGATGCACCGCGACGATGTGATAGTCGTCGAGCGTGACGTGGAAGTTGAGCTTCCAGTTGGCTTTGACCACGGTGCGTCGGCCGTGCGGCCGCCCCTTCGGGTCGCATAGCGCCTTGAGGATGTCGTAGCCGTCGCGCAGGTATTCCTTCAGCAACTCGGTCGCTTCGGACGAGGGAATGCGGCCGAAGATCAACATGCCGCAGATGTCGACGTCGATGCGCTTCAGCCGGGCGCCGAGCTCGCGGGGCGTGACCCCGAACAACTCTTTGCATTTCGGAATTCCGACCGCGACGCCGTCCTTGTTGTATTGCCAATGATGGAAGCCGCAGCGGATGACGCCGTTGCCCTTGTCGGCGGTACGCAGCGGAAAGAACCGGTGCACGCAGACATTCTCGAAGGCGCGGAATTCATCGCCGAACCTCTGCACGAACACCGAGCGGCCGCCGAGCGTGGTGCGGACCCAGTCGCCGTCATTCGGCATGTCATGGGTGATCGCGAGCAAGGTCCAGACATGGCCGAGCGTCTGCTGCTCGCGCTCATGCGCCTTGGGGTCTTTCAGGGCGTTGGCCCAGCCGGGAAGCTTGAAATTTTTCATTCAAAATCAGCGGTTTAAGCGCTCGGGTGTCATTTTAGCATTGCGGGGCGGCGCGGCAAAATTCAGGCGTGATCGCGCAAACAACGGTCGACCAGGCCGGAAAGGTCCGTCCCGTCGAAAAGATAGCCGACGATGCCGGCAGCACTTGCGGCGGCTATATCCGAGTTTTTATCGCCGATCAGGAAGCTTCGTCTGAGATCCACCGGCCATGCTCTGAGCAGATCGAGCAGCATGCCGGGCTTGGGCTTCCGCCAGTCGGAATCCTTGCGATACGCCGCAACCTTCCCTTCGGGGTGGAACGGGCAGTAGCGCTCGTCGTCAATCCGCGCGCCTTGGGCCGCCAGTTCGACCGAGCATCCATCGGTGCAGGGCCATCATCTCGTCTTCGGTGAAGAGCCCGCGCGCGACGCCTGACTGGTTCGACGCGATGAACACCAGATAGCCGGCATCGTTGAGCTTGCGGATCGCGGTCGCCGCGCCGTCGATGAAGCGGAAGCGCTCGCGCGTGCCGATATAGCCGTCGTCGTGGTTGATGACGCCGTCGCGGTCGAGAAACGCGGCGGGGCGGAGATCGCCGGTCATGACGGCCACAGCCGGTGCGCTTCCGCGGCGGTGCCGAGCACGTGATAGAGCGCGGTCGCCGGCATCGTCCTGGTGACGGGCCGCCACTGCGTGTCGAAAATCTCGGTCCAGCCGCCCGCATAGGGGATGTCGAGAAAGCGCTTCGCCAGCATCTGCATCGTCGTTGCCGCGTTGTCGGCGGCGCCCGGAACGCGCAGCTCGGCCTCGACCATCCACGCCTTCGGCATTTCGGTCTGCGGCCAGATGCGCAGGTTGTCCTTGCGAACGACGCCTTGCCGGGTGACCTCTTCGAGCAGAAAGCCCGACTTCGGATCGCGGAAGCGCAACGCACTCTTGATCAGCGCAGCCGGGATTGCGGACGGCGCGAGACCCGCCAGCCGTTCGTATTTGCGGATCAGCCAGGCCCACTCGGCATGATGGCCGGGCTCGACGCTGTCGCCGTCGCCCGTCAGCGGCCGCCAATTGTCGTCATAATATTCCGTGAGGCATTGCGTCTGCGGATCGTAAAATTTCTCCGCCATCATCTGATGGAGCTTTGCCGCGCGCAGCAAGCCTTGCGGATGCTGGATCGTCTCGTGCATCGCCAGCATCGCCTCGAAGCAATGCATGTGCGGGTTCTGCCGCCGCGGCTGGCTGGCGGGGATGCCCTCGATCAAGCTGCCGTCAGGCGCGGTCAACTCCGCATCGATGAAAGCGAGCGTGCCGTCGAGCGCGGTCCGTAGTTGCGCATCGCCGCTGATCTTGGCGGCCCATGACAAGGCCAGCAGCACGAACATATGGACGTAGCTGTCGCGTGTGCCGTCGGCGACGGAATTGTCGGGCGCCAGCGACACGACGAAGCCGCCTTCGGGGCTGCGGTATTTCTCGAGCATGAACGCCGCCGCATCGATGGCGAGCGTCTTGCCTTGCGGAAACCAGCCGAGATCGGCCGCCAGCGCGTAGCTGTAGATCTGCCGTCCCTGCACCAGCAGCCGGCGCGGTGCCGTAACGTCCGGAGTGCCGTCGGGATGCAGCCGCTCCTGGAAACCGCCGCGCTTTGCGTCGTATCCGGCGCTCGCCCATAGCGGCAGCGCTTTCTCGATCGCCCAGCGCCGCAAATCGGCAGTGACGCGAACGGGATCGGGCGGAGCTTTGGCCGCGGCAAGGTCCATCGCCGTCCTTATCACCGACCGCGGTGATGAGAGTCTAGATGATCGACTTCGCCTTCAGCGCTGCCAGCACATCGTCGGCCAGTTCCTGCGCTGACTTGGTGCCGCCGGCAAGCGTCAGCTCGGCATGCTCCGGCGGCTCGTAGGCGCTGCCGACGCCGGTCAGGTTCGGCAGCTTGCCGGCGCGGGCGAGCTTGTAGAGGCCTTTGGGATCGCGCTGCTCGCAGATTTCGAGCGGCGTATCGACGAATACTTCGAAGAACTCGCCGGGCTCCATCAGCTCGCGCGCCATGCGGCGCTCGCCGCGGAATGGCGAGATGAAGCTGACCAGCACGATCAGGCCGGCCTGCACCATCAGCTTGGAGACTTCGCCCACACGGCGGATGTTCTCGACCCGGTCTTCGTCGGCGAAGCCGAGGTCCCTGTTGAGGCCGTGGCGCACGTTGTCGCCGTCGAGCAGGATGGTGTGGCGGCCCTGGCGCGCCAGCGACTGCTCGACCAGATCGGCAATGGTCGATTTGCCGGCGCCGGACAGGCCGGTGAACCACAGCACGCATGGCTTCTGTGCCTTGATCAAGGCGCGGGCGGTCTTGTCGATCTTGGTCGCCTGCCAGTGGATGTTGGTCGCGCGCCGCAGCGCGAAGTCGATCATGCCGCAGCCGACCGTCGCATTGCTGATGCGGTCGATCAGGATGAAGGCGCCCATCTCGCGGTTTTCGCCGTAGGGATCGAACGCCACCGCCTTGTCGAGCGCGACCGAGCAATAGCCGACTTCATTGAGCTCGAGATGCGTGGCGGCGGTGTGCTCGAGCGTATTCACATTGACCTTGTGCTTGAGCTCGGTGATTTGCGCGCCGATCAGGTTACCGGCATTGGCAAAGAAATAGCTGCGGCCCGGCAGCATCTGCTCTTCGGCCATCCACACGATATGCGCGGCGAATTGCTCGGCGAGGGCAGGGCGCTCGGTATCGGCGGCCAGCACGTCGCCGCGGCTGGCGTCGATCTCGTCCTCCAGCGTCACCGTGACGGCGCGTCCCGCGACGGCTTCCTTCATCTCGCCGTCGAAGGTGACGATGCTTTTCACCTTGCTGGTGCGGCCGGACGGCAGCGACACGATCTTGTCGCCGGGCCGCACCACGCCTGAAGCGACGGTGCCGGAGAAGCCGCGGAAATTCTGGTTCGGCCGGTTGACCCATTGCACCGGCATGCGGAACGGCTTGTCGGCGCGATCCGAATGCACCTCGACGGTCTCGAGATGATCGAGCAGGGTCGGGCCTGAGTACCACGGCATCTGCTCGCTGCGCGCCGAGACATTGTCGCCGGTCAGCGCGGAGAGCGGAATCGCCGTGATATCGTGCAGCCCGATCTTCTCGGCAAACGCATTGTATTCGGCGGCGATCTTCTCGAACGTGGCGCGGTCCCACTTCACCGCGTCCATCTTGTTCACGGCGAGCACGACGTGACGGATGCCGAGCAGCGACACGATGTAGCTGTGGCGGTGGGTCTGCGTCAGCAGGCCCTTGCGCGCATCGACCAGCAGCACCGCGAGATCGGCGGTCGAAGCGCCGGTCGCCATGTTGCGGGTGTATTGCTCATGGCCCGGCGTGTCGGCGACGATGAACTTGCGCTTGCTGGTGGAAAAGAACCGGTAGGCGACGTCGATGGTGATGCCTTGCTCGCGCTCGGCCTGCAGGCCGTCGACCAGCAGCGCCATGTCGAACGTTTCGCCGGTGGTGCCGAAGCGCGACGTATCCTTGGCGAGCGCCGAGAGCTGGTCTTCGTAAAGGAGCTTACAGTCGTAGAGCAGGCGGCCGATCAGGGTCGATTTGCCGTCATCGACCGAGCCGCAGGTGAGAAAGCGCAGCAGGCCGCGCTCCGCGGTGGCGGCTTCGGTCTCCCGACGCAGCGAGCCGGATTTTGTCACGGTCTCGTGCATCAGAAGTAGCCTTCCTGTTTCTTCTTTTCCATCGAGGCGGACTGGTCGTGGTCGATCACGCGGCCCTGGCGCTCGCTGTAGGTCGCGGTCAGCGTCTCGCGCACGATGTCTTCGATCGTCGTCGCTTCGCTTTCGATCGCGCCGGTCAGCGGATAGCAGCCGAGCGTGCGGAAGCGCACGCGGCGCATCTGCGGCTTCTCGCCGGGCTTGAGCGGCATGCGGTCGTCATCGACCATGATCAGCGCGCCGTCGCGCTCGACCACCGGCCGCTCCTTGGAGAAATAGAGCGGCACGACCGGGATTTTCTCGGCCATGATGTATTGCCAGATGTCGAGCTCGGTCCAGTTCGACAGCGGGAAGACGCGGATGCTCTCGCCTTTGTGGACCCGGCCGTTGAACAGATGCCACAGCTCCGGGCGCTGGTTCTTCGGATCCCAGCGGTGGCTCGCGGTGCGGAACGAGAAGACGCGCTCCTTGGAGCGGCTCTTTTCCTCATCGCGGCGGGCGCCGCCAAAGGCAGCGTCAAAGCCGTATTTGTCGAGCGCCTGCTTGAGGCCGACCGTCTTCATCACATCGGTGTGGACGGTCGAGCCGTGGGTGAAGGGGCCGATGCCCTCACGCAGACCTTCTTGATTGATGTGAACGATCAGGTCGAGCCCGAGCGTTTTGACGCGCTCGTTACGGAACGCGATCATGTCCTTGAACTTCCACGTCGTGTCGACGTGCATCAGCGGGAAGGGCGGCTTCGACGGATGGAAGGCCTTCATCGCCAGGTGCAGCATCACCGACGAGTCCTTGCCGATGGAATAGAGCATCACCGGCTTGGAAAACTGAGCCGCCACCTCACGCATGATGTGGATGGTCTCGTCTTCGAGCTGCTGCAAATGGTTCGAGCGTGAAGTTCCGGACACGATGATCTGCTTCAGAATGTTTGGGGTTGCGGCGATTTCATACAGCAAAGCAAACCGTGCGCCAATGCCGGGAAAACTGCCTACGACGCTGTGTTTTTGCAGTTAATTGCGGCGAGGATCAGACACAAAACGAAATGTTCCTTGCGTTGCGGGCTCCTGCCTTTTGCAATAGGAGAACCGCGATGAATAAGCACGCCACGGCCGCTTCGGCGCCAATTCCCTTCATCGATCTCGCCGCCCAGCGCCGCCGCCTCGGCCGCGCTCGTCGACGACGCCGTCGCGCGTGTGCTGGCGCATGGACAATACATTCTCGGGCCGGAAGTGCGCATGTTCGAGGCGGACCTCGCTGCGTTCTGCGGCGCCAAGGAGGTCGTGAGCTGCGCCAACGGCACGGATGCGCTGGTGCTGGTCCTGAAGGCGCGCGGCATCAAGGCCGGCGACGCGGTGTTCTGCCCGAGCTTCACCTTTGCCGCCACGGCGGAAGTCGTGGCGCTGGTCGGCGCGACGCCGGTGTTCGTCGACGTGTTTGCCGACAGCTTCAACATGGATCCGGCGAGCCTCGAGCGCGGCATCGCCACCGCGAAGCAGCTCGGCTTGCGGCCGGCCTGCGTCATCAGCGTCGACCTGTTCGGCCAGCCGGCGGACTACGACGCGATCGAGCCGATCGTCTCCAAGCACAAGCTGTGGCTGCTCGATGACGCGGCGCAGTCGTTCGGCGCGACTTACAAAGGACGCAAGATCGGGACCTTCGGGCTTGCGACCTCCACCAGCTTTTTCCCGGCCAAGCCGCTCGGCTGCTACGGCGACGGCGGGGCGGTGTTCACGAACGATGCCGAACTCGCCAACCTGCTGCGCTCGATCCGCAATCACGGCTCGGGTACCGACCGCTACGACAATGTGCGGATCGGCCTCAACAGCCGGCTCGACACCATCCAGGCGGCGATCCTGATCGAGAAGCTGAAGATTCTCGATGATGAGACCGGCAAGCGGCAGGAGGTTGTGCGCCGCTACAACGATGGGCTGAAGGATGTCGCCATCGTGCCGGAAGTGCTCGAGGGCTGCGTCTCGACCTGGGCGCAATATACGATCCGGATCGGCAAAGGCCGCCGTGACGCTGTTGCGGAAGCGCTAAAGGCCCAGGGCATTCCGACCGCTATTTATTACCCGAAGCCGCTGCACCAGCAGACCGCGTACCGGGACTATCCGAGCGCCGGCAACGGCCTGCCGGTCTCCGATGCGATCGCGAAGGAGGTGCTCAGCCTCCCGATGCATCCTTACCTGGCGGTGGATTTGCAAGATCGCATCATCGACGCGACGCGCACCGCGATCACCGGCTAGCTTCAGTCGCTAATTCCTTGCCGGTTCGATCACGGGAACCGGGTTGCTCACCAAAATTGTTCTGTATTATTGCCACCAACGCGCCTCCGCGGTGATACCGTGGGAGTGCGGCCAAGCCGCGAGCTGAGCGAGGATAGAAAGATGCCGAAGCTTTCCGATCTCAAGGTCAAGATTTTCGCCGATGGTGCCGCCAAGGCCGACATCGTCGAGATGGCTGCGAAGCCGTGGATCGCGGGCTTCACCACCAATCCCTCGCTGCTCAAGAAAGCCGGCGTGAAAGATTACGAGGCTTTTGCGCGCGACATCGTCGCCGCGGTGCCCGACCGTCCCATCTCGTTCGAGGTGTTCTCCGACGACATTGCGGAGATGGTGTCGCAGGCGCGGGTGATCGCGACCTGGGGCAAGAACGTTTACGTCAAGCTGCCGGTGACCAACACCAAGGGCGAGCCGCTGTTCGATGCGGTGCGCTCGCTCTCCAGCGACGGCGTCAACATCAACATGACCGCGATCTTCACCTGGGATCAGGTGGAGAAAGCAGTCAAAGCGCTCGACGGACTGGCGCCGGCTTGCGTGTCGGTATTCGCCGGCCGGCTTGCCGATTTCGGCGACGATTACCGTCCGCTGATGCAGGATTCGATCAAGGCCGCCCGCAAGACCAAGAACGTCGAGATCATCTGGGCTTCGACCCGCGAAGTGTTCAACGTGATCGAAGCCGACGACATGGGCTGCCACATCATCACGGCGCCCAATGACGTGCTCAAGAAACTTCCGGCGCTTGGCACCAAGACCGGCGCGGAGCTGTCACGCGGGGCTGTGCAGGCGTTCCGCGAGGATGCCGTGGCGGCCGGCCTGACGCTCAAGACGCCGGCGGCGCGCGCTGCGGAATAATCAGAGCTTGTAGTAGTCGCGGTACCAGGCGACGAATTTCGCGATTCCGTCGGCAAGCGGCGTCTTTGGCTCGAAACCGGTGGCGGCTTTGAGCTCGGTTACATCGGCAAAAGTGGCGTCGACGTCGCCAGGCTGCTTGGGCAGCAGATTGAGCTTGGCCTTCTTGCCCACCGCCTTTTCGATGATGGCGATGTAGTCCATCAGCCCGACTGGCGTGTGATTGCCGATATTGTAGAGCCGGTAAGGCGCGCTGGAGCTCGCCGGATCGGGCTTGTCACCGGACCATTTCGGGTCGGGCTGCGGCACCAGATCGAGCGTGCGCACCACGCCTTCGACCACGTCGTCGATATAGGTGAAATCCCGCTGGTGCTCGCCGCGATTGAACACGTCGATCGGCTCGCCCTTGAGGATCTTCCCGGCAAACAGGAAGGGCGACATGTCCGGGCGGCCCCAGGGGCCGTATACGGTGAAGAAGCGCAAGCCCGTCACCGGCAGGGCGTAAAGATGCGCATAAGCGTGCGCCATCAGCTCGTTGGCCTTCTTGGTCGCGGCGTAGAGGCTGACCGGGTGATCGACATTGTCGTGCACGCTGAACGGCGTGCGGGTGTTGGCGCCGTAAACCGAGCTCGATGAGGCAAATAGCAGGTGCTCAACCTTGCCGTGCCGGCACACCTCCAGAAGATTGAGAAATCCGGTCAGGTTGGCATCGCCGTAATCATGCGGATGCGTCAGCGAATGGCGCACGCCGGCTTGCGCGGCGAGATGAACGACCCGCTGCGGCCGATGCTCGCGGAAGACGGACTCCACTGCCGCGCGATCTTTCAGGTCGGCCTTGATGAAGCGAAAATTGCGATGCGGCGCGAGGTTCTTGAGCCGTGCCTCTTTTAAGGTCACGTCGTAATAGTCGCTGAGATTGTCGAGGCCGATGACCTCATCACCGCGCTCGAGCAGCGCGTTGGCAGCGTGAAAGCCGATGAAGCCGGCCGCGCCGGTAACCAGAACGCGCATTGTTGTCGCGCTTCCCCCATCCGATCGCGCGGCTAAGCCGCGGCGATTGCAATCTGAATATCACGGCGTCGGCGAATTCGTGCACCGCAGCAACGCCCGGCGGGCACCAATAATTTTTCTCCGTTCTTATTCGATTAGCGCTTGCAAGCCATCGAAGTTTCCGCTGGTATACTGTCGACCAAGCCGGCACTAGTCCGGTGCTCACAATAAAAGCCGGCGCCCGGCCGGACACGCAGAGGAAAGCCAAGGAGGAATGCACACATGTTGCATCTAACGCGCAGATTCGCCTGCGGCGTCGCGCTTGCCGCCGTTGCGTTCGCGATCACTCCCGCGAAAGCGTGGGAGCCCACTCATCCGATCGAAATCATTGTGCCCGCCGGCACCGGCGGCGGCGCCGATCAAATGGCCCGCACCGTGCAAGGCATTATCGGCAAGCACAATCTGGCCAAGCAGCCGGTGGTTGTCGTCAACAAGTCGGGCGGCGCCGGCGGCGAAGGCTTCCTCGATGCCAAGAACGCGCGCGGCAATGATCACAAGCTGATCATCACGCTTTCCAACCTGTTCACCACGCCGATGGCGACCGGCATTCCGGTCAACTGGAAGGATCTCACGCCGGTCGCGATGATGGCGCTCGACGAGTTCGTCCTCTGGGTCAACGCCGACAAGCCGTACAAGAACACCAAGGAATACATCGACGCGATCAAGGCCGGGCCTGACAACCAGTTCAAGATGGGCGGCACCGGCTCCAAGCAGGAAGACCAGATCATCACCGTCGCGCTTGCAGAAGGCAGCCGGCAAGAAGCTGACCTACATCCCGTATAAAGGCGGCGGCGAAGTCGCCGTGCAGCTGGTCGGCGGCCATGTCGACTCGACCGTCAACAACCCGATCGAAGCAGTCGCACACTGGCGCGCCGGCAAGCTGCGTCCGCTCTGCGTGTTCGACTCCAAGAAGCTCGACTACAAGGACAAGATCGCCGGCGACATGTCGTGGAACGACATCCCGACCTGCAAGGAAGCCGGCCTCAACGTCGAGTACCTGATGCTGCGCGGCTTCTTCATGCCGCCGGGCGTCAAGAAGGAAGCGGTCGACTACTACGTCGATCTGATGAAGAAGGTGCGTGGAACGCCGGAGTGGCAGAAGCTCATGGCGGATGGCGCTTTCAATCAGACCTTCATGAGCGGCAACGACTACGCCAAATGGGTGGGCGAGGCCGAGAAGCAGCATGAAGCGCTGATGAAAGAAGCCGGCTTTATGGCCGGCAACTAGGCCAGCGCAAATCGATCAGGACGTGTGATGAGTCACAGTATTGAAAATTCCGGTGGGGCGGGTCCGTCCCACCGGACGGTGGAAATTGCGGTCGC
The DNA here is from genome assembly GCA_963847325.1 of uncultured Alphaproteobacteria bacterium. Classification (GTDB taxonomy): domain Bacteria; phylum Pseudomonadota; class Alphaproteobacteria; order Rhizobiales; family Xanthobacteraceae; genus Pseudolabrys. The sequence continues at coordinate 256,337 of CAWJZD010000008.1, forward strand.
GTTGATCATCGGGATGTTCGGTGTGATCGCGGTCTATGGATCGTGGCGGGTCGGCATTTCGTGGGGAGCGGAAGGCCCGCGCGCCGGTTTCTTCCCGTTCTATGTCGGGCTGCTGATTGTGATCGCGTCGGCCGTCAACATCGCTGCGGTTTTACGCACTCAGCCCGACAACAAGCTGTTCGCGGAATGGCCGCAGCTGCGGCAGGTCGGCGCGGTTGTCTTGCCGGCAACGATCTACGTCCTCGTCATTCCGTACATCGGCATCTACGTCTCATCGGCGCTGATGATTGCCGTCTTCATGAAATGGTTCGGCAAATATCCGTGGCGCATGGTCGTTCCGATCGCCGTCCTCGTGCCGATCGCGCTCTACTTCACTTTCGAAAAATGGTTCCTCGTGCCGCTGCCGAAAGGCCCGCTCGAGCAAATGCTCTACTTTTGATCGGCTGACGACGCGTAGGATCTGAACGATGTTCGAAGACATTGGTAACTTGTTTCACGGCTTCGCGGTTGTCTTGCAGCCGTACAATCTGGCGCTGATGGTCGTCGGCATCGTGCTTGGCGTGCTGGTCGGCGTTCTGCCCGGCCTCGGCGGCGCCAACGGCATCGCCATCCTTCTCCCGCTGACCTTCAACATGTCGCCGACCTCGGCGATCATCATGTTGTCGTGCATCTACTGGGGCGCACTGTTCGGCGGCGCCATCACCTCGATTCTATTCAACATACCGGGCGAGCCATGGTCGGTAGCGACCACGTTCGACGGCTATCCGATGGCCCAGCAGGGCCGCGCCGGCGAGGCGCTGACCGCAGCATTCACCTCCTCGTTTGTGGGCGCGCTGTTCGCCGTCATCATGATCACGCTGGTCGCGCCGCTGGTTGCGAATTTCGCGCTACGGTTCGGGCCGGCGGAAATATTCTCCGTGTACTTCCTCGCTTTCTGCAGCTTCGTCGGGCTTAGCAAGGAGCCGCCGTTCAAGACCATTGCCTCGATGATGCTGGGCTTCGCGCTTGGCGCGGTCGGTCTGGACCAGGTGACAGGGCAGTTGCGGCTGACCTATGGCTTCGAGTCGATGCTCAATGGCTTTGATTTCCTGATCGCCGTGATCGGCCTGTTCGGAATCGGCGAGATCCTGCTGACGATGGAAGAGGGGCTCTCGTTCCGTGGCAAGATCGCGAAGCTCAATGCCAAGATCGTCTGGGAAACCTGGAAGGAGCTGCCGCGGTACTGGATGTTGTCGCTGCGCTCCTGCCTGATCGGTTGCTGGATGGGCATCAGCCCGGCCGGCGCGACGCCCGCCTCGTTCATGAGCTACGGCATCGCCAAGCGCATCTCCAAGAACGGCCACAAGTTCGGCACCGGCCAGATCGAGGGCGTGGTGGCGCCGGAGACTGCTGCGCATGCCGCCGGCACGGCGGCGCTGCTGCCGATGCTCTCGCTCGGCGTGCCGGGGTCGCCGACCGCAGCGGTGTTGCTCGGCGGCTTGCTGATCTGGGGCCTTCAGCCCGGTCCGCTGCTCTTCACCGAGCAGAAGGATTTCGTCTGGGGCCTGATCGCCTCGATGTATATGGGCAACCTTGTCGGCCTGTTCGTGGTGCTGACCTGCGTGCCGCTGTTCGCTGCGATCCTGCGCATTCCGTTCAGCGTGATTGCGCCCATCATTCTCGTGCTCTGCGCGATCGGCGCTTACACGGTCAACAACAACTCCTTCGACGTCGTGATGATGATGGTGTTCGGCGTCGCCGGATATCTGATGAAGAAGTGCAATTATCCGCTGGCGCCGATGGTGCTCGCCATCGTGCTCGGCGACAGAGCGGAGGAATCGTTCCGCCAGGCTTTGCTCGCCTCGCAGGGCGGGCTGGGGGTGTTTTTCTCGAATGCCCTGGTCTCCACCATCATGGTGCTCGGCCTGATCGCGCTGTTCTGGCCGCTGATCCAGGAAGGCTGGAGCCGGCTGCGCTCGCCCGGTCTGCGCCCCGCCGGCTAGTGCCAAGGCTCAATAACGCTGCGATTGCGGCCGGTGTGGATTCTGGCATATTGTATACCAGCGATGAGTAGCGAAACCCGTATTGTCCGTAGTCAGCGCTCGCGTGCGGAATCCGCACGTACCCCAGTGCAGCCCGCACTGGCGCCGATCGCCACGACTCCGAGCTTCAAGCACAAGGCCTATACGGCGCTGAAGAACGCGATCGTGGCGATGGATATCTATCGCAATCGCGACGACATCCGGCTGGACGAGCGCAAGCTGGCCCAGGATTTCGGCATCAGCCGCACCCCGGTTCGTGAGGCGCTGGCGCAGCTCGAGAGCGAGGGGTTCGTGCGCTCGGTGCCGCGGCGCGGCATCTATGTGGTGCGCAAGTCGAAGCGCGAAGTGATCGAGCTGATCACCGCCTGGGCCGCGCTCGAGAGCATGGCGGCGCGCCTGATCACCGAGAATGCGCTCGACGACGACATCAAGAACCTGCGTCGCATGTTCGCAAGCTTCCTCGACGGCAAAGTACGCGCCCACCTCGACGAATACTCCGAGGTGAACATCGAATTCCATCAATCGATCGTGCGCATGAGCGAGAACCATGTGCTGATCGAGATGGCGGAAAACCTGTTCACCCACATGCGGATGATCCGGCGCAAGACGATCGTCGAGAAGGATCGCGCCGACCGTTCGATCCGCGATCACATCCAGATCATTGAAGCACTGGAATCGCGTGACACCGCCCGAGCCGAGCGGCTGGTGCGCGACCACGCGCTCGGCCTTGCCGAGCACGTCAAGCAATACGCCGATTACCTCGATTGAACGAACAAGACCGAGAGGATTCCCGATGTCAGATGCAGCAGTGAAATTGCAGCCAGAGGCGCAGGAAGAAGAACTGACCGACGGTTTTCACCTGATCATCGATGCGCTCAAGCTCAATGATCTGACCACGATTTATAACGTGCCGGGCATTCCGATCACCGATTTCGGCCGCATGGCGCAGGCCGAGGGTCTCCGCGTTCTCTCGTTCCGTCATGAACAGAATGCCGGCTACGCCGCTGCAATCGCCGGCTATCTCACCAAGAAGCCCGGCGTGTGCCTCACCGTTTCGGCGCCCGGCTTCCTCAATGGCCTTACCGCGCTCGCGCACGCCACCACCAATTGCTTCCCGATGATCCTGATGTCGGGCTCCTCGGAGCGCGAGATCGTCGACCTCCAGCAGGGCGACTACGAGGAGATGGACCAGCTCGCGATCGCCAAGCCGCTTTGCAAGGCGGCCTATCGCATCCTGCATGCGCAGGACATCGGCATCGGCCTTGCGCGCGCCATTCGCTCTGCCGTTTCGGGCCGTCCCGGCGGCGTCTATCTCGACCTGCCGGCCAAGCTGTTCGGCCAGGTCATGAATGCCGAAGCCGGCCGCAAATCGCTGGTGAAAGTGATCGACGCGGCGCCTGCGCAGATCCCCGCGCCCGACGCGGTCAAGCGCGCGCTCGATGTGCTCAAGTCCGCGAAGAAGCCGCTCATCATCCTCGGCAAGGGCGCCTCATACGCGCAGGCCGATGACGCGATCCGTCAGTTCGTCGAAAAGAGCGGCGTGCCGTTCCTGCCGATGTCGATGGCGAAGGGCCTGCTTCCCGATACGCATCCGCAATGCGCCGGTGCGGCCCGCTCGACCGTTCTCAAGGACAGCGATGTCGTCATGCTGATCGGCGCGCGGCTCAACTGGCTGCTGTCGCACGGCAAGGGCAAGGCCTGGGGCGAGGCGCCGAAGAAGTTCATCCAGATCGACATCGAGCCCAAGGAAATGGACTCCAACGTCGAGGTTGTTGCGCCCGTGGTCGGCGACATCGGTTCATGCGTCTCCGCAATGCTCGGCGCGATGGGCAACTGGCCGGCGCCTCCGGCGGATTGGACCAAGGCCGTCACGTCCAAGCGCGACGAGAACGTCGCCAAGATGGCGCCGCGCCTGATGAACAACAACGTGCCGATGGATTATCACGGCGCGCTCGGCGTGCTGCGCACGGTCATCAAGGAGCGTCCGGAGACGATCCTGGTGAACGAAGGCGCCAACACGCTCGACCTCGCACGCGGCATCATCGACATCTACAAGCCGCGCAAGCGTCTCGATGTCGGCACCTGGGGCATCATGGGTATCGGCATGGGCCAGGCGGTCGCCGCAACGATCGAAACCGGACATCCGGTGCTGGCGGTCGAAGGCGACTCGGCCTTCGGCTTCTCCGGCATGGAGGTGGAGACGATCTGCCGCTACAACCTGCCGGTCTGTATCGTCATCTTCAACAATGACGGCATTTATCGCGGCACCGACGTCAACACGGCAGGCGACGACCCGGCCACGACCGTGTTCGTCAAGGGCGCGCGTTACGACAAGATGATGGAAGCGTTCGGCGGTGTCGGCGTCAACGCGACGTCGCCCGACGAGCTGCGCCGCGCCGTCAACGAAGCGCTGGATTCCGGCAAGCCGACGCTCATCAACGCCGTGATCGATCCGGCCGCCGGCAGCGAGTCGGGCCGCATCGGCAATCTCAATCCGCAGTCAAAGCTCAGCAAAAAGAAGTAGGGGCACGACCATGGCAAAGAAAACCAAGGGCAAATCCGCGCCCGCCAAGGGAAAGAAGGCAAGCGCGAAGCGCACGAAGCCGTCGAAGGCCGGCAAAGCCGTAAGGCGCGGCCTGGTCGGCGCTGCTGTCGCAACCGGACTGGCCGGTGCGGCCGCCGCAGTCGCTGCGATGGCGAAGTCATCCAATGGCGGGCTGCCAAACCCGGTCACGGCGCCGTTCGGCAAGGCCGGCAAGGCGCTGGACGGCGTTCGCATCCTCGATTTCACGCACGTGCAATCGGGCCCGACCTGCACGCAATTGCTCGCCTGGTTCGGCGCTGACGTGATCAAGGTTGAGCGCCCGGGCGTCGGTGACATCACCCGCGGGCAACTCGTCGACGTGAAGGGCGCGGACTCGCTCTACTTCACCATGCTCAATCACAACAAGCGCTCGATCACGATCGACAGCAAGCATCCGCAGGGCAAGCGCGTGCTCGATGAGCTGATCAAGAAGTGTGACGTGCTGGTCGAGAACTTCGCGCCCGGCGCGCTCGATCGCATGGGGCTGACCTGGGAGCACATCCACAAGCTCAACCCGCGCATGATCGTCGCCTCGGTGAAGGGCTTCGGCCCCGGGCCGTACGAAGACTGCAAGGTTTACGAGAACGTCGCGCAGTGCACCGGCGGCTCGGCCTCGACCACCGGCTTCCTGGATGGCCCGCCGCTCGTGACCGGCGCACAGATCGGCGACAGCGGCACCGGGCTCCATCTTGCGCTCGGCATCGTGTCGGCGCTCTACCAGCGCACCCGCACCGGCCGCGGCCAGAAGGTGCTCGCGGCCATGCAGGACGGCGTGCTCAACCTCTGCCGCGTCAAGCTGCGCGACCAGCAACGTCTCAAAGTGGGGCCGTTGTCCGAATACAGCCAGTTCGGGCAGGGCATTCCGTTCGGCGATGCGACGCCGCGCGCCGGCAACGACTCGGGCGGCGGCCAACCCGGCTGGATCATCAAGTGCAAAGGCTGGGAGAGCGACCCCAACGCCTACATCTACTTCATCACCCAGGCCCCGGTGTGGGAGCCGATCTGCGACCTGATCGGTGAACCGACCTGGAAGACCGATCCGGAATATGCGACGCCGCGTGCGCGCCTGCCGAAGCTCAAGAAAATTTTCGAGCGCATCGAGCAATGGACCATGACCAAGAGCAAGTTCGAGGTGATGGAGCTTTGCAACGCGGTCGACATTCCGGTCGGACCGATCCTGTCGATGAAGGAAATCGCCGAGGATGAATCGCTGCGCGCCACCGGCACGGTGGTCGAGGTCGATCATCCGACCCGCGGCAAGTACCTGACGGTCGGCAATCCGATCAAGATGTCGGACTCGATTTCCGAGGTGACGCGCTCGCCGCTGCTTGGCGAGCACACCGACGAGATCCTGAGCGACGTGCTCGGCTTGGATCAGGGGACGGTGCAGGAGATCAAGAATTCAGGCGCCCTGTCGGCGCCGGCCAAAGAGAAGGCGGCGTAACGCCCGCGGTGGGAGGGGTTTGATGCGTATCGTGGTTCATGGCCAGCAGGCCTTCGGTAAGGCCGTGCTGGAAGCGCTGCTTAAGCGCGGCGACAACGTCGTCGCTGTTTACGTCGCTCCGGAGAAGGAAGGCGCCAAGGCCGATCCGCTCAAGGAAGCGGCGCTCGCCGCCAAGCTGCCGATCTATCAGCCGGCCTCCTACAAGGATCCGAAGGTGTGGGAGGAGTTCAAGGCGCTCAAGCCGGACCTTCAGGTGATGGCGTTCGTCACGCTGTTCGTGCCGGAAGAATTCCTCAACATGCCGACCCACGGCTCGATCCAGTATCACCCGTCGCTCTTGCCCGCTTACCGCGGCGCGTCGGCGATCAACTGGCCGATCATCAAGGGCGAGAAGGAGACCGGGCTGTCGATCTTCTGGCCGGACAACGGGCTCGATACCGGCGACGTCCTGGTGCAGAAGAAGACGCCGATCTCCGACACCGACACACTCGGCACGGTCTATTTCGACCGCCTGTTCCCGATGGGCGTCGAGGCGATGCTGGAAGGCGTCGACCTCGTCAAAGCCGGCAAGGCGCCGAAGATCAAGCAGGACCATTCCAAGGCCACTTACGAAGGCCTGTGCCGCCCCGAGAACGCCAAGATCGATTGGGGCAAGCCGTGGGAGCAGATCGATCGTCTGATCCGCGGCTGCAATCCGGCGCCGGGCGCCTGGACCGTGCTCGACGGCAAGCAGGTCAAGATTTTCGACGCCAAGCCGCTGCCGGCCCGCGATCCCAAGGGGATCGGCGGCAAGCTCGGCGAAATCGTCGCGGTCGAAGCCGACGGCATCACTGTCGTCTGTGCCGATGGCCGCTTCAAGGTCACGCGCGTGCAGCCACCCGAAGGCAAGAAGGTCGATGCCGGCGAGTGGGCGAAATCCGCCAACCTCGCGAAGGGCGCACGCTTCACATCAGTCTGATTTTTCCTCTTCTCGCATTGGAACGTCTCTATGCCCGCCTCACAACATCAAAATCCGAAATCCGACATTGAAATTGCCCAGGCCGCCAAGCCGCGCCGCATCGCCGACGTGGCGAAGGAGAAGCTCGGCATCGCGATCGAGAACCTCGAGCCGTACGGCCACTACAAGGCCAAGGTGTCGATGGAGTACATCAAGTCGCTCACCGGCAAGAAAGACGGCAAGCTGATCCTCGTCACCGCGATCAGCCCGACGCCGGCGGGCGAGGGCAAGACCACCACCACGGTCGGCCTCACCGATGCGCTCAATCACATCGGCAAGAAGGCGATGTGCGCGCTGCGCGAGCCGTCGCTCGGCCCGTGCTTCGGCGTCAAGGGCGGTGCGGCCGGCGGCGGCTACGCCCAGGTGATCCCGATGGAGGACATCAACCTCCACTTCACCGGCGACTTCCACGCCATCACCTCGGCGCACAATCTGCTCTCGGCGCTGATCGACAACCACATTTACTGGGGTAATGCGCTGGGCATCGACACCCGCCGCGTCGTCTGGCGCCGCGTGATGGACATGAACGACCGCGCGCTCCGTGAGATCGTCTGCTCGCTCGGCGGCGTCGCCAACGGCTATCCGCGCGAAGCGGGCTTCGACATCACCGTGGCGTCGGAAGTGATGGCGATCTTCTGTCTCGCCAAGGATATCGAAGACCTCAAGGCCCGGCTCGGCAATATCATCGTCGGCTACACCCGCGACCGTAAACCGGTGCGCGCCAAGGAGCTCAACGCCCATGGCGCGATGAGCGCGCTGCTCAAGGACGCGATCGCGCCGAATATGGTGCAGACGCTGGAAGGCACGCCGGCCTTCATCCATGGTGGCCCGTTCGCCAACATCGCGCATGGTTGCAACTCGGTGTCGGCGACCACGGCAGCGCTCAAGCTTGCCGATTACGTCGTGACCGAAGCCGGCTTCGGCGCCGACCTCGGCGCCGAGAAATTCCTCGACATCAAATGCCGCAAGACCGGCCTCAAGCCGGACTGTGTCGTGGTCGTTGCGACCATCCGCGCGCTGAAGATGCACGGCGGCGTCAAGAAAGAGGACCTCAAGAAGGAAGACCTCAAGGCGCTCGAAGCCGGCATGTCGAACCTGCAGCAACACATCGAGAACCTGAAGAAGTTCAACCTGCCCGCGGTCGTCTCGATCAATCGCTTCTCGGCGGATACCGACGCGGAAGTCGCGCTGGTGAGGGAGAAGTGCAAGGCGCTCGGCGTCGAGGCGCTGATGGCCGACCACTGGGCGATGGGCGGCGAGGGTGCGGCCGATGTCGCCAAGGCCGTCGTCAAGGTGATCGACGAAGGCAAGGCGAACCTGAAGCTGCTCTATCCCGACGAAATGCCGCTGTTCGACAAGATCCGCACCATCGCCAAGGAAATCTACCGGGCCGATGACGCGACCGCCGACAAGTCGGTGAAGGATCAGCTCAAGCAGTGGGAAGAGATGGGCTTCGGCAAGCTGCCGGTCTGCATCGCCAAGACGCAGTACTCGTTCTCGACCAATCCGGATGCCAAGGGCGCGCCCAAGGGCTTCAACATTCCGGTGCGCGAGGTGCGGCTCTCGGCCGGCGCCGAGTTCATCGTAGCGATCTGCGGTGAGATCATGACGATGCCGGGCCTGCCCAAGGTGCCGTCGGCGGATTCGATCGACGTCAAGGACGGCCGGATCGTCGGGCTGTTCTAGCCAGCGCTTAAGGGCGGCCGACCCATAGCCGGCCGCCTTCTTCGAAATCGTCGTAATCCAGCGTGAGCTCTTCGCCGGTGCTGATGTCGCGCACCGCGACATCTATGCCGAATGCGTCCTGCGTATAGTCCGGCCGCAGGTTCGGGTTCTCGCTGTGGTTGGTGAAGCGCGCATTGTCGAAGCACAGGATCAGCCGCTTGGTACTGCGATCCACATAGCTGTAGTGATCGAAGAAGCTTCGGATGTGCGGCTCCATCCGCTCGATTTCAGCATCATCGAACTCCTGATCGAGGCCGGGCGCGAAGCGCCAGACCGCCGTCCCGCGTGGGATGGGCGCTGAGGCGAATAAGCCGATGCCGTGGAGGGGACTTGGTTCGAGCCGGGTCGGGACAAGCAACATGCTGTGGTCTTATACTGCAGTGGCAGATTTTTCGAACAAGGCCATAACACAATGATCAAGTTCTACTACAGCGGTGCGCCGAACCCGATGAAGGTCGCGCTGATGCTCGAAGAGTGCGGTTTGGAGTACCAGCCGGTCCCGGTCGACACCCGCAAGGGCGACCAGCACAAGCCGGACTATCTCGCTATCAACCCGAACGCCAAGGTGCCGTCGATTGTCGATGGCGAGGCCGTCGTGTTCGACTCCAATGCGATCCTGCTCTATCTCGCCGAGAAGACCGGAAAGTTCCTGCCGGGCAAGGGCGATAAGGCGCGCGGCGAACTGCTGTCGTGGCTGATGTTCATCGCCTCCGGTGTCGGGCCGTTCGCCGGACAATCGGTCCACTTCCGCCAATATGCGCCGGAGAAGATCGAATATGCGCTCAACCGCTACGCCTATGAGGCGACGCGGCACTTCAACATCCTCAACGAGCGCCTGGGCAAACAGAAGTATGTCGTCGACAACACTTACACGATTGTCGACATGGCATTGTGGGGCTGGGCGCGTCTCATTCCGGTGGCGCTCGGCGAGCAGGCCTGGGCCAAATTCCCGAACGTGAAGCGGGTGGTCGATGAGATCTCGGCGCGCGATGCCGCCAAGCGCGCGCTCGCCGTCAAGGACAAGCACCAGCACGCCTTCAAGACCGAGTTCGACGACGAGGCGAAGAAGGCGATGTTCCGCCATTTCGAGGTGAAGGTGGCGTAGCGAGCGACACCGGTGGCGACCTTCGTCCTTGTCCACGGCGCCTGGTCCGGCGGCTGGTGTTATTTCAAGGTGGCCGAGCGGCTTCGCGCCCTCGGCCATCTTGTTTTTACGCCGACTTTGACCGGGCAGGGCGAGCGTTCGCATCTCACCGGTACGCCGATCAATCTGACCATGCACATCCTCGATGTGCTCAATGTCTTTCACCATGAACGCCTGGACGATGTCGTGCTGGTTGGCCACTCCTACGGCGGCATGGTGATCACCGGGCTCGGCGACCGCATTCCGAATCGGCTTCGGGCGCTCGTCTATCTCGACGCGTTCCTGCCCGAACACGGCCAGTCGCTGTTCGACATCAACGTGCCGGCCAATACGCAGATGTTCATCGACAATGCGGGCAAGATCGGCGGTTTGGCGGTGCCGCCGCCGACGGCCGCATTTTTCAACGTCAATGCTAACGATGCGCAGCGCGTCGACGAGCTGGCGACGCCGTTTCCAATCGGGTGCTTCACCGAGAAGATCAAGCTTTCAGGCAAGCAGAACAGCATCAAGAAGCACGTGTACGTGCACTCCACGGTGCTGCCGCGCGAGAGCCCGTTCAAGCCGTTCTATGAGCGGGTGAAGAACGATCCGGCCTGGAGCGCGCATACATTGGCGTGCGGGCACGACGCCATGCTCGACATGCCGGACGATGTGACCCGTATCCTGCTCGACGCCATCTGACACATCAGCCGTTGCGGCTGTTTCAGATGAATACTCAACCAAGACTGAACGACCCCCACGACATTTCCGCATTGAACATGGCTGCTCGAACCCGCGAGATCGAATACGAATCGCCATGAAGCCACAGCGTTTCCTTGCTGTAGCCCTGGATGATGACGATGTTTGCGAGCGGTTCGCCTCGGGCGCTCAATTTGCGGCGGAGCTGCTCCGCCAACTCATCCAACTCAAGTGGTGTCAGCAGCGCGTCGACAATTCGAACAGCATGAATGGGGGAGCGCTGTGTGTCCCGAACGGTGGCGTGCTGGAGTTGATAGCTTGCAGAATGCATACGAAGGGCTGTCTGGTTTGGTTGTTAATCGCATGAAAGTAAGTGCGATCAAGTCAGAAAAACCGTCAGTCGATAGGTAAGCGACATGCTGCAATAGCTTATCGCTATGCCTTTCGTCGTTTGAATGGTGCTTTCGGTTCCACATCATCGAGCTTCGGCGCCAGCCGCCGCGCCTCCTCGACCAGCTCCGTAGTGATCGGCGTCATCGGCTCACGTGCCGGCGCGACTAGGCCGATGGTCTGCACCGCTTCCGGCTCGGTGATCGGGATTGCGCGGATCGTCTCGGTGAGGCCGAGTGTCTCGGCAAGCTTGGCCGGCATGATGCTGGCCCAGCGGCCGGTGCGCACATGCGAGTACAACAGGATCATCGAGTTGGATTTCAAGGTCGGGCGCGACTCGCTGCCGGCACCGCGCAGCAGCCGGTCGATGATGCGGCGGTTCTGCATGTCGGGCGTAAGCAGGCAGAGCGGCACTTGCGCGACCTCGGCCCACGTCACCGTGTCACGATTGCCGAGCGGCGCGTCCGCAGATGTGAGCAGCCGGTAGCGTTCATGATAGAGCGGCACGGTGGTGACGCGGCCGAGCGGCTCGTTCTCGACGTAAGTGATGCCGGCATCGATCTCGAGATTATCCAGCAGGTCCAGAATCTCGATCGAGGTCCGCGAATAGATCGTGAACTGCACATTCGGATGCTTTTCGCGGTAAGGCGTGGTCAGTGCCGCGACCATGGCGAGCGCCGTGGGGATCGCCGCGATACGCAGCCGGCCTGACAGGCCATGCCGCAGCGAATTGACCTCTTCGCGCATCGCCCGCGTGTCGCCGACGATGCGGCGCGCCCATTCGAGCACGCGCTCGCCTTCGGGTGTGAAGCCCTGGAAGCGTGAGCCGCGAATCACCAGCAGCACGCCCATCTGCCCTTCGAGCTGCTTGATGCCGGCCGAGAGGGTCGGCTGGGTCACCGCGCAGGTTTCGGCCGCCCGGCCGAAGTGCTTTTCGCGGGCAAGCGCCAAGAGGAAATCCAGCTTATCGATCAATGGGGCCTCCGCCGGTTGGTCAGGATTATACCCGTAATTGATAGGAGATTGATAGATTTCTTCTATCGACCCATTTCAAGTACGGGATTGTTCGCAGACTGGAACGGCTTCAAACCATGGCTGAGAGGACGTCCATGAATATGCCAATCAAGCCGCCTGCCGGTGGCAAGGGGACCGGCGGCCGCCGGCGTCCGCCGCGCACGCCGAAGGGACGGCAGGTTGACCTTCAAGCGCTGGATGAAATCCAGGCGCTTTTGACCGACCGGCCGCGCCGGCGCGACCTGCTGATCGAACATCTGCATTTGATTCAAGACAAGTACGGCCATCTCTCCGCCGCGCATCTCACCGCGCTCGCCGCCGAGATGAGGATGGCGCTCACTGAAGTCTATGAAGTCGCAACGTTCTACGCGCACTTCGATGTCGTAAAGGACGGCCCGCCGCCTCCGCCCGTTACGGTCCGAGTTTGCGACTCACTGTCCTGCGCGATGGCGGGCGCCGACCGGCTCCTGGAAAATCTGAAGCTCGGCGCCGAGGTGCGCGTCGTACGTGCGCCGTGCATGGGAGCTTGCGACCGTGCACCGGTGGTCGCCATCAATCACGGCCAGACCTTCCATGCCACGCCGGAGAAGATCGCGGCGGCGGTAAAGAAGAACGAACATCCGCACGCCTGGCATTCGCACAAGGATGCCGCCGCCTATCTCACAGAGGGCGGCTACTCGTTGCTCAAGGCCTGCACGTCGGGCCAGCGCACGCGCGACGACATCATCAAGATCGTCAGCGACGCCGGCCTGCGTGGTCTCGGCGGCGCCGGCTTTCCGACCGGGCGCAAGTGGTCGCTGGTGCGCGCCGAACCTGCGCCACGCCTGTTCGCGGTGAACTGCGACGAGGGTGAGCCGGGCACGTTCAAGGACCGCTTCTATCTCGAGCGCGATCCGCACCGCTTCCTCGAAGGCATGTTGATCGCCGCCTGGGTAGTCGAAGCGCCGGACACCTACCTCTACATTCGCGACGAATATCCCGAACTGCGGCTGATGCTGCTCGACGAGATCCGCAAGGTCGAGGAGGCGGGGCTTTCGGCGCACACCAAGATCCATGTTCGCCGCGGCGCCGGCGCTTACATCTGCGGCGAAGAATCCGCGATGATCGAATCGATCGAGGGCAAGCGCGGTCTGCCGCGCCATCGCCCGCCCTACGTCGCGCAGGTCGGCTTGTTCGGCCGTCCGACGCTGGAGCAGAACGTCGAGACCCTGTTCTGGATTCGCGACATCATCGAGAAGGGCCCGGAATGGGTCACGTCGCAAGGCCGCAACGAACGCAAGGGCTTCCGCAGCTTCTCGGTGTCAGGCCGGGTGAAGAAGCCTGGTGTCGTGTTCGCGCCGGCTGGCGTCACCGCAAATGAGTTGATCAACGAGTTCTGCGGCGGCATGCAGGATGGCCATACGTTCAAGGGCTATCTGCCGGGCGGCGCCTCGGGCGGCATCCTGCCGGCCTCGATGGCCGACATCCCGCTCGACTTCGGAACCCTTGAAAAATATGGCTGTTTCGTCGGCTCGCACGCCGTTGTCATCCTGTCCGACCAGGACGACATGAAGGCTGTGGCGCTCAACCTGATGAAGTTCTTCGAGGATGAGAGCTGCGGCCAGTGCACGCCCTGCCGGGTCGGCACCGAAAAGGCCGTGAAGCTGATGGCGCACGGCCCGTGGAATACGGCGCTGCTCGACGAGCTTTCCACGGGTATGCGCGATGCTTCGATCTGCGGATTGGGCCAGGCGGCATCGAACCCGCTGACCTGCGTGATCAAATATTTTCCGGACGAACTGAAGAAGCCGCTGGGCCATTGGTGAACATATGACCGATACCAAGAAACCGGTTGGCTACGGCCACGACAATAAGGGCGCCGCGGGCGGCGACAACAAGAACGCCGGCAAGCCCGCCGTCGCGCACACTGCGCCGATGGACAAGAGCGCCGGGCAGGGCGGCGCTCCGAGCGGCAAGACCTTCTTCATCGACGACCGTGAGATCGACATTCGCGACGGCGAGACGATTTTCCGCGCCGCGCGCCGGCTCGACATCAAGCTTCCGCATCTCTGCTACACGCCGAAGCCCGGCTACCGGCCGGACGGCAATTGCCGCGTCTGCATGGTCGAGATCGAGGGCGAGCGCGTGCTGGCGGCGTCCTGCCTGCGCACGCCGGCGCCCGGCATGAAGGTCAAGACGCAGACCGACCGCGCCAAGACCGCGCGCAAGATGGTCGCGGAGCTGCTGGTCACCGACCAGCCGCCGATCGAGGTCGCGCGCGACCCGATGTCGGAATTCTGGAAGACGGTGAAGCGCCAGGGCGTCGAGTTCGAGCCGCTTCCCCAAGCGCGTCGTGCAGCCGCCGGCGGACCGCTCGCATCCGGCCATGGCGGTCAATCTCGACGCCTGCATCCAGTGCAATCTCTGCGTCCGCGCCTGCCGCGAAGTGCAGGTCAATGACGTGATCGGCATGGCGGGCCGCGGCGTTGCCGAAAAGATCGTGTTCGACTTCGACGATCCGATGGGTGCCTCCACCTGCGTCGCCTGCGGCGAATGCGTGCAGGCCTGCCCGACCGGCGCGCTGATGCCGGCGACGATGGTTGACGAGAAAAACGTCTTCAAGGGCGCGCCGGACCGCGAAGTCCATAGCGTGTGCCCGTATTGCGGCGTCGGCTGCCAGCTCACCTATCAGATCAAGGATGAGAAGATCGTCGCCGTTAAAGGCAAGAACGGCCCCGCCAACCAGAACCGGCTGTGCGTCAAAGGCCGGTTCGGCTTCGACTACGTGCACAATCCGGAGCGCCTGCTGAAGCCGATGATCCGCAAGGACGGCGTGCCGAAGGTGCCGCACGAGAACGATCGATCCGTCCAATCCGTGGACTCACTTCCGCGAAGCGACATGGGAAGAGGCGCTCGACCGCGCCGCCGGCGGACTGAAGAAAATCCGCGACCGCGACGGCCCCGACGCACTGGCCGGCTTCGGTTCGGCCAAGGGCTCGAACGAGGAGGCCTATCTGTTCCAGAAGCTGGTGCGCACCGGCTTCGGCACCAACAACGTCGACCACTGCACGCGGCTTTGCCATGCCTCATCGGTCGCGGCGCTGCTCGAAGGCGTCGGCTCCGCCGCGGTGACCGCGACGTTCAATGAGTGCAAGAACTCCGACCTCATCATCGTGATCGGCGCCAACCCGACCGAGAACCACCCGGTGGCGGCGACCTTCTTCAAGCAGGCCGCCAAGCGCGGCGCCAAGCTGGTCGTGATGGATCCGCGCGGCCAGGCGCTCAAGCGCCATGCCTGGAAGATGATGCAGTTCAAGAACGGCGCCGACGTCGCGATGCTCAACGCGATGCTCAACGTCATCGTCGAAGAGAAGCTCTACGACCAGCAGTACATCCAGACCTATGTCGAAGGCTTCGAGGCCTGGAAGGAAAACATCAAGGACTTCACGCCGGAAGAGATGGAGCCGATCTGCGGCATCTCGGCCGACACGTTGCGCGAAGTCGCGCGCGCCTATGCGCGCGCCGAGAGCGCCATCATCTTCTGGGGCATGGGCGTGTCGCAGCACACCCACGGCACCGACAATGCGCGCTGCCTGATCGCGCTGTCGCTGATCACCGGCCAGATCGGCCGTCCCGGCACCGGGCTGCATCCGCTACGCGGCCAGAACAACGTGCAGGGCGCGTCCGACGCGGGGCTGATCCCGATGTTCTTCCCGGACTACAAGTCGGTCGAAAATCCGGAAATCCGCGCGCAGTACGAGAAGGCGTGGGGCGTGAAGCTCCCGCCCAAGCGCGGCAAGACCGTGGTCGAGATCATGGACGCGGTGCACGCCGACGAAATCAAGGGCATGTATGTCGAGGGCGAGAACCCGGCGATGTCGGATCCGGACTTGAACCATGCCCGCGAGGCGTTGGCGCATCTCGAGCATCTCGTGGTGCAGGATCTCTTCCTCACCGAGACGGCGATGTATGCCGACGTCGTGCTGCCGGCCTCCGGCTGGCCGGAAAAGGACGGCACCGTCACCAACACCAATCGTCAGGTGCAGATGGGCCGCGCGGCGATCCCGCTGCCGGGCGACACCCGGCAGGATCTGTGGATCATCACCGAAATCGCCAATCGGCTTGGCTGCGGCTGGAATTACAAGCACGTCGGCGAGGTGTTTGACGAGATGGCGTCGATGATGCCGGCGCTCAACAACATCACCTGGGAGCGCGTTGCACGCGAGGACGCGGTTACTTACCCGACCGACGGGCCCGACCAGCCGGGCCGCGATGTCGTGTTCGAAAGCGGCTTCCCGCGCCCCGGCGGCTTCGCCAAGCTGGTCGCCACCAAGCTCCAGCCGCCGGACGAAGTGCCGGACGAGGAGTATCCGTTCATCCTCTCGACCGGCCGCCAGCTCGAGCATTGGCACACCGGCTCGATGACGCGCCGTGCCATGGTGCTCGACGCGATCGAGCCCTCGGCCACCGCGCAGGTTTCGCGCGGCACGATCAAGAAACTCGGCATCCGGCCGGGCGACATGATCCGCGTCACCACACGGCGCGGCACGGTCGAGCTGTATGCTCGTCAGGACGATGCGATACCGGATGGCGTGGTGTTCATCCCGTTCGCCTATGTCGAGGCGGCGGCCAACCTGCTGACCAATCCGAAGCTCGATCCGTTCGGCAAGATTCCGGAGTTCAAGTTCTGCGCCGCCAGGCTCGAGGCGATCGGTCCGCAGCGCGAAGCGGCGGAATAAATTTCCGAAAATGATCGGACAGAAATGGCCGGGATGTTCCCGGCCATTTTTTATTCCGCGTCGTTGATCGGTCTTACAGCTCCGCATTAGCATCTCGTTCATGCTGAACCTGACCGCATCTTGTTCTCTTTTAGGTTGCATCGTAGCGTAACACGCGCTGGCACTCGCGGAGGGGGCGATAACATGCATGAAACGATTACGTCTTCGTCTGCCGCCGCGAGCGCGATCTCCTGCTGTCATTGGGACGCGCGTCGAGTTTTCCGGAGATCGCCCGGAATTCCGGCAACTGGTACTACGCGGCGCGTTTCTCGAGCTGATTACACTCGGCTTCTACCGGTTCTGGCTTGCGACCGACATTCGCCGCCATCTCTGGTCGCACACGTCGGTCGGAGACGACGCACTGTGAGTACATCGGCAGCGGCAAAGGAATTGCTGCTCGGTTTCGTGTTCGCGCTAGCCATTCTGGCCCCGATCTACGTTCTCTATTTCTTCGCGGGCATCGAGGCTGAGCGGCTGCAAGCCTTCGCGAGCATCGCTCTTCATTCTGTTCTTCTTCCTGTTCGCTCAGTTCGCCATTTATCGTGCTCGTCGCTATCGAGTGACGCGAACAGTGTGGCGCGGGGTGCGTTTCTGGATGACGGGCTCCGGCGTCGGCTATGCCTGGCGCGCCGCCTTATGGGGCGCGCTCATCATCGTGAGCCTCGGATTAGCGCTGCCTTGGGCGCGTGCCGCGCTCGAGCGCTACAAGATGCGCCATACCGGCTATGGTGACTTGCAAGGGCGATTTGAAGGAACCGGATGGGAGCTATTCAAGCGCAGCTGGCACCTTTGGCTTCTGGCATGGCCTTCGCTGGTGGTCGTTATTCCGCTGCCGTTCGTCTATGGAGCGTTCAAGGCGATCGAATGGCGCTGGTGGATCGATGGACTTCGCGTCGGCGAAGTCAGAATTCAAATCCGACCTGAGGACCGGCGCACTCATTGGGCTATATTGGAAGATCATCGGTTGGACGGCGCTTTTGCTTCTCGGGCATCAGTGGCTTAATTGGCGCAGTCTTTTTCGGCGTGATCTGGGCCGGCAAGACCGCTGAGCAGATTGCGGCGTCCAATGACGTCCCGACGTTTATTTTGTCTGCGCTGACTTATGCGATCACGGCTCTGGTCTTCGGCGCCCTGATGCGCATCTATCTGATGCGCGATGTTTGGCAGCGAGTCGCGTCGTCGATGACTGTATATGGTCTGGCGGCGGCAAACGACGTCGCGGCGCATGGCGAACTGGCAAGCTCGCTCGGCGAGGGCTTTGCCGACAGTCTCGATGTCGGATTCTGAACCAACAAGCGCCGACGGCGAGCAGCGCGCAGCGACGATTGCTGAAGTGTCCGCCGACGCCAAGGCGATCTATTACGACGGCGCCTCTAGTCGCAAGCGTTCGATAACGCTTCGCTTTTCCAGCGGCCTTGAGCTCGTCGAACAGGGCATTGTTCTCGATACCTGGCCATATGACGCCATCCGCCGCGCAGACGGCCGGCCCGGTGTCTTGCGCCTGAGTTGCATGAGCGCTCGGCCACTGGCGCGCCTGGAGATCGCGGATCCCGCCGCCCAGACGGCAAGTTCTGGGACGTTGCACCTCACTCGATCTGGGCCGTGGCACACAGAGGCAGACGTGGCGGATCGTTGCCTGGTCGCTCGCCGCGGCCGCGTCAATAGTGCTCGTGGCCTTCTTCGGTATTCCTATTATCGCCGAGCGACTCGCGCCATTCGTTCCGGCCGCGGTCGAGACGCGCATCGGCCAGGCGGTTGAGCGGCAGGCCCGCTTCATGTTCGGAGAAGTCTGCACCGGCGTCGAAGGTCAGGCCGCGTTCACTTCATTGGTGGAGAAGGTCCGTCGCGCGGGCGGAGTTGAACGTGCGCTCGATGCCCAGGTCCTGTTCTCCGAAATGCCGAACGCCTTCGCGTTACCGGGTGGCAAGATCTATGTGCTGCACGGGCTGATCGATAAGGCGCGAAGCCCCGACGAGGTCGCCGGCGTGCTCGCCCATGAACTTGGCCACGTTCACAAAAACCACAATATGCGCAAGATCATTCAGGCCGGAGGTACCTCATTTCTGATCGGTCTTTTGTTCGGCGACATGACAGGCAGCGGCGCGATTATCTTTGCAGGCCAGGCATTGCTCGACGCTTCTTACTCGCGCGATGCCGAGCGCGAAGCGGACGGGTTCGCTATCGAGACGATGCACAAGTTGGGCCGATCCGCGAAGCCGATGGGCGAATTCCTGGTTCGACTCGCCGGCCGTGAATCAGGCAAGACATCGATCTTCTCCAGCCACCCATTGTCGAAGGAACGGCTCGACCGCATGAGCGCCGACATAGGTTCTGATAACGGTGCGGAAATCCTGTCGAGCGCGGAATGGGCCGCGCTGAGGGGCATCTGCGGCAAAGAACGTCGCGCTCCCCGGCCTTCGCGACCCTGAAATTTCTCGATCTTGACCCGGGCTCCATGGTCAGCGTGGCGTGGTTGTCGGCGCTTGTATCCGGTCGAAGCGCGCGCGTGCGTCTTCCATCGCCGCACGGTGCTTGCGCGCCCACAGGCTCAACTCGTTGACCGGCTCGAGCAGTGAACGTCCAAGCCGGGTCAGTTCATAATCGACGCGCGGAGGGATGGTCGGATACGCGGTGCGCGTCACCAGCCCGTCGCGCTCGAGGCCGCGAAGCGTAAGCGTCAGCATCCGCTGCGAGATGCTGCCGAGCGCCTTGCGAAGTTCGTTGAAGCGCTTCGGCCCGTCGCCGAGGTTGGAGACGACCAGCACCGTCCATTTGTCGCCGACCCGCGCCAGCACCTGGCTGATGGCCCGGCAATCTTCGGGCACATGCAGGTTACCTGGTGCCCCCCGTGTGCCTTCTTGCGCGGTCTTTTTGGTCATTTATCTATCCTAGGTAACAAATTGTTCCTTAGGCTCAGATAGAGGGTGCCATGACCAAACTCAAGCTCGGCGTGATTGTCGGCTCCAACCGGCGCGAATCCATCAACCGCAAGCTGGCGGAGGCCCTGGTCCTGCTCGGCGACAAGTCGTTCGAGGCCCGGCTGATCCGGATCGACGACCTGCCGATGTACAACCAGGACCACGAGCAGCCGGTGCCGGCGCCGGTCGCGCGCTTCAAGGGTGAGGTCGAAGGCTCCGACGCGCTGCTGTTCGTCACGCCCGAGCACAGCCGCTCGATGCCGGCGGTTCTCAAGAATGCGATCGACTGGGGCGCGCGGCCGTGGGGCAAGACCTCCTGGCCGGGCAAGCCAGCCGCCATCATCGGCACATCGGCCGGCGCGATCTCGACCGCAGTGGTGCAGCAGCATCTGCGCGCCGTGCTCGCCGATCTCGGCCTGCATGTCGCCGGCGGCGAGGCCTACATCGCCTACAAGCCGGAATTGATCGATGCACAGCACAAGGTGAGCGACGAGGGCGTGCGCAAATTTCTCGGCGCGTTTATGGAAAGCTTCGCGACGTTTGCCGCGCGCTTTGCGCCCGCTGCAAACTCGCGTGCGGCCGCCTAGTCTTCCTTCGGCTTCTCTTCGCGGAAATACGGCTCGACCTTGCCCTTGAGCATGATGGTCAGCGGATTGCCGTGGCGGTCGAGCGCCTTGCCGGCGGCGACGCGGATCCAGCCTTCGCTGACGCAATACTCCTCGACGTTGGTCTTTTCCTTGCCGTCGAAGCGGATGCCGATGTCACGCTTGAGCACCTCCTCGTTGTAATGAGGGCTCTTCGGATTGACGGAGAGGCGGTCGGGGAAATCCGGGGACTTGTTGTCGGTCATCAGGGCTCAATGAAAAAAGGGGCGGTGGTGCCGCCCCTTTTTAAGTCTCTCAGGCTTTGCTTACCAGAACCGTGTGCCGAACAGGTTCGCCACGGTGCCGTCGTCGCGGTGGGTGCCGCCCAGCGCCGCGCCGCCGACTGCGGCGGCCAGGCTGATCAGCAAGGACGCCGCGGCCAGGAAGCCCGACAATATGCCCGCTTTACGGGCCTTATTGGCGGCTTCACGAGCCCTGATCTCATAGCGCTGCGTCTCCTGGATCGCCTGGTCGACACGGCTGCGGCCCTCGTCCTGCGAAACGCCGTTCCGGGTCGCAACCAGCTGGGCCAGGTAGTCGCGATCGCGTGCGGAAAGCTCCGCATTGGAGATCGTGTTGGCGAAGATGCGTTTGACCTCGTCGCGCTGCGAGTCGGTGGTGGCAGCCGGAGCGGCGCCGCCGGTTCCGCTCCTGCGCAGCACGATGTCAGCCGCATAATCGGCGGTCGACACGCCCTTGTCCGACGTGGTGGCCGCTCCGGCAAACGCCGAGACGGACTGTGATGCGGTCTTGAGCGCGGCTCCGCCGACGCCGGCCGCCATGAACACGATCATCAGAACGCCGACCGCCCAGACCAGGAAGCCGTGCGTGCTGTCGCGAAAGGCGGTTTCGTCACCACCGTCGCCGATCGGCGCGCGCATGCGGCCGGCGAGGTAGCCGCCGGCGAAGAAGCTGCCGATCTGCACCATCACCGCCCACCAGAGCACCGCGAACATGACACCCCAGGCGCCCAGCCCGCCTTCATGGGGCAGCGGCGAGGTGAGGCTCAATCCGATTGCGCCTCCGAAGGTGAGGAGCAGGAAAGAGATCGCGCTGGCGCCGATCGCGCCGGCGATCACCGCGCTCCATTCAACATAAGAGCCGCCAATGGCGGCAACAGTCGCTAGAGCTCGTCGTCGTGCCATGGGTGTCTCCTTAGCGCAGGCCGAGGAGGGAAAGGATGGCCATGATCACCACGATGAGGCCGATCAAATAGATGATGCCGTGCATGTATCGCTCCCTTATCCAAAAAAAATGCCGTCAGCGCGCTGACGGCAGCTTGATCGTGAAGTTGGTTGCGCCACCGCCTCCGCCGCCGCCTTTGCCAAGGCCGCCGCTGAGAAAAAACGCGCCGATGAAAATGACTATGAGGGCACCGACCATCACGCCCAGGATGCCGGTTGCGCCACCACTGTCGCCGTTCGCCATTTGCTGCCTCCATATTTGGGCGCCATGGCAACAGCGGCCGGAACAATTGGTTCCGGCGTAGAGGTGCGGCTCAACAGCTATCGGATGTTATTGCCGCTGATGGACAATTGCGGGTAGGCGCCGGGCGCAACGAAAGCGAGGTCGGAGGTGACGACCTTGTTCCATTCCATGCCGACAATGGCGCCGCGACGGGCGCCGGTGATCAGGTTGCCGGAAATCACCGCCGCGCCGGCGCCTTTGGCAACGGTAACCCAGACGCCGTATGGGGTTTGGCGAACGACGTTGCCGGTCACGGTGACGTCGCGGAGATACGGACCATTGCCGCAGGAAATACCGACCTTGGCGGCGTTCTCGATCACATTGCCGGTCACCGCTGTGTCGGCTTCCACATAGATGCCGACCCCGAAGCCTTCGCCCGGATCGGTGGCCGGCCGTGGCGTCGTGATGTTGCGCAACGTATTGCCGGCCACGGTGGCGAGCCGGCCGCCTTCCTTGAAGTTGCTGACCGAGATGCCCATGCCGGCGCCGTCGACGGTGTTGCCGGTGATGGTGGCGTTCTCGAATTCGAACTCGGAATAGAGCGCGACCTCGCCAAGCCCCGAGCAATCATTGCCGCTGATCGTGATGTGCGAGGCGGCGTTGCCGCGCACCGCGGAAAAGGCCGCGTTCCTGATGCGGTTGCCGCGCACGGTCACGTTGGCCGCGCGATAGACGTTGACGGCGTTGCCGTTCTGCCCGCTGCCGCCGGCCAGCGCCCGCGTATCCTCGATGAGGTTGTCGCTGACGATCGAGCCGTCGGCGCGCTTCTGCGATTGCCAGACCCGGATGCCGCCATTGCCGGAGCCGCGGATCACATTGCCGCTGATCAAAGTGTTGCGGCCGTCGAGCGCGAAGATCGCGTTGTCGCCGGCATCGGCGATGCCGTTGCGCAGCACCTGGCCTTCGATCGCTTGCAGCACGATGGCATTGCCGCCGGCGCGAACGATATCGCATTCGGCGATGCGGATGCCCTTGCCGTTGGCGAGCTGGATGATGCCGGTGCGCTCGACCAGCGGAATCTTCTCGCCCTCCAGCATCAGGCCGGACAGATTGATGTTATCGGCACCTTCGCTGATGAACAGCGGCGCGGTGCGCTCGAGCACGATGTGGCTCGCGCCGCGCATGCCGTAGAGCTGCGCCCCGGCGGGGAGCTTCAGCTCGGCGGCGCGATAGCGGCCCGGCGGAATGTACAGCGGCAGGCGTTGCGTGGCGGCCTGATCGATCGCCTTCTGCAGCGCCTTGCTCTGGTCCTGCTCGGCGCCGGAGCGCACCCCGAGCGCGATGGCATTGAGGCTGTTGCGCGGCGGAGGCGGGGCGGCCGAGGCGCTGCGTTCTGCCCAGCCGGCAAGCGGCAGGGCGGCGGCACCGGTCAGCAAAGTGCGGCGATCGATCGTCATGCCGAAGTCATATCCCCTTGCGGCTGCACATTTATCAGCCAATGCGGCGGCAACAAGTTAATGCGGAACCCGCGGCCCCCGCGGGCCGTTCTCCTCATGCGCGGGAGGGTTTTCTAATGCCAGACGGAATGCCGGGCGGAATGTTGTGGCTTTTGGCCGCGCTGGTCGTGCTCGGCGTCATTATGTACGTGCTGCGCAGCCGCACCATGTCTTCGGCGCCGGACGAGGTGCCGGTGTCGCCCGACGATCCGGCCCGGGCGCTATTCGCCGCCGCCGGCGACGAGCCGCCGACCGAGGACCAGATCGCGCAGGCGCGGCTTGGCGGCGTACGCGGCAATCCCAAGCTCGGCGCGGCGCAGATGAAGGGCAAAGCCGCGGAGCAGACCCCGAAGCATATTGACGAGGGTCATGTGGCGTAAACCGCTGCTCGTCGTCCCGCTTTCGCGGGGACGGCGGCCTCGTGTATATCTCAGCCATGTCGCTTGCCGCATTTGACGCGCCCCACGCCGCGCCATCCCTGATCCGCCACGACTGGACCCGCGAGGAAATCCGCGCGCTGTTCGCGCTGCCGTTTCCCGAACTTGATCTTCCGCGCGCAGGAGGTGCATCGGGCGAACTTCGATCCGACCGAAGTGCAGATCTCGACGCTGCTGTCGATCAAGACCGGCGGCTGCCCGGAGGACTGCGCCTATTGTCCGCAGGCCGCGCAATACAACACCGGCGTCAAGGCCGAGAAGCTGATGTCGCTCGACGCCGTGCTGCGCGAGGCGCAAGCGGCGAAGGACGGCGGCGCGTCGCGCTTCTGCATGGGCGCGGCCTGGCGCTCGCCGAAGGACCGCGACCTCGACAAGGTCTGCGCCATGGTCGAGGGCGTGAAGGCGCTCGGGCTCGAGACCTGCGTCACGCTCGGCATGCTGAACGGCGCGCAGGCGCAGCGGCTCAAATCGTCGGGGCTCGACTACTACAACCACAACCTCGACACCTCGCCGGAATATTACGGCGACATCATCACCACGCGCACCTATCAGGACCGGCTCGACACGCTCGACCATGTGCGCGACGCCGGCATCCATGTCTGCTGCGGCGGCATTGTCGGCATGGGCGAAGGTCTGGAAGATCGCGTCGGCATGATCGCGACGCTCGCCGCGCTGCCGGTGCATCCGGAGTCGCGTGCCGATCAACATGCTGGTGAAGGTCGAGGGCACGCCGCTCGATCACGCCGCGCCGCTCGATCCGCTCGACTTCGTGCGCACCATTGCGGTGGCGCGCATCACCATGCCGGGCTCGATGGTGCGGCTCTCGGCCGGCCGCGAGGACATGAGCGAGGAGACGCAGGCGCTGTGCTTCCTCGCCGGCGCCAATTCGATCTTCTACGGGCCGAAGCTGCTCACCACGCCGAACCCGGGCCGCGACCGCGACATGGCGCTGCTCGACAAGCTCGGCCTGCGGGCGATGGAGTAGCTACGGACAGCTGTTGAACGGCGCGGTCGAGGCCACCCAATAGGCACGATTGGCCGGCGCGGAATGGTTGGCGCCGGCGTTGGTCCACTTGCAGGTGCCCCACTGGCCGCGCGTCAGACACGTCACCGCGCCGATCGTGTACGCGAACGGCCCGGAGAAACAGTAAAAGCGCAGCTGGCTCGCGGGAATTCTGAAGGCCCTGGTCGCTTCCTGATTGCTGGCCTCGCTCGGCCGCTTCCTGCGCGGAGGCGGGCGCGAACGCGCCAATCGTCAACACGGCGGCAAGACTAAAACGCAACGCAACGCGCATGGTCTTCTCCTTGGAGAGAGACATTTGCGCAGATGAAACGCAGAGCTGGCGCCGCCGGACTAGCGGCGTCCGCAATTAGGGTAAACGGGGCGCAACTAGCCCAGCGTGAAGGCCTCGTGCACCGCGCTCTGGATGTCGCCGCCCATCACCGGGCCGCCGCCGGCCACATGGACGAAATCGCCGATCCCCGCCGCGCCGAGGCCATGCCGCGGGGTGAGCATCGGCGCATAGGCGTCCCAGGTGTCGCGCGCGACGTCGTAGCCCTCATTCTGGCCATAGACGCGGTTGGTGCCTTCGCCGCCCATGCAGAAGATCGTGCCGCGCATCAGCACCGCGCCGTGGCCGGAGCGCGCGGTCGGCAGCGGCGCGCGCGGCGTCCACTTGTCCTCCTTCGGCTCGTAGACGTGGTGCAGGTTCGAGTTGGTGTGGAAGCTGTCGACCCGGCCGCCGATCACATGGATGCGGCCCTCGACCGTGAGCGTGCCGGTGTGGTCGCGCCCGGTCGGCATCGGCCGCCGCGTCGACCATTGGTCGATCCTCGGATCATAGACGAGGTGCCAGTCGACCGACTTCTTCTCCGGGAAGGTGTCGCCGACCGCGCCGCCGATGCAGTGGATCATGCCGTCGAGCGCTGCGCAGCCGATCGCGGCGAACGGGCGCGGCAGCGGCGCGATCTTGCGCCAGGCATTGCCCTCATAGACGAAGCAGAGATTGTCGGGCTTGCGGTTCTGCTCGACGAAGCCGCCGAGCGCATAGAGCTTGCCGTCCGACACGACGACGCCGACATGGTTGGCGCCGCGCGGCAGCTCGCCGGCGTTGATCCACTTGTCGGCGGCGCCGTCATAGACGTGGTGATAGTTGCGGTCGACGCGCTGCTCGCCATAGCCGCCGACCACATGCATCTTGTTGTCGAGCGTGGTGGCCCAGGCCATCTCGCTGCGCGGCAGCGGCAGCGCCGCCTTCGCGACCCAGCGGCCCTGGTTCGGCGCCTTCGGCGCCGGCGAGTCGAACACGTGTTGCGCTTTCACCACCTCGGGCGGCGGCGCGGTCAGCTTGGGATCGCGCAGGCCGGAATAGACCGGATCGTGCCCGGCATGCTGCGCGAGCGCGGGTGTCGCGAGCGCGGAGGCGAGGGCGGCGGAGAATGTGCGGCGGGTGAGCATGGTGTTTCTCTTACATCGACCTCAGAGAACTCACGGCAGTTTAAGCGACTGCTCTAACCACCGCCATTCCGGCAAACAACCCCGCGATCGACAGCGCCACTGACAGCAGCACGTAGAGCGCCGCCAGCGCCGATCGCGCCGCGTTCGTACAGCACCGCGGCATCGAGCGAGAACGCCGAGAACGTCGTGTAGCCGCCGAGCACGCCCGTCGTCAGGAAGAGCTGCCAGTGTTGCGGCACGCCGCCCTTCAGTGCGAACCAGCCGACCAGCAATCCCATCACCAGCGAGCCGGTGACGTTCTCGAACATGGTCGCGTAGGGGAAGGCGGTGCCGAAGGCCCGCGCGAAGCCGAGGTTGACGCCGTGGCGCAGCGCCGCGCCGATGCCGCCGCCGAGAAAGACGATGAGGTAGGTCATGGGGTGCTCCTGCGGCGGTGAAACTGGCCCAGTCGCACGCGCGGTTGCCGTAATCGCGGAGCCAGAGTCACGAAGGCGCCACCTGTACTGGACGCGCCGCTTTCGCGGCGCATGACAGCGCCGGCTGGCCCAAGGCCGGCCTCTCAGGATGAGCTGCACACCTGCGAAGGTAGCCTCGACGCCCCTGCGACAAACTGGCAGTCTCGCGCCGCCGATCCGGGGCAACCGGGCGGCGAGGGGACGACCAACCAAGAATAATGCGACCGGCGGGCCCCAACCGCCGCGGGAGGAGCGATGTCTGACGCAGGAAGAGGGGCGCCAGCTGCGCCGGCCGTGACCGCGACCCTTGGCGGCCGCGCGGTCGCCGACGAGGCGGGGCCGTCGCCGGTCGATCCGGCCATTTCCGAGGAAGGCCTGCGCAAGGCCGAGGAATACGTCCAGCAGGAAGAGGGCGCGGGCCGCCGGCTCGCCGGCTGGTCCGCGATTGCCGTCACCGCGATCGCGATCTCGATGTCGCTGTTCCACCTCTACGCCGCCTACGACATCGTGCCGACCCAGCCGCTGCGCTACACGCACGTCGCCTTCGTGCTGGTGCTCAGCTTCCTGCTGTTCCCGATGGCGGCGCGCTTTCGCAGCCGCATCCACTGGCTCGATCTGGTCGGCTGCGTGCTCGCCGTCGCGGTGATGGCCTACGCCATGTGGGAGGGCGACGACTTCACCGACCGCGCCACCGTGCCCCAGCGCTGGGACATCATCTTCGGCGTCGTTCTGATCGTGCTGGTGCTGGAAGCGGCGCGCCGCACCACCGGCTGGATCATGCCGATCGTCGGCGTGCTGTTCCTGCTCTACGCCTATTTCGGGCCGTACCTGCCGCCGCCATGGACGCATCGCGGCTTCGACGTCGCGCGGCTGATCGGCCACCTCTACATCACGCTCGAGGGCATCTTCGGCGTCGCGGTCGACGTGTCGGCCTCGCTGATCATCATGTTCACGATCTACGGCGCGATCCTGGCGCACTCCGGCGCCGGCAAGTTCTTCATCGATTTCTCGCTGGCGGTGATGGGCGGCAAGCCGTCGAGCGCCGGGCCGCGCCGTGGTGGCGTCGTCGTTCCTGCTCGGCGGGCCGTCCGGCTCCGGCGTCGCGACCACGGTGATGATCGGCACGGTCGCCTATCCGATGCTGGCGAAGGCCGGCTTCGAGAAGAACGCGGCGGGCGGCCTGCTCTCGGCCGGCGGGCTTGGCGCGATCATCTCGCCGCCGGTGCTCGGCGCCGCGGCGTTCCTGATCGCGGAATTCCTGAAGATCTCGTATCTCGACGTGATCTGGATGGCGACCATCCCGACCTGTCTCTATTACCTGTCGCTCATCTTCATGGTCGAGCTCGACTCGCTGCGGTTCGGCGCGCGTAACGTCGTGTTCAAGCAGGACATGACGCTGTGGCAGATGACGAGCCGCTACGGCTTTCATTTCATCTCGCTGATCGCCGTCGTCCTGTTCATGGTGATCGGCTATTCGCCGATGCTGTCGGTGTTCTATTCGGCACTGCTCGCCTTCGCGATGTCGCGCGCTCACTCCGGAGACGGCGCTGGGGCCGCGGCAGGTCGTGCTGCCGCTGCTGGCGCTCGGCGCGGTGGCCGCATTCATGCTGATCATCCCGGCGGTGCGCACCAGCGACGTGGCGATGACCTTCGAGACCTATTTCCCGCTGCTCGTTCTGGTGGTGATGGGCGCGCTCGCCTTCATCGGCCTGTTCCCGCGCGGCCAGGCGATGGTGCCGGAAGCCAAGAAGATGACGGCGACGCTCGCCGACGGCTCGATCGGCGTGCTCAGCGCGGCGACCACCTGCGCCGCCGCCGGCATCATCGTCGGCGTCGTGACGCTCACCGGGCTCGGGCTGAAGTTCTCGTCGATCGTGATCGACTTCGCCGGCGGCTCGTCTGCTGCTGACCGCGCTCTACACGGCGCTGGTCGTCTGGATCATCGGCCTCGCCGTGCCGGTGACGGCGTCCTACATCATCTGTGCGGTGATCGCGGCGCCGGCGATGATCAAGCTCGGCGTGCCGGACTTCGCCGCGCACATGTTCATCTTCTACTACGCGGTGCTCTCCGAAGTGTCGCCGCCGACCGCGCTGTCGCCGTTCGCGGCCGCGGCGATCACCGGCGGCGATCCCGTACAAGACGACGCTGCAGGCCTGGAAGTACACGTTGCCGGCGTTCCTGGTGCCGTTCGCGTTCGTGCTCGACTCCGGACGGCATCGGCCTGCTGATGAAGATCCCGAAGGGCGGCGACTGGACCAATATTCTCTGGATCACCTTCGTCACCGCGGCGGGCCTGGCTGCGCTGGCGGCCGCGGCGCAGGGCTGGGCCCTGCGGCGGACGCTGCCGGCCGAGCGGGCGCTGTTCATCCTGAGCCGGGCTTTTGCTGGTGTTTCCCGGCCCTTCTCGAGGGCATTTTGGAGCGTTTCACCGGCCTCGACATCCCTTATCCGGCGCCGTTTGGATTGGCCTTGGGGGTCGGTTTGTTAGTATGGCAGTGGATGCGCCCGATGACCGTCGCACCGGCCGGCGGGCGCTAAACAAAAAAGGATGGAGGACACTCGATGAGGAAATGGATCATTGCAGCTGCGGCGGTCGCGCTCGTCAGCGGCGCCGCGATCGCGCAGCAGAAGACGATCGCGATCGGCACCGGCGGCACCGGCGGCGTCTACTACCCGATCGGCGGCGGTCTCGCGAACCTGATCTCGAAGAATTTCCCGAACGTGCAGGCGACCGCGCAGGTCACCGGCGGTTCGGTCGACAACCTCAAGCTGATCGGCTCGGGCCAGAGCGAGCTCGCGCTTCTCGATGGCCGACGCCGCGCTCGACGCGCAGAAGGGCCAGGACAAGTTCAAGGGCGCGCCGGTCGAGCTGCGCACGCTGATGGTGCTCTATCCGAACATCATGCATGTCGTGTCGATCGAAGGCACCGGCGTCAACACGATGGCCGACCTCAAGGGCAAGCGCGTCTCCACCGGCTCGGGCGGCAGCGCCACCGAGGTGATGGCGTTCCGCGTCATCGAGGCGGCCGGGCTCGACACGCGACAAGGACATGAAGCGCGAGCGTCTCGGCGTCGCCGAGTCGGTCAACGCGCTCAAGGATCGCAAGATCGACGCGTTCTTCTGGGTCGGCGGCCTGCCGACTGCGGCGGTGACCGATCTCGGCGCAACGCCGGGCGTGAAGATCAAGCTGATCGATCACTCCGATCTGGTCGACAAGATGAATGCCAAGTACGGCAATCTCTATTCGGCGTCGACCATCAAGTCGGGCGTCTATCCGAACCAGGACAAGGACAACAAGGTCACGGCGGTGTGGAACATCCTCGTCACCGGCGACAAGCAGATGTCCGACAAGGAAGCCTATGACATCGTCAAGCTGATCGTCGACAAGAAGGCTGACCTCGTTGCCGTGCACAAGGAGTCGGCCAGCTTTACCGTGGACAACCAGGTGAGGGCGAACTCGCCGGTGCCGTGGCATCCGGGCGCGGTGAAGTACTTCAACGAGCAGGGCGCGAAGATGTAATTGCGGCGACAGCCGCGGAAACGGCACGGCCCCGCCTCGCGCGGGGCCGTTGCTTTTGGGCGGCTTGTAAAGTTCGGAAAATGTTATAATGTAACAAAATGAGCCACGCCCATCCGCATCACCATCATCATCCGGGCCATACCCATCCGCCCGCGGCGGTCATGCCGTCGCTGCTGCGCCTGTCGGTCGGTCAGCGGCTCGGCGTCGCCGGCGGACTGATCGCGCTGATCTGGCTCGCCGTTTATTGGGCGATGCGATGACCGCGGCCGCGCTGCAATTTCGCGATCTCACGCTCGGTTATGACCGGCACCCCGCCGTTCATCACCTCAATGGCGCGGTGGAGCAGGGCGCGATGCTCGCCGTGGTCGGGCCGAACGGAGCCGGCAAGTCGACCTTGTTCAAGGGCATTGTCGGCGCCATCAAGCCGTTGGCCGGCTCGATCGATTTCGACACCGCCGCCGCGCATGACATCGCTTACTTGCCGCAAGTCGCGGAGGTCGACCGCTCGTTCCCGATCACCGTCTACGACATGGTGGCGATGGGACTGTGGAAGCGCAGCGGCGCGTTTGGCGGCGTCGGGCAAGAGGGACGGCACGCGATCGCGCACGCGATTGCGACGGTCGGCCTGACCGGCTTCGAGCAGCGGCCGATCGGCACGCTGTCCGGCGGGCAGATGCAGCGCATGCTGTTCGCGCGGCTGCTGCTTGCAGGATGCGCAGGTGATCGTGCTCGATGAGCCGTTCAACGGCATCGACAGCAAGACGGTGGCCGATCTGGTCGCCTTGATGCAGCGCTGGCACGGCGAGCAACGCACGATTCTGGCGGCGATGCACGACCTCGATCTGGTGAAGGCGACGTTCCCGCAAACCCTGCTGCTGGCGCGTCAGGCAGTCGAATGGGGCCCGACCAGCAACGTGCTGACCGCCGCCAACCTGCTGAAGGCGCGGCAGATGTGCGAGGCCTTCGACGACACCGCACAAGCCTGCGTGGCTTGACCGATGTACGACCTCCTGATCGCGCCCTTCGCCGAATACGAGTTCATGCGCCGTGCGCTGGCCGGTGCGTTCGCGCTGTCGCTCGGCGCGGCTCCGATTGGCGTATTCCTGATGCTGCGGCGCATGAGCCTGATCGGCGACGCCATGGCGCACGCGATCTTGCCGGGTGCGGCGATCGGTTTCCTGGTCGCGGGCCTGAGCCTGTTCGCGCTCGCAAGCGGCGGGCTGATCGCAGGCTTCGTGATCGCGCTCGGCGCCGGGCTGGTCGCCCGCGCCACCGAGCTGAAGGAAGATGCGGCGCTGGCGGCATTTTTCCTGATCTCGCTGGCGTTCGGCGTCACCATCGTTTCGCTCAAAGGTACCAACGTCGACCTGCTGCACTTCCTGTTCGGCTCGGTGCTGGCGGTGGACGACGCGACCCTGCTGCTGCTCGCGGCCATCGCGACCATGTCGCTCATCCTGCTGTCGCTGATCTGGCGCCCGCTCGTGCTGGAATGCGTCGATCCTGCTTTTCTACGCTCGGTCGGCGGTGCAGGCGGGATTTGCCCACATCGCCTTCCTCGCTTTGGTCGTCATGAATCTCGTGGCGGGCTTTCTCGCGCTCGGCACCTTGCTTGCCGTCGGCATCATGATGCTGCCGGCGGTCACCGCGCGATTTTGGGCGAGAGACATCACCGGGATGATCGGCATTGCATCGGCTGCGGCGGTGCTGGCCAGCATCGCCGGTCTGTTGCTCTCGTATCATCTGAGCGTGCCATCCGGACCGGCCGTCATTCTTGTTGCCGGCGCGTTCTATGCGATCTCGGTGATCGTCGGACCCGCCGGCGGTCTGCTGTGGCTCGCGATGCCGCGCCGCCATCTCGAAGCATAGGAGTCGGCCATGCTCGCGCGATGCATCGCTGCTTTTCTGGTCGCAATGTCCGCTCTTCCGGTGGCGGCGCAGCAGCCCGCCAAGCTCAAGGCGGTGGCGTCATTTTCCATTCTCGCCGACTTCGTCCGCAATGTCGGAGGCGACAGGATCGATGTTGTCGCGCTGGTCGGTTCCGGACGCCGATGCGCATGCTTTTGCGCCGACACCGGCGCACGCGAGGACTGTCGCCGACGCCAATCTGATTTTCGTCAATGGTCTTGGATTCGAAGGCTGGATGACGCGGCTCATCAAGGCAGCCGGCGGCAGTGCCAACGCTGTCGCCGCCACCGCCGGCGTCAAGCCGCTGAAGATGGACGAGCAAAAGCACGGGCACAGTCACAGCGCGACCGACCCGCATGCCTGGCAGTCGGTCGCCAACGCGAAGATCTACGTCAGCAACATCCGCGATGCGCTGGTAAAGGCCGATCCCGCCGGCAAAGAGATCTATGAAGCGAATGCCAGGGCCTATGCCGCCAAGCTCGATGCGCTCGATGCCGAGGTGAGGGCGGCTGTTGCGCGCATCCCGGCGGACCGGCGGCGCATTATCACCAGCCACGACGCCTTCGGGTATTTCGCCGCCAGCTACGGCGTGCAGTTCATCGCGCCGGCAGGCGTTTCGACCGAAACCGAGGCGTCGGCGCGCGACGTCGCGCGCATCATCACCCAGATCAAAACCCAGAAAATACCTGCGGTCTTCCTCGAGAACGTCAGCAGCGCGCGTCTGATGGAGCAGATTGCCCGCGAGACCGGCGCCAAGGTCGGCGGCAAGCTCTATTCCGACGCCCTGTCCGGACCGGACGGGCCGGCCCCGACTTACATCGAGATGATGCGACACAATGTCCGGCAGCTCGGCTCAGCGCTGGTGGGCTAGGCGCGGCGTGTAGTCGATTTGCATCACTGGTAGGAAAAAGCCCGTCTAACGTGTGGGTTCTGGCCTTGTCCTATTGCCTGATGCGGCGCCGATGCTAGGCAAAGGCAAGAAACGAACCGAGCCGTCCGCCATGCGTAAGAACATTCCTGCTGCCGCCGTCCAAAACCTCAGCCGCCGTGCATTCGTGGTCGGCCTGCCGCTCTTTGCGGCGGGCTGCGTCTCGACCGATTACGGCAGCCGTACCGATGGCGGCCACAACGTCGCTGCGATCGACACCAGCCTGATTGATCGGGGCATGATGCGGGCCGAAGTGCCGTGGACCGGCAAAGAGAAACCCGGCACGGTCGTCGTGAATATCAAGCAGCGCCAGCTTTTTGTCGTCGAGAATGGCGGCCGTGCGATCCGCTACGGCATCGGCGTTGGCCGCTCGCAGGGCGCAAACTTCCGCGGCACCGGCGTGGTCGGCCGCAAGGAAAAGTGGCCGTACTGGACTCCTACGGGAAACATGATGGTTGCGATTCCGGAGTACCGGAAGTTTTCCGCCGGCCTGCCGGGTGGCGAAGAAAATCCGCTCGGGCCGCGCGCGCTCTATCTCTATCGCGACGGCAAGGACACCATGTTCCGTCTGCACGGCACGATCGAGCCGGAGACGATCGGGCAGGCTGTATCCAGCGGTTGTATAAGACTGTTCAACCAGGACATCATCGACCTTTATGATCGCGTCCCGGTCGGCGCGCAGGTGAAGGTCATCTAGCCAGTCGCAGATTGCGTGCCTGCCATGCGGCGCGCGCAGCATCGTTCGATTCAATAACGCATCAATCTGCGCGAGCGAATTCGCAAGTCGTTGGCGGCGTTGCGCGATTAAATTCGCGCGCGTCATTTCACATAACTTCGCCCAAACTTTCTCTGCACTTTGCCGAGTGGGCAGCGCACCGCATTTATGTGCGCTTTATATCCGCGCCTGAAGCGGCGCGATTAGCCTTTCCTCGTTACCGATTGTCACTTGGAGCTGGCCAAAGCGTCCGCCGCTATGCGTCCGCATAGTGGACAAGGCCGCGACGCCAGCGAGGGAGCGAAATATGACAGACGTTCGCAGGAGAACTGCGTCCAGACGGAAAAGCGCAACAACGAAACTTCTGTATGCCGGCACGTTCATCACTGCCGGCATTGTTTTTGGCATCACGGCCACCGAGGCGCGAACCACCAAGATCCAGATTCTGACGCGAACCGTCGCCTTCGGCGGCTACGAATTCCCGAAGGTCGGGCCGTACGAGTACATCACCGGTATCGCGACCGGCGAGATCAACCCGAACAATCCGCTCAACGCAGTGATCGTTGACATCAAGCTTGCGCCGCGTAACTCGCGCGGCAACGTCGAGTACCAGCACAACTTCTACATTCTCAAGCCGGTCGACCTCAAAAAGGGCAATCACAAGATGATGTACGAGCCGCCAAATCGTGGCGGCAAGACCTACCAGACGCTCAACAACACCCCGGGCGGACAACGATCCGGCAGCGATTGTCGATCCGACCGTACTTGCCAATTCGTTCCTGTGGACTCGCGGCTACACCACGACCTGGAGCGGCTGGGAGCACGATCTCGGCCCGCTCACCGGGCTCACTGCGACGGCGTTCTTCCCGACCGCGAAAGGCCCGTCGAGGCAGCACGATTACCGGCCCGTCTTACGAATACATCGTCACCGGCGGCTCGTCGTTCGGGCTGAGCTATGCGGCAGCGACAGCGAGCAAGACGCCGCCGAATGCCAAGCTGACACATCGCGTCCATCTCAACGATCCGCCGGTGGCCGTGCCGGAGGCCGAATGGGACTACACGGACGCCACGCTGACGGCGATCAAGCTCAATGCCGGTTCTTCGCACGCGACGCCAACCGGCAACTTCAAAGCCAACGACATCTACGAGTTCGCGTATATCGCCAAGGATCCGGTGCCGCTCGGCATGGGCTTCGCCGCGGTGCGTGATTTCAACTCGTTCCTGCGTACAGCGACAAAGGACGACTTCGGCACGCCGAATCCGCTGGCAGGCGACATCACCCGTATCTACACGGAGATTTCGTCGCAGCCGGGACGCCTGCTCAACGACTTCGTCCAGCTCGGCTTCAACCAGGCTGAGAACGGCAAGAAAGTCTTCGACGGCATGATGCAGTGGGTCGCCGCCGGCGACGGCATCAACATGAACTACCGCTGGGCCGCAGACCGGCCGCACCAATCGCAACCGGCAGGACCTGCTCTATCTCGAAGGCCTGTTCCCGTTTGCCAACGTGCCGACCTACGATCCGATCTCGCGCAGGCTCGACTACCGCAATCTGCGTTGCGATCTCACCGGCACATGCCCGCTGAAAATGGAGTTCTATTCGGCGAACGAGTACTGGGTGAAGGCCGCGTCGCTGATGCACACCGACCCGACCGGGCGCATCGATCTGCCCGATCATCCGAAGTCGCGGCTCTACCATCTCGCCAGCAAGCAGCATGGTGGTGCCGGCAATCCGACCTCGAAGGGCAATTGCCAGCAATTCCTCAATCCGCTGCCGAGTCGCGGCCGTGCAGCGCGCATTGTGGGAGGACATGGACGCGTGGTCGACCAAGGGAACGTCGCCGCCATCGTCGGAAATCCCGCGGCTCTATAACGGCACGCTGGTGCCGCCGCTGCCGCAATCGAAGGTCGGCTTCCCGACCATTCCGGGCGTCACCTACACCGGCCTCAAGACGACGCGCTATCGCTTCAACTACGGGCCGAACTTCTACCAGACCGGCATCCCGACCATTAATCCGCCGGTCACGGTGCCGCCTTACGAGGACAACGTCGCCAACGGCCCGATCTATCCGAGCTTCGTGCCGAAGACCGACAAGGACGGCAACGACATCGCCGGCATTCGCTTGCCGGAGCTGACCGTGCCGCTCGCGACCTACACCGGCTGGGCGTTGCGCTCGGGCGTGTGGGCGAATGACGGCTGCGAAGGTTCGGGACAGTACATCCCGTTCCCGCGCACGCAGGCGGACCGCCTCGCATCAGGCGATCCGCGGCTTTCGGTGCAGGAGCGTTACCCGACGTTCGACGGGTATCGCAGCAAGGTCATGACTGCGGTCAACGATCTGGTGAAGGACCGCTTCATGCTGTGCTCGGATGCCGATGCCTATGTGCAGGAGCGTCTCACCGCGGGCGTGGCGGCGGGCGTGCCTGCAGCGACCACGACCTATCCGGACAATACGGTGAGCGCTTGCAAGCCAAAGCCGCCGAAAGGTCCCGGCCACGGCCACCACTAGCGACATCAGAGTCTGAAGAAGAACAAAGGTGGCGGGCCGAAAGGTCCGCCACTTTTCATTGGCTGATCTCGTGAGCGCTCGTAAGAGGCTCATGCCGATTTCGCATCAAGCCTCATGCCGACTTTGCATTATCCCTGAGCTGCAGCTTTCTTTATGAACGCAGCAATGCTTACGGCTCGCTCTCTCGC
Organism: uncultured Alphaproteobacteria bacterium; assembly: GCA_963847325.1. GTDB lineage: Bacteria > Pseudomonadota > Alphaproteobacteria > Rhizobiales > Xanthobacteraceae > Pseudolabrys. The sequence goes on from CAWJZD010000008.1 coordinate 292,674, forward strand.
ACACGAAAAGGGGGCTATCCATGACATCGTTTCGTGTTCGCCGTCGCCGTCGCTGCTGTTGCGATCGCTGCGTCGTCTGTTCACGCGCAATCTGTGTCGGACAAAGAGCTTGCTGAACTCAAGGAGCTTTATCGCCGGCCCGCGCCGCAACCGGTCGAGAACCCTGCGCTGGCCGAACTCGGCCGCGACCTTTTCTTTTCACCGAAGCTTTCTGCGTCCGGTAACACGGCGTGCGCGACGTGCCATTTCACGGAGCTTGGATACGGAGTTACTGACGCGAAGAGCCGCAATGACGCCGGCAGGCTGACGTCGCGCAAGTCGCAGCCCCTGATTGGTATCGGACACGCCGGCAGCGCGCCGGTCGGCTGGGACGGCAGGTCCGCAACGCTTGAAGATCAGGCCAAAGCCTCGATTGCGACCGGCTCAATGTCGCTGCACGGCACCGATAGGCCGGTGAAGGTCGAAGTCATAGCGGAGCGGTTCGCGAGCGATCCGGCCTTCGTCGCAAAATTTGCAAAGGTGATGCCGGGAAAAGCAGTTGATATCGACGCGCTGGTTGCGACCGTCGCCGCGTTCGAGCGGACTCTGGAGCCGGGGATCGCGCCGTTCGACCGTTGGGTCGCAGGGGACAACCAGGCAATCTCGGATTCCGCCAAACGCGGTTTTGTGCTCTTCAACGGCAAGGCAAATTGCGGCCCGTGTCACAGCGGCTGGCGCTTTACTGACGACAATTTCCACGACATCGGCACGACGACGACGGACGAGGGACGCGGACGCGTCGTCAAGGATGATCCGCTGATGAAGTTTGCCTTCAAGACGCCCACCCTGCGCTCGGTGCATGTCCGGCCGCCCTACATGCATAATGCCTCGGCGGTGACGCTCGAAGAGGTCGTCCGCCACTACGAAAAGGGTGGCATCGATCGGCCGAGCCGCTCACCGCTGATGATGGCGTTCGAGCTGACCGATCAGGAACGCCAGGACCTGGTGGGCTTTCTTCGGACGCTGCATGGGCAGAGCGCGACCGTTCAAGCGCGATAGTTGCTCCGGGACGGCCGGTCGAAGGGCTTTTGCCGGGGTGGCAAGACTGCCTATATGAGCCTCGAACGGAGCTCATTATGGCGACCCCAACGACCGAAAAAATCCCCGTCACCGTGCTGACCGGCTATCTCGGCGCCGGCAAGACGACCCTGCTCAACCGCATCCTGTCGGAACCGCACGGCAAGAAGTTCGCCGTGATCGTCAATGAATTCGGCGAGATCGGCATCGACAATGATCTGGTCGTGAACGCCGACGAAGAAATCTTCGAGATGAACAATGGCTGCATCTGCTGCACCGTGCGGGGAGACCTGGTGCGCATCATCGACGGGCTGATGCGGCGCAAGGGCAAGTTCGACGCCATCATCGTCGAGACCACCGGGCTCGCCGACCCGGCGCCTGTGGCGCAGACCTTCTTCATGGACGAGCAGGTCGGCGCCAAGACCAAGCTCGACGCCGTTGTGACGGTCGCGGACGCCAAATGGCTCAAGGATCGGCTCAAGGACGCGCCGGAGGCCAAGAACCAGATCGCCTTTGCCGATGTCATTTTGCTCAACAAGACCGACCTGGTGACGAAAGAAGAGCTTGCCGACGTCGAGGCGCGGATTCGCAGCATCAATCCGTATGCGCGGCTGCATCACACCCAGCGTTCGCAGATCGCGATCGAGGAGGTGCTGGGGCGCAACGCCTTCGATCTCGATCGCATCCTGGAAATCGAGCCGGAATTTCTGCACGCCGACGGGCACGATCATGATCATCATCATGAACACGGCCGTGATCATGGGCACGATCATCACCACCATCATCATGGCGGGCTGAAGCACTACCACGACGAAGACATGCAATCGGTCGCGCTTCGGACCGACAAGCCGCTCGATCCCGACAAGTTCTTCCCATGGATCCAGGATCTGGTAGCGAAAGACGGGCCGAGTATCCTGCGTTGCAAAGGCATTCTGTCTTTCAAGGACGATGCCGACCGCTTCGTCTTCCAGGGCGTGCATATGATCCTCGATGGCGATCACCAGCGGCCGTGGAAGGAAGGCGAGAAACGCGAAAGCCGGATTGTGTTCATCGGGCGCAAATCTGCCCGAGGAGAAGATCAAGTCCGGATTCGAGAGCTGTGCTGCCTGAGTCTGTTCGGCTGACGCCGGTGACTGATCTCCCGCCCAATCTGCCCTCACTGACCGACCGGGTTCGCAGCGTCACCGCCGGCGCGCCGGTCGTGGGCGTGCACTTCCTCGGCGGCACGCCGGTGTTCGTGCTCGGCGACGAAGCGCTGTTGTTTGCCGGCGAGCAGGACGAAATCCGCGTGCCGGTGCATGGCGGCGCGATCCTGTCGAGCGTCTCCGACGGCGAGCGCATCGTCACCGGCGGCGACGACGGCCGCGTCGTCGTCACCTCGGACAGCGGCAAGAGCGAGGACTTCGCCACCGACCCGAAGAAGCGCTGGATCGACCAGCTCGCGCTAGGCCCCGACGGCGCGGTGGCGTGGTCGGCGGGCAAGACCGCCTTCGTTCGCCAGAAAAAGGGCGAGGCCAAAAGCATCGACGCGCCTTCGACCGTGGCGGGCCTGGCTTTCGCGCCGAAGGGTTTCCGCCTCGCCATCGCGCACTACAACGGCGTGTCGCTGTGGTTTCCCAACGCCAACGCAGCGCCGGAAAAGCTCGAATGGAAGGGCTCGCACCTCGCGGTTGCGTTCAGCCCTGACGGCCGCTTCATCGTCACCGCCATGCAGGAGTTGACCATGCACGGCTGGCGGCTGGCGGATGGCAAGCACATGCGCATGTCGGGCTATTCGGCGCGCGTGCGCTCGTTCGGCTGGACGCTCGGGCGGCGAGTTCATGGCGACCTCCGGCGCGGAGCAGCTGATCCTCTGGCCGTTCGAAGGCAAGGACGGGCCGATGGGCAAGCAGCCGCAGCTCTGGGCGCCGATGCAAAGCCGCGTCGCGATGGTCGCGCCGCATCCGCGCCAGCCGGTGGTGGCGACCGGCTATGCCGACGGCATGGTGCTGCTGGTGCGGATCGAGGATGGCGCCGAGATCCTGGCGCGCCGGCCGGATGGCAGCGCGGTTTCCGCCATGGGCTGGGACAAGACCGGAAGCCAGCTCGCCTTTGGCACGGAAAACGGCGACGCCGGCGTGCTGCCGCTTTAGGCATTAACCTGCGCGGGTTAACGCGCCGCGATTAACCTCACCATGCGAGTTGCGTGGACGCGTGACGCGCACCGGCGCAACTTTGCACCATGACGAAGAAAGCGGGGCAGGGACTGATCGGCACGCTGGCGCTCATCGCGCTGACTGTTGGCGGCATCGACTCGGCTTACGCGACTTCGGACAAGAAGGCCGCGGCAAAGGTCACTGAACCTGCTGCGGCCAAACCTGCTCTTAGTTCTGCTCTTGCACCTGCGGCCGCGGCGCCGCAGACCGCACGGATCGAGGAGCCGGCACTGCAAGCCAAGCCGCCGCGCCCAATCGCGCCGCAAACCCCGCCGCCGGCACGTACCGCGCGTCCTGGCAGCGCACTTCCAGCCGGGCCGATAGCGATCGTGACGATCCCGCCTTCAACGCCGCCGGCGCCGAAGGCCGAGGCAAAGCCGGCGCCTGTGAAGCAGGCGAGCACGGCTCCAGTTGCTTCGGCCCAACCGGCTGCCAAGCCCGATCCGAAAAAGCCACCGGCCAAGACCGTCGCGCAGAGCAAGCCGAAGCGCTAACTCCCACTCGTTTCTACTCGCATTTCCGGTATCGACGTTTGCCCACTGATGTGCGCGGCCCGGAGCTGCATACCTGACATGCAGTCCCCGCGAAGGGGCGCGCATGGGAACCTTTGGGCAATAGCGCGCAACCAGCCCGAGGCTAGCCTCCGACCGCAAATCTAGACGTCGATGCTCGGCAGTCAGAAGGCCGGATGGGCCGACATGCATAGCCCGCTATCGATCTCGGCAAAGTTTGACCCGTCGCACATTTCGACGGGGCATTTGCCAGGCGCTGCACTCGTGCGTCAGCTCGTCGATGAGGCGCACGCCCGTTTCAAAACCAACACAGACGGCGAGAATTCGCGGGTCTATCCGGCGCTGGAGCGGGTGCCGAGCGAATTGTTTGGCGTCTGCATCGCCTCGAGCAAAGGCGAAATCCACGCGGTCGGCGATACCGACTTTGAATTCTCGATCATGAGCGTGTCAAAGCCGTTCGTATTCGCGCTCATTTGCGAATTGATCGGACCCGACGATGCGCGCGAAAAGCTGGGCGCCAACGCCACCGGATTCCCTTTCAACTCGCTCGGCGCGGTCGAGCGCATGTATGAAGGACGAACCAATCCGATGGTGAACGCCGGCGCCATTGCCACGACCAGTCTGGTACCGGGCGCAAACGCAGCGGCGAAGTGGAAGTTTCTCCACGACGGTCTGTCCCGCTTTGCCGGCCGCGCGTTGCCGATGAATGAGGAGGTCTACGCCTCGGCGTCGGAAACGAATTTCCGCAATCGTGGCATCGCCAATCTGCTCAAAAGCTTTGGCCGTATCTATTGCGATCCCGGCGAGGCGACTGACCTCTACACCCGGCAATGTTCGCTCAACGTGAGCGCCAGAGACCTGGCGGTCATGGGCGCAACGCTTGCAGACGGTGGTGTAAACCCGCTGACAAAGGAGCGCGTCGTCGACGTCTCTGTCTGCCATTACGCGCTCGCCGTCATGGCGACGGCCGGCATGTACGAAACCTCCGGGGATTGGCTTTACGACATCGGTCTGCCGGGCAAGAGCGGCATCGGCGGCGGCATTATCGCAGTTTCTCCAGGCAAAGGCGGATTTGGTTCTTTCGCGCCGCGGCTCGATGCCGCCGGCAACAGTGTCAAAGGCCAGTTGGCGGCAAAATTTCTTTCGCAACGTCTGGGAATGGATTTGTTCGTCTCGAACGCCGAAACGTGAGCGGGGGCGTTCCCGACGCCGGCTGACTCCACCGCTCGGTGAGGAGCGAAGCCATGTCTGTCGGGGCCGTGCCGTTTTCCGGTGCGAAGGCCGAACCGCAGGCGTCCTGGATACCGATGGTGGCGATCGCCCTCGGCCAGGTGCTGATGTCATACAACGTCGCATCCCTGCCGGTTGCGCTTGGCGGCATGGTGGCGAGCTTCAATGCGCCGCCGACCACAATCGCCACCGGCATCGTCGCCTATTCGATGCTGGTCGCCGGCTTCGTCATGCTCGGTGCCAAGCTCAACCAGCGTTTCGGCGCCTTGCAGGTTTTCCGCGCGACGGTGCTGTTGTTCGGCGCCGCGCAGGTGCTGATGACCTTCAGTCCGAGCGCGACCATGATGATCACCGCGCAGGCGCTGTGCGGCCTCGCCGGCGCGGCAATCGTCCCGTCACTGGTTGCGCTGATCGCTGAGAACTATCACGGCTCCCAGCAAGCGACGGCGCTGGGTGCGCTCGGCTCGGCGCGCGCGGGCGCAGGCGTCGCGGCGTTCCTGATCGGCGGCGTGCTCGGCACCTATGTCGGCTGGCGGCCTGCATTCGGCCTGCTGATCGCGCTTGCGGCGATCGTGTTCTTGCTGAGTTTTCGGCTCAAACGTGACGAGGGCAATCCCGAGGTGCAGATCGATATGGTCGGCGTCGTGCTCGCCGCGGCGGCGATCGTGCTGATCAGCTTCGGCTTCAACAATCTCAACCGGTGGGGCCTCGCCCTGGCCAACCCCGGCGCGCCTTTCAGCATCTTCGGGCTTTCTCCTGCGCCGGTCATGATCGTCGTCGGCATCGTGCTTGGCCAAGGGTTTCTGATGTGGACGCGCCAACGACAGAAGTCCGGCAACACGCCGCTTCTGGCGTTGTCGGTCATCGAGTTCGCCGCAAGAACGCGCCGCAGTCTACGCGATGTTCTCTGTTGTCGCGCTCGAAGCCATGCTCAACTTTTCGGTGCCGCTCTATATCCAGATCGTGCAGGGCCGCTCGCCGATCGCGACGGCGATCGCGATGATGCCGTTCAACCTGTCGGTATTTTTTGCGGCAATGCTGATCGTGCGTTTCTACAATCGGTTCACCCCACGCCAGATCGGACGCTACGGTTTCATCCTTTGCACGGTCGCCCTGTTGTGGCTGGCCTTCGTCGTTCGCAACGACTGGACCGAAGTAGCGGTTCTGCTCGGCCTGGTCGTGTTCGGCATCGGGCAGGGCTCGCTGGTGACCTTGCTGTTCAACGTGCTGGTGACCGCGTCGCCGAAGGAGCTGGCCGGCGATGTCGGCTCGCTGCGCGGCACCACCAACAATCTCGCGGCCGCGGTCGGCACGGCGGTTTCCGGCGCGCTGATGGTCGGGCTGTTGAGCGCCGGCATCATGCGAGCACTCGCGGAAAATCCGCAACTGCCCCCGGCGCTGCAGTCTCAGGTCGATCTGGACGCCATCACCTTCGTCAGCAACGAGCGGCTGCGTGATGTGATGACGCGGACCACCGCAACGCCGGCGCAGGTCGACGAAGCGGTCCGCATCAACACCGAAGCGCGCCTGCGGGCGCTCAAGATCGGGCTGCTGCTGATGGCGTTACTGGCCTTCCTGTCGATTCTGCCCGCGGGGCGCCTGCCGGACTATCGGCCCGGCGAAATCCCCGAAGACAAGCCGTTACGAGCCAAAAATGGTCGAAGGAGGAAATCATGAGGACCATGGATCGCCGGAGCGCGTTGAGAAGCATCGGCTGCGCGGCAGCCGTTGGGTTGAGCATCGCCATGTTGCCCAAGTCTGCACAGGCATTGCCGGCTGCGCCGAAAGACGCTGTCGCAGCCACAGGCGATCGCGCCTGTCAGCAGCCTGTAACGACCACCTTGTCGGCACGCAGCCGCCGGGTCTGCTGGTGGCGGCGTGGCCGACGCGTGTGCAGGTGGGAACGTTGGACCTGCTGGTGGCACCGCGGCCGGCGTATCTGCGGGTGGCGGTGATGCCGCGCTGAAACGATCGGCCGCCAAGCCTGATCCAAGCTCGGCGCCGAAAAAGCTCGTCCAGACCAAGCCGGCGCGCTAATCCGTCACCGATTGTCCTCAATGTGAGAGGGCGAGGGCGTGTCTCGGATGAAGCGGCAGTCGCCACTCAATGAGTTTTTGACGAGCGAAGCCGTCGGCGGTCTTGTGCTGATGGCCGCTGCCGCTGCGGCGCTCGTCATCGCCAATTCACCGCTGGCTGGCGGCTACGTGGCCGCGCTCGACTTCAAGCTTGGCGGCCTGACGGTTCTGCATTGGATCAATGACGGCCTGATGGCCGTGTTTTTTCTGCTGGTCGGACTGGAAATTAAGCGCGAACTGATCGAAGGCCAGCTCTCGACCTGGCCGCGGCGCGTTCTGCCCGGTCTCGCCGCCGCCGGCGGGATGATCGCGCCGGCGCTGATTTTCATCGCGGTCAACCTGGGGCGCCCGGAAAATCTGCGCGGCTGGGCGATTCCCTCGGCCACCGACATCGCCTTTGCGCTCGGTGTGCTGGCGCTGCTGGGGCCGCGCGTGCCGGTGTCGCTCAAGGTGTTCCTGACGGCGCTTGCCATCATCGATGACCTCGGCGCCGTAGCGATCATTGCCGCTTTTTACACCGCGGAGCTGTCGGCACTTTGGCTGTCCCTTGAGCCGCTGACGCTGCTTGTTCTGATCGGGTTGAATCGGTTCGGAGTGAGGCGGCTCGCGCCATATTGTGCAATTGGCGTCGTATTGTGGTTCTTCGCGCTGAAATCGGGTGTCCACCCGACTCTTGCCGGCGTGGCGCTCGCGTTCACGATCCCGCTTCGTACGGGCGCGAAGCCGCATGATGACGAGCCGCTGCTGCGGCTGGAACACGCGCTGCAGCCCTGGGTCGCTTACCTTGTGGTGCCGGTGTTCGGCTTTGCCAATGCCGGAGTGTCGTTCGACGGATTGACGTGGGCCGTATTGGCCGCGCCGCTCCCGCTCGGCATCATCCTCGGGCTGTTCGTCGGCAAGCAGATCGGCGTGTTCGGGGCAGCCTGGCTTGCGGTGCGCATGCGCTGGGCCGGCCTGCCCGAAGGTGCGTCGATGACGCAGGTCTATGGTGTCGCGCTGATCTGCGGGATCGGCTTCACCATGAGCCTGTTCATCGGACTGCTGGCGTTTCCATCATCCGCACAGGCGCAGGACGCCGTGAAGATCGGCGTCCTGGCGGGCTCGTTGGTGTCGGCGATTGCAGGCGCGCTGGTGCTGCGGCTCAGTTCACCAGCACGTTCTTGAACTGCCAGGCATCGTTCTTGTCGATCGGTTCGGGGAAGAGCCCGGGGCGATCGGTGAGCGGCGTCCAGTCGGTGTAAACGCCGACCACCGGGCCGAGATAGGGCATCTGCACTTCGAGGCAGCGCTTGTAGTCCATCTCATCGGCCTCGACGATGCCGCGATCCGGATTCTCCAGCGCCCACACCATGCCGGCCAGCACCGCCGACGTGACCTGAAGGCCGGTCGCGTTCTGATAAGGCGCGATCCGCCGCGTCTCCTCGATCGAGAGCTGCGAGCCGTACCAGTAGGCGTTCTTCTTGTGGCCGTAGAGCAGGACGCCAAGCTCGTCCATGCCGTCCTCGATCTCGTTCTCGTCGAGAATGTGCACCTTGGGCTGGCGCTTGCCGGCCTGGCCGAACATCTCGTGCAGCGACAGCACCGCGTCGTTGCACGGATGGTAGGCGTAATGGCAGGTCGGGCGGTAATCGACGCCCTTGCCGTTGCGCACCGAGAAGTAGTCGGCGATCGAGATCGACTCGTTATGCGTCACCAGGAAGCCGTATTGCGCTTCCGCCGTCGGCGTCCATGAGCGCACGCGGGTGTTGGCGCCGGGCTGCAGCAGGTAGATCGCGGCCTGGCAGCCGGTCTGATGCGTGCGGCCGTTCTCCGGCATCCATTTCTCGTGCGTGCCCCAGCCAAGCTCGGCCGGCTGCAGGCCTTCCGAGACGAAGCCTTCCACCGACCAGGTGTTGACGAACACTTCGAGCGGCTTCGGATACTTCGCGCGCTGGGTGTCGCGCTCGGCGATGTGAATGCCTTTGACGCCGAGCTCCATGGCGAGCTTGGCCCATTCGTCGCGGCTCTTCGGCTCGGTGAATTTGTGACCGGTGTCCTTGGCGACGTTGACCAGCGCCTGCTTGACGAACCACGACACCATGCCGGGGTTCGCGCCGCAGCACGAAATGGCCGTGGTGCCGCCCGGCTTGCGCGCGCTTGGTCGCGAGCAGCCGCTCGCGCAAGGCGTAGTTCGAGCGCGCCTCGGGCCCGAGCTTGTTGTCGAAATAGAAGCCGGCCCACGGCTCGATGACGGTGTCGACGTAGAACGCGCCGACCTCGCGGCACAAACTCATGATGTCGACCGAGTCGGTATCGACCGAGACGTTGACGCAGAAGCCCTGGCCGCCGCCTTCGGTCAGCAGCTTGCCGAGCAGTTCTTTGTAGTTATCGCGTGTGACCGCCTGCTTGATGAAGCGAACGCCACGCTCGTCGCACAGGTGACGGTCCTTGTCCTCGGGGTCGATGACGACGAACCGGCTCTTGTCGTATTTGAAGTGCCGCTCGATCAAAGGCAGCGTGCCTTTGCCGATCGATCCAAATCCGATCATCACGATCGGACCCGTGATCTCGCCGTACACCGGCCAATTCGCCATTCTCTCCTCCAACTGCAATCGGTTTAGCGTCCGTTTTGACGCAACGGAATAGGCCCCGCGCGGATTCGCGCGGGGCTGTTGATGAATTCCTCTCGAGGGTTATGCCGCGCGCGGAACGAGTCGCGGACGCCGTCCGAGGGTCGGCAGCGTGATCGGGATGCGCCGGCCAGCCGCGGTGATGCTGCCGCTGAGATGCGCCAGCGCGCCTGGCTTGAGTTCGAGCGCCAGCAGGCGCGCAGGATCGACCTTGCGCGACAGGCTCAGCCCGCCGGTCTTTTCGGCGGAGAAGCCGAATCGGCTGTAGTAGGCGGCGTCGCCAACCAGCAGCACCACGCCGTGGCCGTGATCGCGCGCCACCTCGATGGCACGCCGCATCAGCACGGCGCCGATGCCGCGGCGCTGTTCCGTAGGATCGACCGCGAGCGGCCCAAGCAGCAAGGCTGCCTGGCCGCCGGCCTGGACGTGCCAGAGCCGGACGGTGCCGATGACGCGGCCGCGCTCGACCGCGACGAGGGCGAGGCCCTCGGCCGGCAGCCGGCCAGTCCGCAGCTTGGCGGACGGCTTGCCGTGCCGCTCATTGCCATAGGCGCGGTCGAGCAGCGCCTCGCGCGCTGTCTCGTCGACCGGCCGTTCTTGTCTGATCGTGACCATGTTCGTTCTCGCGTTCCCGGGCAGGCGCGCGTTGCCGCGCGCCGCCGAGACTGCGTCCCCGGTTAGGGCTGTCAGATGTGGTAGGTCTTCAGCGGCGAGAAGCCGTTGAAGGCCACCGACGAGTAGGTCGCCGTGTAGGCGCCGGTGCCCTCGATCAGCAGCTTGTCGCCGATCTCAAGGCTTACCGGGAGCGGGTAAGGCACCTTCTCGTACAGCACGTCGGCCGAGTCGCAGGTCGGACCCGCCAACACACAGGGTGAAGTGTCCGCGCCATCGCGCGGGGTCTTGATCGGGTACCGGATCGACTCGTCCATCGTCTCGGCGAGACCGCCGAACTTGCCGACGTCGAGGTAGACCCAGCGCACGTCGTCTTCCTCGGCCTTCTTGGACACGAGGACGACTTCCGTCTCGATCACGCCGGCATTGCCGACCATGCCGCGGCCCGGCTCGATGATCGTTTCCGGGATGCGGTTGCCGAAGTGCTTGCGCAGCGACTTGAAGATCGCGTTGCCGTAGGTGCGAACCGTCGGCACGTTCTTCAGGTACTTGGTCGGGAAGCCGCCGCCGAGGTTGACCATCGACAGGTTCAAACCGCGCTCGCCGCACTCCTTGAACACGGACGCCGCCGAAGCGAGCGCCTTGTCCCAGGCATGCTGGTTGCGCTGCTGGGAGCCGACGTGGAACGACACGCCATAGGCTTCCAGGCCCTGCTTATGGGCATGTTCGAGCACGTCGACCGCCATGGCCGGCTCACAGCCGAACTTGCGCGACAACGGCCATTCGGCGCCGGCGCCGTCACAGAGGATGCGGCAGAACACACGCGAGGCAGGAGCCACGCGGGCGATCTTGTCGACCTCGGGTTTGGAGTCCACCGCGAACAGGCGAATGCCCAGCTCGAAGGCGCGCGCAACGTCACGCTCCTTCTTGATGGTGTTGCCATAAGAGACGCGGTCCGGCGTCACGCCGGCTGCGAGCACCATCTCGATCTCTGCGACCGAGGCGGTGTCGAAGCAGGAGCCGAGCGAGGCGAGCAGCGACAACACTTCCGGCGCCGGGTTTGCCTTCACCGCGTAGAACACGCGCGTGTCCGGCAAAGCCTTCGCGAAGGCATTGTAGTTCTCGCGTACGGTATCGAGATCCACGACGAGGCACGGTCCGTCCTCGTGGCGATTCTTCAGGAATTCACGGATGCGCTCAGTCATTGGCGCGTATCCCCCAACCAAGTGGCCACAACGGGCCGTTGTTGCGTGAGTTTGAGGGTGCAATCGGTCGTGCGCGTTGGAGAACGCACGCACCGAGTGACACTCGTCACTCACTCAAGCGCTGCCTTGGATTGGAGGGAGACCCTCCGCACGGCCGACAGCAATGATGAACAAGCCTCTTCCGAGATCACGCGCCGGCGGTGGAATGCCGGTGGATACCAGAAAGGCCCGATCGTCGTTGCTTCAAGACGCGTCGCCTGCTGAGAGCAGGCTTTGCCGGTTTCGCCTCCGGCTGCCGGTCAGATAACTTGGAGAGTTTGCCTTCTCTCTCCAGGCGGCTGGCGGGCCTCTTGTCCCGCTACCTACCGACCGACACACGTCCACAGGCACGTGCGAATTTGGGCAAGCGAGAAATAGTATTTCTGCGCTGAGATGCAAGAGAATCTTTCGCGCGCGGCAAACTTTCCTTAACAAATGCCGCGCGGAGGACTCGAGCCTCGCGTCACTCGGTGAAGGGCTCGATGCGGTGCGCGAAGCGCACGAACTGGATCATGACCAGCACGCCGAGCAGCAGGAAGATCGCGTCGAGGATGCGGGCGAAGGTCGTGCCGAGCTCGAACAAGGTGGCGAACGCCCACGAGCCGGCAAAGGCCGCGCCGAACACCTCGGCGCCGATCAGGATGGCGGCGCTGACGACCGTCAGCACGTTGAGCCAGAGGATGCGGCGGCCGCGCGGGGCGGGCGCAGGCGTTGAAGTGGGTGTCGGTGTCGTAACGGCGTCCATGAGGTGTCCTTGGCGGGCGCAATTGAGCCCGAAACAGGCGGCGAGAGCAAGGCGGACCAGCCATGACAAGCCACTGGAATCGGCCCTAGATAGAGCCTGATGAACCAGACCCAACCCGCTGCTCGCCGACTGGAACACGCCGCACGGCCTGCCGCCATTCGCCGCGGTCAACCCGAGCATTTCCGCCCCGCCTTCGACGCCGCGCTCGCCGCGCACAAGGCCGAGATCGACGCGATGGCGACCAGCAAGGCGCCGCCGACCTTCGCCAACACCATCGAGGCGCTGGAGCGCGGCGGCCGCCTCTCGACCGGGTCGTCGAGCCGTGTTCTTCGTGCTGGCCGGCGCGCACACCCGCGACGCCATCGAGGCGGTCGAGCGCGACATCTCGCCGCTGCTCGCCCGCCACTCCAACGAGATTCTACCTCGACGGCGCGCTCTTCGCGCCGCATCGACGACCTCTACGCCCGGCGCGACACGCTCGGCCTCACGCCCGAGCAGGCGCGCGTGCTCGACCGCTACCACACCCGCTTCGTCCGCGCCGGCGCCGCGCTCGACAAGGCGGCGCAGGACCGGCTCGCCGCCATCAACGAGCGGCTGGCGACGCCTCGGCACCCAGTTCGGCCAGAACGTGCTGGCCGACGAGAAGTCCTACGCGCTGATCCTGGAGCGAGGGCGACCTCGCCGGCCTGCCGGATTTCGCTCGCGCCGGCGGCCGCGGCGGCCGCCGAGGAGCGCGGCCACACGGGCAAATACGCCATCACGCTGTCGCGCTCCTCGGTCGAGCCGCTTCCTGCAGTTCTCGTCCCGCCGCGACCTGCGCGAGAAGGTCTTCGCCGCCTGGATCGCGCGCGGCGAGAACGGCGGGCCGACCGACAACCGCGCGGTCGTCGCCGAGACGCGTGACGCTCGCGCGACGAGCGGGCGGCGCTCCTGGGCTTCAAGCGTTCGCCGACTACCGGCTCGACGACCAGATGGCCAAGACGCCGGCCAAGGCGGCGCGCGAGCTCCTCGACGAGGTCTGGGGCCGGGCGCGGGCCCGCGCCGGACGGCGAGACGCGACGAGCTGCAGGAGCTGGTCGCGGCCGAGGGCGGCAACTTCGCGCTGGCGCCGTGGGACTGGCGCTACTACGCCGAGAAGCTGCGCAAGGCCGCAGCTACGACCTCGACGAGGCCGAGCGTGAAGCCCTACCTGCGCGCTCGACAACATGATCGCGGCGGCCTTCGACGTCGCCGGCCGGCTGTTCGGGCTGACCTTCAAGCCGGTCGAGCGCTGCCGCTCTACCACCCGGACGCCCGCGCCTGGGAGGTGCAGGGACAAGGACGGCACATGAGGTCGGCCTGTTCATCGGCGACTACTTCGCCCGCACCTCCAAGCACTCCGGCGCCTGGATGACCTCGCTTCGCGACCAGGAGAAGCTCGACGGCGAGGTGCGGCCGATCATCGTCAACGTCTGCAACTTCGCCAAGCCGGCGGACGGCGAGCCGGCGCTGCTGACCTTCGACGACGCGCGCACGCTGTTCCACGAGTTCGGCCACGCGCTGCACGGCCTGCTGTCGGACGTGACCTATCCGTTCGCTGCCGGCACCGCGGTCGCCGCGCGACTTCGTCGAGCTGCCGATCGCAGCTCTACGAGCACTGGCTGGAGACGCCGGAGGTCCTGGAGAAGTACGCCCGCCACGCCGAGACCGGCGAGCCGATGCCGGAGGCGCTGCTCGACACGGCTGCTCGCGACGCGCAACTTCAACCAGGGCTTCGCCACGGTCGAATACACTCGCCTCGCGCGCTGGTCGACCTCGACTTCCACGCGCGGACCGGCGCCGAGCCGACTCGACGTCGCCGCGCTGGAGAAGCAGACGCTCGACGCGCATCCAGCATGCCGGCCGAGATCGTCGATGCGGCACGCCTCGCCGCACTTCCAGCACCTGTTCTCCGGCGACGGCTATTCGGCGGGCTATTACTCCTACATGTGGTCGGAGGTGCTCGACGCCGACGCCTTCGCCGCCTTCAAGGAGACCGGCGACGTCTTCGACCCGGCCACCGCGAAGCGGCTGCGCGACTTCATCTATTCGGCCGGCAATCTGCGCGACCCGGAGGAGGCCTATAAGGCCTTCCGCGGCCGGCTGCCGGCCGTCGATGCGCTGCTGCAGAAGCGCGGGCTGGCGGATGCCATGCCGGCGGGCGACGCTTGACCGAGCTTTACACCTCCGGCCATCGCCGCGGTGTCGTTTGCGCGCCGCATAGCGCCGCGGTCGAGGACGGCCGCGCCGTGCTGGCCGACGGCGGCAACGCCATCGAGGCGATGATCGCCATGGCGGCCTCGATCGCCGCCGTCTATCCGCACATGAACCACATCGGCGGCGACGCCTTCTGGCTGATCCACGAGCCGAAGGGCCGGGTGCGCGCCATCATGGGCGCGGGGCCGGCCGGCGCGAAAGCGACCCGGAGTTTTATCGCGAACACGGCCAGGACGAGATCCCGACGCGCGGGCCGCTTGCGGCGCTGACCGTGCCCGGCGCGGTGGCGACCTGGCAGCTCGCGCAACAGGCGGCGCACGCAGTTCGGCGGGAAGATGCCGCTGCGACGTGCTGCTCGAAGCTGCGATCCGCCGTGCCCGTGAGGGCTATGCGGTGACGCGCAGCCAGGCCGCGCTCACGGCCGGCAATCTGCCGGAAATGGACAAGGCGGTTGGTTTCCGCGAGGCATTCCTGATCGACGGCAAGGCGCCGGAGGTCGGGGCGAAGCTCACGCAGAAGAAGCTCGCCGAGACGCTCGATCAGCTCGCGCATGCCGGCTTTGAGGATTTCTACCGCGGCGATGTCGGGCACGAAATCGCCGCCGACCTCGAACGCATCGGCAGCGCCGGTGACGCGCGCCGATCTGGAAAAATTCGAGGCGAAAATTGCCGAGCCGCTGAGTGTCGCGACCAGCGCCGGCACGCTCTACAACACGCCGCCGCCGACTCAAGGACTGGCCTCGCTCATCATCCTCGCGCTGTTCGACCGGCTGCGCGTGCGCGAAGGCGAAAGCTTCGAACATGTCCACGGCCTGATCGAAGCCACCAAGCGCGCCTTCCTGATCCGCGACCGCGTCGTCACCGACCCGGCCGGGATCACGGCGATCTCAAGCACTTCCTGTCCGCGAAATTCCTCGACGCCGAAGCGGCGAAGATCGACATGCGCAAGGCGGCGCAATGGCCGCAGCCCTACGGCGAAGGCGACACCATCTGGATGGGCGCGGCGGATGCCTCCGGCCTCGTCGTCTCGTTCATCCAGTCGCTCTATTGGGAGTTCGGCTCGGGCTGCGTGCTGCCGGCGACCGGCATCCTGATGCAGAATCGCGGCGCCAGCTTCTCGCTCGATCCCAAGGCGCTCAACGCGCTCGCGCCGGGCACGGAGGCCGTTCCACACGCTCAATCCGGCGCTCGCCGTGCTCGAGGACGGGCGCGTCATGGCCTATGGCACGATGGGCGGCGATGGCCAGCCGCAGACGCAGGCCGCGCTGTTCACCCGCCACGTCGCGTTCCGCCAGCCGCTCGACCAGGCGCTCGATGCGCCGCGCTGGCTGCTCGGCCGCACCTGGGGCTCGACCGTCACCAACCTGCGGATGGAAGCGCGCTTCGACGGCAACCTGGTCGACCGGCTGCTGTCGGCCGGTCACGACGTCGATGTGTTAAGCGAGGATTATTCCGACACGATGGGCCATGCCGGCGCCGTCGTGCTGCACAAAAACGGCACTTTGGAAGGCGGGCATGACCCTCGCGCCGATGGCGGGGCGGCGGGTGTGTAACTTTGTAGCGTCACTCTTGCGCCGCACTGCCTGATATAATGCCGCCCATGCCGAATCTCGTTCGCATCCTGATCGCACTTGCGCTTGCGGCGTCGCGACCGCTGCGCAGGCGCATCCGCATGTCTGGGTCGCCTTCAAGAGCGAGGTCGTTTACGCGCCCGACGGCAGCGTGACCGGCATCCGCCATGCCTGGTCGTTCGACGACATGTTCTCGACCTTCGCCACCCAGGGCATCGAGGCAAAGGAGAAGGGCAAGTTCACGCGCGAGGAGCTTGCGCCGCTCGCCGAGGTGAACGTCACCTCGCTCAAGGAATTCGAGTTCTTCACTTACGTCAGCGCCGACGGCAAGAAGCAGGAGCTGACCGATCCGTCCGACGGGCGAGTATTGGCTCGACTTCAAGGACTCGGTGCTGACGCTCAACTTCACCCTGCCGCTGAAGAAGCCGGTGAAGGCGCGCGACTTCCAGGTCGAAGTCTACGACCCGACCGTGTTCGTCGATTTCGCATTTGAGAAGAACGAGCCGGTGAAGCTCGCCGGCGCGCCGGCGGCCTGCAAGATCGTCACCGAGCTGCCGCGCGAGCTGAGTTTCGCCGAGAGCAAACGGCTCAGCCAAATCGGTCCCACCGAAAAGAACACCTCGATGGCGATCGGCGCGCAACTCTCGAGCAAGATCAAGGTCACGTGCCCTTGAGGCCACGCGTCGTCGTTGCGGCGGCGCTGCTATCGCTGGTCGCGATCGATGTTGCGCTCGCTCAATTCGGCGTGCCGCGTCCACCCGATCCCGGCGGCTTCGCTGGCTTTATCCTTGCCAAGCAGGCCGAGTTCTACCGCATGCTGTCGGGCACGATCCGCGCCGCCAAAACCGACGGCAGCGCCGCTTACGCGCTGATCGGCATCTCATTCCTCTACGGCATCTTCCACGCCGCGGGCCCGGGGCACGGCAAGGCGGTGATCTCGTCCTACGTGATCGCCAATGATGAGACCTGGAAGCGCGGCGTGTTCCTGTCCTTCGCCTCGGCGATGCTGCAGGCGTTCACCGCGATCGCCATTGTCGGCATTGCCGCGGCGCTGCTCGGCGCCACCGCGCGCACGCATGGGCGACACGGTGCGGGTGATCGAGATCGTGAGCTACGGCTTGATCGTGCTGATCGGCCTGCGGCTGGTCTGGGTGAAGGGCGGCGCGCTGATCAAGCTGCTGCGCGGCGAGCGCGCGCACGAGCATCATGACCACGCCCACCACGCGCATGAGCATCATGGCCATGGGCACGATCATCACCACGCGCATGATCACGCCCACGATCACCATGAACACGACCACGATGACGGCCATGCCTGGGGTCATGCGCACGCGCCGGAGCCCGCCGAGCTGAAAGGCCGTGACTGGATGCGCCGCGGGCTTACCGCGATCGTCGCCGTCGGGCTGCGGCCGTGCTCGGGGGCGATCCTGGTGCTGGTGTTTGCGCTGGCGCAGGGCCTGTTCTGGCTCGGCGTCGTCTCGACCTTCGCCATGGGTGTCGGCACGGCGATCACGGTCGCGGCCATCGCCGTTTTTGCCGTCGCCGCGCGCGGCGCTGCGGCGCGCTTTGCCGCCGCAAAGCCCGGTCCCGGCATGATCCTGCTGCGGTCGATCGAGACCGGCGCGGCCGTGCTGATCGTGCTGTTCGGCGCGGCGCTGCTGACCGGTTACCTCGCCAGCGAGCGCTTGCTCGGCGCCTGACGAAGGCTGGCCTCGCCAGATACGAATTGCGCTCCACCGCCACGGCGCTAGCCTTGCCGCATGAGCGATTTCCTGCGCCGGCTTGGAATCGAGCATCCCATCATCCTCGCGCCGATGGCGGGCGGCGCCGGCACGCCTGAGCTTGTGGCGGCGGTGTCCAATGCCGGCGGGCTCGGCTCGTGGGGCGGCGCCTATTCGACGCCGCAGCAGATCCTCGATGCGGCAAAACAGGTCCGCGCGCTGACGGGAAAGCCGTTCGCGATCAATCTGTTCGCCGGCGGCTACGAGCCGGATCGCAAGGTTGATCCAGCCCCGATGCTTGCGCTTGTTTCACGCGTGCATGCCGAGCTTGGCCTGCCGCCGCCGGTGCTGCCGCCCAATCCGCACAGCCCGTTCGACGACCAGCTCGCCGCCGTGATCGAGGCGCGGCCGGCCGTATTCAGCTTCACATTCGGCATTCCGAGCCGCCGATGCGCTCACGCGCTTTCGCAAGGCCGGGATTGTGACCTCCGGCACCGCCACGACGGTGGAAGAGGCCAAGGCGCTGGCCGAAGCCGGGGTCGACAATGTCGTGTGCCAGGGCGAGGAGGCCGGCGCGCATCGCGGCACGTTCCTCAAGCCGTTCGAGCAGTCGATGGTGCCGGTACGCGAACTGGTCGCGGGCACGCTGAAGGCCGTGCCGGTGCCGGTGATCGCGTCAGGCGGGCTGATGGATGGCAAGGACATCGCCGCGATGCTCAAGCTCGGCGCCGCCGCCGCTCAGCTCGGCACCGCCTTCCTGCCGTGTCCGGAATGCGGCTCGCCCGCGGTGTACAAGCAGGCAGTCCTCGACGCTCGTGCCGACACGACCGTCATTACGCGCGCCTATTCGGGCCGCCCGGCACGCGGCCTGCGAAATAAATTCATCGACTTGGCGCGCGAGCAGGACATCCTGCCGTTCGGCCAGCAGAACGACCTCACGCGTCCCATGCGCGGCGAGGCCGGCAAAAAAGGTGTCGCGGACTATCTCTCGCTTTGGGCCGGCACGAGCGTCGCGCGCGCGCGGCAAATGCCGGCGGCGGAGCTGGTCAAAACCTTAGTCGGCGAAATCGCTCTGGCGTAATTCGATCGGCTGTCCGTGCGGGGTGCGGTCGGAAGCGTGGTCCCATGCGTCGTGATAGCGCTTGAGCGTTGCCGGATCGGTGACGCCCTTATGCGCGACCATGCGTTCCAGCGCATTGAGCCAGTGCTGATAGTAGGTCTCGCCGGTGTCGGGATCGCCGCCCGCCTGCGCCTTCTTGATCTCGTCGGCCAAGGTCGCCGCCCATTCCGGCCAGGTGAACAGCCCGCGCTCGTAGAGCGCCAGCGTCATCGCAAAGGCCTGCGCCTCCCACGGCTCGCGGAACACCGGGCCGTCGTGGTCGCGCGGCACGCCGGGAATCGAGATCGCGGCTTTCATCGCAGAGCGGGGATCGAGCGGCATCACGCTTTCTCCAGATAAGGCTCCCACGCCTCGATGCAGACGCGGACGCTCGGGTCGCTGTCCGGCCCCCACAATTCGCGGCCGTCGAAGCGCACCGTGTAGAGCCAGTGCGGATCCTCGCCCTTTTCTTGGGCATTGCTGTCCGGGAAGACGTGACAGCCGACGACGCGCACGATCTCACCGACATGGCCGCGCGCATAGCGCGGCAGGCGGGTGTGATGATGCGGGTGTATGTTTTTGGTGCGCACCGTGTCGCCCGGCGCGAACAGCGCATCGGTTCGTGCGTTGCGGTCATAGGGATGGCCGCAATTCACGACATTGCGCACTTGTTCGGCGGTCACCGGCCGCTCCGCCTTCTTCACCGTTCCGATCGCGTGGCCGGCCTCGATTTCTTCGGGCGTCGCAACGCCGTAGCTCAGCATCAACCTGTGCAGCAACTCGACCCACAGGCCGTAATAGCTGAAGTTGAGATATTGCGGCGGCGAGATGCTTTCGCGCACGAAGCGGTAGGTGTCGAGATTCCAAATTCCCGCCGCGCCAATGCCGATGTTGAGGGCGAAGATCTTCTTCTCCCAATCGGCGTGGAAGACCGGCTCGTTCGGCTCCGGCACGACCGGGCCGAAGCCGTGCATGCCGCCCATGTCGGCTGCGCCGTTCATTGCAAATCCTCCGGCCGTTTCGCGAATCCGGTACCGATCATGCTGTCGCGGGTGACGAGCTCCGCGAGCTTTTCCTCATCCCAGCCTTCGGTGCCGGGCGGGCGCATCGGGACAACGAGATAACGCAGCTCGGCGGTCGAATCCCATATGCGGATCTCGGTGTCCTTCGGCAGCTCGACGCCGAAATCCTTCAGCACGCTGCGCGGCTCGGAGACGGTGCGCGAGCGATAGGGCGCCGACTTGTACCAGAGCGGCGGCAGGCCCAAGAGCGCCCACGGGTAGCAGGAGCACAAGGTGCAAACGACCATGTTGTGCACATCCGGCGTGTTCTCCAGCACGACCAGGTGATTGCCGGAGCGGCCGCCATAACCGAGCAATTCCATCGCCGCGGTGCCGTCCTTGATCAGCCATTCCTTGAATTTCGGATCGGCCCAGGCCCTCGCCACGAGATGGGCGCCGTTGCGCGGCCCGATCTTCTTCTCGTAAGCCTCGATCAGCGCGTCGATGGCGGCAGGCTCGATGTAGCCCTTCTCCAGCAGGATCGTTTCCAGCGCGCGTACGCGCAGCGTCATCTCATCGAGATCGGAGCCGTGTTCGTGGTCATGATCGTGGTCGTGATCGTGTGCCATTGATTAAACCCGTTCGAGATACGGCTCCCAGGCATCGACCGAGACCTGGGTGGTTGGATCGGCCTGGTCGCCCCACAGCTCACGGCCGTCGAAGCGCACAGTATAGAGCCACTTCGGGTCTTCGCCTTTGCCGAGCGAATTGCTGTCGGGAAACACGTGGCAGCCGAGCACGCGCTCGATGGTGCCGACATGGCCGCGCACATAGCGCGGCAGCCGCGTGTGGGTCGGCGGATTGATGTTCCTGGCGCGCACGCGCTGTCCGACCTCGAATGCAGGCTTGGTGTTGGTGTCGCGCTCGGTTGGACCGCCGCGATGCAGAGTCTTGGCGACATCCTCGGGCTTGAGCACGCGCGCAACCTGCTTCGGCGGATGCAGTGACCGCGCCGCCTCGATCTCGTCCTCGGCGACAAGGCCGCGCTCTTTCATCAGCGTTTCCAGACCGGCGAGCCAGACCTGGTAATAGGTCATGTCCAGATATTCGTTCGGCCTGCGGTTCTCGCGGGCGAACCGCGACATGTCGATGTTCCAGCCGCCCGGCATGCCCATGGCGAGCGTGAGCGCGAAGGCGCGCTTCTCCCAGTCGCCGTGAAACACCGGCTCGTTCGGCTCCGGCTTTACCGGGCCGTGGCCATGCGTGCCGCCGAGGTCCTGTCCGCCGTTCATGGCTGCTTCGGTAACCCTGTGCCGATCATCGAGTCACGCGTCACGAGATCGGCGAGCTTCTCTTCGCTCCAGCCTTCGGTGCCTTTTGGCCGCACCGGCAGGACGAGGTAGCGGATCTCGGCGGTGGAATCCCAGATGCGGATGTCGGTGTCCTTCGGCAGGTCGACACCGAAGTCCTTCAGCACGCCGCGCGGATCGGATACAGCGCGCGAGCGATACGGCGCCGATTTGTACCAGACCGGCGGCAGCCCCAGCACCGGCCACGGATAACAGGAGCACAAAGTGCACACGACCATGTGGTGCAGCTTCGATGTGTTCTCGAGCGCGACGATGTGCTCGCCCTGCCGGCCGGCATAGCCGACCTCGGCGATGGCGGGCGTCGCGTCTTTCAAAAGCCGCGCTTTGTAGTCCGGATCGGCCCAGGCCTTGGCGACGACGCGGGCGCCATTCCGCGGCCCGACCTTCTTTTCATAGGTCTCGACCAGCAGGTCGAGCGCGGCCGGATCGACATAGCCTTTCTCGACCAGCACGCTTTCCAGCGCACGCACCCGAAGCTGCGTTTCCGACAGCTCGGAATGCTCGTGATCGTGCTCGTGATCATGCCCGGACATGCCGCAGTTTAGCGGAGACGCGCGCTTTGTGTCATCATGTGCGCGGTTCCCTCGCCATGCGAAATCTTGCCAACAGCCTTGAGCGAATGACGGCCGCAATCGGCCGCGCAGCGGCGTGGCTCGTCATCCTTGTCGTTGGGCTGGAGTTTGCGTTGGTTGTGGCGCGCTATTTGTTCTCGCTCGGCTCGATCTGGGCGAGCGAGACCGTGATCTACGCGCACGCCGCATTGTTCCTGCTCGCCGCTGCGTGGACGTTGCAGATCAACGGCCATGTGCGGGTCGATATTTTCTATGCAGACGCGAAGCCCCGAACCAAGGCGCTGGTCGATCTCGTCGGCGCGGTGGTCTTTCTCCTGCCGTTCGCATTGGCGCTGCTCTGGCTCTCGACGCCCTACGCCGCGCGCTCCTGGGCGATCTTCGAGCGCTCGCAGGAGGCGAGCGGCTTGCCGCTGGTGTTCGTGCTCAAGACCTTGATTCCCATCTTTGCCCTGCTGATGGCGCTGCAGGGCGTGGCGCAGATCGTCCGGTCGACGGCGATTCTCCAGGATCAAAAGAGTGGCTGAAACCCTCGCCATTCTGATGATCGTGGCGATGATCGCCGCGCTGATGGTCGGCTATCCGGTCGCGCTGACGCTTGCCGGTGTCTCGCTGGCCTTCGCCGTGATCGGCGACCTCACGGGCGCCATGAGCTTCGCCATTCTCGGTGCGCTGCCGCAGCGCATATTCGGCGTGATGACCAATGAGGTGTTGCTGGCGATCCCGCTCTTCATCTTCATGGGCGTGATGCTGGAGCGCTCGCGCATCGCCGAGGACTTGCTCGAAACGATGGGCCGAATGTTCGGCGGCGTGCGCGGCGGGCTCGCCTACTCGGTGGTGATTGTCGGCACGCTGCTCGCTGCGGCGAAAGGCGTGGTCGGCGCCACCGTCGTCACCATGGGTCTGATCGTGCTGCCGGCCATGCTGCGCTTCGGCTACGACAAGCGCCTTGCAGCGGGCACGGTCGCGGCGACCGCGACGCTGGCGCAAATCTTTCCACCGGCCACAGTGCTGGTACTGCTCGGCGACCAGCTCGGCAATGCATATCAGGCGGCGCAGCTTGCGCAGGGCAATTTCGCGCCGCGCTCGCTCACCGTCGCCGACCTGTTCGCCGGCGCCTTGCTGCCGGGTTTTGCGCTGGTCGTGCTCTACCTCATCTATGTCGGCGCAGTGGCGATGTTCTTTCCGAAGGCAGCGCCGTCTTTGCCGCCCGATCCGAAAGCGCCGCGCGGCACCGCACTCGCGCGCAAGCTGATCGAAGTCTTGATTGCTCCGCTTGCGCTCATTATCGCCGTGCTCGGCTCGATCCTCGGTGGCATCGCGACGCCAACCGAGGCAGCCTCGATCGGCGCAGTCGGCGCGATCGTCCTCGCCGCGCGCAAGACGTCCTTGAAGCCGATCATCCGGCCGGTCGTCGAGAAGACCGCGCAGATCACGGCGATGATTTTCCTCATCCTGATCGGCGCGACCTTGTTCAGCCTGGTGTTTCGCGCGCTCGGCGGCGACGAGATGGTGGCGCGGTCACTCGCCAATCTGCCGGGCGGCACGGCGGGTGCGGTGCTCACCGTGATGGTCGCAATGTTCCTGCTCGGCTTCGTGATGGATGCGTTCGAGATCATCTTCGTCGTGGTGCCGATCGTCGGCGCGGCGCTGCTGAAGATGCCGGGCATCGACCCGGTCTGGCTCGGCGTCATGATGGCGGTGAACCTGCAAACCTCCTACATGCACCCGCCGCTCGGCCCGACCTTGTTCTTCCTGCGCGGCGTCGCGCCGCCGGAGATCACGACCCGGCATATCTATGTCGGCATTATTCCGTTTGTGCTGATCCAGCTGTTCGCGCTGGTGGTGCTGTGGTTCGCGCCGCAGCTTGCGACCGCGCTGCCGGATGCGCTGTACGGGCGTTAGATCGGCAGATGCGTGAACAGCGTCGACAACCAGATGCAGGCCGCCAGCATCAGCGATACCCCGACGGCGGCCGAAGCGATGTCTTTGACCCGGCCGATTTCACGGTCGTTTTTGCGGGTGATGCGATCGGCGAGCTTCTCAAAGGCGGTATTGATCAGCTCGACCACGATGACGAGGACGAGCGAACCTATAAGAAGGACGCGCTCCGGGCCGTCGTCGGTCAGCATAAAGGCCAGCGGGATCGCGACTGCGAGTACCACCAGTTCCAGCCGGAACGCGGCCTCGGTCCGCGCTACGGCGGCAAGCCCGTTCCAGCTATTGATGGTTGCGCGCCAAAGCCTCTTCACAGCAGTCCCCCTGCTGGAAAAGTAGCGGCCGCCGGTTTAGGAACATTGAATGACCAAAGCCGCCGATATGTTCAGCCTGCAAAGGCCGCGTCGCGCTGGTGACCGGCGCGTCGTCGGGCCTGGGGCAGCAGTTCGCCCGCGCGCTGGCGGACAATGGCGCGTCGGTTGCCCTGGTGGCGCGGCGGGCCGACCGCATCAAGGCTTTCGCCGCCGAGCTTGAGAAATCGGGCGCCAAGGTCGTCGCCATCGAAGCCGACGTGACCGATCGCGCCGCGATGCTGCGCGCTTTCGACGCCGCCGAGAAGGCGCTCGGCCTGGTCACCATTCTCGTCAACAATGCCGGCGTGGCGCAGGAAGGTGTTCGCGCCGTCGAGCTTGATCCGGAGGAATGGCGCCGCGTGCTTTCGACCAATGTCGACGCCGTGTTCTTCTGGGCGCAGGAAGCCGCCAAGCGCATGCTGGCGAAAGGCGCAAAAGGCGCGATCGTCAACATCGCCTCGGTGCTGGGGCTTGCGGTTGCGAAGGGCTCGGTCTCCTACGCCACGGCGAAGGCCGCCGTCATTCAGGTCACCAAGGCGCTGTCGCTCGAATGGGCGTTCAAGGGCGTGCGCGTGAACGCGATCGCGCCGGGCTGGTTCGTCACCGAGATCAACGATGAGTATCTCAACAGCGAGGCTGGCATTGCGATCAAGCGCGAGATTCCGATGGGCCGCTTCGGCAATGCCGGCGATCTCGACGGCGTGCTGTTGCTGATGGTTTCCGACGCCGGCGCTTACATGACCGGCGCCACCGTTGTCGTCGACGGTGGGCAGGTGGTGCAGATCAAGGGTTAGACATGGATTTCAATCTCCCGCCTGACGTCGAAGATCTGCGGCTGCGCGTGCGCGCCTTCATCGACAAGGAGGTGCTGCCGCTCGAGAAGGACCCGGCGAATTTCTCCGAGCACGAGAACATCCCCGAGGATCGTCTCGCCGTCGTGCGCGAAAAGGCGCGGAAGGCCGGCCTGTGGGCGCCGCAGTCGCCGAAAGAATACGGCGGCATGGACCTGCCGATGGTGGCCTGGGCGGCGATCTACGAGGAAGCCGCGCGCAGCCTGTTCGGTCCGCTCGCCATCAACTGCATGGCGCCGGACGACGGCAACATGAACGTGCTCAAGCTGGTCGGCACGCAGGCGCAGAAGGACAAGTGGCTCAAGCCGATCGTCGAGGGGAAAGTGCGCTCGGCCTTCGCGATGACCGAGCCGGCGCCGGGCGGCGGCTCCGACCCGACCATGATCCGCACCAAGGCGGAGAAGAAGGGCAACAAATACGTCATCACCGGCCGCAAATGGTTCATCACCGGCGCGGACGGCGCCGCGCATTTCATCGTCGTCGCGCGCACGTCGGATGACAAACGGCGCGGCCTGACCGCGTTCCTGTTTCACAAGGACCAGCCCGGCTGGCGGATCGTGCGCCGCATCGGAATCCTCGGGCCGGAGGAGCACGGCGGCCATTGCGAGCTCGAATTCACCGGGCTCGAAGTGCCGGAAGAAAATGTGCTGATGGGCGAGGGCGACGCGCGTCAAGCTGATGCAGATCCGGCTCGGCCCGGCGCGGCTGACGCACTGCATGCGCTGGACCGGCTGGGCCAAGCGCTGTCTCGAGATCGCGCAGGATTACGTCAACGAACGCGAAGGCTTCGGCGTCAAGCTCGCCGACCGCGAGAGCGTGCAGATCAAATTGGGAGAGGTCGCGCAGCAGATCCAGATTTCGCGGCTGCTCACCATGCACGCGGCCTGGATGCTCGATCAGGGCGGCCGCGCCCGCAAGGAAGTCTCGATGGCCAAGGTGCAGGTCGCCAACACGCTGCACAACGCCGCCGACGTCGCGATCCAGCTTCAGGGCGCGCGCGGCTTCTCGAAGGATACGGTGGTCGAGTGGATCTACCGCGCGGCGCGCTCGGCGCGTCTGGTCGACGGCGCGAGCGAAGTGCACATGATGGTGCTCGCGAAATTCATGCGCGAGGAAGGCCGCGACTTCTGGCAATGGGGCCCGGGCGAAGGGCGGCGGAATTCGCCGGCATGAGCCTGCTGGCGAACGCATTCGATCCCGAGCGCGAAGCCGCGCTGGTCACCGGCGCGGGAAACGGCATCGGCCGCGCCATCGCGCAGGCCCTTGTGGGCGAGGGCGTGCGCACGGTGTTTGCCGATATTTCCGAAGAACGAGTTGCTGCCGCGATCAAAGCTTCTGCCGCGCCGAAACTCGCGACGCCCTGGGTCGGCGACCTGGCAAAGCGTGACGCCTGCGATGCTCTGCTCGCGCATGCCCGTTCTACGCTCGGCCGCGTCACTCATTTCGTGCACAGCGCGGCGCCGCCGCGGCGCGAGGCCGACCATGCCTTCGGGGTCACCGACGAGACCTGGGAGAACATGCGCGCGGTCAATGTCGATGCCGGCTTTCATCTGGCGCGGGAGATCGCCCGCGACCTGATCGCCGCGAAGGTGCCCGGCTCGTTTCTGATGCTGACGTCGCTGCACGCCGAAACGCCGCGTAACCTCGTGCACTACAGCAGCTCAAAAGCCGCTCTGGCGATGATCGTGAAGGAACTCGCCAAAACGCTGGGGCGCTACAACATCCGCGTCAATGCGCTGGTGCCCGGCGCGATTGCCGCCGGCGGCTTCGTTGCCGATCCGGCATTGGCGCGGCATATCCCGCTAGGCCGCCTCGGCAAGAGCGAAGACCTCGCGCCGCTGGCGCTGGCGGTGCTGTCGAACCGGATATCGGGCTACGTCACCGGCGCGGCGATCGTTATCGACGGCGGGCTCGCGCTCACCAACTGGTTCGATCCGCCGAAGCTCGACGACCTGTAAGCTTAGTTGCGATAGCTGGTGTCGATCCCGTCCAGGATGCGCAGATAGGCCGGCCAGTCGGCCGCGCCGCGGCCGCGGTCATGTGCCTCGAATTGCGCCGCGGTCTTCTCGCAAACCTCCGGCGGGAATCTCGATCAGTTCCTTGCCGGTCGCTTCGAGCTTGACCTGAATCTCGGCGGCTTCCGCCAGATGCTCCATCAGCACGAAGGCCTCGCGCGCGGTCTTGCCGAGCGTGAGCAGGCCGTGATTGTGCATGATCAGCGCCTTGTTCTCCCCGAGGTTCTTGGCGATGCGCTCGCGCTCGCCGAAATCTTCGGTGATGCCTTCATACGGGTGATAGCCGACGCGCTTGTAGAAGCGCACCGCCGGCTGCGAATACATGCGCAGGCCCTGCTTCATCGCGGCGATGCACATGCCGGCTTCGGTGTGCATGTGCAGCGCGCAGTTCACGTCTGCCCGCGCACGCAGAACGCCGGAGTGCAGCGTGAAGCCCGGACGGTTGACGCCCGATTTCTCGTCGAGGTCTTCGTCCATCGAGACCTTGACGAGGTTCGACGCCGTGACCTCGGTGTAGAGCAGCTCGTGCTGCTTGATCAGGAACATGCGCGGCTCGCCGGGCACCCGCATCGAGACGTGGTTGTAGATCACGTCGTCCCAGCCGTAATGCGCGACCAGGCGATAGGCCGCGGCGAGATCGACGCGCGCCTGCCATTCCTCCGGCGACATATTGCTTGGGACTTTGGTGCCGG
This sequence comes from uncultured Alphaproteobacteria bacterium, assembly GCA_963847325.1. Lineage (GTDB taxonomy): Bacteria > Pseudomonadota > Alphaproteobacteria > Rhizobiales > Xanthobacteraceae > Pseudolabrys. The sequence goes on from CAWJZD010000008.1 coordinate 320,366, forward strand.
CCGCTGCGGTGACGGGCTTGTTCATGGACGTCCTCCGAAATTTTGCGTGATACTAGCATCCAGCATGAAGGTGCGCGCCGCTGCGTTTTCTCCATTTCAGGGCCTGAAAATGCCTTCCCCCATTCAGATCAAGATGAGCGGCTACGGGCCGCCGTCGACCGGATTTTCCAAATCGCTGGTCTTCATCGGCGACAAGATCAAGGCGCAGTTCGGCGGCGATGTCGCGGTCGACTACACTTTCAACGTCATGGATCACGGCTACAAGGCCGAGGAGATCCTGACATTGGTGGAGGATGGCAAGTTCTCCATGGGCTACCAGTCGTCGAGCTATCTCACCGACCGCGTGCCCGAGCTCGGCTTTGTCGATCTGCCGTTTCTGTTTTCATCCAACGCGCAGGCCCGCGCGGCGATGGACGGCGCGCTTGGCGAATACCTGGTGCGCAAGACCGAGGAGCGCTGCAACTACCGCATCCTCGGCTGGTTCGAGAACGGCTTCCGCCACATCTCCAACAAGCTGCGGCCCATCCACATGCCCGCCGACATGAAAGGCATGAAGATCCGCGTGCTGCCGAGTGAAATTCATCGCCGCACCTTCGAGCTGATCGGCGCGACGCCGATGCGCATGGACCTCACCGAAGCGATCACGATGATCAAGGCCGGCACGCTCGATGCGCAGGAGAATCCGCTCGCCAACACCGTGACCTACGGCGTGCACAAGTTTCACAAGTTTCACACGCTGACGAACCACTTCTATATTTCGCGGCCGGTCTTCTTTCACCGCAATTCGTTCGATGCCTGGCCGAAGGAATTGCAGCAGGCCATGCAGAAGGCCGTGACAGAGGCCGTCACGTTTCAGCGCAAGCTTGCGGTCGAAGAACACGATGAATCGAAAAAGGCGATCGAGGCGGAAGGCTGCGTGTTCAACACGCTCAGCCCGCAGGAGCACGATGCTTTCGTTGCCGCCGTGCAGCCGCTGCTGAAGGACGCCAAGTCGATGTACGGCGAGGAGATGTTCAGGCTGTTGCCGAAGGCGTAGCGCTCTAGGCGCTTGCGAGCTTCAGGCGGCCGGTAGGCCCATAGCGGCGCAGCACCAGCGTGCCGACGATCGCCACGTTGATCAGATTGGCAGCGACGCCGACGGCGAAGGCGGGCGCGTAGTAGCCGAAGTAGTCGTACAACACGCCGGCCAGCGAACCACCGGCCGCCATGCCGAACGCCGTGCACATCAGCACGACGGGGATGCGCCAGTACGCCTCTTTGACCGGGTAGAGCTCGCGTATCGCCAGCGCATAGGCGGGGATGATGCCGGAAAAGCCGAGCCCGAACGCAGCCGAGACGGTGATCAGCCCGACCTCGCCGAGCGTGAGCAGGAACGCCATCATCGCCAGCGCCTGCCAGGTCGAGCCGACCAGCAGCGGTGGCGAGTCCGCCGATGCGGTCCGAGATGAAGCCCCAGACCTGACGGCTGAGGAACGCGGTGCCGAGCAGCACCGTGCAGCATCCAGGCGCCGAACGTGCGGCTGAAGCCGAGGTCGCTGCAGAACGCGACGAGGTGCTGCTGCGGCATCGCCATCGGGACGCAGCACATCAAGGCGGCGAAACACATCATCAGGAACACGAGGTTCGGCGGCCAGCCGAGCACGCGCGTTTGCTTTGCGCGCCGTTGGCCGGCGCCGCTACGGCGGGAGCGACCGGTGGCGGCCGGAACACGATTGCGGCGAGCGGGACGATCACGACCAGCTGCACGACCGCGTAGATGATCATCGTTGTGCGCCAGCCGGTCATGGTGATGACGCGCTCGAAGATCGGCGGCCACACCGCGCCGGCGAGGTAGCTGCCGCTCGAGATCAGCGCGAGCGCCGAGCCGCGCCGGCGGTCGAACCAGTAGGTCACATAGACGTAGAGCGGCGCGTTGATGGCGCCGAGCCCGATCAGGCCGATGAAGAGCGCATGCCCGATCCACAGCGGATAGGGCGGGCCGAGCGTCGATATCAGCAGGCCCAGCGCGATCATGATGGTGCCGCAGATCACCGTCCAGCCGCGTGCTGAAGCGGTTGGCCATCCGCCCCATCACGATGCCGCCCGCGCCGGAGCAGAGCCAGGCCAGCGCGATGGCGAGCGAGGGAACGGTGCGCACGCCGTCCACCTCCGCCGCGATGTCCTTGAGCGCGACCGCGGCAATCCAGGCCGAGCCGAACGCCATCAGCGTCGTGATCAGCGCCGCTGTCGCGACACGCCACGATTCTTTGGTCTCGATCGAGGGAGGGGATTGCAGCATTTCAAACCCGGGCGAGCCGCTTTTACGGCGTTGCCGTCAAAATGACCAATGCGCGGCGCGCACGCTCCCCTTGCCTCCAGCGGGACGAGTGGGCGCAGTCCGCGTGTTGCATTGCGCCAAAATGCGTCCGCGAGGCCGTCGCCGGACATTTCCTGACAGGGAGCCGCCGGATTACGAAATTGACCGGCGAAGTGAGTGCCGGTGCGAGCGTTTTGCGTCCGCCTGGGAGTTGTTTCGAGTCGGGTCCGCTTACCCTATATGTTCAGGCACATGACGACGCTCAAACCGGTCAGCCTCGACGACAAATACGACCTCAACGCCAAGTCGAGGTCTTCGTCACCGGCTATCAGGCGCTGATCCGCGCCTGCCTGATGCAGAAGGAGCGCGACCGGCGCGCCGGCCTCAACACCGCCGGCTACGTCACCGGCTATCGCGGCTCGCCGCTCGGCGGGCTCGACCAGCAGTTCATGCGCGCCGAGCCGCCAGCTTGTCGCAGCCGACATCAAATTCCAGGCCGGGCTCAACGAAGACCTCGCCGCCACCGCGCTGTGGGGCACGCAGCAGGCGGAGCTGCGCGGCGAAGGCAAGTTCGATGGCGTGTTCGGCATGTGGTACGGCAAGGGCCCGGGCGTCGACCGCACCGGCGACGTCTTCCGCCACGCCAATTTCGCCGGCACCTCGAAGCATGGCGGCGTGCTCGCGCTGATGGGCGACGACCACACCGCGCGAATCCTCCACCACCGCGCATCAGTCCGAATTTCATTTCGTCGACGTGATGATCCCGATCCTCAATCCGGCCGGCGTGCAGGAGATCATCGACTACGGGCTCTACGGCTGGGCGATGTCGCGCTTCACCGGCAGCCTGGTCGGCGCTCAAATGCATGCACGAGACGGTGGAGTCGACCGCGGTCGTCGACGGCACGCTCGAGCGCATCAAGATCGTCATCCCGACCGACTTCGCCGATGCCCGACGGCGGGCTCAACATCCGCCTCGTCGACACCATCCTCGGCCAGGAAGCGCGGCTGCACGACTACAAGCGCGACGCCATGCTCGCCTTCGTGCGCGCCAACAAGCTCAACAAGATCATCACCTCCGGCGGCCGCACGCCGAAGATCGGCATCATCACCATCGGCAAGAGCCTATCTCGACGTGCGCCAGGCGCTCGACGAGCTCGGCATCGACGAGGTCAAGTGCAACGATCTCGGCCTTCGCCTCTTCAAGATCGGCTGTTCGTGGCCGATCAGCCGACAGCGAGCTGATCGATTTCGCGCAGGGCCTCGACCTCATCATCGTGGTCGAGGAGAAGCGCTCGCTGATCGAAGTGCAGGTGCGCGAGGAGCTTTACGGCACCGCCAACCAGCCGGTCTGCATCGGCAAGAAGGACGAGCACGGCAACTGGCTGTTCCCGGTCAAGGGCGCGCTCGATCCGAACGACGTCGCGATCTGCATCGGCGAGCGGCTGCTGCGCTACGGCCCGAATGAGGAGCTCGCCGCCAATGTCGCGCGGCTGAAGGAGCGCGCAGCAGACGCTGGCCGAGACCACGGACGTCGCGGCGCGCATCCCGTATTTCTGCTCGGGCTGCCCGCACAACACGTCGACCGTCGTGCCGGAAGGCATGCGCGCCTATGCCGGCATCGGCTGCCATTACATGGCGCAGTGGATGGACCGCAAGACGCTCGGCTTTACGCAGATGGGCGGCGAGGGCGCCAACTGGATCGGCGAGGCGCCGTTCTCCAAGCGCGGCACGTGTTCCAGAATCTCGGCGACGGCACCTACAATCACTCCGGCTATCTCGCGATCCGCGCCGCGATCGCGTCCGGCGTCAACATGACCTACAAGATCCTGTTCAACGACGCGGTCGCGATGACCGGCGGCCAGCACAATGACGGCGGCCTGACGGTCGCCGCAGATCGCGCGGCAGGTCGCGGCCGAAGGCGCCAAGCCGATCGTCGTCGTCACCGACGAGCCGTGGAAATATCCGCAAGGACACCGACTGGCCGCGCGGGCTCACCATCCATCATCGCGACGAGCTCGATGCCGTGCAGCGCGAGCTGGCCGAGATTCCCGGGCATCACGCGTGCTGATCTACGACCAGACCTGCGCCGCCGAGAAGCGCCGCCGCCGCAAGCGCGGCACCTTCCCCGATCCGCGACAAGCGCGTCATCATCAACGAGCTGGTCTGCGAAGGCTGCGGCGATTGCGGCGTGCAAGTCGAACTGCGTGTCGGTGCAGCCGCTCGAGACCGAATGGGGCCGCAAGCGCACCATCGACCAGTCGAGCTGCAACAAGGATTATTCCTGCGTCAAGGGCTTCTGCCCGTCCTTCGTCACCGTGCACGGCGCGCAAGCTCAAGAAGGCGCGAGGGCGTCGCGCTGCCGGAGCGACTGGGCGCCGCTGCCGGAGCCGACGCGTCCCGCTGATCGACCAGCCCTACGGCATCATCGTCACCGGCATCGGCGGCACCGGCGTCGTCACCATCGGCGCGCATCCTCGGCATGGCCGCGCATCTCGAAGGCAAGGGCGTCGGCATCATCGACATGGCCGGCCTCGCGCAGAAGGGCGGCGCGGTCTACAGCCACATCCGCATCGCCAACCGGCCGGAGGACATCCACGCCATCCGCGTCGCCGCGGGCGGCGCCGATCTCGTGCTCGGCGGCGACATCGTCGTGGCCGGCAACAAGAAGGTGCTGGCGCGGTCAAGCCCGGCGCGACCGAGATGATCGTCAACACCGCGGAATTCCTGCCCGGCGATTTCACCCGCAATGCCGATTTCTCGCTGCCGACCGAGCGGCTCAAGCGCGCCATCACCGCCGCCGCCGGCAGCGACAACAGCGCATTTCGTCGACGCGACGCGGCTCGCGACCGCGCTGCTCGGCAATTCGATCGGCGCCAACATGTTCATGCTCGGCTACGCCTATCAGCTCGGCGCGCTGCCGCTCTCGGCGGATGCGATCGAGCAGGCGATCGAGATGAACGGCGAAGCGGTGGCGATGAACCTCGCCGCGTTCCGCTGGGGCCGCCGCGCCGCGCTCGATCCGGCCGCGGTCGAGGCGCTGGTCAAGCCCGCGCCGGAAGCGACGCAGCGATCGCGCGAGCTGTCGCAGTCGTTCGACGAGATGGTCGAGCGCCGCGTCGAGTTCCTCACCGATTATCAGAACGCGGCCTATGCGGCGCGCTATCGCAGCCTGGTCGAGAAGGCGCGAGCGGCCGAAGCGACGCGCGCGCCCGGCAAGACCGGCGCTCGCCGAGGCGGTCGCGCGCTATCTGTTCAAGCTGATGGCCTACAAGGACGAGTACGAGGTCGCGCGGCTCTATACCGACGGCTCCTTCGTCAAGCAGGTGAAGCCGCGAGCTTCGACGGCGAGCAGCTGCGCTTCGAATTCCATCTCGCGCCGCCGCTGCTCGCGCGCACGGGACAAGGCGCACCGGCGAGCCGAGGAAGATGACATTCGGCCCGTGGATGCTGTCGGCTTTCGCGCTGCTCGCGAAATTCAAATTCCTGCGCGGCACGCCGTTCGATCCGTTCGGCTACACCGACCGAGCGCCGCACCGAGCGCAAGCTGATCGCCGACTATGAGGCGATGCTCGACGAGATCTCGCCAAGCTGACGCCGGCAAATCATCACGCTCGCGGTCGGCGCTCGCGGCCATCCCGGAGAAGATCCGCGGCTTCGGCCACGTCAAGCAGCGCCATCTCAAGGCCGCCAAGGCCGACGAGGCTGCGCTGCTCGAGCAGTTCCGCGCGCGGCGCCGCGCCGATGCTCAAGGCGGCGGAATAGCCTTAGCCGGCCTCGCTTCGGCTCGAATAGCCAGCCTTCGCGCAGGCTTGACCCGCCTGGCGCAGCCTGTTTTCATATGCGTTGACAACAGACCGCCGGTGAAAGGCGGCGAGGGGCCGTGGCGCGCCACGGGGGATTCGGGCGCATGCAGACGTGGGAGGACGGCCGTGGCGACCGACGCGGCGCTGCCGGACACGTTTCCCAAGCTGCTGATCCGCAATGCGCCGACGTTACGCGGCGCGCGTCCGGCCATGCGGCACAAGGATCTCGGCATCTGGCAGACCTGGACCTGGGCGCGAGGTGCTCGAGGAGGTGCGCGCCTATGCCGCTCGGCTCTGCCCGAGCTCGGCCTCAAGCGCGGCGACACGGTCGCCATCGTCGGCACCAACCGGCCGCAAGCTCTACTGGTCGATGATGGCGGCGCAGATGCTCGGCGCCATTCCGGTGCCGGTCTATGCCGACGCGGTCGCCGACGAGATGGCCTATGTGCTCGACCATGCCGAGGTCGCGCTTTGCCGTGGTCGAGGATCAGGAGCAGGTCGACAAGATCATGTCGGTCGCCGGAGCGGCTGCCGAAGCTCGAGCACATGCGTCTACGACGAGCCGCGCGGCCTGCGCGACTACGATCACGCGCCGCCTGCAGTGCGATCGACGACGTGCATCGCAGATCGGCCGCGAGACGCTCGCGGCGCGAGCCCGGCGCTGTCGCGCGGCTGGCTCGATCGCGAGATCGACGGCGGCGCAAGGGCTCCGACCTCTCGATCATTCTCTACACGTCGGGCACGACCGGCCGCTCCAAGGGCGTGGTGCTGACCGACGATCGGCTGTCATCATGCTGCCGCCGACAACGGTCGACATTCGACAAGCTCACCGACAAGCGACGAGGCGCTCGCCTATCTGCCGCTCGCCTGGGTCGGCGACCATCTATCTCAATTATGCGCAGTCGCTATGTCGCCGGCTTCTGCGTCGCCTGTCCGGAAGCGGCCGAGACCGTCATGCAGGATCGCGCGAGATCGGCACCGACCTTCTGCTTTCGCGCCGCCGCGCGTGTTCGAGAACCTGCTGACGCTGAGTCGATGATCCGCATGGAGGATGCCGGCTGCGCTCAAGCGGCGACATGTTCCACTATTTCATCGGCGTGGCGCGCGCGCTATGGGCGAGAAGATCCTCAACGGCGAGAGCGTGCCGCTCGGCGGGCGGCTGCTCTACGCGCTCGGCGAGATTCTGGTCTACGGCCCGCTCAAGAACGTGCTCGGCCTCTCGCGCGTGCGCGTCGCCTATACCGCGGGCGAGGCGATCGGGCCGGAAATCTGTTCTCGCTTCTATCGCTCGCTCGGCTCAATCTGAAGCAGCTCTACGGCCAGACCGAAGCCTTCCTCTACGTCACCGCGCAGCCGGACGGCGAGATCTACGCCGACACGGTCGGCAAGCCCAGCCCGACGTCGACATCCGCATCGCCGAGAACGGCGAGGTGCTGTTCAAGTCGCCCGGCATGTTCGTCGGCTATTTCAAGGACGCGGAGAAGACCGCCGAGAGCCATGACGCCGGACGGCTTCGTGAAGACCGGCGATGCCGGCTTCTTCGATCCGAAGACCGGGCATCTGAAGATCATCGATCGCGCCAAGGATGTCGGCAAGCTCAACGACGGCACGCTGTTCGCGCCGAAATACATCGAGAACAAGCTCAAGTTCTATCCCAACATCCGCGAGGCGGTGGCCTACGGCGACAAGCGCGACTTCGTCTGCGTGATGCTCAACATCGATCTCACCGCGGTCGGCAGCTGGGCCGAGCGCAACAACGTCGTCTATGGCTCCTATCAGGAGCTCGCCGGCCATCCGCGTCGTCTACGACATGCTCGAGCAGCACGTCGAAGAGGTGAACCGCTCGCTCGCCGAGGAGAAGGTGATGGCGGGCGCGCAGATCAGGCGCTTCCTGATCCTGCACAAGGAGCTCGACGCCGACGACGGCGAGCTGACGCGCACGCAGAAGGTGCGCCGCGGCTTCATCGCCGAGCGTTACGCGCCGCTGATCAAGGCGCTCTATGACGGCTCGAAGGAAGCCGACATCTCGACCGAGGTCACCTTCGAGGACGGCCGCAAGGGCCATATCAGCGCCCGGGTGAAGATCGCGACATTGCGACCGAGCCGGTGACGCGGCCGGTGCTGGAGGCGGCCGCATGAGAGCGCCGGCTTGCGAGTCCCGACATCGCCGCCGGCGAGATGCTGCTCTCGGTCGAGAACGTCTCGCTGCGCTTCGGCGGCGTAAGGCGATCAGCGACGTCTCCTTCGACATCCGCAAGGGCGAGATCCGCGCCATCATCGGCCCGAACGGCGCCGGCAAGACCTCGATGCTCAACGTCATCAACGGCTTCTACACGCCGCAGCAGGGCCGCATCACCTTCAAGGGCAAGACGCGCCGCAAGATGCGCCCGTACGACGCGGCGCAGGGCGGCATCGCGCGCACCTTCCAGAACGTCGCGTTGTTCAAGGGCATGACCGCGCTCGACAACATCATGGCCGGCCGCACGCTGAAGATGCAGCGCGACATCTTCTGGCAGTTGCTGCGCGTCGGCCCGGCGCTGCAGGAGGAGGTCGAGCATCGCCGCCGCGTCGAGGAGATCATCGACTTCCTCAAGATCCAGCAGATCCGCAAGACGCCGGTCGGCCGGCTGCCCTACGGCCTGCAGAAGCGCGTCGAGCTCGGCCGTGCGCTCGCGATGGAGCCCGATCTGCTGCTGCTCGACGAGCCGATGGCCGGCATGAACCTCGAGGAGAAGGAGGACATGTCGCGCTTCATCCTCGACGTCAACGACCACTTCGGCACCACCATCGCGCTGATCGAGCACGACATGGGCGTGGTGATGGATCTGTCCGACCGCGTGGTCGTGCTCGACCACGGCGTCAAGATCGCCGACGGCACGCCGGATCAGGTGAAGAGCGACCAGGCGGTGATCGACGCCTATCTCGGAGTTGCACACTGATGCTGGCGCTCGGTCAGTTTCTCGAAGTGCTGATCAGCGGCCTGCTCGCGGGCGTGCTCTATTCGCTGGTCGCGCTCGGCTTCGTGCTGATCTTCAAGGCCTCCGGCGTGTTCAATTTCGCGCAGGGCGCGATGGTGCTGCTCGCCGGCCTCGCGCTGGTGCGCTCGCTCGATCTGATGGTGGCGAAGGGCTTGCCGTTCTGGGGCGCGCTCCTCATCGCGCTCGTATTCGCCGGCGTGATCATGGCGCTGACCGCCTGGATCGTGGAGCGCTTCGTGCTCGGGCCGCTCGCCAATCAGGACGGCCTGACATTGTTCATGGCGACGATCGGCGTCACCTTCGTCATCGAGGGTGCGGCGCAGATGATCTTCGGCGCGACGTCTATCCGCTGCCGCTGTTCCCGGGTGATGCGTGGTTCGTGCTCGACAAGATGTTCGACGGCGGCCTTCTGGTCAGCAAGATCGACGTGTGGGGCGGAATGATCGCGGCGGTGCTGGTTGTTCTGCTGGCGATGTTCTTCCAGTGGACCAAGACCGGCCGCGCGCTGCGCGCCGTGGCCGACGATCACACCGCCGCGCAATCGGTCGGCATCTCGCTCAACTGGATCTGGTTCATTGTCTGGCTGGTCGCCGGCCTGGTCGCGCTTGTCGCCGCCACTGTCTGGGGCACCAAGCTCGGCGTGCAGTTCTCGATCACGTTCCTGGCGCTGAAGGCGCTGCCGGTGCTGATCATCGGCGGCTTCACCTCGGTGCCGGGCGCCATCGTCGGCGGGCTGATCGTGGGCGCCGGTGAAAAGCTCGCCGAGGCCTATCTCGGGCCGTTTCTCGGCGGCGGCATCGAGTACTGGTTCGCCTACGTGCTCGCGCTGGTCGTGCTGCTGATGCGGCCGCAGGGCCTGTTCGGCGAACGCATCATCGAGCGGGTGTAGCGCATGATCCCGAAAAGTGGGCACCGGTTTTCGGGTCAGATCATGCGCCTCTTAAGAACGGGAGCGTAGCGACCAATGCTCTACCGCGAGGTCGGCCAGTTCAAGACAAGCTACGCCCAGGACATGGGGATCTTCCCCATCCGCCAGGACCGCATCGCGCTTTATGTGGTGCTCGCCATCGCCTTCATCGGCGTGCCGATCCTCGACGTCTATCAAATCTGGCCGTTCAAGGGCGAATACCTGCTGCGCGCGATCCTGATCCCGTTCCTGATCCTGTCGCTCGCCGCGATCGGCCTCAATATCCTCACCGGCTATTGCGGCCAGCTCTCGCTCGGCTCCGGCGCCTTCATGGCGATCGGCGCCTACGCCGCCTACAAATTTTCGAACGGCGTGGTGATCGGCGCGCTGTCCATTCCGCCGCTGCCGGTATTCGTCGCGATGATACTCGGCGGCTTCATGGCGGCCTTTGTCGGAATTTTGTTCGGCATTCCGTCGCTGCGCATCAAGGGCCTCTATCTCGCGGTGGCGACGCTGGCGGCGCAGTTCTTCTTCGATTGGCTGTTCATCCGCATAAAGTGGTTCACCAACTACACGTCGTCGGGCTCGGTCACCGCGCCGGAGCTGCGTTTCTTCGGCTTCTACGCCATCAGCCCGCTCGACAAATATCTGTTGTGCCTCGCCTTTGTGACGGTGATCGCGCTGCTCGCCAAGAATCTGGTGCGCGGCAATATCGGCCGGCAGTGGATGGCGACGCGCGACATGGACATCGCCGCCGAGCTCATGGGCATCCGGCCGTTGTACGCCAAGCTGTCCGCCTTCGCGGTCTCGTCCTTCATCATGGGGATCGCCGGCTCGCTCTGGGCCTTTGTTTATCTCGGCGCCTGGGAGCCGCTCGCCTTCAATATCGACCGCTCGTTCCAGATCCTGTTCATGGTCATCATCGGCGGGCTCGGTTCGATCCTCGGCTCGTTCCTCGGCGCAGCCTTCATCCTGGTGCTGCCGATCCTGCTCGATCAGGTGCCGCACACGCTCGGCATACCGATCTCGGTGGAGACGGTGTCGCTGCTGGTGTTCATCATTACGGGCGCGCTGATCTGCTGGCTTCTCATCGTGGAGCCGCATGGCTTTGCCCGGTTGTGGTTGACGGCAAAGGAGAAGTTGAGGCTCTGGCCTTACCCCTACTGACGGCTTAGGCTTGGCTAACAAGTGCCGGCGGGCGAGGCGGAGCGGCGCGCCACCGGTCAAGAACAAGAAACGCTTCAGAGGCCCCGGCAATGTCCGGGCACACAGGGAGGATACGAATGAGGAAAGTCATACTTGGCCTCGTGGCCGCCGGTCTCGGCGCTGCCGCGGTGTCAGCGCCGGCGCTCGCACAGCAGGAACAGTTCCTGCCGGCGCTGGTCTATCGCACCGGCCCGTACGCGCCGAACGGCGTGCCGTTTGCCAACGGCGTCGCCGATTACTGGACGCTGCTCAACGAGCGCGACGGCGGCATCAACGGCGTCAAGCTGGTCTACGAAGAGTGCGAGACCGGTTACGCGACCGACAAAGGCGTCGAGTGCTACGAGCGCCTGAAGAGCAAAGGCCCGACCGGCGCCGGCTACTTCTCGCCGCTGTCCACCGGCATCACCTTCGCGCTGACCGAGAAAGTGCCGGGCGACAAGATCCCGCTGCTCACCATGGGCTATGGCCGCTCCGAGAGCCGCAACGGCGCCGTATTCCCGTGGAATTTCGTCGCGGTCGGCAGCTACTGGACCGCGGCTGACGTCGCCATCCAGCACATCGCCAAAGAGCTGGGCGGCATGGACAAGCTCAAGGGCAAGAAGATCAGCCTCGTCTATCACGACAGCCCGTACGGCAAGGAACCGATCCTGGCGCTTGAAGCACGTGCCGCGAAAGAAGGCTTCACCTTCAAGGGGATCCCGGTCACCCATCCGGGCGTCGAGCAGAAGTCGCAATGGCTGGCGATCCGCCAGGACCGTCCGGACTATGTGCTGCTGTGGGGCTGGGGCGTGATGAACTCCACCTCGATCAAGGAAGCGGCCGCGGTCGGCTATCCGCGCGACAAGATGATCGGCGTGTGGTGGTCGGGTGCCGAGCCTGACGTGACGCCCGCCGGCGATCAGTCGACCGGCTACAAGGCGCTCATGCTTCAGCACGGCGCCGGCAAGTTCAAGGTCCACGAGGACCTCGACAAAAATCTCGTCTCCAAGGGCAAGTCGGTCGCCAAGGAAGACTACGCCCAGGTGCTGTACAACCGCGGCCTGGTCAACTCGATGATCGGCACCGAGGCGATCCGCACCGCCATGAAGAAGTACGGCAACAAGCCGATGACCGGCGAGCAGATCCGCTGGGGCTTCGAGAACCTCAACCTCACCGAGGCGCGCATCAAGGAGCTCGGCTTTGAGGGCATGATCCAGCCGATGGCCTTCAGCTGCCAGGACCACCAGGGTGCGGACGTCGCCCGCGTTCAGCAGTGGGATGGCAAGGAGTGGAAGGTGATCTCGGACTACTACAAGGCCGACCTGTCGATCCTCGATCCCGATGGTCAAGGAGCAGTCGGCCAAGTACGCGGCCGAGAAGAAGATCACCGCGCGCGACTGCTCGAAGGAGAGCTGAGCGCCAAGGAATGCCGCGGGCCTCGTTGCAAAATGAGGCCCGCGTTTTTTTGTCTGGAGTTTGACGATGAGCCAGGCTGCAACAGTCACGGCCGGTTCGCCTGCGGCGGCGCCTAAAGCCGCGGAGGCGTTCCTTTCCGTCAACAATATCGAAGTCGTCTACAGCCGCGTCATCCTCGTCCTCAAAGGCGTGTCGCTGACCGTGCCGAAAGGCGGCATCGTCGCGCTGCTCGGCGCCAATGGCGCCGGCAAGACCACGACGCTGAAAGCAATTTCCAATCTTCTGCACGGCGAGCGCGGTGAGGTCACCAAAGGCTCGATCCTGCTCAATGGCGAGGAGGTCCACCGCCTCACGCCGAATGCGCTGGTGACACGCGGTTGCATCCAGGTGATGGAGGGCCGCCGTTGCTTTGCGCACCTGACCGTCGAGGAGAATCTGCATGACCGGCGCCTTCACCCGGCGCGACGGCAAGGCGGCGATCGCGCAGGATCTTGAGCGTGTTTACGCCTATTTCCCGCGGCTCAAGGCCCGCCGCGACTCCACCGCGGGCTATACGTCGGGCGGCGAGCAGCAGATGTGCGCGCTCGGCCGCGCGCTGATGTCGCGCCCGAACATGGTCTTGCTCGACGAGCCGTCGATGGGGCTTGCGCCCCAGGTGGTCGAGGAGATTTTCGAGATCGTGCGCAGCCTCAACGAGAAAGAGGGCGTGTCGATCCTGCTGGCCGAGCAGAACACCAACATGGCGCTCAAATATGCGCGCTACGGCTACATCCTCGAGAACGGCCGCGTGGTGATGGACGGCGACGCCAAGTCGTTGGCCGCGAACGAGGACGTCAAGGAATTCTACCTCGGCATCGCCGGCGGCAAGCGCAGGTCGTTCCGCGACGGCAAGCACTACCGGCGGCGGAAGCGCTGGCTGGCGTAATCATCAATGGCGAACCATTACGACACGCTGGAAACCCGCGACCCCGCGGAGCGTGAGCGCGAGCTGTTCGCGAAGCTGCCTGAGCTGATCGCGCGCGCCATGACCGCGCCGGGCTGGGCACGGCATCTCAAGGGCGTCGATCCGAAATCCGTCACGTCGCGTGCGGCGCTCGCGAAGCTGCCGGTGCTGCGCAAGTCGTCGCTCGCCGCGCTGCAGAAAGAGCATCCGCCGTTCGGCGGCCTCAACGTCACGCCGCCGGGCAAGGCCAAGCGCCTGCAAATGTCGCCCGGGCGCGCTGTTCGAGCCGGAAGGCCACGGCCAGGACTTCGCGAATTGCGCCCGCGCGCTGTTTGCGGCGGGCTTCCGGGCCGGCGACATCGTGCACAATTCGTTCTCGTATCATCTGACGCCGGGCGCGCTACTTCCTGGAGGAGGGCGCCTTTGCGCTCGGCTGCGCGGTCATTCCCGGCGGGGTCGGCAACACCGAGCAGCAGGTCGACGCCATCGCGCACTACAAGCCGCAAGGTTATGTCGGCACGCCGGATTTCCTGAAGATCCTGCTCGATACCGGCGAGAAGTCCGGCAAGGACATCTCATCGATCAAGCGCGCGCTTGGTGGCGGGCGCGGCTCTGCCAGCCACATTGCGTGACGAGCTTGTGAAGCGGGGCGTCTCAGTGCTTGCAGTGTTACGCCGTCGCCGAATGCGGCGTGATCGCTTACGAGAGCGATGCGCGCGAAGGCATGGTTATTAACGAGAGCCTGATCGTCGAGATCGTGAAGCCGGGCACCGGCGAGCCGGTGGCCGATGGCGAGGTCGGTGAAGTCGTCGTGACCACCGCCAACCCCGACTATCCGATGATCCGGCTCGCGACCGGCGACCTGTCCGCGATGATGGCCGGCCGTTCGCCGTGCGGGCGCACCAATATGCGGATCAAAGGCTGGATGGGACGCGCCGACCAGACCGCCAAGGTGAAGGGCATGTTCGTGCATCCTTCGCAGGTCGCCGACATCGGCAAGCGCCATCCGCAGCTCGGCCGGCTGCGGCTCGTCGTCTCGCGCGAGAATGAGCAGGACGCCATGACGCTCAAGGCGGAATGCGCGTCTCCGGGCAGCGGGCTCGAAGCGGAAGTCGCCGCGAGCCTGCAATCGCTGACCAAGCTCAAGGGCTCCGTCGCCTTTGTCGCACCCGGTTCGCTGCCGAATGACGGCAAAGTCATTTCGGATGAGCGCCCGGTCGGCTAAGACCTGCGCATGAGCGCGAAGTCCCGCATCGGCGTCCTCCTCGTCAATCTCGGCACCCCTGACGCCACCGACTACTGGTCGATGCGGCGCTACCTCAAGGAGTTCCTGTCCGACCGCCGCGTGATCGAGGAGAACCGCGTCAAATGGTGGCTCATCCTCAATGTCATCATCCTGAGCGTGCGGCCGTCGCGCAAAGGCCGCGACTACGACAAGATCTGGAACCGCGAGCGCAATGAAAGTCCGCTGAAGACCATCACGCGCGCGCAGGCGGAGAAGCTTGCGGCTTCGCTCAATAGCGATCGCGCTCGTGGTCGATTGGGCGATGCGTTACGGCAATCCGTCGATCGCTTCGCGGCTCGACGCGCTTGCGCAGGCCGGCTGCGACCGCATTCTGGTCGTGCCGCTCTATCCGCAGTACGCCGCCGCGACCACGGCGACGGTGGCCGACAAGGCGTTCGACGCGCTGGCCACGATGCGTGCGCAACCGGCGGTGCGCATCGCGGCGCCCTGGTATGACGACCCGGTCTATATCGATGCGCTCGCCGGCTCGCTGCAGGAGGCGCTGGCGAGCCTGAGTTTCAAGCCGGATGTCATCCTCGCCTCGTTTCACGGCATGCCGGAGGAGTATGTGCGAGAAGGGCGATCCCTATCGCGCCCAGTGCGAGGAGACCGCGCGGCTGCTGCGCGAGAAGCTCGGCATGAGCGCACGAGCAATTGCGGCTCACCTTCCAGTCGCGCTTCGGCACGGCCGAATGGCTCAAGCCTTACACGGACGTGACCGTGAAGGCGCTGGCCGAAAGCGGCGTGAAGAACCTCGCCGTGATCACGCCGGGCTTCACCGCCGACTGCCTGGAGACGCTGGAAGAGATCGCGATGGAGAACGCCGATATCTTCAAGGCGCACGGCGGCGAAAACTTCGCCGCGATCCCGTGCCTCAACGACAGCGCAGGCGGGATGAAGGTGATCGAGACGGTGGTGCGGCGGGAATTGAGCGGCTGGCTCTGATTATTGCCGCTCAGCGCGTGATCCCGAAAAGTGGGAAGCCGGTTTTCGGACAAGATCACGCGCAAAAAATTAAGCCACGCCTGCGCGCAGCAGGTCGTGCATGCGCAGTATCCCGACCGGCTTCCGGCCTTCGGTCACGAACGCCACGGTGATCTTCGACGAATTGAAGATCTCCAGCGCCGCGCTGGCAAGCGTATCGGGCGGAACGACTTTGGGGTCGCGCGTCATGATGTCGTCAACGATCGCCGTGAACAATTTGCGGGCCCATGTGGCGACGCAGGTCGCCGTCGGTGATGATCCCGATCAGCATGCCGTGCGGGTCGGTGATACCGACAGTCCCGTAGCCTTTGGCGGACATCTGGACGATTGCGTCCGACATCTTTGTGCCGGCCTGAACGAGAGGCACTTCGTCGCCGCTGCGCATGATGTCACGCGCGTATTTGAGCATGGCGCCGAGCCGGCCGGCCGGATGGAAGTTGCCGAACTGTGCGGCGGTGAAGCCACGGCTCTCGAGTAGCGCGATCGCGAGCGCGTCGCCGATCGCAAGCTGCATCAGCGAGGAGGTGGTCGGCGCGAGATTGTGCGGGACAGGCTTCGCGCGCTTCGCGGAAGCGCCAAGGTGACGTCGGCTGCGCTGCCGAGCGTGGAGTCGGTCTTCGAGGTGATCCCGATCAGGCTCACTTTGTGGCGGCGCGAATATTCGATCAGGCTCTTGAGCTCGGCCGTCTCGCCCGACCAGGACAGTGCCATGATGACGTCGGCGTCCGGCGCGATCATGCCAAGGTCGCCGTGGCCGGCGTCGGCGGCGTGGATGAAGAAGGCGGGTGTGCCGGTCGAGGCGAGGGTGGCCGCGATCTTGCGGGCGATGTGCCCTGATTTGCCCATGCCGGTGACGATCACCCGGCCGGGCTTCGAGCGGATCAGGTCGATGGCGGCGACGAAGGTGGCGCCCAGCCCGTTATGCAGGGCGGCAGAGAGCGCGCTCAGCCCGCCGGCCTCGACGTCGAGGGCCCGCACGGCGGACGCAATCAGGGCGCCTTGATCGTTGTGTTGGGGCTGGGCGGGCTTGGTTTTCGCCATCTGGTTCCGGATGTTGGGCTTTGGGGCCCTCGGCTAGCACGGATTATAGCCCGCCACGACCCGCAGTGGTGGAGCGGCCGGGGATCAACGTCCCGTTAACCATAACCTTTTTAACTCCGTTAACCAAAACTTGCCGGCCGGCGCGCCCGCTTCCCGCGGCTGCGCGGCGTCGCGGCATGTCGGCTCGCGCTCGCGCGCGAAAGGAAGGACGTACAGGGTTGCCGCGCATCCGCATCCAAGTTCCCGCGCTGGCGCTGCTGGTCGGCGGCGCGATGCTGTGCGCGGAGCGTGCGGCCGCGCAGACGACGACTCTGCCGCCAACATCACCGTCGCTCTACGATCCGCTTGCGCCGCCCGACGACAAGAAAAAGCCGTACCAAAAATTCGATCCGCAATCGCCAACGTCGCCGCCAAAGCAGACGACGAGGTTCACGCCAACGCCAACGCCGCCGGCGTCGGGCGCGGGACGTACCGGCTTCAATTCGGCGAATACCAAACGCAGCGCGACGCCACCGCCGACGGGCGCTGCCGTCGAGCGCAAGACCGCGCCAGGTTTGCCCGCGCCATTCACGCCGCTAACGCCAGCGAAGCCCGTCGCGACAACGGCGGTGCGCGCGCCGGCGTCCACCACCGCACCGGCAACCAGCGCCTTCGCGCAATCCGGCCGGCCGGGCCAGCCGCCGGTTGCGCTCGGCACGCAGCCCCGGCCGCCGCGCCCGAAAAAGAAAGAGCCGCCGCTCGATCCCTATGAGCCGCTCGGCTATCGCGCCGGCGGACTTTTGTACTATCCGGCGATTGAGCTGATCGCCGGCTACGACTCCAATCCCGAGCGCGAGCCCAACGGTTCGGGCGCAAAGCTCTTCACCGTCGCGCCGGAGCTGAAGATGCGCTCCGACTGGACGCGGCACGAATTCAAGGCGGACCTGCGCGGCAGCTACAATTGGTACTCGCCGGACGAAGTGCCGTCGCTCAACCGGCCTTACGTCAATGCCAAGGCGGACGGCCGCATCGACGTCACGCGTGACACCCGCATCGATCTCGACACAAAGCTGCTTGTCTCCACCGACAATCCGAACAGTCCCGAACCTGCAGGCCGGTCTCGCGGAGCTGCCGGTCTACGCGACCTTCGGCGGCTCGGCCGGGCTCGGCCACAAATTCAACCGGCTCGATCTCTCTGTGAAAGGCGCGGTCGAGCGCACCGTCTATCAGAACTCCGAGCTGGTGGACGGCACGACCGCGAGCAATGAGGATCGCAACTACAACCAATATGCCGTGATCGGCCGCGCCGGTTACGAGCTTCGTCCCGGCGTGACGCCGTTTGTCGAAGTGCAGGCCGACACCCGAAAGCACGATTTGCCGGTCGATTTCCAGGGCTTCCGGCGCGATTCCGACGGCCTCACCGGCAAGGTCGGCAGCACGTTCGAATTGAGCCGTCTGCTCACCGGCGAAATCGCGGTCGGCTACACCTACCGCACGTATGAAGACCCGCGGCTCGAGCCGCTCGGCGGCTTCATCGGCAATGCATCGCTGTTATGGACCGCAACCGCTCTCACCAATGTGCGGCTCACCGCTTCATCGACCGTGGGCGAGTCCAACGTGGTCGGCGTCTCCGGCATCCTTTATCGCGACGTCGGCCTGGAGGTTCAGCACGCCTTCCGCCGCTGGCTGATCGGCTTTGCGAAGGCCGGCTACGGCAATGACGACTATGTCGGCTCCGAGCGCACCGACAATCGCTACTATCTCGGCGCCGGCGTCACCTACAAGATCGACCGCAACTGGCAGCTCAAGGGCGAGTACCGCCACGAATGGCTGGACTCCAGCTTCTCCGGCAACAATTACAGCGCCAACATTTTCCTCGCCGGGCTGCGCTGGCAGTACTGAGCTACTTGCCGTCCAGAAGCTTCTTGAGCTCGGCGCGCACCTGCGGCCCAAGATCCTTGCGCTCGAGCGCATAGGCGACATTGGCGGTGAGAAATCCGATCTTCGAGCCGCAATCGAAGCTGCGGCCTTCGAACTTCACGCCGTAGAACGGCTGCCTGGTCGCGAGCGTCTTCATCGCGTCGGTGAGCTGGATTTCGCCGCCCGCGCCGGCGCTCTGCTTGTCGAGGATGTCGAATATCTCCGGCTGCAGGATGTAGCGGCCGGTGATGATCAGGCTCGACGGCGCCTCGGCGGGCTTCGGCTTCTCGACCATCGACGTGATTTCGAATGCCTTGCCCTGCGTCTTGCCGACGCCGACCACGCCGTAGCTTGCCGACATTCTCGCGCGGGATTTCCTCGACCGCGATCAGGTTCGCCTTGGCGTCGAGCCCGTTCGCGGCTTCGATCATCTGCGCCATGCAGCCCTTGCTGTGCTGCACCAGCACGTCGGGCAAGAGCAGCGCGAACGGCTCATGACCGACCAGCTCGCGCGCGCACCACACGGCATGGCCGAGGCCGAGCGGCGATTGCTGGCGGGTGAAGCTCGTCGTGCCCGGTTCCGGCAGGTCTTCCATCAGCAGCGCGAGGTCCGGCGTCTTGCCGCGTTCCTTCAGCGTGCCTTCGAGCTCGAACTGACGGTCGAAGTGGTCCTCGATCACCGCCTTATTGCGGCCGGTGACGAAGATAAAATGCTCGATGCCGGCCTGGCGCGCCTCGTCGACCACGTGCTGGATCAGCGGCCGGTCCACGACCGGCAGCATTTCCTTGGGCATGGCTTTGGTGGCGGGCAGGAAGCGTGTTCCAAGGCCGGCGACCGGGAATATGGCTTTGCGGATGCGAGTCATGTCGAATGCAGGGCGTTTGGTGTTCAAAAGCACGCTGGCGGCGTGAGGTCTAGCATTCCTATATCTGCAACGATTAACGCGGTCGCAACATTATCTGATCACGACTAGGCTGGGACGAGGAGAGATATGCGACAGGCCTTAGCGACGGCGGCTGTTCTTGTTGCGCTCGGCGCTATGCCTGCCGGCGCGCAGTCGACCGGCGCTATTGCACCGGGCTCACCGCCGCCGCCCTGGAGCGGCGAATCCGGCGGGTCAGGTCATCCCCAGATGACGGCTGAAGCCATCCGCGCCGATGCGGCCAACTTCCAGCACTGCCTTGCGGGCCTTTGGCCGGCCGCCCAGCGCCGGCATATTTCGCACGCGACCTTCATCAAAGCGACCAAGGACCTTACGCCGGACTTGCGGATCATGGATCTGCTCGACAATCAGCCGGAGTTCACCAAGTCGTTCTGGGACTACCTGGACATCCTGGTCACCGAAGACCGGATCGAGAAGGGCAAGGCGCTCATCGCCCAGCACAGCGCGATATTCGACGCGGTGGAGAAAACCTATGGCGTCGATCGCTTCACCCTGACGGCGTTCTGGGGCGTCGAGAGTCTCTACAGCACGCAGATCGGCGAGCGGCCTGTCATCCGCTCGACCGCAACGCTCGCCTGTGTCGGCAGGCGGCAGGCGTACTTCCGCGAGGAATTCCTTGCGACGCTCGAAATTCTCAATCGTGGTGACGTGAAGCCCGATCATCTGGCCGGCTCGTGGGCCGGCGCATTCGGCCCCACGCAGTTCATGCCGACGACGTTCAAGAAATATGCCGTCGACTTCGACCACGACGGCAAGCGTGACATTGTCGGCTCGGTCGCCGACATGCTCGGCTCGACCGCCAACAACCTGCATCAGGATGGCTGGATCAGGGGTCAGACCTGGGGCTACGAAGTCGTGGTGCCGGCGAATTTCGATTTTCGTATCGCCGACAAGGATCACGTCCTCTCGATTCAGGACTGGGTCAAACGCGGCATCACCCGGCCGAACGGCAAAGCATTCCCGCGGATGAGTGACCGCGCTTATCTCCTGGTGCCTGCCGGGGTGCAGGGTCCCGGCTTTCTGATGCTCAACAATTTCCGCGTCATCATGAAATACAATCCGGCCGAGGCCTACGCGCTGGCGATCGGCTATCTGTCCGACCGCCTGCGAGGCGGGCCTGCATTGGCGCAGGCCTGGCCGCGCTACGAGCGCGTCCTGTCACGCGGTGAGCGGCTCGAATTGCAGCAACACCTGGTCCGGCAGGGCTACCAGGTCGGCGAGCCGGACGGTCAGTTGGGCGCCCGCACAAGGGCGGCCATCCGCGAATTCCAGGCCAGGCACGGCCATGTTCCGGATGGCTTTGCGTCGTCCACAGTGCTCGAGAAACTGCGCACCCGTTAAGGGTTTTGGCACGCGACCTTCAAGTTGACACGTTCCGCATGCTAGTTTGACTGCACGCGGAGATTCATATGTCGCGCAAGAACGGCCTTTCGCATTGGGTACTGGCGGGCGTTTTGCTCGCTGGCGCGCTCATGACCGCGATGCCTGCATCGGCCCAGCGCTCTTATTACGGCGGCGGTGGTGGCGGCGGCTTCTTCGGCTCGCTGTTCGGCGGCGGCGGAGGTTACTACCAGCAGCGGTCGCGTGAATTCTCCGGTGGTGAATCGAGCGGCGATTATTCGCGCGCACCGAGCGCCAAAAAGTCCGACACCACGCCCACCACCAGCGTGATGGTGATGGGCGACGCCATGGCCGACTGGCTGGCTTACGGCCTCGAGGAAGCCTTCGCCGACGCGCCTGAGATCGGCATCCAGCGCCGCCACAAGACCTATTCCGGCCTGCTCCGTTACGAAGCGCGCACCGACCTCGACTGGTGGCGCGTGGCGCGCGAGCTGCTCGCCAAGGACAGGACCGACGTCGTGGTGATGATGCTTGGCACCAATGACCGCCAGGCGATCCGCGAGACCGCGGCCGACCGCAAGAAAAACGAGCCAGCTAAACCAGCGCAGCCGGCGCAAGCCGGGCAGGGCGAGCAGACCGCGCAGACCGAAACTCGGCAGCAGGACGACGACGAAGCGATCGTCGCGCCTGAGCCGCAACGCGGCGGCGGGTCTTCGGTGGAATTCCGCAGCGAGCGCTGGGAGCAGATCTATACCAAGCGCATCGACGAGACGATCGCCGCGCTCAAGAGCAAGGGCGCGCCGGTGATCTGGGTCGGCTTGCCGCCGATCCGCGGCACGCGCTCGACCGCCGACGCGCAATATCTCAACCAGCTCTATCGCGCGCGCGCCGAAGCAAACGGCGTCCTTTATGTCGATATATGGGACGGCTTTGTCGACGAGGCCGGCAAGTTCACCTATCAGGGCCCCGACTTCGAAGGCCAGCCTCGCCGCCTGCGCGCGGGCGACGGCGTTCACTTTACCAAGCAGGGCGCCCGCAAGCTCGCGCATTTTGTCGAGCGCGAATTGCGCCGCTTCATGTCGAACCGCTCGCTGCCGATGGCGATGCCCTCGCCGGGCGGACCGCAACTGCAAAGTGCGCCGAACGAGCCGGCCGCGCGTCCTGCCGCCGGCCCCGTCGTCTCGCTGACCGCGTCGACTTCAGGCGGCGACGAATTGCTCGGCGGCCGCGGGACGGCGCCAATTCACTCCGACGCCACCGCTGCCCGGGTTCTGGTCAAGGGTGAGCCGGTGCCGGCTGCGCCTGGCCGCGCCGACGATTTCCGTTGGCCGCGTGGTGGTGACGCTTCTGCCGCGGCGGTTGCCGAGCCGCCGGCGGCGGCAGCCGCGGCTCCGGCGCGTGCGGACCCATCAAAGACCCGAGAAGCCGCGCGCGATCCGAAGCCGGGCACCCAGCCGGATGCGCGGCGGCAAACGCCGGATCAGCGAACCGGGACCCGCACCGGGCCGGGCGCGACCTCGGCCCAGCAGCAAGATCAGCGGCCGCGCACCGCCACCCGGCCGCCAGCCGCCGCAGCAGCAGCGGCCCACGGGCCCGTTCGGGCTGTTCCGCTGACATACGGGCGGGAACGTTGAAGCCTGCAAGATGGCTGGTGGTTGGCGTTGCCGCCGTCAGTGTCGCAACGCTGCTTGTCGATTTCTATTTCAGAAGTGTTGTCTCGGCCGGGAGAGATGGCGATCGTTCCATCTTGATCGCCAGCGACGGCATCCTGCTCTCCCGCCGCGCGGTGCAACTGACGTGCTCGCCGGGAGGGGTGGCGCGGATCGTCACCAAGGTGCGGCTTGCGTCTCGGGATCCGTTTGCGTCCCGGTGCCCAGTCCAATGGTAGTTTTCATCTCGCCGAATCGGAGCGGCGGGCGAGAGCCGACATCCAGGCCGAGATGCCGATGACCATCACCGCGATGGGCTTATTTGATACGCTGGAGAGTGACCCGCTCGATGCCGAGACGCTGGAGCGGATCGCCGAGGGATTGGGCAATCCGAAGCTCGATTTCGTCGCGGTGCACGGCTTTGAGCACGGCATTTATTTCGAGCGCTCCGGGTCTGCCGATCTGCGGCCGGTCGAGCGCTGCCTGCCCAGAGAGCGAACCGCGCTAGCGCGGTAGGCTGGTCGTTCCCATCAGGAATTTGTCGATCGCGTGGGCGCATTGCCGCCCTTCGCGGATCGCCCACACGACCAGCGACTGGCCGCGGCGCATGTCGCCGGCGGCGAACACCTTCGGCACCGAGCTGAGATAGCGGGACGTGTCGGCGCTGACATTGCCGCGCCCGTCGAGCGCGACGCCGAGCGACTTCAGCATGCCCTCGTGCACCGGGCTGACGAAGCCCATGGCGAGCAGCACGAGATCGGCCTCGAGCTCGAATTCGGTGCCGGGCATCGGCTGGAATTTCGCGTCGGCGCGCGCGCAATGCAGCTTCTTCACCCGGCCGTTCTCGCCGGAGAACTTCGTGGTGATGCACGGCGAAGTCGCGCTCGGCGCCTTCGTCATGGCTCGACGAGGTGCGCAGCTTCAGCGGCCAGTTCGGCCAGGTCAGCTCCTTGTTCTCGTGCTCCGGCGGCTGCGGCATCACTTCGAGATTGACGACCGAGACCGCGCCCTGGCGGATCGAGGTGCCGATGCAGTCGGAGCCGGTGTCGCCGCCGCCGATCACCACGACCTTCTTGCCGGCGGCGAGGATCGGCATTGGCGTCGCCCAGCGGCTCGCCGCTGACGCGGCGGTTCTGCTGCGGCAGGAAGTCCATCGCGAAGTGAATGCCGTCGAGCTCGCGGCCGGGGATCGGCAGGTCGCGCGGCTTTTCGGCGCCGCCGGTCAGCACGATCGCGTCGTGATCCTTGACCAGCTCTTCCGACCGGCATGTCGACGCCGACATGCGCGTTGTAGTGGAACTTGCACGCCTTCCGCCTCCATCTGCGCGACGCGGCGGTCGACGTGGATCTTCTCCATCTTGAAGTCGGGGATGCCGTAGCGCAGCAGGCCGCCGGCCTTGGCCCAGCGCTCATAGACGTGGACGTCGTGGCCGGCGCGGGCGAGCTGCTGCGCGCAGGCCATGCCGGCCGGGCCTGAACCGACCACGGCGACGCTCTTGCCGGTGCGATCCAGCGCTTGCTGCGGCTTGAGCCCTTGCGCGATGGCGCGGTCGGCGATCTCGCATTCGATGGTTTTGATGGTGACCGGATTGTCGTCGATGTTGAGCGTGCAGGATGCTTCGCACGGCGCCGGGCAGACGCGGCCGGTGACTTCCGGAAAATTGTTGGTCGAGTGCAGGTTGCGCGCCGCCTCGTCCCAGTTGGGCGCGATAGACGAGGTCGTTCCAGTCCGGAATCTGGTTGTTCACCGGGCAGCCGGTCGGCGCGTTGGTGACGACATTGGTGCCGTGGCAGTACGGGATGCCGCAATCCATGCAGCGCGCGGCCTGCTCGCGCACCTCCTTCTCGGGAAGCGGCAGCACGAACTCGTGGTAATGCTTCACGCGCTCCGCGACCGGCTGGTAGTCGCGATCGTCGCGTTCGATTTCCAGAAAGCCGGTGATCTTACCCATACTACTCCGCGGCCTGCATTGCGGCGGCTTCTCCTTCGCCAGCTCGGCGAGCGCACGGCGGTATTCGACCGGCATGACCTTGCGGAATTTGGCGACAATAACGTTGTCCAGTCGGCAAGGATGTCGGCGGCGCGCTTCGAGCCGGTGTAGCGCGCGTGATTGCTGATCAGCCTGTGCAGCCGCTCGGCGTCGCCCGACGTCAGGTCTGCCATGATGTCGACGCGGCCGCTGGTCTCAAGCTCTGCGGCGATATTCGCGCTCGGCGATGGCCTCTTCGTCCGGCATCGGCTCGAGCTCGACCATCGCCATGTTGCAGCAGGCTTTCGAACGTGCCGTCCTCGTCGAGCACATAGGCGATGCCGCCCGACATGCCGGCGGCAAAGTTGCGGCCGGTCTTGCCGAGCACGACGACGACGCCGCCGGTCATGTATTCGCAGCAGTGGTCGCCCGCGCCCTCGATCACCGCGATGGCGCCGGAGTTGCGCACGGCGAAACGCTCGCCGGCGACGCCGCGGAAGTAGCACTCGCCGGCGATGGCGCCGTACATCACCGTGTTGCCGACGATGATCGATTCCTCCGGCACGATGCCGGATTGCGCCGGCGGGCGGATCACGATGCGGCCGCCCGACAGGCCCTTGCCGACATAGTCGTTGGCGTCGCCCTCGAGCTCGAAGGTGACGCCGTGCGCGAGCCAGGCGCCGAAGCTTTGCCCGGCGGTGCCGGTGAAGCTTCACATGGATGGTGCCGTCCGGCAGGCCCTCATGGCCGTAACGCTTGGCGATTTCGCCCGACAGCATCGCGCCGGCGGTGCGGTCGACGTTGCGGATAGTGGTCGAGAGCCGCACCGGCGCGCCGCGATCGAGCGCGGCCTGCGACTCCGCGATCAGCTTGCGGTCGAGGATGTCGGTGATCTTGTGGTCCTGCGCCTCGCACTTGAAGATCGCGGTGCCCTTGGCGGCCTGCGGCCTGGTGAACAGCCTGGAGAAATCGAGGCCCTTGGCCTTCCAGTGCTCGACCAGCTTCTGGCGGTCGAGCATCTGCATCTGGCCGACCATCTCGTCGAAGCTGCGGTAGCCGAGCTCGGCCATGATCTCGCGCACTTCCTCGGCGACGAAGAAGAAGAAGTTGATGACGTGCTCGGGCTGGCCCTTGAAGCGGTTGCGCAGCACGCGGGTCCTGGGTGGCGACGCCGACCGGGCAGGTGTTGAGATGGCACTTGCGCATCATGATGCAGCCGGCCGCGATCAGCGGCGCGGTGGCAAAGCCGAATTCGTCGGCGCCGAGCAGCGCACCGACGACAACGTCGCGTCCGGTGCGAAGGCCGCCGTCGACCTGCACCGAAATGCGGCCGCGCAGGCGGTTGGCGACCAGCGTCTGGTGAGTTTCGGCAAGGCCGATTTCCCAAGGGGATCCGGCGTGCTTGATCGAGGTGAGGGGAGCTCGCGCCCGTGCCGCCTTCGTAGCCGGCGATGGTGACGTGGTCGGCGCGCGCCTTGGAGACGCCGGCGGCGACCGTGCCGACGCCGACTTCTGACACGAGCTTCACCGAGACGTCGCCGGCCGGATTGACGTTCTTGAGGTCGAAGATGAGCTGCGCCAGGTCTTCGATCGAATAGATGTCGTGGTGCGGCGGCGGCGAGATCAGGCCGACGCCGGGCGTCGAATGCCGCACCTTGGCGATGGTCTTGTCGACCTTGTGGCCGGGCAACTGGCCGCCTTCGCCGGGCTTGGCGCCCTGCGCCATCTTGATCTGCATCATGTCGGAGTTGACGAGATACTCCGCCGTGACGCCAAAGCGTCCCGAGGCGACCTGCTTGATCGCCGAGCGCATCGATATCGCCGTTCGGCAGCGGCTTGTAGCGGTCGGACTCCTCGCCGCCTTCGCCGGTGTTCGACTTGCCGCCGATCCGGTTCATCGCGATGGCGAGCGTGGTGTGCGCCTCGCGCGAGATCGAGCCGTAGGACATCGCGCCGGTCGAGAAGCGCCGCACGATGTTCTTGGCCGGCTCGACTTCATCGAGCGGGATCGGCTTGCGGCCGTCTTCTTCGGCATTCTTGAGCCGGAACATGCCGCGAATGGTCAGCAGCCGCTCGGACTGATCGTTCACGATCTTGGCGAAGTCGCGGTACTGCTCCGGCGAGTTGCCGCGCACCGCGTGCTGCAGGCGCGGACACCGTGTCGGCGGTCCAGACGTGGTCCTCGCCACGCACGCGCACGGCATAGTCGCCGCCGACATCGAGCATCGACTGGTAGATTTGCGCTTCGCCGAACGCGGCGCTGTGCCGCCGCACGGCTTCTTCCGCGATCTCGGGGAGGCCGACGCCTTCGATGCGGGTGTGGGTGCCGGTGAAATACTTGTCGACGAAGGCTTGCTTGAGCCCGACCGCATCGAAAATCTGCGCGCCGCAATAGGACTGGTAGGTCGAGATGCCCATCTTCGACATGACCTTGAGCAGGCCTTTGTCGATCGACTTGATGTAGCGCTTGATGATTTCCTTGTCTTCGAGCGGCTGCGGCAGGTCGCCCTTCATGGCGAGCAGCGTCTCGAAGGCGAGGTACGGATTGATCGCTTCGGCGCCGTAGCCGGCCAGGCAGGCGAAGTGATGCACTTCGCGCGGCTCGCCGGTCTCGACCACAAGCCCGACCGAAGTGCGCAGGCCCTGGCGGATCAGGTGATGATGCACCGCCGCGACCGCGAGCAAAGCCGGGATCGGCATGCGCTCGGCCGATGCCTTGCGGTCCGACAGGATGATGATGTTGATGCCGCCGTTGCGGACTTCTTCCTCGGCGCGCTCGCAAAGCTGATCGATCGCCCAGCCCATGCCCGTCGCGCCGTGCTCGGACGGGAAGGTGATGTCGAGCGTCAGTGACTTGAAGTGGGAGTCGCTCATCTCGGAGATCGAGCGGATCTTCTCGAGGTCGTTGTTGGTCAGGATCGGCTGGCGCACTTCGAGGCGCTTGGTCTTCGAGCTGCCTTCGAGGTCGAACAGGTTCGGCCGCGGCCCGATGATCGAGACCAGGCTCATGACGAGCTCTTCGCGGATCGGGTCGATCGGCGGGTTCGTCACCTGCGCGAAGTTCTGCTTGAAATAGGTGAACAGCGGCTTCGGCTTGTCCGACAGCGCCGAGATCGGCGCGTCGTTGCCCATGGAGCCGATGCGCTTCTTCGCCGGTCGAAGCCATCGGCGTCATCAGGATCTTCAGGTCTTCCTGGGTGAAGCCGAACATCTGCTGGCGATCGAGCAGCGGCAGGTTCGACAGCGGCGTGTTGTTCTGTGCGTCCGGCAGCTCTTCCAGCACGATCTGGGTGTGCGCGAGCCAGTCCTTGTAGGGATGGCTCTTGGCGAGCTCGGCCTTGAGCTCTTCGTCGGGAATGAGCCGGCCCTCGTCGAGATCGACCAGCAGCATCTTGCCCGGCTGCAGCCGCCACTTCTTGACGATGTCCTTCTCGTCGATCGGCAGCACGCCCATTTCCGACGCCATGATGATGCGGTCGTCGCGGGTCAGGAAATAGCGGGCCGGCCGCAGGCCGTTGCGGTCGAGCGTGGCGCCGATCTGGCGGCCATTGGTGAAGGCGATGCGCGGCGGGGCCGTCCCACGGCTCCATCAGCGCGGCGTTGTATTCGTAGAAGGCGCGCCGCTCTTCGTTCATCAGCGGATTGCCGGCCCACGCCTCCGGAATCATCATCATCATGGCGTGAGCGAGCGGGTAGCCGCCCTGCACCAGGAATTCGAGCGCGTTGTCGAAGCACGCCGTGTCGGATTGGCCTTCGTAGGAGATCGGCCACAGCTTGTTGATGTCCTTGCCGAACAGCGGCGACGACACCGATGCCTGCCGCGCCGCCATCCAGTTGACGTTGCCGCGCAGCGTGTTGATCTCGCCGTTGTGCGCGATCATCCGGTACGGATGCGCCAGCGACCAGGTCGGGAACGTATTGGTTGAGAAGCGCTGGTGCACCAGCGCGATCGCGCTCTCGAAATCCGGATCGTGCAGGTCGGGGTAATAGGCGCCGAGCTGATCGGCGAGGAACATGCCCTTGTAGATCAATGTGCGGCACGAGATCGATACCGGATAATAATCGGCGACGCGGCGCTCGCGACGCTTGTAGATCGCGTTGGAGATCGCCTTGCGCAGGATGTAGAGGCGGCGTTCGAATTCGGCTTCGCTCAGCTTCTTTTTGCCTTTGCCGATGAACACCTGCATGTGGCACGGCTCGGTCGGCTTCACCGACTCGCCGAGCGTCGAATTGTCGGTCGGCACTTCGCGCCAGCCGAGCAGCACCATGCCTTCGCGCGAAATCAGCTGGACGTAGATGTCGCGAACGATCTGCCGCCACTCGTTGTCGCGCGGCATGAACAGGTAGCCGATCGCATATTCGCCGGGCGCGGGCAGCGTGAAGCCAAGCTCGCCCGCCTTCTTGGCGAAGAACTTGTGCGGGATCTGAACCAGGATGCCGGCGCCATCGCCCATGCGCGGGTCGGCGCCGACCGCGCCGCGATGCTCGAGGTTGCAGAGGATCTGCAAGCCGTCCTGGACGATCTTGTGCGACTTGCGGCCCTTGATGTCGGCGATGAAGCCGACACCGCAGGAGTCCTTGTCGAGTGCGGGATCGTAAAGGCCGTGCGCAGCCGGCGTGCCCGGGTCGGCGCTGTCGCGGAACAACAGCCGGGCATCGACGCTGCGATGCGTCGGCTTGCCGCTCTTGCTGGTCCGGCGTCGGCTCATCTCTATCCCTTCGCCCCGGTGTTAACCGCGGCGTACCCGTTACGCTCCGCAACGCCGAAGGCGCTGCGGCCGAGGAGGTCGAACTTTTCTTGGCGGCCCTGCGGTGTGCGCTCGCGGGCTGCTTCTACGGGGGCGCTCGGCCGCACCCGTAATTAGGACAGCAATGCTGTCCTTTAGAAACGTGCCAAATTTTGCCTGTCCGCGCAAGCGCGGTCTATGGAAATAGCGGGATTTCGACCGTTTGTTGCGCGAAGGGCCGCAAACCTTGAGCCGCATCCGAGCCTTAACCGTTTAATGGTCAACGCGGGATTTGGCTGCGGCGCGCGCCTCGCCAGCTAATTTGCTCCCAACTGGACGGGGAGCAATTCAATGAATCAACGTGTGGTGCCGCCGGCAATTCCGGCAAAGGACGGCGCCGGGGCCATGCAGCGCCTGGCCGACCGGCTGACCACTTTGGTGCCGCCGCCCGCTGCCGTTCCGCTCGCGACGCCCGAGCTGCCGAAGCCTTCGCCGGCTGTGGCCGCTGCGTTGGAGAAAAGCGCCGCGCGGATCGCGGAAGCCAAGCGCAAGGCCGCGCGCAGCTCGCGGCCGGTGCTGGCGCGCCTTGCCGATGCCTTCGCCACTTTGTGCCGCTACGCCGTGCCATATGCGCTGGTTGGTCTCGCCCTGCGTCTGGTGATGGCTCGCGTGTTTTTCTTCGATGGACAGACCCGCGCGCTCGGCCCGCAAATGTCGGTCCAGCTTTACGGCTTCGATCTGTCGATCATCGTGCCGCTTCAGGTGAAGACGCAGGTGCTCGGCAGCTATACGGCGCTCTCGTCGCTGCTGTCAGTTTCGCCGCTGATCGTCGCCAACACGATTGCGGCCGTGCAGTTCGTTCTGCCAATTCTGCTGGTGCTCGGTCTCGCCACCCGTTTCTCGGCGCTGCTGTTGCTCGGCCTCACGGTACTGCTCAATCTGCATGTGATGCCGCACATGTTGTGGAGCGCGCACGTGTATTGGGCGGCGCTGCTGCTGGTGCTGGTGTCGCAGGGCGCAGGCGCGATCTCGCTTGATCAGATCTTCCGCGCCAAGTCGCGCTGAGGCTCGTCGTGCGCGGCTGCATCATAATTTTCGCCGCACTGCTGCTTGCCGCGCCGGCCGGCGCGCAAGTGGTGATTTACGACAGCAATCCGCGCATCATCCGCGTGCCGGACGCCAATGCGCGTCACGTCGCGCCAGCCGCTCATACGATGAGCGATGACGAGGTCTTTGAGCAGATCGAACGCCGCAGGACGCAGCCGCGCCGGCCGTTAGTCAAGCCGGCGGTTGAAAAGCCGCGCCCGCGCGCGGAGTTGCCGCCGCCGGCAAATGAATCCAAGCGCGCCGTTCTCAGCGCACCGCCGGCCGCGGTCGGACCGGGAAGTCTCACGCCGATCTATCCGACGCCGCGCTGGCGCAACGCCGATCCGCCGCCGCCAATGACTGCCGACAACACCGAATAATAAAAGAGCGCCCCGGCTTTCACCGGGGCGCTCGACGTTTGGAGGTTCAAACCAAACGTTTCAGACGGAGACCGCCTGAACGCGTTAGGCCGCTTTCGCGTCGATCACTTGTGCTTTGGCAGCGCCATTGCCGATCTTGATCTGACGGGGCTTCTTCGCTTCGGGGATCTCGCGCACGAGCTCGACGTGCAGGAGACCGTTCTCGAGAGCGGCGCCCTTGACCTGGACGTGATCAGCGAGCTGGAAGACGCGCTCGAAAGCGCGGGCCGCGATGCCCTGGTAGAGCACCTCGTTGTC
Organism: uncultured Alphaproteobacteria bacterium; assembly: GCA_963847325.1. Lineage (GTDB taxonomy): Bacteria > Pseudomonadota > Alphaproteobacteria > Rhizobiales > Xanthobacteraceae > Pseudolabrys. Next base: position 351,497 of record CAWJZD010000008.1, read on the forward strand.
GTTCTTCTCTTCCTTCTGCTGCTGCTGCTTCTCGCCCTTGATGGTCAGGGTGTTCTCTTTCGTTTCGAGCGAAAGGTCCTGCTCACCGAAGCCGGCCACAGCGACCGAAATGCGGTAATCGTTTTCGCCGGTACGTTCGATGTTGTACGGCGGGTAGCCCGGCGCAGCCTCAAGGCCGCCGTCGAGCATGTCGAACAGACGATCAAAGCCGACCGTCGAACGATAAAGGGGAGTAAGGTCGAAAGTTCGCATAAGCATATCCTCCGAGTTGAGCGACATGCGGGTGGTCCGCCATCTGGCCGGACCATCCGTGCGCAGCCGTCATTGGCCTGCGCAGTCTCGATATGGGTGAGGATTTTGCTGATGCAAGGTTGAGTTCCGCACGTAATTTCAATTAGTTAGCCCGCGATTGAGCACTCGACCCGCCCTGCTATAAGGCGCAACCCTTCGGAACCGCTTCCCCGCATGGATCTCGTCTCTATCCCCGCCAATCCGGCGCCTCCCAACGCGGTCGTCGGGGCGCTGAAGACACCGGACGGAGTCACCCTGCGCTACGTGCGTTGGCCGCCGCCGGCCGGCCGCAAGGGCACCGTTTGCATTTTCCAGGGCCGCGGCGAGTCCGCGGAGAAGTATTTCGAGACGGTTCGCGATCTGCAGGCGCGCGGCTTTGCGGCGGCGATCCTGGACTGGCGCGGGCAGGGCCTGTCCGACCGTGCGCTGTCCGACCGCCGCAAAGGCTATGTCCGCGACTTCTATCAATACGGCGTCGACCTCGACACCTTCATGGAACAGGTCGTGCTGCCGGATTGTCCGCCGCCGCTGTTTGCGATCGCGCATTCGATGGGTGGCGCGATCCTGCTGCGCGCATGCCACGAAGGCCGGCGCTGGTTCGACCGGTTGGTGATGAGCGCGCCGATGATCGGACTGCCGCGGCATTCGCTGCTGCGGATCGCGCCGTTTGCATTGCGGATGTTGAACCTGCTCGGCCGCGGTACCGCATACATTCCGGTGCGAGGTCCTGATCCGACGCCGACGCGCCATAACTTTCTCGGCAACACACTCACCTCCGATCCGGTGCGCTATGCGCGCAACGTCGCGGTGATCGAAGCAGAGCCACTGCTCGCGCTGGGCCGGCCGACCATCGCCTGGGCCGATGCGGCGATGCGCGCGATGAAGCGTTTTGAATTGCCGGGCTTCCCCGCCTCGTTGCGTCAGCCGATCTTGCTGGTTGCCGCGGGCGCCGACGAAGTGGTTTCAACGCCGGCGATTGAAAGCTTTGCGTCGAACCTGCTTGCGGGCGCGCACATCATCTTGCCGGGCAGCAAGCACGAAATTCTGCAGGAGCAGGATCAGTACCGCGCGCAGTTCTGGGCTGCGTTCGACGCGTTCGTTCCCGGGACGCCGCTGTACTAGGGGCAGATCCAGCCTTCGCCGCTGGGATTGCGGAAGCAGCCGACCGATTGCGGCAGCAGCTGTTTCGGCAGCCACAGCACGACGTCCGGCAGATAGATCGTGAATACGATCGCCACAAAGAACACGACGTAGAGCGGCAACGACGCGACCATCGCGCGGGAAAACTTTATGCCGACGAATTTCGACGCCATCAGCAGGCAAAGTCCGTAAGGCGGCGTGATCAGGCCGAAGGCGAGCGTGGTGATGATGACGGCGCCCATGTGCACGGCGTTGATGTCCGCGTTTTTCGTCAGGTCGATGATCAGCGGCATGAAAATGATGATCGCCGGCACGGCGTCGATGAAATCGCCGACGACGACGAACAGAGCGACCAGTAGCAGCATGATCAGGTGCGGGTCGCCGCCGGCCGCCTGCGCAATCCAGTCTGACACCACCGCGGGGCCGCGCAGATAGGCGAGCATCCAGCCAAACGCCGAAGCGGCGCCGATCGTGATCAGCGGGATCGAATAGAGCAGGCCGGTCATGGCCATGTCGCGCGGCAGGTTGGGCAGGTGCCTGGCGTTGAGGAACGGAATGACGAAGAAAACGATGTAGGCGACCGCGATGATGCCGGCCTCGGTCGGCGTGAACTGACCGGTGAGAATGCCACCCATGATGATGATCGGAATCATCAATGGGATGGCGGCTTGCTTGGCCGCCTCGGCGAACTGGCCGAAGGTTGCGCGCTTGCGTTTGATGCCGACCGGACCGAAAAAGTGGCTGTAGATCATGAGGCCGATCCCGACCAGGACGCCGGGCGCGACACCAGCGAGGAAAAGGCCGCCAATCGAAACATTGCCGGTCGCGCCATAGACAACCGCCATGATCGAGGGCGGGATCAGGTTCGCCATCGTGGCGGCAGCCGCGATCAGCGCCGCGGTGAAGGCTTTGTCGTAGCCTTCACGGGTCATTTCCGGCGCGACCGACCGGGTCAGAACCGCGACGTCCGCGGCTGACGAGCCGGAGATTCCGGCGAAGAACATGCTGAACAGCGTCACGACCTGTGCAAGGCCGCCACGCAAGTGTCCGACCAGGGTCTGCGACAGCACGATCATGCGCTGCGTCACGTTGGCGGACGTCATCAGGTCGCCGACCAGCAGGAAGAACGGGATCGCCATCAGCGCTTCAACGTCCATGCCATTGAAGACCTGCGCGATCATCGATGCCTGGCTCACCGGGGTGAACATGGTCACGAGCAGCACCGAAGCGATCAGGGCGAACGCAACCGGCACGCCCAGATAGCCGAGGAACAGGAACAGAAAGCCCATCAGGACGATGAGGAAGCCGTTGGTGGTCACAGCACTTCGCTCCCGAGGCTTTCGTGATGCGGCGCGCCTTTCGGCTCGGCGAAGCCGTGGCGCCAGCCATTGATCATCTGCTCAATGGTGAAGAGCGCAACGAGCACGCCTGAAATCGGGATCGACGCGTACAAGGCAGCCATCGGCGTCATCGAAGGCATGCGCAGGCTTTTGAACCCGTCGAGGAAATTCAGGTAGCCGAACCAGATCATGCAGGCTGCGACTGCGAGGACGACCCCGCGGTTAAGCAACTCGAAGAATAGCCTCTTATTGCCGCTCATCGATTCTGCGAGCACGGCGAGATAGAGGTGGTCGTTGCGGCGCGTCGCGGCCGCAACGCCGATGAAGATTCCGTAGATGAAGAACGCCATCATCACTTCCTGCGCCAGGAACAGCGGACGGCCGATGGCGCGGGTGATGATGTCGGCGAACACCGTGACGCTGAAGCCGGTGATGCAGATGCCGCAGATCACCATCAGCAGGTTTTCAAGCGGATCGAGCGCGCGCCATTTGAGGTGGCGCTGCTCCTGCAGGACCAGTGTGTCGAACCGCATGGCTATGTCCGGGAAAGGAGGCGCGGAGACCGGTCAGTCCCCGCGCCGCAGGGTTATTTCACGTTGCGGACGAGGTTGAGCACCTTCACCGCGTTCGGCCCCAGGTCCTGCGCCAGCTTGTCCTGGATCGGCTTGCTGATGGTCGCAAAGCCGCTCTTGTCGACGTCCTTGACGATCTTGACGCCGATCTTCTCGAGCCGGGCGAGCGCCTCATGCTCGAGCTTGAAGGCTGCGGCCGGCGCGTTCTTGCGAGACTTCATCGGCCGCCGCCTGCACCCATTTCTTCTGTTCGTCGGTCAGGCTTGACCAGGCCTTGTCGGAGATAAACAGCGCCGCATTGTTGGCTTCGTGCTCGGTGAGCGAGAGTACCGGCGCCGGCTCGTAGTGTTTGTTGACGAGGTAGTTGTTGATGCCGTTCTCGGCCATGTCGACCACGCCGGTCTGCAGCGAGGTGTAAACTTCGCCGAACGGCATGTGAACGACCTGCGATCCGTAAGCCGGGAACAGAGTGTCCTCGGTCACGGTCGCCTGCACGCGCACCTTGGCGCCCTTGATATCGGCGACCTTCTGCACCGGCTTTTTGCCGTACATGTGACGCAGGCCCTGCGAGCCAAGCGCGATCATGTGGGCGCCTTTGATCTTGGCCGCGTAGAGCTCTTTCATCGCTGCGATCACGGTGGCGTCGCCCAGAACTCTGATGGCGTGCGCCTCGTCGCGGAAGATGAAATGGATCGAGAACACGCCCGACTCCGGCTGCGCGGTCGAGGCGTTGGCGGTCGAGAGCATCACGAGATCGATGTCGCCGGTCTGCACCTTCTGCATGGTCTGCGCTTCGGTGCCGAGCTGCGCGCTGGGATATTCATTGATCGACAGCGCGCCCTTGCTCAATTCCTTGAGCTTGTTGCTGAAGAGCGTCGCGCCGATGCCATAGCCGCTGTTCTTGGGCTGGTCATAGGCGAACGAAAATGCGCGGTTCTGGGCATACGCGGCAGACGAGGCGAGAACGGCGCCGAGCGCAGCCGCGCAAAAGAGTGACGTCAGACGAAGCATTACCAACCTCCCCAAATATGACGCGACATGGCGCGCTTGTTGGCGCTTCGCGGCGCCTTTTTTCTGATGAGAGCGTGCGGCGGCCCGCCGCACCTTGTCAATGCCGCTCCGATGCTGCAGTGCGCTCGGTGGCTTGCAGTTAGGCCTGATTGAGAATCTTGAGCGCCTGTTCGTGCACGCGCTTGTCGCCGGCGACGACGACGCGACCCTCCGTCGGTGGGCCACCGTCCCAACTCGTGACGATGCCACCCGCACCGATGATGATCGGGATGAGCGGAAGGATGTCGTGCGGCTTGAGCTCGGTCTCGATGACGAGATCGATCTGTCCCGCCGCGAGCATGCAATAGGCGTAACAGTCGCCGCCGTAGCGCGAGAGCTTCACGGCTTCTTCGACGCGGCTGAATTTAGCGCGGTCGGCCTCGTTCATCAGTCGCGGGCTGGTGGTTTGCAGCAGCGCGTCCTTGACGTTGGCGCAGCTCCGCACGCGCAAGTCCCGCGCACCGGCCGGACCGCGATATTGCGCGCCGCCGCCGTCGCCGGAGAAGCGTTCACGAATGAACGGCTGGTGCATCAGGCCGAACACCGGCTCGCCGAACCGCAGCAGGCCGATCAGCGTGCCCCAGGTCGGCATGCCGTTGATGAAGGACTTGGTGCCGTCGATCGGATCGAGCACCCAGACATATTCGGCGTCGGGGCGCTCGTTGCCGTGCTCTTCGCCGATGATGCCGTGATCCGGGAAGTTCCGGCCGATCAGGGTGCGCATCGCCGTTTCGGCCGCCCGGTCCGCCTCGGTCACCGGGTCGAACGCGCCCATGCCCTTATGGCTGACGGCCATGTTGGTCCGGAAGAACGGCAGGATCTTCTCCCCCGCCGCATCCGCCAGCCGATCGACAAAGGCCGTGAAGTCGACAGCTGTCACGGGAGGGCTTCCTGATGAAAGATTGTCATGCAGTCGCCGTGATATTAAGCACAACAATCCTTAAGCTTCGCGGCGATTGGACGCATTAGTCCAAAGTAGTCCCACATATCAGGGATGAAGCTATGCAGAATTAGCTGAGCTAAACGCCTTCCTGCGGTTGATTTTGTTGCGACGCAAAGTATATTGCTGCAATGCGGTAGCGAGAGTTACCGTTGCCCTCCTTGGGCGTTTCCTCCCTAGACTTGGGCCGCTTGCATTGCGAGCGGCCCTTTTTTCTTGCCTTTATTCCGCGGCCGCCCGGTAGGGCCGCAGTTCCTCAATCGGAATGTCGCCGAGGCGCGCGGCCAGAATTTCGAGATCGGTGGCAAGCGCGGCGAAACTGCCCGACCGCGCATAGGCCCGCTCGTCCATATAGAGCGCACGATTGATTTCGAGCTGCACGGCGTGCAGCCCCACCGCCGGGTTCCCGTAATGCTCGGTGATGAAGCCCCCCGCATAGGGCTTGTTGCGGCTGACCGTGTAGCCCATGCCGCGCAGCACCCGGTCGACGCATTCCGCCACCAGCGGCACGCAGCTCGTGCCGTAGCGGTCGCCGATCACGAAATCAGGCCGCGCCCGCTCGTCCTTCTGCCCGGCGCTGGAGGGCATCGAGTGGCAATCGACCAGCACGGCCGCGCCAAAGCTCCGCTGGATCCGCGTGAACAGGCGCCGAAGTGCCCGGTGATAGGGCTTATAAAGGCTCTCGATCCGCCGCATTGCCTCGTCGACCGGGATGCGTTGCTCGTAGATTTCCTGCGCATCGCCGACCACGCGCGCGACCGTGCCGAGCCCGCCCGCCACCCGCATCGAGCGGGTATTGGCGAAGGACGGCAGCCGCCCCTCGAACATGCGCGGATCGAGCTCGTAAGGCTCGCGATTGACGTCGACGAAGCAGCGCGGGAAATGCGCGCGCATCAGCGGGTAGCCGCGCCCGACCACGCCACCGATCAGGTCATCGACGTAGGAATCTTCGGAGCGACGCAGCGTGGCCAAGTCGAGCCGCGAGCTTTGCAGGAAGCCGCGCGGATAGACCGATCCGGAATGCGGCGAGTTGAACAGCACGGGGCCGGCCAAATTGGCCGGCTCCTGGATCTCAAACGGCGGATCGAGCTCGTCGCGGACTTCGCTCATGCAGGGCGCTAACCGGTAAGGGGCCTTAAACGATCCTCTTAAGGCCCTATTGTCCCTGAACTAGGCTGAGAAAGCCAATGATTTCGGGCCTTTCACCCCATATTTACCCGCGCGGGGTCTTATCTGCAGGCTTGGGACTTGGACGCGCGTACGGGGAAGTTAAGGGGCATGCCTAAAATCCTGCTGGCTGAAGACGACACCGACATGCGGCGCTTTCTGGTCAAGGCGCTGCAGAATGCCGGCTTCGAGGTCACGTCCTACGATAACGGGCTGTCCGCCTATAAGCGGCTGCGCGAGGAGAGCTACGAGCTTCTCCTCACCGATATCGTGATGCCGGAGATGGATGGCATCGAGCTGGCGCGCCGCGCCTCCGAGCTCGATCCCGACATCAAGATCATGTTCATCACCGGCTTTGCCGCGGTCGCGCTCAATCCGGATTCCACCGCGCCGAAGCACGCCAAGGTGCTGTCAAAGCCGATCCATCTGCGCGAATTGGTCAGCGAAGTTCACAAGATGCTGGCGGCCTAGCGCGATCCAAGCCGCGCTACGGTTAAAAAGGCTGGGTTGCCTCTCCACCTTTGAGCCGCTAAATGACCCGCAATACGGGCGCGTAGCTCAGCGGAAGAGCACTACCTTGACATGGTAGGGGTCACAGGTTCGATCCCTGTCGCGCCCACCATTGCCGGAACTTCGTTGCGTTGACAGGGTGCGCCGCGCTCCCTAGAACCTCGCTCAAATCCCGACATCGCGTGAGATTGTTATGAAAGTCCGTAATTCATTGAAGTCGCTGCGTGGGCGCCACCGCGACAACCGCCTGGTCCGCCGCAAGGGCCGGCTTTATGTGATCAACAAGACCCAACGCCGCTTCAAGGCGCGTCAGGGCTAGTCGAGCGATCCAAGCCGCTTGCTGGTTAAAGGGCCGCCGCGGGGCGGCCTTTGTTTTGCCGCGCCCGCCGGTTTAGAGTTCCAGCGATGCATGGTCAATTCCTGATCCTGCTTGCTGCCGTGGCGCTTGCCGCCACACCGGCCGTTGCGCAGGTGCGCCAGCCGCCCGGCGGCCCGGCGCAGAAGGAATGGATCGAGCCGCCGGCCAAGCTGCCGAAGGCCGAGCAGGGCGACCCGACCCGCAATCTCGATTTCCTGTTCGACGCGCTCAAGATCGCGCCGGACGAAGGCACCGCCAAGCAGATCGAGCAGCGCATCTGGGCGCTGTGGTTCATCTCGCCGTCCGATACCGCCAATCTTTTGATGACGCGCGTGCGCACCGCGGTCGAGCAAAAGGATACCGACCTCGCGCTCGAACTGCTCGACAAGATCATCGTCATCAAGCCGGACTATGTCGAAGCCTGGAACAGGCGGGCGACGATCTATTTCATGAAGAACGATTACGGCAAATCGCTCGCCGATATTCGCGAAGTGCTCAAGCGCGAGCCGCGCCACTTCGGCGCGCTGTCCGGGCTCGGGCTGATCCTGCAGGAGATGGGTGACGACCGTCGCGCGCTCGATGTCTACCGGCGCACGATCGAGCTGCATCCCAAGATCGAGCGCATCCCCGATCTCGTGAAGACGTTGCGCGAGAAGGTCGAAGGCCGGGATATCTGACCGACGTCAGACCGGCTTCTGCTTGATCATTTTCAGCAAAGACGCCGTGGCCACGCGATAGCCTTCCGCGCCCAGGCCCGCGATCACCGCGGTCGCCACCTTCGAAACATAGGAGTGGTGGTAATAGGCCTCGCGCTTGTGAATGTTCGTAATATGCAGCTCGATGATCGGGCCGTCGAACATCTTCAACGCATCGAGGATCGCGATCGAAGTGAACGTGAACGCGGCCGGGTTGATGATGATACCGCTGCCTTGATCGATCGCTTCGTGAATCCAGCCGATAATGTCCGCCTCGCTGTTGGACTGCCTGAATTCAACCGGGTGCTTGCCTGCTTCCTCACGGCACCATCGCTCGACGTCGGCGAGAGTGGCGGTGCCGTAGATCGCCGGCTCGCGCTTGCCGAGACGGTTCAGGTTCGGTCCGTTGAGGATGTAGATCGGCTTCATAAACTCTATCCTTTGTAGCCTAGGAGCCGCGGCAGCCAGAGCACCGTGTCCGGGACAAACGTGATGATCGCGAGCGCCGACCAGCATCGCCCAGACGAACGGCATCGTGTCGCGGATGATGGCGCGCAACGGCGCGCCGGAGATCGCAGAAATAATAAACAGCAGCAGGCCGTAAGGCGGCGTGATGAGCCCGATCATGATGTTGACCACGGCGACGACGCCGAAGTGCACCAGATCGATGCCGAGCGCTTTCGCGGTCGGAATGAAGATCGGCAGGATCACCAGGATGATCGTGCTGCCTTCCAGCAGGCACCCCAGCACCAGAAGGATCACGTTCACCGCCACCAGAAACATCAGCGGTGACAGCTCATAGCCCGCGAGCAGCCCGCGCACCGTGTTGGGAATCTGCTCGATGGTGACGACGTAATTGAAGATCAGGGCGCCTGCGATCAGCATGCCGATCGAGGCTGTCGCCCGCGAGGAGTTGAGGACGGCCACATACGTGTCACGGACGGTGATGTTGCGGTACCACAGCGCGGCGACCACGAATGCGTAGGCAGCGGCGACGGCCGCCGCTTCGGTCGGCGTCATGACGCCGCCGTAGATGCCGCCGAGCAGGATGACCGGCATCAGCAGCGCCGGCAGCGCGACCCAGGTGATCATCGGCCATTCGCGCAGCGGGATCGGCTTTTCGACCGGGTAGTCGTGCTTGTGCGCCATGTACGAGTTGATGGCCATTTGCGCGAGCGCCATCAGCACTCCGGGGATGACGCCGCCGAGGAAGAGGTATCCGACCGAAGTGTCCGAGATCAGCGCGTAGAGCACCATCGGAATCGAGGGCGGAATGATCGGACCGATCACCGCGGACGCCGCGGTGACGGCTGCGGCATAGCTCAGCGGATACCGGTTGTTGCGCGTCATCATGTCGATGCTGATGCGTCCGGTGCCCGCCAGGTCGGCGATCGCCGAGCCGGACATGCCGGCGAAGATGATGCTCTGGGCGATGTTGATGTGACCGAGCCCGCCGCGGAAACGGCCCACCAGCATGTCGCAGAAACGCAGCAGGTGATCGGTCATCTTGCTGACGTTCATCAGCTCGGCCGAGAACAGGAACAGCGGCACGGCGAGCAGCACGTAGCTGTTGTAGAGGCCGTTGAGGATCTGTTCGGCCGACGTGCCGAGGTCGAGGCCCGCCAGCAAAAGGTAGAGGATCGAGCCCGCGATCATCGAATAGCCGATCGGCAGGCCGAGCATGCCGAGGCCGAAGATCGCGAAGATCGCCAGGCCGAACGGGCTGATCACAGCGCCGACCCGCTGCCGAGTTCGATCTCAGGCGGCTTGCCCTTGATCGCGCGCCACGTCAGCGCGGCATAGCGCACGATCACCGCGAGCGAGAACAGGAGGTAGATCGAATAGAGATAGTCGAGCCGGATGCCGAGATAGGCGGAACGCTCGACCTTGAGGAAGGTGACGTAGCTGAACACCGCGGGGAGGGCGATGCCGAACAGCGCGATCGCCGCAACGCCGGTGATGATCGTGAAGATACGCCGGGTTTTCTCGCTCGCCGCGCTGTAGATGATGTCGAAGCGGACTTCGTCCTTTTCGCGCAGCACGAAGGCCGCGCCCCACAACGTGCACCAGATCCAGCAGAGCACGCTGACCTCGTCGGTCCAGCCCAGCGGGTAGTTAAAGACGTAGCGCGCGGTGATCTGCAGGATGAAGCAGAGAAACATGGCGAGCAGCAGCAGCGCGGAGATGTTCTCTGCGCGCCGCCGCAGCCAGCGCCCGGCGGTGATCGCTTGTGACCACCGGTCGGGCTTTTTCGCCCGGATCTTCGCCACTTTCCGGCGATCTTACTTGACCGCGTTGATCTTCTCGAGCGCGCCCTTCGGCCAGTCATTGCCGTATTTGTCGACATAGCGCTTCTGGGCGAAGGCGCGGAAGGCGTTCTGATCCGGCGAATAGACCTGCTTGCCTTCCTTCTTGAAGAACTCGATCGCTTCCTGCTCCTGCGCGATGTACTTCGCTCCGTTGGCGTCGAACGCCTTGTCGGCTTCGGTGCGCAGCCTTGCCTGCTGCTCGGGCTTGAGGCTCGACCACGCCTTCTTCGAGACCGCCAGCATGTCATAGCCGAGCACGTGGTTGGTCAGGACGAATTGCGAGGTCACCTCGTAGAACTTCATCGAGCGCCCGGCGACCAGCGGATTGTCCTGCGCGTCGACCGCGCCGGATTGCAGCGCCGTGTAGAGCTCGGCATAGGCGACCGGCGTCGGGTTTCCACCGAGTGACTCGCCGAGAAATTGCCAGAACTCGCCCGGCGGCATGCGCAGCTTGACGCCGGCGAGATCGGCCGGGGTGTTGATCTTCTTGGCCGGCTTCAGGTTGAGCTGCCGCGCGCCGAAGTACACCGGGCGGATCAGCTCGATGCCGAGCTGGTCGCGCGCCATCTTGATGAAGTCCTGGCCGACGTCGCTCTTGAACGTCTTCACCAGGTGGTCGTAGTCGCGGAACAGATACGCCGAGGTCATCAGCGACCACGCCGGGATCTGCTTCGAGATATCGGCTGGTGCGAGATTGCACAGTTCGAGGTTCTCGCGCTGGAGCGCGACCAGCTCGGTGCCCTGCTTGAACAGCGTGTTGCCGTAATAGGGCTCGAAGTCGAGATCGTCCTTCAGCGCGGCGGCGAAGGCCTTGTAGCCCTCGGTGCGCAGGTCGTTTTCGGTGAAGGCGCTGCTGAAGCGCATCTTCGGCCTGGCCTGGGCGCGGGCAGGGCCTGCGGCAGCGAGCGCAGCCAGCGCTACGCCTCCGGCGAGCGCGGAACGGCGGGTCAATGTCGGCATGGGCAGTCCTCCATCTGTGTTTTCTTGGCTTTTGGGCGCTTGCGGGACACCTCTCAATAGTCAAAAATCATATCGTCATACGATCAGCGGATCATCGGAGGGTGGGGTGGGTAGCGTAACAGCGAGTGTCGAGACCGCCGGCGAGAAGGCCTACCGGCGGCTGCGCAACGACATCATTTTCGGCCGGCTGGCGCCGTCCCAGAAGCTGCGGCTCGAGGCGCTCAAGGAAGCCTACGGCATCAGCGTCAGCACGCTGCGCGAATTGCTCAATCGCCTGACCTCAGAGGGATTGGTCATCGCGGAAAGCGCGCGAGGCTTCGAAGTCGCGCCGGTCTCCGCCGACAATTTCAGGGAGCTCGCCAATCTCCGCCTGCTGCTCGAATCGCACGCGCTGCAGCGCTCCTTCGCGGCCGGCGACATGGAGTGGGAGGGGCGCGTCGTCGCGGCGCATCACAAGCTGACGACGATGGAGAAGCGGACGCTTGCCGGCGACAAGCGCGGCCTCGAAGTGCTCAAGCGCTACGATTCCGAATTCCACCAGGCGCTGCTGTCGGCCTGCGGCTCGCGCGTGCTGCTCGATGCGCATGCGGCGGTGTTCGACAAATATGTCCGCTATCTCATGATCGCGGTGATCTTCCGGAACGCCGCGCCGCCCGAACATCAGAAGCTGCTCGAATGCGCGCTCAAGCGCGACGCCAAGGGCGCGCAAGCCGATCCTGGCAACGCACATCATGGATTGCGTGACCTACACCTTGGCGAACACGCCGGCGAACCTGCTCGGCCTGCATCGCCCGGGCACAAGGCGCCGCCAGTCCGCCGACCTCGCGGCTGTTCCTGCCTGAGGCTGCCTTGGCAAAAATCCGTCTCGGTCTGATCGGCGACAATATCGCCGCATCGCGCGCTCCCGACCTGCACCATGCGGCGGCGCGGCTTTGCGGCATCGACGTCAGTTACGAGCGACTGGTGCCGCGCGATCTCGGCCTGTCATTCGATGCCGTGGTTGACCGCGCGCGGCGCGACGGCCTGCGCGGCTTGAACATCACCTATCCATACAAGGAGCAAATCCTGCCGCGCGTCACGATCGACGATGCAGCGGTGCGTGCGATCGGCGCGTGCAACACGGTATTATTCGGCGAGCCGACTTTCGGGAAGAACACCGACTACACCGGCTTCGTCGCGGCCTATCGGGAGCAATTTGGCGAAACGTCGCCGGGCGTTGTCGCGATTGCGGGATGCGGCGGCGCCGGCAAGGCGGTTGGATTTGCGCTCGCGTCGCTGGGCGCGACAAGCATCAGATTGTTTGACGCCGATCACGCCAAGGCACGCGGACTAGCTACCGCGCTTGCGCGATTTCCAAAACGGAGTTGATGTCGTTGCTGCGGCGTCGCTGGCCGATGCATGCGACGGCGCGAGCGGCCTCATCAACTGCACGCCGTTGGGGATGGTCGGCTACGGCGGCAATGCCTTCGCGGGCATTCCGATTAAGGGCCGCACGTGGATTTTCGATGCGGTCTATACGCCGCTTGAGACGCCGTTTCTGACGGAAGGCGAGGCGGCAGGGGTCGAAACGTTAAGTGGATACGAGCTGTTTCTTTATCAGGGCATCCACGCCTTCAAGCTGTTTACCGGGCACGACGTCGACGCTCGTGAGCTTCGGCGCGCGCTCGCCTAATCGCCGGTGTCCTCGCCGCCGACAAACGCGATCCGCAGCATATTGGTCGCGCCGGGCGTGCCGAGCGGCACGCCGCAGACGATGATCACCCGCTCGCCGGCCTTGGCGAAGCCTTCCTTGAACGAGATGCGGCAGGCCCGGCTCACCATGTCGTCGAGGTCATGGGCGTCCTCGGTGACGACGCTGTGCACGCCCCATACCAGTGACAGCTTGCGCGCCGTGTTGACGCTGGGCGACAGCGCGATGATCGGCGGCCGCGGCCGCTCCCGGGCGACCCGTAGCGCGGTCGAGCCCGACGAGGTCCAGGAGATGACGGCCGACAGATCGAGCGTTTCGGCGATCTGTTGCGCGGCGTCGGCGATGGCGTCGGCGCCGGTCGCCTCCGGCTCGGCGCGCTGCGCGCTGACGATCGAGCGATAGGTCGGGTCGGCTTCGACCTCTTCGGCGATGCGGTTCATGGTGGCGACCGCTTCGACGGGATATTGGCCCGCCGCGGATTCCGCCGACAGCATCACCGCATCGGCGCCCTCGAAGATCGCGGTGGCGACGTCGGACACTTCGGCGCGGGTCGGCACCGGCGAGGTGATCATCGATTCCAGCATTTGCGTCGCGACCACGACCGGCTTGCCGGCCCAGCGTGCCGCGCGCGTCATCTGCTTCTGCACGCCCGGCACTTTTTCGAGCGGCATTTCGACGCCGAGGTCGCCGCGCGCCACCATCAGCGCGTCGGCGAGCTCCATGATGTCGTTGAGCCGGGTCACGGCCTGCGGCTTCTCGATCTTGGCCATCACCGAGGCACGGCCGCGCGTGATCTTCTTGGCTTCGGCGATGTCCTCGGGCCGCTGGATGAAGGAGAGCGCGACCCAATCGATGCCGGTGTCGAGCGCGGCTTCGAGGTCGGAACGGTCCTTCGGCGCCAGCGCCGAGAACGGAAGAACGGAGTCGGGCAGGCTCACGCCCTTGCGGTCGGACAGCTTGCCGCCGACCTCGACCCGGGTGGTGATTTTCTTCGGCCCGGCGTCCTGCACCGACAGGCGCACCTTGCCGTCGTCGAGCAGCATCGTGTGACCGGCTTCGACACCGGCGAAAATTTCCGGATGCGGCAGGTTGACCCGCGACTGATTACCGGCGGTCGCGTCTGAATCGAGTACGAAGGTGTCGCCCTGCTTGAGCTGCGCGCTGCCGCCTTCGAAGGCGCCGACCCGCAACTTCGGGCCTTGCAGATCGACCAGGATGCCGATCGGGCGCTCATTGTCGGCCTCGACCTTGCGGATCATGGCGACGAGCTCGCGCATCCGCTCGTGGCTCGTGTGGCTCATATTGATGCGGAACACGTCGGTGCCGGCGCGGAACAGCTTCTCGATCATCGCCTGGTTGCCGGAAGCCGGGCCGAGCGTCGCGACGATCTTGGCGCGCCGGTGCCGCCTCATCGCGACGGTCCTTGCGGCAGGCCTGGCGCGCCCGGCGGCCGTGGCGTCGAGGGCCGCCCGCCTTGCTCGGTGCTTTCGGTGAGCTGCACCGTCCAGGAGCGCTGCTCGCTGGTGTCGACCTCGAAGTAGCCGGTGCGGTCATAGCCGCGCGCGAGGCAGTCCTCGATGCCGCGAATGGTGAACTCCTTGTCGCGTGTGCACATGAAGGCCTGTCCGGACCACTCGCCGCCGCGGTCGTAGTCCACCGCGTACACATAGTAGAAGCGCGCGACCAGGCTGCCGCGCAGCAGCGTCTCGCAGGAGCGCGCCGAGATGTTCCACCAGCCTTCGGTCATCCAGCCTTCGCCGTCCTTGTAGCCCAGCGCAACGCCAACGCGGCTGCCAGTATTGTTGCAGAGACGAAAATCGGCATGAGCCGATTGAGCACTGAGCACGATAGCGAAGGTTGCAAGCGCGACCGCCAAACCGATAACTCTGCGATGCGTACTGCGGAAGGTCACGTTGGTTTCGCTGCGATTCGAGGTCGATTTCGCGTAATCGGCTAAGCCCTGTCAACGACGATGGCACGGAAGTCGTTCACGTTGGTGAAGGTGGGCCCTGTCATGAGCAGGTCGTCGAGGGCAGCGAAAAATCCGGTCGAATTGTTGTCGGCAAGGGAGGCGGCAGGATCAAGGCCGCGCGCCTGGGCGCGGGCGGCCGTGCCGCTGTCGGCGAAGGCGCCGGCCGGGTCTGTGGCGCTGCCGGCGCCGCCATCGGTGCCATCGGTATCGGCTGCCAGCGCGGCGATGCCCTTGGCGCCGTCCAGCGCCAGCGCGAGCGCCAGCGCATATTCCTGGTTGGGGCCGCCGCGGCCATTGCCGCGGATCGTCACGGTCAGCTCGCCGCCGGACAGGATGACCGCACGCTTGCCCTGCGCGGCGATGTCGCGGGCAAGTTTGGCATGGGCGGCCGCGACCTCGCGTGCCTCGCCCTCCAGATGCTCGCCCAGCATGATCACCTCGTAGCCGGCCGCGGCGGCTTTGCGTTGCGCAGCGGCCAGCGCATCGGCGGGCCGCGCCGCCAGCGCAAATGACGTGTTGGCGAAGGCGCCGTCGCCCGGCTTGGGCGATTCATTGGCCGCATCGTTGAGCGCGCGCGTGACGGCCGCCGGCAGGTCGAGCTTGTAACGCGCTACGATCGCCCGGGCGTCGGCCAGCGTGGTTGGGTCCGGCACGGTCGGCCCCGAGCCGATCGCGGACGGATCGTCGCGCGGCACGTCGGAAATCGCGATGGTGACGACACGGGCAGGCTGCGCCGCGCGCGCCAGCCGTCCGCCCTTGATGCGCGAGAGATGTTTGCGCACGCAGTTGATCTCGCCGATGTTGGCGCCGGAGCGCAGCAGCGCGCGCGTCACCGCCTGCTTGTCGGCAAAGCTCACGCCATCTGCCGGCGCGATCCAGTTGGCCGACGCGCCGCCCGACATCAGGACAAGAACGAGATCGTCTTTGGTCGCGCTCGTCGCGAGCTCGATCACCCGCGACGCTGCGCGCAATCCTGCTTCGTCCGGCACCGGGTGCCCGGCCTCGATCATTTCGATGCGCTTGAGCGGCCGGCCATAGCCGTGACGGGCGACCGCTATCCCTTCGAGGGGCGCGTCGCCGTAACGTTGCTCGGCAGCCTCCGCCATCGCGCCGGCGGCCTTGCCCGCCGCAAGCACGATCAGCCGCCCAGCGGGCGGCTGCGGCAACAAGGCCCCGAGGCAGCTTGCCGGATGGGCCGCCGCGACGGCGGCATCGAACAGGCTGCGCAGAAAGTCGCGTGAGGCACTCATGTCCGGGGCTATGGAAAGCGAGGTGTGGCCTCTCTATGTTTAGCAGAGACCAGCCGCGAAGGAGCAGAGCCTTGGACGACAAAACCCGCACCGAGCTCGAAGCCGCGGTTTATCGCCGCCTGGTCGAGCATCTGCGCACCCGCGCCGACGTGCAGAACATCGACCTGATGAACCTGGCCGGCTTCTGCCGCAATTGCCTGTCGAACTGGATGAAGGAAGCGGCGGACGCCAAAAGCCTGCCCATGACCAAGGAGCAGAGCCGCGAGGTCGTCTACGGCATGCCCTATGACGAATGGCGGGCCAAATATCAGAAGGAAGCGTCGCCGCAGCAGAAGGCCGAGTTCGACAAAGGCCACAAGCACTGACTGTGGACTCCTGTGAATGTCGGGGCCATTGCAAAAGCATCAATGGCTTGCCTGCCCCTTTTCTCCTTACATGACGCCACGTTTGCAGTCGTAAGGAGATCGCCATGCCCGCGTCAGCCGCCGCAGAAAAGAACCAGGAAACGGCACACCGTTTCGCCAAGGACCAGCTCAAGGCTGTGATCGAGCGCATCGAGCGGCTCGAGGAGGAGAAGAAGACGACCTCCGACGACATCCGCGAGATCTATGCCGAAGCCAAGATCAACGGCTTCGATGTCCAGGCGCTGCGCACCATCGTGCGGCTGCGCAAGCTCGATACCGACGAGCGCAAGGAGCAGGAAGCCGTGCTGGAGACCTACATGCACGCGCTGGGGATGCTGAACTAGGCGCTTTTCCGCTCGCTTAAAGACTGGATTCCCGCTTACGCGGGAATGAGCGGCTGTATTAATACAGCCCCGCGAGCGCTGCCGTCCGCGTGCCGAATGTCGCCGTCGCCACGAACACCACCGCATTGCCGGTAAACCGGTCGGTGCTCAGCTCGCCATAGGGCACGGCTGAGAAGCTCATCACCACGGCGGAGGTGGGCTTCTTCACGAATTCAGCAAACTGGCGGGTCTCATACTTGCCGGTCGCGGTGGCGGTCAGGAAGCGGCTGGCGTTCGGCGCCAGCATGGTTGCGCGCAGCCACGGGTCCTCACCCAAGCCAATGATCGCGTGGGCCTCGGCAACCTTGGCCGGTGCTGCGGCAAGCTTCGCGGTCGCGGCAGCCGGGACCGAAATGACTTTTGGCGCAGCGCCCATCGGCTTGGTGACAGCCGCAACAGATGTCGGCACAGCCGCCGGCGCAGCATAGGCAAAGACCTGGCCGGCGCTTGCCGTGATCACCGGCTCAGCGAGCGCGACCACGATTGCGCCAGCCGCGTTCGGACGCGACGCCGGCGTCGGCACATAGGTCGCAATCTCGATGTCGCGCGCCGGCCGATGCTTCGGCACCGGGATCGCCGCAACGGCAGGCTTCGGCGCAACGCTGGCAACGAGAATCGGCTGGGCCGGCGCGGTTACCGGAGCAGGCGTGTCCTTCTTGAAGCCGAGCAGGGTCTCGATCAGGCCGGGCTGATTGGCGGTCGCCGGCCGCTCTTCATTGTCATGTGTCGTAACGTTGCGGGCAGCAGCCAAGGTAAGCGCGGACGGGGCGCGGCCCTGACGTTCGGCGTCGGCGAGCGCCAGCTCATAGGCCGGCAGCGGCTGTCCGTTCGACGGCAGATGGACAGTGCGGCCATCCGGGAAGACCTTGGCCAGCTGGTCGTAGGTCATGCGCGGCCAGTGCCGGATCGATCCGGTGTCGAGATGCACGAAGGGCGAGCCGGAGCTCGGATAGAAACCGACGCCGCCGCGCTGCATGCGCAGGCCGACTTCGCGGATTTTTTCCAGCGGCACGCCCGGAATGAAGAAATCCATTGCCAGGCCGCGCGTGTGATTGGAGTTGTCCGCCACGCCGTTCGATCGCGCGCGCAACATCGCGTTGGTCTCGGGCGAGCGGTAGCCGCAGACGACTTCGATCGCCTGGGTGCCGCCGACGGCGCGGTTCGTTTCCCAAACCAGGTCGAACAACTGCGGGTCCATCTCGACCTGCTGCTCCTTGCGCCAGTCGCGCATGAACCAGTTGAGCTGCTTGAGCGCGGCCTCGTCGTAACGGCCGTTGCGCTTGAAGGTGACGGTGAGCTCTTCGCCCGTGTGAGCGTTGCGGAACGAGACCGTGCGGGTGTCGCCATTGGCGACTGCGGTCTGCATGTTGGAGCTGGCGGCGATGAGGAGTGCGGCGGTGAGAGTGCTTGTACGGATGACGCGCGCGAGAACCGCGCTCAGGTCACATCGCAGCAATCGTTCGCGCGCTTCACGAACCGGCACGGTCCCGAACCCTACTAATCCCGGGGCCGGCCGGGCTGGTACGCGCCCGCAAGCCACTATCTCGACCGTAGTCTTGACGGGATCGGTTAATGCGCGCTGAACGCGCCCCCTCTTAGCCAGAGCATACTAGGCCAGCGGAGTGGGGCAAAAATACGCCGGGCCGCCTCGAAGGGCGGCCCGGAAAATTGGAGCAGAAAGTTCCCGATTACCGGAAGATGCGCTCGAAGAAGGAGAACGGATTGCGTGCCTCGCGGCGCTCGACCCGGCGCAGGATTTCCTGGTTGGTCTTGGCGGTCGTGAGCGCAGCCTCGCGCTGCTTGTCCTGCGGCGGCGCAACATCGGCCACCTTGCGCTCATCGGTGCTCAGGATGGTCTGGATGCGGGCGTCGAAGCCGTAGAGGTCCTCGCGCTGGATCAGCCGGCCGGAGTCGTCGACGAAGGCGGTCTGATAGGTGAGGTGGACCCGCGGCTGCTGCTGCAGCGTGAAGATCTTCTCCTCGTGCCCGAACATCTGCAGGATCTGCGACGAATTCGGCATCTGCCCGGCCATCGCGAGGCTCAGCATCACCTCGCCGAACTTGGTCGGATCCTCGACGCGCATGCAGCCGTGGCTGAAAGCGCGGCGCTCATGCGAGAACAGGCGCTTCTCCGGGGTATCGTGCAGATACACCTGGAACTTGTTCGGGAAATTGAACTTGATCCGGCCCAGCGCATTGGCTGCGCCCGGCGGCTGAACGACGTTGATGTTGCCGTCCGGCCCGCGCTTCACCTCGAGCCCCATGCGCTCGAAGATCAGCGGGTCCCTCTCGTACTGCGGCAGCAGTTCGTTCTGGATGATCGACTGCGGCACGTACCAGGACGGGTTGACGATCACGTTGTTCATGCTGGCCGACAGCAACGGCGTCGGCGTCTGCGGCTTGCCGGCCACGATCTTGGTGCGCCACGCGAGGCTGCCGTCCTTGACGACGCGCAGCGTGTAGTCCGGGATGTTGACCATCACATAGGTGCGGCCGAGGTCGCGCGGCAGCCAGCGCCAGCGCTCCATATTGGCCGCGATGGCGTGGCTCGGGTCGCCGAGCTTCGGCCCGTTGATGATTTCGATGGTGCGGTTGTTGATCTCGCCGCGCGCCTGGATGCCGTTCTTCTGCTGAATGAGCGCAATCGCCTTGGCGAGCTTGGCGTCATAGGTGGTGTCGTCGGGCTTGGCGCCCTTGAGGCCGAGCTTGTCGCGCAAGCTGCGGCACGCGCGGGTCCTTCTTGCCGACCTGGATGGCCGGGCCGTCCGGAATGCGGGCGGGGCCGGACTCGGCGACGCTGGCATTGGCGCGCACGCCGGCAAGCTTTGCCTTCAGCGCCTTGAAGCCCGCATGCGGCGGGTTGAAGCTTTCGATCGTGGCGTCGATGTCGCGCCGCCGCGATCTGGCGCAGCACGTCGCCCGGCTCGATGCCGCGATTGCCGTAATCGACTTCCGCCGACACCCGAGTCGGCGCGATGCGGCCGACCGAGAGGTGGCGCGCGTAATCGAGCACGGAATTGGTCAGGCGCAGGTCGCCCTCGGCCAGCGCGTCGGCGCCGGTGAAGGTGCCGAACTCCGGCACCGGATAATCGGCGCTGTCGAGCGCGTCGGTGCTGGCGTTCTTGAGCCGCGCGATCACGGTCTTGGCGCGGTCGGTGAGGCGGCCGTCCTTGATCCACAGCGGCGCGTAGTTGCGCGCTCTTGTAGAAGTTCTCCGCGGCGACGCGCTCGGGCTGCCGCGCGATCGACTTTCTCGAATTGCTTGCCGGTCGCCATGGCGCGCAGCCGATCGGTGATCTGCGTGTCGCTCGCAGCAAACAGCCGGTCGATCGCGCTCTTGATCTCGGTGCCGATGCTCGGCTCGGCGGCCTGCGGTGCAGGCGCGGGCGAGGGCGCTTGCGCCATCGGAGTCGGGGCCACAGGCGGCGGCGTCTGTGCGACCGGCGGCGGAGTGTATTGCGGTTGCTGCACGACAGGCGCGGGCGCCGGAACCGGCGGCGCTTCGAAGCGCGGCTCTTCGGCGCGCGGCGCCGGGGTCGGAATATGGGCGGGCGGCTGGGTGCGCGTCGTGTTGCGCGGCGCGTAATCGTTGATGGCCGCAGGCGGTGGCGGCGTCGTCAGAATTCGCGGCGAGGCCTCGCTGCCGCCCAGCGGCACGATGAGGCTCACCGCCGTCGCGGCCAAAAGCTCAATCCGAAATCTTGCGCATCACGCACTCCACCCAACTTTACGTCCCCCAATATGCGCTCGAACGCCGTCGCGTTCGACGCATTTCGCGCGCCACTTGGCGTTAAGATAAACGCGGGGGAGGAAAGTTAACGGGCGGACTAGTGGGCGTTTACGTTTTCGTTTTCGAGCCCAAGGCTCTCGAGCTTGCGGTAAAGCGTGGAGCGCCCGATCCGCAACCGCCGGGCGACTTCGGACATCTGGCCGCGATAATGGGCGATCGCGAAGCGGATGCGTCTCGCGCTCGATGTCGTCGAGCGGTCTCACATCACCGTCCAGGTTAAGCAACGGCAGCGCCGAGGGCGACATCGTTAATTGCGGTGCATCGGGCACGATCGCCGTGCTGTCGTCGCGCTGGGCGGCGATTTGCGGGAACTCGTTAATGCCGAGCGTCTCGCCTTCGGCCAGCACGACGGCGCGGAAGATCGCGTTTTCGAGCTGGCGCACATTGCCCGGCCACTCGTGCGAAACCAGCATGGTGAGCGCCTCGGCCGAAACGCCGCTGAGGCGCTTGCCTTCCTCCGCCGCAAAGCGGGCGATGAAATGCCGCACAAGCTCGGCAATGTCCTCCTTGCGCGAACGCAACGGCGGCACCGACAGCGGAAAGACGTGCAGGCGGTAGAACAGGTCCTCGCGGAAGCGGCCGGTTTTCACGTCGGCCATCAGGTTGCGGTTGGTGGCGGAGATGATCCGCACATCGACCTTGACGTTCTTCTTGCCGCCGACCGGCTCGATCTCGCCCTGCGCCAGGGCGCGCAACAGCTTCACCTGCGCCATCAGCGGCAGCTCGCCGATCTCGTCGAGGAACAGCGTGCCGCCATCGGCTTCGACGAATTTGCCGGGGTGTTTGTCGGTGGCGCCGGTGAAGGCGCCCTTCTCGTGGCCGAACAGGATCGACTCCACGAGATTGTCGGGCAGCGCGCCGCAATTGACCGCGACGAAAGGCTTGGCGCGCCGGTCGCCCGAGCCGTGGATGGCGCGGGCGATCATTTCCTTGCCGACGCCGGATTCGCCTTCGATCAGCGCCGGAATGTTGGAAGCTGCAGCCTTCTCCGCGCTGCGCAGCACGGCTTTCATCACCGCCGAGCGGGTGATGACGTCGGCGAAAGAGAGTGTGCCTTCGCGGGTGCGCTTGAGCCGCTGCAACTCATTGCCCAGCGCCTTGGTGGCGAGCGCGTTGCGCAGGCTGACCTGAATGCGTTCGGCTCCGGCCGGCTTGACCACGAAGTCGGTGGCACCCGCGCGCATCGCGGAGACGACATTGTCGATGCCGCCATGGGCGGTCTGCACGATCACCGGGATGTTGCGCCCGGCGTCTTTCATGCGGGCCATCACGCCGAGCCCGTCGAGATCCGGCATCACCAGGTCGAGGATCACGCAGTCGATCCGTTCGCCTTCGGGTCCGCAGAGCAGCTTCGTCGCCGCATCGCCGCCATCCGCAGTGAGCGCCTTGTAGCCGAAACGCTGCACCATGTTTTCGATGAGGCGGCGCTGAACCGGATCGTCGTCGACGACCAACACGACTGCGGACATTGGAAACTCCAACCGACTGTGCCGAATTGGAGCAATGTGGCCGAACAGCCTTAAGGGGGTGTTAAGTCAAACCCTCAGCGGAACACCAGCACCGGGACTTTTGAATCCTCCAGCACCTGTTCCGTCACGCTTGAGGTGAACAGGCCGCGCTCGCCGTGCGTCGCCATGACGATGACGTCGCATTTTTTCTTCTTCGCGACTTTGAGGATGGCTTCGGCCGGATAGTCGTCAGTGGCGTGCAGGCCTTCGAACCGCACCCGCGCCTTCTTTGCCGCTGCTGCGATCGCGCCGAGATGCCTGGCGGCTTCTCGCTCGATCCTGGCGGCACTCACGGCAGGTTGAGAGAAACCAACGGGCAGGCCTTTGCGGAACACGACCGGCGTCGCGGCCGGCGCGGCGTAGAAGGCGGTCACCTTCGCGCCGGTTGCCTTTGCCAGCTCAACCCCGCGGATCGCCGTCCTTTGCGAAAGCGAAGAGCCGTCGGTGGGGACCAGAACGTTCTTGAACATGATGCGATCTCCTCAGTTCGCGTAGGGCAGGACCCAGATGGCCATGGCGAAGACGTAACAAATCGCCGAACTGACCAGAGCAGAACGGCAGGCTCCATGACAGGAATTCCCGCAGCGACACCTTGCGATCCTCTTCTTTCTCCGCGATGCGCAGCGCCACGTAGAGCGCCGGAGCTCCGGCAACGGTGAGATTGCTGCCGAGCGTCCCCGACCACAGCACCACCCACCAGAGCGGCCAGGGCGGCACGCCTTGGGTGCCAAGCTCCTTGATCGTATTCAGGAAGGTCAGGATGTAGGCGTCGTGCTCGACGATGCCGACGATCGGGATCGTCACCCAGTAAAGCACCGTCGCCCCGAGCGCATAATTGCTCGCGAACATCGGCCGCAGCCAGTTCGCCAGGATGTCGAGAATGTGCGTCTTCTCCAGGCCGCCGACCAGCGCGAACAGTGCGATGTAGAAAAACACGGCGCGCCAATCGAGTTCCTGCACCATGTGCTCGAAGCTTGGCGCTTCCTTCAGCCGTTCGCCCATCAGCTCGATGATCAGCACCGTGATGATCGCGCCGGTCACGGCGATGAAGCCCAGCTTGACGCCGAGATACTCACGCATCGCCATGGCGAACACGGTCAGCACGAACATGCTGCACACGATCCAGGCGAACGTCTTGTCGGGGATATCGGATTTTACGCTGGCGGCGCCGGTTGCGGACCATTTCCCGATCCGGCGGAAGCCATAGAAATACATGAAGGCAAGCGTCAGCGCGAAGGTGGCCATCAGGATCGGGAATGAGGATGGCCGCCCGTTCTGCCAGATGAAGTCAAAAAACTCCGCGCCGGCGACGCTGTGCAGCATCTGCGGCGGCAGGTCGCCGAGCAGCAGCGCCGTGCCCATGAAGTTGGCGGAGAAGCCGATCATGAGCACGAGCGGCGTTGCCGGAATGCGGAGCGCGCGCGCGAGCGGCAGCGCGACCGGCGCCATCATCAGGATGCAGACCACGTTGTCGATGAACATCGACAGCAGGCCGGTCAGCATCGACAGGACGAGGATCAGGATGCCGGGTCTGCCCCCGGATAATTTGAGCGACTGCACCGACAGCCAGCTCGGCACGCCGGTCCTTCCGAAGTAACCGGCGATGATCCAGATGCCGATCAGGATCGCCATCACGTTCCAGTCGACCAGTTGAGCCGCCTCGACCTCGCTCATGGTGCCCATCCACACCATGACCGCGACGCCAAGCAGCGCGGCCACGGTGGCATCGAGCTTGTTGACGACGATCGCAGCGATCGTCACCGCAAAGACGATGAGCGTCATCCATTGGAGCAAGGTCAGTCCCATCTAGGTCCCCCCGATTATTGTCTGGCTTGTTTGAGTTGGTGCGAGATCGACCCGCTTCTTGTGCTGGGTATCCGGGTGCCAGCCGAGGATCGCGAGCATCACGAAGAAGCCGACGACGTAGGACACCGCGACGAACCAGCCGTCGCGCAGCCAGCGGCCGACCGATTTCGCTTCCGGATACATGTTGGAAAGCGCGACACCGGCCGATGAACCGGCATTCTGGGTCGCTTTGGGTATTGCTCTGCGAAATTTGTGCAGCAAGGCGCGCTGCAGAAAAACGGGGTCAAGGGCCACTCCTGTGTTCCAGTCCGACATCGCAGCATGTCGCTGCCAGAGGGGCCCGGCCTGGTTAAAATCCGTCGGGGGTTATTTCATTCGTGCCTTTCGAGGCTTCATGTGAGGGTTTGTGCTCTAGCTGGCGGTGCGCCGGCTTTCGATGAATCGGATCAGCGCGTCGGAATCCAGGAACGCCGATGCGCAAATGCCGAACAGCATCAGGGCGCCGGCAACGTCCCAGTAATTCAGGGTATTTTTGGCCGGCTTGGTTCCAAGCTGCCAGGCCATCAGGGCGGCAATTGCCGCCAAAACGAAGAAGACGGTGGCGACGGTGGCCAGCGCGAAGTCCCGCGCCATCACGGTGCCAGCCAATGCAAGGGCAATGAGCGCGACCGCTATCGAACCGGTGAAGGTCAGGGCAGGGCCGTACGCACCGGGGCCGCCGGTCTTGTTCGCCTGCCTGGCTTGATTGAGGTAAGCCATGTGCCAACCGCGAATTGTGCTACTCTGAAACTGTAGGCTTATAACATGAAACCGTAGTTTAGTAACTATGAAACCCACCAGAAAGCAAGCGGATTTGTTGGCGTGGAGGGCGTCGATGCAGCTGGCGAAGACAGCGCCTGACACAAAGAAAATGCGCCGCGAGGCGGGCACGTGGCTCAAGGAGCTGCGCGGCAAGGCCGAGATGTCGCAGATCGAACTCGCCGACGTGCTGGGCCTGAAATACTACACATTCATTTCCCAGGTTGAGAACGGGTTCGGCCGCGTGCCGACCGAGAGCATGGAAGCGTGGGCGCGCGCGCTGCGTCAGGAACCCTCCGCTTTTGCGAAGAAGCTGCTCTCCTACTACGACCCGGAAATGTACCGGCTGCTGTTCGAGGTGAAGAAATGAACATTGTCAGTTTCCGTCCGCGCGAGCCGCTGCCGATGCAGTGGCAGGGCGCGGAAATCAACGCCATGCTCGCCGCTTGCGGTGAGGCGCTGGATAGGGGCGCGGCAACCAGCTGGCACGTCGGCAGTACGGATGCCGGCGATCCGCAACTTTATCTGCTCGGGCCGGCGCCCGACTACGATTGCATCCTGTCCATCTCGCGGCTCGGCCGCCTCTATGTGCTGGAGGACGGGCAGGGCCATGTCGCTGTTCGAGCACGACGCGATGGGTCATCTGGCCGAGCAGGTGCGCAGCACCTTGCGCCGGCACAAGACTGTGATTGCGGCAAAGGTCGCCGTCGCCTGGGCGGCTTTGCGCGAAGCCTTCGAGGAGCGGGTCGAGCCGATGCTGGCGGAGCCGATGGAAGTGCTCACCCACGTGGCGCCGCAACTCGCTGCGTTTGCCTGAGCCAGTTTCAGCCTTCCGAATATTGATCGGGCGGCGCAGGCGGGCCATATCAGGCCTATCGTCTGCGCCGTTCTAGCTTCCGCACAGCGGGCGCAACTCCAGCTCAGGAACTTTTGCGCCCATGCCTCGCGCCCGCGCCGCCGCCAAAAAAGCGAAGACCAAGCCGCCGAAGCTCGGCGCGCTGCCGGAATGGAATCTGGCGGACCTGTACGAGGCGATCGACAGCCCGAAGGTGAAGCTCGACCTCGAGAAGGGCGATGCCGAGTGCGCCAAGTTCGAGGCAGACTACAAAGGCCGGCTCGAAGAGCTTGCCAGGAACGATCCGGCCGCACTGGCCGAGGCGCTCAAGCGTTATGAGGCGATCGAGGATCTGCTCGGCCGCGTCATTTCGTATGCGTCGCTGGTCTATGCCGGCAACACGATCGATCCGGCCCGCACCAAGTTCTACGGCGACGTGCAGGAGCGCATCACCGCGGCGTCGCTGCATCTTCTGTTCTTCACGCTGGAATTGAACCGCATCGACGATGCCGTGCTCGACAGGGCGATGGCGGAGCCTTCGCTCGGCCATTACCGGCCCTGGATCGAGGAGGTGCGGAAGGAAAAGCCCTATCAGCTCGAGGATCGCGTCGAGCAGCTTTTCCACGAGAAGTCGGTGACGGCCTATTCGGCCTGGAACCGGCTGTTCGACGAGACCATCGCGGCGCTGCGCTTCAAGGTCGGCGGCAAGGAGCTGGGCATCGAGCAGACGCTCAACTTCATGCAGGACAGCGACGAGAAGAAGCGCAAGGCCGCCGCGCAGGCGCTCGCCGATACGTTCAAGAAAAATCTTCGCCAGTTCACGCTGATCACCAACACGCTCGCCAAGGACAAGGAAATCTCCGACCGCTGGCGCGGCTTCGAGGACGTTGCCGCCGCGCGGCATCTGTCGAACCGCGTCGAGCCCGAAGTGGTCGATGCGCTGGTCGAGGCGGTGCGCGAGGCCTATCCGCGACTGTCGCACCGCTATTATGCGCTCAAGGCCAAGTGGTTCGGCAGGAAGAAGCTCGCGCATTGGGACCGCAACGCGCCGCTGCCAAAGGTCGCGCAGCGCACGATCCCGTGGAGCGATGCGCGCGAGACGGTGATCACCGCCTACGCGGCGTTCTCGCCCGAAGCTTGCCGAGATCGCCGACCGCTTCTTCCAGCGCAACTGGATCGATGCGCCGGTGCGCGCCGGCAAGCAGCCCGGCGCCTTCGCGCATCCGACCGTGCCGTCGGCGCATCCTTATGTGTTGCTCAACTACCAGGGCAAGCCGCGCGACGTGATGACGCTCGCGCACGAGCTCGGCCACGGCGTGCATCAGGTGCTGGCTGCGCCGAACGGCGCGTTGATGGCGCCGACGCCGCTCACGCTCGCCGAGACCGCGTCGGTGTTCGGCGAGATGCTGACCTTCCGCAAGCTCCTTGCCAACACCACCGACAAGAAGCAGCGCAAGTCGATGCTCGCCGCCAAGGTCGAGGACATGATCAACACGGTGGTGCGCCAGATCGCGTTCTATTCGTTCGAGCGCAAGGTGCACACCGAGCGCCGCAACGGCGAGCTGACCTCGGAGAAGCTCAACGAGCTGTGGATGTCGGTGCAGGCCGAGAGCCTCGGTCCCGCCATCGAGCTCAAGCCGGGCTACGAGACCTTCTGGGCCTATATCCCGCACTTCGTGCATTCGCCGTTCTATGTGTATGCCTATGCGTTCGGCGATTGCCTGGTGAATTCGCTCTATGCGGTTTACGAGCAATCGGCCGAAGGCTTTGCCGAGCGCTACCTCGAAATGCTCTCGGCCGGCGGCACCAAGCATCATTCCGAATTGCTCAGGCCGTTCGGGCTCGACGCCAAGGACCCGAATTTCTGGGCCGGCGGTTTGAGCGTGATTTCCAAGCTGATCGACGAGCTGGAGCGCCTCGAAGCATCCAAGTGATGGCAACGCCCACTGACCGTGAACGCAACCGCCTGACCGCCCGCGCCAAGCGTTACGCGCGCGTCGGCACCAATGTCGGCGGCGTCGCCGCGCGGATGGCGGGGCAGCGTTTCCTCGGCATGAAGGGCGGCCGTCCCGGCAACGCGCTGGCGCTTGCCGCCGCGCTCGGCGGGCTCAAAGGCCCGATCATGAAGGTGGCGCAGTTGCTCGCCACCATTCCCGATGCGGTGCCGGCGGAATACGCCACCGAGCTGATGAAGCTGCAGAGCGAAGCGCCGCCGATGGGCTGGGCTTTCGTGCGGCGGCGGATGCGCGCCGAGCTCGGCGCCGATTGGGAGAGCAAGTTCAAATCATTCTCGCACCAGCCGGCCGCTGCGGCTTCGCTCGGGCAGGTGCATCGCGCCGAGGCGCTGGGTGGTGAGCTGCTTGCCTGCAAGCTGCAATATCCGGACATGCAGTCCGCGGTCGAAGCCGACCTCAACCAGCTCGGCATGCTGCTGGCGATCCGCCGCCGCTTCGACACCGCGATCGATACGAGCGAAATCGCCCAGGAGATCGGCGCGCGGCTTCGCGAAGAGCTCGACTATGTGCGCGAGGCCAAGCACGTCGCGCTCTATCGCGCCATGCTGGCCG
The DNA here is from genome assembly GCA_963847325.1 of uncultured Alphaproteobacteria bacterium. Taxonomy (GTDB): domain Bacteria; phylum Pseudomonadota; class Alphaproteobacteria; order Rhizobiales; family Xanthobacteraceae; genus Pseudolabrys. The sequence continues at coordinate 379,832 of CAWJZD010000008.1, forward strand.
GCGAAAAAGCGATCCGCATCCCGGAAGTGTGGAGCGAGCTATCGACGCGCCGCCTGCTCACGCTCGACTGGATGGAGGGCAAGAAGCTGCTCGACTACAAGGCCGCGCCGCTCGCCGACCGCAACGCGATCGCGCAGGCAATGTTCAAGGCGTGGTGGATGCCGTTCTGCAATTACGGCGTGATCCACGGCGATCCGCATCTCGGCAATTATTCGGTGTTCGAGGAGAAGAAGAAGCCGGCCGGCATCAACCTGCTCGACTATGGCTGCATCCGCATCTTCCCGCCGAGCTTCGTCGGCGGTGTGGTCGATCTTTATCGCGGCCTCCAGACCGGCGACGACTCGCTGGTGGTGCACGCCTACGAGACCTGGGGCTTCAAGAAACTGTCACGCGAGCTGATCGACACGCTCAACATCTGGGCCAAGTTCATCTACGGCCCGTTGCTCGACGACCGCACCCGCACCATCGCGGACGGCATCAAGCCGGCCGAATATGGACGCCGGGAAGCCTTCCGCGTCCATCAGGCGCTCAAGGCCAAGGGCCCGGTCACGGTGCCGCGGGAGTTCGTCTTCATGGATCGCGCCGCCATCGGGCTCGGCGCCGTCTTCCTGCACCTGCAAGCGCGGCTGAATTTCCACAGCCTGTTCAACCGGGCCATCGAGGACTTCTCCGTGGCCGAGGTGGCGCGGCGTCAGAAAGCCGCTTTAAACAAGGCTGAATTGGCCTAGCGGCAATTGCCCTGGCTGGCATTTGCGCTACCCGGAATGCGGCTTCGTTTCTGGAGACTCGCAATGGCCGACCACGGCAACGTCGAATACGCTACCGCTCCCGGCAACGACTACGACATGCACGAGAGCACCTATGAGGGCTTCATCAAGCTCACCAAGTGGTCGATCGGCATCATCGTGGTCATCCTGATCCTGATGGCCTACTTCCTCACCTGACCCCTCTCGCCTCGACGGCGTGTCCATGAAAATCGCGATAGCTGCCGAATCGGATCCGGCTGAGCCGCGGGTCGCGGGCTCGCCTGATACCGTGAAGCGGCTGATCGGACTTGGCGCCGAGGTCGCGGTGGAGAGTGGGGCCGGTGTGCGTTCCGGCGTGCGCGACACCGACTTTGAGGCGGCCGGCGCCCAGGTCGGCAAGAACGTCGCCAAGGACGCCGACATCGTTCTCAAGGTGCGGCGCCCGGCGCCGAACGAACTCTCCGGCTACAAGAAAGGCGCGCTCGTCGTCGCCATCATGGATCCATACGGCAACGACGCTGCGCTCAAGCAGATCGCGGATGCCGGGCTGGTCGCGTTTGCCATGGAGCTGATGCCGCGCATCACCCGCGCGCAGTCGATGGACGTGCTGTCGTCGCAGGCGAACCTCGCCGGTTATCGCGCGGTGATCGACGCTGCGGAAGAATATGGCCGCGCGCTGCCGATGATGATGACGGCGGCGGGCACGGTGCCGGCGGCGAAAGTGTTCATCATGGGCGTCGGCGTCGCCGGCTTGCAGGCGATCGCGACCGCGCGCCGTCTCGGCGCCATCGTCACCGCGACCGACGTGCGGCCCGCGACGAAAGAGCAGGTCGAGTCGCTCGGCGCCAAATTCCTCGCCGTCGAGGACGAGGAGTTCAAGAACGCGCAGACCGCCGGCGGCTACGCCAAGGAAATGTCCAAGGAGTACCAGGCCAAGCAGGCCGCGCTCACCGCCGAGCACATCAAGAAGCAGGACATCGTCATCACCACGGCGCTCATTCCGGGCCGTCCGGCGCCGAAGCTGATCTCGAAGGAGATGGTGGACTCGATGCGGCCGGGCTCGGTGATCGTCGATCTCGCGGTCGAGCGCGGCGGCAATGTCGAGGGCGCGCGGCCGGGCGAGGTCGCCATCGTCAATGGCGTGAAGATCGTCGGCCACCTCAACGTGGCCGGCCGGCTGCCGGCCTCGGCCTCGGCGCTTTACGCCAAGAACCTGTTCACCTTCCTCGAGACCATGATCGACAAGAAAGAGAAGAAGCTCGCGGTCAACTGGGACGACGAGATCATCAAGGGCACGCTGCTCACCCGCGACGGCGCGGTGGTGCACCCGAACTTTCAGCCCAAAGCATCAGCGAAGGCCTGACCATGCATGAGATAGCAGCAGTCGATCCCTTCGTGTTCCGGCTCTCGGTCTTCGTGCTCGCCGTGTTCGTCGGCTATTACGTCGTGTGGTCGGTGACGCCGGCGCTGCATACGCCGCTGATGTCGGTCACCAACGCGATCTCCTCGGTGATCGTGGTCGGCGCGCTGCTCGCGGTCGGCGTCCCGCTCGCCGTCAACGATCAGGGGCCGCTCTGGGCCCGTATCCTCGGCTTCGTCGCGCTGGTGTTCGCCTCGATCAACATCTTCGGCGGCTTCCTGGTCACCCAGCGCATGCTCGCGATGTACCAGAAGAAAAAGAAGTAGCCGCCCATGAGCGCCAACATCGCCGCACTGCTCTATCTGGTCGCCGGCGTCCTGTTCATCCTGGCACTGCGCGGCCTGTCGAGCCCGGATTCGAGCCGGCGCGGCAATCAGTTCGGCATGATCGGCATGACGATCGCCGTGCTGACCACGCTGGCGGCGCATCCGCCCACCGACAGCATCGGCTGGGCGCTGGTGGTTGGCGGCATCGTGATCGGCGGCGGCATCGGCGCGGTGATCGCGCGGCGCGTGCCGATGACCTCGATGCCGGAGCTGGTCGCCGCGTTCCACTCGCTGGTCGGCATGGCGGCGGTGCTGGTTGCGGCCGGCGCCTTCTATGCGCCGCAGGCCTTCGACATCGGCACGGTCGGCAACATTCACAAAGCAAGCCTGGTCGAGATGGCGATCGGCGTCGCCATCGGCGCGCTGACCTTCACCGGCTCGGTGATCGCGTTCCTGAAATTATCCGGCCGCATGAGCGGCGCGCCGATCCTGCTGCCCGGGCGCCATGTCATCAATATCGGCCTCGCGCTGGCCCTGATTTTCTTCGTCTACGGCCTGGTGGTGTCGCAGAGCCAGATGGATTTCTGGCTCGTCACCGGCATCGCGCTCACGCTCGGCGTTCTGATGATCGTCCCGATCGGCGGCGCCGACATGCCGGTCGTGATCTCGATGCTCAACTCATATTCCGGCTGGGCCGCCGCCGGCATCGGCTTCACGCTCGGCAATTCGGCGCTGATCGTCACCGGCGCGCTGGTCGGCTCCTCGGGCGCGATCCTGTCCTACATCATGTGCAAGGGGATGAACCGCAGCTTCATCTCGGTGATCCTCGGCGGCTTCGGCGGCGAGGTGGCCGCCGCGGGCGGCGCCCAGGAGCAGCGGCCGGTCAAGCTCGGCTCGGCGGAAGACGCCGCCTACATCATGAAGAATGCCTCGAAGGTCATCGTCGTGCCGGGCTACGGCATGGCGGTCGCGCAGGCGCAGCACGCGCTTCGCGAGATGGCCGACAAGCTCAAGAAGGAAGGCGTCGAGGTCAAATACGCCATCCATCCGGTGGCGGGCCGCATGCCCGGCCACATGAACGTGCTGCTGGCCGAAGCCAACGTGCCTTACGACGAGGTGTTCGAGCTCGAGGACATCAATTCGGAATTTGCGCAGGCCGACATCGCCTTCGTGATCGGCGCCAACGACGTCACCAATCCGGCGGCGGAAGACGACAAGACCTCGCCGATTTACGGCATGCCGGTGCTGCAGGTCTGGAAAGCCGGCACCGTGATGTTCATCAAGCGCTCGCTCGCCTCGGGCTATGCCGGCATCGACAATCCGCTGTTCTATCGCGACAACACGATGATGCTGCTCGGCGACGCCAAGAAGATGACCGAGAGCATCGTCAAGTCGCTTTAGACTCGATTCAAATTCTCAGCGTCGAATTATTACGCCGATAACCGCGTCGCCAGCGCAGCGGGGATTGCCGCGACGCCGCCATGGTGGCGCGCCGCCGGCTCCCTAGCATCTCCACAAGCCAAGCAAGCGCTTATCGCGTGGGGGTGTTTCATGTTGAGCGATCCGTCCTTTCCAGCCAGTCAGATTATCCAGTTCGGCCGCCGCCGCGGGCCACCTCGCGTCTGCATTCTCGACCATAAGCCGCACGTGCGCTCGTTCCTCGCCGGCATGCTGGACGAGATCGGCTTCGCCACCCGCGAATGCGGCGCGGCGGAGCTCAAGGCCATCCTCAACGAGTTTGTCCCGGACCTCGTCGTGCTCGGTCCGCTCAATGGTGCGGCCGAGGTCGGGCTGATTCTTCAGTCACTGAAGTTCGCCGGCTTCTTCGGGCGGATCATGCTGTTCGGTGGCCGCAATTCGATGGCGCTGATGGAGATGCAGGAGCTGGGCGAGCGCGTCGGCCTCGGCATGCTGCCGCCGCTCGGCACGCCGTTCCACGACAACGCATTGCGCGAGAACGTCTCACCCTTCCTGCCGATCCTGCCTGCGCCGGATATCGCGGTCGACGCCGAAGAAGCGATGCAGAACGGCTGGCTGGAGATGTGGTACCAGCCCAAGATCGATCCGCATTCGCTGAAGACCCAGGGCGCCGAAGCAATCGTGCGGGTGCGCCATCCGAGCTGGGGCCTGATGTCGCCGTCGCATTTCAGCCCGGGCGCAAGCGACCCTTATCTCCAGCGCTTCTCGCAATTCGTGATCATGCGCACCCTGTCGGACTGCATGAGCATCGCCACCGACACCAATCCGCTCCACATCTCGGTAAACCTGCCGATTTCGGCGCTCGACGACATGACTTTCGTCGATAACGTGCTGGATGCGATTCCCGAGCATGTCTGCAAGCGTTCGCTCCAGATCGAACTGCGTTGCGCCGACATCGTCAGCGATCTGCTCCACATCCGCCAGCTCGCCGCGCAGCTAGCCTTCCGCAACATCGGCATCTGCATCGACGATATCGGCAATGAAGGCGCCTCGCTCGCGGGGCGGGCCGACCTGCCGGTGGTCGAAATGAAGGTCGGGCGCCGCTATGTCCATGGTTGCGCCGACGACCGGCTCAAGCAGGCGGTGTGCTCGGAAATCATCACCACGGCGCGCAACAGCGGCGCGCGGGTGGTCGCCGAAGGCGTCGATACCCACGCGGATTACATGTCCGCCCGCTCGCTTGGCTTCGATCTTGTGCAGGGCAAGTTGTTCGGAGGGCCGATGGAGCTTCGGAAATTCGAGCGCACGCTACTGGGCACCCGCGGGCAGCCGGCGCGAAACGTCAACTGATGTTGAGCGTGCTTAGCTCTTGTGGGAGGGCGAATTTTCCGCCGGCAACGGAATGCGCACGCGCACCCGCAGGCCTTCCGGCCGCCAATCGACTTCCGTCTCGGCGTTGATCTGCCGCGGCAACACGCTGGTGATGAGCTGCGAGCCGAAGCCCTCGCGCGCCGGCTTCGTGATTTCCGGGCCGCCGCTCTCGATCCAGTCGAATTCGAGCCGCCGCTGATCGGTCTCGATCAGAATGCGCCAGGTCGCGTCGACGCGCCCGGCCAGCGCCGACAGGGCGCCATGCTTGGCGGCATTGGTGGTGAGCTCATGCAGCGCAAGACCGAGCGGAACGGCATAGCGGGTTGGAATTTCGATGGCCGGGCCGTTCATGACGACACGCTCGCCGCTCGCATCGTCGAACGGATCGAGCTCGCTGTGCAGCATCGAATCGAACGCGACGACGCGCGCGCCGTCCGACATCAAGAGATGAGTCCGCGCCAGCGCGGCGATGCGGCCGATCAGCGCGTCCTTGAAGCCTTCCACCGTGTCGGATGACTTCGCGGTCGAGCCGACGATGGCCTGCGCGATCGCCAGCGTGTTGCGCACGCGATGATGCACTTCGCGGGTCAGCATATGCTGCTCCTGCTCGGCGCGCTTCTTGTCGCTGATGTCGACCAGCATGTTGACCGCGCCGACCAGCCGGCCCTGGGAATCGAACAGCGGGGTCGGGAAGGGCGCAAACGGCACCCGCGTGCCGTCCGGCCGTTCCGCAATCGCCTCGAGGCCGCGGATCGGCTTGCCTTCCTTCAGCGCCATCGCCATCGGGCAGGCGTCGTGGGCCAGCGGCTCGCCGTCCGGCCAGAACAGCTTCCACGAGCCGCACCATGATTGGTTGCCGAGCTCGGGCCGGTAGCCCCAAAGATCAGCCGCGGCGTGGTTGTAATAGGTCAGGCGGCCGGCAGTGTCGGTCGTATAGATCGCAGCCGGCAACACATCGAGCAGCTGATGGAACCGCCGCTCGCGCTCGCGCGGCGACACGTCGGCATGGTTGTTCAGGTCGACAATGTTGCTGGAATTCGGCGCCTCGCGAACGGCGAGTGCATTCTCGAATTCGGTTTCCAGAAACCCAACTCGCTTGTCTATTCCACCCAAAGACCCGGCCTTTATTTCAGTTCGGTCATCCCCACGGCTTGCAGTCATGCCCTTGTTTCGCAGGGCTTTTCAGGACTACAGGTGCGCTAACGCACACAATGTCGAAAGGTTGCCTCAAATCCGTAAAGATGGAGCGAATGGTTGATCTTGATGCGCGGGAGCCTCACCGGGGAGCCCAGGTCCGGCGCCCGATCTGCTAGGTGCAATGCGGCATGGTCATTCTGAAGTGGGTTCTGATCCTCGCCGGCGCCTACCTCGCGCTGCTCGGCGCGATGTACGTCTTCCAGCGCTCGCTGATGTACTTCCCGGATACGCGGCGCACGCCGCCGGCCCAGGCCGGCCTGCCGCAAGCCGAGGAGGTCACGCTCACCAGCGCGGACGGCGAGACGCTTGATCGCCTGGCATGTGCCGCCGCGCGGGCAAAAGCCGCTGGTTCTCTATTTCCAGGGCAATGGCGGCGGCCTCAATTTACGGGCGGACCGCTTCCGCAAGCTGACCGCAGACGGCACCGGTCTGCTGGCGCTGAACTACCGCGGCTATGGCGGCTCAAGCGGCAGGCCGAGCGAGACCGGACTGATCGCGGATGCGCAGGCGGCGTATGCATACGCGGCAGCGAAAGTACCGGCCGAGCGCATTGTCGTGTTCGGTGAATCGCTCGGCACGGCGGTCGCGATTGCGACCGCGGCGGAGCGCCCGGTCGCCGCCGTCATTCTCGATGCGCCGTTCACATCGGCGGCGGAAGTTGCCGCCGCGATCTACTGGTTCGCGCCAGTGCGCTGGCTGATCAGGGATCCGTTCTATTCAGACCAGCGTATCGGCAAGATCAAGGTGCCGCTGCTCGTGCTGCATGGTGAGCGCGACACCATCATTCCAATCGCCTTTGCCGAGAAGCTTTACGCCATGGCGATCGAGCCGAAGAAATTCGTGCGCTACCCGCTTGGCGGCCACGTCAATCTCGACCAATACGGCGCAACCGACGCGGTGCGCACTTTCCTCGCCGAGTATTTTCCAGCGCGCTAGCGACGCTGGTAGGTAACGTCCGTCAAGGTCGCTCCGAGCGTCGTTACTTTCATTGCCATGGCGTTGTGCGAAGAAAGTTCGAGCGAAACATGAACGTTGGGGGTAAAGCCCGGAAAAACTGCCGTAAGTTCGGCACGGTCGCCGGTGCGTTGGCCTGTGACCTTGCCGGCGTACACGGTCGCTTCGCCGCCGCTCTGGCGGCTGACCTGCCGGACCGTTCCGGTGAAGTCACCGCCGGCGAACGTCACCGCCATTTCCAACCTTTTTTTCAAGCCGCCGGCGCCGTCGCATGAGCTGGTGCTGTTGATCTGTGTCGCCGAAGCATTGATCTGCATCCGGCATTGCGCGGGCTGCAGCGTCTGAAGAGGCGTGGCACGATCGACGCCTTTGCCGCTCCAGCCGCCGTTCAGCGACGTAAGCGGCGTTTCGGCGCTCGCCGAGAGGGCGGGAAGGATGAGTGAGCAGACGAGGACAATGCGGCGCATCTTCGTGCTCCGATTCGCAGCCCCACAAAACAATAGCGCGGGCCGACCGACCCGCGCCACGTCCAACTCGCGAAACTTTTGCTTAGCCGAACCGGCGGGGGCCGCCGGGGCCACGGCCTTCACCCGGAGCCGGCTTCGGCTTGGCGGGGAGGAGGCCTTCGCGCTGCAGCTTCTTGCGTGCGAGCTTGCGTGCCCGGCGGATCGCTTCCGCCTTTTCACGGGCTTTCTTTTCGGAGGGCTTTTCGTAGTGGCCGCGGAGCTTCATCTCGCGGAAGATGCCCTCGCGCTGCATCTTTTTCTTGAGCGCCTTGAGGGCCTGATCGACGTTATTGTCACGGACGAGAACCTGCACGATTGCTCCTGTGTTTGGTCCGGATCGGATAAAGGGGTTCGAAAAAGGCCCGAAACCGGGCCTTTTGAGTCGCGCGGCATTACCAGAAAAGGCCTTAAGAGTCTATTGGCTGCGGCGTTTGTGCCGGTCCGGCCACTGAAACTCGCGTTCCGGGCGTGGAGAACCGTCGCTTAATCGTTGGCTCGGCCCTACAGCCGAGAGTATAAAGCGCGTTTTCCTGAACGCGAGCGGGAAGCGGCCGTGAACATCCAGATGTCGAATCCGACCAGCAAGCAACAGCTCGGCGCATTGGTGACCGAGGGCAAGACCAAGAAGGTCTACGAGATCAAAGGCTCGGACCTCGTCAGCGTCATCTCCAAGGATGACATCACCGCGGGCGACGGCGCCAAGCACGACATCATCAAGGACAAGAGCCGGCTCGCCAACCAGACCACCTCGAACGTTTTCCGCCTGCTCAAGGCGTGCGGCCTGCCGGTCGCCTTCGTCGAGCAGGACAGCGCAACCTCATTCGTCGCGCCGAACTGCAACATGCTGCCTTACGAAGTGGTGGTGCGGCGCGAGGCGCATGGCTCGTACTTGAAGCGCATGCCGCAGCTCGCCAAGGGCCACCTGTTCTCGCAACTGCTGGTCGAGTTCTTCCTCAAGACCAAGGACAAGAACTGGAAGGGCAAGCCGCTGGTCGCCGACGATCCGCTGATGAGCTACGAGAAGGGCAAGCAGGAGATCCGGCTGTTCAATCCGGCCAAGCCGATCCACGGCCAGGAGCCGTTCCTCACCCTGCCGCAGGGCGACGTCTTCACCCACAAGAACGAAGTGGAGATGCAGCAGGAGATGGCGAAGCTCGCCCGCCGCGCCTTCCTGGTTCTCGAAAAAGCATGGTCGCTCGTAGGCGGCACTTTGGTCGACTTCAAGGTCGAGTTCGGCACTGACGCGAAGGGTAATCTTCTGCTCGCCGACGTGATCGACAACAATTCCTGGCGCGTGCTCGAAAGCGGCGCCTATATCGACAAGCAGGTCTATCGTGATGGCGGCGCGCTCGATGACGTCGCCGCAAAATATGCGCGCGTCGCCGACATCACCGGCGGCTTCCGCGTGCCGAAGCAGCGCATCATCCTGTGGCGCGGCTCCGACAAGGACAATCCGGAAGCCTTCATCAAGGCGCTCGGCGAATATGCCGACCTGATGGAAGTCGTCACCTGCTCGATCCACAAGGAGCCGGTGCGCGGCGCGCAGATCATCGCCAAGATGGTGCAGGAAGTGCCCGACACGGTGGTGATCGCCTTCATCGGCCGCTCCAACGGGGCCGGCCCTGTTCTCTCGGCGGTCGCGGGCGTCCCGGTCATTACCGTGCCGGCGTCGGCCAAGGAATTCCCCGACGATGTGTGGTCGTCGCTGCGCGCGCCGTCTTTGGTGCCGGTGATGACGGTGCTCGAGCCGTCCAATGCCGTGCTGGCGGCGCTGCAAATCCTCGCCGCGCGCAATCCCAAGCTTTACGCCTATCTGCGCGGCGAGCTCGAAACGCGGATGGTCAACACCATCCCGCTCTGAGCCGCCGACAATGGCCAAGCCGCAGCCGCAACGGAAAAGGACGCTACCACGCGCCGCCGTTGTGGAACTGCCGGCGCAGAACGACGTCGAACGGCTGAAGGTGGAGCTGGCCGCGGCGCGCACGCAGATCGCCGAGCTCGAAGCGCGCGCCGACATCGATCCGCTGCTCGACATCCTCAACCGGCGCGGTTTCGAGCGTGAGCTGGCGCGCTCGCTGGCTTATGTGAAGCGCTACGGCACCGATGCGGTGCTGCTCTACATCGATCTCGACGACTTCAAGTCGGTCAACGACAACCACGGTCATGCCGCCGGAGATGAGTTACTCAAGGCGGTGACGGCGGCGCTGATGTCGCAGGTGCGGGCCTCGGACGTGATTGGGCGGCTTGGTGGGGACGAGTTCGCCGTCGTTTTGTGGAACATGAGCGTAACCCACGCAGGCGGAAAGGCCCGCGCACTGGAGGAGATTATTGCCGGTGTGACGATCACACGCGGCACGGCGAAACTCGCAGTCGGCGCCTCTGCCGGGCTCGTAGCGCTGTCGCCGCTCGACACGCCGGCGCAGGCGATCGATGCCGCGGACCGCGCGATGTATGTGCGGAAGAGGGAGAAGCGGGCGGCTACGCAATAATATCCGGCGTCAGTTGATCGTCGAGCCGGCGGATCTGGTCGCGCAGCACCAGCTTTCGTTTCTTGAGCCGCTGCACTTGAATCAAATCCGAGCCCGGCGAATCGGCCAAAGCCGCAATGGCGGCGTCGAGGTCGCGGTGTTCCTGCTGAAGGCGCGCCAGTTGGTCGCGCAGCTCGCGCTCTTCGTCTTTGGTCATCGCCACCAAACCAGGCGAGTCGCGGCCGGCACGGGTCACGGCCGAAGACCGCTCCTGCCGATCGGAATTATCCCGTTTTCCCCAGAGCCATTCAAGCTGAGGAACTTTCGGTGTCACAAGGGCTTGGCCTTGTGTGGGCTCCCTGACGAATTGCCGTCTCAGCCTTTCCTCGCCCTTGCCACAATTCGGGGGTATCCTTAGGTGTTTCAAGGGCCAACAGATTGAGGAGACATCCTTCATGTCGATGCAATCGCAGCTTGCCGATCTGGAAGCGCAACACCGGTCAATCGAAGCCGAAATCAATGACCTGGTTAGCCACCCAGGCTCCGATGACCTGAAAATCCACGAACTGAAACGGCGCAAGCTGCTGCTGAAAGACGAAATCTCCCGATTGCGGCAGACGGAAAGCACAAGCGTCCACTGACCGCCTGACGCGTTGAGTTCTTAAGCCGCCGGCTCGCGGGTGCGAGGCCGGCGGTTTGCGTTATAGTGGCCCGAAATTCTCGGGAGGTTTGTGATGCGGCGTTGGTGTTGGCTCGTCCTCGCATTGTGCATGTTGGCGGGACCGTCCGTTGCGGCGGATTATCCGACCCGGTCCGTTACCATCATCGTGCCATTCCCGCCCGGCGGCGGCGTCGATGCGATGGCGCGTGTCGTCGCCGACAAGCTCGGCGCGGCGTTCAAGCAGCAATTCGTGGTCGACAATCGCGGCGGCGCCGGCGGCACGCTCGGCACCCGCGCGGTCAAGACCGCGGCGCCGGACGGCTACACGCTGCTGCTCGGGCACACCGGCACGGTCTCGATCAATCCGACGCTCTATCCGCAGGCCGGCCTCGATACGAAAAAGGATTTCGAAGCGATCGGCATGGTCGCCAACCTGCCGGTCGCGCTGATCGCGCATCCATCCTTCCCGCCGAAGACGATCGGCGAATTCATCGACTACGCGAAGAAAAATCCCGGCAAGCTCAATGTCGGCACGTCGGCGGTTGGCACCGGCGGCTACATGACGGCGGAGCTGTTCAAGTCACTCACCGGCACCGAGTTTCAGATCATTCCCTATAAGGGCAGCGCCCCCGTCATGAATGATCTGCTCGGCGGTCACGTGCCGGTCGCGTTCGGCGTGCTGCCGCCCGCGCTCGGCAACATCAAGGGCGGCAACCTCCGCGCCATCGGCGTCACCAGCCTCAAGCGCTGGTCCGGCCTGCCGGACGTGCCGACTTTCGATAAATCGGGTCTGCCGAAGTTCGAGTCGGTGCTGCGCTATGGGCTGCTGGCCCCGGCCGGCACGCCGAAAGACATCGTCGACAGGCTCAGCGCCGAGTTGCGCAAGCTCGCCGACAGCCCCGGAGATTCAGGAGCGCGTGCGCAACGAAGGCGGCGACGTGATCTCCTCGACGGCGGAAGAATACAAGCAGGACATCGTCGCCGAGGACGCCAAGTGGGGCGGCCTCGTCAAAAAGCTCAACCTCAAGGTCGATTAATTACCAGCGCCGGTAGTAGTACGGACCCGGGCCCGGGCCGTAATAGACGCGCGGCCCGTAATAGACCTGCGGTCCGGCGTAGTAATAGGGGCGCGGCGCGACCGCGACGTAGCCTTGCGGCGGCGCGCCATAGACGACGCTATCGTCATCATCATCGTATTGCGGGCGCTGCGGCGCGCGACGCTCGGCATATTGGCGCTCGCCATACTGACGCTCGCCATATTGGGGTTGGCCATACTGCCGCTCGGTGTATTGGCGCTGACGCGGGTCGGCGTTCTGATCCGCGGCCTGGCTGTCATTGTCGAAATACTGCTCGTAGCCGCGGCGCAGCCGGCTCGTATCGACTGGCTGTTGCGCCGGTCGCGGCACGCCGGCTTCGCGCGGAGCGCCCGGAACCACCATGCCGAGATTGCGCGCGATCGCGTAGCCCTCCTGGCCGTCCCAGGTCACCTTGCACCAGCCGGAGTCGCATTCGCCGACCTCGACCTCGGTGCCCTTCGGCATCAGGCCGATCGCCTCGCTCTTGGTGCCCGGCGCCTTGCGCAGATTGGTTTCGGCGGACAGCGTGACCGGCTTGGCGGCCGCGGCTGCGCTCATGGCGGCAAGCAGGGCGGCGCTCAACATCAGGCGGGACAGCGGCATGGCGGACCTCGTTTGGTTCGGCGCGGATTTGGGAGGCGAACTGCGACTTTTTCGTGCCCAGTTTCGCGCTCCGAATCTGAACGGCAGCCGAACGGACTATTTACGGCCATAATTTTTAGGTGCATTGAGGTTACCGCGAACCGGTGAGGGGATCATGAATCGCACTTTCCCAGCGACCTTGTGCCTTTTGGCCGCCATCGGCCTGGCCGCGCCTGCGCAGGCCTTCACCATCCAGGACGGCTCTTCGAACAAGGGCACGGCCAAGAACGCCACCGCGGATGAGAATTCGCCGTTCTACGGGACGAAGCGCTTCGATCTCGACGTGAAAGAGCAGAACGACGGCGTCTTCAAGTTCGGCAGCGGCGAGCTGCGCATCGGCTCGCAGCCCGACCCGCAGGCTGACTTCCGCTCCGGCGTCGACCGCATGTTCAGCCCGCTCGGCCGCCCGCCGAACTGAGCTTCAGCGCCGCGACTTCAGCTTTCGCGCCAGGTAATCGAAGTTGATCGCGAACTGCTCCGGCCGCGACAGATTGGCGGCAAGCGTTGCGATATCCGCATCCGAAAAATCCGCGGCCGGCGTGCCGGTCGCTTCGCTCACCATTTGAATCATCGCCGCATTCTCGAGCGAGATCGCGCCGATCACCGCCTCCTCGATGGTCGCACCGACCACGGCGACGCCGTGGTTCTTGAGCAGCACGGCGCGATGCGGGCCGAGCGCGGTAGCGACCGCCGCGCCCATCTCCGGCGTGCGGATCAGATTGATCGTCGCGTCGTAAAGCCCGACCGACTGGTAGAACAAAGCCGCCGGCTGGCTCAGCGCGCGCAGCGGCCGGCCGGTCCCCGACAGCGCCACCGCGTAGGGCGGATGCGAATGGATCACGCAGCCGACGTCCTCGCGCGCGCGATAGATCTCCGAATGGATGAACACCTCGCTGTGGCGGCGCGCCTTGCCGGCGACGACATTGCCGTCGAGATCGATGGTCAGAATGTTCGATGCCGTGATCTCGTCGAGGCCGACGCTGTGCGGCTTCATGATGAAAAGCGGCTTCTTGCCGGGAAGCCGCGCCGAGATATGGCCGCGGGTGAAATCGCCCTGGCCCGCCGCCGCCAGCACCTTGCCGGCCGTGATCAGCTTTCGTTTCAAAGCTTCGTTCGCCACGCCGCTCTCCTTTGATAGGCGCGCGACGATACCCGCTCGGTTTGCCCCATGCTATCGTTACGGCAAAGCATAAGTGGAGGATCGCCCATGTTTCGTGTTCTCGCGGCTATTGCCGCCGTCGCGCTCGGTCTCGTGACGGCGCAGGCGCAGGACGCCTATCCGTCGAAGCCGGTCACCTTCATCACCCCGGCCGCCGCCGGCAACAGTCCGGACGTTGCGACGCGGTTTCGTCACCGACCGCCTGACCCAGCTGTGGAAGCAGCAGATCGTGATCCTCAACCGGCCGGGCGCCGGTGGCCTGATCGCCGCGCAGGCCGCGGCCCAAGCTACCCCCGATGGCTACACGCTCTACATGACGCAAGCCTCGACCTGGACCGTGCTGCCGATCCAGCAGGGCGACAAGATGCCGGTCGACCTGTTCAAGGCATTCGCACCGATCTCGCTGGTCGGCACGCAGCCGATCGCCGTCTCGGTCAATCCGCAGCTCGGCGTGAACACCGTTCCGGAGCTGATCGCCAAGATCAAGGCGACCCAGGGCGGCATGTTGTTCGGCGCCACCAATCGCGGCGGCCAGTCGCATCTCACCGGCGAATTGTTCAAGCGCCGCGCTGCCGTGCCGCTCGACTTCGTGCACGCGCAAGGCGCCGCCGCGTCCATCACCGATGTCGCCGCCGGCCGCATCCCGATCATCTTCGAAGGCATTGCCGGCGTTGGCGGCGCCGCGCAGGGCGGCCTGGTCAAGATCATCGGCATCGCTTCGGAGAAGCGGCTGCCGAATTATCCGGACCTGCCGACCATTGCCGAGACGCTGCCGGGCTTCCAGTCGGCGGGTTGGCTCCTGCTGATGGCGCCGACCGGCACGCCGGACGCGATCATCCAGAAGGTCAATGCCGACCTGAAAACCGTTCTGGCCGAGCCTGCGATCATCGAAGGCTTCGCCAAGATTGGCACCTATCCGCAATACCTCACGCCCGCCGACACCGCGGCCTTTATCAAGAAGGAAACCGAGACCTGGTGGCCGCTGGTGCGTGAAGTCGGCGTGCAGCGGTGAGGGCAGGCCTCCTCGCCGTAGTGTTGTTGCTGCCGGCCGTCGCGGTCGCGCAGGACGTTCGCGGGCTCGAAGTCTGCACCGCCGAGAAGGACATGGCGCGCCGCACCGGCTGCCTTCAGGCCAATGTCGAATATCTCCAGCAGGAGCTGGTGAAGCTCACCCGCCGCGCGACTGCGGAGGGCGCCGCGGCGGCGAAGGAAAACGCGGCGTTGAAGGCGGATGTGGCGGCGATGAAGATCTGATCTTGCTGCGGTGAAGGATGCGCTGGCGAAGGCGAATGGCGAGATCGCAGAGTTGAAGAAGGCGAGGCCGGCGGAGAAGAAGTAGCGGCTAGACCCGCCTTCGCCATCTCTCGCAGCTTGAACTTCTGGATCTTCCCCGTGCTCGTCTTCGGGATCTCGGCGAACACGATAGTGCGCGGCACCTTGTAGCCGGCGAGATTCTTGCTGCACCACGCGGTGAGGTCGTCCGCGGTCGCTTGCGCGCCCGGCTTCAATTCGATGAAGGCGCAGGGCGTCTCGCCCCATTTGTCGTCGGGCTTCGCCACCACGGCCGCCGCGGCGACGGCCGGATGCTTGTACAAGAGCATCCTCCACTTCGATCGACGAAATGTTCTCGCCGCCCGAGATGATGATGTCCTTTGAGCGGTCCTTGAGCTGGATATAGCCGTCCGGATGCATCACGCCGAGATCGCCGGTGTGAAACCAGCCGCCGGCAAAGGCCGCGTCGGTCGATTTCTTGTTCTTGAGATAGCCCTTCATCACGACGTTGCCGCGCATCATCACTTCGCCCATCGCCTCGCCGTCGCGCGCCACCGGCGCCATCGTCTCCGGGTCCATCACGTCGAGCCCTTCCAGCGCGCCATAGCGCACGCCCTGCCGCGCCTTCTTCGCGGCCTGCTCGGCCGGCGGCAAGTGCATCCCATTGCTCGTGCCAGTCGTTGACCACCGCCGGGCCGTAGCATTCGGTCAGCCCGTAGAGATGCGTGACGTTGAAGCCGGCTTCCTTCATCGCGGCGAGCACGGCCTCGGGCGGCGGCGCGGCGGCGGTGAAGAACTGCACCACATGCGGCAGCGGCTTCTTTTCGTTGGCGGGCGCGTTGAGCAACGTCGCCATCACGATCGGCGCGCCGCACAGATGCGTCACCTTGTGGCTGGCGATCGCGTCATACATCGCCGGCGCGCGCACCGCGCGCAGGCAGACATGCGTGCCGGCGACGACCGAGATCGACCACGGAAAGCACCAGCCGTTGCAGTGGAACATCGGCAGCGTCCACAGATAGACCGGATGCTTGCGCCATCGAGCAGGTGACGATATTGCCGACCGCCAGCAGATAGGCGCCGCGGTGGTGATAGACGACGCCCTTGGGATCGCCGGTCGTGCCGGACGGTGTAATTGAGCGTGATCGCGTCCCATTCGTCGTCCGGCATCTTCCAGGCGAAGTCCGGATCGCCCCTGGCGACGAACTCTTCGTATTCGATCGTGCCGAGCCGCTCGCCGGGCCCTGAATATTCCGGATCGTCGTAGTCGATCACCAGCGGCTTCACCTTGGCGAGCGCCAGCGCCTCCTTCATCACCTTGGAAAATTCGCGGTCGGTGATGACGATCTTGGTCTCGGCATGGTCGAGCGAGAAGGCGATGATCGCGGCGTCGAGCCGCGTGTTGAGCGTGTTGAGCACGCCTTGCGTCATCGGCACGCCGTAGTGGCATTCGAGCATGGCCGGCGTGTTGGCGAGCAGCACCGACACCGTGTCGCCGCGCTTGATGCCGTGCTTGTCGAGCGCCGAAGCGAGCCTGCGCGCGCGCGCGTAGAACTCGGCGTAGGTGCGCCTGAGCTTGCCCGTGAATGATCGCGGTGTGCTCCGGAAACACGCTCGCCGCGCGCTCGAGGAAGGCGAGCGGCGTCAGCGGCTGGAAATTGGCCGGATTGCGGTCGAGATCGGTGTCGTAGGGCGTCTTGGTCATTGGCCGAACATATCATCCGCTCGTCCCCGCGAAAGCGGGACGAGCTCGCCAGATCATTGCGCCGGGAATGAGCGGGCTATTTGCTCAGCAGCTCGGTCACGCCGCTGCGCAGCAGCTCGAGCGAGACCAGCGCCATCAGCACCATGATGATCTGGAAAAACAGTTTCTCCGGCACCCGCCGCACCAGCCAGAAGCCGAGCTGGTTGAAGGCGAGCGCGAGCGGCAGCAGCGCGGCCGAGGTGAGCAGCGTCGTCGGTGGTGAACTGGCCGAGCGCATAAAACGGCACCGACCTTGAGCCAGTTCAGCGATGCAAAGAAATAGATGTTGGTGCCGACGAACACCATTTTGGCAGGTGCAGCCGCAGCACGTAGATCTGGTAGGGCGGGCCGCCGGCCTGGCAGATGCGTCGAGGAGAAGCCGGACATCGCGCCCCAGAACATGCCGCCCGGCACGCCTGGGCTTGCCGAAATCCTTCTGCGCTTCCTTCGCGACCCGTCGGCGCCGATCACGTTGAAGGCGACGAAGGCCAGCGTGATGACCCCGATGAAGATGCGCACCATCGCGTCGGAAATGTGCGCGGCCAATGCCCAGGCGATCATGACGCCGATCGCCGCGCCGGGAATCATGATGGCGAGGATTCCGGCCGTTCCAGTCCTTGCGATAGACCCACAGCGCGAACGCGTCCTGCACGATCATGATCGGGATCATGATGGCGCCCGCCTGGAACGGCGGCATGACCAGCGCGAGCAGCGGCGCGCCGCTTGCCCGACCCCGGCGAAGCCGCCCTTGGACAGGCCGAGCGCCAGCACCGCGGGCACGGCCAGCGCGTAAAACAGCGGATCGGTGATGATGTTCAAGCGGTGAGGGCCTCGGAATCGCGGCGGATAAAACCGCAGCCGCGGCCCACCCGGTAGCCTTCCGCACGCATGGCTTGTTTGCGTTTCCCCGCCGTTCCACAATCGCCGCACAAGAAGAAACGGGGAGGAGCAGGACATGGACGCCCGCGCCAGCCGCTATCACGACGTCTACGCGCGCTGGCAGCGCGATCCGGAAGGCTTCTGGGGCGAGGCGGCGCAGGCGATCGACTGGTACGAGAAGCCGAAGAAGGTGTTCGACGCCTCGCAGGGCCTCTACGGCCGCTGGTTCACCGGCGGCGTGATGAACACCTGCTACAACGCGCTCGACCGCCACGTCGCGACGGCCGCAACGACCAGGCCGCGCTGATCTACGACTCGCCGGTCACCAACACCAAGAAGACCTTCACCTACGGCCGCATGCTGTCCGAGGTGCAGATGCTCGGCGCCATCCTGAAGGACTTCGGCGTCGGCAAGGGCGACCGCGTCATCCTCTATATGCCGATGATCCCGGAGGCGGTGTTCGCCATGCTCGCCTGCGCGCGGATCGGCGCGATCCACGGCGTGGTGTTCGGCGGCTTCGCGGCGAAGGAGCTCGCGACCCGCATCGACGACGCCAAGCCGAAGCTGATCCTGTCCGCCTCATGCGGCATCGAGCCGGGCCGCATCGTCGAATACAAGCCGCTGCTCGACGAGGCGATCAGGCTCGCCAAGCACAAGCCCGACGCCTGCATGATCCTGCAGCGCCCGCAATGCGAGGCGAAGCTCACCGAGGGCCGCGATCACGACTGGAAGAAGAAATGGCAGCACGCGGTCGAATACGCCTGGACCAGCGCCTGCGAGCCGGTCGCCGCCACCGATCCGCTCTACATCCTCTACACCTCCGGCACGACCGGCATCCCGAAAGGCGTGGTGCGCGACAATGGCGGCCACGCCGTCGCGCTGCACTGGTCGATGGCGAACCTGTACGGCATCAAGCCGGGCGAGGTGTGGTGGACCGCCTCCGACATCGGCTGGGTGGTCGGCCACAGCTACATCGTCTATGCGCCGCTGTTCTACGGCTGCACGACGATCCTGTTCGAAGGGAAGCCGGTCGGCACGCCGGATGCCGGCACGTTCTGGCGCGTGATCGCCGAGCACGGCGCCGCGGCGCATGTTCACCGCGCCGACCGCATTCCGCGCCATCAAGAAGGAAGACCCGAACGGCGAGCACATCAAGAAGCACGATCTGTCGAAATTCCGCACGCTGTTTCTCGCCGGCGAGCGCGCCGATCCGCCGACCGTCGATTGGGCCGAGAAGGCGCTCAAGCGCCGGTGATCGACCATTGGTGGCAGACCGAGACCGGCTGGTGCATCTGCGGCAATCCGGTCGGGCTCGGCGCGCTGCCGGTCAAGCATGGCTCGGCCACGGTGCCGATGCCGGGCTACGCCATGGAGGTGGTCGATGAGGCATCGAGGCCGGTGAAGCGCGGCACGGTCGGCTCGCTGGTGGTGAAACTGCCGCTGCCGCCATCCTCGCTGCCGACTCTCTGGCAACAGGACGAGCGCTGCCGCGAAAGCTACTCTCGCGGAATTTCCCGGCTATTACAAAACCGCCGACGCCGGCTACATCGACGAAGACGGTTACGTCTGGGTGATGGGCCGCACCGACGACATCATCAACGTCGCCGGCCACCGGCTCTCGACCGGCGGCATGGAGGAGGTGCTCGCCTCGCACCAGGACGTCGCCGAATGTGCGGTACTAGGCATAGCGGATGAGCTGAAAGGCGAGGTGCCCGCAGGCTTCATCGTGCTGAAAGCCGGCGTCACCAAGCCGGCCGACCAGATCGAGAAGGAGATCGTCGCGCTGGTGCGCGAGAAGATCGGGCCGGTCGCGGCATTCAAGCTGGTCTTTACGGTGCCGCGGCTGCCGAAGACGCGCTCCGGCAAGATTCTGCGCGGTACCATCAAGAAGATGGCCGACAAGGAGCCGTGGACCATGCCGGCGACGATCGAGGACCCGAAGGTGCTCGACGAGATCAAGGACGCGATGAAGGCGAGGGGGATCGGCGGCTAGTCCCGACGTCAAGATGAACGCCGCATGACCAACTTGCGTACAAGCTTCCGCAGCTCTTTATTTTAGGCACCTGTCTTTTTTAAATGCACCGCGAGGCGCGCGCGTGTTAGCGAAGGACATTGCCGGTTAAGTCCTCCAGGCACTGGCAACTGAGAGACCGTTGTGCTCCCGCCTGTTGGAAGGGAAATGCATGACGCTCCAGCAGCTCACAATCGATACGCTTGACCGGATCGCGCGCGGCGATGCCACAGCCGACACGGTGATCGCGCTGTGCCACGGCGTCGAGCGCCTCATCCCCGGCTCAACGGCCGGCGTGTGCGTGCTCGATCGCGCCGCCATGGTGTTCGAGCGCGCCTATTTCCCGTCGCTCGCGCCAACCTTCCAGGACGCCATCAAAGGCGCTCGCGTTGCCGACCGTCCCGGCACCTGCGCGGTCGCGATTTACGACGGCAAGCATGTCAGCACCGACGACATCGCCAATGACGGCCGCTTCCTCGACGGCTGGAAGGGCCTCAACCGCGACCATGGCATCAGCGCGATCTCGTCCGAGCCGTTGTTCGGCGAGAATGGCGCCTCGCTCGGCACCTTCGTGCTGGGCTTCGCACAGCCGCGCGCGCTCAGCGACGGCGAGCGCGATATTGCCGGCACGGCGGCGCGGCTTTGCACCGTGGCTTTGGTCCGCGAGCGCAAGGACCGGCACACCGAGCTCCTGCTCGGCGAGATGCATCACCGCACCCGCAACACCTTCGCGACCGTCGGCGCGCTGGTCTATTCGACCATGCGGGCCTATCCGGACGCCGCCATGTTCCGCAAAGTCTTCGACGCGCGGCTGGTCGCGCTGTCGCGCGCCTACACCACCGTGCTCAACCAATGGGGCGCCGATCTCGGCGGGCTGCTCACCGACCTGCTCTCGCCCTATACGGTCGACCGCCAGATCGAGCTGAACGGGCCGAAGTTTCAGCTCACCCAGTCCTCGGCGGTGGCGTTCAGCCTCGCCGCGCACGAGCTCGCCACCAACGCCAACAAATATGGCAGCCTGTCGCAGGACAACGGCAAGCTTGCGATCGGCTGGCGGATCGAGGCCGGCGGCGAGCGGCCCTATTTCGAAATGGTATGGACCGAGAGGGACGGCCCGGCCGTGCCGTCCACAACGCCGCGCGCCGGGTTCGGCCGCAACACCATCGAGCAGTCGCTGGCGCAGACAATCGATGGCACCGTCACGCTCGACTTCGCGCCGACCGGGCTCATCTGCACCATCCGGGCGCCGCTGTCGGAGCGCCTTGGCGCCGCGCTGAACTAGGCGACGCGCGCAGCAGAAAGAAAAAGGGCCGCCTCACCAGCGGCCCTTTCGCATTCGTCGCCCCCAAGTCACTCGCACGATCGCCGAGTTGGCCACGAAATTGTGTCACGCATTTTTCATGCGTGTGACGATTCCCGATATTGCGTCATCGGCGGTTCAACGGAACCGCAGCTCGCTTTGTAGGACGCGTGTCACACAACCCGGATAGGTCGGCAGCGGATGTGTCGTGCTTAGCGAAAAGCGCGCCACGCCTCCCCAGCAACAGCGCAACGCGCGGGGATGCTCCAACCGATCCATCAGGGAGTCGTTCATGCGAAAGAATCAACTGGCCGCTGTGTCCATCGCAGCATTGCTGCTTGGACTGGGAATTCAGCTCGCCCATGCCGATAACAACCGGCACGGAAACGGCAGCGGCAGAAACGACAAGCCGAAGAACATCATCCTCTTCATCGGTGACGGCATGGGCGTCTCCGAGGTCACCGCGGCCCGGTACTACTACTATGGCGCCAGGGGCCGGATGAACATGGACAAGCTCGACGTCACCGGCTTCCAGACCACCTGGTCGCTCAAGCCGGGCCCGGGCCCGAACTACCAGGTCGACTACGCGCCGGATTCGGCATCGACCGGCACGATGTGGGCGACCGGCAAGAAGACGATCGACGAGCGCGTCTCGCAAGGCCCGAGCGTCGCGGAGAACGTGCCGGGGCAGAACCTGCGCACCATCCTCGAAGTGTTCCAGTCGCAGGGCAAGCGCACCGGCAACGTCTCGACCGCCGAGATCACCGACGCGACGCCCGCCGTGCTGAACTCGAAAATGAGCCTGCGCGGCTGCCAGGCGCCGAGCAACATGGCCGTGTGCCCGACCGAGACCAAGGCCGCCGGTGGCCTCGGCTCCATCGCCGAGCAGACCGTCGATCACAAGGTGGACGTCGTGCTGGGCGGCGGCCGGAACCGCTTCGACACCAATGGCGGCCTCATTGCCGGCGGCCCGGACAATGGCAAGACCGTCCTGCAGTCGGCGCAGCGTCAGGGTTACAAGTACATCACCACCGCCACGCAGCTCGGACAGTTGAAGAAGTGGGACCTGCCGGTGCTCGGCCTGTTCACGCCCGGCAACATGACGACGGAGTGGACCGGTCCGCGCGCCACGATCGGCGACGGCGTTCCGGCGCACGAGTGCATCACCACCAACCGTCCCGCCAACGAGCCGTCGCTCGCCGACATGACGGCGAAGGCGCTGCAGCTGCTCGACGATTCCGCGCAACGGCTTCTTCCTGCAGGTCGAGGGCGCCTCAATCGACAAGCAGGACCATGCGGCCAATGCCTGCGGCCAGATCGGCGAGACCGTCGCGTTCGACAAGGCGATCGGCGTCGCGCTCGAATACCAGGAGCGCAATCCCGACACGCTGATCCTCGTCACCGCCGACCACTCGCACACCAGCCTGATCGTGGCCGAGGACTCATCGGGCACCGGCAACCCGACCGGTTACTCCGACAACCTGATCACCAAGGACGGCCAGGTGATGCGCATGACCTACGGCACCGCCGGCGGCCCCGGCCCGGCGCCGGTGCCGCCGAGCCAGCAGCACACCGGCGGCGTGGTTCCGATCTATGCCAAGGGCCCGAACGCCGAGGCGGTCGCCGGCACGACGGATCACACGGATCTGTTCTGGATCATGCAGGGGAAGTAAGGCGCGTACTGATCGAGACGCGAGCGTTGAGATGGTGATCGAGGAGATCGATTGATCCTTCGGCAGCTTTCACCGATGGAAAGGGCGGCTTTCGGGCCGCCCTTTCTGCATTTTGGGCATTTGCACCCCGCCGTCCGCGCCGACTATCGTCATTCAACAAAAGGCCGGGAGGACGATCCATGACCAAACGCGTTGCCGTCATCGGCGCGGGCACGATCGGCGCGAGCTGGGCCGCGATTTTTCTGGCGCGCGGGCTCGAAGTCGCCGCCTACGATCCGGCGCCGAACGGCGAGGCTTTCCTCCGCAAATTCATCGGCAATGCCTGGCCGACCTTGCGGCAGCTCAACTGGGTGCTGCCGGAGGCCGATCCCATGCGGCTCACCTTCCATCGCGAGGTCGCGGGCGCGGTGCGCGATGCTGAATTCATCCAGGAGAGCGGCCCCGAGCGCGAGGACGTCAAGCTCGCACTGTTCAAGGAGATCGACGCCGCCGCGCCGCCGCAGAGCGTGATCGCGTCGAGCTCGTCCGGCTTCATGGTCAGCGTCATGCAGCCGGCCTGCCAGCATCCCGGAACGCTGCGTGATCGGCCATCCGTTCAATCCGCCGCATCTCATTCCGCTGGTCGAGGTGGTCGGCGGCGCAGCAAGACCTCGCCGCAGGCGGTGGCGACGGCGATGGAGTTCTACAAATCGGTCGGCAAGCGCCCCATCCACATCAAGAAGGAGGTGCGCGGCCACGTCGCCAACCGGCTGCAGACCGTGTTGTGGAAAGAGGCCGTCAAGCTGGTCGCCGAAGGCGTCGTCAGTGTGAGCGATGCGGACGCCGCGATCGCCTACGGGCCGGGCCTGCGCTGGGCGCTGATGGGCCCGCATCTGACCTTCCACCTTGCCGGCGGCGAGGGCGGCATGACCCACTTCATGCATCACATCGCGCCGGCGGCTCAGACCTGGATCGACGATGGCGGCGAGCCATGGCTGACCCCCGAGGTGCAGAAGCTCATCATCGACGGCGTCGCCGAGGAAGCGGCCGGCCGCAGCATCGCCGACATCGCGAAGTGGCGCGACCGCAAGCTGGTCGACATTCTCAAGGTCTCGGACGCGCCGTGAGCACGATTGGAAGGAACGCGTAATGCCAATGTTCATCTGCACCGCCTGCGGCACGCAATATCCGGAGAGCACGACGCCGCCGCCGCTGTGCGTGATCTGCGAGGAAGAGCGCCAATACGTGCCGCCCGGCGGGCAGGGCTGGACCACGCTCGAGCGCCTGCGGGTCGAGCGCCGCAACTCATTCCGTCAGTACGAGCCGGGCGTGACCGGCATCGGCACCGTGCCGGATTTTGCGATCGGCCAGCGCGCCATCCTGTTGCAGACGCCGAACGGCAATGTGCTGTGGGACTGCATCGCCTTCATCGACGACGCGACCATTGCGATCATCAAGGGCCTCGGCGGGCTGAAGGCGATCGCGATCTCGCACCCGCATTTCTACACGACCAATATGGAATGGAGCCGTGCCTTTGACGTGCCGGTTTACATGCATGCCGCCGACAAGAAATGGGTGCTCAACCCGCACAACGGCATCAAGCATTGGGATGGCGAGACACACCAACTGCTGCCCGATGTGACTTTGGTCCGCTGCGGCGGGCATTTCCCCGGCGGCACGATCCTGCATTGGGCCAAGGGCGGAGGCGGCAAGGGCACCGTGCTCGCGGGCGACATTCTTGCAGTGACGACCGACCGCAAATGGGTGTCGTTCCTGCGCAGCTATCCGAACTGGATCCCGTGCTCGGTGCCGGAGGTCGAGGGTATCGGCCGCGCGGTGGCGCCGTTCCAGTTCGAGACGCTGTACGGGCACTACTTCGACCGCGTCCTGCCGAACAACGCCAAGGGCGTGGTGGAAAAATCGGTCGCGCGCTACATCGCCAATATCGAAGGCACCGCGCGCAAGGAGGGCGAGTAGTGGGAAGGCCCACCCGGATCGAAGGCTACGCGATCATCTCGGAGGACGGCATGCTGGCCGGTCCGGACGGCACCATGCCGGACGGCCTGAAATTCGAGGCGGACCAGAAATTCTTCCGTGACGGGATGGATGGCTGCGATGTTTCCATTCACGGCCGTCATTCACATGAGCAGCAACCGAATTCCGGACGCCGGCACCGCATCTGGGTGACGGGCCGCGTAAAGACGGTCGAGCGTGAGGACAGCGAGCCGCGCGTGCTGCTGTGGAATCCGGAAGGCGCTTCGTTCGAGCAGGCGTGGGACGCGCTCGGCGTTAATGGCAGCCTCGGCGTGGTCGGCGGCACGACCGTGTTTGGCCTGTTCCTGCCGCTCTACGATTTGTTCTATCTCACGCATGCGCCCGGCGTGAAATTGCCGGGCGGCCGCCCGGTGTTTCCGGAGGTGCCGGCCAAAACGCCGGAATCGATCCTGTCACATCACGGCATGAAGCCGGACGCGCCGCGCATGCTCGACGCAGCCAGGAACCTGAAGATGGTGACGTGGCGGCGCTAGCTTACTGCTCGTCGCCGCCCTTTTTGTCGCCGCCGAGCTGCTTGAGCTTGGCGAACACCGCGCTGACGTCGAGCTCGGCCGGCTTCTTATCCGACTCAGCCCCGGAAGCATCAGCGGGCGCTTCTTCCTTGCGGGTGGTTTCGGATGCGGGCAGGAGGGTCGCGCCGCCGGCTTCGACTGAAGGCGGCTTCTCCTTGTTGGCGCGGTTGACCTCGAAGTCGAGCTCGAGCTGCGAGCACAGACCAAGCGTCACCGGATCCATCGGCGTGAGGGCCGCCGAATTCCAATGCGTGCGCTCGCGGATCGCCGAGATGGTGGACTTGGTGGTGCCGACCAGGCGCATGATCGCTGCGTCCTTGAGCTCCGGGTGATTGCGCACCAGCCACAGGATCGCATTCGGCCGATCCTGACGGCGCGACACCGGCGTGTAGCGCGGGCCCTTCTTGCCGCGATCGGGAGCTTGCGCCTCAACCTTCGGCGAGGACAATTGCAGCCTCTTGTCGTGGTCGGCCTCGGCAGCCGTGATCTCGTCGCGCGTGAGCTGGCCGGTGAGCACCGGGTCGAGGCCCTTGATGCCTTGCGCAGCGTCGCCGTCGGCGATCGCCTTCACTTCGAGCGGATGCAGCTTGCAGAAATCGGCGACCTGATCGAACGACAAAGACGTGTTGTCGAGCAGCCAGACGGCAGTGGCTTTCGGCATTAACGGGGCTGCTTGCGCCATGGTCACGCTCCTTATGGCAAAGGTTTCTCGCGCTCCGCCCGCCCTAGCGGGCGAAGCACCAATCATCGGCGATGATCGGGAAAAGTGGCCGGAATATAGGGACATAGGGCATTTCGCGCAACCGCTTCGCTTGACAGGAAAACGGGGTGGCCCCATGTCGGACGCGAGGATTTGATGCCCGAAATCGCGCAAAAACCGCCGCTGAAAGTGCTGCTGTGCTCGCCGCGCGGCTTTTGCGCGGGCGTGGTGCGCGCCATCGATTCCGTGGAACGCGCGCTCGAAGTCTACGGCCCGCCGGTCTATGTGCGCCACGAAATCGTGCACAACCGCTTCGTGGTCGAGAGCCTGCGCCGCAAAGGCGCGATTTTCGTCGAGGAACTCGCCGAGATTCCGGACACCGACGCGCCGGTGATTTTCTCCGCGCACGGCGTCGCCAAGTCGGTTCCGGCCGAAGCCGCGCAACGAAACCTGTTCGTGCTCGATGCAACCTGTCCGCTGGTGACCAAGGTGCATCGCGAGGCGGAGATCCATCATCGGCGCGGCCGCGAGATCGTGCTGGTCGGTCACGCCGGCCATCCCGAGGTCGTCGGCACGATGGGGCAATTGCCGGGCGAAGCGGTGACCCTGGTCGAGACGCTGGCCGATGCGCAGCGCTTTTCGCCGAGAGATGCGTCGAAGCTCGCTTACGTCACGCAGACCACATTATCGGTCGATGACACCGCGCAGATCGTCGAGTGCCTGAAGTCGCGCTTTCCGGCGATCGTCGGCCCGCACAAGGAAGACATCTGTTACGCGACCACCAACCGGCAGGACGCGGTGAAGCGCGTCGCGCCGCAGGTCGACGCCATGATCGTGGTCGGCGCGCCGAATTCGTCGAACTCGCAGCGGCTCAAGGAGGTCGCGGAGCGTGAGGGCTGCCCGCGCGCGGCGCTGCTGCAAAACGCGGGCGAGATCGACTGGAGCCTGTTTGGAAACATCAAGAGCCTCGGCATAACGGCAGGCGCTTCCGCACCCGAGGTGCTGGTCGAGCAGATCATCGCCGCCTTTGCCGAGCGTTACGACGTCGACGTGGCGAGCGTCTCGACCGCCGATGAATCCGTGTTCTTTCCGCTGCCGCGCGTGTTGCGCGAGAGCGAGGCGGCGGAGTAGCGGATGGCGGTCTATACCGACGTCGGCGCCGACGAACTCAATTCGTTTCTCGCCGGCTACGACCTCGGCGCGCTGCTCTCGTACAAGGGCATTGCCGAAGGCGTCGAAAACTCGAATTTCCTGGTCCACACCGCCAAGGGCCATTTCATTCTCACGCTGTACGAAAAGCGGGTGAAGGCCGCGGACCTGCCGTTTTTCCTCGGCCTGATGGAGCATCTCGCCAGGCGCGGCATCAATTGCCCGCTGCCGGTCCATAACAGGAAAGGCGATGTGCTGGGCGTGATTGCAGGCCGCCCGGCGGCGATCATCACCTTTCTCGACGGATTGTGGATCCGGCGGCCGAACAACAAGCACTGCGCCGCAGTCGGCACTGCGCTGGCACGGCTTCATCTCGCCGGCAGCGACTTCAAGATGCAGCGCGCCAACGCGCTTTCGGTCGATAGCTGGCGCGGGCTTTACGAGCAGGCCAATCACCGCGGCGATACTGTGCAGCCAGGCCTCTGCAAGGAGATCGAGAAAGAGCTCGATTATCTCGAGAAGAACTGGCCGCGCGGCTTGCCGCGTGGGGTGATTCATGCGGACCTTTTCCCCGATAACGTGTTCTTCCTCGGCGAAGACTTGTCCGGACTGATCGACTTCTATTTCGCCTGCACCGACACGCTCGCTTATGACGTAGCGGTCTGTCTGAACGCCTGGTGCTTCGAGCCGGATCATTCCTACAACGTCACCAAGGGCCGGGCGCTGCTGTCCTGTTACGCGGAGTCGCGCGCGCTTTCGAAAGACGAGCGCGAGGCACTGCCGGTCCTGTCGCGTGGCGCGGCGCTTCGTTTTCTGCTGACCCGGCTGGTCGACTGGCTTGCGGTGCCGGATGGTGCGCTGGTGCGGCCGAAGGATCCGCTGGAATATTTCCGCAAGCTGCGCTTCCACCAGTCGCTCAAGAGCGTGCGCGATTATGGACTTGACTGATGGACGAGGCGGTCAGGGTCTACACAGACGGTGGCTCGGTCCCAATCCGGGACGCGGAGCCTGGGCCGCTCTTTTGATCGGCGGCGGTGTCGCGCGTTATCTCTCCGGCTACGATCCGGAGACCACCAACAACAAGATGGAGCTGTCGGCGGCCATCAATGCGCTTCGCGCATTCAAACGCGGCACCCGTGTGGAGATGCACACGGACAGCATGTACGTCAAAGATGGCATCGAAAAATGGATCAAGGCCTGGAAGAAGAACAACTGGCTCAGCAAGAAGAAGGAGCCGATCAAGAACCAGGATCTATGGCTCGCGCTTGACCAGGAAATTGCCGCTCACGACGTTAAATGGGGCTGGGTCCGCGCCCACGCCGAGGATCGCTACAACAATTTCGTCGACTGGCTGGTGCAGGATGCCATCAATAGCCGGCAGGGTGTCGACAAAAAACAAAGTGTCGATGATCTCGAAAGATACATCGACACTTTGAAGTTCAGAATTGGGCGGCGTTAGAGAACGTCAGAGCTGCCCGAGCAGCGTATCGCCGCCGCTCACGGTGCACTGGCCCGCCTGCTCTTCGAGGTTGAGCTTCTTCACCACGCCGTCCTCGACCAGCATCGAGTAGCGCTTGGTGCGGGTGCCGAGTCCGCGGCCCGAGCCGTCGAAGTCCATGCCCATCGCCTTGGCGAACTGCGCATTGCCGTCCGACAGCGCGGTGACCTTGCCTTCGGCGCCGGTCGACTTGAGCCACTGGCTGAGCACGAACACGTCGTTGGTCGAAGTGACGATAATGTCGTTCACGCCCTTGGCCTTGATCGCATCGGTGTTCTTCACAAAGCTCGGCATGTGCATGTTGGTGCAGGTCGGCGTGAATGCGCCGGGCACCGCGAAAAGCGCCACCTTCTTGCCTTTGAAGACCTCGTCGGTGGTCTTCGGCTTCGGGCCTTCCGACGTCAGCACGTAAAACGTCGTCTCAGGCAGTTTGTCGCCAACCTTGATGGCCATTGGTGTTCCTCGCTTTTGTTGTTTGGGTCGGATCGGAAACTAGCGCGCCACAGCGTTGCTAGTCGAGACGGGTGGTGGCCTCAAAAGCGCGGGCGGGCGTGACCACGGTGAAGGTCAGATCATATTTGCCCATAGGGTCGGCGCCGGGCGGGAGGCCATCGAATTCAAAGCTGAAGTGCCGCTGTCCCTTCGGCGCGCCTTGCGCGGGCTTCGGGATGGGTAGGGCCCAATCTTTCCCCGGACCTTCGACGAACACCTCCACGGGCTCGCCTTCCGGCGCCGCCACGTCGAGGGTCACAAGCGGCTTCGGCTTCGCGCTCGACCGTTTGAGTTTCAGGGCAATCTCGCCGGCCGGCACAAGCTTGGGCACCCTTGCCTCGGCGGCGGTGAGCGCGTCATTCGCGGCGGCGTTGCGCTCGAGCAAAAGCTGGCCCTTTCCCTCGGCCGGGATGCAAAGCTTCTCGCACACCGCGTAGTCGATCTTGGCGTTGAGCTTTACCGGCTTGGACGGATCGCGCGGCGTAACGCGCACCGGGAAGATGACCGTTTCCTTGTAGCCGATCGAGGTGCCGGCCTCGTCCTTGAAGGAATGCGGCGCCGGATAAAGCACTTCGGCCGAGGCCAGATTTTCCGATCCTGCGAAATCGAATTGTGGCGGCACGCCGCTGTCACCGGGATAGCGCCAATAGGTCTTCCATCCCGGCTGCAATTTGATCTCGATGCCGGCGCGCAAGGTGCCGGAATTTCCCGGCACATTTCCTGCCTTCCACTTCCAGCAGCACTTCCAGCAATAAGGCGGGCGGAGGAGCGGATGTCATTCGACCATGGCGACGCGCTGCCCGCGTGTGCCGCGGCGGCCGACACAAGTGTCGCGGCCACAATCAAGGTCGCGTGGAATGAGTTGCGAGCACAAATCATGACTAAGCCTTTAGGCCGAGCACGCCGCATTCTGCCATTGAATTCATCGTGAGCAGGCGGCGCTTGCCACAATTCGATGCAAGTCACTCGGATGTGACAGGGCGAAACTTTTCGCCAGGTGGCTCGTTTCCATGAGCAAAATCATCGGATAACCTAGGAATGATGCTGGCACGCAAGCAAGACAACGGCCCCCGCGGCTTTCTCGACGGTCAGATGCTGATCGCGATGCCGGCGATGAGCGACGAGCGTTTTTCACGCACCGTGATCTATGTCTGCGCCCATTCCAATGAAGGCGCGATGGGCATCGTCGTTAACCAGCCGGCTTCGAACGTGACGTTTCCCGATCTGCTGGTGCAGCTCGACGTTATTCCGGCGGCGGACCGCATCATCCTGCCGAGCCGCGCCGAGACGGTGAAAGTGCTCAAGGGCGGTCCGGTCGAGACCGGCCGCGGCTTCGTGCTGCACTCCGCCGATTTCTTCCTGGAGAATTCCACTCTGCCGATCGACGAGGGCGTTTGCCTGACGGCGACGGTCGAGATCCTGAAGGCGATCGCGCGCGGTGACGGGCCTGCCAGCGCCGTGCTTGCGCTCGGTTATGCCGGCTGGGCGCCGGGCCAGTTGGAGAACGAAATTCAGCAGAACGGCTGGCTGCATTGCACGGCCGACCCGGACCTCATCTTCGGCACCGACATCACCGCCAAATACATCAAGGCGCTGCAGAAGCTCGGCATTGATCTGGCGATGCTGTCGAGTGAGGCGGGGCACGCCTAGTTCGGCGAAGCTCAAGCCTGCGTTTTGAGCGGCAGCCGCAGTATCTTCTTCTCGCCGGTCAGCAGGACTGTCGCCTTTTCCACGCTCATCGGTTCGCCGAAGGCATAGCCCTGCGCGTATTCGCAGCCGAGCTGATAGAGCTCGACCGCATCGGAATCGGTCTCGGCGCCTTCCGCAACCACTTCCATGCCGAGATCATGCGCGAGCGAGATGATCGAGCGCAGGATGACCGGCCGCGTGCCGCGCGACGTGGTGCGCACGAACGACTGGTCGATCTTGATGGTGTCGAACGGGAAGCGTTGCAGGTAAGCCAGCGATGAATGGCCGGTGCCGAAGTCGTCGAGCGCCAGGCCGGCGCCGAGCTCACGGATGCGCGTCAGGATCTGCGCCGCGTGCTCGGGATTTTCCATCACCAGCGATTCGGTCAATCTCCAGCTTGAGGCTGCCGCGCTCGACCGCCGAGCGGGCCAGCACGCTGCGCAGGTCGTGAATGAGATCCTGCCGCAATAATTGCCGCGACGAGACGTTGACGCTGACGAACAGCTCGCGTTGTTTGCTGATGCGCTGCCAGGTCGCGAGCTGCTTGGCGCCGCGATCGAGCACGAACAGGCCGAGGTCGACGATCAGGCCGATTTCCTCGGCAATGCTGATGAATTCGTGCGGCGAGAGGCGGCCGAGCTTGGGGTGATCCCAGCGCGCCAGTGCCTCGAAACCGGCGACGGCGCGGTCCTCGAGCCGCACGATCGGCTGGTAGAGGATGGTGATCTCTTCGCGCTCGATGGCGCGCCGCAGCTCGGACTCCATGGTCAGGCGGTCGGTCTTGCGCGAGCGCATCGCCGGCTTGAACACTTCGATGCGGTCGCCGCCGATGCGCTTGGCGTAATACATCGCGAGCTCGGCGTCCTTGAGCACTTCCTCGGTGCGGTGCGGATGGCTGTCGGCAAGCGCCAGCCCCATCGAGGCGGTCAGGAAGATTTCGCGGTCGTTGAATGCGATCGGCGCGCGCAAGGTGCGCCGCAGCGTTTCGGCAAAGGCGACGATGCGCGCCGGCTCTTTCTCCGAAAGCAGGATCAGCGAGAACTGGTCGCCGCCAAGCCGCGCCAAAGTATCCTGCGGCTTGAGCAGACGTCCGAGCCGCCGCGCGATCGTCAGCAGGATGGAATCGCCAACCGCAATACCGACCGAGTCGTTGACCTGCTTGAAGCGGTCGAGATCGATCACCATGACGGTCGGCCGGATCGACTGCTCGCTGCGGGCGAAGGCGAAGGCCGCCTCCATGCGGTCGAGGAAGAGCTCGCGGTTCGGCAGGCCGGTGAGGTTGTCGTGGACGGCATCGAACAGCAGCCGTTCTTCCGCATTCTTGAAATCGGTGACGTCGACCAGCGTGCCGACCACGCGCACGACTTCGCCGTCGGACCCGACGACCGGCCGCGCCTTCAGCGCAAACCACATGTAATGGCCGTCGGCGGTGCGCAGCCGGAATTCCTGGTTGAGCCGGCCGCGCCGCTGCTCGATCACGTTGTCGAGCGAGGTGCGGAAGCGGTCGCGGTCGAGCTGGTGCAGGACGTCGAGCCAGCTTGCCGCCGGCCCTTCGAGCGTGCCGCGTTTGAGGCCCAGAATGTGCTCGGTTTCCGGGCTGGTGAAGACCTTGTCGGCCGAGACGTCCCAGTCCCAGATCATGTCGCCGGCGCCGGTCAGCGCGAGCGCGCGGCGCTCCACGTCGGAGACGATGCCGTGGGTGATGCTGCCGGCAAAGGCGTGCTGCATCACCGTGAAGCCGATCAGCATGACGATCAGGACGAGGCCGCCGAGCAGCGCCGGGCGCGATGATGTCGTTCTGCACGAAGCCGAGCGCCGCGAGCGTGCAGGCGGTCACCCAGACGACCAGCAGCAGCCAGGTCGGGATCAGCAGCACCGCGCGATCGAAGCCGTGCGTCGAGAGGTAGATCGACCAGGCCGAGGCCGAGCACCGCGATCAGCGCCAGCGAGATGCGCGCGATGCCGGAGGCGATCGCCGGATCGAACAGCGCAACGGCGATCAGCGCGCCGATGCCGGCGAGCCAGCCCAGGGTGATGTGGGCATAGCGCACGTGCCAGCGGTTGAGGTTCAGGTAGGCGAACAGGAAGACCAGCAGCGTGCCGGACAGCGTCGCCTCGCCGATCGCGCGCCAGATCCGCTCGGCGCCCGCCGACATGTCGAACACCTTGCCCCAGAAGCCGAAGTCGATGCCGATATAGACCAGCACCGCCCAGCCGAGCGCGGCGGCGGCGGGGAACATCACGCTGCCTTTGACGACGAACAGGATGGTCAGGAACAGCGCGAGCAGGCCGGCAATGCCGATGACGATGCCGTAATAGAGCGTGAAGGAGTTGATCTTGTCCTTGTAGGCGTCGGGGTCCCACAGATAGATCTGCGGCAGGTTTTCGGTGCGCATCTCGACCACCAGCGTGATCACCGTGCCGGGGTCGAGCGTGATGCGGAAAATGTCTGCGGTTGCGCTGTCCTGCTTCAAGGGACGATCGCCGGACGACGGCGTGATCGTCACGATGCGCGAGAGGCCGAGGTCGGGCCACATGATGCCGGAGCCGACCATCCTGTAGTGGGGCACGACAATGAGCCGGTCGATCTGTTCGTCGCTGGTGTTGGAGAGCGCAAACACCGCCCAGTTGGTCGAGCCTTCGCGGGCGCGCACCTCGATGCGGCGGACGATGCTGTCGGGACCGGGCGCGGTCGAGACCTGGATGCGGTCGGCCTCGGTCTTCTGCCGCTGCACCGTGTTGGTCAGATCGATCGCCGGAGCATCGAGCCGCACATTGACGGCATCGACCGCTTGCGCGCGTCCGGCCGCAAGGCCTAACGCGGCCAACGCAAGGGCGCCGACCAGTACTGCCCTCGCACGGCGCATCAGCTGCAAGCGAAATACCCCCGGCGGCACGAGCCGCCCAGATCCAGAACAATCAGCCCCGCGAGAAACTAGCCCCGACATTGTGCCGGAATAGCGGCTCGAAGGGCGGCAGAGCGGCCAATTATAGTAAAAATCGCGCCAAACCGCTCAGATTGTAAGGACGATCTTGCCGATGTGGGCGCTGGATTCCATGCGTGCGTGGGCCTTGGATGCGTCCTTGAGCGGAAAGGTCGAGTTGATGATCGGCTTGACCGTTCCAGCCTCGATCAGCGGCAGCACCTTTTGCGCAATGGCGCTCGCGATCGCGCCTTTGGCTTCGGTCGAGCGGGAGCGCAGCGTCGAGCCGGTATGGTGGAGCCGCTTGAGCATGATGCGGCGAAAATCGACCGTGGCTTTCGGCGAACCCTGGAAGGCGATCTGGACGATGCGGCCTTCGACGGCGGCGGCTTCGTAATTGCGGGCGATGTAGTCGCCGCCGACCATGTCGAGGATGACGTCGGCGCCTTTGTCGTTGGTCGCCGCCTTTGTTTCGGCGACGAAGTCCTGCGTCTTGTAGTTCACGGCCACATCGGCGCCGAGTTTCTTCGCCGCCTCGCATTTCTCGTCCGAGCCGGCGGTGATGATCACCCGCGCGCCGAACTGCTTGGCGAGCTGGATGGCGGTGGTGCCGATGCCCGACGTGCCGCCATGGACGAGCAGCGTCTCGCCTTTCTGCAAAGCGCCCGCGCTCGAACACATTGTGCCAGACGGTGAAGAACGTCTCGGGAATTGCGGCGGCGTGAACCGGATCGAGCTTTGCCGCCGAGCAGCGCGTGGCTCTCATGCGCGACGCAATACTCGGCGTAGCCGCCGCCGATCACCAGCGCCATGACGCGGTCGCCGATCTTCCAGCGGGTCGCGCCTTGGCCGAGCGCAACGACGTCGCCGCAGATTTCGAGGCCGGGAATATCCGGCGCGCCGGGCGGCGGTGGATAGACGCCCTTGCGCTGCGCCACGTCCGGGCCGGTTGACGCCGGCGGCGCGCACCTTGACGAGGATCTCGCCCGCGCCGGGCTTGGGCACCGGCCGCTGTTGCGGCTCGAGCATCTCGGGTCCGCCGGCCTCCTTGATGCCGATCGCCGTCATTTGCGCAGGGATATCGCTCATCGCACGTCCTTGAATTGTCCGGGATTGTTTAGGCGGGGCTCACTGGTGTGACAACCGCGCAATCCACGCGCTAATTTTGCGAGAAGGAGCGCCGCATGCCCGCAATCGATGAAGACGACCGGCCGAAGAAAAAAATCTCCCACGAGATCGGGCAGGATCTGACGCTGTTGTCGGTGACCGAGCTCAATGCGCGCATCGCGCTGATGCGCGAGGAGATCGCGCAGGCTCGAAGCCGACATCAAGAACAAACAGGCATCACGCTCGGCCGCCGATCAATTCTTCAAGCGCTGAGAAAATCCAGGCGCCGTCTGACGTTGCGCCGATTCCGTTCCAAGGCGGCTTTTCCACTTAAGACGTCGTTAAGCTTTCTAGGTCATTACTGTGGATGTCCATCTTCATGGACATTGAGTGGCTCCTGTCCACTCTGTTTGACGCCTCCCTGTTATCACCTTCGAGCCGCGGGCGACCGCGGCTCTTTTTTTGCGCGTTCAGAATGCAGAGAAACCGCGGCTGCGCGGCGCCTTAAGCTTGTGCAGCAACCATGCGGCGCAAACGAACTGGACACACCGGCCCCAAGGCGCGAAGGTAATTGCGCACGGGGCGCGTAACAGCTCCGGTGGGGTGAGGCGTTTTGTAATGCGTGAAGTTCCGCTCAGCGAGCAACCGGTCTCTTTCGGCGAGCATCTTGCGAGTTCGCCGCTGTTTGCGACCTTGTTCCGCGACGGCATGGCGCTGGTCGAAGAGACCGCGGCCTATCTCGACGGCCCGGGCCGTCAGCAATCCAAGGATTTGGGCCGCGCTGCCGCGCTCGCTTATGCGACCGAAAGCATGCGGCTGACGACGCGGCTGATGCAGCTCGCCTCGTGGCTGCTGCTGCATCGCGCCGTCAAGGAAGGCGAGATGTCGCTGGCGCAGGCCAATGTCGAGAAGGCCAAGGTCAAGCTGTCGCCGACCGACACCACCGATCCGAACAACATCGCGCTTTTGCCCGTTGAGCTGCGCGAACTGATCGAGCGCTCGCGCGGGCTGCAGTCGAAAGTGCGCCGTCTCGACACCAGGATCCATGCGCCGCCGGTCGCGCCGCACGGCAACGAGTCGCCGGTGGAGCGTCAGCTCGGCCTGCTCAAGGCCGCGTTCGGCGCCGATTCCTGATTTTGCCGGCGCAACAGCCGAAACAAAAAAGCCCCGCATAAGCGGGGCTTTTGCTTTTAGCGCGCAGGCGGCGATTACTTCTTCGCGCCTTCCTTGACGAAGCCGGCGAACTTCTTCTGGAAGCGTGACACGCGGCCGCCGCGATCCATCAGCTGCTGCTGGCCGCCGGTCCAGGCCGGGTGCGACTTCGGATCGATGTCGAGGTGCAGCGTGTCGCCTTCCTTGCCCCAGGTCGTGCGGGTGGTGAATTCGGTGCCATCGGTCATGATGACCTTGATGGCGTGATACTTCGGATGAACTTCGAGCTTCATGGCTTGCGTTCCTTGACGCGCGGCGCGCGGAAATGTCTTGAAATTTGGCGTTCCTATACCGCAGCACTGCTGCGGAGACAAGCCGCGCAGAAAGCGCCAGGTTCCGGCGCGTTCCCGCTCGAAATTGACCGAAGGCGCTGCTGCGGGGCATTGTCCGCGCGCCTTTCCGGACGGACTTCATGCAGGCTGAGGAATTTCGCGCAACCGCGTCACTTGCCGCGGTTTTTTCGGTCAGGCTGCTCGGCCTGTTCATGATCTATCCGGTGTTCGCGGCCTATGCGGACACGCTGCCCGGCTCCAATCCGTATCTGATCGGCGAGGCGCTCGGCATTTACGGGCTCACCCAGGGCCTGCTGCAAATCCCGTTCGGGCTGTTGTCCGACAAGTTCGGCCGCAAGCGCATGATCGTCATCGGCTTGCTGCTGTTTGCGCTCGGCAGCGCGGTGGCGGCCTATTCGACCTCAATGGCCGGGGTGATCGTCGGCCGCGCGCTGCAAGGCGCGGGCGCGGTCGGCGCGGTGATCCTCGCCATGGTCGCCGATCTCACGACGGAGAAAAGCCGCACCAAGGCGATGGCGGTGGTGGGCATTACGATCGGCGCATCGTTCCTGATCGCGCTGGTGGCAGGCCCGATCGCGGCGAGTTTCATCGGCGTGCCGGGCATCTTCTGGCTGATGGTCGTCCTCGCTGCGTTGGGCATTGCGGTGACTTTGTTTGTCGTGCCGACGCCCAAGCGCGAAAGCGTGCATCGCGACGCCGAAACCGTTCCGGCATTCTTCGGCTCGGTGCTGCGCAATCCGGCGCTGCTCAAGCTCAATCTCGGCATTTTCGTTCTGCATGCGATCCTGACCGCGAGTTTTCTCGTCGTGCCGGGTCTGTTGCGGACCACCCTGAATGTCGCGCCCAACAGCGATTGGATGATCTACCTGCCGGTGCTGCTGGTGTCGGTGGTGGTGATGGGCGGGGCGATCGGGCTCGGTGACAGGCGCGGCAAGAGCGAGATGGTTTTCATCTATGCCATCATGACGCTGGCGTTGGGCAACGGCATGCTGCTTTACGGCAGCGGCAATGCGGTCATGCTGATCGCGGCGCTGATCGTGTTTTTCTCGGCCTTCAACATCCTCGAAGCCAATCTGCCGTCGCTGGTGAGCAAGGCCGCGCCGGCGCGCGCCAAGGGCACCGCGCTCGGCGTTTATTCGAGCCTTCAGTTTCTCGGTATCTTCGCCGGCGGCGCGCTGGGCGGCTTCATCAATCAGAGCGGGGGAGCGAGCGCTGTGTTCGCGTTCACGATGACGCTGGCGCTGATCTGGCTGTTCGTCGCCGCAGCGGTGCGGCGCCGGGTCGCTTAGGGCGATCCAGCCCATCCGGTTCACCGGTCGTCCCGACACCGGGTTCTTGTCTTCCCGCAAATATCTGAAGCCGTGCTTCTCGTAGAAGCGGATGGCGCGGGCATTCTCCTTGTTGACCAGAAGCTCGATGCCCGAGGGCGAACGCCGCTTGGCTTCATCGAGCAGTGCTGTCGGCCGCGGGCGAGCCCCAATGCTCGGGCGCGACCACAAGCTGATCGAGATAGCGGCTCTTCGGATCGATGGTCACAAAGCCGATCAGTTCGCCATCGCTCTCCGCGACCACAACATCGGTGACCGGCACAAGCTCCTGCTTCCAGCGCTCGCGCCACCAGCCAAGGCGCTCGTTGAAGTCGATCTGCGGGAAATGGTGCTGCCAGGTCCGCCGCCACAGCTCGATTGCCGCGTCTTCATCGGCATCGGCGTAGGGGCGGAGGTTGAGCCCGGCTGGCCATTTCAGCGCCGGCCCGCGTATTTCGCGCGGACCTGGCGATACACCGTGACGATGCCCGCGCGATCGCAAACCACCGCGCCGTAGGCGATGGCGCGGCGGCGCTCATAGGCGGTCAGGTCGTAGTGCGGCGCCGAGACGCGGGGCGGGCTCTGGAACGAGGTGCGATGCAGGCCAAGCCTGCGGGCGAAGCGGTGCAGTTCATCGATATTGTCGGCGAGCAGGTGGCACCACTTGCGGCCGTGCCAGTTCCAGATCGCGTCGTCGACATAGACCGCCATCCGGTGCGACTCAGCGTTCGGTCAGCTTGAACTCGATACGGCGGTTCTTGCTGTAAGCCTCGTCATTGGTGCCGGGATCGATGGGCTGGAATTCACCAAAGCCCGCCGCCACCAGGCGATGAGGCGGAACGCCTTTGGTCACGAGATACTGCACGACCGCGATGGCGCGCGCCGCAGACAGATCCCAATTCGTTTTGAACTGCCCGGCCGTGCCGCTGATCGGCCGCACGTCGGTGTGGCCATCGACGCGCAGAACCCATGCAATGTCGGCCGGAATCTTTTGCGCCAGGTCGAGCAGCGCGGTCGCGATCTTGTCGATCTCGGCGCGTGCTTCGGGCTTGAGGTCGGCCTTGCCGACGTCAAACAGCAGCTCGGACTGCAACACGAAACGATCGCCGACGATGCGAATGTCCGGCCGGTTGCCAAGAATTTCCCGCAGGCGGCCGAAGAAGTCGGAGCGGTAGCGCGACAGCTCCTGCACCCGTTGGCGCCAGCGCGAGGTTGAGGCGCTGGCCGAGATCGGCGATCCGGGTCTGCGATTCCTTGTCTTTCTTTTCGGAGACGTCGAGCGCGGATTCCAGCGCCGCGAGCTGGCGGCGCAGCGCCGCGATCTGCTGGTTGAGCACTTCGACCTGCGCCAGCGCGCGGGCGGTGATGCGCTTTTCGCCTTCGAGCTCGGTGGCGAGCTGGCCGACCCGGCCCTGCGCTTCCGACAGGCCGGTGCCTGCGCCTTCAAGCTGGCCCTTGAACCTGTCGCGTTCGCTTTCAGTCGCCGTAAGGCTGGCGCGAAGCTGCGCAAGTTGCTCTTCGATGCTGGTCTTGCTGCCCTTTTCAAGCGAGAGCAGGTCGGTCAGTTGCGCGATCTGCGCGGTGAGCCGCTGCAACGCCGTGTCTTTGCCGGCGACTTCCTGCTGCAGGTAGAACTGCACCACGACGAACACGGTGAGCAGGAAGATGATGCCGAGGATCAGCGTCGACAGCGCGTCGACGAAGCCCGGCCAATAATTCATGCCGTTGTCGCTGCGGCGCGCTCTGGCGAGTGCCATCGGTCAGTTCCCTAGCGGACCTTGTCGCGCACCAGCAATTCGAGCAGCCGCTGGATTTCGCGCTGCTGATCGGCCTGCGCATCGACCCAGTCGCGAATGAGCTGCTGCTCGGCGCGCATGTGATGCACCAGGCCCTGAATGGCCTCGGCGAGATTGGCCATGGCGCTGGTCGCCTGCTTGCTCGAGCCGCTCTCGGCAATCGCATCCTTGAGCCGGTCGATGGCGCCGCGCATTTCGCCGGCCGGCGCAGCGACGCCCGGCTCACCGGAGTGGTCATAGACCGTGGTGGAGAGCCAGTCTTCGAGCTCGGTGTAGAACCGGTTCTGCGCCTGGCTCGACTGCAGGTCGAGGAAACCGAGCACCAGCGAGCCGGCGAGACCGAACAACGAGGACGAGAACGAGATGCCCATGCCGGCGAGCGGGGCGGCAAGCCCTTCGCGCAGCGAGTCGAACATCGAACCGCCGTCTCCGCCGGCCTTCAATCCCTGGATCACGCCGCCGACCGATGTGACGGTTTCAATCAGGCCCCAGAAGGTGCCGAGCAGGCCGAGGAAGACCAGCAGGCCGGTCATGTAGCGCGAGATGTCGCGCGCCTCATCGAGGCGCGTCGCAATTGAATCGAGAATGCTGCGCATGAGCTGCGCGGATACCGACATCCGGCCGACCCGCGAGCCGAGGATCGCAGCCATCGGTGCGAGCAGGATCGGCGGACGATCGACCGCGAGGCCTGGATCGGCCATGCGGAAATTATTGACCCAGGAAATTTCCGGATAGAGCCGCACGACTTGCCGGAACGACAGGATGATGCCGATCAGCAGCACGCCGACGATCAGCCCGTTCAGCCCGGGATTGGACATGAACGCCACTTGAATCTGCTTGTAGAGAACGAACGCGACCAGCCCGACCAGGATGATGAACACCAGCATCCGCAGCAGGAAGATGCGCGGCGAGGAGAGTTTCAGGGGATCGACGTCGTTTGCCATTCAGGTCAGTGCGCCAGGTTGAAATGCAATATGCCACAGCGCGGCGGCAGCGCAAAAAAGCCCGATAAAATCGCCCTTGCCGTCATAAACCGGGCGATTGAGTTGAAATTGCGGTGTCAGGCTCAGCGGTTAGCGACCTTGCTAACCGCGCGGAGCAGTTCGCCGTGGATGGTTTCGTTGCCGGCCACAACATCGCCCCTGACCAACATTTCATCGCGCCCGTTGAGATCGGTAACGAAGCCGCCGGCCTCGCGGCACCAGGATGGCGCCTGCCGCCAGATCCCAGGCGTGAACGTTGCGATCCCAGCAGCCGTCGAAATCGGCCGGCCGCGACATAGGCGAGATCGAGCGCGGTGGCGCCACTCCGCCGCAGGCCGGCGACGTGGGGCTGGATCAGCGCGAGCTCTTCGTGGTTCTGCGACACGCTGCCCCGGCCAAGATGGGGCAGGGCACAGCTGATCAGGGCCTCGCCGAGATTGCGCCGCGCAGCGACGCGGATGCGGCGGTCATTGAGGAACGCGCCTTTGCCTTTCTCGGCGATGAACATCTCGTCGGTGACCGGATTGTAGACGAGGCCGGCCACGATGACGTTGTCGCGCTCAAGAGCGATCGCGGTGGCGAAGTGCGGAATGCCGTGCAGAAAGTTGGTGGTGCCGTCGAGCGGATCGACGATCCAGCGATGTGTCTTGTCCTTGCCTTCGCGTGAACCGCCTTCCTCGCCCAGGAAGCCGTAGCCGGGCCGTCCCTTGGCGAGTTCGGCATAAATCGTCTCTTCGGCGCGATGGTCCGCGGCTGAAGCAAAATTGGCCGGGCCTTTGACCGAAACCTGAAGCTTCTCGAGTTCACCGAAGTCGCGCTTGAGCGCGCGCGCAGCTTTGCGCGCGGCGCCGATCATCACGTTGAGAAGTGCGGAATGGACCATGGTCGGCGTGACTTGCCCGCCATGGCAAACGGCGTCAAGGCCGCCGCGGCATGGTCGAGAGCCACTTCTTGGCCGCCTTGTCGGCGGCGTCGCGATCTTCAGGCTTTTGCTTGGCGGCGAACTGGTCGACCTCGGGATCGCCGCGGCCGCCAGCCTTGGCGATCGTGTGCCATTTGATCGCTTCGACCGGATTGGCGGGCAGGCCGCGCCCCGCCATGTAGATGCGCGCCATCCGGTTTTGTGCGACGGCGTTGTTCTGCCGCGCGGCCTTGAGCAGGAGCTGTGCGGCCGCCGCTTCGTCCTTCGGAGTCTCGGTGCCGTTGTACTGCGCAATGCCAAACTCGACCATCGCATCGAGATTTCCCGCCAGTGCGGCCTGACGCATCAGGCGCGTCGCCTCGCGCTCGTCCTTCGGCACGCCCTTGCCTTCCTTGTAGAGCGTGGCGAGCGCGTATTGCGGACTCCGGATGACCGTTCCGCGCGCCTAGCATGAACAGCTCGGCGGCGCGCTTGTCGTCGCGCGGATAGAGCTGGCCCTCGAGATAAATGAGGGCGAGGTTGTAGCCGGCGATTGTGTTGCCGAGCTTGGCCGCCTGCTCGAACAGCGCCGCGCCGGCCTTTTCGTCGCGCGACGCCGCCGCGGCCCTGAAAACGGAATATGGCGAGCGCGAACATGGCCTGCGGATCGTTGAGCGTTGCAGCGCGCTGGTAGAGTTCCGCGGCTTTCACATCGTCGCGGCCGACGCCGAGACCGTTGGCGTAAAGCTCGGCAAGCAGCGTCAGCGACTGCGGGTCGTTCCTGGCGGCCAGCTCGGAGGCTTCCTTGAAGGCGGTGAGGAAATAGCCGCGCTGATAGGCGCCGAACGCGCTGTCATATGTTGCGGCCGGTTTCGGCGCCGGCGGGATGACCGTCCGCGACGTTTGCGCATGCGCCTGGGCGGCAAGCAGCACGGCGCCCAGCGTGATGATTATCCGTTTCACGACGCCGTCTCCGGCAGACGCATGTGGCGCGCCGCCGCGGCGAGTAGCTCAGCCGCGCGGCTCGGCTCGCGCCAAATGTAATCGAGTGCGATGAAGTCGGCACCGGCTTCGACCAGCGGCGCGACCTCAGCTTCGCTGCGTGCGAAGGCGACGCAGGGCAGCGCCAGCACTTCGGCGCACCAGGCGACACGCTCGAGGTTTGCGGCTTCTTCGGCGCTGCCGAACAGGACGTAGTCCGCGCCGGATTCGGCTGCGACCATCGCGTCGTGGCGCGTGCCCAGCCCGCCGGCTCCGGCGATGCGGTCCGGCTTCAAAGCCGCCAGCGCGGCGCTAAAGGCCTCAATGCCATTGAGATGCGCGCCGTCCGCGCCGCTGCGCGCGACGATCTCCGGCCGCCCCTCGGTGATGAGCGCGATGCCGCGATCCTGCACCAGCGGCGCAACGTCCTTGACGCGGTTGATCAGGGTTCGCTCGTCCGCATCGGCGAGCCGCAGCAGCACGGCTGCGACGTCGGCGGCTTCGATCACCGGCGTCAATTCGGACGTGAAAGCCGCCGGGTCGGAGACCGGCGGCGTCACGAGATAGAAGCGGGGAGTTGGCCGGGGTTGAGCCGGTTTCGGTCGCGATGCCATGGCGGTGCCATGGTAGCGCAATCCGACGAAAACAGGGCGAGCGCTATTTGGCCGCGTTGGCGACTTTGACGTTCTTGCCCTTGTCGGTCTTGCTGCGCGCCGAGACCGTCTTGGTCACCGACTTTTCCGACGCAGCTTGCTTGGCGCTCTTTGCGCCCTTGAGCGCCGCAGCCGCTTGTTTCACCGACGCTTTCGGCTCGGCCTTTTCGGACTTCACCAGCTTCAGCTCGGCCGTCTTGGCGTCGCCCTTGGTCACCTTGACCTCCACCTTGTCGGCCGAGGCAAGCTGGATCGGCTGGTTCGCTGTCGGCGCCGCCTTCACGCCCTTGCGCTTCTGGCTGAGCGAGGCGACCGCCACGACTGCCTTGTCGGG
Source organism: uncultured Alphaproteobacteria bacterium (assembly GCA_963847325.1). Taxonomy (GTDB): domain Bacteria; phylum Pseudomonadota; class Alphaproteobacteria; order Rhizobiales; family Xanthobacteraceae; genus Pseudolabrys. Next base: position 423,161 of record CAWJZD010000008.1, read on the forward strand.
AGCCTTGTTCGGGTCATACGCAACCGGCGGCAGCGGGATTTTTTCCGGGCCATTGGCGGCCAGGAGGCCGGCTTCGCGCTGGCACGGGACCTGGGCCGCGACCTTGATGGCCGGCGCGGTCGGCTTGCTCTTCCAATGCTCGGGAGCAACGCCGGTAATGTGCTGCACGTAATCGCGCGTCTCTTTCGGCAGGTTGCCGCGCTTGGCGAGCCAATCCTGCACGCGCTTCGGCCCGGCATTGTAGGCCGCGGCGGCGAGGCCGAGATTGCCGAATTGTCCGATCAGCTCACGCAGCAGCGCTGCCGAAGCACGCACGGCTTCCAGCGGATTGAACGGATCGGCGAGCCGCATCGCGGCAGCCGTCGCCGGCATGAACTGTGCGACGCCTTGTGCGCCGACCGGGCTGACCGCGTTCTGGTTGAAGCGGCTTTCCTGCCAGATCAGGCGAATCAGGAATGGTGCGGGAATGTTGTGATCGACCGCTGCGTCGGCGAGCGTTTCGCACACCAGCCGATGAGGAACCGGGCGGCGGCGCGGCGTCGGGGTCGCGGGCTCAGCCGCAACATCGAACTTGGCGGCGGTGAAGCCGGCTTCGTCAAAACTGCTCACGCTCGCAGTCTGATCAGCGGCTGAGTCGGTATCGGGAATGCTCACCTGGCCGCGAGCCAGTGCTTCGTTTGTCGTTTCAGCAGCGCTCGATGAGAAACTCGCAAGCGAGTACGACGGTGCAGCAACTGCCGCGGTCTTTTGCACTACAGTCACGTTGTCCGCCGCGGCGGAACCGGTGAATTCGAAGATCGGGTTTGCAGGTTGGGCCCATGCCGTGATGAACAGGCAGGTCGGAACAAGCAATTGACGCATCCAGTTTTCCCCGCGGACCGCATGCGCGGCCGGCGTCCCTTGTTCGTGTTGTTCTGACGGGATTTCCCCCTCGTCACGTCGATCACTAGATCGTGAACGTGCCAATTGTTTGTCTCGGAGTGCCTTTCGGTCGCCGCAGTTCCATCGCCGCGTGGAACTTTGCGAGCGGCAGGCATATTTGAATCGGCATGAGCCGAGCCTTCGTCAAAGAAGACGACGCAGTGGACGCGCTGCCTGAGCGTCCGATCTCAGCGCATGAGAACTACGTCACCGCGCGCGGTCTCGAATTGATCGAGGCGGCGCTGTCGCGTGCGCAGTCGGAGCATGCGGCCGCACAAGCAGCGGCGGATCGCGAGGCGCTCGCGTCATCGGCGCGGGAATTACATTATTGGCAGCAGCGCCGCGTCAGTGCGCAGCTCGTCCCGTCGCCGCCCGACCGCGAGACCGTGCACTTCGGCTCGACGGTCACGATCGAGCGTGACGACGGCCGCCGTCAGACCTGGCGCATTGTTGGAGAGGACGAAGCCGATCCGGCGCACGGCACGCTGTCATACGCGTCGCCGGTCGCGCGGGCGCTCGCCGGCCGCAAGGTCGGCGAGGTGGTGCAGGCTGGAAATTCGGAAGCCGAGATCGTCGCGATCGAATGATCGCTTACGGCATCGGGATCGGCTAGCCGATCCCGTCACGGCATCGGAACCGGCCCCATATCCTTCGGGACCTTGTAGCCCTTCTGCACCGCCGGACGCGCGGCGATGGTTTCGTACCAGCGCTTCACGTTCGGATACTTGCTTCAGGTCGATGGTCTGCCACTCGAAGCGCGAGATCCACGGCCAGTTGGCGATGTCGGCGATCGAATATTCACCGGTGATGAAGTCGCGGCCTTCGAGCTGCTTGTTGAGCACGCCGTAAAGCCGGTTGGCTTCCTTGAGATAGCGCTCCTCGGCGTAGGGCGCCTTGCCCTTGTTGTACTTCACGAAGTGATGCACCTGGCCGAGCATCGGGCCGGTGCCGCCCATCTGCCACATCAGCCATTCGATGGTGCGGTAGCGGCCTTCGCCGGACTTCGGCAGCAGCTTGCCGGTCTTGTCGGCGAGGTAGATCAGGATCGCACCCGACTCCATCAGCGAGAAATTGTTGTTGTCGCGATCGACGATCGCCGGGATGCGGTTGTTCGGCGCAATCTTCAAAAAGTCGGGCGCAAACTGCTCGTCTTTGGAAATGTCGATCGGGTGCGCGGTGTAGGGCAGGCCGAGCTCTTCAAGCGCGATGGAGACCTTGCGGCCGTTCGGCGTGGTCCAGGTGTACAGGTCGATCACTGGCAAATCCTTGGGAAATCGGTGGGATGGAACAAAGTTCAGTGCCGCACGTTAGGGCACCGCTTCAATACAGGAGGCAACTATGAAGCTCAATGTGATTGCATTGGCGCTGGCCGCGAGCGCGTTCGCTTTCTCCGCTCAGGCGCAGACCGTCATCGTCAAAGAGCGCACCGCAGCCCCGGCCGTCACCGTTACGACGACCACTGGCGCCGCGGTTCGTCACTGCACCAACCGCAAAGTGACCACCGTCAATCCGGCGACCGGCACCAGGGTCACCAAGACCGTCCGTCGCTGCGACTAAGCTTCGACGCGTTGAAATGCAAAAGGCCGCGCGCAGTGCGTGGCCTTTTTCTTATGTGCCGCGTCTTCTTATGCGCCGCACGTCCGGAGGTAAGCCTCGGCGGCTTGCCGGTCGAGCAGGCGTCCGATCGTCATGCGTTTGCCGGGCACGTGGGCGAACACAGTGCTGACGAACGCGCGCAGCGCGGGCTCGGCCTGGCTCAACTCGAACGTCTCGCCCGGCAACACCGCCAGGACTTTGTGATCGACTTCGCCGTCCTCGACCTGCTCCAGCAGACCGAGCCGGCTCGCACTCGACGATCGTCCCGGAGGCCAAGTTTCGCGCCGTCAAAACAAAGCAATCGGCAGCGTCGCCGTCGCCTGCCTTCGTGCCGACGGCAAAGCCGTAGGGAAACGGGTAGGCGGCCGAGACCTCTTCGGCCTTGAGCCAAAGCAGCGACGTCTCGTCGTATGTGTTCTTTCGCCGTGAGCCGGCTTCATTCTCGATCAGGACGCGCATTGCCGCGCAATCTGTCACGGCGCGAAGCGATCCGGTAGGCTTTACGCGCAGGGAGGATGGCATGGCGCCGAGACTGGATCGCGAAGCGGTCAACCGAAAGCTGCGCGCAGAGCGCGAGGCCGGCACGGCGATCTACGACGCGCTGTGCGGCTCCGGCATCACCGCCAAGATGGCGGCGCGCGGCGGCGCCAGCATGGTGACAACCCACGACCTCGCTTATTTCCGCATGCAGGGCCTGAGCTCGATGGCCGGCTACCTGCCGATCTGCGACGCCAATGCGCTGACGCTCGAGCTCGGCGAGCGCTCGCTGCGCAATGTCGTGAACGGCTGTCCGCTGATTGCCGGGCTGCTGTGCGTCGACCCAACCCGCGACATGCGCGCCTTCCTGCGCAAGGTCGCCGAGGCCGGCTTTGACGGCGTGATGAACTGCCCGACCGTTGCGCTGATCGACGGCAAATTCCGCAGCGACCTCGAAGAGACCGGGATGGGTTTTGGGCGCGAAGTGGAGGTGCTCGGCGAAGCATCGCGCATGGGCCTCTTCACCAAGGCATTCTGCACCACGCCGGCCGAAGCGCTGGCGATGGCGGGAGCCGGCGTCGACAACATCATCGTCCATTTCGGCAACAGCTCCGGCGGCAGCATCGGCTCGAAGACGGTGATGGCGACAGGATACGGCGGTGCAGCGCACGGCTTCGGTGCTCGATGCGCTGGGGACGAAATATTCCGATCGCATCGTCACCATCCATGGCGGCGCGATCGAGACCCCGGAGCACTTCACGCAATTCTGGAAACATGAGCCGCGCATCGACGGTTATGTCGGCGGTTCGTCGGCCGAGCGCTTCCCGATCGAGACTTCGGTGGTCGATGTGACCAAGCGCTTCCGCGCGGTTCGACGTCCAAGCGCGACATGACCATAGTCGCCGTTCTCGCCACGCTCGACAGCAAGCACGAGGCGGCGCAGTTCATGTGCGCCGCATTGCGCGAGGCCGGTGTTACGCCCTGGCTGTTCGACCTGTCGCTGCGGCCGCACCAGCATGACGTGGCCGATGTGAACGGCGACGCCGTCGCGCAGGCGTCCGGCACGACCTGGGACGCGCTGGCGAAGCTGTCGCGCGCCGACGCCGCGCAGACCATGATCAAGGGCGCGGCCAAACTGGTCTCGGAGAAGGTCGCAGGCGGGACGCTGTCCGGCATCGTCGGCGTCGGCGGCGCCAATGGCTCGACGATGTCCTGCGCGGTGATGCGTCAGCTTCCGCTGGCATTCCCCAAGGCGATGGTGACGCCGGTCGCGGCGACAGCGGCGGTGCAGTGGTACGTCGCCGAAAGCGACATCGCCATGTTTCCGACCATCGGCGACATTTCGCTCAATCGCATCACGCGAGCGGCAATCCGCAACGCCGCTGCGGCGGTGGCCGGCATGGCAAAGGCGCGTGGCGCGCGCCGCCGAAGCAAAGCAAAAGCTGCTGATCGGGGTCTCGTCGTTCGGCAATTTGCAGCCGGCGGTCGATCGCATCACCGTGCGGCTCGAAGCCGAGGGCTATGAGGTCATCCACTTCCACGCCTCGGGTCCCGGCGGCCGGGCGCTGGAATCGCTCGCTTCGCGCGGCGAGCTGGCCGGCGTCATCGATCTCACGACCTCGGAGCTGACCGACTTCGTCACCGGCGGCGTCTACAGCGCGGGTGAGGGGCGGCTGCGCGCCGCCGCCGCCGCAGGCGTTCCGCAAATCGTCGTGCCGGGCGCGCTCGATTTCACCAATTGGTGGGTCGGCGAGGTGCCGGAGCGCTATCGCGGCCGCGGCTTCTTTCAGTACAACGTCGAAATCCTGCTGATGCGCACCAATGCCGAGGAATTCACGACACTCGGCAACATGATCGGCGAGCGCCTCGCGGCGGCGAAGGGGCCATACGTCGTGCTGATCCCGAACGGCTTCAGCGGGCTGACGACGCGCCGCATGCACGACATCTCAGGCAAGGACATCGGCGCTTGGGCACAGCCGGAAACGGACGCCGTTTTCACGAACACGCTGCGGCGCCACATCCCAAACGAAAACATCCGCGAAGTGCCACATCACATCAATGATGCGGCCTTCGCGGATGCCTGTGTCGATGCGCTGCTCCGGCTGATGCCGAAGCGCTGATTACGCCGCCTTCTCGAGATCGGTCTTCCACTGCCCGAGTGCGGCAAGGCCGTTCATCTTGGCGCGGTGCGCGAAAGCGCGCTGGCCGGCCGCGACGTTCTCTGCCTTGCCCGACCACGCCTTTTGCGGCGCCGCCTGCAATGCGCGCCCGTAGGAGAAGGTCAGATTCCAGGGCAGGCCGCCGATCTTGTTCATGGCGTCGAGATGCGCGGTGGCGTCTTCGTCCGACTGGCCGCCGGAGAGGAACGCGATGCCGGGCACCGCGCCGGGCACGCAGGCCTTGAGCAGCTTCACGGTCTTCTCGGCGACGTCCTGCACCGAGGCTTTCTTGCTGCTCTTCTTGCCGGGCACCACCATGTTCGGCTTGAGCACGATGCCTTCCAGCGCGACCTTCTGATAGTAGAGCTGCTGGAACGTCTCCTTGAGCACGAACTCGGTCACCTCGTAGCAGGTGTCGATGTCGTGGCCGCCGTCCATCAGCACTTCCGGCTCGACGATCGGCACGATCTGCGCCGCCTGACACAGCGCGGCGTAGCGCGCCAGCGCATGCGCGTTGGTCGAGATGCAGGCGTAGCTCGGCATCTTCGGTCCGATGTCGATCACCGCGCGCCACTTGGCGAAGCGCGCGCCCTGCTCGAAATATTTCGGCAGCCGCTCCGGCAATTTGTCGAGGCCCTTGGTCACGACCTCGCCCGGGCATTCCGGAAGCGGCGGTGGTGCCTTCATCGACCTTGATGCCGGGGAACGCACCGGCCTTTTTGATGATCTCAACCAGCGGCGTCCCGTCCTTCGCCTTCTGCCAGATCGTCTCGTCGTACAGAATGACGCCGGAGATGTGCTTCATGCCTTCCGCCGAGCGGAACAGCATCTCGCGATAGTCGCGGCGGCTGTCTTCGGTCGATTCCACGCCGATCGCGTCGAAGCGCTTCTTGATCGTGCCGGACAATTCATCGGCGGCGAGGATGCCTTTGCCGGGCGCGGTCATCGCTGTCGCGACTTTATTCAATTCGTCGAGCTTCATCGTATCGCTCCCTCTCACTCCTTCAGCGGGGCAACGCATGAAATCATGCTGCGTTGCGCGCGAGTTCCCGTCACTTTTGCCTTAACGCCGCGACACCCGGCAAGGTCTTGCCTTCCATCCATTCCAGAAAGGCCCCGCCGGCGGTGGAAACATAAGTGAAATCATCGGTGACGCCGGCCTGATTGAGCGCCGCCACAGTGTCGCCACCGCCTGCCACGGACACGAGGTGCTTCGCTTTGGTTCGCGCCGCGGCGTGCCTGGCGATCTCGATGGTGCCGCGATCGAATGGCGGCGTCTCGAACGCGCCGAGCGGGCCGTTCCAGACCAAAGTCGCGGCGGCATCGATCGCCGCCTTGACCTTGTCGATCGAGAGCGGGCCGATGTCGAGCATCATGCCTTGCACCGGGATCGCGTCGACGCCGTAGGCGTGCGACGGCGCATTGGCCTCGAATTTCTCCGCCACGATGGCATCGACCGGCAGGATCACGCCGCAATTGGCGGCGTCCGCTTTCGCGAGGATGCGCTTGGCGGTCTCGGCGAGATCTTTTTCGGCGAGCGACTTGCCGACCCGGTAGCCCTGGGCGTTAAGGAAAGTGTTGGCCATCGCGCCGCCGATGATGAGCGCGCCGACTTTGGTGCTGAGGTTTTCGAGCAGGTCGAGCTTGGTGGAGACCTTGGCGCCGCCGACGATGGCGACCACCGGCTTCTGCGGCGCGTCCAGCGCTTTCTCCAGCGCTTCGAGCTCGGCCTGCATGGCGCGGCCGGCATAGGCCGGCAGCTTGTGCGCAAGGCCTTCGGTCGTGGCATGCGCGCGGTGCGCGGCGGAGAAGGCGTCGTTGACGTAAATATCGCCGAGCTTGGCGAGCTCGGCGATGAAGGCCGGATCGTTCTTCTCCTCGCCGGCGTGGAAGCGCGTGTTCTCCAGCACGATCACGTCGCCGGCCTTCATCTTGTCGATCGCGGATTTCGCGGCGTCACCGACGCAATCATCGGCAAAGCCGACCTTGCGGCCAAGCACGCGCGCGACTTCGTCGGCGACAGGCTTCAGCGATTGTTTCGGGTCGCGGCCCTTGGGCCGGCCGAAATGCGAGAGCAGGACGACCTTGCCGCCCTTCTTGGCGATGTCCTCGATGGTCGGCACCGCGCGCTCGATGCGGGTCGCGTCGGTGACCTTGCCGTTCTCGACCGGCACGTTGAGGTCGACGCGCACCAGCACGCGTTTGCCTTTGACGTCAGCCTGATCGAGGGTGCGGAAGCTCGCCATGTCGCCCAACGCGCGAGCTGCTAAAGCAGTTTCCCCATCGCCACGGCCGTATCGGCCATGCGGTTCGAGAAGCCCCACTCATTGTCGTACCAGGACATCACCCGCACCAGCGTGCCGTCCATCACCTTGGTCTGGTCCATGTGGAAGATCGAGGAGTGCGGGTCGTGGTTGAAGTCGAGCGAGACATTGGCCTCGTTGGTGTAATTGAGGATGCCCTTGAGCTGCTGCTCGGCGGCGCGCTTCACGGCGCCGTTGATCTCGTCCTTGGTGGTCGCCTTCTTGGCGACGAACTTGAAATCGATCACCGAGACGTTCGGCGTCGGCACGCGGATCGAGACGCCGTCCAGCTTGCCGTTGAGCTCCGGCAGGACGAGGCCGACGGCTTTGGCCGCGCCGGTCGAGGTCGGGATCATGTTCAGCGCCGCGGCGCGCGCCCGGTAGAGATCCTTGTGAAACGTGTCGAGGGTCGGCTGGTCGCCCGTGTAGGAGTGGATCGTCGTCATGAAGCCCTTGTCGATGCCGACCGCATCGTTGAGCACCTTGGCGACCGGGGCGAGGCAGTTGGTCGTGCACGAAGCGTTCGAGACGACCTTGTGATCCTTGGTCAGCTTGTCGTGGTTGACGCCATAGACGACCGTGAGGTCGGCGCCTTCGGCGGGTGCGGAGACCAGCACGCGCTTGGCGCCGGCGGTCAGATGCATCGACGCCTTGTCCTTGGCGGTGAAGATGCCGGTGCACTCCATCGCGATGTCGATGCCGAGGTCCTTCCACGGCAGCTTCGAGGGGTCGCGCTCGGCCGTCACCTTGATGGCGCCGTTGCCGAGGCTGATCGTGTCGCCTTTCACCGTGACGGTGCCGGGGAAGCGGCCGTGCACGCTGTCGTAGCGCAGCAGATGTGCATTGGTTTCGACCGGCCCGAGGTCGTTTACCGCGACCACTTCGATGTCGTTGCGGTCGGCTTCGGCGATGGCGCGCAGGATGTTGCGCCCGATCCGTCCGAACCCGTTGATTGCCACGCGCACTGCCATGATCAGCTCCCGGAATGCTCTTTGCCGTCGTGGCCAAGCTTCTGCCGGCCACCCACGCCCTAACTGCGGAATTCTTTAGAAGGCGAGGGTTCCCGCGACAAGCGCGGGATGACGCTAGAAATAGTGACGATGTTACCTGGTTCCAAGCTTGGTTAGCGCAGCCTGCGCCACCGCTTCGGCGGTGATGCCGAAGTGCTTGTACAAATCCTTGTACGGCGCGCTGGCGCCGAAGCTCGTCATGCCGACAAACGGCCCGTCGCCGATAATTGCATCCCAGCCTTGCCGGATTGCAGCCTCGACGCCGATCTTCACGCGGGCGTCGCCGATCATGGCGCGGCGATACGCCTCATCCTGCTCCATGAAGAGCTCGAACGAGGGGACGGAGACGACGCGCGCCGCGATGCCCTTGTCGGCGAGCAGCTTGGCGCCGCCGACCGCGATCTCGACCTCCGAGCCGGTGGCGAAGATCGACACGTCGGACTTGCCGTCCGGTCCGGCGATCTCGTAGGCGCCGCGGGCGCACACATTGTCGGTGTCCACGCCGGTGCGAAGCTGCGGCAGGTTCTGGCGGGTGAGCGCCAGCACGCTCGGCCGGTCCTTGTGCTCGAGCGCAAGCTGCCAGCATTCGAGTACTTCGACTGCGTCGCACGGACGGAACACCAGCAGGTTCGGGATCGCCCGCAACGCGGCGAGATGCTCGACCGGCTGATGCGTGGGTCCGTCTTCGCCGAGACCGATCGAGTCATGCGTCATCACGTAAATGACGCGCTCGCCCATCAGCGCCGAGAGGCGGATCGACGGCCGGCAGTAATCGGTGAACACCAGGAACGTGCCGGAATACGGAATGATGCCGCCGTGCAGCGCCATGCCGTTCATCGCGGCGGCCATGCCGTGCTCGCGGATGCCGTAATGGATGAAGCGCCCGGCGTAGTCCGCGGCGTTGAGCACCTTCATCGCCTTGGTGCGCGTATTGTTCGAGCCGGTGAGGTCGGCCGAGCCGCCGATCATGTCCGGCACCGCCGGCACCAGGCTTTCCAGCGCAAATTCCGACGACGAGCGGGTCGCGATGTTCTTCGGCTCGGCGGCGAGCTTTTCCTTCACCGACTTCACGGCGTCGGCCAGCGCCGCCGGCAGGTCGCCGCGCATGCGGCGCTCGAATTCGGCGCGCTGCTCGGCCGGCAGCGACATCATGCGCTTGTCCCAGTCGGCGCGGGTCTGCCTGGAGCGTTGCCCGGCCTCGCGCCATGCAGCGAGAATGTCCGCCGGCAGGTCGAAGGCCGGCGAGTCCCAGCCCAAATTCTTGCGCGCGCCGGTAATTTCGTCGGCGCCGAGCGGCGAGCCGTGCGAGGACGCCTTGCCTTCCTTGGTCGGTGCGCCGTAGCCGATCTTGGTTTTGCACGCGATCATGGTCGGGCGATCGCTCTTTTGTGCATTTGCGATCGCGGCCGCAATCGCTTGCGGGTCGTGACCGTCGATGCGCATCGCGTTCCAGCCAGACGCTTCGAAGCGCTTCACCTGATCGGTCGAGTCCGACAGCGAGATCGCGCCATCGATCGAGATGCCGTTGTCGTCGAACAGCACGATCAGCCGGTTGAGCTTCAAATGCCCGGCGAACGCGATTGCTTCCTGCGACACGCCTTCCATCAGGTCGCCGTCGGAGGCCAGCACATAGGTGCGGTGATCGACCGCGCTCGCTCCGAACACGGCGGCGAGATGCCGCTCGGCAATCGCCATGCCGACCGCATTGGCCAGGCCCTGGCCCAGCGGTCCAGTCGTTGTTTCGATGCCCTCGGTGACGAAATTCTCCGGGTGCCCCGGCGTGCGGTAGTTCAGCTTGCGGAAGTTCTTGATGTCGTCGAGCGACACCGACTCGTAACCCAGCAGATAGAGCAGGGCGTAAACCAGCATCGAGCCGTGGCCGGCTGAGAGCACAAAACGGTCGCGATCCGGCCATTTCGGATCGGCCGGATCGAACTTCAGTACCTGGGTGAACAGGACAGTCGCAATGTCGGCCGCGCCCATCGGCAGGCCGGGATGCCCCGATTTCGCCTGCTCGACCGCGTCCATCGCCAGCGCGCGAATCGCATTCGCCATGCGCTCGTGCGAAACGGCCTCATCGCTACGTCGCATCGGAGCCACCGCTGCGCTCGTCGAAGCTTTCGAAGTCATCAAATTTTGCCTGTTGCGTGGCTCGGATTAGCACCTGAAGCACCTGAGTCAATGTTTGGCCGGAACCGGAATCGCAGCATGCACAGCTTGCGATTCAGCGGGGCATATCTTTAGGTCGGACGTTGACGAGCGTCGCGCGAAACGTAAAAGTCTTGCGCTAAGCGTCTGTCGCTTCGGCATTTTCAACCTGTGGGGCACCGCATGGTCGCGCAACGGGCGAGCGTCATCACTCCACTGCCGGATCGCGAGAGCGCGCCCGCCGCGCCTGCGGCGGTTCCCGGCTCGCTCGATACGGCCGTGAAGCGTCTGGCGCTGGCGCTGGATGCGCTCGATGCCGCAGTGGAGCGCCGCCGCGACGCCGACCGCAACGAAGAGGCCCTGGCGCAGCAGCTCCACGACCTCGGCGTCGACCGCACCCGCCTTGCGGCATCGCTGGATGGCGAAACGGCGCGCACCAGGAAGCTCGAAGACACCAATCGCGAAATCGCGCGCCGGCTGGATGCGGCCATGGCCGGCATCCAGACCGTGCTGGATGCGCACGAGTGAGCGCATGATCCCGAAAAGTGGATACCGGTTTTCGGATCAGATCATGCGCAAGGATAACGCATGGCCGCAATAACGACGACGATCAACGGCCGGCAGTTCCGCCTCGGTTGCGAGGACGGCGAGGAGGAGCATCTCCAATCGCTCGCCGACCTGCTCGAGAAGCGCGTCCGTGAATTGCACGGCAAATTCGGCGAGATCGGCGATACGCGTCTCACGGTGATGGCTGCGCTTGACCGTTGCCGACGATCTTGCCGAGGCGAACAAGCGGATCCGCCGCCTCGAAGAAGAGCTCACGGCGTTGCAGGACGCCCGGGTGCTGTCCTCGGAGCGCGCCAAGGATGCATCGGCTGCGGTTGTGAACGCATTCAATTCGGCGGCCGATCGGCTCGAAGGCATCACCAGGAAGCTCAACGCCACTGTGACGAACGGCGTCGCCGTCGGGTGAGCGACGCTGCCCAGGACCGCGACGCGGACCAGCGCGTACGCGAGAGCTTTAGCCGCCAAAGCATCATGACGACGATCGGCGCCAGCGTGCATTCTGTGCGCCGCGGCGAAGTCGAGATTGTGCTGCCTTTCGCCGACCACATCCTGCAGCAGCACGGCTTCATCCATGCCGGAGCGGTGGCGACCATCGCCGACAGCGCCTGCGGCTACGCCGCGTTGAGCGTGATGCCGGCGGACGCGGCGGTGCTGACGACCGAGTTCAAGATCAATCTGTTGTCGCCCGCCAAGGGCGAGCGGCTGCGCGCGGTCGGCCGTGTGGTGCGTGCCGGCAAGAAGCTCGTCATCACGATGGGCGAGGTGTTCGCCGATGAGGGCGGCGCCTCCAAGCAGGTCGCACTGATCACCGCCACAATGATGGTGGTCGATACCGGCACCGGGCTGCGAAACTAGGCTGCTGGCGCCGGGCTGCCGCGAGGACTACATTAGCCGGGCGGGGCTGCGAGGTGCGTCAGGAGGCATAATTCTCGGGGCCTTACGATCCTAACGGGAGCTGTCCCTGACCGGGCTCGTGGGCTCGGATATATGGCGCCCACCTACTTCTGTAGGTTCCCGGGATCCGTCCTCCAACGGCCAAGCGGCTCCGCACTCATTCAATGACTGATCCCGCGACATTCGAGAATCCGAAGCTGCAGCTTCGCGCCAATGCGCTGGCGAAGCGTGACTTGCTGCCGCCGCCGGAGCGCCAGGCCGGCGCGGAAAAATTGGCGGCACGCGCCTTGCCGGTCGATGTCTCCGGGAAGATCGTCTCCGGCTTCATGCCGATGAAGACCGAGATCAATCCGCTGCCGCTGCTGCGACAGATTGGCGGACGCCGGGGCGCAGCTCGCGCTGCCGGCGATCGACGCGCGCGGCAAGCCGCTGATCATGCGGGCGTGGAAAATCGGCGACGAGCTCAAGGCCGGTCAGTGGGGAATTCGCGAGCCGCTGCCGCAAGCTCCGCAAGTCGATCCCGATATCCTGCTGGTGCCGCTCGCCGCCTTCGACCGCGCCGGCCATCGGATCGGCTATGGCGCCGGCTATTACGACATGACGATCCGCGCCCTGCGTGCGAAGAAGAAGGTGGTGGCAATCGGTATTGCCTTTGCGGCCCAGGAAATTCCCCGCGTTCCCGCCACCGAGCGCGACGAACGGCTTGATTTCATCATGACAGAGCGCGAAACCATCGCTTTCGCTTAGATTTGAGAACGCATGCGCATTCTATTTGTTGGCGATGTGGTCGGGCGCTCAGGCCGCGCCATTGTCACCGAGCGGCTGCCGGGACTGATCACCGAGTGGAAGCTCGATCTCGTCATCGTCAATGGTGAGAACTCCGCCGGCGGCTTCGGCATCACCGAGGCGATCTACAACGACTTCATCGACGCTGGCGCCGACGCCGTCACGCTCGGCAATCACGCCTGGGACCAGCGCGAGGCGCTGGTGTTCATCGAGCGCGCACCGCGGCTGGTTCGCCCGCTGAACTATCCGGCCGGTACGCCGGGGCGAGGGGCCGCGCTGGTCGATGCCAAGAACGGCAAGCGCGCGCTCGTCATCAACGCACTCGGACGCATCTTCATGGATCCGCTGGACGATCCCTTCGCGGCGATCGACCGTGAGCTGTCGGCCTGCGCGCTCGGCAAGGATGTCGATGCCGCCGTGATCGATTTTCATTGCGAGGCGACCAGCGAGAAACAGGCGATGGGCTTCTTCGCCGATGGCCGCGCTTCGCTGGTGGTCGGCACGCATACCCATGCGCCGACCGCCGATCACCGCATCCTTCCGGCCGGCACCGCCTTCATCAGCGACGTCGGCATGACCGCCGACTTCAATTCGGTGATCGGCATGCAGAAGGAGGAGCCGCTCAACCGTTTCTTGCGGAAGGTGCCGGGCTCGCGCTTTGAGCCCGCCGACGGCGCCGCGACTTTGTGCGGAATAGCGGTCGAAACCGACGACAAGAGCGGCCTGGCGAAAAAAGTCGCGCCGGTGCGGCTCGGCGGCATTCTCGAACAGACCCGCCCGGCGTTCTGGGCATAGAGTCGGTCGCCACGTTACTGTCTTGTTTGCTCCGCAAGACAGAGGCGACCATGAATATCCGCACGCACGATCTTTCCCGCCGCGCCGTTCTCTCAGGCCTTGGCGCGAGCGTGGCCGCGCCCGCCTTCGCTGCGGCGCCAATGGCCAATGTGCAGGTCCCGGCGGTCTATCGCTTCAAGCTCGGCGGCTTCGAATGCACCGTCGTTTCGGACGGTCCGATCGGCCTCGGACCGATCAAGGCGGAGATGTTCAAGGGCTATACGCAGGAGCGGATCGACGAGCTGCTTGCAGCCAATTTCATCGACAAGAACAATTTCCAGGTCGAGCAGAACGTGCTGGTCGTGAACACCGGCGAGAAGCTGGTGCTGATCGATACCGGCATGGGCGCTCGCAAGATGTTCGGCCCGACCAGCGGCCGGCTGCTCGCCAATCTTCAGGCTGCCGGAATCAACCCGGCCTCAATCGATGCCGTGGCTCTGAGCCATACCCATCCGGACCATTGCTGGGGCCTGCTTGGCGAGGACGGCAAGCCGAGCTTCCCGAATGCTCAAATCTATCTGACCCAGGCCGACTTCGATTTCTGGACCGATGAAGGCAAGCTCACGCATGCCGTGCTCGGCGGCTTCGTCGGCCCGACCCGCGAGACCTTGCTGCCGCTGCGCGAGCGGCTGGTCTTCATCAGGGGCGGCCAGGACGTCGTGCCCGGCGTGCAGGCGCTGGCGACACCGGGACATACGGTCGGCCACACCAGTTTCGTGATCAGCTCGCAGGACCGGACGCTCATCAACATCGCCGACCTCGGCCATCAATATGTGCTGGTGACGGAAAATCCGCGCGCCGAATTTGCCTTCGATACCGATCCGCAGCAGGCGATCTCGTCGCGGCTGCGCGTCTTCGACATGGTGGCATCGCAGAAGATTCCGATTATCGCCTATCACTTCCCGTGGCCGGGCCTCGGCCATCTCGGCAAGCGGGGCGACGGCTATCGCTACGTCCCGTCGCCGATGCAGACGGTGCTTTAGTGCCGCCAAATGTTGGTTTTCCGGCGCTGATCGTTTAGCTTTTGGGACAATTGATTCGCGGCCGGTTTGTGCAGTCCCGGCACCAGCACAAACGACAGGCGGCGATGGGGCAGCCCGAACTCGCAGCGCAAACAGAGTTCGAACGAAGCGCGGCTCGCTTTGGCCGCGCAATTCGTGCCGGCCGGCGCGCGCGTCATCGATCTCTCGGGCGGCGCGGCGCTGCGCCGCCATCTGCCATATGGCTGCAGCTACAAGAACGTGAAGTCTCACGCGGCGCTCGCGGCTTGCGACGTGGTCGTCATGCTCGATCTGCTCGACCGCATCGAAGACGCCGAGGCGCTGTTCGCCAAGCTCGCGCACGGCACCGGCGCGGTCGTGCTCAATTATCATCCGCGCGATTTCGCCGAAGCGCCCGTGCCGAACAAACGGCTCGGCTTCTACGATCTGGCGCGTCTATTCGACCAGTTCGGCTTTCGCATCGCCTCGAGCGCGCCGCTTGCGACCGGCGAGATCATGCTGCGGCTTGCGCGCACCGATGGCGCGCCGCCGCCGACCGCGCGCATTGCCGTGCTCGCCGAGGGCGATGGCTTTGGCGACCGGCTTGGTCTGCAAATTCTCGCGTCGCTCATTCCGGGTCACGCCGACGTCGACTACCTGACGTGCGGCTGGCTCGCGGCAGCGCGCCCGCAATACGACCTCGTCATCATCGGGGCCGGCAATTCGCTGACGCCGGCGATGCTCGGCGATGACACGATCGATCTGGTCGGCCGCGCCAACGCCGCGATCGGCCTGTTCGGCACCCAGCATCGCGAACTGATGCCGCGCGCCGCGGTCGAGCGGCTGATCGGCTCGCTCGACACCTGGTATGCGCGGCATGCCGACGATCTTCTGCTCTACGGCTTCGGCACCGGTAAGCATCTTGGTGACTGGTTGATCGACCAATTTCCGATCGGCAGCGCCAGCGAACATGAGCCTCTGACGATCGGCGCCGCGCAGTTGCACGCTCTCGGCTTTGACGCCATCGCCACGATCCGCCGTCACCGCAGCGTGATGGCGACCGACCGCGCCGCTCTGCTCTGCGCGCTCACCACCGCGGATATGGCGGCGTGGGACGATGTGGAGATCGGCGGCGCTGCCGAATTCCGCAGCATGCTGCTCGACGTGTTCGGCCGCTCCTATCCGGCGGGCGAGCATTTCCTGATCGAGCGCGATCCGGTGCAGCGCTATCGCGCCAAGGTGCACGCCAATATCGCCGCGTTGCGCGCCCGCGTCGCCGCGATCTGCGCACAGCAGGCCGCCGCAGCCGCCTGATATTTCTTTTCGCGATATCCCGGCCTATATAGCCCGCATTCACTGCGGGTTTTTCGTATGGCCGGCCATTCCCAATTCAAGAACATCATGCACAAGAAGGGGCGCGCGGATAAGGCGCGTTCCAAGCTGTTTTCCAAGCTGGCGCGCGAAATCACCACCGCCGCCAAGCTCGGCATGCCGGATCCCGCGATGAACCCGCGCCTGCGCGCCGCCGTTCTCGCCGCGCGCGCGGAGAACATGCCGAAGGACAATATCGAACGCGCCATCAAGAAATCGCAGGGCGGAGAGACCGAGAGCTACGAAGACATGCGCTACGAGGGCTACGGCCCCGGCGGCGTCGCGGTGATCGTCGAGACGCTCACCGACAATCGCAACCGCACCGCGAGCGACGTGCGCGCCGCTTTTACCAAGAGCGGCGGCAACCTCGCCGAGACCGGCGCGGTGTCGTTCATGTTCGAACATGTCGGCGTCGTTGAATTTGAGGCCAAGGTCGCGGATGCCGATGCGATGCTGGAAGCCGCGATCGATGCCGGCGCCGACGACGTCGTGTCGAATGAGAACGGCCACGAGATCTATACCGCGTTAGAACTCGCTTGGCTCGGTCGCCAAGGTGCTGGAGGCGAAGTTCGGTGAGCCGCGCAAGGCGGCGCTGGTGTGGAAGCCGAAGAACACAATGGCGATCGACGACGACAAGGGCGAGAAGCTGATCAATCTGCTCGACGTGCTCAACGAGCACGACGACGTGCAGAACGTCTATGCCAACTTCGAAGTCTCCGACGCGTTGATGCAGAAGATGAGCGCGTAGCAGTTCGATTTGCGCGTGATCTTATCCGAAAACCGGTGTCCACTTTTCGGGATCACGCGCTAGCCGCCGTACTCCAAAATATACAGGCCGCCATTGTAGTCGGTCGAATAAATGAGACCGGCCTTGTCGACGAAGATGTCGGCCGACTGGATCACGCGCGTGCGGTTCGGCCGGTGGTCCATCATCCGCTCCGGCGCGGGCGGCACCCAGGCGCCGGTCTCCTTCGGCGCCTTCGCATCGGAAATGTCGAACACGCGCACGCCGGCATTCTGATAGGTCGTGAAGATCAGTTGCGAGGACTGGAACGTGCCGGGCCGGTTTTCGTGCAGATTGTGCGGGCCGAAATGCCCGCCTTTGCTCTTGTAGTCGGCGTCGGCCGGCTGCGGGAATGTCGAGATGATCTTCGGGTCGGCCTTCACCTTGTTGTCGATCACCCAGATATTTTTCACGCCGTCTTCCTGGTGATCGAGCACGGCTTCGTCGAGCACCACCAGCAATTCGCGGTCGTCGAGCGGCAGGCAGTTATGGGTGCCGCCGCCGTAGGGCGGCACGCCGTCGCGATGCGCAATCAGCTTCGGCTTTGTGCGATCCGAGACATCGAGCACCACCATGCCGGCGTCGCGCCACGCCGCGTAGGCCGTATCGCCCGAGATGATCGGGTGATGCAGGCCGTAACGGCTCGTACCCGGCCAGCTCGTCGTCTCGCCGGCGGCCATGTTCATGCCGGGAATCCACCAGCGTCCGGCCTCGCGCGGCTTCGCCGGATCGCTCATGTCGATGGTGATGAAGATGTAGTCGGTGAAGCCGTCGAGCAGCGCGGACGGCGTAGGCCCAGCGGCCGCCGGTGTACCAGACGCGATGAATGCCGCCGCCGTCGACCGGCATGAAGCCGATCTGCTTGGGCTTCGCGCCATCCGAAATGTCATAGACCGCCATGCCCGCGGTCCAGTTGCGCTCGCTCGATTTCTTCTCCGCGGTGCCGACCACCTTGCCGAGCTGGCCTTTGTAATAGGCCTTCTCGTCCGCGAATTCGGCGGCGGCGAACATGTCCTTGGCATGGATGACCAGCAGCAGGTCGTCATGCGTTTGCAGGTGGATGTTCCAGGTGTTCGGCGGCGCGGCGAGATAGTTCACCGCGCGCGGCGCCTTCGGGTCGCGCACGTCGATGACCGAGAAGCCCTTGGAGAACATGTGGCCGACATAGGCGAAGCCGCGATGCACCATCACCTGCACGCCGTCGGGCCGTCCGCCCTGGTCGGAATATCCGACGATGCGCATGTTGCGCGCGTAATCGGCTTTCGGCAGCGCGCTCATTTGTAGGCCTCCAGGAAATTCGGCACCGCGATCGAATCCAGCATCGCGCCGTCGCTCTGCAGGTATTCGTGCATCTTGCGGTCTTCCTCGGTCTTGAGGTTGACGCCCATATGGGTGCCGAGCTTGCGGCCGTGCATGACGATGGTGTTGCCGATCGGCTGGCGCTCGGCGTTGTAGGCCTTCAGCGCTGCATCGATGTCATCGTGGCTGTCGCAAAGCGCTTCGCCAGCGCCATCGCGTCGGTGCCGGCCTTCGCCATGCCGAAGCCCATGTGCGGCCGCGCATTGGCGGCGGCATCGCCGACCATGGCGACGCGGCCGAACACGATGGCCGGCGCGGTGAAGTCGTAGATCGGCGTGATGAAGGGCTGCTTGATCGCCAGTAGCGCATCGAGCAAGGCCGGCGGCAGGATGTCGCGCGCATCCTTGTGCAGGCCGGCGATCAGGTCCTTGCGGATCAGCGGCGGCGGCACCGAGTGCTCGTGCTGCTTGCCGTTCTCGTCGATATTCATTTCGCGCAGCTGGGCGGCGTCGGCGACGCGATACCAGATGAAATTGAAGCGGCGATGGCCGGGACGAAGGTCGTTGTCGAAGCCGGCGATCGGGTAGGTGATGATCTCCTGCTGCGGCGGCAGATAGAAGGTGAACAGCGGGTAGATACTGTCGCGCGTTTCCGGCGCGAGGTCGGTCTCGTTCGGCGCGCCGCGCCAGATGTAATAGCCGGCATAGATCGGCTGAATGTCCGGCGCCATCTGGGCGCGCACGCTGGAGCGGATGCCGTCGCCGCCGATCAGAATGTCGGCGTGCTCGACGCGGCCGCCGGAGAACGTCACCCGCACGCCGCGCTCGTCCTGGTCGACCCGCTCGAAATTCCAGCCGAGGTGATAGTTCGCCGGATCGATGTTGCGCTGGAGCAGTTGCTGCAGCCGGTCCCACGAGGTGAGGATCTGGCGCAGCGGGCGCTCGTCGGTGACGCGGCCCTCGCGATCGATCGCGATCCGCTTCGGCACCTCGACGCCGAGGTCTTTCATGCCGGCGCCGCTCTTGATCAGCGCATCGAACAATTCGGGATGGCCGGTGATGCCGGCGCCGCGCCCGACCAGCTCGACGCTCGAGCGCTCATAGACGTCGACGTCCCAGCCGATCCGGCGCAGGAACGCGGCGCTGAACAAACCCGACATCGAGCCGCCGATGATGACGGCCCGCTTTTTCTTTCCCGGCATGGTTTCGCAGTTTAGACAGACGCCGCGCGATTATTGAAGCACGTTGTTTTTCTAACGCTGAAAGAACGGATCGAGCAGCGGCAGCGCGATGATCGCCGAAATGGCGACAATAATGTAGCCGACCAGCCGGTAGGTCCGCTCGCTGGCCAGCTTGAACAGTTGCGAGCCGATCCACATGCCGGCGATCATCATCAGGGTCGTGAACACGCCAAGCGCGAGCACGAACGGGGTTACAAGCCCGTGGAAGGTGTAGGTGATCAGCGTGCCGAACGAGAACAGCGAGAAGTAAGCGAAGAAATTGGCGCGCAGCACGTCGGCCGGAAAGCCGCTGCCGAGCCAATAGACGATGATGGGCGGCCCGGAGATCTGCAGCGCCCCGCCGAGCAGGCCCGCAAGCAGGCCGACCGCGATGGTGATGCTCAGGTGCGGCTTTCCGTGATAGCGCCAGCCGGACGCGAGCACGACGACCACGAGGCCGACCAGGATGCTCAGCCCCCAGCGCAGCACGATCGGATCGGCATGCTGGAGAATGAGCGTGCCGAACTGCACGGCGCCGAGCGCCGCCGCGGCCATGATCAGCACTTCGCGGTAATGCGCCTTCTGCCAGACGCCGGCGAGGAACACCGCGCCGGTGACGACGTCGGCGATGACGAAGGTCGGCGCCGCGATCTTCGGCCCGAACACCGCGCTCATCAGCGGCACGTAAATCAGCGCCGAGCCGAATCCGGAAAAGCCGCGCACCAGCCCGGCCAGGAATGCGATTCCCAGCGCGCTGACGAATTGCGGGTCGGCGAACAGCGCGGAAAAGATGGCGGCGGTGGGGAGTTCGAGCACGGAATACCGGGGGAAAGATGCGCCTCCGCATAGCAGGCGCCGCCGCGCCTTGCGACCTTTGGCGATGCGCCGTCACGGGTCTATCAACGAGGTCTTATGAGGCGCCTGATTCGCATCCTCGGCATCGATCCCGGGCTTCGCTGCACCGGCTGGGGCCTCATCGAATCCGACGGCAACCGGCTGATTTACGTCGCCTGCGGCGCGGTCGAGACCAACGAACGCGCGGAACTCTGCGAGCGGCTGGTTTCCATTCATGCCGGATTGCGAAAAGTGATCGAGGAGTTTGCGCCGCGACGAGGCCGCGGTCGAGCACACTTTCGTCAACACCAATGCGAGCGCGACGCTCAAGCTCGGGCAGGCGCGCGGCGTCGCCATGCTGGTGCCGGCGCAGGCCGGGTTTGAGCGTCGCCGAATACGCGCCGAACCTGGTGAAGAAATCGATCGTCGGCGCCGGCCATGCCGACAAGGCGCAGATCCGCATGATGATCGGCGTGCTGCTGCCGAAGGCGTCGCCGCAGAGCGAGGACGCCGCCGACGCGCTGGCGATTGCGGTCACCCATGCACATCATCGCCAAAGTCTTGTGCTCAAGGTCGCCGCGCGATGATCGGCAAGCGCACATGATCGGAAAGCTTCGGGGCATCATCGACAGCTACGGCGAGGACTTCGTGATCCTCGACGTCGGCGGCGTCGGCTACCAGGTGCAACTGCTCGGCGCGCACCATGCAGGCGCTGCCGGCGCCGGGCGAGGCCGCGACGCTGTCGATCGAGACTTACGTGCGCGAGGACGCGATCAAGCTGTTCGGCTTCACCTCCGACGTCGAGCGCGAATGGTTCCGGCTGCTGCAGACCGTGCAGGGCGTCGGCGCCAAGGTGGCGCTCGCGGTGCTCGGCACGCTGCGGCCGTCCGAGCTCGCGGAAGCGATTGCGCTGCGCGACCAGGCGAGCGTGTCGCGCACGCCCGGGCGTCGGGCCGAAGGTCGCCGAACGCATCGTGACCGAACTCAAGGACAAGGTGCCGAAGTTCACTCGCTCGACCCGGCGGTCGTGCAGCTCTCCGGCGCGCTGGAAGAAAACCGCGCGCCGCGCCCGGTGATGGATGCGGTCTCGGCGCTGGTCAATCTCGGCTACGGCCAGCCGCAGGCCGCCGCCGCGATCGCCGCCGCGGCGCGCAACGCGGGCGAGAGCGCCGACACCGCCGCGCTGATCCGTCAGGGCCTTAAGGAGCTGGCGCGATGAGCAATTCCCGCCTGCGTTGCCGCCGAAGCCCGCGACGAAGACGCCGACGTCTCGCTGCGGCCGCAGCGGCTCGCCGACTTCATCGGCCAGGACAAGGCGCGCGCCAATCTCCAGGTCTTCATCGAGGCCGCGCGCGCGCGCAAGGAAGCGCTCGACCACGTGCTGCTGGTCGGCCCGCCCGGTCTCGGCAAGACCACGCTGGCGCAGATCGTCGCGCGCGAGCTTGGCGTCAACTTCCGCGCCACCTCCGGCCCGGTGATCGCCAAGGCCGGCGACCTCGCCGCGCTGCTCACCAATCTCGAGCCGCGCGACGTGCTGTTCATCGACGAGATCCACCGTCTCGTCGCCGCAGGTCGAGGAAATCCTCTATCCGGCGATGGAGGATTTCCAGCTCGACCTCATCATCGGCGAAGGGCCCGGCGGCGCGCTCGGTGAAGATCGAGCTCGCGCCCTTCACTCTGGTCGGCGCCACGACGCGCGCGGGTCTGCTCACCAATCCGCTGCGCGACCGCTTCGGCATTCCGGTGCGGCTCGACTTCTATTCCGACAAGGAGCTGGAAGAGATCGTGTCACGCGGCGCCCGCGTGCTCGGCATTGCGATGAGCGCGGACGGCGCCAACGAGATCGCCCGCCGCGCCCGCGGCACGCCGCGCATCGCCGGCCGGCTGCTGCGCCGCGTGCGCGACTTCGCGTCAGTGGCCGGCGCGAAATCGATCGACCGCAAGGCCGCCGACAAGGCGCTGGGCGAGCTGGAGGTCGATGCCGACGGTCTCGACGCGATGGACCGCCGCTATCTCGACGACGATTGCGCTCAACTACGGCGGCGGCCCGGTCGGCGTCGATACGATCGCCGCCGCGCTGTCGGAGCCGCGCGACGCCATCGAGGACATCATCGAGCCGTTCCTGATCCAGCAGGGCTTCGTGCAGCGCACGCCGCGCGGCCGCCTGCTCACCGGCCACGCTTTCAAACATCTCGGCCTGCCGAGCCGACGCGCGACCCCGGGCAGTTCGGGCTGTTCGCAAACGGCGAGAGTGATGAATAGCGCGGCGCTCGACGGCTCAATCGCCGGCGGCCGCCACGTGATGCAGGTCCGCGTCTATTACGAAGACACCGACTTCACCGGCATCGTCTATCACGCCAATTATCTGCGCTTCATGGAGCGCGGCCGCACCAACTATCTGCGGCTGCTCGGCGCCGACCACCGCGACCTGTTCGAGCAGGCCGAGAAGGAAGCGCCCGGCTTTGCATTTCGTGGTGCGGCACATGGAGATCGACTTCCTCAAGCCGGCGCAGATGGACGACGTGCTCGACATCGTGACGGCGGCCGAGGAGGTGAAGGGCGCTTCGATCACGATGCATCAGAAGGTGATGCGCGGCGAGGAGCTGCTGATCGAAGCGCGGGTGCAGGTCGCCTTCGTCTCGCGGCGGCCGCGCGCAGCGGATTCCCAAGCCGTTGCGGATCGCAATGAAGGCCGATCAGGCCAAGCAGTAATCGGGTGGCGCGGGCGCGCGTGACGCGCCACATTATCGGTATGCCGGCACAGGGTTTCGCCATCTTCGATACGGCGCTTGGCGTCTGCGGTCTCGCTTGGAGCGCAGCGCGGCGTGACGCGCGTTCTGCTTACCTGATGGCAGCGAGGGCAAGATCCGCTCGCGCCTGAAGCGGCAGTTTCCGGACGCTGCCGAAGCTCTCCGCCGCCGCACATCGCCAGACTGATCGACGACATCACCGCGCTGATGAGCGGCGATCCGCCGCGACTTCACTGACGTCGCGCTCGATGACGGCGACATCCCCGAGTTCAATCGCAAAGTGTCTCGACATCGCGCGCACGATTCCGGCCGGGCAAGACCATCACTTACGGCGAGATCGCGACGCGGCTCGGCGACAAGTTGCTGGCGCGCGACGTCGGCACCGCGCTCGGGCACAATCCGTGTCCGATCGTGATGCCGTGCCATCGCGTGCTGGCGGCGGGCGGCAAGAGCGGCGGCTTCTCGGCGCCGGGCGGCGTCGATCACCAAAATGCGCAAGCTGCTCGATCGAAGCGCGCCCAGCCCGGCGGGCCGACTCTGTTCGACGATCTGCCGCTGGCGACGCGCGGCGCGCTGAACGCCATCATCGACGCCGCGCGCGGCGTGATGTAAAGCCCCTTCACATGCGTTGGGGCAAACACGGCCGGAGCGGCCCGCGCGGCTATCACCACGGCAACCTCAAGGAAGCCCTGGTGCGGGCCGCGCTCGATCTGATCGCGGAGAAGGGGCCGGCCGGCTTCACCTTCGCCGACGCCGCGCGCTGGGCCGGCGTAGTCCGCGCCGCGCCCTATCGTCACTTCCGCGACCGCGACGAATTGCTCGCCGATGTCGCGCGGCAAGGCTTCGAGCGGTTCGCGGCGAGCTCGCCACGGCCTGGAACGGCGGCAAGCCCGACACGCGCACCGCGTTCGACGGATCTCGGCAAGGCCTATCTCGCTTTCGCGCGCACCGAGCCTGCGTATTACTCGGCGATGTTCGAGGCCGGCATTCCGCACGCCAACAATCCGGACCTGCGCGCGGCGGGCGAGCGCGCTTTCGGCGATCCTGCGCGAAGCGTCCGAAGCGATCATCGCCGATGCTGCCGGCGCGAGGACCGGCCGCCGGCGATGATGATGGCGCTGCACATCTGGGCGCTGTCGCACGGCATCGCGTCGCTGTTCGGCCGCGGCGACAAGGCACGGCGCACGCTGCCGATGCCGCCGGAGGAGCTGCTCGAGGCGGCGATGCTGATCTATCTGCGCGGCCTCGGCGGAAAGTAACGTCGTCGATTTGCCGCAGTGGCTTGGGGCAGGCGGAAAACCCTATTTCCGCTCAGCGATTTCCCGAGCAGAACCTCCTAAACTAGGCGTCCTCTAGACCCGCTTGACAGCTGCCTTCGCTGCGCTATGTTAATGTTATTAACATTCACTCGTGAGGGTGCCATGCCAATCACCGCCAAACTCGACGAACTCGGAAAACCCGCCTGGATCGCGCTGATGATCGCTAGGCTTCATCATTTGGTGGCCGGTCGGCCTGGCGACGCTCGCCTTCATGATATGGAGCGGACGCATGGGATGCGGATACGGCGCCAGACCACTGGCAAGCGAAGATGGACCGGATGCAGGGGAAAATGGACTGGATGCGCAGCCGGATGGGCGGCTACGGCTCCTCAAGCGGCAACCGTGCCTTCGACGAATATCGGACCGAGACCCTCAAGCGGCTCGAGGACGAGCAGCGCGAGTTCCGCGATTTCCTCGACCGGCTGCGGATGGCCAAGGACAAGTCGGAGTTCGACCAGTTCATGTCCGAGCGCCGTGACCGGCCAAGTCCGGATCAGCCGGCCGCAATAACAGGCGCCGGCAAGCCCCCCGCAACAAGCAGCGAAGCCGCCCGAACGGGCGGCTTTTCTTTTGGCCACAGCCTGCGCTAACCAGTCCTTAACCATATTGACGCCTGTCTAGCGGGTGGCGACCGGCGTTTTGCGCCCTATTGCGGTCACGTTTAACGCGAATTTGCAGTTTTTCGGAAAAGGACGATCATGAATCCTGCCGACGTCGCACAGTCGGTGCTTCCGCTTACATCGTCCGACCTCTCGCTCTTCACGCTGTTCTGGCACGCCCATTGGATCGTGAAGGCGGTGATGGTCGGGCTTTTGGTCTGCTCGGTCTGGGTCTGGGCGATCGCGATCGACAAGACCGTGCTTTACGCGCGCACCCGCCGCTCGATGGACAGTTTCGAAGCAGGCGTTCTGGTCCGGGCAATCGCTCGAGGAACTCTATCGTTCGCTGTCGTCACGGCCGACGCATTCGATGGCGGCGCTGTTCGTCGCCGCGATGCGCGAATGGAAGCGCAGCTTCGAAAGCTCGGCGAAGTCCTTCGCCGGTCTGCAGATGCGGATCGAAAAGGTGATGGACGTCACCATCGCCCGCGAGGTCGAGCGCCTCGAACGGCGGCTGCTGGTTCTGGCGACAGTCGGCTCGGCCGGCCCCTTCATCGGCCTGTTCGGCACGGTTTGGGGCATTATGACCAGCTTTCAGTCGATTGCGGCCTCGAAAAACACGTCTCTGGCGGTGGTTGCGCCCGGTATCGCCGAGGCCTTGTTTGCCACCGCGATCGGCCTGATCGCTGCCATACCGGCGACGATTTTCTATAATAAGTTCGCTGCCGAGGTGAACAAACAGGCGCAGCGCCTGGAGGGGTTTGCCGACGAATTCTCCGCGATCCTGTCGCGGCAGATCGACGAGCGGGAGGACAGCACATGATCCCGAAAAAGCTAATGGCGGCCAACGCTGGCACACCGACACTCGGACGCCACCGCGGACGCGGCCGCCGCAAGGTGATGAGCGAGATCAACGTCACGCCGATGGTGGACGTGATGCTCGTGCTGCTGATCATCTTCATGGTGTCGGCGCCGCTGCTCACGGTCGGCGTGCCGATCGACCTGCCGCAGAGCCAGGCCACGAGCCTCGATCAGGACAAGGACCCGCTGACGATTTCGGTCAACGACAAGGGCCAGGTCTTCCTGCAGAACAGCGAGATCAAGGTCGAGGAACTGGTGGCGAAGCTCCAGGCGGTCGCGCAAGCGCGCGGCGGCACCGAGGCGCGCGTCTTTGTACGCGGTGACAAAAGAGTTGATTACGGCACGATGATGCGCGTCATGGGCCGCCTGTCAGGCGCCGGCTTCAATCGCGTCGCCCTCGTCACCGAATTCGAGCAAGGGTCATAAGACGCTTCATGATCGGCCGGCTCAAGAAATACGAGATGAAGACCGCGTCGCTGGTGTCGCTCGGTCTGCATGTCGGCGTGCTCGGCTGGGCGATGGTGTCGTTCAGCACGACGGCGCGCGACGCGCCGACCCCGCCGTCGCTGCCGGTCGATCTGGTCAGCGTCGAAGACTTCACCAAGATCACCAAGGGGCAAAAGGACGTAAAGCCGACGCCGGAGCCGAAGCCCCCGCTCGCTGAAAAGAAAGCCGAGCCTCCCAAAGAGGTCGAGCAGGCTCAGCCGAAAGCGGACGAGAAAAAGAAGCCGGTCGAAACAGCGAAGGCCGATGCCGCGCCGCCGCCGCCCAAGGCCGAGCCGAAGCCCGATCCGATCGCTGAGAAGCTGACCAAACCCGAGCCGCCGAAGCCCGAAGCCAAGGTCGAGCCGCCCAAGCCGATGCCGCCGACGAAGCCGGTCAAGCCGCAGCCGAAATTCGATCCGGACAAGATCGCCGCGCTGCTCGACAAGCGCGACGCGGTGCGTGAAGCCTCGGCCGCCCCGGTGCAAAACAACATACCGGCGCTCGGCGCCAACAGCGGCAGCAGTGCAAGGCTCTCGCAGTCGGAAATCGACGCGTTGCGCGCGCGGCTGCGCCAATGCTGGAATCCACCGGTCGGCGCCAGCGATGCGCGCAATCTCTTCGTCGTGTTCCGCGTCATGTTCAAACGCGACGGCACGATCGCGCGCGACCCTACGCTGATCGAAGGCACGGCTTCGCAAATGGGCCCGGCACTCGGCGAAAGCGCCAAGCGCGCGCTGCTGCAGTGCCAGCCCTACACCATGCTCCGCCCGGACACCTATGACACCTGGAAGGACATGGAGATCAAATTCGACCCGATCGAAATGTTCGGCTGATCCAGATTTCTCAAACTGATTTCATGAACACGCCAATGATCTTCAATCGTCGCAATTTGCTCGCCGGTGCCGGCGCAAGTGCACTGCTTGCCAGCACACAGGCTCAGGCTGTCGTCCGTCTCGATGTCACGTCCGGCAACGTGCAGCCGATGCCGATCGCGCTGCCGGATTTCCTGCCGGGCAGCCCTGCCGAGACCGAGACGTCGCGCAACATCACCAGCATCATCGCCGCCAATCTGCAGCGCAGCGGCCTGTTCGCGCCGATCAATCCGGCGGCCTACATCGAGAAGATCTCCAATTCGGATGCGGTGCCGCGCTTCCCCGACTGGAAAGCCATCAACGCGCAGGCGCTCGTCATCGGCCGCATCACCCGGCAGGGCGACGGCCGCCTCAAGGCCGAATTCCGCCTGTGGGACGTGTTCGCCGGGCAGCAGCTCACCGGCCAGCAATACTTCACCACGCCCGACAACTGGCGGCGTGTCGCGCACATTATTTCGGACGCGGTCTATGAGCGCCTCACCGGCGAGAAGGGCTACTTCGACAGCCGCATCGTCTTCGTCGACGAGAGCGGACCCAAGGATCGCCGCGTCAAGCGCCTCGCACTGATGGACCAGGATGGTGCCGGCCTGCGCTATCTCACCCGTGGCGACGACCTTGTGCTGACGCCGCGCTTCAATCCGTCGACGCAAGAGATCACCTACATGTCGTACGGGCAGGGCGATCCTCGCGTCTTCCTGCTCAACATCGAGACCGGTCAACGCGAAATCGTCGGCGATTTCCCCGGCATGACATTCGCGCCGCGTTTCTCACCGGACGGCCAGCGCGTGATCATGTCGCTGTCGCAGGGCGGCAACGCCAATCTGTTCGTGATGGATCTGCGCTCGAAGGCAACCACGCGTCTCACCAACACGCCGGCGATCGACACCTCGCCATCTTACTCGCCGGACGCTTCGCGCATCTGCTTTGAGAGCGATCGCGGCGGCTCGCAACAGATCTATGTCATGGCCGCATCGGCGGGCAGGCGCAGCGCGTCTCGTTCGGCAATGCGCGCTACTCGACACCGGTATGGTCGCCGCGCGGCGACTACATCGCCTTCACCCGGCAGTCGAGCGGCTCGTTCGGCATCGGCGTGATGAAGCCCGATGGGTCGGGCGAGCGCCTGCTGACCGAAGGCTTCCATAACGAAGGCCCGAGCTGGGCGCCGAACGGCCGCGTGCTGATGTTCTTCCGCGATCAGGGCAGCGGACCGTCGCTGTTCACGGTCGACATCACCGGACGCAACGAGCTCAAAGTGCCGACGCCAAGCTTTGCGTCCGATCCGGCGTGGTCGCCGCTGCTCTCGTAGAGTTCCGATCGCGCCACATTTTTACCGCGCCTTAACCGTAAAAATCTGTTCCATGACTTGCCTCGCATTTTCACGGGGGCGGCAAGCACTCATCAAGGTTGACGGAACGTTCGTTTAACGAACGGCCTGTTAGACCTGAGCCAACATCCGGGCACAGTGCAGTAATGGAGGCACCGGCAATGCACTTCAGTAAGATCATTCGCGGCGCTTCGATTGCCGCGCTCATGGTGGCGGCGCTCGCGCTCGGCGCGTGCGCCAACAATCCGGCAGCTGACGCCAATGCCAGCGCGGCAGGTGCAGCGGCGCCGGGCAGCCAGCAGGACTTCGTCGTCAATGTCGGCGACCGCGTCTTCTTCGAGACCGACCAGACCGATCTCACCGCGCAGGGCCGCGAGACGCTCGACAAGCAGGCGCAGTGGCTGACCCGTTACGGCCAATACACGTTCACGATCGAAGGCCACGCCGACGAGCGCGGCACCCGCGAGTACAACATCGCGCTCGGCGCCCGCCGCGCCCAGAGCGTGCGTGACTACCTGGTCGCGCGGGGCATCCAGGCGCAGCGCATGCGCACGATCTCGTACGGCAAGGAGCGGCCGGTCGCGGTCTGCAACGACATCTCCTGCTGGTCGCAGAATCGCCGCGCTGTGACGGTGCTAAACGCCTCGTCCTAGGCTGTCACAATTTCGACGCAGCCCGCCCTATGCTAGTTTCGGCGTGGGGCGGGGCGATCTTTTAGGATGACGATGCTTTCAAACAATTTGCGCATGGCGGCTTTTGCCGCCGGCATGCTTTTCGCCACCGGCAATGCGTTCGCGCAGGATCGCGGCCTGCTCGAAGGCCTGTTCAGCCGCGGCGAGCCGGCGCGCGGCCAGCAGGCCGACGTCACCGCCGAGCAGGCGGTGCGCATCAATCAGCTTGAAGGCCAGATCCGCCAGCTCACCGGCACGATCGAGCAGCTGCAATTCCGCAACCAGCAGCTCGAGCAGGAGCTCGCGCGCGCCGGTGGCGGCGTGCCGGTTGCTGCGCCGCCCGCCGGTACGCGTCCGACGCCGGGCACGGCGGCAGCGCCGATGACCGCGCCGCCGATGGCTGCGCCGCAAGCCGGCGCGCCGATCGTCCAGTCGCCTGCGACCAGCGGGCGCCGTTCCGACGTGTTCGATCCGGCACAAAACCCGAATGCGGTCGGCGCGCCGCGCGCCCTTGGGGGCGGTGGCCAGCCGATCCCAGCATCGTCGCCGCCGCCCGTGTTCCAGACCGATGCGCCGGTCGGCGCCCAGAGCGTTCGGGCGCCAGGCGCGCCGCTTGATCTGGCTGCTGCGGGCACGCCGGTTATTCCGAGCAATGTCCCGAACGTGGCTCCTCGCGAGCCCGCCGCTCCGCAGGTTGCAGCCTTGCCGCCGAGCGCCGCGCCGAAGGACGAATACGACCTTGGCGTCGGCTACATGCAGCGCAAGGACTACGCGCTCGCCGAAACCACCTTCCGCAATTTCCTGAAGAAGAATGCCGGCAGCACGCTCGCACCGGATGCGCATTATTACCTTGGTGAGAAGTCTCTATCAGCGCAAGCGCTACCAGGACGCGGCCGACAGCTATCTCGTGGTGGTGCGCAATTACGACTCGTCGCAGAAAGCGCCCGACGCGCTGCTCCGGCTCGGCCAGTCGCTTTCTGCGCTCGGCCAGAAGGAAATGTCCTGCGCTTCGCTCAATGAAGTGAACCGGAAATATCCGCGCGCCTCGGCGAGCGTGAAGACCCAGGTCGCGCCAGGAACAGAAGCGTGGCAGCTGCTAGCGCTACTGCTGTCTCCGCGGCTGAAGCGAAGAATCTTTTTTCCGATTTCAGAATCGTCACCAGGGCTTCTGCTCGCCGTGTCGGGTGGGCCTGACTCGACCGCGTTGCTCTTTCTTGCCGCGCGCTGGGCAAAATCGCTCAAGCAAAAGCCGAAGCTTGTCGCCGTGACTGTCGATCACGGACTGCGCAGGGAATCGAAGCGCGAAGCGGCTGACGTTGCCAAGCTCGCCAAAAAGCTCGGCGTGCCGCACCGGATTTTGATTTGGACCGGCAAGAAGCCGAAATCCGGCATCCAGCAAGGCGCCCGGCAGGCGCGCTACGCGCTGCTCACGCAAGCCGCCCGGAAAGCCGGCGCTACGCACATCGTCACCGCGCATACGCTCGACGATCAGGCCGAGACGGTGCTGATGCGTATGGCGCGTGGCAGCGGGATTGGCGGCCTCGCGGGAATGGCACGGCGCAGCCGGCTCGACGGTCTCGTTCTGGTGCGGCCATTCCTCGACGTCACGAAGGCGCGGCTGGTCGCGACCCTCAAGGCCGTCAAAATTCCATATGCCGAAGATCCGTCCAATTTCGATCCGAAATACACGCGCGCCCGGCTGCGGCCGTTGATGACGGCGTTGGTCAGTGAAGGCCTCGACGCCCGCCGCCTTGCCGTGCTGGCCGCGCGCCTGCGCCGCGCCGATGCCGCGCTCGAGGCCGAAACCGAGCGGGTCATGGCAGCGCTGCCAGCGGAGATGGGCGAGCAAAACGCCGTCACCTTGCCTGCCGCGAGCTTTGCGAAGTTGCCATCGGAGATCGCGCTGCGGGTGCTCGGTCGCGCGGTGGCAAAGCGCGCCACCGAAGGTCCGGTCGAACTCGGCAAGCTGGAAGCATTGCTCGCCGCGGTCGTCTCAGCGGTCCAGAAGCGGCAAAAGGCGCCGTTCCGGCGCACGCTGGCCGGTGCTCTTGTCTCGGCCGGCCGTGAAAAAATCAGCGTGGAAGCCGCCCCGGCGCGAAAAAAGCCTCCCGCGGTCAGGCCTTTAACCAAGCGGGGCGGCAAGCCGGCGGGACCGGGCAAGACGCGGTAAAATCGGCCGATTTCAACGGCCGGCCATTGGCACTCGGTTTTGCCGTGCCTACATTGGATGAGCCGTTAAGCCGCCACGAAGAGCGGTCATCTAAACTGCCTGGTGGGACGTATATGAGCCGAGCGCGCCTCTCGCGCCGGCTTTAAGGAAACGGAATGAACGCCAATCTGCGCAACTTCGCCCTGTGGGTCATCATCGTTCTGCTGCTGCTGGCGCTGTTTGCGCTGTTCCAGAATCCCAGCCAGCGCACCACCTCCCAGGACATTTCATTCTCGCAGCTTCTGAACGAGGTCGATCAGGGCCGCGTGCGCGACGTCGTCATTCAGGGTCCGGAAATTCACGGCACCTTCTCGGATGGCCGCCAATTCCAGACTTACGCGCCGAGCGATCCGTCGCTGGTGCAGAAGCTCTATGCGAAGGGCGTGTCGATCACCGCGCGGCCGCAGCAGGACAACGTGCCGTGGTTCGTGTCGCTGCTTGGTCTCATGGCTGCCCTTCATTGCGCTGATCGGCGTGTGGATCTTCCTGTCGCGGCAGATGCAGGGCGGCGCCGGCAAGGCCATGGGCTTCGGCAAGTCACGCGCCAAGCTGCTCGCCGAATCGCATGGCCGCGTCACGTTCGACGACGTGGCGGGCGTCGATGAAGCGAAATCCGATCTGCAGGAAATCGTCGAATTCCTGCGCGACCCCGGAAAATTCCAGCGGCTCGGCGGCCGTATTCCGCGCGGCGTGTTGCTGGTCGGCCCTCCCGGCACCGGCAAGACGCTGATCGCGCGCGCCGTGGCCGGCGAAGCCAATGTGCCGTTCTTCACCATTTCGGGCTCCGACTTCGTCGAGATGTTCGTCGGCGTCGGCGCCTCGCGCGTGCGCGACATGTTCGAGCAGGCCAAGAAGAATGCGCCGTGCATCATCTTCATCGACGAAATCGACGCGGTCGGCCGTCATCGCGGCGCCGGTCTCGGCGGCGGCAATGACGAGCGCGAGCAGACCCTCAACCAGTTGCTGGTCGAGATGGACGGCTTCGAGGCCAACGAAGGCATCATCCTGATCGCCGCCACCAACCGTCCCGACGTGCTCGACCCGGCGCTGCTGCGTCCCGGCCGCTTCGACCGTCAGGTTGTCGTCCCCAATCCGGACGTCGTCGGTCGCGAGAACATTCTCAAGGTCCACGTCAAGAAGGTGCCGCTGGCACCCGACGTGAACCTCAAGACCACCGCGCGCGGAACGCCCGGCTTCTCCGGCGCTGACCTCGCCAACCTTGTCAACGAAGCCGCATTGATGGCAGCGCGCCGCAACAAGCGCATGGTCACGCAGTCCGAGTTCGAAGACGCCAAGGACAAGGTGATGATGGGCGCCGAGCGCCGGTCGCTGGTGATGACGGAGGAGGAGAAGCTCCTCACCGCCTATCACGAGGGCGGCCACGCGCTGGTTGCGCTCAACGTCAAGGCCACCGATCCGGTGCACAAGGCCACGATCATTCCGCGCGGCCGTGCGCTTGGCATGGTCATGCAGTTGCCTGAGCGCGACAAGCTGTCGATGTCGCTCGAGCAGATGACCTCGCGTCTCGCCATCATCATGGCCGGCCGCGTCGCCGAGGAGATGGTGTTCGGCAAGGAGAAGGTCACGTCGGGCGCAGCGTCCGACATCGAGCAGGGCACCAAGCTCGCCCGCATGATGGTGACGCGCTGGGGCCTGTCCGATGCGCTGGGGCCGGTGGCCTATGGCGAGAACCAGGACGAAGTTTTCCTCGGCTACCAGGTCTCGCGCCAGCAGAACATGTCTGAAGAAACCTCGCGCAAGATCGACATTGAAGTGCGCCGACTCGTTGAAGCCGGCCTCGAGGAGGCGCGGAAGGTTCTCACCGAGAAGCGCGCCGATCTCGAAATCCTTGCCAAGGGCCTGCTGCAATACGAGACGCTGACCGGCGACGAGATCAAGGATCTCATCAACGGCAAGCAGCCGGTTCGCGAGGCGGTGGTTGAGCCTGCTGCGCCGCGCTCTTCGGCGGTGCCGCCGTCCGGCAAGCCGCGGCCGCGGCCCGATGCGCCGACCGGCGACATCGCCCCGCAGCCGCAAGGCTAACCGGCTCCTCATTCACGCACACGACGCCCGCCGCATGGCGGGCGTTCTGTTTTGTGGCTTCCGGGCGGGCTCGCGCTGCGTTACGGCTCGCGCGTGACCAAATCGAAAAATCAGGCGCCATACTGGACCTTCGCGGCGTTTCGCGAAGGTGTCATCGCCACGCTGCCGCTCATGCCGGGCCTGTTCGCGTTCGGGATGGCGTTCGGCACGGTGGCGGCGCGGCAGGGCTTCAGCCTGTTCGATGCGGTGGTGATGAGCGCCATCGTCTTTTCGGGCGTCGCGCAGATCATCGTTGTAGATGCCTGGCCGCGTGAGCTTACTGCCGCGTCGATCTTTGCAATCACCGCCGTCACCTTCGTGATCTGCTCGCGTTTTCTTTTGATCGGAGCGGCGATGCAGCCGCTCCTGAGCCGCTTGCCGCCGCGGCAGGTCTATCCGTTCCTGCATCTGCTGGTGGAGCCGCCATGGCTGTTGTCGATCCGCTACCAGCGCCAGGGTGGCAACGATCCGGGCTTTGTTATCGGCAGTGCGGCGACCTGCTGGGTGGTCTGGAATATCTCGACCGTCCCCGGTTTCCTGCTCGGCACCGCCGCCGATCCCTACCGGTTCGGGCTCGACATGGTCATCCCTGCGTTCTTTACGGCCATGCTTGTTTCGCTGTGGCAGGGGCCGCGCAAGTCAATCGGCTGGGCGGTCGGCGGCATCGTTGCGGTCGCAGCCGAGATGACAATCGGCGGCTTCTGGTACGTGGCGCTCGGCGGGCTCGCCGGCGCCGTTGCAGGCGGACTGATCGATGAGTGAACGCGATCCCTTCGGCTTTGCCGCCGTCATTATCGCGATGACGGTCGCCGTCTACATCACGCGGGTCGGCGGCTACTGGCTGATCGGCCGTGTCACGATTGGCCCGCGGCTGCGCAAGATGCTTGATGCGCTGCCCGGCGCCATCATCGCGGCAACCATCGCGCCAATGCTGCTGCACGGCGGGTTCAGCGCGCTGTGCGCCGTCGGCGCGGCGCTCGCAGCCATGATCCTGTTGCGCAACGATTTTGCCGCGGTGGCGGCCGGTCTCGGGACTGCGGCGCTGGTGCGCGCGGCGGGATTCTGATGCCGCTGCAAAACCGCGTCGATCCGTTCGGCGAGCTGATCGCAACATCTGCGCGCGGCCTGTTCATGGGCAATCGCGGCGGGCGCATCCATACGAACGAGCAGGCGCTGACGTCGCGGCGCTGGGCATCGCGGCAATGGATCTGCTGCGTGCTCGAGTTCAAGGAACGCCAGCGCGACGTCTGGGGCCGCTATTACACCGAGCTGTTCTTCCTCGATGAGCCGACGGCGCTGGCCGCCGGTCATCGGCCTTGCTTTGAATGCCGCCGCAAGGATGCGGAGCATTTCGCCGCCTTGTTCGCAGGGAAGGGCAGGCGGCCATCGGCGCCGTCCATGGACAAGGTGCTTCACGCCGAGCGGCTCGACGGCAAGGAGAAGCGCCTGCATCGCATGCCGTTTCGTGAATTGCCGGACGGTGCATTCGTCTCGATCGACGATGAGCCTTACGTCCTGCGCGGCAAGCGCCTGCTGCACTGGACACCGAAACGCTACGATCGAAGCATCGGCCGGCGGCGCGGCACCGCCGATGTTCTCACGCCGCCGTCGATCCTTCGCGTGCTGTCGCGTGGTTACGAACCACGCTGGCATCCGAGCGCGGACTAGGCGGCTTCCACCGGCATTACTGGCGGGCCAGGGGGCACCCGTCGTGCC
The DNA here is from genome assembly GCA_963847325.1 of uncultured Alphaproteobacteria bacterium. Taxonomy (GTDB): domain Bacteria; phylum Pseudomonadota; class Alphaproteobacteria; order Rhizobiales; family Xanthobacteraceae; genus Pseudolabrys. The sequence goes on from CAWJZD010000008.1 coordinate 458,232, forward strand.
CACAGGAACGTGACGATGCTGATCATCACGGCCAGCATGGCCAGCACGATCGCCACGCAAAGCGGCCACCTGCCGTAGGTCCAGGCAAGGCCGCCGGCCGCGGCGCCGACACTGCCGCCGAGATAGAAGCTCGTCACGTAAAGACCGACCGCCGATGAGCGTCCGGCCTGCGCCGTGACGGTGACGTAACCGGTCGATACGGCCTGGCAGATCAGCCCGGCGGCGGCGCAAATCGCGAGCCCGGCAATGATCGCGGGGAGCGAGGGCAATAGCGTGAGCGCGATGCCGACCGCCCAGATGCAGATGATGCGGATGGTGAAGCGGCGCCGGCCAAAGCGCGCCACCGCCCAGCCGGTCCACGGCGTGAGCACCGAGCCCGCCAGGTAAACCACGAACAGCAATCCGAGCGCGCTGGCCGAGAGGTTGTAAGGCGGGGCGGCGAGATGAAAGCTCACGTAGGTGAACGTGGCGATGAAGATGAACAGCACGCCGAAGCCGACCGCGTAAGTTGCGAGCAGTTGCCCGTTGCGCAGATGCGCCAGCATCTGCTTGCCCGACGCGATGAGGCCCTCGGAGCGGACGAAGTGCCGCTCGTGCGGCAATAGAAGCGCAACCAGGACGGCGCCGAGCAGCGTCATGACCGCCAGCGTGCCAAAGCCATAACGCCAGCCGATCAGGTCGGCGATGATGCCGACCACCAGCCGGCCGCTAAAGCCGCCAAAGCTCGAGCCGGATGCGTAGATTCCGGCGGCGCGCGTCGCGCCCGCCGGCGGCCACTCGTCGCCGATATAGGCCAGCGTCACTGCGAAGATCGGCGGCATCATCAGGCCTTGCACGGCGCGCCAGAAGATCATCTGCGAAAGCGAGGTCGACAGCGCCATCATCAGCGTCGGTACGGCAAGGACGAACAGCGCTGCGACGATCACGCGCTTTCGTCCCAGCACATCCGCGACCGCGCCCGTGAAGGGCGCGGTGATGGCGACCGCGAGCGTGCTCACGGTGATGATGTGGGAGACCTCTGCAGCGCTGGCGCCGAATTCGCTCGACAACAGCGGCAGTACGGCCTGCGGCGAATAAAGGTTGATGAAGCAGGTGAAGCCGGCCACGCCGACGGCAACCTGCGCTACCGCCAGCGAGTGCGTATGTGTGGGTTGGGCCATCGCGCGACGTGGCGTTATGCCCGGCTTTGCCGCGGCGGGCCAGCGTGTGCCGGCATTGCGCGCATGCCAGCAACGCTATTGAACTGCGGCGCGGGCCCTGAAATCCTCCGCAACCGCCGCACCGGGCGGCCTTAAATTCAGGAGGAATTCGTGCTCGTCGACGCCAGAACCTACACGATCAAGCCGGGATGCACCGGCGCGCAGCTCAAGATCTACGAGGAGCTCGGCTTCCCCCAGCAGCTCAAATATATGGGCGCGCCGCTGGCCTATCTTCAGGCCGAATCCGGCGAGCTCAACACGCTGATGCATCTTTGGGTCTATGAAAACGCCGCCGACCGCGAGCAGAAGCGCGCGGCCATGTTTAAGGATCCGAACTGGCACAAATATCTCGAAGCCAACAAGCAGAACGGATATGTGGTGGCCCAGCGTAACTGCTTGATGACGCCGGTGAGCTTCGCGCCGATCAAGCGATAAGACGAAGGTGGTGGCAATGCGTTCGAACGACGGCACGCGCACCGGTGGCGAAATCCTGGTCGATCAACTGGTCGCCCAGGGCGTCACGCACGCGTTCTGCGTGCCGGGTGAATCCTATCTCGCCGCGCTCGACGCATTCCACGACCGCGACATCAAGCTGATCGTCTGCCGTCATGAGAGCGGCGCCGCCTGCATGGCGGAGGCGGTCGGGAAGGCGAGCGGCCGGCCCGGCGTGTGCTTTGTCACGCGCGGGCCGGGCGCCACCAACGCTTCGGCCGGCATCCATATCGCCAAGCAGGACTCCACGCCGATGGTCGTGTTCGTCGGCCAGGTCGGCCGCGAGATGCGCGAACGCGAGGCGTTTCAGGAGATCGACTACCGCGCCGTGTTCGGCACGATGGCGAAATGGGCGACCGAGATCGACGATCCGGCGCGCATTCCGGAAATCGTGTCGCGCGCCTTCTTTACCGCGATGAACGGCCGCCCCGGGCCGGTGGTGATTGCCTTGCCGGAAGACATGCTGGTCGAGCGGGCAGCGGTCGCCGACGCGCCGCGCGCCGAGCAGGTGGAAACCTGGCCGGGCCTGACCGATATGAGCCGGCTCCAGAAAATGATCTGGGCGGCGGAGAAGCCGGTCGTTCTGCTCGGTGGCAGCCGCTGGTCGACCGCGGCTTGCGCCGCGCTCGGGCGCTTTGCGGAACGGTTCGCGCTGCCGGTCGCCACCACCTTCCGGCGCGGCCATCTCATGGATGCCGAGCATTCTTGTTACGCCGGCGATCTCGGCATTGGTCCAAATCCAAAACTCATGTCGCTCATCAAGGAGAGCGACCTCGTCATTCTGATCGGTGGCCGGCTCGGCGAACTGCCGTCACAGAGCTACACCTTGTTCGACATCCCGACGCCGCAGGTGAAGCTCGTTCATGTGCATCCCGGCGCGGAAGAGCTCGGCCGGGTCTATTCGCCGCATCTGGCGATCCACGCCGCGCCGACCGGCTTCTGCTCGGCGCTCGAAGGCCTGCAGCCGCCCAACGAGATCAAGTGGCGCGCCCGCACCAAGACGGCGCATGACGATTTCCTCGCCTGGACCGGCAAGGCGACGCAGCAGCCGGGCGCCGTCAATCTCGGCGAGATCATGGTCTGGCTGCGCGATGAGCTCGGGCCGGAAGGCGTCATCGCCAACGGCGCCGGAAATTTCGCCGGCTGGATTCACCGCTTCTATCGTTTCCGCCGCTACGCCTCCCATGTGGCGCCGACCTCGGGCTCGATGGGCTACGGCCTTCCGGCCGCGATTGCGATGAAGATCATCGAGCCGCAGCGTCCGGTCGTGTGCATCGCCGGCGACGGCGATTTCCTGATGACGGGGCAGGAGTTCGCCACCGCGGTCCAATACAACGTGCCGGTCATTACGGTGATCGCCGACAACGGCATGTACGGCACGATCCGCATGCACCAGGAGCGCGATTATCCGGGCCGCGTCGTCGCGACCGCGCTGCGCAATCCCGACTTTGCCGGCTATGCCACGGTGTTCGGCGGCTATGGTGCCGTGGTCGAGAAGACCGCGGATTTCCCGGCTGCTTATGGCGGCGCGCTGCAATCCGGCAAGCCCGCCATCATTCATCTCAAGCTCGATCCGCAGGGCATTACGCCGGCGGCGACGATCGACGCGATCCGCGCCAAGGCGCTGGGGCAGAAAACGTGACCTGATGACCGCCGAGCTTCAGTCGATCCTGAACGAAGTTAAGGCGGTCCGAGAAAGGTTCGGTGATCTGCCGCTTTATCGTGTCGAGGCAGATTGGGAGTCATCGGGGATTTGGTTGCCTAAAATGATTGGCAGCGTCAGCCTTGGACCAAATCTCAGCTTGGAAGATCTCCGGGTCTCAACTCGAACGAAAGCCCGACTTGAAAGCTGGCAAAAGGCTTTTGACGATCAAGTCCCAGGGCAGAGCTGGGAGGTGTTTGGCAGTCACGCTTGGTGGAGCGGCGAGGGCATCAACGTCGCAATCGAAATCTCCAGGGAAGTCGGTGGGAAAGCGTTGGTCGAATATGCCCTAGGGGACTGCGGGCTGCTGTTCAGGGAGGGTTACTGTATCGCGACCTATCCACTCGACCCGACCACGAGCGGTCTTTGGCAAGGATCCGAAGGCTAAACGGAAACGCCGTTCTTCCCTATCCACGTAGTGGCTTGCCTCGAATCACTGAATCGCAATTCATCGCGCTATGGCCTATCGCCGCACCGAAAGCGTGGCGCGCCGGCTCGCCGAGCGCGAGCAGTCGATCGTCGACGCGGCGCGCGCGGCGGCAGTGCAGGGCGGCATGCAGGCGGTGCAGATCGCCCGCGTTGCGGAACGCGCCGGCATCGCCGCCGGCACCGTTTATCGCTATTTCCCCGCCAAAACCGATCTCGTCACCGAGCTGATCAGCGTCGTCGCCGAGCGTGAGCTCGCGGCGATCCGCAGCGCGGCCGACGCGGCGCCTGGGCCTTTGTCGGCGCTGGCTGCTGCGCTCTCGACGTTCGCCGCGCGGCTGTTGCGCGAGCGGCGGCTGGCCTGGGCCGTGCTGGCCGAGCCGATCGACCAGCAGACCGACGAAGCGCGACTCGAATTCCGCAAGGCCATCACCGCGGAGCTTGCCGGCCGCATTCGCATCGCCATCACGCACAAGCATGTGCCCGAGCAGGATGTGGCAGTCTCGGCGCCGGCCGTCGTCGGAGCTTTGCTCGAAGGCTTGATCGGGCCGCAGGCGCCTGAGTTCGCCGAGACGACAAAGCAGCGGGCCGTTCAGGACGCCACGCTGCTCGCCTTGCGGGCGCTCGGCGTGCTCGACGCGCGCGCCCGGGGTCTTGTGGCGCAAATGACGCTCAGCGCGGCAAGGTAAGCATTACGCGCTTGATGCCGCGGTCCATCAGCTCGTCGCGGATCTCGAAGCCGAGCTCTTCCGCCATCCTCAGCATCATTGTGTTTTCAGCCAGCACCTGGCCATGGACTCGCGCAAGGCCCTTGTCGCGCGCGTAATCGATGATGTGTTTCATCAAGAGATAGCCGAGGCCGTGGCCTTTGAGCGATGAGCGCACCAGCACGGCGAACTCGGCGCCTTTGCGGTCGGGATCGTCGTGCAGCCGCACGACGCCGAGCATCTTTCCAGTGTCCGCGTCGAGCGCGATGAACGCCATCGCGATTTTCGGATCGTAGTGCGTGAAGCGCTCGATCATGTCGTCGGTCACGTGCGCGAGCGGACCGAAGAAGCGAAGCCGTCGATCCTCGAATGTCACGTCGGCGAAAAAGTCAGGATAGAGCGCGGCATCCTCGGGCCGCAGCGGCCGCACCGTAATGCGTTGTCCGTCGAGCAGGCTGTCGTGCCATATGCTCACGGCGCGCGATTACCTCACTTCTTCTTGCCGCTCGCGTCGAAGGTGGCGAGGTAGGCCCACAGGTTGGTTGCTTCGGTCTCGTTCTTGATGCCGGGGAAGATCATCTTGGTGCCGGGAATCTTCGCGCGCGGATCCTTGATGTAGTCGAGGAACGTTTCCTTGCTCCAGGTGATGCCGGAGTTCTTGTTGGCCTCCGAATAGTTGTAGCCCTCGATGGTGCCGGACTTGCGAGCCTCGAGGCCGTTGAGCAGCGGGCCGACCTTGTTCTTGGCGCCTTCGCCCACGGCGTGACAGGGCAGGCATTTCTTGAAGGAATTTTCGCCGGCGGCGAGATCCTGGGCGTGGGCCGCGACGCCAGAAAGCGCCGCCGCAACGATCGCGATTACAGCCGTCTTCATGAAGCTCTTCTCCGACACAAGTTCCCTTTTTCGATGGCTTTGAAGGCGCTATGTGTCAACCTGTTCGCGAAATGGAGGGTTGATGTCGGTCCGGATGCCGGAGCCTGATCGGGACGTCCTGTCGCGGCGCGCGAAAATCGTTGCGGCACTGCGCTCCATCGTGCCCGGCGAAGGCGTGATCGCGACCGAGAAGGAGATGCGGCCGTTCGAATCGGACGGGCTGACCGCCTATCGCCAGTTGCCGATGGTGGTCGTGCTGCCGGACACGGCGAAGCAGGTCTCCGAGGTGCTTCGTTATTGCCATTCCGAAGGCATCAAGGTGGTGCCGCGCGGGGCGGGCACCTCGCTGTCCGGCGGCGCCCTGCCGCTGGAAGACGGCGTCCTGCTCGGCATGGCCAAGTTCAACCGCGTGCGCGAGATCGACTACGACAATCGCGTCGCGGTGGTGGAGCCCGGCGTCACCAATCTCGCAGTCAGCATGGCGGTCGCGGATCAGGGTTTTTACTACGCGCCCGACCCATCCTCGCAGATCGCCTGCACGATCGGCGGCAACATTGCCGAGAACTCCGGCGGGGTGCATTGCCTGAAATACGGCATGACCACCAACAACGTGCTCGGTTGCGAGATCGTGCTGATGAACGGCGAGGTGCTGCGCATTGGCGGCAAGCACCTGGATTCCGCTGGCTTCGACCTGCTCGGCATCATCACCGGCTCGGAAGGCCTGCTCGGCGTGGTGACCGAGGTCACTGTACGCATCCTCAGGAAGCCGGAAACGGCGCGCGCGGTGATGATCGGCTTCAAGAAATCGGAAGATGCCGGCGAGTGCGTCGGCGCCATCATCGGCGCCGGCGTCATTCCGGGCGGCATGGAGATGATGGATCGCGACGCCATCAAGGCCGCCGAGGATTTCGTCCACGCCGGCTATCCGCTCGATGTCGAGGCGCTGCTGATCGTCGAGCTCGACGGCCCGCAAGCCGAGGTTGATCATCTGTGCGAGCGCATCGAGCGTATCGCCCGCAAGTGCCGCGCGCTGAATGTGCGTACCTCCAAATCGGAGGAGGAGCGGCTGCTGTTCTGGGCCGGGCGCAAAGCCGCGTTCCCGGCGGTTGGCCGTATCTCGCCCGACTATTACTGCATGGACGGCACCATCCCGCGGGCGCGGCTGCCCGAGGTGCTGATGAAAATGAAGGAGATGTCGGCGCGCTATGGGCTCCGCGTCGCCAACGTGTTCCATGCCGGCGACGGCAATCTGCATCCGCTGATTTTGTATGACGCCAATGTGCCGGGCGAATTGCAGAAGGCCGAGGACTTCGGCTCCGAAATTCTAAGACTTTGTGTCGCAGGTTGGCGGCGTGCTGACCGGCGAGCACGGGGTCGGCATCGAAAAGCGCGACCTGATGCCGGTGATGTTTTCCGAGCTCGACCTCGATCAGCAGCAGCGCGTCAAATGCGCCTTCGACGAAAAGGGCCTGCTCAATCCGGGCAAGGTCTTTCCCAAGCTGCACCGCTGCGCCGAGCTTGGCCGCATGCATATTTCCGGCGGCAAGGTGCCGTTTCCGGATATTCCGAGATTCTAAGAGGGGGCGAATGAAATTCTATCGTTTAGCGCTGGCGGGCGCATTCGTGTTCGGCAGTCCCGCTGCCGCGCCGGCGGCCGCGCTACCGATCACGGTCCCGGCAGGGCAGGTCATCGCGGCGTGCGCGAGGATTCCGTCACCACTTCGTCCGGCGGTCGTGTGCACCAAGAACATCGAGGTGAGGGGTGGCGCTCCGCGCAGCGGATACACATTCGAGGTCAAAGAGGGCACCACGCTGCCGTCCGGCATCAAGCTGACCGCGGATGGAATCGTCACTGCGACCAAGAAAAACAATCCGCCCTTGGGCGCGGCAGGATCAAAGCCGATCCACATTTCTGTTTCAGACGGCACACGAAGCAAGATTGGCAAGGTGATGCTCCAAATAGACCCCAGCCCGAGTTGTTCGTGCCCCGCCCTGACCGCGGGCTTTGGCCAGTTGCCCGATGCGCGCGGCGGTCAACCTTATGGTTATACGTTGCCGGTCTCCGGGCCGCCTTCAGATGAGACAAACGCGCCGGCCTATACGTGGACCATCAACTGCACCGGCGTTCCTCCGGCCCTCTGCAGTCTTCCTCCCGGCATGACCCTCGACAGGGCCACCGGAGTACTGAGGGGGACACCGATAGCCAACACATCGGGCCACGATTTCGTCTTCAAGGTGCGGATCAGGGAAACGCAGAGCAACTCGACTGGCGTTTCGCCCAGCCCTTTTATTCTGCACGTCGATTAATGCCGATGTCGTACAGGGTCGGATGATGCGTTTTGGATTGTTCTGCGCGCCGCAAGCAAGCACGGCAACGCAAGGCCCGGAAACGGGCGCCGGCTTTCACGAATGGGTCGACTTCAACGTCGAAGCCGAGCGGCTCGGCTTTCATTCGACCTTCCTGGTCGAGCATCACTTCACCGGCTGGAATCAATCGTCTGCGACCTTGATGATGCTGGGCTGCCTCGCCATGCGCACCACGCATCTGCGCGTCGGCACCGCCGTCATCGTGCTGCCCTGGCACAATCCGGCGCTGCTGGCCGAGCAGGTGACCACGCTCGACGTCATGTCCAAGGGCCGCTTCGATTTCGGCATCGGCAAGGGCTACCGGCACAATGAATTCGTCGGCTTCGCCATGCCGCAGGAGGAGGCCGAGCCGCGCTTTGAGGAAGCGATCGAATTTCTGCGAAAAGCGCTCGCGTCACAGACACGCTTTTCGCATCACGGCCGCTTCTACAAATTCGACGACGTGGTGATCGAACCGCCCTCGTACCAGCGGCCGCATCCACCGTTCTGGGTCGGCGCCGGAAATCCAACGACGATCACCCGCGCGGCATCGCGCGGCTTCAACCTGATCCTCGATCAATATGCGAGCCCGCAAGTGCTCGGCGAGCGCATCGCGCTCTACAAGAAGGTGCGCGAGGACAACGGCATGCGCTTCGATCCCGATGCAGGTCGTGGTGGCGCGCCAGCTCTATATCGGCAAGGACAAGGCCGACACCGAAGCCGCACGGGCGCGCCAGAACGCCAATGTCCAGCGCACCATCGCGGCGTCGCGCACTCCCGACGGCAAGGGCGCGCAGGCCGGCGCCCACGTGCTGGCCTATGCGGACAAGGGCAAGGGCGCCACCGAAGAGCATGCGCTCTACGGCACGCCCGACCAGATCGCCGGCCAGCTCGACGCGCTGCGCAGCGCCGGCGTGCACTACATCATGTTCAACGTGCAGGGCGGCGTCGAACAACTGCGCCGCTTTTCCCGCGAGCTGATGCCGGCGTTCGGCACGCCGCCTGCGCAGGCTGCGGAATAGCGATGACCGACACGCTCAAGCCGCGCGACGGCAAGGACGCCGAGGAGGCGGTGCGCTGGGCGTTGGCCAATGACAAGGCGCTGGAAGTGATGGGCGCCGGGACCAAGCGTGCCATCGGCCGGCCGAGCCAGACCGACATCACGCTCGATCTGTCGGATCTCGATGGCGTTGATCTCTACGAGCCCGAGGAGCTGGTGCTTTCCGCCAAAGCCGGGACGCCGCTCGCCGAAATTCAAAAACTGCTCGATTACAACGACCAGGAGCTTGCCTTCGAGCCGCCGGATTACGGGCCGTTGCTGGGCGGCGAGGCCGGCAAGATGACGCTGGGCGGCGTTATCGCGACCAATCTCTCAGGCCCGCGGCGTCTCAAGGCCGGCGCGGCACGCGACCATTTCCTCGGTGTTAAGGCGGTCACCGGCCGCGGCGAGACCATCAAGTCGGGCGGCCGCGTGGTGAAGAACGTCACCGGCTATGACCTGTGCAAGCTGTTCGCCGGCTCCTGGGGCACGCTGGCGGCGATGACCGACATCACCGTGAAGGTTCTCCCGAAAGCCGAGATCGAAGCGAGCGTCGTCGTCCATGGTCTCGACGACGCGCAGGCTGCACGCGCCATGGCGGCCGCCACCGGATCCGAGTTCGATGTGTCCGGCGCTGCGCATCTGCCCGACCATATTGCGAGCCGCTTCCCCGAGCTTCTGAAGGGCGAGGCCGCGACTGTTCTGCGGGTCGAAGGCTTCGAGCCCTCAGTGGACCACCGCAAGAAAGCGCTCGCTCAGTTGCTGCAAACCTACGGCGCGGTGGCGCTGCTCGACCACACCGACTCGCGCGCGGTGTGGCGTGGCCTGCGCGACGTCGCGCCATTCGCTCATGGCGAAGCGGCGCGCCGCCCATTGTGGCGCGTCTCCACCGCGCCGACGCGCGGCCATGAGATCATCGCGCAACTCACGCCCGCCGCGCAGGTCTATTACGATTGGGGCGGCGGCCTGCTATGGATCGCCATGCCGTTCAGTGACGAGCCGGATGCCGCCGCGGTGCGCAAGGCGGTCGCCAAATACGGCGGTCACGCCACGCTGATCCGCGCGCCGGCCTCGGTGCGTGCCGCGCTCGACGTGTTTCAGCCGGAGGACGCCGGCGTGGCGGCGCTCAACAAGCGCGTGAAGGATGCGTTCGACCCGAAAGGCGTGCTCAATCCCGGCCGCATGTGGGCGGGCACGTAGATGCAAACCTCTTTCAGTCTGGCGCAGCTTGCCGATCCGCAGACCGCGGAATCCGAAAAGATCCTGCGCGCCTGCGTGCATTGCGGCTTCTGCACCGCGACCTGCCCGACCTATGTGCTGCTCGGCGATGAGCTCGATTCCCCACGCGGCCGCATCTATCTCTTGAAGGAGATGTTCGAGCATTCGCGGCCTGCGACGCGCGAAGTCGTCAAGCACATCGACCGCTGCCTCTCATGTCTTGCCTGCATGACGACCTGTCCGGCCGGCGTGCACTACATGCATCTGGTCGATCACGGCCGCGAGCACATTGAAAAGACTTACCGCCGTCCGCTGATCGACCGTGGGCTACGGGCGCTGCTCGCGCGCGTCCTGCCCGATCTGGCGCTGTTTCGGCTGGCTCTGGTCGCCGGCATTGTCGCGCGGCCCTTCGCGCCGATCCTCGCCGCCATTGGCTTCAAGCGCGTCGCCGCCATGCTGCGGCTCTCCACCGCCAAAATGCCGGCTCCTCCGCCGCCCTGGACGTCCGGCGCCGTTTTCCCTGCGGAAGGCGAGCGCAAAGGCCGCGTCGCCCTGCTTGGCGGCTGCATCAGCCCGGTGCTGACGCCGCAGATCACCGAAGCCGCAATCCGCATTCTCAACCGTCACGGCATCGAAGCCGTCATTGCCCAAGGCGAAGCCTGCTGCGGCTCACTCAACGAACACATGGGCAATGCTGAGCGCGCACGCACCCAGGCGCGCAATAACATCGATGCATGGATGCGCGAGGTCGACGGCGGTGGACTCGACGCGATCCTCGTCACCGCGTCCGGCTGCGGCACCACCATCAAAGACTACGGCTTCATGCTGCGCACTGATTCTGCCTATGCCGAAAAAGCGAAGCGGGTGTCCGCGCTCGCGCTCGATATCAGTGAATATCTTTACGGCCTCAAGCTCGAACGCAGGCCGGATTCTGCCGCGCTAACCGTCGCTTACCACTCGGCATGCTCCCTCCAGCATGGCCAGCAGGTGCTTCGCCAGCCCAAGGAGTTATTGTCCCGGGCCGGATTCGTCGTCAAAGATATCGCCGAAGGGCATTTGTGCTGCGGCTCGGCGGGCACCTACAACATCATGCAGCCGGACATCGCGGAGAGGCTGCGGGACCGCAAGGTTGCCAATATCGAAAGGGTTAAGCCCGACGTGATTGCGGCCGGAAATATAGGCTGCATCACCCAGATCGGAACGGGAACCGACATTCCGGTGTTGCATACGGTCGAATTGATCGATTGGGCGACCGGCGGTCCGGTGCCAGAGGCGGTCAAGAGCGTGAAGCGTTTTGAAGCAATTGCGACCCGCAACGAAGATCGTGCGGTTGAACCAGTGCATTGAATGGAGAGAGCTATGGCGAAGAAGCGCAAAGCGGTGAAGAAGGCGCGTAAGCCTGCAAAGCGGAGAGCTGCCGCGAGCCGGCAACCGTCGCAGGATGAAGGATTTTTCGCGGCGTTCATGAGGTTGTTTGGGGAGCCCGACTCAGCAAAGAAGCGCAAGTTGTAATGGCGGCGAAGCGGCGCAAGGCAAAAACGAAAAGTCCGGCGAAGCGCACTCAGCGCAAGAAGCCGGCCCGTGCAATGAAGTCGAAGAAGAAACAACGCGTCGCAAAAAAGTCGGCGGTCCTGAAGGCGAAGGCAGCGGCCCGCAAGGCCGCGGCCGGTGCGGCCAAGAAAGCCAAGGCGGTCGCGCGCAAGGCCGAGATCGCCGCGGCCAAGAAGGCGAGAGCGCTCGCCCGCAAGGTTGCCGGCGAGAAAAGAGCCAAAGCCGCCGCGCGCAGGGCTGCGGCTGTCGCCGCGAAGAAAGCCAGAGCGGCTGCCAGGAAGGCCAGGGCGCTCGCCCGCAAGGTTGCCGCTGCCGAGAAGAGAGCCAGAGCCGTCGCGCGCAAGGCTGCGGCTGTTGCCGCGAAGAAGGCCAGAGCGGCTGCCAAGAAAGCCAGGGCCGAGGCGAAACGGATCCAATTGGCTGCGAAGAAGGCGGCAAAGAAGGCTGCGCGCGAAGCCGAACAAGTTGCCAAGGCGCTCGCGCGAGCCACCAGGATCGGCGAGGAGATCAGCAAGGCGGTCGGCAAGGCGGCGCGCCGGCTGCGGCGCAAGGCCAAGGAGGCGGCTGAGGCCGCGCCGGACGTTTTCGCGACACCGGCTCCGACGGCGATCAATGCCGGCGTGAATATCCGTGGCCATCTGGGCCCCCGCTACGCCGAAATCCTGACCGACGAGGCGCAGGCTTTCCTTGCCGAGCTGCATCGCAATTTCGAGCCGCGCCGCCGCGAGCTTCTGCTGGAGCGCATCGAGAAACAGCGCCGCTATGACGAGGGCGCGCTTCCGGAGTTTTTGCCCGACACGGCCAGCGTGCGCGACACCGATTGGAAGGTCGCGCCGATTCCAGCCGACCTGATGAACCGGCGGGTGGAGATCACCGGCCCCGTCGACCGCAAGATGATCGTGAATGCGGTCAATTCCGGCGCCACGCATTACATGGCGGACTTCGAGGACGCCAATTCTCCGACCTGGGCCAACAACGTCGAGGGCCAGATCAACCTCTACGATTACTGGCGCGGGCAGATTGCCTTTACCGATCCGACCAACAAGAAGCGCTACGAGGTCGGCGAAAATCCCGCCGTGCTGATCGTGCGTCCCCGCGGCTGGCACCTCGACGAGGTCCATGTCGAGATCGATGGCGAGCCGATCTCAGCGTCGCTGTTCGATTTCGGCCTCTACTTCTTCCACAACGCGCTCAAGACGACAGGCGCGGGGAGCGGACCGTATTTCTATCTGCCGAAGCTCGAGAGCCACAAGGAAGCGCGGCTGTGGAACGACGTGTTTCTGTTCGCGCAAAAGCACATCAGCGTGTGGCCGGGTACGATCAAGGCAACGGTGCTGATCGAGACGCTGCCGGCCGCGTTCGAGATGGATGAGATCCTGTGGGAGATGCGCGACCACATCGCCGGCATGAATGCCGGGCGCTGGGACTACATTTTCTCCTTCATCAAGACCTTCGCCAAAAATCCCGACTACATCCTGCCGGATCGCTCACAAGTCGTGATGGGCGAGGCGTTTCTCGGCGCCTATGCGGCGCTGCTGGTGCAGACCTGTCACAAGCGCGGCGCCTTCGCGATGGGCGGCATGGCGGCGCAAATCCCGATCAAGAACAACCAGGCGGCAAACGACGCGGCCTTCGGCAAGGTGCGCGCCGACAAGGAGCGCGAGATACGCGAGGGTTATGACGGCACCTGGGTCGCGCATCCCGATCTCGTTCCGGTCGCCAAGGAAGCGTTCGACCGCATGATGCCCGAGCAAAACCAGCTCGAGCGGGTGCGGCTGCACGTGCGCGTCTTGCCGACCGACATGCTGAAGATCCACGAAGGCACCAAGACCGACGAAGGCTTCCGCCTCAATATGCGGGTCGGCGTGCAATACATCGAGGCCTGGCTCAATGGCCGCGGCGCAGTGCCGATCTACAATCTGATGGAAGACGCCGCGACCGCGGAAATCTCACGCGCGCAAATCTGGCAGTGGCTCAAATACGGCGCCGAGCTTGAAGGCGGCATCAAGGTGACGCGCACCTATTTCGAGAAGGCGATGCATGAAGAGATGCAGCGCATCAAGCAGGAAGTCGGCGCCAAGAATTTCAATCGCGGCCGCTTCACCGAAGCCGAGAAGCTGTTCCGGCAATTATCGCTGTCGCGCGACTTCGTGCCGTTCCTCACCATCCCGGCCTACAAGCTGATCGCCTAGGATTTTGGCGCGATCGAAACCCCTTTGATACGGGAGTAGGGCAGCTCGACCCAGCCGCCGTCACGGTCGGTGCCTTCGACATGGCCGCTTTCGCAGGTCAGGTCGCATTGCAGCAGCGTGACGCCACCGTCATCGCGGTTGAACTGGATCAGCGCGCCGCGCTCGATCGCTTCAGGCACACGGTTCTCGATCTCGCGGCGGATCGCCGGCGACAAGGCTTCCATGGCAATTCCTCACTCACTGCCGCTAACTCACTGTCAGGCCGAGTGTTCCACCGCGCAGTGGACGTCGCGCCGCGCACTCGAGCGGTGGTGCCGCAATCTCGCTCGGATTGCGTCACAGCTTAGGCCCGAATAGATTGCTGCCAATCAACGAGCCGGGCTTTGTCTTTCGGCCGCATAAAAACTGGGAGGAACCGATGCCGTACAACATTCTCATCTTGGGCGCGGCCTATGGCTCGCTGCTCGCCTCGAAGATGCTGTTCGGCGGCCACAAGATCCATCACGTCTGCCTGCCGGCCGAGGCCGATCTCATCAATGCCGAAGGCTTCCGGGTGAAGCTGCCGGTACGCGGCCGCAGCGAGCCGGTGCTGCTCGACTCCCGCAAGCTGCCTGGCAAGGTCAGCGCCAGCGGTGCGCAAGGTATCAATCCGAAAGATTACGACCTGATCGGCCTTGCGATGCAGGAGCCGCAATACCGTTCGCCGGGCGTGCGCGAGCTGCTCGACGCGGTGGCGAAATCGAAAAAGCCGTGCATGTCGATCATGAACATGCCGCCGCTGCCTTACGTGAAGCGCATTCCGGGCCTCGACTACGAAGCGCTCAAGCCGGCCTATACCGACTCGACCGTGTGGGACAGTTTCGACCCGAAATTCCTGACGCTTTGCAGCCCCGATCCGCAGGCGATCCGCCCGCCGGACGGCAAGGCCAATGAGTTGCTCGTCACGCTGCCGACCAACTTCAAGGCCGCCAAGTTCGACGACGAGAAGGGCACGGCGATCCTGCGCCAGATCGAGGAAGAGATCGACGCGGTGCGGTTCGATTCCGGTGACGGCAACAAGATCGAATTACCGGTGAAGCTGCGCGTTTACGACTCGATCTTCGTGCCACTCGCCAAATGGGCGATGCTGCTCGCCGGCAATTATCGCTGCATCACCAAGGACGGCATGCGCACCGCGCAGGAAGCCGTGCATTCGAACATCGAGGAGTCGAAGTCGGTCTACAATTTCGTGTTCGATCTGTGCGTGAAGCTCGGCGCCAATCCGGCCGACCTCGTGCCGTTCGAGAAATACGCCGCGGCGGCGCAGAGCCTGTCGCGTCCGGCCTCGGCCGCGCGCGCGCTCAACAATGGCGCGCCGAACATTGAACGCGCCGACAAGCTGGTGCAGCTCATCGCCAAGCAGAAGGGCATGAGTAACCCGGCGATCGACGCCCAGGTGGCGCTGGTCGATCAGCGGCTCGACGCCAACCGCAAAAAGGCGGCGGCGTAAGCTCGATTCGGCTGTCTATACCGGCTTGCACGGCGCGCCACGTCCGGGAGCGCGGTGGAAAACTCATTCGTCCCCAAACGAATATTGTGACTTGGCCGCAACACTCGTCACCTTTGTGACGGTTTTTCGGATGAATTGGGCGATTCCGCCCAAAAAGTCGGCAGCTGCTTTTTTTTTATCATTGCCGCAAAGGCTTGCAGCCGCGAAAGTTTCCCCCGTTGCAGTGCTGTGGCGTCTGGATGGATCGCCCAGAACGGCAACGAAAGCCGGCTCAAAGCCGATCGAACCGTTTAAGGGGCAGGGTCAATGAAGAAGCTTGTTACGTCAGTTGTCGCGGCTATTGCGCTGTCCGCGACCTCCGCGCTCGCCGCCGATATGCCGAAGAAGGCAGCGGTGGTTGCGCCCGCACCGGCGCCATCGCCGTTCGACATCGCCTTCGGCGGGTCGATCATGAGCGACTACAATTTCCGCGGCGTCTCGCAGTCCAATCGTGGGCCATCGGTGAGCGCCTATGTCGAGCCGCAGTTCAATACGGCTTTCGGCACGCTCTACGTCGGCCTTGCTGGCTACTCGATCGAGTGGCCGAGCGCTCCGGGCTATTTCTTCTCCGATCCGGCTGCTGAAATCGATATCTACGGCGGCTGGCGCAAGACATGGGGCGCCTTCTCGCTCGACCTCGGCGTCCTCTACTACTACTACCCGAACGAGCGGTTCGGCGTGAACAGCGACTTCGTCGAATTCTACGCCAAGACCTCATACGCATTCACACCGGCTTTCACTGCCGGTCTGGCCGTTTCTTATACGCCGGATCTGCTGAACTATGGCCAGTTCGCCCCGTTTAGCGATACGCCGGGCTTCTACGTTTCGGGCACCGCCAAATGGGTTCTCCCTTGGACCGCGGGTGATATCGGGGCGTTCGTCTCCGGCGAGCTCGCTCACTGGTTCCTTGATGAAGGCGGCGTGTTCGGACCCGGTGTCGATGCCAGCTACACGTACTGGAACATCGGTGCGGCTTTGACCTACAAGGCCTTCACGCTCGACTTCCGCTATCACGGCACCGACATGAGCCGGACCGATTGCACGACCTTCCTGTTCGTCGGCCCGAACAATGGTGCGAACAGGTGGTGCGACGACACCTTCATCGCCACGCTCAAGTTCGACACGACTCTGGCGGCGCTGAAGTAACCGAAGCGAACATCTCTGCTTGATTGGGCGGCAGCTTGAAAAAGCTGCCGCCCTTTTCATTTAGCCGGCGCGCGCCGCCTCTCTGATCGCGAAGCCGTCGGCGGCACGCGCGAATTCCAGCCGCCGTTTATGGAGCGCGATCAGCGTTGAGCGGTGGCCGATCGAAACGATCGTCGAGCCTGCGAGGCGCTCGTGGAGCAGCTTGTACAGAGCGGCCTCCGATGCCTCATCGAGCGAAGCCGTGGCTTCGTCGAGGAACAGATAATCCGGCGCGTGCAGCAGCGCGCGGGCGATGCCGAGCCGCTGCTGCTCGCCGAGCGAGAGCATCCGGTTCCAGTGCGCCTCCTCATCGAGCCGCTCGACCAGCTTCGGGAGCCCGACGGCCTTGATCGCCTCGGCGACGCGCTCGGCCGGAAAATCGCCGGGCTCCGCCGGATAGGTCACCGCGGCACTCAGCGGCGAGACCGGGAAGTAGGGCCGCTGCGGCAACATCATCACCTTGGCGCCTTTCGGCACCGTGACGGTGCCCTTGCCGAACGGCCAGATGCCGGCGAGAGCGCGAAACAGCGTGGATTTTCCCGATCCTGATGGTCCCGTCACCAGGACCTGCTCGTTCGCGCCGATGCTGAGATCGTTCGCCGTCACCAGCGGCGCGCCATTTGGCAAGCGTAGCGACAACTCATCTATTCGGATCGCCTCGGCTTCCGCCGGCTTGATCTCGACAGCCGGCTGGGTGTTGCCAATGGCGCGCGCGGTTGCGATGGCCTGATCGAAGCCGGCAAGGCGTTCGACCACTGCGCCGAATTCAGCCAACGACCGGTACGCGGTGATGAAAAACGAGAATGACCGCTGCACCTGATCGAACGCGCCTGCGGTTTGCATGAGCCCGCCGAGCTGCACGGCGCCGGCAAAGTAAGCCGGACTCAAGACCACGTAAGGAAAGATGATCGCGGTCTGTCCGTAGCCCGCGGTAAAGAACGTCAGCCGCTTTTGCATGGTCATGATGGCGTACCAGTTCGCCATCACGCTCGCGAACCGCACCAAAAGGCCGTCACGCTCGGCTCGTTCGCCCTCTAGCAAAGCGATCTGCTCGGAATTCTCGCGGACCCGGACAAGATTGAAACGAAAGTCCGCCTCGTAACGCTGCTGCATGAAGTTCAGACGGATCAGGCCGCGTCCGATCAGATGTGTGAGGATCGTGCCACCGATCGAGTAGATCAGCGCCGCCCACACCAGGTAGCCGGGAATTGACCAGGTCGAGCCGCCGATGTGGAGCGGCGCGGTTGCCGACAAGGCCCACAACACGACGCCGAACGATGCGAGCGAGACAACGGCGTTCAACAGGCCGAGGCCGAGCGGCAGCAGCCCCGTGTTAGTTGGTCCGCCTCCGATGAAAGCGTTGACGTCTTCGGCGATGCGCTGGTCCGGATTGTCCGCAGCATCGCCGAGCAATTGCATCCGATAGTGGTTGGGTCCGTCGAGCCAGGCTTGCAGATAGTGCTGCGTCAACCACCGGCGCCACCGGATGACGAGCCACTGGTTGAGATAGAGCTGGTAGACGGCGAGAACGATGAAGATCGCCGCCAGCACGCAGAAATAGGCGAGCTGATAAACGAATTCGTCCCAATTGCGCTCCTGCAGCGAATTGTAAAACGCATTGTTCCAGTTGTTGATCAGCACGTTGATGCCGACGATCGCCAGCTCGATCACGACCACGGCGGCGAGTAGAACGCGCCCGGCCCAGCGGTCTTCCGAACGAAAGTACGGCACGGCGATGCGCCAAATAATGCCTAGAGTGGATATGAGACCTGACACGATCATTCTCCCATTAAGGCGCGCCGGTTCGGCCTACGGGCGCATTTGCACCAAGCATCGTTGGAGGGCATGCCCGCCCGCTGGAAGGTCGCGACCTAATACCGCATATCCGTGTGACGCAACTTTCCTAGTGTGGTGTCGAAAGGATCAACACCATGCAGCTCGTAATTGGCATCCTGCTTTTGGTCGGGGCCGCCGTCGCCTTCCGCTTTAGTCTCCCGAAAAATGGCAAGCCTCGACGGTTCGTCGGCACGCAGCTGGAAAGCCCTGTTGTCATCGCGATCCTGCTCACGGCAGGCATGGGCCTGCTGATGACCATCCTGGGCGTGGCAGCTTGAAGGAGCTGGCGGGTTTCTGGCCGCTCCTGATCATCGCGGGCTATTTCCTCGTCGGTCTGTGGGCTGGCCTCGCACATTCAAACTGAAAGCGACCGCTTCAAAGTCAGGCCGACCAAGAACCGTTGATCGCAAATGCGCCCGAAGGCCGCGCCGGTTGTTGTTTCCCCCGTGGTCTAAAGTGGGACATTGCGTTCGGATTAGAATGTGCTGATAAACGAGGCGCTTAGGAGCAAGCCTTACCAGCATTTATGTTGCGCCGCGGGCCGTCACGCCCTACGATTGTGTCAAGGGTTGCTGCGGTCTCGCGGAATAAGACCCGACGAAGAAGCGTTTAGAGGATATCCGAAAGGGAGGGATACGAATGGCTAAATCCAAATCCACAACTGCGACTCGCCGCAAGTTCCTGGGCGGCGCAGCGGTGGCCGGTGCTGCCGCGATTGCGATGCCGCAGGTGTCGCGCGCGCAAACCACGACGCTGCGTTTGCAGACGTCCTGGCCGGCGACCGACATCTTCGCCGAGATGTGCAAGCAGTACATCGATCGCGTCAACGAGATGGCCGGCGGCCGGATCAAGATCGACATGCTGCATGGCGGCGCGGTCGTGCACCCGTTCCAGGTGTTCGACGGCGTCAATGGCGGCCAGATCGACATGGCGCATACCGTGACCGTGTACTGGTACGGCAAGCACAAGGCCGCCTCGCTGTTCGGCACCGGCCCGGTGTTCGGCTTCAATGCCAATGAAGGCCTCGGCTGGATCCACTACGGCGGTGGCAAGGAGCTGTTCGAAGAACTCCAGACCCAGATCATGAAGGTCAACATCAAGAGCTTCTTCGCGATGCCGATGCCGACCCAGCCGCTCGGCTGGTTCAAGCGTCCGGTAGCGGATGCCAACGGCATGAAAGGCCTGAAGTATCGCACCGTCGGTCTCGCGGCCGATCTGATGCAGGCGATGGGCATGGCGGTCGCGCAGCTTCCAGGCGGCGAAATCGTGCCGGCCATGGAGCGCGGCGTGATCGACGCGTTCGAGTTCAACAATCCGACCTCGGACAAGCGCTTCGGCGCGCAGAACGTGGCCAAGAACTACATGCTCGGCTCGCACCACCAGGCGACCGAATATTTCGAGATCATGATCAACCGTACCAAGTTCAACGGTTTGGCGAAGGAGCAGCAAGCGATCCTTCAATATGCCGCCGAGGCCGCCTCTTCGGCCAACGAATGGTTGGCGATGCGTCAGTACTCGGACGACCTGCAGGACCTGATCAACAAGGACAAGGTCAACGTGTTGCGCACGCCTCAGAGCGTGTTCGACGCGCAGATCAAGGCCTGGGATGGCCTGATCACGACGCTGGCCGCCGATCCCTTCATGAAGAAGGTGATGGACTCGCAGAAGGAGTGGGTGCGCAAGGTCGTGTTCTACAACATGATGAACGCCACCGATTACAAGGGCGCGTTCAATCATCACTTCCCCGGCGTAATGAAGACCTGATCGCAAACGACGGCTTGCGAGACGGATTGTCGCAGGCTAACGATAACGGGCGGCGCCAACGCGCCGCCCGGTTTGCTAAGGGGAAATTGATGGTGCTGGGTTCGCTGGCGGTTGGGGCATGAACCGTTTCCTTCTCTTTATCGATACGCTCAGCATGTGGACCGGCAAGGCGTTCGCCTGGCTGATCCTCGTCTTGACGCTCGGCGTCAGCTACGAGGTGTTCGTGCGCTATGTCTTGGGCGCACCCACGACCTGGGCGTTCGACTTCAGCTACATCACCTATGGCGCGCTGTTCCTGATGACGGGTGCTTACACCCTGTCGCGCAACGGCCACGTGCGCGCCGACGTGCTCTACCGCTTCTGGCAGCCTCGGACGCAGGCGAGCATGGATCTCGCTCTCTACATCCTGTTCTTCCTGCCCGCCGTTCTGGCGTTCATCTATTCCGGCTGGAATTACGCGGCGATGTCGATCCGTTTCAAGGAAGTCAGCATCTTCAGCCCGGCCGGCATTCCGGTCTTTCCCCTCAAAACGCTGGTCCCGATAACCGGTGTCCTCCTGCTGCTGCAGGGGATCGCCGAAATCATTCGCTGCATCATCTGCATCCGCATTGGCGAATGGCCAAAGCGCCTGCAGGACGTGGAGGAAACCGAGAGCATCATCCTGCAGGAGCAGAAGCTGCACGGCGAGCAGGCCGGTCAGCCGCAAGTGACCCAGCCCCAATCGGCGCATAAGGGGACCGGCGTATGACTGACCCACAAGTCGGCATGCTGATGCTGGGGCTGTTCATCTTCATCATCATGCTCGGATTCCCGATTGCCTTCACGCTGATGGCGATGGGCGTCGGCTTTGGCTATTACGCGTACTACACGCCGGGCCAGGACTTCTTTACCAACCGCGTCTTCACGCTTCTGGTGCAGAAGGCGTTCGAGGTATCGTCGAGCGACGTGCTGACGGCGGTCCCGCTATTCCTGTTCATGGGTTACGTGGTCGAGCGCGCGAACATTCTCGACAAGTTGTTCCATTCGCTGCAGCTCTCGATGAAGAACGTTCCCGGCGCGCTGGCCGTCGCGACGTTGCTCACCTGCGCGATGTTTGCGACCGCGACCGGAATCGTCGGCGCCGTTGTGACACTGATGGGACTTCTGGCCTTTCCGGCAATGCTGCGCGCCGGCTACGATGTGAAGCTCTCTGCTGGCGTCACCTGCGCGGGCGGTTGCCTTGGCATTCTAATTCCGCCCAGCATCCTGCTAATCGTGTATGCGGCGACCGCCGGCGTCTCCGCGGTCAAGCTTTATGCCGCGGCCTTCATCCCAGGGTTTCTGCTCACCTTCCTTTACATCATGTATGTGATGGCGCGGGCGATGATCAATCCGGCGCTCGCGCCGAAGCTCCCGCCGGAGCAGACCGACGTACCCTTTGGCGTTGTCATGAAGGCGCTGGCCACCTCGTTCTTCCCGCTTGCGCTTCTGATCATTTCAGTGCTGGGCGCGATCCTGTTCGGCCTAGCGACACCATCCGAAGCCGCCGGCGCCGGCGCGCTCGCCAGTATGGTGCTCGCCTTCGCCTATGGCGCGCTCAACTTCACCATGCTGCGCGACTCCGTCTATCTCACGGCGCGCGCCACTGCGATGGTTTGCTATCTGTTCATCGGCTCGTGGACGTTCTCCGCGGTGTTCGCGGTGCTCGGGGGACAGCAGGTTGTCGAGAACTTCTTTCTCTCGCTCAACCTGTCGCAGACCGGCTTCCTGCTGCTGACGCAGTTCATTATCTTCCTGCTCGGCTGGCCGCTGGAATGGACCGAGATCATCATCATCTTCGTGCCGATCTTCCTGCCGCTGCTTGACGACTTCAAAGTCGACCCGATCTTCTTCGGCATTCTGGTGGCGCTCAACACGCAGACCGCCTTCAACACGCCGCCGGTCGCGATGGCGGCGTTCTATCTCAAGGGCGTGGCACCGCCATGGGTGAAGCTGACCGATATCTTCAGCGGGGCGCTGCCGTTCGTGTTCATGGTGTTCGCGACCATGGTGCTGGTCTATGTGTTCCCGCAGCTTGTGCTGTGGTTGCCGGACTATCTCTACTCGCCGCGATGAGACCTCGCGCTTTTCGATGAGGAGTGCGCGGCATGAGCCTTGCCGCGCTTACGCTCTGCGATGCGGCGGCCGACATCCGCGAGGGCCGCATCACCTCCGTTGAGCTGGTCACCGACTGCCTCAAGCAGATCGATGCGACCGATGACAAGGTCCAGGCCTGGACCTTCCTCGATCGCGATCACGTCATGCGGCAGGCGGAAACAGCGGATGAACACCGCCGGTACGGCCGTCCCACCGGGCCGCTGCATGGTGTGCCGGTCGGTATCAAGGACATCTTCGATACCGGCGACATGCCGACCGAATTAGGCTCGCCGATCTGGGCCGGCCGCACGCCGCGGGATGATGCGACCGCGGTCGCGCGGTTGCGCGCTGCCGGCGCCGTCATCATGGGCAAGACCGTCACCACGGAATTCGCCTATTTCCATCCCGGGAAGACGCGCAATCCGCACGACACCAACCGCACGCCCGGCGGCTCCTCGAGCGGCTCGGCAGCCTCGGTCGCCGCCCGCATGGTGCCGGGCGCGATCGGCTCGCAGACCAACGGCTCGGTCATTCGCCCTGCATCGTTCTGCGGCCTGGTGGGGTTCAAGCCGAGCCATGGCCTCATTCCGCGAACCGGCGCGTTGATCCTCTCGCGCACGCTCGACCATGTCGGCGTGTTCACGCGCTCGGTCGAGGACGCCGCGTTGATGGCGCAGGTGATGGCCGGGTTCGATCCGGAAGATGAGGACACCCGGCCGATCGCGACCCCGCCACTGTTGTCAAACGCTCGTTCGGAGCCTCCGTTGCCGCCGCGCTTCGCCTATGTCCGGTCGGCGGCCTGGGAGCATGCCGAGCCGGCGACGCAGGAGGCTTTCGGCGAGCTCGCTGACGCGCTCGGGGGGGCGGCTGTCGCCGTCGATCTGGGCGAAAGCTTCGGCCGCGCGATCGGCTGGCAGAAGATCGTCATGGAAGTCGAGATGGCGCACAATCTCCATCGCGACTACGAGAAAGGGCGCGACCAGATCAGCGAGCCGCTGCGAAAACTGATCGAACGTGGCCGCCAGTATCCGGCGATCGACTACACCGCGGCGCTGGCGGGGCGCGCGGCGCTCTACGCCGCCCTGGACGAAGTCTTCAACGAATATGACGCGATCCTAACCCCGGCGGCGGCAGGCGAGGCGCCGCTTGGGGTCGAGAGCACCGGCAATCCGGTGTTCTGCAGCACCTGGACCTATCTCGGCACGCCGGCCGTCACATTGCCGCTATTGCGCGGTGAATCCGGCCTGCCGGTCGGGGTTCAACTGGTTGGCCGCCGTGGTAATGACGCGCGCCTCTTGCGCACGGCGCACTGGTTGGTCAAAACTCTTACCGGCGATGGACGAAAATCGCCGGCTCGGAAACCGGGCACCAGAAAAGGACAATAGCGATGACTGCACACCTGATTTCTGGCGTTATCGGTATCGGCATGCTGGCGGCGTTCCTGGGCTTCATGATCGCGTGGGTGCCGGCCCCGCCACTCATCGTCATTGTCGTGATCGCGCTCGCGCTGGTGTCTTATGATTTCGTAATGGAACTGCGCTCCGAGAGCGGCCGCGCGAAGCGCTGACAGGCGAATGCGAAACGCCGGCCCTGTGGCCGGTTCGCATCGCGCACCCAACGAAAAAGCCCGAATTTGCTGGCTTTTGTCACCGCGGCAATAAAGCCCGCCGAACCGTCCGCACTTGCGCAGTTGCGCCATGCCACGCAAAGTCACGCCCGGGATTGTCGAGGAGGTCCAATGCGTCGCTTAATTCCCGTCCTTTGCGTCACAGCGATCGGCCTGCTGCTCGCCGGCTGTGCGGGAGGCCCGACCTTCCCCGGCTTCTCGCAGCCCGAAGCGCCGCCGGCAGCACCGACCCCGGTTCCTGCATTGCCGCCCGCGTTTCCTGCCAAGGACGTGGTCGGACGCTACGGCCTCGCCGCCTATCACAACCTCGAAGACCGGGCCCGCACCGAAGCGGCCGCGCGCGGCCAGTGCCGCCAGCCCTATGTCATCAATGCCGGCCCGACCGGCGGCGTGATGATGCATCTCGCCGATCAGCCCCAGCCGGAAGAATTGCGGCTCAAGGGCGCGCCCGGCGGCAAAACCTATATCGGGCCGGACGGTGAGGCCGGCGGCGCGCAGGATCGCGAGGTCGTCTCGTTCGACGGCCGCGTTCTGATCACGCGCTTCGTCGATCCGGAAGTGCACGGCCGTTACGGCTACATGGTGTACGTGCGCTGCGGCGCCGAAGGCACCAAACCGGCCGCACCGGCGAGACGGCAACCCGCGGCTCGCACGAGCGCGCCACGGCCGGCGGTCGCGCCAGCTCCGGCCCCGCCAACCGTCCCGCCGCTTCCGCGCTAGATAGCCTAG
Organism: uncultured Alphaproteobacteria bacterium; assembly: GCA_963847325.1. Classification (GTDB taxonomy): domain Bacteria; phylum Pseudomonadota; class Alphaproteobacteria; order Rhizobiales; family Xanthobacteraceae; genus Pseudolabrys. Next base: position 482,761 of record CAWJZD010000008.1, read on the forward strand.
GCGCCATGCCGTGCTTGCATCGCGCGCGCAAACGCGTGCGTGGTAGCCTGCGCATGAATCGCAAATGACAGCCTTGCGCAAATTCTTTCTCGGCCCGTGGCGGGCCGTCACCGTGCTCGGCGTCACGCAGATCATTTCCTGGGGCGCGATCTATTACACGCCGGTGCTGATCGTGCCGCTGATCGCGCGCGAGCAGGGCTGGTCGATCGCACTGGGCATGGGCGGCTTCTCGTTCGGGCTTCTCGTTGCCGGCCTGGTGTCGCCCTATGTCGGCCGCAGCATAGATCGGCTCGGCGGCCATGTGGTGATGACCATCGGCTCGCTGGTTGGCGCTGCCGGTCTTGTCCTGATCACCTTCGCCTCGCATCCGGCCATCTACTTCGCGGTATGGATGGTGCTCGGTGTCGCGATGGCCGCCAACCTTTACGACTCTGCTTTCGCCACGCTCGGCCGCATTTTTGGAGCGGCGGCGCGGCGGCCCATCACCGCCCTGACTTTGGCCGGCGGCTTTGCGTCAACCGTGAGCTGGCCGGTCACGCATTTCATGCTCGAGGCGTTCGATTGGCGAGTGACTTACCTGACCTACGCCGCGGTGCTGGCGCTGATTGCCGCGCCGTTGCATGCGTTTGTTCTGCCGCGCAGCCGCGCCCGGACAGAACCACCCGCCACCGTTGAGGGAAAGGCGCCTGCGAAATACCTGCCGTCGCGCGGCTGGGCCTTCGTCCTGGTCGCTGCCGCCTTCACGGCCTACGCCTTCGTGCCCTCGGGTCTCGCGGCGCACCTCCTCGCGATCTTCACGCGCGCCGGCATCGATCCCGCCACCGTGGTCTGGATCGGCGCACTGTTCGGTCCGGCGCAAGTCGCAGCCCGGCTGATCGAATTCAACTTCGGGCGCGACCTGCACCCCCTGTGGATCGCGCGCTTTGCGCTGAGCCTGCTGCTGTGCGGCTTCGCCATGTTGGCCTTCGCCGGCTTTAGCGTGACGGCCGCGGCCGTCTTCGCTCTGATGTTCGGCGCCGCCAATGGCCTGGTGACCATCGCGCGCGGCGCGGTGCCGCTCGCGCTGTTCGGAGCCGACGGTTACGGACGTTTGATCGGCCGCCTGGCCGGGCCGTTTCTGGTGATGCAGGCGGCGGCGCCGCTCGCCATGGCGTTCGTGGTGGAACGCGTGTCCGATCCGGCCGGGCTTGCTGTCGCCGCCGCGTTCGCAGCGATCGGGCTTGTCTGCTTTGCGCTGATCAGGCGCCCTTAGGCGAACATACGGTCGATGTCAGCCTGGCTCGCATGGCCGCGGTCGCCTTCGAGCTTCGGTCCATTTAGCAGACTCGGGTGCGTCCGCGGGTTTGCGCGCGTCAGTTGATCGAGGCCGCCCCAGACTTCGACGAGACGCGCGAGCTTGTCTTCGACGTTGCGAAGCGTGCCGATCGCCTTGTTGATCCGCTGCCCGGCAAGATCCTGGAAGTGGCAATGCTCATAGATTTTGACGACGTGATCGATGATGTCGTGAGCGAGACCGCGCTTGTAGTCGTCCCGCAAGGTTGCGAACAGACTTCGCGCGGCTTCCTCGGCGCCTTCCGAGGACTTCAGGATATCTTCAGTCGCACCTTCCATGCCGGAGATGGCGGCATGCAGCTCCTTTTGCGCACGGTCGATCGGCTTCTCGTCGGAATTCTCGGAAAGGCTCGCGAGTTCGGCCTTGCTCCTCGCAATGGCGGCGCGCATCGCCGCGAGCTGGAGCTCGATCGACTCGAATATCTCATCCTGCTGACGGGCAGGGGTCGCGGCCGGGGTTGGATGCGAAGTCGGAGGCGAAGTTACTGGGCGACGGCGCGCCGAGATCATTTCTTCGATACGGAAAACTTTACGCTGCACAACAACACTCCCCAGGGAGGCGTGTTGTAGGAAACAGCGATTAATGCCGGGTTGCTGCCGGTCGCTAACGGCGCGTTTACCACGTGCGTTGAGCTTTCATAAACCGTAAGCCAACGAGGCCGCCGCGCCACCGGCGCCGCCCCGGCAATTTTACCAAACGCTCGGCATTTCAGTTTCTAGTCGTGTTCTTGCCGTGCGGAGTGCGCGATGTTGCGTTGCGTGTTGGCCCTTTCAGCGATTTGCGTTTCCGCCAGCACGGCCTTCTCACAGGCCCTGATGGTGCAGCAGGCTCAGCCGCCGCGGCTTGTCGTCGTCGCTCAGCCTCAGCCTCAGGCCCAGCAGCAGCAAGCCGGCATGGGCGGCGGCTTCATCGCGTTTCTGTTTGGCGATCGGCGGTCGGGCCAGCGGGCGGTTGAGCAGGAGCGTCCGATCTACGCCCACATCGATCCGGCGATCGGCGCGCGGCCGGACCCGATGTCACGCGGTCTGGAAATCGACCCGCGCTATCTGCGCCGGGAAGTCGCCTTTGACGGCCCCGAAGCGCCGGGCAGCATCGTCATCGATACCCCGAACAAATTTCTATACCTGGTGCAGCCCGGCGGCCGCGCTGTGCGCTATGGCATCGGGGTAGGCAGGCCGGGATTCACCTGGGCGGGTTCGCACAAAGTCACTGCAAAGAAAGAATGGCCGGACTGGATTCCGCCGGAGGAAATGTTGCTGCGCCAACCCGACCTGCCGCGCTTCATGCCTGGCGGCGTCGAGAATCCGCTCGGCGCACGGGCGCTCTACCTCGGCTCGACGCTCTACCGCATCCACGGCACCAACGAGGCCTGGACCATCGGCCAGAACGTGTCGTCCGGCTGCATCCGCATGCGCAACCCCGACGTGATTGACCTCTACGAGCGGGTCAAGGTCGGCACCAAAGTCGTCGTGCTCTGATCAAGCCAGCGCGACGTTTTTCTCAGCCAGCAATTGCGTGAACTGATCGCTCTTGAAGTAGGCGTATTCGCGTTCGCGCAAGGTCGTCAGTGAGTCCAGCCGTTCGAGCTCGGCATCGACAAAACCCGGATGGCACATCACCAGGCCGCCGTCCGGAAGATCCCGCAAAAAAGCAGGAAACAGTTTCGAGAAATCCGCGTCCGGCAGGAAATCATAGCTGCCCGCGAACGCCGGATTGAAGCGCAATCCGTAGCGGCGCGCTTTGCGGCGGAATGCGACACTCAGGATATCGAGCAGCAATCCCTTCCGGTTGCTCAGCGGGCGGCCGAAGGCCGGACGGCCGCATTGGCGCACCCATGCATTGGGCGCGCGCTCGATCACGGTGCGCAGGAAGGCATCGCGCAATTGCGGAAACAATTGCACGTGCTGGTGGCCGTCGACGAAGTCCGGCGGCCTGCCAAAGGCCTTCGCGAAAGCATCGATTTGCGCGGCAATCTCAGCCGCTATCGGACCTGTCTCCAGGCGGCGGCCGACGCCTCGCCGCATCAAATCGCGCAATGCGCAGAACCGGCCTTCATCCGCATGCGGGAAATCGCCGGTCAGCGGCTTGAAAGGCGCCGTCAACGTGACGTGCAGGCCGATGGCTGGAGGCTTGTCATTCGGTCCACGGATTGCGGCAAGCGCTTCGACTTCGGCGCTGTCGAACGCCGCAGGCACCACCATGACCGAAGTCGCATTGATACGTCCGCTCGCCAGCAGATCGCGGATCGCCCGGCTGACGCCACGTGAGATGCCGTAATCGTCGGCGCACAGGGTGATGGAGCGCATCGAACCGCCGGAATTCACTCAGTGACGCGCTTTTCGGTGGCCGGGCCGCCCTTGGCCGGCGCAGCAACCTTCATGTGGTGATCGGCGATGAAATAGGTCGGGCGTTGCTTGGCCTCTGACAGCATTTTCGCGATGTACTCTCCGAGCACGCCGATCATGATGAGCTGCACTCCACCGATCACCATCATGCCGACCACCAGCGAGGGATAGCCGGGCACATCCTGGCCATAGATCATCGTCTCGATGACGATCTTGATGCCGAACAACATGGCGAGCGCCGCCAGCAACAGACCGAGCAGGCTCGCGACCCGAAGCGGCGCTATCGAGAACGACGTCAGGCCTTCAATCGATAACAACAACAGCCGCCAGTAATTCCAGCTGCTGGAGCCATGGGCGCGCGGCTCCGGCTCGTAATCGACCCGGACCTGGCGAAAGCCGATCCAGCTCGACAGCCCTTTGAGAAAACGGTTGCGCTCGGGCAGGCGCCGCAACGCGGCGGCGGCGCGTGGCGACAGGAGCCGGAAGTCTCCGGCGTCTTCCGGGATCTTGTGATCGGAACCCAAATTGACCAGGCGGTAGAACCAGCTGGTGCCGAAGCGGTGGGTGAAGGTCTCTTTCTGGCGATGCGCTTTTGCCGTGTAAATGACGTCGTGGCCTTCATCGAGCCAGCGGCTCACCAGGGTTTCGATCAGTTCCGGCGGATGCTGGCCGTCCGAATCCATGAACATGACGGCGCCGAAGCGGGCATGGTCGAGCCCGGCGACGAGCGCGGCTTCCTTGCCGAAATTGCGGGACAGCGCGAGCACCTGCACATCGACGATGTCGTTCGGCAACCCGCTCGCCACGCGGAACGTCGCGTCGGCGCTGCCGTCGTCGACATAAATCGTTTCGACCTTGAGGCCATAGCGCCGCTTGAGCTCGCGCGCGACTTGCGCGATCCGCTCGTGCAATCGCGGCAATCCGTCCGCCTCGTTGTAGGCGGGCAGAACGATCGACAGCCCTTCGCTCGCCGACGACCCGGCAGGCGACTTCTTCGAACTCTTGCGTGGTGCGGCGCTCATGGGCTGCGAGGTATAGCCAAACGCCGCTCGCGTGTCTTGCGCTGGCGCAGCATGCTATGGGGTGCGCATGACTCGACGCGACTCGTCATCGCTGCCGGCGCGATTGTTGCAGTCCTGGCGCACCAATCCGGTGGCGATCAAGGCGCTGAGTTTCGGCCTGATCGGCGTCATCAATTCGGCGGTCGATTTCGGGGTGTTCTCGCTCGGCTATTACTATTTCGGCCTGTCGATTCTGGCGTCCCAGTTGATCGCCTGGGTCATCGCCGTAACCGGGTCCTATGTGATGAACTCGACCATCACCTTCGCCGCGGAGTCAGGCCGCCGGCTGGAAGCGCGGGCCTATGCGACCTTCGTGTTCGCGCAGGTCGCCGGGTTCCTGGCGAACACGGCGACGGTGCTGCTCGCCTCGCTGTTCATGCCGGTGTGGGCCGGCAAGCTGCTGGCGATCGGCGCGAGCTTCGCCGTCAATTTCTCGCTTTCGCATTTTGTCGTATTTCGGCGGCGCTAGCGCAGCGCCGCCTCGAGCTTGGCGTAGAGCGGATTGTCGCGCGAGAACACGTAGTCGAGATCGGCGACCGCGACCGCCTGTGCGCCACGCTCACGCAAGAACGCGGTCAGTTCGTGCACCGAGGCCGGCGGAGCATGCAATGTGATCATGCCGGATGAGGTCGGCCCGCCGAACGGCGTCTCGACGCCGAAGCGGCGCTTCGCTTCCTCAATCATGCCGGCATCGCATTCCGCAAATCGTGCGCGCACTTCGCGGAAAGCGCGGGCGCGCGCCTGCGCGGCGATCCGATCGAGAATGATCCGCGCCAGTTCCTTTTCCTTGTCGCCCCAGGCCGCGCCGCGCGCGGCGACGAGGTTCGCCTGCGAGCGCAGGATGGTGCCGTCCTCTACGATCTTGAGCCCGTTCGCGGCCAGGGTCGTGCCAGTCGTCGTGATGTCGACGATCATTTCGGCGGTGCCGGCGGCGGGCGCGCCTTCGGTCGCGCCGGAGCTCTCGACGATGCGGTAGTCGATCACGCCCTGCCGCGCGAAGAAGTCCCGCGTCAGGTTGACGTATTTGGTGGCGACCCGCATGCGCCGGCCGTGGTGGTGGCGGAACGCGGTGGCGACGTCATCGACGTCGGCCATGGTGCGCACGTCGATCCAGGCCTGCGGCACGGCAACAACCACATTGGCGAAGCCGAAGCCGAGCGGCTCGATCAGGACGACACGCTGATCGGCGTCTTCCATCATTTCACGCACCAGATCCTCACCGGTGACGCCAAGGTGGACGGCGCCGGCAGCGAGTTGGCCGGTGATTTCGGAGGCCGACAGATAGGCGACCTCGACGCCGTCGAGACCTGCGATGGCGCCGCGATAATCGCGTGCGCCACGCGGCTTGATCAGCGAAAGTCCTGACCGCGCAAAGAACGCTTCGGCGTTCTCCTGCAGGCGGCCCTTGGCCGGAACGGCGAGGATGAGGGCGCCGCTCATTGCGCGCCTCCCACAACTGCAAGCCGTTCGAGGCCGGCCGCGAAGCCGACCGCCGGGATCGGATTGGCGCTGCCAAGCCGCGTCAACAGGCCGTCGTACCGGCCGCCGGCAACCAGCGAATCCGGCGTGCCGTCGGTGACCTCAAAGACAAAGCCTGTGTAGTAGTCGAAGCCGCGGCCGAACGCGGTGGCGAATTTGAACTTGCCGACGTCGAGCCCGCGCGCCGCGAAAAAGCCGGTTCGGCTCTCCATCGCGTCGAGCGTTGCGCCGAGGTCGAGCTTGGTCTCATTCGCCAGGGCGCGTAGCTCCGCTGCCGCGCTGTCCGGATCGCCGCTCACGGCAAGGAAGCGCTCGATCAGGCTGCGCACATCCTGCGGCAGCCGCGCACTCGCGCCAAGCGCCGCCTGTTCGAGGAAGCGATCTGCGATCTCTCCGACCGAGCGGCCGCCGACCGCGCTGATCCCGGCAATCGACAAGAGGTCGGTCACGACCGCATGCGCGCCTTTCGGGTCGGAGCCCGCCAGCGCCGCCAGCACACCCTGATATTCGGGGCGGCCGTTGGCGCCGCCGAGCACCAGCCGCTCGAGGTCCTGCGCCAGATTGGTCTTGCGGTTGAAATCCTTCACCAGGCGCCGCTTCCAGGCAGGCGCAAGATCGAGCGCGCCGATCAGCGCAGCAAACAGCGCAACGTCACCAACCTGGACGACAGGACTGGCAACGCCGTAGTGCGCGGCCGCTTCCAGGGCCAGCGCGAGCATTTCCGCGTCGGCTGCGGCTTGGTCGGTGCGCCCGAACAACTCGACGCCGAGTTGCATGAACTCCGCCGAAGCCTTCGTGCGGTGACGGAAAACCGGCCCGAGGTAGCAGAAATTGGCCGGCTTCCCGGCCTGTGGCGACGCCAGATATTCGCGCGCCACCGGAATGGTCAGATCCGGCCGCAGGCACATTTCCGCGCCCCCTGGCGCCGTCGTCAGGTACATGCGCTTGCGGATGTCCTCGCCGGACAGGTCGAGGAACGGCTCCGCCGGCTGCAGGATGGGCGGCGCGAGGCGCGTATAGCCGGCGCGCTCGTAGGCCGAAGCTAAGGCTTCGGCACGCACGTCCGGTCCGCTCCCGCTGGCGGGGTTCAAACTCATCGCCATCCCAGTGTTTTTCTAAATTTGTGCGGGCGCCGTTTAACACGCCGATTGTAAGGATTCGACGAATGGCGCCAGATGGCCTTAATCGCGCGATCGGTGAGGGGCCGGCTTCGTTAATAGAAACCTACCGCAGCTACAACCCAAGCGTTTTCAATAGCTGATAAGCCATTAATCGGTAAGAGTTTTTCAACGCCGTACCGTTAGTCATAATGCATGGGATTGTCTGAAAATTCGGGCGTCACCCGCGAATGGGTCGAGGCCTTCAATGAAGCGTATGCGGGTCGCCACATGGATCGGCTCGCGTCCCTTCTCGATGACGATGTCCGTTGGGTGATCAGCGGTCCGGTCGACGTCATGCCGTTTTGCGGCGAGCGGCGCGGCAAGCAGGCGGTGCTCGACATGGTGGCCCGCGTCGCGCCCCGGCAATTCGCTGTCGTCAGCTTTACGCCGGAACTGGTGCTGATCGACGGTGATCGCGCCTCCACACTTTGCCGTGCCTCAGGCGCGCGGACCGCGAATGGACTCACCATCGGCTGGCGGGTCGCGCAGTTCATGCGCTTCCGCGATCAGAAGATCGTCGAATACTGTTCGGTGATCGACAGCTTCGATGCTGCCGAACAGGTGCTCGGCTACTCAATCGAGCTGGCGCCAAACGACTCCGTCGCACAGCGCGACGCGGTTGCGGTGTAGGAGATCGGTCGGATGCTCTCAGGCTTGTCGCACGAATTCGTCGAAGATTTCCGCAAGATCTATGCTGCGCGCGACGTCGCCAAGATCGCGCACTATTTGCACGACAATGTCGAATGGACGATCAGCGGCCCCGTCGAATACCTGCGCTTTTGTGGAACGCATCGCGGCAAGGCCGCGGTCATCGAACTTATGAAACATCGGATTCCTGCGGTGCTTCGCACCTTCCGGTTCGAGCCGGAATCGGTCGTGGTCGATGGCAATAACATCGCCATGCTGCATCGCCAGTCGTCGCGCCGGACGATAGACGGCCGCGTTGCCAATTATCGCGTCGCCAACTTCATGCAGTTCGAGAGCGGCAAGCTGATCAAGAACCTGTCCCTGCTCGATACGTTCGATGCGGTCGAGCAACTGCTCGGCCAGCGGATTCAGGTCGGCAATTCCTCCTCCGAGAGCTCCGAGTACGCTGACGTCGTTGCAGTCTAGCGCCGGATCGCTATCATCGTGACATCGTTGGAGAGGGGCTCACCATGCGAGCATTCATTGCTTTTGTGATCGCGGCCGCTTTTGCTTCGCCTGCGCTGGCACAGGACCTGCCAGCTCGTAAGGCGGGGTTGTGGCAATTGACCATGACGTTCGACAAAGGCGGCATGCCGCAGCAGGTCATCAAGCAATGCATCGATGCCGCGACCGACAAGAAGATGAACTCGGTGAGCGGCGGCATGGGCCGCGAGCAGTGCTCCAAACAGGATGTGCGGCAGGTCGGCGGCACGATCGTGGTCAACTCGGTCTGCAAGATGGGCCCGATGACGACGACCTCGCACGCGGTCGTGAGCGGTGATTTCAACAGCGCCTATACGGTGCAGGTCGATTCCAAGCAGGAAGGCGGGCCCTCCATCCCGGGCATGCCGGCTGGCGGCGCGATGAAGATGACCCTTGCGGCCAAATGGCTTGGCGCCTGTGAAGCCGGCCAGCGGCCGGGCGACATGATCATGGCGAACGGCTTCAAGATGAACATCAATGACATGCAGATGCCGGCCGGAATGCCGGGAGGCGGACCGCCGCCGGGAATGCCGCGCCGCTAGGCGGCAGGAATTTGGCCGCTCGACGTCACGCTGACATCGACGGTCATTCCGAGAAAATCCCCCAGCCCGCCGGTGTAGCTGCCGGAGATCGGCACGGCCTGCGACGCGTCCCGCGTCACCGCGACGCGAATGAGATTTTCACCCGCGATCAGCCCATTGGTCGGGTCATATTCGACCCAGCCGGCACCGGGGATGTAAACGTCCGCCCAGGCGTGGGTCGCGCCCGCGCCCTGGATGTCGCCCTCGGCGCCGTCCAGCTTCGGGTCGTACAGATAGCCGGTCACAAAACGCGCGCCGAAGCCGAGCGAGCGGACGGCTTCGATGAACAGCAGCGCAAAGTCGCGGCAGCTTCCGCCCTTTTTCTGCAACGTCTCCATCGGGGAGAAGGTGCCTTCTTCGTCGCGGGCGTCATACGCAAAGTCGCGCTTGATTGCGAAGTTCAGGTTTGAGAGCAGATTGTAGGTCGGCATCGGGGTTTCGGTGACGAACGTCTTGGCCCAGTTGTCGACCAGCTGCTGTGGATCCGGATAATGCCGCTCCAGCAGGCGGCCGAGATCGGTGCGGTCATTGGCGGAATAGATGAACGGGTAGTTCTGCGCGGTCGGGTCGATCGGAAACACCGGGCGGGGCAGGGCATAGCGCTCGAGCTTGAGCGTGCTGACGATGCTGAGCTCCGCCGCGGGCTGTTCGAAATCGACCAGCGCGACCGAATTGCCGAACACGTCGTGCAGCCAGCGCATCGCGCCGGGCGGCGACAGCATGAGCTCGGCGCCGACCAATCGGATGTCGTGGCTATCGCGCGGCCGCAGCATCAGCCGGTGTGGACCGAATGTAACCGGCTGCGCATAGCGGTAGGTCGTGGCGTGCCGGACCGTCAGAACTTTCATGCTGGGATTTTAGGGGACGTTGCCGGAAAGCCTAATCTTGCGACGGCTCGACGGGCGGCTGCGCCGTGTCGGGCGCCGGGACAGGGGTTGCCTCAGGCTTCGCCTTGTTCTCGACGGGCTGTTCGGCCTCACGCGGCGGCAGGTGGCAGCCGGTATGGCGCTGCATTGCCATGGGGACGGGATAGGACCAGTGGTCCACGGGTACGCCTTTGCTTTGGAAAGTGTGGCGAGGAACGCGAAGTCCCGCCCAATCGTTCCAGTGTACCCGTCACTGGTTGACGATTTTCTTCACCGCCTCGACCAGCTGGCCTTCCGGCACGGTAACCTGAGCTTCTGTCTGCCTTTGCAGGTGCTCCTGCCGGGCGCTTTCGCCGGACGCCAGGGCTGCTCCGGCGGCCAGATCCTTGATCGTGACCGTGCCGGCCGCCTTTTCGTCCGGCCCCTGGATGACGGCGCAGGGCGCGCCGCGCTTGTCGGCGTATTTGAGCTGCTGGCCGACGCTGTGCTTGGGATTGCCGAGGTAGAGCTCGGCGCGGATGCCGGCGTTGCGCAGCTTCGCGACCATCGCCTGGTAGTCGGCGATGCGGTCCTTGTCGAACAGGGTGACAACGACAGGACCACTGACTTTTTGCGCGCCGAGCTTGCCGATCAGCGTCAGCGCCGCTTGCAGCCGCGACACGCCGATCGAGAAGCCGGTAGCGGGTACCGGTTGGCCCATGAAGCGCGACACGAGGCCGTCATAACGCCCGCCGCCGCCGACCGAGCCGAAGCGCACCGGGCGGCCTTTCTCGTCCTTGGTTTCGATCAGCAGCTCAACCTCGTAGACGGGGCCGGTGTAGTACTCGAGGCCGCGGACGACCGTTTTGTCGATTTTGACGCGATCGCTATATCCGGCGGCACCAACCAGCTTTTCAATTTCGGCCAGTTCGGTTTCGCCTGGACCATTCCCTGCTGCCGAAGCGCCGCTGATCGCGCCGACGATTGTCTCGATCTGGCTGTCGCCAAGCTCTGCGCCCTTGGTGAAGTCGCCGCTCTCGTCCTTGCGGCCTTTGCCCAGCAGCAGACGGACGCCCTCGACACCGAGCCGGTCGAGCTTGTCGATTGCGCGCATCGTGGTGAGCCGCTTGTCGGTCGCGATGCCGAGCGAATCCAGCACCCCATCCAGCACCTTGCGATTGTTCACCTTCACCACATAGGAGCCGCGCGGAATCCCCAGCGCTTCCATCGTGTCGGCGGCGAGCATGCACATCTCGGCATCGGCGGCCATCGAGGCCGAGCCGACCGTGTCGGCATCGAACTGCATGAACTGGCGGAACCGGCCCGGACCCGGCTTCTCGTTGCGGAACACGTAACCCGCGCGATAGCTGCGGAACGGCATCGCCAGATGCTGGAAATTCTCGGCGACATAGCGCGCCAGCGGCGCAGTCAGGTCGTAACGCAGCGACAGCCACTGCTCGTCATCGTCCTGGAACGAGAACACGCCCTCGTTGGGGCGGTCCTGGTCGGGCAGGAACTTGCCGAGCGCGTCGGTGTATTCGATCGCCGGCGTTTCCAGCGGCTCAAAGCCGTAACGCTCGAAAACCACACGGATTTTTTCGACCATGTCGCGCGTGGCCGCGATCTCGGCCGGGCCGCGATCGGCCAGCCCGCGCGGCAAGCGCGCCTTGAGCTTCGATTTCTTGTCGGATTTGTCGGCCATTGTCGGCGTAACGGAGCGTCCGTGCGTCGCGCCTCCTAGCAGTGGAACCGCATTTTGTCATTACCGGCAAAAGCAGATAACGAGTAATCTCTCACGCGAACACCTGTCTTCGCGTCGATGACACAAGGAAAAGCGGCCATGTCAGCAACGTCGGCAACGGCACGGCGACCCGCCAACGTTCCAAACGACCTCGAGCCGTATTGGGTGCCGTTTACCCCCAACCGCGCCTTCAAGAAGGAACCGCGGCTGATCGTCGGCGCCAAGGACATGCACTACATCGCCGCCGACGGCCGCAAATTGCTCGACGGCTCGGCCGGTCTGTGGTGCACGAACGCGGGACATAATCGCGACCCGATCGTCGAAGCGATCCAGGCGCAGGCTGCCGAGCTCGACTACGCGCCCGCTTTCCAGTTCTCGCACCCGAAGGCGTTTGAGCTTGCCGCGCGCGTCGCTGCGCTCGCGCCGGGCGATCTCGATCACGTCTTCTTCTGCAATTCGGGCTCGGAGGCGGTCGACACCGCCCTCAAGATCGCGCTCGCTTATCAGAACATCAGCGGCAATGGCGGGCGCGTGCGCCTGATCGGCCGCGAGCGCGGCTATCACGGGGTCGGCTTTGGCGGCATCGCGGTCGGCGGTATCGTTTCCAATCGCAAGCAGTTCGGCGCATTGTTCGCGGGCGTCGATCATCTGCCGACGACCTACGATCGCGAGAAGCAGGCCTTCAGTGTCGGCGAGCCGGAATATGGCGCGCACTTTGCCGATGCGCTCGAACGTCTGGTCATGCTGCATGATGCGTCGACGATTGCCGCGGTGATCGTCGAGCCGATGGCGGGCTCGACCGGCGTTCTGCCGGCGCCGAAGGGCTATCTGCAGCGGCTGCGCGCGATCTGCGACAAGTACGGCATCCTGCTGATTTTCGATGAAGTCATCACCGGCTTCGGCCGGCTCGGCTACGCATTCGCGGCCGAGCGCTACGGCGTGATCCCCGACATGATCACCTTCGCCAAAGGCGTGACGTCGGGCGCCGTGCCGATGGGCGGCGTGATCGTGCGCAAGCCCATCTACGACGCCTTCATGAAAGGCCCGGAGCACGTCGTCGAGCTCTTTCACGGCTACACCTATTCGGCGCATCCGCTCGCCTGCGCGGCCGGCCTCGCCACGCTCGACCTCTATCGTGAGGAAAAGCTGTTCGAACGTGCCAAGGCGCTCGAGCCGAAATGGTCGGAAGCGGCGATGAGCCTCAGAAGTCTCCCGAACGTGCTCGACATCCGCACCGTCGGCCTGACGGTCGGCATCGACCTGGCTTCAAAGCCTGACGCGGTCGGGCGGCGCGGCTATGACGCCATGACCAGGGGGTTCCATGAGGAGAATGTGACGCTCCGCGCGGTCGGCGACACTTTGGCCCTGAGCCCGCCGCTGATTGTGACGGAGGCGCAGATCGACGAGCTGTTCGGCAAGGTCGCCAAGCTCATCAAGGCTGTGGCGTAGCAGCGGAAAGCTGCGCCTCGGGCGGAAAAACCCGTTATTATCAAAGCGGAACGAGGTTGCGCGGCGGCGCAGCCTCATGAACATAGTCTGGCAAGGCCGCGAATCAGCGGTGGTGGGACGAGAGCGCGCGAGATTCTGCGATGGTGCGCATAAGTGCCGTTTTCATTGCGATCTGCATGGTGCTCATCGCCGGCTCGCTCGGCGCCGCGCTGTTTTTGCAATTCAACGTCGAGTCCCGTCGTGGCTGCGATCAGCGCGCTTGGCGCGCTGATCGTGATGGCGTTTTACAACACCGTATCGAGCCGCATCCGCGATCGACGGGTGGTTGGCGACCAGATTGCCGACCTGTCGCGCGGCACGGCGGACCTGGCGCGTCAGGTCGCGGAGCTCAACCGCCGCATCGGCGCCCTGGAAACGCGCAGTGACCGCGCGCGCGGCAACGCCGATCCCGTCGCGTCGGAAATCAGTGAACTTGGCGGTCTCGTCAAGCAACTGGCGGAGACCGTCGCCGCGCATGAGAGCGAGCTGTACCGGCGTATCGCAACGGAAGGCGACGGCGCACCGGCGATGACGCCGGCCGCCATCGCGCAGATCGCGGCGGAACCTGTTGCCGCCGCCGCGCCAGAGCCGGCGCCTGAGGCACCGCCGCCGGCGAATGACGCCGATGTGCCGCGCCGCTTCGCCGGTCTTACCCGCGAAGGTATCAAGGAGCTGATCACCAGCGCGGTCGATTCCAGCCGGATCGACCTTTACCTGCAGCCGATTGTGACCCTGCCGCAGCGCAAGGTCCGCTTCTACGAAGCGGTGTCGCGGCTCCGCGCCGAAGATGGCGACATCATCCCCGCCGCGGATTTCATCGAGGATGCGGAAGCCGCCGGCCTCATGCCGAAGATCGACAACCTGCTGCTGTTCCGCTCTGTGCAGGTGATGCGGCGCCTGCAGCTCAAGAACCGCGAGGTCGGACTGTTCTGCAACATCAGCGCGCTTACCCTGGCCGATGCATTCTATTTCCAGCAGTTCGTCGAGTTCATGGATGCCAACCGCGCGCTGGCGCCCAACCTGATCTTCGAGTTCAGCCAGGCCGCGGTGCGCAATTTTGGTCCGATCGAGAACGAAGCATTGTCGGCGCTTGCCGAGCGCGGCTTCCGGTTCTCGATGGATAACGTCACCGATCTTCGCATCGATCCGCAGGACCTGCGGGAGCGCTCGTTCCGGTTCCTGAAGGCGCCGGCCAAGCTGATGCTCAATCGCACTCCTGCCGTGCCGAGCGATATTCATGCCGCGGATCTTGCCGATCTGCTGGCGCGCGGCGGCATCGACCTGATCGCCGAGAAGATCGAAAGCGAAAGCATGGTGGTCGACCTGCTGGATTTTGATGTGCGCTTCGGCCAGGGCTTCCTGTTCTCGCCGCCGCGCCCAGTGCGCGCCGAAGCCCTGAGCTCCCGCGGCGCTGACGACATGGGCGAAGCGTCCCAATCGGAAGCGCCCGCGCTGATGAGTGCGGCGGGCGGCCGCCACTAGCGCAGCGGCGGGTTTTCCTTCATTTCAACGATATGAGCCCTCCTGCATTCAGCGAGCATTTTGCCGCGCTCGCCTCACGGTACGAGGCGGTGCTCTCGGACGTCTGGGGCGTGGTTCACAATGGCGAGCGCGCGACGCCGCAGGCCTGCGAGGCGCTGATCAAGTTCCGCCAGCAGGGCGGGCGGGTGATCCTGATCACCAATGCGCCGCGGCCGGGCAGCAGCGTCATGAAGCAGCTCGAATTCTTCCGGGTGCCGCGCGAGACCTATGACGGCATCGTGTCGTCCGGTGACGTGACGCGCGACGTGATCCTGTCGCGGCCGGGCCAGACCGTTTGTCATATCGGGCCGGCGCGGGACAAACCGATCTTCGAAGGCCTTGATGTCGGCTTCGCTCCGCTCGAGAGCGCCGACTACGTGATCTGCTCAGGACTGGAGAACGACGAGGTCGAAACCGCGGAGGATTACCAGCCGCGTCTCGAGCAGATGCTCAGGCGCAAGCTGTTCATGGTGTGCGGCAATCCGGATGTCGTGGTCGAACGCGGCAACCGGCTGGTCTATTGCGCGGGCGCTATCGCCGACCTTTACAAGCAGATGGGCGGCGAGGTGCTCTACGCCGGCAAACCGTACCGGCCGATCTACGACGCCGCCTTGGCCAAGTTGCGGCCGGCGCCGTCACGTGAACGCATTCTTGCCATCGGTGATTCACTGCGCACCGATCTCGCGGGTGCCAACGCTGCGGGCCTCGATTTCCTGTTTCTCACGGCGGGGATTCACGCCGAAGAATTCGGCGCGCATGTCGACCCGCAGGCGCTCGCCTTGCAGAACGCGATCGCGACAGCCGGTAAAGCGCCGGTCGCCGTGATGCGTGAGCTACGCTGGTAGGATGAGCCTCGTCGTCGCCGCGTTCCGCTCGGCGGCCGACACGTCCTCAAACACCGTGTCGATTTTGCCTTTCAGCGTCACCGCATTGAACGGCTTGACGATGTAATTGTTGACGCCCGCTTTCTTCGCCGCGATCACGTTGTCGGTTTTGGACTCCGCGGTGATCATGATGAAGGGCATTGCGAACAGCACCTTGTCGGCGCGCACTTCCTGGAGCAGCTCGTAGCCGGTCATCGGCTCCATGTTCCAGTCGGAAATCACCAGCCCGAATTTTCGCGCACGCAGCTTGGCGAGCGCCGCGCGGCCATCGCTTGCCTCGTCGACATTTTCAAAGCCAAGCTGACGGAGCAGATTGCGGATAATTCGGATCATCGTGGCGTAGTCGTCCACGACGAGGATGGGCATCGACAAATCAACTGCCATGGCGCATTTCCGGCATTGCCAACTGCGGCACAACTAGCAATGGCGGCTGAACACTCGGTTAATCCGCCGCAGGTGTTAGCGATTTGCTAACCACTGGTTGACGCTGATGCCGCAAATCATCAGGTTCACGCAAAGCAGTTCCGTCGATGGTTCCGAGCCCGGCTTCTCATCTTTTCACAGTTGGACAAGACGATGCGCCCGCCGGCCTCAAGGGCGCGGTCGTCGCGATCGGCAACTTTGACGGCGTGCATCGGGGCCACCGCGCCGTAATCGACCTCGCCTGCCGGCGGGCGGCAGGCTTGGGGAAACCGGCCGCCGCGCTGACGTTCTCCCCGCACCCCCGTCAGTTCTTCAGGCCTGACGTGCCGCTGTTCCGGCTCAGCGACGACCGCAACAGGCTGAGGCTCCTGGCGGCGACCGGCCTCGACGGCGCGATCGTGATGACATTCGATGCCGCACTGGCCTCGACCAGTGCCGAGGACTTCATCGGCAGGATTTTGGTCGGTCGGTTCGGCATCTCCGGTGCCGTGATCGGTTTTGATTTTCACTTCGGCAAGAATCGCACCGGCTCGCCGGATTACCTGCGCCAGCAGGGGGCGGCGCATGGGTTCAGCGTCGATGTGGCGCCGCCGCTCGAGGACGAGGGACGGCCGGTTTCGTCAGGCACGGTCCGCGCTGCGCTCAGCGAAGGCAAGGTGGTCGAAGCCGGTGAGCTGCTCGGTGCGCCCTGGTTCGTGTCCGGGGAGGTGATCCATGGCGACAAGCGTGGCCGCGAGCTCGGCTTCCCGACCGCCAACATCCGGCTCGATCCGGCCTGCGGCCTCAAGCATGGCATCTACGCGGTGCGTGCCTCGCTCGACGGCAAGCTGATCGATGGGGTGGCGAGCTTCGGCCGCCGTCCGACCTTCGATAACGGCGCGCCGCTGCTCGAAGTCTTCCTGTTCGATTATGCGGGCGATCTTTACGGCAAGACGATCGACGTCGCCTTCATCTCCTGGGTGCGCGGCGAGGAAAAGTTCGAGTCGGTCGATGACCTCAAGCGCCACATGGATGCCGATGCCGCGCAGGCGAGGGCGGCACTGGCGCGTGCGCGCGACGCGTTTCCGCTGCTCGGCGCGATTTAGCGCCATGTGGGCGGACTTTGCGTTGATAATTCCGCCTGCTAAACACCGCCCGCAATGAACAAGCCCGCGCGCGATTATTCCGAGACATTGTTTCTGCCGCAGACGGATTTCCCGATGCGGGCCGGCTTGCCGCAGCGCGAGCCGGAGCTGCTCAAGCGCTGGGCGGCGCAGGACATCTACAAGCAGATGCGCGAGAAGGCGAAGGGCAGGCCGAAATTCGTCCTGCATGACGGCCCGCCTTACGCCAACGGCAACGTCCATATCGGCACCGCGCTCAACAAGATCCTCAAGGACGTGGTGACGCGCAGCCAGCAGATGCTCGGCTTCGATTGCAATTACGTGCCGGGCTGGGACTGCCACGGCCTGCCGATCGAGTGGAAGATCGAGGAAGAGAATTACCGCTCCAAGGGCAAGCCGAAGCCGGACCTGAAGAACTCGGCGGCGATGATCGCCTTCCGCCAGGAGTGCCGCGCCTATGCGCAGCACTGGCTCAACGTGCAGCGGGAAGAATTCAAGCGGCTCGGCGTCGAGGGCGACTGGGCGCACCCCTATATGACGATGAGCTTTCCGGCCGAGGCGCAGATCGCGCGCGAGCTGATGAAGTTCGCCGCGAACGGCACGCTCTATCGCGGCTCAAAGCCGGTGATGTGGTCGGTGGTGGAGAAGACCGCGCTGGCCGAGGCCGAGGTCGAGTACGAGGATTACACGTCCGACACGGTGTGGGTGAAGTTTCCGGTCAAGAACGGCAACGGCGCATCGGTCGTGATCTGGACGACTACACCGTGGACGCTACCCGGCAACCGGGCGATCAGCTTCTCATCCAAAGTTGAGTACGGCCTATACAAGGTCACGGATGCGCCCGCGGATAATTGGGCGAAGACCGGTGACCTCTTCATCCTAGCCGACAAGCTCGCGGATGATGTGTTCAAGCAAGCGCGTGTGGTGTCTTTTGAAAAGGTGAAGCCGGTCGCGGCGGCCGAGCTTGGCGGCATGGTTTGCCAGCATCCGCTCAAGCCAAAAGGCGGATACGACTTCGACGTGCCGCTGCTTTCGGGCGAGCACGTCACCGACGATGCCGGCACCGGCTTCGTCCACACCGCGCCGGGCCACGGCCGCGAGGACTTCGAAGTCTGGACCAGCAACGCGCGCGAGCTGGAAAGCCGCGGCATCAACACTGCGATCCCCTACACCGTCGATGAGAACGGTGCGTTCACCGCGCAGGCGCCCGGCTTCACCGGCAAGCGCGTCATCAACGACAAGGGCGAGAAGGGCGACGCCAACGAAGCGGTGATCAAGGCGCTGGCCGAGGCCGGCAACATCATCGCGCGCGGCCGCCTCAAGCATCAATATCCGCATTCGTGGCGCTCGAAGAAGCCGGTGATCTTCCGCAACACGCCGCAATGGTTCATCGCGATGGACAAACCGTTTGCAGCCGCCGGCAAGCCGGCGGCTGTCGACATCGACAAGTCCGGCGATACGTTGCGGCAGCGGGCGATGACGGCCATTGCCGCAACCCGCTGGGTGCCGCCGCAGGGCGAGAACCGCATCAACGGCATGATCGAGTCGCGGCCGGACTGGGTGATCTCGCGCCAGCGCGCCTGGGGCGTGCCGATCGCCGTCTTCATCAAGGAAAAGGGCGACGGCTCGGTCGATATCCTTCAGGACGCGGAGGTCGAGCAGCGCATCATCGACGCCTTCACCGCCGAGGGCGCGGACGCCTGGTACAAGGATGGCGCGCGCGAGCGTTTCCTTGGACCAAAGCTCGCCAATGAGCCGTGGCAGAAGGTCGACGACATTCTCGACGTCTGGTTCGACTCCGGATCGACCCACGCCTTCGTGCTGGAAGACGCCGAAGAACTTCCCGCAATTCGGCCCGATCCGCCGCAAGGCCGACGGCGGCCAGGATACGGTGATGTATCTCGAAGGCAGCGACCAGCACCGCGGCTGGTTCCAGTCTTCATTGCTGGAGAGCTGCGGCACGCGCGGCCGTGCGCCGTTCGACGTGGTCGTGACCCACGGCTTCACCATGGCCGAGGACGGCCGCAAAATGTCGAAGTCGCTCGGCAACACGATCGCGCCGCAGGACGTCATCAAGCAATCCGGCGCCGATATCCTGCGCCTGTGGGTCGCCTCGGCCGACTACTGGGACGATCAGCGCATCGGCGCGGAAATCCTCAAGACCACGGTCGAGACCTACCGCAAGCTGCGCAACACCATCCGCTGGATGCTCGGCAGTCTCGCGCATTACCGCGAGGACGAACGGGTCGCGGTTGAGAAAATGCCGGAGCTTGAGCGGCTGATGCTGCATCGGCTGACCGAGCTCGACGTGCTGGTGCGCGCCGCCTATCAGGACTTCGACTACAAGCGCATCTTCGCCGCGCTGTCGGCGTTCCTGACGTCGGATCTGTCGGCGTTCTACTTCGACATCCGCAAGGACACGCTCTATTGCGAGCCGATCTCCTCGCAGAAACGCAAGGCCTGCCTGACGGTGGTGGATCATGTGTTCCGCGCCACCGTGACCTGGCTCGCGCCGCTGCTCTGCTTCACCGCGGAGGAATCCTGGCTGTCGCGCTATGGCGACAACGCCTCGTCGGTGCATCTCGAGCTGTTCCCGGACGTGCCGGCGTCGTGGAAAGACGACGCGCTCGCGGAAAAATGGCGCAAGGTGCGCACCGTGCGCCGTGTCGTCACCGGCGCGCTGGAGATCGAGCGCGCGCAGAAGCGGATCGGCTCATCGCTCGAAGCGCATCCGATCATTCATGTCTCGGACCCGGATCTGTTTGCCGCGGTCGCAGATGTCGATCTCGCTGAGGTCTGCATCACTTCGGCCGCAACCCTGGTGACCGATGAAGGTCCTGCGGGCGCGTTCCGGCTTCCGGACGTGAGCGGCGTCGCGGTCGTGCCGAATCTCGCCGAGGGAACCAAGTGCGCGCGCTCGTGGAAAATCCTCACTACGATCGGCGCCGATCCGGATTACCCCGATCTGTCGCCGCGCGACGCCAAAGCGATGCGCGAATGGGAATCGGCGCGTAAGGCCGCCGAATGAGCGTGACGATGTCGCGAGCGCAGGACTACCTGCACGGCCCGCTCACGCGCTTCGGCCTCGCCGTTGCGCTGGTCATCGCCGTGCTCGATCAGGCCAGCAAGGTTTATCTCCTGCACGTCTATGAGCTGGGCGCCCGCGGCGTTGTCCCGGTGCTGCCGTTCGTCGACTTCGTGCTGACCCAGAATCGCGGAATCAGTTACGGCCTGTTCCAGCAGGATGGGCCGCTTGGCCAATGGGTGCTGCTCGCCTTCAAGGTGATCGCCGTCGCCGTGCTGTGGGTCTGGCTGGCGCGAGCCGTGACAAAGCTTACGGCGCTGTCACTTGGCCTCATTATTGGCGGCGCCATTGGCAACGCCATTGACCGCCTGGCCTATGGCTGGGTGGCCGATTTCGTGCTGTTTCACATCGAAACGGCGACTTGGCGCTTCCACTGGTATGTTTTTAACCTCGCTGATGTAGCCATCGTTGCCGGGGTTATAGGGCTGCTGTATGAGTCCCTGTTCTCGGGCCATGCCGCAAAAGCGCCCTGATCGGGCCGACTATACTGCCCGAAGGGCGCCACCGAGTTCCGTGGGTAGGTAGGCGAGGGCTGGTTATGTCGAAGTCACGTCTCAATCGCGCAAATGTTTTTCGCCTCGCCTTCGCGGCGGTGATCGGCACCACGTTCCTGGCCTTCGCGGTTCCCGCGAACGCGCAGGAAGAAGAAGATAACGGATACGACATTCAAGTCCTCCGGCGCGTGTTGAGCGCGGTCGGTCTGCGCGACGACAAGCCACCGATCGATTATCGCGAGCGGTCCCCGCTCGTCGTTCCGCCGAGCACGAGCTTGCCGGCTCCGATGTCGGGCAACGTGGTCGCGCCAAACTGGCCGGTCGATCCCGAGATCAAGGAACAACGCATACGCAACGCTGCGTCGAAGGTGCCTGGCGCAACCGGCGATCCGGTTGTCGACGATGGCAAGCCGTTGCCGCCTTCAGAACTCGCAAAGGGCAGAGCAAAACGCGGTGTCGCGCCGGGCCCAATTACCGAATTCCCGACCGTATCGCAGAAGGAGCTCGGCTCGCCGAACGTGTTCTCATTCTTCTCCAAGGCCATCAGCGGCGGCAGAGAGAAGGAAGAAAGCAAGACGTTCACGCAGGAGCCGCCGCGCGCCAGCCTGCTTGAGCCGCCGCCGGGCTACCAGACGCCTGCGTCAACCTATGCGTATGGCACTGGCAAGACGGACAAGCGGCCGACCGCGACGAACTACTCGCTGACGCACGGCGAATACGAGCGGTAAGCGTTTATACGACGGCGGGGCGGCGTAGGCGTCGGCTTGTTCCAACGGATGTTGGCGTGCTTTCGCTTTTCGAAGATTGGACACCCACGACCTTGCATTTTCGACTGACCGCAGCCGCGCTTGTCGTCAGCGCATCGACTGCTTTGGCGCAGACGACGGGCCCCAACGTTTCGCACTACACGCTCAAGAACGGCCTTGAACTCATCGTCATTCCGGATCACCGGGCGCCGGTCGCGACCCACATGATCTGGTACAAGGTGGGCGCCGCTGACGAGACCCCGGGCAAGTCCGGGCTTGCGCACTTCCTTGAGCATTTGATGTTCAAGGGCACTGCCAAAAATCCATCCGGCCGTTTCTCGCAGGTGGTCGCCACGATCGGCGGCCAGGAAAACGCGTTCACCTCGTCCGACTACACCGGCTATTACCAGCGCGTGCCGCGCGACAAGTTGCGCGAGATGATGGAGTTTGAAGCCGACCGCATGACCGGCCTCGTTCTTACCGACGAGGTGGTGCTGCCGGAGCGCGACGTCATTCTCGAAGAGCGCAACCAGCGCACCGAGAACAATCCGCGTTCGCGGCTGGGCGAGCAGATGGAGGCCGCGCTCTATCTCAATCACCCTTACGGCAAGCCGGTGATCGGCTGGCGCCACGAAATCGCGAAGCTCGACCGCAACGATGCGCTTGAGTTCTACAAGCGCTTCTACGGTCCGAACAACGCCGTGGTCGTGATCGCCGGCGACGTCGAGGCCGATGCAGTTCTTGCGATGGCGCAGGACACCTACGGCAAGATCGAGAAGCTGCACGAATTCGGGCCGCGCCTGCGTCCCCAGGAGCCGCCGCCGGCATCGCCGCGCCGGCTCACTCTGGCTGATGCACGCGTCGAGCAACCTTCGTTCAGCCGCTCCTACCTGGTGCCGTCATTCTCCACCGCAAAACGCGGCGAGTCCGAAGCGCTCGAAGTGCTGTCGCACATTCTTGGCGCGGGCTCGAACAGCCGGCTCAACAGCGAACTGGTGATGGCGCGCAAAGTCGCGGTCAGCGCCGGCGCCTATTACAACAGCACCGCGCTCGATACGAGCACGTTCGGCGTTTACGGCGCGCCGCGTCCCGGCGTCACTTTGGAGGATCTGGAGAAGCAGGTCGACGAGGTGATCGCCACGGTCGCCGACAAGGGCGTCACTGCCGAAGAGCTTGAGCGCTCCAAAACGCGGCTGGTCGCCGATGCGATCTATGCCAGCGACAGCCAGACTTCGCTCGCCCGCTGGTATGGCGCGGCGCTGATGAGCGGCGCTTCGATCAACGACGTCAAAACCTGGCCGAGCCGCATCAAGGCCGTCACCGCGGAATCGGTCCAGCAGGCCGCCCGGGAGTGGCTCGACAAGCGCCGCTCGGTCACCGGCTATCTCATCAAAGACACCAGCCCGCAGGCGGAAAAGCGCACATGATCCGCACCATCGCAGTGCTCGCCTTCATGCTGACGGCCGCTTTCGCGGCGCCGTCGCAAGCCATGACGGTCGAGCGGATCGTCAGCCCGTCCGGCATCGAGGCCTGGCTGGTGCGCGACAAGGCGGCGCCGCTCGTCGCGATGTCTTATTCCTTCCACGGCGGCTCCAGTCAGGACGACGCGGCCAAGCAGGGCGCTGCCAGCCTCGCCACCAATCTCCTCGACGAGGGGGCCGGCGATCTCGACGCCAAAGCCTTTCAGCAGCGCGTGGAAAGCCGCGCCATCGAGCTGAGCTTTTCCGTCTCGCGCGACTACTTCAATGGCACGTTGCGGACGCTCAGCGAGAACCGGGAGGAGGCGTTCAACCTCCTGCGCATGGCGCTGACGGCGCCGCGCTTCGATGCCGATGCGATCGAGCGGGTGCGCGCTCAGGTTATCAGCGGGCTGCAGCGGGACGAGTCAAACCCCAACAGCCTCGCCAGCCGCAATTGGTGGAGCGCGGCCTTTCCCAATCATCCTTACGGGCAGGAGAGCAAAGGCACGCTGGCGAGCGTTCCGCAGATTGGCGTCGAGGACATGCGGGGCTATCTGCGCCGGGTTCTTGCGCGCAACGAGCTCAAGATCGCGATTGTCGGCGACGTCGATCCGCAAACTGCCGGAGCGCTGATCGACCGCGCGTTCGGTTCGCTTCCGGCAAAGAATGATCTTCGGCCTATCCTGGCGACCAACCCGCGCGGCCTTGGCCGGCGCATTGTCACCACCATCGGCGTGCCGCAGGCGGTCGTGACCTTCGGCGGCCCGGGCCTTGGCCGCAACGATCCGGATTTCATGGCGGGTTACATCGTCAATCATGTTCTGGGCGGCGGGACATTTTCCTCGCGTCTCTATCGCGAAATCCGCGAAAAGCGCGGCCTGGCCTATGGCGTGTCGGAGAGCCTGGTCTGGTTCAAGAACTCCGCCGTGACCATTGGCGGCACCGCGGTGCGCGCGGAAAAGACCGGCGACGCGATCGCGATCATCGAGCAGGAACTCAAACGGATGGCCCAAGAGGGGCCGACTGCTGACGAACTGGTGCGCGCGAAGTCGTACCTCAAAGGCGCCTATCCGCTGTCGCTCGACACCTCGTCGAAGATCGCGTCTCAGCTCGTCCACATCCAGAACGACAATTTGGGGATCGATTACATTCAGCGCCGTGACGCCATGATCGACGCAGTCACGATTGAAGACACCAAGCGCGCCGCCAAGCGGCTTTATGGCAGCGGCCTTCTCGTCACCGTGGCCGGGCAGCCGCAGGGCGTCACCTCAACCGATTAGCTTGCCTTCGCCGCGTGCGTTCGGATGAGCGCGTCTTGAGTGCGTCTTGCGCTCGCCTGACCAGCCGCTATGGTCCGCCCGCATGTCGTTGATTCAATCCATCGATCTTGCGCGCGCTGATCGGATCGGCCCGCACGGCGCCGACCAAGCCGCGCTTGATGCCGCACTCGCCAAAGCCGAAACAGCACTCGATTGGGTTCGCGCGCGCTACGAAGACAAGACGCTGCCGGTGCTGCGCTATGCCGGCCGGCATGACGACATTCCGGCGCTGCGCGACATAGCGCATCGGCTGGTTTCGACCGGCGCGACCGACATCGTCTTTTTCGGCACCGGCGGCTCGAGCCTCGGCGGCCAGACGCTGGCACAGCTGGCCGGCTACGCCGTCCCCGGCATCGGCGTGCTTCGCGAACTGCCGCGCGTCCATTTCATGGACAATCTCGATCCGGTTACCTTCGACGCGTTCCTGAAAAAGCTGCCGCACGGCACGACGCGCTTTGTCGCCGTCTCAAAGTCGGGCGGTACCGGCGAAACGCTGATGCAGACCATCGCGGCGCTGTCCGTGCTGAAGGAGGCAGGGCTCGGCGCGCGCATTCCCGACGTATTTCTCGGGCTCAGCGAGCCGGCAAAATCCGGCGGCAAGAACGGCCTGCGCGATCTGCTCACCCAGCACAAAGTGCCGATGCTGGAGCATGATACCGGCGTCGGCGGCCGCTTCGCGGTGCTGACCAATGTCGGGCTGCTGCCGGCCGCGGTGCTGGGTCTCGACGTCACTGCGATCCGCGAGGGTGCCGAGCTCGCCATGGCGCCGGTACTGGCGAAGAAAAAAGCTGCCGATGTCCCGGCCGCGCTCGGCGCCGCGCTTGCCGTCACCCTCGCGCAAAAGGGCAAGGCGATCAGCGTCCTGCTGGCCTATGCCGACCGGCTGGAGCGCTTCACCCGCTGGTACGTGCAACTTTGGGCGGAGAGCCTTGGCAAAGGCGGCCACGGCACCACGCCGGTCGCTGCGATCGGGCCGGTCGATCAGCACAGCCAGTTGCAGCTCTATATCGGCGGGCCGCGCGACAAGCTGGTGACCGTCATCACCACCGACAATGCCGGGAAGGGACCGCGTCTCGACCCTGACTTGGCCAAGGCGGCGCACGAGCCCGGCTTTGGCGGCAAGACCATCGGCGATCTGGTCGCCGCGCAAGGACGCGCCACGGCTGAAACTTTGGCAAAGAACGGCGTGCCGGTGCGCACTATCCACATTCCTCGGCTCGACGAGGAATCGATGGGCGAACTGCTGATGCATTTCATGCTGGAAACCATGATCGCGGCGCGCCTGCTCGGCGTCGATGCGTTCGACCAGCCGGCCGTGGAAGAAGGCAAGGTGCTGGCGAAAAAGTATCTCGCGAGCAGCTAGCGCGCGGCCATGATCCAGGTCACGCCGCAGATCGCCATCGACGAATCCGAGCTGGTCGAATCCTTCGTCCGGTCGTCCGGCCCCGGCGGCCAGAACGTCAACAAGGTCTCATCCGCCGTGCAGCTGCGGTTCGACGCGCGGCGCTCGCCGTCGCTGCCGAACGACGTCGCCATCCGGCTGATGAAGATCGCCGGCAAGCGTCTCACCAAAGACGGCGTGATCGTCATCGCCGCCCAACAGCACCGCCAGCAGGAACGGAACCGCGCCGACGCGCGCGAGCGGCTGTTCGACATGATCCGCGAGGCCGCGATCCCGCCAGTGCCGCGGCGCGCCACCAAGGTCCCAAGGTCCGAGAAGAAAAAGCGGCTGGAGGGCAAGAAGCGCCGGTCCCAGATCAAGGGTCTGCGGCGGCCCAGTTTCGAATAGCCGAATAGCGGGCAAAACCGCCGCACGACGGCAGTTTCGCCCGATTCTCGCGGCTATCATCGCCGTTCACACGAATCACGCCGATGCCTGTCCGCCAGCTGTCCGAAGCCACGATCAACCGCATCGCCGCCGGCGAGGTGATCGAGCGACCGGCCAGTGTCGTCAAGGAGCTGGTCGAAAACGCGCTCGACGCCGGCGCCCGCAAGATCGATGTGCTGACCGATGGCGGCGGCCGCCGCCTCATCCGCATCACCGACGACGGCGCCGGCATGACGCGCGCCGATCTCGCTTTGGCGGTCGAGCGTCACGCTACCTCGAAGCTCGATGAAGAGGATCTGCTCGCGATCCGTACCCTCGGCTTTCGCGGCGAGGCTTTGCCATCGATCGGCGCGGCGGCCAGCATGACGATCACGACGCGGCACAAAAGCGAGCCGCATGCCTGGAGCATCACTGTCGATGGCGGGGTGAAATCGGACGTGAAGCCGGCGGCCTTGTCGGCCGGCACCAGCGTCGAGGTGCGGGACCTGTTTCACGCCACGCCGGCGCGCCTGAAATTCCTGAAGACCGATCGCAGCGAAGCCGAGGCCGTGCGCGACGTGGTGCGCCGGCTCGCCATGAGCCGGCCCGATGTGACTTTCACGCTGGCGGGCGAGGAACGCGCGCCGGTCACCTGGAATGCGGGTGGCGAGGGCTCCCAGCTTGCGCGGCTCGGCGACGTGCTGGGACAGGATTTCCGCGCCAATGCCATCGCCATCGATGCCGAGCGCGAGGGCGTTCGCATCACCGGCTTCGCCGGGCTGCCGACCTATTCGCGCGCCAATTCGCTGGCGCAGTATCTGTTCGTCAACGGCCGGCCGGTGCGCGACAAGATGCTGCTCGGGGCGTTGCGCGCGGCCTATGCCGATTATCTGTCGCGCGACCGCTATCCGGTTGTGGCCCTGTTCGTGACGCTGGATGGGCGTGAAGTGGATGTGAACGTGCACCCGGCCAAGACCGAGGTGCGTTTCCGCGACGGCGGCCTTGTGCGTGGCCTGATCGTCGGTGCGTTGAAGACGGCCCTGATGCGCGAGGGCAACCGCGCCTCGACCACCGGCGGAAGCGCCACCATTTCGGCGTTCCGGCCGCTCACCCAGCCGCGCCGGCCTTTTGCTGCGCCCTATGTGCCGTCGCGCGGCGGGCTCGGTCTCGCCGAAGCGGCACAGGCGGTCTTTGACACCGGGGCGCCGTCCGCGGACGTTCGAGTCGAAAGCTTTGCGCCGCAGCCCGACCTGATCGAACGGCCGCTCGGCGCCGCGCGCGCCCAGGTGCACGAGACCTACATCGTGGCGCAGACCCGTGACGGTCTTGTCATTGTCGACCAGCACGCCGCCCACGAGCGCATCGTCTATGAGCGCATGAAGGCGGCGCTGGAGAAATCCGGCGTGCCGCGTCAGATCCTGCTCATTCCGGAGATCGTCGAGCTCGATGAAGCCGATGCCGCGCGCCTTTCCGCCCGCGCAGACGAGCTCGCCCGTTTCGGGCTGTTGATCGAGAGCTTCGGGCCGGGCGCTGTGGCAGTACGCGAAACGCCTTCGCTTTTGGGCGAGGTGGATGCTCAGTCCCTGCTGCGCAACCTCGCCGAGCACATGGCTGAGTGGGATGAAGCCTTGCCGCTTGAGCGGCGGCTCATGCACGTCGCGGCCACTATGGCCTGCTACGGCTCGGTGCGCGCCGGCCGCAAGCTCAAGCCCGAGGAAATGAATGCGCTGCTGCGCGAGATGGAGGCGGTGCCGAATTCCGGGCAGTGCAATCACGGCCGCCCGACCTACGTCGAATTGAAGCTGACCGACATCGAGCGGCTATTTGGCCGCAGGTGATTTTACGCAAAGCGGATAGGCTTTCGCTTTAAGCCGCCAAGGGGAGCGGCAAAAAGGGGGTCTATCGTGAAAACATTCATTGCAGCGAGCTGCTCTCGCGCTTGTCGCTTTTGCGACGCCGGCGTTGGCGCAGGTCAGCAACGCCAGCATGATCGGCAATTACGTCGTCACCGGCACGGAGACCGACGGTTCGAAATATGACGGCGACGGCACGCTCGCGATCACCATGGACAGGAACGGCGCGCTCGAACTCAAATGGGATGGCGGCAAGTACGTCGGCATCGGCCAGGTCGAGGGCACCAAATTGTTTGCTGGCGGCGTCGCCGACGGCCGCGCGGTCATCATGGTGATGGACGTGAAGCCGGATGGCTCGGCCGAAGGCAAATGGTGGCGCCGCACCGATGCGGGCACCAAGGGCACCGAAGTCTGGAAGAAGAAATAACGGCTGCTAGGCGGCGCGCAGGATGACGAATTCCGTATCGTCGTAAGCGCGCCGCTCCAGCTCTTCGTACCCATCGGGCGCCTTGAAGCCCGATGCGACCGCTTCCTCGACGACGACAATCGAGCCGGGCACCAGCCAGCCGCCCTCGCGCGCGGATGCCAGCGCCTGCTCGGCGAAGCCTTTGCCATAAGGCGGATCGAGAAACGCCAGCGTGAACGGCTCCACCGGATAGACGGGCCCAAGCTTGGTGGCGTCACGGCGGAAAATGCGGGTGACGCCGGCGAGCCCCAAAGTCTGCGTGTTCTCGCGCAGGAGCGCGCGGGCTTCAGCGCCATCGTCGACGAACAGCACATAGGCCGCGTCGCGCGACAGCGCTTCGATGCCGAGCGCGCCGGTGCCGGCGAAGAGATCGAGCACGCGCGCGCCGGTGACCGGATCGCCATAGCCGTGGATGAGGATGTTGAACAACGCCTCGCGCAGCCGGTCGGCGGTCGGACGGATCGACGCTGACTTCGGCCCCGTGATCGGGCGCGAGCGCAGCTTGCCGCCGACAACGCGCATCAGCGCGGGCCCTTCGGATATTTCGGCCGCGGCCCGCCGGAGCGGTCGCGGCGGCGGTGCTTCGGCTTTTCGCGGTCTGGCGGCGGGGCTGCCGCGTCGGGGCGTGGACGCCGTTCGCGCTCACGCTGCTGCGCGCCGCTGCTTGCGCGACGGCGTCTCCCGCTCCACCACCGGCCCCTCGAAATCCACATTGGCGCCGGCGATCACGTTGGTGCCGAGCACCTGCCGCAGCTCATCGGTCGGCACTTCCCGGACCTCGCCGCGCTCCAGATCGCCAAGCTCGAACGGCCCGAACGACACGCGGATCAGCCGGTTCACCTTGCAGGCCGAGATGCTCCAGCACGTTGCGCACTTCGCGGTTCTTGCCTTCGCGAATCCGAAGGTGAGCCAGACATTCGCGCCTTGCTCGCGATCGAACGTCGCTTCGATCGCGCCGTAGCGCACGCCGTCGACGGTGACGCCGCCCTTGCGCAATGCGTCGAGCGCGTCCTGCGTGACGCGGCCGAGCGCGCGCACGCGATAGCGCCGCAGCCAGCCGGTCTGCGGCAGTTCGAGCACGCGCGCGAGCCCGCCGTCATTGGTGAGCAGCAGCAGGCCCTCGGTGCTGATGTCGAGCCGCCCGACGCTGATCAGCCGCGGCAGATCCTTCGGCAGCTGTGCCGAAGATCGTCGGCCGCCCTTCCGGATCGGAATGCGTGGTCACGAGGCCGCGCGGCTTGTGGTAGAGAAACAGCCGCGTGCGCTCGCGCTGCGGCAGCGGCTTGCCGTCGACGCTGATGCGGTCGGACGCCGTCACGTTGAGCGCGGGCGAGGAGATCACCGCGCCGTTGACGCTGACGCGGCCGGCCGCGATCCAGCTTTCGGCCTCGCGCCGCGAGCACAGGCCCGCCCGCGCCATCACCTTGGCGATGCGCTCGCCTTCAAGTCGTTTCCGTCGTTCATGCCTGGCTGCTTCGTCATGGCAGGCTTTATGCCGGGCATCGCGCCTGTATAAAGCGCAGACATGAGCTGCAACATCTTCATGGATATGGCGCTCGACGAGGCCCGCGCGCCGCGGCGCGGGCGAGGTGCCGGTCGGCTGCGTGATCGTGCGCGACGGCGAGGTGCTGGCGCAGGCCGGCAACCGCACGCTGGCGGATCGCGATCCGACCGCGCATGCCGAATTGCTGGCGATCCGCGCGGCGGCCAGCGGCGCTCGGCACCGAGCGGCTCACCGATTGCGATCTCTATGTCACGCTCGAGCCCTGCGCCATGTGCGCGGCGGCGATCTCCTTTGCCCGCATCCGCCGGCTCTATTACGGCGCCGCCGATCCGAAGGGCGGGGCGGTCGACAATGGCGTGCGATTTTTCAACGCGCCGACCTGCCATCACCGGCCGGAAATCTATGGCGGCATCGGCGAGAGCGAGGCGGCGGCGCTGCTGAAGGATTTCTTCGCGGCGCGCCGCTAGGCCTGCTTTTCAGCTTCCTTGGCAAACTCCCAGCCTTTGGCCGCCAGCGGCCGGATCATCTGCGGCCTTGGCGGGCGCGAACTCGGAGGTCGCGGTGCCGTCGCGCACGCGGCCGATGATGCCCTGCAGGATCGCGGCGATCCGGAAGAAATTGTAGGCGAGATAGATCGGCAGATGCGGGCGCGGATCGAGCCCGGTGCGCGCGACGTACATCTCGACATAGTCCGCCATCGACGGCAATGCCGAGCGCCGCGAGATCGAGACCCGACCAGCGATCCGGTGCCGGCGCGCGCTGTCCGAATGCGGCATGTGCCATGCATCAGGTGATAGGAGAAATCGGCGAGCGGATCGCCGAGCGTGGACAATTCCCAGTCGAGCACGGCGAGGATGCTCGGCGCGTCGGCCGCGAGGATCAGGTTGTCGAGCCGGTAGTCGCCGTGCACCAGCCGCACCGGCCCGCTCGGCGGCAATGTGCTGCGGCAGCCACTCGATCAGCCGCTCCATCTCCGTCGATCGTTTCGGTCTCCGACGCGCGATATTGCTTCGACCAGCGGTCGACCTGCCGCGCGACGTAGTTCTCGCCCTTGCCGAAGTCGCGACAAGCCGATCGCCGCCGGATCGAACGAATGCAGCCGCGCCAGCGTCGCGTTCATGTCGATCGATAGACCGCCGCGCGCTCGGCCGGATTCGGAGCCCGGCATTTGCGGCTCCCAGAACACGCGGCCGTCGACGAAATCCATCACATAGAACGCGGTGCCGGCGACGCTCTCGTCGGCGCAGATAGAGCAGCGGCTCGCGCGACCGGGAAGCCTTGCGTTCGACAGCGCGCTGATGACGCGGAATTCGCGATCCACCGCATGCGCCGACGGCAGCAGCTTGCCCGGCGGCTTGCGCCGCATCACATAGCTCTTCGCCTGGCGTTTCCAGCAGATAGGTCGGATTGGATTGCCCGCCCTTGAATTGCTTGAGGCTGAGCGGGCCGGCAAAGCCCGCGACTTCGCGGCGCAGATAATCCTCAAGCCGCGCCGCATCGACGCGCAAGGCCTGCGCGACCTCCTTGGTGCCGGAGAAAGCGCTCTGGCGGTCGATCGTGCTCAACGGAAGAACTCGAGCATGGCGGCAGCGGTCGCGGATCGGATTCTCCTCGGCGACGAAATGTCCGGAATCGATCGGCTGGCCTGACACCTTCGCGGCCCAGGTACCCCAGATCTCCAGCGGCCCGCTCTGACTTGGAATGCCCTTGGCGCCCCACAGCGCCAGCACCGGGCAATTGATTTTCTTGCCGGCGGCGCGATCCGCTTCGTCGTGCTCGAGATCGGTGGTGGCGCCGGCGCGATAATCCTCGCAGGTCGCGTGGATGCGCAGCGGATCCGAAAAGAACGCGGCGTAATGCGCCATGGCGCGCGGATCGAACGCCGACAGGTCCTTCGCCTTGGTCCAGCTCGCCATCTTGAGTCGGATATAGGCGAGTCGAATTGTTGTTCGAGCAGCAGTCTCCGGCAGTCGGGTGCGGCTGCGCCAGGAACAGCCAGTGCCAGACCTTCATGCGCGAACTCGTAGTCCATGCGCTGCCACATGTCGTAGGTCGGGATGATGTCGAGCACGGCGAGCTTGGACAGCCGGCCCGGATGGTCGAGCGCCAGCCGATAGGAGACGCGGCCGCCGCGGTCGTGGCCGGCCAGCGCAAACGCGCGTAGCCGAGCTTTTCCATCAATTCGACCATGACTTTCGCCATCGAGCGCTTGTCGTAGGGGGCGTGGCTTTCGTCGGCGCGCGGCGCGGCCGACCAGCCGTAGCCGGGCAGATCCGGAATGATCAAGCGTGAAGTGGTCGTGCGAGCAGCGGCGCCACCTTGTGCCACATCACGTTGGTCTGCGCGTAGCCGTGCAGCAGCATGAGCGGCGGACCCTTGCCGCCACGCCGCGCGAACAGCTTGCCCGCGGAGGTATCGATCCAGTGCGATTCGTAGCCGGGAAAGAGGTCGGCGAGGTCGGACATGGCGTGACTTTAATCGACCGCCTGCCGGTGGCAATCGCGCATACGAAAAGGCCCGGCACGAGGCCGGGCCCTTCGCACTCAGATGGTTACGCTACTGCACAACCGAGCTTCCGCTGACCTGCGGGCCGATATAAGGGCCGGTCGCGGAGTCGCGCGACGAAATCATCAGTTCATCCGCCGACGCGTAGCTCTGCAGCCCGTGCGCGCGCCAGCTCGGATAGAACGTGGCTGCCGACGCAGAAGCCGTGGTCAGTACAGTGAGCGCCGCAATGGCGAGAAACTTTTTCATAGGTTGTCTCCTTTCGTATCGTAACCGGTAAGACAACGCATGAGGACGCGATTGGGATTCGGCGTTACTGCATGCGTGTCATGTTGCAGAGCAGTGAACCGGCATCGAATCCACATCGTGTCGTCGCAGTTCCGGCACAGTTCCGCAGACCGTGCTGTGAGCTGCGTCAAAACTGGAAATTATTTCTCGCGTGCAATCGCCTGCCAGCCGATGTCGCGGCGGCAGAAACCTTCCGGCCATTTGATCTTGTCGACCGCAGCATAGGCGCGCGCCTGCGCCTCGCGCATCGTTCTTGCCGGTCGCGCACACGTTCAGCACGCGTCCGCCGTTCGCGACGATGCGTTGCTGCCTTCCGCTTTGGTGCCGGCGTGGAAGATCTCGACGCCCTCGATGCGCCGCCGCGTCCGCGAGGCCGTCGATCACCGAGCCTTTCTCGTAATTGCCCGGGATAGCCGTTCGCCGCCATCACCACGGTCAGCGCCGCATCGCGGATACCAGCGCAGATCGAAATTCTTGAGCTGCCCGTCGCGCGCGGCCATCAGCGCCGGCACGAGATCCGACATCAGCCGCAGCATCAGCACCTGACATTCCGGATCGCCGAAGCGCACATTGTATTCGATCAGTTGCGGGCCTCTTGCGGTGATCATCAGCCCGGCGAACAGCACGCCCTTGTACGGCGCGCCCATCGCCTTCATCGCGCGCACGGTCGGCAGGATGATCTCGTCCATCGTGCGCTTGGTTCATCTCGTCGGTCATCACCGGCGCCGGCGAATAGGCGCCCATGCCGCCGGTGTTCGGTCCCTTGTCGCCGTCGCCGACGCGCTTGTGGTCCTGCGCCGAGGCCAGCGGCGATCGCGGTCTCGCCGTCGCACAGCGCGAAGAACGAGGCTTCCTCGCCGACCATGCAATTCCTCGATCACGATCTCCCAGGCCGGCTGCGCCCAGTCCGCCGCCGAACATCATGTCGATCGCGGCTTCGGCTTCCTCGACGCGTCTCCGCAACGACGACGCCTTTGCCGGCGGCCAGGCCGTCGGCCTTCACCACGATCGGCGCGCCCTGCTTGCGCACGTAGTCCTTGGCGGCCGCTGCGCCGCTTGAAGCGCTCGATAGGCCGCGGTCGGAATGTTGTTGGCCTTGCACAGGTCCTTGGTGAAGCCCTTGGAGCCTTCCAGCCGCGCCGCCCATTTGCTCGGGCCGAACGCCTTGATGCCGGCGGCTTCGAGATCGTCGACGATGCCGGCGACACAGCGGCCCTTCCGGCCCGACCACGACGAGGTCGATCTTGTTCTCCTTGGCGAAGGCGATCACCGCCGCGTGGTCGGCCATGATCGAGCGCCACGCATTCGGCCTCCTGCGCGATGCCGGCATTGCCGGGCGCGCAGATAGAGCCGTGTCGGTCAGCGGGCTCGCCGCAATCTTCCAGGCCAGCGCATGCTCGCGGCCGCCGGAACCGAGGAGAAGGATGTTCATGGCGGCCTTTGTTGAGTTAGCGAATGGTGTAACATGAGGCCTCATCCCGTCAAGAGATTCGGACGCTATGACCGAAGCCGCCCTCAACAACGTCGTGGAATGGTCGGTCTCCGAGCTCTCGGCCGCGCTCAAGCGCACGGTCGAGGACGCCTACGGCTACGTGCGGGTGCGCGGCGAGATTTCCGGCTTCCGCGGCGCCCATTCGTCCGGCCACTGCTATTTCAGCCTGAAGGACGAGGGCGCGCTGCTCGAAGCCGTGATCTGGCAGCACGCACCTTCGGCCGCATGAAGGTCAAGCCGGAGGAGGGGCTCGAGGTCGTCGCGACCGGCCGGCTCACCACCTTCCCCGGCTCGTCGAAGTACCAGATCGTGATCGACACGCTCGAGCTCGCCGGCATCGGCGCGCTGATGAAGCTGCTCGAGGAGCGCAAGAAGAAGTTCGCCGCCGAAGGCCTGTTCGACGAAGCGCGCAAGCAGCTCCTGCCGTTCCTGCCGCGAAGTGATCGGCGTGGTGACCTCGCCGACCGGCGCGGTGATCCGCGACATCCTGCACCGGCTCGCTGACCGCTTTCCGCGCCACGTGCTGGTGTGGCCGGTGCGCGTGCAGGGCGATACCTCGGCGGCCGAGGTCGCCAACGCCATCCGCGGCTTCAATGCGTTGCCCGAGGGCGGCGCGCTGCCGCGGCCGGATCTGCATCATCGTCGCGCGCGGCGGCGGCTCGCTCGAGGATCTGTGGTCGTTCAACGAAGAGATCGTGGTGCGCGCCGCGGCCGACAGCATGATCCCGCTGATTTCCGCGGTCGGCCATGAGACCGACATCACGCTGATCGATTTCGCCGCCGACCGGCGCGCGCCGACGCCGACCGCCGCCGCCGAGATGGCGGTGCCGGTGCGCTCCGACTTGCTGACGCGCATCGGCGCGCTCGCCGACGCGGCGGCTGGCCTGCTGGCAGCGCGGCATCGAGCAGCGCCGCAAGGAGTTGCTCGCTGCTGTCGCGCGCGCTGCCGGCAGCGGACGATGTGCTGGCGACGCCGCGCCAGCGGCTCGATGCCTGCGCCGAGCGGCTGCCGCGCGCGCTGCTCGCCAATGCGCAGATCCACCACACGCAGTATTCGCGCTGCGCCAGCCGGCTGACGCCGCAGCTTGTGCGCAGCCTGGTGGCAGCGCCGCCGCGACCGTTACGAGGCCATGGCGCATAGGCTCAAGACCGGCGTCGCCGCCAATGCGCAGGCCTATCGCGTCCGCATTCTGCGCGACCGCGATCGCGTCACCGCGCTGTGCGGGCGCGCCGCACGTTCCATGGAGGCGCAGCTCGATCAGCGTTTCGCGCGGCTCGAAAGCGCCGAGAAGTTGCTGACCGCGTTCTCCTACCGGGACGTGCTCAAGCGCGGCTATGCGCTGGTGCGCGACGACGCGGGCCATCCGCTGCGCAGCGCGGCGGCCATCGCCAACGGCATGAAGCTCGATATCGAAATGTCGGACGGCAATGTGAAAGCGGTCGCGGGCGAAACCGTCGCGGCGCCTCCGCCGCGTCCAGTCATTCGCCGCCGCCGCTCGCGCCCGACCAGCGCCGAGGGGCAGGGCAGCCTGTTCTAGCCGTTACAAAACAAAACGGCGCGCGAGTGACTGCGCGCCGTTCAACGTTCACGTCAGCGGCCTAGTACCAGTAGCGCGGGCGGTAGTACGGCCGGTTGTAGCCGTAATACCCATACGGGCGATATCCGTAGCCGCCGTAGCCGCCATAGTAACCGCCGTAATAGCCACCGGGCCGATAGACGCACGAACGGCGCCAGCCCCAGCGGGTCCATACCCGCCGGCACACGTAGCGCACCTGTTCGACCGCGCCGTGCTCGGCAACCGCCTTGGCGGCCGCGGCCGGCGTTGTAATCGTCATCGCATTGGCGCTGCCCGGCGCGAGTGCTCCGGCAGCGGAGAATCCGGCGATCAGAGCGCCGGTGAGCAGAATCTTTCGCATCATCCACGCCTCCTCAGAAAGTCGTCCCCTGGATCGGCCCAATAACGTTTCTCTCGGTTTTGAAGTTCCTGTATTTCGCGATTGTTCCCGCCGCGCGACCGACTATGTTAGGCCGCCAGCCAGGAGAATCCCTTGCTTTACCGCCAGGACAAATCCGCGCCGATGAGCGGCGAAGCCGAGGTCAAATATCTCGACGGCGACTTCCGCGTGGTCAAACCCGGCGCCTTCGTGCGCTGCGCGGTCACTGGGGTCGCGATCCCGCTCGAGGAGCTGAAATACTGGAGCGTGGATCGGCAGGAGGCTTATGCCTCGCCGGAAGCTGTGATGCAGAGCCTGACGGGGACGGCGCCTGCTAACGCTTGAGCGCGCCGAGCAATAGTCGCCCGCCAAGCCTCGGCTTCTTTCACCTGCATCGTCACCGGCAACACGTAGGCGCGCTCCGCCAGCGCCGAGAGCGCGGGGTCGCCCGCCATGCGCGCATGGTCCTTGGCGGTGGTGACGAGCCGCAGGCCGTCGTGCTCGGCCCGCATGATGAGTTCGCCGGCTTCATCGGCCGTGAAGCGGTGATGGTCCGGAAAGGCTCGGGTGGCTTTCACGTCGACGCCGGCAGCGCGGAGCGTGGCGAAGAATTTTTCCGGATCGCCGATCCCGGCGAATGCGAGAACGGGGCGGGCGGATAGCGCGCTGATGGCGGCTTGATCGGGCTGTAGCGCGCCGTGAAAAACAGCGAGACCGCGCTGCTGTGCCTTTATTGCGACAGCCTCGGCCTCGTCGCCGTCGCCGACGATGAGGACGGCGTTGCATCGCTCCAGTTGAGCATCGAGCGGCGCACGCAGAGGGCCGGCGGGAAACAATTTGCCATTGCCGATGCCGCGCCGTGCGTCGACCACCGCAATCGTCAGGTCTTTCGTCAATGACGGATTCTGCAATCCGTCATCCATCACGATGACATCGGCGCTTAGCGCCTCCGCTGCTTGCGCGCCGGCGACGCGGTCAGGTGACACGATGGTCGGCCCGGCTTGCGCGAGCAGCAGCGCTTCGTCTCCGACATCCGCCGCCGTGTGCCGCTGCGGATCGACCACCACGGGCCCGCTTGCATTGCCGCCATAGCCACGCGTCAGCAAAGCCGGCTTGCGGCCTTCGCGCTTGAGCAATTCGGCAACCGCGATGGCGGACGGCGTCTTGCCGGTGCCGCCGAGCGTGAAATTGCCGATACAGATGACAGGGACGTTGGCGCGCTGGCCGGCGCGGCGCATCCGGGACGCGGCGGCGCTGCCATACAGCGCGCCGAACGGCGCCAGCAGCGCCGATACAAGGCCCGGCTCGCCCCACCAGAAGCGCGGCTCACGCATGATGGGCGCCCTGGCCGAGCCGCAACTGCATCAGATAGGGCTCCAGCGCCTGCAACGTCTTCTCCAGCGCGCCGCCAAGACCTTCGACGATCTCGTAGGCGCTTTGCGCCGCATGGGCGCGCGCCGTCTCGTCCTGCAGCCAGGCATGAGCGCGCTGCGCCAGCATGTGTGCATCCTCGACCTGCGCCGCGCCATGACCGGCATCGAGCGCCTTGTAGACGTCGGCGAAATTGCTGACATGCGGCCCGTGCAGCAGGGCGGCGCCAAGCTTGGCCGGCTCGATCGGATTTTGCCCGCCATGTTTCACCAGCGAGCCGCCGATGAAGACAATCGGCGTGACCGAATAAAACAGCCCGAGTTCACCGATCGTGTCGAACACATAGACGTCGGTGTTTTCGCTCGGAAACTGCCCCTGCGAGCGCAGCACGGCACGCAGCCCGCCGGCACGCGCGATCTCGGCGATACCGGGGCCGCGTTCGGGATGCCGTGGCGCAATCAGCGTCAGCAGCCGTGGAATCCGCATCCGCAACATGCGATGCGCCGCAATCACGGCATCGTCTTCACCCGGATGCGTGCTGGCGGCGCCGAGCACCGGGCGGCCGGCAATGGCCGCGCGCAACATGCGCAGCTTGTCGGGATTGGCCGGTGGCGCCGGCACGTCGAATTTGAGGTTGCCGGTCGTGACCACCCGCGGCGCGCCCAGTTCGCCGAATGCACGCGCATCGGCGGCATTGCGCGCCAGGCACAGGTCGAACCGCTGCAACAGCGGCGCGATCGTCTGCGGCACGCGCCGCCAGCGCCGGAACGAGCGCTGCGACAGGCGGCCATTCACCAGGATCAGCGGGATGCCGCGCTCGGCGCTTTGCAGGATCATATTCGGCCATAGGTCGGACTCGACCAGCAGCGCGAGATCCGGCTGCCAGTGAGCGAGGAAGCGGCGCACGTAGCGCGGCGAATCGACCGGCGAGAATTGATGGATCACGCCTTGCGGCAGGCGCTGCGCCGCCAGCTGCGCGGCGGTGACCGTGCCGGACGTCACCAGCACGCCCATCTTCAGCGCCCGGATGCGTTCGATCAGCGGGATGACGCAAATGAGTTCGCCGACGCTTGCCGCATGCAGCCAGACCAGCGGACCGTCCGGCCGCTCGAAGCCTGGCTCGCCGCGCCGCTCAGGCAGCCGCAGGCGATCTTCCTTGCCGCGCCGCATCCGCACCCAGAAGGCGAGCGGCACGATCGGACGCCCGACCGTCCACAGCAGCCGGTAGAGGCGCCAGAATAGCGGCGTGCGTTTAGCCATGCCCGGCTCCGTCCGCCAGCGCTTCGGCGCGCGCCGTTGCCTCGTTGAGGGCGCGCTCGACCTGCTGCCGCGCCGTCTCCAGCGTATCGTCGCCGGCATCGGCGGCGACGCGGATCGGCGCGCCGGCCACGCAGGCCATCCGTCCGAACGGCTTGTTGATCACCGCGCGGTCCCAGGACTTGAGCTCGGTGCGGCGGCTGGTCGTCACCGCCACCGGATAGATCGGCCGGCCGGACAGCTTCGCCAATGTCACGATGCCGAGCCCGCAGACGCGCGAAATCTTGGGCACGTCGGCGGTCAGCACCATGCTGTGTCCATTCTCCAGTGCCGTGAGCATCTGGCGAAATGCCGGCACGCCGCCTTTGCGGTGAAACTCGCCGGCGTGATCGCCGGAGCCGCGAATGCCCTCGACGCCGAGCCATTGCAGCGCGACGGCATTGAGCTCGCCGTCGCGGTGCCGCGAGATCAGCGCCTTGGCGCGATGCTCCGGCTTTCGCACAAACGGCACCATCGCCTGTTGCCCGTGCCACATCGCGAAGATCACCGGCAGCTCAGGCTCGAGCCGCTCATAGATGTCCGCCGGTTCGAGGATCAGCCGGTTGGTGAGCGCAACAAAGCGCAGATATTCGGCTGCTGCGACGCCGACCCCGACCTGAACCCAACGCTTGCGGCCGAGATTTTTCCACAACGCCATCGCTCACCCGGACTTCGAATTACGTCTTCGATTGCGTCGCTGCCGGATCGAGCAGGCGATGCAGATGAACGATGAAGTAGCGCATGTGCGCATTGTCGACGGTCTGCTGCGCCTTGGCCTTCCACACGGCGTAAGCGCTGGCGTAGTTCGGATACATGCCGACCAGATCGAGCTTGTTTAGATCCTTGAACTCGGTGCTGCCGACGTCCGTCAGCTCGCCGCCAAAGACGAGATGCAGCAATTGGCGGTTCGCGCCTGCGTCCGACATGACGAGCAGTTCCTTGACGAAGAAGCCGGCTATTTCCGGCCCCGACCTTACGAGAATTCTTTTCTGTGGTCGCGCAGAAGATCGATCAGCGGCGCATGACGTTGCGGCCCCGCAGCGACCAGCGGCGGATGCCAGGTGTCCTGCCGGTTATAGGTCAGAACGTTTCCAGATAGATCGGTCAGCGCGCCGCCGGCCTCGTGCACCAGAAGGTCCGCCGCGGCGAGGTCCCAATCATGGCTGTTGCGGGAGGCGAACGCGATGTCGAGCCCGCCATCGGCGACGCGCGTCAGCCGCAGCGCCAGTGAATGGATCTTGGGCTGTGGCAGGATGCGCGGATTGAGCTCACTCAGCTTGGCCAGATAGCTCTTCGGACCCGCCAGGCGGGCGCCGGCCAGCCCTTCGCCGTTGCCCACCTTCAGCCGCACGCCGTTGAGCGTGGCGCCTTCGCCTTGCACCGCGAGGTAAAGCTCGTCCGTAACCGGCGCATAAAGCGCCGCCACTGCGGGCCGCTCGCCCTCGACCAGCGCCACCGAGATGGTCCAGTCCGGCCGCTGCTCGAGGAAGGCGCGCGTGCCGTCGATCGGGTCGACCACCCAGACCCGCGACGCCTCGGTGCGCTTGAAATCGTCTTCGGTCTCTTCGGACAGCCACCCCGCATCGGGGACAAGCGCCGGCAGCCTTTCATGCAGGAAATTATTGACCGCGATGTCCGCATCCGACACCGGCGACTGGCCCATCTTCATCCAGCGCTTGAACGGCGTCTTCGCTGTTGCGAGCGCCAGCTCGCCGGCTTCGCGGACGATGGCTGCGAGCTGATCCCGCAGGCTTGCGCGCTCACTGGCCGGCAATCGTCATCGCCTCCAGCCGCACGGTCGGCGCGTTCACGCCGTAGCGGAATTCCAGGTCGTTGGCCGGCGTCAGGCCCCGGAAAATATCGATCAGGTTCGACGCGATCGTGACTTCGCTGACCGCATAGGTGCGCTTGCCGTTCTCGATCCAGAAGCCCGAGGCGCCGCGGCTGTAGTCGCCGGTGACGCCATTGACGCCGGAGCCGATCAGGTCGGTGACGTAAAAGCCGTCCTTGATGTCGGCGATCAGTTCGTCGGGCGATGCTTTGCCCGGCTTCGAGATGAAGGTTGGTCGCGCCGGGCGAGGGGGTGGACGACACGCCGCGCTGCGCGTGCCCGGTGGTCGCAAGCCCAAGCTCGCGGCCGGTTGCACTGTCGAGGATCCACGAGAGCAACACGCCGTCGTCGATCAGCGCCATGACTTTTCCTGCGACGCCTTCGCCGTCGAACGGACGCGAGCGCAGGCCGCGCACGCGCAACGGATCGTCGACGATGCGAATGCCGCGCGCGAACAGTTGCGCGCCCATCTTGTCTTTGAGGAACGAGGTCTTTCGCGCCACCGCGGCGCCGTTGATGGCGCTCGCCAGATGCGAGACCAGCGTGCCGGCGACGCGCGGATCGAACACGACCGGCACTTTGCGGGTCGTCACCTTGCGCGGATTGACCCGCTCGACCGCACGCTCGCCGGCGGTGCGGCCGACCTTCTCGGCGCTTTCGAGATCGCGCGCGTGCAGGGTCGAGGAGAAATCGTAGTCGCGCTCCATGCCGGTGCCTTCGCCGGCGATCGCGGTCATCGACAGGCTGTGGCGCGAGCCGAGATAGGCGCCGTGAAAGCCGTGACTGGTTGCCAGCACCATGCCGCCAATGCCGGCCGACGCCGATGCGCCGCCCGATTTGCTGACGCCCTTGACGGCAAGGCCGGCCTGCTCGGCTTCGCGCGCGCGCTGTTCCAGGTCGCCGACGCTCGGCAGATCGGGATCGAGCAGGTCGAGATCCGGGAATTTGTGCGCGAGCAGGGCCTCATCGGCGAGGCCTGCATATTTGTCCTCGGGCGCCGCCTTCGCCATCGCCACTGCGCGGCCGGCCAGCGAGCTTATGCCGTCGGCCGTCAGGTCGTTGGTCGAGACCACCGCCTGCTTCCTGCCGACCAGTACGCGCAGGCCGAGATCGTCGCCTTCGGCGCGCTCGCTTTCCTCGACCGCGCCATCCCGCACCTCGATCGCCAGCGAAATCGAGCGCACCGCCACCGCGTCCGCCGCATCGGCGCCGGCGCGCTTGGCGCTGGCGACCAGCCGCTCGGCGAGGTCGCTCAGTGCGGATTGATCGAACAGGGACGTGCTGGGGGAGGGACGCATCTCAACCTTCAGTTAGCCGCGAAAGCCGCGGGTTCAAGCCGCTTGCCGACATTTTGCGTGGATACGGCAACACCTCGTCAATCATGGTTCGCAACGGCCCGTCAATCATGCCGCGCACGAGAGCGCGGCGGAGAATCTCTTAACCGAGAACTTTAAGCCGATTTCCGCCCCTTGCTGCGATGATCCTCGTGCGACCGGGCAAATAAGCCAGGCGCGGGAGAGTTTGAGGCGTCAAAAATGAGTGGCGGAATGCCCGCCGGGTCGAGCCGCGCGCTGCGGCTCGACCCGTCTTCCTTACCGGTCACATTTGCAGCGCGCGACGAGCGCGCCGACGGCCGTTGCCGCGAAGTGGAGCTGACGCGCGAGCGCGTCGTCCTCCGCCGCGCCATCGCCGGCATGAAGATGGCCGTCAACCTTCCGGTCAGCGCCTATCGCGGCATCGCGCTGCGCATGATCACCGACGAAAACGCGGATCCGGCTGCGGCGATCGTGCTCGGCCCATGCCGACCCCGGTTTCGACCTCGAGCTTTGCGTCACCGACCACCCGGGCGAAATGATGATCGCCTGGCACGAATGGGCGACGACGCTCGATATGCCGCTTTTGCCGACCGAGCAGGACAATACCCCGCCGGTCCGTCCGCCTGTCAGTGTTGAGATGGACGTGCCGTTCTTGCGCCGCCGCCGGCGCAACGCGATCAAGT
The DNA here is from genome assembly GCA_963847325.1 of uncultured Alphaproteobacteria bacterium. Lineage (GTDB taxonomy): Bacteria > Pseudomonadota > Alphaproteobacteria > Rhizobiales > Xanthobacteraceae > Pseudolabrys. The sequence goes on from CAWJZD010000008.1 coordinate 525,346, forward strand.
CGCGCCGTCCGGCGATTTTCATGCGGCGTACGGTGACGCGGGTTGGCGATTGCGGGCGGTACGGCGGCGAGCGTGAGATTATCGCGCGAAACTGACGGCGAGCGCCGTCACTTGCAGCGCTGCAGCTTCAACAATCCGCCGCGCTCCTGATCCATTTCGACATTGTTCGGATCGACCTGCCGCAACGTGAACGTCACGCGCGCGCGGATCTGTCCGGTGTTGAACTCATCGACAACGCGTGAGCTCGCCAGACAACGGCGTCACCGAAATGTTGCGATAGGCCGGAACGCCGCCGCGGCTGTCGGTGCGCTGATCGCCGTTGAAGGCGATGACCCGCAGATTGCTGCAGTCGACCGGCTGCTTGCTCGGCTGTCCGACGCCCCAGCGTCCCTGCACGGGATAGGAATCGGCGAGCGCCGCGGTGCCTAGCGTCATCGTGAGGGCGAGGGCGAGAACTCAGTCGCATGGTCTGAATCTCGCAGTTTCGGCGCGCGCTGCCTAGCGGCGCCAGAGCGCATCCTTAATGCGAGGCAATTGCGTCAATTGTCACTGTTCCGGTTTGCCATAACCGCCCGCGGTCGGCGTCTGGATGATGACCGCCTCGTCGGCCGCGATCACCGTGGCGTCGCAGCCTTGCAGCTTCTCCACGGTGCCGCCCTTGCGCCGCACCGAATTCTGTCCGACCTGACCGCTCTCGCCGCCCGCCAGCCCGAACGGCGGCACGCGGCGGTGGCCTGACAAGATCGTGCACTCCATCTCCTCGAGGAAGCGGATGGTGCGGCGGATGCCGTCGCCGGCGTGCCATTCACCCTTGCCGCCGGAGCCTTTGCGGATGTGGAAGTCTTCGAGCACGACCGGATAGCGGAATTCCAGCACCTCGGGATCGGTGAGCCGCGTGTTGGTCATGTGGGTGTGCACGGCGTCGGTGCCGTTGAAGCCGGGACCGGCCGGCGAGCCCGAGCAGATCGTCTCGTAGTACTGGTACGTCTTGTTGCCGAAGTTGAGGTTGTTCATCGTGCCTTGCGCGCAGGCCAGCGCGCCGAGCGCGCCGAACAGGCAGTTGGTGACCGCCTGCGAGGTTTCGACATTGCCGGCGACGACCGCGGCCGGAAATTCCGGCGACAGCAGCGAGCGCTTCGGGAATGACGATGTTGATCGGCCGCAGGCAGCCGGCATTCATCGGGATGTCGTCGTCGACCATGACGCGGAACACGTAGAGCACGGCGGCGCGCGTGACCGGCTCCGGCGCGTTGAAGTTGGTCGGCTGCTGCGGCGAGGTGCCGGTGAAATCGACGGTCGCCTCGCGCTTCGTCTTGTCGACGCTGATCCGCACCTTGATCACGGTGCCCTGGTCCATCTCGTAGGAGAATTCGCTGTCGTGCAGCCGGTCGATCACGCGCCGCACGCTCTCGGCGGCGTTGTCCTGCACGTGCTGCATGTAGGCTTTGACCACCGGCAGCGTGAAATGCGTCGACCATCTTGCGCAGCTCGCTGACGCCTTTCTCGTTGGCGGCGATCTGCGCCTTGATGTCGTTGATGTTCTGGGCCGGGTTGCGCGCCGGATATTTCGCGCCGGTCAGCGCCGCGTTCAGCTCCTTCTCGCGGAAGCGGCCGCGATCGACCAGCTTGAAATTGTCGAACAGCACGCCTTCCTGCTCGATGGTCGTCGCGTTCGGCGACATCGAGCCGGGCGAGATGCCGCCGACGTCGGCGTGATGGCCGCGCGAGGCGACCCAGAACAGGATCTTCTTCTTGGCTCGTCGAACACCGGCGTGCAGACGGTGATGTCGGGCAGGTGGGTGCCGCCGTTGTAGGGCGCGTTGATCGCGATAGACGTCGCCCGGGCGGATCTTGCCCTTGTTGTCGCGGATGATGGTCTCGACCGAGCGGTCCATCGAGCCGAGATGCACCGGCATGTGCGGCGCGTTGGCGACCAAAGTGCCGTCGTGCGCGAACACCGCGCAGGAGAAATCGAGCCGCTCCTTGATGTTCACCGAATAGGCGGTGTTCTGCAGCGACACGCCCATCTGCTCGGCGATCGACATGAAGAGGTTGTTGAACACTTCCAGCATCACCGGATCGGCCTTGGTGCCGATCGCATGCGTGCGCTTGAGCGGCACGGCGCGCGTCAGCACCAGATGGTTCTTGGCGCGTGATCTCGGCGCGCCAGCCGGGCTCGACCACGATGGTCTGGTGCGGCTCGATGATGATGGCGGGGCCGGTGCACGCGCGCGCCGCGCGTAAGCTGGTCGCGGGTGAAGACGCTGGCCTCGTGCCATTCGCCGGCGGAGAAGAATTTGGTGCGTCGCGCCGGCTTGGGCAGCTTGCCGCGCTTGGTCTTGGCCTTCTTCTCGCTGAAAGCGCGCGCCGCCGCCGACCGCCTCGACCGACACGGCCTCGATCACGATCTGCTTGCTGCGATCGATGAAGCCGAAGCGCGCTTTGTGGGCCTTCTCGAACGCGCGCCTTCATCTTCGGCAGCGCGCCGGCATCGACGATCAGCGCCGTATCGGTGCCGGCGTAGCGAATATGGGCGCGCGTGATCGTCTTGATCTTGCCGGCCGGCACGCCCTGGCCGGCGACTTCGGCCTTCACGTCCTTGCCGAGCTTGCCGCCGATGCTCTTGAGCACCGCCAGCGCCTTGCCGCCGAACGGCTGCTCGATCGCCTGCTGCCGCGTCGCGCGGATGTCGGCGAGGCCCATGCCGTAGGCCGACAGCAGCGACGAGAACGGATGGATCAGCACTCGCGTCATGCCGAGCGCGTCGGCGACAAGACAGGCATGCTGGCCACCGGCGCCGCCGAAGCAGTTGAGCGCATAGCGCGTCACGTCATAGCCGCGCTGCACCGAAATCTTCTTGATCGCGTTCGCCATGTTCTCGACCGCGATCTTGATGAAGCCGTCGGCGATCTCCTCCGCGCTCTTGTGGTTCTTGCTGGTCAGAATGATCTTCTGCGCAAGATTGTTGAAGTCGTGCCGCACCGCCTTGGCGTCGAGCGGCTCGTCCTGGTTCGGGCCCGAAGATCTTCGGGAAGAAGTCCGGGATGAGCTTGCCGACCATCACATTGGCGTCGGTGACGGCGAGGGGGCCGCCGCGCCGGTAGCACTTCGGGCCCGGATTGGCGCCGGCGGAATCCGGCCCGACGCGAAAGCGCGCGCCGTCGTAATGCAGGATCGAGCCGCCGCCGGCCGCGACGGTGTGGATCAGCATCATCGGCGCGCGCATGCGCACGCCCGCGACCTCGGTCTCGAAGGCGCGCTCGTATTCGCCGTCGTAATGCGACACGTCGGTCGAGGTGCCGCCCATGTCGAAGCCGATCAGCCGGTCGAAATCGGCCTCGTGCCCGGTCTGCGCCATGCCGACCACGCCGCCCGCCGGGCCGGACAGGATCGCGTCCTTGCCCTGAAACAGCTCGGCGGCGGTGAGCCCGCCCGACGACATCATGAACATCAGCCGCGCGCCGGAATTCTTGGCGTCCAGCGCCTTGTCCACCCGCGCCACATAGCGCCGCAGGATCGGCGACAGATACGCATCGACGACCGTGGTGTCGCCGCGCCCGACCAGCTTGATCAGCGGCGAGGTCTCGTGGCTCACCGACACCTGCGCAAAGCCCATGTCGCGCGCCAGCTTCGCCACCGCCTGCTCATGCGCGGGATGGCTGTAGGCATGCATGAACACGATGGCGATTGCATTGATGCCGTCCGCCTTGGCGCGCTCCAGATCGGCCCGCACGGCCTCGAGATCGAGCGCCTTCTCGACCGTGCCGTCGGCGCGCACGCGCTCGTCGACCTCGACCACGCTGGTCGTAGAGCAGTTCCGGCTTGATGATCTCGCTTGGCGAAGATCTTCGGCCGCGCCTGGTAGCCGATCTTCAGCGCGTCGCGGAAACCCTTGGTGATCAGCAGCAGCGTCCGCTCGCCCTTGCGCTCCAGCAGCGCATTGGTGGCGACGGTGGTGCCCATTTTGACGGCGCCGACCTTGCCGCGCGGGATCGGCTCGCCCTTCTTCACGCCCAGCAGATCGCGGATGCCCTGCACGGCGGCGTCGGCATAGGCCTCCGGGTTCTCGGACAGGAGCTTGTGCGCGACCAGCGTGCCGTCCGGCCGCCGCGCCGACCACGTCGGTGAAGGTGCCGCCGCGGTCGATCCAGAAGTCCCAGCTTTTATTACCGCCTTTGGCCATCCGCTTCGACTTTCGCCTGACGCGCCTGCTCTTGCCAGCACGCCGTCTGCCGCGCCATCCTTCGCCTTCAATGAGGCGGGTGACAAGACCCGCGCTCCATGGAGGATTATCGATGAGCATCGATCGTGCGCGTGCTGGCGGCCGCCCTGTTAGTCGCCGGAGTTTCGACAGCCGCTTCGGCGCAGACCAAATGGGACATGCCGATTCCGTATCCGGACGGCAACTTCCACACCAAGAACGCCGCGCAGTTCGCCGCAGGACGTGGACAAGGCGACCAACGGGGCGCTCAAGATCACGGTTCATGGCGCGGGCTCGCTCATCAAGCATCCGGAGATCAAACGCGCGGTGCGCCAAGGCACGGCGCCGATCGGCGAAATCCTCGAGTCGCTCGCCTCCAATGAGGCGCCGGTCTACGGCATCGACTTTCTGCCGTTCCTCGCCACCGGCTACGACGCCGCGAAGAAGCTCTACGCCGCGCAGAAGCCGTTTCTCGAGAAGCAGCTCGCGTCCGAGGGCCTGATCCTGCTCTACTCCGTGCCGTGGCCGCCGCAGGGCCTATACGCCAAGCGCGACATCAAGTCGGTCAACGATCTCAAGGGCCTCAAATTCCGCACCTACAATGCGACGATCGGCCGTATCGCCGCGCTCGCCGGCGCGATCCCGACCCAGATCGAAGTGCCCGACCTGCCGACCGCATTCGCCACCGGCCGCGTCGACGTGATGATCACCTCCGCCTCGACCGGCGTCGACACCAAGGCGCAGGACTATCTCACGCACTACATCGACACCGCAGGCCTGGCTGCCGCGAAATATCGTGTTCGTCAACAAGGCGGCGTTCGACAAGCTTCCGGCAGCCGGCAGAAGCAGGCTGTGACCGCCGCGGCCAAGGCCGCCGAGGATCGCGGCTGGAAGGCCTCGACCGAGGAGAAGGACGTCAAGACCAAGGCGCTCAGGGACGCCGGTATCAAGGTCGATGGCGCCGACCGCCGACCTCAAAGCGGGCCTGTCCAAGATCGGCGACACCATCGCCACGGAGTGGGAGACAGCCGCCGGCGCCGACGGCGCCGCAATGCTCGCCGGCGTTCAAGAAGTAAGTCACCAAAGGTGACAGGGGCACCCTCTCCCGAATTGCGGGGAGAGGGTGATTTCTATGCGTCGTTTCCTCGATCGCGTCTACCAAACGGCGCTGTGATCTCTCGGCGCTGTGCCTGCTGCATCATCGCGCGTCCTGGTCGGCATCGCAGCTCGCCGGCCGCATTCTGGACGGGTTGCTCCGGCTGCTCGGTGCAGACGTCTTACGGCTGGCAAATCCTGTCGCTGGCGGAGATCGCCGGCTATCTGCTCGCCGCCGCGAGCTTCCTGGCACTCGCGCCGACGCTAAAGGCCGGAGCGCATATTCGCGTCACGATGCTGCTCTCGGCGTTCGGCGAAGCGAAGCGCCGGTCCGTTCGAACTCTGCGCGTTCGCTTGCTCGTCGCTGGCTTCGCGCCTACATGACGTGGCATCTGGCGCACTTTGCGTGGGTGTCCTCCGCTTCAACGAGGTCTCCCACGGCGTGCGTGCCGCGTGCCGCTCGCCTATCCGCAGGCGGCGATGGCGCTCGGCGCGCTCATTCTCACGATCGCGCTGATCGACGAGATGGTCACCGTGCTGCGTTCCGGACGCCCGACCTTCCGCGCGACCGAGGACGCCATCACGCTGGGCAAGGAAGGCTAGCGCATGAGCGTCGTCGAACTGTCGCTCGTTCTTATCTTGTTGCTGTTCGTCATCCTCGGCACCGGCGTTTGGATCGGCATTGCGCTGGCTGTCTGTGGTTTCGCAGCGGTGTTGACCAAAGCCTCCGTGCCGGCGGGACAGGTATTCGCGACGTCGGTATGGGCGGCCTCGAACTCCTGGGATCTGACCGCGCTGCCGATGTTCATCTGGATGGGCGAGATCCTGTTTCGCACGCGCTTGTCGGAGGACATGTTCGACGGCCTTGCGCCATGGGTGCAACGGCTTCCGGGCCGGCTACTGCACGTGAACGTTGTCGGCTGCGCGATCTTTGCGGCGGTGTCCGGCTCGTCGGCGGCGACGTGCGCCACCATCGGGCGCATCTCCCTGCCGGAACTGCTCAAGCGCGGCTACGACGAGACGCATGGCAATCGGCACGCTCGCGGGATCGGGCACGCTCGGCCTGCTGATCCCGCCCTCGATCATCATGATCGTCTATGCGACCGCGACCGACCAATCGATCGCGCGGCTTTTCATCGCCGGCGTGCTGCCCGGCATCATGCTGGCCGGCTTGTTCATGGGCTTCATCATGGTGTGGGCCGCTGTTCAACAAGAGCCGTATGCCGCCGCCTGAACCGCCGGTGCCGTGGCGCGAGCGCCTCTACGCGTCGCGCCGGCTCATCCCGATCATTCTGCTCATCCTCGGCGTGATCGGCTCGATTTACGGCGGCTTGGCATCGGCGACTGAAGCCGCGGTGGTTGGCGTTGTCGCTTTCTGCTTGCTCTGTCCTGGTGGATGAACACGCTGACTTTCGCGAATTTTCGTGACGCGTTGCTCGGCGCCACCAAGCACCAGCTGCATGATCGCCTTCATCCTCGCAGGCGCGGCGTTATCTCACCGCGGCGATGGGCTTCACTGGCATCCCGGTGCACTGGCGGAATGGATCAGCAGCTTCAACTTCGCCAATTGGCAGCTGCTGCTCGTGCTGACCCTGTTCTACATCCTGCTCGGCTGCTTCCTCGACGGCATTTCGATGGTGGTGCTCACCACCGCCGTGATCATGCCGCTGGTGATGAAGGCGCGAGATTCGATCTGATCTGGTTCGGCATCTATCGTCGTGCTGGTGGTGGAAATGGCGCAGATCACGCCGCCGGTCGGCTTCAATCTCTACGTGCTGCAAGGCATGACCGGCCGCAACATCTTCACGATCGCCGCCTACAGCTTGCCGCTGTTCTTCCTCATGTGCGTGGCGGTCATCATGGTCGCGGTGTTCCCGCAGATTGCGCTGTGGTTGCCCTCGACGATGCTGGATACCCGTTAGCCGCGTGCCACGCCTGAGGATCGCGGCTTACAAGAAGTAAACCGGGTCGGAGAAATGAAACGGGCGCCTCGGGGGCGCCCGTTTACTTTTCACGGGCTAAAATCCCGAAAGTTCCGGCCCGGCTCCGGCCACCTTGATCTGGAATTTCGCGCCGCTAACATCAGGCTTCACTGGGGATTCTCGCTGGTCCAAATGCCGATGCAGCCTTGGTCTCCTTCCGGCTTGCAGACCGTTCCTCACGTAAAGTGGGGCAGCCATCTCGCCCACTTCTTCACGTCGGGCGACGAGCTGCGCGACGTGCTGGTCCCATATTTCAAGGCCGGGCTGGAAAACAACGAACGCTGCCTGTGGGTCACCGGCAAGGCATTTAACGCCGACGATGCGCGCTCGGCCCTGCGCGCCGCGGTACCGGATCTCGACAAGCGCGAACGCGGCCAGCAGATCGAAATTACAAACGGCGATGAGTGGTACGCCAAGGGCGAGAAGCTGCGGCCGAATGATCTCGTGAAGGGTCTCCTGCAACGCGAACAGGACGCGCTCGGGCTCGGTTACGAAGGCGTGCGAACAAACGGCAATTGCGCCTGGGTATCGCCGGATCAGTGGGCGGACTTCCTGGCATACGAAGCGCTGGTGCAAAAATCAGTTCGTGCCCGGCGCATGATCTGCATGTGCAGCTACTGCACGGACCAACTGCACAACGGCTCGCACCTCGAAGTCATGGCGGCCCACGATTTGGCGCTGCCGGCCGCACAGCGATCTGCGCATAAGCCGAATGGCAGTGCGATTGTCCTGACCAAACCGCTGAGCGGTCTGACAGCCGAGCATGCGTCGCGCGAACTTGTGGAGCGCCAGAAACGCACCTTCGATCTCGCGATGACGGCGTCGAAGATGGGAACGTGGCGCTATACGCTGGCCGACAACATCTGCGTCTACGACGAAAACGCTCAAGGTCTTTACGGACTGAACGAGGCGCGTTTCCTCCATGATCAGGAGGGCGTGACGTCCAAATTCCATCCCGACGATCTGCCGCTGATGTGGTCACGCGTGGCCTCGGCGCTCGATCCGTTGGGAGACGGCCGTTACGACGTGGAATACCGCGTCAAGCAGCTCGACGGCAGCTGGCGGTGGCTGAGCGCCTGGGGCCTGGTTGAGTTCGAGGGCGAGGGCGCGGAGCGAAAGCCCGCGGCGATTGTCGGCGCGAGCAGGGACCTCAGCGAACGCAAACAAGCCGAGGAACAACAGCGCCTGCTGCTCAACGAGCTGAACCACCGCGTCAAGAACACGCTGGCCACTGTTCAGGCGATCGCCGCCCAGACCTTGCGGAACGCGCGCGATCTACCCTCGGCGAAAGAGGCCTTGGAGCGTCGTATTCACGCGATGGCCAAGGCTCATGACCTTCTGACGGCGCGCGCGTGGGCCGGCGCGGACCTGATGGACGTCGTCATTCGCGCCCTTGAAGCGTTTCCTCCGGCCCAGGTGAGGATGTCTGGGAACGCCATCGATCTTACACCCAGGTACGCGCTTACGCTGTCGCTGGCGCTGCATGAGCTTGCGACCAACGCGACCAAGTACGGTGCGATGTCGCAGTCCGGAGGCCGGGTGAACGTGCAATGGAATGTGCTGAACGGGATGCTGCAGCTCGACTGGCAAGAGAGCGGCGGCCCGCCGGTCGTGCCCCCGACCCAAAAGCAAAAAGGCTTTGGCAGCCGGCTGCTGGAAGAGCTCGTTGCGCGCGACCTCGGCGGCGGCACCATGGTCAATTACGACGTGGCGGGTTTGCGCTGTAGCATCAATGTCAGGCTTGAAGCGGCGAACCCTGGCTAGAAGTTAGCCGCGCGTCACGCGCATGCGTTGACCAACGACAACCGTCGCTACCACTGCGGCTGCGAACAAGACCGTTTCGATCTCGAAACGCTCGCCGTTGACGGGCACCGACAGGGCGACAATCACGAACGGCTGCAACAGCATCAATTGCCCGACGCGGGCGACGCCGCCCATCGCCATTGCGGCGTTGAAGACAAAGAATGCGAAATACTGGCTGATCAACGAGACATAGGCGAGGCCCGCCCAGGCGTGAGCCGGGACCTGCGTCAAATCGTTTGGCCACAGCAAGGCGCTCGCGAATATGGATGCCGGCAGGAACAACGCGACCTGCCAGGAGATCACTTCCCAGCCCGGCATTTTTCCGCTCAGCCGCCCCGACAGCGTGTAGCCGAACGCGCCTGAAATAACCGTACCGAGCAGGAACAGGTCGCCCAGCTCGACGTCGGCGCCACCGCTTTGGCGAATGACGAACACCAGCACGATCGCGGCGCCCGCAAAGCTCGCCAGCCAGAAGCCGAGGCTCGGCCGTTCGCGCGCGAGCAGGGCGGCCGCTGCTGCGGTTGCGAGCGGCAAGATGCCGAGCACCACGCCGCCGTGCGAGGCGGGCACGTGCGCCATTGCGAGCGCCATGAACACCGGAAAGCCGATGATGGTGCAGATCCCGGCGGCGACCAGTTCGAGGAGAACGATACGCTCCGGCCATTTGCGGCGGCTGAGGATCAGCAGCGCTAGGCCGAGGCATCCCGCAATCATGGCGCGTGCCGCGGAGAGAAACAGCGGATCGATTGTGGTGACCGCCAGCCGCGTCGCCGGCAGGGTGCCGCCGAACAACACGACCCCGAGAAGGCCAAGCGCCAGACCGAGATTTTGGCGGGAAGAACGCATGCGGGCGGCGACGCTAGCCCGCATGCCCCCAAAAGAGAAAGGGCGCCTCGCGGCGCCCTTTTTTGTTTACTGCGGCTTACTGCGGCTGTCCGCCGCCGGTGGTGCCTTGCTCTTGCGCGAGCAGCGGCGTGACGCGGCGCACCGAAACGCGCCGGTTCTCCTCCGACGGCCCCTGAGTATCGACCTTCGGGTTCTGCTCGCCATAGCCCTGCGTCACCAGGTTTTCCGGCGGCACCTGGTACTGCTCGGTGAGCGCGACCGCGACAGCCTCGGCGCGGCGATCGGAGAGCGAGAGGTTGTCTTCGTCGCTGCCGACCGCGTCGGTGTGTCCCTCGATCAGGAACACTTCCTGCGGATTGCGCTCGGTTGCGCGCTTGATGCCGTCGGCGATCACGTTGAGCTTCTCGATCTGCTCGGGCGTGAGCTGCCACGACCCGGTTTCGAAGTTGAGGTCGAGATCGACTCGCGGCATGCGGGCGCGCACTGGCTCGCTGTAGCGCACCTGCTCGATCGAGTAGCGTTCGGCGATCGGCTCCACCGGCTCGGCAATCAGTGTCTCGTAGACCACTGGCGCGGGCATGCCCACGACGTAGTTGACGATGTAGCGCTCGCGCGGAATGCGGATCACCGGCGGCGGCAGCATCACGAAGACCTGGTAGTTCGGCCCGCGGAAGCTGTTGTTGATGATGACGAACTCGCGGCCGTTGACGACGCGGGTACGGCGCAGCAAGCGGCCGTTGGCGTCGGTGACGGTCACGATGCGAACGCCGCCCGGGCGGTCGATAACGGTGCGGGTCTCACCGCCGACGCGCTGCACGTTGACGCCACGCGCGCCGATCGTGAAGCGGGCCGCCTCATTGTGGCGGATGACAGTGCGGTTACCCTCGCGCACGATGGTGCGATCGCCCTCGCGGATGACCGTGCGATCGCCCTGGCGCTCCTCACGCCGTTCGCGCCGAACGTCATCGACCGTGCGCGCCTTGGTATTGTTGTCGCGGCGGATGAACTCGCTTGAATCGCGCGGTTTCGTCTGATCGGCGTCGCCCGCCTGTTGCCGGCCTCGCTCGTTGGCAGCGGGGGTCTGGCCGGTCTGCGTTTGAGTGGGTGAGGTCCGGTCACGCCGCTGGTCGGCGTTCTGGTTACGCTGATCGCGTTGCGTGTCGGCGTTGCGGTTCTGGTTTTGCTGGTTCTGGTTCTGCCGGTCACGCTGCGTGTCGGCATTACGGTTTTGACGGTCGCGCTCGTTCTGCGGCGTGGTCGATTGCTGCGTGGAACGCTCCTGCTGAGCCGGCTGCTGCTGCGCCGCGGGCCGCCGATCGTCCCGATCGGTGCTTTGGCGTCTGTCATCGCGCTGGCCCGCCGCGGGCGGACGCTGGTCGTTCTGTGCGGCGGCCGGGGGCGGTGCGCTCTGCGGCTTTGGCGTCTCCTGCTGAACGCTGCGATTAATTTGCGGCGCGGGAGCAGGTGCCTGGGTCTGCGCCGCGGGCGCCTGGGTCTGCGGAGCGGGTGCCTGGGTCTGCGGGGCGGGCTGCTGTTGCCTTACCGCCGGCGCCTGTTGCTGACGCTGCTCCTGGCGCTCTTGGCGCTGCTGCGCGCGTCCGCCGGCCCGCGGCTCCGGGTCAGGCTTCGGAGTGGCCTGTGCGACGATGAAAGACTGCTCGACGGCGCCGGCAGGTAGTGAGTGGAAGCCAAGCGCGACGAGAGCCGTGCCGGCCAATAAAAGCGAAGCGGTTTTCATGCGATCTCCTGGATCTGAAGCCCCACGCCACCCCGCCATGCGCATCATCGAGAAGTGATGATGAACCGCGGCTGAAGGGTGCGCGCAGGCGCGAGCCGCCGCGAAAGCAGCGAGCGTGTAACGCCGTTCGGGAGGAATGGTTGCGCACATTACAGGAGCGTCATGTGCGTTAACGTCTCTGATGTGGCGAGGGCCCGACGGTTTCCCGTCGGGCCCTCATTCAACTCAATCAGCCGGCCTGTAAGCCGGGTTCTGTATGGCCCGCCCGAAAGCGAACGTGACGGCCATTCATCTGCGACGCCGCTTGCGCGGCGCCTCAAGCAACCAACCCGAACGGCTGATCCGGACAGATCTGGCTCTTGCGAGCCGCGCCGTTCCTATTCGGTTTTGCTCCCGGTGGGGTTTGCCGTGCCGTCTGCGTTGCCGCCGACGCGGTGCGCTCTTACCGCACCTTTTCACCCTTGCCTGCGAACAGGCGGTTCGTTCTCTGTGGCACTTTCCCTGAGCTTACGCCCGCCGGACGTTATCCGGCACCGTTTGTCCATGGAGCCCGGACTTTCCTCCCCGGCCACCTTTCGGTGATTGCCGGAGCGGCCGTCCAGCCGACTGACGGGATAGGAATGGGGTCTGCCACCCGGCAGGTCAAGGCCGGCCGGGAACCGCAGTAAACACCGTCACATCCGGATCGGACGGGTTTCCATCAGCGCCCGCAATGTCAGCAGGGTTGAGGCGTCCGCAATACCGTCCACGCGCTCTTGGCGGAAATGGCGCTGGAAGGCGGTGATGACGCCGCGCGTTTCCTCGCCATAGCTGCCGCTCTCCTCGATGCCGTAGCCGTACTGCCGCATCGCGCGCTGCAGCCTGCGCACGTTTTCGCTTTGCTCTCCCGGCTTGAGGCTGCCGCCTTCGAGATCGACCGGTGCCGGCCGCACCCAATGTCCGACGTTGGATTCACTCAGCAGCTCCCACGGAAATTTCTCGCCGGGGTCCTGCTTGCGCGCCGGCGCCACGTCGGAATGGCCGAGCACGCGGTCGGCCGGAATTTTCCAGCGGCTGTGGATCGACTTGCAAAGCGAAATCACCGCGGCAACCTGGCGCAGCGGAAAATCCGGGTAGCCGAAGTCGTGCCCCGGATTGACCACCTCGATTCCGATCGAGCACGAATTGATGTCGGTCTGCCCGGCCCAGTACGACGTCCCGGCGTGCCAGGCGCGCATCGCCTCGGGCACGCATTGCACGATCTGTCCGTCTTCGAACACGACGTAATGCGCGGAGACCTTGCTCTCCGGCGCGCAAAGCCGCTCGAGCGCGGATTGGCCGTCCTGCATGCCGGTGTAGTGCAACAGGATCATGTCCGGCGCGCCGGTCTTGCGCTCGTCGACATTCGGCGACGGCACAACCTGGGCGGCAATATAGGAATCGGCGGTGAAGTCAGCCATGCGGGAAGGCTAACACCGCACACCCTTGAGAACAGTGCAAGCGAGCGTGAGCCATAAAGAAACGGCCCAGTGTGACTGGGCCGTTCTTTACTCAACGCTATGCTACTGAGCGATTAGCGCGGGGTTCCCGGCGCCCCGGTCGGACGCGGTGAGCCCATGCCGCTCGACGGCGAGCCGGCGCCAGTCGTGACGCGGGGCTCCTGCTTGCGCTCGAAGGCCGGAGCCTTCTCCAGTTCGTCCTTGGTCATCGAAAGCTTCAACCGCTCGTTGTTGTTATTGTCTTTGACCGGCTGGAAGGCGGATGGCGCAAGCGCGACGTCCTTGGCGCCGATGCCGAGGAAGCCGCCGACGCCGATGATGTAGGCTTCGATCTTGCCCTGCTGGTCGAACAGCACGTCGCTCACGTCGCCAATCTTCTTGTCATCGGTCCCGACCACGTCGATGCCGATGAACTTCGACGACAACCACTGGTTCGTCTGCTGCGAGGAGACGAACTTGGCACCGGATGTCGCTGGCGCGCTCGCTGAGTTGCTGGCCTGACCCGTGGTCGCCGAGCTTGGCGATGATGTCGAGCTTGCCGCCGACGGGCTCTTATCCATCGACGAGCTATTGTTCATCGACGAGCCGCCCGAGCTGCTGCTCTGGGTCTGCTGTGAGCTGGCCGGCGGGTCGGTGCTGGGGTTGGACTGAGCGAACGCGCCGGAAAGCGCGAGCGCGCTCAGCGCCGTACCGATCATGAGTTTTTTCAGCATGGGTCCTCCAAATCTCGTTTTGCTGGTGCTTGGAACGACCTGTGTCGTCCTACCTAGGACAATTCGGGAACCCGGCTCCTGTTTCGTGAAACTTTGACGAAACCGCTCATCAGGTGTCCCACGCAAAAAGAAACGGCCCAGTTTCCTGGGCCGCTCTTAGTTACGTCTGCTGCTAACGATTAGCGGCCGGTGCTGGCCGGCTTATCGGTGGTGCCGCTCTTGGCCGCGTCATCCGTAGTGCCGGCCTTGTTCGGGGCTGCTCCCATCGTGCCGGCCGGGGCCGCCATCGGGGTAGCGCTGTTGGTCGGAGCCGTGGAGGGCTTCATCTGACGAGCCGCCGCCAGCACCGCTGTTCATCTGCTGCTGCGAATTCGCCGGGGGGTCGGTGCTCGGGTTGGACGCCTGGGCGAAAGCGCTGGAAACCGCGAACGCGCTCAGCGCCGCACCGATCATGATCTTCTTGAACATTGGTCCTCCAAAAATCTCTGTTGTTGGGAACGACCCGCGTCGTCCTGTGGAACACAATCCGGGAACCCCGGTTCTGTTTCCCGAACTTTGTCCAATCGTTCCTGATTTCTTCGTGATCTCGGCAAAATCCGGTTGATTCAGGTCTGCGCAAACGCCTTCCGGCGGAGCCGTTTTCAAGGATTCCTTAAGTTTAAGAGTGGCTTAATGGCCCTGACAGGCTGGGTGCGTCGCGCGCCCGGCGCGTTGACGCCCATATGAGCCCATGATATCCCACGATTTCTCATTGCGGTTCGGCCCAGCGAGAACCGGATCAACCGGACTCGGCCCGGCGCGCAACGGATCGCCGCCAGATCGTGCGGCGAAGTGGGTGGCGTCAGTCAGCGCGGGCGATGAACCGCTTCGTTTCCAACGTTGTGTTGCGACTCGATTCCAAGGGTCGCGTGTCGATTCCGGCGTCGTTCCGCGCGGTGCTCAACCGCGACGGCTTCGAAGGACTCTACTGCTATCCGGCGCTCGATCAGCCGGCGATCGACGCGGGAGGGAATGCGCTGATGTCGGAGATCGAGGCGCTGATCGCTCAGCAGCCGCTCTATTCGGTGGCGCGCGAACAGCTTGCTCTCGCGCTCTACGGCACCAGCGAGACGTTGAAGGTGGATGGCGAGGGCCGCGTGATGCTCACCAGCCACTTCAAGGACTACGCGGGGATTACCGACAGCGTGGCGTTCGTGGGTCTCGGTCACAAGTTTCAGATCTGGGAGCCGGGCCGTTTTCGCTCGGAGCTCGCGGAGGCCACCGACAAGGTGCGCGCGCTCAAGCAACAGCTTGGCTCTCAGGCGGCGGCGCGAAAAGCGCCTGGAGCACGGGAATGACGGCGGGTAGCGGCGGCTCACAAGCTGTCGCTGGCGGACCTCCCCACATTCCCGTGCTCGGCCGCGCCGCGGTCGACTATCTCAACGTCAAAGAAAACGGCAGATACATCGACGCAACGTTCGGCGCTGGCGGCTATGCCCGCGCGATCCTCGCGGCGGGTGGCCGCGTGCTCGGCATTGATCGCGATCAGTCCGCGCTTCTGCTCGGTGCGGACCTCGTCGAACAATCGCAGGGCCGGCTCACGCTGGTCGAAGCGAATTTCTCCGAGCTCGAAGACGTCGCCGGCAACGAGCCGGTCGACGGCATCGTGTTCGACCTCGGCGTTTCGTCGATGCAGCTCGATCAGGCCGAACGCGGCTTCTCGTTCCGGCATGACGGTCCGCTCGACATGCGCATGGAACGGCAGGGGCCGACCGCGGCCGACCTCGTCGGTACCGCAAGCGAGAAAGACCTCGCCGATATCATCTTCCGGCTCGGCGAAGAGCGGCACTCGCGCGCCGTGGCGCGCGCCATCGTCAAGGCCCGCACCCAGCACGCGATCACCACGACCAAAGAGCTTGCCGACATCGTCGCCTCGGCGGTGCGCTCAAAGCCGCATGAAATTCATCCGGCAACCCGCACATTCCAGGCGCTGCGCATCTTCATCAATGACGAGCTGGGCGAGCTGGTGAACGCGCTCGGCGATGCGGAGCGGGTGCTCAAGCCGGGTGGCCGGCTGGTCGTCGTGTCGTTTCATTCGCTGGAAGATCGTATCGTCAAGATCTTCCTCAACGATCGCGGTAAGGCGAGCGCCGTCTCGCGTCATGCGCCGGAGGTTGAGGCGGCCGAGCCGACCTTCAAGATTTTGACCAAGCGGCCCGTGACCGCCGACGAGGCGGAAATCGGGGCCAATCCGCGGGCGCGTAGCGCCAAGCTGCGTGCCGCCGAGCGCACCGAAGCTCCGGCCCGGAACACCATGCCCGACCTGCTGCCGGCTCTGCCGGCGCTGGAAGATGTGATGGGGGGCTGAACGATGCGGCTTCTCAACATCGTGGTGATCTGCACGCTCGTTGTGGCGGCTTCGCTGGTCTACAAGATCAAGTTCGATTCAACGCTGCAGGCCGAGCGCGTCGCCAAGGTACGCAATGAGATCCGCCGCGAGCGCGACGCGATTGCGCTGTTGCGCGCCGAGGCCGCCAGGCTCGAGACCCCGGCGCGCATCGAAGCGCTGGTAAAGCGGCACCTTTCGCTCCGCCCGATCGATCCCGTTCAGTTCGACAATTTCGAGCAGCTTCCCGAGCGGCCGAAGCGGCCTGAGCCGCAGCGCGACCCGATCGGCGCGATGCTGGGCGGGCCCGATCCGTTCCCGACCGGCAGCATTCCGGGGATGCCGCGATGAAGCCGGTCGAAAGCCGCTGGCAGCGTCTGGTGCGCTCGCTGCTTTACGGCGCGAATGTCGATCGCGCTGTCAAAGCCAAGGCCCGGCTTGGCCTCATCGTTGTCGTGTTCACACTCGTCTATGGCGTGATCGCGGGACGGCTGGTCTGGTTCGCCTCGCTGAGCGAGGCGCATGTCACCAAGCACAGCGTGGCTCGCGAAGCGGTGTCGACCGCGCGGCCGGATATTTTCGATCGCAACGGCCTGATCATCGCGACCGATGTGAAGACGCCGTCGCTGTTTGCCGAGCCGCGCAAGCTGATCGATGTCGACGAAGCAACCGAGTTGCTGACAGCAGAAATTCCGGAGCTCGATACCGCGGAGGTCCGCGACCGGCTCGCATCGAAGCGCGGCTTCGCCTGGCTCAAGCGCGAAATCTCGCCGGAGCAGCAGAAGGCGGTATACCGGCTCGGCATTCCCGGCGTCGGCTTCCTCACCGAGAACCGTCGCATCTATCCGAACGGCCCGGTGGTGTCGCACCTGCTGGGGCACGTGAACATCGACAACCAGGGCATCGCCGGAATCGAGAAGTGGCTCGACGGGCAGGGGCTCGCGGCCTTGCACATGGCGGGGCTTGCGACCGACCGTCTGCAAAATCCGGTCGAGCTCGCGGTCGATCTGCGCGTGCAATATGTGTTGCGCGAGGAGCTCGCCGCCGCCAAGGAAAAGTTCAAAGCCATCGCCGCATCCGGGGTGATCGCCGACGTCAATACCGGCGAGATCGTCGCGATGGTGTCGGAGCCGGATTACGATCCGAACAATCCGCGCGAGGCGCTCGATCCGACCCGGATCAACCGGCTCACCACCGGCGTCTACGAGATGGGCTCGACCTTCAAGACGCTGACGGTGGCGATGGCGCTCGACAGCGGCAAGATCAATCTCGACTCGCGTTTCGACGCGCGGTTTCCGCTGCGCTACGGCAAGTTCACCATCAGCGACTTCCACGCGCAAAAGCGCATCCTGAACGTGCCGGAGATCTATACGCACTCCTCCAATATCGGCACCGCCAAGATGGCGCTCGCGCTCGGCGTCGAGCACCACAAGCAGTTCCTCAAGAAGCTCGGTCAGACCGACCGGCTGCGCACCGAGATTCCGGAAAGCGCCGAGCCGCTGGCGCCGCGCAACTGGGGCGAGCTCAACACGGTGACCATCGCGTTCGGCCACGGCCTCTCGGTGGCGCCGCTGCAGGCCGTGATGGGCATCTCCGCCCTGGTGAACGGCGGCTATCTGATCCCGCCGACCTTCCTCAAGCGAAGCGATACCGATGCGATGAAGCTCGCCAAGCGCGTCATCAAGCCGGATACCAGCGAGAAAATCCGCTACCTGATGCGGCTGAACGTCGAAAAGGGAACCGCATCCAAGGCCAATGTGCGCGGCTATTATATCGGCGGCAAAACCGGCACGGCGGAGAAGGTGGTCGGCGGCCGCTACTCCAAGACCAAACTCTTGACCAGTTTCACCGCCATCATGCCGGCTGATAAACCGCGCTACATGCTTTTGATCATGCTGGATGAGCCGCAAGGCCTCAAGGAAACCCACGGCTTCGCCACCTCGGGCTGGAACGCCGTGCCGGTCGGCGCGCGCGTGGTGGAGCGCGTCGCGCCGCTGCTCAACATTGCGCCGCGCTTCGATCTGCCGCCGGCGGACCAGCTCATCCTTGCGAGCACCAAAGGCCAGCAGTGAAGCTCGCCGCGCTCCTGCCTGAAGACTATGCCGGCGCCTTCGCCGATCGTGAGATTGCAGGGCTCGCTTTCGACAGCCGCAAGGTCGGTAAGGGCTTTCTGTTCTTTGCCATCGCAGGGGCCAAGGCGGACGGTGCGCATTTCGCCAAGTTGGCGGTCGGGGCGGGCGCCGCTGCGGTGGCGTCGGAAAAGCCAATCGCCGATCTGCCTGCCGGCACCGTTTTTATCCGGGTCCAGAACGTCCGCCGCGCCCTCGCGCTGGCCGCGGCGAAGTTTTATCCGCGCCAGCCCGCCACCATCGCTGCCGTCACCGGCACCAGCGGTAAAACGTCCGTCGCCTCCTTCACGCGGCAGATCTGGGCCGCGCTCGGCCATCAGGCGGCGAGCATCGGCACCATCGGTGTCGTCACGCCGAAAGAAGAGATTTACGGCTCGCTGACGACGCCCGATCCGATCGAGCTGCACAAGACGCTCGACCGGCTGGCGGGCGAGGGCATCACGCATCTCGCGCTTGAGGCCTCGTCACACGGCCTCGACCAGCATCGGCTCGACGGCGTACGGGTGAGCGCGGGCGCGTTCACAAATCTGTCGCGCGATCACATGGATTACCATCCGACCATCCAACATTATTTGCAGTCCAAGCTGCGTCTGTTCGAGGCGCTCGTGGTCGAGGGTGGAACAGCAGTGATCAATGTCGATCATGAACATGCCGACGCTGTTGTCGGCGCCGCCAAAGCCCGCGGCCTCAAGCTGTTCATGGCCGGCAAGGCCGGCAACCCGATCCAGCTGATCGACGTCGCGATCGAGGGCTTCGCGCAGAAGGTTGCGATTGCTTACGCCGGCCGCCCCTATGTGCTGAAGCTGCCGCTGGTCGGCGCCTTCCAGGTCGAGAACGCGCTGGTCGCGGCCGGTCTTGCGATCTCGACCGGCAGCGATCCCGACAAGGTATTTGCCGCGCTCGAACATCTCGTCGGCGCCAAGGGCCGGCTCGAGCTTGCCGGTGACAAGAACGGCGCGCCGATCTTTGTCGATTACGCGCACAAGCCGGACGCGCTCGCCAAGGCGCTGGAGGCGCTGCGGCCTTACGCGCGCGGCTCGCTCGCGGTCGTGTTCGGCTGCGGCGGCGACCGCGACAAGGGCAAGCGGCCATTGATGGGCGCAATCGCGGCCGATCTCGCCGACCGCGTCATCGTCACTGACGATAATCCGCGCAGCGAAAAGCCCGCCACGATCCGCGCTGAAATTCTCAAGGACGCGCCGGGCGCGGTCGAAATCGGCGACCGGCGGGAGGCGATCCGCGCCGGCATTGCCGAGTTGAAAGCGGGCGACGTACTGCTGATCGCGGGCAAAGGCCACGAAAGCGGCCAGATTGTCGGCGACCGCGTTCTGCCATTCAGCGACCAGGATACGGTGGTGGAGACCTTGAAGGAGAAGGCGCAGTGACCGCGCTCTGGGCCACCGCCGACATGGCCGCGGCAATGCGCGCCGAACGGCAGGGCGCTCTGCCGGAAACGATCGCCGGCATCTCCATCGATACCCGCACGCTCGACCGCGGCGACGCATTTTTCGCCATCAAGGGCGATGTCCGTGACGGCCATGACTTCGTGCCACAGGCGCTGGGCGCCGGCGCAGGCCTTGCCGTCGTGTCGCGCGAGAAACGCGGCAGCTTTCCCGCCGATGCGCCGCTCCTCATTGTCGAGGACGTGCTCGAAGGCTTGCGCGATCTCG
This sequence comes from uncultured Alphaproteobacteria bacterium, assembly GCA_963847325.1. Lineage (GTDB taxonomy): Bacteria > Pseudomonadota > Alphaproteobacteria > Rhizobiales > Xanthobacteraceae > Pseudolabrys. The sequence continues at coordinate 545,366 of CAWJZD010000008.1, forward strand.
GCTGTGCCGCCCGTGCGCGTTCGCAGGCGCAGGTCATCGCGGTCACCGGTTCGGTCGGCAAGACCTCGACCAAGGAGGCGCTGCGGCTCGCGCTCTCCGCCGACGGCGAAACGCACGCTTCCGCTGCCTCCTACAACAATCATTGGGGCGTGCCGCTCTCGCTGGCGCGGCTGCCGCAAAGCGCGAAATATGCCGTGTTCGAGATCGGCATGAACCACGCCGGCGAAATCACGCCGCTGGTCAAGATGGCGCGGCCGCATGTTGCGATCGTCACCACTATTGCGCCGGTGCATCTGGAATTCTTCGGCACGCTCGAGAAGATCGCCGAGGCCAAGGCGGAAATCTTCCTCGGCGTCGAGCCGGGCGGCACCGCGTTGATCAATCGCGACAGCGCGCAGTTCGACCAGCTTGCGCGCGCGGCGAAGGACGCCGGCGTCTCACATATCGTCGGGTTCGGCGAGCACGTGCAGGCCGAGGCGCGCCTGGTCAAGGTCGCGCTGAAAGACGAATGCTCCTGCGTGCAGGCCAATATTCTCGGCGCCGACGTCACCTACAAGCTCGGCGCGCCGGGCAAGCACCTTGCGCTCAATTCGCTCGCGGTTCTGGCGGCGGCCTCGCTGGCGCACGCCGATCTTGCGTTGGCGGCGCTGGCGCTAAGCCGGTTGGAGCCCGCTACCGGCCGCGGCACCCGCATCACCCTGGCGGTGCCGGGCGGCACAGCGCTGCTGATCGACGAGAGCTACAACGCCAACCCCGCGTCGATGCGCGCCGCGCTGGCGCTGCTCGGGCAGGCCACCACCGGGTCACGCGGACGCCGGATCGCGGTCGTCGGCGACATGCTGGAACTGGGCGCGCAGGGGCCGGAATTACACGGCCAGATCAGCGACGCCGTGCAGGAAAATCGCGTCGATCTGGTATTTTGCAGCGGCCCACTGATGAAAAGCCTGTGGGATGCTCTTCCATCATCGCGGCGGGGCGGCTATGCCGAGACGTCGGCGGCGCTTGAGTCCGCCGTGCTTGACGCGGTCCGCGCCGGCGACGCGATAATGGTCAAAGGCTCGTTCGGCTCGAAGATGGGGCCGATCGTCAAGGCGTTGGAACGGAAATTCCCCCGGCAGGCGGCGCTCGAGCAGGCCTGATCGCGACAGGTTTGAACCGATGTTTTATTGGCTGACCGAGTTTTCGAGCCAGGTCAATTTCCTCAACGTCTTTCGCTACATCACCTTCCGCACCGGGGGCGCGACCGTCACCGCCTTGGTGTTCGTGTTCCTGTTCGGCGGCCCGATCATCGACATGTTGCGGGTGCGCCAGGGCAAGGGCCAGCCGATCCGCGACGACGGCCCGCAATCGCATCTGGTGACCAAACGCGGCACGCCGACCATGGGCGGGCTGATGATCCTCTCCGGCATCCTGGTCTCGACTGTGCTGTGGGCCAATCCGCTCAACCCCTACGTCTGGGTCGTGCTCGGCGTGACGATGTGCTTCGGCATGATCGGCTTCTATGACGACTACCTGAAAGTCACGAAACAGACCCACGCCGGCATTTCCGGCAAGGCGCGGCTGGCATTGGAATTCATCATCGCTGCAGTCGCGTGCCTCGTCCTGATGAAGCTCGGCCGCGGCGCGTCGGCGACTTCGCTGGTCTTTCCGTTCTTCAAGGACGCGATGATCAATCTCGGCTGGTTCTTCGTCGTGATGGGCGCGTTCGTGATCGTCGGCGCCGGCAATGCGGTCAATCTCACCGACGGGCTGGACGGCCTCGCCATCGTGCCGGTGATGATCGCGGCGGCGACGTTCGGCCTTGTCGCCTATCTCGCCGGCAATGCGGTGTTCGCCGACTATCTGCAGATCCGCTACGTGCCCGGCACCGGCGAGCTCGCAGTGTTATGCGGCGCGGTGATTGGCGCGGGCCTCGGCTTCCTCTGGTTCAACGCGCCGCCGGCCTCGATCTTCATGGGCGACACCGGCTCGCTCGCGCTCGGCGGCATGCTCGGCGCCATCGCCGTCGCGACCAAGCATGAGATCGTGCTCGCCGTGGTCGGCGGGCTGTTCGTGCTCGAAGCGGTGTCGGTGATCGTGCAGGTCGTCTCGTTCAAGCTGACCGGCAAGCGCGTCTTCAAGATGGCGCCGATCCATCATCACTACGAGCAGATGGGCTGGACCGAGCCGCAGATCGTGATCCGGTTCTGGATCGTCGCCGTGGTGCTGGCGCTCGCGGGGCTCGCCACGCTGAAGCTGAGATAAATGATCCCGGTTACGTGCTTCGCCGGCAAAACCGTCGCCCTGTTCGGGCTCGGCGGCTCGGGCCTTGCCAGCGCGCAGGCGCTGAAAACCGGCGGCGCCAATGTCGTCTGCTTCGACGATGACACGGCGCGTATCGCCGACGCGGAGGCCGCGGGTCTCCATACCGACGATCTTCGCACCACCGACTGGTCGAATATTTCAGCGCTGGTGCTCTCGCCCGGCGTGCCGCTCACCCATCCGCGTCCGCACTGGGTGGTGAGCAAGGCGCGCGAGGCCGAGGTCGAGATCATCGGCGACATCGAATTGTTCTGCCGCGAGCGCGCCGCGACTGCGCCCGGCGCGCTGTTCGTCGCCATCACCGGCACCAACGGCAAGTCGACCACCACGGCGCTGACGGCGCATATCCTGCGCGGCGCCGGCTTCGACGTGCAGATGGGCGGCAATATCGGCGTGCCGATCCTCGCGCTCGAGCCGTTCGGTCCCAACCGTGCCTATGTGATCGAGATCTCGTCCTATCAGACCGATCTCACGCCCTCGCTCAAACCGACGATCGGCATCCTGCTCAACGTGACGGAGGACCATCTCGACCGTCACGGCACCATGGACAATTACGCCGCGTTGAAAGCGCTGGTGCCAGCCTCGATCGAGCCGAACGGTACCGCGGTGGTCGCGGTCGATGATCGCTACACGCGTCTCACCGCCGAGCGCATCAGCCGCGCCGGCAAGAAGGTCGTGCGCGTCTCGGTGACCGGACCGCTGCGCGACGGCCTCTATGTCGATGGCACGCGCGTTATCGGCGGCAGCGGCGGCGGGGCCTTTGCGGTCGCGCAGCTTGCCGGCATCGCCTCGCTGCGTGGCGTCCACAATGCGCAGAACGCGGCGGCCGCCATTGCCGCGGCGCAGGCGCTCAACCTCGATTTTGGCACCATCCAGAAAGCGCTGATCACGTTTCCCGGCCTGCCGCACCGCATGGAAGAGGTCGGCCGGCTCGGCGCCGTGCTCTATGTCAACGATTCCAAGGCCACCAATGCGGATTCCGCGGCGAAGGCGCTGGCGAGTTTCGACGACATTTTCTGGATCGCCGGCGGCAAGGCCAAGACCGGCGGCATCACCTCGCTGGAGCAGTTCTTCCCGAAGATCCGCAAGGCCTATCTGATCGGCGAGGCGGCGCCGGACTTCGCCCAGACGCTGGAAGGCAAGGTGCCTTACGAGACCAACGAGGTACTCTCCGCCGCGATCGACGCCGCAACTCGCGATGCACACGGCTCCGGCCTGCAAGGAGCCGGTCGTGCTGCTGTCGCCGGCCTGCGCTTCATTCGACCAGTACAAGAACTTCGAAATCCGCGGCAAAGCCTTCCGCGACATCGTGCTGGCATTGCCCGGCGTTGCGGCCGCCAAAGCGGCAGGGCCCGCCTCTTAACCCTCCATAAACCACAAGCCGCCACCTTGGCCCTCTACTGGGGACTCCAATGGTTTCGCGCGCGACCCGCACGCCGTTTGGCGAATGGTGGTGGACGGTTGACCGCTACACGCTGATGGCGATCGGCGCGTTGCTCCTCGCCGGCGTCGTGCTTTCGCTCGCGGCCTCGCCGCCGGTCGCCGGGCGGCTCGGGCTTGAGCCGTTCTTCTTCGTCAACCGCCACATCATCTATCTTCTGCCGTCGATCGCGATCCTGCTCGCGGTCTCGTTCCTGTCGCCGCGCCAGATCCGTCGAATGTCGCTGATCGTGTTCGCGCTCAGCGTCATCATGGTCGCAGCGACCCCATATTTCGGTACCGGAGATCAAAGGCGCGCGGCGCTGGCTGGTGCTCGCCGGCGTCAACATCCAGCCGTCGGAATTTCTCAAGCCCGCTTTCGTCATCATCGTTGCCTGGCTGTTCGCGGAATCCGCCAAGCGGCCGGAAATGCCGACCAACGCCATCGCGCTGTCGCTGCTTGGCCTTGTCGTCTCGCTGCTCGTCATGCAGCCGGACTTCGGCCAGACCATGCTGATCCTTCTTGTGTGGGGTGCGCTGTTCTTCATGGCCGGCATGCGGCTCGTTTGGGTGTTCGGGCTCGCCGGCACGGCGATGATCGGCCTGATCGGCGCCTACTACACGGTGCCGCACGTCACGCGCCGCATTCAGCGCTTCCTCAATCCGGCCTCGGGCGACAGCTTCAACATCGACATCGCGACCGAGAGCTTCATGCGCGGCGGCTGGTTCGGGCAGGGCCCGGGCGAGGGCACCGTCAAGCGCATCCTGCCCGAGAGCCACACCGACTTTGTCTTTGCAGTCGCCGCCGAAGAATTCGGCGTCGCGCTCTGCCTCGTGCTGGTCGCGCTGTTCGCATTCATCGTCATTCGCGCGCTGATGCGCGCGCTGCGCAACGAGGATCCGTTCGCGCGCTTCGCGGCGACCGGGCTCGCCATGCTGTTCGGCATGCAGTCCGCCATCAATATGTCGGTGAACCTGCACCTCATCCCGGCCAAGGGGATGACCCTGCCGTTCATCTCCTATGGCGGCTCCTCGATGCTGTCGCTAGCCTACGGCATCGGCATGCTGCTGGCGCTGACCCGCGAGCAGCCTCGTTCGGCCCTGCTTGCGCCTCACGCCGCCCTTGCGCCAACCTAGGCCCGTCATCATGAGGCCGCATACGTCAGTACCTCATGATGACCGAGCAAAAGCTGAGCATGGTCACCAATCCACTCATCCTTCTCTGCGCCGGCGGCACCGGCGGGCATCTCTTTCCCGCCCAGGCCGCCGCGGTGGCGCTGAAAAAGCGCGGCGTTCGCATCGCGCTTGCGACGGACGAGCGGGTCGAGCGCTATAGCGGCGATTTTCCGGCGGAGAGCACCCACATCATCCCGAGCGCGACCTTGCGCGGGCGAAGCCCGCTGGCTTATGCGCGCACCGCGACAATGCTCGGCCTCGGCTTCGCCAAGTCGTGGTCGCTGCTCGGCAGGCTCAAGCCCGCAGCCGTGGTCGGCTTCGGCGGCTATCCGACCGTGCCGCCGCTCAAGGCGGCGACGCTGCGCGGCATTCCAACCCTGCTGCACGAGCAGAATTCGGTGATGGGCCGCGCCAACCGGATGCTGGCGCCGCGCGTCACCGCGATCGGCTCGAGCTTTACCGAGATCGCACTGCTCGATCCAACTCTCAAATCAAAGGTGACATTGGTCGGCACACCCGTGCGGCCCAATGTCATCGCTGCAGCAAGCACGCGCTACGATGCGCCTCGCGCCAACGACACGTTGCGCCTCATCGTGTTCGGCGGCAGCCAGGGCGCCAAGGTCTTTGCCGACGTGATGCCCCAGGCGATTGCCTTGCTCGACCCGGCGTTACGCAACCGGCTTTCAATCGTGCAGCAGGTTCGCGGGGAAGATCGGGGACGGGTGCGAACTCCCTATGAAAAAATCGGCATCGATACCGAAGTCGCGGATTTCTTCACCGACCTGCCGGCTCGCATCGCGGACAGCCACCTGGTGGTGTCGCGCTCCGGTGCGTCGACAGTCGCGGAGGTCACGGCAATCGGCCGGCCGGCAATCTTCGTGCCGCTGCCCAATGCGCTCGATCAGGATCAGCTCAACAATGCCCGCGTGGTCGAGCGTGCCGGCGGCGCGGTCATCATCGAGCAGCCGGATTTCACCCCCCAGCGCGTGGCAGCGGAACTAACTACGCTGCTAAAGGATTCTGATCGGCTTGGCCGCATGGCTGCGAATGCACGTTCGGTCGGCGTGCTCGACGGCAGCGAGCGGCTGGCGGAATTAGTGATGAAGGTGGCCGGTATTTGACAAAGCCGCCACAGCGCGGCCTAAAGCCGGGCTGACGACGACGAGGCCAAGGACGATTCCATGAAGATGCCGCGTGATATCGGGCCGGTGCATTTCGTCGGCATTGGCGGCATCGGCATGAGCGGCATCGCCGAGGTGCTGATCAATCTCGGCTATACGGTCTCCGGCTCGGACGCGGCCGACAACGCCAATGTCAAAACGGCTGCGCGAGCAGGGCGCCAAGGTCGCGATCGGCCACAAGCCGGAGAATATCGACGGCGCGCATGTCGTGGTCGTCTCCTCGGCGATCAAGCCGGACAATCCCGAGCTGGTGACGGCGCGGGCGCGCCGCCTGCCGGTGGTGCGCCGCGCCGAGATGCTGGCCGAGCTGATGCGGCTGAAAAGCTGCGTCGCCGTCGCCGGCACCCATGGCAAGACCACGACAACGTCCATGGTCGCCGCGCTGCTCGATTCCGGCGGGTTCGACCCGACCGTCATCAATGGCGGCATCATCAATGCCTACGGCACCAATGCCCGGCTCGGCGCCGGCAACTGGATGGTGGTCGAGGCCGACGAGTTCGGACGGCACGTTCCTGAAACTTCCCGCCGACATCGCCATTGTGACCAATGTCGATGCCGAGCATCTCGATTACTTCAAGACCTTCGCCGCCGTGCAGGAGGCCTTTGTCGATTTCGTCGGCAATGTGCCGTTCTACGGTTTTGCCGTGATGTGCACCGATCATCCGATCGTGCAGCGCCTGGTCGGCCGTATCACCGACCGGCGCATCGTCACCTATGGCGAGAACACCCAGGCCGATGTGCGCCTGGTCGATCTCGACAATACCGGCGGGCAGCAGAAATTTTCCGTGCTGTTCCGCGATCACGACGGCAAGGAAGTTCATCGCATCCGCGACCTCGAACTGCCGATGCCGGGCCGCCACAACGCGCTCAACGCGACGTCGGCCGTCGCGGTCGCTCATGAGCTCGGGATTGCCGACGATCGCATCCGCGCCGCGCTGTTGAAGTTCGGCGGCGTCAAGCGCCGCTTCACCCGCGTCGGCGAATGGAACGGCGCGGCAATCATCGACGATTACGGCCACCATCCGGTCGAGATCGCGGCGGTGCTCAAGGCCGCGCGCGAGTCCACCAAGGGTCAGGTGATCGCGGTGGTGCAGCCGCACCGCTATACGCGGCTCAAGAGCCTGTTCGAGCCGTTCTCCACCTGCTTCAACGACGCCGACGCGGTGATCGTCGCCAACGTCTATTCCGCCGGTGAGCAGCCGATCGAAGGCGCCGACCGCGACAGCCTGGTCGCCGCGCTGCGTGCGCGCGGCCATCGCCGCGTCGTGCCGCTCGACGGCGCCGACAAGCTCGCGGGCATCGTGAAAGGCATGGCGAAACCGGGCGACTATGTCGTGCTGCTCGGCGCCGGCAACATCACCCAATGGGCCGCGGCGCTGCCCGGCGAACTGAAGGCGCTCGGCTAGATGGCTTTCCCCGACATCGTCCCGCAGCTCAGAGCGCAGATGCCGGAACTGCGCGGCCGGCTCCTCGCCAACCAGCCGCTCTCGACCGTGAGCTGGTTTCGCACCGGCGGGCCGGCGCAGGCGTTCTACATGCCGGCCGACGAAGCCGACCTCAGCTATTTCCTGAAGAACCTGTCCGCAGATATCCCGCTCACCGTGATCGGCGCCAGCTCGAACCTGATCATTCGCGACGGCGGCGTGCCTGGCGTGGTGGTGCGGCTCGGCCGCGGCTTCAATGAGGTCAAGGTCGAGGACGGCCACAAAGTGCGCGCCGGCACCGCGATGCTCGACGTCATGGTGGCGCGCGCCGCGCAGCCAGCCGGTGTCGCGGGTCTCGCGTTTCTGTCCGGCATTCCCGGCTCGATCGGCGGCGCGTTGCGCATGAATGGCGGCGCCTATGGCGGCGAGACCAAGGACGTTCTGATCGAGGCGCGCGGCGTCGACCGCGCCGGCAACGTCCGCACCTACACGAATGCCGACATGGGCTTTTCGTATCGCCATTCCGGCGTGCCGGACGATGTGATCTTCACCGAGGCGCTGTTTCAGGGCCGCGCCGGCGACCCGGAGGCGATCGCCGCCGAGATGGCCGAGATCAAGAGGAAGCGCGAAGCGAGCCAGCCGCGCACCAAGACCTGCGGCTCGACCTTCAAGAATCCGCCGGGGCAGAAGGCCTGGCAACTGATCGATGCCGCCGGCTGCCGCGGGCTTACAATCGGCGCCGCCCAGGTTTCGGACTTGCACTGCAATTTTCTGCTCAATCTCGGCGACGCCACCGCGAAGGATATCGAAACGCTCGGCGAGACCGTGCGCGAGCGGGTGAAGGCGAATTCCGGCGTCGAGCTGGAATGGGAAATTAAGAATGGAGTTGGCGATGACCCGAAAGTTAAGATCGCATGAAACACGTCGCGGTACTGATGGGCGGCTGGTCGGCGGAGCGCGAGGTGTCGCTCAATTCCGGCAAGGCCTGCGCTGACGCGCTCGAGAAGCACGGCGGCTACAAGGTCACCCGCGTCGATGTCACGCCCGAGATCGCCGCCACGCTGCGCCAGCTCAAGCCCGACGTCGCGCTCAACGTGCTGCACGGCCGGCCCGGCGAGGACGGCACGCTGCAAGGCATGCTGGAAATTCTCGGCATTCCGTATTCGCATTCGGGCGTGCTCGCGTCCGCGCTCGCCATGCAGAAGGACCTCGCCAAGTCGGTGCTCAAAGCGGCCAACGTCCCCGTACCCGGCGGCATGATCGCGTCACGGCGAGAGCGCGGCGCCGCGCATCTCTTGCCGCCGCCCTATGTCATCAAGCCGATCGCCGAAGGCTCCAGCGTCGGCGTCTTCATCGTGCAGGCCGATCACAAGCATCCGCCGCAGGAGCTCACCCGCAGCGACTGGACGTTCGGCGATACGGTGATGCTCGAGCCTTACATCGCCGGCAAGGAGCTGACCTCCGCGGTGATCGGCGACAAGGCGCTCGGCGTGATCGAGATCGTGCCGACGGTGCGCTTTTACGATTATGAGGCGAAATACGCGCCGGGCGGCTCGAAGCATCTGCTGCCGGCGCCGATCCCGGCCGACATCTACGAGGAGTGCCGCAGGCTGTCGCTCGAGGCGCATCGCGCACTCGGCTGCCGCGGCGTCACCCGCTCCGATTTCCGCTGGGACGACAGCAAAGGCATGGCGGGGCTCGCCTGCCTCGAAGTGAACACCCAGCCCGGCATGACCGGGACCTCGCTGGTGCCCGAGATGGCGCAACACGCCGGCATGAGCTTCCCCGAACTGGCCGCCTGGATGGTCGAGGACGCCTCGCTGAACCGGTAGGCCTAAGCGGTTTCCCGGCATTTTCGCTGAATTTTACTAATCGTTTACCAAATCCCCTGAAGACTGCCCTGCCGCGCCCTTGTGCAGGCGGGGCCGCGCCCACAAGCGCGTTCATGCGCGTCTTGGAAGTTATGGCGCGCTGGGGACCATTTCGCACACCGAAAGCCTGCGATGGATCGTCCGCGACGCCTCGCTCACGCGCTCACGTTCAGTGACCGGTTCACCGGCCGCTTCGCGCGCGCGGGCCGCCGCATCATCACGCGGCTGACTGAATTCGATCCGCCGCGCGGCGTTGGCTCGCTTACGGCAGCGACAATCATTGTCGCCAGCGTCACCTATGGCGCCATCGCCGGCGGCCACGTCAGCGACGTCGCCGCCGAATTCCAGCGCGCTTGCGACGGGCTCGCCAATCGCTCGGGCTTCCGCATCGAGCAGGTATCGCTGTCGGGTGAAAAGGAATTGAGCCGCAGCACGATCCTGGCGCTGGCCGGCATCAACGAGAACTCGTCGCTGCTGTTGCCTCGACGCGTCCGCGACGCGACGCACGCTCGCTGCCAATCCGTGGATCGCCGACGCCGCCGTGCTCGAAGCTTTATCCCGGCCGGCTGCAGATCGACATCAAGGAGCGCGCGCCGCTTCGCGCTCTGGCAGAAAGACGGCCGCATGCACGTGATCGCGACCGACGGCACCGTGCTCGAGGAATTTACCGGACTGCGCTACGCCGGCCTGCCGCTCGTGGTCGGCGAGGGCGCGCGGATCAAGGCGCGCGATTTTCTCGACCATGCTGGCGCGCTATCCGCTGATCCGCACCGAGGTCGAGGCCTCGGTGCTGGTTGCGCAGCGGCGCTGGAACATGCGGCTCAAGGGCGGCATCGACGTCAAGCTGCCGGACGACGACGTCGAGGAAGCGCTGCAGACGCTGGTCGCGCTCGACCGCACCAAGAAACTGCTGTCGCGCGACATCCTGATCGTCGATCTGCGCCAGCCAGATCGCGTCACCGTGCGGCTGTCCGACGAGGCGGCTGCCGTGCGCACCGAAGCGATGAAGCCGAAGAAAGCCGGCCAAGGAAAGGGGGCGCCGCATGACCGTGCTCCATTTCGGCCTGACCCCCAAGATGAAGCCGGTATCGCCCAAGCGCGCCGCCACTGGTGGCCGCGCTCGATATCGGCACCAGCAAGATCGTCTGCATGATCGCCCGCCTCGCACCCAGGCCGCCGCAGGACGTGCTGCGCCGGCGCAGCCACGGCGTCGAGATTATCGGCTTCGGCCACACCGCCTCGCGCGGCATGAAGGCCGGCAGGGTGATCGACCTTGTCGCCGCCGAGGAGATGATCCGCCAGGCGATCGATCTCGCCGAAAGCCGCGCCGAGGTTCAGATTGAATCGGTGGTCGTGTCGCTCTCCGGCGGCCGGCCGGGCAGCGAGCGCTTCAACGCCAGCATCGATCTTGCCGGCAACTCGGTCGGCGACGGCGACATCGCCCGCGTGCTCGCGGCGGCGAGCCGCCACGTCGTGCGCGACGGCCGCGCGGTGCTGCATTCGCTGCCGATCGGCTATGCGCTCGACGCCGCCAACGGCATCCGCGATCCGCGCGGCATGCTCGGCCGCCGCTTCGGCGTCGACATGCACATGGTCACCGCCGACGTCGCGACCGTGCGCAACCTGATGCTCACGGTCGAGCGCAGCCATCTGGAAGTCGAGGCCATGGTGGCCTCGCCCTATATGGCCGGGCTGTCGGTCCTGGCCGACGACGAGTCCGATCTCGGCGCCGCCGTGATCGACATGGGCGCCGGCACCACGACCATGGCCGTGTTCTCGGGCGGCCGCTTCGTCCATGCCGACGGCTTCGCGCTGGGCGGCCATCACGTGACCATGGATCTGGCGCGCGGTCTGAACGCCCGGGTCTCGGATGCTGAGCGAATCAAGACGTTTTATGGCAGTGTTCTGGCCGGTGGATTCGGATGATCGCGACATGATCACCGTGCCTCCGGTCGGAGACGATGATCGTGAACCGCCGCAGTTCGTCTCCCGGGCAACAATCGTGAACATGATCAAGCCGCGCGTCGAGGAAATCCTCGAAATGGTGCGCGATCGACTTGCAAGCTCGCCCTTTGCGGCTGAGCCGCGCGGCGCGTGTCGTGCTCACCGGCGGCGCATGCCAGCTGGTCTGGCTTGTCCGATCTCGCGGCGCGAATTCTCGAACGGCCGGTGCGGATCGGGCGTCCGCTCGGCCTTGCCGGTTTACCGGATGCGGCGAAAGGGCCGGCCTTCGCGGTCGCGGCGGGACTGCTGGTCTACCCGCAGGCGGCGCATCTCGAACATTTCGAACCGCGGCGAACGCGGCAGCTGATGACGGGAACGGGCGGCTACATGCGCAAGGTCGGACGATGGCTGCGCGAGAGCTTCTGACCAGATGACAACATCACCGCGAGGCCGGTGGCGGACCGGCGGAGCGGCGGCATGCAGCCCAGCCCGCGCATGAAGAGGCAACCATGAGCATCAATCTGAAGATCCCAGACATCCGTGAGATGAAGCCGCGCATCACCGTGTTCGGCGTCGGCGGCGCCGGCGGCAATGCGGTCAACAACATGATCACGGCCGGGCTTGCAGGGCGTCGACTTCGTCGTCGCCAATACCGACGCGCAGGCGCTGACCATGTCCAAGGCCGAGCGCATCGTGCAGATGGGCATCGCAGGTCACCGAAGGACTCGGCGCCGGCTCGCAGCCCGAGGTCGGCCGCGCCGCAGCGGAAGAGGTGATCGACGAGATCCGCGATCATCTTACCGGCGCGCACATGGTCTTCGTCACCGCCGGCATGGGCGGCGGCACCGGCACCGGCGCCGCGCCCGTCGTCGCCCGCGTCGCCCGCGAGCTCGGCATCCTGACGGTCGGCGTCGTCACCAAGCCGTTCCAGTTCGAAGGCGCCCGCCGCATGCGCTATGCCGAAGCCGGCATCATCGAACTGCAGAAGCATGTCGATACGCTGCTGATCATCCCGAACCAGAACCTGTTCCGGGTCGCCAACGAAAAGACCACCTTCGCCGACGCCTTCGCGATGGCCGACCAGGTGCTCTATTCGGGCGTCGCCTGCATCACCGACCTGATGGTCAAGGAAGGCCTGATCAATCTCGACTTCGCCGACGTCCGCGCGGTGATGAAGCGAGATGGGCAAGGCGATGATGGGCACCGGCGAAGCGTCCGGCGAGAAGCGCGCGATCACCGCCGCCGAGGCCGCGATCACCAATCCGCTGATCGACGATGCATCGATGAAGGGCGCCAGAGGCCTGCTGATCTCGATCACCGGCGGCAAAGACCTCACGCTTTATGAAGTCGATGAAGCCGCGACCCGCATCCGCGGGGAGGTCGATCCAGGACGCCAACATCATCGTCGGCGCCACCTTCGACGAGAGCCTCGAAGGCATCATCCGCGTGCTCCGTGGTGGCGACCGGCATCGACACCGCCGGTGCCGCGCAAAAGCCGACTCCGGCCGAAACGCGCGCCGCCGAGATCACCAACAAGCTGCGCAGCGAAGCGCGCCGCGCCACCGAACGGACCCGTGAGCCGCGTTCCAGCCGTCGCGCGGGAATATGCTCCGGCGGCGAGGATCGAGGATGCCGCGCATGCGGCGGTTGCCGCCGCGATCCTTCCGCCAACTGGGATCGAGGACGTCGCGATCCGGCCGATGCCGGCCATCAAGCCGTCGCTGTTCGAGCAGCCTGCCGAACCGCGCTACGCAGACCGAGGCGCCGCTGCCGAGGACGTTCATCCCGCCGGCCGCGGAACGTGCACCGCTTCGCACGCCCGCGCATGCCGCGCGTCGATGAGCTGCCGGTCCCGGCGCAGAATGAGATCAGGGCAAGCCGTGGCGAGCTCGATGACGAGCATCCGGAGAAGCGCCGCATGTCGCTGATGCAGCGGCTTGCGTCGGTCGGTCTTGGCCGTCGCGACGAGCCGGCTCACGTTCCGCAGCCGGCGCAGCACGCCATGCCGCAGGTCAAGCGGCCGGTGCGTCAGCGCCCGGCGGAAGGCCCGGCAGTGTCGGACTACGCGCCGCGACCCGCTCCGCAGGGCCTGGACAGCCACGGCCGCACGCACGCTGTCCACAGCCCCTCGGAAGAGGATCAGCTCGAGATCCCGGCGTTCCTGCGCCGTCAGGCGACCTGAACAGACGATCGGCGGCGCGCTGGCCTTTACCATCAGCGCGCCGCCATCAGTTTTTATCCTGCTGAGAAACTTGAGTTTTTTGTTGCGCACGAGCCGCGCAGCGTTGATCCGCCTTCCGCGCGTCCCGTCGCAGGTAAGGTTAGGGAAGAATTAACCGAACTCAAACCCGCTTAATTGCGGCAAAAACGGGTAATAGTCCGTAAGAAACCGTGACTTTGAGCAAATCACTTGCTCGCCTAAGTTCGCGCCAGTGCAAGGGTTTTGACTTCGGGGGAGGTCAAGTCCGCGTACGACCGGCCATCGCAGCTTGGTCGAAAACACGGCTCAAATCGGGCCGCTTGGAATAAGGGGAAGGGGCCGCACGGCACGCTCGCAGTGCGGAAGGGTGAATGAAGGGCGCTAAGCAGACAACGCTCCGCGACCACATCGCCGTCTTCGGCGTCGGTGTTCATTCCGGACTCTCCGCCACCGTCACGCTGCATCCGGCCGACGCCGGATAGCGGCATCACATTCCTGCGGACCGCGACCGCCGATCGTCCCGAACGGGAGATCAGGGCGGATGTGCGCGCCGTCACCGCCACCGAATTCGCCACCGTCCTCGGAGATTCAAGCGGGCCGCTGTGCTCGACCGCGGAACACCTGCTCGCCGCTCTGCGCGGGCTCGGCGTCGACAACGTTCTGGTCGAGATCGACGGCACGTGAAGTGCCGATCATGGACGGCAGCGCGGCGCCTTTCGTCGCCGCGATCGACCAGGTCGGCATCGTCACGCAGAACGCGCCGCGCCGCTGCATCGAAGTGCTCAAGCCGGTGCGCGTCGTCAAAGGCGATGGCGTCGGCGAGTTGCGGCCGTATTCCCATGGCTTCCGGGTCGAAGCCGAGATCGAATTCTCCAACCAGCTGATCGGCAAGCAGTCCTTCGCGCTCGACATCGATCCGGCGAGCTTCCGCCGCGAACTGTCGCGCGCCCGCACCTTCGGCTTCATGCGCGACGTGGCGACCCTCTGGAACGCCGGCTACGCGCTCGGCGCCTCCTTCGAGAACACGCTGGTCGTGACCGACGACCGCGTCCTCAATCCGACCGGCCTTCGTTATCTCGGACGAGTTCGTGCGCCACAAGGCGCTCGACGCGCTCGGCGACCTCGCGCTCGCCGGTGCGCCGCTGCTCGGCTGCTATCGCAGCTCAAAGCGGCGGCCACCGCCTCAATCACGCGGTGCTGTCGGCCCTGATGGCGGATCCGACGGCGTGGCGGCTGATCGATATGCCCGCGGCCAAGGCCCGCGATCCGGGGTCATGCCGACGTTGCGACCGGGCTGGTCGCGCCGGCCTATGGGCCGGAAGTGTCCTGAAAACCAAGCGCTTTTTCCGCCTTAATCACGCCGGGATGCAGCCCTTAATAGCAGGCCGCTGATCAGGGTATTTTAGGATGTCAGCAGGGGGATACATGAGGCTTTCCAACCTCCGGATCTGGTCGCGCCGCGACGCGCAGCCTGACGACGCTTTTGGCGGCGGCAGCGCTCGGCGTCGCGCTCGGCGGCTGCAACCTGTTCGACAAGGACAAGGTGCTGCCCGACGAGCCGGCCGACAAGCTCTACAACGAGGGCCTTTACATCCTCAACGAGAAGAAGAACTCGAAAGAGGCGGCCAAGAAGTTCGAGGAAGTCGATCGCCAGCATCCGTATTCGGACTGGGCGCGCAAATCGCTGATCATGTCGGCCTATGCCTATTACCAGGGCGGCGAGTACGACGAAGCGATCACGTCGGCCAAGCGTTACGTGACGCTGCATCCCGGCAGCGCGGACGCTGCCTATGCGCAGTACCTGATCGCCTCGTCCTATTACGACGGGATCCCGGACGTGCATCGCGACCAGAAGGGCACCGAACAGGCGCTGCAAGCGCTCGAGGAGGTGGTGCGGCGTTATCCGACCAGCGAATACGCGACCGCCGCGAAACAAAAGCTCGAAGTCGCGCGCGACCAGCTCGCCGGCAAGGAAATGGTGATCGGGCGCTACTACCTCGACCGCAAGGATTTCCCCGGCGCGATCAACCGTTTCAAGATCGTCGTGACCCGATATCAGACCACGCGCCAGGTCGAGGAAGCGCTGATGCGGCTGACCGAGTGCTACATGGCGCTCGGCATCGCGCCGGAGGCGCAGACCGCGGCCGCGGTGCTCGGCCACAATTTCCCGGACAGCCCCTGGTACAAGGACGCCTACAACCTCGTGAAATCCGGCGGCAAGGAACCGCACGAGAACAAGGGCTCGTGGATCAGCCGGGCCTTCAAGAAGGTCGGGCTGGGGTAGTTTCGCCTCACGATTTACCCGCATGGGTCGTGGCCGGGCAACCGGGTCCGCCCTGTGGGCGGCCCGGTCGTGGCACTTGTCCCGGCCATTGGCGTCTTTGATGATGCCGAATCATGCTCTCCCGCCTTTCCATTCGCGACATCGTTCTGATCGACAAGCTCGACATCGACTATGTCGGCGGGCTTGCCGTGCTCACCGGCGAGACCGGCGCCGGCAAGTCGATCCTGCTCGATGCATTTGCGCTGGCGCTCGGCGCTCGCGGCGATGCCGCGCTGGTGCGGCAGGGCCAGGAGCAGGGGCAGGTGACCGCGGTGTTCGAGATCGCGCGCAAGCATCCGGTGCGCGCGCTGCTGAAAGAGAGCGGCATCGAGGCCGATGACGATCTGATCGTGCGCCGCGTGCAGTTTGCCGACGGCCGCACCAAGGCCTTCGTCAACGATCAGCCGGTCAGCGTGCAGACCCTCAAGCAGCTCGGCGAAGCGCTGGTCGAAATTCACGGCCAGCATGACGACCGCGCGCTGATCGATGCCGGAACGCACCGCCGGCTGCTCGACGCCTTTGGCGGCCTGGATGGCGACGCCTGCCGCGTCACCGCCTTGTGGGACGCGCGCCGCGCCGCGGTCGAAGCGGCGGAGGCGCATCGCGACAGCGTCGAGCGCGCGCAGCGCGAGGCCGACTATCTGCGGCATTCGGTCGAGGAGCTGACCAAGCTCGCGCCGCAGGCCGGCGAGGAGACCGCGTTGGCCGACCGCCGCGCCGCGATGATGGGTGCGGAGAAAGTCGCGACCGACCTGCGCGAAGCTTATGACGTGCTGGCAGGCGCGAATTCGCCGGTGCCGGAATTGTCAGGCGCGGTGCGGCGGCTGGAGCGGCGCTCGCAGCAGGCTCCGCAACTGATCGATCCGGCGGTGAAGTCGATCGACAGCGCGCTCAATTCGCTGGAGGAAGCGCGCACGCATCTCGAAACCGCGTTGCGGATCGCCGATTACGATCCGGCCGAGCTGGAGCGGATCGAGGAGCGGCTGTTCGCGCTGCGCGCCGCGGGCCGCAAATACAACGTGCCGGTCGACGAGCTGGCGGCGCTGGCGCAGAAATTCCAGGCCGATCTCGCGCTGATCGATGCCGGCGAGGAGCGGCTCAAGCTGCTGCAGGCGGCAGTCGACAAGGCCGAGACGCGAATACCGCGCGACTGCGGCCGCGCTGTCGAAGGCGCGCCGCACGGCGGCGGCGAAACTCGACAAGGCGGTGAATGGCGAGACTCAAGCCGCTCAAGCTCGATCGCGCGAAGTTCTCGACCCAGATCGACGAGACGGAGGCCGGGCCGAACGGCATCGACCGCGTCGAATTCTGGGTGCAGACCAATCCCGGCACGCGGCCCGGGCCGCTGATGAAGGTCGCCTCCGGCGGCGAGCTTGCGCGCTTCCTGCTCGCGCTCAAGGTCGTGCTGGCCGACCGCGGCTCGGCGCCCACGCTGGTGTTCGACGAGATCGATACCGGCGTCGGCGGCGCGGTGGCGGATGCGATCGGCGCGCGGCTCGCGACGCTCGCCCGCGGCGTGCAGGTGCTCGCGGTGACGCATGCGCCGCAGGTCGCCGCCCGCGCCGACCGGCACTACGTCATCAGCAAGGACGCGCTCGACAAGGGCAAGCGGGTCGCGACCCGCGTCACCGAGGTCGCGGCCGATCACCGCCGCGAGGAGATCGCGCGCATGCTGGCGGGCGCCGAGATCACCAATGAGGCCCGCGCCGCCGCGGAACGCCTGATCAAAGCCGCCAGCTGATCCATCTGCTCGCGTATGGCGTCCCGCGACTACTCAATCGGTCGAAGTCGCATCAGCTCACGCCGGCCAGCAGGCCAAGGCCGAGCTGATGCGGCTCGCGCTCGAGATCGGCGCGCACGACAAGCGCTATTACCAGGAGGACGCGCCGACCGTCAGCGACGCCGACTACGACGCGCTGCGCAAGCGCAACACCGCGATCGAGGCGCGCTTTCCCGAACTGATCCGGCCGGATTCGCCGTCGCAGCAGGTCGGCGCGGCGCCGTCACGCGGCTTCACGAAGGTGCGGCACGCCGTGCCGATGCTCTCGCTCGACAATGCGTTCACCGACGAGGACGTCGACGGATTTCGTCGACCGCATCCGCCGCTTCCTCAAGCTTGCCGAGGACGAGGAGATCGCGTTCTCCGCCGAGCCGAAGATCGACGGGCTGTCGATGTCGCTGCGCTACGAGGATGGCGAGCTGGTGCGCGCGGCCACGCGCGGCGACGGCGCCGAAGGCGAGGACGTCACCGCCAACATCAAGACGCTGGAGGACGTGCCGCACAAGCTGAAAGGCCGCAACATTCCGACAGTCTGCGAGGTGCGCGGCGAGGTCTACATGACCAAGTCGGCATTCCTCGACGCTCAACAAGCGCGCAGGCGGAGAGCGGCGGGCCGATCTTCGCCAATCCGCGCAATTCGGCCGCCGGCTCGCTGCGCCAGAAGGACCCGACGGTCACGGCGTCACGCCCGCTCGGATTCTTCGCCTATGCCTGGGGCGAGATGAGCGAGATGCCGGCCGATACGCAGATGGAGATGATCGGCTGGCTGGAGAAATGCGGCTTCACGACCAATCCGCTGACCCAGCGACTGCAAGGGCGTCGAAGAGCTGCTCGCCTTCCATGAGGAGATCGAGCAGCAGCGCGCCAAGCTCGACTACGACATCGACGGCGTCGTCTACAAGGTCGACCGGCTCGACTGGCAGGAGCGGCTCGGCTTCGTGTCGCGCACGCCGCGCTGGGCGATCGCGCATAAATTCCCCGCCGAGCAGGCGACCACCGTGCTGCGCGACATCGAGATCCAGGTCGGCCGCACCGGCGCGCTCACGCCGGTCGGCAAGCTCGAGCCGGTCGGCGTCGGCGGCGTGATCGTGCAGAACGTCACCCTGCACAATGAGGACGAGATCGAGCGCAAGGACATCCGGATCGGCGACACAGTCGTGATCCAGCGCGCCGGCGACGTGATCCCGCAGGTGGTGAGCGTCGTCACCGACAAGCGGCCGAAGGACGCCAAGCCCTACAAATTCCCGACCAAATGCCCGTGCCCGCTGAAAACCCCCGTGGTTCGCGAGGAAACCGCGACCGGCGAGGAGGGCGCGCGCGTCGCGCTGCACCGGCGAATTCGCCTGTCCGTTCCAGCGCACCGAGCATCTGCGGCTGTTCGTGTCGCGCCGCGCCTTCGACATCGACGGCCTCGGCGAGAAGCAGATCGCGCTGTTCTACGAGAAGGAATGGGTCAAGGAGCCGGCCGACATCTTCACGCTGGAGAAGAAGCACCGGAAGGAGCTGCTGGCGGAGGAGGGCTACGGCGAGACCTCGGTGCGCAATCTGTTCAGCGCGATCGAGGCGCGGCGCGAGATTGCGCTCGAGCGCTTCATCTACGCGCTCGGTATCCGCCATGTCGGCGAGACCACCGCGCTGGCGCTGGCGCGCGGCTACGGCTCGTGGGACGACTTCCACGACGCCGCGCGCAAGATCGCCAAGGGCGACGAGGAAACGCGGCAGGACATGGACAATATCGACCAGATCGGCATCACCGTGGTCGATGCGGTCGCCGCCTATTTCAGCGAGAGCCACAACCGCGCCGCGGTCGACCGGCTGGTCAAGCAGGTCAAGATTCTCGATGCCGAGAAGCCGAAGAAGGACTCACCCATCGCCGGCAAGACCGTGGTGTTCACCGGCTCGCTGGAAAAGATGACGCGCGACGAGGCCAAGGCCACGGCCGAGCGGCTCGGCGCCAAGGTGGCGGGCTCGGTCTCGAAGAAGACGGATTACGTCGTGGCCGGCCCCGGCGCCGGCTCGAAGCTCAAGGACGCGCAGAAACACGGCGTGAAGGTGCTGACCGAAGACGAGTGGCTGGCGCTGATCGGCACGTAGATCCTAGCGCCGCACCAGCGCCAGATACGACACCGCCGCAACTCAGGATCACGCCGAGCGTCATCAGCGGAATCGGCATGCGGCGTCGCCGCATGCACCAGGATCATGCTGATCGCCTGCGCCGCGGCAGCGCCGACCGCCATTTGCGTAAAGCCGGTAATGCCCGACGCGGCGCCGGCCGCCTGCGGCACGCACGCTGACCGCGCCGGCGATCGCGTTCGGCAGCATGATGCCGTTCCCGCAGCGAAATGATGATCTGCGGGCCGAACAGCAGCTCCGGGCCGGCAGCAGGAAACAGCGCGAACCCGACGATCTGGCCGAGCACGCCGAGCACCTGCAGCGCCAGCCCGCCGAGGATCATGCGGCGCAGCCCAAGCCGCTGCGACAGCCGCGAGGCGATGAAATTGCCGCCCATGTAGCCGATCGAGGTGATCGCAAACCACAGGCCGTATTCGGCCGAGGTGCGCCCCATCATCGACACCACGACATGCGGCCCGCCGCCGATGAAGACGAAAGAACTGCGCGGTGCCGAACCCGCCGCACAGCACATAGCCGTGGAAGGTCGGGCTGCGCAGCAGCCGCGCCCAGTCGTGCCAGAACGTTCGACGTCTCGCCGGGACGATCGGCTCGCGTTTCCGGCAAGGTCCGCATCGCCCAGACCAGCACCAGGGCGTTGAACGCGCTGAGGAACACGAAAATCGATTCCCAGCCGAATACGGTATCGAGCAAGCCGCCGAGCGCCGGCGCGAACATCGGCGCGATCACCATCACGGTGGTGACCAGCCCGATCATCGAGGCGGCGCGCTCGCGCTCGTAGAGATCGCGGATGATGGCGCGGCCGATCACGATCCCGGTCGAGGCGCCGAGCGCCTGCACGATGCGGGCGAGCGATCAGCCACTCGACCGATGCTGCGGCGATGCCGGCAAGCGAGCCGAGCGTTGCGAGCGCCAAGCCCGCCGAGCACGACCGGCCGGCGGCCGAAGCGGTCGGACAGGGGCCCGAGCACGAGCTGCGAGACGGCGAGGCTGAGCAGAAAGAGCGACAGCGTGAGCTGCACGGTGCCGACGTCGGTGTGCATCAGCTCGGTCAGCTTCGGCATCGCCGGCACCAGGATGTTCAGCGAGACCGGGCCGGTGGACGTCATCACCATCAGCAGCAGCAGCAGCGCGTAGGCGTGAGGACGCGCGCGGAGCGTCGCTTGATGAAGTGCGTGCGTCCATATGTCAGTCCAGCGGTCTCGTCGCCGCGTCCAGCCATTTGCGGGTCGGCGCATCGACCAGCGGCCCGATCACGTCGCGGACGCGGCCATGATAGCTGTCGATCCAGGCGCGCTCGCTTGGTGCTCAGCATCTTGGTCTCGATCAGGCGGCGGTCGATCGGCGCAAGCGTCAGCGTCTCGAACGCATTGACCGGCTTCTCGGCGCCGGCCGGCTCCGGCTCGGCGATCACCAGCACGAGATTTTCGATGCGGATGCCGTATTCCGCCGGTCTTGTAGTAGCCGGGCTCGTTGGAGAGGATCATGCCGCGCCGCAGCGGCACCGTGCCGAGCTTGGAAATGCGCGCCGGCCCTTCATGCACCGACAGATAGCTGCCGACGCCGTGGCCGGTGCCATGGTCGAAATCGAGCCCGGCCTGCCACAGCGCGACGCCGCGCCAGCGGATCGAGCTGCGCGCCGGTCGTGCTCTCCGGGAAAGATCGCGCGTGGCGATGGCGATATGGCCCTTGCAGCACGCGGGTGAAACGGTCGCGCATTTCCGCGCGTCGGGGTGCCGACCGCGACGCGTGCGGGTGATGTCGGTGGTGCCGTCCTCGTATTGCGCGCCGGAATCGATCAGGAACAGCTCGCCGGTCGCCGATCTTGCGGTTTGAGGCTTGCGTGACGCGGTAATGCACGATGGCGCCGTTCGGCCCGGCGCCGGCAATGCTCGGAAACGATATGTCCTTGAGCTTGCCGGTGTCGCGGCGGAACGTCTCCAGCGCGCTCGCCGCTTCGATCTCGGTGAGCTTGCCGGCCGGCGCCTCCGGTCGAACCAGGCGAGAAAGCGCGCCATCGCCGCGCCGTCGCGCTTATGCGCTGCGCGGGCGCCGTCCATCTCGGTGCGGTTCTTCACCGCCTTCATCAGCGGTGATCGGATCGGCGCCGCGCGAGACCTTGCCGCCATGCTCCTCGATGAGCTGCGACAGCGCCTCCGCCGCGCTGGCGCGATCGAGCCGCACCGTCTTGCCCTTGAGTGCGGTCGAGGTCATTTTCGAGCGCCGCCGGCTCGCGCACATCGGCGAGGTCTTCCAGCGCGGCGCGCGCAGCGTTGTCGAGCTTGCGGCCGTCGAAATAGACGCTCGGCCGGCCTTCGCGCGGGATCAGCGACATGCCGAGCGGCAGCGGCGTGTGGCCGACGTCGCTGCCGCGGATGTTGAAGGTCCAGGCCACGTTTTGCGGATCGGACACCAGCAGCGCATCGAGCCGCGACTTTGTGAGTTCGGCGCGGATGCGCCGCAGCTTGTCGGCGCCCTGTTCGCCGGCAAACTTGATGTCGTGCAGCACGACCTTGCCGGCCGGAGGCGCGGGGCGGTCGCTCCACATCGCGTCGATCGGATTGCCTTCGACGGCAATCAAGCGCCGCGCCCGCAGCCTCGCAGGCCTTCTCGAGCTTTTCGACCTGGTCGGCGGTGTGCAGCCACGGGTCATAGCCGAGCTTGGTGCCGGCCTTGAGATTGCTGTCGAGCCATTGCTCGGGCGGATTTTCGACCAGGTGCTCGATGTCGAACACCTTGGTGTCGGTCTGCGCGCGTGACTGCACGGTGTAGCGGCCGTCGACGAACAGCACGGCGCGATCGGTGAGCACGATGGCCGCGCCGGCCGAGCCGGTAAAGCCGGTCAGCCAGGCCAGCCGCTCGTCGCTCGGCGGCACATATTCGTTCTGATGCCGGTCGGCGCGCGGCACGACGAAGCCGTCGAGGCCGCGCGTCTTGAGCTCGGCGCGCAATTTCGCGACGCGGCCGGCGACTTCGCCGCGCTCGTTGCGATCCTCGAATGTCTGGAATTTGGCCTCGAACATCGGGTGGGACTTTATGGGCGGGGCCCGGGTGCGGCAACACGACCTCGCCGCATTGTGAGCGTGACCCAGTTCTCTAGGATTTCATGATGCTCGAGAACAAGTCCTTGTGCCGCATAAGCGCTCTGCGCGGCATTGGCCTGATCGGGCATAAGGCCCGATAAAATGACATAGCCGCCGGGCGCGAGGCGTTGGACCAGAGGTCTCGCCATCCGGGTCAGCGGTCCGAGCAGAATATTGGCCATCACCAGATCGAATGGGCCGCGCCAGGGCAATGCACGCCGCGCATCGCCGACAGCGAACGTGACGAAGGCGCCGGCGCGATTGTGACAGGCATTGCCGCGCGCGACCTTCACGGCGACCGGATCGATGTCGCTGGCAAAAACTTTCCGGCGGACCAGCCGCGCAGCGGCAATCGCCAGCACGCCGGTCCCGGTGCCGAGGTCGAGCACGCGACGAAAGCGCCGCCGCTTCGCCAGGCGGTCGATCGCGAGCAGGCAGCCGCGGGTGGTGCCGTGGTGTCCGGTGCCGAAGGCGAGCGCCGCTTCGATCTCGATGCCGATCGTGTTCGCGGGCAGGGCGGCATCGATGGTGCGCGCCATGCACGGTGAAACGGCCGGCGCGAACCATCGGCAGGCCTTCGAGGCTCGCAGCGACCCAATCGCGCTGTTCGATCGTGTCGAACTGCAAAGCGGCTGCGGCTTGCGGCCCCGCATGTTCGCCGATCATCGCTCGAACGGCGGGCTGGTCCGGCGCCGCATCGAACGTGATCTCGATCGCCCAATGCCCGTCTTCGCGCTCGAACGCGGCAATGGCTCCGTCGTCGGATAATTCGTCCAATGTCGTGGCGAGGCGGCGGGCGGTCTGCTCGTCGCAATCGAGGCGGGCGATACTGGTGGTCATTGCAGGTTGTTATTCGCGGCGGCGGTCGTTATCTGACGCCGCAATGTCTATCAAACCTGCAACGGATGCCGAAACCGCGGCGCTTGCCCTGGCGGAGCGCAATGGCTGGCCGGAAGAGCTGCGGACGTTTCTCGACCGCTATCCGCGCGAAGTGTGGGCCGGGCACGAAAACCTCGGCCAGATGTGCCAGTTCTGGCTGTCGCGCCACAACATGTTTCGCGAGCTTGCGGTCGCAATCGACGATGCGATGACGCGGTATCGCGACGGCAAGGTCGGCGCGGAGGAGTTCGTCAACTTCTTTGCGCCGCGGCTGCAATTCTTTCTCCAGCAACTGCACGCGCATCATCAGATCGAGGACTTCCATTACTTCCCGATCTTCCGAAAGGCGGAGCCGCGGCTGCTCGCCGGCTTTGATGTGCTGGAGGCTGACCACGTGGCGCTGCATCACGACATTGATTCGACGGTCTCCGCCGCGAACGGATTGCTGCAGAGCTTCTCAGCCGATGCGGACACGCTCAAACGCGCAGCCGACACCTATGCCGATGCGTCAGGCGCGCTGTTCAAAGGCCTGAAGCGGCATCTCGATGATGAAGAAGATCTGATCGTGCCGCTGATCCTCGATCGCAGCGAGGACAAGCTCGGCATCGGGCACTGAGGCTAGTTGGTCTCGCGGATGCCGAGTCCGGAGCCGATACGACTCGAAAGACGGAGCGGGCGGCCGGGGCGGCGAACAAGCCGGCTTCGCGATCCGTCAGGCTGTCGATCGGCAGCGTTTTGATCGTGATGTTGGCTGGCGTGAACACGGTAAGCCGCGTCACGTCCTTTGACGCCCTCCACCGGAGCGGCATGCGCCAGCGTCCAGGCGAATAGCGTGATGAGCATGATGGCGAAAGCGAGCAGCAGCCGCGAGACGCCGGCGCTGTCACTCGTCAGTGCGATGCTTTTGATCCGCCGCCGCACGTTCAGCCTCCACGACCGGGCGCTTTGGCGCGCCGTTACGGTCGCAGGCTTAATCGGCTGAAAGGGTTTTTAGTTCCGCTCACATTCGCGCGAGCTATGCGCTAATAGCGGCGCTCGCGGAGAAACTCGCCAAAACCGGAACCTCGCGTGGTCCGCTCGTAGGGGTAATAAGACCCGACGAAGTCGTTGCCCCGCGGATCACGCGCCCGCCAATGCGACGGCAGCGGCTCGACTGCAAAGCCATCATCGCTATAGGGATCGACCCCGCGCTTGGCGACCCGGTCACCGGGCCCGCCGGGAATAGTTCCAGTGAGCACGACGCGGGTGTTCGCCATCTTCTCCTCACGCACCAGGGCCCAAAGGATCGCGGCATGCTGCGGCGAGATGCGCACGCAGCCATGCGAGGCGGGGCGGCCGAGCCTCTTTATGTCGAAGCTGCCGTGAATGGCGTGGCCGTCCATCGTGAAGAAGATGGAGTAGGGCATCGGCGCTTCGTCCCACTCCCGGCTGAAGTGGTCTTTCTCCATCCGGAACGGCTGGAACACGCCGGCCGGCGTGTCGTAGCCGCGCTGGCCGGTCGAAACCGGCCAGTCGTGGAGCGGGACGTCGTTGCGCGAGACGATCATGCGCTGCTTGGCCTTGTCGATCGTGATCAGAAGCGCAGCGTCGCTCGGCCCGGCGAACACCGCCAGGCCGAGCATCGCAACGATCGCCGCCGCCATTAGGCGCATGCAGTTACTGCCACGGACAATAGCTAACGCACTGAGGCGCCGTTCCGCCTTCGACCGTCTCAACTTCGGTCCAGGTCAGCTGGCAGCCGTCCTCGGTGATGCCTTCGCATACGTCGGCCGGGGCCGAAAGATAGGCGTAGGGGTAATAGGTCGCGGCGCCGACGGCGATAGGCGCCAGCACGCTGAGCGCGACGAAGGTGCGCCAGCCATTGTCATAGCGCACGCGGTAGGGGCCGCCGCGCCAGTACGTATAGTTCCGGCCGCCATAGACCCAGGCGCCGCTGCCGGCGCCCCAGGCGCGGGCGCGGGTGCCCTCAAACCGGCGGCGGTCGCCGGTGAAGGTGACCGTTCGCGGCGCCGCGCGCGTCACAGTTGTGTTGGTGCGCGTGCCGGAGGGGGAGACGGTGGTCCTGCTGCGCGTCGTTGCGCCGGAAGGACGCGTGGTCGTCTTGGTGCGCACGTCGGTGCCGCTGCCGGGCCGGTCGACCGATCGCACGCGCGTCGTTTGCGCCGGACGGACGAGTTGTCCGTCCTGGCGCTTCACGTCGGCGCCGCCCGGCCGGTCAACCGATCGAACGGTCGTCCTGGCGCCGGAGGGGCGCGTGGTGGTGCGCGTGTTCACCGTGGCGCCGGACGGCTTCGTCGTCGTGGTGCGGGTGGTGCGGCCCTCACGGTTCGGCCGCTCCTGCGCGGACAGCTCGGTGGTCGCTGCGTCATTTGCCGAAGCAAACGACAGCGGCGCAGTCATTGCGGCACAGGCAACGACGCCCGCCGCAAGCATGCTCGATATCCGGATCATGTCAGTCCTCTCTTTCGGCCCGGCGGAGTGCCGGGCCTAAAACTCGTTTCAGTTACCCGCCGCCGAGCGCGAGCGCCCAGTAGCGGCGGCCGTTGGAAGCCAGCGCCGATGCAAGGCCGTACGCGGATACATCGCCGCGCAGCATGTTTGCCCGGTGCCCCTTGGAGCGCGCCCATTGCTGGATCGCGCAATCCTCGCTGTCGCAGCCGAACGAGACGTTCTCCGCCGCGGTGGTGCCGAGATGCGCGACGCGCTGCTTGAAGTTGGCGTGGTCGAGCTTGCCGCGGCCCGCCATGCTGGAGGCCTGCTGCTGGGCGACTCCCGCGAGCGCCGGGGAGTAGGAGAGCGCCGGCTTGCCGTTTTGGGCGCGGAATGAATTGAGGTCGAGGCCATGCGCAAGGCTCGGCGCGAACGCCAATGCGACGGCCGGAAGAATCGATCGGAACTCGTTGAAGTACACGGCGAGCAACGCCTGTTGTCTCGACATTGTTCCACGGTCTTCCCACATAGGCCGGGAGGAGAAAAGCATGTCGGAGCCCCTGGTCGTCGTCATTCCGCATTCGCTTGGAAAAGATGAGGCATTGCGCCGCATCAGGGACGGTTTGGGCCGCGCCAAGACCGAATTCGCCAGCCTGCTGACCCTCGAGCAGGAGGCCTGGCAGGGCGACCGGCTCGACTTCGCCGCCCGCTCGCTCGGCCAGCGCGCGTCGGGCTCGATCACGGTCTATGACGGCTCGGTGCGGCTGGAAGTGACCTTGCCCTGGCTGCTCGCCAAATTCGCCAAGGCGGCGCAGCGGGTGATCGGCCAGCGCGGGCAATTGATGCTGGAAAAGAAGTGACCCGCCGTAATTGAGACAAAGTGCGGCGGCGACCATAACCTTTGGCTTACATCAGGCTGCGCTGATGGCCGCTCAGGGGGCATGATGCATCACCGGTCAATCCTGTCGCTGCTCTTCACGCTGGCGCTCGCCGCGCCCGCGCAGGCCGGCAATCTCATTCCCGGCACCAACTGCCCCGCCTTCAAGGACGACACCTACTTCCACGCCGACATCAGCCAGCTCCCCAGGCATCCGCGCAGCAATGCCTGGATGGCGAGCATGAATTCGGCCAACACCGATCTGCATCCCGACTTCGGCCCGTCATTCGGCGACCTTCCCAACGACATGCCCTACGGCATCCCGATCACCGTGGTCGACGGCAGCCAGGGCACGGTCAATGTCACGTTCTGTACGACGACGAGAGCGACAACGTGCCGTATCCGCTCGGCGCCTGGACGCAGGTCGAGGGTGGCGGCCAGAACCAGACCAGCGGCGACCGCCACACCGTCACCGTCGATGGCTCGACCTGCAAGCTCTACGAGACCTTTGCGACGCGCCGGCAGGGCAGCCAGTGGAGCGCCGGCTCCGGCGCCGTGTGGAATCTCAACGCCTACCGGCTGCGTCCGAACGGCTGGACCTCGGCCGACGCCGCCGGCCTGCCGATCCTGCCGCTTTGCTCCGCTACGAGGAAGTGCAGGCGCGCAACATCGACCACGCCATCCGCTTCACCGCCGCGCTGACCGCGCGGCGCTACCTGTGGCCGGCGCGGCACCAGGCCGGCGACAGCAACAGCCAGAACGTGCCGCCGATGGGCGCGCGCTTCCGCCTCAAGCGAAATTTCTCGATCGCGCCCTACCGCGCCGACACCAAGGCCGTGCTGCGCGCGATGAAGAAGTACGGCATGGTGCTCGCCGACAACGGCTCCAACTGGTTCTTCCAGGGCACCGCCGATCCGCGCTGGGAAGGGATCAACGACATGCTCGACGAGCTCAAGTCGATCCCGGCAAGCGCGTTCGAGGCGGTGGACACGTCGAGCCTGATGATGAACCGCAACAGCATGCGGGTGGCGCCCTAGACGCCGCCCGGCAGGACAGTCCTCACGACAGCCGCTATAGTGCGGCACGGCTGCAAGCCGCGGGGGGACGATGTATCTGCGCGTATTGACGGGCGCCATGGCGCTCATTCTCGTCGTTGCGCCGGCGCGCGCCGCCGAAGTCGGTCCCTGCACTGTATTCCCGCCCGGCCAGGTGTTCGACGCCGATATTTCCGCCCTGCCCAAGCATCGCAAAAGCGACGCCTGGATGAGGAACATGAAGCCGGCCAAGACACTGTTCCCGGACTTCGGCCCGTCCTCCGGCAGTGCGTTGCCGGCACCCAATGGCATTCCGTGGAGAACCGTTACCAACGCACAGCCGAACGCGACGATCTCATTCACCAACACGGCGGAGACCGACCCGGGCCCGTACCCGATCCCCAACAACGCCGCGATCGAGCGCGCGCCCGGCCGGCGCGTCATCTTGGTCAACACCGACACCTGCGTGCTCTACGAGGTCGCCGGCGGCGCGCCGCATCAACACCAGCTGGACCGCGCTGTCCGGCGCGACGTTCGACCTCAACTCATACGCGATGCGCCCGAAAGGGTGGAGGTCGGCGGATATCGCCGGCTTGCCGGTCTTTCCGCTGCTGTTGCGGCTCGACGAGGTCATGTCGGGGATGCCCATCGACCATCCTATCCGCTTCACCATGACGCGAACGCAGACGCACTTCCTGTGGCCGGCGCGCCACCAGGCCGGCTCGACGACCAGCCGCGACTTCCCGCCGATGGGCGCGCGGTTTCGCCTCAAGAGCGGCTTCGACATCACCGCCTTCCGTTCCGATACCCAGGCGGTGCTGCAGGCGATGAAGACACACGGCCTCATCCTCGCCGACAAGGGCCACGACTGGTACGTCCTCGGCGAGGTCAACGACAACTGGCCGACCGCCATGATGGACGAGCTCAAGACCATCCGGGTGGGCGAGTTCGAGGCGGTGGATGTGTTCCGATCGCGATCTGGCAGCGCGGCCTGGCGAGTGCAGCCGTAGAGCGCCTGCCTCCGCAGGTCGCCGAGCCGCTTACCCGGATATCCGTCGCGCTGTCGATCCTGATCAGCACCCCGATCCCCTTGTCCGCCCCCACATGCTCCTGCTCGCGCTTGTGGAGCTCCGCAAAGATCGCGTCGCGCATCGGCCCGCTGGTAAAGCTGCGCGGTGCCGAAGAAGCGCGGAAGCCCAACTCCATCTTGCCGTCGCGCTGCGCCTTCATGTTCACGTACATGATGCCGACGCGCTGATCGCGCTCGAGGCAGTCGAGGATGGTGCCGCGCGTGCGCTCAGATGGCGAGGTGCTCCCCGTCGAACACGATCATCGAGCCCTTCGGCCCCATCACCGGCCCGCCGGGGCCGTCCCGGCCAGCAGCAGCGGATAGCCGTCGTCCCAGGCGGTGGTGATGAGGGAGATGATGTGGGGGGGGAGGGGCGTGGGGCTCAGCTCAGAAAGAGTTGTGGCCGACTATCGGACACGTGCAAATCATCTTGAAATGGCCCGCTATCAGAGTTAGAACAAAACGTAAACGACAGGATATAACTTTGAGCGTCATTTTTCCTAACCGCCTGACAAAAGAGCAACTTTTGCTGTTTGGCTTGGACGACCCTCCGGTGTCTTTGCCGGCGCTTGCATCGCTTCAGGGTCCTGCCTCGAGAGATTTCTCGACGCCATTCTAGCGTTTCGTGACTTCGGCGCGCAAACTCGCCACTTTATTGAAGGAGGCATTCCATACTTTGTGAATGAATTTTGGACGGCCGGACAGCGGCAAGCTCATTCTCTTCACGAAATCTCTTATCGGGCTTGTTTTAAAGGCCAGCTGCCCGAATTTTTTATCTCACGTCTCACACGCGAGAAGGACACGGTTCACGACCCCTTTATGGGCCAAGGGACCACGCCGTTCGGGCGGGTTTGATGAAGCGGCGGCCGAGCGGCAGCGACATTAATCCACTTTGGGTCTTCTTCGCGTCCACGTTTCAGGCCGCCAAATTTGGGAGACGTTGCAAAGCGTCTGAAGGATGTAGTGGCAGCAGGGGGAGATTGATCGCGATGACCTTCTGGCGTTCTATCATCCTCAAACCCTGCGGCACTTGAACATGCTGCATGCCCTGGTTGCTTAAGGCCGTTCCGCTCTCAGATCCAAGTCCAGACCCAGTGGTGGACTGGATACGCATGGTGTCGTTGAACCGGCTAACCGGTCATTCTCCGCAGGGGCTTTTTTCAGGTCGGACTATGCCCGCCCAATAAGACAGGGGTAGACTCGAAGCGCAACGACGAATGAACGAACGGGATGGGCGAGAACCGCCTCCCCGAAACGTAATTGATATCATTCTGAAAAAATCTAGGTCGCTCTTGTCGGATGGAACGCCACCAATCATGAGCGCGCACAATTTTTCGTAAGGCCTGCGCACAGCATTCCGGAAATTGCAGATCAGTCTGTAGCGCTGGTAGTTACCTCACCGCCGTTCCTCGACACTGTGCAGTATGCAAGCAGCAACTGGCTTCGTTGTTGGTTTGCGGGAATCGAGATTGAGGGTGTCGATATCGCTATGCACAAGACTGAAAGTGCATGGACTGCATAGTACGAGAAGCTTTAGAAGAGCAGGCGCGTATTTTGACAAGCAGGCGGACATCTGGCTTTTGAAGTTGGCGAAGTTCGCGGCGGAAAAGTCTTTTTAGAGCGCCTCGTTTGGCAAGCGGCTGAAGGGCTACCGTTCGACCGTCAAGCCGTTATCGTAAATCAACAAGAATTCACCAAGACCGCAAACTGTTGGGGCGTTTCCAATAACTCAAAAGGCACGAATACAAACCAAATCGTATACTTCGACGACATTGATTTAGGAAAAAATGCTCTGTGATGTAGAGCATCGCTTAACATCCTGTCTGATGTCGAGGCTTCTAGTTTGACGTTTCATTCTGCAGGGCTAGAAAATCCAAATGCATTCCAAAGATATGGCCGGACTTTTTGTAATGGATCGTAATCAAGAGGTGGCAAGGCGGTTTGCCCCACCTTGTTCATCAGAGCAGTCTCTCAGACGTGCTGTCGACCCAGGTCCGTACCGTTCTAAGACTGCTACGAAAGTCTGGGCCACTAGTAGAAGACTTGATCTCTGCGCAACACCAGCCGTGTTGCCAAGTGAGAATGAAATCTGGATAGCCAGACCCTCGAACAACGCTAAATGAATAGCCCTGAACGGCAGTCAGCTTTTTCTTGAGAAAAGCGGCAACTTTATTCCCCTTCGATTGGGGATTCGCCCTAGTGAATGTCCTTCCCCCTCAATCCGATTTCTAAAAAGCGAGTTGGTAAAAGCCCTTCCCAGCGCCCTTTCGATGCTTCGCCTGCGGAGCATCGGCCATCTTGCAATTAATTGTCGGCCGCGTTGCTGCTTTCGCGCAAAGAAGGTCGCGATAAAAATCTTTAAGACTTAAGCGGTTATTATCGACAATCTCTGTCGTCCGACGTTTTTTGCGGGGCATGTATCCGACCGTATATGAAAACCATGCGAAAATTCATTTTGATGAAGCAAAGCTCGCCGAGGGCGCTTCGGCGTGACGATTGACGACATACGCGAATATCTCACCGATGGCCGCCGGTTTCATTCATTATTGAGCGTAGGCTCGAATGGATGCACCCTGATTGGTGTCTCGCGCCCTCAGAAGGCGCTGGCTGGATCTTAACCGCACCAGACGGTGCGTGTTGGGAGGTCAGTCAATCACAAATGGGGGCGTATATCTCAATCCCTCTGCGCAGGTCGGCTCAGGTCGAGTATTTAGTGAAATTTCTTGAAAAAGCTCGATGGTGTTGCTGGCTTCATCTTGTCGGACATAACAGAATTACCAGGACATCCCAGTATTCAAAGTGCCAGTACGATTTTGAAGACTTGGTGCAGCCAGGGCAAGTTAGGAGGCAGCGCCAAAGTCTCGCGCAGTTATTTTTATAGGACATTGCTTCCGCAATTGCCGAACGACTAAAGCTATCGCAAGCTCACAAGTCATCCCGGAGCGGCTGGGGCATGAACGTCAACTTAATCAACGTGAAATCATGGAATTGATCAAAGCTAACACGGTCGGTGTCGGTGGCTTTCAAAGTTTTTTGGCCGGCTTACAAAGAAAGCTTGATCAACAGAGCGGCGATTTGAGCTTAACCAGCCAAGACCTTTGAGCGAATCCCGGAGGGTCCGCTTTCGACTATGGCCCCGGCGGATCGGAAACAACTCTGAAGAACATTTTTGGTCGGGTGTTGGGGCCGGACTTGACCATAAGTCGATCGTCTGCTACACACCCGCTCCACAAAACTATCCACCACGCGCTTCTCGCCGGCCCTGTCGAACGCGATGGTGAGCTTGTTGCCGTCCACCAGCGACGACGTTGCCGTTGCCGAATTTCTGGTGAAACACGCGGTCGCCGACCGCGAATTGCGAGACGCGTGCCGGTCGATTTGGCGACCAGTTCGCCCTCGATGGTCAGCGGGGTTGCGCCCACCCGGCGCCTTGGCCGCGACCCTCCGATCTGCGGCGGCGGGCAGGGCCGAGCATCGTCCTCATAGACCGTGCGGTCGCCGGAGTCGTAAGTCCCGCGTCCGGATCAGGCACATAAGTGAGCTGCCCGCTCTCGCGGAATCCGCGCCGCGGCTTCGGCGCGCCGGTCTCGTCAAACTCGCTCTGTTCGCCGCGCGCCTTGCGCTCCTGCGCGCGCCGCCAGCCGGGCGTGCCGTAGTTCGAGCCGAAATTCATGTCGTCGAAGCGGCTCGCGCCATAGCCGCCCATGCCGAAGCCGCCGGCGCCGCCCTGCGCCTCCTTCACCTCGACATGCTCCTCCGGCAGCTCGTCGAGGAAGCGCGAGGGCACGGTGGTGGTCCACATGCCGTGGATGCGCCGGTTGCTGGCGAAATAAAG
The DNA here is from genome assembly GCA_963847325.1 of uncultured Alphaproteobacteria bacterium. GTDB lineage: Bacteria > Pseudomonadota > Alphaproteobacteria > Rhizobiales > Xanthobacteraceae > Pseudolabrys. Next base: position 578,322 of record CAWJZD010000008.1, read on the forward strand.
CTTGGCGCGCTTGCGCGCGCGCGTCAGGCCGACATGGGCGAGGCGGCGCTCCTCCTCGAGCCCGGCGCGGCCGCTCTCGTCGAGCGTGCGCTGGCTCGGGAACACGCCTTCCTCCCAGCCGGGCAGGAACACGGTGTCGAACTCCAGCCCCTTGGCCGAGTGCAGCGTCATGACGTTCACCGCGTCGCTCGCTCTCGGCGTTGTCGCGGTCCATCACCAGCGAGATGTGCTCGAGGAAGCCGGCCAGGTTCTCGAATTCCTCCATCGAGCGCACCAGCTCCTTGAGGTTCTCCAGCCGGCCGGCGGCGTCGGCGCTGCGGTCCTTCTGCCACATCTCCGTGTAGCCGCTCTCGTCGAGCACGATCTCGGCCAGCTCGGTGTGCGGCAGCGTCGCCATCTGGGTGCGCCAGCGCGCGAAGTTCGCCATCAGCTCGCGCAGCGAATTGCGCGGCTTCGGCTTCATCTCGTCGGTGGCGGCGATCGCCTCGCGCGGCTTCGGTGAGCGGCACGTTCTTCTTGCGCGCGTAGTCGTAGAGCATCTGCACGGCGGCGTCGCCGAGCCCGCGCTTGGGCACGTTGACGATGCGCTCGAAGGCGAGGTCGTCGGCCGGCTGCGCGATCACGCGCAGATAGGCGAGCGCGTCGCGGATCTCCTGCCGCTCGTAGAAGCGCGGGCCGCCGATCACGCGATACGGCAGGCCCATGGTGACGAAGCGGTCTTCGAATTCGCGCATCTGGAACGAGGCGCGCACCAGGATGGCGATCTCGTCGAGCGGGTGGTCCTCGCCGCGGTCGGTGGCTTCACGCTGCAGCCTGCTCGATCTCCTCGCCGACCCCGCGGGCTTCCTCTTCGGAGTCCCAGCAGGCGGTGACCTGCACCTTCTCGCCGGGGACGTCCTCGGTGCGCAGCGTCTTGCCGAGCCGGCCTTCGTTGTGCGCGATCAGGTGCGAGGCGGCGGCGAGGATGTGGCCGGTGCGAGCGGTAGTTGCGCTCGAGCCGGATCACCTTGGCGCCGGGGAAGTCGTGCTCGAAGCGCAGGATGTTGTCGACCTCGGCGCCGCGCCAGCCGTAGATCGACTGGTCGTCGTCGCCGACGCAGCAGATGTTCTTGCGATACGTGGCCTGCGCGCCCGGGCAGCGGCGAACGGGTCGGCCGGCTTTGCCGCCAGCGGCTTGGCCGGCGCATCGAACGTGTCGCCGATGCCGCCGTCGTCTTCAGCCGCAACCTCATCGCGCGGGCATCCAGCGCATCGAATGCATCATCGCCCATCGGCGCATCGTCGGGCACCGGCACCGGCTCGACCGGCTTCGCTTGCGCCGCGCGGCGTCTGCGCCAACAGCCGCAGCCACAGATACTGCGCGACGTTGGTGTCCTGATACTCGTCGACCAGGATGTAGCGGAAGCGCCGCTGATACCCGGCCAGCACTTCCGGGTTCTGCCGGAACAGCCGGATGCACTCCAGCAGCAGGTCGCCGAAGTCGCAGGCGTTGAGCGTCTTCAGCCGCTCCTGATAGGCGCCGATAGAGCTTCTTGCCCTTGCCGTTGGCGAAGCTGGCGCCTTCGCCGGCCGGCACCAGGTCGGGCGTCAGCCCGCGGTTCTTCCAGCCGTCGATCAGCCCGGCGAACACGCGCGCCGGCCAGCGCTTGTCGTCGAGCCCTTCGGCTTCGAGCAATTGCTTGAGCAGGCGGATCTGGTCGTCGGTGTCGAGGATGGTGAAGTTGTTCTTCAGCCCGACCAGCTCGGCGTGGCGGCGCAGAATCTTCACGCCGATCGAGTGGAAGGTGCCCATCCACGGCATGCCCTCGACCACCTGGCCGACCATCAGGTGGACGCGCTCTTTCATCTCGCGCGCCGCCTTGTTGGTGAAGGTGACGGACAGGATCTCGTTCGGCCGCGCGCGGGCGAGGTTGAGGATGTGCGCGATGCGGGTGGTCAGCACCCGCGTCTTGCCGGTGCCGGCGCCGGCCAGCACCAGCACCGGGCCGTCGAGCGTCTCGACCGCCTCGCGCTGCTCGGGATTGAGGTCGGCGAGGTAGGGCGTCGGCCGTGCGCCGAGCGCGCGCGCGGCAATGCCGCCCGGATTGGAACGGGCAGGCGCCTCGTCGCGCGGAAAGGGTTTCGGTTCGGCCATCGTTTGAGTCGGAATATGGCACCGCAGTGCCTGAATCGTGAGGGCCGCTTATCAAATTATCCCGGCTTTACAAGCGATTATGGCCCGACCTAGCGTCGTTCGAACGGTATTGGAGGGCGACGTGAGACTGCAAGACAGAGTGGCCATCATCACCGGCGCGGGCCGGGGCATCGGGCGCGACATCGCGCTGGCCTATGCCAAAGAGGGGGCGAAGGTCGTCGTCGCCGACATCGACCCGAAAACCGCGGAATCGACCGCGGCCGAACTCGGCAAGAACGCAATCGCCAGCACGTTGGACGTCAGCAAGCCGCAAGACGTCGCGGCCTGCGTCGCACTGGCGGCGAAGACGTTTGGGCGGGTCGATATCCTGGTCAACAACGCGATGAAGATCGTGCCCGGCAAGCTCGAGGAACTTCCGGTCGAGGCCTGGGACACGACCATGAATATCGGGCTGCGCGGCGCCTTCATGATGAGCCAGGCCTGCGCCAAACACATGATCGCGCAGAAGAAGGGCGCCATCATCAACATCGCCTCGATCGCCGGCCTGTTTCCGTACAACTGGGCCGGCTCCTACAGCGTGGTGAAGGCCGGCCTGATCATGCTGACGAAGCTGCAGGCGCTGGAGTGGGCGCACTTCGGCATCCGCGCCAACGCCATCACGCCGGGCTACATCCGCACGCCCGGCACCGAAGCCATGTACGCCGATCCGGAAATCTACGAAGGCCGCCGCAAGGGCGTGCCGATGGGCCGCGTCGGCTCCGGCGAGGACATCGCCGGGCCCGCGATCTTCCTCGCCAGCGACGACGCGCAATACACGACCGGCAGCGTGGTCGGCTCCGATGGCGGCCAGGCGATCGGCTATTTCTCGCTGGTGCCGGGGCGGCGCTTCTCCGGCGGCCGCATCGATTAGGGCAGGTGACGGCGTAATGCGGCTCGTCCGGCTTTACGCCCGCGTCCTCGCGCTGCTCAAGCCGAATGCGGCGCTCGCCTGGACGCTGGCGGTCGCCAATCTCGCGCTGGCCGGCGCGCAATTCGCCGAGCCGGTGCTGTTCGGCAAGGTGATCGACGCGCTGTCGCGGCCGGGCGGCGCGGATTTCCCGGCGCTGGTGCGCCTGCTGCTGGCCTGGCTCGGCTTCGGGCTGTTCACGATCGTCTGCGGCACGGTGGTCGCCTTGTACGCGGATAAGCTGGCGCATCGGCGCCGGCAGGGCGTGCTCTCCGAGTATTTCGAGCACGTCCTGTCGCTGCCGATCGCGTTCCACGGCGCCATGCATTCCGGCCGCGTGCTCAAGGTGATGCAGACCGGCACCGACTCGCTGTGGGGCCTGTGGGTCGGCTTCTTCCGCGATCACCTGTCGGGCTTCGTGTCGTTCCTGGTGCTGCTGCCGCTATCGCTGTTCATGAATTGGCGATTGGGCGCCTTGCTCATTGTGCTCTGCATTTTCTTCGCTGCCGTCACGTCCTACGTGCTGCGCAAGACCGAAGCCATGCAGGGCGAAGTGGAGGAGCGTTACTCGGAGCTTGCCGAGCGCGCGTCCGACACGCTCGGCAATGTGGCGCTGGTGCACAGCTTCTCGCGCATCGACGCCGAGGTGCGCGATCTTCGCATCGTCATCGACAAGCTGCTGGCGGCGCAGATTCCGGTGCTGTCGTGGTGGGCGGTAGTCAACGTCCTCACACGGGCCGCCACCACGCTCACCGTGCTGTCGATCATCGGGCTCGGTGCCTGGCTCAATACGCAGGGCCTCGCCAGCGTCGGCGAGATCGTCACCTTCATGAGCTTTGCCGGATTGCTGATCGACCGGCTGCAGAACACGGTCAATTTCGTCAATCACATCTTCACCGAGGCGCCGCAGCTCGAAGACTTCTTCCGCGTGCTGGGCACCGCCTCGACGATCAGGGATCGGCCCGGCGCCATCGACCCGGGCGTGGTGCGCGGCAAGGTCGAATTCCGCGACGTGACATTCCACTACGACGACCGGCGGCCGGCGGTCGAACATCTCAACTTCACCGCGGAGCCGGGCGACACGATTGCGCTGGTCGGCCCGACCGGCGCGGGCAAGAGCACCGCGCTTGCGCTCCTCCACCGCACCTTCGACCCACAACACGGCGCCATCCTGATCGACGACCGGGATATCCGTGACATCAAGGTCGCGGCGCTCCGGCGCAATATCGGTGTGGTGTTTCAGGAGGGCCTGCTGTTCAACCGCTCGATTGCCGAGAACCTGCGGATCGGCAAGCCGGATGCGACCGAGGAGGAGCTGCGGGAGGCCGCGCGCCGCGCCCAGGCGCTGGATTTCATTCTTGCGCATCCGGACGGCTTCAACGCCCATGTCGGCGAGCGCGGCCGCATGCTGTCGGGCGGCGAGCGTCAGCGGCTCTCGATCGCGCGCGCGTTTCTCAAGGACCCGCCGATCCTGATCCTGGACGAAGCGACCAGTGCGCTCGACGCCCGCACCGAGCAATTTCTGCTGATTGCGCTCGACGAAATCATGAAGGGCCGCACCACCTTCGTGATCGCGCACCGGCTCGCGACCATCCGCAAGGCCACGCGGATCCTGGTGTTTCAGAACAGCCGCATCATCGAGACCGGCACCTTCGACGCGCTGGTGGAAGAGGGCGGCTTCTTCGCCGAGCTGGCGCGGGCGCAGTTCATGGCGCCGCCGCTGGTGGAGCCCTAGCGCTTCGCCGGCATTCCGATCTTGCGGCCGGCTCCTTCGGGGATGGGCAGCCTGGCGTGCGCTTCCTTCATCTTCGCAAAGCGCTCCATCACATCGGCCGGCCACGGCGCGACCTTCTTCGCCGCCATGTCGATGTGCAGCGTCATGTTCTCGGAAGTGGCCGAGAGCCAGCCTTCGTCGGCGTGCACCAATTCTTCGAAGTAGTGCATGCGCTTGGCGTCGTAATCGAGCAATTGAAAGCGCACCCGAACCGGCGTGCCTTCGTGAATCTCGCGCAGGTAGCGCACGTGCACTTCCGCAGTCATCGTCGAGTGATTGGCGCGCTTGAGATAGCTCGGCCCGATGCCGAGTTGCTCATAGACTTCGTCCACCGCGCGGTCGAACAGCACGTTGTAATAGGCCATGTTGAGATGACCGTTATAGTCGATCCATTGCGGCTCGACCCGCATCACCGACGAGACGAACGGCGCGTCCATCTATTTCGCTTTAATCGGATAGACGGCCTTCTCGCCGCTCAGCACCCGCGCAACATCGCTCGCGCACTTGGTCTGAAGCTCGTTAAGCGCCTCGACCGAATAGAACGCGGTGTGCGGCGTGAGGATCAGATTGTCGCGGCCGAGCAGCGGCGAATCCTTCGGCATCGGCTCGGTGGTGATGACGTCGAGCGCGGCCCCGCCGACCTGCCCGGAGTCGAGCGCCGCCAGCAGCGCCGTCTCGTCGATCAGCGGCCCGCGCGCCGTGTTGATGATCATCGCGCCTTTCTTCATCTTGCCGAACGCGGCGGCGTTCATCAGGCCGCGTGTTTCCGCCATCAGCGGCGCGTGCACCGAAACGAAATCGGACGTGGCGAGCAGCTGGTCGAAGCTCACGCTCTCGACCCCGGCCTCCTTGAACAGCTCGGCCTTCGCGAACGGATCGTAAGCGACGACCTTCAGTCCAAGGCGCCTTCGCCTTCGGCGCCAGCATGCGTGGAATATTGCCAAAGCCGACCAGGCCGAGCACGCGACCGGTCAGGCGGTGCATCGGCGTCAGCGGCGGCACTTCCCAGCGGCCCGACTGCACGAGCTTGTTCGACTGCGGGACCTTGCGTGCCAGCGCTAGGAGAAGCGCAAGCGCATGGTCGGACACTTCGTGGATGCAGTAGTCCGGGACGTAATTGACCTGGATGCCTTTCTCGCCGGCGGCGACCAGGTCGATATTGTCGACGCCCAGGCCGAACCGGCCGATCGCCTTGCATTTGGTGAGCTGCATCAGCAGCTCGCGCGTCAGCTTGGCGTAGGTGACGAGGATCGCATCGGCATCCTTTGCGACCGCCAGAATGTCCTCAGGCGAGGGGCTTTTCGCCATCCGCAGCTCGTAATCGATGCGGGACAGCGCCGCTTTCGCCGGATCGAGCGAGGGAAACACGTTGTCGGTCATAGCAATCAGGAAGCGGGCCATACGAAACTCCGGCGATTGGGCGGCGCACCATAAACATCCTTGCCCAGAGCGGGCAATCGCACCCCGCCTTTTCGCGCGACGAAAGAAGGGTCATGATCGTGGCCAAGAGGCGCATCGACGCCTCAAGGGGGAGACGCGCATGAAGAAATTCGTCATTACGCTCGCGCTGGCTTGCGTTGCTGCATTCGCCGCGCAAGCGCAGACTTTTCCGTCACGCCAGATCACGCTGATTGTTCCGTTCCCGCCGGGCGGCTCGACCGACACCGCGGCGCGCATCATGGCGGAGCGGCTGAAGCCGATCCTCGGCCAGCCGATCATCATCGAGAATGTCGGCGGCGCAGGCGGCAGCCTTGGCGTGAGCCGTCTCTCCAAGGCGCCGGCCGATGGCTACACGATCGACATCGGCCAGTGGGACACCCATGTCGGCAGCATCATCTACAAGCTCGACCACGATCTCGAGAAAGACTTCGAGCCGATCGCGCTGATCTCGCAGAATCCGCAGTTGATGGTGGCGAAGAAAGATCTTCCCGCCAACACTGTCGGCGAGCTGGTCACGTGGATGAAGGCCAATCCCGGCAAGACCAATTACGTCAATCAGAACGCGGCGGCTCATGTCACCGCAGTGCTGTTCGAACAATTGACCGGCCAGAAGATGCAGCTCATTCCCTATCGCGGCGCCGGCCCGGCAATGACTGATCTCATTTCAGGTCAGGTCGATCTGCTGGTCGTGCAGGGTGCAGTGGCGTTGCCGCAAATCCGCGGCGGCAAAATCAAGGCGCTCGCCAATCTCTCGCCGCAGCGCTCGGCCTCGATGCCGGACATTCCGACGGCCGACGAGACCGGCGTGAAGGGACTCTATATGTCGGGCTGGTTCGGCTTCTGGGCGCCGAAGGGCACGCCCAAGGACGTTATCGCCAAGCTCAATGCCGCCACAGTCGAGGCGCTGGCCGATCCGGCAATCAAGGCGCGCTTCACCGAGCTTGGGCTCGACGTCGCGCCACGCGATCTTCAGTCGCCGGAGGGTCTCGCCAAATTCCAGAAGGGCGAAATCGAGAAGTGGTGGCCGATCATTAAAGGCGCCAACATCGGAGCCCAGGCGAACTAGGAAACGGGCCTGAAGCTCGCACCCACGCGGGCTGCGAACTTCAGTTTCCGGACACTAGAACGATACGATCGAGACCCAGTTCGAGCCCTTGCCGGTCGGATATTTGCCGATCGGCTTGAGCGCGCCAGTTTCGCCGTCGATCGCGTAGGTCGAGATCGTGTCCGACTTTTCGCCGGTCACGACCACGAACTTGCCGGTCGGGTCGATGGCAAAGCCGCGCGGCTGCTTCTCGGTCGGCGTGCTGCCGACATAGGTAAGCTTGCCGCTCGCCGCATCGACCTTGAAGCCGCCGAGCGTGCTCGACGTACGCTCGGCCGCGTAGAGGAAGCGGCCGTTCGGCGTCAGGTGCAGATCGGACGCCCAGATGTCGTTGTCGGTGTTGCGCGGCGGCGGACCGCCGGGAGCGCCGACCGCGCCGCGCGGCGCGCCGGTGACGAGCTTGGTGTCGGACGGCAGCGCGGACGCCGAGTCGAGCTCCTTGAGGGTGCCGGTCTTGGCGTCGAGTGACAGTGCGGTCACCGTGCCGGTCAGCTCATTGAGCAGATAGACGTACTTGTTGTCCTTCGAGACGATGATGTGGCGCGGCCCGGTGCCTTGCTTCATCTGCACCGTCGCGGGCGTATTCGATGTGAGCTTGCCGCTCTTCTTGTCCAGCACGAACTGGAAGATCTGGTCGGTGCCGAGATGGGGCACATACACATATTTGTTGGTCTGGTCGGTGATGATCGCGTGCGCGTTCCGCGCAGTCGGGATCACCTGAGCCGGCGCGCCGACCTTGCCGTCTTTGCCGATCGGGTTCACCCCGACCTGATGAGCGCCATAGGAAGCGCCAAGCAGAAAGCGCCCCGAGCGATCGATGGCGATGTAGGGATAGCTTTCGGCGAGGGGGCCCTTGCCGACCAGCTTCAGCTCGCCGGACTTTTTGTCGATGCTGTAGGTGTAAGCCTCGTACGGCTTGGAGCGCACCGCCGCGATCAGGAAGCGCTTGTCGGGGCTGACCGCCATCGGCATCACGACCTTGGCGGCAGCAACGCGCGGTCCCGGCTTCAACGAACCGTCCGCTTGCAGCACGTAGCTTCCGATCTCGCCGTCTTCGGCGTTGGAGACATAAACATAGGTTGCGGCAAACGCTGGCGTCGCCAAGCCAAGCGACAGCACCGCTGCAAGGATCTGTGTTTTCATGAGCTTCCCTCCCGTTTCCCGAGCCAAGCTTACCGTGGCTGGAATGCCGCTGCCTAGCTAGGCCTCGAGGAAAGCTTCAACCTCATCAAGGAATTTGGCCCAGGCCGGCTCTCCGGCCAGCAGGACATGATTTTCGCTCTCCAGCGTCACGAAGCGGGCATTTGGGATTGAGATCGCCATCAATCGTCCTTGCTCGTGCGGAACAACAGCGTCGTGGCGCGAATGCATTATCAAAGTCGGGACCTTCACTTTCGGCAGCAGGTGCATGACATCAATATTGTCGCAGGCGCGCCGAATGCGGTCAGCGTTCTCTGCCGACGTGGTCATTCGCTGCAGTTCGGCGAACCAACGAATTTGTTCGGGCGAACCGTTCGGAATGAAGACCGATGCGAAGGCGCGCATGAACGGCGAGTGCTCGTCGCCCCAGCCGTGGCGCAGCATTGACAGGAATATCTCGCCTTTCTCCTGTTCGCCGCGGAAGTTGCGGCCCTGCGAATAGCCGCCGCTGATGATCAGCTTCGACACGCGCTCCGGATGGCGCACCACGTAGTCGATGGCGATGGCCGCGCCCTGCGAGATTCCAAGGATGTTGAATTTCTCCAAGCCGGTCGCGTCGGCGACGGCATCGAAATCGCTGACAAAGCTCGAAAAGGAAATCTCTTCGACATTCTGGTCGGACAGACCAGTGCCGCGGCCGTCATAGCGAACCAGCCGGGCCTTGCTGGCAAGCCGGTGTAGTAGCGGTGACCAGACCGGGCTCTCCCAATCGTATTCGAGGTGAGTGAGCCAGTTTGCAGTCTTGATCAGCGGCACGCCGGCCCCAACCGACGCGAGCGCCAGGCTGACATTATCCTTGCTGCGGCAGAACGAAATCGTCTGCTTCTCGGCGATCACCGGCCGCGTCGAGCCGACTTCCGGCTGCTCTTCGGCGCGGCGGACGCTGGCGACAAACCGCAACCCTTTGCGCGCAATGGTGCGGATCGTGTCCTGCTTTTCGCCGCTGTCGCCGACGGCTTTGCGCGCGGCATTGACCCGGCTGTCGAGCGTCGAATCCGAAACGATGCGGCCCTTCCAGACCGAGGCGATCAGGTCGTCTTTGCTGACAACGTGGTCGCGCTGCTCGATCAAATAGGTGAGCAGGTCAAAGACCTGCGGCTCGATGTTGATCAAGGCGCCTTGCGACCGCAACTCGCGGCGAGCGGTATCGAGCGCGTAATTGTTGAATAAAAACAGCAAATTATGCCCCAAGAGCGCCGGCGCGGCCAGTTTAGCAGTTTTTGGCGTCGGCGACCTCAAGCGCAAATCAAGGAGGTCTCAAGGGCAATTCAAGCACCGCTCAAAGTCTTTAGGCGCGGTCACAGGCATCTACCGGGCAACAAATTCCGGATTGGAGATTGCCATGACGACCGAGACGATCCATCGCCGCAGCAACGGCACCATCGATATCGATTTCTACCGGACGCTCGCCGTCCGGCGGCGCAAGCTCCTGTTCAAGGTCTATGCGCGCAAGCTCGCGCGTACTTTGCGCAAGGTCATGGCCCCCACGTGGCAGTGGCTGACGCCGCCGGGCCGCCCGATGCCCGATCCGGGCGCTGTGATGCTCATCGCCGGCGCCGCCGCCCGGAACCCGCGACTGTGACGGGCCTCACCGAGATTTTTCGAACCCAGGCGTAACGCTATCGAGATTCCGACGACACCCAGAGGAGAGTGACATGACACATGTGACACAGAGCAATCCGGTCGCCGCGCAGGCGACCGTCTTGAGCCGCGCGATCGCCCTGCTTTACGGAGTAGTGGCCTACGCGGTGTTCTTCTGCACGTTTCTTTACGCCATCGGCTTTGTCGAAGGCCTGCTGGTGCCCAAAGCGATCGACGACGGCGCGGTTGGCCCGCTCGTCCCGGCGCTGATCGTCAATGTGCTGCTGATGTCGGTGTTCGCCATCCAGCACAGCGTCATGGCCCGGCAGGGCTTCAAGCGCTGGTGGACGCAGTACGTGCCCAAGAGTGTGGAGCGCAGCACCTATGTCCTGCTCGCGAGCCTCGCTTTGGTCCTGCTGTTCTGGCAGTGGCAGCCGATCCCGCAGGTGATCTGGCAGGTCACCGATCCGGTGCTGGCGACGGCCATCGTGGCGCTATCGTTGTTCGGCTGGCTCCTTGTGCTGTTCAGCACGTTCCTGATCAATCACTTCGAGCTGTTCGGCGTGCATCAGGTGGTCAACAATATGCGCGGCCACGACATGCCGGCGGCCCGCTTCAAGACGCCCGTTCTGTACAAGGTGGTGCGCCACCCGATCTATCTCGGCTTCATCATCGCATTCTGGGCGGCGCCGATCATGACGGTCGGGCACCTTCTGTTTGCAGCCGTGACCACCGCCTACATCTTCGTCGGCATCTGGCTCGAAGAGCGCGATCTGGTTGGCATGTTCGGCGACGAATACCGCCGCTATCGCGCCCGCGTCGGCATGTTGATCCCGTTCCGCAAGTCCTGATCCTCCCCAGAGCCTTGGCGCCGGCAGCGATTTTGCCGGCGCCTCCTTCCTTCTGCTAACGTGCCGGACCAGAAGAAAGTCCGGTTCTCATGCAAGTTGCGGCGGGAAAGCCCGCATCCAAACCCAGCAAAACCCAGGTTGATCAGGCGGTCGCGGCGCTCACCGCCGCGTTCGGCAATCGCGTCGTGACCTCGCAGGCGGTGCGCGAGCAGCACGGCAATACCGTCACCTGGATTCCCAACCAGCCGCCGGATGCGGTGGTCTATCCGCAATCGACCGAGGACGTGCAGCAGGCGGTCCGCATTTGCGCGCAGCACGGCATGCCGATCATCGCCTTCGGCCAGGGCTCTTCGCTCGAGGGCCACGTCAATGCGCCGCAGGGCGGGGTCTCGATCGATTTCCGCGACATGAACAAGGTGCTGGCGGTGCATCCGGAAGATCTCGACTGCGTGGTCGAGCCCGGCATCACCCGCAAGCAGCTCAACGAACAGATCCGCGACCGCGGCGTGTTCTTCCCGATCGATCCCGGCGCCGACGCCTCGCTCGGCGGCATGGCGGCGACGCGCTGCTCCGGCACCAACGCGGTGCGCTACGGCACGATGCGCGACAATGTCATGGCGCTCAAAGTCGTGCTGCCGAACGGCGAGCTGATGACGACGGCACGCCGCGCCAAGAAAAGCTCGGCCGGCTACGACCTGACGCGGCTGATGGTCGGCTCGGAGGGCACGCTCGGCGTCATCACCGAATTGACCCTGAAGCTCGAACGGCATTCCCGAAGCGATTTCGGGCGGCATTTGTCCGTTCCCTTCGGTGGAGGCGTGCTGCAACGCTTCGATTACGACGATCCAGAGCGGAATTCCGGTCGCGCGCATCGAATTGCTCGACGCCATCCAGGTGCGCGCGGTCAATCTTTATTCGAAGCTCGGACTGGCCGAGACGTCGATGCTGTTCGTCGAATTCCACGGCACCGAGGCCTCGGTCGCCGAACAGTCGAAGCGCTTCGGCGAGATTGCCGACCGAGTTCGGCGGCGGGCCGTTCCAATGGACCACCAAGCCGGAGGATCGCACCAAGCTGTGGGAGGCGCGCCATCACGCTGCGCTGGCGAACTTCTCGCTGCGGCCGGGCGCATCGATGATACCGACCGACGTCTGCGTCCCTCTGTCGCGGCTTGCCGAATGTGTCGTCGAGACGCAACGCGACATCGAGGAGAGTCGCATACTGGCACCGATCGTCGGTCATGTCGGCGATGGCAATTTCCATCTGACGCTTCTCATCGACATGAATGATGCCGATGAGGTCGCGCGGGCGAAAGCGCTCAATTCGCGCCTGATCGAGCGCGCTTTGGCGATGGACGGAACCTGCACCGGCGAGCACGGGGTCGGGCAGGGCAAGATGAAGTATCTCGAGGCGGAGTACGGCCCGGAGGCTCTCATCATGATGGCGGCGATCAAGCGTGCGCTTGATCCGCAAAACATCATGAATCCCGGCAAGATCGTCTCGCTCGACTGAGCGTTCCGACAAAAACGTGACAGAAAATCGCGCCGAAATGGCGTAACTTTCCATTCCGATTTGAAGCCGTGCCGGAGCGCCCTTGCAGGCTACGCTGCTGACCATCGCTATCGCTTTCATCCTCGCGGTCATCGCCGCGCTGGTCGGGCCGTTCTTTATCGACTGGGGCACTTACCGCTCGGTGTTCGAGCGCGAGGCATCGCGCGCGACCGGCCTGGAAGTCCGGGTCGGCGGCGAGATCGACCTGCGGCTGCTGCCGGCCCCGCGGCTACAGCTCCAGAATGTCGCGCTTGGCGGCGGAGCCGATCCGCTGCGCGCCCGCTCCCTGACGATCGAGTTCGAGCTGGCGCCGCTGGTGCGTGGCGAATGGCGCGCCTCGGAGATGCGGCTGGTCGGGCCGGAGCTCAAGCTGGCGGTGGACGAGCAGGGACGTTTCTCCGGTCCGAACGCCGGCGTCAGCCTGGATCCTGAATCCGTCTCGGTCGACCGGCTCGGCATCGAAGACGGCCGGCTGGTTTTCGACGACGCCGCAAGCAAGCGGGTCATTACGTTCGAGAAGCTGTGGTTCAACGGCGAGCTGCGCTCGCTGATCGGCCCCTTGCGCGGCGAAGGCGCATTCACGCTGGCCGGCGAGGTCTATCCCTATCGCCTGACCAGCGGGCGCCTGAGCGAGAGCGGCGCGGTGCGGCTGCGTCTCAATGTCGATCCGCTCAATCTGCCGTTCAGTATCGAAGCGGACGGTACGCTCGATACTGCCGACAAGGCGCAATTCGAGGGAACGCTCAATATTGCCCGCCCGGTCGGCATTGCGCAGCAGGCCGCAGGCGCGCTGGTCACCCAGCCCTGGCGTTTCGCCAGCAAGCTGAAGATCACGCCGGCCTCCGCGCTGATGCAGGATGCCGAGTTCAGCTACGGGTCCGAGCCGAACGCGGTGAAGCTGAGCGGCACCGCGGAAATGAAATTCGGCGCGCGGCCGCGTTTCGACGGGGTGCTGTCGGCGCGGCAGATCGATCTCGATCGTCTGGCGGGAGAGCTTGAAGCGAAAACGCGCGCGCCTCCGATCGTGACGATCCGCCGGCTGGTGGCGCTGACCGGCCAGGCCTTCAAACCGACATTCCCGATTCAGATGGGCGTCGGGATCGATCAGGCCACGCTTGGCGGCGCCGACATAACGAATGTGCGCGGCGACGTCTCGACCGCGCCGGACGGCTGGACGCTCGACCGCTTCGAGTTTCGTGCGCCCGGCGGCACCCAGGCCACGCTGAGCGGACAACTCGCCATTACCTCGTCCGGCCTGCAGTTTGCCGGCCCGGCGGAGATCGCTGCCAACGATCCGCGCGCGCTCACGGCCTGGCTGGAGGGCCGCTCCGAAGCCCCGTCCACCGCGCCGCCCCGGCCGCTCCGGCTGCGCGGCGACGTCACGCTGGGCAGCGAGAAAGTCGCGGTCGAACGGCTCAATGCCAGCTTTGACCGCGGCAGCCTTTCGGGAAGCTTCGCCTACACATTCGCGACACGCGACAAAGGCGCTCGCGTTGAAACCAGCCTGAATGCGCCGGAGCTCGATCTCGATGCGGTTCATGCGCTCGGCCGGGCGCTACTCGCCGGCTCCGCCGTAGAGCAGCCGAGCGAGGCGGTGATCGCGGTCGAGATCGGCCGCGCGACTTTCGCGGGCTTTGATGCGGGCAAGTCGAGCGCGCGTCTGCAATACAGCCGCGATGGCATCCGCATCGAGCGCCTGTCGATCGAGAATCTGGGTGGCGCCAATATCGCGGCGAGCGGCCAGATCGCGCTCACCCCAATGCCGCGCGGCAACCTGACGTTCGATCTGAACGCGCGGGAAATGGCAGGCGTCAATGCGCTGATCGCGCGCTACTCGCCCGAGCTGGCGGAGCGCTTGCGCGGTGTCGCGGCCTCGCTTGCTCCGGCCAAGCTTCGCGCCAATCTGCGGATGGACGATACGCCGGGAAATCGCGCCAATGTGTCTGCTGGACGGCACGTTCGGCGCCTTGCGGCTCAATGTGGAAGGGCAGGCCGGCGTCAGCCTGGCGACACTCGGCGCAATGCCGAGCGACCCGACCAATGTGCGGCTGCGCGGCAAGCTGGATTCCGACAATGCGCAAGTGCTGGCCGCGCTGTTCGGTTACGAGCGCTACGTCGCCGTCCGCAAAGAGCCGGCAAGTCTCACGGTCAACGCAACGGGCGCGGGCCTTGGTCAGCTTCAGGTCGAGAGCCGTCTCACTGGCGGTGGCTTCGACGCGACAGCGAATGGCACTGTCAGCGTCAGTCCGGCTCATCCGCCGCTAGGCAGCGTCCAGCTCAACGTTTCGCGGGCTGATTTCGCGCCGTTGCGCGGCGGCGCGCCCTTGCCGGCAAATTTCCAGGCGGCGCTCGGCTTCTCGACAGACCGGCTGAGCTTCGAACAGCTCAGCGGCAATGTCGCCGGCTCGAATATTCGCGGCAAGATCGCGCTCGGCCGCGGCGAAACGCGAACTGTCTCCGGCGAGATCGAAACCGACACGCTGGACGCCGGCGCGCTGCTGGCCGGGGCGGTCGGCATGCCGCCCGGAATGACGTTGTGGAAATGGCCTGCCGAGCCATTTTCCGACGGCCTGCCGGGAAACCTGGCCGGTTCGCTCGAGCTTCGTGCGATGCGCGCGACGCTGACGCCCAATCTCATAGCGCGCGAATTACGCACCACTTTGCGCATCGATCGCGACGAGCTGGCGCTCCAGGAGTTCTCCGCCTCCGTTGCCGGCGGGCGCCTGACCGGACGGCTCACCTTCAAGGAGACGCCTCAGGGTCTCTCGACGCAGGGCCAGCTCGCGCTGGCCAATGCCGACGTCACGACGTTTCTGCCTGACGCTACGCGGCCGCCGATCACCGGACGGCTTGGTCTTGATATTTACATCGAGGGCACCGGGCGCAGTCCGCAGGCGCTGCTCGGCTCGCTGCAGGGCGCGGGCAGCATGACTCTTGGGAACGCTGAATTCTCGGCGCTCGATCCGCGAGCCTTCGCGACGGTGACGCGGGCGGTGGATCAGGGGCAGCCGATCGAAGCGCCGCGCATCCAAAGCTTCACGACCAATGCATTGACCAGCGGCCGGCTGTCGGTGCGCGACCTCAAAGGCGATCTCACGATCAGCGCCGGGCAGATCCGGCTCGCCAATGTGCGCGCAAAAGGCGAGGGAGCCGATGTCACCATTGGCGGCGCGCTCGACCTGACCAATGGCACCATCGACAGCCGCATTGTTCTCACCGGCGCCGAGCAGGTGTCCGGCACCCGGCCCGATATTTTCCTGTCGCTGCGCGGCCCGCTGGCGTCGGCGGAGCGCAACATCGACGTCTCGGCGCTCACGAGCTGGCTCACCTTGCGCGCGGTCGAGCGGCAGTCGAAGCAGCTCGAGGCGATCGAGCGGCAGCCGCCTCCCGCCGTAGCGCCTCCAGTTGTGGCGCCTTCCGGTGGCGCCGCCTTCGCAGCCGTCACCGCCGGCCGTCACCTCGCAGCGAAGCCCCGCCTGCAGCGGCGCCGCGAAGCGAAGTGCAGGCTCCACCCGCGGCCAGAGGGGAAGCGCCCTCGCGTCCGCCGCGGCCCGCGGCGCCGGCCCTGCCGCCGCCGATCGACATCACGCCGGGCGGCATTACCCGGCTTCCACCGCCGCCGGCTGGGCTCCGCTAGCGCTCGCGATAATGCTGAAGCACGAACAGGCGGATCGCTGACGACAAATTGCCGCCGTCGCGGCTCTTGTCGATTTCGGCGACGAGGTCGGTCAGCGTGGTGCGGCGTTGTTTGGCGATCTCTTTCAGGCTTTTCCAGAACGGCTCTTCAAGGCTGATGCTGGTCTGGTGGCCCGCCACCACCACCGATCGTTTGACGATGGTCGTCATTCGTCTTGGTCGCGGCGGTGCTGGTCGAGGTCGCGGGCGGCCTTGTCGCGGCCACGCTTGGTGACGTCCCGCTCAGCTTTGCCGATGCCGTGCGCGAGCCGGTTGGCGGCGGCAACTTCATCGTCACGGCGCCGCTTGTCCTGCTTGCGGCGCGTGCGCAGGTTGATGACCTCGCGCCATCACTCCGGGCCGATCATGTCGTGCGGCCGCACCAGGCGATCGAAATCGTCGGCGCTGACGTGCCCGAGCCGGACGGCTTCCTCACGCAAGGTGGTTCCGTTCTTGTGCGCGGTCTTGGCGATCTCGGTCGCCTTGTCGTAGCCGATGTGCGGCGCCAGCGCGGTCACCAGCATGAGCGACTTTTCCATCAGCTCACGGATGCGCGGCTCGTTGGCCTTGATGCCGACCACGCAATTGTCGGTGAAGGATCGCGCCGCATCGGCCAGCAGGCGGATCGATTGCAGCATGCCGTAGGCCATCACCGGCTTGTAGACGTTGAGCTCGAAATGGCCCTGGCTGCCGGCGGTCACGATCGTGGTGTGATTGCCGAACACCTGGCAGCACACCATGGTCAGCGCTTCGCTCTGGGTCGGGTTGACCTTGCCGGGCATGATCGATGAGCCGGCCTCGTTCTCCGGCAGCATCAATTCGCCGAGCCCCGAACGCGGACCCGAACCCATCAGCCGGATGTCGTTGGCGATCTTGAACAGCGCGGTCGCCGCCGCGACGATTGCGCCATGCGCGAATACATAGGCATCGTGTGCGGCCATGTGCTCGAACTTGTTCGGCGCGGTGACGAAGGGCAGGCGCGTGATCGCGGCCACCCGCTTTGCGAACATCGGAGCAAATTGTTTCTTGGTATTGAGCCCGGTGCCGACCGCTGTGCCGCCCTGCGCCAGCCAATAAAGCTCCTTCAGCGCTAGCCGGGTGCGGTGGATGCTGGACTCCACTTGCGCCGCATAGCCTGAAAACTCCTGGCCGAGGGAGAGCGGCGTCGCATCCATGGTGTGAGTGCGGCCGATCTTGATGATCTTGGCGAATTCCTTGCTCTTTCTCTGCAGCGCGTCCTGCAAATGGGCGAGCGCCGGATTGAGCAGGTAGGAAATCTCCATCGCTGCCGCGATGTGCATTGCGGTCGGAAAGCAGTCATTCGACGACTGGCTCATATTGACGTGGTCGTTCGGGTGAACCGGCGACTTCGCTCCGAGCTTGCCGCCGAGCGCCACGTTGGCACGATTGGCGATCACCTCATTGACGTTCATGTTGGTCTGGGTGCCGGAGCCGGTCTGCCACACGACCAGCGGGAACTGATCGTCGAGCCTGGCCTCGACGATGTCCCGCGCCACCCGCACGATCGCGTCCGCCCGCTTCTTGTCGAGCGAGCCGAGCGCGCGGTTCACCTCGGCAGCGGCCTGCTTGATGATGCCGAATGCATGAATGAGCGGCAGCGGCATCCGCTCGGTGCCGATCCGGAAATTTTCGATCGAGCGCTGCGTTTGCGCGCCCCAATGTGCGTCGGACGAAATCTCAAGCGCGCCGAAGCTGTCGCTTTCGGTTCGGGTCTGCCTGGAAGCTTTTCGAGGCGGCGAAGCCATGCTTGCTCAACGCTGGTAAGCGCGCCTTGGGTCCAAAGTCAGTGGGGCGCTACTTTTTCCGAAAGCGATCCAGCCGCACGACCTCCGCGCCGCCTGCGGCCTTTGGCGGTTGCTTCGGCTCCGGATTGGCCGGGGTGGGGACTGCGGGCACCGAGGCCTGAGGCCGCGTCGCCGGCGCGCGCTTCTTCGGCTCAGCGGCCGGCTTGGGCGCTTCCGCCGTGTTCGCTGGTGAGACGTTGTCCTGGCCTTCCGCCATCTGCTCGAACTGCAGGCCGAATTGCACCGAAGGATCGAAGAAGCCGTTGATCGCGTCGAACGGGACGGTCAGCCGTTCCGGGACGCCGCCGAACGAGAGGCCGACTTCGAAATGCGCCTCGGTGACGGTGAGGTCCCAGAACTGATGCTGGAGGATGACCGTCATCTCCTCCGGATACTGGCTGCGCAGCCGCTGCGAGAGCTTGGCGCCCTCGGCCTGGGTGTCGAACGAGATGTAGAAGTGGTGGTCGCCCACCAGGCCCTTCTTCGCGGTTTCAGTCAGAACGTCGCGAACGACGCCGCGGAGCGCCTGCTGGGTCAAAAGGTCGTAGCGGATGTGATCGGCCATGTTCGCCCAAGCGGGTGGGAGATTCGAACCCAATCTAGCGCGCCGGCAGGCCAAAGGGCAGCCCTGCCGGGCCATGTCATAAAACGCCCCAATCCGGATGACGTTTCGCCGCACCCGAATTTCCGACACCTTTCAGCACCGTAATGTTCGGCCACTTGAAACCCGGCCGCCCTCTACCAGTTATTGGGCGCGCCGGTCAGTTCCGGCGCTGAGGTGGACGACACATGAATTATTTCCGCACCGCGATTCTTCTTGCCGGCCTGACCGCGCTCTTCATGGGCGTCGGCTTCCTGATCGGCGGCTCGAGCGGCGCACTTATCGCGCTGGTGTTCGCCGCCGGCATGAACCTGTTCGCCTACTGGAATTCCGACCGGATGGTGCTGTCGATGCACGGCGCCACCGAGGTGGACGCTCACTCCGCGCCCGACCTGTACCAGATGGTGCATGAGCTCGCCGGCCGGGCAGGGCTGCCGATGCCGCGCGTCTATCTGATGGACGAGCCGCAGCCGAACGCCTTTGCGACCGGGCGCGATCCCGAGCACGCGGCGGTCGCGGTCACGACCGGGCTGCTCAATATTCTCGACCGCGACGAGCTCGCGGGCGTGATCGCGCACGAGCTGGCGCACATCAAGAACCGCGACACTCTGATCATGACGATCACGGCGACTGTTGCCGGCGCCATCTCCATGCTGGCGCAGTTCGGCATGTTCTTCGGCGGCGGCAACCGCGAGAACAACGGCTTCGGCGTGATCGGCACGCTTGCGATGGTGATCCTCGCGCCGATCGCTGCCATGCTGGTGCAGATGGCGATCAGCCGCACGCGCGAATACGCCGCCGACGATATGGGCGGCCGCATCCTCGGCAAGCCGACGGCGCTCGCCTCGGCGCTGGTGAAGATCTCAAACGGCGCGGCGCAGATCCCGAACGCCGCCGCCGAGCAGAATCCGGCGACGGCGCACATGTTCATCGTCAACCCGCTGACCGGTGGTCACGGCTGGGACAATCTGTTTGCCACCCACCCGAACGTCGAGAACCGCATCGCCGCGCTGCAGCAGCTCGCCTCCGAGCTCGGCACTGGCGGCGGGACGACGACGGTGCCGCGTACGCGCACGCAGGGCTACGGCAAATGGGGCCAGTCGGCCGCTCGCCGCGGTCCGTGGGGCTGATCACCTATCAGCCGGTGACTCATGCGCTGCGATTGCCATGTGCATGTTGTCGGTCCCGTCGATCAGTACCCTCAGGTGACGGAGCGCACCTATCTGGCCGGGCCTGCGTCGCTTGAAACGTTGCAGGCCCTTGGCGCATCGCGAGGCATTGATCGTTTTGTCATCGTCCAACCCAGTTTTTACGGCGATGACAATTCCATGCTGCTCGACACCCTCGATCAGCTCAACGGCAAGGGACGAGGCGTAGCGGTTGTTGAACCGGGAAAGGTGGAAAGAACGGAGTTGACCCGGCTCCGCGCCGCTGGAGTGCGTGGACTACGCGCGAACCTCTATAGCCCTTTGGCAGGCAAACCCATCGGGACTCTGGCCGATGCCATCTACGGCATTGAAGCGCTGGCCCGGAGCATCGAAGGACATATTGAGCTGGTCGCGCCAATCGAAATATTGGCGAAGAACGCTGATCTTATTAGTCGGTCGAGCGTACCTGTGGTCATCGATCACTACGGTCTGTATGGCTCGAGCCGCCCTGGTGACGCGCTTGGTGGCGCGCTACTCGCCATGGTTCGATCAGAGCACGTCTGGATAAAGCTCTCGGCGCCTTATCGGCACGACAAAGGCCCGCTCAACATCATTCCTGACCCGGCCTGGGTTAAGGCGTTCCTCGAAGTGGCACCTGATCGTTGCGTTTGGGGAAGCGACTGGCCGCATCCGCCGCCGCACGACACTCATGAAGGCCCTGCGGTTCAGTCGGCATACCGGCCTCTCAGCTATTCAAAGCTGGTTGACCGCTTTTTAGAATCCATTCCCGGCAACGTTTCGCCGGATAGGGTCATGAGCGAGAACCCAAACCGTCTTTACGGCTTCTAGCTTTACGTTTTTCCGGCGAAATGAAAGTGGAGGCTTCTGTTGCCAGGTGCCTCCGAACCCCGCCTGACGGAGCTTATCCCGCCAGGGCTTTAAATCGGTATTTCAGACCGCTTACGCAGCCTGAGCCACCGGAGCATAGTTGTCATTGGCAACTATGTTTAAGGCCCATAACGTCGGACCCATCCCGGGCAAAAGCTCGCCTTTTACGCCCTCGTCGATCCTATTTCGCCCCCGCCACTGTCGCCCTCAAGATTTCGTCTTCCGGCGAAATCGGCCCCGCGTCTGCGCAGCCTGGTATTGAAGCGACACTGGTGGAGGCGCCGGGTACTGCCCCCGGGTCCGAAAGGTTTATTACGACGGCAATTTATCGCCATAGCCGGATTGCTCCGGCACCAACCAATATAGGCGTTGAAGGTTGAGGAAAAAAGACCAGAGCAAAGGCGCGAAACGCTGCGCTTTTCGCTATTAACCGCCACGATGTCTGTCCCGCCGGTCAAAAGTCCCGGACTGCTGGAGCTCTTTTTAGCCTTCGCCGGCATCTCGGTGGTGGCGTTCGGCGGCGCGCTGCCCTGGTCTCGCCGGCTGATTGTCGAGCGCCGGCGCTGGATGACCGCCGAGGAATTCAACGAGACGTTTTCATTCTCGCAGTTTCTCCCCGGCGCCAACATGATCAATTTCTCGGTCGTGTTCGGCACGCGGTTCGGCGGCGCGGCGGGCGCGGCCGTGGCGTTGCTCGGCCTCATCGGCCCGCCGCTTGTCATCATTTGCGTCGTCGCGATGCTCTATGCGCGATACGGCAATCTCCAAACGCTGGGCAACATCCTGAGCGGCATCGCCGCGGCTGCGGCCGGCTTGCTGATCGCCATGACGGCGAAAATGGCGGTGCCGCTGTTCAAGCGCGGTGAATATGTCGGCCCGATCATTGCCGCGCTGGTTTTCGTGGCGGTCGGCCCGCTTTCGCTTCCCCTGCAGTGGGTGCTGATCGTCCTGGCGCCGCTCAGCGTCGCGATTGCCTGGGTGCGCCGATGAGCAGCAATCCGCTGGCGAGCCTTGCCGTCCATTTTGCATTGCTGTCGCTGTTCGCGATCGGCGGCGCCAATGCGGCAATCCCGGAAATGCACCGCATCGCCGTGGAGGTCGAGCGCTGGATGACGGAGCGGCAGTTCACCGATGCGTTCGCGCTGGCGCAGGTCTCGCCGGGGCCGAACGTCATCATCGTCACGCTGATCGGCTATCACGTCGCCGGACTTGCCGGCGCGCTGGTCGCGACAGCGGCCATGACCGGGCCGACCTGCGTGTTCGCCTATGTGATGACGCGGCTGTGGGATCGCTTCAAGGACGCGCCGTGGCGCGTCGCCATGCAGACCGGGCTGGTCCCCGTTTCAATCGGACTAATTGCGGCGAGCGCATATGTGATCACCGGGGCAGCGGTCCATACCTGGCTCGCGGCCGCCGTCACGCTTGCGACGGCGGCGCTGACCTTTTTCACGCGGCTAAATCCTTTGTGGCTGTTTATCGCCGCCGCCATTGCGGGGCTGACGGGCTACGTATAATCGGCCCGTAAAATGCCTCTCTATTCATCTGGCTATCCCCTTCAAGTTATGCTCAATTTTACGATCAACGGCGCGCCGACGCCGGGCGCAAGAAGGTTTTCCAGGGGAGGATGCGCGTGGCGACTGCGCAAGGCGTCAATTACGGTATTCGCGATCCGCGAAATCTGAGTTCGAAGCTGCTGCTTCAGACCGCGATTATTTTGGCGGTGATCTGGGGCAGCGTCGTACTGACCGCGCGGACGAATTATCCGGACCTCACCTGGCTGCGTGTGGCACTTTCCGGCTTGGTGTTGCTGGGCACTCTCGTCATTCCGCGCGCGCCGCGCGATTTTTTCGGTGGGCTCGCGCTGATCGGTCTTGGACTCCTCGCCCTGTGGGCGAGCAGCGAGTTGTCCGGCATGCACGGCTTTGCGTTCGGTCCCGGCACTGCGCCGCGATTGTTTGCCGGCCTGCTTATTTTTCTCGCGGCCGCCGTCGCACTGACCGGCGTGCTTCTGCCTGGTCCGGCGATCGAGGCTTACGCTTATCGCGGCCCGGTATTGGTTGTACTGGCCATCGTGTTTTTCGCGGTGACGATCCGGCCGCTCGGTCTCATCCTCGCGGCCTACTGCACTTTCATCATTGCCATTAGCGGGTCGCGCGAGGTGCGCTGGATCGAAGCCTTGATTGCTGCGGCGGCAATGACGGCGTTCTGTGTGCTGCTGTTCAGCTACCTTTTGCAGCTGCCGTTTCAACTCAAACCGGCATTCATGCTGTAAGCGGGGCGCGACATGACCGACCTTCTTGCCAATCTCGCCCTCGGCTTCTCAGTCGCGGCCAACCCGTACAACATCGGCTTCTGCCTGCTCGGCGCGCTGGTCGGCACGCTGGTCGGCGTGCTGCCCGGCATCGGCACCGTCGCCACCGTGGCGATGCTGCTGCCGATCACTTTCGGCCTGCCGCCAATCGGCGCGCTGATCATGCTGGCCGGCATTTATTACGGCGCGCAATACGGCGGCTCCACGACATCGGTGCTGGTGAATATTCCGGGTGAAGCTGGCTCCGTCGTCACGTGTCTCGACGGCCATCAGATGGCGCGTCAGGGCAGGGCCGGTGCGGCGCTGTCGATCGCGGCGATGGGCTCGTTTTTTGCCGGCTGCGTGGCGACAATTTTGGTTGCCGCGCTGGGCACTCCGCTGACTGCGCTCGCGCTGCTGTTCGGCCCGGCGGAATACTTCTCGCTGATGGTGCTCGGCCTGATCTTCGCCGTGGTGCTGGCAAAGGGTTCGGTGCTCAACGCCATCGCGATGATCGTGTGCGGCTTGCTGCTTTCGATGGTCGGCTCCGATCTCGAAACCGGCGCCGGGCGCATGACCTTCGACATCACCGAGCTGTCGGACGGCATTGGCTTTGCGAACGTCGCCATGGGCGTGTTCGGCTTTGCCGAGATCATTCGCAATCTCGAAGTCTCGACCGAAAGCCGCAAGATTCTCGACGCCAAGATCACCGGCCTGATGCCGACCCGGAAGGATCTTATCGATTCCGCCGGTGCGATCGGCCGCGGCACCATTCTCGGTTCGCTGCTCGGCATTCTGCCGGGTGGTGGCGCGGTGGTGGCTTCGTTTGCCGCCTATACATTCGAAAAGAGAATGTCGAAGCACCCGGAGCGCTTCGGCCACGGTACCATCGAAGGCGTCGCTGCTCCTGAGAGCGCCAACAACGCGGCCGCCCAGACCTCGTTCATACCGCTGCTGACGCTTGGCATTCCGCCCAACGCCGTTATGGCGCTGATGGTCGGAGCCATGACCATTCACGGCATCGTGCCGGGCCCGCAGGTCATGACCAAGCAGCCCGAATTGTTCTGGGGCATGATCGCCTCGATGTGGCTCGGCAATCTGGCGCTGGTCGTCATCAACCTGCCGCTGGTGGGTGTTTGGGTCACGTTGCTGCGGGTGCCTTACCGGCTGCTGTTCCCCTCGATCGTGGTGTTCTGCTGCATCGGCATCTACTCGGTGAACAATTCGCCGAGCGACGTGATCGTGGCCGGCGTATTCGGGCTGTTCGGCTATTGGCTGGTGAAGCACGATTTCGAGCCGGCGCCTCTGGTGCTCGCATTCGTGCTCGGACCGCTGATGGAAGAGAACCTGCGGCGAGCCATGCTGATCGCCCGCGGCGACGCCACCGTCTTCGCCACACGGCCGATCTCGGCCGTGCTGTTGCTGATTGCGCTTTCGCTGCTGGTTCTGGCGATCCTGCCGATGATCCGGAAGCGCCGCGAGGAAGTCTTCGTCGCTGATTAGCGGGGATAGCCTGCGCCATTTTGCCTGAACCGGCTGCGGAAACCGCAACCGGCCAGTAAGCGTTTCAACAGCACGCTAGAATAGACCTGCGCGACTCGCACACGCTTTGGGATATTGATGCGCCAGTATCAGGACCTGATGGAGCGGATTCTCGCCGACGGCGTGGAAAAACACGACCGCACCGGCACCGGCACTATTTCGGTGTTCGGCCATCAGATGCGCTTCAACCTGTCCGACGGTTTCCCGCTCCTCACCACGAAGAAGCTGCACGTCAAATCGATCGTGCATGAGCTGCTGTGGTTTCTCGCCGGCGACACCAACATCAAATATCTGAACGACCATGGCGTCCGCATCTGGGACGAATGGGCCGATGAGCGCGGTGAGCTCGGCCCGGTTTACGGCCAGCAGTGGCGCTCATGGCCGGCGCAGGACGGCAAGACGATCGATCAGATCAGCAATGTGATTGCGATGATCAAGCGCAATCCGGATTCCCGCCGCCTGCTCGTGACCGCCTGGAATCCGGCGGAAGTGGACAGGATGGCGCTTCCGCCGTGCCATTGCCTGTTCCAGTTCTATGTCGCCAAGCGCAGACTCTCCTGCCAGCTCTATCAGCGCTCCGCCGATGTGTTTCTCGGCGTGCCGTTCAACATCGCCTCATATGCCTTGCTGACGATGATGGTCGCGCAGGTCTGCGATCTTGAGCCGGGCGATTTCATCCACACGTTCGGCGATGCGCACCTTTATCTCAATCATCTCGAGCAGGCGCGCTTACAGCTGTCACGTCCGCCGCGGGCGCTTCCGGTGATGAAGCTCAATCCGGCGGTGAAGGATATTTTCGCGTTCCACTATGAAGACTTCACGCTTGAAGGATACGAGCCTCACCCGCACATCAAAGCAGCGGTGGCGGTGTGAGCATCCGGATCCGTGAGGCTGAGCCCAAAGACGGACAGCTGATCTATGAGCTGGTACGCGAGCTTGCGGAATATGAGCGCCTTTCGCACGAGGTCGATGCGACGCAGCAGCAATTGGTGGAGGCACTATTTTCCCCGCAGCCACGCCTGTTCTGCGACATTGCGGAGTGGAATGGCGAGCCGGCCGGATTCGCTCTGTGGTTTCTCAATTTCTCGTCATTTCGGGGCAGGTTCGGTGTTTATCTAGAAGACCTGTTCGTACGGCCGGCCTTCCGCGGCAATGGCTTGGGCAAGGCGTTGATGGAAAAGCTCGCCAGGCGCTGCGCCCAGGAAGGTTGGACGCGTTTCGAATGGGCGGTGCTGGACTGGAACAAGCCGGCCATCGATTTCTATCGGGCCATGGGTGCCACGGTTATGGACGACTGGCGCATTTGCAGGCTGACAGGTGCCGCGCTGGCTAACTTTGCCGGGGGAGCGCGCTGATGGACATCGTGTTGGTCGCCGCCATCGGCCAGAACCATGTGATCGGGCGGGCCGGGCAATTGCCCTGGCACATCCGCTCCGATTTGCAGCACTTCAAGCGGCTCACCATCAACCGGCCGGTCGTGATGGGCCGGCACACATTTGAATCGATCGGCAAGGCGCTGCCTGGACGCACCAACATCGTGCTGAGCCGCGATTTTTCCATACCCGCGCCGGGTGCGTTGATTGCGACAAGTTTCGATGCGGCGATGGGCGCTGCGCGTACTGATGCGAAGAAGCGCGGCGTCAACGAGATCATGGTGATCGGCGGCAGCAGCATATTCGAGCGAACCATCCCGATGGCGGTGCGGCTCGAGATCACCCATGTGCAAGCCTCGCCGGAAGGCGATCGTTTCTTTCCGGACATCGATCCAGAGCAATGGCAGCTCCGCTCGCGCAAGGAGCATCCGGCCGGCCCGCACGACGATTACGCGTTTACGACCGCGACTTACGACCGCATTAAGGCATAACGCCGCAAATTCCGCGGCTCGTGGCCGCGTTGTAAGGCCTTGAAACCTCGCCTATAACCCAGCCAACACAGCGCAAATGCGCGCGGGAGATATTGATGCCGTGGAGTAATCAGGGGGGCGGGCCATGGGGCTCCGGCTCCAAAGGGCCGTGGGGTTCGGGTCCGCAATCGTCTGGACCGACACCGCCCGATCTCGAAGAGATTCTCCGTCGCGGTCAGGACAAGCTGCGCGGCGTGTTGCCCGGCGGCAGTCTCGGCAGCAAAGGCTTTGCGCTGCTCGTGCTCGGCCTGGTCGTCCTGTGGGGCTTCTCGGGCTTTTTCCGCGTCGAGCCCGATGAGCTCGGCGTCGTGTTGCGCTTCGGCAAGGTCGTGCGCGAGGTGCAGCCTGGCCTGAACTACCACCTGCCATATCCGGTCGAGACCGTGCTCACGCCCAAGGCGTTGCGCGTCAACAAGATCGATATCGGCATGCGCACCATCGACGACGCGCGCCGCGGCGCGGCAGTGCGCGACGTGCCCGAAGAAAGCCTGATGCTCACCGGCGATGAAAATATCGTCGACGTCGACTTCTCGGTGCTGTGGCGCGTGAAGCCGACCGGCGTCGGCGAATATCTGTTCAACATCCAGAGCCCCGAGGGCACCGTCAAAGCCGTCGCGGAAAGCGCGATGCGCGAAGTGATCGGCCGCTCGGAGATTCAGCCGATCCTCACCGGCGCACGGCAAAACATCGAAAACGCCGTGCAGGAACTGATGCAAAAGACGCTCGACGGCTACAACGCCGGCGTCGTTATCCAGCAGGTGCAATTGCAAAAGGTCGATCCGCCGCAGCAGGTGATCGACGCGTTCCGTGACGTGCAGGCCGCCCGCGCCGATCTCGAGCGCGCGCAGAACGAGGCGCAGACCTACGCCAACCGGGTCGTGCCGGAAGCCCGTGGTCGCGTGGCTCAGATCACGCAGTCCGCCGAAGCTTACCGCCAGCAGACCGTGGCAGAAGCCACCGGTCAGACATCGCGGTTCCTGCAGATCTACGACCAGTATAAGGTCGCGCCCGACGTGACGCGTCAGCGCATGTATCTGGAGACGATGGAGCGCGTGCTCGGCGGCACCGACAAGATCATCCTCGATTCCGGGCAAGGTGGGTCGGGCGTCGTGCCCTATCTGCCGCTCAATGAATTGAGCCGCCCGGCGGCGCCGCGGCAGCCGCAAGCCGGCCAGCAGCAGGGAGGCCGCTAATGCGATTCGGATTTGCAGGCGGCGTTATCGTCGTTCTTGTCCTGGCGGCGCTGGTGCTCGGCTATTCGTCGCTCTTCGCCGTCTACCAGACCCAGCAAGCGTTGGTGGTTCGGCTGGGCAATCCGGTGCGGGTCGTCGACCAGCCGGGCCTGAACTTCAAGCTGCCGTTTGTCGACAACGTCATCGCGATCGACCGGCGCATTCTCGATCTCGAAGCGCCCGCGCAGGAGGTCATCGCGTCCGATCAGAAGCGGTTGGTGGTCGATGCATTCGCCCGCTATCGCATCAAGGACCCGCTGCGCTTCTATCAGACGTTGGGCTCGATCAACGGCGCCAACTCGCAGCTTGCGATCCTGCTCAATTCGGCGTTGCGCCGGGTGCTTGGTGAAGTCACCTTCACCACCGTGGTGCGCGATCAGCGCGCCGACCTGATGTCCCGCATTCGCGATCTCGTGGATCGCGAAGCCCAGCCATACGGCATTGACGTCGTGGATGTGCGCATTCGCCGCGCCGATCTGCCGGAGCAGAACAGCCAGGCGGTCTATCAGCGGATGCAGACCGAACGGCAGCGTGAAGCCGCCGAATTCCGCGCCAACGGCAGTCAGCGTGCGCAGGAAACGCGCGCCCGCGCCGACCGCGAGGTGACGGTGCTGGTCGCCGATGCGCAGGCCAAGGCCGAGCAGATCCGCGGCGAGGGCGATGGCACGCGCAACAAGATCTTTGCCGACGCCTTCAATCGCGACCCGGATTTCTTCGCATTTTACCGGTCGATGCAGGCCTACGAGGCGAGCCTGAAGGCGAATGACACCCGGCTTCTGCTCAAACCGGACACCAGCTTCTTCCGCTACTTCAACAACCCGAGTGGGACGGACAACGGAGCAAGACCGCCGACCACCGGGGCCGCACCGGCTCCCGCCCGCTGACGGCGGCTTCGGCGCATGACGGACTTTCTGGTCGCTGTGGGCCTCGTCTTTGTGATCGAGGGCATCGTTTTTGCGGCCTTCCCGACACACGCCAAGAAGGCGGTGGCGGCCGTCACTGGAGGCGCCGGAGACGAATTTGCGCCTGATCGGGGTCGGCTCGGCGATTTTGGGGCTGATCGTCGTGTGGCTGGTGCGCGGGTGACGCGATTTGAACAAAATTGGCGGCTCCCCTTTCGACTCGCGCGCTGTTGATCCCATACTGGCTTGAATCCCCGACCGGACGGGGGCATCGTCCGCTTGAATCTCCAGGAGAACGAACGCCCATGGTGTTCCCATTCAACCGCCTGGCCATGCCGATCCGGCGGCCGGCCGTTGTGCTTTTTGCTGCTGCGCTGCTGCTTTTGCCGACGCTCACCGGGCCCGCGGCGGCGCGCGGCCCCGACAACGTCTCCGACGTCGCGGAAGAGGTGATCGATGCGGTGGTCAACATCTCGACCAAGCAGTCGGTCAACGTCGCCGAAAGCCAGATGCCCGATGTGGCGCCGGGCTCGCCGATGGAGAAATTCCTCGAGGACCTGCTGAAAAATCGCCGCGCTCCGGGCGGCGGCCCCAACAGCCAGCTTGATCGTCCGTCCCGCCGCGTCAATTCATTGGGCTCGGGCTTCATCATCGATCCGTCGGGGCTGGTCGTGACGAACAATCACGTCATCTCGGAAGCCGACGAAGTCAGCGTCATTCTCAACAATGGCGAGACGCTGAAAGCCGAGGTGGTCGGACGCGATCAGAAGACCGATCTCGCGCTGTTGCGCGTGAAGTCCGACAAGCCGCTCAAGGCGGTGAAGTTCGGCGACAGCGACAAGATCCGGCTCGGTCAATGGGTGATCGCGATCGGCAATCCATTCAGCCTCGGCGGCACCGTCACCGCAGGCATCATCTCGGCGCGCAATCGCGACATCAACTCCGGCCCGTACGACAATTACATCCAGACCGACGCCTCGATTAATCGCGGCAACTCCGGCGGGCCATTGTTCAACCTCAATGGCGAAGTGATCGGCGTGAACACCGCGATCATCTCGCCGTCGGGCGGCTCGATCGGCATCGGCTTTGCGGTGCCGGCCAAGACCGCAGTGGCGGTGATCAATCAGCTCCAGCAGTTCGGCGAGACCCGCCGCGGCTGGCTCGGCGTGCGCATTCAACCGGTGACGCCGGAGATCGGCGAGAGCCTCAACATCAAGCCGCCGCGCGGCGCCTTGATCGCCGGTCTCGACGACAAGGGCCCGGCGAAGCCGGCCGGCATCGAGGCGGGCGACGTGATCGTCAAGTTCGACGGTCAGGACATCAAGGAGATGCGTGACCTGCCGAAGATCGTCGCCGACACGCCGGTCGGCAAGGATGTCGAGGTCACGATTGTCCGCGACGGCAAGGAGATGAAGAAGACCGTCAAGCTCGCGCGCCTGGAAGACAGTGAGAAGCAGGCGGCGGCGGCGAAAAAGGACGAGCCGCAGCAGCCTGCGCAAAGAGGCACCGGCAGAAAGACGCTCGGCCTCGAGCTGTCGAACCTCAATGACGAAGTGCGCCGCCGCTTCGGCATCAAGCCGAACGTCAAGGGCGTGGTCATCACCTCGGTCGATGCCAACTCGTCCGCCGCTGAAAAGCGGCTGGTGCCGGGCACGGTGGTCGTCTCGGTTCAGCAGCAGCCGGTCAACACGGCGGCCGAGCTGCAGGATCGTATCGAGAAGCTGCGGAAGGAAGGCAAGAAGAACGCCGTCCTGCTGGTCGCGAACCCGAACGGCGACACGACCTTTGTCGCGCTGAACCTCGACTAGGCTTCGGCGAACTCGTCCCGCTTGTAGCCCTGCACATAAAGCAGCGCGGTGAGATCGTTATGATCGATCCGCGCCGCTGCGGTTTCCGCCAGCGTCGGCTTGGCGTGAAAGGCCACGCCCAGGCCCGCTTCCGCGATCATGTCGAGATCATTGGCGCCGTCGCCGGTCGCCATCGTGTCGTCGCGGCGGAGGCCCAGCCGCTCGCGCAGCTCGACCAGGGTCGCGCGTTTGGCGTCGCGGCCGAATATCGGCTCCTCGACCAGGCCCGACAAATGCCCGTCCGGATCGAGCTTGAGCCGGTTGGCCCGCATCTCATCGAAGCCGATCATCTTGCCGATCTTCTGCGCGAACAGCGTGAAACCGCCGGTGACAAGGCATGTATGGGCGCCGTTCTTGCGCAGCGTCGACACCAGTGTCCTGGCGCCTGGTGTCAGCCGGATGCGCTCCTCGATGATCTCATCAATGAGCGCCGCCGGCAGGCCCTTCAGCAGCGCGACCCGCTCGCGCAAAGCCGGCTCGAACTGGATCTCGCCGCGCATGGCGCGCTCGGTGATGGCGGCAATCTTCGGCTTCAGGCCCGCGAAATCGGCGAGCTCGTCGATGCATTCCTGGCCGATCATGGTCGAATCCATGTCGGCGAGGAAAAGCCTTTTGCGGCGGTTCTGTGCGGCCTGGACGACGACATCGACTCCGCGGAGCACCGGGCGCAATTCGTCCGCGATTGCCCGGCTTTCCGTGCCGGCCCGAAACGGAATGTCCACCGCAGTCGCGGGCGCAAGCCAGACCGGCGCATCAGTCTCGGCCAAGGCCTTCCGGGCGCGGTCAACGACGCTGTTATCGAGCGCGCCATCCGGTGCTATGAGCGTTGCGACATGAGTCATGTTGATGCGGTGCTTATTGCAGGGCCGACCGCGAGCGGCAAGTCGGCGCTGGCGCTGACGCTTGCCGAGCGGTTCAACGGCACGATCGTCAACGCCGACTCCATGCAGGTCTATCGCGATCTGCGCATCATCACGGCACGTCCGACACCCGAAGAGGAAGCGCGCGTTCCGCACATGCTCTATGGGCATGTCGACGCCGCGGAGAATTATTCGACCGGGCGCTGGATCAAGGACGTCGCCGTAGTTCTAGAGGACATTCGCGCCGCCGGCCGTTTGCCGATCCTGGTCGGCGGCACCGGCCTCTATTTTTCCGCGCTGACCAAAGGCCTTGCCGCGGTGCCGCCGATTCCGCCGGACATTCGCGAAGACGTGCGCGGCCGGCTGGCGCGCGAAGGCGTCGCGCCGTTGCGCGCCGAGCTCGAAGCGCTCGATCCAACAACCGCCGCGCGGCTGCGGGTCAACGATCGCTCCCGCATCAGCCGGGCGCTCGAAGTCGTCAAGGCAACCGGCCGATCCATCACCGACTGGCACAAGGAGGGCATGCCGCCGGTGCTCGACAGCGAAAAGACGGCGAAGGTCTTTCTCACAATTGACCGCAACGGAGCTGGTCGGCCGCATCGAAGCGCGTTTCGATGCGATGCTGGCCGCGGGCGCGCTCGATGAGGTTCGCGCTCTGGCGGCGCGAAAGCTCGATCCGACCTTGCCGGCCATGAAGGCGCACGGCGTGCCGTGGCTGATCCGCCATCTCAAAGGCGAGATCACCCTCGATCAGGCAGCCGCCGGCGGGAAGATGGACACCCGCCGCTACGCCAAGCGGCAGGTCACCTGGTTTCGCAACCAGCTGGCGGATTGGCCGATGCTGCCGCCGGGCGAGGCCTTGGCGATGCTGACGAAAACGCTTAACCAGTAGCCTCTCACGGGGGCGGTCAGGCTTGACCTCCCGGGGCACGATACGTATAACCGCGCAACGAAAGTACCGGAACCGACAGCTATGCGCAATTTTGTTATCGTACTTAGGGAGCGTATCGCCGCGGGTGGGTAAGCCACCTGGGATTACGGCGATGCGCGACACGGGCCCCTCAGCGGGCCTTTTTTAATTCTGACGCGGACGTGGAGAGTGTGATGAGCAAGGAAATGACCGGCGCCGAAATGGTGATCGAGGCGCTCGCCGATCAGGGCGTGAAGCACCTGTTCGGCTATCCGGGCGGCGCGGTGCTGCCGATCTACGATGCGCTGTTCGCGCAGGACAAGGTCCGGCACATCCTGGTTCGCCACGAGCAGGGCGCGGTTCACGCGGCCGAAGGCTATGCGCGCTCGACCGGCAAGGTCGGCTGCGTGCTGGTGACCTCCGGCCCGGGCGCGACCAATGCCGTCACCGGCCTGACCGACGCGCTGATGCGATTCGATCCCGATCGTCTGCATCACCGGCCAGGTGCCGACGCATCTGATCGGCAATGACGCGTTCCAGGAATGCGACACGGTCGGCATCACGCGGCCGTGCACCAAGCACAATTATCTCGTGAAGCGCATCGAGGATCTGCCGCGCGTGCTGCACGAGGCGTTCCACATCGCCGCGAGCGGCCGGCCGGGTCCGGTCGTGGTCGACATCCCGAAGGACATCCAGTTCGCCAAGGGCATCTATTCCAAGCCGAAGGAATTCCCGCATCGCGGCTATCGCCCGAAGGTCAAGGGCGACATCGACAAGATCAAGTCGGCGATCGAGCTGATGGCGTCGGCCAAGCGGCCGCTGTTCTACACCGGCGGCGGCGTCATCAATTCCGGCAAGGCGGCAAGCGACCTGCTGCGCGAGCTGGTGAAGCTCACCGGCTTCCCGATCACCTCGACGCTGATGGGGCTCGGCGCCTTTCCGGCGGCCGATCCGCAATGGCTCGGCATGCTCGGCATGCACGGCACGCTGGAAGCCAACATGGCGATGCACGATTGCGACGTGATGGTCTGCGTCGGCGCGCGCTTCGACGACCGCATCACCGGCCGGCTCGACGCCTTCTCGCCGGGCTCGAAGAAGATCCACATCGATATCGATCCGTCCTCGATCAACAAGAACGTCAAGGTCGACGTGCCGATCATCGGCGATTGCGCCCATGTGCTCGAGGACATGGTGCGGCTGTGGCGCACCTCCGCGCAAGCAGGTCGACAAGAAGGCGCTCGGCGATTGGTGGAAGCAGATCGACAAGTGGCGCGCCCGCAAGTCGCTGGCCTACCGGCAGTCGAACGACGTCATCAAGCCGCAATATGCGATCGAGCGGCTCTATCGAGCTGACCAAGGACCGCGACACCTACATCACGACCGAAGTCGGCCAGCACCAGATGTGGGCGGCGCAGTTCTACGCTTCCAGGAGCCGAACCGCTGGATGACCTCGGGCGGCCTCGGCACCATGGGCTATGGCCTGCCGGCCTCGGTCGGCGTGCAGCTGGCGCATCCGAAGTCGCTGGTCATCGACATCGCCGGCGAAGCCTCGGTGCAGATGACGATGCAGGAGATTTCGACGGCGGTGCAGTACCGGCTGCCGATCAAGATCTTCATCCTCAACAACAAGTACATGGGCATGGTGCGCCAGTGGCAGGAATTGCTGCATGGCGGGCGCTATTCGGAGAGCTATTCGCGAGGCGCTGCCGGATTTCGTCAAGCTGGCGGAGGCCATGCACGGCTACGGCATCCGCTGCGAGAAGCCGGGCGATCTCGACGACGCGATCAAGGAGATGATCGACGTCGACAAGCCGGTGCTGTTCGACTGCGTGGTCGATCCGAAGGAAAACTGCTTCCCGATGATCCCGTCGGGCCGCGCGCATAACGAAATGATCCTTGGTGACGCCGGCGTCTCGATCGAAGAGGCGATCACCGAAGAAGGCAAGATGATGGTGTAGCCATGAACGCACAGACCCCAACCACCTCGCATTATCCGGCGGCGCCGACCGCGCAGAAGCTCGAGCGTCACACGCTCTCGGTGCTGGTCGACAACGAGCCCGGCGTGCTGGCGCGCGTGATCGGCCTGTTCTCCGGCCGCGGCTACAATATCGAGTCGCTGACGGTGTCGGAGACCGAGCACCAGAAGCACCTGTCGCTTATTACCATCGTCACCACGCGGCACCCCGATGGTGATCGAGCAGATCAAGAACCAGCTCGAGCGCCTGGTGCCGATTCATCGCGTCGTCGATATGACGACGACGGGCAACTCGATCGAGCGCGAGCTCGCGATGGTGAAGGTGAGCGGCAAGGGCGAGGATCGGGTCGAGGCGCTTCGCCTGGCCGATGCCTTCCGCGCCCGCGTGATCGACGCCATCGACCGAGAGCTTCGTGTTCGAGATCACCGGCAAGAGCGACAAGATCGAGCAGTTCATCGAGCTGATGCTGCCGCTCGGCCTGGTCGAGGTGTCGCGCACCGGCATCGCCGCGATCCGCCGCGGCCCGGAGACGATGTAACGGCACTGCCATGCCGTACGACGTCTTCGTTGCGATGTTCGTGTTCGCGGCCGTCATCGCATTCACGCCCGGGCCGAACAACATCATGGTCACGGCGTCGGGCGTGAATTTCGGCTTTGCGCGGACCATTCCGCACCTGGCCGGAATTCTGATCGGCTTCATGGTGATGCTGGTGGGCTGCGCCGCCGGCCTCGGCGCGCTGTTTACCGCCTACGCGCCGCTGCAGATACGCGCTCAAGATTGTCGGCGCGGCCTACATGCTCTGGCTGGCCTGGAAGGTCGCCAATGCGCGGCCGGCCGATGACGAGCCCGATGCATCGGCGCGGCCGCTGACGTTCCTGCAGGCCGCGGCGTTCCAGTGGGTCAATCCGAAGGCCTGGGTGATCGCGATCAGCGCCATCGCGATCTATGTCCGGCCGAGCCACTGGCTGGTCGATTTTGCCATCCTGCTGGCTGTGTTCGCGCTCTTTACCGTTCTGTCGACCGCGACCTGGACCGGCTTCGGCGTCGCCTTGCGCGGCCTGCTTCGAAATCCCCGCCACGCCCGCATTTTCAACTGGATCATGGCCGCTCTGCTGGTCGCCAGCATCGCGCCGATGGTCATCTGAGCCACACAAAAAAAGCGCAAACTCTCCTGGTCGGTGGAACTAAACCCTATAAATCTGATTGACTTGGTCAGATATAGGCCTACCTTGATACCGAACCAGGAGACTCGATCATGTTGCTCAGCTGGTCGCTTCCTCGTGTTTTCGTCGCCACGCCGGTATGGCGGGTGCGCACCGACTTTTCGCTGGCGCCCGCCAAGGCGCGTCCTATGGCACGTCCTGCAATGCAGCGGGCCAAGGCGAGGGAAATCGCCTGCGCAGCGCCGGCCGCGCTTGATCGGCCTACCGCTCGCGCTCTGGTCGATGCGGGCTATATGCCGCTCAGCCGCTACCTTGAGCTGTTCGAGGGCGCGGAGTCGCAATTCGGCGAGGGCGAGGTCTAGAACCGGACTGGCTGTTGCCACGCCTGTTCCGGCTCGATATCCGGTTCTCGTGTCGCGGGGAATCGGATGCTGTCGCAACGTGCGAAATATGCCCTGAAAGCGATGATCGCGCTGGCGGGAGATCGCGGCCCGCAGCCGCTGTCGGTCACCGACATCGCCAAGCGCGCCAATGTGCCGCGCGCGTTCCTCGAGCAAATTCTTTCAGATCTGAAACGCCGCAATTTGCTGATCAGCACGCGCGGCGCGCGGGGCGGGTTCCGCCTGGCGCGGCTGCCTCAGGACATCAGCTTCGCCGATATCATCCGTCACATCGATGGGCCGCTCGCACTGGCGCCATGCGCGAGCCGAACCGCCTATCGTCCCTGTCCGGAATGCGGCGACGTGAAAACCTGCACATTGCGCAAAACGTTGGTCAAAGCGCGCGATGCAACCGCGCAAGTGCTTGATCACACGAGCCTTGCCGACGTGCTGGGGCGAAAGCGGGTGAGTGTAGATAGCCTATAATCCCGATTGACTTAGTCAGGATTAATGTGTCTCATGCTCGCGACGGACGAGCGGAGACACGTTATGCGCCATAACGCACACAACGAATTCAGTGCGGGCCACGATTTTCTCGTGAGCTTCGCCGATGCGTGCCCCGGTCGCGCCGCAAACAACATTTCCAACAATCAAGCAGAGTAGGAGCATTGGCTATGCACAATTCGCTTCAGCTGGATTCTGTGCGTAGCGCATTCGCGTATAGCGCGTTTGCCGCTGCTTTCTTTTTCGTCATGACGGTGGTGGCGTTCGGACAAACCACGCTGCTCAACGTCAGCTACGACCCGACCCGCGAGCTTTACCGCGCCTACAATGCGGAGTTCGTCAAATACTGGAAGGAAAAGACCGGCGAGACTGTCACCGTTCAGCAGTCGCATTCCGGCTCCGGCAGCCAGGGCCGCGCGGTGATCGATGGTCTCAAAGCCGATGTGGTGACGCTCGCGCTCGAGGCCGACATCAACGCCATCGCGGAGAAGACCAAGAAGATTCCGGCGGATTGGCGCAAGCGCCTGCCGAATAATTCGACGCCTTACACCTCGACCTACGTCTTCCTGGTTCGCAAGGGCAACCCGAAGGACCTGAAGGATTGGGGCGATCTGGTGAAGCCCGGCATTGAAGTCATTGTGCCCAACCCGAAGACATCGGGCGGCGCGCAATGGGCCTATCTCGCGGCCTGGGGTTACGCGAACGAGAAATTCGGCGGCGACGAAGCCAAGATCAAGGAATTCGTCGGAGCGCTGTACAAGAACGTGCCGGTGCTCGATTCCGCCGCGCGCGGCTCGACCACGACCTTCGTCCAGCGCGGTCTCGGCGACGTTCTGCTGTCATGGGAGAACGAGGCGTTCCTCGCCATCAACGAGCTCGGCCCTGACAAGTTCGACATCGTGGTGCCGCCGCTCTCGATCAAGGCGGAGCCGCCGGTGGCGCTGGTCGTCGGCAATGCCGACGAGAAGGGCACCACCAAGGTCGCGCAGGCCTATCTCGAATATCTCTACAGCGCGCCTGCGCAGAAGATCATCGCCAAGAATTATTACCGTCCATCAAACCCGGAGCTTGCCGATCCCGAGGATCTGAAGCGGTTTCCGCCCGCCAAGCTGCTCACAATCGACGACCCGGTGTTCGGCGGCTGGGCCAAGGTGACGCCGAAGCACTTCGCCAGCGGCGGCGTCTTCGATCAGATCTATAAGCGCTAATGGCCGTTCGGGGGGACCAGCACTTCGGCCATCGGACGGTGGCGGCGGCCGAGCGTCATCCCGGGATTCGGGCTGACGTTCGGCTT
This sequence comes from uncultured Alphaproteobacteria bacterium, assembly GCA_963847325.1. Lineage (GTDB taxonomy): Bacteria > Pseudomonadota > Alphaproteobacteria > Rhizobiales > Xanthobacteraceae > Pseudolabrys. The sequence goes on from CAWJZD010000008.1 coordinate 615,823, forward strand.
CACCATTTTCTATCTCAGCCTGATCGTGCTGATTCCGATCGCCCTGCTGGTGCTGCGCACCACGCAGATGTCGTGGGCTGATTACTGGGCGATCGCCAGCAGCGAGCGAATCCTTGCAGCCTTGCGTCTTTCGTTCGGTGCGGCGCTGCTCGGTGCTTTGATCAATGCCGTGTTCGGCGTGATCGTCGCCTGGGTGCTGGTGCGCTACGAGTTTCCCGGCAAGCGCATCGTCGACGCTATCGTCGATCTGCCGTTCGCGCTGCCGACGGCGGTGGCCGGCATCGCGCTGACTGCGATCTTCGCCAGGAACGGCTGGGTCGGTCAGTTCATCGAGCCGCTCGGCATCAAGGTCGCCTACACCTGGCTCGGCGTCGTCGTTGCGCTCACCTTCATCGGGCTGCCTTTCGTGGTGCGCACGCTGCAGCCGGTGATCCTGGAAATCGAACGCGAGATCGAGGAGGCGGCTGCGACGCTCGGCGCCAAGCGCCGGCAGGCCGTCTTTCGCGTGGTGTTGCCGACGCTGCTGCCGGCTTTGCTGACCGGATTTGTTCTGGCGCTGGCGCGCGGCGTCGGTGAGTACGGATCGGTTGTGTTTATCGCCGGCAATATTCCGTATCGCACCGAGATCGCGCCGCTGCTGATCGTCATCCGGCTGACCGAGTTCGACTACACCGGCGCCACCGCCATCGCCACGATCATGCTGGCGATCTCCTTCGTCATGTTCCTGGCAATCAACCTGATCCAGGCCTGGGCGCGGCGGAGGTTCGGCTATGTCTGATCAAGCGCTCGCGGCGCCTGCGACCTGGCGCTCGCCGACCACCGAAGCGCGGCCGGTGCGAGGCGTCTTGATCGCCGTTGCGCTGCTGTTTCTCGCGCTGTTTCTCGGGTTTCCGCTGGGTGTCGTCTTCGTCGAGGCGCTGCGGGGCGGCGTCCCCGTCTTCATCCGTTCGCTCGGTGATCCCGACACAATCGCCGCCATTCAGCTCACGCTGCTGGTGGCGGCGATTGCGGTGCCCGCCAATCTCGTGTTCGGCATTTGCGCCGCCTGGGCGATCGCCAAATACGAATTTCGCGGCAAGGCCTTCCTGATCACGCTGATCGATCTGCCGTTCTCGGTGTCGCCGGTGATCGCCGGCCTGATCTACGTCATCATGTTCGGCAGCCACGGCTATCTCGGTCCGTGGATGAATGCCCACGGTATTCAGATCATCTTCGCGGTGCCGGGTATCGTGCTGGCGACCATCTTCGTGACGTTCCCGTTCGTGGCGCGCGAATTGATCCCGCTGATGGAGGAGCAGGGGACGCAGGAGGAAGAGGCCGCGATCTCGCTCGGCGCCAGCGGGTTCAAGACATTCTGGCGGGTCACGCTGCCGAACGTGAAGTGGGGCCTGATGTACGGCGTGCTGCTGTGCAACGCGCGCGCGATGGGCGAATTCGGCGCGGTCGCGGTCGTGTCCGGCCATATCCGGGGCCAGACCAACACGATGCCGCTGCATATCGAGATTCTCTACAACGACTATCAGTGGATCGCGGCCTTCACCGTCGCTTCGCTGCTCGCCCTGCTCGCGCTCGTGACCTTGATCGTCAAGTCGGCGCTGGAATGGCGTTACGGCGACGAGCTCGCAAATAGCCGCAAATAAGGAGCTGCAATGACCGCGCCTGCAAAGTTGAGCCGCGCCACGGATTATGCGGGGTTAGAAGCGCTGAGCCCGGCTTTGGCGTCGAAGGGCAAGGCGACCGGCGAACCGATGAGCGTAACCGTCGAGAACCTGGTCAAGGAATTCGGCGTCACGCCGGCGCTTCACGGCGTTTCCCTCGAGATCAAAGGCGGCGAGCTGCTCGCGCTGCTCGGGCCCTTCGGGCTCGGGCAAGACCACCCTGCTGCGCCTGATTGCGGGCCTCGATTTTCCCAATCAGGGCCGCATCCTGTTCGGCGATGAGGACGCCTCCCGCAAGTCCGTGCAGGAGCGCAACGTCGGCTTCGTGTTCCAAAGCTACGCGCTGTTCCGGCACATGAGCGTGTTCGAGAACGTCGCCTTCGGTCTGCGCGTGCGCCCCGGCAAGACCCGCCCCGATGAGAAGACGATCCGCAATCGGGTGATGACGCTGCTCGACCTCGTCCAGCTCTCCGGCCTCGATAAGCGGTTTCCAAATCAGCTGTCCGGCGGCCAACGCCAGCGCGTCGCATTTGCCCGCGCGCTCGCGATCGAGCCGCGGCTGCTTCTGCTCGATGAGCCGTTCGGCGCGCTCGACGCCAAGGTGCGCCGTGAGCTGCGCCGCTGGCTGCGCGAGATTCACGACCGCACCGGCCACACCACGATCTTCGTGACGCACGACCAGGAAGAAGCGCTTGAGCTCGCCGACCGGGTCGTGGTCCTGAACAAGGGCAAGATCGAGCAGGTCGGCAGTCGCCGACGACATCTACGACCGTCCGGCGTCGCCGTTCGTGTTCGACTTCATCGGCGACTCCAGCATGCTCGCCGGTCGCGGTCGAGAACGGCAAAGTGCGGATCGACGACAACGTGCTGGCGCTCGATGCGGCCGGTGTAGCCGACGGCCCGGCGACGTTGTTCTTCCGGCCCAACCACATCAGGTTCACCAGCGGGCCCGCCGGCTCGGTGACCGGCACCGTCTGCAATGTGCGCCGAGTCGGTGATGTGCGCCGCGTCGAGCTTGAAACCGGACGCGATCGCCACCGCATCGAGGTCGACCTGCCGGCCGGCGTCGAAGTGCCGACTGCCGGTTATCTGGCATTGCGTCCGACCACGTTCCGCTTGTTTCCCGGCACGCTCTAAAAAACACACGCCGAAATCGACGTTATCGCGCGCAATTCGCGCCGAAGGCGGCGTGGTTGCCGCTTCGTTCGATCTTGCCCATCCCGCCAAGCTTTGCTCTCTTGCCCGCCCCGGAGGCTGGGCGGATGGATGGTTCGTGGTGGATGTACTTTTTCGTCGGCGTGCTGGCGCAAGCCGTCGACGGCGCGCTCGGCATGGCGTTCGGCGTGACCGCGACCACCGTCATGCTGAGCTTCGGCACCTCGCCCGCGCAGGCGAGTGCGATGGTGCACATCGCCGAGATATTCACCACCGCTGCCTCGGGTGCCTCGCACTGGTGGCACCGCAACGTCGATTGGACGATGGTGAAACGGATCGCCATCCCGGGCGTGATCGGCGGCGTCATCGGCGCGACCGTGCTCGCGAATGTCGATGGAAAAATCATAGCGCCATTCGTCACGGCGTATCTCGGCATCATCGGCATCGTCATTCTCATTCGCGCTTGGCGCCCGCTGCGCCCACACCCCGCCACTGAACGCGCAATGCCGGTGGTCGGCTTTTTCGGCGGGCTGCTCGATGCGATTGGCGGCGGCGGCTGGGGTCCCGTTGTCACCAGCACTTTGGTCGGGGCGGGCGAGAAGCCGCGTTATGTCATCGGATCGGTCAATCTCACCGAATTTCTGGTGACGGTGGCTACGTCGGTGACGCTGATCGTGAGCCTCGGTGTGGCCGACCTCACACCCGTCATCCCGCTGGTTCTCGGCGGATTGGTAACCGCGCCGTTCGCCGGCTATCTGGTCAAGATCGTGCGGACACGGGTTCTGATGGTCGCGGTCGGCATTCTGATCCTGCTGTTAAGCCTGCGGTCATTGGTCCGCGCGCTGGGCTGGATGTAGGCCGGCGGGCTTGCTTTTCCTGCCAGATTGACGTTTCTGCCTGCATCCAAATCCGACAAAGTAAGAGGACCCGGGGGTTATGCGTGTTTATTACGATCGCGATGCCGACCTGAACCTGATCAAGGGCAAGAAGGTCGCCATCGTCGGCTATGGCAGCCAGGGCCACGCCCACGCGCTCAATCTGCGCGACAGCGGCGTGAAAGAGGTCGCGGTCGCGCTCCGCAAGACCTCGGCCGGCGTGAAGAAGGCCGAAGCCGAGAAGTTCAAGGTGATGGAAGTCGCCGAGGCCGCCAAGTGGGCCGACGTCATCATGATGCTCACGCCTGACGAATTGCAGGGCGACATCTTTCGCGACCACATCGCCAAGAACATCAAGGACGGCGCCGCGATCATGTTCGCGCACGGCCTCAACGTGCACTTCAACCTGATCGAGCCGGCCAAGGGCATTGACGTGCTGATGGTGGCGCCGAAGGGCCCCGGCCACACCGTGCGCTCCGAATATCAGCGCGGCGCCGGCGTGCCGTGCCTGATCGCGATCCACCAGGACGCGTCCGGCAATGCGCATGATCTCGGCCTGTCGTACGCCTCGGCGATCGGCGGCGGCCGCGCCGGCATTATCGAGACCACGTTCAAGGAAGAGTGCGAGACCGACCTGTTCGGCGAGCAGACCGTGCTGTGCGGCGGCCTGGTCGAGCTGATGAAGGCCGGGTACGAGACGCTGGTCGAAGCCGGTTACGCGCCGGAGATGGCCTATTTCGAGTGCGTCCACGAGGTGAAGCTGATCGTGGACCTCATCTATGAGGGCGGCATCGCCAACATGAATTACTCGGTGTCGAACACCGCCGAGTATGGCGAATACGTCTCCGGCCCGCGCGTCATCACGCCGGAGACCAAGGCCGAGATGAAGAAGGTGCTCAACGACATTCAGAGCGGCAAATTCACCCGCGACTGGATGCTCGAGAACCGCGTCAACCAGACTTCGTTCAAGGCGACGCGCGCCAAGCTCGCCGAGCATCCGATCGAGCAGGTCGGTGCCAAGCTTCGCGAGATGATGCCGTGGATCAAGCAGCGCGCGCTGGTCGATAAGAGCAAAAACTAGCTCATCAATTTCCGACGTGAAGGGCCGCCGCGTGGCGGCCCTTTTCGTTTGGGTGCGGCTTCGTCAGAATGAAGCGTGGCCAACAGGGGGAGCACGCCATGACTGATCGTGCCGGCAAGGAAAAACTGCTGAGGGAAATCTACGCCGCCCGCGTGAACAACGACATAGAAACCGTCTGTCGGGCGTTCGCGCCTGACGTGAAATACCGGATGGTCGGTAAGCCTGGCGGCACAGACACGGCGATCCAGGCGGAAAGTTTTTATCAGTTCAAGCCGCTGGTCGAACAAATGATGAAGACGTTCATCATGAGCGATCTGAACATTCGTAACATCCTGATTGACGGCGAACGGGCCGTTGTTCATTGGCAGGTCAAGATCGAGTCGGGCAAGACCGGAGATGTTGCAAGCACGGAGATTTGCCACGTCGTTGAGTTCAAGGACGGCAAGATCGTTTCGCTCACGGAGTTCTACGATACCGCGTTGGCAGGCCGTATGCTGGGAGCCGCCTAAGGGGCGCGGATCCGTCTCTGCAGCCAGTTCGCAACCTCGCCGGGTGAGCCCTGCGCACCGCCGGTCGAGACACGCAAATTCGCCTCGCGCATGGCCTCAATCGGGATCGCGCCGATCAGCGGCTTTAGCGCGGCAAGAAACGTCTCATCGCCGGCGCGCTTGGGTGAGAGCAGCAGCACAGCATCGTACGGCGGAATTGCCTGCTTTGGATCGGCCAGCGTGACGAGGTCGAGCTTGGCGATCTGACCGTCGCTTGAATAGCCGGCGATGACGTCGACCTGGCCGTCCGCCAGCGCCGGATACATGAATTCGGCCTGCATCTGGCGCTGCTCGCGGAAATTGAGCCCGTAGGCCGAGCGCAGCGCCTGCCATTCCGGCCGCGCGAAGAATTCGTAGTCGCCGGCGATGCGCATCTGCGGCGCGCGGGCGGCAAGCTCGGCGATTGAACTGATGCCGAGCTTTTGCGGCACCACCAGCGCGTAAGCATTTTCGAAGCCGAGCGCGCCCAGCATGACAATGCCGCGCTCGCGCTTGAGCCAGTCCGCCACCTCTCGCAACACGACCTCGCGCGGCTGGGTGTCGGTGCGCCGCATCTGGTTGGCCCACAGCGTGCCGGAATAATCGACGTAAGCATCGATCTCGCCGGCGGCGAGCGCGTCAAAGATCACGCTGGAGCCGAGCCCTTGCCGCTGGCTGGCCGAAAGGCCATTGGCCGCAAGGCGCTGCTCGATCAACGAAGCCAGCACATATTGCTCGGTGAACGGCTTGGTGCCGATGACGTAGGTGGCGCCCGGCCGTGCCATCCCCGGCGCCAGCGCAACGATAACCAGCGCAGCCATGCCGATCGCACCGCCGATCAGCCTGCCGCGGCTGCGGGTGGCAACGCCGCGCTCCATCAGGGCCAGCAATTGATCGACGGCGATTGCCAGCGCGGCCGCCGCCACGCAGCCGAACAGCACGAACACCCAGTTCTGGGTCTGCAAGCCCGCGAAGATGTAATTGCCGAGCGAGGTCTGGCCGATCGGCGTCGACAAAGTCGCGGTGCCGATCACCCAGACTGCCGCGGTGCGGATGCCGGCCATGATGACCGGCGCGGCGAGCGGCAACTCGACCAGCCCCAGGATCTGCCGCGGCCGCAGGCCAAGCGCTCGCGCGGAATCGCGCATGCCGTCGCTGACGGCATTGAGGCCGGTCACCGTGTTCCGCAGCACCGGCAGCATCGAGTAGAAGGCGAGGGCAAGCACCGCCGGCAGAAATCCGAGCGCGGAAAATCCGTAGCCGAATGCCTGCTGCGACAAAGCGGCGAGCGCCAGCAGCAATGGGTAGAACAGCGTCAGCAGCGCAAGTCCGGGAATGGTCTGGATCACGCCCGCTGCGCCCAACACCGCATTACGCAGGTTCGGGCGCCGCGCCGCGGCGATGCCGAGCGGCAGGCTCACGGCAAGGCCGAGCAGCAGCGCCGTCACGCTCACCAGCACATGGCCGCCGAGATAATCCGGCAGTCGCGCAAACGCATCGGCGATGCGGGGATCGGTCATGGTGCGATGATGACATGCGCGCCGGGCAGGCGAAACGCCGCGGCCAGCCCGCTTGCCAGCGCGGCACAAGCCGGTAGGTTGCTGCCGCCGGGCGGCAAGACCCGGGTGTTGGGGAAAGCGCGTGGCGGCGGCAATCAATCTCACCAATGTCGATGTGGCGTTTCGGCTTGCCGATGGCGGCGTCTACCGCGCCGTGCAGGACGCCACGCTCGAAGTCGCCGACGGTGAGTTCGTCGCGATCGTCGGCCCGACCGGCTGCGGCAAGTCCACCTTGCTCAACGTCGCCGCCGGCCTGATTGCACCCTCGGCAGGGCGAGCCGACATTTACGGCGCGCAGCTTGCGGCAATCAACACGCAGGCCGGCTACCTCTTTCAGGCCGATGCGCTGTTTCCGTGGAAGACCGCGATCGACAATGTGGCCATCGGCCTTGAGACCGCGGGTGTAGGGCATGCAGAAGCGCGCAAACGCGCGCAGGAATGGCTGACCCGGGTCGGGCTCGGCGCCTTCACCGATCGCTATCCGCACATGCTGTCCGGCGGGCAGCGCAAGCGCGTCGGCCTCGCCCAGGTGCTGATCCGCAATCCGAAGATCCTGCTGATGGACGAGCCGTTCGGCCCGCTCGATGCCCAGACCCGGCAGATCATGGGCAATCTGCTGCTCGACCTCTGGAGCGCCGACCGCAAGGCAGTGCTGTTCGTTACCCACGATCTCGAAGAGGCGATCGCGCTGTCGGATCGCGTCGTCATCATGTCGGCCGGGCCGTCGGCGCGCATCATCGGCAACTGGAAAGTGCCGCTGTCGCGTCCGCGCGACACCACCGAGATCAAGCTCGACCGCGCCTTCGTCGAGCTGCATCGCGACATCTGGCACAAGCTCAAGGACGAAGTGCTCAAGGGCTACGCGCAGACGGGGGGCGGGTGATGGAACGTCTCCGACTCATCACCATGCAAGTCTCGGTCGCCGTGCTCGCACTGACGATCTGGCACGTCCTCACCACCTATCCGGTGTTCGGCGTGATGCTGCTGCCGCCGTTCTTCTTTTCCAATCCGTTCGAGGTCGGCGACCAGATCGTCAAATGGTTCGTGACCGGGGTGATCTGGAGGCATCTCTGGGTGACGCTGCTTGAAGCCATGCTCGCCTTCGTGATCGGCTCGGTCGGCGGCGTTCTGGTCGGCTTCTGGTTTGCCCGTCAGCCGCGCACCGCGGCGGTGTTCGACCCCTACGTCAAGATGGCCAATGCGCTGCCGCGCGTTGTGCTGGCGCCGATCTTTACGCTTTGGCTCGGCCTCGGCATCTGGTCGAAGGTCGCGCTCGGCGTCACGTTGGTGTTCTTTATCGTGTTCTTCAACGTCTATCAGGGCGTGAAGGAAGTCAGCCCGACCGTCCTCGCCAACGCGCGCATGCTCGGCATGAACGAGCGGCAATTGATGCGCCACGTTTACTGGCCGTCGGCGCTGTCCTGGATGTTCTCCTCGCTGCACACCTCGGTCGGTTTTGCGGTGGTGGGCGCGGTGGTGGGCGAGTATCTCGGTTCCGCGGCCGGGCTCGGTTACCTGATCCAGCAGGCCGAAGGCGTGTTCGACGTGGCCGGGGTGTTTGCCGGCATGTTCGTGCTGGCGGTCTTCGTCATCATGATCGATATGGTCGTGACCGTCGTGGAAAAGCGGCTGCTGGTGTGGCGGCCCACTGCGACGGAAACCCGCCCCTAGTCGGCCTAGGCAGCGGCGTCCCGCTGCCTTATCTTGCCCGCCAAGACGGCCCAATGCCGCGTCATTTCAGGAGGAAGCCCATGTTGAAATTCACTCGCCGCATCGCGCTCGCCGTTGCGGCCGTTGCCCTCTCGTCAGGCCTCGCGCTCGCGCAATCGAAAGTCAGCATCGCGGTCGGTGGCGCTTCGTGCCTGTGCTACCTGCCGACCATTCTGGCCAAGCAGCTTGGCGAATACGAAAAGGCCGGCGTCAGCGTCGAGCTGATCGAGTTCAAGGGCGGCTCCGACGCGCTCAAGGCGGTGATGGGCGGCTCGGCCGACGTCGTCTCGGGCTACTTCGACCACTGCGTCAATCTCGCGGCCAAGAAGCAGCACCTGCAATCCTTCGTCGTCTATGACCGCTATCCGGGCTTTGCGCTGGTCGTCTCGCCCAAGCACACCGACAGCATCAAGAGCATCAAGGATCTGGCGAACAAGAAGATTGGCGTCAGCGCGCCCGGCTCATCGACCGACTTCTTCCTGAAGTTCATGCTCAAGAAAGCCGGCGTCGATCCGAACTCGGTCGCCGTGATCGGCGTCGGTCTCGGCGCCTCGGCCATCGCATCGATGGAGAACGGCGAGATCGAAGCTGCCATCATGCTCGATCCGGCGGTCACCGTGCTCGCCAACAAGAACAAGGGCCTCAAGATTTTGAGCGATACGCGCTCGCAGAAGGACACGCTTGAAGTGTTCGGCGGCGAATATCCCGGCGGCTCGCTCTACACCCGCGCGGACTGGATCGCCTCGCACGAGAAGGAAGTGCAGGCGATGACCAATGCGATCCTGGCGACGCTGAAGTGGATCCACTCGCACACGCCGGAAGAGATCGCCGACAAGATGCCGTCTGAATATGTCGGCAAGGACAAGGCGCTCTACGTGCAGGCGCTCAAGAACACGCTGCCGATGTACTCCGAGACCGGCCGCATGGACCCGAAGGGCGCCCAGGCGGTGCTCGACGTGTTCGCGCTGTCCTCGCCGGAAGTGAAGAACGCCAACATCGACCTGTCGAAGACCTACACGAACAAATACGTCGATGCGGCCGGCAAGCGGGTGGAGCTGAAGCAGTAAGCATCCTGTCATGCCCCGCGGAAGCGGGGCGTCCAGTGCTTCGAAGCCTATCGATTTAGCCGCGCCAGCGGTGTTTACTGGATCGCCCGCTTATGCGGGCGATCCCTTTTTGAGACCTCATGAACCTGATCTCCATCCAGTCGCACGTCGCCTACGGCCATGTCGGCAATGCCGCGGCGACCTTTCCGCTGCAGCGGATCGGCGTCGAGGTGTGGCCGATCCATACGGTGCAGTTCTCCAATCACACCGGCTATGGCGAATGGACCGGCCGTGTGTTCGACGGCGACATGATCCGCGAAGTGTTCGCCGGAATCGAGAAACGCGGCGTGCTCGGCGAATGTGACGGCATCCTGTCGGGCTATATGGGCTCGGCCGATATCGGCACCGCGATCCTCGAGACCGTGGCGGCGGTCAAGCAGACCAATGTCGCCGCGCAATATTGCTGCGACCCGGTGATCGGCGACGTCGGCCGCGGCATCTTTGTGCGCGAGGGCATTCCGGAATTCATGCGCGACAAGGCGGTGCCGGCCGCCGATATCGTCACGCCGAACCAGTTCGAGCTCGAATATCTGGCCGGCCATGAGACGCGCACCATGGCGCAGGCTCTTGCCGCCATCGACGCATTACACGAGCGCGGACCCCGCGCGGTGATGGTGACATCGCTCCATACCGAGCATACGCCGGCGGACTGTCTTGATTTGCTCGCTTCGGACGCAAAGGGCCGCTTCCACGTGCGGACGCCGAAGCTGCCACTCGAGATCAACGGCGCCGGCGACGCCATCGCCGCCTTGTTTTTTGCGCAGTATTTGCGCGAGGGCGATATCGGGGACGCGCTTTCACTCGCGGCTTCGGCGGTCTTCGGCATCCTCTGCAAGACGCTGGAATCGGGCTCGCGCGAGATCCTTTTGGTCGAAGCGCAGGACGAGATCGTGAAGCCGAGCAAGATATTCGAGGCCAAGCGCCTCGGGGCCGCGTGAGGGCCATGCGCAGGCGTTTTGTCACCCTCGATGTGTTCACGCTGAAACGGTTCAGCGGCAATCCGCTCGCCGTCGTGTTCGAGCCGGAAGGCCTCGACACCGACGCGATGCAGGCGATCGCGCGCGAGTTCAATTATCCGGAAACGGTGTTCGTCCTGCCGGCGCAGGACAAGGCGCATCGGGCCAAGCTTCGCATCTTCACGCCGGCCGCCGAGCTTCCGTTCGCCGGGCATCCGACCGTCGGTGCTGCTGTTGCGCTCGCCCGTGGCGGCGACAAGCAGCAGAAATTCGTGCTGTCGGAAAATATCGGCCCGGTTGCTTGCGAGGTGACATTGCGCGATGCCGACAGCGGCGACGCGCGCTTTGCCTTGCCGCAATTGCCGCTGGAGAGCGGCACCGCGCCCGACGCTTCGGCGATCGCCGCTGCGCTCAGTCTCGAAGCCGGCGACATCGGCGGCGACTTCAAGCCGGCCTGCTGGGCGACCGGGCTCGGCTTCGTCTATGTGCCGGTCAAAAGCCTCGACGCCATGGCAAAGGCGCGGCCCGATCCGGCGCAGTTCGAGCAGACCTTTGCGATGGGCACGCCCGGCAAGGCCTATCTGTTCTGCCGGGAAACCACCGATGCCGGCAGCGACTTCCACGTCCGCATGTTCGCGCCGGGCATGGGCATCCCTGAGGATCCGGCGACCGGCTCAGCCGCCGCCAGCCTCGGCGGCCTGCTCGCTGCGCAATCCGATCTCAAGGACGGCACGCACCGTTTCCGCATCGAGCAGGGCTACGAGATGGGCCGGCCGAGCCAGATCGATCTCACGATCGAGATTGCAAACGGCAAGCTCACCGGCGGCTCGATCGGCGGCGGCGCGGTCGTGGTCTGCGAAGGTCAGATCGACGCCTGACGCCTGGCGTCAGGGAAACATCGCGCGCAGACCGAACGTGATGGCGTTGACGGCGACGCGGGTCGTTGCCTGGTTGATGCGCGCATTGATGATGTCGGTCGCCCCGATCAGATCGGGCGCGAACACGCCGTCCTCCAGCACGAAATAGCGGTAGCCGGCACGCACTTCGACATTGGGCGTGATTGCGATGCCGAGCGCGGCGCCGAGTTCGTAGGCGAAAGTGGTGTCGTGGAAAGACCCTCTGGCGCCGAATGCCGGGCCGATATTCTGAACAACCGAGAAAGTTTGCTTGCCGGATGTCCAAAGATAGCCGAGCCGTGCATCGACATCGAGGAAGACAAACTGCATCGGGTTGAACGTGGTCCCCGGACCGAACACACGCGCATCAAAACCGATCTGCGGACCGATCGCCTTGAAATCGGAATCCCATGAGATCGTCGCCGCATTGGCGCCGCCGAAATCGGCGAAGACCGAGAGCCGGTCCGGCTGGCTGAGCCAGCGGCCGCCGGCGAAGACGACGATGTGAGAATTGGCGCGCCAGCGCAGATTGCCTTCGAAGCTGTGCAGCCGCCCGGTCGCGTCCGAATCGAGATCGGAGACGCCAAGACCGAACAGCGGCGGAACGGTTGGAAATTGCCAGATTGCCGGCGTGGTGTCGTTCCGCGACGCCGACCATTTGAAGCCGCCGAAATAGCGTGCCTCCACCGACCACGGCCCGTATCCAAGCCGCAACCGGGCATCGACGCCGCCTTTGTCATCGAACGAAAAGCCGTCGCCCGACACCACAGTTGCGCCGGTTATCGTGTCTTGAACGATGGCCGCGTCGGAGTAATTGCGCCGCCCGTAAAGTCCGTCGATCGAAGCATCGATCGACCAGCCGGATGGGATGAGCGGGCGCGGCGGAAGGTTATCGACGGCGCGCGCGGACGATAGTGTGACCAGTGAGACCGCGACTGCCAGGACTACGCAACACGCCGGACCGAACCAGGCGGTACCCTTCGCGCTTGCTCCGCCGCAGAGCAGCACGCCGCCCAAACGCAACGCCATTTTCATCCCCTGTTTGCGCCGGAGAATCCGGCACACCCGGCAAGGATGTTAGCTTACTTTCAAGGGCCAGGAACTTTTGAGTGTGTAAAATGACATTGGCCGCGAAAATCGTGGAGGTGAGAGGACTTAACCTCGGCTTTGCGCCCCGCGAGTGGGGATTCGCGACCGCACGGCGCGACGACATCGCCGCCCATTTCGCCGCCCTGCAGCGCGCCAAACCGCGGCTGTTCAACGGCCGCGTGCTGGTCATGAGCGACTGGGAGATCGTGGGCGACACGTTGCGTGGTGATTTCTTCGAAACGGACTATGCCAGCTTCCGGTCCTGGCTCGATTGGGGCTGCCCGCCGGCCGGCGCTTACGATTGCTTTGCCGCCGCCTGCGTGGTCAGCGCCGACGGGGCCGTGATCTTCGGCGAGATGGCCGCGCACACCAGCAATGCGGGCCAGGTCTATTTTCCGTGCGGGACGCCCGACCGCGACGACGTCATCGGCGGCAAGGTCGATCTGCTGCATTCCTGTACCCGCGAGCTCAAGGAAGAGACCGGTTTCGACGCCGCCGAATTCAGCGCCGAGCCGGGCTGGCACATCGTCGAGCTGCCGTCGCGTATCGTGGCAGTGAAGCTGCTGCGCTCGCGGCATGACGCCGAGACGCTGCGTGCCCAGGCGCTCGCCCATTTGCGCAGTGAAACTCTGCCCGAACTCGCCGGTATCCGGGTTCTGCGTGGCCGTCAGGATATTGACGCCGCTGTTCCCGATTTTGCCGCCGTGTTCCTGCGCTCGTTGTGGCCGTGACCGCCTGCTAGGCTCAGCCCCATGAACTTCGCCGACATCGCCAAACGCTTTCGGATCGACCAGCCCGACAAATTCCGCATTGCCGACGCCAATCCGGATGAAACGCTGGGCCTCACCAAGGATCGCGCGAAGGATCTCCTCGAGGAGGGCATCAAGCGCCTCAAGGATCTTCAGGAGCGGCTTTATGCCGGGGACCACTGGTCGATCCTGATCGTGCTGCAGGCGATGGACGCCGCCGGCAAGGACAGCGTCATCGAACACGTGATGAGCGGCCTCAATCCGCAGGGCTGCGAGGTGCACGCGTTCAAGCAGCCGAACGAGGAAGAGCTGTCGCACGACTTCCTGTGGCGCGCCGCCAGGGTCGTGCCGCAGCGCGGCCGCATCGGCATCTTCAACCGCTCGCATTACGAGGAAGTGCTGGTGGTGCGGGTGCATCCCGAATACCTGATCCCGCAGAAGCTCCCGCCAACGCCGTCCGGCGAGGAGCTATGGCAGGAACGCTACCGCTCGATCCGGCACTTCGAGAACCACCTGGCCGCCAACGGCACGGTCGTGCTCAAGTTCTTCCTCAACGTCTCGCGCGACGAGCAGAAGAAGCGCTTCCTCGCGCGGCTCGACGAGCCCGGCAAACGCTGGAAGTTCTCGATGGGGGACATCGCCGAGCGCAAGCTTTGGCCGAAGTATATGGAGGCCTACGAGCAGGCGATCCGCGAAACCTCAATGCCGCAGGCGCCGTGGTTTGTCGTTCCCGCCGATCAGAAATGGTTCACCCGTCTGGTGGTCGCCGCCGCCATGGTCGACGCCATGGAACGCCTGAACCTCGAATTCCCCAAGGTCGAGGGGGAGAAACTCGACCAGTTGCTGAAAAGCCGCGCTGCATTGGAAGCGGAGAAGTAGGCGTCCCGGATATCTTGCCGCCACCCCGTGCTTTCCGGTAGAACTGCGCACGGTCGGCGGTAACGGCGCTTTAAACGAGTTCCGGCATCGTCGAACCAACGAGGACAGCAACGCGAATCATGTTCACGCGCACGACCATCAGCGCGATTACACGGCGGGCCGAGACGGCCGCGCCGGCGGCTGCCTTCATTCTCGGCTCGCTCCTTCTGCTTACGCGCCCCTGAGGGCCGGCTGGGCACATGTGCCTGGGCACTCAGGGGGTTCGCGAACCAGCACCCCGATAGAGCGCCCGAGTGGCGCATGAGCATTCGAGAAGGATCAAAGCCATGAACACGACAGCCAAGTCCGAGAAGGACCGCGTCGTCATCTTCGACACCACCTTGCGCGACGGCGAGCAGTGCCCCGGCGCGACCATGACCCACGAAGAGAAGATCGAAGTCGCCGAGCTGCTCGACACGATGGGCGTCGACATCATCGAGGCGGGCTTTCCGATCGCCTCGGAAGGCGATTTCGCCGCCGTCCATGAGATCGCCAAGCGGTCCAAGAATGCGGTGATTGCGGGCCTGTCGCGCGCCGCCTTCAAGGACATCGACCGCTGCGCCGAGGCGATCAAGCCGGCGGAGCGCAAGCGCATCCACACCTTCCTCTCCACCTCGCCGGTGCACATGAAATACAAGCTCCAGAAGGAGCCGCACGAGGTCTATGAGATGGTGATCGCGCAGGTCACCCGCGCGCGCTCGCACACCGATGACGTCGAATGGTCGGCGGAGGACGGCACCCGCACCGAGTTCGACTTCCTGTGCCGCTGCGTCGAGGCGGCCATCAACGCCGGCGCCACCACGATCAACATCCCTGACACGGTCGGCTACACGACGCCGGAGGAATATCTCAGCCTGTTCAAGCGGGTGCGCGAGAACGTGCCGAATTCCGACAAGGCCGTGTTTTCCGTGCACTGCCATGACGATCTCGGCATGGCGGTCGCCAATTCACTGGCCGGCTGCGTCGGCGGCGCGCGGCAGATCGAATGCACCATCAACGGCATCGGCGAGCGGGCGGGCAATGCCGCGCTTGAAGAGGTCGTGATGGCGATCAAGACCCGTGCCGACAAGTTTCCGTTCTTCACCAATATCGACGCCACCATGCTGACCCGGGCCTCCAAGCTGGTGTCGGCGACGACGTCATTCCCGGTGCAGTACAACAAGGCGATCGTCGGCCGGAACGCGTTTGCGCATGAGAGCGGCATCCACCAGGACGGCATGCTCAAGAATGCGCAGACCTACGAGATCATGACGCCGGAATCGGTCGGCGTGAAACAGACCTCGCTGGTGATGGGCAAGCATTCGGGCCGCCACGCCTTCCAGCACAAGCTGGCGGAGCTCGGCTACCAGGTGTCCGACAACCAGCTCCAGGATGCGTTCGTGCGCTTCAAGGCGCTGGCCGACAAGAAGAAGCAGATCTACGACGAGGATATCGAGGCGCTGATCGATGAGGAAATTGCCCACGGGCATGACCGCATCAAGATCATCTCGCTGACGGTGATTGCCGGCACGATGGGCCCGCAATCGGCGACGCTCTCGCTCGATATCGACGGCAAGCATCTGACCACGCAATCGACCGGCAACGGCCCGGTGGATGCGATCTTCAACGCCATCCACGCGCTGGTGCCGCATGAGGCGAAGCTCGAGCTTTATCAGGTGCACGCCGTGACTGAAGGCACCGACGCGCAAGCCGAAGTGTCGGTGCGTTTGTCGGAGCAGGGCGGCCGCGCGGTCACAGCGAAGGGCGCGGATCCCGACACGCTGGTCGCGTCAGCGAAGGCGTATCTCGGCGCGCTCAACAAGCTGACGAGCCGGCGCAAAGGACAATCGGGGACTGCGGAGCGGCGCATTCACTCGACCGACGTCGGCTGAGTACGTCAAAAGACAAAAGCTTGGCGTGAAAAAACAAAACGCGCGCATGAACGGAACTTCATGCTCGCGTTTTGTGTTCGCGAATTTTGATTCCGTTCCGCGAATTTTCAAAAATCACAATTCGAACGCATTTTTTTCTTGGTGAGGCGACAATCACAAGTTAGTGAATGCGCTCACGGGCAGACGCTGCTCGTTCACCGCGTACTTGGGGAACTTTGCTGGATGAAACTCAGCCTTTTCGCCGGCGCTCTCGCGCTGACGGCACTCTTCGCTGCGCCGAATTTCTCCGCTCCTGTGCAGGCTGCGGAACTCGCGCTGACTGAATCCGCGCAGCCGCGCATCAACATTTCGCCGCATCAAAAGCGTGCTCAAGCTTACGACCGAACAGCAGGCCTATTGGCCGCCGGTTGAAGCCGCGCTGCGCGATCTCGTGCGCCGGCAAGCCGCCGAGGCCAACAGCCTCGTCAGCCGTGTCAGTTCCTTTGTGACGGACTCGCGCACGATCGCGAAGATCGGCGCCGCGGCACGTCCGCTGGTCCGCGTGCTCGACGACCGGCAGAAGGCCGATGCCGTCATGCTGGTCCGCGAAATGGGCCTCGGCCACGTTCTCGCGGCGATGATCTAGCAACTTTCGGGGGGAAGTTGGGGGCGAAGGGCCGCCGGGGGAGGCGGCCCTTTTCTTTTTTGCCCCGCGCCTAGCCGAAATCGCGCCGGGCTTCGGCAAGCACCTCGGCTGTGCCGCTGCTTTTCACCACGTCATCGCTGAGCACCACGCCGCCTTTTGGCGGCGCGACAATACGATGGCGCCAGATTCCGATCAGGATGACGGCGGTCACCGGAATGGCCACCATCCACGACACCGTCTCGTTCGGATGGAACATGGTGATAAGGGCGATTACAGCCAGCGCGACCCGCAGCACGATGTCGAGCAGCGTGTTCTCGCTGAAGCGGCCGAACATGGCGAAGGCGGTGCCGCAGGTGCTGACGAGTATCAGGATCGTATCCAGGATCTGCGACCAGCCTGGATTTATCACGATGTCCGAACGCGTGAAGATGGCGAACGTCATCAGCGTGATCGGCAGGCAGATCTTCAACGCTTCCCACATCGTGCGCATGAACGACGCCTCGGCAATGCGGGCGGAGACGGCGGCGGTGAGCGAGGTCGGCGGCGACAGCTCGCCCCACACCGACAGCAAGAATACGAAGAAGTGCGCCACCCACGGGTTGACGCCGAGCTGCTGCATCGGCCCGACGATCACGACCGCGCCGATGATGTAGGTCGCGGTCGGCGGCAGGCCGGCGCCGACCAGCCAGCCGAAGATGTAGGCCATCGCGATCATTGCGATGATGTGCCAGGAACCGAGGTCGAGCAGCATCCCGCCCATGCGGTTGATGAAGCCGGTGACCGTGAACAGTCCGATCATGATGCCGAGCGTCGCCAGCAGCATCGTAAGATACGACGCCATGTCGGCATGCGTCTCAAGCGCGAGGCGCAGATTGCCGATCAGCGTCTGCTTCACGGCGTCCTCGTCTTTCACGACGTACTTGAAGTACAGGAATGCCGCGATCAGCAGCACCAGCATGAATGAGGCCGTGTAAAGCGCGGCAAGCAATTCACCCATCCCGATCCAGCCCATCATGGCGATCAGGAAGGCGACGCCCATGAAGAAGATCGCCGTCCTGACCTGCTCGTAGGGCCGCACTTTTGGTGCAACGACCGTGTCGTGTGGCAACAGCCGCACGCAGAGCAGGTAAACGGCGAAGGCCAGCGAGACGTAATAAACGAATGCGATGGCAAAGCCGCGGATCACGACGTCCCAATAGGGAACGTTGAGAAATTCCGACATCAGGAACGCGCCGACGCCCATCATTGGCGGCATGATCAGGCCGCCCATCGAGGCCGCGCTTTCGACGGCCGCGGCAAAGGTGCCCGGCACGCCATAACGCTTCATCAGCGGAATGGTGATGCTGCCGACCACGACGGCGTTCGCCGAGCCGCTGCCGCTCACCATGCCGACCGATAGCGAGCCGAGCACGGCGGTCTGCGGGATCATCTGCCGGGAGCGTCCGGCAAGGCGTCGCATCACTGCAATCATCGCAGCCTGAGCGCCGAAGCCGTTGGCGGCGGCTGCGAGCAGGAGAAACGCGGCAATGAGCGTGAGCGCGAGTTGGCCGTAAATCCCGTAAATGCCGGTCGAAAGCTCGACCGTGCTGGACGTGACGACGCGGTAGAACGACGTGCCGGGGTGCCAGAAGAAATCGATCGGGCTGAGGTAACCCCACAGCGTGTAGAAAATCATCACGAAGTTGATCCAGAACAGCATCGGATGGGCGAGCCGCGACAGCTCCATCACCAGCAGAAACATCAGCAGGCCCACGACGAAATCCATCCTCGTGTAGGAGCCCTGCCGGTAGATCGCGATCTCCTCGAACTCGCGGTAGAAATGGATAAAAGCGAGAACGCAGATCCCCACGTAGATGATGACAATGACGTGGTTCGCGATCGGCGGAAGCGCCGGGTAGAGCGGCTTGTCGCGATACATGAAGAGGATTTGCAGGATCAGCGCGATCGACATGACGTGCGCCACGAGCTCCTGCGGCCCGCCGAACCCGGTGTAGAAGTACCAGACCAGCCAGCAGAACTGGATGAGTGAAAAAACCAGGATCAGGTTCGTCAGCGTGAGCTGACGCTTGATTGCGTCGGCCGTCATGTCTGTCCCCTCGTGCCTTTTTTCTTATTGCCGTTTGGGCACGATGAAACAGTGCCGTACCGGAAATTGAACCGTCGAATACCGCGAAGCCGCCCCACCGGTCTCACAGTATCGTAACGAAAAGGGCGAGGATCTGCTTTCGCATTCCTCGCCCCTGCTTTGCTTCAGTCCATCAGCTGGCGCTGCTGGAGACTTTCCACTTGTCGTCCCAGGCCTTCTGTTCCTTCAGGAACCTGGCGAGGCCGGGATGCACCGGAATCTCCGGATTGGCCTTGATGCCGTTCACCTGCATGCCGACGAAATCGTTCGCCATCGGGGTGAAGCCGGGATCCGCCTGCTTGAGCTTGTCGCGGTTCTTGTAGATGCCGCTCACCATCTTGTAGACGACGTCTTCCGGCATGTCGGCCCGCACGTTGTAGGCGAACAGGATCGGCACGCCCTGGATCTGCTTCACGCCGACATCCTTGGCGAACACTTTCGGATCGACGTCGGTGACGCGTCATGCCGGCGGACTTAAGCTTTGCAACTTCATCCGGGCACGGATTGACGATCTTGAGGTCCATGCGGACTTCGGTTTCTTTCCAGTACGGCACCAGCGACGCGCCTGACGTCGTGTAAGCGACCGAACCGGCGATCGTGCCGGACTGCAGCGCGTCCGATTGAGTCTTCGGATCGAGCTGCACATGCTTGAAGTCGTAGCCGAGCGCTTTGTACATGCGCTGGAAGTTGAGCCAGTTCATGAAGCCGGCCGGCGTGAAGAAGGTCGGCTTGCCGGCGAGATCCTTCAGGCACTTGTACTCATTGGCCTTCGCGGCGGGCACCGCCATGAAGGATTCCATCGGATAGGCGTACCAGGTGTGAACCAGCTTGCCTTTGCCGGGAGTGTAATTCTTGAAGCCGCCGTCGCCGCCGTAAAGCTGCGTCATGCCGACGTCGGCCGTGTAACCGATCTCGCCGTCGCCATCCATCGCGGCCTTCATCGCGCCGGTCGTTGACGGATACGGGTTGACGGTCACGGTGTACTCGCCACCGAGCGCCTCTTCGACGATCTTGGTCATCGTCGCGGCAACCTTGTAGCCGTAAGAGTCGATGCTCGAGGTCGACCAGCGGATCGACTTGCGTTGTGCATCGGCGGTTTGCAGCGAAGACGCTGCGAGCACGACCGCGACCGTGGCGGCCGACAGCATCAGAAAATTCTTTTTGACCATCAGGAATCCTCCCTTGTCATTTTTGTGAGCCCGGCAGGGCCGTTGGGCAAATCAATAGCCCAGACGGCATTCCCATCAAGACTCTTTAATTGGCATCCGGAATTCGAAGGCTTTGGCCTGGCGATATTGTGCCGGGCTGCTCGCAATCTATCGCGGAACTTCCAATTGCCGCAATGCGGGAAATCCGGCTTTGCCGCAGTGCCGTCCAAGATGAAAAGGCCGTAATGTCTGTCTCATCTTTAACTTGTTCGCGCGCCGCGGCGGGCCACTTTAATGGTCACCAGAACAAGGAGGTCGAGATGTCGACATTAGTGAAATCGGTTTTGGCGGGTGCGATGGCGCTCGCTTTGGCCGGAGGGTCTTTGGTCCATGCCCAGCAGGCACAGGAGCGCGAGCGCGATCAGTCGCCGCAACGCCAGCAGCAGCGTGTCGATGACATCGCCGCTTACGGCGAGGCGCGCATCGCGGCGTTGAAGGCGGGCCTGAAGCTGACACCCGATCAGGAGAAGAACTGGCCGGCGCTCGAGCAGGCGCTCAAGCAGGCCGCCAAGCAGCGCTCCGAACAATATGCCGCCGCGCATGCCAGCGCGGACAAGCAGGGCGATCCGATCGATCGGTTGCGCAACTATGCGGACGGCCTGACGACGCGCGGCGCAACATTGAAGTCGGTCGCGGATGCGGCCGCTCCGCTCTATCAAAGCCTCGACGAGGCGCAGAAGCGCCGCTTCGTCACCCTCGCGCGGTTCGAAGTACGCCAATACGCGCGCGACCTGCACCGCGGTCATCATGGCGGCAAGGACAACGACTCCCATCACCACAAAGGTGGGCGGGACGGCCACCGCTAGGCAGCCACGCTTGAGTAAAAGCCGCCGGTTCCCCCGGCGGCTTTTTCGTTGTGCTTGAATGTGTTCGCGTGCCGCTTAACTGGACTCGGCCGGTTCGGTTTGTTAAACGACCGGGCCTTTTGCGGTCGCAAGCGGCAATCCGGGCGCATAGCTCAGTTGGTAGAGCAGCTGACTCTTAATCAGCGGGTCCCAGGTTCGAGCCCTGGTGCGCCCACCATTCCTTCCCGTGACAGCTTAGATTTCCCGAACGGCGGCAATTCCGCCCAACGGGTGGGCCGTTCCGTTCCGGCGACCGCCGGAAGTGCGACGATGATGATGCTCACTTGGCGCGCACGATCCGTGTAAAATCCGACCTGCGAATTCGTCAGGGAGGACGGCGCCCATGAACATGATCACGCGGATTGCGCCGGTCGCGCCGACCAAGCTCTTTATCGGCGGTCAGTGGGTCGAGCCGATATCGAAGCAGACCCTCGACGTCATATCGCCCGTTACGGAAGAGCGCATCCTCAGCTATCCCGAGGCCGGCCGCGCGGACATTGACCGTGCCGTCGCGGAGGCGCGCGACGCCTTCGACAATGGTCCATGGCCGCGCATGGCCGCGTCCGAGCGCGCGCGCTATCTGCGCAAGGTCGCCGAGTTGCTTTCGCATCGGCTCGACGACATCGCCAATGCGTGGACGCTGCAGGTCGGCGCGCCGATCATGCTGACCAAGAAGCTGGTCGGACAGAACGCGACGCTGTTCAATTATTATGCGGACCTGATCGAGACATATCCGTTCGTTGACGACCGCACGCGCGATGGCGGCGGCAAGGTGAAAGTCGTGCAGGAGCCGGTCGGCGTATGCGCGGCGATCACGCCGTGGAACGCGCCGATGGTGCTGCTCAGCTACAAGGTCGCGGCGGGTCTTGCCGCCGGCTGCACGATCGTGTCCAAGCCGTCGCCGGAGACGCCGCTCGAGGCCTACATTCTGGCCGAATGCATCGAGAAGGCCGGCCTGCCGCCCGGCGTGTTCAATCTCGTTCCGGCCGGGCGCGAGGGCGGCGACTATCTGGTGCGCCACAAGAGCATCGACAAGGTCGCGTTCACCGGTTCGACTGCCGCCGGCAAGCATATCGCCGGCATCTGCGCGCAACGGCTCGCCCGTGTCAGCCTTGAACTCGGCGGCAAATCGGCGGCCATCCTGCTCGACGATGCGGATTTCGCAGCCGCGCTGCCGACCCTGATGATCTATTCCATGCCGATCACCGGCCAGGTCTGCTTCTCGCTGACCCGCATTCTCGTGCCGGAACGGCGCAAGCAGGAATTCCTCGACATGTTCCTCGGCGCGGTGTCGCGCATCAAGGTCGGCGATCCGTTCAGTCCCGAGACCCAGATGGGTCCGCTCACCCTGGCGCGGCAGCTCGAGCGCGTGCAGGGCTACATCGCCGCCGGCCGCGCCGAAGGCGCGACGCTCGCGTGTGGCGGCGGCAGGCCGAAAGGATTCGAGCGGGGCTATTACGTCGAGCCGACCGTGTTCACCGATGTGCACCCGTACATGAAGATCGCGCAGGAGGAGATCTTCGGACCCGTCGTGTCCGTTATCTCCTATACCGACGAGGACGATGCCATCCGCAAGGCCAATAACTCGGTCTATGGCCTGAGCGGCGCCGTCTATACCGCCAATCCCGATCGCGGCTACGCGATGGCCCGGCGCATGCAGACCGGCAGCGTCACCATCAACGGCATGATCGTCGATCCCAAACATCCGTTCGGCGGCTTCAAGCAGTCGGGCGTGGGACGTGAAGGCGGCATCGAGGGGCTCAATAATTACGTGGAAACCAAGACCATCCACTTTGCCTAATAGTTTGGCCCCCCACCTTCGAGCCTGATTTGCTTGATAGTTTGGGCCCCCACCTTTCGGGGTAGGCGCCAAGCGGCAGAAAGCCGCAGGCTCGGCCATTCGCGCTCACCGGAGACAAGCGCGCCCAAATTGACGATAATCCGGAAGCGTGCTCGACCATGCTTGGGTTGGCCGACGAATTGCCGCTCGGAACAAGGCGTCTTAATCGCCGATTTTCAGAATAACGGAGGAGGGATCTTATGCTGAGGAAGGTGACATTGATGTTGGCGGCGGCTGCCGCGGCCAGTGTACTGGCTGCCGGGCCTCTGCGCCGCGCAAGACACGCTGAAGATTGGGGCCAGCGCACCGAAGACCGGTCCGCTTGCGGGCGGCGCTGCCGTCACGCACTGGCCGAACATCAAGCTGTGGGTTCAAGAAGTGAATAACCGCGGCGGCCTGAAGGTCGGCAACAAGCAGATGAAGGTCGAGCTCATCGAATATGATGACAAGACCAGCGGCGAAGAAGCCGTCAAGAACATCCAGCGCCTTGCGACCGTGGACAACGTCCACTTTATCGTCACGCCGTATTCCACCGGCCTCAACGTCGCGACCGCGCCGCTGATCAACCGCTATGGATATCCGCACATCACGACCAGCGCGGCGACCGACAACGTTCCCGAGTTCGCCAAGCGCTGGCCCAATTCGTTCTGGCTGCTCGGCACTTCCAAGCAGTTTGCGGAAGGCGCTGCCGATGCGTTGAAGAAGCTTCGCGATTCCGGCGCGATCGGCAAGCGCGTCGCGGTGGTCAACGTGGCCGATGCCTTCGGCCTGGAGCTCGTCAACGCCGGCAAGCCGGCTTTGCAGAAGGCCGGCTTCGAGATCGTCTATGAAGCGTCCTATCCGCTCGGCACCCAGGATGTTGCGCCGATCATCAGTGCGGCCAAGGCGGCCAATCCGGATGCGTTCGTGGCGTTCTCATATCCGCCCGACACCTTCGCGCTCACTGAGCAGGCGCAGATCCAGAAGTTCGACGTCGGCGCTTTCTATGTCGGCGTCGGCACCGCGTTCCCCGGCTATGTCGGCCGTTTCAAGGATAATGCGAACGGCGTGATGGGCGTCGGTGGTATCGATCCGAATTCGAAAGCGATCCAGGACTACAAAAAAAGGCATAAGGAAGTTACGGGTGCCGATATCGACTCCTGGGCCAGCGCGACCACCTATGCCGGGCTGGAGATTCTCGGCCAGGCGATCGAGCGGGCCGGGACCATCGACAAGGCCGCGGTGATCGCCGAAATCAGAAAGAAGCCCTTCACCACGGTGATCGGTGAGATCGATCTCAAGGACAACATCAACCACAAGGTCTGGTCGGCCGGCCAATGGCAAGGCGGCGTGTTCAACGGTGTCGCTTCTGCCGGCCTCCCCGGCGCGAAGGCTCCGGTCAAGAAAGAGCCCTGGAAGTAACGGCTTTCAAGACGACTCATCCGGCGCGACCCATGTCGCGCCGGATGATGTCACGCGAGACGATCAATGGAGACGATTGTTACCGGCATATTGCTCGGCGGCACTTATGCCCTCGTCGCGCTCGGTCTGACTCTCCAGTACGGCGTTTCGCGCATCATGAATCTCGCCAGTGGCGAGACTCTGGTTGCCGCCTGTTTTATCGCGTTCTGGCTGTTCACTTCGTATCAGGTGAGCCCGCTCTGGGGCCTTCTCCTGATTGCTCCCGCCGCCTTCGTCATTAATTGGGCGATCTACGCGGTGCTGCTGCGGCCGCTGGTCGAGCGCGCCAAGAACGAAGGCATGCTCGAAGTCGATTCAATTCTCGCCACCTTCGGCCTGCTGTTCCTGTTTCAGGGCCTGATGCTGCGCGGGTTCGGCGGCGCTTACACGTCGTACTCATATCTCGCTGAGCGCTTCGACATTTTCGGCACGTTCCACGGGCTCAACCGGGTCGTCGCGTTCGCCGCGGCTTTTCTCATCGCCAGTGGTCTCTACCTGTTCCTGTACAAGACGCGTTATGGCACCGCGGTCCGCGCCGTCGCGGTCAATCCCGCTTCCGCCAATCTGGTCGGGATCGATGTCGCGCGTGCTGCGGCTCTGTCCTTCGCGCTTGGTGGTGCGTTGGCCGCTTGCGGCGGCACGCTGATCTCCACGTTCTACACGTTCAATGCTTCGATCGGCGTCGTCTTCACGATGAAGGCGTTGATCATCGTCATCATGGGTGGTGTTGGCGATGTGCGCGGCGCGGTGATCGCCGCCCTGATCCTCGGGATCGCCGAGACCGCCGTCGCGCGCCTGATCGACCCCGGCCTGACGCTGGCGGCGACCTACGCTTTGTTTATTTTGATGCTGCTGTTCCGGCCGCAAGGCATTTTCGGCAGGCAACCGACATGAAGGGTCTGTCGCCTGGTGAAATCGCGACGGGCGTTGTCGGTCTCGCATTTGTCGCAGCCGCCGCCATGCTGCCGGTCTACGATCAGGGCTATTACCTCGCACTGGCGCTCAACATCGTGCTCTACGCCGCGCTTTGCACGGCGTGGGCCCTGTTTTCCGGGCCTACGCATTATGTATCGCTGGCGACCGCGGCGTTTTTCGGCCTTGGCACTTATGCGATCGGCCTTGGCCTCGACCACCTGCCATTTCCAGTTCTGGTTCTGATCGGGGGCGCCGGCGCGGCGATGCTCGCCGGCCTGGTCGGCGTCGCGACCCTGCGCATCTCCGGCGTCTATTTCGTTATCTTCACCTTCGGCCTCGCTGAGCTGATCCGGCAAATCGTGTCCTACACGCAGATCAAGCTCTCAAACCGGATGGGCCTTTATGTCTTCACCGATTTCACCGAGAAGCACATCTACTGGATGCTGCTGGCGCTGACTGTCGCGATCTTTCTGACCGGCTGGCTGATCAACCGGTCGCGGCTTGGGTTCGCGATGCGGATCATCGGCAACGACGAGACGGTGGCGCGCCATAGCGGCATCAATACCGCTCAGTTCAAGATCATCCTGTTCATGATCTCGGGTGTCTTTATCGGGATGGCCGGGGCGATCCTGGCGCCGCGCTACGCATACGTCGAGCCGCCGTCCGCTTTCAATCCGATGATCTCGTTTCAGGTCGTCATCATGGCGCTGCTTGGCGGCACCCGGCGGCTGTGGGGCCCCCTGATCGGCGTGATCCCGTTCACGATCGTGATGGACTTCGTGTCGGTCCGGTTTCCAAACGACACGTCCATCGTGATGGGTATCGCGTTTCTGCTGATCGTCTATCTGCTGCCGGATGGAATTATCGGGAGGCTTGAACAGCTCTGGGCGTGGATTCGCCGGCAGCGGATGCAACTCCATATCGAGCCTGCGCCCGCGAAGGAGCACACGTGAGCGCGATCGCTCTCAGCGTTGCGGATGCGCGCAAGGCCTTTGGCGGGCTGGTCGCCGTGAACGACCTCAGTTTCGACGTTCATGACGGCGAATTGTTCGGGCTGATCGGCCCGAACGGCTCGGGCAAGACCACGATGCTCAACCTGATCTCCGGCGCATTGCAGCCGGACGCCGGCGCAGATCAAGCTTTTTGGCGTACCGATTGCCGGGCTGCCGGCTCATCAGATCGCGCGTCATGGCGTGGCGCGCACCTTTCAGCTGGTGCGCATGCTGCCGAGCATGGATGCGGAGCGCAATGTGATGGCCGGTGCCATGTTCGGCCATCAGCCGCGCAGCGAAGCGGCCGCGGGCGCGGTGGCGCGCGAGTTGCTGACGCTGGTCGGCTTGCGCGGCCGCGAGCATGTCCCGGTCGTGGCCATGACCTACATCGACCAGAAGCGTGTCGAACTGGCGCGGGCGCTCGCCTCCGATCCGCGCGTCCTGCTGCTCGACGAGTGGCTGGCGGGCCTTAATCCGAGCGAATTGAATATCGGCATTCGGCTGATCGAACAGCTCAGCCGAGAGGGCCGCACGATCATCATGGTCGAGCATGTGATGGACGCGATCCGCTCGCTGTGCGGACGCTGCCTGGTGATGAATTCGGGCCGCAAGATCAAGGAAGGCGACGTCGCGGAGGTGCTGTCCGATCCGGAGGTCGTGGAGGCCTACCTCGGAGATGACGATGCTTGAGATCAGAAATCTCAGCGTCCGTTATGGCCGGCATCAGGCGCTCGAAGGCGTGTCCGCCAAGGTCGGCAAGGGCGAGATCTGCGTGATCCTGGGCGCCAACGGCGCCGGCAAGTCGAGTCTCCTCAAGGCAGTCGCCGGCACGGTGAGGGTCGGGGCCGGCTCCGAAATCCTCATGAACGGCGCTTCCATCACCGGGATGAAAGCCCACCAGATCGTGGAGCGGGGAATCTCCCTTGTGCCGGAAGGCCGCGGAATTTTCGGCGAGCTGACCGTTGCCGAGAATTTGCAGCTCGGCGCCTTTCCAAACCGCGCGCGCTCGAAAGAAAAGGCAACGCTCCAGAATATCTTCGCGCTGTTTCCGCGGCTGGCCGAACGCAAGTCGCAGGTCGTTCGCACGATGTCAGGCGGCGAGCAGCAAATGGTGGCGATCGGCCGCGCATTGATGTCGCAGCCGGACATCCTGATGCTGGATGAGCCTTCGCTCGGCCTTTCGCCGGTGTTGACCAAGGAGCTGTTTCATTCACTCGCCAAGATCGCTGAAACCGGCGTCGGCATTCTGCTGGTCGAGCAGAATGCGCGGCAGAGCCTGAAGATCGCGCGGCGCGGCTACCTGATCGAGGTCGGCCGCATCACCGGTGAAGGCGCCGCCGAGAGCCTGATGCGCGACCCGGCGGTGATCAACGCTTACCTCGGCGGCGGTGTGACGCGGATCGGCAAACCGATCCGTCTGCCGGCGCCATTCGCGTTGCCGGGAGACCTCGGCGCCATCGGCCGCTTGATCGGGGCTTTGGCCTCGCGCGCCGGAGCGATCCAGGCGGCATTCGTGCGCTCGGTGCGCCGGACGGCCGTGCTGCCGAGTGCGTTCGCCGGGCGCTACGATCCGGCGAAAGCGCCCGATCCATGGGATGAGCTCATTGCAAATTCGGCGCGTTCGGTCCCGGCCGATCGCATCAAGGTATCGCCGGACGGCAAGTCACTTTCCGAGCGGTCAGGCGATCTCGCCCAATCTGCCGCGCGCCGTCACGCCCGGCACATCCGCGCATTGCGCGCATCGCGCGAGAACCCGTCCGCCTTTGCCGGCCGCTACGATCCCGCGACTGCCTTGATCGAAATCGAAGAGGTGAGCCCGGCCTCGTTGGCGCGTTCGGCCGCGGAGCGCATGGCCGAGCATGTCCGGCGTCAGCGCCTGGCGCGGCCGATGCCGAGCGCCTTTGCGACGCCGGGCCGGAGCGATCCGGTACCCCAATCCAGCCCGGAGTTGCGGCCGGCGCTCGGCCACAACAGCCGCGGCGTCGATATCGAAGCCGAGGAACGCCAGGAGGCCGCGACCGCGCCTCCCAGGCGTGACATCGACGTCGGTGCATTGGTTGCGCGCGCGACCAATATCCAGTCCGCGCATGTTGCCTTGCGCCGCAAGGGGCTGACCATCGCGACATTCAAGCCTGAAAGGCTTACTCAAACACCGGACTCCAAGTAATCGGCGTCCGGAATTATGATGCTGCTCGAGGGAGATAGAGAACATGGCACGCGTATTCGAAGGTCAATTTGTCGGCGGCCGGTCGTCCGCCCGACGCATGTTCAAGGACCTGAACCCCTCTGACGGGTCGGTCTGGGCGGAAGTGCCGGATTGCGGCCGCGCGGAAACCGCCGCGGCGATCGAAGCGGCTCACGCCGCCTTTGCGGAATGGTCGGCGCTGCCCTTCACCAAGCGCGCGCATGTTCTCGAAAAGGCCGCCGAGATTTTCGAGAAGCGCAAGATGGAGATCGTCGAGGCGCTGCAGGCCGAGGGCGGCGGCTGGTTCGGCAAGGGCATGTTCGAGACCGGCTATACGGTCGAGGTGCTCCGCGCCGCCGCGGCCTCGGTGTGGGGGTCGACCGGCGAGGTGCTGCCGTCGGAATACGGCAAGCTTTCGATGGCGGTAAGGCGCCCGATGGGCGTCATATCGATCATCAGCCCGTGGAATTTCCCCTGCATCCTGTCGTCGCGCGGCTTCGCATTTCCGCTCGCGGCCGGAAACACGATTGTGCTCAAGCCGTCGGAAGAGACGCCGTATTGCGGTGGTCTGCTTTTTGCCGAGGTGTTCGAGCAGGCCGGCATGCCGAAGGGCGTGTTCAACGTCGTCACTTGTTCGCGCGAGAACGTGCAGGAAGTCGGCGACGAGCTGATCGAGCATCCCTACGTGAAGGGCATTTCCTTTACCGGCTCGACGGCGGTCGGCCGGCAGGTCGCGGCCAAAGCCGGCGCGCATCTGAAAAAATACTGTGTCGAATTGGGCGGCAAGGATTCGCTGATCGTCTGCGAGGATGCGGACATGGAGCGCGCGACCCAGGCCGCAAACTTCGGCTCATTCATGCATCAGGGCCAGATCTGCATGTCGGTCGAGAAGGTGCTGGTGCACGAGAAGATTTTCGACCACTTCCTCAAGCGCTTTGTGGAGCGGGCCAAGCTGCTCAAGGTCGGCGACCCGACCAAGAACAAGGAGCACATTATCGGCCCGCTGATCAACGACAAGCAGGTCGGCAAGGTGCGCGAGCAATTGGAGGATGCAATCGCCAAAGGCGCGAAAGTCGTGCTGGGCGGCAAGATCGATGGCCGCTTCGTCGAACCGACGATTCTCACCGGCGTCACGCCGGACATGAAGCTCTACCAGGACGAGACGTTCGGCCCGGTTGTGCCCGTCATTCCGTTCCGCACCGATGAGGAGGCGATCCAGATCGCCAATGACACCGAATACGGCCTGTCGGCTGGCGTGATGACCCGCGACGAGGCGCGGGGACTTGCGATCGTGAACCGGCTCGAAACCGGGAATTGCCACATCAACTGTTCGTCGGTGAACGACGAGCCGCATGTGCCGTTCGGCGGCTTCAAGGCCTCGGGCTCCGGCAAGCATGGCGGGCGCTGGTCGCTGGAGACCTTCACCGAGACCCGCTGGATCACGCTTGACCGCGGCGGCAGACCTTTCCCGCCGATGTTTTGATGTTATCGCCAGCGGCAGGCTCGGCCCATAACCGCTGGTTTGGTTCCATTAACGGCTGGTTCAGCAATAAACGTTAAATCTCGCGCGGATTTCCGAGCGAGAAATCGCAATGCCGATTGATCAGTCCCTTCGAGTGCTGGTGGTGGATGATTTCGCGACGATGGTCCGCATCGTCCGCAAGCTGCTTGGCCATCTCGGTTTCCAGCATGTCGATGATGCAAGCGACGGTCAGGCCGCGCTGAAAAAGCTGCGTCAGGAAAAATACGACCTCGTCATCTGCGACTGGAATATGGAGCCGATGACCGGCTACGACCTGCTCCAGCAGGTGCGCGCGGATCGCAATCTCGCCACGATGCCGTTCATCATGATCACAGCGGAATCGAAGACCGAAAATGTCATCGCCGCAAAGCGGGCGGGCGTCAGCAATTACATCGTCAAGCCGTTCAATGCCGAGACGCTCAAGGCAAAAATTGACGCGGTATTCGAGAACACCTCAATCGCCGACAAGATCGCGGCGGAAAAACCCCTGCAATTGATCTGACGATTTCGTCAGCCGGCTCGCATTGCGTGAGCCAGTTCGGTCAGCGTGTTTGTGAAGACACGCGAGCCGTTCTGCTCGGCGTCGAGCAACAGCTCGCTGATGTGGCCCACCGCGTCGCGGCTGTGTTCGAGAACGTAGTTCAGCCGGTCGGCAAACAGCGACAAGATCAGGTCGTCGTAATCGAGGTCGGTCTGCGAAAGGCCGGCATGCACCAGGCTGGTGACGCCCTCGGTCGGAAATTTGAGGTCCGGCTTCGGATTGGCCTCCAGAATGTGGAGCCTGCCGCGTTCGTCGGCGCGCACGTCGATTCGGATGATGCTGCCCAGATTGAATTCGAGGAACACCTGGCGGCCGAGCTCGTGAAGCTCCGACCAAAGCTGGGTTTCAGAGGGATCGACCTCCTTGAAACGCTCGCCGGTGATCGGCCGCGTATCCATCGAGGTGAAGATCAGCTCTTCCTCGCCGAACACCCGTTCGAGCGCGCCGAACGCGAAGGCCTTGTCGCCGTGCCGGATGACGCCGTTTTTTGCGGTGATCTTGCCCGCCACCGCGATGCAGAACTCGCGGCCGGACAGGTATTTCTCGATCAGCACCAGGTTGCCGGAATGGCGGTAAACCTCGGCGACGGCATCGGGCAACTCGCTGACGTCGTTGACGACGTGAACGTTGAGAGAGGCCCGGCCGGATACCGGCTTCACAATGAAGGGGCCGCGATACTCGCCAAAGGCGATAACGAAACGGCTGTTGCGCTTGGGGTCGAATGGCCCGCGCGTCAT
Source organism: uncultured Alphaproteobacteria bacterium (assembly GCA_963847325.1). Lineage (GTDB taxonomy): Bacteria > Pseudomonadota > Alphaproteobacteria > Rhizobiales > Xanthobacteraceae > Pseudolabrys. The sequence continues at coordinate 646,948 of CAWJZD010000008.1, forward strand.
GTCCCAGGTCGTGAACATTGCGGTCGGAAGACCGGCGCAAACCGCTTCGCGCTTGAAGGCGTGCTTGTTATCCAGCGTCGTCGCGCTTAGCGGGTCGTGCCCGACATAGGGAATCCCCAGCATTTCCAGCGTGGACGCGGCGTGAGCGCACGAATTGCGCCCCTGGACGCCGCCGGTGTTGAGCCACGCCATGTGGATGCCCTCGCGGCGCAGCCGCTCGCCCAGGTTCATGTCTTCCGGCATCACGGAGACATGCTTGAAGCCGGAGCGGCGCAGTGACGCAGCGATATCCTCCGCGACCACCTCGTAGCTCTTCCACGAACGGGTGTTTTGGGAGCGGTAAAGGACGCTTCCGAGGTCTGCTTTATTGCCGCCAAAGATCACGGCAAGCCTGAGCTTTGGCTTCAGGCATTCAATGGCCTGTTGAAGAGCCATTTGCGCCGGATTGTGCCGATCCGCGCGTGAGATTTCCGGCACAAGCGTGCGTGCCGTCGCTACCCATCCCATAACACCCGCCCCATTTATATTTTGAGGCACCATGCCGGACGGCCTTCAATTGCGAGTAAATTTTGACACGTTGTTCCGGCCGTTCTAACGGCACGCTTTCTGCGGGCTTAAGCGGCATAGTTTTCGGATCATTTATGCGCGATTACGAATTGAACTATTGGTAGGTCGTTAACCAAGACAACTTATCGTCGCCGCCATGGGTAGGGGGAGTTGATGAGCACCGTTATTGGCCACTACGATTGGTGGCTTCTCTCCTTTGCCGCAGCACTGGCAGTTATCGCGAGCTTGAACGCGGTGCGGCTCTTCAACTTTGCCCAGCAGCGCCAAGGCCGCGCAAAGGCCGTCGCCGTGCTGATTGCTGCACTGGCTTGCGGCTGCGGCATGTGGGCCGCCGATGCGGCGGCTATTCTCGCCTATAGGCCGGCGCTGGGATACGACCCCCGCATCATTTATCTGGCCCTGTTCGTCTCGATCCTGCTTGCGGGAATTGGCCTGGCGATCGCGTCGTATTATCCGAACCTCATTCTTCTGGCGGGTGCCGTGCTTGGCGGCGGCGTCGCGGCGATTCACCAGATCGCGATGCGGGCGATCGAATTCCCAGGCGTCGCAGGCGCTGGCTCCATTTTTTCGACCATGGCCGCAGTCGGCCTCGGCGTGCTGTTGGGGGTCGCGGCCTCTATCTGACCTTCACGCGCCAGGGCTGGCGCGAAAAAGCAGGCGCTGTCGCGCTTTTCGCGCTGGCCATCATCGTTCAACAGATCGATCCGGCCGGCGCCGGCGAAATTGTCTCGCACCCCTCGGTGACCGCAGCCGCAGACTCCCTGTCGAAACTCTCCCTCGCGATCGGGGTCGCCGGCACGATGGCATTTGCGGGTGTCCTGGGAAACTTCGTGGGCGACAGCGACAATGCCGCCAAGAAGCTTTCCGACGCGCTCGATAACCTTTCGGTCGGCCTGCTGATTTTCGACGCCGACGAGAGAATCCTGATCTGCAACAAGCCGTATCAGACGATGTACAACGTGCCGGGTGACGTCGTGGCTCCGCCGCTCGGCTCGCTCACCCGTCTGCTCCAATACCGCACCAAAAACGGCTCGTTCCGCGAGGATCCCGAGCAGTATCTGATCAACCTGCGACGGTCGCTGCGTGACGGCAGCCTGACAAAACGCGAGCCCAAGCTGGTCGATGGCCGCATTATCTCGGTGTCCACCCATCCGATGGCGGGTGGCGGCTGGGTCGCCATCCACGAGAACATTTCCGACCGCAAGCACGCCGAGCATGAACACGCGATGTCGCTGGCGAGGGATCGCCGCCGCGTGTGGATTGAAGAAGCCATTGCTGCATTCCGGGCACGCGCCGAGACGACGCTTAAGCTTGTCATGGAGAGCAGCACCGCAATGCACGCCAGTGCGCAAAGCCTGCTGCAGAGGTCGGCGCGGACCTCGGAAAACGCCGAATCAGCGTTGAACAGCTCGCAACAGGCGTGGACATGCGCCGAACTCCGCAGCGCTGGCGGCCGAGCAGCTGTCTTCGTCCATTGCCGAGATCAACCGTCAGCTCAATCAGACCGTGAAAGCGGTGAACAATGCGGCGACGCGTGCGGCCAAGTCCGACACCGAAATCGCAGCGCTCGCCGAAGCCGGCAAGAACATCAATAACGTCGTCCGCCTGATTCAGACCGTTGCCGGGCAAATCAAGCTGCTCTCGCTCAACGCTACGATCGAAGCCGCCCGCGCCGGTGCAGCCGGCAGCGGGTTCTCGGTGGTTGCGAAGGAAGTTAAAGCGCTTTCGATCCAGAGCTCGGCAGCCGCAGAGGACATCGCCGGCCAGGTCGAAGGCGTCCGGCATTCCACCGAAAGCGCGATCGCTTCGATCGAGGCGATCACGCAGCAAATTCGAGATATCAACACATTTTCAACCACGGCCGCGGCCTCGGTCGAGGAGCAAGATCGCGCCACCACCGCAATTTCCCAATCCGTCGCCAACGCATCGAGCAGTGCGAAGGTCGTGGTCGCCGCCCTTTCCCAGGTGTCTTCGGACGCGTCCGAAACATCTACCTCTGCGCGCTCGGTTCTCGACGCCGCCCATTCGGTGGAAGTCGCGGCGATCGGTCTGCGCTCGGAGATCGAGACCTTCCTCGGCCAGGTCAGTGAGACTGCTAACGACCCCTTAACGGGTTCTTGGCAGGCGCCGACCGCGGTCGCGAGTTAGCCCCGGAAAACCTCATTAAGTGAACCTTCATGTCTCAAATATACGTTGGTAAGGCGCCGTTAAGCGCTCACCGTTGGCATTGGTAATGCCAGATCGGCGGGGGGAATGACTGTTCGGAAGTCAGTGGGTTGGCTGCTCGAAGCCATCACGATGTTTGTCGTGGCGGCCTCGTCGCTATTTCTATTGCTCTACGTCGGTTACGGCGACGGCAAGCGCACCTACGAATCCATCCACATCGAAAAGCTGACTGCGCAAGCCGCTTACGTGCAGGCTTCGATGGAGAAGTACCTGCGCGATGGCGTGCCGCTTAAGCAGTACGTCGGTTTCGCGACGCTTGCAGCGCCGATCCTTGAAGGTGAGGACGTCGACGCCATCGTGATTTACGATCAGCAGGGCCGTGAGATCTTCACTGCGGTCGACAAGAAGAAGCCGCACCTGCCGGATCCGCCGGCTTCCGTCCGCAACATCGAAGAGTCGACAAAGGTCTATTACGACCCGACCCACTATCAGGTCGTGATGCCGCTCCGGTCACGTTTCGAAACGGCGGGCAGCGTCGTCATCGTCGCTCCGAACAGCCTTGTTATCCAGAAATTGTACGGCATGTTCCAGCCGCTGGTGCTTCTGGCGATCGGCCTCGCCGTCGCCTTTTCAATCATCGCGGTTATCGTCTCGACGCGGCTGCCGAATCCGAAAAGGCCGTGGCTGCAGATCGTCTATGGAGTCACCTTCTTGACGATGGCCGTCGTCGTGGTCGGCACGCTGATCGGGCTCTATTTCGACGCGGTCGAAGGCAAGGCAAAAGCCTCGGCCTTCACGCTGTCCCAGCGGCTGAGCGATATCGTCCAGTTCAAACTGGACATCAAGGATATCGACGGCATCACCAGGGCTTTCGGCGAATATCGAAAGCTTAATCCGGAGACGAGCGAAGCAGCCATCTTGATCGATGATCAGGTGAAGACTTCGACCGACACTCGCCGCTTGAATGCGAAGTGGGCGTCGGACTCGACCAACATTGAATATCGAATCGACCTGTCACCGCCCAACGAGCCTCAGTACACCAGCCTGATGGTGACCGTGCCCAAGAGCGTGGTGCTCGAGCGTGTCGCACGCTCCGTAAAGAACTTCGCCGCGTTGTTTATCGCGTCCGCCTTCCTATCCGGCCTGTTCCTGCAAGTGGCTGCCTCGCTCCAGCGCATGCGCGCTTCGTCCGCGCAGTCTGGCGCATCCGCTCCACCGGCCGACGGCCTGGTCATCGTCAAGCCGGTCTACTTTCTTGCCGTCTTCCTCGATGCGCTGACCTATTCGTTCCTGCCGCATTTCATGCAGGAAGCGGCGACTGCGAGCGGCGTCTCGGCCGCTTTCGCGTCGGTCCCATTCACGGCCTATTACCTTGGGTTCGCGGCGAGTTCTCATTCCCGCCGGCGTGCTTTCCGAGCGCTATGGCGCAAAGACGATGATGCTTGCTGGCCTGACGTTGGCGGCATCCAGCGTTCTTGCGCTCTCATTCCCGCTCGACATCTGGCAACTGACGGGGGTGCGCGCGGTCTCGGGCATCGGCCAGGGTATCCTGATCATCGGCGTGCAGAGCTTCATCCTTGCCGTCGCGACACCCGAAAAGAAGACCCAGGGTGCGGCAATCATCGTGTTCGGATTCCAGGCCGGCCTGATCTCCGGCATGGCGCTCGGCTCGTTGATGGTGAACTTCCTTGGCTCGCAAGGCGTGTTCTATATTTCCGGCGGCGTCGGCTTTGCCGCTCTCGTGTTCTCGCAACTGCTGATCGCGAAGACCGAGCGCAAGGCTCAGACCACCACGCTGGCCGCGGCTTTCGGCAAGCTCAAAGGCGAGCTCGCAAAAGTCGTCTCCAGCCTTGAGTTCCTGAAGATCCTGTTCTGCGTCGGCATGCCGGCGAAGGCCATTCTCACCGGCGTCGTCACCTTCGCGCTGCCGCTGGTGCTCGGACAAGCTGGCTACCGCCCGGAAGACATCGGTCAGATCGTCATGCTGTACGGTCTCGGTGTCCTGCTTTCGAGCGGCTTTGCCTCGCGTTACGTTGACCGCACCAAGAATTCAAAGTCGATCCTGTTCTGGGGCGCCACGCTCAGTGGCCTCGGCATGATCGTGATCGGCCTCATGGGCTCGCCCTTGCTTGGCAACGGCTTCACAAGCACCGTGGTTGTCGTCTGTGCTGTCGCGGTCGTCGGTGTCGCGCATGGCTTCATCAACGCGCCGGTCGTCACCCATGTCGGCCAGACCAGTCTGGCAGGCCGCATCGGTGCAAACCCGACCACGACGGCTTATCGCTTCCTCGAGCGCGGCGGTCACATCGCCGGGCCGCTGCTGCTCAGCCAGCTCTTCCTGCTGTGGGGCCAGGGTGCGCACATCATCGGCGCGATCGGTGTCGCCGTTATCGTGCTTGGCGTGATGTTTGTCGTGTACCGGCTGATGCCGCGGTCGGCGCAATTACGCGGAGAACCTGCCGAATGAGCACGCATATTCGTTCCTGGCGTCACCGGTTTGCTGTCGCGGCGCTGCTCGCGGCATCCGCTTTCGTTTGCGGGCCGGCCTGGGGCCAGGCCGCGCCTTTCAGCAAGTGGTTCAAATACGACGCCGACATCGGCAAGGAATGGGATGTGGCCGGAGATCCGGCCAATCCCATGGTGGTCTCGATCAACCGCAAGGACGGCGTGGGGCCTGTGCGCCGCGTCCTGGTGCTCTATCCGCGCGCGTCTTCGGCTTACGATACGGCGATCACCGAAATCCTCCGGACCTTCTCGGCCAAGGAAATCAACGCGTCGGTCGACGTCATCAATTTCGAATTGAACGATGCCAAGGGCAAAGCCTCGCTCAGCGGCGCCGAGCAGAACCGCACCGAGCTGGTGTTCGGGATGGGCTCGGAATCGGCCGCCTGGCTTTATCAAAATTACATGAAGGGCAAGCTCCCGGTTGTCACCGTTTGCGCCAAGGATCCTGTCCAGCTTGGGCAGATGAAGGACTACGAAAGCGGCAGCGGCAACAACTTCGCTTTCACGTCGCTGAACGTTCCGGTGGACGTGCAGATGTCCTACGTGCGCGACCTGCGCCCCGACCTCAAGAACATCGCGGTGCTGGTCGATAGCAAGAACATCAGTGCCGTTCAGACCCAGGCCGAGCCGGTCGCCGACTATCTGAAGGGAAAGGGCGTCCAGGTCATCATCGGCGCCGTGCAAAATCCGGCAAACGCGCGCCAGGAGCTGGTCAAGATTGTCGGCGACGCGGTACGCAAGATGCGCCAGACCGATCCCGATCTGTCCAAGAGCCTGTTCTGGGTCACCGGCAGCACCTCGGTGTTCCGTGAAATTCGCACCATCAATGAGCACGCCGACCGCGTTCCCGGTGGTCAGCGTGGTGCCGGAAATCGTCACCAAGGGCGCCGACACCGCCGTTCTGGCGATCGGCGTCAGCTTCGAGAGCAATGCGCGCCTCGCGGGAATTTACGGCGCGCAGATTCTCAATGGCGCCAAGGTCGAGCAGATGAAGGTCGGGCTGGTTTCGCCGCCCGACATCGCGATCAGCTTCCTGAAGGCGCGCGACATCGGCATGCGCGTGCCGTTCAACTTCTTCGAGATCGCGAGCTACGTTTACGACTATAACGGCGCGGCGGTTCGCAGCGCGGACGGCAAAGCGACCAACTGATCACATCGTATTGGGGCGATAAATCACGCCGGAATGCCTTGAGCATTCCGGCGTTTTTTGTTGCGCGTTACTGCGGCGTGATGCCGGCGATCTTCACGATGTCGCGCCACAGCGGCAGCTCGCGGGCAAAGCGCGCCTTGAGCTGATCCGGGCCGCCGGCGGTCACTTCCAGCCCGACCGTGCGCAGCTTGTCGCGCACCTCCGGCTTGGTGAGGATCTTGCGCGTGGTGGCGCTCAATTTCTCGACGACTTCAGCCGGCGTCTGCGCCGGCACCAGCATCACCGTGTAGGTGTCGAGCACGAAGCCCGGATAGCCGGCCTCGATCATGGTCGGCACGTTCGGCAGGTCGAACCAGCGCTTCTCACCCGTCACTGCGAGGCCGGTCAGCGTGCCGGCAAGGATGTGCGGATGCGCGCCGGGCAGGGCGCCCGACACCATGTCGACCTGGCCGCCCAGCAGCGCCTGGTTGGCGGGGCCTGCGCCGTTGAATGGAATTTGCGTCATCTCGAAGCCGGCGCGGTTCTTGAAGAACTCGCCGGCCAGATGCGACGGCGTCGCAAAGCCGGCGTGGCCGTAATTGACGGCGCCCTTCTTCTCTTTCGCGAAGGCGACGAACTCGGCGACGGTCTTGATGCCGCTTTTGGGATTGACGGTGTAGGCGGTCGGCGAGCCGGCCAGATCGACCAGCGGGATGAAGTCCTTCTCGAGGTCGTATGGCACGCTCTTGTAGAGCAGCGGATTGATCATGATCGTGTTGGAGGTGATCAACACGGTGTAACCGTCCGGCTCCGCGCGCGCGGCCTGGCCGACGCCGATGCTGCCCGCCGCGCCGGGCTTGTTCTCGACGAAGAAGTTTCCCTTCAGCTCTTCGGCGAGCAGCGGCTGGAGGATGCGCGAGATGATGTCGACCGGTCCGCCGGCGCCGAACGGCACGATGATCCGCACCGGCCGGTCCGGCCACGCCGCATAGGCGCGGCTGACAAGGAACGGAGCAGCGGCGGTGAAAGCGGCTGAGGTGTGGAGCAGGCGGCGGCGGGTGAGGGTTGGACGCTTAATCATGAGACGGACCTCTTGCATGGATGCGGCGAAAATCCCGGCGTGTTCTCCGCGCATGCGCGACGTTCGGATTGATCGTCGCGCGAGATTGTATGTATGCTAACGATCATGCCAAAGCGAAGTCAATTCGAGCCTGCGCTCACATGAAGCCGCCGCCGTTTGACTATGCGCGTGCCGACAGCGTCCAACATGCGGTCGCCTTGCTGGCCAAGCACGGCGACGACGCAAAAATCATCGCCGGCGGGCAGAGCTTGATGCCGATGCTCGCATTTCGCATGGCGACACCCAAGCTGCTGGTCGATATCGGCTCCATCGCGGCGCTTCGCCGCATTACGCTCGACAGCCGCGGCGTGACGCTCGGCGCGCTGGTGCGCTGGTGCGATATCGAAAAGCACGCCGAGCTTGCGCGGGCGCACCCTTTGCTGGTCGAGGCGGTGCGCCATGTCGCGCACTACCAGATCCGCAATCGCGGCACGGTCGGCGGCAGTCTGGCGCATGCCGATCCGGCCGCCGAACTGCCGGGCATCGCGGTCGCCTGCGACTCCGAGATCGAGGTGGTCGGGCCGAACGGCAGCCGGACGATTGCGGCCGCGGATTTCTTCGTCGACGGCCTGACCACGGTTCTGGCGTCAGACGAGGTGATCGTGTCGATGCGCCTGCCGGCCTGGAAACCCGGCCGCTGCTGGGCCTTCGAGGAGTTTGCGCGGCGGCGCGGGGACTTCGCGCTGGCCGGGGTGGCGCTGTTCTACGACATCGAGCAGGGCCGGGCGGCCGATCCGCATATTGCGGCGATTGGGGTTGGGCCAACGCCATTGCGGCTGACGGCCGCCGAACAGGCTCTGGCCGGCAAGGCCGTCGATCAGGCCGCGATCCGGCGAGGCGGTCGCGCGCTGCCACGGCCAGCGTCGACCCACCCGGCGATATCCACGCGCCGGGCGATTACCGCCGCGCCTTGCTGGCTGTCCTGCTGGAGCGCGCCCTGGCCCGCGCGGCCGGTGTGATACTGGCGGAGTCGGCCTGATGGCGAACCAGCCGGCCCAATTCACGGTCAATGGCAAGCAGGCCCGGGTCGAGGTCGAGCCGCGCACCAGCCTGGCCGATGCGCTGCGCCATCATCTCAAGCTGACCGGCACGCATGTCGGCTGCGAGCACGGCGTCTGCGGTGCCTGCACCGTCATTGTCGATGGCGCCGCGGTCCGCTCCTGCCTGATGCTCGCAATGCAGGCCGAAGGCACACAGATCACCACGATCGAAGGCCTGCCGCGCGGCGAGGGTGACGCGCTCGGGCCGCTGGCGGCGAGCTTTCGCAAGCATCATGCCTTGCAGTGCGGCTTCTGCACGCCGGGAATCCTCACCACGGCACATGCGCTGCTGAGCGAAGAGCCGGATGCCGATGCTGATCGCATCCGCGAAGTCCTGTCCGGCAATCTGTGCCGCTGCACCGGCTATGTCTCGATCATCGACGCCGTGCTCGATGCGCGCGCCGCCTACCGGAAGGCCGCCGTATGAACGTCGTCCCCAACACGCTGATCGGCCAGGAAATCGAGCGCACCGAAGATCTGCGCTTCCTGACCGGCACGGGCACGTTCGTCGATGACTATGAGCCGTCCGGGACGCTGCACGCGGCCATCCTGCGCAGCTCGGTGGCGCACGGCCGCATCGTCGGATTGAACAAGGAGGCGGCGCTCAAAATCCCGGGCGTGCACGCCGTGCTGGATGCTTCGGATGTCGGCGAGTCGATTCCGACTATTCCTCTACGCCTGGCTCCGCTGCAAGGTTTCGACAAGTACCTGCAGCCCGTCATCGCGCAACGGCAAGGTGCGTTACGTCGGCGAGCCGGTTGCCATTGTGCTCGCCGACAGCCGCGCCATCGCCGAGGACGCGCTGGACGTGCTCGATCTGACCATCGAGCCGCTCGACGCGGTGCCTCATTGGATCGCCGCCGAGACCGACCGCTCTGTGCTGTTCGAACAGAACGGCACCAATGTCGCCATCCGCTACAAGGCCAACATCGGCGATGTGGAAGCGCAGTTCAAAGCTGCCGATTACACCCGCAAGGAAAGCTTCCGCGCCCATCGCCACACCGCGCTGCCGATGGAAACGCGCGGCGTCGTCGCGGAATGGGATGCGGCGCTTGGACGCCTGAAGGTCAGCGGCGCCACCAAGGTCAATTTCTTCAATCGCCGCGCGCTCGCCAAAATGCTCGACCTGCCGGAAAGCGCGATCGACATGATCGAGCTCGACGTCGGCGGCGGCTTCGGCGTGCGCGGCGAATTCTACCCGGAAGATTTCATCATCCCGTTTGCGGCGCGCAAGCTCGGCCGCCCGGTGAAATGGATCGAGGATCGCCGCGAGCATCTGCTCTCGATCAATCATTCGCGCGAGATCGATTGCGAGCTGGAGATCGCCTGCAAGCGCGACGGCACGATCCTGGCGCTGCGCGGCAAGATCCACGGCGATATGGGTGCCTATATCCGCACCAATGGTGGCGTGGTGCCGGCCAAGGCCGCGCAGTTTCTGCACGGCCCATACCGGCTTCCGGCGATCGAGGTCGAAGTCGCGGCCTACATGACCAGCAAGACGCCGGTCGGCACCTACCGCGCGCCCGGCCGCTTCGAGGCCAACTTCTTCCGCGAGCGGCTGATCGACATGGCGGCGCGCGATCTCGGCATCGATCCGGCCGCGTTCCGCAGGAAAAACCTGATCACCGAAGCCGAGCTTCCGTATTCGATCGGCCAATTGGTGCCGTACGAAACCGAAACCGCACTACGACAATGGCGATTATGTCGCCGCTTTCGAGCGCTGCCTCGCCGAATTCGGCTATGAGGAGAAGAAGGCGCTGGCGGGCAAGCGGATCGATGGCCGCTATCACGGCATCGCAGCGGTGCCTTTCGTCGAAAGCGGCGGCGCCGGCCCGCGCGAGAACGCCCGCATGACGCTCGGGCCCGACGGCGTGGTGACCGTCGGCATGGGCTCGTCTGCGCTCGGGCAGGGGCTGGAGACCGTGTTCGCCCAGATCGCCGGCGATGCGCTGTCGCTGCCGTTCGACCGCTTCCGCATCCTTCATGGCTCGACCACCTTGGTGGAGGAGGGCTTCGGCACCTATCACTCCCGCGCCGTGGTGATGGGCGGCTCGGCAATCCTCGAAGCTGCCAAGAAGCTCCAGCAGGCAATACGAGAAGCGGCTGCGCGCCACTTCGGCTGCGCCGTCGGATGCGGTGACGTTGGCGGACGGCCGCGTGAAGACCGCCATGGGTGAACTCGGCGTTCGGCGACGTCGCCGCAAAAGCCGGCGGCGCGATCGTCGTGGAGGCGACCTTCGCCAACAACAAGCGCACCTATAGCTACGGCGCGCACGCCGCCCATGTCGCGGTCGACGACCGCACCGGCCATGTCGAAGTGCTCGATTATGTGGCGGTCGAGGACGTCGGCCGCGCCATCAACCCTGCGATCGTGCACGGCCAGGCGATCGGCGCACTGGTGCAGGGACTGGGCGGCGTCTTCCTCGACCACCTGATCTACGATGAGGACGCGCAATTGCTCAACGCTTCGCTCGCCGACTACCTGGTGCCGACCGCAACCGACTTTCCCAATGTGCGCGGCGTGACGCTGGAATTACGGCCGTCGCCGAGCAACCCGCTCGGCGCCAAGGGAGCAGGCGAGGGCGGTATCGTTGCCGTCGCCGCCGCGATCGGCAATGCGGTCGCCAATGCGCTGTCGTCGCTCAAGGTCGAGCCAAAGGCGCTGCCGCTGACGCCGCCGGTGCTGTGGCGGCTGGTCCAGGAGGCGCGGCAGAAATGACAATCGACATCCACTCCCATTACGTGCCGGCCGAGCTGGTCGCGCGCATCCGCACCGCCAAGGATATCGGCGTTCAGGTGGTCGACGGGGCGCAGACACCGGCGCTCGCTTTTGAATACGGCTTCAAGGTGCGGCCGTTTTTTCCGAAGCTGGTGGAGAGCGTGGCCGAGCGCACCGCCTGGCTCGATAGCGAGAAGATCGATCACCAGCTCGTCGCCACCTGGCCCGACATCTACGGTTACGGCCTGAGCGACGAGAAATGTGTCGCCTGGCATCGGCTGCTCAACGACACGCTGGCGGCGTGGTGCAGCGACAATTCCAAACGCTTTGGCTTCATCGCCTCGGTGCCGCTGCCGAATGCGCAGAACGCGGCGGACGAGTTGACCCGCGCTATTGGCCTCGGCGCGCGTGGGCTCATGCTGCCGGCCAATGTCGAAGGCACCAATATCGGCGAATTGCCGCTCGATCCGCTCTGGGCACGGGCCGAGCAGGGCAATTGCCCCGTCATCATCCATCCGGTGCTCACCGGACCTGCGCCGCGCGCCGCCAAGTTCGGCCTGACTCAAAGCACGCAGTACACGTTCGACACCACGCTTGGCGCCGGCTCGCTGCTCTATTCAGGCGTGCTCGATCGCTTCCCCCGCCTGACCATCGTGCTGTCCCATGGCGGCGGCGCGTTTCCTTATCTAGCGGGCCGTTTCGACATCATGCATGCGCGTATGGACCGCCAGGCCCAGGGCGATGTCGCGCAGCAAAAACCCACGGAATACGCCGCCCGCTTTGCCTATGACAGCATCGTGCATGGGGGAAAGCCGCTGCGGTTTCTGGCCGATCTGGTCGGCATCGACCGCATCATGCTGGGCACGGATTACTCGTTTCCGCCGGCCGATCTGACGCCGATGCGCACGCTGCAAGCCGCCGGTTTCTCGGCGCCGGAGATCCAGCAGATTGCCGAGGGAAATCCGCGGCGGATGTTTCGGATCAGCTGAGCTTACCGCCCCTGATAGGACGGGGTCCGCACGATCAGGCCGTCGAGCTTGTCCGTCACCTGGATCTGGCACGACAGCCGCGAGGTCGGCTTCACCTCGAAGGCGCTGTCGAGCATGTATTCTTCCTCTTCCGAGGGCTTGCCGACCACCTCGAACCAGGCCTCATCCACATGAACGAGGCAGGTGGCGCAGGTGCAGCCGCCGCCGCATTCGGCGACGATGCTGTTCACGTCGTTCTTGAGCGCCGTTTCCATCACGGTCGAGCCGATCTCGGCCTCGACGGTATGCTGCGTGCCATCATGCTCGATGAAGGTGATCTTCGGCATGGTGGCGGCGTCTTTCCTTTCGAGGGTTGCGGCTGCGGTGTCGGACATGATGCCTCTAGATTAAACGGCGAGCTTGATCAATTCGGGCAGGGCCTGCTTGGCCGATTTTCCCGTCGTGTCGAGGGTGACGTCGGCCTTGGCGTAAAGCTGTTCGCGGCTGTGCAGGATCGACAGCAATTCGTCCATCGCGCGCGGATTGCTGCCCATCGGGCGGAAGTCGCCTTGCGCCATCACCCGGTCCATGTGCTCGCGCGGGCTGGCGCGCATCCAGACGGTGAAGCAGGACGATAGCAGCCGGTCGAGCGTCGCCGGATCGGTGACGATGCTGCCCGAGGTCGCCATCACGAATGCCTTGTGCTCGGCCAGCACCCGTTCGAGCGCGTCGCGCTCGGCGCGGCGGAACGTCTCCTGGCCGAACAGGTCGAAAATTTCTCCAAGTGACGCGCCGCTGACGCGCTCGATCTCGCGGTCGAGCTCGATGAAGGGCACGCCCCGATGCTCGGCCAGTTGCCGGCCGAGCGTTGACTTGCCGCCGCCGCGCAATCCGATCAGCGCCACCCGTCCGCGCCGCTGCGCGGCCGATGCGCCGCCAAAATGCTTGAGCAGAAGCTCGCGCGCTTCCTTCAGCGTGCCGGCTGGCAGCCGCTCAATCAGCTGCGCAAACAGCGCGGCGTCAGGTGAGGGATCGGGCATCTCGGACACAAGCTGCGGCAGCGCGACGCCGAGCGCCTGCGCGATCCGGCGCAGCAGCACGATCGAGCAATTGCCTTCGCCGCTCTCGAGTTGCGCGAGGTAGCGCTCCGACACGTCGGCGTGCTGCGCCAGCGCCTTGCGCGTCATGCCGCGCTGATGGCGCAGCGTGCGCACGCGCTCGCCCAGCCGGTCGAGATATTGATCCGGGTTGCGGCTAGCGGCTCTGGTGGCGGTCAGGCTCATGGGTCTGCATTATAATGCCTATGCACAATGCCCCGTTTCTTGTTCAGAAGCAAGCGTTTGTCGACTGTTTTAGAGCCGTTGCGAAAGCCCCATCCCACGTGGTAAATGCCTTGCATAATAATTCATATTGGGAGGCGGCGTCTTTCGCCAAAGATCGATCATGATCGATTTCCAAACCGATCCGTCGCGCTATCGCCATTGGCGCATCGAGCAGGACGGCGAGGTCGCCTACCTGATCATGGACGTCGATCCGGCCGGCGGGCTCTCCACCGATTACGAGCTCAAGCTCAACTCCTACGACCTCGCGGTCGACATCGAGCTCAATGACGCCGTGCAGCGGCTGCGCTTCGAGCATCCGGACGTGCGTTGCGTCGTCATCAAGTCGGGCAAGGACAATGTGTTCTGCGCCGGCGCCAATATCCGAATGCTCGCCAAGGCCGCGCATGGCCACAAGGTGAACTTCTGCAAGTTCACCAACGAGACGCGCCTTGCGATCGAAGACGCGACCGAGAATTCCAAGCAGATCTACATGACCGCGGTGAACGGCAGCTGCGCCGGCGGCGGCTACGAGCTAGCGCTCGCGACCGATCACATCATGCTGGTCGATGACCGCCGCTCGACCGTCTCGCTGCCGGAGACGCCGCTGCTCGGTGTGCTTCCCGGCACCGGCGGCATCACCCGCGTCACCGACAAGCGCAAGGTGCGCCGCGACCGCGCCGACTTCTTCTGCTCGACCGAAGAGGGGCTGCGCGGCGCCAAGGCGGTGGATTGGAAACTGGTCGACGAGGCCGTGCCGCTATCCAAGTGGAAGGACGCGGTCGGCGCGCGGGCGAAAGAGCTGGCCAAGCGTTCCGACCGTCCGGCGGGCAGCGGCATCAAGCTCAATCCGCTCAAGCGCGAGATCACCGACAAGGGCGCGACCTATTCGTATGTCGAGGTCGAGATCGAGCGCGACCGCAAAGTGGCGACCCTGACCGTTCGCGGTCCCTCCGATAGCGTCCCGGCTTCAGTCGAGGCCGCGCACAAGCTCGGCGACAAGTTCTGGCCGCTGACCGTGGCGCGCGAGCTGGAAGACGCGATCCTGCATCTTCGCACCAATGAGCCGGTCATCACGCTGGTGCTGCTGCGCACCGAGGGCACTGCCAAGGCGGTGCTCGACCACGACGAATTTCTGGCCAAAGCCAATGGCGACTGGCTGATGCGCGAGATCAGCCATTATCTCAAGCGCGTCCTCAAGCGGGTCGACCTCACCCCCAAGACCTTCTTCGCCCTGGTCGAGCCCGGCTCCTGCTTTGCCGGCACGCTGGCGGAGCTGGTGTTCGCCGCCGATCGCTCGCTGATGCTGACCGGCACGCACGAGGGCGATAATCGCGCGCCCGCCGCCATCACGCTCGGCATGGCCAATTTCGGCCCATATCCGATGAGCAACGGCATCACGCGGCTGGAAAGCCGCTTCCTCGGCGAGCCGGACCAAGTCGAAGTGGCGAAAGCCAAGATCGGCCAGCCGCTCGAAGCCGAAGACGCCGAAGCGCTTGGGCTTGTTACTTTCGCCTATGAGGACTTCGACTGGGACGACCAGCTCCGCGTCATGGTCGAGGAGCGCGCCAGTCACTCGCCGGATTCACTGACCGGCCTGGAAGCCAATGTGCGCTTCGCCGGTCCGGAAACCATGGAAACCAAGATCTTCGGCCGCCTGACCGCCTGGCAGAATTGGATCTTCCAGCGGCCCAACGCGGTCGGCGAGCAGGGCGCGCTCAAGCTTTACGGCACCGGCAAGAAGGCCACGTTCGACAAGGAAAGGGTGTAGTCATGAATATCCAAAAGGTCGATTACAGCGGCCTCATCCCCAACAATGTCGGCCTCGAGAGCGACACCCGCGTCAAACGCGCGCTGGAGAAATGGCACCCCGGCTACATCAACTGGTGGCAGGACATGGGGCCGGATGGCTTCCAGCAGGCGCTCGTTTACCTGCGCACCGCGGTCAGCGTCGATCCGAAGGGCTGGGCGGTGTTCGACTATGTCCGCATGCCGGAATACCGCTGGGGCATTCTGCTCGCGCCGCAGACCGAGGACCGCAAGATTCCGTTCGGCGCGCATAAGGGCGAGCCGGCCTGGCAGGAAGTGCCGGGCGAATATCGCGCCATGCTGCGCCGCTTGCTTGTGATCCAGGGCGACACCGAACCGGCCTCGGTCGAGCAGCAGCGCTTCCTCGGCAAGACCGCGCCCTCGCTCTACGACATGCGCAACCTGTTCCAGGTCAATGTCGAGGAAGGCCGTCACCTCTGGGCGATGGTCTATCTGCTGCACAAATATTTCGGCGCCGAAGGCCGCGACGAAGCCGACGCCTTGCTCGAGCGCCGCTCGGGTGACGCCGACACGCCGCGCATGCTGGGCGCCTTCAACGAAAAGACGCCGGACTGGCTGTCCTTCTTCATGTTCACCTATTTCACCGACCGCGACGGCAAGATGCAGCTCGAGGCGCAGGCGCAGTCCGGCTTCGATCCGCTGTCGCGCACTTGCCGCTTCATGCTGACGGAAGAAGCGCACCACATGTTCGTCGGCGAGACCGGCGTCACGCGCATCATCCAGCGCACCTGCGACGCCATGAAGGAGGCCGGCATCGAGGATCCCAACGACGTCGCGGCAGTGCGCAAGCTCGGCGTGATCGACCTGCCGACCATCCAGAAGAAGCTCAACATGCATTGCTCGTTGTCGCTCGATCTGTTCGGCAACGAGATTTCGACCAACGCGGCGAACGCGTTCAGCTCCGGCCTCAAGGGCCGCTACCGCGAAGAGCGGCTCAGCGGCGACGACCATCAGCTTGAGAACGACACTTATCCGGTGCTGCGGCTCAAGGACGGCAACATGATCAACGAGGCCGCTCCGGCGCTGTCGGCGCTCAACATGCGGCTGCGCGACGATTACCTGAAGGATTGCGGCCTTGGCGTCGGCCGCTGGAACAAGGCGATCGAGGCGATGGGCGTCAAATACAGCCTCAAGCTGCCGCACCAGGCGTTCCACCGCCAGATCGGCGAGTTTTCCAGCATCCACGCCGATCCGGACGGCAACCCGATGAGCGACGCCGATTGGGAGCAGAAAAAGGGCGGCTACCTGCCGGCCGATACGGACCGGGTCTATATTGAGAGCCTGATGCAGCCGGTTATCGAGCCCGGCAAATTCGCCAACTGGATCGCGCCGCCGAAAGTCGGGATCGATAACAAGCCTGGCGACTTTGAATACGTGAAGCTCGCCTAGGCGGCGGCACGTTAGTCGGAGGTCATGTCATGAAAGCGCTCGCAATTCTGGCAGGAGCCGTCGCGCTGCTGGCGCTCGGCTCGGCTCAACCGGTGCAGGCTGAGGGTAACGCGCCGTGGTGCGCGGTGATTTCAACCGGCTTCGACAACACTGTGTGGGACTGCCGCTATCGTTCCATCGAACATTGCCGGCCCAATGTCATCGCAGGGAATCGCGGCTTCTGCATTCCGAATTTCCCGACGGAACCGGTAAACCGACGCTCGCGCGGCCGCTGATCGAACAGCGCTATCGCTTCTTCCGCCGCGCCGGCTTGCGCTTGCGCGGATCGGGATATTCCAGCGTCTCCACCACGTCGCGCTCGAATGCCGTTGCGCGGCGGCGCGCACGCAGCACGCTGGGCGGCGCCAGAAGCTCGTGGCGTGAATCGTCGAGCCTCTCCATCAGCCAGTCGAGTTCTTCCTCGGCAGTCACCCAACGCGCCGGCGCGTAGCGCGTCAGCGCAAACGGCCGCGAAAACGAGATGAGCGACTTCCGCCCGGCAGTTGTGAAGTATTCGTGCGCGTAGGACATGGCGAGCTCGCGCGGGCTCGCATAGATCGGGTCGCGCCAGCGCAGCACAATGTGGTTGCTCTTGCTCATCGCGCCCCAGCGCCCGCGCTCCTTGAACAGGCAGACCACGTGGTCCTGATCGGCCGGGATCGCGCGCAAATCCATCAGCCAGGCATCGCGGCCGTGAAACAGCAGGCAGGCGGCCGCGAACATGGCGCCTTCCGTGCAGTGCGCCATCTTGGTCGCCATGACCCGGCGCGGCGACATGTGGCTGTCGCCTTGGAGTCCGTAATTCGGCTTGAGCGCGTCGATGTAGCCTTGAATTTTATGCGGCGTGTCGAGTCTGCGCAGCGTTGCTTGCTCGCGCGGCGTCAGCAGCGCCGCAATGGCGCGCGCATAAGTTCGGAGGCCGGTCATGCCGGCAGTCTAGGGGCGAAGCGAGTGGAGGAGAGGCGGCCGCGCCGCCAAGTCCACAACTAAGTCAGCTAATTGGCGCGGGCCGGCCTGCCGGTATCGGCCTGCCGGCGCATCATCCTCGGCCGGTCGTCCTTGAGATGCTGCGGACGTTCCTGCGGCAGCGGCACGGCGTCGGCCGGCTGCGAGACGGGCGTAGCGGCCACTGGCGCGGCCGCCGGAGCCTCCGGCTTGGCGACCGGCGCGGCAACCACGGCTGCAGGCTTCTCGACCGCAGCAACCGGCAAGGGCGGCGGCGCCTTCGGCTGCTGCGGCTCCGCCTCGGCCACATAGGCAAAGGCGTTGTAGCGGTTGTTTTTGATCGCCTGGCCCGGCTCCTGGATGATGCGGTCGCCCTCGCGGCGGTTGCCGTAGCTGCTGCTATCGGCGCCGAAATTCATCACGTAGGCCGGCTTGTCCTGCTTCTCCTCGACCGCGCCGATGGTGCGGTCGAAGGCGAGCTTGTCGTAATTGACCATGCCGCGCTCGTAGAACGCGTTGCCGTAGTTCGGATTGAGCTTGATCGCCTGATTGATGTCCTTCATGGCGAGATCGAAGTTGCGCTTGCCGTGATAGGCCATGCCGCGATTGTAGAGCGCGAGCGCGAAATCCGGCTTGAGCTCGATCGCCTTGCTGTAGTCCGCAACCGCGCGATCGAAATCGCCCTTGGTGTTGTAGGCGAAGCCGCGGTTGTTGTAGGCGATCGCATTCTTCGGATCGAGCTTGAGCGCGCGGCTGAAATCGTCGATCGCCGGGCCGGGCTGATCCTTGTTGTCATAGGCCAGGCCGCGCGCATTGAAGGCGGCGACATAGTCGGGCTTGAGCTTGACGGCCTGATCGAAGTCGGCGATGGCGCGGTCGAATTCGCGCCGCCCGTAGTACAGGTTGCCGCGGTTGAAGTAGGCCGCCACGTAATCGGACTTCAGCTTGATCGCGGCATCGAAGTCGGCGAGCGCGCGCTCGTCATTGCCCTTGTTGCGCTGCGCGAAGCCGCGATTGTTGAGCGCCATGGCGTTCTGCGGCTCGAGCCGGATCGCCGCGTCGAAATCCGCAATGGCGCGGTCGTTATCGCCGCGCAGGCCGTGCGTCACGCCGCGGTCGTTATAGGCGGAGGCGAGATTGCCGTTGATGCGGAGCGCCTGGTCGAAATCGGCGACGGCGCGGTCGAGGTCGGCCTTCTCGCGCAGTATCAGGCCGCGTGCCTGCAACGCGGCAGCATCCTTGCCGTCGAGCTTGATGGCCTGGCTGAACTCATTGAACGCCCGCTCGAGGTCGCCCTTCTGCACGATAGAGCGAGGCCGCGCCGGAAATAGGCCTGCTGGTCGACTGGAGTCGATGCGGATCGCGGCCTCGAAATCGGCCATCGCCCGCTCGGTGTCCTTGCGGTTCTCGATAGACCGCGCCGCGCTGGAAGAAGGCGCGGTCGAGCTTGGCGTCGAGCTTGATCGCCTCGCCGAAGTCGGCGATGGCGCGGTCGCTGTCGCGCTTGGCGCGGTGGGCGATGCCGCGATTGTAGAAGGCGATCGCATTGCTTCGGCTCGAGCTCGATCACCTTGCCGAAATCGGCAATGGCGCGGTCGGTGCTCGCCCTTGGCGCATAGGCGAGGGCGCGGGCCGTAGTAGGCCGCGGCATAGTCGGCCTGCTGCTTGATGGCCTGGTCGAACGCGCTGATGGCGCGGGTGTATTCCTGCTTGAGCGCGTAGGTCGCGCCGAGGCTGAACACGGCCGGCAGGTACGCCGGATCGAGCTTCACCGCCTGTTCGAGGCTTTGGCTGGCGCGGTCGAGCTCGCCCTTGTCGCGGAAGGTGAGGCCGCGATTGTAGAAGGCGAGCGCATTTGACGGGTCGTATTTGATCGCCTGGTCGAAGTCGGCGACGCGCGCGGGCCAGATCGTTCTTGGCGCCGAAGGCGACGCCGCGATTGAGGTAGGCCTGCGCATAGCCATTATCGAGGCCGAGCGCCTGCGTCAGGTCGGCAATGGCGCGGTCGAAATTGCGCTGATTGGCGTAGGCGTTGCCGCGATTGTTGAGCGCGCGCTTGTCGGCCGGCACCAGCTTGAGCGCGCGGTCGTAGTCGGCAACGGCGCGTGCATAGTCGCCCTTGTCGTAGAGGCTGTTGCCGCGATTGTAGAAGGCCAGCGCGCGATCCGGCGCGAGCTTCACCGCCTGCTCATAGTCGGTCAGCGCGCGGTCATACTGGCCCGGTCGAAGCATAGGCGATGCCGCGATTGTTGAAGGCCCCGGCCAGCTTGGGATCGAGCGTGATGGCGGCATCGAAGTCGCCGATGGCGCGGTCGGTTTCGCCCTTGATCTGTTGCGCGATGCCGCGCTCATTGAGCGCCATTGCGTCACCCGGATTGATCTTCAGGGCCTGCGTCAGATCGCTGACCGCGCGGGCGAAGTCGCCCTTGCTGCCATAGGCGCTGCCGCGCGCCGCATAGGCGGCCGCCATCTTGCCGTCGATCTTGACGGCGCGGTCGAAGTCGTCGATCGCGCGATCGAAGTCGTGCTTCTCGGCATAGGCGATGCCGCGGTTGTAGAAGGTCGCGGCGTTCTTGCCGTCGATCTTGCTGGCCGCATCGAAATCGGCGATGGCGCGGTCGAAATCCTGCCGCACATAATGCGTCACGCCGCGGTCGTAGCGCGCAGCCGCGTCGTTCGGATTGAGCCGCACCGCCTCGTCATAATTGCGCAGCGCGTTGTCGTAGTCGCGCTTCTGGAACAGCGCATTGCCGCGATTGTAATGCGCAGCCGCGAAGTTCGAATTGAGCTTCACGGCGTGGTCGAAATCGGCGATGGCGCGGTCATATTCGGCCTTCGACGCGGCGGCGATGCCGCGGTCGTTGTAGGCCAGCGCAACCACCGGGCTCAGCTTGATCGGCTGCGCGACCGCCATGGCGCCGCGATCGAAGCCGCGCTGGCCGCGCAAGTCGTCGCCGGTCAGGCGCGGCGTCGGTGGTGGTCTGCGGGCTGAGCTTGCGCACCTGCTCGAAGTCGGCGATGGCGCGCTCGATGTCGCGCTTCTGGTAGTGCGCAACGCCGCGATCGTGCATCGCGTAGATATCGTCCGGCGCGCGCTTGAGCGCCTCGTCGAAATCGGCGATGGCGCGGTCCGCGTCGCGCTGTGTCGAACCGTGTATTGGCGCGGTTATAGAAGGCGATCGCGTAATTGCCGTTGAGCTTGATGGCCTGGTCGAAATCGGCGAGGGCGCGGCTCATGTCGCGCTTGAGGCGATAGGCGTAGCCGCGATTGTTGTAGGCTGTCGCATTGCTGCTGATCGAGCTTGATCGCCTCAGTTGAAGTCGGCGATCGCCTGATCGAGGTTGCCGCGCGCGCCATAGGCGATGCCGCGGTCGTAATAGGCGCCGACCGAGGTCGGATTGAGCTTGATCGCGATGTTGAGGTCGCCGATCGCGCGGTCGTAGTCCTGCTTGTCGAAATAGGCGTTGCCGCGATTGCTGAACGCCATCGCGTAATTCGGATCGAGCCGCGCCGCGGTCGAGAAGTCCGCGATGGCGAGATCGTTGGCGCCCTTGTGGCGGTAGGCGATGCCGCGATTGTTATAGGCGGCGGCCAGCTTGTCGTTGAGCCGGATCGCCTGCGCAAAGTCGCCGATCGCGCGGTCGAACTGCTGTTTGCCGATCAGGGCAAGGCCGCGTGCGTTGAAGGCGCCGGCATTGTTGGGTTGAGCCGGATCGCCTGATCGAGGTCCTTGAGCGCACGGTCGTGATAGCCGGTCTGCGCCAGCGCCTCGCCGCGGTAATAGAGCGCGTTCGCGCGAGCCGGGATCTGACTTCAAGCGCCTGGTCGAAGTCGGCGACCGCCTTGTCGAGCTCGCCCTTGCTCTTGTGGGCCAGACCGCGATTGTGCCAGGCCACCTCGAAGCCCGGGCTCGCCTTCACCGCCTGGCGTAAAGTCGGCGATGGCGCGGTCGATATCGCCCTTCTGCTGGTGATCAGGCCGCGGGTGTTGAGCGCCATCGCCGAGCGCGGGCTCGAGCTTGATCGCCATGTCGAGGTCGGCCAGCGCGCTTGGTCGATCTCGCCCTTGCGCTTGATAGAGCGCGGCGCGGCTGTTGAACACGCCGGCATAGGTCGGGTTGAACCGGATTGCCTGGTCGTAATCGGACAGCGCCCGCTCGATGCGGCCGCGCAGCGCGTTGGTGTTGCCGCGCTCGGTGAAGGCCGCCGCATATTTCGGGTCGAGCTTGATCGCCAGGTCGTAATTTGCGACTGGCGCGGTCATAGTCGCCCGTTCTGCTGATAGGCATTGCCGCGGTCGACATAGGCCGCGACGAACTTCGGATCGAGCTTGAGGGCGTGGTCGAAGTCGGCGATGGCGCGCTGGAAATCGCGCCGGCCGACATAGGCGATGCCGCGAGCCTGCGCGATCAGCGGGTCGCGTGGATCGACCCTGATCGCCTGCGACAGGTCGGCAATCGCCTGCTCGAAATTGCGGTTTTCGGAGTGCGCGACGCCGCGATTGAAATAGGCCTGGGCGTAGTTCGGGGCGAGCTTGATGGCGCGGTCGAAGTCGGAGAACGCGCGCTCGTTGTCGCCCATATTGTGATAGCAGAAGCCGCGCAAATTGTAGGCGCGCGCATTGTTCGGCATCGATCTTCAGCGCGCGGCCGAAATCCTCGATCGCCTTGGCGTAATCGCGCTTGTCCTTGTAGGCGAGCGCGCGGCTCGAATAGGCGTCGGCGTGGTTCGGATCGGCCTTGATCGCCGCATCGAAGTCGGCGATGGCGCGGTCGAGATCGCGCTTCTTCTGGAACGCTTCGCCGCGATAGGTGTAGGCGACGGCGTCCTTCGGATTGAGCCGGATCGACTGATCGAAGTCGGCGATGGCGCGGTCACTATTGCCCTGCGCGTTGTAGGCGAGACCGCGCAGGTTGAAGGCCTCGGTGTAATCCGGGCGCATGTTGGTCGCCATGTTGAGGTCGGCGATGGCGCGGTCGTGGTCGCGCCGCTCGAAGTGTGCGCTGGCGCGCTCGAAATAGGCGGGCGGGTTCTTCGGGTCGATCTTCAGCGACTGGTCGAAATCCGCCATCGCGGCGTCGATGCCGGCCGGCGCGGCGATAGGTGATGCCGCGATGATAAAGCGCGAGCGCGTTCTTAGGGTCGAGCTTGATGGCTTCGCCGAAGTCGACGATCGCCCGCTCCAGCGCGCCCTTGGCGCGCAGCGCCAGCCCGCGATTGTAGTAGGCGAGGCTGTTCTTCGGGTCGATCTTCAGCGTCTGGTCGAAGTCGGCAACCGCCGCGTCGGTATCGCCACGCGCGATATAGGTGATGCCGCGGTTGTAATAGGAGAGGGCGTCCTTCGGATCGAGCTTGATCGCCTGGGTCAGGTCCTTGAGCGCCTGCTCGTGGTTGCCCTTCTCGTAATAAGAGACGCCGCGGTCGTAATAGGCGAGCGCGTAGCTTGAATCGAGCTTGATCGCCTGGTCGTAGTCCTGGATGGCGCGGTCGTAGTTGCGCTTGTCGTAAAAGGCGTTGCCGCGATTGTAGTAGGCGAGGACGTAATTCGCGTTGAGCATCAGCGCCTGGTCGTAGTCCTTGATGGCGCGGTCGGTCTCGCCGCGATTGCGATAGGCGAGGCCGCGGTTGTTGTAGGCAAAGGCGTCGCGCGGATCGAGCAGGATCGCGGTGTCGAATTCCTGGATGGCCCGGTCGCCTTCGCCCTTCGCGGCGTAGGTAATGCCGCGATCGTTCAGTGCGAGGATGAAGTCCGGCTTGTATCTTGATGGCCTGGTCGAAATCCTGCAGCGCGCGCTCGTAGTCGCGAATGTCGCGATAGGCGAGGCCGCGCGCATGCAGCGCGCCGATGTCGTCGGCCTTGATCTTGATGGCGCGATCGAAGTCCGGGAATCGCGCGGTCCGGCTCGCCCTTGGCGCGATACGTCATGCCGCGATTGTAGATAGGCGAGCCCGTCATTCGGCTTGAGCTTGATGGCGAGATCGAGCACCGAGATCGCGCGCGCGAATTCACGCTTGGCATAATAGATGTGGCTCAACGCGTTCATCGCTTCGATGTTGCTCTTGCCGAACTTCAGCGACGCTTCGAGATCGGCGACTGCGTTCTCGATCTCGCCGCGCTCGCGATACAGCATGCCGCGGCGGAACAACGCGCGCGGCGTTCGAGCTGTCGAGCGCGATCGACTCGCTGTAGCTGCGCAGCGCACCGTCGGCGTCGCTCTTGCCGGCCAGGCTCTCGCCGCGCTCGAGCAGAGCGTCGGCCTTCTTCTGGCGTGCGGTCGCTTTCGCTTTCGGCGATTTCGTTCCGTCGATGACGGCGGTGCAGGCTGCGATTCGATTCTCGATCGAGCCGCGCTCGCGCTCGCAGGTGTTGATTTGTTCAGCGGTGACAGGCGCAGCAAAAGCGGGAGCCGCCGCGCACATCATGATCGCGCAGCCTGCCGCAAGACGGAGTCCTGTTCGGCTCTTGCTCAACGTGTAACGCCTCACCCCGACGACGTGCGCCTAAATGCGCCGCCGTTTATCGTTAGGCGGAATGTAGCGTGTGGACTTGTGGGGAACCGGACAGACGCGAGTTAACATTAACCCGGCACAAGCCGAGATCCGCGCTGCGCATTAACAATTGCGGAGAGTGTTACCGCGGCGTGGTGGCGGTGACGGTCGTCGTCGCGCTGACTGTCGCCCGCGCATTGTCGCGCGCGACCTTGGCGATTTCTTCGAGCACGTAGTCGGGCGGCATCACATAGGCGAGCACGCGCTCTTTCGGATAAGTCGTTTGCCGCACGGTCGGGCCGGCATTGCCGGAGATCACGATCGGATTGCCCTGGCCGTCAGTGCCGCGCACGATGCCGACGTGCCCGCTGTTCGGGCCCTTGCGTGTGAAGATCACGATCGCGCCGACGCGCGGGCTGTCGAGCCGCTTGCCGTAGTCGAGGAAGGAGCGCGCCGCGCGCGAGGAAGTGCCCTTGGCGCCGCTCTTTTTGATCACGTAATTCATGAAGTCGGCGCACCACAGCTTGGCGGGCAGGCCGAGCTGGGCGGCGCTGCGCCCGCGCCAGCGCAGCGCTTCGAGCAGGACTGCCCCGGCGCCCGGTACCTGGGCCGCGGCTTCGGCCGCGTCGGTGCGGCTCTTCAGGACAGGCTCGAGCGGCGAAACGTTGTCGAAACGCGCCGATGTCTTCTCGCCGGCTGCGTGAGCCGGCAAGGCTGCGGCCGTCAAGGCCAGCGCGATCAGTGCGTAACGCAGCATTTCAAATATCCCGCCACGGAAGTGATCGCTCTTGTGCGATCGCTTGCGTTTCCCGGCGGGATACTTTGCGACATGGGCCTCGCACGCAAGCGCTGGAGTGCGAGAGTTAAAACATGCTTTTGGACATAGTTAACCGGCGCGGCGCCGAGGCGCGCGTTAATTAATTTTGTAGCGCAACGGTACAGAGACGGGATTGCGCGCGGCTCAACTCGGCGAGCGTCTCGCGATGGAGCGCGGACGAGCGGAGCTCGTCACCTCAAAGAAAAAACCGCCCCGCGCGTCCGCGAGGCGGTCTCCCCAGCCTACTTAAACCGCTTAGTAGCGGTAGGTTGCTTCGCGATAGCCCACATTCACCCGTTCGTTGCCGCCCGGGCAGTTGCAGTTCGTGCCCGGAACAATGCGAACCTGGGTGCTCGACGACGTCGTCACGAGATTGCGGTGTGACGTGCCGCCCTGGACCACTTCTTCGCGGTAGCGGTTGATGGTGTTGACCCGCTTGGTGACGATGTTCTGGTAGTGGATGTGCTGCTTGTGCAGAACCACTTCCTTGCGCACCACCGGGCGGACGTGAACCACGAGCTGGTTCTCTTCCACCGTACGGTGGCGCGGAATCACCTTGCGGGTATTCACGACGCGGGTATTGACCACGACCCGCGGAGCGGCGCGGACCGTGCGAGTTGAAGTAATCGGTCTGTTACAGTTACAGGCCGGATCCCAGCGAACCTCGCCATTGGCTGCGGCGGGGGTCGCGGTCAGACCTGCCGATCCGACGATCAGCAGAGCCAAAAACGCGGTGTACATTTGCTTCATCGGAGGTACCTCGTTAACCATTTAAGTCGCGCGTACGGCAGGGATTTTCCGGCCGTTAACCATCCTTGTAAAGCAATAAATCGGAACTAAAGGTCCCCGTTCCACAGGCGTGGCCGATTTTGGTCAAAATGAAGGCCGCCGTGGCGTCCGTGCCACAGCGGCCTGTTTCGGTTTGAAACGCTTACTTACAATTTTATCTATTTCAGCCGCTGCGCTGCCTCCTGCACCAGGCTGACGTCGGCGTGCTGTTTCACGTCGATCTTCTTTTTGGTCAGGCCGAGCTCGCGCGTCACGTCGATATTGCGCTGAAGCGCGTCGAGGTTCGGCACCATGTTGGCGTCGCGATAGGTGTCGTCCTTGGTGAACAGCCAGCCGAAGCGGTCGGCCGGCTGCTTGGTGATGCGTGACGCGATCTGCGCGACCTCGTCCTTGTTCTTCGGGTCCTGGTACCAGCGCGTGATGCGCAGCATGTCTTCCATGAAATCGACCAGCGCGGGGCGGTTCTTGTCGATGAACGATTTGCGCGCGGTCCACACGATCATCTGCGTGACGCCGAGCACGTCGCGCTGCTCGGTGAGGATTTTTCCTTCTTCCTTGAGCTTCGGATTGAACACGAAGGGCAGCACGATCGGCACCATGTCGGCTTTCTTTTCCAGCAACATGGCCGGCATCGCCGGAAGCGGCGCTTCCAGCATCGTGTAGTCGCGCTTCTCTTCGAGGCCTGCCTTCTTCAGCGCAGCGCGCAACGCGACGTCGACCGCGCTGCCGCCACCGTTGCTGGCGACGATCTTGCCCTTGAGGTCTTCGACCTTGTTGATGCCGCTGTCCTTGCGGACATAGAAGCCGGTGCTGTAGTGGCCGGTGACGCCGTCCTGGAATTCGTCGGCGATGACGCGGATGTCGTCGAGCCCGGCATTCTCGATTGCGAGCGCCAGCGACGAATAGGCGAGGTTGGAGACTTCGAGCTCGTTATTGGCGATCGCGGTGATCATCTGCGGCGTGCCCTGATAGCGCACCGCTTCGACCGTGTAGGACTTGCCCATGTGCCGGGCGAGGTCCTTTTTCTCCAGCACGATCGAGGCCCAGTTCGACACCGGCGCCACCCATGACATGCGGATCTTGACCGGCTGCTGCTGCGCGCTCGCTGCGCCGATGCTCGCGGCGACGGCACAGGCAGCCAGCATCGTGGTTTTCAGGAATCGCATTCTCGCCTCCCAATCCGTCCTGCCACTTCAAGGTGGGGCAGGTTCGTTGTGTTGGTGGGCATTGTCCCGCACTCAGGCCGGACTAGGCAAGGCGAACTAGGCGGTGCTCGGAGCCTGCGCCTCCTGGTGCCAGATCAGGAGCCGGCGGCGCAGTACCGCCATCAGCTTGATCAGCACATAGCCGACCACCGCAATCTCCAGGATGCCGGCAAACACCCCGGTCGAATTGGCAAAGCGGGCGGCGGTGATCATCGCGCCGCCGAGCCCGTAGCCGCCCATCAGCATCTCCGCGACCACCGCCACGATCAGGCAGAGCGGCAGCGAGACCTGCAGCCCGGTGATGATCTGCGGGGAGGCCGCTGGCAGGATGACCTGGCGCAGCACGTCGCGGTCGCTGGCGCCCATGTTGCGCGCCGACCAGACCAGCTCATGGGGCACGCCCTGGATGGCGATCACGGTCGCCGCAATCACCGGGAAAATCGCATCGATCACGATGATGCTGATCTTGGCGAGGTCGTAGACCCCGAGCCACAGGATAACCACCGGCAGGAACGCGATTTTCGGCATCGGGAAGCCGACCGAGACGATCGGGTCGAAGAACCAGTTGGCGACCACGTTGCGCGACATGGCGACGCCGATCAGCACGCCGAGGATCGCGCAGATCGCAAAGCCGACCAGCGCCCGGTAGAGCGTCAGCGCCGTGTTGACCCACAAGGTCGCCGGACACGGCATCGGTCCAGATGCGGCCAAGCACCGTGGAGAGGGCCGGCAATTGATAGGGCGTCAGCGTGCCGCTTCGCGCCAAGAGCTCCCAGGCGATCAGCACGACCGCCACCGAGAAGAAGCGCATGAAGACGTTGGTGAACGCCGCCACGATCCGGCCGGCGATCTCCGGCGCGCCTTCCGCGGTGCTGACGGGCTCTAGTCGCGCCATGCCAGCGCCCTTCGTGTGATCATCATGTAGGTGCGGTCGGCGGCGAAGCCGAGGAAGGCGACGGTGAGCACCACCGCATACATCGCATCATAGCTGCCATTGGCGCCGAGCGATCCGATCAGATTGCCGAAGCCTTTTTGCGCGACGATCAGCTCGGACGACACCAGCAGGATGAATGACAGCGCCAGCGCGGTGCGGATGCCGTTGAGCAATTCCGGCAGCGCACTCGGGATCACCACGTCCCACAACATGCGCAGCCGGCTCGCGCCCATGCTGCGCGCCGACCACACCAGCACCTGCTCACTCGAGCGCGCGCCGTTGAAGGCGCCGAGCGTCACCGGCAGCATGCAGCCGAGAAAGATCAGCAGGATTTTCGAGCCGTCGCCGTAGCCGAGCCAGATCACGGTGACGGGGATCAGCGCCGACTTCGGCAACGGATAGAAAATCTCGACCAGCGGGCTGAGCAGCACATTGACCGGCTTCCACCATGCCATCGCCACGCCGAGTAGCGTGCCGACTATGACCGACAGCAGCAGGCCCATGCCGGCGCGATAGAGCGAGATGCCGGCATTGTCCGGCAGCTCGCCGTCCTTGATCATTTCCCACCAGGAGAGGATCACGTCGGAGAGCGGCGGCAGCGCCGAGGTCGAAACAAGTTCGAGCCGCGCCGCGACTTCCCACAAGATGGCGAGCAGCAGCAGCGGCGAGTAGCGCAGTGCCGTTTTCATTGCGCCGCTTCTTGCGGATCGGGAAACGAACGCTTCTGCTGCGCCTTGATCGCTTCCTCGCGCACCAGATTCCAGATCTCGTCGACCTTGTCGACGAAGCCTTTGCTTTTGAAAATGTCCGGAGCGTTCTTGTCGAATTTGGTGTCGACGATCGATTTGATGCGGCCGGGCCGCGCCGACATCACCGCGACGCGGTCGGCGAGATAGACCGCCTCCTGCACGTCGTGGGTGACGAAGATCACCGTCTTCGGCGTGCGCTGCCAGATGCTCAGCAATTCCTCCTGCATCAGGCTGCGGGTCTGGGCGTCGAGGGCGCCGAACGGCTCGTCCATCAGGAGGATGGTCGGATCGATCGCCAGCGTGCGCGCCAGCGCGGTGCGCTGCTTCATGCCGCCGGAGAGCTGCGAGGGGTAGCTGTCCTCGAAGCCGGTGAGCCCGACCAGGTTGATGAAGTCGATGGCGCGCTGTTCGCGCTCGGCCTTCGGCATGCCCTGGCGCTCCAGACCGTAGAGAATGTTGCCGCGCACCGTCTTCCACGGAAACAGCGCAAAATGCTGGAAGACGATGCCGCGGTCGGGCCCGGGACCGGCGATCGGCTTGCCGTCGATGGTGATCGACCCGGTCTCGACCGGCAGGAACCCGCCGATCAGGTAGAGCAGCGTCGACTTGCCGCATCCGGAGGGGCCGAGCAGCGCGATGAACTCGCGATTGCTCACCGAAAGCGAGACATCCTCAAGCGCAAGCACCGGTTTTCCGCGTGGCGGCCGGTAAATATGGCTCACGCCTTCGATGACGATTTGCGCGGTCACGGGCCGGAACCCTAGGCGAGGCTGCCCAGCCGAGCAACGCCGCGTGACCCCCGTTCTCGGCGTGAAAAATTGCCTGTAACCTTTCCAAACAAGCGGCCTGCAAAAGGCCGGCGACGTAAGGGGGAGGTCCATGGCGAGATACGATCTTCGCGTGAACGGCTTCGCGCGTTTTGCGGAGGCCGACGATCCGGACAAGCCGCTGCTTTACGTGCTGCGCGACATGGGGCTCACCGCCGCGAAATATGGCTGCGGGCTCGGCCAATGCGGCGCCTGCACCGTGCTGATCGACGGCACTCCGGCGCGCTCCTGCCAGACGCGCGGTCGCCGACCTCAAGGGCAAGACCATCACGACGATGGAGGGCCTCTCGGCCACCGGCGCGCCGCATCCGGTGCAGGCGGCCTTCATCAAGGAGCAGGTGCCGCAATGCGGCTACTGCACCAGCGGCATGATCATGACCGCGGCTGGCGCTGCTCGAGCGCAACAAGAAGCCGACCGAGCAGCAGGTCCGCTCCGAGCTCGACGCCAATCTGTGCCGCTGCGGCTCGCATGTGCGCGTCGTGCGCGCGGTGATGGCCGCGAGCGGCCAGGGCACCAGGGCAGGGAGGCTGACATGAACGCGCACGTCAACACCTTCTCCCGCCGCGCGCTTCGTCAAAGGCGGCGCGCTCACCATCGCGCTTCGCGCTGTCACCGGCGTCTGCCGAAGCGCTGGCGCAAGGCGCCGCAGGCAGCGACGCGACATTCGATCCGCAGCGAGGTCGACGCCTTCTTCGCGTCAATGCCGACGGCACCGTCACGCTCTATTGCGGCAAGGTCGATCTCGGCCAGGGCCTGCGCATCGCGATGCCGCAGATCGCCGCCGAAGAGCTCGGCATCGGCGTCGACAAGATCAAGTATGTCGAGGGCGACACCGCGCTGACGCCCGATCAGGGCCGC
Organism: uncultured Alphaproteobacteria bacterium; assembly: GCA_963847325.1. Lineage (GTDB taxonomy): Bacteria > Pseudomonadota > Alphaproteobacteria > Rhizobiales > Xanthobacteraceae > Pseudolabrys. The sequence goes on from CAWJZD010000008.1 coordinate 677,353, forward strand.
ACCTCCGGCTCGAACGGCATCCAGCGTCGGCGGCATGCAGATCCGCCAGGCCGCCGCGACCGCGCGCAAGGGCCTGATCGACCTCGCCGCGCAGAAGCTCAACGTGCAAGGCGGACGACCTCACCGCCGCCGACGGCATGGTGCGGCCCGAAAGCCGGCGGGCAGGGCGTGAGCTTCGCCGAGCTGATCGCCGGCAAGAACTTCAACCTCAAGCTCGATCCGAAGGCGCCGCTGAAGAATCCGGCCGAGCTACACGTTGGTCGGCAAGCCGCTGCCGCGGCCGGACGTGCCGGCCAAATGCACCGGGCGGCACACCTACATGCAGGACTTCTCGCGTGCCCGAACATGCTGCACGGCCGGGTGATCCGGCCGCCGGCGATCGGCGCCAGCCTCGTCTCGGTCGATGAATCCTCGGTCGCCGGATCTGCCCGGCGTGAAGGTCGTGCGCGATCAAGGATTTCCTCGCCGTCACCGCGCGAGGACGAATGGACCGCGATCAAGGCCGCGCGCGCGCTGAAGGCGCAATGGAGCGACGGCACCGGCGCTGCCCGAGCAAGCCAGCTTGATGGACGTGCTGCGCAACGAGCCGGGCACGACCGACGCAGACGCTGGTCAACAAAGGCAAGCCGGGCGCGGAGCTTCCGGCCGACGCCAAGACGCTCAAGGCGACCTATTTCTGGCCGATGCAGAGCCACGCCTCGATGGGGCCGTCCTGCGCCGTCGCCGACGTGCGACGGCGAGCGCGCCACCATCTGGACCGCCTCGCAGGGCACGCACGGCAACCAGACCACCATGGCCCGCGTGCTCGAAGCTGCCGCAGGACAAGGTGCGCGCTGATCTATCTCGAAGGCTCCGGCTGCTACGGCATGAACGGCCACGAGGACGCCGCCGCCGACGCCGCGATCCTGTCGCAGGCGATCGGCCGCCCGGTGCGGGTGCAATGGTCGCGCGAGGACGAGCATGGCTGGGACCCCAAGGGCCCGCCGCAGCTCATCGACGTTTCCGGCGCCGTGTCGGCGGACGGCCGCATTCTCGACTGGAAGACCGAGATGTGGATTCCGGAGACCACGCGCGGCATGCCGAACATTCCGCTGCTCGCGCCGGAGGCCGCCGGGCTCGACAATGTCCGCGGCATCAATGCCGGGCCTGATCTCGCAGAACGGCGATCCGCCCTATGCGTCGGGCGGCATCCAGGTGATCGCGCATTGGCTGAAGGACCCGCCGCTGCGCGCAGCGCCGATCCGCTCGCCCGGCAAGCCCGCCAACTGCTTCGCGGTCGAGAGCTTCATCGACGAGCTTGCCGCTGCTGCCGGCGTCGATCCGGTCGAATTCCGGCTGCGCGGCCTCACCGATCCGCGCGGCATCGAGGTGATGCGGCGCACCGCCGCGATGATGAAGTGGCAGCCGCGGACCTCGCCCGAACTCCGACGCCAATGCCGCGGTCGCCCGCGGCCGCGGCCTCGCCTACATCCACTACAAGTTCACCGAGGCCTATGTCGGCGATGGGCATGGAGGTCGCGGTCGAGCGCGCGACCGGCAGGATCAAGGTCGAGCGCGTCGTCTGCGCGCATGATTGCGGGCAGATCATCAATCCCGACGGCGCTGCGCTCGCAGGTCGAAGGTTCGATCATGCAGACGCTGAGCCGCGCGCTCATCGAAGAGGTGAAATTCGACCGCATCACGCGTCACCAGCGTCGACTGGTCGAGCTATCCGATCCTGACCTTCTCCGACGTGCCGAAGATCGAGCTCGAGCTGATCGACCGTCCGAACGAAAAGCCGGTCGGCGCGGGCGAGGCGGCGTGCTGCCCGGTCGGGGCCGCGCTCGCCAATGCGGTGTTCGACGCCACCGGCGTGCGGCTGCGCATCCTGCCGTTCACGCCGGAGCGGGTGAAGGCGGCGCTGCAGGGCAGGGCATAATTGCGTTCATCTATCCCTCCTCGCAAAAGGGAAGAGGGATAGTTGGCAACGCGCCCGGTTTCGGCTTTTCTCCCGCCAACAAAACATTGATGAGGAAACGCCGTGGCCGATAAGCTCGCCGCCATTCGCTACGAAGTCGCGCTCGCCAATCGCATTCTCGCCAATGAAGGCATTGTGGACGCCTTCGGTCATTGCACGGCACGGCACCCGACCAATCCGAAGCGCTACCTGATGTCGGTGTCGCGCGCGCCGGAGCTGGTCGAGCCGTCGGACATCGTCGAGTTCGATCTGGATTCCCGGCCGGTAAAAAAGGACAAGCGTCCGTTTTATTCCGAGCGCGTCATTCACGGCGAAATCTACAAGGCGCGGCCCGACGTGATGTCGGTGTGCCACCACCATGCGCCATCCTTCATGCCGCTCGTCATTACCGGCATCGATTACGTGCCGGTCTTCCACCTCGGCGCGGTTGGCGGCGCCTATCCGCCGTTCTGGGATCAGCGCAAGGAGTTCGGCGACACCAATTTGCTGGTGGTCAAGCCGGAGGAGGGCGCCTCGCTCGCCAAGCGGCTCGGCAACCACAAGATGGTGTTGATGAACCGCCATGGCGTCACCGCGGTCGGGGCCAATGTGCGCGAGACCGTGTTTCGCTGCATCTATTCGGCCAAGAACGCCGAGTACCAGATCGGAGCAGCGGACGCGGGCGCCGTCGACGCGCTATCGGCCGGCGAGGTCGAGCAGTGCGCTGCAATCCATACCAAGACCACCGGTCAGGCGCGGGCCTGGGAATACTGGTCGGTGCGGCTCAAGAAAGCCGGCGGCATGCCGAAGGGCCGCGCACCCTCGCGCTGACGGTTTGCTTCATCGGCCGGTTGGTGTTGAATGCAGGTAAGGCCCGCCGCCAGACGCGGGCACAAAGCCAGGGAGGATATTCATGCAGCTTAAGCGCCTTGCGCTCGCGCTTGCCGCCACCGCCGTGCTCGGCACGCCGGCCTTTGCCCAGGACACCCTCAAAATGGTGATGGGCCAGCTCAACAACTGGGAGAACCAGTCGCCGTCGCTCGGCCAGGAGCCCGGCATCTACAAGAAGCACAACCTCGTCATCGAGATGACCGGCTCGCAGGGCGCCGGTGAAACCATCCAGGCGGTGATCTCGGGTTCCGCCGATCTCGGCGGCGGCGTCGGTGTCGCCGGCGCATTGCGCGCCATGTCGAAGGGCGCGCCGATCCGCATCATCCTGCCGGCCTTCACCGGCACCAGCGACCTCTATTGGTATGTGAAGGGCGATTCACCGATCAAGTCGCTCAAGGACACCACCGACCAGAACACGATCGCCTATTCGACCAACGGCTCGAGCTCGCACAACATCGTCGCTGCGTTCGGCGCGGAACTCGGCTCCAAAGCGAAGCCGACCGCGACCGGCGGGCCTCCCGGCACGCTGACGGCGGTGATGTCGGGGCAGATCGATATCGGCTGGGCCGCGCCGCCGTTCGGCCTGCAGGACATCAAGGACGGCAAGATCCGCATCATCGCGCGCGGCAACGACGTGCCGTCGCTGCGCGGCCAGACCGTGCGCGCCATCATCGTCAACAAGAACTCGCTCGACACCAAGAAGGACGCGATCATGCGCTTCGTGCAGGCGTATCGCGAAGGCGTCGACTGGATGTATTCCGATCCGAAGGCGATGGAGATGTATGCGGCGAAGATCAAAGTGTCGCTCGACATCGTCAAGCAGTCGGCCGCCGAGTTTCAGCCTTTGCCGACCATGCAGAGCGACGAGATGAAGGACATGGAGGGCATCGTGCGCGATGCGGTGAAGCTCAAGTTCCTCGACAAGCCGCTGACGAAAGAAGAGATCGCGGAGTTCATCCAGATCCCTCCGAAAGGAAAAAATAAAGTTTACAGTGCCGGGTGAAAGACGAACGGGCCGCACATTGTGCGGCCCGTTTGCTTTCGCATCAGTGCGAGCGAGAATTACATCTTCTTTTTCTTGCCGCCCTTGGCCTTCGCCATCTTCTTCTTGCCGCCGCCCTTCTTCGCAGCTTTCGGAGCCTTGCAGGCGCCGGCCTTGGCGCCCTTGGCGCCGTCAGCTTGCGCGAAGCAGGCATTGGCGTAGCTCAACTTCGTGGTGCCCTTGCTCGCGCAGACTGCGGAGCGCGCTTGCAGTTGGCAGATTCCATAAGCCGGCGCAGGCGCCGCAGCGGCCTTCTTCGACTTCTTGGCGGCTTCAGCCGTGGTGGCCGAGCCGAGTGCGATAAAGACAGCAGTAACGCCCACGAGGGCGCCGTATCCGAGTTGCTTCAATGTCATTGGTTGTTTCCTCCCAGCCCTGACGGCGGGAGTGTAGGCATTGCTCTTTAACAATGACAAGAACTGAACATGACGCGCCGCGGCATGAAGGGTGCGTCAAGGTGCGCGCTTGCGCTTCGCCTTGCTGATTGCCTCGAGCGCCGCCGGCAGCGCCGACGGGTCCGGACTCTTGGTACGGCCTATCTCGGCCTCGCTGGCCGAGGGTGCCCATCTCGCGCTGCCGCACGACCGTGGCGTCCACCATCAGCGGGTCGAGCCCCAATTCCCGCAGTGTCAGCGCGCTTTCTTCCATCTCGGCGGCCCGCCGTTCGCCGTGGCTCGCCATCCGCTCGATGTTGTAGGCGGCGACCTTGCGCCAATCGAGCCCGGGGTAGTTGTTCTTCAGGGACTCCGCCACCTGTTCGAGCACCCCGGCGCGGGACGCGGCCAGGAAGCATTCCAGGCTTAGCGCCTCCATGCCTTTGATCATCACCGAGCGGATCATCTTGATGGCCGCCGCCGCCCCGACCTTGTCGCCGGCGATGGTGGTCTGCATTTCAAGCTCTGAAAGGAGAGGGGCCGCCGCCTGCGCGTCCGGTCCGGCAATCAGCATCGGCGTCCTGTGCCGGGCCGGATGGATCGGCGCGATCACGGCGACATCGATGTAGCGGGCCTTGCCGCCCAATAGCGCCGCGCTGTCCTGCTTGCGGCCGGGCGAGACCGAATTGATGTCGAGATAGTAGGGGTTGGTGGTCAGGTGCGGCTCGACCGAGCGCGCCGCCTCGACGCTCGAAGCCGCCGTCACCGCCGAAATCACGATATCGGCGCCTTGCACGGCCTCCGCCGCGGAGGCGGCGAGCCGGACGCCGCTCTTCTGCCCCGCCGCCTTGAGCTTTTCGCCCTCCGGCCGGGGGAACAGGATGTCCCAGGCTGCGACCTGCTCGGTGCCGCCCTCCCGCAAGCCTGCCGCGATGGCCTGGCCGGCTTCGCCGAAGCCGATCAGGGAGACGCGCGGCGTGTTGCGGCGGGTCATCGGGCTATTTGTGCTTCACTTCCGGCGTGCCGTGGGTGTGGAAGGACTCGATGGTCTTGAGCCCCCAGGCCTGGCCCTTCTTGCGCTCTTCCTCGGTCCAGGTGATCGGCTTCCAGTCCGGCGCCAGGATCAGCTTGGCGCCGGCATTGGCGACCTCGACCCGGTTGCCGCCCGGCTCATAGACGTAGAGGAAGAACGTCTGCTGCACTGCGTGCTTGTGCGGGCCGGTCTCGATGAAGACGCCGTTCTCGAGGAAAATATCGGCGGCGAGCAGGATCTCCTCGCGCGAATTGAGCGCGTAGGTGACGTGATGAAAGCGTCCCGGCGTGCCGGTGTGATCGCGCGTATAGGCGAAGTCGTAGGACTTGTTGGTCGCCGTCATCCAGATGCCGGCTTCGGTGCCGTCATTGAGCACGATGCGCTCGGTGAGCCGGAAGCCGAGATATTTCTCGAAGAACTGCCGGCACTCGGAGATGTTGACCGCCAGCCCATTCCAGTGATCGAGCCGGCGTACGTTGACGCCGCGCGCCAGGAAACGCTGCGCCTGGTTCTTCAAGCGACGGCTTGAGCTCGGGCGGCGCCTGGTACCACTCGGTCTCGTAATAAAGCTCGATGACGTGGCCGTCCGGGTCCTTGCAGACGAACGTCTTGCCGTGGCCGAGATCGCCGTCGCTCCAGCCGACGTCGAAGCCGGAGCCTTTGAGCGCGGCGGCGCGGCGCTCCAGCGCCTGCGGCGAGCGGCAGCGATAGGCGACATGCGCCATGCCATTGCCCTTCGCCGCGGTGAGCTTGAGCGAATAGCGCTCGTAATCGTCGTAGCCGCGCAGATAGATGCTGTCGCCCTTCTCGCCCGATTGCGTCATCCCCATCACGTCGATGAAGAAGCGCGCGCTCTTGTCGAAGGTCGGCGTCAGCAGCTCGAGGTGCCCGAGATGGGCGATGTCCATATTCGGTTCGTCGGTCATGCGGCCTCTGCAAGTTCGTCGGCGAGGGCGCGCTTGACCGCCGGGCGGGCGCCGACACGCTCGAAATGGGCCCGCACCTTGGGCAGCGTATTGATGTCGACGCCGTCGGCCTTGAGCCATTGCGCCAGCGTGTAGAGGTACGGATCGCAGATCGTATAGGTCTCGCCCATCACGTAAGGGCCCTGCAGCATCTCGCGCTCGATCAGCGCGAAGCATTCCCCGACCGACTGCGGCACCTTCTTCTTCATCGCCTCATGCGCCGCCGGATCGTCGGCCCAGCGGTAGCCCCGCATGCGATGCGCATGTGCGACATGCACGGTCGAGCAGAGATACGAATTGAAGGCCTGCGCTTTCGCCAAAGCGAACGGATCGTCGAGCGGGGCGAGCTTTGCGGCTGGAAATGTCTGCGCGACGAAGACCAGCAGAGCAGGGGTCTCGGTCAGAATCCCGTTCTCGGTGACCAAGGCCGGCACCCGGGCCTTCGGATTGACCTTGAGATAGTCCGGCTGGCGCTGGTCCGCGCGCTCGAAACTCATGCGTACCGGCTCGTAACGTGCACCGGCTTCTTCCAGCGCGATGTGGGTCGCCAGCGAGCATGTATGTGGGGCGTAATAAAACTTGAGCATGGCGCGCTCTTTAGCGCCGGCGCAGCGGGAATTCCAGCACGCAGGTCAGCCCATCCGGCTCGAACGCCATGGTCGCGCTGCCGCCGAGCTGCGCCGCAAAGCCCTCGCGGATCAGGGTCGAGCCAAAGCCCGAGCGCAGCGGCGCTGTCACGGGCGGGCCGTCCCGCTCGATCCAGCACAAAACCACGCGGGCGTCGCTGTGCTCAGTCTGCTCCCAGTGGATCGTGACGCGCCCGTCCGCATGGGTAAGCGCGCCATATTTGGAGGCATTGGTGGCGAGCTCCTGGATGACCATCGACAGCATGGTGACGATACGCGCATCGATGCTGATCGCCGGCCCCTCCAGGGCGATCCGCTGCCCGGCGCGAAATGGTTCGAGCACGGTCTCGATGGTTTCGCGCAGGTCTGCGCCGGCCCATTTGCTGTCGCTCAGCAGATTGTGGGCGGCGCCCAGCGCCACCAGCCGCGAGCTGAATTTGTGTTTGGCTTCACGGTCGGTCGAACCGCGGAAGGTCTGCGATGCCATCGACTGCACGGTGGCGAGCGTGTTCCTGACGCGATGGTTGAGCTCGTTGATCAGCAGCGCGTGCAGCGCTTCGCCGCGCGCGATCTGCGTCGCCATGCGGATTGCAAAGCCAAGGCCGATCAGCAGCATCAATAAGCCGACCGTCACCGCGATTGCGGCAGTCTGCAACGCCGGCGCCGTCAACGTGCTTTCGGCAATGCCGGCGGCGGCGATCCAGCCGGTCAGCTCGGAGAGGGAAAATGCTGTGAGCAGCGGGACGCCTTCGAGCGACACCGTCGGTGCGCGCCCTTCCGGCGCGGAGAACATCACCGCGTAAAGCGATGGCGAGGCGCGCTGGCCGATGGTCGCGGCGGGATTGGGCACGCGCGCGAAATTGGTGCCGTCCTGGTCGAAAATGGAAAGCGTCCAGTCTTCGCTCGGTCGCTGCTGCTCGATGATGCGCTGAAAAATCTCCAGCGGCGGGTCGAACGACAGGTCATAGATGACCTTGCCGTCGCGGAACACCGGCACGGTGATGGTCACGATGGGCCGATGCGCTACTGGACCGAGAAACAACCTGGAAAAAACCGGCTTGCCGGTTTCGAACACTTCCCGCCGTTCGGGACGATCGGCGCGAACCGGCAGCAGTTGCCCCGCTGGGATGCGCGAATGGAAAATCAGCTGCCCGCTTTCATTCGCGATGACGATCGACGGGCTGCCGGGAAATTGCCGGACATAGGCTTCGGCGTTGAGCCGGAACCCCTGAAAATCATCCGCCGCAAGGCTGCGCGTATTGGCGAGCACCGTAAGGCCGCCGACGATGCCTTGCGCCTCACGGTCGAGCACGAGTTTCACTCCGCGCGTGACCTGCTGGACGCGCGCGAATGCCTCCTCGCGGTTCTGCTTGTAGTGCGAGAAAACCAGAAAGCCGGAAAATAGAATGAGCGGCAGCATCGTGCCGCCAACCAGAAGCGCCAACCGGACCGGCAACGAGAATAAGCGCGTCATGTTCGGGAAAGAATTGCCGCTTCGCCTTTGGTCTTACCAGCACTGATAGCAGCTACAAGGGACGTAGCAGCGCGCGGTAAACCATGTCTTTCTACATGGAAGACGGCAGGGTGCGGCGTTTTGTTCAACCGCGGATGGTCGTCAGGACGAAATTATTGGCCGGCATTAGTTCCGCGTGGATCGCTGACAGTCCGTGGCGCACGGCCAGGGCGGACAGTTCTGCCATGTCACGCACGCCCCATTCTGGATTTTTGGCGCGCAGGCTCTCATCGAAGCTCGCATTGCTGGGCGCGGTGTGGAGGCCGTCGCGCATGAACGGCCCGTAGACAAACAGCCGTCCGCCGGGGCGCAGCAGCCGCGCCGCCCCGCTCAGCAGATTCTCGGAAACACGCCACGGCGCGATGTGCAGCACATTGATGCAAATGATGGCGGCCAGGGCGCCCTCGGGGCCGGAGGGCTGCCATGCCGCCTCGGTGAGATCCAGGATTTGCGGCTTTCGCAAATTGCGCAGCGCCGCTTCCGCGCTCCATGCTTCAATGCTGCGCAGATGCGCATCGAGAATGTCGCTCGGCCACCAGGTCAGGCGCGGCGCCTTGCGGGCGAACGCAACGATGTGCTGGCCGGTGCCGCTGCCGATCTCCAGCGCGTCACCATCCTGCTGCGTCAGCCAGGAACCGATCGCGCTCCAGATCGGATCGTGATTGCGATGAAAGGTTGGCGCGTCGAGTTTCCCGGCCGCGTTTTCTTGCTGCGGAATACTGGTGTAATCCGCAACGAAACGGTTCATGCGTCTTCCGGCTGGTCGACGTAGATCAGCCCGGCTTTCTCGAGCGGCTCGCGCATATTGTACATGTCGAGGCCGAGCACGCCGGAGGCGAGTTTCTGCGCGCTTGCCGTCCTCGTCGGCGAAGCGCTTCTGCGCCTTCGGCGACAACGTCTCGCCGACGTCTTCGCACGCGCGATCACGACGACGCCGTCATCGTCGGCCACGACGGCGTCGCCCGGATTGACGTTCACGCCGGCGCACACGACCGGCATATTCACCGCGCCGAGCGTCGCCTTGACGGTGCCCTTGGCCGAGATCGCGCGCGACCAGACCGGGAAACCCATCTCCTTGAGCGTGAGCACGTCGCGGCAGCCGGCGTCGATGATCAGGCCCTTCGACGCCGCGCGCCTTGAGCGAGGTGGCGAGCAGGTCGCCGAACATGCCGTCGGTATTGTCGGCGGTGCAGCCGACCACCAGCACGTCGCCCTTCTGGCATTGCTCGATCGCGACATGGATCATCCAGTTGTCGCCGGGCTGCGCCAGCACCGTGACGGCGGGACCGCAGATCGAAGCGCCCGACCAGATCGGGCGCATATAGGGCTTCATCAGGCCGATGCGGCCATAGGCTTCGTGCGACGGTCGAGACGCCGCGGCTCGCCGAGGACGCCGACAGGCATTGCGTCGGCGCGCTGGATGTTGCGAACGACGACGGTTTTCATGGTTTTCTCCGAACTCAGCCGAGCGTGTCGGTGACGACGCGGGGGAACAGCGGTCTGATAGGCCTCGCCGTAGGTCATCGGGATGCCGGTGTTGCGCGCGCCCTGGATGCCGCGGTTGAGCGCGACGCGCTCATAATAGTGCCAGAGGTGCTTCTGCGCGGCGAGGATCTGGAACGCCTTGTATTTCGTCTCCCACACCTCGTCGATTTTCAGGATCAGGTCCGGCTTGTAGTTGCACATGTTCGGGCTGGTGCGGCTCGAACAGGTAAACCGGCGGCGCCGAGTATTTGTACTTGCGCGCCGGGCTTGTGCCCCATCGCCTGCGCGACCACGCGGGTCTCCTGCGCGAAATGCGCGGCGTTCGGATGGTCGAAATTGTACGGGTCTTCCAGCGCGTGGGTGAGCACGAAGGCCGGGTTGGTCTCGCGATAGATGTCGACCATGCGGTCGAAATGCTTGTCGGTCAGCCGCAGCGGATAGTCGCCGGCATCGAAGAATTCGATCTCGGCGCCGAGCAGCGCGGCGGCGCGCTCGGCCTCGTCCTTGCGGCCGGCCTTGACCTTCTCGAGCGTCGCGCCGGCTTCCTTCCAGGCGAACTGGCTCTCGCCGCGCTCGCCGAACGACATGCAGACGATCTTGACGCGGTAGCCGCGCTTGGCGTGCAGCGCGATCGGCGCCGCCGGCGCGCCAGACGAAATCGCCCGGATGGGCGGTGATCACGAGCCCGGTCTTTTGGTCGGCCATTTACGCAAAACTCCGTTCTCGACTTGCGGCCGCTCCCATAGCATGCAGGCTTACGACCGGAAACTGGCATGACGACCCTCCGCATCTGCCTCGGCGATTATCCGCACACGCTGCCGCTCAAGCGTGGGCAGGTGAAATCCGACTGGCTCAAGCTCGACTTCGTCGAGGTCAAGCCGCTGCATCACGCCTTCAAGCCGATGGTGCGCGAGCATGCCTATGACGCCAGCGAACTGGCGCTCGTCATCGTCATCCAGGCCAGGGCCTACAACAAAGGGCTGCGGCTGTTGCCGGCGGCGATGCTGTCGCGCTTCCAGCACCACACCATGCTCTACAACGCCGAGCGCGGGCGGCTCACGCCGAAGGACCTCGCGGGCAAGCGCGATCGGGGTGCGCTCCTGGAGCCAGACCACCGGCGCGTGGCTGCGCGGCATTCTCGAGAATGATTACGGCGTCGATTTCTCGACGGTGAAGTGGACTACCTTCGAGGACGGCCACGTGGCCGAGGCGCCCGATCCGCCGGGCGTCGTGCGCAGCAGCAAGGACATGACGCAGATGCTGGTCGACGGCGAGCTCGACGCCGCGATCTACGGCGCGGCGATGCCCGACGACAAGCGGCTGCAAAGCGTCATCCCGAATCCGGATCAGGCGGCCAAGGAATGGTACGCCAAGCACAGACTGGTGCCGGTCAATCACATGGTTGTCGTGACCGATGAGCTTGCGCGCGATAATCCGAAAGCAGTGGCCGAGCTTTACCGCATGCTGGAGGAGGGCAGGCGTCTCGCCGGCGCGTCGAAGGACGGCCTCGACACGGCTCCGTTTGGCAAGGAGGCCAACCGGCCGTGCCTGGAATTGCTGATCAAGTATTGCCGCCAGCAGGGGCTGATCGATCGGGACATGACCCCGGACGAGCTCTACTGAAGCGCTGACCGCACATCCGCAAAATAAAACGAGGCGGCCCTGAAGCCGCCTCGTCCAAATTCAGGTCAGCTTGCCTAGTAGTAGCGGCAGCGCAGCCGGCCGTTGGCATTCCGCCAGCATTCGCGGCGCGAGTAGTAGCGGCCGCCATAGTAATAGCGCCCGTCAGCCTGCGCGCCGATCGCAGCGCCGGTCACGCCGCCGATTACGGCGCCTGCGGCTGCACCGCGGCCACCGCCAACCGCACCGCCGATCACCGCGCCGGTGCCGGCGCCAAGCAGCGCGCCACCGACTGTATTGCCTTGCGCATTCGCGCCGGTCGGCGCGATTGCAATCGCGGCCAGGGCCGCCACAGCGAGAAGAGTCTTCCGCATGATATGCTCCCACATCAGAATAGGGTCATCGCCCGCCTGACTGCTCCGCCAACGTCTCCCGCCATTGATAAGTTCCGGAACCTCATGAAATCGCGCTTCCAGTCGTGACAATCTCGATGCCGCGCTTGCCCGCATCGACGACCCGCAAGGCGAGGGCAAACGCGCCTGTCTGACGGTTTATCGCGATACCGCAGTGCGGGAAGCCGAGGCCGCCGACCGGCGCGCCAAGGAAGGCGCACCGCTTGGTCCGCTCGACGGGCTCATTGTCACCATCAAGGACCTCTTCGACGTTGCCGGCGAGGTGACCCGCGCCGGCTCACCGGCGCTGCTGCTCGAAGGCAAGCCCGCCACCGCCGATGCGCCGGTGGTAGCGCGGTTGCGCGCGGCGGGCGCAGTGATCGTCGCCAAGACCAACATGACCGAGTTTGCCTTCTCCGGCATCGGCGCCAATCCGCATTTCGGCACGCCCGGCAATCCGGCCGATCGCACGCGCATCCCAGGCGGCTCGACCTCGGGCGGCGCCATTGCCGTGGCGGACGGCATGTGCGCGATCACGATCGGCTCGGACACCGGAGGCTCTACCCGCATCCCCGCGGCGCTCTGCGGCATCACCGGCTTCAAGCCGAGCAAGCAGCGCATTCCGACCGATGGTGCATTCAAGCTGTCGACGACCTTGGATTCGGTCGGACCGATGGCGAAGAGCGTGGCCGACTGTGCGCTGGCCGACGCGGTGATGGCCGGCGAGAGCCCGCATCCGCTCGAGCCGGTTTCGCTGGCCGAACTGAAAATCGGTATCGCGCAGGGTGCGCCGCTGGAACGGCTCGATGAACGAAACTCGGCGGCATTCGAGAGCGCGATGAGCGCGCTCGGCAAGGCGCGCGCGCGATTGTCTTACGAAGACCTGCCGATGCTCGAGGGCATGAATGAGGTCAACAAGAAGGGCGGCCTCGTTCCGGCGGAAGCCTATGTCGAGCTCAAGGACGTTGTCGCCCGGCATGGCGCGCTGATCGATCCCAATATCCGCGTGCGGATCGAGCGCGCGGCGTCCGTCACGCCGCAGATCTACCAGGAGATGCTCGATCTGCGCGCCAGACTCTGCAAGGCGATGGATGCGCAGCTCGCCGGTATGGATGTGCTGGCGATGCCGACCACGCCGATCGTTGCGCCGACTCTGGCCGAGGTCGCCGATCCCGCTGAGTTCAGCCGCAAGAACGCGATGGTGTTGCGCAACACCTCGATCGGAAATTTCTTCAACCTGACGGCAATCTCGTTGCCGCTGCCCGGTTCGGGCTTGCCTTGCGGCTTGATGTTGATGGCGCGCAACGGACACGACCGCCGGCTGTTTGCCATTGCCGCTGCGGTCGAGAAGCTTCTGACGTGACGTCAGAAGCTGCGGAGTGCGTCCAGCAGCAACTTGTATTTCTCCGCGCCGAGCCGTGATTGCAGCGCCGTCTCGTGTTGGCTCGCCAGCGTCTTGGCCTGCGACAGTATTTTCTGCCCCTCGCGGGTCAGCCGCAATTCGTGACGGCGGCCATCGGCGGAGGAGGGCGAGCGTTGGGTCAGGCCGCGGTCTTCGAGCGTGTGCAGCATGCGCACCAGCCGGGCCCGCTCGATCCCGAGCGTGGCCGCGAGCTCGGCCTGGGACAATCCGGAATTGGCGCTGATCACCACCAGCACCGAGAACTGCGCCGGGCTGACGTCGATCGTGGCGAGCTTGCGGATGAAGTCCTGGAATATCCAGATTTGCGCCCGGCGGACGAAATAGCCGAGATGGCCGTTGAGCGCGCCGAGGTCGATCACCGGCCTGCTGTGGCGGCGGGCCTCGGTTTTACGCAACGGAACAGCCACTTTCTTGCGTCTTGCCATCGCCGTTTTACCCCGTCCCGCGACACCAATACGGTTGACGAAAATTGTTGTCGAGGTCAACAATATCGCCAACACAGCGCCGTCCTGCAACCGCAGGGCGCGCTGCCAACTTTCAGAACCGGGCGAAATCCGGCATCATTCCAGCAACGGCCGCATGTAAAGGCCTGGGAGGAGATCAGATGACACGCAAGACCAAATTCGCGCGCCCGTCACGCCGCACCGTGACCGCCGGGCTCGCCGCCAGCGCGCTGGCCGGCGTTTCGCATTTCAACATCGTGCGCGCGCAGACCGGCCCCCTCAAGGTGGGCGTGCTGCTGCCGCGCTCGGGCGTGCAGGCCGGCATCGGCCAGGACTGCCAGCGCGGCGTCGACATCACCAACGGCATCCTCAAGTCGCTCGGCATGCCGGAATTGCAGATCATGAACGCCGACACCGAGACCAACGTCGACGTCGCGCGCTCGCGCGCTGAAAAGCTCATTTCAGACGGCGCGCAGCTTCTGGTCGGCGCCTTCGACTCCGGCCAGACCACTGCAATCGCGCAGGTCGCCGAGCAGAAGGGCATCCCGCTCGTCATCAACATCGCCGCCGCGCCGCCGATCACGGAGCAGGGCTACAAGTTCGTGTTCCGCAACTTCCCGACCGCGGCGATGATTCTGGGCGACGCCTTCGCCAACCAGAAAGAGATCTTTGCGGCCACCGGCAAGGAGCCGAAGACGGTGGCGTTCCTGCACGTCAACGACACGTTCGGCACGGCGATGCAAAAGGGCATCGACGGCGTGATGCCGCGCTTCAACATGCCCTACAAGATCGTCGAGACGATCTCCTACGATCCGGCGGCGCGCGACCTGTCGGTCGAAGTCGCCAAGGCGAAGGCAACCGGCGCCGATGCGCTGATGTATGTCAGCCGCCTCAACGACGCGATCCTGATGACCCGCGAGCTCGTCAAGCAGCGCTGGTCGCCGATGGCGATCCTGTCGATGGGCCCGGGCTGGTACGAGGATCAGTACCTCAAGACGCTCGGCAAGCTCGGCGACGGCCCGATCAGCTTCGTGCCGTGGTTCGACCCGAACAAGAAGATGAGCAAGGTGCTCGAGGACGCCTTCAAGAAGGCGCATCCCGAGATCAATCTCAACACCAACCAGGTCTATACGTTCGAGGCGCTGCTGGTGGCGTCCGACGCGTTCAAGCGGGCGAAGTCCACCGATCCGAAGGCGCTGGCCGACGCGATCCGTCAGACCAACATCACCGACAATGTCAGCCCCGGCGCCGGCATCATGTTCAATGAGAAGGGCCAGAACGACAAGCTCAAGCTTTCGGCGGTGCAAAACCGCGGTGGCAAGCTCGTCACTGTGGCGCCGAAGGCCTCCGCCAACGCGCAGGCCGAAATGCCGATGAACCCGTACGACAAGCGGGCGTAAGCCTCTCGACGCTGACAATGCTCCGGCCGCTGCGCAAGCGGCCGGAGTTTTCATAACGGAACAAGCGTGCCGCTCGATATCTATCTCAATGTCGCCGTGGGCGGCATCCTCACCGGGCTGGTCTACGGCCTGATGGCGCTCGGCCTGTCGGTGATTTTCGGCGTGGTGCGCGTCGTCAATTTCGCGCATGGCGAGATGATGGCGATCGCGATGTATCTCGCCATCGTGCTGTTCGCCGCCTTCAAGCTCGATCCGCTGATCATGCTCCTTCCGATCGCGGCGGTGCTGTTCGTGTTCGGCTATGCGCTGCAGCGCGGCCTGATCAACCGCTTCATCACCCAGCCGGAGCATTCGCAATTCCTGCTGATGGTGGCGATCGCGATCATCCTCACCAACGTCCAGCTCATCATGTTCGGGCCGGACGCGCGCAATGTGCAGACCACCTACGCCTTCGACAGCTACCAGATCGGCCGCATCATCATCGACGCCAACAAGCTTTATGCGGCTTTGGCGTCCATCGTCGTGGCCGCCGCGTTGCTGGGCTTCTTTCGCTTCACGCGTACCGGCACGGCAATCCGCGCCTGCGCGGATAATTATACGGGCGCGAAGGTCGTCGGGCTCGACGTCGAAAAGCTCTATGCGCTGACCTTCGGGATCGGCTCAGCCTGCGTCGGCGCGGCCGGCGTCATGCTCATCCTCATTCTCGACGTCACGCCCGCGCTTGGTCCGGTTTACACGCTGCTCGCCTTCGTCATCGTCATCACCGGCGGGCTCGGCTCGATGGTCGGCGCGCTGCTCGGCGGCGTCCTGATCGGGCTGACTGAAGCCATGGCTGGGCTGATCTTCACGCCCTCGGCGAAGAGCATGTTCGCCTTCGGAATCCTGGTGCTTGTGCTGCTGTTCCGGCCGCAGGGCATCATGGGCAAGAGACTGACGTGATCGCGCGCCTCATCGGCGGCGTGCCGCGTCGCGCCCTCATCCTCCTCGCGCTGTTCGCGTTGGCGGCACTGTTCGTTCCGTTGATGGCCGGCGACTATCTCCTGACTGTCTTTATCCTGATGCTCTACTTCGCCTTCACCGGGCAGGCGTGGAACATCATGATGGGCTTTGCCGGCCAGCTTTCGCTCGGTCACGCGCTCTACGTCGGCTTGGGCGCATACACGACGGCGATATTGTTTGTCCGGTACGGGATTCCGCCGTGGATCGGGTTTCTGGTGGCCGTTCCGATCGCAATGGCGGTCGGCGGCGCGATGGGATTCCTCGCTTTCCGGTTTCGGGTCGGCGGCGTTTATTTCGCGATCCTGACCATCGCTTTCGCCGAATTCGCGCGGATCGGCTTCGACCATTTCGCCTGGGTCAATGGCTCGGCCGGTCTGTTCCTGCCGGTCGCGCAATTCACCCACAACGATCTGTGGCGGCTGCGCGGCTCGCCGACCATGTTCTATTACGTGATGCTGGCCGCAACGATGCTCGCCTTCGTGGCCTGCCGGCTGCTGCTCAAGAGCCGCCTCGGCTATTACTGGCTGGCGATCCGCGAGGACGAGCAGGCGGCGCGCGCGGTCGGTATCAACGCCTTCCGCTACAAGATGATCGCGGTGGTGATCTCGGCCGGCATGACGTCGTTTGCCGGCGTGTTCTACGCGTTCTTCTACAACAACCTGTTCCCCGAGCAGATCTTCAACATTTCGCGCTCGATCGAGATCATCCTCGCGCCGCTGGTTGGCGGGGTCGGCACACTGTTCGGGCCGATCTTCGGCACCTTCATTCTCGAAGGGCTGTCGGAAGGGCTGCGTGTCGTCCTCGACCACGCCGGCATCGACATTCCGGGCATCAAGCAGGTGTTCTACGGCGTCGTCTTGCTGGTGGTCGTCATCCTGAAGCCCGAAGGCGTGTGGCCATGGGTTGCCAGGAAACTCGGCATGACGGAGCGCGAGCGATGAGCGCGCTCCTCGAGGTCAACGGCATCAGCAAGCGCTTCCGCGGTCTCGTTGCCGTCGACAATGTCAGCTTCAACGTGACGCAAGGAACGATCTTCGCGCTGATCGGGCCGAATGGCGCCGGCAAGACCACCGTATTCAATATGATCGCCGGCGAGTTCGTGCCGAACGGCGGCACCATCGTCTTTGACGGCCAACGCATCGACGGCCTGACGCCCGATCACATCTGCCAGCGCGGCGTCGGCCGTACCTTCCAGATCGTGAAGCCGTTCATGGGCCTCACCGTCGAGGAAAACGTCCTGATCGGTGCGCTGCTGCGCCGCCAGGGCGTCGACGACGCCCGCGAGCATGCGCGCGGCTTGCTGCGGCGGCTCGAGCTTTACGACAAGCGTAACCAGATCGCCTCGGGCCTTACCTTGCCCGACCGCAAGCGGCTCGAAGTGGCGCGTGCCCTGGCGACCGATCCGAAATTCCTGCTGCTCGACGAGGTGATGGCTGGACTGCGGCCAAACGAGACCACGCGCATCGTCAATACGCTGCGCGAGCTCAATCGCGAAACCGGCATCACGATCCTGCTGATCGAGCACGTCATGCAGGCGGTTATGGCGCTGGCGCAGGAAATCCTGGTGCTTCACCACGGCGCGGCAATCGCGCAAGGCAAGCCCGAGCAGGTGGTGCGCGAGCCCGCCGTCATCAGCTCCTATCTCGGCGCGGAGGCGGTCTGATGCTCCGTCTCGAAAACGTGGACGTGTTTCATGGCGATGCGCAGGCGATCGATGGCGTATCGCTCGAGGTCGCACAAGGCGCGATCGTTGCGATCATCGGCGCCAATGGCGCGGGCAAGACGTCGCTCATTCGCACCATCGCCGGCATTCACAAGCCGGCGCGCGGCCGCATCGTGTTTCACAACGAGGACATCGCCGGCTGGCCGAGCCATCGCGTCTGCGACCTCGGTATTGGGCAGGTGGCGGAAGGACGGCAGATCTTTCCGTCGCTCTCGGTTGCGGAAAATCTCGCAATGGGCGCCATGATCCCGCGCGCGCGAGCATCGCGTGCGCAAAATCTCGAGCGGGTCTACGAGCTGTTCCCGCGCCTCACGGAGCGGCGAAGCCAGGCCGCGGGGACGCTGTCAGGCGGCGAGCAGCAGATGCTGGCGATCGGCCGTTGCCTGATGGGCGCGCCGGAGCTGGTCATGTTCGACGAGCCTTCGCTCGGCCTCGCACCGACCATCGTGCAAAGCATGCTCAAGACCATCCGCGACCTCAATCGCGACGGCCTGACCTGCGTGCTGGTCGAACAAAACGTCGCGGTCTCGCTCAAGCTGGCGAGCCACGCCTATGTGCTGGAGAACGGGCGGATCACGCTCGCCGGCAGCGGCGAGGCGCTGCTCAACGACGACCGGGTGCGGCAGGCTTATCTCGGCCTGTAGGCCGAGGTGGACGGCCCGAAATTGCGCGGGCGGCGGCGCATCAGATAGTCGAGCGCGGCAACGCGGGCGCTGAGCGGGCAATCGGGAAAGCTGCTGCGCAAGAGCTTGAGGGCCTCTGAATCCGTGGCCGGTGCGAATTCCATGACGCGCGCCGCCATCGTCTCGGGGATCATGAATCTCCGGAAAGCGGTCGGCGGGGAGGGCTTGGCCCATTGCGATCAATCCGATTGATGCTCAAACGAGTGTGGATGTGCACTTTCAACAATCCGTTAACGAAAAAGCCGCGGCGGGGTTCCGCACGCGGCTTTTGATCGGGAGAGGGGTGGCGCTTATTTGAGCGGCGGGCCGATCGTCACCGTCAGCTTGCCGACCTTCTCGACCTCGCATTCGATCTTGTCGCCGGCCACAGTTGCCGCAACGCCTGACGGGGTGCCGGTCATGATGATGTCGCCGGCCGCCAGCTCGACCATCTCGGACAGCTTGCTGATCGTCTCCGGCACGTTCCAGATCATCTGATCGAGATCGCCGTCCTGGCGGACCGTGCCGTTCACCTTGAGCGTGATTTTGCCCTTGGCGGGATGGCCGATCTCGCTGGCGGGCTTGAGCGCGCCGCACGGCGCCGAATGGTCGAACGCTTTGCCGACTTCCCACGGCCGCTTCACGTCGCGTGACGCGATCTGAAGGTCGCGGCGGGTGAGGTCGATGCCGACCGCATAGCCATAGATGCAGTCATTCGCCTTATCGACCGGAATATTGCGGCCGCCGGATTTGAGCGCGACGACCAGCTCGACCTCGTGGTGCATGTCCTTGGTGAGCGACGGATAAGGCACCGTGCCGCCATCAGGTACGAGCGCGTCAGCCGGCTTGGCGAAGAAGAACGGCGGTGCGCGCTCGTCCTGGCCCATTTCACGGATGTGCTCGATGTAGTTGCGGCCCACGCACCAGATGCGGCGAACCGGAAACATCTTCGATGTGCCGGCGACGGCGATAGCGGGCTGCTTGGGTTGCGAAATAACGTACTCGGTCATTGGCATGCTTTCTGAATTGCGCGCGGCGCGAAAATTAATGGCGCCGGGTTAAAGGACGCCGCAAAATGCGTCAATCGTTTCAGGCGGTGGCAGCGGCGGCTTCCGGCGTTTCCTGGTGCTTGAGTTGCAAGCGGTAGAACATGGCGTAGCGGCCGCCCTTGCGCAGCAGCTCGTCATGCCGCCCGGACTCCACCACGCGGCCGTCCTCAACGACGTGAATGCGGTCGGCATGCGCAATCGTGTGCAGCCGGTGCGCGATCGCCAAAGTGGTCTTGCCGGCGCACAGATGCTCCATCGCCTCCCGCACCAGCATTTCCAACTCGGAGTCGAGCGCAGCCGTGGCTTCGTCGAGCAGCACGAGGGGTGCGTTCTTGATCAACGCTCGCGCGATCGCGATGCGCTGGCGCTGGCCGCCCGAGAGCTGCGTGCCATGTTCGCCGACCTCGGTATCGTAGCCTTGCGGGAAGCTCGAGATGAACTCATGCGCGTGCGCGCCCTTTGACGCCGCGACGATCTCGTCGTCGGTGGCGCCGTCCTTCCCATAGGCAATGTTGTCGCGGATGGTGCCGCGGAACAGGAAGACGTCCTGGCCGACATAGGCGACGTGCTGGCGCAGCGAGCGGCGCGACACGCCGGCAATGTCCTGGCCGCCGATGGTGACGCGCCCATCTTGCGGCTCATAAAACCGCAGCAGCAGGTTGAAAACCGTCGACTTGCCGCCGCCTGAGGGACCAACCAGCGCGGTCATCTTGCCCGGCTCGGCGGTGAAGGACATGTCGCGCAGCACGGAGTCGCTGCCGCGATACGAGAAGTGGACATTGGCGAATTCGATGCGCTCGATCGAGGGCCGCAAGGCCGGCTTGTTTCCGTCGGGCATTTCGCTGGCCGGGCTGTCGAGAATTTCGAACAGCAGGCGGGTGCCGGCGAGCGCGTTGTTGAGGTCCATATTGAGCCGGGCCAGCCGCTTGGCGGGCTCATAGGCCATCAGGAAGGCCGCGATGAATGCGAAGAATTCGCCGGGCTGCGCGCCGCCGACGATGACGCGGTAGCCGGCATAGACGCTCACCAGCGACAGCGCGAGGCCGCCGAGCGTGTCCATCAGCGGGTTCGAGCGGTTGGCAACCTGCGCCATCTTGTTGGCGGCGGTCTGGACGGTTTTGACCTGCTGCTCGAAGCGCGCCCGCATCTCATCCTCAAGCGTGAATGCCTTGACGATGCGGATGCCTTGCAGCGTTTCCGACAGGGTTTCGAGAACCTGGGTCCAGCCGTGGTATTGCGAGCGCGCGATCTTGTAGATGCGCTTGAAGAACTGCCGCAGCAGCAGCAAGGCCGGCGGCGCGATCACGAATGCGAACAGCGACATGATCGGATCCTGCACCACCATGACGATGATGAGGCCGATCAGCGTGCAGAGGTCACGGCCGACCGACGTGATCAGCATATTGAGAACTTGCGCGACCGCGGCGGCGCCCTGCGTCAGGCGCGCGACGAACTCGCTGGAATGGCGATCGCTGTAGAAGCTCAGGCTTTCATTGAGCAGCTTGTCGAAGATGCGCCGCTGATTAAAAACGATGATGGCGTTCGCGATGCGCTGGAGCGAGACGGCCTGCACGTAAGTCGCAAATCCGCGGATCAGGAACAGCCCGAAGATCGCGATCGAGCCGTAGACCACGCCTTCCATATCGCGGTCGGTGTAGGCCTGGTTGATCACCTTGCCGAGAATGTACGGGATCGCCGCCGTTGCGCCGGCGACCGCCGCCATCATCAGGAAGACGCCGAGGTAGCGCTTCCAATAGCGCACGCCCTCTTCGGTCAGCAGCCGCTTGATCATGGCGACCGTGCCGTAATACTTGTCGGCAGAGGCGGGCAGGAGGAATTTGTTCATTTGGCCGCTGCGGTTTGCACTCGTGGCAGCGGATTTTCAAGGGAAAATCCCGCAACGCAAAGCAGTTTCAGCAGAAATCGGGCTTTGTAGCGTTAATGCGCAGACGTTAGTGCGCAGACTTGGTTCCGAGCCGGCGCTCCCACGCGAGCGCGTGCTGCACGATCGTGTCGAGATTGTCGTAGAGCGGCCGCCAATCGAGCGTGCCTTGAATTCGCGACACATCGGCTACCAGGCTGACCGGATCGCCGGCGCGACGTCCCGTATATTCAACCGGAAAATTGCTGCCGCTGACGCGCCGCGCTGACTCGAGCACTTCGAGCACGGAATAGCCGTGCCCGTAGCCGCAGTTGAACGTCGCGTTCGCTCCGCCCCGCCGGAGATAAGCGAGCGAAGCCGAGTGCGCGCGCGCCAGATCCGTGACGTGGATGTAGTCGCGGATGCAGGTGCCGTCCGCCGTCGGATAGTCGGTGCCGAACACGCTCATCTTGTCGCGCTTGCCGAGAATGGTCTCAGCCGCGACCTTGATGAGATGCGTCGCCTGCGGCGTCGATTGGCCGGTCCGCATCTTCGGGTCGGCACCGGCGACGTTGAAGTAGCGCAGCACGACGAAACGCAATCCATGCGCGCGCGCGGTGTCGTGCAGAACGACTTCCGACATCAGCTTCGTCATGCCGTAGGGCGAGATCGGATTGGTGGCGGCGGTCTCGTCGACGGGGACGGACGCCGGATTGCCGTAAACCGCCGCGGTCGATGAGAAGATGAAATGCTTCACGCCCGCGGCTACCGCCGCTTGCAGCAACAGGGCGGTGTTGAGCGTGTTGTTACGGTAATAGCCGAGCGGGTCGGCGACCGATTCCGGGACCACGATCGAGGCGGCGAAGTGGATGATCAACTCGACCCGGTGGCGGCGGATCAGGTCGGTGACGAGCTCCTGGTCACCGGTGTTGCCAGCGACCAGCTGCACCTGGCTGGGGATCAGGAAACGGAAGCCGGTCGACAGGTTGTCGAGCACGACGACCGACTCCCCCGCGTCGGTCAGCTCGTGCACCATGTGGCTGCCGATATAGCCGGCGCCCCCGGTCACCAGAATCGTCATGTCCGCCCCTTCGACCCTGTTAGCCGTAGCGCGCCGGTATAAAAGCCGGATTATCGTCCCGTCGCCGCACTTGGCTTGTGGCCGAGATGCTTAACCGGTCGTATATGGACGCAATTGCCGCGCCGGAACCAGTGCCTTGAGCCAGATTCTGTTCATCAAAACATCCTCGCTCGGCGATGTGATCCACAACATGCCCGCGGTCAGCGAGGCGCAGGCCCGCGTGCCGGGTGCGCGCATCGCCTGGGTGGTGGAGGAGGCCTACGTCCCGCTGGTGCGGCTGCATCCTGCGGTGACCGACGTTATTCCGGTCGCCGCGCGCCGCTGGCGCAAGGATCCGTTCTCGCCGGCGACGTGGCGGGAGATCGGCGCGCGCCGCCGTGCGATCGGCGTCGAGACTTACGATGCGGTGATCGACACGCAGGGGCTTTTGCGCACCGGCATCCTGTCGCGCTCCGCGAAAGGAAGGCGGCATGGCTACGACCGCCGCAGCATTCGCGAGCCGCTGGCGGCGATGTTTTATGACGTCAAACACGCGGTCTCGCGCGATCTTCACGCGATCGAGCGTAACCGGCTGCTGACCGGGCTCGCGCTGGGTTACGCGCCGGAGGGGCCGCCAAACTACGGCCTGGATCGCGAGCGCCTGCGCGAGGGCAATCGCCCTTACGCCGTGTTCCTGCACGGCACGGCGCGGCCCGAGAAAGAATGGGCCCGGAGAACTGGATCGCGCTGGGAAAAATCCTGGGACGGTCGCGGCGTCGACCTGGTGCTGCCATGGGGCAATGAGCGGGAGCGCGCCCGCGCTACGCATCTGGCTGCCAACATCCCGAAAGGCCGTGTGGCGGATGCCATGTCGCTCGACCGGGTGGCGCGGCTTATCGCCGGCGCGCAATTCGTGGTCGGCGTCGACACAGGTTTGCTTCACCTTGCGGCCGCGCTCAGTGTGCCGCTGTTCGCGATTTTTGCCGGCAGCCGCCCGGAACTGACTGGGCCGATCGGGCAGGGCCCGATCGAGGTGCTCGGCGGCAAGGACATGCCGGCAAGTGTCGAAGACGTCGCGGCCGCGATCGAGCGGATCGTGCGCTAGCGCTTCTTCGCAAGCGCTACGCGCACTGCTTCAGCCACCTGGGCAACAGGAACGTCGGCGGTGCGGCGATGTGCCACCGCGTCATTGCCCTGCGTGCGCATGCGTTCGAGCGTCGCCGCATCGGTCGGTGGCTCCAGAATTGCGTCCACCGGGTTGAGCGGCTTCCAGTGCCACGGGCTGGTCGGACCGAAGATCGCGATCGTGGGTGTGCCGATGGCGGCCGCGACGTGCATCAGTCCGGAATCGTTGGTGACCGCTGCATCGGCCGCGGCCAGCGCGATGATCGCGTTGCGAAGATCGTGCCCGGTGAGGTCGCGCACGCGCTCGCCGCCGGCGGCGGCAATTTCGGCAGCGAGCGAGGTTTCGCTTGGCCCGCCCAACACCCAGACCGAGACGCCATCCTTTGCGAGCTCGCGCGCCAGCGCGCGTAATGAGCGGAGCGGCCACGCTTTGCCTTGGCCGACGGCGCCGGGGCAAAACGCGACTACGGGCCGCCCGTCGGCTTGGAGTTCATTTTTCGCGCGCCAGGTTGCAATCTCCGACTCCGGGACGCGCAGTTCCGGCAGCGGCCATTCCGCCGGCAGCTTCTCCCCGGGCAACAGCGCAAGCGCGCCCATGCGATCGATCATGCGCGGCAATTCGCGCTCGCCGCGGCGCAGGTCGTTGATCAGGCCGTGGCGTACTTCGCCGACGAAACCGGTGCGCAGCGGAATTCCGGCGAGCCACGGCGCGAGCGCCGACTTCCAGGTGCGCAACATGATCAGCGCCTGCGCGTAGTGCTCATTGCGCAGCACGTCTGCGAGTTCGAAATAACGCGGCAGCGGCAGGCTTCGCCGCGGCAGGTCGAACACCACAGCCTTGCGCACGCCCGGCATGTAATCGGCGAGCGGTGCGCACAAGGTCGAGCTGAGAATGTCGATCGCGAGCTCGGGGTCCTGCGCGTGCAGCACCTTCACCACCGAGTGACAGCGCACGAAGTCGCCGATCCACACATAGGGGACGATCAGCACCGGTGTGGACTGTGGAGCGAAGTCGCGGTTCATCTTCGGAATAGAGCTGTCTCGGCGGGTCAATGCGGTTACCGCGCATGTATCAAAGCGTCCAGTGCCGCATTTTA
Source organism: uncultured Alphaproteobacteria bacterium (assembly GCA_963847325.1). GTDB lineage: Bacteria > Pseudomonadota > Alphaproteobacteria > Rhizobiales > Xanthobacteraceae > Pseudolabrys. The sequence continues at coordinate 702,072 of CAWJZD010000008.1, forward strand.
CCGTGCTGCGGGGCTTAAGTTGCGCCTTCGGGCGGTCTGGGGCATTCAAACGGCATGATTTTGGTCACCGGCGGCGCCGGATTTATCGGATCAAACATTGTCGCCAGCCTCAATGAGGCGGGCCGGCATGACGTTGCCGTCAATGATTTCGTGGGCACCGACGATGCGAAGTGGCGCAATCTGCAGAAGCGCCAAGTTGCCGACCTTGTGCCGCCGGCCGAACTGATGAAATGGCTGCAGGGCCGCAAGCTCGAAGCCGTCATTCATATGGGCGCGATCTCCGACACCACCGCGACCGACGGCGATCTGGTGATGGAGACCAATTTCCGGCTGTCGATGCGGCTGCTCGACTGGTGCACCGTCACGCGGACGCCCTTCATCTACGCCTCGTCCGCCGCGACCTACGGCGACGGAGCGGAAGGATTTTCCGACGAATGGTCGTTCAACTCGCTGCTCAAGTTCAGGCCGATGAATCTTTACGGCCTGAGCAAGCATCTGTTCGACCAGGCCGTGGCCCAGCGCGAGGCGCGCAAGGATCCGCTGCCGCCGCATTGGGCAGGTCTCAAGTTCTTCAACGTGTTCGGCCCCAACGAGTATCACAAGGGCAAGATGATGAGCGTGCTGGCCCGCGTGTTCGACGACGCCAAAGCCGGGCAATCGGTCAAGCTCTTCAAGTCGCACCGCGACGGCATCGAGGATGGCGACCAGCGCCGCGACTTCATTTTTGTCGATGACGCAGTGTCGATCGTCCGCTGGCTGATGAATTCGCCGCAAGTCAACGGTATTTTCAATGCGGGGACGGGCCGGGCGCGCAGCTTCCGTGATATGATCATCGCGATGTTTCGGGCGCTCGAGCGCACGCCGAATATCGAATATGTAGACATGCCGGAGAATATCCGCGGCCAATACCAGTATTTCACGCAAGCTGATGTCGGCAATTTGCGCAGCGCTGGCTACAATGCGGATTTCATGGGCCTCGAAGATTCCGTGACGAGATACGTCACCCACTATCTCGACCAGCCGGACCGCTATCACTGATGTTCGATTTCGAAAAGCAGCTCTCTGCGCTTTCACAGCAAACTGTGCTGTGCGTCGGCGATTTGATGCTCGACGATTTCGTCTATGGCGAAGTGTCCCGCATTTCTCCGGAGGCGCCGACGCCGGTGATCGCGGTGGCGCGCAGCGAGCTGATGATTGGCGGCGCAGGGAACGTGGCCCGCAATCTGGCTGCACTCGGGATCAAATGCATTTTCGTTGGCGTGGTCGGCGACGACGATGCCGGCAAGGCGTTGGCGAGGGAGCTTAAAGCCGAGCCGCTGATCGAAGCGCAGCTCTCGATCGACAAGACCCGGCCGACTACACGGAAGGTGCGCTTCGTCTCGGAAAAGCACTCCACCCACATGCTGCGCGCGGACTGGGAAGTCTCGGGTGCCGTCGAGACTACGTGCGAGGCTGAACTGATCGCATCGGCGGAAAGAGCTGTCGCAAAGGCCAACGCTGTTGTGTTGTCGGATTACGCCAAGGGCGTGCTCACGCCGCGGGTCGTGCGCGCAATCATCGATGCCGCCAACAAGGCCGGAAAGCCCGTCGTGGTCGATCCGAAAGGCATCGATTACAGCATCTATAAAGGCGCGACTTTGGTGACACCGAACCGCCAGGAACTGGCGGAGGCGACCCATCGGCGCGCCATTACTGACGAAGAAATTTCCGCTGCGGCAGAAAGCCTGCGGCGCGATCTCGGCGCCAAGGCGGTGCTGGTGACGCGCAGCGAAGCCGGTATGACGCTGGCGGCCGGCGGCCAGCCCATTCACGTTCCCTCCTATCCGGTGAAAGTGCGCGACGTTTCAGGGGCGGGCGATACGGTTGTTGCGGTCCTCGCCGGCATGCTGGCGATCAAGGCCGATTTCGAGGCGGCGATGCGCGCGGCGAACGCCGCAGCGTCCGTCGTGGTGGGCAAGCGCGGCACTGCGACTGTGTCGCCCGCCGAGCTTCGCGCCCGCATCCTTCCGCACGCCAAGCTCGCCGCCGAGGAAAAGATCATCTTCGACTGGGCGCTGCTCGACGAACGTCTCGGCGAGTGGCGCAAGCAGGGTTTGCGGGTCGGCTTCACCAATGGCTGCTTCGACCTGCTGCATCCCGGCCATGTGAAGCTGCTGGCCGGCGCGCGCGCCGCCTGTGACCGCCTGGTGGTCGGTCTCAATGGCGATGCTTCGGTGACGCGGCTCAAAGGCCAGGGCCGTCCGGTCCAGGACGTGCACGCTCGCGCCGAAATTCTCGCCGCGCTTGAGGCGGTCGACCTCGTCGCCGTGTTCGACGAGGACACGCCCGAAAAGCTGATCGGTCGGGTTCGCCCGAAAGTGCTGGTGAAGGGCGCCGACTACAAGGACAAGACGGTGGTCGGCCGCGAGCAGGTCGAGGCGCAGGGCGGCGAGGTGATTCTCGTCGATATCGTGCCGGGTCACTCGACCAGCGCGATGGTGGCGCGCGCCCGCGCCAATTCGAAATAGTCCAGCTTTCGTGTCGTTTGCCGTGTTAATGTTTGACTCAATTCGTGTTCACGGCGCTGCGGCCCGCATGCTACTCAAAGCGCCGCGCCAGGAATGAACTGACGGTCGGGGAATGGCGATTACACAAGACAGCATTGACGGCCCATTGCGCATCGGCGTCGTCGGTGTCGGTGTCATGGGCAGCAATCATGCGCGCGTGCTCGCGGGACTCGCGGGCGTGACGCTGGTCGGCATCGCCGATCCTGATCGCAAGCAGGCTGAATTTGTTGCGCAGACACTCGGTTGCCAAGGTGTTGCGACGGTCGGTGAGTTGCTCGACCTCGGCCTCGATGCGATCACGATCGCCGCACCGACACAGCTTCATCATGAAATCGCGCTGGCCTGCATCGCGCGTGGCGTTCATGTGCTCGTGGAAAAGCCGATCGCGTCCAGCGTCGAGGAAGGCAACGCCATCGTGGCCGCGGCCAAGCGCGCCGGCGTGGCGCTGATGGTCGGTCATGTCGAACGGTTCAATCCCGCGGTCGAGGCGGTGAAACAGGCGATCCGCGGCGAGGACATTCTCTCAATCGCCATCACGCGGGTCGGGCCGTTTCCGCCGCGCATGTCGAATATCGGCGTGGTGATCGATCTCGCCGTCCACGACATCGATCTGATCCGCTGGTTCACCGATTCCGAAATTATCGATGTGCAGCCGCAGGTTTCGAGCGCGGTCGCCGAGCGCGAGGACATCGCGCTGCTGCAGTTCCGCACCGCATCGGGCGTGCTCGCCCACATCAACACCAACTGGCTGACGCCGTTCAAAGCCCGCAACATCACAATTGCCACCCGCGGCAAATATGTGATGGGCGATCTGCTGACGCGGCAGGTCACCGAATGCTTCGGCTTCCAGCCCGACGGCAGCTATTCAATGCGGCACCTGTCGGTGGGCCATGCGGAGCCGCTGCGCGCCGAGCTCACGGCCTTTATTGACGCCTTGCGGTCGGGGGAGGCGCCTCCGGTCACCGGCGAAGAGGGCGTCGCAAGCCTCGAGATCGCGACCCGCTGCCTGATCGACCGCGCCGTCGGTAGCGCCGCGCCAGGCGCCGCGTGTCGTCGCCCGCTAGCCCCGCTGTATAGTCAGGGTTGGATTCGCAAGGCAGTTTGCGTGTCTGGCTTTCGCTAAAAGACACTCGGCCACCGATCGCATCACCGCGGCACAGCACGGCAATGATCAATCGCATCCTTACCGTCGGTGGGCTCACTCTGGTGTCGCGGGTCACCGGCTTTGTCCGCGACATCATCCTTGCCGCCGTGCTCGGCGCCGGCCCGGTCGCCGACGCGTTCTTCGTTGCGTTACGGCTGCCCAACCATTTCCGGGCGATCTTCGCCGAAGGCGCTTTCAACGCGGCTTTCGTCCCGGCCTATGCAGGGCTGCACGCGCAGAGCGCCGCGCGGGCGCAGGTCTTCGCCGACCGCATCTTCACGCTCTTGCTGGCGAGCCAGGTGGTCCTGCTCGCCGTTGCGCTCGTCTTCATGCCGCAGGTTATCCGGCTGTTGGCGCCTGGATTTACCGATGATCCGGCCCGCTTCGATCTCGCCGTCACGCTGACCCGGATCACGTTCCCGTACTTGCTGCTGATAACGCTGGTCACGCTGTACGGCGGCATCCTCAATGCGCTGCAGCGTTTTGCTGCCGCAGCGGCGGCGCCGATCCTGCTCAATTTCTCTTTGATCGTCGCGCTGATGCTGGTCGCGTTTTTTCCGACCGCGGGTCACGCCGCGGCGTGGGGCGTGTTCGCGGCAGGGTGCCTCGAAGCATTGCTTGTCGCCGGCGACACCACCCGCGCCGGAGCGTTGCCCAAGTTTCGCAAGATCGTGCTCGACGAAGACGTGCGGAAGTTCTTTCGCGCTCTCGGCCCCGCGGTGATCGGGTCCGGCGGCGTCCAGCTCGCATTGTTTGCCGACACGATCATCGCCAGTTTCCTGCCGGTCGGCTCTCTGTCCGCGCTCTATTACGCCGATCGCATCAATCAGTTGCCGATTGGCGTTATCGGCATCGCCGCGGGCACTGTCGTCCTGCCGGAGATGGCGCGGCGGCTTGCGAGCGGCGACCAGCGCGGCGCGCTGCATGCCCAAAACCGCGCCATCGAGTTCACATTGCTTCTGGCGCTGCCGTGCATCGCCGCCTTTGCGATCGTTCCCGATGTCATCATGCGCGGCCTGTTCATGCGCGGGGCATTTTCGGCTGCCGATGCGCAGGCTGCGGCGAACACGCTCGCCGCCTATGCGGTGGGATTGCTGCCCTTCGTGCTCATTCGCAGCGTCGTCGCGTCTTTTTATGCGCGCGGCGACACCGCAACACCGGTCAAGGCGGCGCTTGATCGGGGTTGCGGTCAACATCGGTTTCAAGATCCTGCTGATGGGGCCGCTCGCCCAGGTCGGGCCTGGCGCTCGCGACCTCGATCGGCGCCTGGGTCAATCTTCTTCTCGTCATCTGGTTTGCCCGGCGTGCGGGATTGGGTGGAACCGACGAGCGGCTGCGTGTCACAGGTGCGCGCCTTGCCATTGCAACGATCATCCTGGCGGTGGCGCTTTGGGTGGCACGCGGGCCGATCATCGCCGCCGTTCAGAAATGGCCGCTGCCTGATGAAACGGCACTCGGCGCACTCGCGCTTTTGGGTGCAGCGATCTACGGCGCCTGTCTTTTTGTCATGTTCGGTATGAAATTTCTTGATGCCTTGAGGCAACGGCCCCGCGACTAATTGCGGCTTTCGACCAGTTGCCCGACCGGCTCAAAACGCTATGTATGAGCCCACATGACCCTCGTTCCCCTCCGAAAAATCGCGCAATTGGGCGCCACGGCATTGGCCGTAGCGCTCGCCGCTTGCAGCGACCAAAAGCCTCCGCCGGCCCCGCCGCCGCCTGCTGTGACGGTTGCGCCTCCCGTCAAGCGCACGGTCTTTGACTTCGACGACTACGTCGGCCGCTTCGTGGCGGTGAACTCCGTCGAGGTCCGGGCCCGTGTGTCCGGATATCTCGAGGGCGTGCACTTCAAGGACGGGCAACTCGTCAAGCAGGGCGATCTGCTGTTCACGATCGACAAGCGCCCGTTCCAGAACGCCGCCGAGCAATCGCGTGGCAATAATGCGCTGGCACGATCGAACCTGGCTTTCACCGAGGCGGACTTCAATCGTGCGCAGCAACTGGTGCGCGACAAGACCATCACCGAACAGGTGTTCGAGCAGCGCGCACAGGCCCATCGCAATGCTCAGGCGTTGCTGAATGTGAGCGAGGCCGCGGTGCGGCAGGCCGAGCTCGACCTCGAATTCACCGAGTTGCGCGCTCCGGTCAGCGGGCGCATCGGCGACCGGCGCGTTTCCCCCGGCAATCTCGTCACCGGCGGCGCCAGCGGCAATACCACGTTGCTTGCCAATATCGTGACGACCGATCCGATCCGCTTCGAATTCACCTTCGACGAGGCATCGTTTCTTCGCTACGAGCGGCTGGCGCAAAGCGGCAATGACGACGTGGCAAGCCGCGACGGCGTGAAGATCGCGGTCAAATTGATCGACGAGAACGATTACGCCCATAACGGCCGCATGGACTTCGTCGATAACGTGATCGACCGCTCGACCGGCACAATCCGCGGCCGCGGCCAGTTCGCCAATCCCAATCGCCTGTTTACGCCGGGCATGTTCGCTCGCGTGCGGGTCCCGGCCTCTGCGCCTTATGAAGCGCTGCTGGTGCCGGATCTCGCGATCGGTACCGAACAGACGCGCAAATATGTCCTTGTTGTCGGGCCTGACGACACGACCGCGCAGCGTTACGTGACACTCGGACAGGCGACGGCAGACAATTTTCGCGTGATCAAGGACGGCATCGGGCCGAATGACAGAATCGTCATCAACGGCCTGATGCGCGTGCGGCCGGGACAGAAGGTCACGCCGCAGGCGCCGGGCGCGACGCCGCAGGCCGGTGCGCCGCAAGCGGCGAAGTAGAACCGATGCGTATCTCGCATTTCTTCATCGATCGGCCGATCTTCGCTTCGGTCGTCTCGATCATTTTCATCATTCTCGGCGGTGTCGGCGTTTCTGCGCCTGCCGGTCGCGCAATATCCGGAAATCGCGCCGCCGGTCATCAATGTGACCGGGCAGTATCCGGGCGCCAGCGCGGAAATTGTCGCGTCAACGGTGGTCGCGCCGATCGAAGACCAGATCAACGGCGTCGAGAACATGCTCTACGTGTCCTCGAACGCCACGGCGGACGGGCGTTTCTCCATTGCCGTAACGTTCGATCTCGGCACCAACCTCGATATTGCGCAGGTGCAGATACAGAACCGCGTGGCGATCGCGCAGCCGCGCTTGCCTGCCGAGGTGCGCAATATCGGCGTCGTGGTGGCGAAGAGTTCGCCCGACCTGATGATGGTCGTGCACCTGTTTTCGCCGGACAAGTCGCGCGACGCGCTGTTTGTCTCGAATTACACGACCCTCGAGATCAAGGACGTGCTCACGCGCGTCGATGGCGTCGGCTCGATCACCGTATTCGGCAGCCGCGATTACTCGATGCGGGTCTGGCTCGATCCGGATCGACTGCAGTCGCTGGGCCTGACCGCTCCCGACGTTGTCAGCGCGCTGCAGGGACAAAACGTCCAGGTGGCGTCGGGAGCGTCCTGGGTCAGCCGCCTGTCGCAGATCCCGGCGCCTTTCAGGTCGCGGTGCAGACCCTGGGCCGGCTGAGCGACCCGGGCGAGTTCAGCAATATCATCGTCAAGAAAACCGAGACCGCCGTGGTCCGGGTGCGCGACGTCGCCCGCGTCGAGCTTGCGGCCCAGGACTACAATTCGAATTCCTATCTCAACGTCGATCCGGCCGTCGCGATCGCGGTGTTTCAGCGCCCCGGCTCAAACGCGCTGGCGACCGCCAAGGCGATCCGCTCCACGGTGAACCAGCTTTCCAAGCGGTTTCCGCCGGGCATCGAGTACCGCATCGTTTACGATCCGACCCAGTTCATCGAGCAATCGGTCGAGGCGGTCCAGGAGACGATCCTTGAGGCAATCTTCCTCGTCGTTCTTGTGGTCGTGCTGTTTCTTCAGACCTGGCGCGCCGCCATCATCCCGCTGGTTGCCATCCCGGTCTCGCTGATCGGGACATTTTTCATCATGTCGCTGTTCGGCTTTACGCTGAACACGCTCTCGCTGTTCGGGCTGGTGCTCGCCGTCGGCATCGTGGTCGATGACGCGATCGTCGTGGTCGAGAACGTCGAGCGCAATATTGCCGCGGGCCTCAATCCTGCGCGAGGCGGCAATAAAAAGCATGGATGAGGTCGGCGGCGCGCTGGTTGCGATTGCCCTTGTTCTGATGGCGGTGTTTGTCCCGGTGCTCTTCATCACCGGTATATCCGGCCAGTTTTACCGGCAGTTCGCGCTGACGATCGCCGGCGCCGCCACCATCTCGTTGATCTGCTCGCTCACGCTTTCGCCGGCGCTCTGTGCGCTCCTGCTGAAGCCGCATGGTGCACGGAAGGAATATTGGTGGAGCAAGCCGATCCGCGGCTTTTTCAATTATTTCAACTGGGGCTTCGAGAGGTTCGCGAACGGCTATGGGTGGCTTGCGCAGCGCGCGGTGCGCTTCGCGGTGGTGACGCTGGCGATCTATGCCGGCATCCTGGCTTTCGGGTTCAACGAGTTCCGCAAGACGCCGACCGGGTTCATTCCGCCGACCGATGCCGGCTATCTCGTCACTGTCGTGCAGTTGCCGCCGGGCGCTTCGCTGGCGCGGACCGATGCGGTCAACCGGCGCGCCGTCGAGCTTGCCCTAACGGTCCCGGGCGTTGCGGGTGCGGTGAACATCGTCGGCTTCTCGGGCGCGACATTCACCAATGCGCCGAACGCGGGTGCCGTCTTCCTGGCTTTGACGCCATTCAACCAGCGCGCCGGCAATCCGAACCAGACGGCTGACGCAATCCAGCGCCAGCTGTTCGCCAAATACGCCAGTATCCAGGACGCGCTCGTGCTCGCTGTCGCGCCGCCGCCGGTGCGCGGCATCGGCAATGCCGGCGGCTTCCGCATGATGATCGAGGACCGGGCCGGGCGCGGCCCTGCGGCCCTGCAGGCCGCCACGTTCGCGATGATGGGCCGCGCGGCGCAGACGCCGGGCGTACAGCAGGTCTTCAGCCTGTTCGAGACGTCGACGCCGCAGCTTTATCTCGACATCGATCGGGTCAAGGCGCAGCTGCTCGGCATCAATGTGCAGGATGTGTTCGCCGCGCTGCAGATTTATCTTGGCTCGGCCTACGTGAATGACTTCAACCTGTTCGGCCGCACGTTTCGTGTCGTCGCGCAGGCGGCCGATACGTACCGGATGGATCGCGAAGATGTCTTGAGGATCCGCGTGCGCAATTCCAATGGCGACACGGTGCCGCTCGGCTCCTTCACGACGGTGCGCGACATTTCGGGACCGTACCGCGTGCCGCGCTATAATCTTTATCCATCCGCCGAGCTCGATGGCAGCGCGTCGCCCGGCTACTCGCAGGGCCAGGCCATCGAGATCATGGAGAAGCTCGCCGCCGAAACGCTGCCGGACGGCTTCAGCTATGAGTGGACGACGCTCGCTTTCCAGCAAATGCGGGCAGGCAATACGGCGATGTTCGCATTCATCCTTGCCGTCGTCTTCGTCTTCCTCGTGCTGGCGGCGCAATTCGAAAGTCTGACGCTCCCGCTTGCCGTCATTATGATCGTGCCGATGTGTCTGGTCGCCTCGATCGTCGGCGTTTCACTGCGAGGGCACGACAACAACATCCTCACGCAAGTCGGTTTCGTGGTGTTGATCGCGCTTGCGGCGAAGAACGCGATCCTGATCGTCGAATTTGCCAAGCAGATCGAAGACGGCGGCCGCACCCGCTTTGAGGCCGCGGTCGAGGCGGCACGGCTGCGATTCCGGCCGATCCTGATGACATCGCTCGCCTTCATCTTCGGTGTGGTGCCGCTGGTCTGGGCGACCGGGGCGGGCGCGGAATTGCGCCAGACGCTTGGCACCGCGGTGTTCTCGGGCATGATCGGCGTGACCGCCTTCGGCTTGATCTTCACGCCGGTGTTTTACGTGGTGTCGCGCGCAATCGCTTCGCGGCGCGAAGCGGCAAGGCGCACTGCGAGCCCAAAGAGCGCATCAAGGAGCGCGTAATGGCAGCGAACCCGAAATTTGGTGTCGGCGCGCCGGTGCGGCGCAAGGAGGACGACGCGCTCCTGCGCGGCGGCGGCCAGTACGTCGCGGATTATGCACCGGCCGGTTCACTCCAAGCAGTTGTGGTGCGCTCGCCACACGCCCATGCGCAGTTCTCGTTCGGTGACCTTGCGGCAGTGCGCGCAATGCCTGGCGTGCGGCTCGTCCTGACCGCACCCGATGTGGCCGATCTCGCGCCGTTGCCGACACCGGGCGTGATCAGCCCCGACATCGTCGTGCCGCCGTACCAGATCCTCGAAGACAAGGTGGTCCGCTACGTCGGCGACGCGGTTGCCTTCGTCGTCGCGGATACATTGGCGCAGGCGCGCGACGCCGCCGAGGCGATCTCGATCGATTGGGAGCCGTTGCCGCATATCGTCGGCGCGGAAGCGGCATTCGACAAAAGCGCTGCGCAGGTGTGGCCGGATCGGCCCGGCAATCTGGCTTTCGAGACCACGCTCGGCGACGATAAGGCCACCAAAGCGGCATTCGAAACCGCCGCGCATCGGGCCTCGGTCAAGATCATCAATCAGCGCCTCGTCACCAACTACATGGATACGCGCGGCGTCATCGCCGAATATGACGGCGACCGCATTACGCTGACGCTCGGCAGCCAGGGCAGCCACATCATCCGCGACATCATCTGCGGCGTGCTGCACCTGCCGCCGGAAAAGCTGCGCGTTATCACGCCTGATGTCGGCGGCGGCTTTGGCACCAAGCTGTTTCCCTATCGCGAATACGCGCTGGCTGCCGTCGCGGCCCGCAAGCTTGGCAAGCCGGTGCGTTGGATCGGCGAGCGTATCGAGCATTTCGTCAGCGACAGCCACGGCCGGGACAACATCACCACCGCGACACTGGCGCTCGATGAGAGGGGAAAATTTCTCGCGCTCGATATCGACATCATCGCCGATATGGGCGCGTATCTGTCCTGTTACGCGCCGTACATTCCGTGGCTCGGCGCCGGTATGGCGACCGGCGTCTATGACATTCCGGCAGCCTTCGTGCGGTTGCGCGCGGCCTACACCAACACGGTGCCGGTCGATGCCTATCGCGGCGCGGGCCGCCCCGAGGCCTCTTATCTCATCGAGCGGCTGGTCGATGCGGCGGCGCGCGAGCTCGACATCGCGCCGGATGTGATCCGCCGCCGCAACTTCATCAAGCCGAAGGCGATGCCGTACACGACGCCGACCGGAAAGATTTACGACTCCGGCGATTTCGACGCGCTGCTCGCCCGCGCCAAGGACATGATCGATTGGGACGGCTTCAAGAAGCGCGCGGCCGCCTCGAAGAAAGACGGCAAGGTGCGCGGCATCGGCGTCTCGACCTATATCGAAGCCTGCGGAAATATGGGCCCCGAGACCGCGACGATCACGCTCGACAAGGACGGCGGCGTCACCATCCTGATCGGCTCGCAATCGTCGGGGCAGGGCCACGCGACAGCCTATGCGCAGATCGTCGCCGAGCAGCTCGGCCTGCCGCCGGAGCGGGTGCGCATGCTGCAGGGCGACACCGACAAGATCGCAACCGGCGGCGGCACCGGCGGCTCGAGCTCGATCCCGTGCGGCGGCGCATCGCTGACCAGCGCGGTCAAGAAGCTCGCCGATAATCTCAAGAAGCTCGCCGCGGATGCGCTCGAAGCTTCGAGCGGCGACATGGAAATCGACGGCGGGGTCGTGCGGGTCGCCGGTACCGATCGCGCGATCTCGTTCGAAGATCTTGCGGAGCGCGCTTCACCCGAACAGTCGCGGACCGCCGATGTATGGACGCCGGAGCAGCCGACCTATCCGAATGGCGCGCACATCGTCGAAGTCGAGATCGATCCGGGCACCGGCGCGCTCGACATCGTGAAGTACGTTGTGGTGGACGACTTCGGCATGACGCTCAATCCGATCATGCTGGAAGGCCAGGTGCATGGCGGGGCGGTGCAGGGCATCGGCCAGGCGCTGATGGAAGACACGGTCTATGAGCCGTCGTCGGGACAACTCGTCAGCGCCAGCCTGATGGATTATGCGCTGCCGCGCGCAAAGGACGCGCCGGCGTTTCAGTTCGAGACCATCAACGTGCCGTGCAAGACCAATCCGCTCGGCGTCAAAGGCGCAGGCGAAGCCGGCGCGATCGGCTCATGTCCGGCGCTGATCAATGCGATTATCGATGCGCTTTATCGCGCCTATGGGGTCCGGCACATCGACATGCCGGCGACCCCGCAACGCATCTGGGCGGCGATCGAGAAACACGCCGCCAAGGCTTAAGCGGCTACGGCTCCTCGAAGCGGAATTTGCCGCCGCTCTTGGCCGGCCCGCCATGACAGGCGCCGCACGCTTCCGCCACCTTGAGCCATTGCGCCTTGACCGCATCGAGATTGCCGCTCCTGGCGGCGGCGCCGATCGCGTCGGTCTCGGCAACGAGCTTAGTCAAAGCCGCCTCAAACTCGGCGCGTTGCGTCCAAACTTCCGGCTTGGCCCGCGTCTTCGGAACCGCGTCACGGCCGCTGCCCTGCGGCAAGAGCGGAGCCACCTTCTTCAGCGCGTCGCTGGCCTGGCTCGCTTTGGTTGCGACGTTCGCAAGATCATTGCTCTGTCCGCGAACCACCTGAGCCATGTCCCGATAGTAACTGGGGAACAGGCTCTTCATGGCTTCCTGCCGCTGCTCGACCATTTGAGCGGGCGAGGATTGCGTCCAGGCCAAGGTGCCGCCCAACAGAAGCAGGCTTCCGCCCAATGTTAGCGCCGAAATGATCCGAGCCATGAAACGTCCTCCCACTGAGGTTGGGTTCGCGTCATCCAATAACACCCGCGCGCGTCAAATATTTCACGCCGCCTTTGCAACAATGCCGCAGGGCCGGGGTGGCGTAATATGCAAAGCTGTTAGGCCTTGGGGCAACTTTCCCTTCTGGCGATTGTCGTCATCATGCCCCGAGGGGAGGCGGGATGATTCGTAAGCTGTTCGTCTTGGCCGTCGTGCTGGCGGTTATTGCTGCCGCGGCGCTGTGGTTTCTCACCGCTCCCAAGACGATTGCGGAAAGCGCGCTGCGCCCGCATACGCCGGACCTCGCCAACGGCAAGACAATGTTCCATATCGGCGGCTGTTCGTCCTGCCACGCCGTACCGAAGCAGGAAGACCAGACCAGGCTTGGCGGCGGGCTCGGGCTGCGCTCGCCGTTCGGGACCTTCTACGTGCCGAACATTTCGCCGGACCAGGCCGATGGCATCGGCAAATGGACCGAGACGCAGTTCGTCACCGCCATGAGCAAGGGCACGTCACCCGACGGGCAGCATCTGTTCCCGTCATTCCCGTACACGTCCTACCGTCTCATGCGGCTCGAAGATCAACGCGACCTGTTCGCCTACCTCAAGACGCTGCCGGCGGTGCAGGGCCGCACGCCCGATCATGACGTGCCGTTCCCCTTCAATGTGCGGCGCGCGGTCGGTCTGTGGAAGCTGTTGTTTCTGAGCGAGGCGCAGTTCAAGCCGGATGCTTCGCAATCGGCCGAATGGAATCGCGGCGCCTATCTTGTGAACGCTCCCGGTCATTGTGCCGAATGTCATAGCCCGCGCAATTTCCTCGGCGCCATCATCGACAGCAGGCGCTTCAGTGGCGGTCCGAGTCCGGACGGGCAGGGCGGCGTCCCGAACATCACGCAAGCGAAACTCGGCAAGTGGACGGTCGACGACTTCGCTTTCATGCTCGAGGATGCGTCGACGCCGGATTCCGGCCCGGTCGGCGGCGCCATGGTCGACGTGGTTCGCAACACCGCGCAGCTCACCAAGGAAGACCGCAACGCCATGGGCGTTTATCTGAAATCGCTCGCACCGATTGCGGACCCGCCGCGTTAGAGGCCGATGCATCTCTACAAGGCGATCGGCCTCAAAATCCTTTCTGCGCTGCTGTTTGCGGTGATGTCCGCGCTGGTGCGCCTGATGGGCGAGGTGACACCGGTGGGACAGCTCGTGTTCTTTCGCAGCCTGTTCGCCATCGTGCCCGTGGTGATCATCTACGCGTATCGCGGTGAGCTGCGGCAGGCGATCTACACCAAGCGACCGCTCGGCCAGTTGGGACGCGGCCTGCTGAGCGTCGGCGGCATGTATTCGAACTTCGCCGCGCTGACGCGCTTGCCGCTCGCGGACGTAACGGCGATCCAGTTCGCGTCACCGTTGATCACGGTCGGATTGGCGGCGCTCATTCTCAAAGAACGAGTTCGGATTTATCGCTGGTCGGCGGTGTTCGTCGGCTTTATCGGCGTCCTCATCATGCTGTTGCCGCACCTCGACCCGGCGCATTACGCGAACCTGGCAAGCGCCGCCGCCGTCGGCGCGATGCTGGCGGTGCTCGCTGCCTTCATCAATGCGGGCACGGTCATCCAGACCCGCCGGCTGACCCGCACCGAGACCACGCCCTCGATCGTGTTCTATTTCTCGTTGATCTGCGCGATCGCCGGCGCTGCGACGCTGCCGTTCGCCTGGCATACGCCAACCCTCTACGAGCTGACCATTCTCATTACGCTCGGGATGCTCGGCGGCCTTGCTCACATCTTTCTGACCGAAAGCTATCGTTTCGCCGCCGCGTCGGTGATCGCGCCGTTCGATTACACGTCGATGCTGTGGGCGCTGTTGCTTGGCTACTGGATGTTCGGCGAAGTGCCGACCGCGCTGGTCTTCGTCGGCGCGGCAATTGTCATTGCCGCCGGTCTGTTCGTGCTCTGGCGCGAGCGAACCCAGAAATTGCGGTATGAGCGCGTGCCGGAAGAGCCGCCGGCGCCGATCTAGGCCTTGAAGGCCTTGAATGTGATGATCGTGCGGGTGTCCTGGATGCCCGGAATCACCTGCACCTTCTCATTCACGAAGTGACCGATGTCGGTGTTGTCGTCGACGTAAAACTTCACCAGCAGGTCGAAGTCGCCGGCCGTCGAGTAAATCTCGGAAGCGATTTCTGCTTCAGCGAGCTTGTTGGCGACTTCGTAGGATTTGCCGAGCTGACATTTGATCTGAATAAAAAACGGCGTCATGCGCAGCTCCGAGTCTTGAGTGATGCGGCAATCCAGCAAAAAGACGCAGGACTGGCAAGCTGGTCAGGCGGGAGGCGGGGCGAAGGGGTCGCGTTTTGCATTTTGCCGCCAGGTTGCCGGCGGGACTCCGTAGGTTCGGGTAAAGGCACGATTGAACGCGGCTTCGGTGCCGTAGCCGGTTTCGTCGGCGATCGCGGCGATGGACTTCTTGGTTGTGCTGAGCGCCACTCCGGCCAGGCAAAGGCGCCAGTCGCGCACATAGCGCATCGGCGACGTATCGAGCACGGTCTGGAAACGCTCCGCCAGGACGCTGCGCGACAGTCCGGAGGCCGCGGCGAGATCCTGCACCGTCCATTCGCGCGCCGGGTCTTCGTGGATCAAGGCGAGGCACTGCCCGAGCGAACGATCGGTCAGCGCGGCAAGCCATCCGGCCGACTCCGATTTGGCGGCAATGATCTGGTGCCTGAGCAACTCGATGAAGACGACTTCGGCGAGGCGTTCCAACATGGAGAGCCCGCCGCTGCGTGGCGTATCCACTTCCGCGGTCATTTGCTCGATCGCCGCCCGCAGCCACGGCGAGGTATTCGAGCCTCGCGTCCTGACATGAAGCACCGGCGGCAACGCCGCCTGCAGCGGCCGGAAGCTCAAGGCGTCACATTGCAGATAGCCGCAGAGCAGCCGCACGCCTGCAGCCATCGTCGCCGTAGCGCAGAACGGGAGGTTGTACCCACGGCTTGGGCGGCAGGTCGTGGCGCGGCGAAATCACCCGGCCGCCGGGTCCAGCGCCGAGCATGTGGCCGCTGTCAAACGGCAAGGCAACGACGTCGCCCTCCTCAAGATTCCATTTTCGGTCGCCTGCCGTCATCCAGCACGTGCCGGCGACCAGAACATGAAACGGCATCACGGTGGTGCGGGTGCCGGGCAGAGGGAGTCTTCCCGGGCGTCTGCCAGGCGCCGGTCGGCATGAAGCAGAACTGCAGCGATCCCGACAGCCTGATGCTGTTGAGCACGCTCGACAGCACGTCCGATGGCACGCCGGCTCCTCGGCCTTCCGGATTTTCGATCAATCCTTTCGGCGATGCAGCCAAAGACCAGCCCCCGTATCCGCTCGTAGTTACGCGCCCGCAAGCGTCCTCACACATTGGAACTGGAGTGCAAAAATGGCAACGGACAAACTCGTCATCCTCGTGACCAAAGGGATCGATTCCGAACTCTCGTCGGTCGCGTTTACCATCGCCAATGGCGGCCTGACGGCCGGCCTGAAGGTTTTCATCTTCCTGACCAGCACCGCGATCGATCTGGTTCGCCGCGGCGGCCAGCGGCTGACGCAGGTGGCTCCGCTCGAGCCGCTCGCCGCGCTGATCGAAGATTTCCAGAAACGCGGCGGCACTATCTGGGCTTGCCCGCCCTGCGTGAAATCGCGCGGCTACGAGCAGGCCGATTTTCTCGACGGCGTCACCATCGTCGGCGCGAGCGCGATGCACGCCGAGATCAAGTCAGGCGCGGCCACGCTGTCGTTCTGATCACCACAACTCCGCAACACAACAAGTCACGAAGGAAAGTCATGACAACCTTCATCTCGCGTGGATCACGCGTCGTGATGCTCGCTGCTTTGACAGCCGGATACGCAGCGCCAGCGCTTGGCAATATCGGTCTTGCCAGCTTTTCTGCCGTCGTTTCGTCGAACGGCGCCACGCTAAGGAGTCTCGGCGTAAGAGCGTCCCGCAACACGTCACTCGGCAAGTATGTCGTCGAGTTCAGTCGTCCATTGGGCGATTGCGCCTATGTTGCCGCGCCTTACGGCGCTGCTGGAGGTCAAGCCTCTGCGAGACCGGCCAGCGGAAAGTCGCATGCCATTGAGATCAGCACGTTCGACAAGTCAGGCGCTCCAGCCAATGTCAGCTTCACCGTGCTCGTGAGCTGTTCGTTGTTTGGCGGTCCAGGCTGATTGGCAGTGCTTAGCCAGGCCAGCGACACCGGATGACGACGGCCCGCTCGAACGAAATTCAACGAAACTGACAGCTTACATAGGGATCAATTACATGCGCTCAAAGTTCGGAAATGCAGTAACGCTCCTGGCCGTACTATCGACGGTGCAAGGGTTCATTGGACCGGCTGCCGCCGGCCCGGACAGAACGCTCGGTGCCACGATTATGGCTGCCGAGGTTGCCGGCGATGGCAGTCTCCTGGATGGCACCGGTGTGTTCGACTTGTCGTATAACGAGATGACCAATCGCTATGTCGTGAAGTTCACCCGGCGGCTCACAGGTTGTGCGAGCGCAGTTTCCCCGTGGCTGCTCAACGGGGAACAGTTGGAGACGCTGACTCTTGTGGCCAATCACACTGCAGGCACGGCGAAAGATGAGATCTGGGTGAGCGTCAAGAAGGCTAATGGCGACGGGCTGCAATATCCGTTTCGTCTTGTCGTGTTTTGCTGGAGGTAGCGCACCGATCGTGGGCTTAGTGCACCAAGCACGAGCCTCTTGATCGGAGTTGAAGTGCCCACTACGTTTCCTTCCGCAATCTCGTGGGGTGTCCGGCATAGGCCGGACTGAGAGGCGATCCTGCCAACCCAACGAACCTGATCCGGGTCATGCCGGCGGAGGGAGATGAGATGCGCAGCCCGTCAGATGTAGGCGCCATTGCGCGAGCCGCGGGCGATGTGCTCGAGCGTTTGCGCGCCAAGACGCCGCGCGTCCACTGCATCACCAATTCGGTGGCGCAGAATTTCACCGCCAATGTGCTGCTGGCGCTGGGCGCGCAGCCGTCGATGACGATCTCGGCTGAGGAGATCGGACATTTCGCGGAGAGTGCCGACGCACTGCTGGTCAACCTTGGCACGTTCGATCGCGAACGTGCCGCTGCAATCGAGATCGCCGTCGCGGCCGCGCAAAGCGCCAAGCGGCCATGGGTGCTCGATCCGGTACTGATCGACCGCTCGCCGCCACGGGCGGAACTGGCGCGCGCGCTGCTCGGCAAGCGGCCAAATGTGGTGCGGCTCAACAGCGCCGAGTTTTCGGCCCTGGACGGGCACGACGTGGCGCCCTTTGCGGCGCAGACCGGTACTGTCGTCGCCTTGTCCGGCGCAACGGATGTCATCGCCGACGGGTTGCGTTGCGCGGGCCTTCTCAACGGTGATCCGCTGATGGCACGCGTCACCGCGATGGGCTGCGCTGCTTCCGCCATCGTTGCGGCGTGCCTTGCGGTCGAGGACGATGCGTACATCGCCGCTTGTGCCGGACTGTTGATCCTCGGCGTCGCCGGAGAAATCGCCGGCGGGCAAGCCAAGGGGCCAGGCAGTTTTGCCGCCGCCATCCTCGACGCGCTTCACGGCCTCGATCCTGCGGCGCTGGTCGAGCGCGCGCGGGTATCGTGATGGTCGATCTGCGTCTTTACGCCTTGCTCGATCCCGCCCAGCGCGGCGGGCGCGATTTGAGCGAGCTCGCCCGCCTGATTGGCGGCGCTGCGACGCTCGTGCAATTGCGCGACAAGCACGGCACGACGCGCG
The DNA here is from genome assembly GCA_963847325.1 of uncultured Alphaproteobacteria bacterium. Taxonomy (GTDB): domain Bacteria; phylum Pseudomonadota; class Alphaproteobacteria; order Rhizobiales; family Xanthobacteraceae; genus Pseudolabrys. The sequence continues at coordinate 720,285 of CAWJZD010000008.1, forward strand.
CCATGATCGAGGCGGCGAAGGCAATCAAGGCAGCGCTTCCCGATGTGCCGCTGCTCATCAATGATCGCGTCGACGTCGCGCTGGCCGCCGAGGCTGACGGCGTTCACGTCGGCTGGGACGATATGGAGGCCGGCGAGGCGCGGCTGCTGCTCGGCAAGAGCGCAATCATCGGGCTCAGCCTCAAGACGATAGAGCAGGCCAACGCCGCGCCGTTCGAGCATCTCGATTACGTCGCGATCGGCGGCGTGTTCGCCACGCGGTCGAAGGACAACCCCGATGCGCCGGTCGGTTTGGCCGGCCTGCGCGAAATTGCCGCGGTCGTGCGCAAACGCGCACCGAGGATGCCGATCGCGGCGATTGCCGGCATCGATGCTTCCAACGCCGCCGACGTGATCGCGGCGGGAGCCGACGGCGTTGCGGTGATTTCGGCGCTGTCGCTCGCACCCGATCCAAAGGCCGCGGCTCAGGAGCTGCGCGGCATTGTCGATCGCGCGCTTGCTCAGCGAGGCGCGGCATGACGGCGATCGCGCTGACCATCGCCGGATCGGATTCCAGCGGCGGCGCCGGCATCCAGGCCGACCTCAAGACCTTTGCCGCGCTCGGCGTCTATGGCGCCTCCGCGATCACGGCGCTGACGGCGCAGAACACCCGCGGTGTCACCGGCATCCACGACGTTCCGCCCGCTTTCATTGCCGAACAGATCGATGCGGTTTTCGACGACCTCGATGTTGGCGCGGTCAAGATCGGCATGCTGTCGCAGCCGGCCACCATCGCAGTGGTGGCGCAAAGCCTGCGGCGGCATAAGGCCAAAAACATCGTGCTCGATCCGGTGATGGTGGCGACCTCGGGCGCCAAGCTCATTTCCGATAACGCGATCGATGCTTTGCGGCGCGAGCTCATTCCGTTGGCGCTGGTGGTGACGCCGAACCTGCCTGAAGCGGCCGTGCTCACCGGCGCTTCCATCGCGCGCAATGAAGACGAGATGACCATCCAGGCGCGCCAACTGCTCACGCACGGCGCCAACAACGTGTTGATCAAGGGCGGCCATGCCGCGGGCGCCGAGAGCGTCGATCTTCTGATCGGCACCAGGCTCGGCACGGACGTGCGGCTGGCCGCGCCACGTGTTGCGACCCAATCGACTCATGGCAGCGGCTGCACGCTGTCCTCAGCCATCGCGGCAGGCCTCGCAAAAGGCCTCGATCTCGTTGCAGCCGTGCACGCTGCGAAAGCTTACGTCACCGCCGCCATCGCCAAGGCCGACACACTAAAGGTCGGGCAAGGCCACGGGCCGCTGCATCATTTCCACGAATTCTGGTGAGGACCACATGACCAAGATCACCCGCCGCACCGCCGTCGCCGCAGGCGCCCTCGGCGCAATCGCAATGCCGTCGATTGCCCGCGCGCAAACCGTGAAGTGGAAAATGGTCACGTCGTGGCCGAAGCGTTTGCCGGGCCCCGGCATGTCGGCGGAGCGGGTCGCCGAGCGTATCAAGACTTTGTCCGGCGGACGCATCGACATCACCGTTTATGCGGCGGGCGAAATCGTGCCGGCTTTCGAAGTGCTCGGTGCGGTCGGCAATAATGTCGCCGAGCTTGGCCACACCGCGTCGTTTTACTGGCAGGGCAAGATGCCGGGCGCGGCATTCTTCACCACGGTGCCGTTCGGCCTCACGCCGGCCGAGCATGTGGCGTGGATCGACGCCGGCGGCGGGCAGCAGATTTGGGACCAGCTTTACGCGCCGTTTGGCGCGAAGCCGTTCATGGCCGGCAACACCGGCGTGTGCATGGGCGGCTGGTTTCGCCGCGAGATGAACGCGCTGGCTGATCTGCGCGGCGTCAAGATCCGCTCGCTTGGGCTCGGCGGTGAGATCTATCGCCGCCTCGGCGCGACACCGCAGACCACGCCGCCCGGCGAAATTCTCTCATCGCTGCAGTCCGGCGTGCTCGACGCCGCGGAGTTTGTCGGGCCCGGCTCCGACATTGCGCTCGGCCTCTATCGCGTCGCGCCGTTCTACTACTATCCGGGCTTCAACAAGCCGAACGGCACCGGCGAGTGCATCATCTCGCTCAAGGCTTGGGAGTCGCTCGACAGCGCCGGCAAAGCCATCGTGGCTCACGCCTGCGCGACCGAAGCGAATTTTGCGCTGGCGGAGATGGAGCGGCTCAACGCCGAAGCGCTCACTGTGCTCACTGCGCAACACAGCGTGAAATTACGCCGCTTCAGTCCGGACCTGATCGACGGGGCTCGCCGGCAGGCCGCCGATGTCCTGGCCGAGCTGGCCGGCCGTGACGAGATCACCCGGCGAATTCACACGTCCTATCTGGCTTTTCGCGAACGCACGACCGCGTGGTCGCGCATCTCGATCGAGGCCGTGCTGTCGAGCCGGGGATAGGGCCGCCTTTGGGCGGCCGTTAACCTTAACTGGCCCTTAACCAAAACCGGTCAGGTTGCGCGTGCGGACGCGGTTCGCGCGCTTCGCAACTGATTCGCAGGCCCGGGGGACACCGCACGGTCGCCCGTTGCTTCTAACTCAATTCGCGGAAGGGCTGAGACAATGACATCCAAACTGATCAAGACCGGGCTTGTTCTGGCAGCGATGCTGGCTGCTCCGTTTGCGGCCAACGCAGCTGACCTGCGGGCTCCGACCTACAAGGCGCCAGCCTATGTGGCGCCGAGCCTCCCGTCCTGGACCGGCTTCTATGTCGGTCTCAATGCCGGATACGGATTCGGCACTGCCGACTGGACCGCCCTTGGCGGCGATCCGGAGCCATCCGGCTTCCTCGTCGGCGGCACGCTTGGTTACAACCTGCAGACCGGCTCATGGGTCTGGGGCATCGAGGGTGACCTGGCTTGGGCGAATATGGACGACAGCGTCGGACCGCGCACAAGCGAAATCACGTGGTTCGGCACTGCTCGCGGCCGCATCGGTTATGCCGGCTGGGGTAGCATGATGCCCTACATCACCGCGGGCGCGGCGTTCGCCGGCGTCGAGAACAGCGTCGGCGCTGCATCCGTGAGCGAGACCCGCGTGGGTTGGACGGCTGGCGCGGGCCTCGAATACATGGTGTGGACGAACTGGAGCGTGAAGTTCGAATATCTCTATGCCGATCTCGGCGCGGCCGATGCGCCGGGCCCCGGCGCCGTCGATATGACCTCCCACATCGTCCGGGCAGGCCTGAACTACCGCTTCTAAGCGCCGCAGGACTCCAAAAGATAGAACCCCGGGCGAGAGCCCGGGGTTTTTCTTTGCGCCTAGTATTTGCCCACCACGACCTTCTGTTTCTGCTCGCCCAGGCCCTGGATGCCGAGCGTCACGACATCGCCGGCCTTGAGGAATTGCGGCGGCTTCATGCCGAGCCCGACGCCGGGCGGCGTCCCCGTGACGATGATGTCGCCCGGCTCCATTACGAAGAACTGCGACAGGTGCCAGACGATATGGTTGCAGTCGAAGATCATCGTCTTGGTGTTACCGCGCTGACGCTTCTGGCCATTGACGTCGAGCCACATGTCGAGGTTCTGCACGTTCTTGATTTCGTCCTTGGTGACGAACCACGGGCCGATCGGGCCGAATGTCTCGGCGCCTTTGCCCTTGCTCCACTGGGTGCCGTTGCGCTCCATCTGGAAGGCGCGCTCCGACACGTCATTGTGCAGGAAATATCCGGCGATCGCGTCCTTCGCCTTGTCCTTGGAGAGATAGCGAGCGCGCTTGCCGATCACGATGCCGAGCTCGACTTCCCAATCGAGCTTGGTGGAGTCCTTCGGCATGATGGTGTCGTCATTCGGTCCGCAGATCGCGGTACGCGGCTTGTAGAACACGATCGGCTCTTTCGGGACTGCCATGCCGGCTTCGGCGGCATGGTCGGAGTAATTCAGCCCGACGCAAAAGAACGTGCCGACCTTGCCGACGCAGGGTCCAAGCCGTGGCTTGCCGGCGACCGGCTTGAGCCGCTTGACGTTGGCCTTCTTGATCTTCGACAGGCCGCCTGAGGCGAGCATCTCGCTGTCGATGTCTTTGACGACGCGCGAGAGGTCGCGGATCTTGCCGTCCGCGTCGATGATGCCGGGCTTTTCCTTGCCGGGCGCGCCGTAACGCACGAGCTTCATGAACATTCACTCCGATTTAAGGTTGCGGCCGCAGGCCGGGGGAAAGGTGGGCGATCATAACGGGGAGGAGACGGGGGGCAAGGCGGATATGCGTTTTGTTCGGGTCCGCTCGTCAAAACCGAGCGGATGCGCCTGTCCCTTAGGTCCAATTTTCAGGATGGTGACAATCGCAGACCATTCACAGCACAATGCTTCAAGGATGGTGGGACCATGAAGATGACGCATCTGCGACTTTCACTTCTGATCTTGTTTTGCAGCGGCCTGCTCGGCTCCGCTCATGCGCAGGAAGGCCGCCTTGCTGCGATTGCCGGCTTGAAAAGCATCAAAGTCGCGCACCGTACCGATGCGACGCCGTTCTCATTTACGACCGCCTTCAACGAGCCGGTCGGGTACTCGGTCGACCTTTGCAAGCTGGTCGTGGACGCCATGCAGCGGCGGCTCAAGCTTGACGCGCTGAAGATCCAATGGGTGCCGGTCACAACGTACAACCGGATGGAAATGGTCGCTAACGGCCAGGCCGATCTCGAATGTGGTGCAAGCACCATCACGTTGAGCCGCATGGAGCAGGTCGATTTTTCGAGCACCATTTTCGTTGAGAGCACGGGCCTGCTTGTAAAGCGCGATGCAGGCATTGCCTCGGCCAAAGATCTGACCGGCAAGAAAGTCGCGGTGATCGGCGGCACCACGAATGAGACGGCGGTTCGTAACGCCTTCGCCAATACTCCGACCACGATTGTCGCGGTGGGGACTCGGGATGAGGGTGTCATTCTGCTCGAGCGCGGCGGAGTCGATGCGCTCGCCAGCGACAAGCTGCTTCTGGTCGGCGCAGAGTTTGCAAATCCCCGCGCGCTCGCGCTATTGCCGGACGACCTGTCGATCGAGCCTTACGCGCTGATCATTCCGCGCGGTGATTTTTCGATGCGTGTCGCGGTGAACGCCGCCTTGGCGGAAATCTTCCGCAGCGGTGAGGTCGTCAAGGTCTACGACAAGTGGTTCGGTCAAAAGGGATTGCGGCGCGGGCCCATGCTCAACGCCGTGTATCTGCTCGGCGCGATACCGGAGTAAGCCCTGCCGCGTTGCCGGGTCCCCTCCAGCGGTCACCTTGCCGAAGCCTCGAATTATTGCGGCTTCCTGTGGTTACCGTTTTGCCAATCCACAGCGTCAGAAATTCGAAATCATTTTCACGGCCTAATAAACCGCTGGGCGGATAATCGGCCCGTTGGACGAGCTTTGCCGGCGGCCAGGAGGTGCCGGTGGGGAAGTGGAGGCGCAAATGCTCGAAGCAGGATCGGCGAAGGGCGCAGCGTCATCGCACGCTCAAGGCAGGACTGATCGCGTTCAACCGCGCGGGCACCATCGATTGCCGGGTGCGAAACCTTTCGGCTGTCGGCGCGTGCCTCGAGGTCGCGGGACAGGTCGGGATTCCCGATCAATTCACATTGTTGGTGGAGCACGACGGGTTCAAGCAGCAGTGCCGCGTCGTCTGGCGGACGCCGAACCGGCTGGGCGTTGAATTCATCGGCGACCGTTTCCACCCCGATCTGAAGACCCCGCAGAACGCAGTGGCTTAGCACAGGCGCTCCGGCATGCCCGTGGGGCGATTGGCGGCCCGGGCAGGCCGCTAACTGTGACAGGCTTGCAACACTCCCCCAAATTGGCGCCCTGAAGCCCCCGTTGCGCACAGCAGCCCGTGGCTATTTCCGCGCCAGTCGCAAAGAATATGCCTCGAGGACGCGCGGAAACAGCGCGCACGGGGAGAGGCAATCATGTCATCGGGTCGGGTTTCATCGCTGCTGCGCGCAGGCGGCGCGGCAGGCTTTGCTTGCATCATCGTTGCCGAAGCTCACGCGGGCGGCTTTGCGCTTCGCGAGCAAAGCGCTTGCGGTCAGGGCGCGAGCTTCGCGGGCGTCGCGGCCGGTGGTTGCGACATCTCGTCGATGTTCTGGAATCCGGCGACCATGACGCAGTTCGCCGGCACGCAGGTGAGCCTTACCGCCAGCGGTATCTTCGGAAGCTCGAAGAACACTCCCGACCCGGCCACTCCGTTCGCGGCGTTTGGCGGTACCGGCAACACTGCTGAGAGCGCGCTGGTCCCTGCGAGCTATTTTTCTTATCAGGTCTCGCCCAATTTCTGGATTGGCATGTCCGTCAATGCGCCGTTCGGCCTGGCGGTAAGTTTCCCCGGCGGCTGGGCGGGGAATGAGTATGCGGCCGGTGGCAGTCATCTGCGGACCTATAACGCGACACCGAGCATTGCCTGGCAGATCAATAACTGGATCAGCGTCGGTGCCGGTGTGCAGATCATGTATGCCGACGCCGGCTTGACCCGAAATGCGGTACCTTTTGCCGCGACCGCTCACATAGAAGGCAACGGCTGGACCTATGGCTTCACCGCCGGCCTGACGCTGACGCCGACGCCGACAACCACGATCGGACTTGGCTGGCGGTCCGCTATGGACTTGGATCTCGACGGCACAATGAGGATCGATCCGGTTTTTTCAGGCGCCCCGGTCGATCTGACGGTCAAACTGCCCGACATCGTTTCGCTCGGCATTCGTCAGCAGCTCGGTCCGCAATGGACGGTGCTGGGCACGATCGAGTGGAGCCATTGGAGCCGCATCGGGACATCCCCGGTCAACGGCGCGCCGGTCCCGGCTCAGGTGGCGTTCGAGTATGACGACGGCTGGTTCTTCGCACTCGGCGCCGAGTATCGCTGGAATCCGGCGCTGACCTTGCGCGCCGGCGTGGCCTACGAGATCTCGCCGGTTACCGACGACGTGCGCACACCGCTGGTGCCGGACAATGACCGCATCTGGCTGTCGGCGGGCTTCAGCTACAACATCACGCAGCAGCTCAAGCTTGACGTCGGCTACTCGCATATCTTCGTGAAGGATGCGCCGGTCAATATCGTGCCTGGCCATCCATCGTTTGGCTTCGTTGCCTACAGCGGTACGGTCGAATCGCATGTCGATATCGTCACCGTCGGCCTGACCTACAGCTGGGGCGCGCCGGCGCCGGTGCGCCAGACCGCACTGGTGACGAAGTAATCGTCGAACACTGAGAATCGAAAGGCCGGCCCTCGGGCCGGCCTTTTTGTTTTTGAAGACGCTAGAACGCGGTCGGGATCGTGCCGCCGTCGAGCAGCAGGTTTTGCCCGGTGATGTAGCCGGCCTGCGCGGAGCACAGGAACGCGCAGGCGGCGCCGAATTCCTCCGGCGTGCCGAACCGCTTGGCCGGCACGGCCGCTTTGCGGATGGCGGCGGTTTCATCGTAGCTCTTGCCGAGCTTCTTCGCGGTCGTCTCGATATTGCTGCGCAGCCGGTCGGTCTCGAACGGGCCGGGCAGCACGTTGTTGATGGTGACGTTCTTGTCGGCGACGGTGCGCGCGACCCCGGCGAGGAAGGCGGTGAGGCCGGCGCGCGCCCCGGATGACAGATCGAGGCCCGGGATCGGCGCCTTCACCGAGGACGAGGTGATGTTGACGATGCGGCCGAAGCCGCGCTGCGTCATCGGATCGATCACCTTCTGGATCAGCTCGACCGCGACGATCATGTTGGCGATCACGCCGTCGATCATCTGCTGGCGGCTGAGCTCGCGGAAATCGCGAAACGGCGGTCCGGCATTGTTGTTGATGAGGATGTCCGGCGAGGGCATGGCGGCAAACAGCTTGGCCTGACCTTCGGGAGTGCCGACATCGGCGGCGACCGGAATGACCTTTACGCCGGTCGCCTTGCTGATCTCGGCCGCGGTTGCGGCCAGCGTCTTCTCATCGCGGCCGTTGATCACCACGTCGCAGCCGGCGCGCGCCAATTCCATCGCGCAGGCTTTGCCGAGGCCGCGGCTCGACGCGCAGACGATCGCCTTGCGGCCTTTGATACCGAGATCCATTGAACGCCTCCCTACATGTCAGGAATGGGTCTTATGGGCGTGTCGCGCCACGCGCAAGCGGGGGGTCTTCGTCACGGCCTGTCGTCTGCGGTTGTTAGCTCGAACGCAATGAGCTCCGACGATTCCTCCTGATATCCCCGATCCCGACCTCCAGGTGATGGAGCGCGCCTACCAGAAATGGGCGCCGATCTATGATGCGTTGTGCGGGCCCATCTTCCTCACCGGCCGGCGCGCCGCCGCTGCCGCGGCGCGTCAGGTCGGCGGGCGAATTCTCGAGATCGGGGTCGGCACCGGACTCTCGTTCGACGATTACGACCACACGACCGAGATCACCGGCATCGACATTTCCGAGCCGATGATCATGCGGGCGCGCGAACGGCTTGCCAGCGGCAAATATCCTTTCGTCAAGGCACTGCACGTGATGGATGCGCAAGCCTTGTCGTTCAACGATCAGAGCTTTGACTGCGTGGTGGCGCAATTCGTCATCACGCTGGTCGCCAATCCGGAGCAGGTGTTGTCCGAGTGCGCGCGGGTGCTCAAGCGCGGCGGGCAGATCATTCTCGTCAATCACCTCTATTCGGAGCGCGGTATCGCCGCCGCGATCGAGCGCGCTACGGCGAAACATGCGCGCCACCTCGGCTTGCGGCCGGAGTTCCCGTTCGCGCGGCTTGAAGCCTGGGCGCGGCGCGAAGGCGATATCGAACTGATCGAGCGCCGCAAGGTGAAGCCGTTCGGCGTCTACACTTTGGTGCGCTTCCGCCAGACGATTCCCGCGCCCGCTGGCGGCTTAACCATTAACGAATCATGACGCGGCTTGTCATGAAGCTGAGATGTCCCGTTGCTACGTGGTTTGCATGAGCAACGGCATAAAGATTTCTGTGTGACGGACGAACAGCCGAAACGCTACCGCGCTCTCTTTCTTTCCGACATTCATCTGGGCACGCGCGGCTGCCAGGCCGAGAAGCTTCTCGATTTTCTGCGATATCACGAAGCCGACACCGTTTATCTGGTCGGCGACATCGTCGACGGCTGGGCGCTGCGCTCGTCGTGGTACTGGCCGCAGAGCCACAACGACGTCGTGCAGAAGCTCCTGCGGCAAGCGCGCAAGGGCGCGCGGCTGGTCTACATCCCCGGCAACCACGACGAATTCCTGCGCGACTATTACGGCACGCATTTCGGCGGCATCGAAGTGGTGGAGAGCGCGATCCACACGACCGCCGACGGCAAACGCCTGCTGGTCGTGCACGGCGACATGTTCGACCTGGTGGTGACGCAGGCGCGGTGGCTCGCCCTGTTGGGCGACAAGGCTTACGAATTGGCTCTCGCCGCCAACCGCATCTTCAACGGGCTGCGCCGCGTGTTCGGCGCGCCGTACTGGTCGCTGTCGAAATGGGCCAAGCACAAGGTCAAGAACGCGGTGAATTTCATCGGCGCGTTCGAGAAGGCGCTGGCGACCGAAGCGAAGAAGCACAATGCGGATGGCGTGATCTGCGGCCACATCCACACGCCCGCGATCCACGACGATTTCGGATTGCGCTACATCAATTGCGGCGATTGGGTCGAAAGCTGCACCGCGGTCGGCGAAACGCCGGACGGGCAGTTTGAAATCCTCACCTGGATCCGCGAGCACAGCGATACGCCATCCGTTGCCCTGGTGCCGAGGGCGGCATGAAGGTTCTGATCGCAACCGACGCCTGGAAGCCTCAGGTCAATGGCGTGGTCGCGACACTCGGGCATCTGGCGGAAGAGGCAGCCGGCCTCGGCGCCGAAATCGAATTCATCACCCCGGCGGAATTCCGCACCGTGCCGCTGCCGAACTATCCGGAAGTCCGGCTGTCGCTGCTGCCGCCGGGTGCGATGGAGCGCCGGCTCGATAAGATCAAGCCTGACGCGATCCATATCGCCACTGAAGGGCCGATCGGATCGGCGATGCGGCGGCTGGCCGGCCGGCGCGGGCTGCCGTTCACGACCAGCTTCCATACGCGATTTCCGGAGTACATCGCGGAGCGGCTCCCTGTGCCGCGGCAATGGAGCGAAGCTTTGGTGTGGCGCTGGCTGCGCGATTTTCATGGCCGCAGCGCCACGGTCATGGCCGCGACGCCGACCTTGGCCGCCGAGCTCACCGCGCGGCATTTCCCGAACGTGAAATTATGGCCGCGCGGCGTTGACGCGACATTGTTCAGGCCGCGCGACACCGATCTCGGCTGCAAGCGGCCGATGTTTCTGACGGTCGGCCGGCTCGCAGTCGAGAAGAACCTGCCGGCGTTTCTGTCGCTCGATCTGCCGGGCACCAAAGTGGTGGTGGGCGACGGCCCGGCCCGTGCGTCGCTGGAGCGGCAGTTTCCGGATGCGGTTTATCTCGGCGCGCAGCACGGCGAGAGACTCGCCGAAATCTACGCCGCGGCCGACGTGTTCGTGTTTCCGAGCCGCACCGACACCTACGGACTGGTGCTGCTGGAAGCGCTGGCGAGCGGCGTGCCGGTGGCGGCGTTTCCTGTGACGGCGCCGCGCGATGTGATCGGAACGGCGCCGGTCGGTGCGCTGGATGAGGATCTGCGCCGCGCCTGCTTTGACGCGCTACAGCTTTCGCGCGCCGACTGCCGGGCCTTCGCCGAACGACTCAGCTGGCGGGCAAGCGCCGAGGCCTTCCTCAGCCACGTGGCGTTGGCGCGGCAGAACCGTCTCGCCGCCTGACCGGTTAAGGCGCGACGCCTTCAGCGGTCCAGATGCGGAACTTGCCGTATTTTTGTCCGACCGCGCTCGCCTCTTTATAGGCGGGCGAAGTGTAGGCAGCGTGCGCTTTCTCCAAGGTCTCGAATTGCGCGATGACAACGCGTGAGGGCGGCGCGTCGCCGACGACCGGCATCTGTTTGCCGCCGCGCACCAGATATTTTGCACCGGCGTCGCCCAAGGCCTTGGTGGCGAGTGGGACGTATTCCTTGTTGTAAGCCTCGACGTTGGTGACGTCGATTTCGATGACCGCATATCCCGGCGGCTTGGCCTGGGCCTTGATGGCCGTCACTGCTCCAGCGCCGATTACGATGCCGGACATGACCGAAAGCGCGATCGCGTATTGCAATTTCATTGGTGCCCCCTTTGCTTGACCGCAACAGCCTAGGTTGCCGGGCGTGACGGAACAATACGGTATGTGCTTGTGAAGCAGCACCTTCCGGCGCTACCGTTGCCCATGCCCGAACAGACTCGCCCCACCGCCGACGACGTCGAGGCCGCGGCAGCGCGGCTTGCCGGCGTGGCGGTGCGCACGCCGCTGATCAATTCACCCGTGCTGGACGCCACTGTGGGCGCGCGCGTGTTTCTGAAGGCGGAGACGCTGCAGCGCACCGGCTCGTTCAAGTTTCGTGGCGCCTACAACAAGATCTCGCAGATCCCGGCGGACCAGCGCGCCGGCGGGGTGGTCGCCTACTCGTCCGGCAATCATGCGCAAGGCGTCGCTGCGGCGGCAAAGCTGCTCGGCATGCGGGCCGTGATCGTGATGCCCAAGGATGCGCCGAAGGCAAAGCGGGATCGCACCGCCGCGCTCGGCGCCGAGGTGATCCTGTACGACCGCATCACCGAAGATCGCGCCGCCATCGCCAAGAAAATCGCCGAGGAGCGCGGCGCGACCCTGGTGCCGCCCTATGACGATCCGGCGATCATCGCCGGGCAGGGCACGATCGGCCGCGAGATCGTCGAAGACCTGACCGCGCTCGGCTGGCTGCCGGACATTGTGGTGATCGGTGCCTCGGGTGGCGGCCTGGCCGCCGGCATCTCGCTCGCCATCCATTCGCGCGTGCCTGGCGCGAAGTTCTACACCGCCGAGCCCGAGGGCTTCGACGATACGGCGCGCTCGTTCCGCAGCGGACACCGCGAGACCAATGCCAGGATGAGCGGCACCATCTGCGACGCGCTGATGACGCAGACGCCCGGCGAGCTGACGTGGCCGATCACCAGCGAACTGATCGGCGAGGGGGTTGCGGCGAGCGATGAGGAAGTCGGCCGCGCGGTGGCGTTTGCGTTCCGTGAACTGAAGCTGGTGGTGGAGCCGGGCGGTGCGATCGGACTCGCAGCGCTGCTGGCCGGCAAGGTGCCGGTGAAAGACAAGATCGTCGTGGCGGTGCTGTCCGGCGGAAATATCGACGTCGAACTGTTCGACCGGCTGATCGCGGCCTGACTTTAGGAAAACAGCGCGATCTTCTCAGCCTGGGTCAGCGCGTTGATCAGGGCGACGATGTCCTGTTGCCGTGCCTGCGCCGGCTCAGGACGTGACGGCGCGAAAATTTCCTCGGGGAAGGAGTCCGGCTCGGACAGTGCGGGCGCCGCCATTACGGGCGCCACCGGCTTTTCCCGCTCCTCCGCGCGCAGATGCGTCTCCAGGGCAACAAGAGCTGGAGCTGCCGGCTCCGGGGGGCGGCTTTCCAGCTTCGCTATCGGTTTGGGCGGATCCACCTTCGCCGGAGGTTCGACCAGCAGGTCGCGGCGTGGTGCGGGCGATGGCAGCGGCTGTTCCGTCACGAGCGCGGCGTGAACTGCAGACAACGTCGCCTGCGTCTCGGCCGCCGCAAGCAGGTCATTCTCGTTCGCCGCCAGCGGCTCGGCCTCACCGGGAGTTTCGGCGAGCATCTCGGTGATGCGCAGCTCGAGCATGTCGAACAGCGCCATCACCGTCTCGCGCTTGGCGAGCATGCCCTCAAATCTCATGAAGTTGGTGCGCGCGCTGACCACGGCGCTGTGCAGCGCGCGCAGTTCGCCGCGGAAACGCGCCGCGCCTTCGCTTGCGGTATCCCGTTTGCGCAGTTGCTCTTCAAGACGCGACAGCGCCTGGAGCGCGAGCGCGGTGTCCTTGCGTCGCGCGCGGCGGGCATGCTCGTCGAGAAACGCGCGGCCGCGCGCAGTGGCGCCGAGCGCGGCGCACAGCGCGTCGTAATCTACCGGCGCTTCGGCGGACGGCACGGAGGTGGGCTCCGTAGCCGGCTCGGTGCGCCTGGCAAGTGTGTCCTGACGCATGGTTCTCCCCGTCGGGGAGAATATCAGCGGCGCAGGGTGATTCGCGGCTAGATTAAGCTCCGATGCGGCAATTTCCCTCCCTGCGCCGGCTGGACGGCTTTTCGGTGCGCCTGGCGGCCCTCTACGTCGCCCTGTTCGTCGTGCTCGGCATCTACCTGCCGTTCTTTCCGCTCTGGCTGAAGGCCAAGGGGCTGGACGCCCAGCAGATCGGGATCGTGCTGGCGGTGCCGATGCTGGTGCGCATCCTGGCCATCCCCGCCATGGCGCGGCTAGCAGACCGCTACGACGCGCTGCGCGGGGTGATGTGGGGGACTTTGCTGGTGGCCACGGCTGGCTATGCCGTGGTCGGCCTCGCAGAAGGGTTCCTGGTGGTTCTGGTCTGCGTGGCACTCGCCGCGGCCGCGTTTGGGCCGGCGATGCCCTTGGCCGAAACCTATGCGCTGAAGGGCCTGCCGAGGCGCGGTCGTGCCTACGGCCCGGTCCGGCTGTGGGGCTCGTTCGCCTTCATCGCCGGGAGCTTGCTCGCCGGCTTTGCCGTAGACCTCATTCCGGCGCGGGACCTGATCTGGCTCATCGTTGCGGCTCTCGCGCTGTCGGCGCTGGCCGCGTTCCTGGTCGAGCCGCTGCATACCGAGCCGCACGGCAAGAGCGCTCCGCTTCGGCGGCTGCTGCGCGATCCGGCTTTCCTTGCCGTCATCATCGGCTCGAGCCTGATCCAGGGCAGCCACGCCGTCTTTTACGGCTTCTCGACTTTGGCCTGGACCCAGGCCGGTCTCGATGGCTCGACGATCGCCGCACTGTGGGCGCTGGGTGTCCTCGCCGAGATCGTGCTGTTCGCATTCCAGGGCCGGCTGCCGTCATTCCTGACGCCGGCCGCACTGATGCTGATCGGGGCGGCAGGCGCCATCCTGCGCTGGCTCGCCATGGCGGCCGATCCGCCGCTCGCCTTGCTGCCGTTGCTTCAGCTTCTGCACGCGCTGTCGTTCGGCACCACGCATTTGGGCGTATTGATCTTCATTACGCGGCACGCCGCGCCGAGGCAGAGCGCAACCGCGCAAGCCTATCTTGCGGTGGCGATGGGCATCACGATGGCATGCATGACGACGCTCGCGGGCGTGCTGTTCGCCCGCTACGGCAGTCTCGCTTATCTGGCGATGGCGCTAGCGGCCGCTATTGGAGGCGCTTGCGCTGTAGCGCATGGCGCGCGCGACCGTGCGGCTCTTTAGCTTGTCCTTGGTGCGCGCCGTGCGGGTCTCGCCGCAGCTCGCAACGACGCTGCGAAGATCGGCGCCTTGCATGAACAGCATCTTGCGGGACAGGCCGCCGTTCTTGCTGATCCAGGAGCGGACTTTGTTCGGATAAATCGTCCAGAGCGCCTGCGTGCCCATCGGGCTCGTCACCGGCCGGCCGTGTTCATCCGGCATCCACGCGGCGTGAAAGCCAAGACGCGCGCGCGGCGTCGCGCAGATTTTTTCGCGCGGCACCAGACCGAGCACCAGTGTGCATGCGGAGAAGCAGTTGCCGTCGATCACGACGTTTTCGCCGGACGAGCGCAGCGTCGCGAAGGCCTGCAGGTATTGACCGATCTGGCCGCCGCGATCTTCGGAAATGACCATGGTGGCCGACGCGGATGAAACTCCGCCGACCGATAAAATTGCGCCCGCAATGAAACTGCGGAAACGCATGCCCCGTCCCCTGTCCAACGCCGGCCGCGCTTGTGCGGTCCTTATTCGAGAAGCCTAACCCAACTCAAAAAACCCCGAAAGGCTTTGTTAACCAAAATCGTTCCCATGGCTCAAAATGGAACAAGGATTTTTCGAACGAGTCACCCCCAAAGCACAGCGTCTGCCGGATGAACGAGCGAGCCTTCGTAACGCAATCCATGCTCGCGATCGCGCGCAAGCAGTAGCGGCCCATCGAGATCGACGTAGCGTGCGCCTTGCGCCAGCAGCACGGCGGGGGCCATCGCAAGCGAGGTTGCGACCATGCAGCCCGCCATAATGTCGAGCTTCAGTTTTCGCGCTTCATCAGCCATTGCCAGCGCCTCGGTGAGGCCGCCGGTCTTGTCGAGCTTGATGTTAACGGCGTCGTATTTGTTAACGAGCGCGGCAAGCGAAGCGCGATCATGCGCGCTTTCGTCGGCGCAGATCGGAACGGCGCGCTTGAAGTCTGCAAGCGCCGCATCGGCGTTGGCCGGAAGCGGCTGCTCGATCAGTGCGACATTGGCGCGCGCGCAGGCGTTAATGTTCTCGGCAAGATTATCAATCGTCCAGCCCTCATTGGCGTCGACCAGCAACGTCGTATTCGGCGCGGCTTTGCGGACAGCCGCGATGCGGCCCGGATCGCCTGGGGCACCAAGCTTGATCTTGAGAAGCCGTCGATCCGCGGCTCGCGCGGTGGCCTCTGCCATAACGTCGGGCTCACCGAGCGAAATCGTAAACGCGGTGACCAGCGGGCGGGGCGGCGCAAGACCGGCGAGCTCGTAAACGCGCTGTCCGGCGCGCTTGGCTTCCAGATCCCAGAACGCGCAATCCAGCGCATTGCGCGCCGCGCCTGGCTTCATGACACTTTGCAGGCCGGAGCGGTCCAGGCCATTCCTGATGTCGCCCTGGATCGCTTCGAGGGCTGCGGCAACGGCCTCGACGCTCTCGCCATAACGCGGGTAGGGGACGCATTCGCCACGCCCGGTAAAGGCGCCGTCTGACAATTTGGCCACCACGACCGCGGCTTCAGTCTTGACGCCGCGGCTAATCGTGAAGGCGCCGGCAATCGGCCAGCGCTCAACTGTCGCGGAAAGAGCCAAAGTTTTGCCGTTAACCATCTTTGTTAGTTAGCGTCATACCCGCCGCGGCTTGGCGCATGATATTAAGTTAATACATGAAACTTTGGGGCGATGCGCGCTTTCGCTAACGCGGGGCGGGTGGAGATTGTGCGGCGAGGCGCTGACGTGAACGGCGAAGCAATCCTCAACGGCAGGGCAGACGGCGACCGGTTAACTTTGTCCGGCGCCGGCGAGTGGACCGCGACTCAAGCGCTGCGGCTCGAGCACCTGGTCGCCGCGCAAAGCGAGCATGCCGAAGCTCGCCGTGTCACCATCGACATGGCGGCGGTGAAACGGCTCGATACCTACGGCGCGTGGCTGCTCGAACGGCTGGTGCGGGATTTCAAGAGCCGCGGCGCGGCCACCGAAGTGGTGGGCCTGAGCGAGACCTATCGTCCGCTGATGGATGAGGTGCGCGGCATCGATCTGGCCAAATGGGATGCCCACGACGAGTCGAGCCCGATCAGCAACGCACTGGGTTCGATCGGCGCGACGATCTACACGGTCGTTTCATTCCTTCCACGCCGTCTTGAACATGCTTGGCGCGGTGGCGGTCGCGTTAGGCCGCGTGCTTACGCATCCGCGCCGCTTCCGCTTCACCTCGATGGTGCATCACCTCGACAATGCCGGCTGGCGCGCCGTGCCGATCATCCTGATGATCACCTTCCTGATCGGCTGCATCATCGCGCAGCAAGGCATCTTCCACTTCGGCAAGTTTGGCGCCGACATTTACGTAGTGGACATGGTCGGCGTCCTGGTGATGCGCGAGATCGGCGTCCTGATCGTCGCCATCATGGTGGCGGGCCGCTCCGGCTCGGCCTTCACCGCCGAGCTCGGATCGATGAAGATGCGCGAGGAGGTCGATGCGCTGCGCACCATGGGCTTCGATCCGGTCGAGGTTCTGGCCTTGCCGCGCATAATGGCCCTGGTGATCGCGCTGCCGATCCTCACCTTCATCGGTTCGCTGGCGGCGCTCTATGGCGGCGGGCTGGTGGCATGGCTCTACGGCGGCATCGATCCGGACGTGTTCCTGCAGCGGCTGCGCGAAGCGATCACGATCGACCACTTCAAGGTCGGGCTGATCAAGGCGCCGTTCATGGCGCTGGTGGTCGGCGTTGTGGCCTGCGTGCAGGGCTTTGAGGTGAAGGGCTCAGCTGAATCGCTGGGCTCGCAAACCACGGCTTCCGTCGTTGAATCGATCTTCCTCGTGATCGTGCTCGACGGCTTCTTTGCCATCTTCTTTGCCGCGATCGGGATGTGACGATGGCGGTCCAGACAAATCCCGGCAAGGAAGTGGTGATCAAGGTGCGCGACCTCGTGGTCGGCTTCCGCGACACAATTATCCTCGACCACCTCGATCTCGACGTCTATCGCGGCGAGATCCTCGGCTTTGTCGGCGGCTCCGGCTCCGGCAAGTCGGTGCTCACCCGCACCATCATCGGCCTTCTGCCGCGTCGTGAGGGCACTATCGAGGTGTTCGGCACCGACATGCTGAACATCGACGATGAAGAGCGCACCGCCATCGAGCGGCGCTGGGGCGTGCTGTTTCAGCACGGCGCGCTGTTTTCCTCGCTGACGGTGCGGGAAAACCTGCAGTTCCCGATGCGGGAATATCTCGATCTGCCCGAGCGGCTGATGGACGAGCTGGTCGTCGCCAAGCTCGAGATGGTGGGGCTTCACGCCGATGTGCGCGACAAGTTCCCATCCGAACTGTCCGGCGGCATGACCAAACGCGTTGCTTTGGCGCGCGCGCTTGCGCTCGACCCGGAGATCGTCTTCCTCGATGAGCCGACCTCCGGGCTCGATCCGATCGGCGCCGGTGACTTCGACAGCCTGATCGCAACCCTGCAGCGCACCCTCGGCCTGACCGTTTTCATGGTGACGCACGATCTCGATAGCCTGCATACGGTCTGCAACCGCATCGCGGTGCTGGCCGACAAGAAGATCATCGCAGCCGGGCCGATGGAGACCATGCTGCAATCGCAGCACCCCTGGCTGCGTCAATATTTCCGCGGCAAGCGCGCCCGCGCGGTGATGCAAGGCGCGCAACCGAGCTTAAGTTAGAGAAACACGATGGAAACCAAAGCCAATTACACGCTGATCGGATTGTTCACGCTGGCGGTGGTCGTCGCCGTATTCGGCTTCGTCTACTGGTTTCAGCATGTCGGCGGCGGGGGCGAGCGGTCTTATTATCGCGTCCTGTTCGAGAGCTCGGTGTCGGGCCTGCGCACCGGCAGCGCCGTGCTGTTCAACGGCATCCGGGTCGGCGAAGTCGAGAGCATCAAACTCAGCGCCGACAATCCCAAGCAAGTGATCGCGATGATCTCGGTCGACAAGGCCGTGAAGGTACGGCCTGATACCCGCGCCGGCGTCGAATTTCAGGGCCTCACCGGCATCGCGGCCGTCGCGCTGACGGGCGGAAGCGCGGATAAGGCGCCGCTCGAGGGCACCAAGCAGAACCCGTCGACGCTCGATGCCTCGCTCGCCGCGACGCAGGACGTGACCCAAGGCGCCCGCGAAGTGCTGCAACGGATCGACGATTTCATCATCGAGAACCGCGGCACCTTCCGCAATGCGCTCAAGAACATCGAGACCTTTACCGAGGCGCTGGCAAGAAACTCAGGGCGTATCGACAACGCTCTGACCGGCATCGAAAGTCTGACCGGCGGATCGGACGGCAAGGGCGGCGATATCGGCGAGGCGGCGCGCTCGATCAAGGCGCTGGCTGACAAGCTCGGCAATGAAACGGCGCCGGAGCTTCAGAAGCTGCTCGCCAATTTCGACAAGAAAACGGACTCGCTGGTCAAGGAGTGGAACGAGCTTGCCAATACCGGCACGCGCCAGATCGATCTGATCTCGCGAGACTTCCGGCGCACGCTCAACGACATCGACCGCACCGTGAACAATATCGACAAGAACCCCAGCCGGCTGTTGTTCGGCGGCGGGGGTGGCGGCGCGCAACAGCCGGCGCGATAGCAGGCGCAAACAAAAACGGCCCCGGAGCGATCCGGGGCCGTTTTGATTGGTACGCTAGCGATTACCCTTGGTCGAACCGGCCGGCGGCGTGGGCCAGCATCGTATAGACCTTGCCGGTCTCCGACGTGAGATAGGTGCGGGCCACGACCTGGCCGCGGTCGTCGCGGGCGACGTCCTCGAGGAGCCGCTCGAATTCCGCGATATAGCGGTCCACGGTCTGCTTGAATTCCCGGTCGGCCCGGTACTTCACGCGGATCTCGTCGAACGCCTTCTGGCCCTGCAGCGTATAGAGCCGGCGGGTGAAGACGTTGCGCTCGCCGCGCTTGTAGCGGTCCCACAGGTCCGCCGCGGCATCGTGGTCGATCATTCGCGCAATATCGACCGACAGCGAGTTGAGCGACTCGATGGTGTGGCGCGGGGTGCGCTCGTCGTTGCGCAACGCAGTGACGGGCGGCGGGGGTGGCGCCTGGCGCGGCAGGGCAGGCTCCTCGTCTTCCTCCCGCGAAGCGCGGTTCAAAAGGTCGGTGAGCCAGCCTTTTTGCTGCGCGGCGCTCGCCGCAGCAGCCTCGGGACGCGGACGCGGCGCGAAGGTGGCGGCATCGGGACGTGGCGCGCGGGGCGCCGCTTCCCGGACCGGCGCAGCGGCGCTCTCATCCCGCTCGCGAGCAGGACGGCGCACCACATCGGCCTGGTCGAGGTTGCGGCCGTGGCGGGCAACGATGCGGTTGAGCTCCGCGAGCGCTTCGATCTGGTCGACCAGGACGCGGCGCATCTGCATGGCGCTTTCCGCGGTCTCCTGCGGTAGTTCGAGAATGCCGCGACGCAATTCCTCGCGGGTGGTCTCGAGCTCGCGGCGCATCGCCGCCGCGCTTTCGGCGGTCTGCTGCGGCAGCTCCATGATGCCGCGGCGCAAATCCTCGCGCGTCGTCTCGAGCTGGCGCTGCATCTCCGTGGTCATCTGCTTCATTGCTTCCATGATTTCGCCAAAGCGGTCGGCCGCTTCGCGAAGCATGGTGTGGCTTTCGCCGGTCGATTGCTCGTAAACCGAGCGCATCGAGTCGGAGGTTAGCTGGCGCTCGGACTCGGCGGCCTCGCGCATCGCCGCAAACTGGTCGGAGATGACGTGGGCGCTTTCGACGCTGGATTCCGAGACGAGGCGGGCGATTTCGCGCGCGCGCGACCCGGCGGCGTCGAGCGACTCGTCGAGCAGGCCGGCAAAGCGCTTGAGCCGCTGATCGAGATCCTCGGTGCGGATGTCGAGCGTCGAGATGAGCGAGTCGAGGGTGACGCGGCGTTCGTTGACGGCGTCCTCGGTGCGCATGTTGGAGCGCTCGATGTTCTCGATCGCCTTGGCGAGAACGCGGCCGTGCTGGTCGAACTGCAGCGTGAGCTGGCCGAGGTCGGTGAGGACGCGCGCCGTGATCTCGCGGAACGCGCCGATGTTCTGCTCGACGATACCGGAGGCGGCGTTGGTGCCTTGGTTGACTTCGGTCATCGCCTTCACGAAGTCGGTGACGCGCAGCATCATGGTGTTCTCGAGCGCCGCCATGTTCTGGTGCGCGCCGGACAGGACTTCCTGCAGCAGCACGTTGGCTTCACGCAGCCGCTCGTAGAGCGTGGTGGAGTCGGCCCGCAGCCTGTTGTGGGTCTCCATCATCTCGGAGACGCTGGCCGAGGCGGCCTGCTTGGACTGCTCGATCGCGGTGGTGGCGACGTCCTGCAGCTCGTTGAGGGTGCGGCTCACCGTGCCGGTCGCAACCTCGCCGGCCTCGTTGATCATGCGCGCGAGCTGCTCGCTGTTGTTGAGCATGTCGCGCGTGAAGACCTGGCCCCTCTGTTCGATCGCCTTGACGGCCATCTCGCTGGCGCTGGTGATCGTCTCGGAGAATTCCTTGCCCTTCTCGACGATCGAGGCGAGCACGCCGCCGCTCTTGTCTGAGAGCAGGGTGGTCATCTCGCTGGTCTGGCGCGTGACGGTGTCGGCGATCTCCTGGGCCTTGCCGATGAAGCTCGCCGCCACCTCGGTGGAGACGCCCCGCAGGACCCGTTCGGCCTCGCCGGCCGAAATGCGGATTGCCTCGCTCGACGTGGTCGAGAGCTGGCCGAGCGCGCGCTCGGCAGTGCCGGCGTTGCGCTCGATCGAGGAGCTGAGTTCCTCCATGCGGGCGTTGAGCGCATCGGCCGCGGCCTTGCTGCGCTCTTCGATCTGCGTGGTGACGTCCTCGGCGCGGCCGACCAGCAATTGTTCGAACCGGTCGATCCGGGTGTCGAGATTGCTCGCCACCTCGCCGGCGCGGGCGCCGAGCGTGTCATCGATCTGCACGGCTTTCGCTTCGAGACGCGTGGCGACCTGCTCGGCACGTTTTTCGATCGTGGCGCCTACGTCCTCGATGCGCTTGTCGAGTGCGGCAAGCGTTTCCTTGCCGCCTTCGGCGAGCGTCTTGCCGAGATCGGCGGCATGCGAGCCCATCATGGTCTCGAACTGGCCGAGGCGGGTGTCGAGCGTCTTGCTGATGTCTTCGGTGCGGCTGGTGACGCGCTGGTCGAAGGTGTCGACGTATTGACGCATCGAGTCGCCGACTTCCTGGGTGCGCTCGCCGAGCTTGTCGACCAGCTCGCCGCCATAGGTCTTCACGGTGCGGTCGAACTCGCTGACATTGCGGATGATCAGATTGCCGAGCTGCGTCGAACTCGCGCCCGATCTTCTCCGACAGCTCGGTGCCGCCGCGGGTGAGCACGTCGTCGAAAGCGCCGAGCCGGGTCGCCAGCATGTCGCGCACGCTGTTCGACTGCTGCTCGATCGTATCGTTGAGTTGCGTCGCATTGTCACGGAACGTGTCGGCGACCTTGTTGCCACGCGCCACGATCGTGTCGGTGATGCGTGAGGCGGTCTGCTCGAGCTTGGAAACGACGTCGCCGCCGCGCAGGCTCAGATCCAGCACCAGGCTGTCGCCGGTGGTGCGCAGCGTGTTGTTCACTTCGTCGACGCGGGCGGTAATGGTTTCGTTGAGCTTGGCGCCGGTGCCGGCGAGGCGCTCGGTCATTTGCTGGGAGCGCAGCGCCATGTTCTCGACCACGGCGTCGGTTTTCTGCGCAAAGCCCTGATGCACCTGCTCGAGCTTGCTGCCCATCATCTGCTGCAGGCGCGTGGACAGGTCGGCAAACTCGTCGTGGATGTGGTCGGTCTTGAAGGTCAGGCTGTCGGTCAGCCGTTCGCTGGCTGAGCCGATCGCGGTGGTGGCGCGGTCGCTGGTGGTTTCGAGCCGGTCGAGCAGGGTGGAGCCGCGCTCGGACAGCGCGTCGATCATGGCATCGCCGGCGCGGCCGAGCGCCATGGTGATGTGCTCGCCTTTCTCGGTGAGGGAGCGGGTGACGCGCTGCGCCACGTCATTGACGCGGTCGGCGACGACGTCGCTGACGTTGCCGATCTCGTGCGAAAGGCCGAGGTGCACGCTGGAAATAGCGTTGCGGATCTGCTCGGCCTGGCCGACCAGGGTGTCGCGCTGGTTGGTGAGCTCGCCGAGCAGGTCGCGGATGCGGACTTCGTTGTCGTTATAGGCGCGCTCGAGCGCCGAGACCTCGTTATGAACCAGGGCCTCGAGTTCGGCGGCGCGCGCAAGCGCACGCTCGATGCCGTCGCCCATGGCCGCGACTTCGCGGCGCACCGCCTGGCCGACATTGACGATCTGCTCGCGGGCGGCGGTTTCCGGCTCGTAGAGCCGCATCGTCACCTCCGCCATGGTCTGCGCGACGTTGCGCAGCTCCTGGGTGCGGCGGACGGTTTGGGCGAGCGCGAAGGCGACGGCGACCGGCAAAATAATGGCGGCGGCGGTTGCGGTGAGGAGGGCGGCGGCGACGTCGGGCTGCGCCAGCAACTCGGCGAGCTTGCTGCGGAACAGGAGGGCAAAGGCGACGCCGCCGATCACCCACAGGATCGCGAATGTGGTGGCGATGAGGTACGGGGTGCGGGAGGGGCGGCGTTGCAGGGTCTGGAGGATCTTGCCAATGGCTTCGCGATCATCGTTGGCCGGACGCGGACGGTCGTCGTTCCATGACGGCGCGGCGACGTCGTCCTGGAACAGGTCTTGGGCCTGCTCGCGCGCGGCAGATGCGGCTCGGCGCCGGCTCGGGCTCGCGCATGCGCAACGCCTCCTCGATGGCCGACAGCGTCTGCTGCGCAGGGTCGTTCGACTTTTGCGGGATATTCGCCATTTAGGTCGTCGCCTCGGTTTACGCCGGACAAAGTCGCGAGCGCGGAGCCAAATGCCACGGGAAACCCACGGAAAACGCGCGGGCCCGGCCTCGTTTTTCATCCTATCGGCTTGGCAATACGAAGGAAACCGCCGCCGTTACGGGAAATTTCATCATCGTTAATTTCGTTAACCATTGTGGCGCCACGCACTTTTCGCCTCCGTGCGGAAGCGGCACGCCACGCTCCGGGCTTAACGGTCGCGCGAGGCTTCCCGATTATGCTGCGCGGATGCAGAGCCAGACTGACATCGCCGCGATCGACCGCGCACACCTCAAGGCCATGACGATGGGCGACGAGACGCTGGCGCGCGAGGTGCTCGCGCTGTTCGACCGCCAGGGCGCGATGATGATGAAACGGCTGCCCAGCGCCGACGCCAGGACCAAGGCCGAGCTGGCGCATGCGCTCAAAGGCTCGGCGCGCGGGATCGGCGCCTGGCGCGTGGCGGACGCCGCGACCCTGGTCGAAATCGCGGGCGACGCCATCGCGCTCAAGGAGCTCAACGAGGTGGTCGCGGAAGCGCGCGCGGAGATCGCGTTCGTTCTGAAGGAACAGTCGCCGTTCTGAGGCGCCGCGCTGGCGCACGCGGAAGAGTGCCTATATAGGGGGCGGCTCCCAACGATCAGACGCTCTCCCGACCGCTCCCTCCTGCATGCCGAAAATCACCTACACCGACAAAGACGGAAAATCGCGCACTGTTGACGCCGAGACCGGCTCGACCGTGATGGAAACGGCGATCCGCAACAATGTTCCCGGCATCGAGGCCGAGTGCGGCGGCGCCTGCGCCTGCGCGACCTGCCACGTCTATGTCGATGAGGAATGGCGCGCGAAGGTCGGCGAACCCTCGCCGATGGAAGAGGACATGCTCGACTTCGGCTACGACGTGCGGCCGAACTCGCGGCTGTCGTGCCAGATCAAGGTCACGGACGAGCTCGACGGGCTGAAGGTGACGACGCCGGACAAGCAGGCTTAGCCGCCACTTAGGCGCGCAGCTTCCACGGCTCGAGCCGGGCGAGCACTTCCGCCGGCAGCTCGATCGCTTTGCGCGTCTCCATGTCGACCGTCACCATCGTGAACTGCGCCGGAGGCGGCGCAAGTCTCGCCCTGGAAGACCGCCTGCGCGACGACGAAGGAGCGGCGGCGGAATTCCTTGACCGCCGTGCCGATCACCAGATCGCCGGGCCAGCGCAGCTCACTGAGATAATCGATCTCGCCGCGCGCCAGCACGAAGGTCGCGCCCAGCACGCCGATCGAGAGGTCGGGATTGCGGAACATGGCGACGCGGCCGGTCTCGAAATAGGTGGAATAGACCGCGTTGTTGACGTGGCCCTGCGCATCCATGTCGCGGAAGCGGATGATGTCGCGGACCTGGTGCGGATAATCGGCGAGGCGGGGCAGGACTTTGGCGGGCTTGTCGTTCACGGTGGATGGGTCTCGAATTATTGTGCAGCTAAACGCCGCTTTGTTACCCCTTTTCGCACCGTCCGCCAGCCGTTAGAAGGCCCGCATGAGCGAGCCCATCAAGATAGACGCATTGATCATCGGCGCCGGTCCGGTCGGCATCTTCGCCGTGTTCGAGCTCGGGTTGCTCGATGTGAAGACCCACATCGTCGACATCCTCGACAAGGTCGGCGGCCAGTGCGCCGAGCTCTATCCGGAAAAGCCGATCTACGACATTCCCGGCATGCCGAAAGTCTCGGCGCAGGGCCTGGTCGACGGGCTGATGCTGCAGTCGCAGCCGTTCAATCCGCAGATCCACCTCAACGAGATGGTCGAGAGCATCGAGCGGATCGGCGACCCGCTGTTTCGCGTCACGACCAATGGCGGCAAGGTCTTTGAAGCCAAGGTGATCGTGATCGCGGCCGGTGGCGGCTCGTTCCAGCCGAAGCGGCCGCCGATTCCCGGCATCGAGGAATACGAGAAGAAGTCGGTGCACTACGCGGTGCGCCGCATGGACGAATTCCGCGGCAAGAAGGTGCTGATTGCCGGCGGCGGCGACAGCGCGCTCGACTGGACGCTCAATCTCGCGCCGATCGCCGGGCACCTGACGCTGCTGCACCGGCGGCCGGAATTCCGCGCCGCGCCGGACAGCGTCAACAAGATGAAGGCGCTGGTCGACGAGAAGAAGATCGATTTCGTGATGGGACAGGCGACCGCGGTCGAAGGCAGCGACGGTCAGCTCAGCAAGGTCATCGTCAAGACAACCGACGGCCAGTCCGTCGATATCGCGTGCGACGCCGTGCTGCCGTTCTTCGGGCTGACCATGAAGCTCGGCCCGATCGCCAACTGGGGCCTGCGCTTGAACGAAGAGCTGATTCCGGTCGGCACCGAGACCTTCGAGACCAGCGAGAAGGGCATCTTCGCGATCGGCGACATCAACACCTATCCGGGCAAGCTGAAGCTGATCCTGTCGGGTTTCCACGAAGCCGCGCTGATGGCGCGCAAGGCTTCGCAGTACGTCTATCCGGACAAGAAATTCGTGTTTCAATACACGACGTCATCGACCAGCTTGCAGAAGAAGCTGGGCGTGGCGTAGCAGTTCTTGTCCGGGGAGGATTTGGGCCGGATGCCGACAGAAACCATCCACACCACCTGTTGCATCGCCGGCGGCGGGCCGGCCGGCATGATGCTCGGCTTCCTGCTGGCGCGCGCCGGCATCGACGTGGTCGTGCTGGAAAAGCACAAGGACTTCCTGCGCGACTTCCGCGGCGACACCATCCATCCGTCCACGCTCGAGCTGATCTACGAGCTTGGGCTGCTCGACGAATTCCTCAAGCTGCCGCATCAGAAAGTAGAGACGGTCGGGATTCAGATCGGCGACGAAGAGGTCACGCTCGGGCGACCTGCGCTACGTCCCGACCCACTGCAAGTTCATCGCCTTCATGCCGCAGTGGGACTTCCTCGATTTCCTGGCCGACCAGGGCCGCCGCTACAAGAAGCGCTTCGACCTGCGCATGCGCGCGGAAGCGACCGCTCTGATCGAGCAGCGCGGCCGCGTGGTCGGCGTGCGCGCCAGGACGCCGCGCAAGGAGCTCGAAATCCGCGCCGACCTCGTGGTCGGCTGCGACGGCCGCCATTCCGACATCCGGCGGCTCGCCGGGCTGCCAAGCGAGGACTACGGCGCGCCGATGGACGTGCTGTGGTTCCGGCTCAGCCGCAAGAAGGGCGACCGCCCGGGCGTGTTCGGCCGCGCCGAAGCCGGCGTGCTGCTGGTCATGCTGGACCGCGGGGATTACTGGCAATGCGCCTTCGTCATTCCGAAGGGCGGGATGGAATCCGTCAAGGCGGCGCGGCCTGGAGGCGTTCCGGGCCCGCATTGCCGAGATCGCGCCGGCGATGAAGCGGCGCGTCGGCGAGATCAAGAGCTGGGACGACGTGAAGCTCTTGACCGTCGCGGTTGACCGGCTGCGGCAATGGCACCGGCCGGGCCTGCTCTGCATCGGCGACGCTGCGCACGCCATGTCGCCGGTCGGCGGGGTCGGCATCAATCTCGCCATTCAGGACGCGGTGGCAGCGGCGAACATTCTGGCGGAGCCGCTGAAGGCCGGCGAGGTGAACGAACAGCATCTCCACGCGGTCGAGCAGCGGCGGCTCCTGCCGGTGAAGCTCACGCAGGCGATGCAGCTCACGATTCAGAAGCGGATCATCAGCCGCGTCCTGATGACGAAAGAGAAGCTGACGCTGCCGTGGCCGTTCCGGCTGTTCCGCATGTTCCCGGTGCTGCGGCGAATTCCGGCGCGCATCATCGGGGTCGGCTTCCGGCCCGAGCACGTGCGAACGCCGGAGGTGCCTGTCGTAACCTCACGACGAGCGGCGAAGGCGGCAGCCACCGTCTAACGGCAGCGGCGCTCCCATTCGTTGAGATTGCGCCGCTTCAACAACGGTGACAGGCCGACGCGGTCGGCCTGCCGGCAGAAGGCGGCGAACGCAATGCCGTTGTCGGTGTATTCGATCGCGAAGACCGGCTTGTTGGCGTCGATGAAGTTCTTTGAATCGCGGCACCAGCCCTGATCGAAGCAGTCTTCGGTGACGGCGAAGTCCATCACGTCCAGCACGTCGTCGGAGATGCTGGTCGCGTTCTTCAAGCCGATGGCGAGGCCCAGCCGATGGGCTTCGTCGCGCAAGAAAACGCATGTAGCGGATCGCGTCCGCGCGGGTGAGAGGAAAGCCGGTTTTGCGGCCGATCTCATAGGCATCGACATTGTCAGGATCGACCGCGTCGAAGCCTTTGTCGTGGCATTGCTCGAGCCGCGCGATCATGATCGGGTCCGATGACTTCGAGCGCGCGGATGTCGAGATAGCTTTCGCCTTCCCAATCATCGAGCGGCTTGCCGATCACTCTGCGCGGAAACTTGTTGGCATCCGGCCGCCATTCCTCCCACGAGCCCGCGCTCATGTAGCAGATGACGCGTTTGCCTTGCCCCTTGAGATCCCCAACGGTGGTTGGCTTGGCCTCGAACAGGTCGATGTCGACGGCTTGCGCGTCGGTTACGACCCGGTTCGGCGCGGTGGACAGGATGATCGCGAACGTCGTGCCGGCGGGCGGTCGCCAATGCGCAGCCGCCGCGGGCGTGATGCTCGCGAGCAGCAGGGCAAGGGCGACGATTCGGATCACGACTTCATTCCAGCCGGTGCGACTTGCGAATTCGTTAAGCCCATCTCGTCCAGCGCCTTGCGCACCATGCCGGAGGCTTTGGCTTCCTCAATGAATTCGCTGACATATTGCAGCGCCTGCGGGCGGCCTTTCGGCACGCACACCGAGGTGGTCGAATTCAAAAAGCCGCCGTCGAGGACTCGCGAACCCGGGATTTTCGGCGCCACGCCGCTGAGCGACTCGCGCGACAGCGCGATGGCATCGAGCTGGCCGCTGTTCATCGCGGCGATCGCCTCATCGACCGCCTTGAAATCCGTGAAGGTTGCGTTCGGCGCCGTCTTCTTCGAGGTGCGCAAAGTCGCGGTGTTGGCGACGCCGCCGATCCGCACGCCTGCGGCGTTGGCGGCCTCGACGCTGGCGATCTTGGAGCCGGGCGCGACCAGGTAAGTGCTCTGCAGGAGGTGATAGGCATTGCCGAAGTCGACGAATTTCTTGCGCTCATCGTCGACCGGCAGGAACGCGACGTCCCATTTGTTGTCGGCGGCGGAGTTCTGGATCTCGCCCGAGCCGTCATGCGGGATGATCTCGACCGGTACGCCGAGCTTCTTCGCGAGCGCGGTGCCGAGCATCACCGCGACGCCTTTGTAGCCGCCGGCGCCGTCCTTGATGGCGAATTGCGCCGAGGGCGCGGGCGCGACCGCGATGGCGACGCGCAGTTTTCCGGTGGGGGCAAGCTCTTGCATGATTGTCTGGGCCCTGGTTGGCGTGGCGGCGATTAATAGCACGGCGGCAATGCAAAGAATTTTCATGACCTTCTCCGGCGGCTGAGCGCGACGATCATAAGCGCGAGCGGGGCGATCGGCACCAGCCGGCTCTGATAGCGGTCGGCCGCATGGGAGAACACGCCGCACACGGCCGCATTGATGATCAGCGCGAACACGGCGGTCGCGGCGAGCGCCGACGGCGCGGTCGGGCAAATTCCGGCGAAAGAACAGCACGCCGACGAGTCCAAGGATCGACAGCCCTGCAACCGGAATGTGGACGGCGTTGAGCGGGCGCTACGTTGAACGGCGTGGCCTGCTGGCGCGCCGCCATCAACGCCGGATAAAGCGACGGCAGGCGTTCGCGGATGGTGCCGATCGTGTAGCCGTTTTCGCCCGCCAGGAACGCGACCTCGGTCTTGAAGGAGACGAACTGCAGCAGCGTGGCGCGGACCGCCGTGGTGAGATGCGCGAGCGGGATCGCTGACGAGCGTCGCGAGGATGATGCGGCGCTGCTCGTCGCTATAGCCCTGCCAGCCGCCGAGCTTCCAGAACGGCGTGTCGTTCTTCCAGAGCCAGTCGTCGTAGCCGGTCGAGATGTCGGCGCGGTAGGCGCAGATGCGAAGCGTCGGGTCGGGGCAGCTCTTGTCGAGATAGCGCGTGACGATGCCGTCCTCGACCAGGCGGTTGAAGAAGAAGCTGGCGCCGCCGGGCGTGAAGCTGAAGATTGCCGGTGATGGCGAGATTGGACAGCGGCGCGACGAGAAGGCCGAGCGCCAGAGCCAGCGCCGGAAGGCCGGCAGTGGGTCGCGGCACGCGAATGATCGGAAAGATGCGAAGCAAGAAGAGCGCGAAGCACCAGGCCTAGCGCAACACCGAGCAGCGGCCATGTGGGAGGCCACCGCGAAGATGATCAGGATGACCAGCGCGGCACGTTCGGAACGGCGCAGCGTCGCTGCGTGAAACATCAGCAGATAGATCGCGAGCACGCCTGCCGGGAAACAACACGTCCGGCATGAGCTGGCTGGCGAACCACGGCAGACTGGTGGTCAGCGCCAACGCAATGACGATGGCGAGGGCGAGCCCGGGCCGCGCGAGGTCGTGGGCGCGGAGAACCAGGAAAATCAGCCAAGCAATGATGAGCGCCTGGATGGCGATGTTCGGCCAGAAAGAGAGCGGCGCGCCGGCCAGCAGGAACGCGCCGTACAGCGCCGAGCGGCCCATTTCCAGGGTGCCGAGCAGCGGCCGCTCCAGATAGCCGCCGGTATCGGGATAGATCAGCGGAAAGCCGTTCCACAGCGCCGGCGCGAGCAGGACCAGCGCCATGACGGCGATGGTGGCGCTCCAGATCAGGACGTCGCGGCTGCGGCGTTCGGCCATCCAGCCTTAACGCACTGGGGGCGCGTAAGGGTCAAGCTGCGGTGCGGTCTTGCGCTCGGCGGCGAATTGCAGGGCGGCGATCGCGACGGTGAGGCTGATGAGCCAGATGATGCGCGCGCCATAGCGGTCGTGCGGATTGGACAGGATGCCGCAGAACGCGGCATTGGCGAGCACCGCGATCACCATCATGCCGGCCAATTCGCGGATCTTGCTCCAGCTCTCGCCGCGCATGGTGAGGAGCAGCGGGAGCATGATGAGGGCAAGCAGTCCGAGCGGATAGTGCAGGTTGTTGATGGCGGGGAAGCCGAGCGGGCCGGCTTGCTGACGCGCGGCCTGCATCTGCGGCACCGCCCAGGGCGTGTGGCGCTTGATGATCGCGTAAGTGTGCCAGACGTCGTTGCCGACACCTTCGCCGGAGCGCACATTGATGAGCTGGCGCGCGAAAGCGTTGGCGGCGGCTTGCGCCTGCATGGCGGGATATTCGCGCAGGCTCTCGAGCGCGATCTTGCCCATCTCGTCGCCGAGCCCGGCGAAGCGGCCGAGCTTGATGAAGGTCGGATTGCCCCAGAACCAGGCGTCGGCGTTGCGCGGCAGCTCGGCGCGATACGGGCAAAGCTTGAGCTTTGCGTCCGGGCAGTGGTCGTCGAGATAGCGGTTGACGATGCCGTCCTGCAGCATGCGGCCGAAGGCGAGCGAGAGCCCGCCCGGCGTCCAGGCGAGCCGGCCGCTCATCGCGTAATTGGTGGCGAAGACGAGCAGCGCGCCGAACAGGAGCGCGACGAGGCCGTCGCGCAGGCGCGTGAGCGCGATGCGGTTGCGGTCGGCGATGCGCCACAGGCCGGCGGCGAACAGCATGGCGATCAGGACGGCGAGGGTGGCGCTATGGGTCGCACCGGCGGCGGCAACAAGGGCGATCAGGCCGATGCGCTCGGCGCGGCGCAGTTCGCTGCCGCGCGCGATCAGGAGGTAGAGGCCGAGCACGCCGAGGCCGCAGAAAATGTCGGTGAGCAGGATGGCGGTGAGCCAGGGCAGCGTCGTGAAGGCGGACAAGCGCTCGCGATCGTGCCCAGCAGGATCAGCGGATGGCGGAAGCCGTGGACCCGCAGCATCAGCGCGACCACCCAGGTCGTCAGCGCGGCTTGCACCACGACGACCGGCCAGAAATTCCACCACTGCCCGGCGTTGAGAAAGAGCCCGTACAGCACGGCCCGGCTCGGCACGAGATAGCCCTCGTACCAGCGCACCAGATAGCCGCCAGTATCGTATTGCAGGAGCGGAAAGCCGTTCCACAGCGCCGGCGCGCATAGCGCCGCCACGCACAAAACGGATACGAGCCCCCACCGGGCGCGCTCGCGCATGATCCTCCCCCAGCCCCACTCTTATCGTTGGAACTGTTCTAGCCGAACCTTGCCGGCCTTGTCATCGCGTCAAATCCGACGGCGACTCGCGCCTCAGTTGCAGCGCCACGAACACGGGTGCGGTCCTCTATTCCACAGCAATGCTACGCTTGGCGCATGGCAGGTGAGACAAATTGTTGGAGCAGTGCATAGTTTTGTAATTGCTCTTAATCGCAATCATCTTCGATCTCTTTGTTCGAAAGACTGGTTCGCGGATGCCTGGAATCTCTCCAGTCTTTCGCGTCCAAATCTCACCGGCGCCCCCCATAAAATCTTCGTAGCTCTGCGGCCCATTGCAGGCAAAAGTCTGCGCAAATAAAAAGCAGGCAGGGGCAATGCGTAGCGGGGCGTTTTTGATGGCGGGTTATTCCCGCCATGCACTGATTTCTGTTTTCCTTCTCACCACATCAGGACTGGCACTCGCACAATCGGTCGATCTGTCGACGATCGACGTGCAGGCACCGGCGTCGCGGGAATCGCCTTACGGTCCGGTCGACGGCTACGTCGCGACACAAAGCACGACGGCGACCAAGACCGACACGCCGCTCATCGAAACGCCGCAGTCAATTTCGGTCGTCACCAGCGACCAGATGAAGGCGCAGGGCAGTCCGCAGAATATTTCCCAGGCGCTCCGCTATACGCCGGGCATTGCAGGCGAGCTTTATGGGCAGGATGCGCGCGGCATATTTTTCCAGATCCGCGGCTTTGCCAACGGCAACGATTCCATCTTCTACCGCGATGGACTGTCGATGCGCGGCAGCTCCTTCTCGTCATTCATGAATCTCGACCCGTACGGGTCGGAGCGGCTCGAAGTCGCGCGCGGCCCGGCATCGCTTCTGTACGGGCAGGGCGAGCCGAGCGGCATCATCAACTATGTGAGCAAGCGGCCGCTCGAAAAGCCGTTCCACGAGATCGAAGGTGTGTTTGGCAATTACAATCACTTCCAGGGCCAGTTCGACCTCAGCGGACCTGCTAACGCGGAAAAGACGTTGTTTTACCGGCTGACTGGGCTAGTGCGTGACAACGATAGCCAGGTCGACTTTGTCGGCCAGAACCGGATCTTCCTCGCGCCCGCCTTCACCTGGAAGCCGAATGCCGACACGACGTTGACGGTGCTGTCGAGCTTCCAACGCGACCGCAACGGCTGGGATATCCAGTTTTATCCGGCGCGCGGCACCCTATGGTCGAATCCTAACGGGCACATTCCATCGAGCAGATTTCTGGGCGAGCCCGGATTCGACGCCTATGAGCCGATCCAATACTCGACCGGTTATGCGTTCGAGCACCGGGCGAGCAACGTTTGGACGTTCCGGCAAAACTTCCGCTACGCGGGCTTCCAGAACAACAACCAAAGCGGCGTGTTCGGCAACGGCGGTGCCGGCTTCGGGCTCCAACCCGATAACATGACCTACGTGCGATACGGCGATTTCGCGCAGTCGCAAATGCATTCGCTTGCGGTCGATAATCAGGCCGAAGCGAAATTCGTCACAGGTCCGCTTCGTCACACGCTGCTGCTTGGCCTCGATCAGCAGTACTACAACTTCCACGACTTCGGCCGCTCGGTGGACGGCGCGGCGCCGATCGACATTTTCAATCCAGATTACGGCACGTCGGCTCTGACGCTTGGTAGGCGCTATCAGGATACGTACCAGACGCAGGTGCAGACGGGTTTATACTTCCAGGATCAGATCAAACTGGATCGCTGGGTCCTGAGCTTCGGCCTTCGCTACGACATGGCGCGAACGATATCGGACGACTATGTCGGCACCGGCACGTCCGCGACGCAAAGCGACGCAGCGCTGACAGGCCGCGCAGGTCTTCTGTACCTGTTTGATAACGGGTTCGCGCCCTATGCCAGTTACGCGACCTCGTTCCTGCCCCAGCTCGGCACCGGGGCGGACCTCAGACCCTTCAAGCCCGAGACCGGGGAACAGTTTGAGGTTGGCATCAAGTATCAGCCGCCCGGTATGAACGCGTTCATAACCGTCGCGGCATTCGATCTCACCCGGCAGAACGTCCTGACGATGGATCCCAATAATCCAAACTTCATGATGGCAGCCGGCGAAATACGCTCGCGCGGTATCGAGGTGGAAGCCACTGCGAGCCTCGGATCAGGTTGGAACCTGAAGGCCGCGTACACCTATCTCGATACGGTCTTTACGGAGAGCAATGACGGCATCGCAGGCAATACGCCCTATGCCATTCCGCGCCACCAATTCGCGGCATGGGCGGACCATACCTTCAAGTCCGGGCCGCTCGCGGGCTTCGGCGCCGGCGCCGGCGTTCGCGCCAAAAGCGAGACGTTCGGCAACGACAAGAACACGTTCGAGGTGCCCGGCGTGGTGCTGTTCGACGCCGGTCTCCACTATGACTGGAAGCAGTTCCGGCTCGCTCTGAATGTGCGCAACCTGCTCGACGAGGAGTATGTCGCATCCTGCTATGACGTCAGATTTGGCTGCTTCTACGGTGAGCGCCGCAAGGTCTTGCTCAGCGCGCGGTATCGCTGGTGAGCCCGGCTTGACGCGGCCGGCCATGAGGGCGAATTGTCGCCCGCATGTTCGTCACCTTCTTCCATGAGCTCAAGGCCGCCGGCGTCCCGGTGACGCTGCGCGAATATCTCACGCTGATGGAGGCGATGGAGGCCGATCTCGCCTCGCGGCGGGTCGAGGATTTCTACTACCTGTCGCGCGCCACGCTGGTGAAGGACGAGCGCAATCTCGACAAGTTCGACCGCGTGTTCGGGCATGTGTTCAAGGGGCTCGAACTGCTGAGCGAAGGCGATCGAGGCCGACATCCCGGAAGAATGGCTCAAGGCGCTGGCCGAAAAATTCCTGACCGAAGAAGAGAAGAAGCAGATCGAGGCGATGGGCGGCCTCGACAAATTGCTGGAGACGCTCAAGAAGCGGCTCGAAGAGCAGAAAGGCCGCCACCAGGGCGGCAGCAAATGGATCGGCACCGGCGGCACGTCGCCCTACGGCAATTCCGGCTACAACCCGGAAGGCATCCGCATCGGCGGCGAGAGCAAGAACCGCCGCGCCGTGAAGGTCTGGGACAAGCGCGAGTTCAAGGATCTCGACGACGAGGTCGAGCTCGGCACCCGCAACATCAAGGTCGCGCTACGCCGCCTGCGCAAATTCGCGCGCACCGGCGCGCCGGACGAGCTCGATCTCGACGGCACCATCAAGGGCACCGCGCACAAGGGCTATCTCGACATCCACATGCGGCCGGAGCGGCACAATGCCGTGAAGGTGCTGTTGTTCTTCGACATCGGCGGCTCGATGGACTGGCACATCAAGGCGACCGAGGAGCTGTTCTCGGCGGCGCGCTCCGAGTTCAAGCACATGGAGCATTTCTACTTCCACAATTGCCTCTACGAGCGCGTGTGGAAGGAGAACCGCCGCCGCTTCCAGGAGACGACGCCGACCTGGGACGTGCTGCACACCTATCCGCACGACTACAAGGTGGTGTTCGTCGGCGACGCTGCGATGAGCCCTTACGAGATCATGACGCCGGGCGGCTCGGTCGAGCACTTCAACGAGGAAGCCGGCGCGGTGTGGATGGAGCGCGTGACGCGCACCTATCCGGCCTGCGTGTGGCTCAATCCCGATGCCGGAGGGCGAGTGGGGCTACACCCACTCGATCGGCGTGATCCGGCAGTTGATGGGCGGGCGGATGTATCCGCTGACGCTCGACGGGCTCGACCGCGCGATGCGGGAGCTGGTGCGCTAGCTACTTGCCGTCCGACTTTGAGTTGCCGTTCCATTGCCGTCGGAAGGCGAAGCACCCGGTCACGCCATAGTCGGCGGATTTTCCGCCAAAGCACCGTCGCCGGATAGCCCTCGGCAGCCAGCCCGCGTTTGAGAAGCTCGCGGACCGCCGCTGCCCGGCTCGGCATCCGGGTCCTGAAGCGGAAATCGTCCAGCACGACCAATTCGTCGGCTGACAGCATGATTTGCAGCCGTTCGTCGCGAGAATGATCAGATGACGACATTCCGACCCCCTTGTGGCCTGCCGCTATAGGAACTCTTATGCCACTAGTTAGTTCCTGACGCCACTTACTCAAAGAGAGTAGACTGCTCAAATGCGCGTGATCAAGGGGATGACGCATCCCTCTCAATATCCGCAGGCTACTCAATGTAAGTAGTTGATTTTATTGTGGAATTCTCAGAATTAGGTTGACGCCGGCCGGGAAGGGCGTAGCGTGCCCCCATGACCACCACCTTTATCAACCCAACGGAAACCGGCCTGCACCCCAGCTTCGCCAGGTGTGCTCGCTGCGATCGCCCAATGCGTCTGCACGGCATCGAGCCGCACATGCGGCTGCCCGATACCGACCTGCACACCTATGGGTGCGTCAATTGCGAGACGACCGAAGTCCTGATGGCGCCCATCCGGCCCCTCGGCCGTAATGGCGGCGGCGCATAAACGAAATCGCTGGGCAGCGGCCCAAATGAAAATCGCCGGGCAAAAGCCCGGCGATTTTTTTATCGTATGAAAACTCGTCGCTAGGCTGCGTTTGCCGAGCGCAACATCGGCAGCGGATCGCGTGCGAGCTTCTGCTGCTCCAGCGTCATGACTTCGCGCATCAGCCGGCCGAAATCCTTGCGGGCGGCTTCGAGCGCGCCTTCCACCACCGCGCGTTCGACTTTCTCGCGGCGCAGCGCCTCGTTGAGATCTTCGATCTCTCGCTCGACGCCGTCGCGGGTGGTGCGCACCTGCTCTTCGAGGAAAGCGACGCGGTCGGTGAGCGACTTCGTGGTGTCGACGTTGCGTGCGACCTCGGCTTCCTTGCTGTTGTAAGCCTTGGCGAGCGCGCTGGCGCGCTCGAGCAGCGCGGTCTTGGCGAGATCGGCTTCGCGCAACGCGCCGTCGCGCTGGAACAGATCCGCTTCGAACGCGGCAGCGCGCGAACCGAGCATGTCGCGCTCGAGCGTCGTCTCGCTCAAGCGGCGCTCGAGCAAACGGGTTTCCTCGCTACGCGAGGCAAGCTGCTCGCGCGTCTCGGAGAGCAGGCGGTCGCTCGCGGCAGCGCGCGCCTGCAAGGCGTCGAAGCGCATCTGATGCTTGGTGACTTCGCCGGCATGACGTTCGGAGGCCTCTTCAAGCGCGGCGGAGAGGCGGCCGCGCTCGCTGGTTACTTCACCGAGCGTGCCTTCAACGTTACGCAGGCGGCCTTGCAGCGCGGTGAGCGCGCTTTCGGCTTCGGACAAACGTCGTGCGGAGCGCGAGGCTTCCGCCACGGTCTTTTCGAATGAAGCGTGCAGCGCGCGCTTCTCGTCTTCGATCAGAACGAGCTTCTGGCGCAGATTGTTGAGTTCGCCTTCGAGCTGGGCCGTGCGTTTGTCGGCCGAGGCGAGGCGATTGGCGACGCGCTCGTTCTCGTCGCGCAGCGAGCGCGTCTCGGCGGTTTCCTGGTTGAGCCGGCCTTCGAGGTCGGCGAGCTGCGCCTTGCGGGCAGCGAGGTCGATGGAAAGCTCGCCGCGCACGGTCTCCAGCGCGCGGGCGGCGTTCTCTGCGAAGGCGAGGTCCTTGCGAAGCTGCCCGGCGTCGCGCTCGGCGGTGACCGTCTTGCGCTCAAGCTCGCTGACTTCGTTGCGAAGCTTGCCGTAAGCCGTGCGGGTGGCAGAGAGCGCGGCCTGAAGATTGATCTTCTCGGCCTTCTCGGTCTCGAATTCGCGCAGCGCCTTCGATACCGGCCCGACCAGCTGGATGACGGAGTTCTTGATGCCGTCGAGCTCGCCGATCTTGGCATTGGCGTTGAGCAGGAGGTTGCGGAGCAACTCGTTATTGCTGCCGAGTTCCGCGCCGATCGTGGAGAACAGCTCTTCGTCGACGTCGATCGGGGTGTTGTCCGGTCCGTCGGCGAGCTTGATCGCCGTCGGCTTGCGGTTGAGGAGAGCCGCAATCTTGCTCATCGGGAAGTCCTTGGTGCGCCGATCCGCCCGGCCGAAGCGACGCCGAATCACCTCAAAACAATCTTACAGCGAACCTGATTTACGAAGGTTAACGACTGGTTAAGACGCGCGATTTAGTGGCTACCGGACAAGGTGTTAGGGCGGCCCGGGCCCATGCGAGCGGGGTGGTCTTCGGCCCTGTTTAATGATTCGCTGGGTAGGAACCTATGGCCTGCCTCGAACATTGGCGGGCACGGACGCTCGGGACGCTAACGGGGGACTTCATGACACGCCTATTTGCCTTGGCCTTGTCGCTGCTGGTCGCGGTGCCGCTTGGCACCCAGTCGGCCGCCGCTTTCGAGGGGATCTTCACCCGCCACCCCAAGATCGATCGCCGCGTCGCGACGACCGCGACCGTGTCAGGGGTGGGCTCGACCGTCGCTTATTGGTCGCTGCTCGATTGGAAGTGGAGCGGCCATAGCAGCAGCTACCGGTGGGGCGTGTGGGGCGGGGTTACCGCCGGGTGCATGGCGCTGTCGCCGATGCTCGCCGCCGCCATGGTGCCGGAGCGGCACCTGACCACCCGCGAGGTGTTCGTGCTGCAGGGCGGATGCCTGATCCCGGTGGTCGGCGGCTGGCTGGTCAACGCGATGTTCGACGCCAATCCGCATTGGGAGGCGCATGAGCGCCCGGTGCAGGTGTCGGCCAAGTCGAAAAAGCGTGTCCGCTGACTACTTCTTCCGCGCGACGAACAAACCTTCGCAGAGCCTGAAGCTCCACGAGCCGTCCTTGCGCTGCGGCTGCAAGGTGGCGGCGACGTCGCTGGTCACCTGATCGAGCATCGAGGAGAGCAGGGCGCGCATCGTGTCGTCGTGACGCTCGGCCCAGCTCGAGAAATCCATCGTCTTGTAGATCTCTTCTTCATGGCCGACCGAGAAGCCGGCTTGCGCCAGCGCGTCGCGCCATTCCTGCATGGTCCAGGCCCGCAGATGGCTCGGGTCGCGGAAGCGTTCGAACGCATTGATGTAGTCGCCGACGCTGCCGGGCGGCACGACATTGTCGACCAGCGCGAACACGCCGTGCGTTGTCAGGACGCGGTGCACTTCGCGCAGGAACGCCGGAATGCTGTCGAAGTGATGCGGCGCGATGCGGCAGGTCACGAGCTCGAAGCTCGCATCGTCGAAAGGTAGCGCCTCCGCCTTGGCGTAAGCAGTGCGGACATTGGCGAGCCCGCGCTTGCCGGCTTCGCCGCGCACCAGCTCCAGCATCTCGTCGGTGATGTCGGTCGCCCAGACGCGCGCGACATGCGGCGCGAAGATGTAGGCGACATGGCCGCCGCCGGTCGCGACGTCGAGCACGCGCCAGTCTTTCTTCGGCTGCACGAGATCGACCAGGCGCTCGAGGCTCTTGCCCTTGGCGTGCGGAGTCGAGGTGAGATAGCTGGCGGCGGTCTTGCCGAATTGTTCTTGAACGAGCGTCTTGGCCATTGCGGTTTGTCCGGAGAATCCGGCCGCGACTATAGAGCGGATTTTCGGGCGCGTAAGGCTAGCGCGAGCGCTCGTTCTCGCGGTCCTTTTCCGTCAGCTCGTCGTAGCCGTGACGGTGGCTGTAGAACATCAGCGCCATCAGCCCGCAGCCGACCAGCAGGGAAAAGAAAATGCCGCCGGCAATGGCGAAATAGCCGTAGGCCGGGATGGCGCCGGCGCCGAAATACATCCAGGCGCGGACGGCGAAATAGAGGGCCGCGGCGAGCAGCGCCAGCAGTGGGACGTAAAGCAGAGCCTTGCGCATGAGGCGCATATAGGCCGCCGGGGCTGTCAGCGCGAGGCCTTAGGGCTTGAGGATCGGCTCGACGTTTTCGGCCTTCGCTTCGAGCTTTCCCTCGACCTTGGCGCGCCGGGGCCGGGCCGTTTCTTCGGCCGGGGCATCGATCGTGCCGCCGCGGCGCAGCGTGGCGCGCAACGCCGCGACCTCGCTTTGCAGGCGCGAACTGTCCTTGCGCGCGGCTTCGAGCGCGCCTTCAACGACGGCGCGTTCCATGCGCTCGCGTTGCAGCGAGGTGTTGAGGTCCTCGACGCGCTTTTCGACATTGCTGCGGTTGGCCTGAATGTCGGCTTCAAGATGCGCAGTGCGCTCGGTCAGCGAGGCGAGGCGTTCCTCGGAGCGGGCCAGCGCGGTCTCGCGCGACTTCAGCGTCTTGGTCAGCGCATTGGCGCGCTCAACCAGCGCGGCACGCGACTGTTCGAGATCCTTGATCTGACGCTCGCGCGTTTCGTGCGAGGACTCGATCTGGGCGAGGCGCTTCTCGGCATTGTTCTTGACGATCGTCGCCTCGACCGCCTTGCGGTCGAAGGCGCGCATTTCCTCGGTGCGGGCGATCAAAGTCTGGCGTGCCTCGGCGAGCAGCTTCTCGGCGGTGGCGGCGCGCGATTGCAGCGCTTCGAGCCGCATGTTGAGGCTGTTGCGCTCGGCCTGCTGCTGCTCGCGCAACTCGTCGAGCGCCGCGCTCAGGCGCGCGCGATCGCCATGTGCCTCGGCGAAATTGCCCTCGACCTTGGCAAGCTGCGCGCGGGTCGCGGCGAGCGCATTGTCGGTCTCGGTCAGCTTGCGGGTGAGGCGCGCGATCTCGGTGAGCGATTGCTCGAGCGAAGATTGCAGCGCTCTGCTTTTCATCTTCGAGCAGCGCGACACGCTCGCGCGCCGCGGCGAGGTCGCCTTCCAGGGCGCCATTGCGCTTTTCCGAGGAGTCGAGTTGGTCGGTCAGGCTGCGCTTGTTGTCGGCGAGGGTCTTGCGCTGCGTGGTCTCCTGAGCGAGCTCGCGCTCAAGCTCGCCAATGTGCGAATTCTGGTTGCTGATCTGCTGGGAGAGATCGTTGCGTTGGGTCTCAAGGGAGCGTGCGCTCTCCCGCGCCAGTTCGAGATCCTCGCGCAGCCGCTCGTTCTCGGCTTCGAGCAGGGTGGCCTTCTTCTCGACGGCGTAGAACTGCGCGCGCAATGCGTCGGAGGCAGCGCGGGTCTCCTGAAGCTGGCCATCAAGGCTCAGGTTCTGGGACTTTTCCTGCTCCAGCGCCCGCAGGGCATTGTTGAAGGGGTCGACGATCTTCTCGAAGGCGATCTTGAGCTCGTCGAGCTCATTGATCTTGCGGCCCGTATCGAACAGCAGGTTGCGGAGCGCCTCGTTCTCCTCGCCGATGCGGGAACTCACGTCGGAGGGCGTTTCCGGCTCGATTTCGCGCTGAATGTCTTCCAGAGCGCGCTTGTGGCCATTGCCATTGGAGCGCCCATGGCTGCCGGCCCCGCCTTTACGGCCAAAAAGGTCGGACAACTTACTCATAAGCCCACGCTCCCCAACGCAACCCGCGCGAGATCACCATAGTCTAAGTGCAACGGAGGGCGGAAGGGCCGGGGCGCCCCGTTCAACGAAAAACACAAGCCGTCACAAGATTGTAACGCCGCGATTTGGTGGCGCGGCTGGCTTGCCGTATGGCTCTGACCCAATGTCGGAAACCGAGCCGGACCAGGACCCAACGTACAGCTACAAGCCCTCGATGCTCGGGGGCGTGTGGAGTTTTCGCGCCGCCGCAGACTTGCTGCACTGGAGCAGCGGGAGCGACAGCGGCCGGATCCCGTATGAGCACATCAGGCGGGTGCGGCTCTCGTACCGGCCGCGCAGCATGCAGCGGCACCGGTTTCTCACCGAACTTTGGACGCATAACGGGCCGAAGGTCACGATCCTCTCGACCTCGTGGAAAAGCATGACCGAGCTCGACCGGATGGATGGGCCATACCGCGATTTTGTTCTCGCCCTGCACCGGCATCTGGCTGCCCGCGAGCGGGCGATCGAATTCATCGGTGGCAACAATCCAATCAAGTTCTGGGTCGGTGTCGTTATTTTTGCCTGCCTGACGGCCGGCATGGTCGGCGTCGTTATCCGGGCCGTTGAGCAGGACGCGTACGTCGCCGCGCTGCTGATCGTCGGCTTCCTGGTGGTATTTTTTTTGCAGGCCGGAAATTATTTCCGGCGCAACCGCCCGGTGCGGTACCGGCCCGATGCCGTGCCGCCGGAGCTGTTGCCGAAAGCCGGCTAGCCGCGCACCACCAGCACCGAGCACTTGGCGTAGCGCACGACGTGCCCGGCATTGGAGCCGAGGAAGTAAGTGCGCATCGCCGGACGGTGCGACGACATCACGATCAGGTCGGCGCCCATCGCTTCGGCTTCCTCCAGCACCTCGTGATAGATGCCGCCTTGCCGCACGACGGTCGAAACGCGGCTGGCATCGCCCGAGCAACTGCCGCCGATTTCCCTGAGTGAATCTTCCGCGGTCTTTCGCTGCTGCACGTCGAAATCCGGCGGCACGTATTCGGCCAGCATCACCGGCGTCATCGCCAGCACGTTGACGAGCCTGATCTCGCCGCCGGCCGCGCGCGCCAGCTCGCAGGCTGCCGCGAGCGCATGCTTCGCCAAAGCCGGATCGGCGGTGTCCACTGGAACCAGAATTTTTTTGTACATGACGGGTCCCCACTCTCCCGGGTACCGGGCAAGCATGCCACGTTTTTGCGGCACGGGAAGGGGGAGGCTGCCGCCTTAATTTGTCGCGGCTGAAATCGTCTTCGGCGAGACGAAACGCTCCAGCCGGCCGGAGCGCGGATGCAGCGCCGACCAGCTCTCGACCGCAAAGTCGAAGATGGCAAGCCCGCTGGTCGGGAAGTTCTCCCGCAGCCGTTCGCGCACGTCGATATCCCCGGTGGCCGTGAGTTGGACGGCAAACTGATGGAGGCCGGGATTGTGGCCGATCAACATCACCGTCTGCGCGGCGGCCGGCGCGTTTTGCACCACCGCGAGCATGCCTTCCGGTGTCGCATCGTAGATGCCCTCATCGACATCGGTCGCGATGTTCCCCAGCGCCGGCTGCATCGCCGTCCAGCTCTCGCGGGTGCGCGCGGCCGGTGACACCAGCACGCGATCGGGCTTGAAGGCATGCCGCGCAATGTAGCGGCCCATCGCGGTCGCGTCGGCGCGGCCCTCAGGCGTCAGCTCGCGCGCCTGGTCGCTGGTGCCCAGGGCGCCGCGTTCGGCAGTGGCGTGGCGGAACAGGAGAAGGCGGCGCATGCTGGTCATTGTGGCGATAGCATTCTAGCACGGGCGGCGATATGACGAAGCCGATGGATGCGCAAGCTGACGACACGCCGCAGCGGTTGGCCGCCACCTGGTACGACACCACGGGCGTGGAGAGTCCGCCCCGGCCGCGCCTGAATTTCGATCTCGATGTCGATGTGTGTGTGGTCGGCGGCGGGCTGGCCGGTCTCACCGTGGCACGCGAGGTCGCGCGGCGCGGCTGGTCGGTTGCGGTGCTCGAGGCCGATCGCATCGCCAATGCCGCGACCGGGCGCAGCAGCGGCTTCGTCATGCCCGGCTATGCCGAAGACATCGACACGATGATCGAGCGCATCGGGCTCGATCACGCCAAGGAACTATGGGCGCTGTCGAAGACCGGCGTCGAATATGTCCGTGAGGCGATTGCGGAAACGGGCATGAGCGACGTGTTGCTGGGCGAGGGCTCCCTGCAGGTCTCGAAGACCGACAACTGGCGCGACCTGCGCACCAAGGCTGAACGGTTGCGCTGGATAGGGGCCGAGGTCGAGGCCTGGCCGGTTGAAAAGGTCCGCGAGCAGCTTGTGACCGAGCGCTATTTCGGCGCGCTGCATCACACGCGCGGCTTCCATATCGATCCGCTCAACTATGCGTACGGCATGGCCCGCGCGGCAGAGGAGGCGGGCGCGCGGATTTTCGAAGAGACACCGGCGATCGAGCTTGATCCGGCCGGCGTGCGAAAGCGCGTGCAAACACCGTCGGCAAAAATCCGCGCGGCTCATGTCGTGCTCGCCGCCAATGTGCAACTCGGCAATCTGATGCCGCGGCTTGGCGCGACGGTTATGCCGCTGACGACCTACGTGATGGTGAGCGAGCCAATCGCAAATCTCGCCGACGCGGTGCGCTACAACGGTGCGGTCAGCGAGGACGCCCGGGCCGGAGCTCAATTGCGGATAATCGACCGCAATCGGCTGCAGATTTCGGGCGGTGTGACAGCCTGGCCCGCGAGGCCGGCGCTCTTTGGGCAGCTGTTGCGGCG
The DNA here is from genome assembly GCA_963847325.1 of uncultured Alphaproteobacteria bacterium. Classification (GTDB taxonomy): domain Bacteria; phylum Pseudomonadota; class Alphaproteobacteria; order Rhizobiales; family Xanthobacteraceae; genus Pseudolabrys. Next base: position 763,485 of record CAWJZD010000008.1, read on the forward strand.
GAAGGTGAGCCGGCTGTTCCCGCAGCTTGGGCCCGTGACTGCTGCCTATCTGTGGTCCGGCACGTTGGGCCGCACGCTCCACCACATGCCGCAGATCGGCGAAGTCCATCCCGGCGTCTGGATTTCAAGCGGTTTCGGCGCGCATGGCCTCAATACCAGCGCGCTCGCCGGGCAACTGATCGGCCGCGGCATCGTCGAGGCCGACGATACGTGGCGGCTGTTTGCGCCCTACGAGCTGGTCTGGGCCGGAGGCAAGGGGTTTCGTGCCGTGGCGCAGGCGGTTTATCTGGGCGCGCGGCCGCTGGCGGCCGTGCGGGCCGCCTGGTCGCGGCAGCGCGAGCGCTCGCGCCGGCGCAGCGATCAACGGGCGCAGACGCGTCGCGAGAAATTGGCGGCGGCAACCGCCGGGGCGAAGGCGCAGCCGGCGCCGCAGACCAAGGCGCCGCGCGGGCGCGGCAAGGGAGAGGCGGCAGCGTCAATGCTCGCCGTGCCGACCCCGGTCGAGAAGAAGGCGGAGCGCAAGAAGTCGTAGGCGCTACCGGCCCTCTCGCCGCGTCATGAAGGCGAGCCGCTCGAACAGGTGAACGTCCTGCTCGTTCTTGATCAGCGCGCCATGCAGCGGCGGGATCAGTTTCTTCGGATCGCGCTCGCGCAGCGTTTCGGGACCGATGTCTTCAGCCATCAGCAGCTTGAGCCAGTCGAGCAGCTCTGAGGTCGATGGCTTTTTCTTCAGGCCGGGCACTTCGCGGATCTCGTAGAATAGTTTCAGCGCTTCTGCGACGAGCCGCTTCTTGATGCCGGGGAAGTGCACCTCGACGATCGCTTCCATCGTGTCCGGATCGGGGAAGCGGATGTAGTGGAAGAAGCAGCGGCGCAGGAACGCGTCCGGCAATTCCTTTTCGTTGTTGGAGGTGATGACGACAACCGGGCGAAGGCGCGCTTTCACCGTCTCGCCGGTTTCGTAGACAAAGAACTCCATGCGATCGAGCTCTTGCAGCAGGTCGTTGGGGAATTCGATGTCGGCCTTGTCGATTTCGTCGATCAGCAGCAGCGGCCGCTGCTCCGAGAGAAACGCGTCCCACAGCTTGCCGCGCTTGATGTAGTTGCGAATGTCCTTGACGCGCTCGTCGCCAAGCTGGCTGTCGCGCAGGCGCGACACCGCGTCGTATTCGTAGAGGCCCTGAAGCGCCTTGGTGGTCGACTTGACGTGCCACTCGATCAAGGGCGCGCCGATCGCCTTTGCCACTTCGAGCGCAAGCACGGTCTTGCCGGTGCCCGGCTCGCCCTTCACCAGCAGCGGGCGCTCAAGCGTGATCGCCGCGTTCACCGCCACTTTGAGATCATCGGTCGCGACGTAATTTTTAGTGCCTTCAAAACGCATTCCCAAATTCCTTTCGCGCCGTTCTTAGCTCAATTCAAAGACGCCAAGGCCCGGCAAATTTTTCCCGATCGCGGCAGAAAAGGCTGTCCGGCCGACGGCCTCGTCTCAATCAACCTATTGATATACCTAGTTATTTCGCTTGGCATGCGGCTTGCGATGGCAACTGCGGGATTTTGTGCGCGCCGCGACGCACGGCGCGCCGCAAGTGGAGAAAAAGTCATGGGTATTTTTGGCGCTCTTACCTCGGCGGTCACCGGCATGCGAGCGCAGGCTTACGCGCTCGAAAACATCTCCGGCAACATCGCCAACTCGCAGACGACCGGGTTCAAGCGCATCGACACGATGTTCCAGGACATGATCCCGACCAGCATGGGGGCGCGCCAGTTGTCAGGCAACGTCTCCGCAATGTCGCGGCTCACCAATTCGGTGCAGGGCGACATTCAGGCCGCGTCGATCTCCACCTTCGTCGCAATCAACGGCAACGGGTTCTTCGTCATCCAGAAGCCGTCGCAGTTCACCGACAACCGGCCGGTGTTCTCCGGCGTCGACATGTACACCCGCCGCGGCGACTTCCAGCTCGACCAGAGCGGCTTCCTGGTGAATGGCGCCGGCTATTACCTGTGCGGCATTCCAATCGATTCCGACACCGGCAACCTGGTCGGCAGCGTGCCAGAGCTCCTGCAATTCCAGAACGGCTTCCTGCCGGCGCAGCAGACCACTGAAGTCAACTATCGGGTCAACCTTGCGGCCTATCCGCTGACCAACGATCACGACAAGACCGTGCCCGGATCGGAACTGCTCAATCCCGCGAACTTCAGCGCCAACCCGATCAATGGCGCGCCCGATGGCGCGAAGATCATCGGCAGCGGCGCCAGCTTGCTGGCCGATGACGAAGCCGTCCGCACCGGCACGGTCAACCTTTCGACGCTGAACTCGGCAGGCGGCACGCTCGACATCAACGGCACGCCGGTGACGATCGCTCCCGGTGACGACATGAACGACGTGGTTATCGCCATCAACCTGCTGACCGGCACGCACGACGTGACAGCCACGCTGAACGGCAGCAACCAGCTGGTGCTGACCAGTGCCGATGCGAAGACCGCAGTCACGATCGAAAACACCAGCTCGCTTGCGGTGCTGACCGAGCTCGGCATGACGGTCGGCACGAGCAATCCGGTCAACATCCTGACGCAAGGCGCGGCGAGCGACGGCCAGAACCTGAGAATTACAATTGGTGGCAACCTGCCGCTGGACCTCGACTTCGGGCCCGGCGACATCGAGACTCTGGGCGACCTGGCGACTGCGCTCGCAGGCCTGGCAGGCGGCACAGCCACAGTTGACCCGACCGGCAACATCACGATCACCGCAGGCAACGTCCTCGACACCATCACGGTCGAAGGCGACGCCACCGCGAAGAACTTCGGCATTCAGACGCTGACCGGCATCCCTTCCAACGGCAGCGTCATCGCACAGGACGTCACCTCGTTCCTCAATCAGTCGCTCGGCGGCGGCGCGGTCACTGTTTATGACGTGTCCGGCGCTTCGGTGAACGTGCAGATGCGCTGGGCCAAGGTGGACTCGTCCTCGCTCGGCGCCGGCCATGAGGACGTGTGGAACCTGTTTTACCAGTCCGATAGCGACGCCACCGGCACCGATCCTGCCTGGGTCAATGTCGGCATCGATTATGTGTTTGGCGCCAACGGCCAGCTCGATCCCTCGATCAACAGCATCACGTTGCAAGACGTGACTATCGACGGGGTGGAAATTGGCGACGTCCGCGTCGTTCATAATACCAACGGCATCACACAATTCGCCGACTCCAACGGCAATGCGCAGGTCAATCTGCTCGAGCAGAACGGCTACGCCGCGGGCTCGCTGCAAGGCATTGCCGTCAGTGACAAGGGCCGCGTGGTCGGCACCTATTCGAACGGCCGTACCCTCGACCTCGCCGAGATCACGCTCGCGAATTTCAGCGGCGCTAACTTCCTCAACCGCGTCGATGGCGGCGCTTTCGAGGTGACCGCGGACTCCGGCCCGCCGACTTACGGACAGGGCGGCAAGATCCTCGGCAATTCGCTGGAAGGGTCGAACGTCGATATCGCCGATGAATTCACCAAACTGATCGTCACCCAGCAGGCGTACTCCGCGAATACGCGGGTGGTGACGACCAGCAACCAGATGGTTCAGGACCTCCTGAACATGCTGCGCTAGGTCGTCTTCGGGCGCCCGCGCGCTGGCCTAAGGACGGCGGCCGGTCATGAGTCTCACCCAAGCGCTTGCGACGGCGGTTTCGGGCCTGCGCGTCAGCCAGGCGGGCCTGTCGATCGTCGCCGGCAACGTGGCGAACGCCGGGACGCCGGGCTACGTCCGCAAGACGGTCAGCCAGGTCACGCTGGCGCCCGGCGGCAATGCGACCGGCGTGCGCATGACGGGCGTCCAGCGCCAGCTGGACGAGTACGTGCAGCGGCAGTTGCGCGGCGAAAGCGCCGGCTCCGGCTACGCCAGCATCCGCGCGCAATTCTATCAACGGCTGCAACAGCTCTATGGCCAGCCGGGCTCCAGCACGTCGATCAGCGGGGTGTTCAATAATTTCACCTCGGCGCTTCAGTCGTTGTCTTCGAGCCCGGATGATTTCTCCTCGCGCGCCGCGGTGCTCAGCGGCGCGCAGGCGCTGACCCAGCAGCTCAACGACATGTCGAGCGCGATCCAGACCATGCGCCTCGACGCCGAGAACGGCATCGACAATGCGGTGTTCGAAGCGAACGCCGCCATGTCGCAGATTGCCAGCATCAACGCCAAGCTTGGCACCGGTGCTGGCGACCTCGCGCAAGCCAGTCTCGAGGATCAGCGCGATGCGGCGATCGACCGGCTGTCGCAACTGATCGACATCACGGTGCGGCGCGGCGACCACAATCAGGTATCGATATTCACCGGATCCGGCGTGCAGCTGGTCGGCGCGCAGGCCTCGCAATTCCGATTTTCTCCGGCGGGCACCATCACCGCTCTGTCGCAATGGGACAAGGATCCGACCAAGAGCCTGGTCGGCGAGCTCAGCCTGATCACGCCGGCCGGCGGCGTGACCGACATGCTGCGCACGGGCGGCATCCGGTCCGGCCAGATCGAGGCTTATCTCCAATTGCGGGACCACGATCTGGTCGAGGCGCAAAACCAGCTCGACACCCTGGCGGCCGCGCTGTCGCAGTCGCTGTCCGACCGCACCATTGCGGGCAGCGCCGTCACTGCGGGCCTGCAAAACGGCTTTACGATCGACGTCGGCAGCCTGCTCGCCGGCAACGCGGTGACCGTCACCTACACCGACAGCGTCACCAACAAGCAACGCACGCTCAACCTGGTCCGGATGGACGACGCGTCCATGCTGCCGCTGCCGACCGGCACCGGAACGACCAAGACCATTGGGATCGATTTTTCCCTCGGCATGGCTGACGTCGTGTCGCAGATCAATGACGCGCTCGCCAACACCGGCATGAGCGCGAGCAATGCGGGCACGGTTATTCAGCTGCTCGATGACGGCGTCAACGATACCGTCACGATCAATTCCGTATCCGCCAGGGCAACGGCCAATTCGTTCACGAGCGGCAGCTCGGAGCTGCCGTTCTTCCTTGATAACGGCTTCGCCTACACGGACCTTTATAGTCCGGCCGGCCGCCAAAGCGTCGGGCTTGCCGGCCGCATTAACGTGAACGCTGCGCTGCTCGCCGATCCGAGCAAGCTCGTCATCTACGGTAGCAACGTCGAAGTCGGCGACGCGACGCGGCCGGAATTCCTCTATCAGAAGATCGTCAGCGGCACGCACGCCTTCGCGCCGAACTCCGGCATCGGCCTGGAGTCGGCGCCCTACACCGGCACGCTGGGCGAATTCCTTGGGCAGGTGCTCAGCAAGCAAGGCGCGGCTGCGGCGAATGCCGATACCTTGCACCAAGGTCAGCAAATGGTGCTCAGCGCCTTGCAGCAACGCTATAGCGACGGCTCGAGCGTCAATGTCGACCAGGAAATGACGACCTTGCTGACGCTGCAGAATGCCTATGCGGCGAACGCGCGCGTGATGGCGACGGTGAAAGAAATGTTCGAATTGTTGCTGGCGATGTGAGGCGCAGATGGCTCTGGGCTACATAGGTTCAATACCCTCGCCGATGCTGCAGTCGATCGTCGACATGCGGCGGCGGCTCGATGATTTGCAGCGCCAGCTCGGCAGCGGCCAGAAGTCCACGAGCTATGCGGGGCTTGGCCTCGACCGCGGCATATCGCTAAGCCTGCGGCGCCAGCTCGATGCGACCGCGAGCTTCGATGCCACGATTGCGACGGTCGGCGTCCGGATGTCGGTCGCGCAAACCGCGCTGAGCGGCGTCGACAGCCTGAAGCATACGATCAGGAGCGGCACGCAGGAATCGGTGTTTGCAATCGACCAATCCGGCCAGACCGGCCAGCAGCGGGCGGCGCTCACCGGATTCAACCAATTGGTCGCGTTGCTCAACAGCCGCGCCGGCGACCGTTATCTGTTCTCGGGCCAGGCGATCGATCGGCAGTCGGTTGCTTCAGCCGATCTGATCCTCAATGGCGACGCGACGCACGCCGGATTGAAACAGATCATCGACGAGCGCCGCCAGGCCGATCTCGGTGCAAACGCGCTCGGGCGACTCGATCTCGACAGGGTCGGCACCGACGTTACCCTCGATGAGGATGGCGTACACAGCTTCGGTCTCAAGCTGGCGGGTGCCAGCACGACGCTGACCAATGTGACGCTGACCGCGCCGGCGGGTTCGCCGGCCGGAATGAGCGTCGATTTCACCGGCATTCCCGCCGCGGGCGGCAGCGTCTCGATCGACGTCACTTTGCCTGACGGCTCGACCAAAACCTTGAAATTGACCGCAACGACCGACTCGCCCCCCGCCGCTGGACAATTCACCATCGGTGCGACGGCGACCGACACGGCGATCAATTTCCAGGCCGCGCTCGACGACACGCTCGGCACTTTTGCGGCCACCGAGCTGACCGCGGCGTCGGCGATGACGGCTGCCGACAATTTCTTTGCCGATCCGCCGCAGCGGGTCGATGGCCCGCCATTCGATAGCGCGACCGCGCTGATCGACGGCACCAGCGCCGACACGGTCACATGGTACACCGGAGAAAATGGCGCGACACCGGCGCGCGCAACCGCGTCAGCCCGCATCGACCCGACCATGACGGTGAACTACGGCATGCGCGCGAACGAGGACGCTTTGCGCGCTGCGATGCAGAACATCGCGGTGTTCGCCGCGGTCACCTCGTCCCCGACCGACCCGAATGCCAACGCAGCCTACAAGGCGCTGGCGTCACGCGTCGGCACCGGGCTGAGCACCGTGCAAGGCGAGCAAAGAGTGGCTGACATCCAAACGGAGATCGCCGCATCCCAGGGCGCATTCACGGCGGCGAAGGCCCGGCACGGGCAGACCTCGGCCATGCTGAGCGACATGCTTCAAGGTATTGAAGGCATCTCGGAGGAAACGGTCGGCGCGCAGATCCTGTCGCTGCAGACCAGCCTTCAGGCCTCGCTGCAAACCACGGCCATGCTCTCCAGGATCAGCCTGGTGAACTTCCTTTAGTTTCGCGGCGCGTTGAAATGCAAAAGCCCCGGCCAGTGGCCGGGGCTTTCGTTTGAGGTGACGTGTGTCAGCCGCGGGCCAGCAAGCCGCCGGCGATCTCGCGATTGATATTGATCAGCGAGCCGAGCTGCTCGGGCTTGGGATTGGCGATCGTCGCCAGCGTCTGCTTCATCACGAAGATGCCGAGATTGGCGACGTTCTGGCGAATTTCTTTCGGCAGCGGGCTGCCGTTATCGGTGACCGAGCTCAGAAACACGCTCCAGAGCCGGCGATTGTAGCGCAGCGCGGTATCCAGATTGTCGCGCTTGCCGCTCCAGTCATCCCGTACGGCTTGCAGTTTGGCGGCTGCTTCGAGCAGCAGATTGGCCTCGAGGTCACGCGGTGACGAGATCTGCTTTGCCACGTTTCCGTAGAGGCGGGCGGCTTCCTTCATGCGACAACAACTCCTGCTCGAACTTGATTAGCTTTCGGGTGGTCTTGAGAGCGTTGTAGAGGTCGCCGCTTAAGATTTGATTATTGATGTTTTCAATTAGCGGCCAGGCACTTGGCGCGGCCGCGACGAAATCGCGCAACAGCGCAAAGTAAGTCTCGTGGTGCTGGCGCGGTTCGCGCGACGTGTACATCAGCTGCACCGCCAGATAGACGCGCTTGGCCGGCGTGTCGGCTCGCTTGGCCGTCATGATGTCCTTCTCACGAAGGATCGGCGTGCGGCCGTCGACCACAAAGCGGGTGCGCTGATCAGAGTTGGTGATGACGCATTCTCCGATGAGAATACGCTCACCCGGCTTGAGCTCGATGCGCAGCGCCATCGCCGCGTTATCGGCCCGGCACGGTTAACCGGGCGTAAAAAAAGCGGGGCCCGAAGGCCCCGCTCTCATTTCGTTGCTTGTTGCGGCTATTAGCCGAACAGGCGGAGCACGTTCTGGCTGGCCTGCGCGGCGAGCGACAGAGCGGTGGTCGACAGAGACTGGCGGGTCTGAAGGGCCAGCATGTTGGCGCCTTCTTCGTTGGTATCCGCCAGAACCAGGTTGTCGGCGCCGGTCTGGAGCGTGTTGACCATCGCCTTGGTGAAGTCCTGGCGGGTCTGCACGACCGAGAGGCTCGAACCGAACGACACGGCCTGCGCACGCAACGTGCCGAGAGCCGCCGTGAGGTTGTCGAGGGCGTCGCTGACGTCCAGGTCGGTCTGGAAGTCGTTGGTCGAAGCCGTGACGCCGAGACCGGCGGCGTTGAAGGTCACGCCGCTGATCGACTGCGTCGAGGTGCCGGTTTCGTTGAACGTCACCGTCAGGCTGTCGCCGTTGAGCAGGTTGACGCCATTGTAGCCCGAGTCGGCAGCGAGGTTGTCGATCTGGGTACGGATGTCGTCGAACTGTGCGGCGAGCGAGGTACGGCTGGCGTTGAGCGTGCCAGCAGCGGTCGTGCCGTCGACAAGGCCGATCAACCGCCTTGTCCGCCGGCCGAGCTTGTACCGGCGATAACGATCGTGGTCGCGCCGGTGGCTTCGAGCTTCACATGGCCGCCCGCGTCGAGCGAGGCGCGGATGTCCAGGTTGGCGGTGCCGTTGATGTCATCAAGGAAGTCCTGAACCGTGTCGGCCGCCGCCGCGGTATAGGTCGCCGTGGTGGTGCCGTCGCTGACCGTGATGGTCTTGGTCGGTCGGTGATGGCCGAGATGTCGGTCGTCGCGGTCAGGCCGGCGACAGAGCCGGTCACCGACGCGGTGCTCGAGGCGCTCTGAACGGCCTGGTTCGCGATCGCCTGCGCGCTCTGCACAAGCTTGGTGAGCGAGGAGATGCCGGTGTCAGCTGCCTTGATCGTCTGAACGCCGTTGGCGATCGAGTCGAGCAGGGCGGTCAGGTCGCTGGCGCGGTTGCTCAGTGACTGAGACGTAAAGTAGCTGATCGGGTTATCGAGAGCGGAGTTTACTTTCTTGCCTGTGGCGAGACGATTCTGCGTCCGGGCCATCAAGTCAGCTGTCGTCTGCAGAGACAAGAGGTTCTGCCGGACGCCAGAGCTAAGTGTAATATCACCCATCGGAGTAGACCTTTCTGGTACGAAGGAACAGACTTTTTGGCCCGGTGATCTTTCGGATCTCGGGGTCGCGGCGAATGTGCCAGCAGGTCACAAAAACTCGGTTAAGCCGTATGGTTAATGAGTTAATACCGCGCAAATCGTTCCATTAAGATTTTCAAAAATCTCGTAGCGCGCCGCAGACGACGCTTGTTAACGAAGCGCTAACGATTGAGACGCGGTTCAAGCCGAACGGCTGACCGCAATCGGCTGCCGGTTCTTCGGACGCGTCACGGTCGCGCGACCGCTCGCGCCGTAAGTCTGCGGCACCTGAGTCCGATTGATCTCGTCCGATACGCCGCGGACGATTCCTTCCGACACTGCGTGCGCGGTCGCAAGCACGGTGAGATTGATCTGCAGCACCGCGTGAAAGGACTTCGTGACGGCGCCGCAGCTCGGCGAGGTGCTCGGGCAGGCTGCGCGACAGGAACGGCCGGCTCGCCTTGATGCGCTCGGTGGTGGCGAGATAGTTGCCGGCCAGCTCCGACTTCGCCGCGGAGAGCCGTTCGGCTTCCGACAGCTTGCCGGCGCGCACCAGCACCGTCTCCTCTTCGACCGTGGCAAGCAGCGCATCCATGATGCGGCCGAGATCGGCGATCACCAATTCGGCTTCGCCGACGCTGTTGATGCCGGGAAGGCTTTGCGGGGCGTTCATGCTTTTCCTGCCTGTCGTTCGATCAATGCGCGCTGGACGGTGTCGGAAAGTCCGATGCCGCCAGCCTTGACGAAGCTCTTGGAGTATTCGTCGGTGAGGAACGAGCGCCATACGCCGCCCGCGCCGCCGCCGCCGAACGGGCCGTCGCCGGAGATATTGGTGAACATCTGCTGGAACATCGAATTGAGAAACACCGCTTCGAAGTCCTGCGCGAGGGCCTTGGCCTTGTCGGCGCTGACGCCGCCAAGCTTGGGCGCCTTGGCGCGCGCAGACTCGAGCGCGTCAAGCGCCGAGATGCCGGGCGTGGCCATCGCAATGCCGTTTGCCATTACATCACCTCGATGTCGGCTTGGATTGCGCCGGACGCCTTGATCGCCTGAAGGATCGAGATCATGTCGCGCGGCCCGATGCCAAGCGCGTTAAGGCCGTCCACCACGTGCTGAAGCGACACGCCGTCCCTGATCATGGCGAGCTTCTTGCCGTCTTCCGTGACACCAACCTGGGTGCGCGGCACGACGCGTGTCTCTCCGCGCGAGAAGGGTGCCGGCTGACTGACTTGCGGGGTCTCGGTGATCGCGACAGTGAGGTTGCCTTGCGCGACCGCCACCATCGAGACGCGCACGTCGCGGCCCATGACGATGACGCCGGAGCGCTCGTCGATCACGATCTTCGCCGGCATGATCGGGCTCGACCTGGAGCTGCTCGATCTCGGTGATCAGCTCGACGACGTTGCCGTGATATTTCGGCGGGATCGTAAGCTGCACCGTGGATGGATCGAGCGGCTCGGCGGTCGACTGGCCGATGAAGTCGTTGACCGCCATGGCGATCCGCTTGGCCGTGGTGAAGTCCGGATTGCGCAAGGCCATGCGCAACTGGCCGAGCCGGTTGAGCGCGAAATCGATCTCGCGTTCGATCAGCGCGCCGTTGGAGATGCGGCCGACGGTCGGCACGCCTTTGGTGACTTTCGCCGCGTCGCCTTCGGCGGAGAAACCGCCGATCGCAACCGAGCCTTGCGCAACGGCATAGACGTTGCCGTCCGCGCCGAGCAGCGGCGTGACAAGCAGCGTGCCGCCTTGCAGGCTTTTTGAATCGCCAAGCGCGGAGACCGTGACGTCGACGCGCGTGCCCTGCGTGCCGAATGGCGGCAGGTTCGCCGTCACCATCACGGCGGCGACGTTGCCGGTGCGCAAGGTCTGGCCGCGGATGTTGACGCCGAGCCGCTCGAGCATCGCGGTCAGCGACTGCTTGGTGAAAGGAATATTGTTCAGCGTATCGCCGGACCCGTTGAGGCCGACGACCAGGCCATAACCAATGAGCTGGTTCTGGCGTACGCCTTCAAAGTTTGCGAGGTCCTTGATCCGCGATGCGGCTCCGGCTCCCACCGGATTCATCACGATCAGGACCGCCGCCAGCAAGGCGGTCAGTTTTTGTCGCATCACTGCTCCCCAATGATGACCACCACAAACAATGCGAACGCGCATGCCAATGCGAAATGGCGTCATTGCTGGGTTTGTGCGGCCGCGCCGGTCGCGCGGGAGCGGCATGAATGGCCGGACTGGGCATTTTTTGCCGCGGCTTTACCGGCGGTTAACCATACCGGCGCACTTTCCGGGGGCGGCGGAGATTATCCGGCGCGGGGAGAGCCAACGATGCGGGTGCAAGGATTGAACGGAGCCGCTGCGGCGGCGACATCATCCGGCGGCACGCCGCGCGGCTGGCGGCACTTTCCGGCTTGGCGCGGACGAGGGCAGCCGAGGGACATCCTCCACCGGCGGTCTGCGCACCATCGGCTCGCTCGACGCGCTATTGGCCCTGCAGTCTATCGAGGACCCGACCGAGCGCCGCAAGCGCGCGGTCAAGAATGGACGGCAGGCACTCGACGTCCTGGATGCGCTGAAATTGAGCGTTTTGGACGGGACGCTCGATCAGTCGGTGGTAGGGCGCCTGAAATCGGCTGCCGAGGGGCTCAAGGGCGTCTACGGGCGATTCTGGGCTCGATGCGGTTCTGGGGGAGATCGAGCTTCGGGTCGAGGTCGAGCTCGCCAAGGCCACCCGGAACTAAATTCGGCGTCCCGTTTCGGATCAAGCCCTTACAAACCCGTCACAATCCGGCTTTCACCAGGCTGCAAATCTTATTGCGGGTTTCTGCCGCCTGTATATAAGCCTGCGCTCGCGGGGGAGAACACTCGCATAAGAAACGGGAGTGGGGGGTTCGTCTACAAATGCTGGCCAAAACCAAAACTTATCGGCCGACCGAAAAAGAGCCGTTTATGAATGAGCGTCAGCGCGAATACTTTCGCGTGCGGCTGCTCACCTGGAAAGAGGACATCCTCAAGGAAGCCAAGGAGACCCTTCTGCACTTGCAGGAGGAGAACCAGAACCATCCCGATCTCGCCGATCGGGCTTCATCGGAAACCGACCGGGCCATCGAGCTTCGTGCCCGCGACCGTCAGCGCAAACTGATCTCCAAGATCGAAGAAGCCCTGGGCCGCATCGAAGACGGCAGCTACGGCTATTGCGAGGAGACCGGCGAGCCGATTTCGCTGCGCCGGCTGGAAGCGCGTCCGATCGCGACGCTGTCGGTGGAAGCGCAGGAGCGTCACGAGCGCCGCGAGCGCATCTATCGCGACGACTGAGCGCTCAGGCTCACGATCAAATAAAAAAGGGCCGGCGTCATGCCGGCCCTTTTGTTTTCAGCTCGAGCTTACGGGCAGGGATGACGCCTGCCGTCATAGCCGAGATAAGTGCCGCTGCGTGGGTCATAAGACTTGAACCGCTGCGCGCAGTAGCCGGCGTCGCCGCCGCCACCACCGGAATAAACCACCGGCGCGTCTTCGTAGTAGGTGTCGCCGTAATACGGATAGCCCCAGCCATATCCGTAGCCCAAGCCGTAGCCGAGGCCCAAACCCAATCCATAGCCGTAATAGGGGTAGTAACCGCCGCCGCCGCCCCATCCGGGACGCCAATTGCGGCGCCAGTTGGCGGCGCCTTGCCAACGCCGCGGAGGCGCGCCGGCGACACGAGCCCGATAGCCAGCACCAGCGAAGCGCGCTTGACCACCACCCCTGCCATAGAACCGCGGCGATGCTCCGCCACCGGAGAAGCGCGCGCCGCCACCGCCGCCCATCGCTGCGCGACCGCCACCGCCGCCACCGCCACCGCCACCAAAGCGTGCGCCACCACCGCCACCACCACCGCCCCTTTGTGCGAGGACGATGCCACGGTCGGCGTTTTGATTTCGCGCGGTGTCGCCGTCGACTGTCGGCGCCGCGCTCGACGAGCCGCAGCCCAGCACGAGCGCTGTTGCGGCCGATGCAAGCAGAACTTGAATGCGCATGTTTGAATCTCCCTGGCTCACTCTAACTTTGCCCTAACCTAACAAACGCGCGAACACACAAAAACGTGCGGAGGGGCCGATCAAAAAAATGCGCGGCCTCCGGCGGGGGAGCCGACCGGAGGCCGCGTCGTTACGCCATCCTCGTTCGCGCGCAGCGAGAGATGGCGTGGGAGCCCGGATCAAACAGGCGTTACTGGCTATCGAGCACGCACACCTGAATTTGACATTTCATTCATCAACGCGACGACTGACGCCACGTACGGATCAGAACGGCAACAGGACGTCGAGCACCTGCTGGCCGTAGCGCGGTTGCTGAACGTCGGTGAGCTGGCCGCGCCCGCCGTAGGAGATGCGGGCCTGCGCAATCTTCGAGGAGTTCGATCGTGTTGTCGCTTTCGATGTCCTCCGGGCGCACGATGCCGGCGACGATAAGTTCCCGCACCTCGAAGTTGACGCGGACTTCCTGCCTGCCTTCGATCACCAGGTTGCCGTTCGGCAGCACCTGCGTGACGACGCCCGCGACGTTGGTGGTGAGGGCTTCCTGGCGCTGGACCGCGCCGGAGCCGTTGCTGATCGAGCTTGAATCTGCCGTGAAGATGCGGGTCGGCAGCGCCGAATTCAGGATCGGCAGTTTCTGCTTGCCGAGGAAATTGTCGACGCCGGAGTCTTCCTTATTGACCCGGGCGCGCATCGTCTCGTTGGCGATGTTGGCCTTGTCGCTGAAGTTGACCTTCACCGTCAGGATGTCGCCGATCTGATTGGCGCGCTGGTCCTTGAAGAAGGCGCGCGATCCGTTTCGCCACAGCGAGTTCGGGTTGTACGAGGCGGGCTGCAGCGCCGGCATCGGCATCTGCACCGGCTTGTAACCCGGCCGGGTGACTGGATTCTCCGGATGGCTCAGCGGAGGCGTCTCGCCGATCTGGGCGAGGCGCTCGAAGCTGGAGCACGCACCAAGCATGACGAGGAGGGCAATCGCGCTTACGCCGCGCAACATCTTCAATGCAACCATAGACGAGACTTTCATTTGTCGCCTGCGAGTGGCGGTTTATTGACAGACGTATCTGCAGAAGCGATCAGCCGCGGCCGCATCGAGATCACCGTGATCTCGCCGCGGCCGGTGACGGTGCCGCGCAAGGTGCGGTTCGACTGCACGTTGACCACGTCGATCGAGTCGCCGAGCGCGCCGCCTTCGGTGGCCTTGCCGCGCACCGACAGCGTCACGCCGGGCACCTGATAGGTGATGGTGACATGCTCGCCGCGCTGCACGATCTCCGGCCTCATCAACTCTGCATTACGGAGCGGCCGATCCGCCGCAGCGGATGAGCGCGGCGCCATGCCGATCGCCTGCTCGGGATCGGTGATGGTGTCGCCGGTCAGGCGCGCGCGAGGCACGCGTTGAACCGCAATGTCGCCAGCCTTGATGATTTCGCCGCGGGCGAGGGAACGCGTCAGCGTCACGACCTCGGTGGTGGGGAAGGCGGTGCCGAACAGCCGCGAGTTCGCGGCGATGCCGGCGATTTCGATCATCGCATCGAAGCGTCCGCTGCGGGTGTCGTAGCGCAGTTGGGCAATGCGCGCCGGCTCGGTGAAAGCCGGCTCGACGTGGACGGTGCGCAGCGGGCGATCGAAGCCAAGCGCGACGTCTTTTGCGTCGCCGAGATTGTGCTCCTTGGAGAGCGCGCTCGTGAGCAGCGCCTCGATCTCCTGCGGCGGGATCGCGCGGCTCGCGCGCGTGACCGAAACATGCGTGAGCGAGCCGGCTTCAAGTCCGACCAGAGAATGCGCCCGCAAGGCTTCCAGCACTTGCGCGACCGGAACATTGCCGGTCTCGCCGAGCGCGGGCGCGCGAAACACCGCCACGTTGGCGACGATCCCGGCGTTGTCGACGAGGTCGCCGATGCGCACCAGGCCGCCGGTCACATTTGCTTCGGCGCGCAGGGCCGGCCGCGCCTCCTGCGCATTGGCAAGCGCGGTGGCGATGAGGATGACGGACGCGACGAGGACGAAGATGCGAATGATCATGGCCCTACCTCAGCGCATCATGTTGGATGTGGTGGACAACATCTGATCGGCCGCGGTGACGACCTTGCCGTTCATCTCGTAGGCGCGTTGCGCGGCGATCAGGTCGGAGATCTCGCTCACCGCCTCGACATTGGCTTGCTCGAGATTGCCCTGCTGGATATCGCCGGCCCCGTCGGTGGACGGCACGCCGTCCTGCGGGGTTCCGGAGGCCGGTGATTCCTGGAACAGGTTGTCGCCGATCGAGAGCAGCCCCGCCTTGTTGATGAAGCGGGTGAGGGTGAGCTGACCGATCACGACCGGCGTGGTCTGGCCCTGCTGCGTGGCCGACACTTGGCCCTGCGAGTTGATGGTCAGCCCCGTCGAATTCTGCGGGATGGTGATGCCGGGGTTCACCACATTGCCCTGCGCGGTGACGATGCGGCCTTGCGCATCCATCTGGAACGAGCCGTCGCGCGTATAGGCGAAAGTGCTGTCCGGCAGCTGGATCTTGAAGAAGCCTTCGCCGCGGATCGCCACGTCGAGCTCCGAGCCGGTCGGGGCTAGCGTGCCCTGGTTCATCAGCCGCGGCGTACCGACGGTCTTCACGCCGGAGCCGAGATCGACGCCGACCGGCAGGATGTTGCCCTGGTCGGACGTCTGCGTGCCGATGCGGCGCACGTGCTCGTAGAGCAGATCCGAGAATTGCGCGCGCTGGCGTTTGTAGCCAGTGGTGCGCATGTTGGCGATATTGTTGGAGATGACCTGAACGTTGAGTTCCTGGGCCATCATTCCGGTAGCTGCGGTGTGAAGCGCGCGCATGACTTAATCTCCTCGCTCAGGCCGGAACATCGGCGAGCTTGCTGATTGCGCTGGTGCGCATTTCGCTCTGCTGCTGCAGGATGGTTGCCACCTGGGTGTAGTTGCGGCTGAGCTCGATCATGCGGGTGATCTCGACGACCCCGCGCACATTCGATTTCTCGATCATGTGTTGGACGAACTTGGAGCCCGTCTCGGGCTGCGCGGCCAAACCTTGGGGTGCGGCGAACAGTCCGCCGCCTTCTTTGGTGAGGCGCTGCGCTTGCGCCGGATCGAAACTGACGAGGCGAAGCTTGCCACGCGGCGAGTCCTGGATGGACGAGCCCTCGCGCACGCTGATGGTGCCTTCCGCGCTGATCGAGATGTTGCGGTCGGTGCGCTGCAGCGTGATGGGGCCGCTCTCGCCGGCCACCTCGAAGCCGTCGCTGGTCACCAGCGTTCCGGTCGGTCCGATCTGGAGCGAACCGTTTCTGGTGTAGCGCTCGCCGCGCGGCGTGTTGACGACGAGAAAGCCCTTGCCGTCGATCGCGACATCGAGCGGGTTGCCGGTGCGCTCGAACGCGCCGGCCGACAGGTCGTGCCAGGTACCGCGATCCTGCACGAAGCTGACCTTGCGGTCGGCCATGATCGGCGAGGATGCCTGCGCGGTCGGCGACAGAAATTCCTCGAAGATCGAGCCGTCGGCCTTGTAGCCGGCGGTATTCATATTGGCGATGTTGTTCGCGACGACGTCGAGCTCACGTGAGAGCGCGA
Source organism: uncultured Alphaproteobacteria bacterium (assembly GCA_963847325.1). Taxonomy (GTDB): domain Bacteria; phylum Pseudomonadota; class Alphaproteobacteria; order Rhizobiales; family Xanthobacteraceae; genus Pseudolabrys. Next base: position 780,100 of record CAWJZD010000008.1, read on the forward strand.
CCTGTCGCGACAAACCGACCAGCAGCGTATTGTCCATTTTCGCTCCCCTTCGCGACGCGAACCTCTCCCAAGGTCCGAACCGCTCAGCGCCTCCTTGGCTCTCCCAAGCCTCAAGGCGACCAATGCTTTGCAGGGGCTGTGCCAGAGCCGAAAATTGAGTTATTTCAACGGCTTGATCTGTTTGCGCGTCGGGTGGATGCAGGCAAAAACCGCCGAAAGGCAGGAAAACCCGGCAAAAGATTCCGCCTAAACGGCCTGCGGCAAGCTTTCATTAACCATAGCAACCTACCTTCGCTCTGAAGGGACGCTTGGGTCGCGTTCCGCGGCTTTGTATTGCTTTCCGCGCTCCGTCGGCCCGCACGCGAATGGGGCAGGGCATGGCGAAAGCAGCCAAACAAACGAAAACCGACGACAAGGATGCAGAAGCCGAAGGCGGCGAAGCGCCAGCCAAGGCCAAGAAGAAATTCGCGCTGCCTTCCATGAAAGTGATGATCATCGCCGGCGCCGGCCTGGTCGTCCTCGGCGGCGGCGGTTTCGCAGGATGGAAATTCTTCGGTCCGAAGAACGACAAGCCTGAGGTTGCGGTGGCGAAGCCCGCGACCTTCGTCGATTTGCCGGAGGTGCTGGTCAATCTCTCGAACGCCGGCAGCGACCGCACGCAATATCTCAAGGTCAAGGTGACGCTGGAGATTCCGGACAAGGAGCTCGTGGCGCTGATCAATCCGCTGATGCCGCGCGTGATGGATGCGTTCCAGACTTATCTGCGCGAGCTGCGGCCGACCGACCTCGACGGCTCGGCTGGACTTTACCGGCTCAAGGAAGAGTTGACCCGGCGCGTCAATACGGCGGTCGCACCGAACAAAGTGACCGCCGTGCTCTTCAAGGAAATCGTCGTCCAGTAATCGCTGCGAACCACGACAGAACAAGCACACAGTCCTAATGGCGAACCACATCGACCAAGACGCCCTGGCCGCCGAATGGGGCTTGGCGCTCGAGGCGGAAGGCACCAACGCCGATACCGCGCAGGCGCCGCCCACGACGGGCGAAGACGCCGCCGCTGCGCAATGGGCGGCGATGGTCGAGGAGAACTCGCAGTTCCAGCCCACCAACAACAAGGGTGGAACCGAGCGCATCCTCAATCAAGACGAAATCGACAGCCTGCTCGGCTTTAGTCTGGCCGACGTATCTCTGAGCGACCGCTCCGGCATAAGAGCGATCATCGACTCGGCGATGGTGTCTTACGAACGCCTGCCGATGCTCGAAATCGTTTTCGACCGTCTGGTGCGGTTGATGACGACCAGCCTGCGCAACTTCACCTCGGACAACGTCGAAGTCTCGCTCGACCGCATCACCTCGGTGCGCTTCGGCGATTATCTCAATTCGATTCCGCTGCCGGCGATCCTCGCCGTCTTCAAGGCGGAGGAGTGGGACAATTTCGGCCTCGTCACCATCAATTCGAGCCTGATCTATTCGATCATCGACGTGCTGCTCGGCGGCCGCCGCGGCCAGAGCGCGGTGCGCGTCGAGGGCCGGCCCTACACCACGATCGAGACCAACCTCGTCAAGCGCATGATCGAGGTCGTGCTCGCCGACGCCGAGCTCGCCTTCCGCCCGCTTTCGCCGGTCAAGTTCAACATCGACCGGCTTGAGACAAACCCCCGGTTTGCAGCCATTTCCCGGCCTGCCAACGCGGCCATTTTGGTGCGGCTGCGCATCGACATGGAAGATCGCGGCGGCGCCATCGAGCTGCTGCTGCCTTACGCGACCATCGAGCCGATCCGCGCCGTTCTCCTCCAGATGTTCATGGGCGAGAAGTTCGGCCGAGGACGGCACCCGCCACGTCGGGCGCGCCTACGGCGCGCGCGGCACGACGCTCGGCGAGGTCGTCTTCGCGACCGGCATGACCGGCTACCAGGAGACGCTCACCGATCCGTCGTACGCCGGCCAGATCGTGCTCCAGACGGCGCCGCACATCGGCAACACCGGCATGAACGACGAAGACCCCGAGTCCCGCCGCATCTGGGTGTCGGGCTACATCGTGCGCGACCCCTCGCGCGTCGTGTCGAACTGGCGCGCCGACGAGTCGCTCGACGACGCGCTCGTCAGCGACGGCGTGGTCGGCATCAGCGGCATCGACACCCGCGCCGTCACGCGCCACATCCGCTCGGCCGGGCAGCATGCGCGGCGGGAGTCTTCTCCGGGGATGCCGCAGCCCTCGAGCGCCGAGGAGCAGCTGCGACATCGTCCGCGAGGCGCCGCAGATGGCGGGGCAGAACCTGTCCGCCGCGGTGTCGGTGCCGCCGCCGAGGTCACCGCCGCGACGGCGGAGCGCATCGGCAACCTCGCCGTGCTCGACCTCGGCGTCAAGCAGGTCGACGATCGACAACCTCGCCGCACGCGGCTTCGACGTGCACGTGCTGCCGCAGGACGTCACGATCGACGACTCCGCGCGATCGACCCGGTCGCGGTGTTCTACTCGAACGGCCCCGGCGACCCCGCCGCGTCGGGCGACCACGTCGAGCTGCTGCGCGTCGTGCTCGACGACGGGCTGCCGTTCTTCGGCATCTGCTTCGGCAACCAGCTGCTCGGCCGCGCGCTCGGCCTCGGCACGTACAAGCTCCCGTTCGGCCACCGCGGCATCAACCAGCCGGTGCTCGACAAGACCACCGGCCGCGTGGAGATCACCGCGCACAACCACGGCTTCGCGGTCGAGGCGCCGATCGAGGGCGAGTTCGACAGCCCGAACGGCTACGGCCGCGTCGAGGTGAGCCACGTCGGGCTGAACGACGACGTGGTCGAGGGCCTCCGCGCCCTCGACATCCCGGCGTTCTCGGTGCAGTACCACCCCGAGGCCGCCGCCGGCCCGCACGACGCCAACTACCTCTTCGACCGGTTCCGGACCTGGTCGTCGCGACCACAAGAAGGACAACGAGTAATGCCCAAGCGCGACGACATCAAGAGCGTCCTCGTCATCGGCTCCGGCCCGATCGTCATCGGCCAGGCCTGCGAGTTCGACTACTCGGGCACCCAGGCGTGCCGCGTGCTGCGCGAGGAGGGCGTGCGCGTCATCCTGGTCAACTCGAACCCGGCGACGATCATGACCGACCCCGACTTCGCCGACGCGACCTACATCGAGCCGATCACGTGGCAGGTCATCGAGACGATCATCGCCAAGGAGAAGCCCGACGCGATCCTGCCGACCCTGGGCGGCCAGACCGCGCTGAACGCCGCGATCGACCTGCACAATCACGGCATCCTCGAGAAGTACGACGTCGAGCTGATCGGCGCGAGCTTCGAGGCGATCAACAAGGGCGAGGATCGCCAGATCTTCAAGCAGCTCGTGCTGGATGCCGGGGCGGATGTCGCGGCATCCCGCATCGCGCACTCGATGGACGAGGTGCCTCGCCGCCGCCGACGAGCTCGGCTACCCGCTCGTCGTGCGTCCGTCGTTCACGATGGGCGGACTCGGCTCGGGCTTCGCGTACGACGAGAGCGACCTGCGCCGCATCGCCGGCGCGGGCCTGCACGACTCGCCCACCACACGAGGTGCTGCTCGAGGAGTCGATCCTCGGGTGGAAGGAGTACGAGCTCGAGCTCATGCGCGACACGGCCGACAACACGGTCGTGGTCTGCTCGATCGAGAACGTCGACCCGGTCGGCGTGCACACCGGCGACTCGATCACCGTCGCGCCCGCGCTCACGCTCACCGACCGCGAGTACCAGAAGCTCCGCGACATCGGCATCGACATCATCCGCGCCGTCGGCGTCGACACCGGCGGCTGCAACATCCAGTTCGCCGTCGACCCGGCGACCGGCCGCATCATCGTGATCGAGATGAACCCGCGCGTGTCGCGCTCGTCGGCGCTCGCGTCGAAGGCCACCGGCTTCCCGATCGCGAAGATCGCCGCGAAGCTCGCGATCGGCTACCGCCTCGACGAGATCCCGAACGACATCACGAAGGTCACGCCGGCGAGCTTCGAGCCGACGCTGGACTACGTCGTCGTGAAGGTGCCGCGCTTCAACTTCGAGAAGTTCCCGGCCGCCGACACGACGCTCACGACGACCATGAAGTCGGTCGGCGAGGCGATGGCGATCGGCCGCAACTACGCCACCGCCCTGCAGAAGGCGCTCCGCTCGCTCGAGAAGCGCGGGTCGAGCTTCCACTGGGGCGACGAGCCGCGCTCGGTCGACGAGCTCCTCGAGGTCGCGAGCGACCCCGACCGACGGCCGCATCATCGTCGTCCAGCAGGCACTCGCGCAAGGGCGCGCACGGTCGAGCAGCTCTTCGAGGCGACCGGCATCGACCCGTGGTTCCTCGACCAGATCGTGCTGATCAACGAGGTCGCGGAGTTCGTGCGCACGGCGGGCGAGCTGGATGCCGCGACCCTGCGCATCGCGAAGGAGCACGGCTTCAGCGACGCCCAGATCGCGCAGCTGCGGGGCGATCTCCGAGCCGGAGGTGCGCGGCATCCGTCACGCCTTCGGTCTGCGCCCGGTCTACAAGACGGTCGACACGTGCGCGGGGGAGTTCCCGGCGCTGACGCCGTACCACTACTCGAGCTACGACTTCGAGACCGAGGTGGCGCCGTCGGATCGCACGAAGGTCGTCATCATCGGCTCGGGCCCCAACCGCATCGGCCAGGGCGTCGAGTTCGACTACTCGTGCGTGCACGCGTCGTTCGCGCTCTCGGACGCGGGCTACGAGACCGTCATGGTCAACTGCAACCCCGAGACCGTCTCGACCGACTACGACACGAGCGACCGCCTGTACTTCGAGCCGCTGACGCTCGAGGACGTGCTCGAGGTGCTGCACGCCGAGGCGCAGTCGGGCGAGATCCTCGGCGTCATCTGCCAGCTCGGCGGCCAGACCCCGCTCGGTCTCGCGAAGGGCATCCAGGATGCCGGCTACCGCATCCTCGGCACGAGCCCCGAGGCGATCGACCTCGCCGAGGAGCGCCAGCTGTTCAGCGACATCCTCGACGCGGCCGGCCTGCTCGCGCCGCGCCACGGCACGGCGATCGACGCCGACGGGCGCCGTCGCGGTCGCCGAGGACATCGGCTACCCGGTGCTCGTCCGCCCGAGCTTCGTGCTCGGCGGGCGCGGCATGGAGATCGTCTACGACACGCCGAGCCTGCGCGACTACTTCGTGCGCACCGCCGGCGAGGTCATCGTCGAGCCCGGAAAGCCGCTGCTCGTCGACCGCTTCCTCGACGACGCCATCGAGATCGACGTCGACGCGCTCTACGACGGCGACGGAGCTGTACATCGGCGGCGTCATGGAGCACCTCGAGGAGGCCGGCATCCACTCCGGCGACTCCAGCTGCACCCTGCCGCCGGTGAGCCTCGGCCGCACCGACATCGACCGCGTCCGCGTCGCGACGCTCGCGATCGCCGAGGGCGTCGGCGTGCGGGGGCTGCTCAACGTGCAGTTCGCGATCAGCGCGGGCGTGCTCTACGTGATCGAGGCGAACCCGCGGGCGAGCCGCACGGTGCCGTTCGTGTCGAAGGCGCTCGGCATCCCGCTCGCGAAGGCCGCGGCGCGGATCATGGCCGGCTCCACGATCGCCGAGCTCAAGGACGAGGGCCTGCTGCCCGCCGTCCGACGGCTCGCGCGTGCCGCTCGACGCACCGGTCGCCGTCAAGGAGGCCGTGCTGCCCTTCAAGCGCTTCCGCACCAAGGACGGCCTGATCGTCGACTCGGTGCTCGGCCCCGAGATGCGCTCCACCGGCGAGGTGATGGGGATCGACCGCGACTTCCCGACCGCGTTCGCGAAGAGCCAGGAGGCCGCGTACGGCGGCATGCCGCTCACCGGCACCGTGTTCATCTCGGTCGCCGACAGCGACAAGCGCGCCGTCATCCTGCCCGGCCCACCGCCTGCAGGAGCTCGGCTTCCGCCTCGTCGCGACCGAGGGCACCGCCGAGATCCTGGCGCGCAACGGCATCACCGTCGAGGTCGTCAACAAGTACTCGGCCACGCAGGAGTCGGGCGAGACGAACATCGTCGACCTGATCAACGCCGGCGAGATCGACATCGTCGTGAACACCCCGAGCGGCGGCATGGCGCGCGCCGACGGCTACGAGATCCGCGCGGCGGCCGTCGCCGGCGACAAGGCCCTGTTCACCACGATGGCGGTGCTCGGCGCCGCCGTGAGCGCGCTGCGCGGTGCTGCGCGAGGGCTTCCGCGTCAGGAGCCTGCAGGAGTACGCGCCGACCGCGAGGGCACGCGCATGACCGCGCGCTTCGGCGAGCGCGTCCGCGACGCGCATCGCCGAGTACGGCCCGCTGTGCGTCGGCATCGACCCGCACGAGCACCTGCTCGAGCAGTGGGGACTGGATGCCTCGGCCGCCGGCGCACGCGAGTTCGGGCTGCGCGTGGTCGAGGCCGCCGCCGGCCGTGTCGGGATCGTCAAGCCGCAGGTGTCGTTCTTCGAGCGCTAGGGCTCCGCCGGATTCGCCGCTCTCGAGGAGGTCATGGCGGCCGCGCGAGCGGCCGGGCTGATCGTGATCGCCGACGCCAAGCGCGGCGACATCGGCATCGACGATGGATGCCTACGGCGACGCGTGGCTGACGCCCGGATCGCCGCTCGAGGCCGACGCGATGACGGCGAACCCGTTCCTCGGCATCGGGACGCTCGAGCGACACGTTCGACCTCGCCGAGACGCTCGGGCAAGGGCGTGTTCGTCCTCGCGGCGACGAGCAATCCCGATGCCTTCACCGGCGCAGCGCGCCGCGCCTCGACGGCGGGCAGACGGTCTCGGCGATCGATCGTCGCGCGAGGTCTCGGAGCGCAACGCGGCGACACGACGCGCCGACGGCGAGTGGGCGAGCATCGGCTTCGTGATCGGCGCGACCGTCGACTGGCGCGGATGCCGGCCTCGCGGCCGTTCGCGCCGCCCGCGCCGATCCTCGGCCCCGGGCTTCGGGCATCAGGGCGCCGGACCCGCCGATCTCGCCCGCCGCTTCGGCGAGCTGGCCCGCTGCGTCATCGCGAGCGAGAGCCGCAGCATCCTCGAAGCGGGCCCGGACGGACTCGCCGCGGCGATCGAGGCCCGCGCGAGCGAATACCGTAGTACCCGTGGCTGATCACCCGACTGCCCAATGGGGCTCCGCCCCAAACCCCCGGTTCGCTGACGCGCCCCCCCGAGGTCGACCGGATCGCGGCATCCCGTCGCGCCGTCGCCGCGCGTCGCGAACGCGCGTCGCTGAAGAAGGATGTCGCGATGCGCGTCATCTCGCCGCAGGCGCTGCTGCGGCGTGCGCTCGCCGACCCGCAGTCGCCCGCGGGCGCGATGCGGGTCACCGAGTTCCTCACCAGCATCCCGGCCGATCGGCGAGGGCAAGCGCGACCGCATCCTGCAGGAGCTCGAGATCTCGCCCGTGAAGAAGCTCGGCGGGCTCGGCGCCCGCCAGCGCCGCGCGCTGCAGCAGTTCCTCGACGCGCGCTGGCCCGAGCCGGGCCCGCGCGGCGGGCGCAGCCGCCTCGTCGTGCTCGCCGGGCCCACCGCCGTCGGCAAGGGCACGGTCGCCGCGCAGATCAAGGAGCACCACCCCGAGATCCACCTGTCGGTCTCGGCGACGACGCGGCCGCCGCGCCCGGGCGAGGTCGACGGCGAGCACTACTTCTTCGTCGACGACGCCGAGTTCGATCGCCTGATCGCCGACGGCGAGCTGCTCGAGCACGCCACCGTGCACAACAGGTACCGCTACGGCACTCCGCGCCGCCCGATCGACGAGGCGCTCGCGCGCCGGAAGCACCGTCCTGCTCGAGATCGATCTGCAGGGCGCGCGCCAGGTGCGCGACGCCGAGCCGTCCGCGACGCTCGTGTTCCTGCTGCCGCCGAGCTGGGACGAACTCGTCCAGCGGCTCGTCGGCCGAGGCACCGAAGGAGCCGAGGAGCGGGCCCGCAGACTCCGCACCGCGAAGGTCGAACTGGCGTCGCAGAACGAGTTCGATTTCCGTGTCGTGAACGAGGACGTCGCCTCGGCGGCCCAAGAGGTCGTAGAATTGGTGAAGGCGCCCGCGCGCTGATTCTTGCGCGCCCTCGCGGCGCCACCGTCTTCCCAGCGACATCCGTCGCCGAACCAGGAGGTTTCGCCATGGCCGGAACGAACCAGGGGATCATCGATCCCCCCATCGACAGCCTTCTCGAGAAGGTCGACTCGAAGTACCAGCTCGTCATCTTCGCGTCCAAGCGGGCGCGTCAGATCAACGACTACTACTCCGACCTGCACGAGGGCAACCTCTTCGACAACGTCGGGCCGCTCGTCGACTCGACCGTCGAGGACAAGCCCCTCACGATCGCGCTGCACGAGATCCACGAGGACAAGCTGCGCCTTCGTCACGTCGAGTAGATCCGCTACGACCGACACCGCCGACCCGTGACGCCGTGAGGCGCGGGCTCCGGCGGTGTCGTTCGTTCGCGGGCATACTGGTGCCGTCCCTCACCCGCCCGCGACTCCCTGGAGCCTCGATGACCGAGCTGCGTCTGTTCACCTCCGAGTCCGTCACCGAGGGGCATCCCGACAAGATCTGCGACCAGATCTCGGACAGCATCCTCGACGCGATCCTCGCGGCCGACCCGCGCGGCCGCGTGGCCGTCGAGACGCTCGTCACGACGGGCCTCGTCCACGTCGCCGGCGAGGTGTCGACCTCGGCCTACGTCGAGATCCCGGCTGTTCACTTGCTGTGGAGACTGTGCTGGGTGGCCGCGTGTTCACTGACGCGGTGCCGGGCCGCGCAAGTTCCAGAAACGGTAACAGCGATGGTGTTCGCGAAAAGCTTGGTGCTCATCGTGCAACAAATCAACAACTTCGTTCCACCTGTGGCCACGACCAAATTCTCCTGGAAGGAGGAAATATGGGGCTGCGCCTTGGGATTTCAGCCCGGCGGTATTTTCGACGACGATTTCCTTGCTCCCGCGGTCGTTGCCGCGCGGGCAGCATTCCAAATCATGTTCCAGGCACCAAACGTCCACTACTACAGGTTGGGCTTGGCGGAACGGCCTACAAGCCTTGCCGTTTCTGGTAATGATGGCGGGCCACCAATTGCGGCCGATTACGATGCCGCTTACAACACTATTGATAAGGAAGTGGACCTTTTCAATCTTATGGTCCTGCCTCCCGACGCGGCAGTCTCGGTTCAATCACTCTATCCGAACGCGAGCAACTTCTGCCGCAACCGCCGGGCGTTTCTGCTGATGGGATCCACCGGATTCGTGGACAGATGCGCAGGCTGCTGCGACGGGCGTCAATGTGTCTCCGGGGGCGTGCGGATTGGTTAAGGATTACAGCGCCATCTTCTTCCCCGCAGATCACGATCGACGAGACGGTCTTAGGAAGAATATTGGCGCATCGGGAGCGATTGCCGCTTGTGTGCTCGCATCGATAGCACGGCGAGGAGTTTGGAAGGCTCCCGCCAGGAACCGAGGCGGATCTGCGTGGCATTGTTGGTGATTTAAACAAAGATTCTCTGATGGTGAGAACGGCATTTCGAATCCCAGAGCAGTCAATACCCTTCGCATTTTCCCGAACGGCATCGTTAACTGGGGCGGTCGCACGATGGATGGCGACGATGCTTTTGGCGAGTGAGTACAAATACGTTCCGATTCGCCGGTAGCCTGCATTGTTCATCGAGGAGACCTCTATCGTGGGCTGAAAGGGGTCGTGTTTGACCCAATGACGGGCCGCTGTATGCACAGATCCGGCTAATGTCGGGGCGCTTTTTCATGCACAACCTGTTTCGGCAGGGCGCCTTTCAAGGACCGCGCGCCAGAGACGCTTACTTGTAAGTGCGATACCGAAACCACGACGAAAACGATCGCAATCTTGGCATCGTTAATATCTGGGTCGGGTTTCCCGCCATGAACCGGCGGAATTCGTGATTCTGTACATACAACAAATGGCCGGCCAGATTGAAATTTAATCTCAAACCAGGAGCGAATGAACTATGGCTGCACCTCAATTTCCCGTGAACACGAACCGATCGATCCCTACAAGAACATGAAGTTCCGTATCAAGTGGGATGGCAAATATGTTGCAGGCGTCAGCAGAATCAGTGCTCTCAAACAGCACCGCAGCCGGTCACACACCGGGAAGGAGGCGACCCCAGCACCTCCCGCGTGTCACCGAGCGTCTGGAAATTCGAGCCGATCACTCTCGAACGGGGCGTGACGCACGATCCCGAGTTCGAGGCGTGGGCGAATCTCATCTACAACACCGACGGCGACGCGGCGATCTCACTGAGCTGTTCCGCAAGGACCTCATCATCGAACTGCACAACGAGCAGGCCGTCGTCGCGAAGGCTTACAAAGTCTATCGTTGCTGGGTGAGCGAATACCAGGCCTTGCCGGAGCTCGATGCGAACGCCATGCAGTGGCGATCGTGCACATGGTGCTGCAAAACGAGGATGGGAGCGCGACATTGCAGTGCCCCGACCAACACAAACCTAAACCTGAATCCCCGTATTGTCATGGTTGTCGAAGATATTCCATTACGTTTCGCCCGAACCGGGCGTGTCGCACGCCTTCGAGAATTGACCGGACGCGATGAATACGCCGTTTCAGGTGCAAGTAGCGCCGACGCCCTTCGCCTCCTCGACGCGCTGCTCGATGACGCATCGAGAAAGCGAAGCAGAGCCGATCCGCGCAGCCGATTTGGTAGCGGCTGATCGTGACATTTGCTCGCCGCCCTGTACGAACGGGCTTTTGGCGATCGTATCGAGAGCACGCTCACCTGCGCGCGATGCGCTGAGCCATTCGATCTTCATTTCTCGCTTCGTCGGCTTGACTGAGTCGGTTAACGCGCGCGCCTCCGTTGACGAATGGACGGCGTTGGGCAACGGACGCTTTGAAGGAGTTGATGGCGTGTGCTTTCGCCTTCCGACCGGCAACCGATGAACTCGCCGTAGCCGGACTGGCATTGAATGAAGCGAAGTCGTTGCTCTTGAGCCGATGCACAGAAGGCGGCGGTTGGCCTGAAAGTCCAAATGTATTCGAAGAGTTGCTCGAAAAAATAGCGCCGCTTATCGATCTTGAACTCACCGCGTCGTGCGCTGAATGCGGTCACGTTCATACCGTTCAGTTCGATATCCAAAGTTACGTGCTCGACTCAATCGTCGGGGAGCGTCGTCGCTTGCTCGTGAGGCTAATCGCATCGCAAGGGCCTATTCATGGTCGCTCGACGAAATTCTGTCGCTCAGTCGAAGCGACCGACGCCTCCTCGTTGAGCTAATTGAAAACGACCACGTCATGTAATGCGCCCACCCTTTCATGAAAAGCTATTTCGCCAAACTGGCCGCTCGTGCGACACTCACAAACGTAACGGCTACTGCGGTTGCAAACGCAACGAAGCTGGCGGACCCATTCGAGCAGACTTCTCTGCCGCAGCCGCCGTCAGCAACAGCGGAAATAGGGAAAAGTAATCGTTCAGGAGTTGAGCCCGAAAAGGTCCGCCCACAATCAGAAGTATCCGCAACCCTGGCCCCTGAGTCGTTGGATCATGCAACGACTCTTCTACCAAAGCTACCTTCAGCTTTCTCGTCAGCGGAGCGCACTCCGAACTCGCAGTTCGATATACCGAGATCGAAGGCAGCAGGCGTGGAGAGATAGATAGAACAGACGGAGAGACAGACAGAACAGACGGAGAGACAGACAGAACAGACGGAGAGACAGACTACCGAACCTGGAACTCGCAGCGAAGCGCAGCTGACTCCCCCTGTCGAGGTATCTCTACCGCATTCACCCATGACTTCGGATGAGGCTGGCAATGCGCCAGTCGATGAAACGGATGACAACCAGACTCAACTTGCAGAGCTTCAGCGTGAGCAAACAATGCTCCTGCGCAAAGCAGACCTCTTCATGGAACGGTTGTTCGATCGTCGGTCACAATCTAAGGTTAACGAGGAAATCGATTCCAGGAACGAATCTAGAAGCACTTTGAGAACAAACGCTGAACCTGATCAGGTTCAGCGTTTGCAGCCGATCCAGGCCGCCGAACGTCCATTGCGACAAGACGCAGATCAGCCTTCACTGGTTATTGGAAAGCTAACAGTCGAAGTAGTACCACCGACTCCGGCAACGCACGCACCACAACACCAAGTTGTCGTCGTGCGCGGAACTAGCGGGGAGTCGAAATGGCGTTCCATCGAACCAGAGATTCGGGCTGGGGCAATTCTGATTGTATGCCGTTACTCGATCTATCATTAGTAACCACGACTCTCCTGCGCTTGTTAAAGGCGCGGGTGGATCCACTGTGGGCGGAACTTTTTCCTCCAAGCCGTCCGGCTCCTCCTCCACCGGCGATCACTTACTCCGGAGTGTCAAGCGACAAGTTGACCGCAGATCAGGCACTGGGAATGTTTCTTTATTCAGCCAGTGAAGATCCACACTTCAAAAACCAGCCACCGGTCTATCAGGACCAGCCGCCGGTGCGCTTCACACCAATGGGTTTGCAGCTTCAGTATCAACTCGTCGCCCATGCCGCTGATCTGGGGGGGACTCCTGATAGTGCAAACAGCGCCATCCTTCGCTCTCAGCGTCTGTTTGGCTTGGCGTTGAAGACCTTCCACGATTTCCCGAGCCTCGATCGCAATACGCAGATCGGCGGCACGCTCGTGTTTCCGCCCGCACTGCAGGGAACGGAAAACGTTATTCGCATCACTCTGAGGAACATAGCGCCGAACGAGGTGACTAACTTTGGACTGCCGGAAATCAAATCGTTCGACTCGCAGCCTATTACGAGGTCAGCGCAACACTGCTTGAACCCGACCGGCCGCAAGTACGGGTCGGGCGGGTGTGCTTCGCTACGGCGTGCAAGTGTTTGTCAATGGCCTCGCTTGAACGCGAGTCGAAGCGACCGTCAGGTTTCATATCCCCGGAGAGGCCAGTGACCGGACCGCCGAAGTTCAGCCGGCAGAAGCAGCGACAGGCGAAAATATTTTCTTTGATGGCAGCGACCTAAGCGGTGACAGCTCGACTTTCTCGATCAGGAGGGCAGGCTGGAGTGAACCCCAGGAAGTTGGTTCAGACTGGGGAGTGGTAGCGGGAACTGAAGCGGTCGTCGCCCAGATACAGAACCACGCGGGATCGCAGGATATTGTGCCTGGGGTTTATTCCGCTTCGGCACGTGTGACGCGAAATCGCATCATGCCTGACGGAACAATGCGCGCCTTTCCCCAGACCTCCAATGAAGTTCCGTTCACGGTCGCGCCGCACATCACCAATCCCGCATACAACGCGATTGCTACGGCGCCTGGCAACGTTGTGATTGTCACTGGTGGTGTCTTCCAGCATGCCGAGGTAACGCCCGAAAGCGTGAGGGTGATCGTCGGATCCGAGCCCGCGCTGCTCGAACCCAGCCTTGCATTGACGGCAGGCCATTTTGAAATCGTTAGCGCAACGCAGCTTCGAATCCAGTTTCCGATCGCGGGGTTGGTAAGCGGTGCGACATTGCCGTTGAGAGTGATTGTGAACGGAGCGGAGAACTCTCCGCGTTGGGTGCAAGTGCCATGAGCGCCCAACGAGCCGCTGCAAAAAAACGCAAACCCCGTAGCTACAAGAAGCCGAGACCCGGCGCGAACGGCAAGGACGCCAGCGCGTGGAGTCCCACCAGTTACCGGGCCAAGTTGCTGAATCGGAACTCGTACTTGTATGGTTCCGTTGCTCGCACGTTGCCGAGGCGCATGGCTGCAACATCTCTGGGCTACCGAAGGTGCGTTGGATGGACGTGCAACAGTCACACACGCTGAACTTGCCGGTATTCTCGCAGATCAGGACTCACCACTAGCCGAAGCGACGTGGTTTCGAAGTCAGGAACCTGTCCGGGCCTGGAAAGCAGAGGCAGAAAAGATACGAGAGACTCTGAATAAATTGACCGATTCTCGATTCGCGCGGTTGGTCCGTGTGTTTGGTCTAAGTCCGGACGAACGCGAACTCCTTGAACTCTGCGCGGCCGTCGCTTTGACCCCACACTTGGTCGGGTTTGCGCCTATCTGCAGGACCACTCTGGGAGAGTGTACGTGACTGAAGAACTCGCATCTCGTCTGCTTGGACTGGGCCGCGCGAGTTCGTGGCCGCCAGAGATGAATGTGTTTCGTTGGGAACTTATCCAGCGGGGTGACACAGGAATTAGCGAACCGGGTGCGCTGATGTGCGATCCGCAAGTTAGAGATTGGCTGCTCGGCAAGACCACTCTCGATGAGACCTTAGTCGACGCCGCCAAGCTGATCGAGCCGAGTACGCGCAATTTGCCGGAGTGGCCGGTGGACGAAATTGGCGCGTGGATTGATAAATCTTTGCAGCAGCCGGACACGCCGCGACTTCGCGTCATCGTGGTTGCCCCCCGCGGAGGAGGCAAACGGACCTTCGCAGCTGCAGTCATGCCCGGACGCTGGGCATGCCGCTTCTCGTTGTCGATGCGGACGCATCGGATGATGCGAGCTGGACGCGGCTCTTCGGCACGCACAACGTCAGGCGTTTCTGGACGCGACGGCACTGGCGTGGACGGGCGAGGCTGGCGTTACGCGCCCTGGCCGGCGAACTCAGGCTTTGTTTCCTATTCAGTTTGTTTTATGCGAACCCGGGGCGGAGCCAGCCCAATCACTGGCGCGATGATCGTCAGGTCCACCTGCCGATGCCCGAAGCCCGCACGCGCGAGCAACTATGGCGACAGTCCTCGGCTGACGCCGAGGAAGTGGCCGGACGACGAGCTTCGCAGGCTGGCCGAACATCACAGCGTTTGGCCGGGAGATATCGAGCTCGCGCCAGCCGCCTTGGTGCGCGCACTCCTGGCGACGCTGCGTATCTGGTGCGCGAGGCGGCACGATCGCGATTCGGCAATCTGGCCCAGATTCTCGAATGCCGTTTACGTCCGACGATCTTGTTCTGCCCGAAGGAGTGAGACAACTCCTCGAAGCTATTGCGTTTGAGGCCGAGGAGCGCGTCGCCTTCTGGCAGCAGAAGGAACCGCGCCGGCTGTTTCCGCAGGGTCGAGGCCTGGTTGCGCTTGTTCAGTGGGCCTTCCGGAACCGGAAAAACGATGGCCGCCCAGGTGATCGCTGCGCGACTGACCCAGGATCTGTGTCGCGTCAACGTCGCGCAACTGGTCAGTAAGTGGGTGGGAGAGACCCCGAAGAACGTCGAACAAGTCATTCGCGTGGCCGCTGAGAACAACGTCGTCTTGTTCTTTGACGAAGCAGATGCGTTGTTCGCCAGGCGGGCCGCCGAGATCCGCGACGCGCAGGACAAGTTCGCAAATACTGACACGGCGTTCCTGTTGCAGGCAATCGAGAGCTATCCAGGCATTGCCATTCTGGCGACGAATCTGAAAGCAAATATCGATCCCGCATTCCTGCGGCGGCTTCGTTATCTGGTCGAATTCCCGAAACCGGATGCCGCCATTGCAACGCACTCTCTGGACCAAACTCGTGACGGCGCTGCGGGCGTGAAGATCGCGCCAAAGCTCTCATGCCGGCTCTTGAGTTGTTCAGCGCCGCCACCGAGGCAACGGGTGCCCAAATCAAGTTCGCGATTCTCGCCGGACTATTTGCCGCCCGTGCCAACGGCAAACCGCTCAACGCCCGCCACTTGCTGACCGGATTCGATCGCGAACTCGGAAAGGAAGGCCGCGCCATCGGGCCGAGAGAGCGTGAACGGATTCTGAAATTGGAAGAGGCACGATGAAGTCGGCCGTGTTCATATCAACAAATTGCGTCTCAGTGCAACGGGGTTGACGCCGGAACAAGCCCGACTCCTGGCCGAAGCCGTCGCGCGCAGTCTGGCCAAATCGCCAATAGACCAGCACGGCAAGATTCCAGCGCTCTCAATCCAGGTGCGTTCAGGTGCTTCGAGTTCGATAGAGCATCTCGCGGACGAAATTGCCGCCGGTATTCGACGGGGGCTGGAATGATGATCGGAATGAAAGGCGTGACTCATCAAAGTCGTACGAAGATCACACCTGGCACGCGGCTGGCTGGTCCCCGCGCGCAAGCAAAGGCTCGTCCCGGCGCCGGTAACCGGTATCGTGCCGGGTCGCTCGAATGCCAGGCCGACGAGTTGGCCGCTCTTGCGCTCCGCGGCGAGACTAGCCTCGCACGTCGAGTTGGACGAACGTTATCAGCCGCCTACAGGCTGCCGTCGAGTCCCGGCTCACCGCTTCCTCCAATTCTGCGCAGTGATCTGGAGAGATCCTTCGGAGCAGATTTCGCGGAAGTCCGCATTCACACGGATGGCCCGGCCGGCGATGCGGCGGCCGAGGAGAGCGCGTTGGCTTTCACGAGCGGCCGGGATGTTTTTTTCGGCCGTGGAATGTTTGCTCCGCACACGCCGTCGGGCAGATTGCTAGTGGCCCACGAGCTGACTCATGTGCTGCAGCAGACCGGACGCTCTACCTCAGGTGGGCGCTTGAGGGCAACGCCCGCAGCGGCAGATGGCGAGATTCAGAGAGTCTGGGTCAGTCCGCTTTCAGGTCCGACCCAACTTGGCACTGTCCAGGATTTACTATGGCGTCATGAAACACAGGCTGAAGACGCGAGGGAACGGGGTCAGATTCAAAGCCTTCAGCGCGGACTTGCTGCGGCACAGAACGCAGACGCTTTTTGGACCGAACGAGAACGGATTGTCGTCGCGGGGGAGACCGATCCGTTGATCAACGTTCCGCATGCGGAATTCGGAGAACATCTACTGGCCGCGTTGTATGACGGGTTGAAGATCTCGGGGCGTGTTGGCGGCGCTACGCGACTGTTGGAGCGCTTTCCCGCAGTGAAAACACTTTTCTTTTCTGCCGCCACCTATTCGGCATTTGCCGACGCCATCGGGACCGAGCGCTTGTTGGCGCGAATTTATGAAGAATGGTACAGCGCTCCCTTCTTTGGAAATGCCACTCCACGATTCATGCTGGACCGGGTGGCGATCCTTCTGCTGGGCGCCACGAGTACAAACTCGGAATCGACGATCTCTCGCGGACAGCGGTTGCTGCCGGCGACTGAAAGCGAGTTACGCCGGATCGAAGCCTCAGACGCCTTGATCGAGAACGAACTTCATTTTGTCACAGTGCTGGTTGCCAGGCAGATTGAAATAGCCCGCGTAGAACTGCTCAACCTTATTCGCGACGAGGTATTGCGAATCCCTGGCGCAGCGGACCATCCCCGCGCGGATGTCAAACTCCAGATGGCTCGCAATATGTCAGCACGATTCGAGCGGCTGCTCCAGGGAAGGGACGATTTTCTTTCCGCACTCCCCCAGAATCGCAATGGCCTGGTACAAGAAGCGGCGCTGATCTGGATTGACGATGTGGTGCCGGCAGTTCGCGACCTCGCTGCCTTCGCAGTGGTGCACTGGGAGGCGAGTTTGTGCAGGTCGACCAACAGCTTCGTGGCGCCGACCAACCCGTGCGGCTCGCGGCCCGTCGCGCCATGGCCCGACTGGAGCAGGAAATTCCGGAAATTAAGGATGACGTAACACGCCTAACCGACGCCTTGCTTGCGCGTGAGAGTGATCGGCGACTTGCCGACCCCGTCACTTTTGATCGACGTCGAGTCGCTGCCCTGCGAGTATTTCGCAGTGCAGTTTTCGATCATGTTGACCGTCGCTTCGCAGATCTGCTCATCGACGCGCTTCCTTCAAACCAGCCCGGCGAGCGGCGGTTTGGTTTCTCGCGGGCCCGAGCTGAGCGGCTCGTCTCGGCCGAACGTCGGCTGTTGTTTGCGTGGGCGTCAGGCGTTGCTTCAGTCCTGCACAAGCAAGGCGAGCAGTACTCCGTAGCGCGAGATCGGGAGCTGGTTCAGTTGCAGCGACTCGTCGATCCCTCGGCGCCGGCGACGGACGCGCGGGATGTGTTCCGCGTTCGCTACGCCCACAAGCTACACGCCTTCGCCGAAGACGCTGGTTGGACTGCACTCATGGGCCGCGCGGACGACTGTCGGCGCGAAAAGCTGGTACATCGCCTCAGGCTGACTATATAGCCTTCAATGAGAACTGGACGCTTGACGAGGGCGCGTCCGTCGAGCGGATCGCGGACGATGTCACGGCGCAGACAGTGCGTGGGTGGGAGCCTCTTCAAGTAAGCGAAATAGTCGATTTCTATCAATTGGAGGATGCGGCGGTCTTCAATATTGAGTTAGAGACCGCGCTCGCAGGGTGGCGGGGGACGGTCTCGGCTCCCAGGATGAGCCGGTGCTCAACCGCGCTGTTCGAATAGTCCGCGCCACTGAGCGGCAGGAACGTTATGTCATTCGCGACTTTCGAGTGGGTTGTCCCCATCGAGACGGTTGCGGGACGCCGCCAACGCCAGCCGCGTATAAATATAAACAGTCTCATCAAGAACCATCCGCTCACACGCTCCTTTATTACCGTCACGGGGAATGCACGTGGGCATCCCATTTCCGACATCGTCGGGACGCATGAGGGGCCGGAAGGTTTCGAGGTCGCGTTGTGGATTCTCCCACAGCCCCAGGGACTCGTCGCGCGTTTCCAGGGGATCCCCCGAGATCAATCAACTGATGGTTACGCGGCTGAGGGAATTGCTGGCTGGGTGGACGAACACAGGCGAACCGGCTGTTTCGGCCCAGTTGCGTGGTCGTGTCGAACAGGATCAATTTGTTGATCCAGACACCGGTGTCCGGACGGCTGTCACTTTGGAGACGCTCACGCCGGACCAGCTAGAAAGCCTCCAATGGGATACGTGGTGGGACCTTCTGCAACTCATATTTTTCCGGACGCGGGATGACCGAGGCCGGTCGGCAGTACTTGACGCCGTCCGGGAAATCATGGACCGCCAGGCCTTCCGTAACACGTTGCGCGAGGAACGTCGGGCGGCCGGAGCAACTGTTCAACAAACATTCGTCGCGCGGTTGCACATGAGCGGCGCCGGCTGATTGAAACACGATTACGGCCAGCACTGCAGGACTACTGTACCGCACGGTCCGAGTGCGTCGGATAGCTATCGCATTCCCGGTACTAGCGATGCCATCGTGAAACGAATCATTGCGAATGAGGTCCTTCGCCTCCTGCAAGTGTTCGCCATACGGCTTAACGACGAAGACGAGAGCGTGGCTCATCTTGCCATGGGAATGCTCGAGCTGGCGCCGATCATTCACGAAAAGCTGCGCGACTCGCGCGACATCGATGTGCTCTCCGCGTGGATGCCCGAGATCGATAACACCCTCGTAAAACTGGAGCCGCGGCGGAATCAAAGCTATCTGGTGGATGAAGAGCGAGAGGCGCAGAACCCATCTCAGCATATCTCCGGCCGGGCTGACCAATTGCGTGAAGTCCTGAGGACCATGGCAGAAACGTTCCGCGAAAAGGCGCGTGAGTGGGGCCTAGTGGGTGTCAAGGGAGACGGTACGGTGGAGAACCCCGGACACGTTCACGCACTCGACGATCCTCGGCAGCTCGGACCCGGTCTCACTTTCACGATTGATGGTCGCCAGTGGGAGATACTCCGCGTCGAAGAGAATTTCATTTTCCATCCCGGCGCGTGGCCCCTGCGTAGCATCGATAACCCCCAATGGGCCGGTTCGGAATTGAGGATCGACGACGGACCCTATCTGCGCGAACACGAGCGCGGCCGCACATTGTTGATGACGGTGCTGATTGATGAAGGCCCGGAGGCGACGCAGATCTACTCGAACGACTCAGGACGCTTAACAGAACTAACCTGGTCCTCCATTCGCTACACCCAGATTGCGCAGCTGCTTGAGCTAGCGGCGCTAATGGAGGCGTTTGCCAATCTGATCATCGACCTTGCTGAGCTGTTTCCCGTAGTCGGTCCGGCCGTGGCCGCGGGGCGCTTGATTGTCACTGCAATCTCGTTCATTACCGGCGAACTGCCTCGACTGATAGTGCATTTTGTCAACAATCCGCGAGAAGTTCTCGAAGGCCTGTTGTCACGGTTGCGCAGATCTCTTGTCTCCCGAGAGAACCTCATCGAGTTTGTCCTGTTTACGAACCGGTCATTCGATGGCCTCCTGGCGGGCCCTCAGGGCGATCGCAGTGGCCTGCAATCACACCCCGCTCGCGGTGTCCGGCGCCTGATTTTCAAACTTCGGACGCTGGCTCGGGGTGTTGGCCGGGTTTTTGTGCGCACACAGGGAGCGGTGCAGGATCGCAGGCAACAGGTGGAACAAATAGTGCAGAGCCGCCCCGGCCTGGTGCGGCTGGTTCAAGTTGTGGCCGACTACTATCTACTGATCATCGGCCTCGCGGAGCATCTTGCGGCGGAGGTGCCCGATCTGCGGCAACGCGTTGAGGATTTCCGCTCGAACGCCGGGGATTTTACTCCGCGGGTCAGCGGAATGATCGATAGCATCGGCCGGATCGAACTGCCAAGGGAAATCCTGCCCCTGGACGAGCTCGTGGGCGCAGTCCTCGAGATCATCGGCCACAGGCTGGGGGGCAAATACAAGCTCGGCGTCCACGTACTGTTCGCGCTGCTCGACTTCATCGGTAAGCGAGACGATGTAATTCACGCCATTACCGGCGTCTTGCGTAATAACGCAGGCGTGACGACGGAGAATATTTTCCCGGTGTGGAACGACACGATCGTGCCGGCGATTCGGGATTTTCTTCAGGGCGCTCAGGTTGAACTGCGAGAAACTCTCCACCACTACATTCGCTGCTTTCGGTGTCGACCTCGCCTTGCCGGCGCCTCAGCCGGAGGTGACCCAAACCGGCTCTGACTTTCCGGAAGCGCAGCCGGACCTGGAAGATTCACTTTCTTCCGCCTGGCCGCCCGGCGGTCTCATGGCCGCCGACGCCAGGAGGTTGAGCGCACTGACCAAGGGAGCGGAGAGCCTCTGACCCCAGCGTTGCGAGGCGAAGCTGAACGTAGCTTCGGTCACGACTTTTCCCACGTGCGCGTACATAGCGACGGAAACGCTGCGCGACTCAATCGAGTTCTGGGTGCGCACGGCCTGGCGAGCGGCAGCCACGTGTTCCTGCGCGAAGGCGCGGCAAACACGCGCGAAGGTCGACGAACGCTCTTCCACGAACTAGCACACGTGCTACAGCAAACGGGCGCCCGCCCGCTGGGAGATCGCCATCCCCGTGCGCCAAGACCCGGACGGCGTGGCGCCGGTCTGCGGCTGGACGCCTCGGCGGAAGCAGCGGCGGAACAGGCAGCGCAAGACGCGTTGCGTCGCCGCAGGGGAGCACCGCTTCAGGTCAATTCTGTAGAGAGCGGCATCCAGCCCAATCTGGTGGACCGGCTGGGAATGAAGTTTCTCCAACAGCTTACTGACATCAGCGCCATTGAAGCAGAGGTGCAGCAAATTGACGAAAGCGGCGCCACTACTGGGCGGCGGCTGATTGGCCGCGATGTCCGCGCCGCAGTGAGAAATGTCGCGTCGAGCCTCCAAGGTTTCTTCCGTTCCCCAACTCGCATCCAGGTTGTGCGCTCGGTACGAGATACATTCCGGACAAAGCTCCCGGCAATCGGTCAACACCTACAAAATCAGTACAACGACATTGCTGCCGCGATCGAGGATCTTGCAATTCGATCGAGCTTTGAAGCGGAGCGCGCGCGCGAGGGCCGTCCTGCGCGAATGCAACTCAACGTGGCGGAATTCCGCCGGCGCCTTGAACGCTATATCTTCGGCAAAACCGGCATTCTGCTCGACATTGACATCCCCGTCCGTGGGATTGGCGCAGACGCGGTAATGACGAACCCGCGAAATCCCATCCATGAGATGACGCTGGGTTTTGTGTTTCTTCCCCCAATTCACGGAGGGACACAGTTGTGGCGCGACGCGCTGACACATCGCACAACTGCGGCCGGAACAGCCGATGCGATCTCTGAGTCAGAACGTGCCGAACTCCGGCCGCGTATTCGCGTCGTCTTGCGCAGCATCGGTGCCGAAGCAGTGCGGTCTGGGCTAATGGCGCTTATCGCTTGTCGCACGCTGTGTTTGAAGCCGTCGAGACGCTGCGTATTCAGGAGCAAGCCGCTGGTACTGGCGGAACGCTGGCGGCCGCTGCACTCCCAGCCAAGAGCGATTACCTCAATAAGTACGGAACAGGTTCTTCCAGTGCTCCCGGTAACGTTCGTCTACACCTTGGCACCTATGCAAACCGCCAGAGCCACGGCGCGCAGTGGGGCAGAGAACGCGAATCGCACCACATCACTCAATACCTGCTGGTCGAATACTTCCACGATGGTCAGGGCACGGGATTCGAAACCAATCCTGATCGCATGGGTTTCCCTTTGCTCGCGCAGCATCGGGATGCTTATCCCGGCCTGGACGTAACCAGTGACGGCCATCTAATCATTAGCAGGCGCGCAAAGGACTGAGATCGCGCAATTGGAGAATGAACGCGGCGCGCTTATGCCGACGATTCTATTGTCTCGTCCGACTCACCGGCGCGGGAGGCTGCACATCACCCCGAGTGCCGAGGACTTCCTCGAGGACACGACAGTGACCAATCAGGCGACAGCGGTCAATCACATTTACAAACGGAAATTGCCAGAGGAACAGCGAAACATCGAGGCAGCGGTAGCACGCGACCCTTCACGTTACCGGGAATGGGAGAACTATGTGCGTCGCACGAGAGCCACTGAGATTCAAAACAGGATTGGAAGTGCGATGCAAGCAACTTACCACTACATGCGAGAGTACATGCAGGGTCAGTTCAGAGACCGCTCTGCGTGCGGAGGAGCTTGATTACTACAACGATCTATGGATTACGGCCCACCCAACCGGTGAATCGGGAAAAATCACGCGAGGAGAAATGACCAGAGTCTGGCAGGCGGCCGTTGTGCACAATCGCGATGGCGGAAACGGTGTCGCCGGGTTGGCATCGTATGGCTGGACCGGATGAAACAGCAAACTGCTGACGAGTCTGCCGTCACCCGGAGGAGAAAATGACCGGATTCTCACGAAGTCCCAATCTGCTAAAAGGCGCTTTGATTCAGTTCTCCGCGCCCATGCTGATTCCTATTCCGAACATCATCATCTTCCAATACAACCCCGAAACCATGACTCGCCAGCTGGTGCCCTGGAAGCCCCGTGAGAAAGTTGTTTACGAAGACCTAAAGGCGGCGGAAAAAGCGGCCCCAAAAGCGGTGGCTGAATTGTTGAACGAGCTTGCGCAACCGTTTGATCCTCAGGAAACCTTCAGTCTAACGATTGAACTGGACGCCACCGACGCCCTCGAAGAACCAAGTTCACATCCGGTAGCTCTAATCGCGGGTGTTGCCGACCGGATTTCTGCAATGGAAATGCTCTGCTATCCACCAGGGCCCGAGGCTTTCAGCGGAGTGCTGAACGTTTCGGTGAACTTTTCAATCGGAGCGGCTGGAGTCACTGCCAGCGTAGCGGCGGACGCTCTTCCGAGGTTAGATTCCCGATCGTTCTTTTCTTTTGGGGACCAGGGCGAATCGTCCCAGTACGCATTACAACTTTCTCCGTCGAGGAACAGCAGTACTCACCACTGTTGTACCCGATTCGCGCGAAGGTTTCACTCGGACTCACCGTTCTTAATGAAACACATCTGGTTAACGTTGCTGGGGATTTAGGTGATTCGGCAG
>CAWJZD010000009.1:0-244042 GCA_963847325.1 uncultured Alphaproteobacteria bacterium
CGATCCGATCTGGGAAGACCATCTCGCCACCGAAATCGGCCAGGCCCGTATCGGCGTCGACGCCGTCCTCTATGAGCAGCAGCTGTCCTTGCGGCAGATCATGAAGCTTAGTGTCGGCGACACGCTGATGCTCGAGCTCAAGCCGGACGCGCTGGTCAAAGTCCGCTGCGGCGACGTCACGCTCACCGAAGGCCGCATGGGCAAGGTCGGCGACCGGGTCGCGGTGCGGGTCGACCGGCAACTGCGGCGGCCCAAGACCACCTTCGCAATGTTCGAGAATGCTGACGGATCAACCAACAAGCGCCTGGAGGCCCCGTGAGCCACCACTTCGGCTTCATGATTGAGAGTATGGTGGCGCTCCTGCTCCTGCTCACAATTCTCTACTGTGTGCGGCTGAGCAGACAGCTGCGCCTCTTGCGAGCCGACGAGCAATCGTTGCGCGCGACTATCGCCGAGCTGATCACCGCGACCGAGATCGCCGAGCGTGCGATCGGCGGTCTCAAGACCACGATGCGCGACAGCGAACAGCATCTTTCCGTGCGTCTCGCCGACGCCGACCGCGTGTCGCAGCAGTTCGATGAGCGTCTCACCGCGGGCCGCGATCTGCTCGCCAAGATCGCGCGCATCACCGGCGCCTCGAAACCGACTGAACTCACCGAAGCGCCCGATGCGCGTGAGGTCGCGGTGGCCGCTGGGGCTTTCGCTGACCGCGCGCGTGCGCGTGCGTCTACCACGCTGGCGGCATGAAAAAGTGGAAGCGCGATGTCAGGCTGATCCCGCTGGTGTTGCTGGCGACAATTTGCCTGTTCGTGCTGAAAGTATCCGGTCTTCTCTTCACCGGGGGCTACACGCTGGGTGAGCGGCTCGGCGGCGCCAACAAGAGCGAGCTGACGCTGACCACTGCCGATACGATCCCCGACATTACACCGATCATCCACGCCGACACGTCGATGCTGGGACGCTCGACCAGCACGGTCCCGTGGGCGCGGGCGATGTTCAATTTCGGCGGCGACGGTGGCGACGTTACGGGCTCGGTCGCCGCGAAGCCGAAGGAGCCGGCTAAGGACGCGCCGAAGGAGGCGCCGAAGGAGCCTGGCAAAGAGGCGGCCAAAGACGCCAAACCGGCAAAACCCGCCGATCCGCCGAAAGGACCGGACGGCACGCTGGTGCCGCTCGGTGCTGACAACAAGATCCTGCCGCCGGGCGAGCGCGCCATTCTCGAGCGGCTGCAGGATCGCCGGCAGCAGCTCGATGCCCGCGTCCGCGAGATGGAAATGCGGGAAAGCCTGCTGCAAGCCGCAGAAAAGCGGCTCGAGGCACGGCTGACCGAACTCAAGGCGGTCGAGGCGCGCATCAACGCCGTCGTTCAGCAGCGCGACGACGACGAGCTCAAGCGCTTCAAGGGCATCGTCACGATGTATGAGAATATGAAGCCGAAAGAGGCGTCGCGCATCTTCGACCGGCTCGATCTCAAGATCCTGGTCGATGTCGCGACCCAGATGAAGCCGGCTACGATGTCGGCGATCCTCGCCCAGATGTCTCCGGAAGCCGCCGAGCGGCTTACGGTCGAGCTGGCGAGCCGTGCTGCGGCGCAAAAAGTGCAGGCGGCCGACGCATTGCCGCAGATCCAGGGCCGGCAGCAGCAACGCTAGCGTCCAGGGTTAACGCCGCCTTAAACCCGTTTCCTTACGCTCTCCGCGCGCTTGGCCGGCAACGCTTACTTTTGCTGGAACGGCGCAGCGTAGGGCTGAGATGGTGGGTTCGTTCCGGTTCGTTGGCGTGACGATGTCGCTGGCGCTGACTGCGCTTGCGACGACGCATGCCTTTGCCGATCCGGTGAGAGGCGACCTGCGCGTCAACACCGATGCGGGTTATGCGCGTCTGGTTTTCCGCCTCGCGGAAGATGTGCCGGCGAAAGTCTCCATGTCCGGCGCGATTTTGATCATCAGCTTCGAGAAGCCGGTCGCCGTTCCGGTCGACACTCTCAATGTGCAGGCGCGCGACTACATCAGCGCGGCACGGCTTGATCCGGACGGCAGCGCAGTGCGCATCGCGCTCGCGCGCAAGGTCAAGTTCAACACCATCCCGGCCGGCGAACGATTTTTTGTCGATCTGTTGCCGGACACGTGGAGCGGCGCGAATCCCGGTCTGCCGCAGGAGGTGATCGACGAGCTGGCGCGGCGCATGCGCGATGCAGAAAGAGAACTGCGGCGCCAGCAGCTCGCCGTCAGGCCGCGCGCAACCGGCACGGTGCGGGTGAAGGTCGGCACGCAACCGACCTTCGTGCGATACATGTTCGAATTGCCGCCGCTCACCATCGTCACACCGGACGAGAGCGCCGACAGACTGACGCTGAATTTCGATCAGCCGCTGCGCTTCGACCTGGCAGATGCCAAGGCGACGATGCCGCCGACCTTGAGCGGCATCGAGGCCGGGCTTGAAGACGACACTGCTGCGGTGAAATTCATGATCAAAGGGCGGCCCAAGATCCGCGCCTTCCGCGAAGAGAAGAATTTCATCGTCGACGTTGCAACCGCCGATCAGGCGGAAGCCGCCGGTCTCAGCCTGCAAACGCCGCCACCCGAACCGGTGAGGCCGGCCGCCCCCGCGGCGGCTGCCCCGGTTGCGGCTGCTCCGGCCGTCACCCCGCCCGAAACGACACCCGCGGCACCGCAGGCCGCTGCCGAAGCCGTGACAGAAGCGCCGAAGCCGGCGCCGCCGCGAGCCAATTCGCCTGCGGCGCAGGCCGCGCCGGCTCCGCCAAAAGAACCGCGCGGCTTTGCCGCCGCGCTGTCGGCCAGCGCATCGCCGACGCCGCAGGAGCCGCCAACCGTTCCGCCAAGCCTGATGGCGACCGAGAAGACGGCGCCGCTACCGCCAACACGGCCGGCGCAAGCGGCGGCGGCCGAGCCGCCACGACCGGCACAAGCGGCCGAGCCGCCACCGGTCGATCCCAAGGCGCCGGTGAGCGTGGCGGTGCATCGGCAAGGCGGCAATCTGCGGCTGGATTTTCCATTCCCGTCCACGACGCCGGCCGCAGTGTTCCGCCGCGGCAATGTGATGTGGGCGGTTTTCGACAGCGCGTCGCCGCTCAACATCTCTGCCTTGCGTGACGACAAGACGATCAAGCGCGCCGCACTGGTGCCCGGCCGCGAGGACGAGATCATCGTGCGGCTGGTGCTCGACAAGCCGCAGCTCGCGAGCTTCTTCCCGGAGGGCACCGGCTGGACGCTGATCATCGGCGAGAGCGTGGTCGAGCCGACCGCGCCCATTTCAGTGGCGCGCAGCATCGTCGGCAAAGGCCGCTCGAGCATCACCATCCCGTTTGCCGATCCGCGCGCGCTGCATCGGATCGATGACCCCGAGATCGGCGACACGCTCCTGGTCATCACCGCACTTGGGCCCGCGCGAGGTTTCCTCAAGCCGCAGGAGTTCGTCGAGCTGCGGGCGCTGGCGTCCGCTCACGGCATCGTCCTGCAGCCTTATGCCGACGACGTGACCGCCGAGCTCGGCTCCGACAAGGTCGTGGTGACACGGCCCGGCGGCCTCTCGCTGTCCTCCGCGAGCGTGAGCCGCGACAACAGCGGCGCCATTATGTTCGGCCCCATGATGTTCGATACCCAGACCTGGGGCTTTGACCGGCAAGCCAAGTTCACCGACCGCGAAGGCGAGTTGATCGCAAGGGCCGCCGCGTCACCGGAGGCGAAGCGCCGTGCTGCCCGGCTCGACCTCGCGCGCTTTTATCTGGCGCGCGACATGGCCGCCGAGGCGAAGGGCGTGCTCGATGTCGTCACCGCTGACGAGCGGGAAGGCGAAGGCGTGACCGGCACGATCCTCAAGTCGATTGCCAATGTGATGCTGGGCCGCGCCGATGAAGCGCTCAAGGAACTTGTCCGCGCCGCAGATCGGCAACAACAACGATGCCCCGATCTGGCGGGCAATGGCCTACGCCCACCAGGGGCGGTTCGCCGAGGCGCGCGAAGGTTTCCGCAGCTCCGAGGTGGCGCTCGGCGCATTGCCGATCGAGTTGCAGCGCGTGGCAAAGCGCGAGGCGCTGCGCTGCTCGATCGAGGTGCGGGACTTCGCCGGCGCTTCCACCATCCTGCACGACTTCGAGACGCTGGGTGTGCCGCCGGAGCTGGCGCCTTCGCTGGCGCTGTTGACGGGGCGGCTCGAGGAAGGCCTCGGTCATAACGCCGATGCGCTGTCCGCCTACCGCCGCGCTGCCGCGTCAAAGGATCGCCGCGCATCGGCACAGGGGCAACTGCGCGATCTGGTGCTGCGCTCCAAGCTCGGCGATCTCAAGGACCAGGATCTGGTCGGCCAGCTCGAGACGCTGACCACGACATGGCGCGGCGACGAAACCGAGGCCGAAGGGCTGAAAGTTCTGGCGCACCACTATACCCGCGACAAGCGCTACCGCGACGCCTTCCATGTCATGCGCACCGCATTGCTGGCGCATCCCAATTCCGATCTCACCCGCAAGATTCAGGACGAAGCGGCTACCACGTTCGACAGCCTGTTCCTCACCGCCGAGGCCGATGCCCTGCCGGCCATCGAGGCACTCGGTCTGTTCTACGACTATCGCGCTCTGACGCCGATCGGCCGGCGCGGCGACGAGATGATCCGGCGATTGTCCGACCGGCTGGCCGCAGTCGATCTGCTCGACCAGGCCGCCGAACTGCTGCAGCACCAGGTCGATCATCGTCTGCAGGGCGCAGCGCGCGCCCAGGTCGCGACGCGGCTTGCCACCATCTACCTGATGAACCGCAAGCCGGATCGGGCCCTGGCTGCGATCCAGCGATCGCGCTCGTCTGATCTTGCGATCGATCTGCGCGAGCAGCGCCTGTTGCTGGAGGCGCGTGCACTCTCTGATATCGGGCGTCATGAGCTGGCGCTCGAGATCATCTCCGGGCGCAAGAGCCGTGAAGCGATGCGGCTGCGCGCCGATATTCTGTGGGCGGGGAAAAAGTGGCGCGAGGCTGCCGAGAACCTTGAAGTGCTGTATGGCGACCGCTGGCGCGATCCCAATCCGCTCACCAAGGCGGAGCGGGTGGACGCGCTGCGCGGCGCGATCGGTTACGCGCTCGCCGACGAGCAAATGGGGCTTGCGCGCTTCCGCGACAAATATGCGAGCAAGATGGCGGACGGTCCCGATCAGCGGGCGTTCGAGGTCGTCACCGCGCCGATCGGCGCGAGCTCGAGCGAATTCCGCGCCGTCGCCGGCACGATTGCGAATACCGGCACGCTGGAGGCGTTCCTGACCGAGCTGCGCAAGCGCTATCCCGATAGCGGCGAGCTCCCGGACGATACGGTGAAGGGACCGGACACCGTGCCGGCCAGCGGCGAGCGCGGGGCATCCGCCGTTCCACCGTCGCCGCAGAGAGGCGCTTCCCGCACTGGCGCCGATCCGACGCCCACCGGCTCGATCCGCCGCGCGGCACCGGCGCCGGCGCGGCGCTAGCTATCCGCTGCCGTAGCTCTGGATCAGCGAGCCTGCGACCAGGCTCCAGCCGTCCACCAGCACGAAGAAGATCAGCTTGAACGGCAGTGAGACCACGACCGGCGGCAGCATCATCATGCCCATCGACATCAGCACCGAGGCGACGACCAGGTCGATGATCAGGAAGGGCAGGAACAGCAGGAAGCCGATTTCGAACGCCCGCTTGAGCTCGGAGATCATGAAGGCCGGCACAAGGATGCGCAGCGACAGATCCTCCGGCTTCGCCGGCACCGGCTGCGCCGACATATCGATGAACAGCTTGAGATCCTTCTCGCGCACGTTCTTTTGCATGAACTCGCGCAACGGACCGGAGCCGCGCTCGAACGCCTGCTCGGCGGTGATCTCGTTATTGATCAGCGGCCGGATACCGGTTTCGTAGGTGTTTTGCAGCGCCGGACCCATCACGAAAGCGGTGAGGAACAGCGCCAGAGAGATGATGACCGCATTGGGCGGCGCGGTCGCGGTGCCGAGCGCGGTGCGCAACAGCGACAGCACGACGACGATGCGCGTGAACGACGTCATCATGATCAGGATCGACGGCGCCAGCGAGAGCACCGTCAGCAGCGCAATCAATTGAACGACGCGCTCGGTGAGCCCGGCGCCTTGCCCGAAGTTTACGCTGATGTCTTGCGCGAGCGCTCCGCTCGTCGCTGCAATCACTACCGCTACCCCGGCCGCGATCGCCACTAGGCGAACACGGCGGCCGGATCTTGCGTGCGTCAAGTTTTTCCGGGTTGGCGGCCAAGCAAGTTGGCCATCTCCTGTTCGAGACTGTCGAAAGGACTCTTCTGCGCGCCCGTCGCCGCCGGCTTCGCCTCAGGCCTGGCAGCCGGGCGGGGCGCTTCGAATTTCGGCTCGGTCCTTGTTTCGGTTCTGGCTTCGGCCCTTGGTTCGCTCTTGACCGGAGCCGCAAGCGGGTCGGTGACCGGCGGCTGATAGTCGGTGGGGTTTTGCCGCTTGAGCGCCGCTTCGAGCCGCTGCGCCATCTCAGCGAGGTTGCGGTCGGTCTGCGGCGGCTGCGGCGATTCCTCCGGCGTCGTCACCGGTGCAACGAGCGGTGTCTCCGCGCGCGGGGCCGGTGCGGGCGCCGGTCGCAAGCCGCTGAAATCGAATTCGGTGCTCATCTTGCTGGCGAATTCGCTGGCGCCGATGCCGGCCAGGCTGTCCGCGCGGCGCGGCGTTTCACGCATGGTCGGCTCGCGCGAGGCGGCAGGCGGCTCGCTCGGGATCCACGGCTCCTCCGGCACATTGCCGCGTACCGGGCGCGGCGCGGCGGGCGCGACCGGAGGCGGCTCGACAACCGGCTGAAGCGGCCAGCTGCCGCCGTTCTCGGCGACCGGGACGGAGCGCGAAGGTTCGGGGGCGCGCACGTCGCGCGCGGTCTCGCGGGCGTCTCGCGCGGAAGCGCGCACGATGTTGGGCTCGACCACGACGTCGTTCGGCCCGCCGATCATCATCAGGTGCTCGACATTGTCGCGGCGGATCAGCACGAGACGGCGCCGGCCGTCGACATTGGCGGCATCGATGACGGCGAGGCGGGGCTGGCGGCCGCGCGCGCCACCGCCGAGGCGATTCGCGCCGAAGCGGCGCACGAGCCAGGCCGTGAGGCCGATCAGCGCCAGGACGACAACGAAGGCGGCAACGAACTTGGCCGCCTGCGGCATGTCGGAAAACATTTCGAACATCTATCGCGCTCCGTTCAGGCCGCGTGTTCAGTCGTAAGAATCAACTGAAAGTTAATGCCGCAGGCACAATTTGCCGCCCCAAATACTAACAGACCCTTAACAAAACAAGGCTGCAGAAGGGCTTAGTGAGCCTGGAACAATGGTCTGCATGGTTAATGCGATCTGAATGTGGCGCTTTTGATACGGCCGATTTTTACCGCGCATTAACCATGCGCCCGGCAAAGTCTGCCTAGCCGTAAGCGCTGGGGACACAGGGGGGATTCATGGGAATAGCCGACATTCCGATCTTCTCGATGCTGCGCACGCGCATGGAGTGGCATCAAACGCGGCAAAAGGTGCTGGCCGAAAACGTCGCGAATGCCGACACGGCCGGCTATCGCCCGCGCGATCTTGTCGCGCCGAATTTCGAGCGCGAGACGCATCGCCCGGTCATGGGCGTATCGCTCTCAACCACTGCGGGCGGCCACATCGCCGGTGGCACGACTGATCGCACGTCATTTCGCAGCCGGGCCGGCGGATATGAAGTCCGCCCGACCGGCAATGCGGTGAGCCTCGAAGACCAGATGATGAAGGTTGCCGCCAACCAGATGGATTTCCAGGCGGCGACCTCGCTCTACAGCCACAGTCTCAACCTGATCAAAACGGCGCTCGGCAGGCGCTAGCGCGCGAAGGAGGCTCTCGTGGATTTCTTGCGAACCATGGCGATCGCGGCCTCCGGCCTCAAGGCACAGGCCGGCCGGATGCGCATCATTTCGGAAAATATCGCCAATGCGGATTCGACTCCCGCCAAGGCCGGCGCCGATCCTTACCGGCGCAAAACCCTGTCGTTCACCTCCGAGTTCGATCGTGAGATTGCCGCGAGCACCGTCGGCATCGGCAGGGTGCGGCCCGACGCCAGCGAATTCCGCACGAAATATGAGCCCGGCCATCCGGCCGCGGATCAGAACGGCAATGTGAAATATCCGAATGTGAACTCGCTGGTCGAAATGACCGACATGCGCGAGGCGCAGCGGTCTTACGAGGCCAACGTCAATCTCATCACCGCGACGCGCCGGATGCTCCAGCGCACCATCGACATTCTCAAAGCATAAGGACGCGCCATGGCCACGCCTGTTTCCGCTGCCGGCTCCTACGCCACTATTGCAAAATTGACCGCAGGCTTGGGAAAGCCGGGGGGCGGCGGTGGAGCGCCGGAAAGCTTCGGCGACCTCGTCAAGCAGGCGCTCGCCGCCGTGAATGATGCCGGACAGAAATCCGACACGCAGGCCAAATCCCTGGTGAACGGCAAAGGCGACATGGTCAATGTCGTGACCGCGGTGGCGGAGACCGAGACCGCGATCAGCGCGGTGGTCGCGGTGCGCGACAAGGTGATCTCGGCCTACGAAGAAATCATGCGGATGCCGATCTGATGACCGGAGCAGAAACCCTCGACGTCGCGCGCGACGCGATCTTCACGCTGATCATCGTCTCGGCGCCCGTCATGCTGGTCGGTCTCGCGGTCGGCCTTGCCATCTCGCTGTTGCAGGCACTGACGCAGATCCAGGAAATGACCATCGCTTTCGTGCCGAAGATTCTCGCCATCTTCATTTCGCTCTTGGTGGCGCTGCCCTTCATGGCCGAGAAGTTGCACGGCCAGATGCTGCGGATCGCCTCGCACATCATCTCGGGCTAAACCTTCATGCGCATCGACATCAGCTTTTTGCCGGCTCTCGCGGCCGCTTATCTGCTGGTGTTTGCGCGGGTCGGCACCATGATCATGCTGTTGCCGGGCCTCGGCGAAGCCAGCATGCCGGTGCGGATCCGCCTCACAATCGCGCTGGTGCTCGCTGGCGATCCTGCTGCCGATCCACCGCGGGGCTTACGTGATTGATCTGACTTCGCTGTCCTCGGTGGTCATGATGCTGTTTCAGGAGCTCATGATCGGCGCGACGCTCGGCCTCACGGCACGGCTCGCGATTTCAGCCTTGCAGGTGGCGGGCTCGGTGGTCGCCCAGCAGCTCGGACTGGGCTTCGTGACGGCGGTCGATCCCACGCAAAACCAGCAGGGCATGCTGGTCGGCAATTTCCTGGCGGTGCTCGGCGTCTCGCTGATTTTCGCCACCGATATGCACCATCTGATCATCGCCGCGCTCAATGACAGCTACAAGATCTTTGCGCCCGGCGAGATGCCGCTGGTCGGCGATGTGTCGCTGCTGGTGACGCGCACCATCGCCTCCGCTTTCAAGATCGGGATTCAGCTTTCCGCGCCGTTCCTGGTGTTCGGCCTGCTGTTCAATCTCGGGCTCGGCGTGCTGTCGCGGCTGATGCCGCAAATGCAGGTGTTCTTCATCGGCCTTCCGGTGACCATCCTGCTCGGCCTGGTTCTGCTGCTGATCGTGATCGGCGCCATGATGGGCACCTTCATTTCCTACTTCGAAAGCGTGCTGCAGGACCTCGCTCCGCATTCGTGACGCATGGCCGACGACCAGGACAATAGCCAACGCACAGAAGACCCGACGCAAAAGCGTCTGGACGACGCGCTCAAGCGCGGCGACGTCGTCAAAAGCCAGGAGGTCAACACCTGGTTCATCATGGCCGGCGCCACTTTGGTGGTGGTCGCCTTCTCGACCACGATGAGCCAGAGCCTGACGGCGACGATGAAAGGCCTGATTGCCAATGCGCATCAATTGCGCATGGACGGCAGCGGGATCCTGTGGCTCTCCAGCAAGATCGGCGGCGAGCTGCTCGCGGCGCTGGCGATCCCATTCGTGCTGCTCGTGCTTGCGGCCATTGGCGGCAACATGGTGCAGCACCGCCTGGTGTGGACCACGGAGAGCATGGCGCCGAAGCTCAACCGCATCTCGCCCGCATCCGGCGCCAAGCGGATGTTCGGCGCGCAGGCGCTGGCCAATTTCGCCAAAGGGCTGCTCAAGCTCGCGGTGATCGGCGCGGTATTCGTCGCTCTGATGTGGCCGGAGCGCGACCGGCTCGAGGGTCTGTCATGGATGGACCCCGCGGTGCTGCTGCCGCTGACGAAAACATTGTCGCTGAAACTGCTGGGCGCCGTGGTCGCCATGCTCGCGATCATCGCGGCAGCCGATTACCTGTTTCAGTACCAGCAGTGGTACGCGCGTCAGAAAATGACGCTGCAGGAGGTCAAGGAGGAGTTCAAGCAGAGCGAAGGCGATCCGGCCATCAAGGGCAAGATGAAGCAGCTGCGGCAGTCGCGCACGCGCAAGCGCATGATCGCCGAGGTTCCGAAAGCCACCGTGATCATCACCAACCCGACGCACTACTCGATCGCACTCAAATATGAGCGCGGCATGGAGGCGCCGATCTGCGTCGCCAAGGGTGTCGACCAGCTCGCCCTCAAGATTCGCGAGATCGCGCGCGAGCACTCGATTCCAATTGTGGAGAACCCGCCGCTCGCTCGCGCCCTGCACGCCACCGTCGAGGTCGAACAGCCCATCACGCCGGAACATTACAAGGCGGTGGCCGAGGTGATCGGCTATGTCATGAAACTGCGTGGAGCGGGACGGCCGCATTAACCGTCGAGCCTTGCAACCGATGCGCGGCGCGGCCACGCTAAGGCGGCTATAAAGACCAACGAATCGCGGGCGGCGGAGCGGCTTCGAGCTTTATGACATTGCTTGGTCCACACGATCCGGACAACGCGCCGCCGGCCTTTGACCGCACCGGCAGGCTCGGCCGCGGCGGCAGCGTCGCGATGGTGCTGCTCCTTGCCGTGCTGCTGGCCGGCGCAGCGGCCGGCTACGTCTATATCGGCCGCGAAAAGGCGGAGCCGTACGCGCTCTTCATACTCGGCGCTCTGGCGACCATGGCGGTGTTCGGCCTGTTCATGCTGGCGGCCGGCATCGTGCGGTTCGGATCGCGCGAAGGCGGCAGCGCGGTTCTCAAGGCGGCGGCCGATCGTTCATTCGATGCCGTCCTCATTACCGATGGGTCGGGCCGGGTCGTCTATGCCAACAGCGCGTACCTGCAGCTCACGGCGACGCGCGAAGGCGAGGAGGTGCGGCCGATCGAGCGGGTCTTCATCGGCGATCCGCAAGTATCGGAATCGATCTATCGCCTGCTCAAGGCGGCCCGTGAGGGCAAGCGCCAGCACGAAGAGGTGCGGATCGCAGGCGGCGGGGAGGCGGGACGCTGGTTGCGGCTGCGGGTCGGTCCCCTCGGCGAGGAGGGAAGCGACGCGCGCATGACGATGTGGTCGATCACCGAGGTCACGCGCGAGCGCGAGAAGCAGGAGAACTCGTTTCAGGAGCTGCAATACGCGATCGACTATCTCGACCATGCGCCGGCCGGTTTCTTCTCGGTCGATGGCAAAGGCACGATCGGCTACCTCAATGCGACCCTGGCCGAATGGCTCGATCATGATCTCGCGACAATCGGCAGCGGCGGCGCTGACGCTCAACGACATCGTAGCCGGTGAGGGTGCTGCGCTCCTGCTGTCACGCAACGCCGCGCCGGGCGACGTGAAGACCGAAGCGCTCGATCTCGACATGAAGACGCGCGGCGGCAAGCCTTTGCCGGTGCGTATCGTTCATCGCGTCGCATTCGGCGCGGATGGCGAGCCGGGGCTTTCCCGCACCCTGGTGCTGCAGGCCGAAAAGGGCGACGACGCCCGGCCAGCACGGCGATGTGCGTTTCATGCGCTTCTTCCAGAACACGCCGATGGCGATCGCCACCGTCGACAAAGCGGGCCGGATCGCCCGCGAGAACGCGCGCTTTGCCAACACACTGGGGACGCAGCTCAAGGGCGAGGGGCGCTCGATTCTCAATGTGGTGACCGAGCGGGACCGGCCGAAGCTGCAGGCGGCGATTGCCAAGGCGTTCGAGGGCCAGAGCGACATCGCGCCGGTCGAGGCCGATCTTGCGGGCCCCGGCGAGCGCTCCGCCAACTTTTTTGTGCTCGCGGTCGAGGAGGGCGATGGCGAAGCGGCCATCATCTATGCGCTCGAAACCACCGCGCAGCGCACCCTGGAAAACCGCATCAATCAGCAGCAGAAGATGGAATTGGTCGGCCAGCTCGCCGGCGGCATCGCGCACGATTTCAACAACGTGCTGTCCGCCATCATGATGGCGACCGACTTCCTGCTCAACGCGCACAAGCCGACCGACCCGTCCTTCCAGGACATCATGCAGATCAAGCAGAACGCCAACCGCGCCGCGGCGCTGGTGCGGCAGCTGCTGGCCTTCTCGCGGCGGCAGACGCTGCGGCCGCAGGTGCTCGACCTCGGCGAGGCGCTGTCCGACATCGGCATGCTGCTCAAGCGGCTGATCGGCGAGAAGGTGACGCTCGATGTCTCGCACGGCCGCGACCTGTGGCCGGTGCTGGTCGACATCTCGCAATTCGAGCAGGTCATCGTCAATCTGGCGGTGAATGCCCGCGATGCGATGCCCGATGGCGGCAAGCTGTCGGTGCGCACCGCGAATGTCGCGGCGGCCGATGCGGCGAAGTTCGCGCACAAAGGCATGCCCGACGCCGACTACATTCTGGTCGAGGTCAGCGACACCGGCGTCGGCGTCCCGGACGACATCATCGACAAGATCTTCGAGCCGTTCTTCTCCACCAAGGAGGTCGGCAAGGGCACCGGTCTCGGGCTTTCGACGGTCTATGGCATCGTCAAGCAGACCGGCGGTTACGTCTACGTGGAGTCGCGGCCGGGACAGACCACGTTCCGCATCTTCCTGCCGCGGCACGTCGCCGGTGTTGCGCAGGGCCGGGCCTTGCCGAGCGGCGACTCGCCGGCCTTCAAGGAGGCGCTCGCCGCGGCAGAGCGCGCCGCCAATACCGACCTCACCGGCCACGGCACAATTCTGCTGGTCGAGGACGAGGACGGCCTGCGCGCGCTCAATGCGCGGGGCCTTACGTCACGCGGCTACACGGTGCTCGAAGCGGCCAACGGCGTCGAGGCGATCGAGCTCCTGGAGAAGCGCGGCAGCGGCGTCGATCTGGTCGTCTCGGATGTGGTGATGCCGGAAATGGACGGACCGGCGCTGCTCAAGGAGCTGCGCCGCCGCGATCCGAGCGTGAAGTTCATTTTCGTTTCGGGCTACGCCGAGGACGCTTTCGCCAAGAGCGTGCCGGATGGCGATCTGCCCGACTTCCTGCCGAAACCGTTCACGCTCAAGCAACTCGTCGCTCAGGTGAAAGAGACGATTTCGCGCCCTGCGGAGCGCAACGTGCGCTAGGCAGGCAATACGAAGACCGGCGCAAAAACTGCGCCGGTCTCCTTAGCAATAGCTCGCCTTAAACCCGTCCGGTCAAAGCCAGGACGAGGACGATCACCAGAATAATGCCGACCAGTCCTGACGGCCCATAACCCCAGCCGCTGCTATAGCCCCAGCGGGGGAACGCGCCGATCAGCAACAGAATCAACAAAATAACCAGAACTGTCCCAAGCATGGTTGCACCCTTGTCAGCCCAGTCCGGCACGGTGCCGGACTTTCCGCGCTCGCCAATAAACTGCGACTCGGCGGGGAAAGTTCCAACGCTCGGAACAGGCGGCGGCGGTGTTTTTGGCTAGGCCGGCTCGGTGGTCTTGGTCGGTAATTTTGGCGTTCTGCTGGTCCGGCTCGGGTTCGAGCATGGCCAATGGCGGCGACATTTTCTCGGCCTTCAGGATCGGCCGATGCTTGTCCGCGCGCGACAGCGGCTTCTCGAACTCCACGCCGATCTGCGCACCTTTGCGCCAGACCACCCGGCACTTGCGCTTCGGTTTGCCGCTCGCTGAGAGCAGGAGAGCGAAGCCGTTGGGAACCGTCTTGCTGTTTTCAACGTCGAGGCGCGCGCCGAAATCCGAGATATCGGCGACCACACAGCCTTGCAGTTTCTTGGGTCCGAGCGAGATCCACGCCGTGTAGCGAAGCTGGCGTCGCTGAGCTTTGCGTTTGTCGCCCAACATTGCGATGAGGCCCGTATTGGACGTTCACATCCAATTAACGTCCGGCCTTCCGACTATAGGTTTGGCCCGTTACCAATTGCTGAACCGCCAAAGACACCGAAAAACCGTCGTTTGCGCGGCTTCCCGCATTTCGCCGGAAGGCCGGGAACGTTGACGTTTTGTGGGATTCCGCTTAACTGGCGCCGCAACCTGGTTTTCGGACCTCATCTTGCTGACACGCTGCCGGTTTTGGGCTGCGACTGACTCAAGTGACTCCCCAAAACTCTGATTGTTGCCGCTTACGCATCTTGCGCGGGCGTTCAACGAGCGTGAAAGGAAATGAGATGGCTACCGGAACTGTGAAGTTCTTCAATACGCAAAAAGGCTTCGGCTTCATTCAGCCGGACGATGGCTCGAAGGATGTGTTCGTGCACATCAGCGCCGTGGAGCGCGCAGGCATGCGCTCGCTCAACGAAGGCCAGAAGGTCAGCTACGAGATCGTCACCGAGCGTGGCAAGCAGGCCGCCGGCAATCTGCAGGCGATCTGATCGCCTCCAAAGCGATTGAAAGCGATGAAACCCGGCGGCGACGCCGGGTTTTTTGTTGCCGATTTTTCCCGGGAATAGCGTCCATCCTGCGCTGTTGAACAATCAGAAGCGCGAGCAAGTGCATCGCGCCAGCCGGGAGGACTCTGATGCGAGTTGGATTTCTACTTTCAGCAGTTGCGATTTCGTTTGCGTTCGCAGGCGGTGCGCCGGCGCAGCAAGCGAATATGAGCTTCTTCGTCACCAGCGCTGGACCCGGAAAGGGCGCCGATCTCGGCGGCCTCGCCGGCGCCGACGCGCATTGCCAGCGGCTTGCCCAGGCTGCCGGCGCAGGCGGCAAGACCTGGCGTGCTTATCTTTCGACCCAGGGCGATGGCGCAGCAAATGCGCGCGACCGGATCGGCCGCGGCCCATGGATGAACGTCAAAGGCGTCACGGTCGCCAAGGACGTCGATGACCTGCACAGCGCCAACAATCAGCTGAGCAAACAAAACTCGCTCTCGGAGAAGGGCGACGTCATCAATGGCGGCGGGGATACGCCGAACCGGCACGATATCCTGACGGGATCAACCGCCGAGGGGCGCGCTTTCCCGGCCGGCGACGACCGGACTTGCCGCAACTACACCAGCAGCACCCAGGGCTCGGTGATGGTCGGCCACCACGACCGCCGCGGTCTGCGTGACGATGACGCCTCGAAGTCGTGGAATATGTCGCACCCTTCGCGCGGCCCTGAGGGCGGATGCAGCCAGGCCGATCTTCGCTCCACCGGCGGCGACGGCCTGTTTTACTGCTTCGCCACCAACTGATTTGTGGAGGTTTCTGGGGGGCAGCGCCGTTTTTGACGGTGCTGCCCTTCCTTCATTTCATAGGGCGTTAACCCTTTGGCGACCGCGCATCGCCAAGATGCCGACTTCGCACGTCACGAACTCCCGAAGACCTTGCGCATGCCTGAACTGCACAACGTTGCGCTCCTCGCCGCCGACGCCGTGCTGTATTTCGCCGTGCTTGCCACCCTGTTGCATCTTGCGCGGCCGGATCGGGCTTGGACCATTCTTCTGCGCGCTCGGGGTGATGCACTTCCTCGAGACCTATCTCGCCAGCATCTTCTACGTCAGCCTGCCGTTCGGCATCATCACCTCGCCGGGCTCGACGGTGCTGTTCACCGGCAAGCTGATGATGCTGCTGCTGCTCTATATGCGGGAAGACGCCCGCATCGTCCGGCAGCCGATCTACGGCCTCCTGCTTGGCAACGTGATGCTGTTCGCGCTGGCGTTCCTGATGCGCCATCACGATCTGGTCTCGCTGGTTCCCGGTCGCGGCGCCGACTTCGCGTTCCTCAACGAGATGGGCGCGCTGATGGTGTGGGGCACTGCAGTGCTGTTCTTCGACTGCGTCCTCATGATCATGGTCTACGAGCATTCGCGGAATTGGCTGGGCGATCGGGTTTATGCGCGCCTGACTTTGACCGGCATGCTGATCCTCAGTTTCGACCAGGTCGCATTCTTTGGCGGCCTGCATGTCCTGACCGGCGCGGGATTACAGGTCTTGCTCGGCGGCTGGATCGCCAAGATGGCGGCGGTCGCGCTCTATAGCGGCTTGTGTGCGCTCTATCTGCGATTTGGCGAGCCGCGGCGGGCCGAAACGGCGGCGCCGCGCCTGGTCGATATCTTCGACACGCTGACCTATCGGGAGCGCTACGAGGAATTGCTGGCCCAGACCGGCGTCGATGCTTTGACCGGCGTGCTCGATCGCGGCCATCTCGAAAGCCGCGGTCGCTATCTGGTCGAACAGGCGGCGGCGCAAAATCGGCCGGTCAGCCTGATCCTGATCGACATCGATCATTTCAAGCATTTCAACGACCAGTTCGGCCATGCGGCGGGCGATACCGCGCTCAAGCGCATTTGCCGCAACATCGCTTCGGCGATCCGCGTCAACGATCTGCTGTTCCGGTTTGGCGGCGAGGAATTCGTCGTCATCGCCGAAGGCCTTTCCAACGACCAGGCTTTTGCCTTGGGCGAGCGTATCCGCAGACGCATTTCCGCTGATGTCGACGCGCAAACGCGGCGCGTCACGGCGAGCATCGGCATTGCATCGCGCGGGCCGGATGCGCCGGGCTATGACGCGATGTTTGCCTCGGCCGACCGGCGGCTTTATCGCGCCAAGGGCGCCGGCCGCGATCGCAGCATCGGCGATGCCGCGGCGGTCGTGACGTCGCCTTCGCTGCATCTCGCCGAAGTCGGCTAGTCGTAATTCAGCATCGGCGTATGATGCGGTCCTCCCGAGGACCCCGTCATGCGTTATCAACTCTATTACTGGCCGACCATCCAGGGCCGCGGCGAATTTGTCCGGCTCGCGCTGGAAGATGCGCAGGCGAGCTACACCGATGTGTGCCGCGGCAAGGACGGCGTCCGCACCATGATGCGTCTGATGGAAGGGAAGGGCGTGGCGACCGTTCCCTACGCGCCGCCGTTCCTCAAGGCCGGCAAGCTGGTGATCGGCCAGAGCGCGAACATTCTTCTGTTTCTCGGGGTCACGCCACGGGCTCGCGCCGAAGGCTGAGGCGGGCCGCCTTTGGGTCCACCAACTACAGCTAACGGTGACGGATTTCGTGAAGGAGATTCACGACACCCATCATCCGATCGGCGTCGAGCCTCTACTACGAGGATCAGAAGGCCGAGGCGAAGCGCTATACCGGCCTTCATCTCAAGGAGCGGGTGCCG
The DNA here is from genome assembly GCA_963847325.1 of uncultured Alphaproteobacteria bacterium. Classification (GTDB taxonomy): domain Bacteria; phylum Pseudomonadota; class Alphaproteobacteria; order Rhizobiales; family Xanthobacteraceae; genus Pseudolabrys. Next base: position 17,338 of record CAWJZD010000009.1, read on the forward strand.
AAATATCTCGGCTATTTCGAGCGCGTGATCGCGAAAAGCCGCGGGCCGTACCTGCTTGGCCGCAAGCTTTGTTACGCCGACCTGTCGCTATTCCAGCTTATCTCGGGCCTGCGCTACGCGTTTCCGAACGCGATGCCGGCGATCGAGAAGAAAGTGCCGCGCGTGATCGAGGTGCATGACCGCGTCATCGCGCGGCCCAACATCGAGCGCTACTTCAATTCCAAACGCCGCATCCCATTCAACCAGAGCGGCATCTTCCGGCACTATTCGGAGCTCTAGTGGTCGCGCGCCGGACGCGAAACCGGTTCCCACTTTGCTGGTCGCGCTCCTACCCGTGCGCGTCGAAGCGCTTGCCGTTGATCTCGACCGGCTTGGCCCAGATCAGAATGAAAGCGATCAGGCAGGGCTCCTTGCCCGGGTTGACCCAGTTGTGGATGGTGCCGCGTTGCACGACGCAGTCGCCGGCCTTGAGATGAACCACCTTGCCGTTGTCGAGCTCCATGTCGATCTCGCCCTGGAGAACGATGCCATAGTCGATTGAATTGGTGCGGTGATTGCGCGGAGCGACGCCCGGATCGAACTTCACCACACGAAACACCGTGCCCTTGTCGACCGATGTGCCGATCGTGTTGTGCACCGGATCCTTGAAAGCGTTGTTGCTGATCGGGAATCCCTCGGAGGTCGACCACAGCTCGGTGTATTCGGCGCCGGGCCTCGGGTTCTTCTTGACGGAGGCCATCTCGTCGATCTCGACAATGGCATTGCCGTTCTTGTCGTGACCGGTGACGACCCGGCGGATATTCATGGCCATAGGTGTATTCCCTTCGCGCTCCTGCGCGGCCTGATTGCTATCGTATTGGGCGGGCTTTGAACAATCGCATTATCGTCGCGCCCGCCGTTTGCTGGCCCGCATCTGCGTCCGCTTCTTGCGGGCGCGCGTCTCCATCCGCTTCACACGCGCGCGCGCCTCGCGTTGCTTGCGTGCCTTGCGCCGGCGGCACCGGCCGCACCGGCAATTCGAAATGCCGATGACGTTGCGCAAATAGTCCATGCCGTAGTGATAGGTGATCTCTTCGCCCGGCTTGATGCGCCGCAGCGAGCGCACGAACATCTGCAGGCCGCGCTGATAAAGCTCGGCATTGGGATTGCAGGAGTGATTGGCGTAGCGCGCGACATTCCGTGCGCGGCGTCCCGTCGATGGTCCAACGGCTGTTGATCTCGAGCAGGTACTTGTTGCGGCGGTTTTCGCGCCGGATCGCTTCCTTGGCGTTGACCAGCGGACCTTTGTATTCCGCAATACGGGCGCGTTTGGGGATCTCGTGCGTGGCAAACAGGCCGAGGCCGGTCATGGAGCGGCCGACGCGGAACGGTCTTCTTGGCATTAGAGCTCGGCGGGACTAGCGGCGCGAAAGGAGCGTTGCGGATAAGGGATCGCACAGACACCGTCAATGTCTGTGCGTCCAATCCGCGTACTCGTTTTAGCGAAGGCGTTCAGCCTGCGGCGCCGGGCGTCCCTGACATGTAACGGGCCCGCGACACCTTCTGCCCGCGGCGATAGCGGGCGATCGGCGCTTCTTCGCGCGTGCGCGGCGTCGAGGCGGGGAGGGTGGCGGAGGCCGCTTCCGTGCTCTTGACCAGGTTGGTCATGACTGGCGCGGGCGCAGCGCTACCCGTGCCGCTATCCGGGAAGATCGGCCCGTCGAGCAGGGCGCTCCCCACGCCGATGTGGTCGCGCAGGATGCCCTTGAACACCGAACGCACGTCCGAGGTCGGCCGAAGGTCGCTGTCCTCGAAAAGCTGGTTCTGGGCGATGCCCGGCCAGTCGCCGAACACCCTGCCGCCGTTGACGGCGCCGCCGCACATCAGGACGGTGGTGGCCACGCCATGATCGGTGCCCTGGTCGCCATTGGCGCGAACGGTGCGGCCGAATTCGGTGGCGCAGACCACGACGGTTTTGCTCCAGGCGCTTCCGACCACATTTTTGAAGTCACTGAGAGCCTGGTCGAGGTCGGTGAGCAGCTCGGGCATGAAACCTTGCGTCGCACCCTGCTCGGAATGAGTGTCCCAGCCGCCGACGGTCAGCACTGCGATGCGTGGCCCGTCATTGGCGGCAATCAGCGCGCCGGCGCCGCGAAATGCCTTGCGCAGGCCGCTGACATCGCTGTCGTCGCCGGCGACGCGGGTGGCGAGGCGATCGGCGGTAAGGCCGCGCTCGAGGAAGTCCGACATCTGCGGGTCGCGTCTGCGGTAAAGCTGCCGCACCGACGAGAGTGTTGTCCCCTGGACCTTCTCGAACCAGGTCGGCGACCAGCCCAGCACCGGGGCAGGGCCGCGCAGGATCAGCGGCGCTTCGCCGATCTCGATGGCGCCCTTGAGCTTGACCGGATTGCCGGCCGGCAGCGCGCTGAGCAGCCGGTTGAGCCAGCCGGTCGAGTCGGCGACCCCGAAGCCGGGCAGGCCGTTCTCGAGGTTGTCCTGGCAGTCGAAGTGCGAGCGGTTCTGCAGCGGCGTGGCGCAAGCATGAACGATCGCCGCTTCCTTCGCCTTGTACATCGCGCCGAACCGGCTCAGCGCCGGATGCAGCCCGAAGAAACTGTTGAGCGTGATCGAGCTGGCCTTCGGAATGGCGAGCGAGCCGCGCATCGAGAAATAGTTGTTGTTGTCGCCATACGGGATGCAGACATTGATGCCGTCCATGCCGCCGCGCAGCACCACGACGAGCAGGCGCGGATCGTCGGTGGCGGCCTCGGCCCAGCGCGGCATGCAGGCCCACGAGAACAGGCTCGCAGTGACGCCCAGCATGGCGCGGCGGGACATCAGCAGGCGCGATTCCTCGCAGCCTTCCATCGCCGCACGTTGCAGCCTGTCGTTGAGCGCGTGATTGCAATGATCGTGATCGTGCGACACGGATGTTACCTCCGCTGGAATTCGGGACAGGAGAGCAGGATGGTGAGAGCGTTGTTGTTGGAATCCCATTCGTCCGGCGCTGCCGCGGCGGCGATGCGATCCGACGTCTCGGTCGAGAGCGCGCGGTCGAACAGCTTTCGCGCCAGCACGACGACATTGCCGGGATAGTCCCGCTTGAATTCCCAGCTGGTGAATTGCGCCAGGTCGAGCCGCACCCGCATCGCGTCGGGATTGAGCCAGGTCAGCGTGTCGTCGGAATAGCCCTTGGGCGAGGGCGCTTCCCACGCCATGTGGCGCAGCGCGTAAAGCGGCTCGGAAAACACCCAGCTATTGTTGGGGGCGTAGCGCGCGCCGAGCGCCCGGTACTGCGCAATCGTCATTTCATAGGGCGTGCGGATTTTCTCGAATGGCAGCGACCAGGCTTCCGGCAGGTTGATCAAAGCGAGCGCCACCTGCTTGAGGTCGCCGTCGGTGTCGAGGAACACCTGCTTGATCGGATCGACCATCGCCGGGGTCGGCTCGTCGGTGATGAAATGATGCACCAGCTTGAAGGCGATGTGCTCGGCCGTTTCCGGACTTCTTGCCAGGTCGACCAGAACCGCTTCGCACTGGTCCTTGCCGGTGGGGGAATACCGCTTGCCCATCAGCGTGATGGCGCCGGGCTCATGCCACAACGGACGATAGATGAACTGGCCGCGATTTTGCGGGGTGCCGCCTTCGTAGCGACCGTCCGCCTCCCAGTTGCGCACATAGGACCAGCCGGTGAGGATCCTGGCCATCGCGGTGACGTCGGCCTCGGTGTAGCCGCCGCCGGAGCCGATCGTGTGCAGCTCCATCAATTCGCGGGCGAGATTTTCGTTGAGACCGACGCCCCATTCCTGGCCGCGCCGGGAATTCGGGCCGATCGAATTGTCGTTGTCGAGATAGGCGATCATCGCCGGATGGTTCATCGTGCCGCGCAGCATGGTGCGGAATTTGCCGAGCACGTTCCTGCGGATGACGTCGCGTTCCCACTGGCCGAACGTGCCGCGCACCGTCTCGATCTTGTTGACGGTCATCGAGAAATGGTTGGACCAGAACATGACCAGCCGCTCGACAAAGCCGATCTCGACCGACATTTGCTTGGCGACGCGGGCGCTCAGCTCCCTGTTGCGGATGTCTTCGGCCTCGTCGAAGCCGATCTGCGAGGCGTGGCACGCCTGCGCGTAGGTCGGCAGACCGGCAGTATTGATCTCGGCGACGCCGGCCCGATTCAGTTCGGCGATCAGCCGGCCTTTGGGATTGGTGCCCAGATCTGCGGGTCCGCCGGGCCTGGCGCCGAGACCGAAACGATTGAAGGCGATAAGCGCCTTGCGCGCTTGATCCGTAGTCAGTGCCATTAAATCGCCCCCTGCGAATTGCTGACGAAGCTACTAGGCGAAGCTTCTTGAACAACGGTGGCGGCGATGGGACGAACTTAAGTTCAATTTTAGGCGTCGCACAGAATTAATGCGCCGTTTATTGCGACGCGCATTTCTCGATTCGAATCGCTCGGTGGAGCGTTACGCCGACGGATAAGAGAGCGTCTGCGCGCTGCGATCCTTGACGAATTGCGCGAGGTCCCAGCGCTCCACCTGCTTGAAGACCTCGTCGAAATCCTGCTGCGTGATCTGCGCGCGCACGAATTTTTCGCCACGGCCGAATTTCGAGTAGTCCCATGTGCGGTCGCGGAATTCCGGCGGTATCGCGATTTCCCACATCGGCAGGTACTTTTCGAGATCGGCTTCGAGCGCTTTCTCGGCGCGCTCCAGCGCATTGATGTAGCCGGTGACGACCTCCGGCGTCGCGCTGTCCGGCACCCACCATAATGTCTTGAAGCGGTCCTCGATGATCTTGCGAAGGCCGAGCTCCTGCGCCATCGCGATCTGTGGCGGGAGCAGGGAAGCCGCCTCGACCTCGCCATCGAGCAGCGCCTTGAGCCGGGCGCCGAAGCCGCCGGTATTGACCGTCTTGATGTGCTCGAGCGGCAGGTACTTTTCCAGCCGGTACGGCACGTTGAAATGGCTGCCGGCGCGCATGCCGACCGAGATCGGCACGTCCTTGAGGTCCTGCGGGGTGCGGATTTTGGAGTCCGGCCGCACGAAGATCGCCCAGGGTGAATCGCCGTAGCAGCTCGTCACCACGCGGCCCATGCCGGCCGAGGCATTGCAGATCGTGCCCCACAGGCAGGCGCCCTGGACGGTGTCCTTGTTGCCTTCGGTGTAGGGCCGGTCCTGCGGGCGCTGGAAATAGTCGAGGCCCTTCCAGCTCGATTGCGTGCCGCGGAAGGTCTTCCAGTCGAATTCGACGTCGAGCCCTTCGGCTTCGAAGAAGCCCTCCTTGTGGGCGACAAAGTCGTTGAGCCCCATGCCCTTGGGCGCGACTTTGACGTGACGCAGCGCGGTCGTCGTGGTCATGGCGTGTCTCCCGGCTATGGCGGCGCAAGGCTAACACCCGCGATGTCGACGGCGCAATGGGTGGAACTCTGGCGGCGGCAAGCCGTTGTTGGGCCGACAATTGGAGGACGATATGGCCAAAGGCTTTGTGAAGCGCACCCAGCGCAAGATCGCCCGCGCCGCCGGAACGGCTGCCGGACGCGTGCAGAAAGTCGCGATCAATGCTGCGACGTCCGCTGCGACCGCCGCCGCGCAGGCCGCGGTCGAAACGGTGATGCGCGCGATCGCGCGGGAGATTCAGTCGAGCCAGTCCGGCCGTAGCGCCGGCGGGCAGAAAGCCGCGAGCGGCGGCCGCAAGAAGATGAGCCGCAAGAGCGCGGCCAAGAAAGGCGGTCGCGTCAGCGGCGCCAAGCGCAGCGTCAAGGCGATGGGCCGCAAGGCCAAGAAGGTCGCGCGCAAGGCGACCCGCAAGCGCAAGATTTGATTTAAAGGCGGACCCGCAACCCGTTCGTCCGGCATGTTCGCCGGACGGGCGGGTTGTGTCTCATCTGGCGCTTTGAAACACTGCGGCCATGCCGAATGAGCGCTGGCCCGAGCTTTCCTATTCCGCGTGGAAGGACACGGCCGCGACGCTGCAGCTATGGACGCAGATCGTCGGCAAGATCCGCCTCGCCAAGACGCCCTGGCTCAATCATTCCTGGCACGTCACGCTTTATGTCTCGGCGCGCGGGCTGACCACCAGCCCGATCCCCGACGGCACGCGCACCTTCGAGATCGAATTCGACTTCATCGCGCATATGCTGCGCGTCACCACCAGCGACGGGCAGTCGCGCGAGGTCAAGCTGCACGCGATGACGGTGGCGGAGTTCTACGCCGAGGTCATGCACGCGCTGGCCGCGCTCGGCATCGAGGTCGCGATCGTCATGAAGCCGAACGAGGTCGCCGAGCCGATCCCGTTCGACCGCGACACTGTGCACAAGTCATACGACGCCGATTACGCCAACCGCTTCTGGCGCGTGCTCGCCGCCTCGCATCAGGTGATGTCGCACTTCCGCTCGGGCTTCCTCGGCAAGGTCTCGCCGGTGCATTTCTTCTGGGGCTCGTTCGATCTGGCGGTGACGCGCTTTTCCGGCCGCAGCGCGCCGCGCCATCCCGGCGGCGTGCCGGCGCTGCCCGACAATGTCGCGCAGGAGGCCTATTCGCACGAAGTGTCGAGCGCGGGCTTCTGGCCGGGCGGCGGGCTCGCGCCGATCGATTTCGCCGCGTTCTATTCCTACGCCTATCCGGCGCCGGACGGCTTCGCCAAGGCGAAGGTGAAACCGGCGGCGGCCTATTTCCACGAGCAGCTCGGCGAATTCCTGCTGCCCTATGACGATGTGCGAAAGGCCGCCGACCCCGACGCGGCGCTGATGGATTTCCTGGTCTCGACCTACGAGGCGGCCGCGAACTTCGGCAAATGGGACCGCGCCGCGCTGGAATGCGAGCTGGGCCGGCCCGGCAAGGTGAGGGCGGTCTAGCGCCGCGCCCCGGAACTGAATTTGGGCGAGGCGGTTAGAGGGGCATGCTCGCGCCCGCCCCCAAAGACACGCCGTCGCCCCCTCTCGTGCCGGAGAGCCAGCACTGGCTCAATCGCGCGCGCCAATGCCGGCTGATCGCGGGCCGCATGCGGCAGGACTTTGCCCGCGAGCACATGCTCAAGGCGGCCGACGCGTTCGAGCGCAACGCCGCGGAGAGCAAGGAGCGCGAGATCGCGGGCGGCATCCGCCAGATCGGCACGCTGATGCGGGACCTGCACCGCGCCCGTTAGCTTCGGCTAAGGTGCCCCGCGACGCACGGGACACCACGATGAATCTCCGCTTCCGCAAGATGACCGCCCGCCAGAGCGCCGACGCCAGGGCGCTGCTGCAGACCTTCCTGCGCGAGGACGAGCATTACCTCGAACTCCAGCGCGGCCTATGGCGATGCGGGGCCGAAAGCGCTCTCGCGCGCGATTGCGCTGTTCCTGCGGCGGCCCGAGCTCGGCTTCGTCTGGCTCGCTTATGCGGACGGCAAGCCGGCCGGCTGCTGCGTGGTCTGCTACGCGGTCTCGACCTCGATGGGGAAAGTGGTGGGCAAGCTCGACGACGTGTTCGTCGCCGCCGCTTATCGCGGCAAGGGCGTCGGCACCGGGATGCTCAAGGCGCTCAAGGTGGAGCTGAAGAAAAAGAAGATCGGCCGCATCGACACGGCGGTGCACATGCGCAATCCGGACGCGGCGCGGTATTACAAGAGGCTGGGGTTCAAGGCGCTGGGGGAGGAGAGGCTGGCGGTGGTGTTGTAGGGAGAGCGTACTTGGAGATCGCCATTGCAACATCGTCCGCGATATGAATTCAGCAGGATCTCATTAGGCGTAGATTGTGAGCGCATGCTGCGTAAAGTGCGCTCATCTCGGCTTTGGCAATGCGTTGGCGAATTGCTGCTTCGCCGCTGCCGAAATCTACACCGCAGGGTTGTGCACGTCGTTGGACCGGGCGTGAGGCTGACATATCTTCACTGAATTGGAAATTCTCGAACAATCGTCCGCAGCAGATTGCTACTGGAGAAAATACGACAGTGCATGACGCTGGCAGATGCGTTTACGACACGCATGGCTTGTCCGCGAGCAGGCTAGAATTCGCGCAAAGCCAATTCGTCGGTCCGCAAGATTTCGTACTCTGGTCAGCGACCAGGGTGTTTGGGCATGTGGCGAATCGCTTGGACCGCCGGGCGGTCGACCAGAAGATGAGATCTGAGATGGATATCTGCGTCAGCTGACCATTACGCCGCTATGGAAGCAGGGAACGACAGAAAAGGTTGCACGGATCAGCATGGTTCGGAAATTGCTAACGGACGTATATACACACTTGCGGATCGACCGCATTTCACAGCGATTCGTCGACGCTGACCTAAACTCGGCCCTGCTCATTCGGCGATAGCTACGACCGCGATCTCAGAACGAGAGGGCATCTGTTGGGATATCGCGTCAAAGATAGTGCGAATACGCTCAGCCAGAAGCTGAACGAGACACGAGCTTTCGGAACGTGCCGTGCTATGGCTAACTGTCTTTGTCGGATCGAACGAATCTCATCCGTTCCTAAGCGGAATCACCGCGCGATACATTCTATGGAAGCGCTGATTCAAATCAGTCGTTCACGAAGTATCGCGCAGAGGATCGAAATCTCTCACGCATTTGCGGCCGAACGTCGTGCCAGCGTTGTAAGCATCCGTAGTCGTCAGTGACAGATCAGGTGATACGAGACGCTCTCTGAGTGCAGAGACGACGTCCGTGCTACAAGACATGACGCTCGGCTAGATGCGAACATGCTGTACGTTCCTCGCCGAGCGCACAGCTCGCCGGTAATCTGTTGAGCGAAGGTGCGAAAGTGTAGCCGGAAAATCTGTTGCTATGACGCGGCATTTGTTCCGGATGATGCGAAAAGCTCATGAGGCCGATCTCTACGAGCTCACGCACTGCAACTTACAGCCGCGTTGGCGAGGCTCGTCTACGCTATCTGTTGGTGCTGAAGATTTCGCATCTGTGTCTTGACAATGCAAGCCGATCGCTTCTAGCTATTGCTGGCGTCATTTCCTTCTTGCATGGGGCGACTTGGCGAAGTTTAGGTTGCTGTCAATGCGTCGATGCTTATGAGCGTCCGCCAGGCACTCCGTTCGGGCGCGTAGGGTTCAAGCAATGAGCGCGTTTTCAAGCAAATGACCGAGCATCCGTGCTTGCAGCGAGCAGTAATTGCAGTTGTCGCACCGCGTATTGCGACTCGCGACAATAGGACAGCGCCAACGACGCGTCGGAATGGCTCGACGTCGAGATTCGTGCCTCAGGCTCCGCTAGTTATGGAATGGTCGGGACCACCAGGTATGCGATACCTCAGCAAATTCGACAGGGATCGCTGAGATCTGAAGAAGCATCGATCGCTCTGCGCAAAGCGAATAACGGTTCCGCTTCATCGCGATGACTAAGATACTGACGAAAAGCTCCAAAATCAGCCCATGAACGCCCCCGTCCCCCCACCACCAACCCCGCTCCCGGCCTATCGCCACACGCCGCTGTTTCCGCTCGGCAAGGACACCACCACCTATCGCAAGCTCGACATTCCGGGCCTCGCCAACAACGGCGTGCGGGTCGAGAAAATCGGCGGGCGCGAGATGCTGGTGGTCGAGCCCGAGGCGATGCGCGCGCTCTCGGAGACCGCGTTCAACGACATCAACCATTTGCTGCGGCCGGCGCATCTCGAAGCAGCTCCGCGCCATCCTCGACGACGCGGACTCGACCTCGAACGACAAGTTCGTCGCCTACGACCTGCTCAAGAACGCCAACATCGCGGCCGGCGGCGTGCTGCCGATGTGCCAGGACACCGGCACCGTGATCATCATGGGCAAGAAGGGGCGGCACGTCTTCACCGACGGTGACGACGAGGCGGCGCTCGCCGAGGGCGCGCGCGACAGCTACCTCAGGCGCAATCTGCGCTACTCGCAGCTCGCGCCGATCTCGATGTTCGAGGAGAAGAACACCAAGTCGAACATGCCGGCGCAGGTCGAGATCTACGCCGAGGGTGATGACGCCTACAAATTCCTGTTCATCGCCAAGGGCGGCGGCTCGGCCAACAAGTCGTTCCTGTTCCAGGCGACGCCGTCGATCCTCACCCACGAGCGCATGATCGCCTTCCTCAAGGAGAAGATCCTCACGCTCGGCACCGCGGCGTGCCCGCCTTACCACCTCGCCATCGTGATCGGCGGCACCTCGGCCGAGCTGACCATGAAGACGGTGAAGCTCGCCTCGACCAAATATCTCGACAATCTGCCGACCAAGGGCAGCGAGGACGGCCACGCCTTCCGCGACCTCGACATGGAGGCGGAGGTGCACAAGCTCACGCAGGCGATGGGGGTCGGCGCGCAGTTCGGCGGCAAGTATTTCTGCCACGACGTTCGCGTGATCCGGCTGCCGCGCCACGGCGCGTCATTGCCGATTGGACTCGGCGTGTCGTGCTCGGCCGACCGGCAGGCGATGGGCAAGATCACCAGGGACGGCGTGTTCCTCGAGGAGCTCGAGAGCAATCCGGCGCAGTATCTGCCGGACGTCGATCAGGAAGTGCTCGGCGGCGCGGTGGTGCAGGTCGACCTCAACCGGCCGATGAAGGAGATTCTGGCGCAGCTCTCGCAGTATCCGGTCGAAGACGCGGCTCTCGCTGACCGGGCCGATGATCGTGGCGCGCGACCTCGCGCATTCGAAGCTGCGCGAGCGGCTGGAGCGGGGCGAGGGGCTGCCCGACTATTTCAAGAACCACCCGGTCTATTACGCGGGGCCGGCCAAGACGCCGGAGGGCTACGCCTCGGGCTCGTTCGGCCCGACCACGGCGGGGCGGATGGATTCATACATCGATCAATTCCAGGCGGCCGGCGGCTCGATGATCTCGGTCGCCAAGGGCAACCGCTCGGCGCAGGTGCGCGACGCCTGCAAGAAGCACGGCGGCTTCTATCTCGCCTCGATCGGCGGCAGCGCCGCGGCGCTGGCGCAGCACGCGATCCGGAAGGTCGACGTGCACGAATATTCCGAGCTCGGCATGGAAGCGATCTGGCGCATCGAGGTGGAGAATTTCCCGGCCTTCATCGTGATCGACGACAAGGGGAATGACTTCTTCAAGGAATTGAATTTGGGGTAGGCTTGGCCATGACCAGCCGCCGCCAGCTCATTGTTGCCGCCATCGCGACCTTGTTGGCCGCGCCCGCCCACGCCCAGGATTACCCGACCCGCCCCATCACCCTGATCGTCCCGTTCGCGCCGGGCGGATCGACCGACGTCATTGCCCGCGTGATGGCGCAGGGGCTGCGCGCCGAGCTCGGCCAGTCGGTGGTGGTCGAGAACCACGCCGGCGCCGGCGGCTCGCTCGGCACCGGCATGATCGTGAAGGCCAATCCCGACGGCTACACAATCGGAATGGGCACCGCCTCGACGCTCGCCATCAATCCGGCGGCGTATCGCAGCCTGCCGTTTGACGTGCTGAAAGACCTCGCGCCGATCACCAATATCGCCGCGGTGCCGAACATCATGACGGTCAATCCGTCGGTGCCGGCCAAGACGATCGCCGAGCTGGTCGCCATCGCGAAAACCCAGCCGGGCAAGCTCTCTTACGGCTCGTCGGGCAACGGCTCGGTGTCGCACCTGATGGGCGAGCAATTCAAGATCGCGACCGGCACCGACCTCGTGCACGTGCCGTATCGCGGGCTCGGCCCGGCGCTCAACGATGCGATCGGCGGCCAGATCCAGGTGCTGTTCGACAACCTGCCGACCTCGCTGCCGCATGTGCAGGCAGACAAATTGCGCGCGCTGGCGGTGTCCGGCGACAAGCGCGTCGCAGCGCTGCCGGACGTGCCGACCTTCGCCGAGCTTGGTCTCACCGAGCTCAACTGGATGGCGCTGTTCGGGCTGGTCGCGCCCGCCGCCACGCCACCGGCGGTTGTCGCCAAACTAAATGCAGCCGCGGTGAGAGTGATTGCGACGCCGGAAGTGCGCCGCGCGCTCGAATTGCAGCAGGCCATTCCGGTCGCCAATTCGCCCGCGCAATTCCGCGCCGACATCGAGCGCGAACTGGCGCGCATGAAGCGCGCGGTCGAAGCCGCCAGGATCCGCGTCGACAACTGATTTCATCGTCTGCAAACAGACTGCCACTGCTTCCCAGCATAAGAGCGGCGCCTGCATCATAACGCTTTGCGATTTGTTGAATCGCATTGCGCATGCAAGCTTGCCTGCGGGGACTAAGACGCGCGGCGCGATAGCGCTGCCGTCGAAAGGCGGGGCAATGGCAGGCGCGAGCGTCGATTTCGACGCGGCGGATCTGGCTGCACAACTCGATGCGTTGGGTGATCGTGAGCGCGACGCGCTTCCGTTCGGCGTGATCCTGCTCGATCGCGAAGGCGTGGTGCGCTTCTACAGCGACACGGAGCTGCGCTACTCGAAATATTCCGGCCCGCGCATCGGCGTGAATTTCTTCCAGATGGCGAAGCGCAAGATGAAAGACGAGCTGTGGCACACGATCCAGCGCGCCATGGAGCGGGGCGGTCCGGTCGATCTCGATTTCGGCTGGGCCGGCGACCACGTCGATCAGAAAAAGCAATTCCGCTTGCGGGTCGTCTCGGCGCAGAATGGCGGCGTGTGGCTCGCCTTCGAGCGCGACGAGCCGCCGGACTGAGACCGCGCGCGCTGCGCTAGAGGAAAGCCAGCACGACGAGCAGCGCGGAGATGCCGAGATATTTTGTGGTTTGCAGCAGATCCGGAAGCTGGTCGAGCAGCCCCACGGACCACAACACCGACGCAACGGCCGCACCCGCATACTTGAGATACAACATCGCCGATCCCGTGGCGGCCCTTCGCTGGCCGCTAGCAGAACAGATCAAGGCAATTTGCGTTCCAGTCTCGCCGGAGCGGCGCTCACGCGCCCAAAACAAAAGCGCGGCCATCGAGGCCGCGCTGACGCCTGAGTGACGAGCAGAGGCTACTTAACGACGCTGGTCTTCGTGGTGGGCTCGATCGCCACCGCACGCGGCGAGCCGTAACCGTAGAAGAACGCCGTGATCAACGTGATCACCGCAAGCGCCAAGCCCAGACGCACCACACAATCCGTCATTGCCTTCGATCCCCTCGACAGGAAGCTACCCGGCTCAACACGCCGGGCACAGCCACTTCACGTTAAGTTCTGGAACTTTGCTGCAATAACCTTACCGCAGCCGACCCTCTCAAGGGCTAAGTGTCGGCACAATGCGGCATTGATAGGGCGCAGCCGAGCGCGGCCGGCCAATAAAAAAACGGGCCGACGCGCCTGGGGGGATGGTGGGGGAATGGCGCGTCAGCCCGTTATCTGCGATCCAAAAATGCGCGACCCCCGACAATGGTTGCGTTCGAGTCAGAATTTTTTTCGGAATTTTTCGAGTTCCGGTCGGCCGTGACGGCGTGCGCGCGCTGTCCACGCCGAACGTTACCGGGGGGTAACGGACACTACGAGTTTCATGAACGGGCTGTAGCAATATAGTTCATTAGCTCTTCCTTATAGCGGAGGGATGAACCGCCGGCGGCCCTGGACTGAAAAAGAGCAGCACGACCTGCTGCAATGGGCCGACGCGGGAATCTCGCTGGAGCGCATTGCGGTGCGCCTTAACCGCACGGTGATGGCGGTGCAGAACCGGCTTTATGCCCTCAAGGGCAAAGCCAAGCCCGTTTCCGGGGAACCTGAACAAGGCCGGACGCCGCCCGCGGCTGACTGAACCCGCTATCGCCGCGGCGATCGCTTCAGGTCTCGGTCGATTCTTCCGGACGCGGGATCTGCTCAGGTGGGGGCATGGAGTCGGGAGGCGGCGTGACCATGATCGGGGCGCGGGCCTTGCCGTCAGCGTGCTCTGCCAAGCGCAAATACGCCCGCGCAAGGGTCTGCAGCTCGAAAACGATGCTCTGGTCGGTCTCGGTTTGGGCTTTGGCGAGAAACTCAGCCGCCTTGGCCCGATACTCTTCCCCAGAAGGCATGACCCATCCACGCTATGTCAAACGACACACACCCAACTTGAGTAAATGGCTCTCCCAAAAAGTCGTTCCGCACGATTTGAAAAAATAAGTCGGTGTGGTTCGGCGGCACGCGCGGCAAAAACAAGCGCCCTTGGCCGGTTACATTCTCGGCAGGTCTTTGTCCGGCGGGACCGGATCGCTCAAGGGCCGGTCCTCGTCCGGCCGTGGCGCAGGCGGGTCTTCAACCGGACGAGGCGTATATGGCTGCTCCGGTGGCGGCGTGGTCGGCTTCGGTTCTTTGCCCATGACAAGCCAACCGGACTGAGGGCGCTCCCGTTCCTGAGTGCCTCGTCTCAATTGTCGGGCCCCCCAGGGACCTCTCCCGTAACAGGGAACTCACAGGCTCCCCGACGCCACCTGTCCTAACGCCGGATACTATTATAGGTTGTGCCGGCTCGGGGGTGCGTCATGACACAGATATTGAAGACGATCATTGAGATCTCGGTCGATGCGGACTGGTATCTCTCGACCTACCCGGACGCGAAGCAGGACATCGACGCCGGCATCTACACCGATGCGTTGGACCATTATTTGCGGGTCGGAATCCGCGAAGGGCGGTTTGCGCTCGAGCCGGTCGTGAGTGAGGACTTTTACCGGTCGCTATACCCGGACGTTGACCAGGCGATTAACGACGGCTCGGTCCAAAGCGCACAGCAGCACTACACGACGTGGGGTTATCGCGAGCGGCGCACCCCGGTCGAGGACGGCGAGCCTTTCACCTACCAGCCGAAACGCCATCGCCCGCGCCCGCCGTCATTGTTGCAGAAGCTACGCCTGAAACCTGTAGCCCTCCGTCAACTGCTCGGAAGCGCTTCCGCGGATCAGGCGCGGTCGTCTCAGGCCTAATCGGCTGGGTTGAGAGCGGGGGCCCTCGGATCGCCGGTGTCCAGGCGCGATCCGGGTACTGGCCGAATTAGGCCACTCCCATAGTCAAAGCAGGCCGCGACAAGTCCATAGACCATGAGCATCGACCCGGAGACGACCAGCAAGACAATGGTCAACGTCACGAATTCTTCGACGGTCGCCGATCTTAGAAGCCGATGAGGGCCCGCCGGGCGTTCCTCGAAGAGAAACAGCGCACCGGCCCCACCGGCAAAAGGCGCGACGCCCAGTACAGCTGAGAACATGCCCCTCCTTCAGTTGTCAGACGCAGAGCAGCAGTAGTGGGTCGGGTCGCGGCCACTGCCGGATTCAGGCTCGGCCGTCCGGGATCGAGTACGCTAGGGCGGCCTCGGCAATCGTCAATCTTCGGTAGTTGCCTAGGCCGGATGCTGGTTTTGGCTTCGCGGCGACTTTACGCGCCGTCGGCTGCGGCGGATACCTTTGGAGGTGCCTGTGGCGCATCGTCGTTGTGCTATCAGCGTGGCGAGATACTGCTGCCGAGCCTGGAGCGCGGCCACGTCCTTACGGCTCGTCTTTGAAATCCATGGCGAAGAGCGGAGCAATAGGCCACCGACTCCCGCAGCCACGTTCTGCGTAACCTTCCAGCCTTGCTTATCCGCGAGCTGTTCGACCTTGGCGTTGTTGGCCTCGATCTCCGCACGGAGCATCGTGCAATCGGCCATCGCGTCGGTCGGTTGAACGGTTGCGATCGGAATTGGATCACGACCGGCGCACGCCGAGAGCGCGACGCCAAGCGCCGCTACGCAGCGTGGCGATCAAAGAGATGTTGCATGACTGGTCTCATCCCGGTCGACATCATGCGGCACTGCATAAGCGACGGATCCGCGCACCCTGTAGGTTCAAACCAGGCCGGTGCGTAATTCAATTCAGGCCACTAGGGGTCAAACCACAACGGGGGACCAGTACCCGGGGGGCCAAAAAGAACATATTGCGAACGGAGAACAAATAGGGTACATTACTGACATGCTCGATTCCGGCCCCCGCCGGCCGGCCCTTCGTATGTCGAAGCGCCGATTCCCTTGATAAGGAGAGCATAGATGAGTTAGCCCGCGCTGCGCGTCGTCGAAGGAAATTCAATGGACAAGTCCAAGGCCCTGTCTGCCGCGCTCTCCCAGATCGAGCGCCAGTTCGGCAAGGGCTCGGTGATGAGGCTCGGCAAGAACGACAAGTCGATGGACGTGGAGACCATTTCCACCGGCTCGCTGGGCCTCGATATCGCTCTCGGCGTCGGCGGGCTGCCGCGCGGGCGGGTGGTCGAGATTTACGGCCCGGAATCCTCCGGCAAGACCACGCTCGCGCTGCACACCGTGGCGGAAGCCCAGAAAAAGGGCGGCATCTGCGCCTTTATCGATGCCGAACACGCGCTCGACCCGATCTATGCGCGCAAGCTCGGCGTCAATGTGGATGACCTGCTGATTTCGCAGCCGGATACCGGCGAGCAGGCGCTGGAAATCGCCGACACTTTGGTGCGCTCCGGCGCGATCGACGTGCTGGTGGTCGACTCGGTCGCCGCTTTGGTGCCGCGTGCCGAGCTCGAAGGCGAAATGGGCGACGTGCAGCCCGGCTCGCAGGCGCGTTTGATGAGCCAGGCGCTGCGCAAGCTCACCTCATCGATCTCCAAGTCGCGCACCATGGTGATCTTCATCAACCAGATCCGCATGAAGATCGGCGTCATGTACGGCTCGCCGGAAACGACGTCGGGCGGCAATGCGCTGAAATTCTATGCCTCGGTGCGGCTCGACATCCGCCGCATCGGCGCGATCAAGGAGCGCGACGAGGTGGTCGGCAACCAGACCCGCGTCAAGGTGGTGAAGAACAAGCTGGCGCCGCCGTTCAAGCAGGTCGAGTTCGACATCATGTACGGCGAGGGCGTCTCGAAGAACGGCGAGTTGGTCGATCTTGGCGTCAAGGCCAATGTGGTCGAGAAGTCCGGCTCGTGGTTCTCCTATGACAGCCAGCGCATCGGCCAGGGCCGCGAGAACGCCAAGCAATTTCTCAAGGACAATCCCGACATCGCCAACAAGATCGAGGCGGCGGTGCGCCAGAATTCCGGCATTCTCGCCGAGGTGATCCTGCAGGGCGAAAAGGAAGACGACGCCGATGGCGATGCCGAGGCGGCGGAGGCCTGATCGGTCATGTCCTTATCTTTGCGTTCGGCACGTTATTGGTTCTATCTCGAGGACCTGATGACCGGCGAAAACCGTGACGTCGTCACGGACCCCGGCGGCACCGAGCAGGATGCACGCAATCTGCTCGGCGGCAGCTGGGTCGATCCAAAGCGGGTCATCTGCCATGGCCCGTGCCCGCTGGAGGTGGGCACACCGAATTAGCGTTTCAGTTTGCGATCCGGATTGTCGCGCGTATCGCCCCCGTCGGCACCCGGCTGCTTAACGCGGCCGTAACCGAGGACGGGGGCGATGTGCGTTTGGCGGGACCCGCGAATGACGGCGTCTTTCTGGACTCGTCCATCCCCCGCCGCTACATAAGCCATGAAAGACAAGGGTTTTCATGAGCGGCGTCAACGACATCCGGTCGCATTTCATCGGCTATTTCGAGAAGAACGGCCACCAGCCGGTGGCGTCGTCGTCGCTGGTGCCGAGGAACGACCCGACCCTGATGTTCACCAATGCCGGCATGGTGCAGTTCAAGAACGTCTTCACCGGCCTGGAAAAGCGCCCCTACAACAAGGCGGTGACCTCGCAGAAATGCGTGCGCGCCGGCGGCAAGCACAACGACCTCGACAATGTCGGCTACACCGCGCGGCATCACACCTTCTTCGAGATGCTCGGCAATTTCTCGTTCGGCGATTACTTCAAGGAACGCGCGATCGAGCTCGCCTGGAACCTGGTCACCAAGGAGTTCGGGCTGCCCAAAGACAGGCTGATGGCGACGGTCTATGTCGATGACGACGACGCCTTCAACCTCTGGAAGAAGATCGCCGGACTGCCGGACTCCAAGATCGTGCGCATCGCCGGCTCGGACAATTTCTGGGCGATGGGCGACACTGGTCCGTGCGGCCCGTGCTCGGAAATCTTCTACGACCATGGCGACAAGATTCCGGGCGGCCCGCCGGGCTCGCCGGACTCGGAAGGCGACCGCTTCATCGAGATCTGGAATCTCGTCTTCATGCAGTACGAGCAGCATGAGGGCGGCAAGCGCACCAACCTGCCGCGGCCCTCGATCGACACCGGCATGGGGCTCGAGCGCATCGCCGCGGTGCTGCAAGGCACCCACGACAATTACGCGATCGACCTGTTTGCGCACATCATCGCGGCGATTGCCGAGCTGACCAAGGTCAAGGCCGACGGCCCGCAGAAGGCCTCGCACCGGGTGATCGCCGACCATCTGCGCGCCTCGTCGTTCCTGATCGCCGACGGCGTGCTGCCCTCGAACGAGGGCCGCGGCTATGTGCTCCGCCGCATCATGCGGCGCGCCATGCGCCATGCCGAATTGCTCGGCGCCAAAGAGCCGCTGATGTGGAAGCTGGTGCCGGTGCTCACCCGTGAAATGGGCGCGGCCTATCCGGAGCTGTTGCGGGCCGAGGCGCTGATCACCGAGACGCTCAAGCTCGAAGAGACACGCTTCCGCCGCACGCTGGAGCGCGGGCTCACGATTCTGGACGAGAAGAGCGCTGGCTTGGCCAAAGGCGCGATGTTCGATGGCGAAACCGCCTTCACGCTCTACGATACTTATGGCTTTCCGCTCGACCTGACGCAGGACGCGCTGCGCGGCCGCGGCATCTCGGTCGATCTTTCATCGTTCAACGATGCGATGGAGCGCCAGCGCGCCAAGGCGCGCGCCTCATGGGCCGGCTCCGGCGACGCCGCGGCCGAGACGATCTGGTTTGGGCTGCGCGACAAGGCCGGCGCCACCGAATTTCTCGGCTATGAGACCGAGGTCGCCGAGGGTGTCGTCAAGGCGCTGGTCAAGGACGGCAAGGAAGTCGCCGAGCTCAAGAAGGGCGAGAGCGGCCAGATCGTGCTCAACCAGACGCCGTTCTACGCCGAAAGCGGTGGCCAGATCGGCGATACCGGGCAGATGCACGGCGACAAGCTGAAGCTCAAGGTCACCGATACGCAAAAAAAAGCCGGCGATGTGTTCGCTCACGTCGTGACGGTCGAAGATGGCACCGTGAAAGCGGGCGACGCGCTGCATCTCGAAGTCGATCACGAGCGCCGCTCGGCGATCCGGCAGAACCATTCCGCCACGCATCTCCTCCACGAGGCGCTGCGCCAGGTGCTGGGCGATCACGTCGCGCAGAAGGGCTCGCTGGTCGCGCCGGACCGCCTGCGCTTCGACTTCTCGCATCCCAAGCCGATCTCCGCACAAGAGCTGGAGAAGGTCGAGGACATCGCCAACGATATGGTGCTGCAGAATTCTCCGGTGACGACCCGGTTGATGGGGCTCGACGATGCCCGCGCCTCCGGCGCGCGCGCCCTGTTCGGCGAGAAGTATGGCGATGAAGTCCGCGTCGTCGCGATGGGTGAAGGGGGCAATGCGCTCGGCTGGTCGGTCGAACTGTGCGGCGGCACTCATGTGAAGCGGACCGGCGACATCGGGCTGATTTTCGGGCTGAGCGATAGCGGCGTCGCGGCCGGGGTGCGCCGGGTCGAGGCGCTGACCGGCAAGGGTGCGCGCAAGACCGCTCAGAAGCAGGTTCAGGCCGCTAAAGCGGCATCCGCAGAGCTTAAAGTGCCGCTTGAAGACATGCCGGCCCGCCTCGCAGCGTTTATGGATGAGCGCAGGAAGCTCGAGCGCGAGCTCACCGAGGCCAAGAAGAAGCTCGCCATGGGCGGCGGCGGCAATGGCAAGGCGGCCGATGACGGCGCGGTGCGCGACGTCGCCGGGGTCAAGCTGATGGCCCGCGCGGTGTCCGGCATCAGCCCGAAGGACCTGCCGAGCCTGGTTGACGAGGGCAAGAGGCAGATCGGCTCCGGCATCGTCGCCATCGTGGCGGTGAGCGAGGAGGGCCGGGCCGGCATCGCGGTCGGCGTCACCGACGACCTCAAGTCGCGCTTCAACGCGGTCGAGCTGGTCAAGAAGGGCGCCGAGGCGCTGGGCGGCAAGGGCGGCGGCGGCCGGCCCGACATGGCGCAGGCCGGCGGGCCGGACGGCTCGAAGGCCGATGCGGCGCTCAAGGCCGTGGAAGCCGCGCTCGGCGGCTAGGCGCGCGGCCGCAGCACGGTCAGCGCCTTCGGAAGGATCTTCACTGTCAGCGGCGAGGTCAGGGCGATACGTTCGCCATCGACCGAGGCATGCAGATGCTTGCGCCGGGTCGTGATCGTCACCTCACGCACCGCGACCTGCTCGGTTGAATCCTCGCGGCGCCAGCGGCCGGCCACGAGATCGAAGCCGGCCTTGAGCAGCGCCGCCGCGTGGCCGCCGCGCACGATGTTGATCTCCAGCAGGCCTTCATCGATGCGGTCGCGGTGCAGCGGCGTCTCGCGGTAGCGGTTGTTGGTGATGAGCACCGCGGACGAATGGCGCACCGTTCTCGCGCGCTCGGCCTCGAAGGCGACGTCGATGCCGCCGACCCGAAAGACCGTACGGGTCACCGCAACGACAAAGGCGAGCGCGCGCGCGAACGGGATCTGCTCGCGGGCGCGCTGGCGCTCGCCGGCCAGCTTGGCGAAGAAGCCGAGGCCGAGCAGCGAATGGAAAATGCGGCCGTTCACCTCGGCGAGGTCGATCTGGATGCGCTCGGCGTTCGGCAATGCCTTCACGGCGTCCTCGACTTCAAGCGGGATATTGAGGTCACGGCCGAGCAGGTTGACGGTGCCGAACGGCAGGATGCCGAGCGCGATGTCTTTGCCCATCAGCTTCGAGGCGGCGAGGCTCTGGGTGCCGTCGCCGCCGCCGATGATCAGCGTGTCGATGTCGGTGCGCGCCGCAGCCTGCTCGATCGCCGCTTCGATCTCTTGCGGCTCGACGCAGGTGACTTCAATGCTGGTGCCGGCGCTGCGGAAGGCGTCCGCTACGATCCGCTCCATGCCTTCGCCGTGCTGCAGGCACAGCCCGGCCTTGGCATTGAGAATGGCGATGGCACGCATTGGCTGTCATGGCATGACGCCGCTCAGGCCGCTATCGCCTTCTTCAGATTGTCGTCGATCTTGTCGAGGAACCCGGTGGTGGAGAGCCACTTCTGATCGGGACCGACCAGCAGCGCGAGGTCCTTGGTCATGAAGCCGGCTTCGACGGTGTCGATGCAGACCTTCTCCAGCGTGCTGGCAAACTTCGCAAGCTGCGCATTGTTGTCGAGCTTGGCGCGATGGGCGAGGCCGCGGCTCCAGGCGAAGATCGACGCGATCGAGTTGGTCGAGGTCTGCTCGCCCTTCTGGTGCTGGCGATAATGCCGCGTCACCGTGCCATGCGCGGCTTCGGCCTCGACCACCTTGCCGTCCGGCGTCATCAGCACCGAGGTCATCAGGCCGAGCGAGCCGAAGCCCTGCGCGACGGTGTCGGACTGCACGTCGCCGTCGTAGTTCTTGCAGGCCCAGACATAGCCGCCCGACCACTTCAGCGCCGACGCCACCATGTCGTCGATCAGGCGGTGCTGGTAGGTCAGGTTCTTCGCTGCGAACTTGTCCTTGAACTCGGCGTCGAACATCTCCTGGAACAGCTCCAGGAAGCGGCCGTCATACTGCTTGAGGATGGTGTTCTTGGTGGAGAGGTAGAGCGGGTAGCCGCGGGCGAGGGCGTAGTTGAACGAGGCGCGGGCGAAATCGCGGATCGAGCCGTCGAGATTGTACATCGCCATGGTGACGCCGGACTCCGGCGCCTTGAACACTTCGCGCTCGATCACTGTGCCGTCGTCGCCTTCGAACCTGAGCGAGATTGTGCCCTTGGTCGGGAATTTGAAGTCGGTGGCGCGATACTGGTCGCCATAGGCATGGCGGCCGATGATGATGGGCTGGGTCCAGCCCGGCACCAGGCGCGGCACATTCCTGCAGATGATCGGTTCGCGGAAGATGGTGCCGCCGAGGATGTTGCGGATGGTGCCGTTGGGCGAGGGCCACATCTCCTTGAGGCCGAATTCCTTCACGCGGCCTTCGTCCGGCGTGATGGTGGCGCACTTCACCGCGACGCCGACTTCGCTGGTCTTGTTGGCCGCGTCGACGGTGATCTGGTCGTTGGTCTCGTCGCGCTTCTGGATGCTCAGGTCGTAATAAAGCAGCGCGATATCGAGATAGGGATGGATCAGTTTGTCCTTGATGAGCTGCCAGATGATCCGGGTCATCTCGTCGCCGTCCATTTCGACGACGGGATTTGCCACCTTGATCTTCGGCATTTGAACGAGCCACCTTTTTGAGAGCGCGCAGCATCGCGTTAGCACGCCTGTTCACAGAACTGTTATTGCGACCTATCGCACTCTATTCGTCCCTTAAATTGGAAATTGGTCGCAATCGCGCTAGATTCAGGGAGTCTCGCGCCTGTTGCCGCGCCGTCTCGGCGGAGCCAGGAGGAATTCACATGACCACCCTCGTACTCAACCGCCGCAACCTGCTCGCCGCCGGCGGCTCGGTTCTGGCGACCGGAGTGTCCAGCCTCCTGTTGCCCGCGCATGCGCAGGGCCTCGCACCGACCCAATCCATGTCGGGCGGGGCGAACAACTACCAAAAAGGCGCGGCGATTATGGATCGGATCGGCAAGGGCGGCTTCTGGATGAGCGGCACCGTGCGCCGCGCCGGCGATGGGGCGCCGCTCGCCGGGCAGCGCATCCAGATTTGGGCGCACACGGTCGAAGGGCAGGAGCACGAGCCGCAAAGTCACGGGGCCACGCTCACCGACAAGGACGGCAAATTCCGTCTCGAGATGCCGCAGATCATTCCGATCTTCGGGCAGCCGCATGGTCACCTCGCCTATGACAGCGGTGAATTCAAAACTGTGTTTCTGCGTCCGGTGATGCGGAGCGCAAAAGACAAGAGCCTCGAGGGACACTTCGTCCTTCAGCGCGCCTGACCGAGTTGGAAACGACAGTGATGAGATTGGCCCGGGTGGCCCTGATCTGGGCCGCCCTTGCAGCCGCTATCGTCGTGCCGGTCGCGCTCGCAGCGACAAGCGATCTGCTCCCATGGCGCGGCCCGGTCTACATCATCGCCGGGTTCGCCGGGATCATCGCGCTGGGCCTGGTGCTGGTTCAGCCGCTGCTGATCGGCGGATATTTACCCGGGCTACAGGCCTTTCGCGGGCGGCGTGTGCATCACTGGGTCGGAGGCGCGCTGGTCGCCGCGGTCGTGGTCCACGTCGGCGGCCTTTGGATCACCAGTCCGCCGGACATGATCGACGCGCTTACTCTCACGTCGCCGACGCCGTTCTCTCCATTCGGTGTGATCGCGATGTGGGCCATCTTCGTCGTCGCGGTTTTGGCTCTAGTTCGCCGGCGAATGGGACTGCGAACCTGGCGCATCGTTCATATGTCGTTCGCAGTTATCATCGTCGCCGGCAGCGTGGTGCATGCCATGCTGGTCGAAGGGACGATGGAGACCATGTCGAAGGCGGCGCTTTGCGCGCTGGTCCTCGCGGCCGCCATTAAAGTCATGGTCGACCTGCGGGTGTGGAGGAAGCGCGTGCCGTCGCGCGGAGAGAGCGTGGCGCGGCGGTAGGCGCCTTACTTCACGATCACGGTCGTGCCCACCGGCACCCGCCGGTAGAGATCCGCCACATCCGTGTTTCTCATCCGGAAGCAGCCGGATGATTCCGCCTCGCCGACCGAGTCCGCATCGGGAGAGCCGTGGATCCGGTAAAGCGTGCTGCCGAGATACATTGCGTGCGAGCCGAGCGGATTTTCCGGATCGCCGCCCTTCATTCGCCTCGGCACATCCGGTTGCCGCGCGATCATCTCCGCCGGCGCCGTCCAATCCGGATTTTCCTTTTTCGCGGTGACCTTGTGCGTGCCTTTCCACTGGAAGCCGGTGCGGCCCACACCGATGCCGTAGCGCAGCGCCGAGCCGTTTCCTTCAATGAGATAGAGCTGCCGCGTTGCCGTATCGATGACGATGGTGCCCGGCGCATATTTGCTCTGATAGCTCACATTGGTGCGGCCAAGGCCGGTGCCATCAAGACCAAAGATGTTGTAGACGCCCTTTTTCGACGCGCCGCCGCGCAACAGCTCCTGCCGCTCGTCGGACTGAGCTTGTGCGAGGCCGAGGGTACCCAGCAGCGCAGCGAGCGCGGCCACCACCGCAAAACAACGTGTCAACATGGGCTCCCTCCAGCCCGCCGCGTCAGAGCGCGGCGACGGCGGCGTTGAGCGTAGCACTCGGCCGCATTGCGGGCGATGTCTTGGCCGGATCGGGCAGGTAGTAGCCGCCGGTGTCGGCCGGCTTGCCTTGCGCAGCGATCAGCTCGTCGTTGATCTTTTTCTCGTTCTTGGCGAGCGTCTCGGCCAGCGGCTTGAAGCGGGCAGCCAGTTCCTTGTCCTTGGTCTGCGCGGCCAGCGCCTGTGCCCAGTAGAGCGCGAGATAGAAATGAGTGCCGCGATTGTCGAGCTCGCCGACCTTGCGCGCCGGAGCGCGGTTGAATTCGAGGATCTTGCCGATCGCCGCGTCGAGCGTATCGGCGAGCACCTGCGCCTTGCTGTTCTTGTAGGTGTCCGCCAGATGTTCGAGCGAGGCGCCGAGCGCGAGGAATTCGCCGAGCGAATCCCAGCGCAGATAGCCCTCCTGCTGGAACTGCTCGACATGCTTGGGCGCCGAGCCGCCGGCTCCGGTCTCGAACAGACCGCCGCCTTCCATGAGCGGAACGATCGACAGCATCTTGGCCGAGGTGCCGAGCTCCATGATCGGGAACAGGTCGGTCAGATAGTCGCGCAGCACGTTGCCGGTCACCGAGATCGTGTCCTGGCCCTTGCGGATGCGCTCGAGTGAAAACTTCATCGCCTCGACCGGCGCCAGGATGCGGATGTCGAGACCCTTGGTGTCGTGATCCTTCAGGTACTTCTCGACCTTGGCGATCACCTGCGCGTCATGCGCGCGATCCTTGTCGAGCCAGAACACCGCCGGCGTGTTGGTGAGGCGGGCGCGCCGCACCGCGAGCTTGACCCAGTCCTGAACCGGCGCGTCACGCAGCTCGCACATGCGGAAGATGTCGCCGCTCTCGACCGGGCGCTCCAGCAGCACCTTGCCGTCGTCGCCGACGACGCGGACCGTTCCGTTCGCGGGCACTTCGAAAGTCTTGTCGTGCGAGCCGTATTCCTCGGCCTTCTGCGCCATCAAACCGACATTGGGGACCGAGCCCATGGTCTTGGGATCGAACGCGCCGTTGGCCTTACAATCGTCGATCACCGCCTGATAGAGGCACGCGTAGCTGCGATCCGGGATCGCGGCCATCACGTCATGCAGCTTGCCGTCGGCGCCCCACATGCGGCCGGAATCGCGGATCATCGCCGGCATTGAAGCGTCGACGATCACGTCGCTCGGCACGTGCAGGTTGGTGATGCCCTTGTCGGAATTGACCATGGCGAGGCCCGGCCGCTTCGCATACTCGGCCGCGATGTCGTCCTTGATCGCCTTTTTCTCAGGCTCCGGCAGCGTCTCGATCTTCGCCAGCAGGTCGCCGAAGCCGTTATTGAGATTGACCTCGAGCTTCTTCAGCGTGGCGGCGTGCTTCGTCGATCACGTCGGCGAAGAAGGTGGAAACGGCGTGCCCGAAAATGATGGGATCGGCGATCTTCATCATGGTCGCCTTGACGTGCAGTGAGAACAGCACGCCTTCCTTCTTGGCGGCCTCGATCTGCTCGGCAAAGAAGGCGCGCAACGCCTTGCGGCTCATCACCGCCGCGTCGATGATCTCGCCGGCCTGAATCGGCGTCTTCGCCTTCAGCACCGTGACTTTGCCGTCGGCGCCGACCAGTTCGATGCGGGCATTGGTTTCCGATGCGACGGTCTTCGATATCTCCGAGCCGTAGTAGTCGCCGGCCGGCATGTACGACACATGCGATTTGGAGCCGGAGCTCCAGGCGCCCATCTTGTGCGGATTGTTGCGGGCGTATTGCTTGACGGCGCCGGCGGCGCGGCGGTCGGAATTGCCCTCGCGCAGGACCGGGTTGACGACGCTGCCGAATATCTTGGCGTAGCGCGCCTTGATCTCCTTCTCGGCGTCGTTGGTCGGGTTATCCGGATAGTCGGGAACGGCGTAGCCCTTGCCCTGCAGCTCCTTGATCGCGGCCTTGAGCTGCGGGATTGAGGCGGAGATGTTGGGCAGCTTGATGATGTTGGCTTCGGGCTTGGTCGCGAGCAAGCCGAGCTCGGTGAGCTCGTCGTTGATCCGCTGCGCGGGCGTGAGCTTCTCGGGAAAATTGGCGATGATGCGGCCCGCCAGCGAGATGTCCTTGAGCTTCATGGACACCCCGGCCGCGCCTACGAAGGCTTCTACGATTGGCAGCAGGGAGAAGGTTGCGAGCGCCGGGGCTTCATCGACCTTGGTCCAAACGATTTCCAGATTTGGCATGCTGGCACGAAAACCTTTTTCCGAAGGGATTTGTGCGCGGGAATTCCGGCAGGCCGGGCTATAGCATCCGCTTTGCCGGGAAGGGAAGCACCGAAAGCACTAGCCTTTTGGCATGCACGGTATGGTAATTCCGGCCGCGCGGGCATGCGCCGAGGAGACTTGATGCCAGGTTCCGGCACCGACAAGACCAAACGCTGGATCGAGACGCCGGGGCCGGTGGTCGTGCTGGTCGAGCCGCAGCTCGGCGAGAATATCGGCGCGGCGGCGCGGGCGATGGCGAATTTCGGGCTGTCGAAGTTGCGATTGGTGAAACCGCTGCAGGGCTGGCCCAACGAAAAGGCCAAGGTGATGGCGGCCGGCGCCGACCGGGTGCTCGACGCGGCGGTGGTTTACGACACGCTCGCCGAGGCGATCGGCGACTGCACCTATGTGCTGGCGACGACGGCGCGCAACCACGACCAGGCCAAGCCGGTGCTGGGTGCCGCCGAGGCGATGCAGGCGCTGGCGCCGAAGGTCGGCGGCGGGGAGACGGTCGCGATCATATTCGGGCGCGAACGCATCGGGCTTGAGAACCACGAGGTGGCGCGCGCCGATGCGATCGTGACGCTTCCGGTCAATCCGGCCTTTGCCTCGCTCAATCTGGCGCAGGCAGTGGTGATCGTCGGCTACGAATGGTTCAAGCTCGCATCGGGCGAGGAGTTGCCGTTCAGCGCGCCCGACAAATCGCCGCCGGCGCCCAAGCAGCAGCTCGACGCATTCTTCGCCGATCTCGAAACCGAGCTCGACCGCATCGAATTCTACCGGCCGCACGAGAAGCGCGGCACGATGAGCACGAACCTTCGCAACATCTTCAACCGCATGACCCCGACCGAGCAGGACATCCGCACCCTGCACGGCATCGTCATGGCGCTGGCGCAGGGCCGCAAAGGTCCGGCGCGCGGCGGCGTGCTCGATGGCGAGCAGGCCGAGCTGTTGCGTCAGTTGCTCGCCGAGCATGGCGGCGGCGGCCGCGTGCCGAACGAGCGCACGCCGGTGCGCGGCCTCGCGCGGCTCCTGCGCCGCAATCCGACCGAGGCGGAGCGCACGCTATGGCAGGCGCTGGTGAACGACCGGCGTTTTGCCGGCCGCGGCTTCAAGCGGCAGACGCCGATCGGGCCGCACATTGCAGACTTCGTATCGTTCCCGCTCAAGACCGTGATCGATCTGGTGCCGCCACGGGAGGAAGAGGCGGCCGTATTCGCGCGCGACAACAAGCGGGTCTGGCTCGAGCAGCACGGCTACAAGGTGATCGTCGTCACCGCCCCGGCGGTCGAGGCCGATGTCGAGAAGGTGCTCGACGCGCTGGCTAGCCGCCTTTGAGCTGTTTGACCTGCGGCGCGAAACCCGCGCGCAGGAAGCCGAGATCGCTGCCGACCGCGAGGAAACGGAAGCCGCGTTTGGCGGTCGCGAGCGCGCGTTCGGCATTGGCGCAATAAAGCCCGGCGATCTTGTTCGCCTTCTTGGCCGCGGCGACGATCTTTTCCAGCGCGGCCTCGACCTCGGCGGAATGCGGGTCCCAGACCTGACCCTTCGACAGCGTGATCGACAAATCGGCCGGCCCGACGAAAAGCACGTCGATGCCCGGCACAGCGGCGATGGCGTCGAGATTGTCCATCGCCTCGCGCGTCTCGATCATCGCCAGGGTGACGATGTTGTCATTGGCGCTTCGCAGATAGTCCTTCTGATCCGGAACGTTGGCGAGCAGGGTGGCGCGGTGCGGTCCCCATGAGCGCTCGCCGATCGGCGGAAATTTCGCCGCGCCGACAAAGCGCTTGGCGAGCTCGACATTGTTGATCATCGGCATGATGACGCCTTCGGCGCCCCAGTCGAGCGCGCGCGACACGCCGCCGAAATCATCAAGCGGAACGCGCACGACCGGCGCCGCGCCGCCGCCGCGGATGCCGGCAATCGACGTCACCGTCGCGGAATGGTCCCACATGCCGTGCTGCTGGTCGATCGTGACCGTGTTGAAGCCTTCGCGCGCCATCACGTCGGTGATCAGCGGCGAGGCGAGCCCGCACCAGGCGGAAAAAACTGTCTCGCCGGCGCGAAGGCGCTTGGCGAGTGAAAAACCCGGCAAATCTTGAGGCATGACGTCTCTTCCTGTCTGGCCGGCCCGAGCGTAATTGCGCCGGGCATCGACGCCTTCATGTAAGCAAGACGTGGGTGGCCGGGACAAGTACCACTGCCGGGCCGGCCTGCGGCCGGACCCGGTTGCCCAGCCGTGGGGTTACTTTCCGGCTTCGATCTGCGAAACGGCCTGCGCCATCAGGTCGAACATCTGCTTCTTGATCTCCTGATCGGTGGCCGAGACGCCCTTGGCATCGAGGTCCTTGCGCACCTTGCGGAAAACGTCGTCCTCGCCGGCTTCCTCGAAATCGGCCTGCACGACTTCCTTGGCATAGGCAGCGGCGTCGTCGCCGCTCATGCCCAGCTTTTGCGCGACCCACAGACCGAGCAGCTTGTTGCGCCGCGCGGTGGCCTTGAAACGGAGCTCCTC
Organism: uncultured Alphaproteobacteria bacterium; assembly: GCA_963847325.1. Lineage (GTDB taxonomy): Bacteria > Pseudomonadota > Alphaproteobacteria > Rhizobiales > Xanthobacteraceae > Pseudolabrys. The sequence goes on from CAWJZD010000009.1 coordinate 46,133, forward strand.
GTCATGCGCGAATTTTTTCTCAAAGCCTTCCTCACGCTTGTCGAACGTCGTCATAATCGTCCTTTCGCAGCTCCGTAAAAATGCAGATTAAATCTGGATTGTGCGCCTTGCATAACGATCTGCCTCGGTCAAGGCAACTTGAAGCAGCGTCGCAGCGCGCTCAAACGGAGTGGACAACGTCAAACCAGCGCGATTGCGCGAGGCCCACCATTGGACTAGCTTGCGATCAGGAGCGGGGTTGTTTGCACTCACGTCATGGCCCCGGTTCCGCAGCCGCGGATCTCGCAGTTTCAAGTTGGATAAGAGGAGCCACGGCCTCCGATGGATTTTCAGAAACCACGGTACACCCCAATGAGCCGCCGTCGCCGAATCTACGAAGGCAAGGCGAAAGTCCTCTATGAGGGCCCGGAGCCTGGAACGCTGATTCAGCACTTCAAGGACGACGCCACCGCCTTCAACGCCAAGAAGCACGAGGTGATCGAAGGCAAGGGCGTGCTCAACAACCGCATCTCCGAATATGTGTTCCAGCATCTGAACAATATCGGAGTGCCGACCCATTTCATCCGCCGGCTCAACATGCGCGAGCAGTTGATCCGCGAAGTCGAGATCATTCCGCTCGAAGTCGTGGTGCGCAATGTCGCGGCGGGTTCGCTGTCGCAGCGGCTCGGCATCGAGGAAGGCACGCAGCTGCCGCGCTCGATCATCGAGTTCTATTACAAGAACGAACAGCTCCAGCACCCGATGGTGTCGGAGGAGCACATCACTGCGTTCGGCTGGGCGTCGCCGCAGGAGATCGACGACATCATGGCGCTCGCCATCCGCGTCAACGACTTCCTCTCCGGCCTCTTCCTCGGCGTCGGCATCCGTCTGGTCGACTTCAAGATGGAAGCGGGGCGGCTGTGGGAAAACGACGTGATGCGCATCGTCGTTGCCGACGAGATCTCGCCCGACTCGTGCCGGCTGTGGGACATCAAGTCGAACGAGAAGCTCGACAAGGACCGGTTCCGCCGCGATCTCGGCGGGCTGCTCGAGGCCTACACCGAAGTCGCCAAGCGGCTCGGCATCATGAACGAGGGCGAGCCGCCGCGCGGCACCGGCCCGGTGCTGGTGAAGGGCTAGGCAGTTACAATTTTCGGCTGTTTGCAGTGTGAATTACGCAAGGCCCGGGCTTGTCCCGGGCCTTCGCATGTCTAGTTTAGCTGTGAAACCGGCGGATTTGTCCGAATCCGGCCATCGACTCGTGCCATAAGCCGCACCATGAAAGCCCGCGTCACCGTTACGCTGAAGTCCGGCATCCTCGACCCGCAAGGCAAGGCCATCGAGGGCGCGTTGCGCTCGCTCGGCGTCGAGGGCGTCGCCAGCGTCCGCCAGGGCAAGGTGTTCGACATCGAGCTCGATGGCGCCGACCAGGCCAGGGCGGAAGAGCTGCTCAAGCAGGCCGCCGACAAGCTGCTCGCCAATACGGTGATCGAGAATTACCGGGTCGAGGTGATCGGGTGAAAGCCGCAATGAAAGCCGCCGTCCTCGTCTTTCCCAGGCATCAATCGCGAGCGCGACATGGCGCGCACGCTGAAGCTCGTGTCGGGGCAGGCGCCGGCGATGGTCTGGCACGCCGAGCATGAGCTGCCCGCCGGCACCGACCTGGTGGTCGTTCCGGGCGGCTTCTCCTACGGCGACTATTTGCGCTGCGGCGCCATCGCAGCGCGGGCGCCGATCATGGATGCGGTGCGCGAGTTCGCCGGCAATGGCGGCCTGGTGCTCGGCGTCTGCAATGGCTTCCAGATCCTGTGCGAGAGCGGGCTCCTGCCGGGCGTGCTGATGCGCAACCAGAATCTGAAATTCATCTGCCGCGACGTCTATCTGCGGGTCGAGAGTTCCAGACACGCCGTTCACCCGCGGCTACAATGCCGGGCAGGTGATCCGCGTGCCGGTCGCGCATGGCGAGGGCAATTACATCGCCGACAGCGAGACCATCGCGAAGCTCGAAGGCGAGGGGCGCGTGCTGTTCCGCTATTCCTCACCCGACGGCATGGTCGATCCGAACTGGAATCATAACGGCGCGATCAACGCCATTGCCGGCATCGTCAGCGAGCGCGGCAATGTGCTCGGCATGATGCCGCACCCGGAAAACCACGTGGAGGCTGTAATCGGCTCGACCGACGGCCGCGGCCTGTTCGCCGGCCTGACCGCGCATCTCGGCAAGGCGGCATAAGTGCAATCCGCGCAAGTCCGCACAGACGAGTCGATGCGCAACCAGCCGAAGATGACGCCCGAGCTGGTCGCCGAGCACGGGCTCAAGCCTGACGAATATCAGCGCATTCTCAATCTGATCGGCCGCGAGCCGTCGATCACCGAGCTCGGCATCTTCTCGGCGATGTGGAACGAGCACTGCTCGTACAAATCGTCGAAGGTGCATCTGCGCACGCTGCCGACCAAGGCCGCAGTGGGTGATCCAGGGCCCGGGCGAGAATGCCGGCGTGATCGACATCGGCGACGGGCTCGCCTGCGTCTTCAAGATGGAGAGCCACAACCACCCGAGCTACATCGAGCCCTATCAGGGCGCGGCGACCGGCGTCGGCGGCATCCTGCGCGACGTGTTCACGATGGGCGCGCGGCCGATCGCCTGCCTCAACGCGCTGTCGTTCGGCGCGCCGTCGCATCCCAAGACGCGGCATCTGGTGGCGGGCGTGGTCGCCGGCATCGGCGGCTACGGCAATTCGTTCGGCGTGCCGACGGTCGGCGGCTCGGTGCGCTTCCACTCGCGCTATGACGGCAACTGTCTCGTCAACGCGATGGCGGTCGGCATCGCGCAGAAGGACAAGATCTTCTACGCGGCGGCGTCCGGCGTCGGCATGCCGATCGTCTATCTCGGCTCCAAGACCGGCCGCGACGGCATCCACGGCGCCACGATGGCGTCGGCGGAGTTCGACGACGATTCCGAGGAGAAGCGCCCGACCGTCCAGGTCGGCGATCCGTTCGCCGAGAAGCTGCTGCTCGAGGCCTGCCTCGAGATCATGGCACAAGGATTGCGTGATCGCGATCCAGGACATGGGCGCGGCGGGGCTGACCTGCTCGGCGGTCGAGATGGGCGCGAAGGGCGATCTCGGCGTCACGCTCGATCTCGACAAGGTGCCGACCCGCGAAGAGCGGCATGAGCGGCCTACGAGATGATGCTCTCGGAGAGCCAGGAGCGCATGCTCATGGTGCTCAAGCCGGAGAAGGAGAAGGAAGCCGAGGCGATCTTCCGCAAATGGGGGCTCGACTTCGCGGTGGTCGGCGACACCACGCCGGATAAGCGCTTCATCGTGAAGCACGGCGGTGACGTGATGGCCGACCTGCCGATCAAGGAACTCGGCGATCAGGCCCCGGAATACAAGCGCGCATTCGTGCTGGCCGAGAAGCCGAAGCCGGTGGATGCGGCCTCGATCGATGCGCCGATGGGGATCACCGACGCGCTGGTCAAGCTCGTCGGCGACGCCCGACCTTTGCTCCAAACGCTGGGTTTGGGAGCAATACGACCACGTCATCCTCGGCAATACCGTATCAGCGCCCAGGCGGCGATTCCGCGGTCATTCGCGTCGAGGACGGGCCGAAAGGGCTGGCGCTCACGACCGACGTGACGCCGCGTTATTGCGAGGCCGATCCGTTCGAGGGCGGCAAGCAGGCGGTGGCGGAGTGCTGGCGCAATCTCACGGCGGTCGGCGCGACGCCGCTCGCCATCACCGACAATCTCAATTTCGGCAATCCGGAACGGCCCGAGATCATGGGCCAGTTCGTCGGCTGCGTCCGCGGCATTGCCGAAGCCTGCAAGAAGCTCGACTTCCCGGTCGTGTCCGGCAACGTCTCGCTCTACAACGAGACCAACGGCAAGGCGATCTTGCCGACGCCCTCGATCGGCGGTGTCGGCGTGCTGGCCGATTTCATCGAAGTCGGCCTCGCTGGCGTTCAAGCGCGAGGGCGAGGCGATCATCCTCATCGGCGAGACGCAGGGTTGGCTTGGCCAGTCCATCTATCTCCGCGACATTTGCGGGCGCGAAGAGGGCGCGCCGCCGCCGGTCGATCTTGTCGAGGAGAAAGAGAACGGCGATTTCGTCCGCGCGCTCATTCTCGATGGCAGCGCGAGCGCGGCGCACGATGTCTCCGATGGCGGGCTCCTGGTCGCGCTGGCCGAAATGGCGATGGCGTCAGGTATTGGCGCGACGCTCACAGCAGCGCCGGCCGACACGCCGTCACATGCGCACTGGTTCGGCGAGGATCAGGCCCGCTACCTGATTACCGTGCCTTCGGCGCAAGCCGAGGCCGTGCTGGCCAAGGCCCGCGACGCCAGCATCATGGCGGCGCGGATCGGCGTCACCGGTGGTGACATGCTGGCGATCGAAAGCGAGCAGCCGCTTCCACTCGCGCGCTTGCGGCAGAGCTTCGAAGGCTGGCTGCCGGCCTACATGGCCGGTACTGCGGTCAACGTTTAGCGGGGCTGTTGAGCGCGCTGCTGGGGCCGTGGCCGCGCCGGTGCGGCGGGCATCGCAGGCGCATCCGGATCGACTTCGACCGCATTGGCTTCCTCGACCGCCAGCACCGAGGTGCGGCAGTCGGACGAAAGCTGATCCGGCTTGCTCTGCAGACAGACATACGACTCCGGGCTGCCCGCGGCGGCGCCTCCGCACAGCGCCTTGATCTCGCTGCTGCAGGTGAACTTGAGCGCGCCTGATTGTTCTGGCGTGAGAGCCGGCGCGGCCGGTGCGGCGGCGGTGGCCGCCGGCCTCGCTGCAGGTTTGCGCGCGGCAGGTTTGGCGGCGGCGGGCTTCGCCGCTGTGGCCGGCTTTGCGGCGGGCGCAGCCTGCGCCGGTTGAGCGGGCGGGGGAGAAGAAGAGGGCCACGGCGTTGTCTGGGCCAGCGCGGCAGCGGAGACCGCCGTCCCCAGAACCAACGCAAGTGCCAATGTCGAGCCGAAACGCATCACAAGTCTCCCCTTAAACGGTCATGCCCAAAACTAGTCTGCTCAGGCTGCCCGGACTGTCTGGAACAATACTACTCGGGGCATGATCTTCCTGCCAATGGTGACCAATATGGGGCAGGGATTTAGCGGCCAGGCGCAGCGGCGCCCGTGGCCGGCTTTGGCAATGTCGCATTCACGGCGGTCTGGCAGCCCGCCGACAATACCGCGACGTTCTTCTGAAGGCATTGCAGCGCCTCCTTGCCGCCTGGCGTGACGCCCGAGCATTTCGACATGAAGTCGCCGCGGCAGTTCGCCCGGATCGCGCTCTGCTGCTCGGCAGTCACTTGAGCGCCCGCGGTTCCAATCGTCATGGCCGCCAACACCAGACCCAATCCGAAAGCGACGCGCATCCAGTCCTCCGCGGCAATTTTGCTGTGTGACCCTTAGATTAACCAGGCGGCGTCAATTGTCACCCCGGACAAAACCCATCATAGTTTTTCCAAGTTTCCTCTGGGAATTCGCAGCCGCGAGTTTGGAGATCGGCGATGCCGATGGATGCGGGCGAAATCGAACGGCTGATCAAGTCGAGCATTCCCGATGCGCAGGTGACGATCCGCGATCTGGCCGGCGACGGCGATCATTATTCCGCGACGGTCATCTCCGCCTCGTTCAAGGGCAAGTCGCGTGTGCAGCAACATCAGCTGGTCTACAGTGCGCTGCAGGGACGGATGGGCGGTTTGCTCCACGCGCTCGCTCTGCAGACCGGCACACCTGACTGAACAAACATGAGTGTCTCAATCCTCAAGCCCGCCGGCGCGATCACGCCGACCGGGCCGTGGAGCGTCGGCGCGCGGGCGGGTGATTTTGTCTTCGTCGCCGGCATGCGCGGCATCGATCCCAAGACCAACCAGCTGATCGAAGGCGACGAGGCGCGGGTGCGCCAGGCCTTCCGCAACATGATGATCGTGGCGGGCTCGGAAGGCGCGACCGCCGCCGACTGCGTGCGCACCGTGGTCTATGTCACCGACATGGCGCGGCACCGGCCGCTCGCCAATGCGGGGGCGGAGGAACTATGGGGCAAGGGGCCCTATCCGCCGCGCACCATCATCGAGGTTAAAGCGCTCAATCAGGGCGATTTCTTCGAGATCGACGGGACTTTCCACGTCCCGGCAAAACGGTAGGGCAGGGTTTCCAAGCAGGGCCTTGGGATGGCGGCGCAAATCACGCTACATATATTTCCAGCAGGGGTTTCGGCCGCACCGCGGCTTTGGCATCGGGAACGACATGAGCATCAATCAATTCATCGACAATGAAGTGAAGAACAACGACGTCGTCCTCTTCATGAAGGGCACGCCGCAGTTTCCGCAATGCGGATTTTCCGGACAGGTCGTGCAGATCCTCGACCATCTCGGCGTCGCCTATAAGGGGCTCAACGTTCTGGAGTCGCCGGAGCTGCGCGACGGCATCAAGCAGTACTCCAACTGGCCGACCATTCCGCAGCTCTACATCAAGGGCGAGTTCGTCGGCGGCTGCGACATCATCCGTGAGATGTTCCAGGCTGGCGAGCTGCAGCAGACCTTCAAGGACAAGGGCGTCGCTTCGAGCGTCACCGCGTAGCGACGAGCCTCATTCAGGCGGCCGGCTCGAAGCGGTAGGCGGCGCCGTTTCGTGCCACGGTCCCGATGCCCGGATAGGGCAGGTGGAAGCCGATCAGCCTTGATTTATCGGCCGCCAACCGGTCAAGCAGCGTCTTGCGTGTCGTCACGGCCTGCTCTGGAACGTGGTCGGCGGTGGTGCGCCATTCCGGATGCGCGAATGAGATGAGCGGGTGCGTGAGCACGTCGCTGCCGACGATCAGCCCCTCACCACCGGCAATCTCCAGCGACACATGGCCCTGCGTGTGCCCCGCTGTGTCGACGACGCGCAGGCCGGTGACGATGTCGTCTCCCGGCTTCACCATCTTCACGCGCTCCTTGATGGCGTTGAGACGGCGCCGGGCGCCGGTCACAAAGCCGGCGCGCTCGGCCGGCAGGCCGCGCGTCGCGTTCTCGCCGTGCCAGAAGTCCCATTCGGTCGCGCCGACGTAATAGGCCGCGTTCGGCAGAACCAGATCATCGAGCTCGTCGAGCGCACCCCAAAGATGATCCGGGTGGCCGTGGGTGAACACGACCTTGGTGATCGAGGCCTTGTCGATCGCCGGCGTCCTTCAGGTTGTCGAACAGCTTGCCGGCCGTCGGCATGAAGCGGTCGCCTGAACCGGCATCGATCAGGATCAGCTCGCTGCCTTTACGGATCAGCGTGATGTTGGTCGGCGACTGATACTGCTCGCCGTCTTGTCCCGGCCGCCTTGAGCAGCGCTGCGCGCTCGGCGGGCGGCGCCTCCGGGGCGAGGAAGCTGGTCGGCAGGACCAGATGGCCGTCACTGACGACCATGACCTCGAACTCGCCATGCCTGAAGCGATGCGGCGTCGCCGCCGCGGCCGGCAGGCCAAGCGCCAGAGTCGCAGCAGTAGTGGCAAGCAGCGCGCGGCGCGTCAGCATCCGCCGAGCCTAGCGCGTCAGTAGCGGTCTTTCATCCGCCCCATGATCAGCCAGATCAGCGCCAGCACGATCGCGAGCCCGATCAGGCTCGGCGTCGGCATGCCGCCGGCGAATTTGGTGACGTTGTCCGCGACCGAGACGACATAGGCACCGGAGCCCTGGCCGAGCAGCAGATAGATCAGCATCAGGGCCAGCACCGCCGCGAAGGCGAGCTCGACGAAGGCCCACAGGTAACGCTTCGATTTGTCGATGAAGACGAGCACGGCGCACCTCACGAATGATGGCGAGCTACGATTGGGTGGAGACCGAAGCCTCCACCCAATCGGGCAAACGTCGGCCGCTAGGCCATCGAGCGTTTGGAGAACAGCCAGAGTATGAGGCCGAGAGCGAGAAGGCCGACGAGGCCGTTCGCGCCCAGCTCTTTGATCAACGCGACCATGTTGGCGACGACGCCGCCGAAGAACGGAAGATTTGACCCCACAAGGAGCGAGCACACGATCGCAAACGCCAGCAGCATCAAACCGATTTCGGTGAGACCACCGATCCAGCCTTTTACGCGTGTCAAAGCGTCCATGAGCGATTCTCCCCTGATTCAGTAAGCGCGTTGTTTCTACTAGATGTTGCGCCTTTGGGCAAGAGAGCCACTACATTAGGTATTGATATCATTGGGGAATTGCTTGTGGAGCAGCCCAAAACGAAAGCCCCGCCGGAGGGGCGGGGCTTTGAAATCCGATGAGCGCTGCGATTAGCGCGAGTAGTACTCGACCACCAGGTGCGGCTCCATCTGGACCGCGTATGGCACGTCGGTGAGGACGGGCACGCGGGCGAACTTCACCGCGGCCTTGCCGGTGGACTTCGATGTAGTCGGGCACGTCCCGCTCGGGGAGCGCCTGCGCTTCGAGCACGAGGGCAAGCTCTTTCGACTTGTCCTTCACCTCGATGAGGTCACCGACCTTCACCCGATAGCTCGCAATGTTGACGCGCTTGCCGTTGACCCGGATGTGGCCGTGATTGACGAGCTGGCGCGAGGCAAACGGGGTCGGGGCGAACTTGGCGCGGAACACGACGGCATCGAGCCGGCGCTCCAGCAGGCCGATCATGTGGGCGCCGCTGTCGCCCTTCATGCGGATCGCTTCCTGGTAGATGCCGCGGAACTGCTTCTCGGAAATGTTGCCGTAATAGCCGCGCAGCTTCTGCTTGGCCTTGAGCTGCACGCCGTAGTCGGAGAGCTTTTGCTTGCGGCGCTGGCCGTGCTGGCCGGGGCCGTATTCGCGGCGGTTCACCGGGGACTTCGGGCGTCCCCAGATGTTCTCGCCCATACGGCGGTCGAGCTTGTACTTGGCTTCATGGCGCTTGGTCATCGCGTCCTCTTGCGTTCAAGATTGAGGAACCGCGCCCTCCTTTGCTCGCGGCAATAGCCGGAGCCGACAGGCTGCTCCTCGAAAGCGCAAGGAACCGCCGTGGGTGCGAAACATCTCACTGCTGTCAGTGGGACGGCCGGTATTTAGGGGGATAGCGCCGGGGTGTCAACCCGCTAACGCTTTGGTGGATCAGGCGTTTTGGGCGGCGGCAGAGAAGCCGAAGCCGGCGAGGCCGCGTGCGAGGCTCGCTGACGGGCCTTTGCCCGACGTGTAGCGGAAAATCGAAGTCCCGCCACTGCCGTGCGCAGCTCCCAGGAGATCGGCGACGCGTCGTGCGATCGCCGGCGCCGGATCGATCCATTCCACCGGCCAGGGCGCGAGCGTGCGCATCCGCTCGAGCAGGAGCGGGTAGTGGGTGCAGGCGAGCACGATCGTGTCGGTGCGCACGCCGTCGGCCTCGACGAAGCAGGGCGCGATTTCCGCTGCGAGCGCCGCGTCACTCGCCGGCGCGCCGTTGAGCTCGGCTTCCGCCATCGGCGCCAGCTTCCCTGAGCCGACCAGCTTGACGTCGCAGCCGTGGGAAAATTCGCGGATCAGGGCGCGGGTGTATTCGCGCGACACTGTTGCGCGTGTCCCGAGCACCGAGACGAGACGGCTCTTCGATGCGGCACAGGCGGGCTTGATTGCCGGCACCGTCCCGACGATCGGTACTGAAGGGTAAGCGGCGCGGCACGCGCTCAGCGTCAGCGTCGAGGCGGTGTTGCAGGCGTTGACGATGAGATCGGGTTTATGGGTCGCGATGGCCTCGCCGAACACCTTGACGACGCGCTCGATCAGCGCGGCCTCCGGAATATCGCCATACGGAAAACGCTCGTCGTCGGCGAGATAGATCAGCGCTGGCGTCAGGCCGCGCTTTGACGATTTCGCGAAAAACCGTGAGGCCGCCGAGTCCGGAATCGAAGACGAGGATCGTCGGCACAGCCATCAGCGCGATTTAGCCGAACACGCGCTTGAAGATCGTGTCGACGTGCTTGAAGTGATAGCCGAGGTCGAAATTGGCTTCGATCTCCTGGTCGCGACAGCGCGGCGCGCACGTCCTGGTCGGCCTTGAGCAGGCCGAGGAAATCGCTGCTCTCGCCGTTCCACACCTTCATCGCGTTGCGCTGCACGAGGCGATAGGCGTCCTCGCGCGCCACGCCCTTTTGCGTCAGCGCGAGCAGCACGCGCTGCGAGTGGACGAGGCCGCCGAGCTGGTCGAGGTTCTTCTGCATGTTCTCCGGATAGACGACCAGCTTGTCGATCATGCCGGCCAGCCGGTCCAGCGCGAAGTCGAGCGTCACCGTCGCGTCCGGGCCGATCATGCGCTCGACCGAGGAATGCGAGATGTCGCGCTCGTGCCAGAGCGCGACGTTCTCCATCGCCGGCATCGGCGTAGCCGCGCACCATGCGGGCGAGGCCGGTGAGGTTTTCCGACAGCACCGGGTTGCGCTTGTGCGGCATCGCCGACGAGCCCTTCTGGCCCGCGGAGAAGAATTCCTCGGCTTCCAGCACTTCGGTGCGCTGCAGGTGGCGGATCTCGGTGGCGAGCCGCTCGATCGACGAGGCGATCACGCCGAGCGTGGCGAAATACATGGCGTGGCGGTCGCGCGGGATGATCTGGGTCGAGACCGGCTCGACCGCGAGGCCCATCTGCTTTCGCGACATATTCTTCGACGCGCGGATCGACCTGCGCGAAGGTGCCGACCGCGCCGGAGATCGCGCAGGTCGCGACTTCCTTGCGCGCCGCGACGAGCCGCGCCGGGCGCGGGCGAATTCGGCATAGGCCTGCGCCAGCTTGAGGCCGAACGTGGTCGGCTCGGCGTGGATGCCGTGCGAGCGGCCGATGGTCGGCGTCATCTTGTGCTCGAAGGCGCGGCGCTTGAGCGCGGCCAGCAGCGCGTCGAGATCGGCGAGCAGGATGTCGGCGGCGCGCACGAGCTGCACGTTGAGGCAGGTGTCGAGCACGTCCGACGAGGTCATGCCGGATGCACGAAGCGCGCTTCCGGGCCGACGATTTCGGAGAGGTGCGTCAGGAAGGCGATGACGTCGTGCTTGACCTCGGCCTCGATCGCGTCGATGCGCGCGACGTCGAACGTCGGCGTCCTTGCCCTTGTCCCAGATCGTCTTGGCCGCGTCCTTCGGGATGATGCCGAGCTCGGCCATGGCGTCGGCGGCGTGCGCCTCGATCTCGAACCAGATGCGGAAGTGGGTTTCCGGCGACCAGATCGCCGCCATCTCGGGCCGGGAGTAGCGCGGGATCATTCAGGCTGCTTCCCCGCGCGCCATAGCGCCGCGGCGTTGCGGATCGCGGCGATATTGGCCTTGTAGTTGCCGCCCTTGAACACGGCGGAGCCGGCGACCAGCACATTGGCGCCGGCCTGCGACCACGCTCGGCGGCGTTGTCGGCGGTGACGCCGCCATCGACCTCGATGTCGATCGGCCGCGCGCCGACCAGCGCGCGCATCGCGCGATCTTGTCGAGCGCGGCGGGAATGAAGGCCTGGCCGCCGAAGCCGGGATTGACCGACATCACCAGGATGAGGTCGACCAGGTCGATCACGTGCTCGATGCGTCGAGACCGGCGTGCCCGGGTTGATGCGTGACGCCGGCCTTCTTGCCGAGCGCGCGGATCGCCTGCAGCGAGCGGTGCACGTGCGGCCCGCTCTCGACATGCACGGTGATGATGTCGGAGCCGGCCTTGGCGAAGGCCTCGAGATAGGGATCGCAGGGCGCGATCATCAGATGCACGTCGAAGGTCTTCTTGGTGTGCGGGCGCAGCGCCTTCACCACGTCGGGGCCGATGGTGATGTTCGGCACGAAATGCCCGTCCATCACGTCGACATGGATCCAGTCGGCGCCGGCCGCTTCGATCGCGCGCACTTCCTCGCCGAGCTTGGCGAAGTCGGCCGCGAGGATCGACGGCGCGATGAAAAGCGGGCGCATCAAGGCCTCCGGTCGCGGTTCGAGTAACACGCGAAAGCCGGGCGAGGCAACGCGCGGGCGTTAACCTCTCCCCAGCCGCCGCGCCAGCGGCTTGAGCACGAGCGGAAGAAGGTAAATCGGAAACTGCGCGAGGCCGAAATAGAGCCAGGCGAGCTCAGGCACCGCGAAGCCGGTCGCGGTCAGCATGAGGCCGACATTGCGGTTGGCGGCGAGAATGCCGATCGAGAAGGCGCGCTCGCGGCCCGACGGCAGGAACAGCAACGTGGTCGCCAGCATCGTGCCGAGCGAAAGGGCGAAGGTGAGGAGGGTGAGGGCGGTGACGAACAAGGGCGCCGCGATGAAGTGGGCGGCGACGCCGTCCATCGCCGCCATCGCAAATATGAACATGCCGGCGACGCTGAGCCCGTCGATCGTGTCGCGGTTGCGCTCGATGCGGGCGGTGCCGGCCATGCGCCGTATGATGGCGGCGGCTGCGGCAGAGCCGGCGATGATGAAGAACAGCCGGATCGCGAGCTCGACCGGGGTGATGATGGTGACGCCGAGAAACACATGGGTGAACAATGCGGCGACAACCGGCGCGACTGCCATTGTCAGCACGAGGCCGGCGAGGGTCAGCGCGACATCGACGCCGATCAGAGCCGCGAGCGCGGGGGACGACATCAGCCCCGGGGCGCAGGCTTGCAGCATCAGCATCAGGTAAAGGTCGGGCAACGAGGCGGCGAGGCCGCTGGCGTTGAAGATGACGCCGAGGATCACCGGCATGGCGACCATGATCCACAACGCGCTCATGACCGGCAGCGCCGGGCGGCGCGCCAGACCCGCGAGCGCCGATGGCTCGACCCGCAGGAAGGCCAGGATCAGCATCATGATAATCGCGGGCCCCAGCAACGGCTTGAAGAAGGCCGCCAGCATCGGCAGCGCGAGGCCGATCACGACCGACAGCGCGACCGCAATCGTGCCGTGCCGGCCGAAGAAGGCCAGCATCGCCATCAGTCTTCTCAGAGCAGACATTCCGATTGCAGCTTCCGGCTGGCTTTGCCGCAATTTAGCATTAGGTGATGGCGTTCGGGGATTCGTCCCGGCGGGAACATACACATGGCGCGCGTTGACGTTGCAGTTCTAGGGGCAGGCATTGTCGGGACGTCGGTCGCGCTTCACCTCGTCAAGCGCGGATTGTCGGTCACGCTGATCGACCGCAAGCCGCCCGGCGAGGAGACCTCGTTTGGCAATGCCGGCATCATCGAAGGCAATACGATTTTCCCGCCGAGCTTTCCGACCGATCCCGATCTCGCTTTTGCGGATTGCGCTGAAGCTCGCGCCGGAGGCGAGCTATCACGCCAGCTTCCTCTTGAGCGCGATGCCCTGGCTGCTCGCGTTCCGCCGATCGGCGCGGCCGGAATGGCTGGTGGAGAATGCGCGGCTGATCCGGCCGCTGTTTGCCGCCGCGGTGCCCGAGCACGAGAAGCTGATGGAGGAGTCGGGCGGCACGCGCTATTTGCGCAAGACCGGCTGGCTCAAGGTCTATCGGCGCGAGAAAACTTTCGATGGCCTCGCGCGCGAGCGCGACATGGCGAAGGAATTCGGCATGCGGCTCGATGTGCTCGACACCGCGCAGGCGCGCGCGCTCGAGCCTTCGCTCAATCCGGTGTTCACCCGCGGCGTGTTCTGGCCGCAGGCCGCGAGCATTTCTTCGCCGATCGGTCTGACGCGGGCATACGTTTCGCGTCTTGAAGCGTTGGGCGGCGTGCTCCTGCATGGCGATGCGCGCACGCTGCATCGAAATGGCGAGCACTGGCGCATTGACACCGAAGCAGGTCCGCTCGATGCCGATCAGGTGGTGGTGACACTTGGGCCCTGGGCGCCGGATCTCCTCGAGCCGCTCGGCATCAAGCTGCCGCTTGGCGTCAAGCGCGGCTACCACCGGCACTTCCGCGCGCAGGGCAATGCCAGCCTGTCGCGGCCGGTGCTCGATGCCGATGGCGGCTATTGCATCACGCCGATGGAGGACGGGCTGCGCGTCACGACGGGCGCCGAGATCGCGCCGCGCGACGCGCCACCAACGCCGGTTCAGTTCGACCGGGTATTGCCCAATACGCGCGAGCTGTTTCCGCTCGGCGAACGCGCCGACGACAAGACCTGGATGGGGTCGCGTCCGTGCTTTCCGGATTCCCGGCCCGTCATCGACCGCGCGCCGGGACAGAAAGGGCTGTGGCTCGCATTCGGCCATGCGCATTGGGGGCTGACGCTCGGCCCGGCCACCGGCCGCTTGCTGGCGGACATGATGACCGGCGCAACTCCGTTCTGCGATCCGGCGCCGTATCGCGCGACGCGCTTCAGCTGAACTTTCAGCCGTCGGCTCCGCCGTCGCCGCCGCCGCCATCAGTGCCACCGCCCGCGTCGTCGGAGCCTTTGTGATCCGACGCCGCGGCAGCGCCGACACCGGCCGAGGATTCCAACTGCTGCCGCAACGTACCGTCCTTTGGCGCGAGCCTGAGCCGCGTGCGCTCCTTGCACGGAAATTTGTCGCGGATATTTTCATTGAAGTAGGCGCCTTTCGACAGCGAGGAGCGAAAGGCGTCGGCGATGTTCTGCGGCACGGCGAAATAGTCGTAGATGCGGCCGGTCGTGAACGTCACGCTCAGGCGCGAGAGCGCACTCTCATAGTCGATCGATCTGACGACTGTGGACGGCATGCCTAACCAACGCGCCCGGCGGTTTCTTGGTTGCCGAACTTGTCGCGCCAGCTCGGAAGCGCGCCCTGGAAGCTCAGCGCGTGGGCTTCGTAAACACCGCGCGCAATCGCCCGGGCGAGCACGTTGGCCGCGACCATGCCGAGTTCGGCGAGGCTGTAGATCGGGTCGGCCAGATCCGTGCTGTGCCGGTCGCTGCCGCGAACACGACGTCGCCGTCGAGCGGCGTGTGCACCGGATAGATCGCGCGGGCGAGCCCGTCCTGCGCCATCACCGCGAGGCGGTGGCATTGCGCCTTGCTCAGCGTCGCATCGGTGGCGACCACCGCGAGCGTGGTATTTTCGGGGGCGAGGCCCTTGGCGCGCAGGTCGAGATCGGCCGGTGAAATCCTGGCGGCGACGCCCCGGCCGCCGAATTCGCCATTCTGCTCGAACGGTGCGGCCCAGAAGTGCGGCTGATCGCCGACCGTCACCGATCCGAACGCGTTGACCACCGCGAGCGCGCCGATCGTGGCGCCGGCCTTGGTACGTGCCGAGGCCGAGCCAAGGCCGCCCTTCAGGTTGGCGGTGGTGGCGCCGAGGCCGGCGCCGACGCTACCCAGCGAGAACTCCGCGGCTGCATCGCGGGCGGCGTCATAGCCGAGCTCGCGATAGGGCGGGTGGCGCTCCCAGGCCTTGTCGCCGCCATTGAGCAGGTCGAACAGGATCGCGCCGGGCACGATCGGCACGCGCGCATCGCGCACGCGAAATCCGCGGCCCTTTTCGCGCATCAGCGCCTGCACGCCGGAGGCGGCATCGAGCCCGAAGGCGGAGCCGCCCGACAGCACGATGGCGTCGATGCCTTCGACGGTTTGCGCCGGATCGAGCAGCGCGGTCTCGCGCGTGCCGGAGCCGCCGCCGCGCACGTCGACGCTGGCGACCGCCGGCTCGTCGAACACAATTGCGGTGACGCCGGATGCGAGCCTGGCATCCTCGGCGTGGCCGATCCGAACGCCGGCGACATCGGTGATGAGATTGCGCAACGCCATGGCGCGACACTATCACGGCCGTTCACGATCGGGCGAACTGGCGCGGCTTCGCTTGCATCTCATCCCGCCCCATCGCATCAAGACGCATGGCTGCCGACATCTCCATTTTCGCCGCGCTGATTGCCGGGCTGGTGAGCTTCCTGTCACCCTGCGTGCTGCCGCTGGTGCCGCCCTATCTCGTCTATCTCGCCGGCACGTCGCTCGAGCGCCTGGCCGACAACGATCCGCAGACCGGCTCGACCGGGCAGACGGTGACCGCCGCGCTGCTGTTCGTCGCCGGCTTCTCCACCGTGTTCGTTGCGCTCGGCGCGAGCGCTTCGCTGATCGGCTCGCTGGTGCGCGCCTATTCGGGAACGCTGGCGACCATCGCCGGCGTCGCGATCATCATCATGGGGTTGCACTTCCTCGGCGTGTTCAAGATCGCGACCTTGATGCGGGAGAAGCGCGCGACCGTGGCCAAGCCGGTCGGACTGTGGGGCGCCTACGTTATGGGGCTCGCCTTCGCGTTCGGCTGGACGCCGTGCATCGGGCCGATCCTCGCGGCGATCCTTGCGGTCGCGGCATCGGAAACCACGGTGACACGCGGCGCGACATTGCTCGCGGTCTATTCGCTCGGGCTCGGCGTGCCCTTCGTCATCGCCGCTTTCGCGATCCAGCCGTTTGCGGCGTTTCTCACCCGCTTCCGGAAACATCTGCTGCGGGTGGAGCAGGGTATGGGCGTGCTGCTCGTTCTCACCGGCATCGCGTTCCTGACCGGCACGATCACAACGGCAAGCTACTGGCTGCTCGAAGCGTTTCCGGTGCTGGGCACAATCGGTTGAAACAAGCCGGCTGAAACAAAAAGGCCCGCCTCTGCGGCGGGCCTTTCGGTTTCGATGTCGGGGCGATTACGAGCCCTTGTTCGACAGCTCGGCGTAGTTGCCCTTGGCGTCCCACTTGTAAACGACGTAGTCGATCACAGTGATGTCGCCCTTCGGGGTGAAGGCGATCTTGCCGAGCACGGTGTCCCAGGTGCCGCCCTTCATCGCGGCGGCGACTTTCTTGCCGTCGGTCGAGTTGGCCTTGGTGGCCGCGGCCTTCCAGATCTGGAACGCAGCGTAGGTGTAGAGCGTGTAGCCTTCCGGATCGATGTTCTTCTTCTTGAAGGCTTCGACCAGCGCCTTGGCGGTCGGCTTCTTGCGCGGATCGGGACCGAAGGTGAACAGCACGCCTTCGGCGGCCGGGCCGGTGATCGAGGCGAACTCCTTGTCGGCCAGCGCGTCGCCCGCCATCAGCACGGTCTTCATGCCCTGGTCGCGCATCTGACGCAGGATCAGGCCGGCTTCCTGGTGGTAGCCGCCGACGAAGACGATATCGATGTTGTCGCGCTTGAGCTTGGAGACGAGGGCGGTGAAGTCCTTGTCGCCCTTGTTGTAGCTCTCGACCGTCTTCGGCTTCGTGCCGGCCTTGTTCGACGGCCTTCTGCGTCTCGTCGGCGAGGCCTTTGCCGTAGGTGGTCTTGTCGTTGATGATCGCGACGTTCTTGCCCTTGTAGTTCTTCGCGATGTACTGGCCCGCGACCGAACCCTGCTGGTCGTCACGGCCGCAGACGCGGAACGTGTTCCACAGTCCGCGCTCGGTGAAGGTCGGGTTGGTCGAGGCCGGCGTGATCTGCAGCACGCCGCCTTCCGCATAGGCTTCGGAGGCCGGGATCGACGACGACGAGCAGTAATGCCCGACTACGACCGGCACCTTCATGCCGGCGAACTTCTCGCCGACCGAGCGCGCCTGCTTGGGATCGCAGGCATCGTCGCCGACTTCGAGCTTGATCTTCTTGCCGAGCACGCCGCCCGCGGCGTTGATGTCGGCGACGGCCTGTTCGGCGCCGTTCCGCAGCTGGCGGCCGAACGTGGCTTCGCCGCCCGTCATCGGGCCGGCAACGCCGACGCTAATGTCCTGAGCAAAAGCCGGAGCGGCAATCGCCAATCCGAGAGCCAAACCGGCGAACAAAGATTTCTTCATCTGATCACCCCTTCTGCAACATCGGCCGCCGGCAATTCCGGCGGAGCGCGAGCTTGAGCGTCATTCTGTCGGGCTTTTGGCCGGAAGTCACCCGCGTCCTGTGGAGGCAAAACGGCGCGGGTTCAGCCGCCGGAACGGTCGCGCCAGGACAGCAGGCCGGCCCGCTCGTAGAGCCACGGATATTGTTCGACCATCTGGCTGGTGCGGCTGATACGCCAGGCGAGGCTGCCGACCAGCGTGAGCCAAACGAAGTCAATGAGATAAGACGGCAGCGACAGAGGTGCCCCTCGAACAGGGCGAAGTGCATGAAGCGCACCCCGGCGCCGAGCAGCGCCATATAGCCCACCACCTGAGGGAACCGGCGCCAGGTTTCTGCAATGGCGCGTCCTGCCAGCGCCGCGGCGCCACCGCCGATGATCCCGGTGACGAACAGGATCTGCAGCGGCGTTTCGGTTGAATAGAAAGTCCACAGGCCGCCTCATCACGCCGCAGGCCTCCCGCCTTCGAGATAGGCCGACTTCACCTCGTCGCGTTCCAGCAGTTCGCGGCCGGTGCCGTTCAAGGTGATCAGGCCGTTGACCATGACGTAGCCGCGGTGCGCCAGCCGCAGGGCGTGCAACGCATTCTGCTCGACCAGGAACACGGTGAGCTTGTCGCGCTCGTTGAGCTCGCGGATGGCGCGGAAAATCTGCTTCACCAAGAGCGGCGCGAGGCCGAGCGAAGGCTCGTCCAGCATCAGCAGCCGCGGCCGGCTCATCAGCGCGCGGCCGATCGCGAGCATCTGCTGCTCGCCGCCGGACAGCGTGCCGCCGCGCTGGCCGATGCGTTCCTTCAGCCGCGGGAACAGCGTGAAGACGCGGCCGGCATCTTCGTCGAATGTCGCCGGGTCGCTGACGGTCGCGCCCATCTGCAGGTTCTCGAGCACCGTCATGCGCGAGAAGATGCGGCGGCCTTCCGGCACCTGCGCGATCCGCAGCTTGGCGATCTCGTGCGGCGGCATACGCGTGATGTCGCGGCCGTCGAACAGGATGCGGCCGCGGTGCGGGCGAGGGTGCCGAACATCGACATCATCAAGGTCGATTTGCCGGCGCCGTTGGCGCCGATCAGGGTGACGATCTCGCCCGGGTTGACGTCGATGTCGACGCCTTTGAGCGCCACCACATGGCCGTAGGAGGCTTCGAGCTTTTCGATCTTGAGGAGCGGCGCGGTCACAGCCCGACCTCCGCTTCGACGTGCTCGACTTCTTCTTCCTCGACGCCGAGATAGGCCGCGATCACTTTCGGATCGTTGCGGATCTGCTCCGGCGTGCCTTCCGAGATCTTCTCGCCGTAGTCGAGGACGACGATGTGATCGGACATCCGCATCACCACCGACATGTCGTGCTCGATCAGCAGGATCGAGGTGGCGTGCTGGTCGCGAATGAAGAGCAGCAGCTCTTCCAGCTCGGCGCTTTCGCGGTGGTTGAGGCCGGCGGCCGGCTCGTCGAGGCACAGGAGTAGCGGCTCGCTGCACATGGCGCGGGCGATTTCGAGCCGCCGCTGTGCCCCGTAGGGCAGCTCGCCGGCGGCATCGTCGGCCCGCTCAAGCAGGCCGATGCGGTCGAGCCAATAGCGCGCCTTTTCGATCGCCGCGTTCTCCGCAATTGTGAACGACTTCAGGCCGAACAGCCCGATGAGGGTGTAACCGGACGCGATCATCAGGCGGTTGTGCTGAGCCATCAGCAGGTTCTCCAGCACGCTCATGCCGGGAAACAGCCGGATGTTCTGGAAGGTGCGCGCGACCCGCGCCTGTTGGCGATCAGGAAATCGGGCAGCCGTTCGAGCAGGTGGTCGCGGCCGTCAGTGCCGGTGAGCCGCATCATTCCGGTGGTCGGCTTGTAGAAGCCGGTGATGCAATTGAAGACGGTGGTCTTGCCGGCGCCGTTCGGGCCGATCAGCGCGGTGATGTGGCCGCGTTGCGCATTGAACGACAGGTCGTGCACCGCGACCAGGCCACCGAACCGCATTTCCAGATGTTCGACGGTGAGGATCGGCGCGCTCATTGGCGGCCCTCCGGCACCAGCGAAGAGGGGAGCTGCTTTTTCCGATTGAGGAATACCGACGGCGCTGCGGGTGCCGATCAGGCCGCGCGGCCGCCAGATCATGATCCCCACCATGGCGAAGCCGAACACCAGCATCCGGTATTGCTGGAATTCGCGCAGGAATTCGAAGCCGCCGATCATCACCACGGCGGCGATCGCGACGCCGAGCTGCGAGCCCATGCCGCCGAGCACGACGATGGCGAGGATCAGCGCCGACTCCATGAAGACGAACGACTCCGGCGAGATGAAGCCCTGCCGGGTCGCGAAGAACGCGCCGGCAAAGCCGCCGAACATGGCGCCGATCGCAAAGGCGGTGAGCTTGGTGTTGGTGGTGTTGATGCCGAGCGAGCGGCAGGCGATCTCGTCTTCGCGCAACGCTTCCCAGGCGCGGCCGATCGGCAGGCGGCGCAAGCGGATCGTCACCCAATTGGTGAGCAGCGCCAGCGCAAGGATGACGTAGAACAGAAAGACGATGCGGTGGGTCGGCGAAAATTCGAGGCCGAACGTATGCGCGAAGCCGCCTTCGTCGTCGTTGAACGGCAGACCGAAGAAGCTGGGCCGCGGAATGCCCGATATGCCGTTCGGGCCGCCGGTGAAGCTCTGCCAGTTGAGCAAGACGAGGCGGATGATCTCGCCGAAGGCGAGGGTGACGATCGCGAGATAGTCGCCGCGCAGCCGCAGCACCGGAAATCCGAGCAGCACGCCCCAGAAGGCGGCGAGAATGCCGGCGACCGGCAGCGCGGCCCAGAACGACAGGCCGAGATACTGCGCCAGCAGCGCATAGGAGTAGGCGCCGACCGCGTAGAAGGCCACGTAACCGAGATCGAGCAGACCGGCGAGGCCGACCACGATGTTAAGGCCCCACCCGAGCATGATGTAGGTGAGCACCAGGATCGAGAGATCGAGCAGGTAGCGGTCGTCGTAGAACAGAACCGGGATGATCAGCGCGAAGCCGAGCAGTGCGGGCGCGGCAAATCGCGAGAGCTTGCCTGTAGCTGGCGGCGAGCGCAGGAGGAACCAGCCGGCCAACCGGGATCGGGTCGTCGCCGAAAAAGAACGAGCGCAGAAAGCTGCCGACGAACACCGCGAGCGACGAGCCACAGCGCGTCGTCATAGCGCGGGATGATGATGAGCGCGCCGGTCGGCCCCTGATCGGTGCGCACGCCGACGATCAGGCCGAACAGGCCGAACGCGATGAGGGCGGAGATGACGGCGCTCTTGCACGCAGCCGGTAATCGCGCGCGCAGGTCGGACGAAGGGGAGGGGTCGAGGGTCACGGTGGGCCCGTCAGACCTTTTCGGTTTCCGGCCGGCCGAGAATGCCGGTCGGCAGGAAGATCAGCACCACGATCAGCACCGCGAAGGCGGCGACGTCCTTGTACTCGACCGAAAAGTAGGCCGACCAGAACGTCTCGATCAGGCCGATCAGCAGGCCGCCCAGCATCGCGCCCGGCAGCGAGCCGATGCCGCCGAGCACCGCGGCGGTGAAGGCCTTCACGCCGGCGACGAAGCCGATGAAGAAATCCGCGACGCCGTAATAGAGCAGGTACATCATGCCGGCGACGGCGGCGAGCGCGGCACCGATGACGAAGGTCAGCGAGATGGTGCGGTCGGTGTCGACGCCAAGCAGCCCCGCCATCCGCGCATCCTGCTCGCAGGCGCGCATGTCGCGGCCGAGCCGCGTGTTGGTGATGATCCAGGAGAAGATGAGCATCAGCGCCAGCGTCACCATGATGATCAGGATCTGCACGTTGGAGAGCCGCACCGCGAACGTGTCGCTCTCGATCAAGGTGTAGCCGCCGGGAATGAGCGGCGGCAGCGGCTTGACGCGCGCGCCTTGCGCAATCTGCACGTAGTTCTGAAGGATGATCGACATGCCGATCGCCGAGATCAGCGGCGCCAGGCGGAATGAACGGCGCAGCGGACGATAGGCGAAGCGCTCGACGGTCCAGCCATAGAGCGCGGTCAGCGCCATCGCGATCAGCAGCACCAGGAACAGCGCGAGCGGCAGCGCGGTCACTCCGATCGCGAGGATACAGAGGAACGCGATCAGGGCAATGAACGCGCCGACCATGAAGATGTCGCCGTGCGCGAAATTAATCATGCCGATGATGCCGTAGACCATCGTGTAGCCGATCGCGATCAGCCCATAGATCGAGCCGAGCGCGACGCCATTGATCAATTGCTGGACAAAATATTCCACGCGCGGGCGTCCCCTCGTCGCCGCCGCGCCGACGGCGATGTGTCAATTGTTAACAGGGCGATGGAACTACGGCAACGCGGCGCGCTGTCATCGCTCGTTTTCGGCTGCGGCGTTTGATCGCCGGAGTTCCGCGCGCCGGGCGGAACGTTGGTGTTTCGGCGAACGTTATCAGTCGCGGGGAGACTCCCATGATGGGATCGCTCCCTTCGCGGATGAGGAAGCAAAATGAATCAGCAGAACCAAAATCAAAATCCGAACCAGAAGCCCGGCCAGCAACAGCAGGGCGGCCAGCAGGACAAGCCCGGCCAGCAGCAGGGTGGTGGCCAGCAGGGCGGTCAGCAGCAGCAGGGCGGCCAGGGTGGCGGCCAGCAGGGCGGCGGACAGCAGAAGCCGGATCAGCAGAATCAGAAATCGCTGATCGTTTCGTTGCGTAGAGTAAAGTCTAGCCCCGCTTCGGCGGGGCTTCTTTTTTGCGTGCCGCGCGTCGGTTAATGCGCGGCCGGACGCTTAACAGGTAAGGTAAAGTTTTGGTTTGCTTTGAAGTCGCGTCAGCGCGCGACTACGCATGAGGCCTGTTTTGGGAGGCGTTCATGCGGCGAGCTACCAGTGCAATCGGCAGCGCTCTGATCTTGGCGATCGCAGTCTATTTCGCCCTGTTCTGGGGCTATGACGCGCTTCGCATCCTGACCTCGCCGACCTACGGCCTCGAAGATGTGTGGCGCTCGCAGGTCGTGTTCGGCATCGGCCGTTACACCGGCCTCGATCCCAACGGTCTGCTCCGTCTTGCCGCCGCGCTCGGCGCACTCAAGCTCACCGTCGCCGGCGTTTGCGCCATCCACGTCGCCGACCGGATCCGCTGCATGATCTCCGGCACCCCGGCCAACGAAGTGCTGGAGACCGGTCTCCTGATCGCGGTCGGAATTAGCCTGGTTGCGGTTGGGCCGGCGATCTGGTCGCAGAACGGCGACCTGGTCCGTGAACTGCTCATTCAATTCATGCTGGCGGCGTTTGCCGCGGCGCTCTCGATCATGGAGCGCTCGGGCCGCAAGCCGACAGAGAAGACCGAGAACGCGCTCGAGCTCGCGATCGCGGCGCTGCCGTCAACCAGCCGCGTGCGGACGCAGAACCGCTGGTACACGCCCTGGCGGCGCTGAGTTAGCCACTTCATCTACGAAGGAAAATCCGCCGCCTCGGCGGATTTTTTATTTCTGCCGCGGCTCTTTCAAACCTTCATCCGGCTGCGGGAAGGCGCCGGCACGGCGCATCTTGACCCCTTGCACCAGCGCGCGCGCGGCGTTGCGCACGTCTTCCTGCGTCGCCGTCTCGGAATCGAGATCGTCGTGGCTGGTCGCGTAGGGCGCCAGGTAACAGATATAGCGACCTTGCACGGCGAGATGCCCGGCCTGGATCAGACCCATATCGGTGAGCCAGTTGGTCAGCGTGTCGGCAAGCGTATCGGCGCCGGCGGCGTCGCCATGCGCGAACACGGAGAACACCCGCCCCGCCAAATGCCGCGGGTAGGGCCAGCCGGCGAGCTCGATCTCCTTCGCCTTCTTGGGATCCTTGCCGTGCGTCGAGGTCGGATCGGGATTGCCGCCATCCGCGCACACCAGGCGATCCATCATCAGCTTGAAGGCCGATGACACCATGTACCAGTTCACCGGCGCGACGATCATGACCCCGTGGGCGCGCACCCAGCGCGGATAGATCTCGTTCATCCAGTCATTGTTCTGCGCCAGCGAGTGGTTCGGATAGCAGGAGCACGGCCAGTGACAGAGCGGCATGGCGGTCGAGACGCATGATTTGCACGGATAGATGACGCGGCCGTATTCGGCGGTCAGGTCCGAGATGTTGATCTGGTCGCACTCGAAGCCGGTCTCGGCCGCGATGATCTCATGCGCCAGGCCGGCGAGGCGGAAGCTCTTCGACATTTCGCCGGGGCAGGTGTGCTCGGTGCGGCTCGACGCATTGACGAGCAGAATCCGCGACGGCGATTTCGGGTCTTCGTGGATGCGTTGCGCGGCCTGGATGGCGCGGCTCGCTTCAAGCCATTCGACCGAGAGGTCGTAGCCGGGGTCGGCGAATCCGGGACCGGCCTTGACGGTGTGCGGCGCTTTGCGGCTGTGGCTGTACCCGTCCCAGGCGGCCTCGGCGATCTTCTTGAGCTCGGCGCGCAGCGGATCGAACGCCGGGTCCTTGAAGCGCGACAGAAACCGGCGCTCGAATTCCTCCTGCGGCAACTGCACCGCAGGCATGCCCTTGCGGACTTCGACCATCGCTCGCTCCTTTCGTCCGCTCGATAACGCACGAGCGGCGGAAAAGGCGCGGCGCGGTCTTATTTCTTCAGGTCGGCGATGATTTCGCCGGCTTCCTTGAAGGCGTGGTTGGCCGCCGGAACGCCGCAGTAGATCGCCTGCTGCAGGATGATCTCCTTGACGTCGTCCGGCGTGAAGCCGCCTTCGGCGAGCGCCGCGCGGGTGTGCAGGCGGAATTCGCCCCACTGGCCGAGCGCGATCATCGAGCCGATGACGAGAACGCGGCGGGTGCGGTCGTCGAGATGCGGCCGCTGCCACACGTCGCCCCAGGCATAGCGGGTGATGAATTCGAGAAATTCCTCGTTGAAGGCGGTCTTGGTCTTGATCGACTTGTCGACCCATTCATTGCCAAGCGTCTTGCGGCGCTTGGCCATGCCGTTGTCGTAGCGCTGTTTGTCGTCCATGGCTCAACTCACTTTGTCGGATGCGCCAGAAAGTCGATGACGGTTTTTGTGTAGAGGTACGGCAGCTCGACGTTCGAGATATGCGCGGCGTCGAGCACGACCATTTTGGCGCCGGGAATGTGGTCGCGCAGATATTCGCGAGGCCTCGACATTGGTGGCCGGATCGTGCTTGCCGGCAATGATGAGCGTCGGCACCCTGATCCTCGGCAACAGGTTGCGGTGATCCATCGCAGCGATCGCGCCGCAGCAGCCGACATAACCCTCGACGTCGGTCTTGAGGAAATTGTCGGTGAAGTCCTTGATCTGGTCGGCGCTCGCGGGATTGTCGCGATACTCCTTGCTGAACCAGCGCTCCATATTGCCGCCGACGATCGAGCCGAGGCCTTTCTCGCGCACCTGCTTGATGCGGCCTTCCCACAGCGCCTTGTCGGGGAAATAGGATGTGGTGTTGGAGAGGACGAGCTTGTTGAGCCGTTTGTCCGCATTGGCGCCGAGCCACATCCCGACCATGCCGCCCATCGACAGGCCGCACCAGTTGATCCTGTCGATCTTGAGCGCGTCGAGCACCGCGAGCACGTCGCGGCCGAGCCGCTCCATCGTATAGGGGCCTTCGGGCACGCCGGATTTGCCGTGGCCGCGGCGGTCGTAGCGGATCACCCGGAAGTGCTTGGTAAACTCCGGCATCTGCAGGTCCCACATATGCAGGTTGGTGCCGAGCGAGTTGGACAGCATCAGCACCGGCGCGCCTTCGCGGCCGTCGATCTGCACATTGATCGGACAGCCATCGGCGTCGATCGTGGGCATAGAGCGTTCTCCCTTCTTTTATTGACGACACCCTATGCAACGGCGTTGTTGCCGCCAAGTCTCGGACTGCTCGAACCTGTCTCGGGAAGGGTTGCGGCTGTTCCCGAAATGGGCTGTAGAGCGCGCTCCATGTTCGATCTCACGCTCACCTTCGACAACGGGCCGGAGCCCGAGGTCACGCCGCATGTCCTCGACGTGCTCAAGCGCCGGAACATTCGCAGCACTTTTTTTGTCATTGGAAAGAACCTGGCGATGCCGGGCCGGCGCGCCCTGAGCGAACGTGCCAAGGCCGAAGGCCACTGGATCGGCAATCACACCTGGACGCATTCCGGCCCACTCGGCCCGCGCGGCAATCACGGCGTCGCCGAAAAGGAAATCACCCGCACCCAGGACGAGCTCGGCCCGCTGTCGGACCCGCGCCGGCTGTTCCGTCCGCAGGGCGGCGGCGGCAAGCTTGGTTCGCACCTGCTCAGCCCCCAGGCCGTCGACCTGCTCAAGCGCGGGCACTACACCTGCGTGGTCTGGCATGCGCTGCCGGGCGATTGGGTCGATCCGGACGGCTGGGTCGATCGTGCGCTCGATCAGGTCAGGGAACGCGACTGGACGCTGATGGTGCTGCACGACATCGCCTCGGGCGCCATGCGCCACCTCGAGCGGTTCCTCGACCGGGTCGGTGAGGCGGGGGGCCGGCTGCGGCAGGACTTTCCGCCCGATTGCGTGCCGATGGTCGAGGGTATGGCCAGCGGCGACCTCGACCGCTACGTTTCCCGATAAGGAGTACGCGCCATGGCGATGACGATGACCGGCGAAGTGCAGTTGCCGGCTGCCCGCGAGACGGTCTGGCAAAAGCTCAACGATGCCGAGGTGCTCAAGGCCTGCATCCCGGGCTGCGAGGAGCTCAACAAGACCAGCGACACCCAATTCCAGGCGGTCGCCACCCAGAAGATCGGGCCGGTCAAGGCGCGCTTCAAAGGTATCGTGAACCTGACCGATCTCGATCCGCCCAATGGCTACAAGATCTCGGGGCAGGGCGACGGCGGCGTCGCCGGCTTTGCCAAAGGCGGGGCCACGGTTGCGCTCAGCGACAAGGATGGCGGCACGCTGCTGACCTACAATGTCGAGGCGCAGATCGGCGGCAAGCTGGCCCAACTCGGCCAGCGCCTCATCAATGGCGCCGCCAAGAAGGTGGCCGACGAGTTCTTCGCCAATTTCGCCAAGGCGGTGGGCGGCGGCGCCCCCTAAGATCAGGCACCTAACGCCCCTTGACCGGGCCATGCGCCTCGGCTCAGACTTGTTCCAGTTCGAATTAGGCCAAAACCGGCGGGTTTTGCGGCTTTACCGCATGCCGAATTTCGAAGAAGGCCAATAAACGGGCGAATGGCCCGGTTGGGAGGATGTAATGCCGAAAGTGTCTATGACCGTGAACGGCAAAGCCGTTTCCGGCGATATCGAAGAGCGCACGCTGCTGGTCCAGTTCCTGCGCGAAAATCTCCGCCTCACCGGGACCCATGTCGGCTGCGACACCTCGCAATGCGGGGCCTGCGTCGTGCACATCAACGGCGTTGCGATGAAATCCTGCACGCTGCTCGCGCTCCAGCTCGACGGCGCCGCCATCCTGACGATTGAAGGCGTGGCGCCCTCGGCGACCGAGCTTCATCCGATGCAGGAAGCGTTCCGGGAAAATCACGGCCTGCAGTGCGGTTTCTGCACTCCGGGAATGATCATGTCGGCGCTCGATATCGTGCGCCGCAAGGGTCATGAGCTCGACGACAAGACGATCCGCGAAGAGCTCGACGGCAATCTGTGCCGCTGCACCGGCTACCACAACATCGTGAAATCGGTCGCCGCCGGCGCCCGGGCAATGGCGAAGTAGGAGCGAGAGCATCCAAGCCTGACAACGATAAAACGGAAGGAAACGCCAATGACCGCGACCGGGATCGGCGCGTCGGTGCGCCGCAAGGAAGACATCCGTTTCATCACCGGCAAGGGCCAATATACCGATGACGTGGTGAGGGCAGGCGAGACCCGCGCCATCTTTGTGCGCTCGCCGCACGCCCACGCGAAAATCAAGAACATCGATGCGTCGGAAGCCGGCAAGATGCCTGGCGT
The DNA here is from genome assembly GCA_963847325.1 of uncultured Alphaproteobacteria bacterium. GTDB lineage: Bacteria > Pseudomonadota > Alphaproteobacteria > Rhizobiales > Xanthobacteraceae > Pseudolabrys. The sequence continues at coordinate 73,584 of CAWJZD010000009.1, forward strand.
GGTCGCGATCCTGACCGGCGATCAGCTCGCCACCGACAAGATCGGCAATCTGATCTGCGGCTGGATGATCCATTCCAAGGACGGCTCGCCGATGAAGATGGCGGCGCATCCGGCGCTGGCGAGCGGCAAGGTCAATCATGTCGGCGATGCGGTCGCGGTCGTCATCGCGGAGACGCAAGGCGCAAGCGCGCGACGCGGCCGATGCGGTGAAGGTCGATTACGAGCCGCTGCCGGCTGTGACCGATCCGGCCCACGCACAGGACAAAGGCGCGCCGCAGATCCACGGCGATATCGCCAACAACACGATCTACCAGTGGCATCTCGGCGACCAGAAGGCGGTGGAGGACGCGTTCCGCTCCGCCAAGCACGTCACCAAGATCGATCTCATCAATAATCGGCTGGTGCCGAATGCGATCGAGCCGCGCGCGGCGCTCGCCGAATACGATGCCGGCAATGACAGCCTGACGCTGTGGAACACGTCGCAGAACCCGCATGTCGCGCGCCTCGTCATCTCGGCCTTCGTCGGCATGGCGCCGGAGCACAAGCTGCGCGTGATCGCGCCGGATGTCGGCGGCGGTTTCGGCTCGAAGATCTTCATCTATCCGGAGGAGGTCGTCTGCCTGTGGGCGGCGCGCAAGACCGGCCGGCCGGTGAAATGGGCGGCGGATCGCAGCGAGTCCTTCGTGACCGACGCGCATGGCCGCGATCACGTCACCCACGCCGAAATGGCGTTCGACGCTGACGGCAAGATCCTCGCATTGAAAGCGAAGACCATCGCCAATCTCGGCGCCTACATGTCGACCTTCTCGTCGTCGGTGCCGACCTATCTCTACGCGCACGCTGCTGTCCGGCCAGTACGGCATCGCGCAGATCTATTGCGAGGTCGATGCGGTCTACACCAACACGGTGCCGGTCGATGCCTATCGCGGGGCGGGCCGTCCCGAGGCGACCTTCGTGGTGGAGCGGCTGGTCGAGATTGGCGCCCGCGAGATGGGCATCGATCCCGCCGATCTGCGCAAGAAGAACTTCATCAAGAGCTTCCCGCACCAGACGCCGGTGATCATGGCCTATGACGCGGGCGACTATCTCGCCTCGCATGAAGAAGGCGATGGATGTCGGCGACGTCAAAGGCTTCGGCAAGCGCAAGCGCGAGAGCGCGAAGAACGGCAAGCTGCGCGGCATCGGCTATTCGACCTACATCGAGGCCTGCGGCATCGCGCCGTCACAGGCGGTCGGCTCGCTCGGCTGCGGCGTCGGCCTGTGGGAGAGCGCGGAGGTCCGCGTCAATCCGACCGGCTCGGTCGAAGTGCTCACGGGCAGCCATGCGCACGGGCAGGGCCACGAGACGACCTTCGCGCAGATTGTGTCGGAGCGGCTCGGCATTCCGATCGAGAACATCAGCGATCGTGCACGGCGACACCGACAAGGTGCAGTTCGGCATGGGCACCTACGGCTCGCGCTCCGGCGCGGTCGGCATGTCGGCGGTCGTGAAGGCGCTCGACAAGGTCGAGGCCAAGGCCAAGAAGGTCGCCGCCTACATGATGGAGGCGGCCGAAGGCGACATCGAGTTCAAGGACGGCAAGTTCACCGTGGCGGGCACGGATAAATCCGCCGCGTGGGGCGACGTCTCGCTCAACGCCTATGTCGCGCACAAATTCGTCGGCGCCGATCTCGAGCCGGGCCTCAAGGAAGGCGCGTTCTACGACCCGACCAACTTCACTTTCCCGGCCGGGTGCCACATCTGCGAAGTCGAGGTCGATACCGACACCGGCCGCGCCGAGATCGTGAAATGGACCGCGGTCGACGACTTCGGCACCGTGATCAATCCGATGATCGTCGAAGGCCAGGTGCACGGCGGCATCGCGCAGGGCATCGGCCAGGCGCTGCTCGAAGGCGCCGTCTACGACAAGGAAGGCCAGCTCGTGTCCGGCTCGTTCATGGATTACTCCATGCCGCGCGCGCACGACCTGCCGGCGTTCCTGGTCGGACTGACCGAGACCAAGGCGCCGTCCAATCCGCTCGGCATCAAGGGCTGCGGCGAGGCGGGCGCGATCGCCGCGCCGGCCGCCGTCATCAATGCCATCACCGACGCCATCGGCAGCGAAGAAGTGCCGATGCCCGCCACCGCCGGCGTAATCTGGTCGGCGCTGCAAAAAGCAAATCTTGGCCGCCAGGCTGCCGAATAAGGAGAGAGCGACATGTACAGTTTCACCTATCATCGTCCCGGCACTGCGCGGCAGGCCGCCAATCTGCTCGCCAAGAATCCGGAGGCGAAGCTGCTCGCCGGCGGGCACTCGCTGATTCCGGTGATGAAGCTGCGGCTCGCCAAGCCCTCCGCGATCATCGACCTCAACGGCATCGAGGATCTTTCAGGCATCGAGCTCAAGGGACGCTCGATCTCGATCGGCGCGATGGCGCGCCACGCCGATGTCGCGAATTCCAAGGTCGTGCGAGACGCCTTGCCGGGGCTCGCCTCGGTGCCGGCTTCGATCGGCGATCCGCAGGTGCGCAACCGCGGCACGATCGGCGGCTCGGTCGCCAATAACGATCCGAACGCGGATTATCCGGCCGCCTGTCTCGGCCTCGGCGCCACCATCGTCACCAACAAGCGCCGCATCGCAGCCGACGATTTCTTCACCGGCATGTTCTCGACCGCGCTCGAGGAGAACGAGATCATCCTGCGGGTGAGCTTCCCGATCGCGAAGAAGGCGGCCTACGAGAAGTTCAAGCATCCGGCTTCGGGCTTTGCGCTGGTCGGCGTGTTCGCCTCGAAGCGCGCCTCGGAAATCCGCATCGCGGTGACGGGCGCCGGCTCGGGCGGCGTGTTCCGGGTGAAGTCGTTCGAGGAAGCGCTGAAGAAGCGCTTCTCGCCGAAATCGCTGGAAGGCATGACCATTCCGGCCAACGGCATGAACAGCGACATTCACGCTTCGGCGGAATACCGCGCGCATCTCGTTGCCGTACTGGCACGCCGCGCGGTGGCGAAGGCGACCGAGCGCGGAGAGGAAGAAACGCCGGGCGCCGTGGCCGGGATGTAGCTGCGCGCTGACGCTCTAACTTTGCAAGCAGGTCGTGCAAATCGGCCGGATGGGTGAACATCTGCCGTGAGCCGTTCTGTTCCTTCGCGCAAGCTCGCCGGGGTTGCCCTTCTCGTTCTCGTTGCCGGCTTCATGGTGCTGTTCATCGCCGGCGGCGCGCGCTTTGCCATTGGCCTGACACTTAAGCCGATCGTCGATCAGTTCGGCTGGGGCCGCAGCGAGATCGGCATCGCCGTCGGACTGTTCCAGGTCGTATCGGCCGTCGCGATGTTTGCCGCCGGTCATCTGGCGGATCGCTTCAGTCCGCGCACGGTGCTGGCCGGCGGGCTTTTCGTGTCAGGCATCGCCATCGGCGGCATGAGCGCGATCAGCGCCCCATGGCACGCGATGGTGCTCTACGGCGTCGTATTTGCGCTTGGCAACGGCGCCGCATCGCTGGTTCCGATCGGCGTGATCGTCACGCGCATGTTGCCGGACCGTGTCGGCTTCGCCAATGCGGTGATCATGTCGGGCATGAGCGTCGGCCAGCTCGTCGTCATTGCGACGATGACCGCGGTGCTGACCAGCTTGAGCTGGCCATCCGTGTTTCTGCTGCTCGGGGCGGCACATCTGGTGCTGCTGCCCTTCCTGTTTGCGGCGATCCCCGGAAAGCTGCCGGAGCAGGCCGGCTCCGCGCGCCCGGCCAAGGGCCTGGCTTTGCGCGAGGCGGCGCGCTCGCGCCAATTCTGGCTGCTGATGGGGATTTATGGGATCTGCGGCTTCGACGATTTTTTCGTTGCCACCCACGTCGTCGCCTTCGCGCAGGACCGCGGCCTCGATATTTTTCTCGCCGGCAATCTGCTTGCTCTGATGGGTTTGACCGGCCTGGTGGGAGTCTCTGGCCGCCGGCGCTTTCAGCGATCGCTCCGGGCCGGTGTGGCCGGCCGCGCTCTGCTTCGCCGCGCGCGTCGTGGCGTTCGGATTGGTGTGGGTGGATCAGTCCTGGGTGTCGGTCGCGATCTTCGCGCTGGTGTTCGGTCTTACTTTTCTGGTGACGGCGCCGCTCACGGTCGTGTTCGTGAAGGAAAGCTTCGGCACGCGCAATCTCGGCGGACTGACCGGCCTGATCACGATGGTGCACCATATTTTCGGCGGGCTCGGCGCCTATATCGGCGCAGCGGTGTTCGACGCCACCGGCACCTATAACGGCGCCTTCGTGTTCATGCTCGTCATTTCGGCCGTGGCCGTCGTGCTGACGCTCATGCTGCAGCGGCGGCCTGCCGCCGCCTAGCGGTCGAGCTCCGCCAGCAGGTCGTGCAGATCGAGCGGATGGGTGAACATCTGCAGCGCGCCGTCCGGCTTCTGCGGCCAGCGCTCCTTCGGCCGGTCCCAGTACAGCTCGACGCCGTTGTCGTCCGGGTCGCGCAGATAGAGCGCCTCGGACACGCCGTGGTCGCTCGCGCCTTCCAGCGGGATGCGCGCCATGACCAGGCGCTTGAGCGCATCGGCCAGCAGCTTGCGGGCTCGGGTAGAGGATGGCGGTGTGATAGAGGCCGGTGGTGCCCGGGCGCGGGCGGTGAGCCGCCCTTGCTCTCCCAGGTGTTGAGCCCGAGATGGTGGTGATAGCCGCCGGCTGAAATGAACGCGGCGCCGGGCCGCGTCGTTGTCACTTCGAAACCGAGGACACCGCAGTAGAAGTCGAGCGCCCGCTGCAGATCGGCGACCTTGAGGTGGACGTGCCCGATCCGCACGCCCGCGTCGATCGGGGAAAACTGGGTTTGCGTATCGGCTTCGGCCTGGTTCGACATGAGGAAATCTCTGCAAATTCGCGGCTGGTTAAGAACATCAGCCATTCCCACATGTAAGACCACCATCGGGTAGGATAAAGTCCCCGTATGACCGCAAAAAACCTGCCAGCCTCGATCGACGCCACCCTCAAGCTGTTGGGCGAGGCCGATTATGTCGCCGACCGCTCGCTGGCGACTGTGTTGTATCTGGCATTGCGGATGGGGCGGCCGATCTTCCTCGAAGGCGAGGCCGGCGTCGGCAAGACCGAGATCGCCAAGGTGCTGGCGCAGACGCTCGGCCGCAAGCTCATTCGTCTGCAGTGCTACGAGGGGCTCGACATCGCCGCCGCGGTCTATGAGTGGAATTACGGCGCGCAGATGATCGCGATCCGGCTCGCCGAAGCGGAAGGCAAAGGTACGACCGGGCGACAACGAGCGGATCGAGCACGACGTGTTCTCCGACCGCTTCCTGATCAAGCGGCCGCTGTTGCAGGCGCTCGAGCCCGACCGCCGACGGCCCGCCGGTGCTGCTGATCGACGAGATCGACCGCACCGACGAAGCCTTCGAAGCGTTCCTGCTCGAAGTGCTGTCGGACTTCCAGGTCACGGTGCCGGAGCTCGGCACCATCAAGGCCGACAAGCCGCCGGTCGTCATCGTCACGTCGAACCGCACGCGCGAAGTGCACGACGCGCTCAAGCGCCGCTGCCTCTATCACTGGGTCGGCTATCCGAACGCGGAGCGCGAGCTCGCGATCCTGCGCGCCAAGGTGCCGGGCGTCGGCAAGAAGTTGTCCGAGCAGGTGGTCGCCTTCGTGCAGGCGCTGCGCAAGGAAGACCTGTTCAAGTCGCCCGGCGTCGCCGAGACGCTGGACTGGGCGGGCGCGCTCACCGAGCTTGAATGCAGTCGCGCTCGATCCGGCCACCGTGTCCGACACGCTCGGCGTGCTGCTGAAGTATCAGGACGACATCGCCCGGCTCGATCGGAGCAAGGTCAAGCAATTGCTCGACGAGGCGAAGGCGGAGCTGCGGGCGGCGGAGTAGTCATGGCCGAACGCGAAGGCGTGCTCGCCGACAACATCCTCTACTTCGCGCGCGCGCTGCGCGCCGCCGGGCTGCCGGTCGGGCCGGGCGCGGTGCTCGATGCGCTGCGAAGCGGTGGCGACCGCGAATGTCGGCACGCGCGAAGACTTCTACTGGACGCTGCACGCCGTGTTCGTGAAGCGGCATGAGCATTCGCTGCTGTTCGAGCAGGCCTTCAACATTTTCTTCCGCAAGCGCGGCTATCTGGAGAAGCTGATCGCGGCGATGCTGCCGGAGACGGCGGCGACGCGCGCCGAAGCCGCCGGCGCCGGGCGCGCAACGCATTCAGGAGGCGCTGTTCTCGAACGTGAACGAGAAGCGAGCAGGACAAACCGAGCTCGAGATCGACACGCGGCTCACCATGTCCGATCGCGACATCCTGCAGCGCAAGGACTTCGCGCAGATGACCGCCGCGGAGATCGCCGCCGCCAAGCAGGCGATGTCGAAGCTGGTGCTGCCGCTGCATCTGGTGCGCACGCGGCGGCTCGCGCCGAACCGCCACGGCCACATCATCGACATCCGCCGCACCTTGCGCGCCAGCATGAAATCCGGCGGCGCCATGATCGACCTGAAATATCTCGGGCCGACGCTGAGAAGGAGCCGCCGATCGTGGCGCTGCTCGATATTTCCGGCTCGATGAGCCAGTACACGCGGCTGTTCCTGCATTTCCTTCACGCCGTCACCGATGCGCGCAAGCGCGTCCACACGTTCCTGTTCGGCACGCGGCTCACCAATGTGACGCGGGCGCTGCGCGAGCGGGATCCGGACGAGGCGCTGGCGGCCTGCTCGGCGCATGTGCCGGACTGGGCGGGCGGCACCCGCATCGCGACCTCGCTGCATGGCTTCAACAAGCATTGGGGCAGGCGCGTCCTGACCCAGGGCGCGATCGTGCTGCTGATCACCGACGGGCTCGAGCGCGACGCCGACGACACGCTCGCCTTCGAGATGGACCGGCTGCATCGCTCCTGCCGGCGGCTGGTCTGGCTCAATCCGCTGCTGCGCTTCGAGGGCTTCGAGGCCCGCGCCAAGGGCGTGCAAGACGATGCTGCCTTATGTCGACGAACTGCGGCCGATCCACAATCTGGAGTCGATGGCGGGGCTGGTTGCATCGCTCGTCCGGCGAGGCGCAGAAGGAATTCGATCCGAAACTCTGGCTCGAGAAGGTGGCGTGATGGACAGCACACTCGCGCGCGACGAAGACATCCTCAAAGCCGCCGAAGACTGGCGCAAGGCCGGCCGCGGCGTCGCCATTGCCACCGTGATCGAGACCTGGGGCTCGGCGCCGCGCCCGGTCGGCTCCAATCTGGTGATCGACAGCGAGGGCAATTTCCTCGGCTCGGTGTCCGGCGGCTGCGTCGAAGGCGCGGTCGTCACCGAGGCGATGGACGTGATCGAAAGCGGCAAGGCCGAAGATGCTGGAATTCGGCGTCGCCGACGAGAGCGCCTGGAATGTCGGGCTGTCCTGCGGCGGCACCATCCGCGTCTATGTCGAGAAGGTCGGTTAGGTGAAGCTCGAAATCCTCAAGAGCGCTCAACGACGAACGCGCGCAGCGGCGCGCGGTGGTGCTCGTCACCGATACGCGAGAGCGGCGAGCAGCGGCTGGTGAAGGCCGCGGATGTCGGCAAGGACCCGCTCAAGCCCCATCTCGAAAAGCGCATCCGCATGGCCAAGAGCGGCACCGAAGAGACGCCGCAGGGCAAGCTGTTCTTCACCGTGCACGTGCCGTCGCCGCAGCTCGTCATCACCGGCGCGGTGCACATCACGCAGGCGCTGGCGCCGATCGGCGAAATTGCTCGGCTATGACGTGACCATCGTCGATCCGCGCACGGCCTTCGCCACCGCCGGAGCGTTTCCCCGACGTGAAGGTGGTCGCCGAGTGGCCGGACGTCGCGCTGCCGCCGCTCAATGTCGATCGCTACACGGCCTTCGTTGCGCTCACGCACGATCCCGAAGATCGACGATCCGGCGCTGCTGCATGCGCTGTCGCGCGACTGTTTCTATATCGGCGCGCTCGGCTCCAAGAAGACGCATGCCAAGCGCGTGGCGCGGCTCAAGGAAGCAGGGCAGGAGCGACGCCGAGATCGGCCGCATCCACGCGCCGATCGGTCTCGACATCGGCGCGGTGTCGCCGCCCGAGATTGCGGTGGCGATCATGGGTGAGATCACCGCAACGGCTGCGGCAGGCCGAGGAAAAGGACGCGAAAGCGGCATGAAGTTCGGCGGCGTCACACCCGACGAGGCGCTGGGCGGCACGGCGGTGCATTCGATCCGCAAGGGCGAGCTCGTCCTCAAGAAGGGCACGCTGATCGGCGCAAAGGAAGTCGCCGCGCTCAAGGCCGCCGGCGTCGACCAGATCGTGGTCGCGCGGCTCGAGCCCGGCGATGTCGGCGAGGACGAAGCCGCCGGCCAGATCGCCGCCGCTGCGGCGGGCGAAGGGCGCGCGGGTCGACCGCGCCTTCACCGGCCGCTGCAATCTGTTCGCCGAGACGGCCGGCGTGCTGGTGGTCGACAAGGACGCGATCGACCGGCTCAACCGCATCGACGAAGCGGTGACGCTCGCGACGCTGCCGGCCTTCAAGCCGGTGGTCGAAGGCGAGATGATCGCCACGGTGAAGATCATTCCCTTCGCGGTCGGCAAGGCGCCGCTCGACGAAGCGCTGGCGCAGGCCGCCAAGGCAAAGCCGCTGATTCGCGTTGCGCCCTACAAGATCAGGAAGCTCGGCGTCGTCTCGACGCTGCTGCCGGGCCTGTCGCCGAAAGTGGTCGAGAAGACCATCAGGGTGCTCACCGACCGCATTGCGCCGGCCGGCGCGTCCATCATCGCCGAGCGGCAGGTGCCGCACGATCAGGCGGCGCTGGCGAAAGCGATCGACGAAGTGCTCGAAGGCCGGCGCCGAGATGGTGATCGTGTTCGGCGCCTCGGCGATTGCCGACCGGCGCGACGTCATTCCCGCGGCGCTCGAAGCGGTCGGCGGCACGATCGATCATTTCGGCATGCCGGTCGATCCCGGCAACCTGTTGCTGATCGGCCGCGCCAATGACGTGCCGGTGATCGGCGCGCCCGGCTGCGCGCGCTCGCCCAAGGAAAACGGCTTCGACTGGGTGCTGATGCGGCTCCTCGCCGGGCTGCCGGTCGCGCGCGAGGACGTCACCGGCATGGGCGTCGGCGGGCTGCTGATGGAGATCGTGACGCGGCCGCAGCCGCGCGACAAGAGCCACGCAGGAAAGAGGCAAGCGGATCGCCGCGGTGGTGCTGGCGGCCGGCCGCTCGACCCGCATGGGCGCGGTCAACAAGATGATCGCCGAGATCGGCGGCAAGCCGCTGGTGCGCATCGCCGCCGAGCAGGCGCTGGCCTCGCGGGCCTCGCCGGTGATCGTCGTCACCGGTCATGAGCGCGACAAGGTCGAGGCCGCGCTGAAAGGCCTCAGCGTCCGCTTCGCGCATAATCCTGACTATGCGGAGGGGCTCGGCACGTCGCTGCGCACCGGTATCGCCGCCGTGCCGGACGATGCCGATGGCGCGGTGGTCTGCTCGGCGACATGCCGCAGATCGATGCCAAGCTGGTCGACAAGCTGATCGCAGCGTTCGATCCGGAGCGCGGCGCGCTGGTTGTCGTGCCGACCATCGCGGGACGTCGCGGCAATCCGGTCGTGTGGGCGCGGCGGTTCTTCGCCGACCTGATGTCGGTTACGGGCGATGTCGGCGCCCGGCATATCATCGGCAACGTGCCGGAAGCGGTCGCGGAAGTGCCGGTCAGCGATACATCTGTCACCATGGACGTCGACACGCCGGACGCTCTGGAATCGATCCGCGCCGGCAAGTAGGCCGAGTCGAAGTCGCGGCGCGAGCGTCAAGCCGGGAATTTTGCGCCGTTAAGACTCAAATCATTGAACGCATCTGCAACTCGGCCCCTAGTTCGGGCGCATGGGACACTCGGTCCGGAGCAGCGATTTTTCCGGCGCGCTCAGCGCGATTGTCGTTGTTGCCTTGATCATGGCGACCGCCGCGATGATGCTGGTGACGCTCAATGCGAAGGCCGCGGCGGTGGCGGGCCTTGAGCCGGTCGTGGCAGCCGAAGCGCGCATAACGACGGGAACCGTGGTCGCGCTCGCGCGCCCGGCCGACCGCCGCTGACAGCCCACTCTCCGCCTTAAGCTTACGAGCCCATGAGGGGATGGCGCGCCTGCCCGTCGGTTTTGGAATAGGCGGGCTGCGCCGAAACCGGCTATACGAGGCGGTCTGTCGGGACCGCCTTGATGACCACAGCTGCCAGAGCGCCACGCGACGCCAAATCCGAAAAACGGATGACGATCGGCTTCCTCAACTGGGCGCACACGCTCGACCATTTCGTCCTGCTGATCTTCCCGACTGTCGTGATCGGGCTCGAGGTCGTTTACCAGCGGCCCTATAACGAGCTGATTGTGCTTTCCAGCGCCGCCTTCATTGCGTTCGGCGTATTTGCGCTCCCGGCCGGCTGGCTCGCCGACCACTGGAGCCGCCGCAACATCATGGGGGCTTTCTTTATCGGCTGCGGGCTGTCGCTGATCGGCTGCGCCTTCGCGCCGAACCTGCTGGCGCTCGGCTTTGCGCTCTTCATGCTCGGCGTATTCGCCTCGATCTATCACCCGGTCGGCATGGCCATTTTGATCGAGGTATCGCAGGCGAGGGGACGCACGCTCGCCTTCAACGGCGTGTGCGGCAATCTCGGCGTCTCGCTCGCCGCCGGCATCAGCGCGGCGCTGGCGGCATGGATCAGCTGGCGCGCCGCCTTCATCGTGCCGGGCGTGATCTGCATCGTCTCGGGCTTTGTCTATCTTTGGATGACGCCGGACGACCGCAAGTCCACCAAGAAACGCCAGACCGTTCCGGCGGTGCGCCTGTCGATGCGGGCGGCGGCGATGGTGTTCGGCCTCTTCATCGTCATCGCGCTGTGCGGCGGGTTGATCTTCAACGTGCTGACCATCGCGCTGCCGAAGATCGTCGATGAGCGGCTCGCCAGTGAAGTGCCGTTGATCGTGGTCGGCTCGGTGGCGACCCTGGTGCTGGTCTGTGGTGCGGTGGCGCAGCTCGCGATCGGCCGGCTGGTCGAGCGTTACAGCCCGATGTTCCTGTTCGTCGTCATTACCGGGCTCGGCTTCGTCGGCAATCTGTGGGCGACCTATGCGGGCGGCGGCATCGCGATGATGGTCGCACTCGCGCTGGCGGTCGCCGCGATCTACGCGCAGGTCACCGTCAACGACATGGTGATGGCGCGCTACACGGCGGATGCGTGGCGCGGCCGGGTCTATGCGGTGCGCTATTTCCTGCTGTTCATCGGCGCCGGCGGCGCGGTCGGTATGATCGCGCTGCTGCACAAGATGGGCGGCTTCAGCCTCGTCATGGGCGTCAACGCCATCATCGCGTTGGCGATGTTCATCGCGACCTTCGCGCTGTGGGCCTTCCTGCAGGCGATCGAGGTCAAGCTGCCGATGAGCCAGCCGGCCGAGTAATCAGAACAACGGCGCGGCGAGATCCTTCACATTGGTCTTGATGCGCTTTTTCACCAGCGCGGCGATGCGGCTGCGGTGGCATTCCGCCGGGTCGCGCTCATAGCAGAGCAGGCAAACGCGCTTGCCGTCCTCGATCAGCGAAACGAGCTCGCCGAGTTCGCGCTGCGCATCCGCGGTCTTGATGTGCTTGTCGTAGATCTTCCACGCCGTGTCGTAGTCGCCGGCGCGGGCGGCCTCGCGCCCTTCGGCAGGGGTGCCGAGCTTCTGCAGATGGATATAGGCAATGCCGATCTCGTCGAGCGCGGCGGAAAGCGCCCGCTTGGAGAAGCCGGGCCGCCGTGAGGCGGCGACCGCGCGGGTATCGACCAGCAGCTTGACCTTGGCCTGCTTCAACTCGTCGAGAACGGCCTGGGGTCTGGCTTTTTCGTAGCCGATCGTGAACAGCGTCTTGGCCTTTGCCGGTGCCATTGAGCCTCCTGAAAGTGCCCGTAAAGGTTCGTTTACGGCATGATTGGTATCAATTGCTTCGGCTCAACGCATGCGGGCCGCAGTGAGTTGTGTGATGTCCAGCGTAATGCCAATTGCGGTCGGCGGCATGAATGCCTCGATGCAGCGGTTCCAGGCCGCAGCCACCGACATTGCCAGCGGAAGCGGCGACCTCGAGCAAGCCGCGATGGAGCTGATGATGTCGAAGATCAGCCTTCAGGCCGAGGCGCGGGTGGCCGAAGTCATCAACCAAACAGCCAAGCGTCTGCTCGACATCACGGCCTGATGCAACGATGCTTGGTTGCTGCACGCTACGGGCGTGCAGATCGAGATCGCTCAATCTCGGCGAATTTTGCTTCTAATCTCTTCAAACATTCGCCGGTCCATATACTGACGAGGCCAAGTAGCGTCATCGCAGTGGTGCTCGTAACGATACCTATGTCCTGCGGAAACGAATAAAAGGCGACGCTCACGAAGTGCGAGACAATGCCAAAGATGCCGAGGCTGAGGGTCCAATAACCCGACGTCTTGATAGTGGACGCATCATACTTCATGAGTTTTCTCCGTCGCTGCGCGCTTAGTCGACCCGCTCGATCAGCGCCATCGCCGCGGCGGGCGCGCGCACCTTGGCTTCGTGGATGAAATACATGAACACGTCGCGCGGCTGCTTCGACGCCGGTTTCTTGTCGACCCGCGCCAGGTCTTTCGGCTCGCCGCCCTTCGCCCAGGCATCGGCGCGCTTGGCCCAGGCGTCGAGCGCCTTGGGCGGATAGCCCTGCTTGAGCTTGTCGTCGCCCTTTTGCAGGCGGCAATAGACGAAGTCCGAGGTGACGTCGGCAATTGCCGGATAAGTCTCGTGCTCGGCAAATACGACGGCGACATTGAAATCGCGCAGCAACTTGATGAAGGCCGGCGTCTTGAAACTGTCGTTCCGCACCTCGACGACATGACGCAGCGGCCGGCCGTCGAACGTCGCCGGCAGCAGCTCCAGAAACTTGCCGAAATCCGCCTCGTCGAATTTCTTGAACGGCGCGAATTGCCAGAGCAGGGGCCCGAGCTTGTCGCCGAGCTCGGTCACGCCGGAATCGAGAAATCGCTTCAGTGAATCTCCGGCCTCGGCCAGCACGCGCCGGTTCACCACGTAGCGCACGCCTTTGATCGAAAAGATGAAGCCGTCCGGCACCTGGCTCGCCCAGCTGCGGAAGGTCTTGGCGTTCTGCGTGCGATAGAAGGTGCCGTTGACCTCGATCGCGGTCAGGTGCTCACCGGCATATTTGAGCTCCTGCGCGTGCGGCAGGCCCTTTGGGTAGAACACGCCGCGCCACGGCTCGTAGGTCCAGCCGCCGATACCGCAGTAGATATTGCCAGTCTTTGCCATGCCGTGATTTTAGGCGCGCCGACGCCATCGCGCGACCCGAAAAGAAAACCCTGACAATCTTACGGTTTTCGCCCGTGACGTTTTTCTGACCGGGCTTTGAACCTCGGCGCCTTCGGCCGCGACACACAGTCAGTTGATAGCTCTCCCGGCTGCCGGAGCGGCACCGGGTGCTACCATGAGCCGTGCCAGAGCACGGAGGGGCGAACGATGCTTGGCCGATCTCTTGGGCGATCTCTTGGGCGATCCTTCTTATCTGCGGCCGCAGTGCTGGCCGTGACCTTATTCGCGCAGCAGCCGGTTACGGCGGCGACAATCTGCCACGCGCAGGGCGGCCAATATGCCGACACGCGGACTTGCGTCACCAGCGTGCTGCCGTCGCAAGGGCAGAACAGCTACGGCCCCGACCAGATCACCGGCTTGGGTGAAGGCGCCTGGTGCGAGGGCGTGGCCGGCGCCGGTGTCGGCGAGGCCGTGACGCTCTATCAGGATCCGCCGTTCGTCATCGGCTCGCTCAGCTTCGTAAACGGTTACGCCAAGAATGCGCAGACGTTTCGCGCCAACGGCCGCGTCAAGCGCGCCCGCATCGATACCAGCGGCGGGTATTCGCGCGAGGTCACGCTGAAAGACACGGCGGAGTTCGAGCACATCAAGTTGCCGCCGTCACGCATCACCTGGATCAAGCTGACCATTCTCGACGTCTATCCCGGCTCGCGTCACGCCGACACCTGCATCAGCAAGCTCTACTTCAACCACGAAGAGTTCGGCGCCATCGAGGATGAGCCGAACTAGCAACCACTCACCCATAGGGGGTTTCAATGCTCTGGAAATCTGCCGTTGCTGCCGCTGCACTGGGACTGAGCTTTGTCACGTGCGCTCAGGCCCAGAATAATCTCATGGTCATTTTCGACGCCTCCGGCTCGATGAAGCGTTCGGCCGGAGCCGAAACCCGCATCGTCGCCGCCAAGCGCATTGTGTCCGAGACCTTGGCCACAATGCCGCCGAGCGTGCGCACCGGACTGCTCACGTTCGGCCACCGCCGCGCCAAGGACTGCACGGACATCGAGGTGGTCTCGCCGATCGGCGCCGACGAGTCGCGCACGCAGGCGCGGATGGTGCAGGGCTTCGATGCGCTCGGCGAAACGCCGATCGCGGCCGCGCTCGACCGCGCCGGCCAGTCGATGAAGGCCTTCAATGGGCAAAGCAACTCGATCGTGCTGGTCACCGACGGCATCGAGGAATGCCGCGGCGACCCCTGCGCGGCCGCAGACCGGCTCAATGCGCTCGGCGTCGGCGTAAAGGTTCATGTGGTCGGCTTCGCGCTCAAGGCCGATGAGAGCAATTCGCTGCAATGCGTGGTGCAGAAGACCGGTGGCCGCTATTTCGACGCCGCCGACGCCGAAGGGCTGCGCCGCACCTTCGCAGAGGTGAAGCAGATCATTGCGCAACCGGCTCCGCCGCCGCCGGCACCCGCTCCGGCACCGGTTGTCGCTCCGCAACGCACGGGCAAGGTCGTGTTCGAAGACAAGTTCGACGGCAAGGATGTCTCGGCGGACAGCTGGGAAATCCTCAACCGCAATGCCGACCGCTACATCGTCGAGAAAGGCGAGCTGCTGCTGGTCAATCCTGCGACGGCGGGCTTCCAGCACAAGGACAGCGTCAACATCGTGCGCCTCAACCAGGATATGCCGAACGGCGACTGGGACGTTGTGATCGACGCCAAGCTGCAATTCCAGGCAATGTCGGATGCGTTCAACGTCGGGCTGATGACCGACGAGACGAGCTTTCTGCGCCTGGTGGCGAGCTGGACGGGGTCCGAGACCTGCAACAAGCTCGACTTCGGTGTTACCCGGCTCGCCTCCGGCGAGGAAACGCGGGCGATCAAGACATTCTCCGGTTCGGGCTGCGGCTACGGCGCCTTCGGCAACGAAGACACCAAGGCGATCGTCAAGGCGATGGAAACGAACGGCGTCCGCATCGTGCTGATGAAACGCGACCGCAAATACAGCGGCACGTTCGAGATCAAAAACTGGACGGATGCCAAGAAGAATTCGCGCAAGCTCACGACCGACGAGCTGACGTCGCTGCGGGTGCCGGGTCGTCTGGCGCTCCATGTCGGCAAGCTCGACGCCAAGAAGCCAAGCGAGACCGGCGTCCAGATCGATCAGATCCAGATACTGTCTTACGAGTGAGAGACCAGGATGTTTCGCTCACCCCTTGTCGGCTGTGTTCTTGTTGTCCTTGCCGCGACGGCAACCTCCGCCGCGGCCCAGCAAGGGGTGCAGATCACCGAGGAAGCGATCACCCAGGCTTGCCGCGACATGCACGGCGTCTCGAATGTGCAATCGGGCAAGCTGGAGATCGGACCGGGCGGGAATCTCGTGCTCAATTGCCGCCTGGTGAATGTGAGCGGTGTCACGCTGGCGCAGGTTTCGTTCGAGCAGGTTTGCTACAAGATGACCGGCTCGCATGACTGGTACCGCGGCATGGGCATGCAAGTGTTCTGCCGCGGCGGGCAGGCGGCTCAGCCGGATCCCACTCCCGCGACAGCGGCGTCGTCGCCTGGTCCGGCCGGCGCCGGCGACGGCGGCGACATTGCGTTGACACCGGCGCGGCTGGCGCAAGCCTGCGGCGCGGTGCGCGGCGGCTCCGACGCGGCGGCGCAACTGCGCTGGGCGCATTGGTTCGAGCCGGTGATCACGTGCGGCGGCGTGCAAGTCACGCCCGAGCAGCTTTGCCCTCACGTAACCGGGCGCACGAACTGGTATGTGGGCGAACAAAGCCCGCCGCCGGCTCCGATGGGCATCAGCGTTGCCAACGTGACGTGCCGCGGCTCCGGTCCGCGTCAGTTCATCGCGCTTGCTCATATCCAGCGCTACTGCAAATCGCGCGGTTACGCGTATGGCAGCAACATGATCGGCGCGCTGCATGAGCCGATCTGCGGCCCGAAGCAGACCGGCATTTCCTTTGCGGCCTCGCAGATGTGCCGCGATCAGTACGGAACCAGTGCGGCGCAGGCCCGCGGCGTGCTGTACTGGTGCCCGCCCTAAGAAAAAGGCCCGGATCGCTCCGGGCCTTTCCGCTTTTCGTGAGGCTTGTGGACTTTAGAAGTCCATGCCGCCCATGCCGCCGCCCGGCATTTGCGGAGCCGCATTGCCGCCCTTCTTTGGCACTTCGGCGACCATCGCCTCGGTGGTGATGAGCAGGCCGGCAATGGACGCGGCGTTCTGCAACGCAGCGCGCACGACCTTGGTCGGGTCGATGATGCCCTTGGACATCAGGTTACCGTACTCGCCGTTCTGGGCGTCGAAGCCGTAGGCGTACTGGTCCTTTTCGAGAACCTTGCCGACGATCACCGAGCCATCTTCACCGGCGTTGGTCGCGATCTGGCGGGCCGGAGCCTGCAGCGCCTTGCGCACGATCTCGACGCCGGTCTTCTGGTCGTCGTTCGCGGTACGCACGCGCTTGAGCACTTCGCTGGCACGCAGCAGGGCGATACCGCCGCCCGGCAGGATGCCTTCCTCGACCGCGGCGCGGGTCGCATGCATCGCGTCATCGACGCGATCCTTGCGCTCCTTCACCTCGACTTCGGTGGCGCCGCCGACGCGGATCACCGCAACACCGCCGGCGAGCTTCGCCAGGCGCTCCTGCAGCTTCTCACGGTCGTAGTCCGAGGTGGTCTCCTCGATCTGCGCCTTGATCTGCGAAACGCGCGCCTCGATGTCGGCCTTCTTGCCGGCGCCGTTGACGATCGTGGTGTTTTCCTTGTCGATCATCACCTTCTTGGCGCGACCGAGCATGTTGATGGTCACGCTTTCGAGCTTGATGCCGAGGTCTTCCGAGATCGCCTGGCCGCCGGTCAGGATCGAGATGTCCTGCAGCATGGCCTTGCGGCGATCGCCGAAGCCCGGAGCCTTCACTGCCGCGACCTTGAGGCCGCCACGCAGCTTGTTGACGACCAGCGTGGCCAGAGCCTCGCCTTCGACGTCTTCAGCCACGATCAGGAGCGGCTTGCCGGTCTGCACGACAGCTTCGAGCAGCGGAAGCAGCTCCTGGAGACCCGAGAGCTTCTTCTCGTAGATCAGGATGTACGGATCTTCGAGTTCGGTGCGCATCTTGTCGGCGTTGGTGATGAAGTACGGCGAGATGTAGCCGCGGTCGAACTGCATGCCTTCGACGACGTCGAGCTCGGTCTCGAGGCTCTTGGCCTCTTCAACCGTGATGACGCCCTCGTTGCCGACCTTCTGCATCGCCTTGGCGAGGAAGTCGCCGATCTCGCGGTCGCCGTTGGCCGAAATGGTGCCGACCTGGGCGATCTCTTCGTTCGACGTGACCTTCTTCGAGTTCTTCTTGAGGTCCTCGACGACGGCTTCGACCGCGAGGTCGATACCGCGCTTGAGGTCCATCGGGTTCATGCCGGCCGCGACCGACTTGGCGCCTTCGCGCACGATCGCATGAGCAAGCACGGTCGCGGTGGTGGTGCCGTCACCGGCGAAGTCCGAAGACTTCGAGGCGACTTCGCGCACCATCTGGGCGCCCATGTTTTCGAACTTGTCCTCGAGCTCGATTTCCTTCGCGACCGTCACACCGTCCTTGGTGATGCGCGGAGCGCCGAACGACTTGTCGAGCACGACGTTGCGGCCCTTCGGGCCGAGCGTCACCTTCACCGCATTGGCGAGGATGTCGACGCCGCGCAACATGCGGTCGCGCGCATCAACTGAGAATTTTACCTCTTTAGCTGCCATTGTTGTCAGTCCTTACTGTCTGTCTAAGTCCTCATCCTGAGGAGCGTCCGCAGGACGCGTCTCGAAGGATGAGTGATGAATGATCCCGTCCTTCGAGACGCCTGCCTCCGGCAGGCTCCTCAGGACGAGGGCTGTGCGTTAGGCGGCCTTGCGCTTGGAAGAGCCGGTGCCTTCGACGACGCCCATGATGTCGCTCTCCTTCATGATCAGGAGATCCTGGCCGTCGATCTTCACTTCGGTGCCCGACCATTTGCCGAACAGCACGGTGTCACCGACCTTCAGGTCGATCGGGATGAGCTTGCCGCTCTCATCGCGGCCACCTGGGCCAATGGCGATGATTTCACCCTGCGAGGGCTTTTCCTTAGCGGAATCGGGAATGATGATGCCGCCGGAGGTGCGCTCCTCGGCCTCAATGCGCCTGACGACGACGCGGTCGTGGAGCGGACGAAATTTCATGTGGTCCTCCTAAGTATTTGGACAGTTTCGATTTTCTAGGCTGCCGGCTTTCCCCTTCGCGGCAGTCTGCCGTGAGATGGGAGCCGGCTTTTGGCCCGCAAGAGGGGCTCGGGGATTTTTTAGCACTCCTCTTTGCGGAGTGCCAACAATTTCGGCGTCTGGTAGCAGGCTCGGAACGCTGCTGCTAATGCCTTGATTTTGCACAGTTTGTTTACCGATTCAGCTTGAAATGGCGTGGTCGGGAACTGGACAATCGTCTTCGGAATCAGGAGGACGCAATGGTCGCTAAGGTTTCGTCTGACTTCGAGAAGCAGGTCGCCGGCTACGGGCTGACCACAGCAGAGATCCTGTACCGGCGTCCTGACTATACGTGGCTGCTGCAGACCTACGTCTGGCAGGACTACGACCTCTTCCCCGAGTTTCCCTCGCTGAAGCGCTTCCTGGCCTTCTGGGAGGCCAAGCTGGAGGGGCCGCTGTTCAAGGTCATCGTCGCGCACCAGAAGCTGATCAAGCCGGCCGATTTCCGCGCCGCCGAGGGCGTGTTCCGGCTGCACTAACGACCCATCAAGCGGCGTCGTTTTTCGCATCAAATCTTTGCGGCCTATGGCGGCTGGCGGATGACCGTGTGCATCCGTAAGTGTGACGGCCAACCGGATTCGGCTCCTGTCCCGCGCGCTCCCCAAAATCGCGTTGATGCTCGGCAATATCGCGATCGGGCTGTGCATCCTTGCGCCGGCCGGCATGTTGTCGGCGCTGTCAGACGATCTCGGCGTCGCCGTCCATGACGCCGGTTTGCTGGTCACCTATGGCGCCTTCGTCCTTTGCATCTCGTCGCCGCTCGGCGCCTGGCTGACCACGCGGCTCGACCGCCGCACCTTGCTCGCCGCCACGATCGGCATTCTCGTCATCGGCGAGTTCGCAACGGCGTTCGCGCCCAATTACGGCACCGTGCTTGCGCTGCGGCTGCTGATGCTCGTCGCCGCCGCGCTCTACACGCCGCAGGCCGCCGCGACCGTCGCGCTGATCGTTCCTGAAAAGGAGCGGCCGGGCGCGATGTCCTTCGTCTTCCTGGGCTGGTCGCTCGCCATTGCGGGCGGCTTGCCGTTCATCACGTTCCTCACCACGCAATTCGGCTGGCGCATCGCATTTGGCGCGCTGGGCTGCGTGTCGCTCCTGGTCGTGCTGCTGCTGTTGCTGGCGCTGCCGCGCGGACTGCAGGGCCGGCCGCTGTCGCTGGCGAGCTTCGGCACCATCGCGCGCACCGCGCCGATCACGATGATCCTGCTGATCACCTTGCTCACGACATCGGGTCAATTCAGCGTCGCGGTCTATCTCGCCCCGCTGCTCGAGAAACTCACCGGGGAAGGTGCTGCAACGGCGGGCCTCCTGTTCGGTGTGATGGGGACAATGGGCCTCGTCGGCAATATTGCCGCGACGCGGATCGTCGACCGGCACGGCGTACAGCGTACCTTCGCGCTGTTCGCGGGGCTGGTTGCCGCCGGTCTTTCCTTATGGGCGGTCGGTGGCGGCCATCTCGCGGTGATGACACTCGGAGTCGTCTTTCTTGGTCTCGGCTTTGCCGCCGCCAACTCCATGCAACAGGCGCGCCTTGCCGATGCGGCGCCCGATCTTGCCAGTGCTTCCATCGCGCTCAACACGTCGCTGCTCTATGTGGGGCAGGCGGTAGGGTCGGGTGTCGGCGGCTTCCTGTACGCGCACGGCCGCTATCATGCGGTCGGATATGTGGCCGCATTCTTCGCGATCGCGGCGCTCGTGGTCTTGGCGCTGACCTGGCAGAAACGCACAATCGGGGCGAGGTGAGATATGGCGCGCATCCGCTTTTCATTCGGTGACCTGACGCTCGATGCCGAACTGCTCGACACGCCGACCGCGAAGGCCATCGCCGCGGCGCTGCCGATCACATCGTCGGCGCTGACCTGGGGCGAGGAGGTCTATTTCAACGTGCCGGTGAGCGTTGCGCGCGAGAAAGACGCGCGCGCCGTGGTCACGCCCGGTGAGATCGCGTTCTGGCCGGACGGTCCGGCGATCGCCATCGGCTTCGGCCGCACGCCGATCAGCAAGGGCGACGAATGCCGGCTGGCGAGCCCGTGCAACATCTTCGCCAAGGCGCTGGGCGACGTGAAGACGCTGGCGAAAGTGCGCGGCGGGACGAAAATCAGCGTCAGCACGCTGTAGCGCGTCACACGTGCCACATTGGATTCCCGGCAGCGACCGGCTAACGTTCCCTCATGGGACTGGGAAGGTGGCGTTGCGTTATTTTGGCTGTCGTTGCGTTTGCAGCCCCGACCGCAGCATCGGCGGCCTGCACGGCGATCTCGACGCCGCAGCAGCTCAACAACATCCGCAATAATCTCACGCGGCAATATTGCCTGGCGAATGACATCGACCTGCGCGGCATCGCCAATTTCATGCCGATCGGCGATGGCGCAAGTCCGTTTGCGGGCCAACTCGACGGCCGGGGGCACACGATCCTGAACCTGAGGATCAGGTCGAACAATGGCGGCGTCGGCTTATTCGGCGCGATAGACGGCGGCGTTGTGCGCAATCTCCGGCTCGCCGGATTGGATATAAGGTCCCAGGCCGACACTGTTTTTGCCGGCGGGGTCGTCGGCTGGTTTATCAATGGCTCGATAAACAATGTCACCACCGCAGGCACGGTAAGTTGCCCAGGCACATGCCGCGCCGGCGGAATCGCCGGGCAGACATTTCCGGACGCAACGATCGTGGCGTCATCCTCGGCCGCCAACGTGACATCCGGAAACGGCGGGGCGGCGGGAGGCGTGACCGGACAAAACAACGGACGCCTGACAGATGTTTACGCGACCGGCCGGGTGAAGTGCGGCAATAATTGCGCGACCGGCGGGCTTACGGGCCATGCTGAAACCGACGGCACAATCTCGCGCGCCTTCGCCTCGGGGGTGGTCACCGCGAACCGGGATGGCTCGGCTGGCGGTCTCGTTGGGGTCGGCAACGGAAAGATTATCGATGCCTATGCCACCGGCGCTGTAACCGTGAACAACCAGGGGGCCGGCGGGCTCGTTGGCGTGAGTGGCAATAACGTCACCCGGGTGTTCTCGGCCGGACGCATTTCGTTTGGCGCGATGGGCTTCGGCGGTGGACTGATGGCGACAGCGTTTAACCCGGTCACCAATGCCTATTGGGACGCGACGACCAGCACCATGGCGACCAGTGACGAGGGCACGGCGCAGACCACCACTCAACTGCGCGCAACGCTGCCGGCCGGCTTCGGCGCCGCCTGGTCGATCACCGAGGGCGTCACGTATCCCTTCCTGACGTCGGACAAGATCGGCTTCAAGTCGACGCTGGCGACTTTGGTCAGCCAGGATCTGATTTTCACCTTTGCGCCGATCAGCCAACTGGAACAGCCGGAGTACGATAATCCGGCGAGCAACGCGCAACGGGCGTCACTCGCAGCAGTCTTTGGAATGATCGCGCGTGCGGCCGGCAATGCCTGGTCTGATGCGCGACTGATCGATGTGAAGCTCGACCGTTACTTTTGGACGGATAGCACGGCACAGGCCAGCTGGACTGGGCCGGTGAGGTTGTACGTTACGTTGGGACCGCTCTCGTCATTGGCGGCAGCCGATCCGCTGGACGAAAGCAACGTGGTCGGTGCTTTGCGCGCCGGCCAACTCGTGATCTTGCGCGGCAGCTACCGGGATGGCGCGGCGCGGCGTCCGCACTGGATGCTGGCAACATCGTTCACCGAGGTGAACGGCAATTTGTCTCGCGTGGTTGCGAATGATCCGTGGACGGGTCGCCAAGTCCTGATCAATCCGACGACCAAGCGTGTTATCTCGCCAGCCGGCTTTCCGCTCGCCGGCTTTACAATCGACGGTTACAGGCCCGCGACGCTGCAATAGCGGCGTCAGCCGCGGCCGACGAACGGCATCGTGTTGGCCATCACCGTCATGAACATCACATTGGCGTCGAGCGGCAGGCTCGCCATGTAAACCACGGCGTTGCCGACGTTCATCGCATCCATGCGCGGCTCGACCATCATCGTGCCGTTCGGCTGCGGTACGCCCTGGCCCTGCACCATGCGGTCGGTCATCGGCGTTGCGGCATTGCCGATGTCCACCTGGCCGCAGCAGATGTTGTATTTGCGGGTATCGAGCGAAGTCGACTTGGTCAGGCCCGTCACCGCGTGCTTGGTCGAGGTGTAGGCGGCGGAAAACGGCCGCGGCGCGTGCGCCGAGATCGAGCCGTTATTGATGATGCGGCCACCCTGCGGCTTCTGGTCCTTCATGATCTTGATGGCTTCCTGGGTGCACAGGAACATGCCGGTCAGATTGGTATCGACCACCTTCTTCCAGGTCTCGAACGGCAGATCTTCGAGCGGCACCGGCGGCGCGCCGATGCCGGCATTGTTGAACAGCACATCGAGCCGGCCGAAGCTCGACTTCACCTTGGCGAACAGCGCGAGAATGGAGTCGCGGTCGGACACGTCGGTCGGCACCGCCAGCGCCTGCGATCCGACGCCGTTGACCTCGCCGGCCACCGCATCGAGCGGCTCCTTGCGGCGCCCGGCCAGAATGAGGCTGTAGCCGGCCTTGGCCAAAGCCAGCGATACCGCCCGGCCGACGCCGGTGCCCGCTCCGGTAACCAGCGCGATTTTTGCAGAAGCAGCCATTTTGTTTGTCTCCCCGCGACGTAAAATTTGTCGCCCGCCAATAACAAGAAAAGCGGCGCCCCGCCATTGGGCGGAGGGGAGAGGAGAACGAAAACGGAGATGCTAGCCGGCGAGGGCGGTGGGAGCCCGGACCGGCATTGTGCCGGCGGCAAGCCGCGTGGTGATGTCGTCACGCGTCATGGGCTTGCCGAAGCGGTAGCCCTGCATCGAGTGCACGCCTGCCGCGCGCAGGAAAAGGTGCTGGTCGGCGGTCTCGACGCCTTCGGCCGTCACCTTCATGCCCAGGCCGCGGCCGAGGCTGACGATGGCGTGGACGATCGCGGCGGCGTCCGAGCCGGTCTCGATGCTGCGCACGAAGCTGCGGTCGATCTTGAGCTTGTCGAACGGAAAGCGGCGCAGATAGAGCAGGCTCGAATAGCCGGTGCCGAAGTCGTCGAGCGCGAGCCGCACGCCGAGCGATTTGAGCCGGCGCATGGCCGCTTCGGCATTCTCGAAATTGCCGATCAAGGTGCTTTCGGTCACTTCAAGCTCGAGCCGAGCCGGATCGAACCCGGTTTCATTGAGCGTGCGCTCGACCATGTCGACGAAGTCGCTGCGGCGGAATTGCAGAGGGGACACGTTGACCGAGACCGGGAGCTTCGGCCAGGCCTTGCCGTCCATGCAGGCGCGGCGCAGCACCCATTCGCCGAGCTCGATGATCAGGCCGCTATGTTCCGCCACCGGCACGAATTCGCTCGGGCCGACATCGCCGCGCTGCGGATGCGACCAGCGGCACAACGCTTCGACGCCCAGCATCTTCTCGCCGCTGCTGTTGACGAGCGGTTGATACAGCAATCGCAACTCGCCGGCGTCCACCGCGGCGCGCAGGTCGATTTCGAGCTGCTTGCGGTTCGAGAGGTCCTGCTCCATCGCGCTGTCGTAGATGCAGGCGCGGTTGCGGCCTTCGTTCTTGGCGCGATAGAGCGCCATGTCGGCGTAACGCATCACGTCGGCCGAGCCGCGGCAGTTCTTGTCGATCGTGGCAATGCCGACCGAGGCGCCGATCACGATGCTGTGGTTGCTGATCGAATAGGGCTCGCAGACCGCAGCGATGATGCGCTGGGCAAGCTGCATCATCTTGCGTTGGTCGGAGCCGACGCTCGAAATGATGGCAAACTCGTCGCCGCCGAGCCGCGCCACCAGATCGTCGCCGCGCAACGCGCGCGACAGCCGCAACGTCACATTGCGAATAAGCTCGTCGCCGATCGGATGGCCGAGCGTGTCGTTGACTTCCTTGAAGTGGTCGAGGTCGATGTAGAACACCGCTGCGGGCGTCGAGCCGTCACGCACCTGCGCAATCACCGCTTCGAGCCGCTCGCTGAAGAAGATGCGGTTGGGCAGGCCGCACAGCGGATCGTGCATCGCAAGGTGGCGGAGCTGCGATTCACCGACCGCGATGGCGGCGGCGGTGCGGCGCATATAGCGCAACACGAATGCGGCGAGCAGCGCAAAGCCGGCAAGCGCTACGCCGATATAGGGCAGCACGCTGTTGACGATGTCGGCGCCGGGCCGGCGCGGCGTCCAGACGAAGCGAACCGGGTCGGCGCCCTCGGCGGCCGGCAGCGCGTAAACGAAGTCGCCCGGCGGCGGCGGTTCGGTGATCGCAACGCGCAGGTTGCTCAGCTTGAAGCGCGCCCGGATGTAATCAACGACGTCGAGGTTGACGAACTTGATGGACACAATGATGGGGGCGTTATTGCCAAGCTCGGAGGCGAAGCTTTCACCGGAGCCGAGCGCCGTACCGGCGACCAGAGCGGGGCGGCCGAGCACAGACTGGACCAGCGCGACGCGCGGTGCGTCTGAGGCGTTGGATCGCAGCCTGACCTGCAGGTCGCTGTTGAGCGGGAAACGCCCGTGCAGGTGGGCCAGCAGCGGCTTGAGCTCGGTGACCAGTTCTTCCGTGCGGTCGCCATCGGCAAAAGTCACCTGTTCCTCGCCGTCGAACAGGAGCACCACATGATGGCCGTGCTGACCTTTCAGCCGCCGCGACAGATCGTGCGGCGCCGTATGACTGCCCGCCGGCGCATTGCGCAACGGCTCCGATATCACGACGCTTTCGAGGTCGCGCAGCACCCGCTCGGCGTTATTGACCAAAGCGCGGCTGAGGATTTCCTGCTCATGCGAAGCGGCGGTGTCGTCGGCACGGTTGGCCGAGGAGAGCACGGCAATGACGACGCAGATGATGGCGACGGCAACGATCACGCCGATCGGCACCACGACGCTCAACCGCGCGCGGTCCCAACTCGTCGTGCCTTGCCGCTCGAATGCGCTTGAGCGCGCGTCCAACGCTTGCCCCTTTTTAGCCGGCCCACCCCAGGTCTTTTGCCGACAAGCTAAGGGACAAACCTTGCCGGCGGTTGTTTTGTGGGCGCGCGGCTCTCGCAATTCGGGTATCGCTATTAACCCGAGGTAAACCGCCCTCAAGAGGGCGGCGAGCTGTAGGGCGGGCGAGGGATCGCCATGTGCGCAGCGCGCAAAGCGGAGGACCAGCGCTCGCGCAGGTCCTGGAAGTACGGCTCGCCCGGCTCGATCCGGTAGGTTAACTCCGGGTTAAACGCGTCGGTGCGGAACACCAGGACATCGATCGGCAGGCCGACGCCAAGGTTCGAGCGCATCGTGGAGTCCATCGAAATGAGCCCGATCTTGAGCGCGTCATAGAGATCGGTGTCGAACCGGATGGCGCGATCGAGCACCGGCTTGCCGTATTTGTGCTCGCCGATCTGCAGATAGGGCGTGTCGGTGGTGCACTCGATGAAGTTGCCCGCCGAGTAGATCATGAACAGGCGCACCCGGCCGCCCTTGATCTGCCCGCCGAACAGAAACGCCACGTCGTAGTCCACCTCGGCGGCTTTCAGCGTGGCGGCTTCCATCATGCGAATGCTGCGCACCGCCTTGCCGATGCGTTGCGCCGCCTGGAACATGGTCGGGGCATTGAGCAGCGTTTCAAGCTCGCCGGTCTCGGGATTTTCAACGCCCTCGATCAGGGTGCTGCGCACCGACTGCGCAAGCGAAAGATTGCCCGCGGAGGTCAGCGCAAGCAGCCGCTCGCCGGGCTCATGGATGACATGGAGCTTGCGGAAGGTCGAGATGTTGTCGAGACCCGCATTGGTGCGCGTGTCAGCGATCATCACCAGGCCGTCACGCACCAGAATTCCGCAGCAATAGGTCATAGGGCGCTCTTTTGTTGTCGGGCTTTATACTGGTGGCAACCTACGCGCCGCAACCACTCACGTTTGCATTTGCTGCTGAGCCTGCTCGACCACGACTGCGACGTGGAGTTGCTCGCCGGCCCCGCCGGAGCGGGTGCCGCGCACCGGCGCAGCACTGAGATAATCAAGACCGACCGCGACCCGCACATGAGAATCGGTGGTCGATACACCGTTGGTCGGATCGAAGCCGACCCAGCCGAGGTCGTCCACATAAGCCTCCACCCAGGCATGGCCGGCTTCCTGCTCGATCACGCCGTCGCTGCGGTGGAAGTAGCCGCTGACGTAGCGCGCCGGAATGCCGAGGTGGCGCGCCGCACCGATGTAGATGTGGGTGAGGTCCTGACAGACCCCCCGGCGGAGCGCGAACGCTTCGATGGCGGTGGTGCCGACATTGGTCGGGTCGGTGTCGAAGGTGATCTCGCGATTAAGGTCGCGGATCAGTTGATGCAGGACATCGAGGGTGGGGCTGTTCGCCCCGGCGCGCGCCTTGGCCTGCTCGGTGAACTCGATGATGGCCGCATCCGGCATGGTCATCGGGCTGTCGCGAAGGAACAGGCTCGGCGGGAAACGCTCCACCGCGCCGCGGACCAGGCCGTGCAGATCCTGGGTTTCGACCAGGCCCTCGACCGCGACGATCAGCGCGTCGAACGGGCCCTCGGCGGTGAAGCTGTGGGCGAGATTGCCGAACGCATCGTCATGACGGTGCAGGTGCGCGTCCTGCGTCACGTCGATCATCCAGTTGACGACGTACTGACCGTCATGATTGCGCGGAGTCAGCCGCAATATCTGGGCGACGTTCTTCGGCGACCTGTCATAACGGTAGGTGGTGGTGTGGGAGATGCGAATTCGCATTGTGAATTCGATGGCGCCCGTCTGCGAGTTGCGGCGAGCCTAGCAAAGCGGGGGAGCCGCTCACACCAGATATTGGTCGGCAATCGCGCCGCCGAGCTTGTTGTTTTCGCTGATGAACTCGGCGATGAACTCGTGCAGGCCGCGCTGGAAAATGCCGTCCATGCGGCTGTTCTGCAGCAGGGTGCGCACGCCGCGCGCGTGACGCTGCGCCGGGCCCTGCTTGCCATAGGCGCTCGAAAGGCTGTCGAGATTGCGCACGATCGCCTCGTAGCAGGAGGCCAGCGAGCGCGGCATCTCCTCCTTGAGGATCAACAGATCGGCGATCAGCCACGGCTTGATGCTGTCGCGATAGACCCAGTGATAGGCGGTGAGCGCCGAGACCGAGCGCAATATCGCCGCCCACTGGAAGTAGTCGAGCGGGCCGCCGACCCGTTCGGTTGTCCGGCAGCAGCAGGTGATATTTGACGTCGAGGATGCGCGCGGTGTTGTCGGCGCGCTCGACATAGACGCCGAGCCGCGAGAACCAGTAGGCGTCGTTGCGCAGCATGGTGCGGTAGGCCGAGCCGTCGAAGCGCAGCGAGGATTCCTGCACCCAGCGCAGGAAGCGCGCGAAGTCCTCGCGCGAGCTCGGGCCGTTGCCGTAGCGCTGCAATTCGAGCCAGGTGCCGTTGATCGCGTCCCACATTTCGACCGTCAGCGCGGTGCGCACCGCGCGCGCATTGTTGCGCGCCATTCTCGAAGCAGCTGCGGATCGACGAGGAATTCGCCGTGGAGAACGCGAGAAAATCGGTGACGTTGTCGTCGTTGGCCTCCTTGTAGTTGGAATAGAAGGCGTGGCCGCAGCCCGCAGTGGCGACGGCGGATTCCCATTCATTGCTCTCGCCGACATAGGCGAGCGGCAGGTCGGTGAGCCGCCGCGTGGCTTCCAGAATGCGCGCGAGATATTCGGCGCGCTCGACGTAGCGCGAGAGCCAGTAAAGATTGTCGGCGGTGCGTGAGAGCATGTCAGTCCGCCAGCACCCAGGTGTCCTTGGTGCCGCCGCCCTGGCTTGAATTGACGACCAGCGAGCCGTCCTTGAGCGCGACGCGGGTCAGCCCGCCGGGAACGATATAGGTGCGATCGCGGCCGGTCAGGACGAACGGGCGCAGGTCGACATGACGCGGCGCGACGCCCTGCTCGACGCAAGTCGGGCAGGTCGACAGCGCCAGCGTCGGCTGGGCGATGAAGTTGTTCGGATTGGTTTTGAGCTTGGCGCGGAAGTGCTCGATCGCGACCTTGCTGGCGGACGGCCCGATCAGCATGCCGTAGCCGCCGGAGCCGTGCACTTCCTTGACGACCAGCTCCGGCAGATGATCGAGCACGTAAGCGAGATGCTCGGGCTCGCGGCAGCGCCAGGTCGGCACGTTTTTGAGAAGCGGCTCCTCGCCGAGATAGAATTTCAGGATCTCCGGCATGTAGCTGTAGATCGCCTTGTCGTCGGCGATGCCGGTGCCGACCGCGTTTGCCAGCGTGACATTGCCGGCCTGATAGACCGACATCAGGCCCGGCACGCCGAGCACGGAATCCGGCCGGAAGGTCAGCGGATCGAGGAAGTCGTCGTCGATGCGGCGATAGATCACGTCGACGCGCTGCGGCCCTTGCGTGGTGCGCATATAGACGAACTCGTCCTGCACGAAGAGGTCGCGGCCCTCGACCAGCTCGACGCCGAGCTTGTCGGCCAGGAACGAGTGCTCGTAATAGGCGGAGTTGTAGACGCCGGGCGTGAGCAGCACGACATTCGGCTCGCTCGTTGCGGTCGGCGGCGCCACCGAGTTGAGCGTGCCGAGGAGTTGGTCCGGGTAATTCTCGACGGGCGCGACCCGGTGGCGCGAGAACAGCTCGGGGAAACAGCCGCAGCATGATCTCGCGGTTTTCCAGCATGTAGGAGACGCCGGAGGGCGTGCGGGCATTGTCCTCCAGCGCGTAGAACGTGTCGGCGTCGATGCGCACGATGTCGATGCCGGCAATCGCCACCCAGATGTCGTGCGGCACCTGCTCGCCGTTCATCTCGGGGCGGAACGCGGCGTTGCGGAAGATGATGTCCTCGGGAAGCACGCCGGCGCGCAGGATGTCGCGCGCGCCGTAGATGTCCTTGATGAACATGTTGAGCGCTTTGACGCGCTGCTCGAGGCCGGCGCAGACGCGCTGCCACTCGGCGTTGGAGAGGATGCGCGGGATGACGTCGAACGGGATCAGCCGTTCCTGCGCGTCGGTCTCGCCGTAGACCGCGAAGGTGATGCCGATGCGCCGGAATAGAAGCTCGGCTTCGCGCCGCCGATAATCGAGCTCGGCGGGCGGCGTCTCCTTGAGCCAGCGCGCAAGCTCGCGATAGGCGGGGGTCAAGGCCCCGCCGGTCCCGTTCATCTCGTCGAACGCCGCACTCATGAAAGCCCGCCCAGCACCCCTAACGTCCTAGAATTAGCAAGGTTCAGGCCAACGCCGTCCCGTCCAAGGGTGCAGGCCTGCCGCCAGACTCACTTTGCGCGCCAGCATCCTGCCTATAATTTGGGCGCAAAGCATCAGGCCGGCTGCGCTTGAGGCAGGCAGGGGTGCACGCTACAGGCAGGCAATGACAGCAGCCAACGACCAGCCCGTCACCGCCGCAATCCTCGTGATTGGCGACGAAATCCTCTCGGGGCGGACCAAAGACAAGAACATCGGCTACATCGCCGAATATCTCACCGCGATCGGGATCGACCTCAAGGAAGTCCGGGTGGTCTCGGACGACGAGGGCGCGATCGTCACCGCGCTCAATGCGCTGCGCGCCGCCTACACCTATGTCTTCACGACGGGCGGCATCGGCCCGACCCATGACGACATCACCGCGGAATGCGTCGCCAAGGCGTTCGGCGTGTCGATCGACTACCACCCGGAAGCGATGCGCATCATCAGCGAGCGCGCCGCCAAGATGGGCGCCGAGATGAACGAGGCGCGCAAGCGCATGGCGCGCATTCCCGCCGGCGCCTCGCTGGTCGAGAACAAGGTGTCCGGCGCGCCGGGGTTTCGGATCGGCAATGTCACCGTGATGGCGGGCGTGCCGTCGATCATGCAGGCGATGCTCGATGCGGTGGCGCCGACGCTCAAGACCGGCGTGAAGATGCTGTCGGAAAGCATCCGCGCCGACTTGCGCGAAGGCGACGTCGGCAGCGAGCTTGGCGAAATCGCCAAGGCAAATCCCGATGTATCGATCGGCAGCTACCCGTTCTTCGACGACAAGCTCGGCCCCAACACCAACATCGTGGTGCGCGGGCGCGACCCGGCCAAGCTTTCGGCGGCGAAGAAAGCGGTCGAGGAGATGCTGACGCGCGTTCGCGCGGCGCTGAGCGAGAAGGCATAAGCGTCACGGTTTCGTCATTTGCGCTTGATTGCGATGCGCGCGAATGGAGGCCTGCATGTCACGTTACAAACCGGATCGTCGTCATCTTCTGCTGGTCGGTGCTGCTGGCGCCGCCGGGCTGGGCTTGCCGACTCTCGCAGTAGGCCAGGAGCTGGCGCCGACACCGGAATGCCGCGATGAGCATGATGCGACGCCGCGCCAGAGCGAAGGACCGTTCTTCAAGCCGAAATCGCCGCAACGGGCCGACCTCCGCGAGGCGGCAACCAAGGGCAGGGCGTTCGAGCTTTCGGGTGTCGTGCTGACCCGCGGCTGCCGTCCGGTGCCGGGCGCCCTGGTCGATCTCTGGCATGCCGACGAGAGCGGCGATTACGACAATCGCGGCTTTCGCTATCGCGGCCACCAGCTTGCCGATGCGCAAGGGCGCTATCGCTTCCGCACCATCCAGCCGGCGGTTTATCCCGGCCGCACCCGCCACTATCATGTGAAGGTGCAGGCGCCGAACCGGGCGATCCTGACCACCCAGCTCTATTTCCCGGACGAGGCGGAGAACGCGCGCGACGGCATGTTTCGCCGCGAACTGCTGATGCGCGTGGCCTCGGCTGGGGAGGGACTGGCGGGACGCTTCGATTTCGTCCTCGACATGCGCTAAGAAACCGTCCTCGAACCGAGAGGACGTGATGGCGCAGACGCAAGCAGAGGCAGAGCCGCAACGGCTGCCGGAAAAGGCCTTTCCGGTGTCATGGGACCAGTTTCACCGCGATGCGCGCGCGCTGGCCTGGCGGCTCGCCTCGGCCGGGCCGTTCGACACGATCGTGTGCATCACGCGCGGCGGCCTGGTGCCGGCGGCGGTGGTGGCGCGCGAGCTCAATGTGCGGACCATCGAGACGGTCTGCATCGCGAGCTACCACGACTACAAGAGCCAGAGTGGACTGGAGCTGATCAAGAACGTCTCTGACGACATCAAAGCGACCAAAGGCAAGGGCGTGCTGATCGTCGACGACCTGGTCGATACCGGCAAAACCGCGAAGATGGTCCGCGAGCTGTTGCCGCAGGCGCATTTCGCCACGGTTTACGCCAAGCCGATGGGCCGCCCGCAGGTCGATACCTTCATCACCGAAGTCTCGCAGGACACCTGGATCTATTTCCCGTGGGACACCGGCCTTGCGTTCCAGCCGCCGATCCACGGCGGCGGCGACTAAGAAAAAACCTCACGGAGGAAACATGTTCACACGGCGCGACCTGCTTGCAGGAGCTTCTTGTGCTGCGCTGGTGCCAACGATCGCCCGCGCGCAGCAATATCCGCTCGACCAGCCGATCCGTATCGTGGTCGGCTACGCGGCCGGTGGCGGCGTCGACCTCGTCGCGCGCATGCTGCAGGAGCCGCTCAAGAGCGGGCTCGGCCAGCCCATCCTGGTTGAGAACCGCACCGGCGCTGCCGCCATGCTGGCGGCAAACGCAGTCGCCAAGGCTGCGCCGGATGGCCACACCATGCTGGCCGCCGCTTCGGGCGAAGTGGCGATCAACCAGCATCTCTACGGCGCCAAGATGACCTACGACCCGGCGAAGGAGCTGGCGCCGATCGCGCTGATCGGCATCGTGCCCTGCGTCGTCGTGGTCGCGGCCGAGACGCCGGTGCGCAATCCGAAAGAGCTGGTCGACTACGCCAAGGCCAATGCCGGCAAGCTGTCGTTCTCGTCATCGGGCGTCGGCAATCCGCAGCAGCTCGCCGGTGAGCTGATGAACAGCATGGCCGGCATCAATGTGCTGCACGTGCCGTATCGCGGCTCGGCGCCGGCGGTGACGGACGTCGCGACCGGCGCGGTGACGATGAGCTTCTCGAGTCTCGCCGCCGCGCTGCCGCTGATCCAGGCCGGAAAGCTGCGCGCGGTCGCCGTCACCTCGCTCGAGCCGATGCCGCAATTGCCCGATGTGCAGCCGCTGCAAAGCGGGGCGCCGGGACTGAAAGGCTACGAGCTGCTCAACTGGTTCGGCATGTTCGGCACCGGCGGCACGCCGCAGCCGGTGATCGATAAGCTCAACGGCCTCATCAATGCCGCGGTGACCGACAAGTCGAATTCCGAAAAGCTCACGGCCCAGGGCATCGTGCCGCGGCCGATGAAAGCGGCCGAATTCAGGAGCTTTGTTGCATCGGAAACCGAGAAATTCGGCAAGATCGTCACCGCCGCCAACATCAAGCTGGCGAACTGATGGCGGGACAACACGGCATACGCTAGTCTCGATCGGCCAGGGAGAAACGCCATGACCGCAGCCGCCGCCAAGCAAAGCCACGACGAGCATTCACATTTCGTGCGCCCGGACGAGATGCCGTGGGAAAAAATGCGTTTCCCGGGCTGCGAGGTCAAAACGCTGCTGTTCGATCCCAAGAGCGGTCTCGCCACCGTGCTGATGAAAATGGCGCCCGGCGCGGTCTTGCCGGATCACGAGCATGTCCTGATCGAGCAGACCTATGTGCTGTCCGGCTCGCTGGTCGACAAAGAGGGGCCCGCGGAAGGACTGGAGTGCAAGGCCGGTGAGTTCGTGTGGCGCACGCCCGGCAGCCGCCATTCCGCCTGGTCGCCGAACGGCGGCACCTTCCTCGCCATGTTCCAGATCCCCAACAAGTTCTTCGATCAGCCCGGCCGCGTCACCGATGCCGGCGGGCGCGATTGGGATCCGGTCTGGAAGGACGTCTTATCGAGATAGCGTTTCCCGCCACGCGTGGGCCATGCCGCGCGTGCGCGCGGTGTGAGGCTTTAGCGGACGTGGCGGAATGGTAGACGCAAGGGACTTAAAATCCCTTGGGAGTAATCCCGTCCCGGTTCGAAGTCCGGGCGTCCGCACCAACAGGACAAATGATGCGCAAGACGGCACTGACGATGATTGCTTTGGCAGCGAGCGCGCATGCGGCCTGCGCGCAGGCGGGCGGCGAGCGGGTCGAGCAGTTCTTCGTCGCGCCGGGCAAATACGTGCTCTACGACTGCGCGCAACTGGCGGCCGTCGAGGTGCGCTACATCGAGCGCGACAAGGAGCTCAAGCGCCTGATCGCCCGCGCCAAGGAAGGCCCGGCCGGCGGCCTGATCTCAACCCTGGTGTACGACCCGGACTACTACTCGAACCTCGGCGAGCTGCACGACGTGCAGCGCGAGCAGCGCGCCAAGAACTGTGCGCCGGACACCAAGCCCGCCAAACTGCTCGACAAGCCGCAAGGCAAGAAGAAGCGCTAGGGCGCGCGCCGCATTAGTGGCCGCCGCCGGACAAGGCCATGGCGAGCATCCACAGCGCCATGGCGATCATCATCAGGTTTTCGGTCAGCGAGACGAAGCCGAGCGGCACATTGCTGCCGCCGCCGACGCAGGCGCATTTGAGCTCGCGCTTGTCGATATAGACCGCCTTGAACACCGAGACCGCGCCGATCGTGCCGATGAACAGCGCGACCGGGATCGAGATGAAGTTCAGCGCGCCCGCGATCATCAGGACGCCCGCCAGCGCCTCGGCGAACGGATAGATGTAGGAGTAGGGCACCCAGCGCCGCGCCAGCAGGTCGTAGTTGAGGAACATGGTCGAGAAGGTCTCGATGTTCTGCAGCTTCAGCAGCGCCAGCACCGCCATGCTGAAGGCGATGAACCACTCCAGCGCGCGGTCCGGTGAACGGAGTGCCGTAGACGGCATAGCTCGCGGCGAGCGCCATCAGCGCCGTCATGCGAAAACAGCGCGATGACCGGCCGGTAGGACGTGGCCTTCGGATCGGCGACCGGCTTGCCGAAGTAGCGGCGCAGATCGTCGTAGCCGCCGACGCGCGTCTCGCCGATGAAGACCTGCGGCGTGGTCTTGACGCCGTGCTGCGCCTTGAAGGCCTCGGTCGCCTCTTTCGAGGTCAGCCATTTGTCGTCGACCTCGAAGCCCTCGCGGCTCGAGCAGGTCCTTGGCTTTGAGGCCCCAGGGACAGACATGCTCATCCATGACCATGCGATAGAGCGTGGCTTTGCGCGCCGCTTTGTCCGTAGCTTGGCGTGGTTGCGTCGCGGTCGCGGATGACATGGCGATGACTCGGCGAGATTTCCGTCCTGGTATCGACCATGTATGCCGGGCATGCCGGTTCGGAAAGGGGGCCGCACACGGCCCCCAACCAGAAACGTTCAGCGACACGTCGTCTCAGTGACGGCGCGATCCCAACTCGATCCGCGACACCGTACTCCTCCTGCGTTGGAGCGAAGGCGCAATCCGGGCCGTGCTTACTGCGTATTGACGGTGCCGCTGAACGTCCCGTTGGCGTTGTTGCCGGTCAGCGAATTTCCGGTGAGCGACAACAGCGCGCCGCTGCCCGGCCGCGACAGGCCGGTTGTATTGTGAGAAATCGTCGAGTTCTTCACCGCTATCGTTGACCGGTTCGAACTCGACTGTATGGCGATGCCGCCGCCGCTGATCGTGCTGTTCTGCACCACGACGTTGCTCGTCGTTCCTGCGGGTGGATTCGAGCGTACGCCTATTCCGAGACCGCCAAGCGTGTTGTTGCTTATCACCGCGGTAACATCGGCACCGGTGCGTGGCGACACACTTATTCCAACCGGCCCGTCGTGGATGATGCTGTCGATCGCGACGAGCCG
Organism: uncultured Alphaproteobacteria bacterium; assembly: GCA_963847325.1. Lineage (GTDB taxonomy): Bacteria > Pseudomonadota > Alphaproteobacteria > Rhizobiales > Xanthobacteraceae > Pseudolabrys. The sequence goes on from CAWJZD010000009.1 coordinate 108,777, forward strand.
GGAGTTGCCGGTCGGCTGAAATAAAATGCCGGATCTGCTGGCGCCGCCGATGCTTTGGATCGACGAATTTTGGATAAAAAGATTTCCTTGATTGACCTGAATGCCGTTGGCGTTCCGGTTGAGCAGATTCATGTACAGGCCGCGGATATACAAAGTGTCCGCGTCAGCCGGCGGGTCGAACAGCAGGTTGGCGGTGGTCGGGCCGCCATCGGCGGGCTGATCCATCTGGCCGTTATGGATGAAATTCAGCGTGATCGGTTTGTTGACCGTCGCGCTCAGAAAATCTCCGGCGCTGTCGAACACAACTTCGCCGCCCGGATTGGTCTGATCAATCCCACGTTGCGCGGTGCGGCATGCCAACGGTCCAGTGGAACAGTTGTTAGCGTCATCGCCGAATATGCTGACGAAAGTTTTGTCGAACGCATGAGCCGGCAGCAGCGTGGCGGCGGCGAGTGCGCAACCGAGCATGATCGAATAGGCGTGCTTCATGGACGTGCCCCCTTGTTCTGTTCGGTGCGGACGCACCAAACGCGAGTGAAAAGAGTGCGACCGCAAAATCGGGTCGAAGGCAAAGCCTGCGCTGGCGACTGCCACCAGTGTTCGTATACGGAGGCTGCGCACGCCTCTCGGGAGGGTGGCGAAGGCTGAAGCTTATTGGCTTTGCGCGAGAGCCGTCAACGGATGCCAAGCCGCTCGCGGCTCAGCCCAATTTCTGCCGGGCCAGCGCCGCGCCTTTGCCGAGCGCATCCAGCTTGGCGGCTGCAATGTCGCGGTGCATCGGCGCCATGCCGCAATTGGTGCAGCACACGATCCGCTCCTTCGGCACGAACTCCATCACGTCCTTGATGACGTTCACGATCTCGTCCGGCGTCTCGATCTTGTCGCTGGCGACGTCGATCACGCCGACCAATATGTCCTTGCCTTCCAGCAGCCGCATCAGCTTGAGCGGGACGCGGGAATGGATCGCCTCGATCGAGACCTGCTGGATCTTGCTCTTGGCCAGCGCCGGGAAGATCAGCTCGTATTGCCGCCACTCGGAGCCGAGACTGTTCTTCCAGTCGATATTGGCCTTGATGCCGTAGCCGTAGCAGATGTGCACGGCGGTGGTGCATTTGAGCCCTTCGATGGCGCGATGCAGCGCCGGGATGCCCCATTCCGGCACCTCGTCCATGAACACATTGAAGGCCGGCTCGTCGAACTGCACGACGTCGACGCCGTCGGCTTCGAGCGCGCGGGCTTCCTGGTTGAGCAGTCCGGCAAACGCCATCGCCATCTTGATCTTGTCGCCGTAGAAGCGGTCGGCGACCGTGTCGGCAATCGTCATCGGGCCGGGCAGGGTGATCTTGAACTTGCGCTTGGTGTGGGCGCGCGCGTGCCGCGCTTCGGTCTGGTGGACGCGGCCCTTGAGGCGCAGCTCGCCAGTCACGGTCGGCACCATCGCCTTGTAGCGGTCGCCGCGGATTCCCATCTCGACCTTGTTGCCGAAATCGATGCCTTCGACGAATTCGAGGAAGCCGTGCACGAAATGCTGCCGCGATTGCTCGCCGTCGCTGACGATGTCGATGCCGGCGTCTTCCTGCATCTTGATCGCGAGCAGGGTCGCGTCGAGCTTGCCGGCTTCGAGATCGGCGCCGGACAGCCGCCACTGCGGCCACAATTTGTCAGGCTCGGCGAGCCATGACGGCTTCGGCAAACTCCCGGCAACAGTGGTCGGAAACATGATGCTTACCCTTCGGCGTCTTCCCCGCCGATCTGGGTAACATAGCGGTCGGCAAAATCGAAAACCGGCGGCTGCCATTCGAACAGCCAGTCGTAGCGGTAAAGCAGCCGGCGGCTGCCCAACCGGCGCATCACCACATTGCGGATCCACGCTTCGGGTCCGGTCAGCCCATAGGCGCGGCCCTGCTTGCGGGAGGTCTTGAGCGCGCGCGCGATCCGCTTCTTGCGGGCGCGCTCGTAGTCGCGAATGCCGCGTGCCGGATCGTCCTTGTGTGCCGCGAGCGTTGACGCCAGCACGGCGGCATCCTCGATCGCCATCGCGCCGCCCTGCGCGAGAAATGGCGGGAGCGGGTGGGCGGCGTCCCCTAGCAGCGCAACCGTGCCGCTTCCGGTCATGGCCGGCCGCTCGAACAGCGCCCACTTCTGCCAGCGATCCGGCGTGGCGACGATGTCGCGCGCATCTTCCGCCCACGACCAGCGCGCAAAGCGGCGCAGCACCTCTTCCGGCTCGCCGGTGCCGCTCCAGCCGAGCTCGCGCCATTGATCGTCGATGATGGCGACGATGTTGATCAGCGCGCCGCCTTTCACCGGATAGGTGACGAGATGCGAATCCATGCCGAGCCACAGATTGACCATCGGCTCGCGCCATTGCGGCGCCAGATGATCCGCCGGGATCAGCGCGCGCCAGGCGGTGCGATGGGTGAAACGCGGCCGGCGCTGACGGCGCAGGCGCTCGCGCACCGTCGACCAGATGCCGTCGGCGCCGATCAGGGCGATGCCTTTTTCCTCGGTGAGCTGGCCGCCATAGCGCGCCAGCACGCTCACGCCTTTCTTGTGCGCGGCGAAATCCTCGACGCGGGCGCCGAGCTTGAGCGTGATGTCATTATTGTAGCGCGCGGAATCCGCCAGCGCGGCCTGCAAATCAGCGCGATGGATCAGCCAATAGGGCGCGCCGTATCGGTTTGACGCAAAGCGCCCGAGCGGAATGCGCACGATCTCGCGTCCCGACGGGCCCGACATCACGCGGATGGCTTCCGGCTCGACCGCGTTCACTTTCAGCCGCTCGCCAAGCCCGAGTGCGATCAGGATCTTGGTCGCATTGGGCGAAAGCTGGATGCCGGCGCCGGCGGTGTCGAGCTGCGGCGCCTGTTCGAGCACGGTGGCGCGAAGCCCGGCACGCGTGAGCGTCAGCGCAGCGGTGAGGCCGCCAATGCCTGCTCCGGCGATGATGACATCTCGAGCCGCAGCCAAGGCCTGCGCTCCGTTGCGATCAAGCGGCGGTCAGCGGCAGCACACACTCTTTCGGGCGCGCGGCGTGAGGCTTGAGCGATGAGTTGAAGCGATAGAGCGTCGAGCAATACGAGCAGATGATTTCGGCATCGTCGCCCATGTCGAGGAAGATGTGCGGATGGTCGAACGGCGGCGTCGCGCCGACGCACATGAATTCCTTGGTGCCGATCTCGATCACCGGGACGCCCGGCTCGTTATGGAAATGGGGAACGACGTGCTCGGCCATGGGCTGGTCTCTGGTGCCGCAATTGCGCCGCGGTTGGGCGCGAAGTGGCCGCACCTTAGCGTCAAGTCTCCGAATTGCAAGCTGTTCCGGCTCCAAAGGCTTCATAAACCTTGTGCGTAACGGCCGGGATCGCGGCGGATGTGTCCCGCGTTTATCGGGGGACTGCGCTAACTTGGGTTGATCGAGAAACCGATGCTCACAACGCTGCCTCCAGCCGAGTTGCCGCCGCCATCGTCGCGGCGCTTGCGCATCGCACCGGCGCTGGTCGCCTTTGCGTTGCTGGGCGGAGCCGCGTGCCTTGTGGTGCCGCGCGGCTTCGAAGCGCAATCGTCTGTTCGCGATCGAAAACGATCCGGTGCAGATCGCCGATCGCGAGATTGCAGCAAGCCTGACGCCCGAACGCACGCGGCAGGAGATCGAGGCCGCGCTCACGGCAAACGATGCCGACCTCGCCAGGAGCTTCGTCGAATTGGCACAGGAACGCGGCATTGCGCTGGATGCGCCGCTTCTCACGCGCGTCAATGAAGCGGTCGCAAAAGCCGAGTCCAACACGCAGATGCTGGAAAGCTTCGCGCAGGGCCTTGTCACCGGCGAGCCGAAAGACGGCGCGGGGCTGGCGGGCACGGTGAGCGGCGATCTGTTCGTGTTCGGCGATATTCGCGACGCGGTGCGTGAAGGCACGCGCTGGGCGAATGGCGAGCAGGTGGACGAGCTGGTGCTGGGCCTTGCCGCTGTCGGACTCGCGTTCACCGCCGCGACCTACGCCAGCAGCGGAGCCGCCGGCGCCGGCCCGCGCCGGGGTCTCGCTCGCCAAGGCGGCGCGCAAGACCGGGCGGCTCGGCTCCGATCTCACCGCCTATATCAGCCGCGCGCTGCGCGACATTGTCGACTGGCCGAAACTCAAGGGCGCGATTACCGGCGTGAGCGTCACCGAGCCGATGCTCGCGGTGCGCGCCGCGCGCGAGGCGGTCAAGGTCGAGCGTGCTGGCGGGCTTCGGAACCTGGTGCGCGATGTCGGCCGCGTTCAGGCTCGCGCGGGAACCAACGCGGCGCTCGACGGCCTGCGGATTGCGCAGACGCCGGCCGAGATGTCACGGCTGGCGCGGCTCGCGGCGGCCAAAGGCGGCAAGACCCGCGCGATCCTCAAAGTGGCCGGCCGCGGCGCGATCATGCTGACGCTCGCCACGCTCAATCTCGCCGGCTGGATTCTCGGCGCGATGTTCACCGTGTGGGGCGTTGTCGCCTCGCTCAAGAGCACGACCGAGCGGGTCACCCAGCGCGTGATCGACCGCGGCAAGCGCCGCCGCCTGGAACGCCAACAACGCTTTGCAGCGATGACGGCGCGCGGCTAAGAAGACGCCGCATGCCAAGCTTCCGTCACGGCGAGGTCGAGATCGCCTATCTCGATCAAAGCCAAAATCAGAGCCATCCCACGCCGATCGTCCTGGTTCACGGCTTCGGCTCGAACGCGCAGGTGAACTGGGTCTATCCGGGCTGGGTCACCGAGCTGACGCGCTCCGGCCGCCGCGTGATCGCGCTCGATAATCGCGGCCACGGCCAGTCCGGCAAGCTCTACGAGGCCGCCGCCTATCACACGACGGAAATGGCCGAAGATGTCGTGGCGCTGATCGATCATCTCGCGCATCGAGCGCGCCGATTTCATGGGCTATTCGATGGGCGCGCGGATCTGCGCCTTTGTCGCGCTCAAGCATCCCGATCGCGTGCGCAAGCTGATCCTCGGCGGCCTCGGTGCGCGACTGGTCGAGGGCGTCGGATTGCCTGAAAGCATCGCCGATGCACTGTTGGCGCCGTCGCTCGATGATGTGACCGATGCGACCGGCCGCATGTTCCGCTCCTTCGCCGAGCAGACCAAATCCGATCGCAAGGCGCTGGCCGCCTGCATCCGCGGCTCGCGCCAGACGTTGACGCGCGAAGAAGTCGCTTCGATCAAGACGCCGACACTAATCGGAGTCGGCACCAAGGACGATGTCGCCGGTTCGCCGCATGAGCTGGCGGCGATGATGCCGAACGCACGCGGGCTCGATATTCCCAACCGCGATCACATGCTCGCGGTCGGCGACAAGGTCTTCAAGGCCGCGGTGCTGCAGTTCCTCGACAGCGAACCATGACGCGTCACATCACACCTGCATCGGCGACCTTTCTCGGCGCCAACGGCAACAAGCTCGCCGCCGATGTGTTTGGCGAGAAGGGCGATGCCGTCCTGCTGCTGCATGGCGGCGGACAAACGCGTCACGCCTGGCGCAAGACCGCCGAGCAGATCGCTCGCGAGGGCCGCGTCGCCTATGCGGTCGATCTGCGCGGCCATGGCGACTCCGATTGGGTCGAGAGCGGCGCCTACACCGTCCACGACTTCGCCGCCGATGCGCGCGCGGTCGCCGACGCGCTGAACGAACGCTCCGGCAAACGGCCGGCGGTGATCGGCGCCTCGCTCGGCGGCATCGCCGCGCTGCTCGCCGAAGGCGGCGCCGAGAACCAGGGCCGCAACGTGTTCTCCGCGCTGGTGCTGGTCGATATCACGCCGCGGGTCGATCTCGCCGGCGTCGACAAGGTCACCGGCTTCATGCGCGAACATTCCAAGGAGGGCTTCGCCACCATCGCCGAAGCCGCGGATGCGGTGGCGAAATACCTTCCGCACCGGCCACGGCCGCGCTCCCACGAAGGCCTGAAGAAAAATCTGCGGATGTCGCCGGACGGCCGCTGGCGCTGGCATTGGGACCCGCGCTTCATGGAAAACCGCGGGCCCTCGATGCGCCAGGAAACGCAGGCCGCGCTGATCGAGGCGGCGCGCCGCCTGAAAATTCCGGCGCTCCTGGTGCGCGGCGCGTCATCCGAGCTGGTGCAGGAGGCGCATGCGCAAGAGTTTCTGGAATTGGTGCCGCATGCAGAATTGGCAGATGTGAGCGGCGCGCGGCACATGGTGGCGGGCGACCGCAATGACAGCTTCGGCGCGGCCATTCTGGACTTCATGGGCCGTTTACCGCGCTGACGATTGCGTAGAATAGAATTCTACGGACGCGGGCAGCCTCTACAAAAATATGATAAGACCATTAGCTCATACTGGAATTCGCTCGAGCAGGGTGCCATGGCGCAGCAGCAACAGAACGTTCGTCCGATCAACGAGCTGAGCAGGCTCGATCCGGTGTGGGCGCGCATTCGCGAGGAAGCCGAGCAGGTCGTGCAGAGCGAGCGCGAGCTCGCGAGCTTCATCTACTCGGTGGTGCTGCATCACGACACGCTGGAAGACGCAATCGTTCACCGCATCTCGGAGCGGCTGTCGCACGCCGATGTCGGCGGGGAACTGATCCGCCAGGCTTATGCCGACGCCTTGCAAGATGATCCTTCGATCGGGCTGGCGTTCCGCGCCGACATCATCGCCGTGCATGATCGCGATCCGGCCACGCATCGCTACATCGAGCCGGTGCTCTACTACAAAGGCTTCCACGCCATTCAGACGCATCGTCTGGCGCACTGGCTGGCGAAGAAGGGACGTCGCGACTTCGCCTATTATCTGCAAAGCCGCTCGTCGGCCGTGTTCCAGTGCGACATCAATCCGCACGCCAGGATCGGCCGCGGCATCTTCCTCGATCACGCCACCGGCTTTGTGGTCGGCGAGACCGCCGTCATCGAGGACGATTGCTCGATCCTGCATGACGTCACGCTCGGCGGCACCGGCAAGGAGAACGAGGATCGGCATCCGAAGATCCGCCGCGGCGTCCTGATCGGCGCCGGCGCGAAGATCCTCGGCAATATCGAGATCGGCCATTGCGCGCGTATTGCCGCAGGCTCGGTCGTCATCAAGGCGGTGCCGAACAACGTCACCGTGGCCGGCGTGCCCGCCAAGGTGGTGGGAACTGCGGGTTGCCCCGAGCCGTCGCGCGCCATGGACCAGCTGTTCTACGACGCCGGCCCCTGAAGCGCGCGCAAGCGGCTTTCCATCATTGAACGGGCGTGGCAGAACCGCCGCCGTCAAAGCGGGAGTTGAGCGTGGACGCCCAGGAAATCAGTAAACTCGACGGCTACCTCAAGAAGCTGTTCGGCAATCAGCGCGTTCGGGTCGTCACCAAGGACGGGCAGAACGCCGAAGTCTTCATGGGCGAGCAGGATCTCGGCGAGCTCACGGTCGACGATGAAGACGGCGACCTCTCGTACAATTTCCGCATGGTGATCGACCTCGGCGCGCAGACCGATCTCGCCCCGGCACCGATGCTCACTGCCTTCCTGCGGCGCAAATTCGACAATGAGAACATCCGCGTCGTGGCGCGGCCGAAAAAGACGGATTCGCTCGAAGCCTATGTGGGCGAGGAATTCATCGGCGTGCTGTTCATCGAGAACGAGAAGGGCCGCCGCTCGTATATCCTCGAGCTGCCGATCCTCGACGTCGACCTGGCCTGATCCTTTATTGCGGATGCAGCCGCGCAAGAAGCCGCGCCAGCGCGCCTTCGACGTCATTCGTTCCTGACAGCCAGTCTCGCGGGAAGCGGGCGGTGATGTCCGCGTTGCCGATCACGCCGTTCGCTCAGGCACATGCCGGAATTGCCGATCCCTGAGCGCGTGCACCGCGCCGCGAAACTCTCGCCGCCGATCAGATCCTCGCCCTGATAGGGCGTGCCGTCGCGGAAGGCGCGCAGCATCAATCCGTTCGGGCCGGCGCTTGTGGTTTGCGCGAGGTAGCGTGGATAGATCGTGGTGACGCGCTCGACCGGATTAAGCGCATCGCGGCCGTCGGCAATGGTGAGAAACAGCCGCTCGTTCGGATCGGCCGGCTTGCCGTCTTCGGTCTTGGCGGCAGGGTCGGGCGGCGTCAGCGACGGCCACAGATAGGAGAGGTCGACGCGCTCCTGCGTGCCGGGCTTCCTCTGCAGCGGCTGGCGGATCGCGGCGGGCTCGATGTTGAACATGGTGCCGCCGATCACGATCGGCAGCGCCGGGCTCTGCAGCGAGACCGGCGTGGTCGGCCAGCGCGGCCACAGCACGTAGGTGATGTAACCGGCCGCGATGACGCCGGCCACGGTCAGCGCGATCACCGGCGCAAACAGGGGGCCGTGGCCGCTGCGCCTTCGCCGTCCGCGAGTGTCCGAGTAATGCGCCATCTCTAGTACGCGATGCCTGTAGTCCGCCGAATCGCGGCCAGTATCGCATGCGGCCACTTACCGGGCCGCCGGGCTACGGGGCGGCGAAATGAAAAAGGCCGGCGGGGCTGGCCGGCCTTTTACAACTCAGGGTCCGCTTCGTGGCTCGTTGGCCAGAAGCACCCGCACCCTACTGACGCTACACTCTCCCGGCTGGCGTTGTGCCTTTGGAGACGGCCAGGACGCTGAGGCCGATCGCACCGGCAAAAAATACGGCGCACATGGGTAGCAGCATGACCGCGCTCCTTTTGACTGCCTTCACTTCGAAGAAGCGACGAATCAGCAGGTTGGTTCCTGGGTTCCGCCAGGATCGGGCGCCACCCGCGTTAACCATTCATTAAGGACTTGATGGCGGCCGGTTCCGCCCTTTGCGAAAACTGCAGCCGGTAAAGCGTTGAGGGCGGCTGTGACAGTTGAATCCCTGCAGAATTTGATTGCGGTCGCGCTCGGCTTTGCGGTCGCGGGCTCGTTCGCCACCGGCTACCAGCTCGTCACCAGCCGGCTGCCGAGCTTCAGCCAGCTCAACCAGGGCGTCGGCGTCCAGTCGCTCGCCTCGGTGCCGGTGCTGGCCTTTGCCGCGCCGTTCATCATCATGCGCAACACGATCATGAGCGCGGTCCGGGACGGCCGGCGCTTCGAAATCGTGTTCATGGCGACTTTGATCGCGGGCTTCTGGAGCCTCCTGTCGGGCACCATCGTCGTATCGAGCCTGCGCGCGCTCGGCATTTTGGTCGCCTGACCAGCTTCCAATCTTTCTTGCCGCCGTGGCATGGTCATCCGCGATTGCGGAGGACGAATGCCGATCTACGAGCTTGACGGGCAGGCGCCCGAATTTCCCGAAGCCGGCCGCTATTACGTCGCCGACAGCGCGACCGTGATCGGCAAGGTGCGGCTCAAGCTCGATGCCAGCATCTGGTACGGCGCGGTGCTGCGCGGCGACAATGAATGGATCGAGCTCGGCGAGCGGTCGCAGATCCAGGATAACTGCGTGCTGCACACCGACCCCGGCTTTCCAATGACAATCGGCTCGAATTGCGTGATCGGCCACCTCGCCATGCTGCATGGCTGCACTATCGGCGACAATTCGCTGGTCGGCATGAGCGCGATCGTGCTCAATGGCGCCAGGATCGGCAACAACTCGCTGGTCGGAGCAGGCGCGGTTGTGACCGAGCGCAAATCGTTTCCGGACAATTCGTTGATCGTCGGCGCGCCGGCGCGCGTCATTCGCACGCTCGACGAGAAAGCGGTCGAGATGATCCGCGGCGGCGCCGACGTCTACGTCAACCGCTTCAAGCGGTATCTCAAGGGCCTGAAGCGGATCGGCTAAACGCAAAATAAAAACAGATCGGACCGCGCTCAACAACGCGTGCGGCCTATGCTTCACGCGGGACAACGGGGGTTACCATGAAATCAGCAAGCAAGATGTCGTGCGCAAGGCAAGTCGCTTTGGCACTTGGTGCATTGTCGCTTGGCGCATTGAGCGGCGGTCAGGCCAACGCGGATCAAGTCATCCCCGATGACCTGATCGTTCAGGGCAGCACCTGCATGGGCCTCGACTGCGTGAACAACGAGGCGTTCGGGTTTGGCACGCTGCGGCTGAAAGAGAACAATACCCGTATCGATTTTATCGACACCAGCACGTCGGCAGGTTTCTCCACGCGCGATTGGCGGCTTGAGGCCAACAGCAGCGCGAACCCTGGCACAAGCCATTTCGCGATCAAGGATATGGGCGAAGATGCGAGTACCGGCGCCGAGGGCGGAACGGCGCTGCTGATGTTGAGCGCAGGCGCTTTGGCCAATTCGATATTCGTCGGGAGCAACAGCAAAGTTGGCTTCCGCAACGCCAATCCTCTGCTGGATCTGCACATGACCACCGCCGATACGCCGGCGGTCCGGTTTGAGCAGACCAACGCCAGCGGGTTTACCGCGCAGACCTGGGACATCGGCGCCAACGAGGCGAACTTCTTCGTACGCGATGTGACCGGCGGTTCGCGCTTGCCGTTTCGCATCCGCCCCGGCGCGCCGACCAGCAGCATCGACATTGCCGCCACTGGCTTTGTCGGCATCGGCACTACATCACCGGCAGCCAACCTTCATGTCTCCAGCACGACGACACCAAAGATCGCGCTGGAATCCAAGGCGGCCCATCCATCCAATTGGCAATTCGCCACCGCCGCCAGCAACGGCGTATTCTCGATCGCCGACCTGACCAATACGACGGCGCCGTTCCGGATCAACCAGGGGGCGCCGACCGACAGCATCAGGATCGCCGGCAATGGCAATATTGTGCTCGGCAAGCTCACTCACTGTTTCAACGGCATCAGGTCGAGCGCCACCGGTGCGTTGTCGTGCATGCCTTCGCTCGGGCAGTCGCAAGGCGTCGCCAATGCGGACAATCTGTCCCTTGTCACGCTTGCATCGACGCGAGGCGCTGGCGGTGGTGCCAGCCACGGTGAGCAATCGACCGGGGCCGGTGCGTCCGCAGCGAAGTCGGAGGAAGCCGAAACTGCCGCGACCTGCAGCGAGGCCGATCTGACCGGAAGCTGGGGGATGGTCGGCAACACCGGTGAAGGTTCGTCCAGCGCGGTGATGTGGTGCGATGTCCAGCTCAGCAAGGCCGCGAAGGCCTACAGCATCATGGGCAAGTGCCGCAGCCATTCCGTCACCAAGGACGCCCCGGCCTCATATGAGCTGCGCGGCGAACGTTCGATCTCGGTCACATCCGCATGCAAGCTCAGCGGCAGCTTCAAGCTGGTGGGCGCCAATGAAACCGTCACGGCCAGCATCGTCGAAGGCCGCGTCCAGGGCGTCGGCAAGAGCCGTGCGGTCGGTGTGTCGCGTTGGCAGAGCGGCAAGACCGCGACGCTCCAGACCTTCGTGATGCAGCGCTAGCACCCAAAACAGGTGCGGCCGCCCCTGGGGAAGGGCGGCCGCTCGCATCCCGGTCTGGGGACGGGGAGGGTGGGGACGTGACCGGGGCGCGATCTCTCCTGTTTGCGTGGACGTGTCAGCGAGCCGATGCAGTCGCCGGCATTGCGCGCATCGGATCGCCGAGTGACACCCACGTATTCTGGTCGTGCTGCGACTGCCGCTTGACGAAGCGGTAGCCAGTCTTGGTCCAGGGCAGGACTTCAGCTTCCTGATTGTCGAGAACGAATTCGCCCTTGTTGGTCTTCACCGTCAGGACGGCGTGGCCTTCGCCCTTCTTGTCGCGCACCACGGTGATGAGCAGCGCTTCGCGCGGCCAGCCGGCCTTGATCAGCATGCGGCGCTTGAGCAGAACGTAGTCCTCGCAGTCGCCGTAGCCGTCATCCGGATAATTCCAGCGCTCCACCACGCCCCAGTGCTCGAGGTCGGTGACCGGCTTGATCTTCTCGTTGGCCCAGTTGTTGACCTGGACGAGATCGGTCCACGCCTTGGGCGTGAGCACGACGTCGCGCGGCGCGGAGGCCTTTTGCGTGCACTCGGATTTATGTTCGGCGCAGAATTCGACCCAGCCGATCGGCGCACGCGCTGCGTCGCCGACGCTGACGAAGAGCGCAGTCTCCTGCGCGGAACTCACGCCACATGAACTGAACAACGCGAACGCGATCGCGTACGCGGACTTGACGCCCCAACGCCGTGCCATTTTTTGGCCCCTGTCCCTTGTTATTGGGGCCACGTTTCGCACAAACTTTTTGCGCCGCAGCTAAGTCGAGCGGGCAGGTTTGAAGCGAAGACGATTCAAATCAGCGGCGAATGCTCAGAAAATTTGCGGAAAATATTCCACGCATTTTCGTAAAATTTGAGCGATCTCAATTTGCCTAAAATTTTAGATTTTTATCCGCTTGCACGCGCAGGCGAAATCGAGCGCGCGCTCGCCGCGCGGGTGCGCGACAGGTCGTTCAGATGAGAGCGGTGAGGATGGCCGGAAGCGGTCCGGCGGCCGGGCGGCGTTTACTCGCCGGTGACGTTATCTTCGACGAAGTCCGGATGCTGCAAGCGGATGAACTCGATCGCAAAGCCGTCTTCGACGTGGCGGACGACCCGGCCCTGCGTTTTCCCGATGGTAACCATAGAACCGACCGGAGGGCGCTGGTCCGGCATGCATCGCAACCGCCGCGCCGGATTGCGACAGGTCGATCACGCGGCAGCTGACATTGTGGCCGTTCGGCATAATGAGGCGGGCGAGCGGATTGCGCGGGGCGAAGCGGCCGTGGCGGCGGTCTTCCGGCAGATTAAGGATGTGCCGGTTGGCGAGCCAGGTGAGCTGCGCGGCGAGCTTGTCCCGCTTGCGCGAGGTCGCGCCGATCGTCATGGCAAAGCCGGTCGGTTCGGTGCGGGCGATCTTGCCTTCGAGCCGGCCCAGATGATCGACATAGGCGATCACCCGGTCGCCGATTGCGCCGGCCACCGGCGCCATCAGCAATATGCCGCCCGGCGACATATTGACGACCTGGCAAGGATATTCCCGCCGGTCGACCAGCATGTAGCGGCCGAGCAGATTGACCTTCACCCGCTGGTGTTTGCGGCGCTCCTGCGCGAGCGGAAGGATTTTCGGTTGTGCGGCCGCCATCGCCATGGAGCGCAACGCGTCCTTGAGGCGCGTGTTCAGTACAACCGCAAAACTACGGTGGCAGTGTTAACGCCTCGTTAGCCAGCCTGGTCGCGGGGCGGGCTGACCGGCGGCGGAGCGGCGCCGCCCTGATAAACCATGAAGCCGCGCCGCAGTTGCCCACCGAGATGGGCGGCAAACCGGCGCGGTTTGTTGTCGAGCTCCCCGCCAAGGTGGCGGACGGTGCCCAGCACCAGCTCCTTGACCGGCCTGGCGCCAAGCCAGAACGGCAACTCGGTCGCCGCCAGCACGCCGATACCGCGGACCCGGGCGTGACCCTGGTGCATGAGGGGCAGCAGCAACAATTCGAGATCGATCGGATTGCCTTCGTCATTGCGGCCGACGACCCCCGCAACGATCGCGGTGCTGTCCTCGGTGACGTTCTCGAGCAGGGCCCGCAAATGGTCCTTGCTCTTCTCGCTCCACAGCGAGGCGAAGGATTCACCTTTTAACTCTCTTGCGAACAGCGCGCAGACCCGCGTGCCGGCCAGCCGGAAGCGCTGCTCCTCGACGAAGTCGGCGGCGAGAATGAAGATGTCACTCAGCGAATGCCGGATTGCGGCCGGGTCGATGTCGGCGCGGTGCGGCGCCGGCTTGTCGCCGCGGCTGGTGTTCCAATAGGCGTAGAGCTCGCGGGTCGATGAATGTTTCACTGGCACGCTCCCTGTCTCGCGACGGCACGCCTTCCTTAATTTCTGTCTCCGAAGGGGACAGGCGGACGGCGTTTTGGTTGTCGTGCCAGGAATGGAGCAGGGGACGTGCCGCGCGGGCCGCTTCGCGAGGCGGCGCGCGAATTAGTGTTAAGGCCGGTCTTTGATTGCGCACGTCGCCGCAACCGATATGGTCGCCTGGTAATCCACACTGAGACGCCGGCGTTCTAGAACCTCCGCCGGCGATACAGAGACTGAACGACGGGGAAGGTGTGGGGGATGTGACAAGCACCGGTAACGGTGCGAACCTCCAGCACGATGGGGCTCGAGGGAGGGCGTAACAGCCCTCCCTTTTTCTTTTTGCGCTCCACGCTTGCTTCGCCTCCGGCAGGCAGCCTAAATCTCACCGGTGAAACGCGAACCGCTCTTCAACGTGCCGGGCATTGTGCTCGGCCTGACCGCTGCCTTCGTCATCATTCACGTCGTGCGCCTGTGGGTCATCACTGACGAGCAGGACATCGACCTGCTGTTGCTGTTCGCGTTCATTCCGGTGCGCTACGAAGCCTCGGTCGCCGGCGTTTTTCCGGGCGGCCTTGCCGCGCAAGTCTGGAGCTTCGTCACCTACGCCTTCCTGCATGCGAACTGGCCGCATGTCGGATTGAACATCCTGTGGCTGCTGCCATTCGGCAGCGCGCTGGCGCGCCGCTTCGGCGCGGTCCGCTTCATGTTGTTCTTTGTCGTGACGGCTGCGGCCGGCGCGCTTGCGCATCTGCTGACGCATTCGGGCGAGCAGTATCCGGTGATCGGCGCCTCGGCCGCGGTGTCAGGCGCGATGGCGGCGGCGATGCGGTTCGCATTCCAGCGCGGCGGGCCGCTGAGCTTCTTCCGCGGCGGGGAGGATGAAGCCTATCGCGTGCCGGCCTTGCCGCTGACCGGCATCATCCGTGATGGCCGTGTCATCGCATTCGTGGTGGTCTGGTTCGGCATCAATATTCTATTCGGCACCGGCACCGTTCCTGTTCCCGGCGAGGATCAGACGGTGGCGTGGGAAGCGCATATCGGCGGCTTTGTTGCGGGACTTCTGCTGTTCTCGCTGTTCGATCCCGCAGTGCGGCGAGCCGATCAATTCGATCATCGCCAGCAATAGCTCATTAAGCGGCAGCATCGGCCGTCATTGACGGAACGGCTCGTCCGCAGGATCGTTTTTCATCACCGGAGGGCGGTTTGCCTCCCGGCGCATGGAGGTTGGCATGAACGTGTCATCGATCCTGGCCGTCAAAGGCCGCAACGTCGTCACCATCGAACCGACCGCGACGCTCGCTGCCGCCGCGCAGCGTTTATCCGAGCACAAGATCGGCGTGATCGTCGTGCTGGGACCCGGCAACCGCATCGCCGGCATCATTTCCGAACGCGACATTGTGCGAAATGTCGCGAGCGGCGGCCCGAAGGCGCTCGACGAGCCGGTCGGTCAGGCGATGACGCGTGAAGTCGCAACATGCGGCATCAACGACTCGATCGAGCAGCTGATGCAGCGCATGACTGACGGAAAATTCCGCCACCTGCCGGTCATCGAAGACGGCGAGCTCACTGGCATCATCTCGATCGGCGACGTCGTGAAGGAGCGGTTGGGCGAGATGGAGCACGAAACCGAAGCGATGCGGGATTACATCCGCTCGGCGTGATCTTACTTTCCGCCGTTGCGTGGCGGGCGCCGGCATTGATAGCGCGGCGATCGCTTCCGAGATCACCGGCAGCGCCTTCTCGGCCGCTTCTTCGCCGAGGCGGATCGCGTCCGCGGCCTTGTGAAAGTCGAACCAGCCGACCGGTCCGACCCGCGGCGTGATCAGCACGTCCGGCGGATCGCCCGCCATGCGCGAGCGGGTGATGCGGTCCTGCATGATGTTGAAGGCTTCGATCATCACCGCCGGGATGCCGGGGCTGTCACGATCGCCGAAGAATGAGCGGCGCAGCGAGGACTCGCTGCGGAACATGGCACGCAGCCCACGCTTGGCATTGCCATTGGCGGCCGGCTCGACGATGTCCTCGCCGCCGAAACTGGAAATCACGGTGCCGCGGCCGGGCAGTTCCGCATTGAGATGGACGGCAATGACGACGCGGGCGCCGAGCGCGCGCGCCGCCGAGACCGGCACCGGATTGACCAGCGCGCCGTCGAGCAGCCAGCGTCCGGCGACCCGCACCGGCGGGAATATGCCGGGCAGCGCGTATGAGGCACGCAGCGCATCGGCGAGCCGGCCCTGCGTCAGCCAGATTTCGTGGCCGTTGGGAAATTCTGTCGCGATCGCGGCGAAACGGAGCGGCAACTTCTCGATGCGGATGTCGCCGAGCGCTTCGGTCAGGTGCCTGGTCAAGTGGCGCCCGCCGAGCAGGCCGGAGCCGGCGAAACTGATATCGAGATTGCCGATCAGTCCGCGCAAGGTGAGGCTGCGCGCCCATTTATCGAGTGGCTCGAGCCGGTCGGCCGCGTAACAGCCGCCGACCACCGCGCCGATTGAAGTACCGACGATCACATCGGGCTTGATGCCGGCCTCGATCAGGCGGCGCATCACACCGAGATGGGCAAAGCCGCGCGCCGCGCCGCCGCCGAGTGCAAGCCCGATCGAAGGCTTCACCATGTGCGGCGCTTCCGGCGCAGGCGTCGCTTCAACGGCGCGATCGCCGCCACTGCGGTTGCGCGAGAACAGTCCTTCGAAAACCACGCGCTAGTCCTTGTTCGCCGCCATGATCAAGCCGTGGCGGCCTGTCTTCAAGTATGGGGGATGATTATGGTTGAAGCGTTACCGGCAATGTTTGACCGAAGCGTGACGAAGCCACGTTTTCTCGAATGAACGGCGGTTAAGGCAATCAGGCCGTCGGCCGTGTCATCCGGAACAGCTCGGTGACGACGGCGTATTCGTCGAGGTAGCCGCAGCGCGCAATCGGCTTCATCGCGGCGGTATCGACCCGGCCGTCACGAATATAGCGATCGTCGATGTAGACCCCGATCACCCGTCCGATCACGACATGGCCGTCGAGCTCTTTGCCGTCGATGTCCTTGAGCTGGACAATGTTCGTCATCTTGCATTCGAGCGCGCACAGTGCGGCCGCGACCCGTGGCGGTTTCACCAGTCTGCTCGGCGCAGGCTCGAGGCCGGCGCGCACCATCTCATTGACGCCATAGGGAAGCGGCGCAGATGTCGCGTTCATCGCCTCGCGCAAATCCCAGGTGGCGAGGTTGCAGACGAATTCTTCGGTCTCGCGAATGTTGCGCACCGAATCCTTGAAGCCTTCGCTGGAGAACATCACCAGGTTCGGCCGGCTCAGCACGCCGTTGAAATATGAGTACGGCGCGAGATTGATATCGCCCTGCAACGCTGATCGAGGTGATCCAGCCGATCGGTCGCGGCGCAACAATCGCCTTGAAGGGATCGTGCGGGAGCGTGCGGCTGTTGTCGCGGGTGTCGTAAAACATCGTCTAGCCGGAATAGCGGGTGACGATCTGCGACAGCGGCGGGCGCGGCCGGTCTTCGGGCGGCTTGGCCGGCCGGCCGACATGGACAAAGCCGGTCATCTTCTCGTTCGGCGCAAGGCCGAGCGCGTCGAGCACGCGGCGGTCATAGGCGTACCACTCGGTGATCCAGCTCGCCGCATAACCCATGGCGTGGGCGGCGAGCACAAGGCTCATCGCCGCGGCGCCGCTGGAGTGAAGCTGCTCCCATTCGGGGATCTTCACATGCGGCGCGGCGCGGCTGACCACCGCAATGACGAGGGGCGCGCGGGCAAGCCGCTTCCTCTCGAACTCGATCTGCTCGGGCGTGGCGTCGGGGCGGTCGGCGCGGAAAATCTGCGCGATTGCTTCGCCGGCTTTAACCCTGGCGTCGCCCTCGAACACGATGAACCGCCAGGGCGTGAGCTTGCCGTGGTCCGGCACGCGGGAGGCGATGGTCAGCAGCGTGTCGAGCTCGGCGGAGGAGGGCGGCGGGCCCGTTAACTCCATTGGCTTGACGGAGCGGCGGGTTTTGAGAAGTTCTAACGCGTCGGGCATGAGTTTCCTTGCGACAAGGGCGCTAGCATAGCGGTTTTGCAGTGACAAACGCGGCCGTGCGCCCTCGTCAGGGCGGCTTGAATTCGCCGCGATTTGCACCGAAAACTGCGTCGCATGGTGGCGGGGATTCTAACTTCTAAACTGACACGGCTTTTGGCCGCGGCGCTGATCAGCGCGCTGGCCTCGACCGGCGCGTTTGCGCAGGCCAACAGCCTGTTCGCGCCCGGTGCCGGCTCGAGCCTGCTGGCGCCGGATACGAATGCCGCATCACGGCAGAACCCGCTGTTGATGCCGGCGCCCGCGGCGCCAAACCAACAGATGACGATGGTGCCGGCCGGCCGCGTCGCGCTCGAGCTTGGTGCGCGCTTCGGCAAGGACGCGGCGCCGATCTCGTCCGGCCTGATCTGGCGCGTCTATTCCGGCAAGCAGGACAGCGCCGGCAACTACCCGCTGGTGCGGGAAGAGAAGGTCGGTTCGCCGACCATCGTGCTGCCGCCCGGTCCCTACATCGTTCATGTCGGCTTCGGCCTCGCCAATGCGACACGGCCGGTGACATTGCGCAGCGACACGGTGCGCGAAGTGTTCGAGCTGCCGGCCGGCGGGCTCCGGCTCGAAGGCCGGGTGGGCGACGTGAAGATTCCCCAAGGTCAGATCTCGTTCGATATTTACCGCGGCAGTCAGTTCGAGCCGGGCGACCGGCGTCCGATCGCCGAGCGGGTGATGACCGGCGACGTAGTCGTGGTGCCGGAGGGCACTTATTACATTGTGTCGGATTATGGCAGCGCCAACTCGATCGTGCGCTCCGACATTCGGGTGCAGGCCGGCAAGCTCACCGACATCCAGGTGACGCACCGTGCCGCGGTGGTGACACTCAAGCTGGTGTCGGGCCGGGGCGGCGAGGCGCTCGCCAACACGGCGTGGTCGGTGCTCACGCCCGGCGGCGACGTCATCAAGGAGTCGATCGGCGCCTTCCCGCGGGTGGTGCTGGCGGAGGGCGACTACCGCGCCATCGCGCGAAACGATGGCCGGGTCTATGAGCGCGGCTTCAAGGTGATCACCGGCGTCGACGGCGACGTTGAAGTGCTGGCGCGTTAGTCGCGATGGCGGACGCCGCGGCGGCCTTTTCCAGCATCGACCTCAAAACCCACGCATTGCTGCTCGACGTCGACGGCACGCTGCTCGATATCGCGCCGCGGCCTGATCTCGTCGTGGTGCCGCCGGGATTGATCGAGGATCTGCGGCGGCTCCATGATTTGAGCGGCGGCGCAATTGCCTTCGTCAGCGGACGCAAGATTTCAGTGATGGATGGCCTGTTCAAGCCATTGCTGTTGCCTGCGGTCGGCGTGCATGGCGCCGAGTTGCGGGTAGGGCGCGGCTCGATCGAGCGGCCCACCGAACCCTTGCCGGTGTTGCTGCGACAGAAGCTTATCGCGGGCGGCGGTGTGCTCGGCCTCCTGACCGAAGACAAGGAGATTTCGGTGACGATCCACTTCCGGCAGGCGCCGGAAAAGGAGAAGGACGCCGAAGCGCTGGTGGCCCGTGCCTGCGACGAATTCCCGGACGAGCCGCTCGACATCGCGCGCAACAAGATGATCGTCGAAGTCATCCGCCGCGGCGTGAACAAGGGTGCCGGCATTACAGCGCTGATGACACGTGCGCCGTTTGCGGGCCGCATCCCGGTTTTTATCGGCGACGACGCCACCGACGAGAAAGGTTTTGCTGTCATGCCGCGGTTTGGCGGAATGGCGTTCTCGGTCGGGCGCGCCTATCCCGGCCTGCGCGGGATTTTCCCCGACCCCGCCGCATTTCGTGCCACTCTCAAGGCGCTCGCGCGCTCCTGAAACCTTTGGAACTTTCCGGCGTTATCCAGCCGGCGCGGATCGCGCTTTTTGCCACATAACGGAGCCTGAATGCCGCGTCTGGTGGTCGTTTCCAATCGCGTCGCGCTGCCGGATCGAGGCGCGCAGGCGGGCGGACTTGCCGTGGCGCTCAACGGGGCGCTCGCGTCCACCCAGGGCGTCTGGTTCGGCTGGAGCGGCAAGGTCGCCACACCCGGGCCGGCCAGTACGGTCGAGCACGAGGGCATCACCTATGTGACGATCGACCTCGGCAAGGCCGATCATCAGGAATTCTACAACGGCTTTGCCAATGGCGTGCTGTGGCCGATCCTGCATTACCGGCTGGATCTGGTCGAATTCACTCGGCGCGATTTCGGCGGCTACAGCCGTGTCAACGACATCTTCGCGCGCCATCTCGAAGCGATCCTCAAGCCCGACGACATCGTCTGGGTGCACGACTATCATTTGATCCCGCTGGCGCGGTCGTTGCGCGAACGCGGCTTCAAGAATCGCATCGGCTTCTTTCTGCATATTCCATTTCCGCCGCCGGAGATCGTGACGGCGCTGCCGAACCATGAGCGGCTCATTTCCGCTCTGTGCGATTACGATCTGGTCGGCTTCCAGACCGATATCGATGCCGGCAATTTCTCGCGCTACGTCGCGCAGGAGCTTGGGCTGTCCTGGGCGAGCGGCAACAGCTTCCAGTACTTCGAGCGCACCGTGGAGTTCGCGGCGTTTCCGATCGGGATCGAGACTGCCGCTTTCGCCGAGCTCGCCAAGAAAGCGAGCGAGGCGAAGTTCGTGCGCGAAGTGATCGCGAGCCTCAACGGCCGCGCCATGATCATCGGTGTCGACCGCATGGACTACTCGAAGGGCCTGCCGCTGCGCATGGATGCGTTCGACCGGCTGCTGGCGCAGTTTCCGCAATGGCGCGGCAAATGCACATACCTGCAGATCACGCCGACCAGCCGCACCGACGTTCCGGAATATGAGGAGATCGGGCGTCAGGTCGGCGAAGCGGCGGGGCGCATCAACGGTGCCTATGGCGAGGCGGCGTGGACGCCGATCCGCTATATCAACAAGACCCACACCCAGGCGCAACTCGCCGGCCTTTATCGTGGCGCGCGTGCCGCGCTGGTGACGCCGCTGCGCGACGGCATGAACCTGGTCGCCAAGGAATATGTCGCGGCGCAGGATCCCGCCGATCCCGGCGTGCTGATCCTGTCACGCTTTGCCGGCGCGGCGCGCGAGTTAAAGGCGGCGCTGCTGGTCAATCCCTATGATGCGGAAGGCGTCGGAAATGCGATCGACCGCGCGCTGTCGATGCCGCTTGAGGAGCGCCGCAACCGCCACGCCGAGCTTTTCAAGATCCTGTCCGACAACGATCTCGCGCACTGGAGCGAGAGCTTCCTCGCGCGGCTGGCCTGTCCGTCAGCGCAAGCCGACCTGCCGGCGCGTTTCCGCGTCGTTTAGGCCGCGGCGCTGGCCTGCGTTCGCTTGAGATCCGGCGGCACCGCCTCATCGGCGAGCATCTTGAGCGCCTCATCGAGCGGCATCACCGTCTGTTTCTCCGAGCCGAAGCGGCGGATCGAGACCGCGCGCTCGGCGGCTTCCTTCTTGCCGACCACCAGCAGCGCCGGCACCTTGGCGAGCGAGTGCTCGCGCACCTTGTAATTGATCTTCTCGTTGCGCAGGTCGCTTGAGACGCGCAGCCCTGCGCGCTTGGCGAGCGCGGTTGCCTCGCGCGCATAATCGTCGGCATCCGAGGTGATGGTCGCGACCACGGCCTGGAGCGGCGCGAGCCACAGGGGCAGGTGGCCGGCAAAGTGCTCCAGCAGAATGCCGGTGAAGCGCTCCAGCGAGCCGCAGATCGCGCGATGCACCATCACCGGCGTTTTCTTCTGGCCGTCGGCGTCGATGTAGAAGGCGCCGAACCGCTCCGGCAGGTTGAAGTCGACCTGCGTGGTGCCGCACTGCCAGTCGCGGCCGATCGCGTCGCGCAGCACATATTCGAACTTCGGACCGTAGAACGCGCCTTCGCCGGGATTGATCGAGGTCTTGATGCGATTGCCGCCGCGCGCCGCGATCGTCTCCAGTACTTTCGACATCACGCCTTCGGCGTGATCCCACGAGGCGTCGGAGCCGACCCGCTTCTCCGGACGGGTGGAGAGCTTCACGACCAGGTCGCCGGTGAAGCCGAAGTCGTCATAGACCGACAGGATCAGATCGTTGATCTTGAGGCATTCCTCGGCGAGCTGATCCTCGGTGCAGAAAATGTGCGCGTCGTCCTGCGTGAAGCCGCGCACGCGCAACAGGCCGTGCATCGCGCCGGATGGCTCATAGCGGTGCACCACGCCGAACTCCGCCATGCGGATCGGCAGCTCGCGATAGCTCTTGAGCCCGTGCTTGAAGATCTGCACGTGGCCGGGACAGTTCATCGGCTTGATCGCGAACCAGCGCTTGTCTTCGGCCTCGTCGCCGGCCGACTGCGCCGCGAACATGTTCTCGCGGTACCAGTCCCAGTGGCCCGACGTCTCCCACAGCGACTTGTCGAGCATCTGCGGCGCGTTCACTTCGTCATAGTCGCCGTCGAGGCGCCGGCGCATGTAAGCAGATGATCGCCTGGAACAGCGTCCAGCCCTTGGCGTGCCAGAATACGACGCCGGGGCCTTCCTCCTGGAAGTGGAAGAGATCGAGCTCGCGGCCGAGCCGGCGATGGTCGCGCCGCTCGGCTTCCTCGAGCTGCTTGAGATAGGCGTCGAGCTCGTCCTGCTTGGCGAAGGCGGTGCCGTAGATGCGGGTCAGCATCGGATTGTTGCTGTCGCCGCGCCAATAGGCGCCCGCCACCTTCATCAGCTTGAAGGCGTTGCCGACCTTGCCGGTCGAGGTCATGTGCGGGCCGCGGCACAGGTCGAACCAGTCGCCCTGATTGTAGATCTTGATCGGCTCGTCTGCCGGGAATGGCGTCGACCAGCTCGACCTTGAAGTTCTCGCCCTTGTCGCGGAACACCTGCTTGGCCTTGTCGCGCGACCAGACGTCCTTGGTGAAGGGCTTGTCGCGCGCGATGATCTCGCGCATCTTCTTCTCGATCGCGTCGAAGTCTTCCGGCGTGAACGGCTGGTTGCGGAAGAAGTCGTAATAGAAGCCGTTCTCGATCACCGGGCCGATCGTCACCTGCGTGCCGGGCCACAAGGTCTGCACCGCTTCGGCCAGCACATGCGCGGCGTCGTGCCGGATCAATTCCAGCGCGCGCGGGTCTTCGCGGTTGACGAATTCGATCTTGGCGTCGTGCTCGATCGGATCGGAGAGATCGGTCGAGCGCGCCGTCGAGCGCCATCGCCACGGTGCGCTTGGCCAGCGAGGGCGAGATGCCCTTGGCGATGTCGAGACCGGTTGTGCCTGCGGGATATTCACGGCGTGCGCCGTCGGGAAAGGTCAGGGCGACCATCAGTCAACTCCTGTGGCTCACTCCTGCGAACGGGCGCAGGTAAGCGGAATGCGGGAGGGGATATAGCGCGCGCTCAGCGCGCGCAACTACGGAGTTCCATTGGTGCCGCGCCACCGGCCGTAGCGCCAGGGCAGGTACCAGCGCGCACCCTTCGGTCGCTGCTGCGGCACGAAGTCGAGGCCGGAAGTTCCCAAAGGATGGCACCGCAGCATGCGAGCCAAGCGTCATCCAGCCGCCGCCCCACAATCCGAACCGGTCGATCGCCTCGTTGGCCATATTCCGAACAGGTCGGCAGGTGGCGGCAGCGCGGCCCGAGAATGGGCGAGATGCCGTAGCGATAGACCGAGATGAGCGCGCGTCCCACTAAACGGGGCAGCCTCGCGAGCCATAAACCGCTGTCCCGGCCCGTCATCGGCGAAAGTTCCATGCCTCAAGGATTGGACGCCCAAAGCGACTTTTTTACACTAGACCGAATCTGGTCGGTCATTAGTTTGTCACGGGGTGAATCGCCGCAACGCCCAATGAGTCGTGGGTCAACCCACGCGAAAGGTAAGGGAGGCGTCGCGGTCAGAAGGGGGAAGGTGATGATACTTCGCCGTCTTGGCGTCGCCTGCGTCTTTTTGGCAGGCGTGGTGGGATTTTCTGCTCCGGCATTCGCGGCTCGCTCACTGCCAATGCAGTTCGAGCTTCGGCAAGAAGGACCGGCAGAGAGCTGCGGCTCTCAATGCCGTCTTTTGATTTCTGCATCGGGTGCAATCACTTCCGACACCCCGACCTTGTTCCACAATTTCACGTCCGGCCGCGACCTCAACGGTGCCATCCTGGTGCTGGATTCCGACGGCGGTTCGGTGCTCGGCGCCATGGCGCTCGGCCGTCAGGTCCGCGCGCTCAAGCTCGCGACCACGGTCGGCCGGGTGAAGGACCTGACGGCCACCGGTCAGGAGCCGCGCCAGGCGACATTGTCGCCGCGCGCCGACTGTGAATCGATGTGCGCCTTCGTGCTGCTCGCCGGCGTGCAACGCGCGGTTCCGTCCGAAGCGCGGGTGATGGTCCATCAGATCTGGCTCGGCGACCGCCGCGACGATCCGACCGCAGCGCACTATTCGGCCGAGGACCTTGTTTTGGTGCAGCGCGATATCGGGCGTCTCGCCCGCTATACCGCCGAGATGGGCGCAGGCATCGATCTTCTGGCGCTGGCTTTGCGCATCCCGCCGTGGGAGCCGATGCACGCGCTCACCCGCGACGAGCTTCGCCTCACCCAACTTGATATGGCGGAGCCGCCGGTCGCGCGCGCTGCGCCTGCGACCACGGCGTCGATCATGCCGAGGCCGATCCCGGTCTCCGCGCGCTCGAACCTGACACCGGAGCAGGGCTGGACCCTCATCAGCCGTGGCGGCGGCAACGTGCTGGCGCGCGCTCATCCGCTGACCGTCGAAGGCGATGAGATCGGCAGCTTCGGGCTTTATCTCGCTTGCGGCACCGACGAGGGCTATGCGGCCACTTACACCGAGGAGCGCCGCGCCGACGACCCGTTACTGGCGACACCGCTGGTCGAAGTCACCCTGCGCGTCGGCGGCCAGACCACCTTGCTCAAGGTGGCGTCGTCCGAACTGCGGGATGGCGTTCTCACCACGACGGCGACCGGCATCATTCCGGTGAACCTGTTCCGCTCCTATTCGGGAGCGGGCAGCGCCTCGATGATGATCGGGACCGCGAACGAGAAGCTCAAGACCGCGATCCGGGTCGGCAATGCCGGCGTGAGCCGCAGCATGGGTCAGCTCGCAACGCGGTGCCGCGTGCCGGCCAATGCGCGCGCCGAGCTTGCGCCGCGCACCGGTGGGATGGCCCCGCGCTAAGGCTTACTTGGCTGCAACGCGGTCGAGCGCCGACACGACGGCGTCGAACGTCAGCAGCGTCGAGGCGTGGCGCGCCTTGTAGTCGCGCACCGGCTCGAGCACGGCGAAATCCGCCCACGGCCCTGACGGCGCCGGGCCGTTCTCCTTGAGCATCTTGCGCACGGTCTCGCGCAGCGCGCGCAGATCCTCGGCCTTGGCGCCGACCACGTGCCGCGCCATCAGCGAGGACGAGGCCTGGCCGAGCGCGCAGGCTTTGACGTCATGGGCGAAATCCTTGACCACCGGGCCGTCCATCTTGAGGTCGATGGTCACGGTGGACCCGCACAGCTTGGAATGGGCGGTGGCGCTGGCGTCCGGATTTTCCAGCCGCCCGAGCCGGGGAATATTGCCCGCAAGTTCGAGAATCCGGGCGTTATAAACGTCATTCAGCATCGTTTGGCCGCTATTCCTGCGCTCGCATTGCCTACGCCGTTCAAACGAATATATAGGTGCTCATCGGAACCCGCGAGGTTCCGGCAGATATCGGAATGCGGCGTCCCAGAGTGCGACGCGGCCCCGGTGACACTCCGGCCTTCAGTGATGAAGGCCGGTCGAACGGAGAGACCCGCGATGGACGCCAAGAGTCCAACTTGAGCCCGAAGCCTTCTATTGTGAAGCCCGGCAATGTCACGGCATGGCCCAAACAGGGCCTGTCGGATCATGTCCGCGCCGCGCCGCAGCGCGCCGTCCCGCGCCCCTCGCGCGAAGAGGCCGAAGCCGCGGTCCGCACCCTGATCGCTTTCGCCGGCGACAATCCGCACCGCGAAGGCCTGCTCGATACGCCCGGCCGCGTGGTCGACGCCTATGGCGAGCTGTTCCAGGGCTACAACGAATGCCCGGTCGACGTGCTCGACAAGACCTTCAGCGAGACCGCCGGCTACGACGATTTCGTGCTGGTCAAGGAGATCGGCTTCAACTCGCATTGCGAGCACCACATGATGCCGTTCTTCGGCAAGGCGCATGTCGCCTACCGGCCGGTGGATCGCGTGGTCGGCATCTCGAAGCTCGCGCGCCTGGTTGACGTCTATGCGCAGCGCCTGCAGACGCAGGAGCACCTGACCTCGCAGGTCGCGACCGCGATCGACGAGATCCTCAAGCCGCGCGGCGTCGCCGTGCTGATCGAGGCCGAGCATATGTGCATGTCGCTGCGCGGCGTGACCAAGCCGGGCGCGCTGACGGTGACGTCGCATTTCACCGGCATGTTCCGCGACGATGTGCAGGAGCAGGTGCGCTTCATGGCCATGGTGCGCGGCACGTAAGTCGTTCCAGGTTTCGTTCCAAGTTTCGTTTCAGGTTTGACCGGCAGGATTGCGGGGTAACGCCCGCAGCGATGTGTCATGGCAGCAAGCAAAGAGATCGAGGAAGGCGCAGCCTTCACGCCGAAATACGATGCCGACGGGCTGATCACCGCGGTGGTGACCGATGCTGCCTCGGGTGAACTCCTGATGGTCGCGCACATGAATGCCGATGCGCTCGCCAAGACGATCGAGAGCGGCGAGGCCTGGTACTTCAGCCGCTCGCGCAAGAAGCTCTGGAAGAAGGGCGAGGAGAGCGGCAATCTGCAGCGCGTGAAGGAGCTCCGCGTCGATTGCGATCAGGACGCGGTGTGGCTCAAGGTCGAGCAGGTGGGTGAGGGCGCATGCCACACCGGGCGGCGCTCGTGCTTCTATCGCGCAGTGCCGCTCGGCAAAGGCGGCGCCGTCACGCTGGAATTCAAAGACGCTGAGAAGCGCTTCGACCCGGACAAGGTCTACAAGAAGTAATTACTTGGCGAGACTCGCCAGCAGCCTTTGCGCCCGTGCCAGGTGCGGGCGGTCGTACATCTTGCCGTCGAGGCCGACCGCGCCGGCGCCCGGATTGGCGGCGAAGGCCGCAACCACCGCTTTCGCCTTCACAATCTCCGCCTCGGTCGGCGCGAACACCTCGTTGATCACCGGCACCTGCGCCGGGTGAATGGCGAGGCGGCCGGTGAAGCCGTCGCGCCGCGCGTCTTGCGTGTCGCGGCGCAGCCCCTCGGTGTTGCGGAAGTCGACGTACACGGTTTCGATCGCCGGCACTTTCGCGACCGCCGCGGCGTAAAGACAGACCGAGCGCGCGAAGCGATAGGGCTCGGTGAGCTGGCCGTTCTCGTCGCGATTGGCTTCGGCGCCGAGCTCGGACGACAGATCCTCCGGGCCCCAGGTCATGCCGATCAGCCGCTTGCTGCAATCGCGGAATTCGCCGGCCTTGAATATGCCCATCGCGCTTTCGACACCCTGCGCCAAAATCTTGATCGAGCCTTCCGGCAGGCCGGCAATGGCTTCCTGCGCGTTCAACTTCGCATCGAGATGGATGACGCTGGCGCCGCCTTCCGCCTTGGGAAACACGATGATGTCGGGCGTGCCCGGCACGATCGCCGCGAGATCGTCGTCGGTCATGCCGGTCTCGAGGCCGTTGATGCGCACCAGCAGGCGCGGCCGGTTCGCGGCCTTGCTCGCATCCTTGAGGAAGTCGAATGCGCTCTTGCGCGCCTCGGCCTTCTTCTCGGCGGTGATGGAATCTTCGAGGTCGATGATGACGCCGTCGGCGCCGGAGCCCATCGCCTTGTCGAGCTTCTTCCCGCTATCGGCGGGCACAAACAGAAGTGAACGCATTACGCCTTCGGCCGCTTGATGATGAAGGCCTGGCGGTGGCACTCGGCCACCAGCTTGCCGTCCTGCTTGAAGGCCTTGTGGTGGAATTCGACGATGCCGGCGTTGGGCCGCGACTTCGAGTCGCGCTTGTTCACCACCTTGGTCTCACAATGGATGGTGTCGTTCTCGAACAGCGGGTTGGGGAATTTCACGTCGGTCATGCCGAGATTGGCGATGGTGGTGCCGACCGTCATGTCGGAGACCTGGATGCCGATCATCAGGCCGAGCGTGAACAGCGAGTTCATCAGCGGCTGGCCCCACTCGGTCTCCTTCTCGCAGAACTCGCGGTCGATATGCAGCGGCTGCGGATTGAGCGTCATGTTGGAGAACAACATGTTGTCCATCTGGGTGACGGTGCGCGTATAGCGGTGCTCGTAGGTCTTGCCGACCTCGAAATCCTCGAAATAAAGCCCGCCGCGCTTGTGCCGCTGCTCGGTTGCCTGCATCGCTCGTCTCCCGGCATTAAGCTTTCATTTACCATACTTGCCCATGCTCGGCAGAGCCCGCAAAGGCCAGTCCGGCGTGGTTTAGCCCAAAGTCTGCGAAAGGATAACCGGCGTCATGCTGGTCCAGCCCAATAGTGCGCCGCCGCAAGTTGCCGGCGCGATCCGGCAGGCGGCGAGCTCGACCGGCGCGAGCTTCGGCTATCTGCTGGCGACCGCGCAGATCGAGTCGAATTTCAATCCGCAGGCGCAGGCTTCGACCTCGAGCGCGCAGGGGCTCTACCAGTTCATCGACCAGACCTGGCTCGCCACCATGAAGGAGTCGGGGCCGAGGCTCGGCCTCGGCAATTTCGCCGCCAATATTTCGCGGGCGGCCGACGGGCGCTACGAGGTCTCGGATCCGCATGCGCGCAGCGCGATCATGAGCCTGCGCAATAACCCGAAAGTCAGCGCGATGATGGCGGGCGCCTATGCGCAGAATAATGCGGCGCAGCTTGCCGACGGGCTCGGCCGGCAACCGACCGAAGGCGAGCTCTATATCGCGCATTTTCTCGGCGCCGATGGCGCGTCACGCCTGATCCGCGCCGCGGTGCACCAGCCCAATACCACCGCGGCATCGATGTTTTCGCAGGCCGTCGGGCGCCAACCGCGCGATCTTCTTCGACAAGTCGGGCAATGCGCGCAGCACCGCCGAGGTCTACCGCGTGCTGACCGGAAAATTCGAGAATGCGCGGGCCAACAATGCGCCGGCGATCGTCGAGGTGAGCGGCCCGTTGCGCGGCGCGCTGCCGCCGGACAACGCGGTGAAGCGCACGCCGGATGTGGCGGTAGCGGTGTCTCGCATTCCGGACACGGCGGGAGTTGCGAAGGTTTACGCCGAAGCGGCCGCGGCGCCGATGGCCTATGCGGCTACGCCGCCCGCACCGCCGGCGCGGGCCGCAGAGCCGTTCTTCCGCTCGATGTTCTCGGACACGACGTCGAGCCGCGGCGTCTCGCCGATGGTGCGCGGATTGTGGACGACGCCGAACGCGGCCGACACCGGCGCGCGGCCGGTCAACCTGTTCACCGACATCGAGCCGGCGCCGGCCGGCAAAAAGACGAAAAGCGGCACCTGAGCTCGATTTTCGTCGTTAACACCCGCTCAATAATCATGGTGAAGGGTTTGTTAAGCCTCGCCGCGTAGGCTGACCTTTGCCGCAGTGTCCGCGGCTTGTCGTTGCGTCGGTTGGTCGGATGATTGTTCGTCAGTTTTTGCAGTGGCTGCGCAATGCCCCGCCCGGTGAGCGGGCCGATGCCACTTCCGCGCTCGCGCGCGCCTATCTCCATTCCGATCTGTCGCCCGATGATCGCGCCGCCGCTGAAGGCGCGATGACGATGCTGCTCGACGATCCGTCGCCGCTGGTGCGGCGCGCGCTTTCCGAGGTGTTCGCCTCGAGCCAGGCCGCACCGCCGGTGATCGTGCATGCGCTTGCGACCGATCAGCCCCTGATTGCCACACCGATCCTGGAGCGTTCGCCGCTGTTGCGCGACACCGACCTGGTCGATCTCGTCGCCACCGCGCATCCGCAATCGCAAGCCGTGATCGCATCGCGGTTCCTGCTGCCGCGCGCGGTTGCCGCCGCGATCGCGGAAGTCGGCGCCGCGCAGGCGTGTCTTGCGCTGCTCGAAAATCCGGGCGCCGAAATCGCGCTGTTCTCGCTCGACCGCATTGTCGAGCGGTTCGGCCATCTTGCGCCGATCCGTGAAAACCTGATGGGGCGAGGGACCTGCCGGCGGCGACGCGCCAGGCCGTGCTGGCAAAGCTGTCGCAGACGCTGGCCGGCTTCGTCTCGTCAAAGCACTGGATGCCGCAGGACCATGCTCAATATGCGGTGCGCGAGGCCTGCGAAAAGGCGACCATCGTGCTTGCCGCGCAAACGCCGGAAGCCGAAATCGGCGCGCTGGTGTCGCACTTGCGCGACAGCGGCCAGCTCACCGCCGGGCTGATCCTGCGCGCGATCCTGTCCGGCAATATCGTGCTGTTCGAAGAGGCCGTGACCGAGCTGTGCGGGCTGCCGCTCGAGACCGTGTCGAGCTACATCCATGACCGCTCGGTGTCCGGCTTCCATGCGCTTTATCGCAAGGCCGGATTGCCGGATGCGGCCTATCCCGCCTTCCGTGAAGCAATCATCGCGATGCGCGAAGGCCTGCTGGTCGGCGAGCATTCCGACACGGCGCGCCTGAAGCGGCGCATTGTCGATTACGTGCTCGAGCGGTGCAGCGAAGATGCGGAAGGCGAGATGGTGCCGCTGCTCACCGCGTTGCAGCGCTTCGCGGTCGAAGCCGCGCGCGATGAAGCGCGCATGTTCTGCGAGGATCTGGTGGCTGACGAGATTGGCCCCAGCGAGCAGCGACTGATCGCCTACGCGGCCTGAGCTGCAATACGAAAATCAGCCGCCGGGAACGATGCTCGGGCCTGCGATCGAGGCGAGCACATCCGGCCGGTGCTTGTTGTGATGCACCAGGAACTCGTCCGTCACTTCGCGAAGCCGCCGGTTGAGCAGATTGGCAAGATCGACCGCATCCGAACGTGAATATTCGCGGAAGATCGCGCGAACCGCATCGACATGCTGGTCGACCAGAGCGAGCGGAATCTTGTGTGCGTCCGGAGCGTATTCAAGCAGGCGGCACAGGCTGTCGGCGGCGACCGCGACATTGGGAAAGCCGAAGGTCGCGGCTTCGCCCTTGATGTCATGCGCGGCGTGAAACAGCGCCTCCTTGGCGTTCTTGGTGAAGCCGGTCGCCTTCACGGTCACGCGGGCCTTGTCGAGGCGCTCGCACTCCTGCTCCATCCACGAGCCGAATTCGACCGACAGCTCGGCAAGCGCCTTCTCGGCGCGCGCCACCGGATCTTCTTCGCCCGGGCCAAGCGGCCGATGCGAAACATGCTTGCGCAGCTTGTTCTCCGGCGTGATCACTTCGTGATCCGCGAAGGTCGAGCGCGATGCGGTGTCTTTCTGCGCCATACGCTTTAGTCCTTTCAACCCGACTTCACTTTGTCGAGCAGCGCGGGCTGGCGGATGACGTCCGCCTTGCCGCCCTTGCGCCGCTCGGGGCCGGTATAATTGGGGTTCGTCATGCGCCGGCGGTCCGGCCCGAAATAGGTGTTGGTTTTGACGAACGGCCGCGGGCACGCGACCACGTTGACGATGCGCTCGTAGAGCCCCTTGGCCGAGATCGGCTTCGCCAGGAATTCGGTGATGCCGGCGTCGCGCGCCGAGGTGACGCGCTTCTTCTCCGAGTGGCCGGTCAGCATGATGATCGCGACATACGGGTTCGCGTTGGCGCCGGGCTGGCGCACCATCTGCGTGAGCTCGAGGCCGTCGAAGATCGGCATCGCCCAATCGGTGATGATGATGTCGGGGATGTAGGCGGTGAACGCTTCAAGCCCCGCTGCGCCGTCTTCCGCCTCGTTGACGTCGCGCGCGCCGAACCCATGCAGCAGCGTCCGCAGAATGCGGCGCATATGCGCATTGTCGTCAATGACGAGGAAGCGCAGCTTGCTGAATTCGATACGAACCATTGGCTGCCCCGGGAAGGGGCGTCCCCCGAAACCTGCGAAGCGAAGCTAAACGGGGCCTGTTAAGGAATGGTTTAGTATGGGAACCGGGCTTAAAACCCGAATTGCTCGCGCAAAATGCGGTCATCCAGGTTGTGGCCCGGATCGAACAGCATGTTGATGGCGATCGACGCATCCGTGCTGATGTCCACGGAGGCGACCGAGCGGACCTCGTCGTGATCCGCCACCGCCGCCACCGGGCGCTTTCCGCCTTCCATTACTTCGATCGTCACCTTGGCCTTGCTCGGCAATAGCGCCCCGCGCCAGCGGCGAGGGCGGAACGGGCTGATCGGCGTGAGCGCCATCAGCGATGCATTGATCGGAATGATCGGGCCCTGCACCGAGAGATTGTAGGCGGTCGATCCGGCCGGCGTCGCGACCAGAACGCCATCGGCGACCAGCTCGGCGAGCCGCTCCTGACCGTCGATCAGGATGCGCAGATGCGCGGCCTGCGCGCTCTGGCGGAACAGCGACACTTCGTTGATGGCGTAATACTCGCGGCTCTTGCCGGACTGATCCTTGGTGCACATCAGCAGCGGATGGATGACGGTGAGCTGCGCGGCGGCGAGCCGCTCCTGCAGCCGCTCGGCGGCGTAGTCGTTCATCAGGAAGCCGACCGTGCCGCGATGCATGCCGTAGATCGGCTTGCCGGAGGTCATGAACTTGTGCAGGGTTTGCAGCATCAGGCCGTCGCCGCCAAGCGCGACGATCACATCGGCCGATTTCGGATCGCAATTGCCGTAGAGCTTCTCGAGCCTGTCATATGCGTCGCGCGCCTCCGGCGTTGACGAGGCGACGAAGGCGATGGTCTTGAAGCGCTGTTGCGGGTCTTTCATCGGCTAAGCTAAAGCAAATCCATGGAACGCGCGGTGCTGCTCTATACGACTTGGCCCTCGATTGTCGAGGCGGAGAAGGCGGGGCGCGAGATCGTTTCGCGGCGGCTTGCGGCGTGCGTGAACATTCTGCCGGGCATGGTCTCGCATTATTGGTGGAAGGGCGCGATCGAGCGCGCCGACGAGGTGGTGATGATGGTTAAAACGCGCGCCTCGCTGGCGGACGCCGCCTCCGCCGCGGTGAAAGAGCTGCACTCTTATGAGACGCCGGCCATCATGGTGTTGCCGGTCGAGAGTGTCGATCCCGCCTATCACCAATGGATCGTCGCGGAGACGACGTCACTTTGATCGCGCAGGAGAGCCGCTGGCGAATTCCGGAATCTTGAAGTGTCGCCGGTAGAGACCCGGCGAAAGCCCGGTGGTGCGCTTGAACAGACGGCGGAAAAATGCCGGGTCTTCGTAGCCGACCTTCCAGCTGATCTCGTCGACCGGCGCTTCGGTGCGCTCCAGCCGCCTTTTGGCATCTTCGACCCGCAGCCGCTGCACGTAGTCGATCGGCGAAAAGCCGGTCGCTTGCGTGAAGCGCCGCTTGAAGGTGCGCTCGGCGAGGCCGGACTGGCGGATCATCTCCTCGACCGGACTGCCGACCGAAAAATTCGCCGCCAGCCATTCCTGCGCGGCGATGATTTCCGCATCGCCATGGCTCTTCGGCCCGTCGAACACGATGTAGGGCGCAAGCCCATCATGATGCCATTGCAGCGCAAAGGAGCGCGCCATCGCCTGCGCCGCGGTGGCGCCGACATAGCGCGCGACCAGATAGAGCGCGAGATCGTGCCAGCTCATTGACGCGCCGGATGTCACGAACTGCTGGCGCTCGCCGGCGATGACAAGCACGCGCTCCGGAAAGATCGGAACGTCAGGATAGGAGGCGCGAAACGGTTCGGCGTAGCCCCAGTGCACCGTGGTCTCCGCGCCGTCGAACACCCCGGTCTCGGCCAGCAGGAACAGTCCCGAGCACGCCGAGCACAGCACCGCGCCGCGCTCGTGCATGGCGCGCAAGCCACTTCGACCAGTTCGGGGTAGCGCCCTTTTTCCCAGACATCGTCATCATCGAGCAGGATCGACGGCACGATGACGATGTCGGTCGATTGCAGGTCGGCGATGCCGCGGCTGACAGTGATGGGCAGGCCGCTGGCCAGCATCACCGGCGCGCCGGTTTCGCTGACGATCTCGACGTGAAACGGCGGCTCCTTGGGGAAGACGGCATCGTACTTCGCGAGCATCTTGAAGCCGTTCAGCACGTCGTAGATCCCGGTCAACGTCGAGATGACGGCGTCCGGGATCGCCACAAGGCTGACGTGGAGCTGGCGGCTTGCTTCACTCATCGCTCATCTCGGCGGTGCATTGGCATAAACGAACCGGTTTTGGCGAACCTGCCACTCACCAAAACAGCCGGCAACCGCCATGACCATCACAAGGCGAAACGCGACGTTTCGCCACCCTGTTGGAGACATGTGATGGGACTGAATGAAGGCAAGTTGAATGAATTGCTCGGCAAGGTCGTGGGCGACCTCGCGGCCGGTTATGGCGGCGTGATGGTCAGCCTCGGCGACAAGCTCGGGCTCTACAAGGCGATGAAGGGCGCCGGCCCGCTCTCCTCGCATGAAGTCGCCAAGCGCAGCGGCTGCGCCGAGCGCTACGTGCGCGAGTGGCTCAATTCGCAGGTCGCGGCCGGCTACATCGACTATCACCCCAAGAGCGCGACCTATGAGCTCTCCGCCGAGCAGGCCTATGTGCTGGCGGAGGACACCATCACCGGTGTTCATTCCGACCGCCTGGCAGGTCGTCTGCCTCGATGTGGTTCGACGAGCCGAAGGCGCTCAAGGCGATCAGCACCGGCGCGGGCGTGCCGTGGGGCGAGCACGACGAGCGGCTGTTCTGCGGGGTGGCGGCGTTCTACCGCAATGCCTATCGCGGCAGCCTGGTCAGCGAATGGCTGCCGGCGCTCGACGGCGTCACGGCAAAGCTCGAGCGCGGCGCCAAAGTGGCCGACGTCGGCTGCGGCCACGGCCATTCGACGGTGCTGATGGCGCAGGCCTATCCGAACTCGCGGTTCTGGGGCTTCGACGGCCATCGACGACTCGATCGCAACCGCGCGCAAGGTCGCGCGGGCGGCGGGCGTCGCCGACCGGGTGACGTTCGAGGTCGCGGATGCCGCCGCCTATCCCAAGCAGGACTACGACCTGATCTGCTTCTTCGACTGCCTGCACGACATGGGCCGGCCGGTCGACGCGGCGGCGCATGCGAGGAAGTCGCTGGCGAGCGACGGCACCGTGATGCTGATCGAGCCTTACGCGGGCGACAAGGTCGAGGACAACATCAACCCGATCGGCCGGCTCTACTATTCGGCCTCGACGACGATGTGCTGCGCGCACGCGATCTCCGAGAACGGCACCCACGTGCTCGGCGCCCAGGCGGGCGAGGCGCGTCTCGGCCACGTGTTCGAAAAGGCGGGGTTCGGCCAGTTCCGCAAGGCCAAGCAGACGCCGTTCAATCTCATCCTCGAAGCGCGCGCGTAAGGGAGGCAGCAATGCGTTACATGCAGTCGTTTAGCGGCGTCGTCATCACGGCGGCCCTTGCTGCCACCTTTCTTCGACGCCCGGAGTCGGAGGCGTCGCCGATCGAAAAGGACATCATGCTCGGTGACCCATGCAGCGATTATGGTTTCGAAGAACGTTGTGTCGACCACGTCGAACGGCTATGTCGACGTGATCGGCAGCGGCGTTCGGTATCGTGCAGGGCGGCACCATACCCGACTGCGTCTTCGTCTCGTTCTCGGCCGAGGCGGAAGTGCTGCTGCAAACGAGACGATGGTGGTGCAGCCGGTGGTCGACGGAATGACGATTTGCGAGCCTGGCGCGGTTTTCTTCGTTCCCGGCAGCACAAGCATCACGCACCCAAGCGCTCGCTCGATGAACTACGTGTGCCCGGACGTCACGCCGGGCGTCGCACAAGCTCAAGATGCGGTTTCGGAGCGGCGGCGGTCAAACCGTCACTTTGAGCTATCGAACCTTGATTGTGCACTACTTCAAATAATCACAATCAAACGAGGGCCGGATCGCTCCGGCCCTCGTTCGTTATCTGCAAGGCCGGCTTGGCAACCCGGTTCCATCGGTTATTCATTCAATAATTCAAGGATTATTGAAATATGAATACAGGTCAAGCCATCTCCGCGTTTGCGGCGCTGTCGCAGGAAACCCGGCTGTTGATCGTCAAGCGCCTGGTGCGCGCCGGGCCGGACGGCGTGTCTGCCGGGGACATCGCCGAGGCGGTGAAGGCCTCGCCCTCCAATGTCTCGTTTCATCTCAAGGAGCTGGATCGCGCCGGCCTGATCGAAGCGCGGCGCGAAGCGCGTTCGATCATCTACAGCGCGAGCTACGACAATCTGCGGGATCTGATCGGCTTTCTGATGAAGGATTGCTGCAACGGGCATCCGGAAATATGCACGCCGGCTTTGGCGAACGCCTGTTGCACGCCGTCAAAGGCAAGGAGACGCGCCCATGCCTGACGCGCTCCTCAACGTGCTTTTTCTTTGCACCGGGAATTCGGCGCGCTCGATCCTGGCCGAAGCGATCATGAGCAAGCTGGGCAGCGAGAAGTTTCGCGCCTACAGCGCCGGCAGCCAGCCGAAGGGGGCGGTCCACCCGGAAGCCGTCAAATTGCTGAGAAGCCTCGACCACGATGTCACCGCGCTTCGTTCCAAATCGTGGAACGAGTTTGCAACGCCGAGTGCACCCAAGCTCGATTTCGTTTTCACCGTTTGTGACAACGCGGCGGGCGAAGCCTGTCCGTTCTGGCCGGGGCAACCGATGACCGCGCATTGGGGCGTGCCCGATCCGGCGGCGGCGCAGGGCTCGCCGGCGGAAGTGGCGCTGGCCTTCAAGGATACGTACCGCATGCTGCATCAGCGCATTGCCGCGTTCGCAGCCTTGCCGCTGCGGAGCCTCGACAGGCTTTCGCTGCAGCACAAGTTGAGAGAGATCGGCGCAATGGCGCCCGCCAGCGAGAAAGCGTCGACCTGATGGAGTCGACGCCTCGGCGGCTGGTGGCCGAGTTCACCGGCACGGCCATTCTGCTCGCCACCGTGATCGGCTCCGGCGTCATGGCCTTCAAGCTCGCGGGTGGCAACGGCGCCATTGCGCTGCTGTGCAATACGATTCCGACCGGCGCGATCCTGACGGTGCTGATCCTGATCTTCGGCCCGGTGTCCGGGGCGCATTTCAATCCGGTGGTGACCGGCGCCTTCGCCATCCGCGGCGATCTGCCGTGGCGTGATGCGCCGCTCTATGTGCTGGCGCAGGTGGGGGGAGGGATCGCCGGCGTCTTCGCCGCGCACATCATGTTCGAATTGCCGGTCTGGCAGTTCGCGACAACGGTTCGCACCGGCATCGGGCAATGGTTTGCCGAAGCGGTCGCCGCGTTCGGATTGCTGCTGACGATCTTCGGCTGCCTGGCGCGCACGCCTTCCGCCACGCCATTCGCGGTCGGCCTCTACATCACCGCCGCTTACTGGTTCACCGCCTCGACATCTTTTGCCAATCCTGCTGTCACAATCGCGCGGGCATTCTCGGATACGTTCGCCGGTATCGCACCCGCCGGAGTGCCGGGTTTCATCATTGCCCAGATCGTGGGCGCGCTCATTGCTGTGGCGCTGGCCTCATGGTTATGGCGCGGGGGCGAGCGGGCGGGCTCGTAAGCAAATGAGACCAACCCGAGGCGGCCCACTGCATTAATCAAATCAAGCGAGGGCCGGACTGCTCCAGCCCTCGTTAGCTTGCTGGCGCGCCCGGCAAGTCGTACAAGCTGCGCTGGAATCAGACGCGACTTTTTAAGCCTTGCGGCACAAGCCGAAGGCCTTCGTGCCGTCCGAACAAAAGCAAGAAAACTGACGTGGACGGCCCAACTCTTGGGGGACGTTATGAAGATCACGACAGGATTGTTGGCGGGCGCTGCTGTGCTGGCCATGGCGCAAACGGCTCACGCCGCGCCAAGGGTCGCCGGCAAATATATTCTGATGTCTTTCACCCAATGCGTGGCCCTGCTCTCGACCACAACGGCCAGCGTCGAGCGCTCAAACGGCACGGATGGTCCCGCCGTCACGGCGCTTAACGTCCCCGACGACGGCGAGATCAATATCGCGGTCGGCTCAATTACTTTTCCGAACGCGGCCTCATCGGCCGGATCGGCTCAACTTGAGATGAGCATCGTCGCCGGCGCTTCTGTAAGGACCGCGGCCAATGGCAACATCGCACCACATACGGAAAACGTCACTGGTACCTTTAGCATTACCGGCACCGGTAACGATGGCATCTTCACGTTCACTCCCAACGGCGACCCGGCAATGACCTGGACCATGCGCGCCGGAGATTTCACATCCAACAACGTAACCAACGGACTGGCCCGGACGATGTATCTGACGCGCAAGGAAAACAACAAGTGCATCAGCGCCGTTACGGCGACCAAGCAAGTGCCGTAGCACTTCTATTGTCTGCCGCAGCAGCGGCGGGCGCGCGTAACGTCAAAATCAAACGAGGGCCGGATCGCTCCGGCCCTCGCTCATTTTCGTAACGCCGCTGCTTAGTAGCTCGCCTTGCCGTCGATCACGGCGCGAAGCTCGGTGAATTCCTTGCAGCTCTCATTGCCGCAAATCAGCTTCACCTTCTGCAGGAAGTCCTCGGCCTTGAGGCGGTTGCCTTGCTCGGCCTGCCACATGCCGTAATACGACCAGGTGCGCGCGTGCTTCGGGTCGGCGGCGAGCGCGAGCTCATACCAGTGCTTGGACTGGTCGTAGTCGCCGAGCCGGCGATAGGAATAGCCGACATAATTGGCGACGTCGGGATGGTTGTCGTAGCCGAGCGCATGCATCGCGGCGATGCCTTGCTCGTACTTGCCGTCGAGGATCATGTCGCGCGCGGCGCGATAGCCGTCGAGGAATTTCGCATAGGCGGCCTTGTCCTGCTGCAGCTCGCGCAGGCTCTGTTGTTGTCCTTTTTCTTCTTCTCGGACTTCTTCTTGTCGTCCTTGGGCTTGTCAGAGCCGGTGGAGGGCGGCGGAGAATCGGTGCCGACCGCGGCGGCGGGCTTGCCGCCGACCGCGATTGCGATCAGGGCGGCAGCGGCAAAAATTCCGGCATGGCGGAGGAGGCGGAGGGTCGTCATGTCGTCCTCGCTTTCGTTGAGGGGGAAAAGATAGCGCATTAAGCGCGGCGTGATCATGACAAAACAATCGCGTCGCGGCCTTAATCCGTGGCCTCGCAAAAAAGTGAGAATGGATTGGGTGGGCGCAGCCCGGCTTGACTCAATTGCAGGCTCAAGCGAACATTCGCGCGTGCTGGTTCTTCGGCGCAAGCCGGAGACGAAAGAGGGAACACGGAGCCCGTATTTGCACGGAAATCCGTGGCTGCCCCCGCAACTGTAAGCGGCGAGTCGCTCGTCCAATCTACGGCCACTGGGCAACCGGGAAGGCCGGACGAGAGACAAAGACCCGCGAGCCAGGAGACCTGCCAGCGCAGTCACCCAACCGGTGGACGGGGCGTCCATACGGAGCGGTCTTTCGCAGCGGTGACGTCAATGCCGGTGCGAAGGCCGTGAGAGACGAAAACTCCCACGACTTCGAGCAAAAGACGTAGCGAGCCGACAGGCAAAGTGCGTCCGCGCTTCTTCGCATCGGGCTTGGTTTCACCCAATGCGCGACGCCACCGGCGTTCGCGCGACCGAAGGAGCGTGGGCTATGGGCTGGAAGGCAGGTTTAACGGGGGCGCTGGCGGTTTGCGCCGGCGCCGCGCAGGCGCAAGAGCAGCATCAAGAGGTCGTGCTGCCGCCGATCTCGGTGAGCGCGACGCAGATTCCGACGCCGCAAAACGAGCTGGCGAGCTCGGTCACTGTCATTACCGCAGCGGAGATCGAGCGCGAGCAGCGCCGCACCATTCCGGATCTGCTGCAGATGCAGCCGGGACTTAACGTGGTGCAGACCGGCGGGCCGGGCGGCCAGACCGCGGTGTTCATCCGCGGCTCCAATGCCAACCACGTCAAGGTGCTGCTCGACGGCATCGACATCAGCGACCCGACCAGTCCGAACGGCGCGGTCGATTTCGCGCATCTGCTGACCTCGAATCTCGAAAAGGTCGAGATCCTGCGCGGGCCGCAGAGCAGCCTGTACGGCGCCAATGCGATCGGCGGGGTGATCTACCTGACCACCAAGAAAGGCGAGGGCCCGGCGAAAATGAACGTCGGGCTGGAAGGCGGCTCGTTTGGCACCTTCAACCAGGCGGTCGGATTGAGCGGCGCGTTCGAACGCTTCAATTACAGCTTTAATGTCGCGCATTTCCGGGCCGGCGGCACGCCGGTGACGCCGGACGCATCGCTGCCGCCGGGCCAGCGGCGCAACAACGATTTCTACGACAACCTGACCTATTCGGGCCGCTACGGCATCGACTTCACCGATGCTTTCAGCGTCAATGTGTACAGCCGGCTGACGCGTTCCCAGCTGATGTTCACCAACGACTCGTTCGACCTGGGAACGTTCCTGTTCGTGCCGAACGCGGAGCGAACCAACCAGATCGCCGAGCAGGGTTACGGGCGCGCCGAAGCGGTGTGGCGGGGATTCGACGGCCTGTTCACCAATACGATCGGCTACAACCACACCTACTCGACCCGCACGTCGAGCGATCCCGGCATCGCGCCACAGACCTTCACCGGCTGGCGCGATAAATATGACTGGCGCGGCGACATCAAATTCCTGCCGGGACAGACCTTGCTGCTCGGCCTCGAGCACGAAGAAGACCGCGTCAAGGTGCCGGCCGTGCAGGCCTCGCGGGGCAACGATGCCGGATTCGCCGAATTGCAGCTGCAATGGCTCAACCGGTTCTTCCTGGTCGGCAATGTGCGTTACGACAATAACGATGCGTTCGGCGGTCATCAGACCTGGAGGGTTGCGCCGGCTTTCATCGTGCCCGGCACCGAGACCAAGCTGAAGGCGACCTACGGCACGGGCTTCAAGGCGCCGAGCCTGCTGGAGCTGTTCGGCGACGACCCGGTCAACCTCTTTGCCGCCAACCGCAACCTCAAGCCGGAAGAAAGCATCGGCTGGGATGTCGGCTTTGAGCAGCCGCTGTTCAATAATCGCGTGAGCTTCGGCGCGACCTACTACCGCAGCGACATCACCAATCTCATTCAATTCGTGCTGGGCGGCCCGCTGCTCTTCACCAACGCCAATATCGGCAAGGCGGAGATCAACGGCGTCGAGGCGTTCGCCGCCGCGACGCTGAACGAGAATTGGAAAGTGCGGGTCGACTACACGCAGACCAATGCGAAGGACGCCACCACCGACCTCGAGCTGGTTCGCCGGCCGCATCACAAGCTGAGCGGCACGGTGATCTGGCAGCCGTCCGCGCCGTGGACCGTGACGGCGAGCGCCGTCTATGTCTCGGAGTGGATCGACTTCGACCGCGCCTCCAGCGCTCGCGTCGTTGCGCCCGGCTATACGGTGGTGAACCTCGCGGCCAATTACCGGGTCAATCCGAATGCCGAGCTGTTCGCGCGAATCGATAATCTGTTCGACGCCGACTATCAGGAGCCGTTGGGCTGGATGCGGCCGGGGCTCGGCGTGTTCGCGGGATTTCGGTTGAGCAGTTTGTAGAGCGAAAAATTGCTAATCTGCCTCCACTGATTCCGGAGGGGGCTTCATGACGTTGATCCGTATCCTATGCGCCGCGGCGTTCGTTGCCGCGGCGCCTGTGTTTGCATTGGCCGACGACATCACCGATGCGATCGAGCAGGCGCGCAAGGCCTATCAGGGCGGCGATCTCGCCGGCGCCAAGCAGAACCTCGATCTGGCGTCGCAGCTGGTCGGGCAGAAGAACGCCGAGGGCTTTGCCGCGCTGTTGCCGGCGCCGTTGTCGGGCTGGAAGGCGGAAGCCGCACAGGCCACCGCGATCGGCGCCAATGTGTTCGGCGCATCGACCGCGACGCGCACCTACAACAATGCGAAGGGCGACAATGTCGACGTCACCATAACCGGCGACAACGCCATGATCATGCAATACGCCACGCTGCTCAATAATCCCGCCATTGCGGGCGCCATGGGCA
Organism: uncultured Alphaproteobacteria bacterium; assembly: GCA_963847325.1. Lineage (GTDB taxonomy): Bacteria > Pseudomonadota > Alphaproteobacteria > Rhizobiales > Xanthobacteraceae > Pseudolabrys. The sequence continues at coordinate 150,322 of CAWJZD010000009.1, forward strand.
AGATCATCCGCGTGGGGAATATGCGCGCCATCCAGACCCGCGAAGGCGACATCCACACCGTGGTCGCGAATAAATTTCTCGTGACGGTGACCGGTTCGGCAGATGCGACCGCCAAGATGAGCTACGCTCAGGCTGTCAACTACGACAAATTATCGAAGATGTAGCCGGATCAAAATTCGGCCACGAAGCGGCTGCTGTTAGCAGTGCCGACCCGACGATCAAACACCAAGGAGTTCGTTATGAAGAAATTGCTTTTATCGCTTTTCGCTGCGGGTTCAGTGATCGCTGCAGCTGCTCCGGCCCAGGCCGATATCCGCGTCGGCGTGTTGCGTTGCGATGTCGCGCCGGGCGTCGGCTATGTCATCGTGTCGAGCAAGGAGCTGCGCTGCACATTCTACGGTGAGGGCCAGCCGCGCGACGTCTATCGCGGCTACATCACCCGGCTCGGCATTGACGTCGGCTGGACGACCGGCGGACGGATCGGCTGGTGGGTGTTTGCGCCCTCGCGTCCCGGCCCCGGCGCGCTCGCGGGCGGCTATTACGGCGCCAGCGCGGAAGCGACCATCGCCGTCGGCGTCGGCGCCAATGCGCTGGTCGGCGAACTCAACAACTCGTTCACGCTGCAGCCATTCTCGCTCGCCGCGCAGGGCGGCCTCGATGCTGCTCTGACCGTCAGCGGTCTGCGGCTCGACGCGGTCAGCGAGCCGCGCGCGCGCAAGAAGCGCAAGGCGCGCCGCTAGGCGTCACAACGGCTGCCACATGGCCGGGACGAGCTCGAAGCCCGTCCCGGCTTTTGCGATGTGGCCGATCGCCGGGAACGGGAAGTGATAGCCGTGCACCAGCATTTTGTCGGCGGCGGCCTGGTCGAGTAGCCGCCGGCGCGAGCCGACCGCGACGTCGCCGTCCATGTCGAAGCTCGGCTGCCATTCCGGATGGCGCACGAACAGCTCCGGGTTTCGTGCTGTGTCGGCGAGCACCAGCATCGAGTGAACGCCGGATGCAACGCTGAAGGCGACGTGGCCGGGCGTGTGCCCCGGCGCCGCGATTGCGGTGATGCCCGGCGCGAGCTCGCTGCCCGGCGTGAAGCGCTTCACCTCGCTTGCGAGGTCACGGAAAATCCGGCGCGCGTTGAGGAAGTACTTGTGAACAATTGGCGACGTGCCGGCCATGTTCGCTTCGTTCATCCAGTAGGCCCATTCCGCCTCCGGCACGGCGATTTCCGCATTCGAGAAAATCTTGCGGCCGTTCTTGTCCTTGAGGCCGTTGATGTGGTCCGGGTGAAAATGGGAGATCAGGACGGTGTCGATCGCGGCCGGCTTGATGCCGGCGACGGCGAGATTGTCGAGAGGGTGCCGGCGCTGTCGACGATCTGGCCCGCCGTGCCGGTATCGATCAGCACCAGTTTGCGCCCGGTGTTCACCACCAGCGCGGTGAAGTTGATCTGCAAAATGCCGGGCGGCAGGAACGCCGCGGCGAGCGAGGCCTCGACCTGCGCATTGCTGGCATTGCGGATGAAGTTGTCTTCGATCTTGACCGGCCACAGGCCGTCATAGATCGCGGTCAGCTGATAGGCGCCGAGCCGGAAGCGATAGGCGCCGGGCGCCTGGCGTTTGGCCGGCGGCGCGGCCGCGAATGACCTGATCGGAGCAGCCGCGGCGGCGATCGCGGACGCCGCGATCACCGCGCGCCTGGTGATTCCACTCATGCCTAGTCGGCTTTGATGTTGTGCGCCCGCACCACGTCGCCCCAGACCTTCATCTGGTCGGCGAGAAACTTGCGCTGCTCGGCAGGCCCGGCGAGCAGCAGCGAGACCTGCTGCGTCTCGATGAGCTGCTTGGAGACGCGCTCGTCGCGGAAGCACGCGGCCATCTCGCTGCTCATGCGATCGATCACCGGCTTCGGCGTGCCGGCCGGCGCGTAGAGGCCCCACCAGGCATAGGCCTCGAAGCCGGGGAAGCCGCTTTCGGCGACGGTCGGCACGTTCGGCAGCGTCGGTGAACGCTCCTTGCCGGTCTGCGCGATGGCGCGGAGCTTACCGCCATTGACCTGCGGCATCGACAGCGCCGTGCTGCCGGCCAGCAGGTCGACGTGGCCGGCCAGCGCATCGTTCATCGCCGGGCCGCCGCCGCGATAGGGCACGTGGGTAAGCTGCACACCGGCGCGCTGGGCGAACAAGGTCATGGCGAGATGCCCGACCGAGCCGCTGCCGACCGAGGCGTAGCTGATCGTGCCGGGCTTATCCTTCGCGGCGCTGATGACGTCGGCGACGGTCTTGTACGGTTTGGTCACCGCGGTCGAGATCAGATAGGGCGCGGTGCCGATCAACAAGGTCGGATCGAAATCCTTTTCGGTGTCGTAGGGCAGGGGCGGCAGCACGAATGGATTGGCGGCGTGATTGTCGAACACGACCAGCCAGGTGTTTCCATCCGGCGGCGATTTCGCCACCGTGGCGGTGCCGACGCTGCCGGACGCGCCGGCGCGATTTTCGATGATCACGGTGGCGCCGAGCCGCTGCTGCAGCGTCGGCTGGATCATCCGCATCATCGCATCGGTCGAGCCGCCCGGCGGATAAACCACGACCAGGCGGATGGTGCCGGACGGCCATGCTTGCGCGAATGATTGTGTGCTCGGCGAACGGCGCCAGCGAAGCGCCCACCACCACTGCACGGCGTGATAATTTCATGGCCGTCCCTCCCGGTTTCTTTTATATGCGCCCGTAAGACTAGCGCGGGCCGCCGGGCTCGCACAGGGCAGGATGATCAAGGAAGCGACAATGCGCCGATGGGCCGCGGCAGCGGTTTTGCTCTTCATCCCGATCATGCTCGCTGGATGCGGAACGTCGGGCGAGCCAACCCAGGCGGATCTGCGCGCCACCTGGGAGTCCCGCAACGTCGCGCCCGTCAACTACAAGGCCGACATCCTCGCCTATATGCGCACTTACCTGAACGATCCGAGCGGCGTGCGAAACGCCGCGGTCGCGCCGCCGGCGCGCAAGGTCATTCCCGGCGATCCGGCCGACCGGTTTATTTCGTGCGTGCGCTACACCGCGAAGAACAGTCTGGGCCGCTACACCGCGCAGAAAGCCGGGTTTGCAGTCTATGCAAACGGCAAGCTCGACCGTTTCATCGAGACGCCGGTGGTGGTGCGCGAAGTCTGCCGCGAGGCGGCGTTCGCGCCGTTCCCGGAATTGCAGCAGCTCAAGCGCTGAGCTGCCGGCACGCAGACCGGCAAGCAGATGATGTAACCGCCGGGCGCCAGGCTCGGCGGGCTACAAGTTTGATTGTGCGACCGGTAAGGACGCAGGCGAAGGTCTTACTTGACCTTCAGGTTCTCCGCGGACGTCTTGCCGCGATTTTCGACGAGCTCGTATTGAACGTTTTGACCTTCGTTCAATGTGCTGAGGCCTGCACGCTCGACTGCTGAGATGTGCACGAACACATCCTTCCCGCCATCTTGGGGCTGAATGAAGCCATAGCCCTTCGTCGGATTGAACCACTTAACCGTGCCTTGCGACATCGCGTAGATCTCCAGAAAGAAAATTACCAACGGCTCCAGTGTGGCACAGTGGTTAAGAACCGCAAGACGGGCGGAACTCCGCTCTTTGTCACAGTTGATGGGCGATAAAAATTGGAATGGGGTGACGGGTGTGCCTGACCCGACACTTAAAAGCGCAACAGCTTTTGCGATAAAGGCGAGGATTTGCAGTGACTAACGATTAGGGGTAGGGCGCGCCTAAGCAGCGTGTGCCGCGCGCGGCTTCGACAGCCACGCACTGAACAGAACCGCGACCGAACACCGTGGGTCGCTAAGGTTCTTGAATTTCAGTTGAGCTGGAACGCAAGCTCAGTTCGGCGCGCCTTTCGACGCATCGAGCAGGCGCATCAGCCCCTGATTGATAACAAGGTGCCGCGTTTTCGGATTGCCGTGGCTTTCGAGCAGGCTGGCATTGGTGAGGTGCGGCTGGGCCTGTTGCAGCTCCGCGAGCACCTTGCGTGCTTCGGCTTCCTGGCCGGCCATGCTCAGCGCCGAGACCAGCAGCAAGACGGTGCGCGGCTGCCACGGCATCATCGAGAGCGCGAGCCGCGTATCGGCGATGGCTTCGTCGAAGCGGCCAAGCTCCAGCTTGGCGTAGCCGGAAAACGCGTGCCAGTAGGCGAGGCTCGGATCGCGCGGACTGAGCCGCTTCGCGTAGGCGATGTGTTCGAGCCCCTGGTCGGGCCGGCCTAACCTGGCCAGCAGACGGCCGAGCTGGGCGTAGCCGCGCGCGTGGCTCGGATTAATCGCAATCGTCTTTTCGAACGCCTGTTTTGCGGCCTGCCCATTGCTCCGGGCAAGATGCATCAGGCCCAGCACGTGATGGGCTTCGCTGCTGTTCGGTGTGCGCTCGATCACGCGTCGCAGGATCTGTTCGGCCTTGGCGAGATGTGGCGCGGGATCGTCGGTCAGCAGCTGAACCGCCAAATGGGTATGCACCGCGGCGATGCCAAGCTGCGCACGCGGATTGTCCAGATCGATTTCAAGCGCCTTGTTGAAAAGGACTGCGGCATGGTCCAGCGCCCGTTTGCCGTCCTTGTCCATATCGTACATCGAGGCCCAGCCCCGGAAAATCAAAGCGTGGCTGTCGTGATGGTCCTGACCGGCCGCGCTCTCGCTGCGGGTGACCTCAATCTGAAGCTCGCGGGCGAGCCCGGCGACGATGTCATCGAGCGTTGCCTGGCGGTCTGCAATCGGCCGCTCAAACCGGCTCGACCACACCGTCAACCGCGTCTTGGTGTCGGTCAGGGCCACGTTCAGGCGTAGTGTTCCCTCCCGCATCGCCACGCTACCCTCGACGAGATAGCGCACACCCAGCTCGGCCCCCACGACGGCATCATCGATGGAGCGTCCGCGGTAGGAGTCCATGGTCCGTTGCGAGATCACCCGGAACGAGGCGAGCCGCGACAGAATGTTGGTCAGGTCGTCGGAGATCATCGCCGCAAGCAGCTCGGTTTCGCTGCCGGCGGCATCGCGATGCTCGAACGGCCGCACCGCGATCGCCACCAGACCGCGGCCGCTCAGCTCGCCGGCCTTTGCTCCGGGCGATGGCCAGGCGGGTTCGGCCGCCGGCGTCGCGGCGCCGCGCGCATTCTGGACATCCGGCGGCGCGGACCTTTGCGGCAAGAGCGAGTACGCCACGGCGCCAATGGCGATGACCGCAACACTTGCCGCAATCGTCAGAGGAATCGCCTTGGGCCAAAATCGCCGCGCGGCATGGCGCTGCGGCGCCGCACCTGCGCCCGTCGCGACGCGCGATTGACCGGTTGACGGGCTGGACGAGGGGAGGCCGGGACGATGCGCGCCGCCTTCACGTTGCGCACGGATCGTCTCGACCAGATCGCGGGTCGCTTGCTCGGGCTCGGCGTCGAGCTCGCGCTTGAGCAGTGCGGCCAGCGCGCGGGCGCGCGACAGCGCCGCGTCGGTGCCGCGATAGCGCGCTTCGAGACTCGAAGAGTCTGCGATGGCTGTCCTCGATGCTCGGGTCGATCCGGACCAGGCGCTCCAGCGCGGCAATCGCACGCTCGCCCTCGCCGTCCGCCTCGAGCCGCGCCGCAAGGTCGGAAAAAAGGCGCGTCGCGATCAGGTCGAGGCGGTGGCGCTCGGTGATGACCCATTCGTCGAAGGCCTCCGACCCGCTGGAAAAATGTTCGAGCAGCGGCCGCCATGTCACGTTGAGACAGGCGAGCCGCGCGGTCGGGTCTGATGATTGGGCGAGGGCAGTGAAGCGCAGCACATCGACATCTTCGGCGGCGATGTCGAGCGTCACCGACGCCTCATCGATCGTCAGCGCCCCGGCATGGGTATCGCCAAGCTCGCGCCGCAAGGTGTGCAAGGTCTGGCGCAGGCTCTGCCGCGCTTGCGGATCGCTGCGATCGCTCCACAGCAAATTGGCGAGCGCCGCCCGGCTGACCAGCTCGCCGCCCTGCATCGCCAGATAGGCGATGAGCGCCATCCCTTTCTTCGACGTGATGCGGATTTCTCCGGCATCGCCGAATACACGCGGGACGGGTGTTAGTAAGTGAAGCTTAAGCCGAGGCATTCGAGAGAAATTATCACGAGTTCCTGCCACCGCAAGCATGGCGCGTGGGCCCGACGCGTGAGGCGTGTCTTTTGACATTGGAACCTCACTTTTGACTTTGGCGCGCTGTGGTTTTGACGGCGCTTTGACGCTCGCCTGACGGCCCATCCGCTACCTGTTTGGACGTGGGGCCGAGGCCTAAGCGGGGCGGAAAAATCCGTCTCGCGGCTGAAGGCAGTCTTTATGGGGGGTATTACAATGCTACGTCTGTCACTCGGTATGGCTGCGTCCGTCCTGATCTGCACCAGTGCGGTCGCCGGCGGCGGATCGAAGCTCAAGGGTCAATACGGTTTTTCTGGCGCCGCGCATTGCATTCATTCGTCGGTCGGCTTCAACGCCGCCCATGAAGCGCTGTGCGGAGATACCCAGCAGCCGATCAGCGTTCAGCCCAATGCACCGAACCTGCGCAACACCTGCCCGGGCGTGTTCGCGAGTACGAGCAGTGTCGAGGGTGTTCGCACCTTCTACGGCAACGGCTTCGGAAAAGTGCAGGGCAACAACGTGTCGCTCACCGTTCCGCCGAATACCGTTTCGCTTGGCGCAAGCTCCGACGAGTTCTCGTTTTACTTCACCTATTCGGTCGACGAAGACGACTTCAGCACGAAATCCGTGCCGGGCACGTTCCAGGGTCAGATCACCAGCGGGCCTCGGGCCGGCCAGACCTACACGATCGACCGGATCAACGTCGAAGGTTCGATCTCGGGCAACAAGGACAGCCTCGTGATCGCCAGCGTGGAGCCGACGGTCGAACGGCAGCAGTTCTCGAACGGCGACGTGCGTTACCGCATCTGTCACCGCTCGCGTTCCTTGATCCGTCTGGGCAACTAGCGGCGACGGCCTCAGCAAGCAGGCATTAGGGGGAAATAATCATGCGTGGACTGTTGGCCGCTCTCGGCGGAGCCGTTTTTCTTTTTGCGGCTTCATCGTCAGCGCTCGCGGCGCCGCCGTTGACCGTCCCGATCAGTGCCTGTCCCGGGGCCACCGTCACCGGGTTCGTCGGCACCTATCCCGGCAGCGACGCCACCGGCCAGATGCGTCAGTTTCTCGGCATCCGCTATGCGGTGCCGCCGCTCACGACCAATCGATGGATGCCGCCGAAGCCGATGGCGTGCTGGACCGGCGACCGCCTCATGAACACGTTCAGCAAGTCGTGTCCGCAGAGCGCCACGCTCGATGCGTGGGAAAGCGAAGACTGCCTCGCGCTCAACGTTTTCACGCGAATCACCGACCCGGTGAGCCGACTCCCGGTCATGGTCTTCATCCATGGCGGCGGACTGGCCGCCGGGCTGGGATCGGGGCGGGAGTACAATCCGTACCCGCTGGTCCAGGAAGGCGTCGTTGTCGTCACCATCAATTACCGGCTCGGCGCGCTTGGCTTCCTGACGTCGAATTCGCTGGGCTACAAAACCGGAAACTTCGGCATCCTCGACCAGCAGGAAGCGCTGCGCTGGGTGAAGAAGAACATCGTCAAGTTCGGCGGCGACCCGGCCAATATCACGATCTTTGGACAATCCGCCGGAGGGCTCAGCGTCCTGGTGCAGTTGGTGTCACCCAGCGCGCTCACGAACGGGTTGTTTCACAAGGCGATCATCGAGAGCGGCGCGTTCTACGACCGCGCGACGCCGCTCGCGGAGGCGAGGACGAAAGGCGATGCTTTTCTCAGATCGCTGAATTGCACCACCAGCGCCTGCCAGCGCACCAAGCCGGTCGGCGCCATCCTCGCGGCGCAGAATCCAGCCGGCCAGCAGCCGCCACTCGGCCAAAGCGTCGCGCTGGTGACCCAGGACAACATCGTCCTGAAGAATACGCTGCAGAAACTGCTGGAGACCGGGCAGTTCAAGAAGGTGCCGACCATCGTCGGATCGGCCCACGACGAGACGCGCTTCCACATCGCCGGCAATACGCGGATCGGCACCGGCACCACCTGCAATTTCACCTCGAACATCTCGCCGGGCAATTATCAGTCGTCGTTGCAGATGACCGGCACATCCCAACAAATCCTGAACCAGGTGGTGGGGGCCTATCCGCCCGGTTCCTCGGCCAAATCGGCCAACATCGCATTCGCGCAGCAATCGACCGACGCAAACTATGCCTGCCGCACGCTGCGCACCAACAGATGGATGGCGCAAAAAGGCGGGATCAACTTCGCCTATGAGTTCAACGACGCCAATGCGCCGCATTATTTGTGGTCGCCATTCAAACTGAGCGACGGCTCGACCTTTCCTTATGGCGCCTATCATGGGGCCGAGCTGCCGTACCTGTTTCGTCACGCCACCAAGGACGGCTGCGGCGCCAACATCCAGGCGATGACCACCAAGCAAAAGCAGCTGGCGGCGAAGATGGTCACCTATTGGACCACCTTCGCGAAAACGGGAAATCCCAATCCCATTCCCGCCGTTGCGGGCCTGCCGGCCTGGCCGGAATTCACCGCCACCGCCACCGGCAGTTTCATTTCATTCGAGGGCAACACGCCGAAGCTGCTGAAAGCGTCGGTGTTCGACAGCAATCACAAGTGCACGTCGTTCTGGGATGGCAAGGCGCCCTGAATCGAAGGCGCTTCAACCGGGGGCCAGAGCTTCTCGGAGCATGTGCTGGAATGGCGCTTGCGTCAGGCGCAGCGGCTGTTGGTCGGCCCGCACCGGGCCGGGGAGAAGATATCGGACATCGCCTACCGATGCGGCTTTTCCGATTTGTCGTATTTCAACCGGACCTTCCGCCGGCGCTTCGGGCGGACGCCGACCGAACTGCGTTCCGACGCACGCAACCGCGGCGGCGGGCGCTAGATCGGCGAGGCGGCCCCAAAGGCCAACTGCAACCCGCGGGCCGCACGGGCCGCAAGCGGCGAACCTCGCCGGCGTTACCGCCCGAACTGGTAGAGCCGCCAGCGCAGGATCGGTGGGACCAAAGTCGGCCCTAGCGGCTTGCGCCGAGTTCGGGGCATATAACGCTCATGGCAAAAACCCGCGTGATTTTTATTCCGAAGCGTATCGCCGAGGGTGACTGGCAGATCGAGGCTCGTTATGAGGGCCAGGAAACTCGCTATATTTCCGGCCTCACCAGCAAGGCCGACGTGGACGATTGGATGCAGGGCAGCCGCAAGATCGCCTGGCTGAAGTCTCAAGGTTACGCGAAATAAAAAAGCGCCCAGTACCGCACCTGACCGACCGACGGCGTCTCGTCCGCGGCGCCGAGGCCTCTTATTCCCCCACGGAATAAATCTTATTCTCCCATTCAGATAGCTTCCGGCGCGCCGCAACGCCACGCTGCGGCATGCAAACTGGAGCGACTATCCCGTGACCTTCTCAATCATCGCGCGCTGCGAGCGCACCGGCATGTTCGGCATCGGCATCGCCACCCGGCCCGATGGCGATCGGCGCCAAATGTCCTTTCCTCAAGGCCGGGGTCGGCGGGCTGGTGGTGCAGGCCAATGGCGACCCGCGGCTCGGCCCGTTCGGATTGCGCCTGCTCGAGCAGGGCTATTCCGCCGAGAAGACCTTGCGTGAAATCGCCGAAAGCGACGGCGATGACAACATGCAGTGGCGGCAGATGGCGGTGGTGGACAAGGACGGCCGCGTCGCCGTCCATACCGGCCGCTCCAACGAGGAGTGGACCGGCCACGTGGTCGGCAAGGGCTTCGTCGCGCTCGGCAACCGGCTCACCAGCGAGAAGACCGCAACCGCGATCGCCGAGGGCTATGAGAAGTCGGAGGGCGAGGAGCTTGCCGAGCGGCTGGTGCGCGCGCTCGAAGCGGGCCGCGATGCGGGCGGGCAGGTGGCCGGCCAGCACTCGGCTGCACTGCTGGTCGTCAACAAGAAGTCCTACGCCTGGGTCGACCTGCGCGCCGACGAGCACGACGAGCCGATCGGCGAGCTGCGGCGGCTCTACACATTATATATCCCGCTCATTCCCTATTACGACACGCGCCCGACCAATCCGAGCATGCCGCGCGACGACGACTGGCGTAAGCAGGCCGGCGTGAAAGGCGGCCCCCGCTAGCGATGGCGACCACGGGCACATTCCTCTATCTGTCGAGCGCCGACATCGACGCGCTGGCGCTCAAGCCGCAAGAGATGACGGATGCGGTGGAGGCGGCCTATCGCTCGCTGGCGCAGGGCGGCGCCCGCAGCGTGCCGAAGAGCGGTTTCGACGTGACCCCTTCGACGTTCTTCCATGCCATGCCGGCGCGCTATGACGATGCCGGCGTGATCGGCACCAAGTGGATCGGCACCGCGCTCAATGCGGCGAAAGGCCTGCCGCACATCAACGCCATGATCGTGATCAACGACATCGAGACCGCGGTGGTGCAGGGGGTGATGGACGGCACCGTCATCACCGCGGTGCGTCCGGCGGCGGTGAGCCTCACCGCGGCGCGGCGCCTGGCACGAAAAGATTCAAGCCGCATCAGCTTTTATCCGTGCGGCGTGCAGGCGCTGGCGCATCTCGATTATTTCGCCACCGAATTTCCGCTGCGCGAGGTGACCGCTTACAGCCGCACCAAGGCCACCGCCGAGGCTTTCGCCGAGAAAGCCCGGCAGCGCGGCTTTACAGCGCGCGTCGTTACGCAGCCGCGCGAGGCGGTCGAAGGCCAGGACATCGTCATCTCCAGCGCGCCGCGCGCCGCCGATCTCGTCAAAGTGCTCGACCCGGCCTGGCTGTCGCCCGGCGCCTTTGTGAGCGGCGTCGATCTCGGCCGCGCCTGGCAGCTCAAGGATTTGCGCCAGATCGAAATCCTGGCGACCGACAATCACGACCAGAGCCGCGAGGCGGCCGCGACCGGGCATCATCTCCTGGGTCGGCGAATACGACGCCGAGCTGTCGCGAGCTCGCCGCCGGGACCCGCTCCGGGACGCACGTCGCCGGAACAGCGCGCATTCTTCATTCATCCGGGGCTGGGGCTCGGCGATGTCGCGATCGCCGCGCTCGCGCTCCAGCGCGCGAAAGCGCTTGGCATTGGTACGAGACTTGCTCGGTGAGAAACTTGAAGTGCACTGCGCCGGAAACCGCAAATTGAACAGGAGTGGGCGGCCATGAAACGAGAATTTGCACGATTGCTCTTGATTGCCGGTGCGCTGTCGCACCGCTATTCGTCACCGGCGCGGCACACGCGCAGGCCTATCCGTCGAAGCCGGTGCGGCTGATCGTGCCCTTCGCGGCCGGCGGCGACATCGACCCGATCGCCCGGCTCCTGGCCGATTATCTGCAGACTGCATGGTCGCAGCCGGTGCTGGTCGAAACCCGCCCCGGCGCGGGCGGCACGATCGGTTCTGAAGCGGTCTCGAAATCTCCGGCCGACGGCTACACGCTGCTGATGTGCTCGGCCGGGCCGATCACGATCAGCCCCAGCCTCTACGCCAAGCTCAATTACGCGCCGGACAAGGATTTCGACCCGGTGGCGCTGGTCGGCTACGCGGCGCTGGTCATGCTGGTCAATGACTCGATCCCGGTGAAGACCTATGGCGAGTACGTCGCGCTGGCGAAATCGAAGCCGGACACCATCACCTATGCGACCGCGGGCGTCGGCAGCCTCGCGCACCTCACCACGCTTGGCTATTCGGGCGATGCCGGGCTCAAGCTGGTTCACGTGCCGTACAAAGGCAGCGGCCCCGCCGTGCAGGACCTGATCGGCGGCCACGTCAATTCGAGCTTCAATCCGATGCCGTCGGCCATCAATGCGATGGGCTCGGGCAAGGTGCGCCCGCTGGCGGTGACCTCGCAACGCCGCTCCAAGCTGTTGCCGGATGTGCCGACCTTGGCCGAGCTCGGGCTCAAGGATTTCGACGTCACCTCCTGGTACGGCATCTGCGCGCCGGCCGGCACGCCGAAGGACGTGATCGCGAAGATCAACGCCGAGGTTGCCAAGGCGACGTCGTCGCCGGCGTTTCAGGAGAAGCTGAGCAAGCTCGGCACCGAAACGCGTGAAGCCAGCGTCGAGGATGTCGTGAAGCTCATCAAGGTCGATGCCGATCGCTGGGCCAGGGTGATCAGCACCAACAACATCAAGTCCAATGAAGATCAGCAATTGAGGCTAGATCGCGCGGCGCACCTGCGTCGCGAGGTAATCCAGGAAGCGGCGGACGCGGGTCGGTAGCCTGCGCCCGCCGGCATAGACCGCATAAATCGAAGTGCCTTCCGGCTCGAAGGCCGGCAACAGGCGCCGCAGCTTGCCGGCGGCGACGCGCGTCGCGCACCGCCCATTGCGGCAGGCAGGCGATGCCGAGCCCGGTCGTCACCGCGCTCATCAGCACTTCCGAATTGTTGATGCGCATGCGCCCGCTGATGGGAACGCTGACGCTGCGGCCCTTGCGGTCTTTCAGTTTCAGGACGTCGGGGTGGGGCAGGTACGAATAGACCAGCACCTGGTGCCGCGTGAGGTCGGCCGGCTCCTTCGGCTCGCCATGCTTCTTGAGGTAGTCCGGGCTGGCGACCAGCATCCGCAGGCTCGGCGCCAGCAGCCGCGCCCGGTAAGTCGAATCCGCCTGCGATCCGATGCGGATGGCGAGATCGACCCCGTCCTCGATCGGGTCGAGATAGCGTGACGACAGGTCGAGATCGATCGCCGTATCGGGGTTGGCCGCGAGATAGGCGAACACCATCGGCGCGATCACCATGCGCCCCAGCGCCGGCGGGCAGCTCACGCGCAGCTTGCCGCCCGCAGCATCCGAGGTTTTGGTCGCGACCGATTCCAGCTCGTCGAATTCGGACAGCAGTTTCTTGGCCTGGGCGTAGAACAGCCCGGCCGTCGTCGGTGACGCGGACATGGCGGGTGGTGCGCTCGAGCAGGCGCAGCCGGTAACGCGCCTCGAGGCCGGCAACCAGCTTGCTCGCGGTCGGCTGGCTGATGCCGAGGTCGCGCGCGGCGCGCGAGAAGTTGCCGGTCTCGATGACGCGGACGAAAACCGCCATCGCAAACAGCCGGTCGGAAAAATTCTTGCCGCTTCGCGGTGCCATCGCGGCAAGCGTATCACGGCGGGGAAAGCGCAGGGCCGCCGATCGTCAGGCGCGCGCCGCCCGGCTAGCGACGAAGGCTCGCGGCATAGCCATTGGAGCTGGGCCAGACGCCATTGGCCCATAGGGCAATGTGTGGCGCCCGTTGCCGCCCGATAAGCTGACGCGGATGGTGACCTCTGCCAATGACGCAGAAGATCGCGCGCCCTTTCGCGCGCCTGCTCGACCCGATCGACCGGGTTTCCGAAATTCTGTTCGGCCTGATCATGGTGCTGACCATCACCTCGACCTTCAGCGTGGTCAGCTCCGGCCGCGCCGACGTGAAGACGATGGTGCTCGGCGCGCTCGGCTGCAATCTCGCCTGGGGCATCATCGATGGCTGCCTCTATCTGATTGGCTGCCTGAACGACGGCGCACGTGGCCCGCTGCTGATGCGCGCGCTCCGCCGCACGAGCAATCGCGGCGAGGCAAACCAGATGGTCGCGGATGCGCTTCCGCCCGAAGTCGCGGCGGCGCTGTCCGACCAGGACGTCGATGAAGTTCGGCAGAAGCTGCTGCGCCAGCCCGAGGTCGTCTTCCGGCCGAGCTTGTCGAAAGAGGACCTGCTGGCCGCATTCGCGATAGCCGTTCTGGTGTTCGCGTCCACGTTTCCGGTGGTCATTCCGTTTTTCCTGTTCGAGGACGCGCGGCTCGCGCTCCGTCTCTCGAACGCCGTTGCGATCGTGCTGCTGTTCATGTGCGGCTACCTGCTGGGACAGATAATCGGCGGCCGGCCATGGGTCACCGGCGGCGCGATGGTCGTGCTCGGCTGCGCGCTTGTCGCGGTTGCAGCCGCGCTTGGTGGGTGAGGAGGGTGAGATGACCTTGCTGCTCAAGGAAATTCGTCACAACCGCCTGCTCTGGCTGTTGGTGTTCGTGCCGGTGCTGTTTGTTGCAACGGCGGTGAAGCCGGAAGCGCACGGGCTGCTGTTCGTGCTGTCGATCCTGGCCATCGTGCCGCTGGCGGCGCTGCTCAGCCATGCCACCGAGTTCGGTTGCGGCAAAGACCGGCGACATGGTGGGCGGCCTGCTCAATGCCACGCTCGGCAACCTGACCGAGATGGTGATCGCGCTGACGGCGCTCTATGCCGGCCAGTACGTGCTGGTGAAGGCGTCGATTGCCGGCGTCATCGTCACCAACGCCTTGTTCATGCTCGGAGCGTCGTTCCTGCTCGGCGGGCTCAAGCACCACGTGCAGGACTACAATCGCAACAACGCGCGCCTGCAGGGCGGCCTGTTGTTTCTCGCCACCATCGCGCTGCTCATTCCCTCGCTGCTCAATGACCGGCCGACGGATGATGGCGATTCCTTCATCCAGACCCTCAGTCTCGGCCTGGCTTTCCTGCTGATCGGTTCCTATGCGCTGGGCATGATCTTCACCTTGAAGACGCACAAGGAGTTTTTCGGCTCCAGCAGCCATGGCGAAGCGGGCGACGTGGTCTGGCCGATGAATCTGGCGCTGATCACGCTTGCCGCCGTGACGGTGCTGGTCGCCGCAGTCAGCCATGTATTCGTGGAGTCGGTGCAGCACGCGGCCGAGATCTTCGGCATGACGCCGGCCTTCGTCGGTTTCATCGTGGTCGCGCTGGTCGGTGGCGCGGCCGAGATGACGACGGCATTTTCGGCGGCGCGGAAAAACCGGCTCGATCTCAGCGTTGGCATCGCGCTCGGCAGTGCGTCGCAGATCGCGCTGTTCGTCGCGCCGATGCTGGTACTGGTGAGTTACTTCGTCGGCCCGGCCCCCATGGATCTCGAATTCTGGCCGGCGGCGATCATGATGATGCTGGTTGCGACCGTGACGGCCGTGCTGGTCACCAATAGCGGGCGCTCGGCTTGGTTTATCGGCGTGCTCGTCATCAACATCTATCTGGTGTTCGCCGTGACTCTCTATCTGTTGCCGTCGCCGCAATAGCTGAAGGTATTGCGCATGAACGCGCTGCGTCTCGTTGCGATCCTGCTGCTGGCGCAATGCGCCGGCAGCGTTGCCGCGCAGGAAGCCGCCAAAGCTCCGCCGATCAGCTTCGGGGGCAGGGGCTGGGGCGGCGCCGAGGTTGCGGCGACGCAGCCGGGGCAGGACCCTGAAACGCTCCACTTCAGCATCAAGGCGGGGGCGGCCAGCGATTACATTTATCGCGGCACGAGTTTGTCGGATCGCAAGCCCGCGGTCGGCGGCGTATTCGAGGCAACCTACAAGCAGTTTTATACCTGGGCGTCGGTCGCCAGCGTTCGCCTTCCGACCCGGCCCGACGCCGAATTCGCGATCAGCGGTGGGGTGCGGCCGACATTTGGCGGAATCGATTTCGATCTCGGCGCGACTTACTTCGCCTATCCGGGTGAAGCGCTGCCGAGCAACGGCATCAATTATTGGGAAGCGGCGTTGCGCGGCGATTTCAAGATCACGGAGTCATGGCGCGGCGCCGCGGGCTTTGCCTACTCACCCGACGTCTCGAACACCGGCGCGTGGAGCTGGTACGCCGCGGCCGGGCTTGGCTACGACGTCCCCGCGCGTTTGCTGCCGGGCGATCTCAGCGCGTCGGTGACAGCGGCGGCGGGCTATTCGTGGTTCGGCAGGCAGTCGCCGGCGCTCGGCGGCTTTGCGCTGCCCGAATATCTCAATTGGCACGCCGGCGTGACGCTGACCTACAAGCTGCTCAATCTCGACCTGCGCTACTACGACACCAACCTGACGCGCGAAGACTGCTTCGTTTTCACCGGCGACCCCGGCGCCACGCCGGGCGGCAGCGTCAACCCCATCACCAATCCGGGCGGGCTTCGATCAAACTGGTGCGGCGCGACCTTTGCCGCCAAGCTCTGGGTCGCGCTGGATGACGCGATGTTCCGTCCGGCGGCGCGGCCCTAAAGGCCAACTCGCAGCGCATGGCGGCGCGGACCTATCATTCCCGGCACCGATGCAAACGGAGCAAACAAACATGAGATCGAGCAGCGTGTTTGCACTCGCCGTCGCCGCCTTTGTGGTGTTCATGCCGTCGCCGGCGCCTGCGGTGTGGTGTGCGGATTCTTCACTTGGGGCGACCAATTGCGGCTACCCGTCATTCGAGGCCTGCCGGGCCGCGGTGAGCGGAGTGGGCGGCATCTGCACCCAGGCCGCCGGAAGCGGCCAGCCGCGGCGGCGTTACCGCCCGAGCAGGTAAGACCGGCAAGGCGGGATTGAGGCGGCCCTAGCGGCTTGCGCCCAACCGGGGCATATAACGCTGATGGCAAAAGCCCGCGTGATTTTTGTTCCCAAGCGTATCGCCGAAGGCGAATGGCAGATCGAGGCTCGTTACGAGGGCTCGGAGCCTCGCTACATTTCCGGCCTCACCAGCAAGGCCGATGTGGACGATTGGCTGCAAGGCAGCCGCAAGATCGCCTGGCTGAAGTCCCAGGGCTACGCGAAGTAAAAAAGCGCCCGCGCGACCCGAACCGATCGCGACGGGGCGACGGCCGTTGCGCGCGAGTGGATATTGTCAGTTCGCCGCCGGAAGGTCGGGGTCTTGCAACAGCAACGAGGCGAGGTCCGGGTGCTGTGCCATCAGCTCTCGCATGTCGTCTTCGATCTCGAGGCCGGGATGCACCACGGTCCAGAAGTGCGCTGCCCGCACGAAGGCAAGGAACGCCAGCAGGAATTCAAACTTTCTGCCGCCCAGCGCGTGGCGCAACACCTGTTGGGCGTGCTCGGACCTGGTCGGCTCGACAAAGATCAGCGTTGCGGCGGCGAAGATGGCGTCTTCCATTTCGCTGCCCGGCTCTGGCCACGCGATCGGCGGTCGGGCTCTGCCGAGCAGCTCGTAGATTGCCTCGAGCGGCCGCTTCCAGGGCGGGGGAATTGTGAGCAGCTGGACGACGTGGTCGATCGTCTGCGGCGCGGCGCTGGCGTCACCCGCGACGTGGCCGTAGCCGACCAGAAATCCGCAGTGGCGCACCAGGCAATAGCGGACCTGGCAAAAGCGCGAGAGAAAGACGAACAGACGCTCCTTGAATACGGACGGCATCGGGTTGTCGAGATATGCCGAGGTGGCGAAGTCCCAAAGCTTCTCCACGATTTCCGGCGCATCCTTGGCGGAGGTGAAGAAGTTGGGAACGAGGCCAAAGCGCGCTTCGACGGTTCGATGAAACGGATTGCTACTCAACATCTCACGCACTCCACGTCGTCACCGCCGGTCCATCAACAGTGACATCGAGGCGTTGATGGCAAGAATTGAACTGATCCGGCTCTAGCCGCCCCACCTTGCGCTTCTCGTCCCAAACCTCAAGCGCGTGGCCATCGACGGGCTTCGTTCAGCAGCCTTTGTGCGATATCGCACTTAGGAGCATGGACGACGATAAGATTAAATCTGTCTCGAAGCAGGCCTGATGACCGGCGTTAGGCGTTGCGCTCGTCCGGAATTCGCAGCTCGCGGCAATTCTTCGCGATTCTTGATAGGTGCGCCGAACTTCAGGATCTGTCGCGGCGTCTGCCACTTTTTCGGCCTCTTCGGCCTTGCGCCGATATTCTGTTGCTTGAGCCTTCATTGCCGCACGCGTGTCGAACTACATATGGCAACGGTGATCGGCCACTTGGGTTGCAAGGCGCGGCTGGTGAGGGCGGCCTCTCGAATTGGTCCGGCGCGCCAGGGTGGCCGAAAGACGACGCGCCGGTACAACCTTGTCTTTCGCCGCTCACATAACGTCGATTATTTGCAGAGGTTTCACGAAAAAAGCGCCGAGGCAGGGCGGGAGCAACTCGCCCGCCTACCTGATGTTTCGCATCTTCACCTTGCGGGTGCGCACGAAGTCGATGAAGCGCATCACCTCGGCCTTGTCGTCGTCGTCGAGCCCCTCGAGGACGCGGTCGGTCTTGCCGTCCATCGTGCCCTCGCCGAACATCAGCCAGCGCCGGTCGACCCGGTAGAAGCGGGCGTAGCGATCGACCGCGCCCTTGGGGGCGCCGCGCGAGCCGTTCTCGTGCGACTTGTAGGTCGGGTAGGGCAGGTGCATGGCATCGGCCGCTTCCGGGGCGCTCATCCCCGGTTTGCGTTTTTCGCGGGCCTCGATCAGCCGACGTCCGAATGCCTCGTTCTCTTTTTGAGTTCGGCATGGGGATGCAATATGCATCAAAAATCTATGCAAAAAGCATTGATAGCTGATTGACGGCGTTCTACGCAGGATGCATAGTGCGCTCACGGTCGGAAAAAAGCCTGCAACGGCGATACTGTGGTGGGAAAGGGAAGCCGCCAAAAAGGCGCGAACTGGATGCCGCCTGTGGCTAACGCTGATCCTAGGCGGGGGCCGAAATTCGTTCCGACGGCGCTGATCCAAGTGCGGCTCAAGCCGCAGCCAGAAAGTTTGCCGGCGCTTCGAGGAGTACGGCCCAATCCCGGCCTGCTCGAGAAGCTGCGCGCGCAGGCGCCGATGATGCGCGAGCGCGGCTACGAGCTCGATGAGGAGAACCTGGCGTGGCGGAAGGTGGGGGCGGCGGCGTGAGGGCCGATCAGCCCGCACCCCTCGCGCCCTGCACCGACTCGCGTCCGGCCTTGAGCACCGACTCCGCTTTTTCGGCCAGCCGCTCGGCGGCGTCCCAGCCGGCCGCTTCGGTCAGGTTCTGCTTTTGCGCCTCAGCCTTTCCGGCCTGCCAGGCACGGTCGGTCGCGTCTTTGGCGGCCTGCTTGAGCGTGTCGCGCGTCGCTGCGGCTTGCTCACCGATCCATTCGGACTCGACCCTGGTGGTGGCGAAGCTTGAAGCAATGGCCGCGCCGATCGCGAGGCCAACCGCGCCGAGCAGCAGGGGCTGCTGCTCAAACGTCTCGGCAAGCCTCGACTTTACATCTGCGGCGTAACGGCCGGTCGCCGATGCGGCAAACGACTTGCTGGCGCGGGCGCGGCTTTGCTCGGGTGTGTAGCCATAATCCGAAGATTCATCAGCCGACAGGTCGGGGATGATGGATGCGACCTTGTCGATGCCGCGCGCACCGGCGTCAGCGACCGTTGAGGCAACGCTCGAGCCGGCGCTGCCGACCGCCTCTGCCGCTGTTTGGGCGGCCGAGCGTGCCGAGCCGAATGCGGCGGAGCCCGCCTTGCCGGCCATATGACCTGCGCCCGCCGCCGCAGCGCCGATGCCTGACGCGGCGGCGCCGATCCCGGCGGCAGCAGCGCCAACGCCCTTGCGGCCGAGCAACATCCATATTGCGCCGGCGGTAATCAGTCCGGCGGCGAGGGGATTATCGCGGATCGCGGTGTTGAGGTCGTCAACGAGGCCGGATCGTTTCCAATGCTCTTGCGCGCTCATCGGGCCAGCTCCTTCGCGGTTTGAACGTCGCGGCCGAGCTGATGCAAGGTGACGCGCGGCTTGAGTTCAGCGGGCTTGAGGTATTTCGCGCCCACCATCGCCAGTACGCCCGCGATCACGATCCCGACGCCGGCCGCAATAAGATGTGAGAGCGCGGGAGAGAGGCCCTGCTGCACCAGGAACAGCGCGAGCGCCATCAACAACAGAACCAGCACCGGGATGCTCAACAGCGCGGCGCCGACCATATAGGCCGCGCCGGTCGCAGCCTGCGGACATCTTCTGCGACAGCTCGGCACGGGCGAGTTGCGCCTCGTTCTGCAGAAGCTTGCCGAGTTGCTCGGCGGTATCGCTCAGCAGGCCCGGTATGGCCTGGAGATCTTCCGTGAGGCGCGTCATGTGCTGATCTCGTCTAGCTTTGCCGGCCGCTATTGAAGCCGCCATTGCCGTGCATGGTTGGATTCAGGGGCGCGTCCATCGAGCTGCTCATGGTGTCGCTTGCGGGCGCGCTGCTCTTGAGGAAGCGAAGCGCCGCAAATCCCAGCAGCATCGCACCGCCGAACACCAGGGTCGGCTGCCGGCGGGCGAAATCGGTGACCTCGCCGACGAGATCGCGCACCTCGCGGTCGCGGATCTGGTCCGCCACGCCGCTCATGGTCTGCGAGGCCTGCCGGATATATTGCGCGGCTTGCGGCAGGTCGTTGTCGAACTCGTTCGCCGCGCGCTCGGCGGCCTGCGCCAGCGAAGCGATGTAGTCGGCGCCCATCGCCTTCTGGTTGGTGAGCACGTCCTCAACCTTGCGGGTTGCGGTCTGGGCAAAGCCGGAGCCGGTTTCCTTCACCTGCGATGCGCTCTTTGCCAACGTGTCGGCGGCACGGCCTTTGAGGTCTTCTGCCTGTGACTTGATTTCCCGGACCATGTCCGAGGCCTTGCTGCTCAGATCGTTCGAGCGCGTATAGGTGTCGCTCATGTTGGGTTCCTCTCACTGAATGTCTGTTGCGGTTGTTCCTGGTGCTTTTGGCCCAGCGCGGCGTCGACGCTGCGCTCGGCGACGGCCCGCGCCTTGCCGGCCAGATCGCCGACCGCCTGGTGCAAGGCCGATCCGTCGAGCCCTTCGCGCGCCGCGGCGGAGCTGACGCTTTCGACCGCATCGGCAACCACCGCGCCGGCTTTATCCATGCCCATGGCGGCGGCCGCACGGGCGGCGTCCTTGACCTTGCGCTTGCCCGGGCCGAGCACGCGGTTTTCGGCGTTGGAGACCGGGAACGATGCCGCCAGCAACGCGCCGGCGATGACGCCGACGCCCGCGAGCAGCACCGCATTGTCGGAGACAAAACGGGTCGCGGACTTTTGGGCGCGGCTGGCGCGCGAGGAGACGTCTTGCACGGTCTCGGAAGCCATGGTGGCGAGCTTGGCCGTCACGGCATCGGTTTCCGCGCGAAGCTTTGCGGCGCTCGGGACGCTGCCGGCGAGGTCGGCGGCCATAGTTCCGGCGGCCGCCGCTGCCTGGTCGCGCAGCCCCGACACCGTATCGGTGACGCGGGACGTGATCTTATCCGTCATCTCACTCGCCGTTTGCGTGACGCTTTCGGTCATCTCGCTCACGGTGTTGCTGACGCGCCGGCCGGCGTCGTTCATCTTGTCCTTCACCGTCGCCGCGGAGTCCTGGCCGCGCCTGGTGGTCAGGAACAGGCCGGCGCCGATCAGCATCAGCGGTAACGGAATGGCGCGCGCGAGGCTCAAGGCGGGATACGCCGCCGCCGCGGCGACTGCCGCGGCCTGGAGCGGATTGTCGGCCGCGCGCCGGCGGAGATTGTCCACTAGGCTTTCGCGCTCGTGGCGGACGTAGGTGCGTACCTCCGCCTTGATGTTTTTAGGTGACGTCACCCGCGCGATGCGCCCGCGCAGTTCCGTGACGTTGGCGGCGAGGGCAGCGCGGGACAATTCGGCCTGCGCCCGCAGTTCCTCGATAGACGGATCATGAGTGGATGACATCGCTCGGCTTTCTGTTGAGCACGTGGTGCATACAAAAAGTCGAGCGGCGTTCGTTTGTTCCTTGTGCGGCGGACACTTTAAAGCGACGAGGCGTGAGATCGACTTACGGTCGGCAAGCTGCAAGACCGCTCAAGCCATCAGCCTCGGCTTGAGCCAGAGCTACCTAGCAAAGCGCACACTCACCTCCGCCCACCGGCCCAATGCCCCGGCCGGCCGTCGATCAGCGGCCCCTTCGCCGGCGATGGCCGTTGCTGCTGCAAGGCATCGGCCGCCGCGCGCCAGCTCGCGGCGATCGAGGTGAACGATTTCCTCAAGCACTCGTTTGGCGTTTCCGCGGCGAGCTTTTCCAGTTTTTCGGCGCGCCGGAGATAGTCATCAGCGGTGACGAACATGGTCCTTCCCCTTTCGGGGAGATCAAATTCGCACGCTTTCCTTCCCCTTTCGGGGAGATCAAATTCGCACGCTTCCTTCTTGCTCCACGACGTTGCCGAAGCGGTAAATGGACCCTGTACCGGAACTCATAGGAAGATGAACGGACGCCGCACAATGCCGGCGGTGCCTTGAGTCATGAGTCACGCGGCGAGGGCGGGCGTCCCCGGTTAAGAGAATGTTTTGCCGGCCCCCCAACATTCTGGTTCGGCCTTTAGAGCGCTGACAGGGACTCCCGCTATCAAGGCGAGGGGGCGCAGGGGTTATTCCAATGCACAACAAAGCCGCGCGCGAGATGATCCAGGGGCTCGCCATCCTGATCGTCGATCACAATCAGCAGTCGCGACGCCTCACCAAGACGATGCTGATGAATCTCGGCGCCAAGTCGGTGTACGAGGCCGGCGACGGCCTCGCCGCGCTCGAGATGCTGCGTCACAACCCCATCGATGTGATGGTGCTCGATCGGGATGTCACGATACTGACCGCCCCGGAGCTGCTTTCGTTCATACGCACGCCCGACCTGTTTCCCAAGCCGGACATGCCGGTCATCATGCTGGTGGCCGCCGCGCGCCGCCAGGACGCGATCGAAGCGCTGCGTCTCGGCGCGCATGAGCTGCTGCTCAAGCCGACCTCGCCCAAGGCGCTGCAGGACCGGCTGCTCTCGGTGATGCTCAACCCCCGCAAGATGGTGCGGATCGGCAATTCCTATGTGCCGGAGCCTCGGCGCCAGGCGGAGCCAAGTCGCGCGATGCGCGCTTAGGATAAGCGCCGCATTTGCCGGGCCAACACCCGCCTGGCGGGTACTGGCCTGTTTTGGCCGTGGCAGCCCGCCATTTCGTTCAGCAACAGTTCATGCCCAAAAGTGGAGAGAGTGGGCATTGCTGGCAACGACTCCTGGTCAGGCGCCGGCGACCGAGAGCGCGTAACGCTCCCGCCTGTCCACGCGGGAGCTGCCATGACGACCCAGAAGATCGCCCTCAAAGTCATCGTCGCGCCGGGCACCGGACACGTTGTCGAAGCCCCGCCGGTCCTTTGTGCCAGCAACCATTCGGTCGATTACACGTGCGGAAGCTGCGGCACGATCTTGCTCCATGCCGATGAGAGCCAGATTTATGGGCTGCTGATCCGCTGCAAAAACTGCGGCTCCTACAACGCTACCGAACAGTAGGCCGGCCTAACCCGCCTGGCGTATCTGGAGTCGCGAGGCGCGGGATGGGGCTTCAAGCCCCACCCCGGGATCCTCAGCAAACGCGCGTACGGGTCGAAACGCGCTGGCCGTTCACGTAGCGAGACTTCACCACGGTCCGGCACGACGCGTACCCGTAACCCCGGTAGGCGGGCTGGGCATAGCCGTAAGACCTGTAGGGCTGGGCATAGCCATAGCTCGGGCTGCACACGCGCCTGCTTGTGCTGATGCGCCGTCCATTGCTCCAGCGCGTCGACACCACGGTGCGGCAAGCGGCCGGACAATTCCTGCGTGAGGCCGGTAGCGGCTTGCGCCGGTGTTTGAGCCAATGCGGGCGCGCACACGAGCAGCGCGGTGGCGAGCGCCGCGGCTTTGGCAAAATGGTACATGAATTCCTCCGGAAACCGCCAAACGCGCTGACACCCGGATCGGGTGTCCCACAGCGTGGTGCGGGGCTGATTTCAACAGCGCAATCAGGAAAAAGTTCCAAGAAATAGGAAATTCTTCTTTTCGCGCCTTCGCCCTATCGCCGAACAAGGAAAAAGTTCACATTGCGGGGAACTCAGCCCGCACTGGGCGGTTATCCGACGCAGCAATACTGACTCTCCGTTCACAATCGTCCGATCTGCTCAACATCGTCTGCGATGTTGCAAGCCGGACGTGCTCGCAACAGTCCGCAGCGTATCGCCCTCGACCCTGCAAACACCGGCCGCCGGACGTGGGGCTCGGTCTCTAGTCTTTCGCCCGTCGATCGATGCTGACTTGCGCTGGCGGGTGAGGGTCCCGCGCATCCGTGACGTTTTGTAAAACCGTAACCCAGTTGAAAGCGCCAATGACCGAACTCAATGACACGTCTCCACCGAAGGTCCTCGTCGTAGAGGATGAGATGGTTTTGCGGATGCGCGCAGTGGATATTGTGGAAGACGCCGGCTTCACGCCCATCCAGGCGATCGACGCCGACCAGGCCCTTTCCATCCTGGAAGAGCGTTCGGATATCTCCCTGCTATTCACCGACATCCAGATGCCCGGCTCCATGGACGGGTTGAAGCTTGCTCATGCCGTCCGGCATCGCTGGCCGATGATCAAGATCATCCTGGTGTCGGGTCAGGTGAGGCCGTCCGCTGAAGACCGGCCGGCCGATAGCCGCTTCTTCGGGAAGCCACTGGTCGTCTCCAAGATGGTGTCCGAACTGCAAGATATGGTTGGGGGCGAACTGCTCGAAATTCTCCCGGCGCCTTTGCCGCGATCATCTCCCAGCGACCTTTTATCCGCCGAGAATGACAGTCTGCGCCTGCTGCTGGAGCAGGCTGCGATTGATGCGAAAACGCTGCTGGCCCAGGCGGGCATCGAGGCCAAGGAGCGTGAGGCCGCCGACAATTTGCAGAAACTTGTGCTGGGCGAACTTCAGCACCGCATCAAGAACACGTTCGCAACGGTGAGCGCGATTGCGTCCCAGAGCCTTCGTGATGCGACAAGCCTCGGCCATGCCAAGCAGGCAGTCGAGGGACGTCTCGTGGCGCTCGGCCGCGCGCACGACCTGCTGATGCAGGGCTCCTGGTCGAATGCGAGCTTCAATGAGACCCTTCGTGGCGCAATCGATCCCTACAACGTTGAAGGAAGCGAGCGCCTGTCGCTGACAGGCGCCGAACCTGACCATCGTTTCGGGTGCCGTTATCGCTGTTGCAATGACGCTCAATGAGCTTTGCACCAACGCAACGAAATTCGGCGCGTGGTCCGTGCCTGGCGGCTCTGTCGATCGTTCGATGGAGCGTGGACGAGCAAACGCAACGATTCAGCCTCACCTGGTCCGAGAAGTCGGGCCCCAATGTCGAGCAACCGAGTCGGCGCGGCTTTGGTACGCGAATGATTGAATCACTGGGCCAGCAATTGAAGGGTGAGGTGCGCCTCGCATATCTCCCGACCGGCTTCGTTTACGAGCTCGATGTGCCGCGTGGCTCGGTGATCGCCGCCGGGTAGCGGCGCTCACTGCTTGCTTTAACTCGCAAATTTTCAAGGACACCTGCGATGAACATGTCGATCGAAGCCCTACTCATCATCTTGCTGATCGGCGCCGTCGCCGGCTGGTTGGCCGGCCAAATCGTGCAAGGAACAGGCTTCGGCCTGCTCGGCGATATCGTCATCGGCATTGTCGGCGCCTTCATCGCCAGCCTGTTGTTTCCGCGGCTGGGACTTCAGCTCGGTGGCGGGATCCTCGCCGCAATCCTCGCTGCGACGCTTGGCGCGGTGATCCTGCTCGTCATCATGCGGTTGGTGCGGCGACGCGGGCG
This sequence comes from uncultured Alphaproteobacteria bacterium, assembly GCA_963847325.1. Taxonomy (GTDB): domain Bacteria; phylum Pseudomonadota; class Alphaproteobacteria; order Rhizobiales; family Xanthobacteraceae; genus Pseudolabrys. The sequence continues at coordinate 175,581 of CAWJZD010000009.1, forward strand.
CTGGTAGGCCGGCCCCGGCGCAATGGATCAACCAATGAAACGGGCCGCCATTCTCGTTGCCGCCATCTTGCTCGGACCGCTCGGCGCGTCCGCGCTGGCGGAATGCCAGATCGCCGACGCAAAGCTGGAAGAGGCTGTCCTGCAAAACCCGAAGCTTCGGGGCGCGGCGAACCGCCAGAGCGTGCGCGATCTTCGCAGCCTGCGCGATGCCGCTTCCACGCTTCGCTCCTACGGGCGTCACGACGAGTGCCAGCGTCTTCTGGCCACCATCCGTGAGCTCGTCGCCGGACCCTCGATGGGCGGGTTGGGGGACAATGACGAGGAAGAGGCGGAAAAGCAGTCGGCCGCCAGCGAGCCGAAGCTGCACCGGGGTGGGGCTGCGGTCGGACGCCGCCAGGACAAGGATGCAAAGCCGCTCATCAGCATCACTGAGCTTGCACCTGGATTGCGCGCCGACGAGATTTTAGGCGCCGAGGTTCGCAGCTCCGACGACAAGATCGTGGGTGAGGTGAGGAACGTCATCTTCGGAACGAAAGACCGGCAGGATTACGCCATCGTGGCGTCCGGCGGATTTTTCACGACCGGCCCGGACAGTTTTGTCGTGCCGATCCGATCTCTGAAAGTGTCGCAGGAGCGCTCGAGCTTTTTCTTCCGCTGCCCGAGGCGGCGGTAAAGACCCTGCCGGTCATGCCCGACCAGGATTACAAGTGGCTCACTGACGACGCATGGCGAGCCAAGAACGACGCCGTGTTTGGACGGTGAGCCGTCAAACGGGAATGGCTCCGCCCGTTATTCCAATCTGGAACGAGAAACACCTTCGTGCCGCCACTCACGCCGCCGGGGTCGCGCTGTGGTCCTGGAATGTCGACACCGATGCAATCGTCCTCGATGAACGTGCATACGATCTGTGGGGCGTATCAAAGGAAGAAGGCGACATCACCTTTGAGATTTTATCAAGAAACATCCATCCTGCAGACCTAGAGCGCGTTAGCTCGGCGTTCGCCGCAACGCGAGCCGTGGTAGGCGCCTACGAAATCGATTTCCGTGTCCTGTCAGGGCCAAATATCCGGTGGATTTCCGCGCGCGGGCAAGGCGATGACGCCGACATTGCCGACCGAATTATGTTCGGCATCTTTCTCGATGTCACCCAACGTAAGCAAGCAGAAGAGGCTAACGAGCTTCTGGCGGGCGAGATGGGCCACCGCGTGATGAATTTGTTGAATATCGCAACTGCTCTTACGCAAATCTCTTCGCGCTCTGCGTCGACGAAGGAGGAGATGGCGCGCGAGCTTACAAACCGGCTGATGGCTCTCGGTCGTGCTCAGGATCTCGTTCGTCCGATGCCTGGCCACCGCTCCGCAAAGGGGACCCTGCTCGGAGATCTCATTTCCGTTCTGCTTGCTCCCTATGATGAGGCGGGAGCGACTGTTCGCATTCGCGTCTCCGTTCCAAAAATAAATGTGGGAGAAAAATCGAGCAGTACATTGGCGCTCGTTCTGCATGAACTCGCGACAAACTCCGCGAAATACGGCGCGTTATCGAGCGCGAGTGGCAGCCTCGACGTATCGTGTAATGCCTCAGACGACGATGTATCGCTGACATGGATAGAACGCGGCGGGCCGCCCGTGCTAGCCCCACCGACCCTTGGGGGATTTGGTAGCAAGTTGGTTGAACGCGGCATGGCCCACGATCTCGGCGGCGCCATAGCATTCGATTGGGCGAGCGAAGGTCTTGTAGTGACTTTGCGAATGAAAAAAAATAACCTTGCGCGTTGAGGGCTTCGACGGTGAGCCGGGCCGTCCTCCTGTCGCTCACCGCCCCCTTGTCCGCCCAGCCGCCGCCGCTGCTTGAGGCGACTTTCTCGAGAAACCCGGTCAAAGGCCGGATTTTTTTGCTTCAGCGGCAAGCCTGTTCGGACGACCTTTACTTCGCGGAGCCAACGAAGAGCCGGACAAAGCCCGCCCAAAGGCGGGCTTCATCCCTGTTCGGCGAAGCGGCGCGGCACGCCAATCGAGACCTAGCGGGCGTCGACTTGCGTGAAGATCGTGAAGGGTGATGTCGTCCTGCGCGAGAAAAACGTTCCACGGATGCGCGCCGCCACCTGAGCGTTGGTCAGCGCCGCGACTGTGATCTTGCAGTATCCGGTGTCGTTGTTACGGAACGCCTGGCAACCTCCAGCGTCGGTCGGTCCGATTGTGCAGGTTTCGGTCGCGTTGCCGGTGAGGCCGATGATCATGACGGTGACGGACAAGTCCGCGCCCGCAACATTCACTGCGGTGCATACGACCTGATTGCCACCGGACGCGAAGATGCTCGGTGTGTAAATCGAGCCAGCATTGGCGCTGGCGGCGGTGAAGAGCGTTGCAGCAAGTAAAGTCGAGGCCTGAAAGAACGTAAGTAATTTCATCGTAGCCTCCGTTTGAAGGCAGGGCCCATGAAAAATTGCCTGTGGCTCGGGCCCTTCGGAAAAAAGCCACCCGCAACCGATGGCATTATTACGCGACCTTGCAGCTTCCGTGTCAATTCGTCCGACGCCACCGAAGCGTTAATCGAGGGTAACCTTGGCCAGGTCGCGAGGCCCTTCGAGACTTCTCAGGCAATGACGCCCAAATACCGGCGAGGCAGGCTTTGTCGCGGCTCCGCCGGTTAAAAGATGGTTTTGCCGGTCCCCCACAATTGTCCTCGGCATTTAGGGCCCCCGACAGAGCTATGCGGTATCCCGGTATTGCGGGGAGGAGGCCAAGGGACCCGTTACGATGCAGGACAAAATCGCGCGCGACATGATCAAGGGGCTCGCCATCCTGATTGTGGATCACAATCAGCAGAACCGGCGCCTCACCAAGATGATGCTGATGAATTCTCGGCGCCCAGTCCATGTACGAGGCCGCCGATGGCCTCGCCGCGCTCGACCTTCTGCGTAACAGCCAGATCGATGTGATGGTGCTCGACCGCGACATACCGGTGCTCACTGCGCCGGAGCTGCTTTCGTTCGTGCGCTCGCCCGATCTGTTTCCCGAAGCCGGACCTGCCAGTCATTCTGCTAGTGGCCGGCGCGCGCCGCCAGGACGCGATCGAGGCGCTGCGGCTCGGCGCGCACGAATTGCTGCTCAAGCCGACCTCGCCCAAGGCGCTGCAGGACCGCCTGCTCTCGGTGATGCTCAATCCGCGCAAGCTGGTGCGGCTCGGCAATGCCTATGTGCCGGAGCCGCGCCGGCAGAACGAGAAGGCGGGCGGATTCAATTTCTCGGCACGCGCGCTGATCGCAGGCGCGTCCACGTCGTAGGGCTACCGGCTCCGGCTACGCCCGGCCGCCGGTGCCGCCGCCACCGGCCTGAGCACAACCTTGAGCGGATTGGGATCGTGGTCCATCCCGGCGCCGGTTGCGGTGTCGGTGACGAGGCCAGCGACGCCGCCGATCACCAGATTGCCCGCCACGCCGGCGGCTCCGGTCCCGGGTACCTTGCGGCCGAGCTTGACGGTCTGCGGCGCATAGCCGGCCTTGCTGAACGTCACGATCAATTCCTGCGAGCGCGGCACGTTGAGCGTGCACGGCGTGGTGCAGGCCGGCCCGGGGTGATGCTCGCGATCCACCGCGGCATTCGGCTGGTTGACGTCGATGCACGAGTGCGGCTCCGAACACGGATTGAAAACCAGCGAGCGCATCTCCGCGCCCGGCGGCTCGCTGTCGAACACGACGGCTTCGGTGGTGCCGCGCGTGACGGTCGCGCAGCCCGCAACGGCCAGAGCGGCCGTCAGAATCTTCCATTTCATCTTGAACGTTTCCCCTCGCGCTTATTGTTCTCAATGAATAATGTGAGACAACTTTTGCGCGAGCGCAATCGCTGGTGCTGATGAACATGACCAAGCGGATTCCGGTCTATGTCTTCCGCGTCGGCGAGACCGTCTTCTCTGCAGCGCCGCGCGAAGCGGTTGTGGCCGTCTATGGGGGAGGCGGTCTGATGCAGACGGCAGGCTTGTCAGCTGCCTTCGGCGGCTGTGCCGTCTATCGCCGGGGATTTCCCGGCATGGGGAAATATCACCTGGCGATCTGGCGCGCGCGCAAGGCCTCGAAGTTTCGCCAGTCCTTGCGCAAAGCCGGGATGGACGTGGACATCATCAAATCGCCGCCGCCGAGCAGACTGATGTTGTCGCGGACAGTCTCCCGGTAAAAAACTTCGCCGCTGCCGAGGCGGCGAAGGCGCCGCCTTTCGTCCCAGGAAAGGCGGACGCATCAGCGCGTTCACGCGTCTTCGACGCGTCATCAGCGCGTATGGAGGTGCTCTGGACGATTTATGGACGCGCCGATGTGAAGTTTTCACTGGCGTCTTTGCGCACACATCGCTTTACTCCGCGCCTCAGCAGGGGGCGTGGATGAAAATCATCATTGCGGCATTTTGCGTTCTGGCGATCGGGACCAGCGCGAACGTGGGTTCGGCCTTGGCGCTCGACGGACCGGGACGCGCGGTGGTCGCGTCGGCGGCGGACGATGATCTCCGGATTGCGAACGATCCGGTGCTGAACGGCCCGCCGGGCAACTCCATACGTCGATCCTTCATTCCCCCATATTCCGGCACGGTGCGAGTCAAATGGGAGGTCAAGTCCCAGGACGGCACCCGGGTCTCCAGTACCGCGGAGGTGAATCACTTGAGCGTCTGCGAGCGGCCGACCTCGAGCGCCGCATTTGTGCAGAAGTTCTGCAACCTCCGTGTCACGGGGGGAATGCCGATCACCGTGTTGGCCTCTCCGGATGAGAGCGCCAATGTCGCTTCGCTGCGTAACGTGCGGCTCTACTACAGGGTGGTGAACTCGCGCGGCGAATCCATCACCACCGAAGTGCCTCTCCCTTAGCAGGTCATCGCCATGTGGCATTTTGCATCGAAGTCCTTCCGCACGCAGCGCTTAGCTTGCAGCTTCAACAACGGGGCGAGAATGAAAACTCTCATTGCAGCGCTTGGTATTCTGGCGATCGGGACGGGCGCGAACGTGGGTTCGGCCTTGGCGCTCGAGGTACCCGGACGCGCTCTGGTCGCGTCGGCGGCGGACGCTGATCTCCAGATTGCGAGCGATCCGGTACTGAGCGGCAATCCAGGCAGCTCCGTACATCGATCTTTCATTCCCCCATATTCCGGCACGGTGCGGATCAAATGGGAGGTCAGGTCCGGCGACGGCACCACCCCGGTCTTCAGCAACGTGGAGGTGGTTCACGTGAGCGCCTGCTCGCGGCCGAGCTCGAGCGGCGCATTTGTGCAGAAGTTCTGCAACCTCCGTGTTGCGGGGGGAGTTCCGATCACCCTGACGGCCGTTCCCGATGAGAACACCAATGTCGCTTCGGTGCGCAACGTGCGGCTCTACTACAGGGTGGTGAACTCCCGCGGCGAGGCCATCATCTATGAAGTGCCTCTGCAATAGCAGGTCATCGCCATGTATTTTGCATCGAAGTCCTTCCGCACGCAGCGCTCAACTTGCAGCTTCAACAACGGGGCGAGAATGAAAACTTTTATTGCAGCACTTATTCCGGCACTTGGTGTCCTGGCGATCGGAACGGGCGCGAGCGTGGGTTCGGCCTTGGCGCTCGATGGGCCGGGACGCGCTCTGGTGGCGTCCGACACCGAGCTCCAGATTGCGAGCGATCCGGTCCCTGACCGGAGACCGCCTGGCAACGGCGTAGGCCGCTCTTTCATCCCGCCTTACTCCGGCACCGTGCGCGTCAAATGGGAAGTCAGGTCGGGCGATGGCGGCCAGGTCTTCAGTTCGGCGGGAGTGGCTCACCTGAGCGACTGCGCGCGGCCGACGATAAGCCAGACATTTGTGCTGAAAGCCTGCAACATCCGTGTCGCCGCCGGCGTGCCGATCACCATCCTTGCCTCGCCCTCTGCCGGCACCACTGTGACTTCGATCCGCAGGGTGCGGATCTTCTACAGGGTGGTGGACTTCGACGGCGAAGCCATCATCTACGACGAGGCGCCGTGGTCCCGTGTAGACGAAGCGCGACAATCAGGAGGCCGCCAGAACATGGCGGCCTCCTTTATTTCGCCCGGCGCGTAGCGCGCAGCGCGGCGGCTCAATTCTGCTTGTTGGGATCGCGCTCGACGTCCGGCTTCTCGTTCGGAAGCACCACGTCGATCACCAGGCCCGGCTTCTCTGTGCCGTCACCGTTTGATCCGTCTTTCCTGATTTCGGGGGAGGGGGTGTCGCCGTTGGTTTTGCGCTCGTTTGTCATGACGGACAACGCGCCGGTCGCGCAAAAGTCCAAACGCGCTGCAGCCGCCCGGTGAGTTTCAGTTCCATCCGGCGCTTCGCCCAAGCTCGCTGCGCCGTTGGAGGCTTTCACGGCCCCGACTGGCGCGCCTCTTGGCCCGCGCCTACAATCGCCCCGCAATTGCACTCGGGGGCGTCAACATGAAATCGGTTGGAATTCGCGGCAGCGTTGTTGCTGCCGTCGCGAGCATTTTCGTTCTCGGCACCGGCATCACGACGCCGGCACATGCGCAGCAAGCGGCGCTCGCCGCCAATCCCGAGCTCGCCGCCATGGGCACGTGGAACCCGGCGACGACCTACGCGATAGACGACATCGTCACGTCGCGCGGCTCGACCTGGCGCTCGAAGCGCAACAACAACATCGGCAAGGTGCCGGGCCAGAACCCGCCTTCAAACGCGGCCTTTGGGAATTGTTCGCCCGCGGCTTCAATCCGACCGGCGCATGGTCGAACACCATCACGTACCAGCCCGACGACCTGGTCACGTTCAACGGCCAGACCTTCCGCGCCAAGCGGACACAGCCCACCCCCCACCAGCCGGCCGCGAACCGTTCTGGGAGCTGCTCGTCACCAAGGGGCCGATGGCGCGACCGGTGCGCAGGGCCCGGCCGGCCCGAACACCGGCGTCGGCACCGGTACGCCAATCCGTGCCGGCGATCAGTTCAATGGCGATGCCGACACCGGAATCTTTTCGCCCGAGGCGGGCAAGATCGCGCTGGTCGAAGACGGCGCCCTCTTCCTGCACAACAACGGCACCTTTAGCGCCGCGCTGGGTCCGGATGCTCTCGCAAGCATCACCAGCGGTTTCGGCAACACCGCGCTCGGCCAGTCAGCCCTCGCCAGCACCACCACCGGCGGCGACAATACGGGCGTCGGTTTCGGGGCGTTGGCCGGGAACGTCAGCGGCGAAAACAACACGGGGATCGGGCGAAACGCGCTTGCGAACAACACCTCCGGCGGGGGCAATACGGGCATAGGTCAGTCGGCGCTGTCCGCCAACTTCAACGGGGCAAACAACACGGCAGTCGGGCGACTCGCCCTTACGAGCAACACGACCGGCGGTGCCAACACGGCGGTCGGACTCAACGCCTTGCAGGCGAACACGACCAGCGACAACACCGCCGTCGGCAGCAACGCTTTGACGGCGACAACAACCGGCACGCGCAACACGGCAATGGGCTCGTTCAGCCTGTCGAGCAACACCACCGGTCAAAAGAACATCGCGATCGGGGTGCAGGCCTTGACCACTTCGACAACGGCGGACAACAATATTGCCATCGGAGATGCGGCGCTTCGGCTCGCAACAGCCGCGCGACAATACCGCGGTCGGAACCAACGCCTTGGCGGCCAACACTACCGGCGCCTTCAACACCGCGGTAGGATCCGCGCTGCTGTCAACACCACCGGCATCATCAACACTGCGCTCGGCCGCGGCCGCTCGTCTAACACGACCGGCAACAACAACACCGCGTTCGGCGCCTCGACGCTCGGCTCCAACACCACCGGCGACAACAACACCGCGGTCGGCATCGCGGCGCTCATCAACAACACGACCGGCATCAACAACACCGCGCTCGGCGCAACGCACTCGTTTTCAATCACGACCGGCAGGCGGCAACATCGCGATCGGGATTAACGCCGCGATCAACCCGACCAACCCCAGCAGCAGCATCTTCATCGGCAATGATGGGTCTGGCCGCGGACACCAACACGATCAAGATCGGCACGACGGGCGCGCAGACCACGGCTTTCATCGCCGGCATCCGCACGACCGCCACTGTCGACGACGTGCATCGCGGTGCTGATCAATCATACGACCGGCCAGCTCGGCACCGTCGTCATCGTCGCGCCGCTACAAGTACGACATCGAGAGCATGGCCGACGTGTCGGCGATGCTGGGCAAGCTGCGGCCGGTGACGTTCCGCTACAAGCAGGCGCAGGACGGCGGCGCGCACCCGCTGCAATACGGCTTGATCGCGGAAGAGGTCGCGGAGACGTTCCCCGACCTCGCCGTGTTCAACACGGATGGCAGCGCGGAGACGGTGAAGTACCACCTGCTGCCGTCGTTCCTGCTGGCCGGCTACCAGGCGCAGCAGAACACGATCGCGGCGCAGGAACGACGAAGCGTCGACGCAGCGGAGCAGAGGTCGAGCATCGCGACTCTGAAGAGCGCTTGCGCCGGCTCGAAGCGCTGCTGCCGCAGAGCAGGGCGGCCGCGCTGCAATAATAATGTCATGAAGTTCCGCCCGGGTCGATGCGGAACCGGGCGGCTTGCTCGCCCCGACTGGCGCGCCTCTTGGCCCGCGCCTACACTCGCCCCGCAATTGCACTCGGGGGCGTCAACATGAAATCGGTTGGAATTCGCGGCAGCGTTGTTGCTGCCGTCGCGAGCATTTTCGTTCTCGGCTCCGGCATCATCATCGCGCCGGCGCCTGCGCAGCAGGCGGCGCTCGCCGCCAATCCCGAGCTCGCCGCCCAGGGCGACGTGGGATCCGAGCGACCACTTACGTGATAGACGACATCGTCACCGCGCGCGGCTCGGCGTGGACGCTCGACGTAACAACAATATCAACCGGGTGCCGGGCCAGACCCAGCCTTCAACCGCGATCTTTTGGCAGCTCTTCGCCCGCGGTTTCAATCCGACCGGCGCGTGGTGAATACCGCCACGTACCAGCCCGACGACCTGGTCACTTTCAGCGGCCAGACCTTCCGCGCCAAGCGGACGGTGCCAGCCAACCGTCAGCCGGCGGCCAATGCGTTCTGGGAATTGTTCGCGCAAAAGGGCGATCCGGGCCCGAACACCGGCATTGCGGCCGGCAATGCCTCGACGCCGTCGATCTCGTTCACCAGCGATCCCGACACCGGCATCTTCTCGCCGGGGGCCGGCAAGGTCGCCCTGGTCGAAAACGGCGCGCTGTTCCTGCATAACATCGGCACCGGTAACACTGCGCTTGGCGCTGGGGCACTCATCGCCAACACGGAGGCTAACAACACCGCGGTCGGCACAATGGCGCTCAACGCCAACACCACCGGCCATGACAACACTGCGGTCGGCAGCAACGCACTCATCAACAACTCAACGGGCCTCGGCAACACCGCGCTCGGGGCCCTTGCGCTGTTCGCAAACACCACCGGCGCTGCCAACACGGCGGTCGGCAGCACCGCACTGTCCGGCATGATAACAGGCGCCAGCAACACCGCGGTCGGCTCCGGGGCGCTGCTAGTCAACAACGGCAGCAACAATACTGCGGTGGGCGCCTCGACACTCGCTTTCAACAACAGCGGCACCGACAACATTGCGATCGGACGTGCCGCCGGGTTCAGCGCGACCACGTCCGACAACGGCATCTTCATCGGCAGCCTCGGCGTGAGCGGGGACACCGCCACCATCAGGATCGGCACGCAGGCCACGCAGACGAGGGCGTTCATGGCGGGCATCCGCGGCATCACAACCATGGCCAACGACGCCGTTGCGGTGCTGGTCTCTTCAACCGGCCAGCTCGGCACCGTGTCGTCGTCGCGCCGCTACAAGACCGACATTGAGACGCATGGACGATGTGATCGGCAATGCTGGGCAAGCTGCGGCCGGTCACGTTCCGCTACAAGCAGGCGCAGGACAACGGCGCAGCACCCGCTGCAATACGGGCTGATCGCGGAGGAGGTGGCGGAGACATTCCCCGACCTCGCCGTGTTCAACACGGACGGTCAGCGCGGAGACGGTGAAGTACCACCTGCTGCCATCGTTTCTGCTGGCCGGCTATCAGGCGCAGCAGAACACGATCGCGGCGCAGGAACAGAAGATCGAAACGCTGACGACCGACATTGCCGACCTGAAAGAGCGGCTGCGCCGGCTCGAAGCACTGCTGCCGCAGAGCAGGGCGGCGGCGCTGCAATAGTATAATGCCATGAAAGTTCCGCCCGGGTCGATGCAGATCCGGGCGGATGCTCCCACGGCTGGCGCGTCTCTTGGCCCACGCCTACACTCGCCCCCGCAATTCATTTGGGGGCGTCATCATGAAATCGGTTGGAATTCGCGGCAGCGTTGTTGCTGCCGTCGCGACTATTTTTGTTCTCGGCTACGGCATCACGACGCCGGCACATGCGCAGCAATCGGCGCTCGCCGCCAATCCGGAGCTCGCCGCCAAGGGCGTGTGGAACCCGACGACGACTTACGTCATCGACGATCTCGTCACGTCGCGCGGCTCGACCTGGCGCTCGAAGCGCAACAACAACATCGGCAAGGTACCGGGCCAAAACCCGCCTTCAAACGCGGCTCATTGGGAATTGTTCGCCCGCGGCTTCAATCCGACCGGCGCATGGTCGAACGCCACCACGTACCAGCCCGACGACCTGGTCACCTTCAACGGCCAGACCTTCCGCGCCAAGCGGACAAAATCGAATAGCCAGCCGGCGGCCAACGCGTTCTGGGAATTGTTCGCGGCGAAGGGCGATCCGGGCCCCAACACCGGCATCGGCGACGGCAGCCACGTCGGCGCCGTCGATCTCGTTCACCGGCGATTCCGACACCGGCATCTTTCATCCCGCCGCAGACAAGATCGCGCTGGTCGAGGGCGGCATGCTGTTCCTGCACAACAACGGCTCCTTCAACACTGCGCTGGGTTTTGGGTCGCTCCAGGTCAATACCGGTACCAACAACGGCGCCTTCGGCACCGTAGCGTTGAGCAACAACTCGACAGGCAGCCAGAACACTGCGATCGGCAGTCTCGCGCTCTTCGCCAACACCACCGGCAATGCCAACACCGCGATGGGCAGCTCGGCGCTCGCGGCCGCCACCACCGGCGTAGAGAACGTGGCGGTCGGAAGCGATGCGATGTCCAGCGCGACGGGTAGCTCCAACACCGCCGTCGGCCATGAGGCGCTAAAGAATGCGACCGCAAACGACAATGCCGCGTTCGGCCGCTTTGCACTCAGAGCGACCACGGCAGGAACTCGCAACACCGCGTTGGGAACCAACGCGATGGCCATCAACACCGCGGGTAGCAGCAACGTCGCCGTCGGAACGACGGCACTCCGTCCAAGGGAGCGCAAGCTTCAACGTCGCGGTCGGTGACGCCGCGATGTTTGGCTGACTTCGAGCGGCGCGGAAAACGTAGCGGTCGGCACTCGGGCGCTGTCGAGCAATACGACCGGATCCGGCAATATTGCCATCGGCAGAAATGCCGGCCTTCAATGCGACAGCACCGGCTACCAGCATCTTCATCGGCAACGCGGGGTCGCCGGCTGACACCACCACCATCAAGATCGGCACCCAGGGGACGCAGACCACAGCGTTCATCGCGGGGATTGCGGGCGCTACCGTCACCGGAGCGGGGACCACAGCGGTGAACATCAATACGACCACAGGCCAGCTGGGTATTACGACGTCGTCACGACGTTACAAATACGACATCGAGGGCATGGCCGATGTCTCAGCGATGCTCGCCAAGCTGCGGCCGGTCACGTTCCGGTACAAAGAGGCTGACGCCAACGGCGCGCATCCGCTGCAATACGGCCTGATTGCCGAAGAGGTCGCGGAAGTCTTCCCGTATCTCGCGGTGTTCAAGGACGAGCGGCCGGAGACTGTGCAGTATCACGCGCTGCCGTCGTTCCTGCTGGCCGGCTATCAGGCGCAGCAGAACACGATCGCGGCGCAGGCGGAGGAGATGGGCGTGCGTCTGAAGGAGCGCGTGGCGGCAAACGAGGCATTGGAGGACCGGCTGCGCCGGCTCGAAGCATTGCTGCCGCAGACCAGGGCGGCGGCGCTGCAATAGCCATCGCGTCCCGGCGCTGAAAGGCCAACAAAAACACGGGATGAGTGCGCACACTGGCGCGGACAACCCAAAGGTGAAAGGCTCCTCGTTCCTCATGGGGGGCTTTCATGCAATCGGTCATTATCCGCGGCGGCCTCGCGGCCGCTGCCGTCACGACTATTTTCGTTCTCGGCTGCGGCGTCGCGACGCCGGTCCACGCACAGCAATCGGCGCTCGCCGCCGATGCTGAGCTTGCCGCCAATCCCGAGCTCGCCGCCAAGGGCGTGTGGAACGGATCGACACGCTTACGTCAAAGACGACATCGTGACGGCGCGCGGCTCGGCCTGGATCGCCAAGAAGGCCAACACCGGCAGGGTGCCCGGCTCGACCGACGCCGAACAACGCACAATACTGGCAGCTGTTCGCGCGCGGCTTCAATCCGCTCGGCGCGTGGTCGAGTGCGATCACGTACCAGCCCAACGACCTCGTCACTTTCAACGGCCAGACCTTCCGCGCCAAGCGGACAAAAGCGGCGAGCCAGCCGGCGCGCCAACGCGTTCTGGGAACTGCTCGTCACCAAGGGGCGGCCGGTGCGCAGGCACCAAAGGACCGGCGGCGGCGAGCACCGGCATCGCCGACGGCAGCACGTCGGCGCCGTCGATCAGCTTCATCGGCGATGCCGACACCGGCATCTATCATCCGGCCGCCGGCAAGATCGCGCTGGTCGAGGACGGAGCGCTGTTCCTGCACAACCTTGGTGGCGACGGCAGTACCGCGCTCGGTCTCGGCGCGCTCTCCGGCGGCACCGGGATCGCTAATACCGCGATGGGGAGGAACGCCCTCACTGACAATACGATCGGTACCGCCAATACCGCGATCGGGAACTTCGCGCTTGTCAACAACACGACCGGAAACTTCAACACCGCCGTCGGCGCCAACACCCTTGGAGTCAACAGTGTAGCCAGTGCCAACACCGCGGTGGGTTACGCCGCCCTGCAGTTCAGCTCGGTGGGCAACAACACCGGACTCGGTTACAGGGCGCTGCAGTCCAATACGTCCGGTGGCGACAACGCCGCGGTCGGCAGCCTTGCGCTCTTGAACAACACGACCGGCGCTTCCAACGCCGCGGTCGGCAGCAATGCACTCGCGGCCAACACGACCGGCGGCTTCAACGCCGCAGTCGGCGCCAATGCAGTCGCCGTCAACACGACCGGCGCTTCCAACACCGGGGTCGGCAGCGTTGCGCTCGGCGCCAACACGACGGGTTCTGACAACACCGCCGTGGGGCGATCTGCGCTTTCCAGCAACACCACCGCCGCCAGTAACACCGCCGTGGGGCGATCGGCGCTCGTCAACAACACCACCGGCGGCGGCAACATCGCCCTGGGCCTCAACGCGCTCAGCGGCAATACCACCGGCCCCAACAACATCGCCATCGGCGTTGCGGCAGGCTCCTCAGCGACCGCGCCGTCTGACAGCATCTTCATCGGCAACGTGGGGTCGGAGGAGGCGACACGACCACCATCAAGATCGGCACGCAGGGCACGCAGGCGACTGCGTTCATCGCCGGGATCGCGAGCGTGACCATCGTTGCGAGCGAGCGTCCGCGGTGTTGGTCGACCGTCGACTGGCCAGCTCGGCACCGTCGGCGTCATCGCGCCGCTACAAGGATGACATCGCGACGATGGCCGACGTATCGGCGATGCTGGCGAAGCTGCGTCCCGTCACGTTCCGCTACAAGAAGGCGCAGGATGACGGCGCGCATCCGCTGCAATACGGCCTGATCGCGGAGGAAGTCGCGGATGTGTTCCCCGACCTCGCCGTGTTCAACCGGACGGCCAGCCGGAGACGGTGAAGTATCACCTGCTGCCGTCGTTCCTGCTGGCCGGCTATCAGGCGCAGCAGAACACGATCGCGGCGCAGGCGGAAAAGATCGACGCATCGGAGCAGCGGCTACAGCGGCTCGAAGCACTGCTGCCGCAGACCAAGGCGGCGCGCGCTGCAACAATAATCTCAGGAAAGTGCCGCCCGGAAACTCGGGCACTCTGTGACCCCGGTCACATCGTGCCTCGCAGGGCTCGGGCCTAGACTCGTCCTAGTCTGCTTTGGACACAGGGGGCGTCATCATGAAATCCGTTCGAATTCGCGGCAGCGTCGTCGCTGCCGTCGCGAGCATTTTCGTTCTCGGCTACGGCGTCGCGACGCCGGCCCATGCGCAGCAACGCGGCGCTCGCCGCCAATCCGGAGCTCGCCGCCAAGGGCGTGTGGAACCCACCACGAATTACGTGAAGGACGACATCGTTACGGCGCGCGGCTCGGCCTGGATCGCCAAGGGCAACAACAAGGGCAAGGTGCCGGGCCAGACGACGCCGACCTCGACCGCCGCTGATTGGCAGTTGTTCGCCCGCGGCTTCAATCCGCTCGGCGCGTGGGTGAGCAGCACCACGTATCAGCCTGACGACCTGGTCACTTTCAACGGCCAGACCTTCCGCGCCAAGCTGACGGAGTCAGCCAACCGTCCATCGCCGGCGCCCAACGCGTTCTGGGAATTGCTCGTCACCAAGGGCGCTATGGGCGTGCAGGGCGAACAAGGCCCGGCGGGCCCGAACACCGGCATCGGCAATGGCAGCACGTCGGCGCCGTCGATCTCGTTCACCGGCGATTCCGACACCGGCATCTTCCATCCCGCCGCAGACAAGATCGCCTTGGTCGAAGGCGGCACGCTGTTCCTGCACAACCTCGGCACCAACAACGCCGCGCTCGGCCTCGGCGCGCTCAGTGCCGGCAGCACCGGCGTCAACAACGTCGCGGTGGGTGGGAGCGCACTCGGCTTCAACACCAACGGCGGCAACAATACGGCGCTCGGCAACCTCGCCATGTTCTCCAACACGGACGGGGCCAACAACACCGCGGCCGGCCAATCCGCGCTCGGGCTCAATTCGACCGGCAGCAACAACACGGCACTCGGCGTTGAAGCGCTGGCCGTCAACACGGTCTCGGACAATACGGCGATCGGCTACCAGGCGCTGACGGCAAACACCACGGGCACGCCCAATACCGCGGTGGGCAAGTCCGCGCTCGCCACCAACACCATTGGCACCTTCAACACCGCGGTTGGCGCGGCGGCGCTGACGGCCAATACGAACAGGATCGGCCAATACGGCGCTGGGTACCAACGCGCTTTTGAGCAACACCGACGGCACCAACAACACCGCGGTCGGTGCAGGCGCGCTCGCCAGCAACCTTGGCGCCATCTACAACGCCGCGCTCGGCGTTAACGCGCTCCTCAACAACACCACCGGCAGCTTAAACACGGCGCTCGGCACCGCTGCGCTGTCGAGCAATGTCGGCGGCGAGGGCAACACCGCGGTCGGCTACACCGCCCTCCAGAACAACACCAGCGGCGGCGCCAACGTCGCGGTCGGCGACAGCGCCCTCCAGCTCAACACCACCGGCAACAACAACATCGCCCTCGGGACTTCCGCCGGAAAAGGCGCCACCAACCCATTCAACAGCATCTTCATCGGCAATAACGGGCTGAGCGGAGACGACGGTACCATCAAGATCGGCACGCCCGGCGTGCAGCAGTCCACCTTCATCGCCGGGATCGTCGACGGTACATCGATCGGCGACGCACCAGGTCTTTATCGACACCACGACGGGACAGCTCGGCCTCGGCGCGCCGTCATCGCGAACCAAGAAAGACGACATCGAGACGATGGCCGACGTCACCGCGATGCTTGGCAAGCTGCGGCCCGTCACCTTCCGCTACAAGAAGCCGGCCCATGACGGCAGCAGGCCGCTGCAATACGGCCTGATCGCCGAGGAGGTCGCGCAGGTGATGCCGTACCTCGCCGCCTACAGTCCGGACGGCACGATCCGCAGCGTGCATTACGACCGGCTGCCGCCGTTCCTGCTGGCCGGCTACCAGGCGCAGCAGAACACGATCGCTAAGCAGGCTGAGAAGATGGATGCGCAGGCGGACGAGATCGCCGAACTCAAGCGGCGGCTCGCCGCGATCGAGGCGATACTGCCGCGCACGGCCAAGGCGGCCGCCGTTCGGTAGGGCCGGCCCTCAAATCGATGGTGACAGCGAGCGGCGCCCCTTAGGGCGCCGTTTCGTTTTGGGCGCTGTAGGCGACGGCGCTACGTCAAATGACACATCCGCGTTGTGAAAATAACATCGTGAAGGCTTCACTCTCTATGACTGGCGCGGGACTTTGCTCCGGCCTAGGTTTCGCCGGTCCGTTTTTGGACCCAGGGGGCGGTTACATGAAATCGGTTGGAATTCGCGGCAGCGTTGTTGCTGCCGTCGCGACTATCTTTGTTCTCGGCACCGGCATCACGACGCCGGCACATGCGCAGGAAGCGGCGCTCGCCGCCGACCCGGAGCTGGCGGCGAAAGGTGTCTGGAATCAGAGCACCGCTTACGCCATCGACGACATCGTCACCGCACGCGGCTCGACCTGGATCGCAAAGCGGGCCAACACCGGCAAGGTGCCGGGACAGACGTCGGCGCCTTCATCCGCCGCGTTTTGGCAATTGTTTGCGCGCGGCTTCAATCCGACCGGCGCATGGTTGAACAGCACCAAGTACCAACCCGACGATCTTGTGACTCGCAGCGGGGAAACCTGGCGCGCCAAGCGGCACCATCTCTCCGGGCGTGGCGCCCTCGGCGGGGGCTAACTGGGAATTATTTGCGGCGAAGGGCGATCCGGGACCGAACACCGGCGTGGGCGCCGGCTCTTCTTCGGCGCCGTCGATCTCGTTCAGCGGCGATCCGGACACCGGCATCTTCCATCCCGCCGATAACAAGATCGCGCTGGTCGGGGGTGGCGAGCTGTTCCTGCATAGCACCGGGGCTAACAACGCCGGGTTCGGTGAGGCGGCGTTGTCCAGCCTGACGGGAGGGGGCGGCAACGCGGCGGTCGGGCACCATGCATTGAAGCAAACGACCAACGGAGGAGCCAACGTAGCTGTCGGCAACATCGCGTTGCGAGCAAACACAACAGGGGCTTTCAACACTGCCGTCGGTTCCGAGACCATGCCGTTCAGCACCGCGGCTGAACTGAATACCGCGATCGGCTACGGCGCGCTTTATGGAGTCGACACCGGATCTGTCAACACTGCGGTGGGCGCCAGTAGCCTGGAGGTCCTGACGTCAGGCGAAGCAAATACCGCGGTCGGCGGCGCGAGCTTGAGGTCCATGACGACAGGCACTGCAAATGTCGCCATAGGACATCGTGCCTTCTCCTCTGCAACCGCAGGCGATTATAATGTCGCACTCGGCGGTGACGCCGGTTTCAATCCGTTGACCCCGGCAAACAGCATCTTCATCGGCAATGCCGGTTTGGCGCCTGACACCAACACGATAAAGATCGGCATCCAGGGCACGCAGCTGTCCACCTTCATCGCCGGCATCCGCGGAAGGCCCACCGGCATCGCGGACGCTGGCGCTGTGCTGATCGATTCCGCCGGCCAGCTCGGCACGATCAATTCGTCGCGGCGCTACAAGTTCGACATCGAGACGATGGCGGACGTGCCGGCGATGCTGGGCAAGCTCCGGCCGGTCACCTTCCGCTACAAGCAGGCGCAAAACGACGGCGACGCATCCGCTGCAATACGGATTGATCGCGGAGGAAGTGGCGGAGACGTTCCCCGACTGGCGGTGTTCAAAGACGGGCAGCCCGGAGACGGTGAAGTATCACTTGCTGCCGCTCGTTCCTGCTGGCCGGCTACCAGGCGCAGCAGAACACGATCGCTACGATGAGCGAGCGCGAAAAGCAGCAGACTGAAAAGATCGAAGCACTGGAAGCGCGGCTGCGCGCGGCTCGAAGCATTGCTGCCGCAGAGCAGGGCGGCGGCGCTGCAGTAGTCATCGTGTCCAGCGAGGAAAGGCCAACAGACCGTCAGACCCGGCCCGCAAAATTACGGAACGCGCTTGATCGCCATCACGGATGCGACGCCCACTGTGTTGCCGCCACTGGCGAACGTCGCGAATCCGAGCATCGTATCCTTGCCCGCAGACACCGAGAGCTGCACACCGTTCACGGAATATCCGACATTGCCGATCTGCAGCGTCCAATCGTTTCCAAAAACGATATCTCCGCGCAGCGTCGCCTCGCAGGCTGCACTCACTCTGAAAAGCCGTTGCGGTGAATTGTTGGCGATCGCCGCCGCCTGCACTTCACCCGTTATCGAGGTGCAATGCTTGGGCATCACGACGCCAGTGTTCGTTATTTCCATAATGCACGAGAACTGATCGGTGCGGCTGTTGCCGACATGGTTGGCACCGACGTTGACGTTGAAACGCCAGACGCCCGTGAGGTCAGCTTGAGCACAGGCGCCAAATGCCGGCGGTGCAAACAGTA
Organism: uncultured Alphaproteobacteria bacterium; assembly: GCA_963847325.1. Classification (GTDB taxonomy): domain Bacteria; phylum Pseudomonadota; class Alphaproteobacteria; order Rhizobiales; family Xanthobacteraceae; genus Pseudolabrys. The sequence continues at coordinate 193,959 of CAWJZD010000009.1, forward strand.
AAACAGCTACAAACAAGACGCGCGGAAATGTCAGGCATGGGTCGCCCCCGTGTTTCTTCGCTCGTCGAAGTATCTGCCCGCATTGTCAGGTTGGGAAGACGGGCTTTGGCGCGACCGGCCCTCCATTGCCTCCCGCTAAAGGCGCGCCTTAAGACCTAGTTCTCGACCACGATGCTCGCTCGCGTCGCCTCTTCCAGGTCGTAGGACACCTCGACGCGCACGTGCCGGCGCACAGCCCGGATTGCCGCCACAACGGTTAAGGACCGCTGCGGACTCGATTAACCGTCGCGCGATTAACCGTTTTCCGCGTCCGGCCTCTGCTGTGCGGATTGCTTTGTTACAACCCCGGCAGGAGAAGGACGCACATGTTCGGCCGCGAGCGGCGCCAGGAAAAACGGCTCGACTGCGACATCCGCGCAGCGCTGCTTGGCGCGAGGCCGAAGCTGTTTTCCTGCTCGATCAAAAACGTATCGGGGCGTGGCGCCAAGATCCGCATCTCGGCAGACTGGATTCTGCCGAGCCAATTCTCGCTGGTCGGCTCCAAAGATGGGCGCGATACGCTTGGCTGCCGGGTGGTCTGGCGCAAAGGCGACCATGTCGGCGTTCGTCTGTCCCAGCGCGTGGACTGAGCGCCGCCTCTCGTCACGGTCAGCAACACTTACCTTTAACTGCTGGATCGATCGGCCACTCGTTTTGGCGCATCGCGCGGCAAATGTGACGCCGCTCACTCTTGCGGGCGCCACATTGAATTATGCTCCCTGTGTCAAATTTAAAAGGGAGACGTTGCAATGGCCAAGCTGCCGCTCTTTACGCTCGTCCTCTTGATGGCGGGCGCACTTTCCAGTCGTCGATCAGGCTGCCGCTCAGACGCGGACCTGGGTCTCCGGCGTCGGCGACGACGCTCAACCCGTGCAGCCGCACGGCGCCGTGCAAGACCTTCGCGGGCGCGATCTCCAAGACCGCCGCCGGCGGCGAGATCAACTGCCTCGACCCGGGCGGCTTCGGCGCGGTCACCATCACCAAGTCGATCACCATCGATTGCACCGGCACGATGGGGAGTATTCTGAATTCGGCCACTAACGGGGTGAACGTCAACGACAGCGCGACCGGCACGCCGAACACGATCAAGGTCATTCTGCGCGGCATTTCAATCAACGGCGCAGGCACCACTCCCGGCCAGCATGGAATCCGTTTCATAGCCGGCGCGTCGCTTACGCTGGAAGACGTATTCGTCCAGAACCAGCGGGGTCGAAAACGGCATCAGCGTGGCGCCGAGTTCGGGAACGCCGCGCATCGTGATCAACAATACACGGGTGGTGCAGAGCGGCTCAGCTACCGGCGCGGGCCTTTCGGTGGTGCCGACCGGAACAGGGGGAGCGTTTGTGTCGGTCACCAACTCCAGCTTCGACAACAATACCAATGGCATTCTGGCCAGTATGGCCGCCTCGACCGGGCAGGTGCAGATCGACGTCGCCAACTCTTCCATGTCGAACAACACCCAGAACGGTTTGTCCTGCACCGGGGGGACGGGCACCGTCCGCTTTATGGGACACAAGGTGAGTGCCTCTTTCAACGCCACCGGTCTTGCGGCAACGGGCGGCGCCGCCATTCGCATTGGCTCTTCGACCGTCACAGCAAACAATACTGGCATTTCCGGCAATGTGCGCAGCTTCGGCAACAACCAGCTCACCGCAAATACGACCAACGGCGCGCCTTCAGTCGTCGACCCGTTGGAATGAAATCTTCTGATCTCCGCGCGCGTCGATCCACAAGATTGCGGGATCAGATTCGACAATCCGAAACGCAAGAGGCCGCCGGTGAGGGCGGCCTCTTGATCTCTTACCTCCGGGCACCGAAAAGGCCCAGGATCTCATCGATCACAACTACATCAATCTACGGCTGCAGACGCGCGGTAACATGTATGCGTGGGAGTTGTTGTCTCAGAGCTTAATGCTCAAGCACCGGCGTTTTGATAGGTGTAGGTCACGCGAGCACCGAGAAATCTCTGGTTCGCCGTAATACAGATGCCGACTCCGTAGGCGTGATTTCCGTCCACGGTGACCGGTGGCGAGACCACGAGGTTGCGGGCGGCGACAGTGTTATCGTTCGGTATAGTCGCGGTAAAGCTATTGATAGGGCTCGCGCTGCCTGACGTTAAATTTGTCTCTGCAACTAACGCCGTGACCGTGGTCGCGCCGCCGTTGGATCTTGCAATCACGCGCAGGTTGGTAATTTTCGCCCCTGCGGGAAGGTTTATCCCGGTATTGAAACATCCGGCGCCGGTCAAACCGTTGTCCCAATCCGTGAACCAGGTCGTCACAGTAGGATTCCCGCGATCCGGTGACATCGCCATCGGACTGATTGTGTAGAGGCCGGTCTTCACCGTCGAATATTTAAAGCTGCTGTCGGTGATAGCGCTTGCTGCTGTCACAAATGACAGACCTGCAACGCCAGCTACAACCAATTTGGTCAACCGCCATTTATCGTCATGCGCCGCCCTTTTGAAAATACTTGCCACATTACAAAGTGGTCTACTGACCCTGCGCAGTTTGGGCGGCTTGAGTCGAGTTAATTCCAGCCCTCTGCACTACGGCAGCGGCCGAAGCAGTCGATGTGAAGTGTCGCGATCTCTCTTAGTAGATGGCGGGCGCCATCCGTCGCGATGATTGTGCCGGCGTGTCGATTGCCACAGTAAGGGCGCGGCCCGGCAGCACCACGATCCTGGTGCCGACATTGATGCGGTCATAGAGATCGACCACATCGGCATTGAGCATCCGGATGCAGCCGCTCGAGACCCGTTCGCCGATCGTGTCGGGATTGTTGGTGCCGTGGATGCGGTAGACCGTATTGCCGAGATAGATGGCGCGGGCGCCAAGCGGGTTGCCTTCGCCGCCGGCCATCCAGCGCGCGAGATAAGGCTGGCGCGCGATCATCTCCGCCGGCGGAGTCCAATCCGGCCATTCCGCCTTGCGCGTGACCGTCTCGGTGCCCGACCAGCGGAAGCCGTCGCGCCCGACGCCGATGCCGTAGCGGATCGCCTTGCCGTCGCCGAGCACATAGTAGAGCTGGGTTTGCGCGGTATCGATCACCACAGTGCCGGCGGCAAACTGCGCCGGATAGTCGACGAGCTGGCGCCGCAGGTCCGGCGCGATGTCCTCGACTGGCAGGCTGCGCAGCATCGGCGCGGCGCCCGGGCCAGTTACATAGGGCAGCGGCAGGGGAGCGGCGGCGCTCCCGCCGATCCAGAGGGTCGCGGCGGCGAGAACCGCGGCCTGCAGTGCTGATTTCCGGTAGGTGATCATCGCCCCGAACCCCTTTGTTCGGGGGGTTAAACCCCAGGTAGAGAAAAAGTTCCTACGTTTTTCCTTTTTTTCCTAGTTTATTTAGCGGGATGGGCTGGAAAACCGGAACTTTAAGGCAGGGGCCCCGTTATCGTGCACGCAATACGTGCGCAGGAAAATCTTCATGATCAAGCCAAATGTCGCCCAATCGATCTCGGCCGTTGCCTGCGCCATCATTGCGGCGACCCTCATCGTCGCGCCGCTGACCCCGGCGGTCACGATCGCCAAGGCAGAGACCGGCACCACGTTGCCGGACGTCAAGAGCGATCGTCTGGCGCTGCGGACCCAGGGCACCGCCTGCTCGGACCTCGGCTGGCCGCATTACGAGCAACACTGCATCTTCGATCGCAGCAAACCAGCCGACCAAGTGCGGACCGTCCGCGTCATCAATCTTCGCTAGGAAACGGGCTGGCGAACGCTACGTTTCGAACGGCGGGGCCGGTCCTATGGCGTCCGTCACTGCGTCAATCAGGACAGCAGCCTCGAACGGCTTTTCGATGAAGGCGACGCAGCCCAGGTCCAGTGCCTGCTGCCGCGATCTTTGTTCCTCGAAGCGCTCACAAAAACCGTCGGCACCTTCATGCCGTTTGCGAACAGATGCTACGATAGCTCAATCCCGGTAGTGATCCCAATATAAACGTCGAGGATCAAGCACGCTGGCTTTTCTGTAATCTCAGCCGCGAGGAATTGCTTCGCGCTTTCGTATAGCTCGACCCGATAGCCATATGCCTTAAGCAGCGTGGCAATCGATTTGCGCACCGGAGCGTCGTCATCGATTACTGCAATCAAAGGCTGCGGCCTGTGCATAGGACTGTTCGGATACGCGCGCCCGGACGGTCCTGACGTGTCCGGACCCGGGCGATGCGCATGACCTATCGGCGACTTTTGCCTCTGTCTTGTGCGCTGCCAAAGCGTGGTGGAAACCTGCCAGGCGGAGAGGCGTGACAGCGCGGCAGGCGGGTCACCCCGATGTCGTCGAGTCAAGACGGGTTGCGGGAGTGGCGTGGCGTTTCACGCCACCGTCATCAAGCAGGCGGAAGAGATCGTCCGCCGGCCGTCTGCAGTTGGCGTAAATAGGATCAAGGCTTCGTATTTCCGCCGCAATTATATAGGAATATATACTAGAAGGATTAGATCCGTTCAGAGAAATCTGGCCGATGCAGAAGAAAAAACCGTGGTCTTGGGCCTCTGTTGCGGGTGCGGCGGAGTTGGCTTCAAAGGCGCCCGTCCTGGTCAAGCATTTCGGTCGGTGGCCTGCCTTCGTATACCTCTGTGTCACGACTTGGCTGGTACCGGCTCTGGGGCTTCTCGTCTGGCTGACGTGGCGTCAGTCTTGGTTCTAGTGTCTAAAAAACCAGTCCGTGGGCTGGTGCCGGGTGAGGGGATTGAACCCCCGACCTTCGGTTTACAAAACCGCTGCTCTACCGCTGAGCTAACCCGGCTTTTGCCACAGCTATCAGTGCTTTAGCGGCACGACAAGTGACTGTCCTTGCGCGGCAACGTGCCGTTGCGCCCGGCCCCCCAGGTTGCGCTAGGCTCCCGCCCCGAGGAAACAAAAAAGGGGCGACCATGATCAAAATGACACGGCGCGGCCTGCTCGCGGGCGCGGCAGGCGCATCTCTGACCCTGGCCGGACGCGGCGCGCGGGCGCAAAGCGGCTGGCCGAACCGGCCGGTGCGCTTCATCGTGCCGCTCGCGCCGGGCGGCGCCATCGACTTCATCGCGCGCGCGCTCGGCGAGCGCATGTCCGGGCCGCTCGGCCACAACGTGCTGGTCGAAAACCGCACCGGCGCCGGCGGCACGCTCGGCATGGACGCGGCGATGAAGAGCCCGCCCGACGGCTACACGGTGCTGATCACCAATGACAATGCGGCGAGCGCGCCGCACATCATGAAGCTCGGCCACGACTACACCAAGGAGCTGATGCCGGTCTGCTTCCTCGGCCGCCACGGCCAGATCCTCGCCGCGCACTCATCGATCGGCGTCAAATCGGTGCCGGAGCTGCATCGCCTATGCCAAGGCCAATCCGGGCGTCGGCATCGCGACCTCGGGCGTCGGCTCCAATCAGCACGTCCTGTGCGAATGGCTGAAAAAGGAAACCGGGCGTGAAGTTCGACCACGTGCCGTATCGCGGCGCGGGCCAGGCGATCAACGATCTGATCGCCGCGCATGTGAAGACCGCGATCCTCGGCCCGACCGCGATGATGCCGCATGCCGCCGCCGGCACCATCAACATGCTGGCTTCATCCGCCAACAAGCGCAGCTCGCTGATCCCCAATGTGCCGACCATGGATGAGGCCGGCCTCAAGGGCGTGGTGCTCGAGGCCTGGTACGGCGCCTTTGTGCCGCTCGGCACGCCGCCGGAGATCGTCGCCAGGCTCAATGAGGAAATGAACAAGGCGCTCAAGGATCCCAAGCTGGTCGAGACCTTCAGCAAGGGCGCGATCGAGCCGGTCGGCGGCACCGGCGACGAGCTCGGCAAGATCGCGGCCACGGATTCGGAAAAGTACGCACGGCTGGTGAAAGAGCTCAACCTCGCCATCAACTGACGCGCGCATCACGAGTGCAAGGAAAGCCCCGCAGAAATGCGGGGCTTTTTTTCGTTTGAGGCGAAGCGCGCGGCTTTAACACTTTCCCGGCGGGATTAACGTTTGAGGCGGACTGACGAAAAACGAAGCGGTCTCAATCCAATACGGGACCTGGCTTGGCTCTGCTGCCACCTAATTAATCTTACCGCCTGAATGAAAGCGGGCGCAGCGCCGCTTTGTATAAAATGACTTCATTCGCAGCTGTGCGCCGCGAACGGAGTTGCAGGCCATGCGTGTCCCGATTTTTGCTGTGCTGTCTGGATGTGTCGCGTTCGGCGGAACCGCCGCTGCCGCGGATCTCGGAGCCGTGCCGCGCGCCGCCATTTTTGCGCCGGCCGGGCAGATCGTCGAATGGGATTTCGAGCCCGGCGTCGTCGTGCGCGCCTACTGGCTGCCGCCTTACGCCGGCCGGCATTACTTCCCGTCGAGCGGCACTGCGCCGCAGATCGGCCGCAAGGAAAACCTGGAGTCGAGCGTCGCGCCCAAGCCGGCCAAGAGTTTCTATCGTGAATATTCGAGCTTTCCGGTGGAGCCGGTCGAGCCGCCGCTCATGATGGGGCCGCCGCCATCCGATCCTTCGAAAGAACCCTCCCTGAAGTAGTGACGTCAAGAAAATGATCAAAATCAAAACCGCGTCACTGGCGATTTCGCTCGCAGTGCTGGCCACCGCCGCGAATGCGCAATCCGTCGTTTCCTATTCGGACTCGCAGGGCTACGGCTACCGCATGGAGCCGTTGTTGCCCTACGCGCCGCCACAGCGTGCAACGACGCGGGTCGAGACGCGCGCTTCCGCTGCCGCCAAGCCGGCGAAAAAGGTCGATGCGGCGCTGATCGCGGAGCCGCGCAACAAGCGCAAGCCAATCACAACGTCAAACACAAAGCCGAAGGCTGGCGCCGATGTAACGGCAAGCATCGACAAAACGCCGGACCACAAGAAGATCACCAAAACGATCGTGGTGCGCGAAAAGCCGATCGTGCGAAACACCTATCGCGTGGTCGAGCATCCGCCGATCGTGGTTCAGCGCGAGGTCAGCGAAGATCAGGTTGGGGAGGGCGGCGGGCCAGGCGCAAGGTTCGCCACTTGCGGTGCCACAAGGTGCACCACTTGGCGCACCAATTGCCGGCGCGCGCACCATCCGCGCCGAAGCGGAAATCACCATTCTCGGGCCCGACCGCATGAGCATCCGGCTTTTTCGCCGGCAGGATGGCAGCGACGCCAATGCGAAGCTGACAAAGCCCGCGACCAAGCCGGCATCCAAGCCGGCACTCAAGCGCTCGGCCGGCGCCGACACCAAGACCAAGACCAAGATCCGGTAATCGCTCCGGTAATCAGGCGAGCCCGCGCGTCGCGACATAAAGCGCGACCGCGGCGGCATTCGACACATTCAGGCTGGCAATAGCGCCCGGCAGCTCGATGCGCGCGACGTGATCGCAGGTGGCGCGGGTGAGTTGCCGCAAGCCCTTGCCTTCGGCGCCCAGCACCAAAGCGAGCGGCGCACGCAGCTTGAGCGCGCCGAGATCGGCGTCGGCTTCGCTGTCGAGTCCCACCAGCAGGAAGGTGGTTCTCGCGCAATTCCTCCATCGCGCGGGCGAGATTCTGCACCAGCACGATCGGCACCACTTCGAGCGCGCCGGAGGCCGATTTCGCGAGAACGCCGGTTGCCTCCGGACTGTGCCGCGCGGTGGTGATCATGGCGCGCGCATTGAACGCGGCGGCCGAGCGCATGATGGCGCCGACATTGTGCGGATCGGTGATCTGGTCGAGCACCAGCACGACGCCGTCGGTCGGCAAGGTGTCGAGCCGCGGCGAGGGCAGGGGCTCGGCTTCCGCCAGCAGCCCCTGATGCACGGCATCGGGCCCGAGCTCGTTATCGATCTGGGACGGCCGCACGAGTTCCGGCTGCAGCGGCAGCTCGACCTTGTCTTCGTTGAGCCGGCGCAGCGCGTTTTCGGTCGCCAGCAGGCGGCGGAATCGCCGCGCCGGATTCTGCAGGGCCGCCTTGACCGGATGCCAGCCGTACAAGATGACGACGTCGAGCGCACGAGGCGGGCGCGACGCTGAGTGACGCCGCGCGTCTCTGCGGTTGTCTTTGCGGCCATCTTTGTGCCGGTCTTGGCGGCCGTGCTGGTGGTGGCGGGGCGGTTTCATTGCGCGGACGTTAGCATTTCACTGCGAAAGCGGCCTAAAACATCGCGCTCGCGTGGTTGACCTCGTGGTTGACTTGCCGCGGTCGCGTCCCCATAAAACGCCCTCATCCCGTTCGCCTTGGCCTCTGATCGCTGTCCGGCCTGAAAGCGCGCGCAAACGGGGGAGTGTCCCGAGCGGCAAAGGGGGCGGACTGTAAATCCGCTGGCTATGCCTTCGTAGGTTCGAGTCCTACCTCCCCCACCATTGCACCTTCGCGGTGCAGGTATTGCTCAGGCGGCGCCGCCGAGCCGTTTCCTGACGCTGCGCCGAAGCTTGTGCAGCGGCGTGAGAAGCTTGCCCAAGACAAGGTCAATGCTGCCGACTTCATCCCGCCGGCTCATCTCGCTTTTCTGGATCACCACCAGCGAAACCGTCAGCGAGACCCGGCGGTAGTTCGGGTTGTTCGCCAGGAAGCGGTCGGTCGCCCACATGACGCCGGGGAACTTCGGCCCGTAATCATGCAGGCAGAGATAGCCGCCCGGCCGCAGCAGTTTCGCCCAGCGCAGGTCGCTGATGACGTGGCGCGCCTGGTGGTTCGCATCGATCAGGATGAAATCGAATTGCTCGCCGGCGGCGCTGGCTGCGGCGAGCGCGCTCTCGCTGTCCATCGCGCGCATGTCGACATCGGCCGGATCGAGGCCGGCGCTGCGCAGATTGTCCGCCACGATCTCCTTCTGGCGAGGGAAGTAGCTGAAACGAATCCACCACGACGAAACGCGGCCGCGGCACCTGGTAGCAGAGCAGCAGCTCCTTGAGCGTGCCGCCCGCGGCGGTGCCGACTTCCAGATGCGTGCCGCGCAGCTGCGCCGATTTCAGCAAGGCCTGCAGCGCGGCGAGCTCGGCCGGGTGCAGTTCGGACTCGATGTTGATGGCACTTTGCCGCATTTGGCTCTTCTAACGGCGCATCCTTGCTTTGCAAGCAGTGCAACGGGGCGGCGTCCTGATGGCGCTCAAGCCCGTGATGACTCGCATCCGATTGACACCGCTGCGGTAGCCGCTATTGAATCGCCGTCATGGGGATGTGCGATGCTCCCCACGAGGCGGCATGCCGAAGTTATCGCGTCCTGTCCAATATGGGGACGCTGCATGCCGGCCACCGATCCGCTTTTCCTCTCGCTCTTTCTCGTTTCCACCTTCATCGGCAGTTTCACCAGCGGACTGACCGGGTTCGCTGCCGGCCTGGTCGTGTCAGGCGTCTGGCTTCAAATCCTGACTCCGCAACAGACTGCGGTGCTGATCGCCTGCTACGGGGTCGTCAATCAAAGCTACGCGGTATGGAAGCTTCGCCGCTCCTTTTCCTTCACGCGAATTATTCCTTTCATCGCGGGCGGACTTGTCGGCGTTCCTCTTGGGACAATGCTGGTGGCAGTCGTGAACGCGGCGACGGTCAAGCTCGTCGTCGGCGGCTTGCTGATTTGTTACGCCGCCTACGGTCTGTTTCGCCCGGCGCTCAAGGCCATCCCGTCCAACGGCCCGATCGACACCGGAATGGGTGTGCTCAACGGTTTGGTGGGCGGCCTCACCGGGCTCGGAGGCGTCGTCGTTACAATCTGGGTGCAATTGCGCGACTGGCCGAAGGACGTGCAACGCTCGGTTTTTCAGCCCGTCATCTTCACCACGATGGCGATGACCGTGGCCGCCAATGCGGTAGGTGGCGCATTCACGTTTGATGTCCTCAAATTGTTCTTGCTCGGATTGCCCGCGGTCGGCGCCGGGCTGTGGGCTTGGGATGCGCCTCTATGGCTCACCTTGACGACGCGGCTTTCCGGAAGGCGATCCTGGTTCTGCTGCTTTTTTCCGGAGTGAGTTTGCTGCTCACGCCAATCTTGACTTGAAATAGGGACGGGTATTTATAGGCGCCATGGGGATCGCGATCTCCCCACCAGGCGACATGCCGAAGCATCGCGTCCGTCAAATCTTCAGGACGCTCCATGTCGCCGCCAACCAGCAGCGCTTTTGAATCATTCTTTCGCTTTGTAGCTCGCGCGCGTTCCCGCACGCGAGTTCTGCTGCTGACTGCGTCGACTCCGAGCCAACTCAAATCGGAGATCGCCCAATGTCTTGCAAGACCATTCGCATTTCACTGCCAATCGAAACCATCGACGCCGAGCCGAATTGGCCGTTCCTGCGCTGGCTCGACTGGCTGCTGACGCTGCCGTCAGTCGTGCATTATCTGCACAAGCGGCAGCGCGGCCGGCGCGAGTTGCTTGAGCTTGATGAGCATCTGCTCGATGACATCGGACTCACCCGCGAGAAGGCGCAGGAGATCGCCAACCGGCCATTCTGGCGGTAGCCGCCTGCCGCGCGGGAGGCGGGTGACACCTCAGCGCCGGTCCCGCAGCATTGCGTTTGCTGTTTCGGTAATCTCCCGGAAGGCCTCGGCCCACGGCCGCTCGTCTTTACCGATCACGGCCGTTTGCGAATACCAGGGCACGCTTCGTGACAGATACGGCCAAATGCGCCGGAACAGGTCGTCGCGAACCAGGATCATGCGCTGCCCCAGCGCGCCAGCCAGGTGCGCGCCGGAATTGCTGATGCTGATGACGAGGTCGAGCGCGGCGATCTGACTTGCAAAGCCATCCATATCCTTCAATTGGTCGATGCCGGGATCGGCGATCAGGCGATCCGGATTGTCACCGCACAGCTTCCTGATCTCGCCCGACACATCGCCATATTGGAGGGACACGAACTGTGCCGGAATGTTCTCGATCAGGCTGCGCCATTCGGCCGAGGAGGGCAGGTCCTTGCCGGTGTGCGAACTCCACCAGGAAATGCCGATCAAGGGCACATCGCGGCCGCGCAGGTAAGATTGGCGAATAGCGCGTGCCGTGTCGGTATTGGCGAGAAGAGGCACGCGCAATCTCGCAATCGTGTCCGTATCAAAGCCGAGGACGTATTGCAGGTCGACTATGCCGGCCGTCACGATGCGCCTTCGTGCATGGAGCGCCGGATCGGCTCCCGACGGGATAACCGCGAGCTCCGGCAAGGTGCGCGCGAACAATGGGACCATGCGTGGCTCAACGACGATGATGGTCTGTGCCGCGCGTTGTGCCGCCGCGCGCATGTAACCAATTGTGTTTACGCCGGCGACGACCGTAGGCGTTGCCTTCTCGGCAAGACTGATAACGAGCGTCGCGTCGGTGATATCTTCGCCTTGCCAGTCGGTCGCCTTGCTATTGCCGCCGAGTCGATGCGCGGCGTAAATCATCTCGATGCCCAGTTGATACTCGTCCAGCCGAAGCGCTGCCTGGCCGAGTTCAGCGAGCAACCGCGTATCTTTCGCCCGCAATGCCGGTTCGCAAAAAGACCGCAGGTTGGCGCGCATGCCTGCCCAGTCCTGCCGCCGCAAGTATCCCCTGTATTGGGCATACAGCATCGCTGTACGCGGCGAGCTCAGAAGCCGCCGTACTTGACGGCGAGTCCGGTGCAGGAAGTCCAGAGCGGGTCTAAAAAGGCTGCGGCGAATGTCCATCAGTCGAACGTTTTTGGCCGGACGTGTGCCAGCCTGGCAAGGAGAGGTTTGTATTAGGCCGTGATTGGTCTTGGATTGTGGTCGAGCCAACCCGGCAGGATCAGGAAGGTATATACGGCGATCGCATTTCCCTGAAATCGACGCCTCAAGCCCGGCCTGCGAGCAACTCGATCATCGTCAGCGACTTTTCCGGCGAAAATCGCTCCAGCATCTGTGGCTCGACCCGCGGCGGTGACTGGACCACCTCCCGCAGCCGTTCGGCCAAGGCCCGGGCGTCGCCGGGCGGCACGAGCCAATGCTGTAACGCGCCGGTGAGAACCTCGCGCGGTCCTGATGGACAGTCTGTGCTCACGACCGGCGTTCCGACTCCGAGCGCCTCGATCATCACGTTCGGCATCCCTTCGAAATCCGAGCTGAGCACCAGCGCGGACGCATGGGCGTACCAGGGAAACAGATTCTCGTGGAAACCGAGCACCGTCACGCGTCCCTCAAGACCCCGTGCGGCAACGAGCGCGTTTATACCGGCCACGTCTTCGTCGCGGGTCAGAATGACGAGCCGATGGGGCACGCCCGACAGGCGGAAGGCGTCAAGCAGCAGATCGTGCCGCTTCTGGCGGGCGAAACGGCCGACATGCAGGAGATATGGCTCGCGCGGCAGGTCACTCGGCTCTGCCTTGCTCGCATTCCGCATTTCTTCAAAATCGAACGGATTGTAGATCGTCAAAATCTCGGCCGGACGAATCTTCAGGTTGTCGACGAGATCGGCCTTGACGCTTTCCGATACTGTCGTGACCAGATGCCCGTCATAAAGCCTGCGATAACGCGCGAGCCGCCGTGCGGCTTTCCGCGGATTTTTCATCGCGCCGAGCTCCGCGGAGATCGTGTTGGCGACCTGGTGCCAGACCCGAGGCAACGCGGCCAGCCGCGCAACTTCGTGGGCGAAGGGCAGGCTTGCGACGATCAGATCGAAAGGCCGGCCGGTCGTTGCACGTCGGTACCAACGCCGCAGCTTCGCCGCGGCGATGCGTTTGCCGAGCCAGCCGGCCGACATCCGCCGCCCGGCCGGCGTGAGCGCGTGCAACACGATATTTTCAGGAACGGCATATTCGATATGGTGCTCGAGGATGACGAGCTCGACCTGGTGGCCGCGCTCGGCCGCGAGCTTGCCGATCCGGAGGAAGCCTTTCTCGGCGCCCCCGGCTTGCAAGTTGGGCAGCAACAGCAGAATTCTGCTCATCGCGGCCTGCGGCCGAACATTGAGCCGAGCCGGATCAGGCGCTCAACAATGACAGCCCGCCACAGAAGGGTCCTGTATGGGCGTCCGGGCACAAGTGGCAACCAGGTCAACGCATAGCCGTAACCGAACTCGCCGGTGAACGCATCGTAGCGCCGCGACGGGGGGATCGCTGCGGCGATATCCGCATCGGCTTCGCTCGCGACATCCTTGAAGCCGCGCCAGTCACTGAATCGCGCCTCTGGAAAATGCCGGCTGACAAAGGCGCGCTCCGGCGTCTCGATGGTCAGGTCGTGCACGAAGACGCTGGAGACCTTCCCCGTGGCCAGCAGCGCGATGGCCAGGCGTACGGCACGAAACTCCTTTGGTCCGTCGATGAGAGCGACGTCGCCAGGCCGCACCATGCCGGGTAACAACCGGCGGGCATCGCCGAACAGCAGGGTTACGTTCTTTTGATGCTGCAACCGTTCATTGGCGACCGCGACATTGGCGGAGTCCTTGTCACGCTCGATGCTGACAATCTCCTTGTCGGGCAGGGCGAGCGACAGCGTGAGCGTGCTCTGGCCGCGGGCCCGGCCCAACTCAATGAGACGGGCGAAAGGCGCTCCCTGAAGGCAGGCGAGCAGGAAGAGAATTTCGGAATTCGGCACGCCCGCCGGTTCGTAGCCGGAGCCGGCGATCCGGTCCCGCAACTGCGGCAGCAGGGCTCGCGCCCGCTCAGCGATTGCGTCGTAGCTCAGCATTCGCCGGTGTCGTGAATTCGTAGAGATAGTCCGGGAAGGTGTACTCGACCGGCTCGTGCTTCCACACCAGCTTTTCCTTGAGCCACAGCTTCCACTTGCTCATCCGCTTGTTGAGATGAAGCTGCGTCAGCTGCAAACCCGCACGATGCGCAATCTCCATCGCCATGGTCGGCGTCACCCAGGCAACATGATCGAGATTGACGACGATGACGCCCTGCCTGCGGAACTGCCGAACGAACTTGCGGCTGAAAGGGTTCGGGGTGGACATCAGGATACGGCCGCCGGGCGCAAGATGGCGGCCTGAGAATTTCAGCAGACCGACGGCATTGTCGACATGCTCGATGACGTCGCCGGCAAAGATCAGGTCGAAGCGCTCGCCGAGATCGATGTCCGAAGTGGCGTCCACCGTGCGGACATTGTAGCCCTCCTTCGCCAGCTGATCGATCATCTCGGCGAGGATGTCGACGCCGAGGATGTAGGACGCGACCTTAACAAAACGGCGGTGACGCCATTCGCTGTGCCAGTTCGTCCTGGTGTGATTGATCATGCCGATATCGAGCATGCGCTTGCCGGCGGCCGCCTGCTCGACATAGGTGGAGATATCGGTGTCGGCGTGAACGCGCCGGATGTCACGGATCGCCTGGCGCACGCGCGCTTTCGCGTCCGGGTTATTGGGATCATCGGACACTCGCGTCCAATCGAGCGAGTGGACCGGCTGTTGCGCCGCGGCTTTCATCATCATCGCTTGTTGACCGGTGAGGCACAGTAAACCGGATTGCACGATGCGTGCCTTATTGCTGCGCCACAAGTCAATCGTTCTTTGGAGACGGCCTCGAATGCGGGTTTCGCCGCCGTAACGCTGCCGTCAATCCTTGATGTGCAGCCGGGCGCTGTGGTCAATGCGGTGCAGCCAGACGGCATTGTCGGCGAAGTACTCATCAACCGCTTTGCGCGCTCCCGACCAGACGCCGTAGTCGTCGATAAGCAGCACGCCACCCTTCTGCAGGCGAGGATACAGGACCTCCAGCTCCTTCTTGGTGCTCTCGTACCAATCCGTGTCGAGCCGCAGGATCGCGATCTGGTCCGGGATATTGGCCGGTTGATCGAGAGTGTCCTCGACCTTGCCTTTCACCAGCGTCAGGTTGGACGCGCCAACCTCGTTGCGAAAGTTGCGCTCGACCTCGTCGTAGGGGGAATAGCACCAGGTATTGAGGCCGCCCTCTTTCTGGTTGGAGAGCCACTCGGCGTGAGCTTTCACGTTGGTTTTGAAGTGAACATCCGCCGCGGTCGGCTCCGACATTCCTTCAAAGGTGTCGTACCCCCAGACACGCCGCTCGAGGCCGAGCCGCTTCGCCATCAATCCGAACAGAATCAGATTGCCGCCCTTCCACACGCCGCACTCAACCAAATCACCGGGGATCTGACGGCGGGCAACGTGCTGGACCGCCTGCAACGCCGCCCAGAGACGATACTTGTTGGCCATTGAGTAGCGCGCAGCGACGGTGAGAAACCGGTTCTCCTCCTCGCTCGCTTCCGGAATGGCGTTGGCAAGCTCGCGCGCTCGCTGTTTTTTGCGCCCAAAGCCAAGCCTGAGCAGAGCGCGTTTGGCAACCGATGCACTCATTCTTTACACCATCCGCGATGCGGCAGGTTCTGCCACATACTTCCGATCGCGGTCTAGCATCCGCTTGCCGAACCATCCGCTGGACAAAAGCAGGCCCCTGGCGAGCTTCAGCATCGCCTTCTGGGCGCCGCCGCCTTCCAGATTAGAAGTGATGAGAAGCGGCTTCATGCTTTCCGAGGTGGGTGCTGATAGATCGTTGGTTGTAGATTGAATCGCCCGCACCTGACAGAGCAGGCGACGGGCTCTCGTTGTATATCTGAAGACCGCTGCTTCACTAAACTGCTTCCGATTGCTAGGTTGGCGTTCCCAAAACGCGGTTTCCAATGAAGTTGACACCGATGCCGAACTCGGCAGAGGTGCATATTCCGAACAAATTTCAGCAATAATTTCGGACGTATAGCCGTCCGCGTTCTGACGTCGAGGCCTGAGAGCCCCGTGTGCAGAAACAATGACCCCGGTGCACGGATAGGTACGCTACGCGATGGCATTTTTCGGCAAGAGAGAGTGCCAGCTGGACCGCTGCGGATATCGAGGCGATCCGCCGGAGCGGGCTGTTCAACGCGGATTTTTACCTCGCTCGTCGCGGCCAGCGCTGCCCTAATCCGATCGAGGACTATCTTCGTGAAGGCGAGCGCAAAGGCATACCGCCTTCGGCGATGTTCGATCCGCTGTACTACCGGCTCGCCAACCCCGATGTGGCGGCGGCGGGAGCCAGTCCGCTGCTTCATTATATCCGTTACGGCTGGAAAGAAGGGCGCCCGCCGAACAGATTCGTAACGGCGCCGGTCCCCCCCATTGTCGGCGAGCCTCCGGGTGATACGGAAACGGTCGGTGAGCGCCTGGCTGCCCTCCCGGGGCTGAAGCAGTTAATTCGCCTCGTAAAAGGCGATCGTCCTCGCAACGAACCTCGCTTTGCCGAGGAGACCCCCGTTCAAACGGCGCATGCCTATGACAGCAACCGGCAGACAATTCTTATTGTCAATCACGACGCGTCTCGAACCGGCGCGCCGCTGGTTGGACTGGAGGTCGCTCGCCATCTTTGCGACAGCCATAACGTTTTCATTTACTGCCAGCGTGACGGTGAATTGATCGAGGCATTCGGGACAGTCGCCGTTCAAGTCAATGTCGGATCGAACTCGACAGCGGATGCCGAGTTTTTTATCGAGTATTTGCGCAGCAAGCATCCTGTCGATGCGGTCATTTTGAATTCCGCGGAGACGGCACCTTTCGCCGCCGCCGCACTTCACGCCGGCGTTCCATCGGTGGCGCTGATCCACGAGTTTGCCGAATATACATTCCCGACCGGCAAGGCCGCGCGGATGGCAGCGGCGGTTGATCGGGTCGTGGTGCCGGCGAACCTCGTGCTGGAATCCCTGCAGCAGGACCTGCAGACGCAATTCGGCTCAAAGGCATCCAACATTGTGGTGCGGCCGCAAGGTTGCCTTCCAGTATTGCCGCAGCGGCATACGCAGGACACCGACCTCGATCTTTCCGAGCGAGATATCCTTGCCCGCCTTGGCGACCCCGACAAACGGCCCCCCATCGTGCTGGGCGCTGGCTTTGTGCACATGCGCAAAGGGGTCGAGTTGTTCATCCAGGCTGCGCACGAAGTCCGCCGCGAGATTCCGGACGTACGCTTCATCTGGGTTGGCGCCGGTTATACGCCGACACGCGACGTCGCCTATTCGGTGTGGCTGTCCGAGACCATCCGGCGACTGGGTCTTGAAAGTACCGTTTTGTTTCTGCCGCCGCAGTCGCAGCTCGATGACCTGTTCGCGCTCTCGCGGGTGTTTTTCCTGTCGTCGCGGCTCGACCCGTTCCCCAGCGTGGTGCTGGACGCCTTCGAGGCCGGCAAACAAGTGGTCTGCTTCGATCGTGCGACCGGCGCGGCCGAGCTGTTCCAGAGCGGAGCCGCCAAGGGCGCCGCGGTCGAGTACGCGAATGTGAACATGGCGGCTCGCGCAATCGTCGACATCATCACTGCCGACGACAAGGCGGCCGGCGAAGCCAACCGCAGGCTGGTTCTGGAGAAATTCAGGTTTGCGGACTATGTCGCGGTGCTGAAAGATCAGGTCGCCGCGGCGCAACAACAGCAGGCGCAGCAGCGCGACATCACCAATCGCATCCTCGCCAGCAGCACCTTCGATGCCGATTTCCATGAAGGCCACGCCGTTCCTGAAGATCGAACGCAAGCGCGCTTGCCGTGAATACGTGTCGCGCCACCTCAAAGGCCTGAGCAAGTTCAATCCACGGCCGGGGTTCAGCGATAACGTCTACAAGAGCCGCACCGGGATTGCCGCCGGCATCGTGCCGTTCGAGCACGCGTTGAAGGCGGCTGCTGCCGGGGGAGCCGCCGGCCACTCATAAGTGCGTTCAGCTAATAGCGGCAAAGCCGTCCCGGTCGCTGCCGCGCGCGGCGCTGCATCTTCATATGCATTATCCCGATCTCGCCGAAGATTTTGCGCGCAGGCTGACATTCGCCGCTTGCCCGATCGACCTGTTTGTCACGACCACCGATCGGCAAAAGCGTGGTGTGCTGGAAGAAGCCTTTGCCGGCTACAAGCAGGGGACAGTCAGCTACATCGAGGTGCCAAACCGCGGCCGCGATATCGGACCTTTCCTGACGCATATCCGTTCCGCACTTGGCCAATGGCAATACGATGTGGTCGGCCACCTGCATGCCAAGCGTAGCGCCGCCGTCGACTCGGCGATGGGGGACCGGTGGCGGCATTACTTGCTCCAGACTTTGCTTGGGGAGAGTCTCCCTCAATTGCTGGATTTGTTCGCGCAGGACGAGCGGCTCGGCCTCGTCTTCCCGGAGGATCGCCACGTCGTCGGCTGGGACAAAAACTACGAGCTGGCAAAACAACTGGCGGAACGGATCGAGCCCCGGCCGTCGCTACCGGCTTTTCCGTGCTTCCCGCTCGGTACGATGTTTTGGGCTCGCCGCGCCGCGCTCGAGCCGCTGTGGAACGCCGGTTTCAAGACCGAGGATTTTCCGCGGGAGCCGGTGCCGTATGACGGCACAATTCTCCACACCATTGAGCGTATGCTGCCGAGTTGCGTCGAGGCGGCCGGCTATTCGTGGTGTACCGTCTACGAGCCAGGTCTCGCCTGGTAGCCGCGTCAGCTCGGAACCTTCTTTGCAGCGAGCTCCTTCAGGCGCTTTCCAAGCTGTCCCATCTCGACTTCGAGTGTCTTGATCCGCTTGGTAAGCTCTTTCCGGCTCTCGTCGTTGCGGCGAGCGACAAAGCCAAGCAGTTTTGCGACCGTATCGAGAGACAGCTGGCCTTCCAGATCCACGCCCTGAGAGCTTTGCGACGCCGCCGGAAAAATATCAGCGGCGGCGGCGCCGTTGAAATATTCACGCGCGACATACTCGTTGCTGTCGGCATAGAACGCATTCCATGCTGCGGCTTCTTCGGCGCTCACGCCAAAGCGGGGGCCTTTGTATCCGGCCCTCAAGACTGCCTCCAACCATTCATAATCGTAGAGCGTTAAATCACCGAGCGCGTTTGCGACCCGTTTGAATTCCAGGAGATCCGCGGGCAGGCTTTCATTCGAAAGCGGGGTGTCCGCAAAGACACCGTCGGCGAACTGCGCGGAGATGCTCGGACACGCGGCAGCTACAAAATCACTCAAAATGGTGCGGCCGCGCGCGCTTTGGTCGAAGCTGATTGCCTTGATGTGCGATTTGCCGAAATGCTTCGACCAGCCGTCGAGCAGCGCGCTCCAGTCGTACAGTCTGTGATAGCCGGGCTTCGGCCGCGACGACGTCTTGCCCAGCCGTTTGACGTCCTGATTGTAGCCGGACAGGACGAGGTCGCACTGGGAGCGGATGTAAACAACAACGTCCAGGTCCGATCCGAACAGGGCTCGCATGGCCGGCGCGACCGCAGCCGGATCGCAATAGTAAAAGTACTCCGACGAGATGACCGTCGTCTTGTTTTCCTGCGCTGCGACCGCCTTGAGGAAACCTTGTTGGGCCTCCTCGATGGGTGTGCCGCGGATTTCGAGAGCGTCCGGCCGCTTGTCCCAGGGCGGGCCGCTGAGCACTTCCACAGCGAGCCGGTGAGCGTGGATCGGCTTGTCAGGGACAAAAACGCCGTGTTCCCGCAGCAAGAACCTGTTCTGGTGCAGCCACGACTGGATGTAGGACGTCGCCGTTTTCGGCACGCCGATGTGGAGAGAAACTGAGCCCATGACCCCTGCCGAAGGCAGCCTAACCAAAAACAGTCCAGGCTTCTACTTGATGGTGACCGGAATACGGTAAATGTCTGTAGCCCTTCTGTGGCCTTCGACCATCCTCACAAAGAACAGATAAGGCGATCCCTCCAGGGTATCGAAATTCCTGCTCGAACTCGTTGGGTCGAGCAGTGAGAAGTAAAATGCGGCCTTCGGCCCCTGGCCGCGAGGGCCGACGTCCATCAGGGTTTTGAGATCAGACCAGTTAATGAGATCTTTGGAAAAAGCATACACCACGCTGCCGCCCCGCATGCCAAGCACCACGAAACGATCGATCGCCGGCACGTAACGCACACTGCGTGCATGAAGGCGCAGCACCGCGGTGCAGTCTCCGCCACGTTGAACGGAGTACGGGCTGCCCATATTGATGGTGAAGTCCTTGCCGTCCCAGGCGCGCCAGTCGTCGAGCGCAAGACCCGAGCCTCTGAGCACGCACTGGTTTGCAGGCATCCCGCGATTGCCGTCGAGATAGCTGATCAGCACGTACACTTTGCCGTCGTGAGGATTGCCGACAACCTTCGGCGTATTGGCGCCGACGCGCTTGCGGCCCGTTTCAAATTTTGAGGGCGGCGTGGCGAGAACGTTGGCCGGCGGCGCAGGCGTCTCAAACGTGAAGCCGCCGTCCCGTGAGACGACCAGACCGCTGGAGCCGTACCAGCATTCAAAGTCGCGTTGCGAGGTCTTTTTGCAGCCTTGGCCGAAGAAGTCGTTGCCGTGATATTCGTTGTGCACAAAGCCGAGCGCAAAGTCGTCTCGCTTGGCGTAAATCGCCATTAGCCAGCGCCGTGCCATGAACTGCGACGGATCCGCCGCGTTGACCGGCTTGACAAGGTTCGCGCACGTCGCGCGCGCCGCCTTCTCGACCGATGGTCCTTCGAAATAGTAGTTATTCTGGTTGCCGGCGAGGACGACGACAGACCCGTCTGGCCGCCGAAATGCGGAAATGCCCATGTCGGTGACATCCGCCCCGCGCCGCGTTCGCTCCTCCCGCAATTCATCTGCTGGTGCGACAGGAAGAGTTGCTCGGGCCCCGCCAGGGCGATCGCGTGATCTTGCGCGCGCGTGTGCGTTCCCGGCAAAGCTGCAAAGAGGGCAGCCAGACAGATGGAAAGTACGTGCGGTCGCACTGATGGATCAGCTCTCATTTTCATCTGCAAATATACTGTCGCAAGTTCGAAAAACCACGGGCCGGAGTGTCGCCTCCTCACTCGACAAGATATAGTGCGCCGGAATTGAGCAGTGCGGAATGGTCTAATGTATCGTGGCAGAAACCGGCGTAAGGCGGCTATCGGCGAGAATTCGGAGACCACATCCGCCCCCCCTGACAGATTTACGAGGCTGACGCGCAGACTGGTATCGCATTTACGCGATCACCCATTGCGGGACGTCGCGGAAACCTTCAACGAAGCCATCCGGCTGGATCGCTCGCGCGTCGGCATCGCAGGAATCAAATGGGCCTTTGCCAAAGTAGATCGCTTCGATCTGTTCCTCGATTTGTTGCTGTCGGAGGGTGCTGACGCTGGATTCGGCCTTGCCCTTGTCGCCGAAGCTTTCGTCCTTGGTTCGACGCTGAACCGGACCGCACAGGTCCAAGAAATGGTTCGAGGCTCGTCAGGACCGCGCTTTGACCTGCGCCAACTACGATTACCTCAAAAATCTGGTTCCACGACCGACGATCTGACACCTCGCCTGAGAGCGCTGAAGTACCCAGATCTTCCCGATATCGAAAGCCCGGGCGATTCCTGGTCGCTTACGCGGAAAAGATCGCCGACCGTCTGGTCGTCAGCAGGCAAGCGCTCGATAATCTTTATCGCTACAGCCGATGCTCCGAAATGCCGCGCGATGTTTGGGAGCGGCGCGCGCGCGTCTCTTTTTGCATTGATCATATAATGACCGATATCCCGCTGGATTTGTCCGACTCCATCGATGAGGATGATCCCACGAGCGGCGCTTGCCAAGCTGGATCGCCTCCAGAGGCACCCTGTTGATCACCAGTCACGGGGGCTTCATAGGCATCGCGATCTCATGGCTGTACAGGTCGTCCCAAATCGTACTCGTCCTCGTCAACAAAGACCCGTCGGGCCGCAATCGAAGTTCGATTGAAAGTCTCGGTCAACGAGGAAGCATGCGCGCCGCGCTATTTAGCTTCGTGCGCGTTCCAGGACCAGGGGACGGTCTTTATGGCTCCGGACTCGCACATCGGCACATTGCAGTCGTCGATTAGTGTCGGACGAGAGCGCCGGCTCGCCGATGGCGCGGCGTCTCAGCGTACGAAACAGGCTGCTTGACGGCGTGGTATTCAGTTGCTCGCGAAGGCGGCAAATTTATTCCCGTCATCGTCGCGGCACCAACGCGTGAGCCCGGAGAAAAGTATAAGCAATTCAAAGAACGCCTGTACGGATTCTACGCGAAACAGATCGAAGTCGATGATGACCGGCGATCCGGACAATATCGTTTTTAAACAAGGGTGGATGCGTCAACTGGAAACCGGCTAGCCGGGCAGGTGGGATGAGTGCCCTTGTCGCGTCGGTTTGAGGTCGTCAGATGTAGTCTCGATAGGCTTCGAAGTCCTGCCGATAGATTTTCTCAATTCTGGCGCGCGTTGCAGGATTGAGAAACGCAGCGTAGCTCGGCCAGTTGTGATGGACCCCGCCTAGTGTGACCCCGCCACGGCTGATTTTGACGTCGGAATAGTCGCTGTCGGCTTCAAAGCGCTCGGTTTGGTGGCGCCGCGACACGTCTTTCCTGGTCTCGCCCAGCAAGCCGGCATTAAAATCGGACGTTGGTAAGCCGTACTTCTGTTCGAATTGATTGAGCGCCGCATACAGATCACCGGCGTCCACATTGACGAAACAGGCCGGCCGTACACTTTCCTCGAACCGGGTGAACTGCTGGCGAAAATGGATGTTGCAGTCTGCGATATTGATCCCTTCGAGGTAGCTCAGGAATTCATTGAAGGAAAAGCCTTCCCTGTCACTTATGGGCCGGCCAAGAAATTCCGAAATCTCGGCCCGGGCGATCCTCGGCTGTCGCAGTACCGAGTGATAGCTTGAAACCGTCCGCTTAAAGGGATCTCGAAAAACTTTGATGAACGGGGTGCTCGCCAGGTCGCAAGACTTTAGCGATTCCCGATACGCCGGATCCCGGAACAGCACTTGAGCGCGATACCGGTGCGGGAACCAATGGAGCTTGCGAGCCTCCTCGAGCCTGCCGCAATGGTTGAGGAACCAGACTAGGACCTGGGTGCAGGCGGCGCGTGCCGACCATATGGCGCCGAAATTTTTCGGTTCGCAGTAAAGGACTTGAGCCCAACTGATCGTCATGCGCCGGTACAAGGTCTCAGGTTCGCTGTCGGCGTGTCGCCCGCAGGGAAGGCGGTCTACAACGACCACCCAAGAATGCCAATAAGCTCGCCGGAGTTCGCATCGGCCCGAACAATTGCTTGGCGAGCATACTTCGCCGACTTATAAGCCGCGGGGCTCGTATGATGTGCGAGCGTGGGATTTTATTGTGATGAAGACTGCGTATTACATAATTGGCCCGTCCGCGTCAGGCAAAACCACGGCCGCGAGGGGCCTCGGTGCGCGGATGGAACTGCCGGTCTATCACGCCGATTTCGTCTACAATTTCCTTCATGAGGAATACAAGACGGCGGTGCCGGCGCCGCGGCTGACGCACTATCAGAAGTGGGACGATCCCAAGAACTTCGGCATCGAGTCATGGGGGCCCTACAAGAGCATGGACGAAGCCAAGGCTCCCATGTTCGATCGGCTCATCACCGACAAAACATCCGACATCATAATTGAGGGCTTCACGCTCTCGTTTCCCTCCGAACGAAAGCACGTCGAGCGTGCGATTGGCCCGCATCGCGCGGTCATCCTGCGCCTCGATCTGCCGTTCGAGAAATGGGCCGAGTTCTTCGAGCGCAAGAAAGGCAAACCGGCGGACTCTCGCCAGGCGCTGTTCGATCGCCTGCGATCATGCTTTGCCGCGCAAGAAGGCGACGTCGTCTACACGTTTGACGACCCCACCATGATTCCGGTGCACTGGTCGGCCTATCAGCGGCCTGGCTTTACCGATCGCAAGATCGAGGCCTTGAAGATTCCGCTGCTCAAGGGCGATGTCGTCAACGATGTTGGGTGCAACGCCGGCGAAATCGGAAAATGGTGCCTCGATCGCGGCGCTTCGCTGGTGCGCGGATATGAAAGAAACTGGCGCTTTCTCGATGACGCGTTCCAGCAAGGGCTCGAGCCGCACCTTGGCGACGTCGAGACCGGCAGACTAGAGCCCGCCGATATCAACTTGTGCGTCAGCACGTTTCAGTACTTCAAGAATCCGCGCGGCTTCATCGAGAAAGTGCGCCGTGCCACGCGCCGCGTTTTCGTCCTCGAATTGCCGATCTATCAAGCGGAAGGAATGGTCGCCAAGTTTTACGAGAAGGGGCGGCACATGGATTACTCCACGGCCCTTATCGAGTTCTGGCTTGGGGAGTGTTTTCCGAAAGTCGAGCGGGTCGGCGAGTTAGTTGCGCCAAACCGCTCTTACCGGCTGGTGTATCACTGTCACGTGCAGGGCGATCCGCCCGCCGCGTAAGGCTCGCCCTAGCTGCCTTGTCTTCGTTGCTGCGCGAGCTTGCGATTCCACTCGTCGCGGGCCTTGGCGAGATATTTCTGGCGCTCTTCTTTGGGAATGTCGCGCCATGTCCTGCCTTCGCTCGCCGCAGTCTTCATCGCAGCGTCCCGCCACGGATTAGCGACAGCTTGAGTTGAGGCGGCATTTTGCAGCGGGGTCGCGGATACTGGTTTGCCGGACCGAGCCGCCACCAAAAACGGTTGACGCTCCTCCTTTGACAAGAAGTGCCATTTCTTGCCCGCGGCCTTGGCGAGTTCTTGCGCTTTTTTTCGAATTTCAAGCTGCTGTGGCGACTGCCGTTGTTCCGCCATCACTCGTTTCCACTCTTTGCGCGTCGGTTTTAACGTGCTCTGTTCCGACTGTTTACACTGCGACGCCGCACCGGTAAATGCCAGCGGCTGCAAGGAGCTGGCCAGCCTCTCATGACCGCAAAGTCCCTTCCTGAAATCGAGCAAACGCTACGTGAGCTCGGCCCGTGGCACTTCAATATGGAAGTCGTGCCCGGCATCCGCACCAGGTCTTACAACAAGGAGAGCTACGGCGATGTCGATCTGGACAAGGTCGGCCTCATAGATCCGTACGAGATGAAGCCTCTGTTTGAGGTCATTCTACCTGAAGGCGGGATTGCCGGCAGAACCTTGCTCGATGTCGGCTGTAATGGCGGCGGATACTGCTTCGTCGCCCACGAGCTTGGAGCGAAGGCTGCGTACGGGTTTGACGTGCGCGATCACTGGATCAAGCAGTGCGAGTTCATCAAGGCCCTGAAATACCCCGGTGCCGACAACCTGACGTTCAATACCGCCGACGTGAAAATCTTCGAGCACAAGCAGCGCTACGATGTCGTGTTGTTCAAAGGCGTCTTCTATCACTTGCCCGATCCGATCAGCACGACGGCACGCCTGTGTGAGTTGACCGAGCGAGCCATCATTATCGACACGGCATCACGAAGCGATATTCCCGGCGAATGCATGGTGCCTTGGCAGGAAAGCAAAACGCATGTCATGTCGGGGGTGGATGGGCTGGCCTGGTTTCCCGGCGGACCGGAAGTCATCGCCCCGATTTTTCGGTGGTGCGGCTTTCCGCATATGCGGGTGGTAGCCCACAAGAAGGGCGGCGCCGCCGAGCGGTTTCGAGGCCGTTTCCGGGTCGTTGCGACCCGCGACGCCAAGGACCTGGCTGCCTTTGATGCGCGACCGCCGAAGTAAAGAGGCTGAGATCGAGCTTGCGTGATCCCCATCTTCGCCCCGCTGGTAGCCCGACGTCCGAGCTTGTTCGTTACGATGACGTGCTGCCGACGTTCGTGATCGGCTCGGTCCGCTCGGGGACCAGCGCGGTCATGGCGAGCTTGCGCCAGGGGGCAGGGCTTCCCGGGTTTAATGAAGGCGTGTTGGCGCACCTGCTGCCGCGCCTACTGTCCGACGTGCAGCACCATTATGCCGAGCATCATCAGCATCAAGGCACGATGCTCGGATCCGTGCCGGAAGAGTTTCTGACGACGGGCATCAAAAATCTGTTCGGAAAGGCTTTCGTCGAAACGATGGGACCGGCCGTTGGGCTGGACAAGACTCCCGGTGGCCCGAGTATGGTCGAAGCGTGTCCGTCGCTGCTTGAGATTTTTCCAAAGGCGACGTTCATATTCTGCAAGCGGCGCGGCATCGAAAACGTACTCTCGCGGCAGAACAAATTTAAGGGCCGGCCATTCGAGCGCGACTGCAACGAATGGGCGCAGACCATGGAAGCATGGCTGCAGACTGCTCCGCTTCTCGGACAGAGCGCAATCGCGATTGATCAGGCGGACATGGCGCCTAAAGCCCGAGCAGGTGGCGGAAGAGATCGCCGGTCTTCTCAAGCTTGGTGGCGAGCAACGTGACGGCATCGCGGCAGTCTTGCGCGACCGGCGGCTCGAGCAGACGCGACCCGTTCAAGACGACACGCCGGTCGCTCTGCGGGATACCGGCTGGAGCAACGAAGAGCAGGACACCTTCCGCCGCGTGTGCGGGCCGATGATGGATGCATACGGCTACGACATGGGCGAGGGGGTAGCCGCGTCGACGAAACCTGCGGGCTATCGGTTTTTCGTTCCTGTCACGGACGGTCTCGCGCAGCGCGAAAACATTTCCGACCGCCGCGCCTGCCGTCCGCTCGATGCCACCCGGTTCGCTATCGATACGAATCCGGCCGGTGATCCCCCGGCCGGTCTGCGGCACTCCAGGCTCGACTTGACGCCGTATAGGAAATTTTCGGCCGAGGTTCGCGCGGTAGGGCGCGGTGTTCGCGAGGCCGGCGGCATCATCTTCAGATTCTCGCTGTCTCGTAGCGACAACGGATCACTGGCTTATGAAGCAGAGCGAACCGTAGCGGCGGGACCCGCAGTGGAGTGGGTGTGCGAACTGCCACATCTTTCAGGCGCACATGATGCCGCTTTGTCGGTGAGGCCGGCTTCATCTGCTCCAACCTCCGAACGTGTGTCCGGCCAGTGGGCTAACGCGCGCCTCTCCTGAATTGGCTGCTATGCGCGCGGCTTGGTCGGTGGCTTCTGCAGCAACTCCTGCCAGAGCGCACCAATACCTTCTTCAAGCGTGAGCGACGGTTTCCAACCGGTGGCTTTCGCGAATTTTCCGGTGTCGAGCCAGATCGCGTGTACGTCGACGTCGCGAGCTGGTTCATAGCGGACCTTGATTTTGCGCGACGTGATGCGCTCGACCAGAGCGATCAAGTCATTGAGCGAGGTTCCGCGGCCGGCGCCAACATTGTAGACCCCGGCCGGCACGTCCCGATTTGCAATCGTGACCTGAAACGCGCGCAACAGATCGTCGATGTGGAAGTAGTCGCGCACCACGCTGCCGTCGCCCCATACCGAAAAGGTCGTGCCCTCATAGGCGTGATGCAGAAGGCGGGCGATCACTCCGATCGGAGCGCCGAAGAACTGGCCGTATCCGTACGGGTTGGAAATGCGAAGGCTTATGCCTCGCAGGCCGTGAATACGGCTGTAAAGGCCGACATATTTTTCGACCGCAAGCTTCACGATCCCATAGGGAGACCGCGGCTCTGTGGAGTTGCTCTCGCGGACCGGCACGGAAACCGGGTCGCCGTAAACGGTGCCTCCGCTCGATGCGAACACGAAATTGCGAATGCCGCGCTGCCGGGCTGCTTCCAGTAGCCGGAGCGCCATCTCGATGTTGGAGCGCGCGTCGAAAGCAGGGTCCGCCATCGACGTGGAGGGGATGGTCGTCGAGGCGAGGTGAACGATCGTATCGACGGAATCGAACACGGGGCTGCCGAATTCAACCTCGCACAGGTCGGCCGCCGCATAGTCGACGCCAGAATATGCGCGGCTGCTTCGTCGCGGAGGCTTACGACCCGCACGGGTGTTTTGGCGCCGGAAAGCGATCGCACGAGCGCCGATCCCACGAAGCCGGTGCCGCCTGTCACAAGAATCATGTCGTGGCGGCTCCGGGCGATTTGGCGAAAGCGCGCCCCGACGCCGGATCCGCGACGTTGGATCGGCGTTGTGACGGGGTGCTAGGATGCATCTGGCTCATCTCCAACCAGCCAACTGGCGATCACACATGCACATACCCAAAACACTCAGTTTTGTTGTCGCCGTGGCGTCGGCGGTGGGATTCGCGTCTTCCGGTGCCGCCCAAACCGGCGGCCCAACCACTTATGGAAGCTATTCCAACTCTTATACGGCCCCGGCTTGGGGCCAAGCCAGCCCCGGCGCTTGGGGTACGTATTCCGGAAACGTCGGCCAAGGTGGGTGGCAATATAATCGTACGCCACAGCCGAACGAGCCGACGAGTGGCGTCTATCCTAATGTAAGCCAAGGCTCCGGTGTCTTTGTTCTGCCGAGGCGAGGGCGCAACCCGCCCTGATGCCTTCTTATCTGCGCGGGAAGGCGAGATCGTAGCCCCGGCCTAGATCGTAGGCGATGCCGGTGAAGCCGCGGACCAGCGTGAGCAGCTTCTGCACCTGCGTGGTCTCCGCATTCGCAATCAGGACGACATCCTTGTCGCGCATCTGCACCGCCTGCGCGAGGAACAATCCTTGTGCGTCCCGCATCCCGAAACGATAGAGCACTGGCACGAACTCCGGATGCGGACCTTCGACCTTCGTTTCAATGATGTCTTTCGCGATGAACCAGGGCTCGAAGCGGAATAGATAAATCCCGCCTGGATTGCCGATCGTGTCGATCGGGCCGCCGGCGCGCGCAATGGCCTCCGCCAGCGTGACGTGCTCGGTGTCAAAAGTGTACTGGGACACTTTTTGCGTGGCGCCCAGCACCGCGAAGCTGCGCGGAACGCGCGTCAGGAAGATCTGGTCGTTCGGGCGTACGACGATGTTCTCCGACGGCTTGGTCACCACGGTCTGCAGCAGAACCATTCCGACCTGGCCGCGCCTGATCACCCTCACATAGGTCTCATAGGCCGGAAACTTGGCGCCGCCGGCTGCCGCAATGACGTCGAGCAAGCGCTCGCCGCGCAGCGTCAGCGGGATGACGCGGGGCTGATTGACGTCGCCGCCCACCGTCGTGATGTTGCCGGTGTTGCTCACCAGGGTCACGATGACCTGCGGCTCGACGGCCTTTCCTCGAAGTTGCTCCTCGATCCCTCGCGCAACTTCGCCCGGCGTGCGGCCGGTCACTTTCACACGGCCAACGAACGGCACATTGACCGTCCCGTCCGCTTCAATCACCTGTGGGGGAATTGTCGAAGTGCCGGCAGGGGCTACGCCCGGCTGCGGCACGCTTGACCCGGGATTTGGGACTGTCGAGCCGAACAAGGTCGATCCGCCCGTTTCATAAACGGTGATCGCAATCGCGTCGCCGACATGTAACCGGTTGGACGCCGTGTAGCCGGCTGGTTTGTAGGTTTGCGACAGGCTCGGGCCGCCGTACCGGCTCAAAATGCCGGCGATCCGCTCGTCGATAGAAACGATCGTGTACGGCGTGGCGGCGGAGTTCTCGGACGTGGCTTCGATCTCGGTCGCGGTCGGCGCAGCCGCCGGCAGCGCACAACCCGACAAGATCGCACCGAGAATGGCGAGTCCGCACAGGACGCGCCAATTGCCTCTAACAGTACCAGTCCGCACCAAATCCCCCGGCGCCACCAGAATGGCGCTGCCACCCGCGCGACCGACTCGCGCCGGTCTCGCGGGCGCGGTTGTAAGGAAAGATTGTCGGCCCCGCAACCGAAGTTCCCCGCTAGTCGATTGTTGCAATTGGCGTTTTCCGCTGCATGCTGTGGTCAACTGTAACAATCCGGAACTTTGTTGCCTTCAACCAACATGTTCCCGGCGCGCAGTTGAGCCGAAAACGTGTCATTTGCCAAGATTGACAAGTGACTTGACATCAGGCAATTTGACAAGGGTGTTGACAATTTTAGACACCGTCTTGCCGGGATTTGACGGTAAATCGCCGTCCCTTTCGGTGATCGGCAAGCTGGCGTGAGGATCATTGAGCGAACAAAGATATCCAGGTCGAGCGGGCGGATTGGGCGGCTCTGACACCGGTTCGGGGTCAGGGGAGGCGCCTGGCCAGGCTCAGGGTGGCGGTTCGGATCGTCCCGATGACAGAGCGTCGCGGCAGCTTTCGCGCCGCGAGCGGGCCAACGTTTCACGCAATCTGCTGGAGCGGCGCATCGAGCAGCGCCTGACGGTGCTGCCGGCACGGCAGCGGCCGAGCGATCGCGGACAGATCGAAGTAGGCGAGCGCGTGATCCCGTTGCCGGGACGGCGGCAGTCGCGCTCCTACGGCACGTATATTTCGTTCGTCCTCGCCGTCGTGCTGCCGATGATCGTGGCGTCGATCTACTACGGCTGGTTCGCGTCGAACCAGTACGTCGCCGAGTTTCGCTTTGCCGTGAACAACACCGCGCCGAGTGCGACTGCCATCGGGTCGAACATGCTTTCGATGCTCGGAGGCGGCGCCGGTTCGTCGGCCGTGCTCGAGAACTATATCGTCGCCGATTATCTCACCAGCCGGCAGGCCGCCGAGGAGCTGGAGCAGCGTATCAAGGTCAAGAGCCTGTACGCCCGCCCCGAGGCCGACTGGGTTTCGCGATTTGAAGCGGCCCTGCCGATGGAGAAATTCGTCGCCTATTGGCAGAAGATGGTCACGTCCAACTATGACATGGTGACCGGCATCGCGACCGCTCAGGTGCGGGCGTTCACGCCGGACGACGCGCTGCTGATTGCGAACTCGCTGGTCCAGCTGTCGGAAGCGCTGGTCAACAAGATCGCCAACCGCTCCAACGCCGATGCGGTGCGTTTTGCCGAAAATGAAGTCCTGCGCGCGCAGGACCGGCTCAAGACGGTGCGCGCCAGCCTGACCGAGTACCGCAACAAGGTCGGCGTCATCGATCCGGCAACCAGCGTTGTGGCCAGCAACTCGACGGTGCAGCAGACGCTCCAGGCGAGCCTCGCCACGCTCGAGACGCAGCTGACGTCATTGCTGGGCCGTAATCTCGCGCCGACCAGTCCGGCGGTGCAAACCCTGCAGAATCAGATCAAGGCGACCAAAGACCAGATTGCAGCGATGGGAATCACGGTTGGGAGCGGCAAGGACCGGGCGGGCGGCGCCGCGCTGTCCTCGGTGGTGGCGGAATACGAGCAGCTCGAGCTCGAGCGTGGGTTCGCCCAGGCGCTGGTCACGACCGCAATGCAGGCGCTCGAGCAGGCCCGCGCCAATGCGGCTGCGCAACATCTCTACATCACGCCGTATGTGCGTCCGAGCATGCCCGAAAGCTCGGTTTATCCGCGGCGTTTGTTCTCGATCATTGTCGTCGGGCTCATCGCCTTCTGCTTCTGGGTGATCGCGCTGCTGACCGTGCGATCGATCCGCGAGCGATTTGGCTGATCCCGGTTGGCGCTACGCAACCTCGGCAAGCTCATGTCTGATCTGACCCAGCAGCCCTCCCGTTCAGACCCGGGATTTTTTCACGCGGTCCGGCGCTACGGCCAGATCTTGTTTGCACTGCTGCAACGCGAGCAGGAGAACCGCCGTCGCGCGCCCCTGGAATCCATCATGGACGTGCTGGAGCCTGTCGTCCTGGTCGCGCTGATGGGGATAATGTGGACGTTTCTCAACAGGCGCGCGTCGTCGCCGCTCGGCGATCATTCGTTGCTGTTCATCGGGACCGGATTTTACGCCAAGTTTTTCTGGATCAACCTGTCGCGGATGACGATACGGACCGTCGGCACTCCGAGCCGGCGTTTTCCGGTTGAGCGGCGCATGGACTATATTCTGGTCCACATGCTGCATCACCACCGGGAACTACCTGGTGCTGGGATTTGTCGGATTCGCGATCCTGTATTTCGGCTTCACCGCAAGTGCAATTCCAAGCAACTTCGTGCCGATTGTCCAGGCGATGCTGGCAATCATCGCGCTCGGGTTCGGGTGGGGTGTAATAACTCTTGTACTGAGCAAATATTTCTGGCCCTGGCCATACTTCGCGGCGGCCTTCAATCGCTCCCTGCTTCTTTTTTCCGGAATTTTCTTTCTGGCCGAATTTCTCCCGCCCTATGCGCGCGCGGTGATGAGCTGGAATCCCATGCTTCATGCGGTAGCGCTGTTTCGAACCGGATTTTATCCGAACTATCCGACCGGCCTGCTCGACACGACGTATCTGCTCTATTGCGCGATGGGCGCGATCTTCATCGGATTCGTGCTCGAACGTGTGACGCTGCGTTCAGAAGCCGAATGATCATCCTCGATCAGTTGACCAAGACTGCCGGGCCGTTCTTCAAGCGACGGCATATTTTATCGTCAGTCACGATGCAGATTCCGACGGATCGGAGAATTGCGCTGATCAGTCCAGCGGATGGGGACAAGAAAACCTTCGTCGAACTTCTGGCCGGCCTCGCCAAGCCGACATCCGGCACCATCACCCGGCGGGCCGAGGTATCGTTTCCGGTCGGCCAGCTGCCAGGCTTCTCGCGAGAGCACAGCGTCCGCTTGAATGTCGCCCACGCAGCCAGGCTTTACGGAGCCGAAGTCGCCCCGACTGTCGACGTCGTAGAGCAGGTCATGGACATGGGGAAATCGTTCGACCGGTCCTACGGCACCATGCCCGTCAAGCTGCGACGGACTTTGGCGCAAGCGGTCGCTTTTGCGCTGCCGTTCGACCTTTATTTGTTGACTGACGATAGCCTCGGCCGGCCGGGTGAAAAAGCGCAGCGGCGCCGGCGCCGCGCCGTATCCGCGCAGGTCCTGTTCGAAGCCCGGGCAAAAACCTCCGGAATGATCATACCGACGCAGAACGTGGAGTATGCGCGCGAAATCTGCGATATGGCTCTGGTTCTGCAAAACGGGACGCTGGAATTATTCAGCGATTTCGATGAAGCGTTCAGTGCCGCGCATCAAGAGAGAGGTCCGAGGCTGAGACGAAGGGGCAGGCTTGACGGCTGAACCGAACGAAGCGGTGCGATCAACCGACGATGCCGGCCAGAATCTTGCCGATTTTGGCGAATTGGTCGTGCGGTTGAGCCGTCTGCTCGGCCGTCTTACCATTCTTGAGCCGTTCAAGGGTTCGTCGTTCGGACTGATCGAGTGGGTCGCCCTGTCGCTGATCGCTCAAGGTGTCTCGAAAAACAATCGTCAGCTTGCGCGCAACCTCGGCGTCAGCCGTCAGCGCGCCAACCAGATCAAGACCGCGCTTGAGAAGCTGCGCCTCGTGCAAGCAAAACAATCGGACAAGGACGCGCGCATCAGCCTGCTTTCACTCACGAGCAAGGGCGAGGCGGAGCTCAAAATCGTCGATGCGGCGCTTCGTGCCGAGCTGGCAGGAGCGCTTGGCGCACGCAAGAAGGTGCTGGTGCGCGTCACCAAATCGCTCAGGGTTTTGACGCGGCTGCTGGGCCCGCCAACCGATGAGGTTGCGTCCGACATCCAGCAACGCGCCCAGCGCAGGCGTCGCCGCAACGCGAAGGCTCTCGAGCAGGCGGAATGAAGCCGCAACCCTGATGCCCCGCACCGTGCGCTTTCGTCTCCGCCCCAACGAGGATCTCGAATTCCTCGGCGAGGACTTTGACTGGCATTCAAAAGGCGACGATCCGCATTTTATATTGGAGCCCGAAACGAAGGCTTTTCCCGGCGGATGGATTCTGGTCCGCTCGACCTTGCACCGCCTGTCCGAGGGCGAAACCCTCAAGCTTTACTACGATGACGGCGGCGGTTTCTCCGAGAACAACAGTGTTGTCCTTCCGGTCGAGCCAACCGGCGAGGTGCATGAGCTCATCCGCATCCCGGATCGCATTTACGCGATGCGATGGGACCCGGGTGAAAGGCCAGGCGACTTCACGCAAGGGCCGATCGCAATCTCACGCGCCGGATTGCTGTCGCGCTGCTGGATCAGGCTGCGCCGGTTCGTTCGGGTCAAGCTCGGATGCGATCCTGACAAGTTGCAGCAGCTTGGCGTCACGCTCGGCAATCTGTTGCGGCACCCGCAGCAGACCTATCAGGCCGCCGGCAAGCTTCAGGTGCGGCCGTCAGAGCGAAGCTATCGGAGCTGGCTCAAGCGTCACCGGCTCACCGACGCGGATCGCGGCGCGATTGGCGCGCATGTCGCGCGCTTGCAGCAGCGTCCGGTGATCTCCGTCTTGATGCCGGTTTACAACACGCCGCCGGCGCTCCTGCGACAGTCGATCGGATCGGTGCAGGCGCAGCTTTATCCGGATTGGGAATTGTGCATCGTCGACGACGCCTCGACAAATCCAGAGACGCGACAATGTCTCGAAGACGTCTCGCGGTCGGACAGCAGGGTGCGCGTGCAGTTTCGCACGACCAACGGCCATATCTCGGCCGCTTCGAATGACGCGATAGCGATGGCGAAAGGCGATTTCGTCGCGTTGCTCGACCACGACGATCGTGTTGTCGGAGCAGGCGCTTTATCAGATCGCCGTCGAGCTCAACCGCCATCCGCAGACCGACATCGTCTATACCGACGAGGACAAGATTTTCAGCGAGAATCCAAACGCCCGGGAAGAACGGCATGGTGAGCCGCACTTCAAGCCGGATTGGAATTTGGACCTGCTTTACTCGCAGAATTACGTCTCACACCTCGGCGTTTATCGCACCGAGCTGGTGCGGCGGGTCGGCGGCTTTCGCGAGGGCTTCGAGGGCACCCAGGATTACGACTTGTTGCTGCGCTGCGTCGCGGCCGGCGCGAAGAACATCCGCCATATCCCTGCCGTGCTTTACCATTGGCGCGCGAGCTCGAGCTCGACCGCATCGAGCGGCCTGCAGAAGAGCTACGCCTCGGATCGCGGCATCAAGGCGCTGCAAGATCATTTTCGTTCGCTGGGGCTGGGCGCGGCGAAAGTGGAAGAGGGGCGCTTTCCCACCACCTATCACGTCAAGTTTCCAATTCCCGATCCGCCGCCGAAAGTCTCGATCATCATCCCGACCCGCAATCAGCACGGTCTGTTGCGGCAATGCATTGAGAGCGTGCGGGCCAAGACGACCTATCGAAACTACGAGCTGGTCATCGTCGACAACCAAAGCGATGAGCCGGCAACGCTGGACTATCTCGCGGAGCTGGAGAGCTCGAAAACGGTGCGGGTTTTGCGATATGCGCAGCCCTTCAATTATTCGGCGATCAACAATTGGGCGGTCGAGCAGGTCGATGGCGAAATCATCGCCATGATGAACAACGATATCGAAGTGATCACCCCGGGGTGGCTCACCGAGATGGTGTCACATGCGCTGCGGCCGGACGTCGGCGCGGTGGGCGCGAAGCTCTATTACGGGGACGGCACGATCCAGCATGCCGGTGTCATCACCGGGCTCGGCGGCGTGGCGGGGCACAGCCACAAGCACTATGGGCGCCACGAGGCGGGTTATTTCCGGCGCCTGTTCCTGACGCAAAATTTGTCGGCGGTGACCGGCGCCTGTCTGGTGGTGCGGCGTGAGGCCTATCTTCGCGCCGGCGGGCTGGACAGCGAGAAGCTCGCGATCGCTTTCAACGATGTCGATTTTTGCCTGAAGCTGACCGAGCTCGGCCTGCGCAATGTGTGGACGCCTTATGCCACGCTCTATCATCATGAATCGGCGAGCCGTGGGCCGGAGGATTCGCCGGAAAAGGTCGTTCGATTCCAGCAAGAGATCGCCCGCATGAAAGAGCGCTGGGGCGATCGGCTGCTTCACGATCCGTTTTACAGCCCGCGCCTGACGCTCGACCGGGAAGACTTCACGCCCGATTATCGCAGCGCGCCGCCCAAGCCCTGGCTGCAATAGGCGCGTTGCTAGTCGTCGCCGAACAGCGGTGAGCGCCGCCCGCCGGTGATCCAGCGCAAGAACATCCGCCGTTTTCTGGCGCGCTGATAGATCGCGTGCACAAGCGTGGCGATTTCCTGCGGCGTTTTTCCCGTCACGCCTGCCGGCGCCCGCCGGCCGAGCATCTGCCGGAGTTTGCTTGCGACGGCCGGATCGGGCCGCAGCAGGTCGTCCTCGCCGGTGACGTCGCGATCGGAATGGGCGGTGCCGGGCTCATCGAGTGAAGCGCCGAGCCGCGCCTCCATCCAGCGGATGTCGTCCTTGTTCTCGTCGAGGATCGGCTGCACGATTTTTGGCGACAGCCGGAATTTGTCGGTGCCGAGCTCGGCAAGCGCATGGCCAAGGCGGTGCAGCTCGGCCGGACGGGCATTGTTGCGCCCGGGATCCCCGGCGAATTTGTTGTGGGTGTAAAGCGCACTGACCACTTGGCGCGACAGCGAGTCGTTGAGGCGGACAATCCGCCGTTCCGGCAGCGGAAGGCCAAGTCTGGCGCAAAAATCCTTCACCACGTCTTTGCCGGGAAACGAGGCGGGATCGAATTTCCAGAGCAGGACGTTGTCAGGCCCAAAAGCATCGTCGTATGTGGCGAAGGTCTCGCGATAGTTGCGGTACATCCGCGCCAGGTCGAACCTGGCGGCGCCGCCTCTGATGCGTTGCTGAAAGGCGCTCGACAGGAATCCGGCCGGCGGCCGGACATAGCCGACGATCGTCACCTGATCGAACTGTGAGCGAAACCGCTGCGCCATCTTGGCGACTTCGCCAGGCTCCAGGCCGAGGATGCCTTCGCCGGAAACAATGAGCGTGCGCCCCTTCGCCGCCTCGATGGAGCGCTGCAAGTCCGCCTCGGTGCGTTCGAGATAGGCAGCCAGTTTTTGGCCCGATCGCTCGGCAGCCCTGTGTAAACGGTGATGTTGCGGAGCGGCGGCGAACAGGCTGTACATCGCCAGACTGTGGTTCGGCGTATTTGTCAGCGTTGCGTACAGGAACTGGTCGTCGCTGTAGGATGCGAGACTGTGCTGGATCGATGTCGACCCAGTCTTGTGCATTCCGATGTGAATAATGCACTTGTTCATGTTGCGGGCTTTCCTTGCACAAGGCCGCTGGAATGGGCAAGGCGCGCTCCGGCCGCTTTCGCGCTACAATTGTGGTGGAGGCTTCGCGAGAATCGATATGGCCGGTTGTGTCGAGCTTGTTTCGCAACAGCGGGTGAAGGGCTGGGCGCCGCACGATCCCGCGCGGAATGGGCCCGCGCTTGTCCGTGTCTCACTTGGAGACACCGTCGTTGCCGAAGGCATTGCCGATATTCAGCGCGCCGATGTCGGCAAAGCCTTGAATTCGGAAGGCGCGCATGGTTTTGACTTGCGCCTGGCGAAGCAAATTGACCCGGCGCAATTGGAAAACGTGAAAGTCTTTTCGTCCAATCTAGGTGGCTGGAACCCGCTGAAGGTTCTGCAACGCAACGCTGACGCGCCCAAGCGCCCGGCGGCAAAGCGCTCGTACCAGGATTTTGACGGCAAGGGCGATTCGAAGTCGAAGCAAAAGCTCGACGCGCTCCGGCTCGGTGACCTGCCGCGGCTCCGATCCGGCCGAGCCGCCGCTCAAGGACAAGGCGGTGCTCGACCTCGGCTGCAACGAGGGCTTCTTCTGCATGGAGGCGCTGCGGCAGGGCGCGCGCCGTGTCGTCGGCATCGACTTCAAGCAGGACTTCATCGAGAGCGCGCGGCAACGCTGCCCCGATGCCGAGTTCATCAACGCGACCTGGTGGGATATCCCCGACGAGAAATTCGACGTCATCTTCTTCCTCTCGGCCATCCACTACGAGCGCGACCAGCTGCGCCTGCTGCGAAAGCTGGCCGATCATCTCACGCCGGACGGCGTGCTGGTGCTGGAATGCGGCGCGATGAACGAGCCGGGGGTGCGCGCCTGGCGAACCATCAAGCGCTGGGACGGCGTCAAGCGCTATCCGACCCTCGATTATCTTCGCATCGATCTGTTGCAGGACTACGCGGTGCGGCCGGTCGGGCGCAGCGTCGATCAGCAGGGCGACCCGGTCCGCCGCTACGTCTACCACTGCACGCCGCACGCGCCGATCGCCATGATCATCGGCGGCCATTCCAAGCAGGGAAAGACCAACCTGTCCTTCCAGTTCGAGACCAAGGGGGTGCCGGCCTATCCGACCGACGTGATCCTCAAGAAGCTCATCATCGACGAAGACCAGCGCTGGCGTCCGTTGTCGCAGGCGCTGACCGGTCACTTCGGCACCAACTGGCCGCTCGATATCTCAAAGCTCGGCGCCTACATCGTCGAGAACAATCTGGTCGATGAGCTGTGCGCCTTGATCGCCGACGAAGCGCCGGTCGAAGTGAAGATGTTCATCATCCAGGGCGAGGTGCTTCGACACCCCGCCGTGCAGCAGTCGCTCAAGGAAAAACTAACCGCGAAGCGCGTCCGCCCCTGGCTGGTCAGTCCGCTTTGATAGAGGCGGAGCGGGCCCGGCTTCCACGCGCGTTCGTACGGCCGCCAGCAATGCGTGCCAGAGCTCGATCCCATATGTCGTATTCATGTGATTGAATTCGAGTTCGGTGTGCTTGTTGTTGAGCAGGCTCACGGAATTGCGTGACAACTCGGCTCGCGTGAAACCGGGGAAGGCGAGCGTAGAAGCCGGCTGCTCTATCAACGTCAGTCCTTTCGCCGCCGTTAGCGTGCGCGCCGCCGACTGGAACGCAGCCAGCCACGCAGCAGCCTGAGCCTTGAAATTGGGATGACGGCGTAGCGAGGCGTCATGCTCGAGCCTGGCCTCGCTCGAAAGCGGCTGCGGTATCAGAAAAACCGGTTTTCCCGATGCCTCCGCAATCATCGATGCCCAGCGAAAAGCGAGCGTGCCGGCAATAATGTCGCTGAATAGCTGGCGCAGGCAGGATTTCGAAACGATCTGAAACTTGCCCTTGGCCGGCCCCAGATCATGCAGGGTAAGACGAGAGAGCTTCCCCATATAAGGAGCCAGCCCAAAGTTCAGGCCGATGAAGGCAATGGCGTCGTATTCCGCGAGCTCGACGCGGGTAGGGCCGCCGGTGATGACTGCAACTTTTTCAGCCCATAAGGGCACCGTAACCTTGATGGTCCCGTGCTCGAAAACAGCGCCCTCTATCCAATTCGCAGGTCCGCCGAAAAAATCGCATTTCACGTCGGGATACTGATCAGCGATCTTGTCCCAACCAAGCTTGAGCGCAGCGAGGTGGGAATTCCCGATCAGCAGCAGGCGGAGCGTCATCGGTTAAACGCCTTTCACCACGGCTTCGGCACGCGTTTTTACGGCTGCAAGCAACGTGTGCAAGAGCTCGACCCCGTACGCCGTATTCATATGATTGAATTCGAAGTCGGGGTGTCTGGAGTTGCTGCTGAGGAGCCCCCCAGAGCCGCGCGATAACTCGGCTCGCGTGAAACCTGGGAACGCGACCGTAGAAGCCGGCTGTTCGACCAAGGTCAGTCCTTTCGCCTCCGTCAGCGTGCGCGCTGCCGACTGGAATGCAGCAAGCCACGCGGCAGCTTGAGCCTTGAAATTGGGATGACGGCGGACCGCGCGTTCATGCTCGAGCCTGGACTCGCTCGAGAGCGGCTGCGGTATCAGAAAAACCGGCTTTGCCGATGCCTCCGCGATCATCGACGACCATCGAAAGGCGGGCGTGCCGGCAATAATGTCGCTGAAGAGCTGGCGCAGGCAGGATTTCGAAACAATTTGAAACGTCGGTTTGGTCGGCCCCAAATCATACAGGGTAAGGCGCGAGAGTTGCCGCATATAAGGAGCCAACCCAAAGCGCATGCCGATGAAGGCAATGGCGTCGTAATCGCCGACCGCGACGCTGGTCGGACCGCCGGTGACTATTGCAACCTTTTCAGCCCATAAAGGCACCGTCACCTTGATGGCCCCGTGCTCGAAAACAGCGCTCTCGATCCAATTCGCAGGTCCGCCGAAAAAATCGCATCTCACGTCAGGATGCTGATCGGCAATCTTGTCCCAGCCAAACTTGAAAAGCAGCGAGATGGGAATTGCCGATCAGCAGCAGCCGGAGCGTCATCGATTAAACGCCTCCAGCATGGCCTCTTCGCAGACCTCTGCCGGCTCAGCATCGCCGATCGGTTGGGCCTGCTTCGCCTTGTCATGACTTCTCGGGCGCAGGCCCGGCCCCGGCTGCTGCTTGCGGATGGGCGGCGAAGAATACGCGCATCACGGCATCCACACCTTCGGCCGAGACGCTCCGCAGATTGGGTTGGAAAAATGAAGACCTGGCCCACGGCGAGGCAACGATTTCGAACGACGGAAAATACGCAACGTCGGAAAAGTCCTTGCTCATTTGCCCTGCAACCGCGCGCAGCACAGCCTTGGAATACATCGTTGCCGGGAGGACATGATCTTCGGATGCGGTCGCCGTAAGCGGTACGGGCGAAACCGTCAGCAAAAACCGGGCAGCCGGATTGACCGTGCGAATTAAATTCCGAAACGCGATGAAGTCATTGGCATTCTCTTCGAAGGTGAAGTTCTTGAACGCGTAAATCTCGGGATCGAAGGAGCCTGCGATGGTGCCAGGCGCGCCGGGATAGACGGTCTGGCTCTCCAGGTGCACCCAGCCTTCGGTTAGTCCGAACGTGAACACGAACAATTCCATTTGCGAGAACAATTTTCGCACGGCCGCAAGGTGGACCCTGCGGAGTGCGCGCACCTCTTTCGGGCTCTCGCATCCCTCAGGCTCGACGCCGGGGCGCAGGGCGTCGTAGT
The DNA here is from genome assembly GCA_963847325.1 of uncultured Alphaproteobacteria bacterium. Lineage (GTDB taxonomy): Bacteria > Pseudomonadota > Alphaproteobacteria > Rhizobiales > Xanthobacteraceae > Pseudolabrys. The sequence continues at coordinate 234,072 of CAWJZD010000009.1, forward strand.
AGCGGTCGCCCTTTCTCCAGACGATGTCGCGTGGCTTGAACTGGCCAAATGCTTCTTGCGCGAGCTGAAGAAGCTGGCGCGTCAAATAGATATTGCCATAGCGCGCCGAGTAAATTCCGTAACCGTAGCGCATGGCGGACTTGGCACTGAGCCAGGGCGGTGGCGGCTCGATATCGAGGACGTCGAAGCTGCGCTCGCGCAAGCGCCGGCCAATGTGCTGTGCAAAGCAACTGCCGGCCGTGGCGATCCGCGTGGCCGGCGTGATCTCGAATTTTTTCAAGTAGAGGTCGGCGCCATGGTGCAAGTCAGCTTCGGCGACCCCGGTGCGCCAGAACTTCGCCTTCGGCAGGTCGGTGTATGGCGATTGAGCCTCGCCGGCCGGCTGCGTCGCGGCCGGACGCTCATCGGCCGGAGGTTCCTCGGCTTGAGGCCGATCACCAGGCGCAGAACGCAAGCCAAGGCGCTCGAGCAGAGCCATGACGCCGAGGCGAAAGCTGCGACGCGGCGCGCGCGCTCCGCTTCGCGACAGCCACCGCTTGATGTCGGGCCGGTTTTCCCAGCGCAGCTCTCGCCGGGACAAGGTCTTTCGCCATGCAGCGACGAGCTGCGCGACTTCTTCGGTGGTTTCGCCCTTGACGCCCTCGGGAGCGCGGCGGCCGAGAATTTTCAGCAGGCGCGATACCGCATCGGGATCGGGCCGCAACAGGTCGCTTTCGTCGCGAATATCGCCGGGCTGTTCGGCGCCGAGAGTTCTCCTGCAGCGATGTGCCGAGCCGCTGCTCCATCCATGCAATGTCGGCCTCCTGTTCCTTGAGAACAGACTGCACCAGTTGCGGCGAAAACCGGAATTTCTCGCCTTCGATCATTTCTCCGAGCCGGATCGCTTCCGGCGCCCGGATTTTGCTGTCGGAACCGCGCGCGGATTTCCCATAGGAATACAGAAGCGAAACCGCCTGGCGCGATATCGATTTATTCATCCGGACGATGCGTTTCCTGGGCAGGTCGATGCCAAGGCGGGCGCAGAAATCCTGCACGACGTCGCCGTTCGGAAAAGCATTGGGGTCGAACTTCCAAAGCTCGACCTTGTCGCGTCCGAACACGTCGTCGAACTTTGCGAGCAGGCCTTCGTAGCTGCGATAGATCCGGTCAAAGTCCAGTGCGGCGATCGTGCCGCCTTTGACCAGCTGCTGGAAGCGGCTTGCCATCAATGCAGCCGGCGCCCGCACATAGGCGACGATCCGCAGGTCGTTCACGCGCTCTTTGAAATAGTCGTGCAGGTTGGCGAGGTCTGCCGGGCGAAGCACGCTGATGTCTTCGCCCGAAATGACGAGTGTGCGCCCGCCGGCGCGGGCGATCTCGCGTTCCAGGTTGCTCCGGACATCGGCGACGTATTGTTTTGCCTCGGTGGCGTTGCGTCCGGCCGAACGATGAATGTGATGCTGCTCTGGCCGGTGCGAGAACAGGCTGTAGATCGGCACGCTGTGATTGCCGTAATTGCCGAGGTCGGCGTAGACGAACTTTTCGTCCTCGAAGCCGAGCAGGCTCTTCTGGATCGAGGTCGATCCGGTCTTGTGCATGCCGACGTGAATGACGCAGTTCGGCCGCACGCTTGTAGACGGCCTGGTGCCGGCAGCATTGCCCGCAACGTTGTCAACTTGGGCAATTGCGGGGCCGGGCTTTTCGCTCGCCGCGCCGACACTTCGGCTGCGATAGCTCGCAACGCTGTCAGGGCCTTTTCATCGAGCGGCGCCTGAAATGCTGCATCGTCGTCGGGCGGTTGAAGCTCTTTTTCGGCGTCGAGATCGGGGCAGTATTCCTGGAAAAAGCGCCGATTGGTCTCGAGCGTCGCCTTATGGATGCGCCTGGTGACCGCTTTGCTCAGCACGACCTTCGTCCCGGTTACGCCCTGCTCGAGCGCGGCCGTCAGAAAGCGGTCGGCGAAATTTTTGCCACCCAGGCCCTGTGCGTTGATTTCTTCGAGGACAGCCAGGGCTTCCCGGCTTGGCGTCGGGTTCACCAGTACATCACGTGGTGTTTCGCCCGGCGTGTACAACGAAGGTACGCCGAGCCACTCGAACGCCGCCGCAGGAACGCCGTCCAGACCGCGGCGCCGCAATGCCGGGTACCACAGGACTGTCAGATTGTTTTTGCCAAAGGCCGACTTGAGCTTCTGGGCGCGGTGGTACCAATCGAATCGACGACCACGCAGCGCGATCATTCGGCGCGCGTAATGCTCCAGCGAGACCCGCGCGGTAGCCTTGTTCGCTTTCGCCTGCTGAAGGTACGACGACGTCATTCGTTCGACCTGCGGGCGAAACAGCACCAGACATTTGGGCACGTAGCCATGCTCAGCGAGGCCCGCGGCAAGCTTGGTCAGCGCAGCCGATGAAACGTTTGAGAAGCCTTCGCAGGACAATACGAGGTGCTCGGGCCGGCTCGAATATCCTTTGATGATATCCATCGCCTCCGCTGTACTTCCCGCGTGAAGCAACGCGGCAATTGCGATGGCGTTGCCCGAGGTGGGCTGACCGGCCAGCACGGCACGGAAGTTGTCGCTGGCGTCCGGATAGAGCAGGCCTGCTTTCAACAGTTCACGGTGTTTCTGCGTCAGCGCGTACTGGATGGCCGACGTTCCGGTCTTGCCGGTGCCGACGTGCAAATAGCAAATGCGGTTGCCCGATATCATGCGCTTACCGGTTGATCCCGCACCGGCTCATCCATGCCGGATTGGCTTTTTGCTGCGCCACCCAGGCCGCTCCGCCTTGTTCGATTCTCTTGAGCTCGTCACCGAGCTCCAGAACAATCCGCATTGCGGGATAGTCGTCACCGGTGGCGGTTTCCGGGATGGTTCGATCCGGATATTTGAACCAGCTCGCGAACACATATTCGCGCGGCGAGCCGCCCGAACCGGCGTAGCACTGCACCGAGGCAATCGCGGCATCTCGAAATGCCGCGCTCGATTGCTGCCCGGCGCGGCGTGATTTGGCGAACAGACCGAATTGGACTTTCAAATCGTCTTCCAGATAGCGCTCGATGTCGCGGATCCTGCTCCAGTCCGTGCCGTAACGGCCTTGCCTGGCGGCGTCGAATGAGATGTCGAGATGGACGTAGGCGAGGGCGACCCCTCCCGCCTTCATGGCTTCGGCGAGTTCGCGATACGCGCTTTGGTAGTCCATTCCCTTCGAGGGCAGCGCATCGATAATTCCGATCGCGGCATCTGGAAAGACTCGCTTCGCAGCCTGCGAATAAACGACGGCGCCCCGGATGCGGTCCGCCATCGCAAACTCGGGTGCTTCGCCATCCTTCCCACCGTCGCGTCTTGGTTTTGAGAGGATGCTCTGCAGGCTGATGTAATCGACCCGGCCGCCCAGCCGTTTGATCCGTTCCAACAGCTCCATCTCGCGGTCCAACACCTTCTGGCGTTGCGGGGTGGTGCCAAGCCAGGTCGCGCCGCCGGCATTGATGGCGAGCTTGATGTGGTTCTTCTCGAGATAGGGAAACAGCAACTGCGTGAGGAAGGCGTCGTCCATCCTCGAAAGGACAGGCGCCAGCAGCATGTAAACGTCGATGTGCTTGGTCGCCTGAGCGAAGGTCTCGGGCTTGTGGAACTTTTCGACGAAATCAACCGGCACTTGCCCGGCACGGCCGAGATTATTGTCTGCGTACCAGATCGTAGCCGCAGACAGGCTCGTGCTCAGAAGGGGCACGGCGAGCGCAATCACGCAGGCAATACGCACGAGGTTCATCATCGCGGCTCAATTATATCATCTACCGGTTCGTGTCCGGCATTTGATATGCAGATAATGGCTTTCCGCTGTTCGGCAGCACGGTGCGGGTGTTCTCAACGCGCACTTTGACGATGCTGCCGCGATCGACGTCATCGCCGATCTCGAACGCGAAACCGTACCGGCCGTCGCCATAGCCGGCGCGCTGTACGTCCGGCCGGAAAGTGTCGGCAACGAGGCGCTGGACGACTTCTCCATCGAGCTCGAGCTCGACCGACACCCGCATGTCATCGGCATTGAGGGCCTTGGCCCAGCCATGCAGCCGCCCGTCATTGAGGCGGCCGACCTGTCCTTCGTAGTGCAGTCGCGCCGAGCGCACGTATCGAGGATTTCCGTTCTCGATCAAGGCCGCGGCCTCGTTGGCAACCTCGTCGGTGATCTCGATCCCTGCGAAGGAAGCAATTTCTTTGACCGTTTCCACCGGAAACTGGACGCACTTTTCGTAGCTCAACAGCAGCATCGGCACGCGCACGCGTTCCAGCGCGCCGAGCAGCGCCTGGTAGTCGCCGAGCAGCCGGGGCAGGGACTGCACCGGATCGAGCTGCACCGCGATGCTGTTGCGCACCGAGATCGCCAGAATGTCCCGGAACGTCACGATGATCCGTGGATTGCGGCACGCGGCGCAAAGCCGATCCAGATGCTTGTAGGCCTCCGGCCGCTTGAAGCCCCATAGACGATGCGCGGTGTTTCGCTGCGCAACGATTTGCGAGAAGCGCCTCGCGTTGGCCGGATTCCAGCGCGGCGGCGAGTTCGACGTCTTCGAACACGGCGCCGTCGATCCGGTCGCCCATGAACACGCCGAGATCCAGAAGGATCGCCGCGACCATCGACGTGCCGCTGCGCGGCAGCCCGGCGACGATCACTGTGGTTTCGGTGGTGGGCGGAGCGTCGTTGCGGCGTACCGCACCGTAATTGAGCAGCGCCTCGATATCGTTAGTCGTCATCCTGTTCCGCCTTCGCCGGCGTGCTCAACCGGAGCAGCCGCGCAACCAGGTTTGCCGCGAACCAGGGATCGTCAACCGCGAACAGGACGACGCGATCCTGAGCCGCTCCGCGGGTGATCAGAAATCCGTCGCGCCGCGCATGAAAGCCCGCGATCTTGGAGTAGGGGAAAGAACGCTGACGCTCGCCCCAGATCATGAAGAGCTGGTGCGTCGTCACCACAAGATCGCCGACCAATTCCTCCACCAGCCCCGCGGCATGGCCGCCGTCCTCACCCAATGTCGCGGCGGAGTAGTAGAGCGGTAAATGCGCGATCGGCGAGGTGGCCGGCAGCTCGACCGGCTCGTCCTTTTTCGGTCGGCTCGACCGGTAGGTTTTTGTCTGGTTGAAGATCCACACCACGGCTTCGTCGGGCGCGAGCTCGATCGGCAAAGCCCCGACCACTGTCACGCGATCGGGAATGCCGCCCGCATCCAGTTCGCGAAGCACATTCGCCTTGATCAGCCTGTCGTCCGCCGTCGGGATGGCGTCGAGCGTCAGCCCGACCGCGTCGGCAATCTCGATGATGCGTTCTTCTTCGGCGTCGGTCAGCAAATGGTCCGCAAGCGTAGCCTCGGTCATCGCGCCAATGCCCGAAACTGCAAGCGAGCGCAGCTGCGATGGCGCAATGTAGGAAGCCGCGGCGGCGTTGCGCAAAAGCTCGTCGAAGCGGTCCGCGGCCAGCGAGCTGTTGAGCGCCTTCTCGAAGAACGCAGGAATCATTGTCATCGCCAGATCATATTTGGCCCGGCACTCCGCGTGATAGCGGCGAAACAGGCCCGCCGGCCTGCCGCAATGTATGCACTTAGGCATCAGCGATCAGGCTGTTTTTGGGCGACATAAATAAGGAGAGAAAGCGCGACATGCCGCGCTCTTCTACACTTTTACTTTTGCGCAGTCGCCACCGCAATCGGAGAGCGGACACTTTGCGCCATTGCGTAAATTCGACTAGGTTTTTGCGGCCTTCGCGGCGGATGTCTCGCGACGGCGTGCTGGGAACGCGGTGAAAGCTGTCAGACACAATGTCCCTCAACGTTGAGCAATTGGCTCTGGCTGAGGTCAAACTGATCCGGTCGAAAAAATTCGCCGATGAGCGCGGATTTTTTGTCGAGACCTACAACCGCCGGCAATTCATGGAGGCCGGGATCGACATCGAATTCGTCCAGGACAACCAGTCCCTCTCCAGGGCCGCCGGCACGATTCGCGGGCTCCACCTCCAGGTCGAGCCGATTGCGCAGGCCAAGCTGGTTCGCGTGATCCGGGGCCGCATCTGGGACGTCGCGGTCGATGTGCGGCCTGCCTCGCCGAGCTTCGGCAAATGGGTGGCGGCGGAAATCTCCGCCGAGGCCGGCAACCAGATCTACATCCCGACCGGCTTTGCGCATGGCTTCTGCACGCTCGAACCGGATACCGAAGTCAGCTACAAGGTCTCCAACTTCTATTCGCGGGAGCATGAGGTCGCGGTGCGCTGGAACGATCCGGTGCTGCGGATCGCCTGGCCCGTGAAGGACGGGGAGGCGACTCTGTCCGACAAGGACCGCGCCGCTCCGCTGTTTGAGGACGTATTCGGCAAGAAACCGGCTGTGGCGGCATCGTGAGCAAGCGTTTCATCGTGACCGGCGGCGCCGGCTTCATCGGGTCGGCGGTGGTGCGCCATCTGATCCAGAACACGCCGCACCACGTCCTCGTCATCGACAAGCTGACCTATGCCGGCAATCTCGATTCGCTGGCCGACGTCGCGCATTCCCGCGCTTCGCCTTCGAGCGCGCCGACATCTGCGACGCGGCCGCGATGAAGCGGCTCGATCAGTGCGTTCGAGCCGGATGTCGTCATGCATCTGGCCGCCGAGAGCCATGTCGACCGTTCGATCGACGGCCCGCGCAGTTCATCGACACCAATGTGCGCGGCACCGGCGTGCTGCTCGACGCTGCGCTGCATTATTGGCGCGGCCTGCCGCCGGCCGCGCGCGAGGCGTTTCGCTTCCATCACATCTCGACCGATGAGGTGTACGGCTCGCTCGGCCCCGACGGCTTCTTCATCGAGGACACGCCTTACGCGCCGAACTCGCCTTATTCGGCGTCGAAGGCCGCATCCGATCATCTCGTGCGCGCCTGGCACCACACGTATGGCCTGCCGGTCGTCATGTCGAACTGCTCGAACAATTACGGGCCGTATCATTTCCCGGAAAAGCTCATCCCGCTCATCATTCTCAACGGCCTCGAAGGCAAGCCGCTGCCGGTGTACGGCACCGGCGAGAATGTCCGCGACTGGCTCTACGTCGAGGATCACGCGACGCGCTGCTGCTGGTGGCCGAGCAGGGCGCGCCGGGCCGCAGCTACAATGTCGGCGGCAACAACGAGCGCACGCAACATCGACGTGGTGAAGGCGGTCTGCGCGCTGCTCGACGAGCTCGCGCCGAACACGGCGATCGGCACGCACGAACGCCTGATCAGCTTCGTGCACGATCGGCCGGGCCACGACCTGCGCTACGCCATCGATGCGAGCCGACATCAGCGCGAGCTCGGCTGGCGCCCGCACGAAACCATCGACGACCGGCCTGCGCAAGACCGTGCAGTGGTATCTCGACAACCGGCCCTGGTGGCAGCGCATCCGCTCCGGCGTCTATCGCGGTGAGCGGCTCGGCGCTCGGCGTATGACGTCGATCCTGCTGTTCGGCGCCAACGGCCAGCTCGGCCAGGAAATCCTTGCGCGCGCGCCGTCTGCTTCGCTCAAGATCATCGGCCGCTCGCGCAGCGAGACCGATATCGCCGATGCCGCGGCGGTCGAAGCCGCGTTCCGCGCTGCGCGTCCCGATCGTCGTGGTCAATGCCGCCGCCTACACCAAAGTCGACAAGGCCGAGACCGAGCGCGACGCAGGCGTATCGCGTGAACAAAGACGGCGCCGGCATTCTCGCCGCGGCCTGCGCCGCGGCCGATGTGCCGTTTATGCACATCTCGACCGATTACGTGTTCGACGGCTCCCAGCAAGAAACCTTACGTCGAGGACGATCCGACCGCGCCGATCAGCGTCTATGGCGCATCGAAGCTCGCGGGCGAGGAAGAAGTGCGGCGCCGCCACAAAAAGCACGTCATCTTGCGGACATCATGGGTTTACGGGCAGTATGGGTCGAATTTCCTAAAGACCATGCTGCGGCTCGCTGAGGAGCGCAGCGAGCTGCGCGTCGTCGCCGATCAACGCGGCTCGCCGACTTGCACGGCCGATTTGGCGCAAGCCGTCTTCGCTCTGGCGCCGCGTCTCACCCGCGCGGACGAGCCGTCTGTGGGGACCTATCACTTCACGGGTGAGGGAGCGACCAACTGGTGTCGAATTCGCGGACGAGATTCTGACTCACCGGGCCAGGTGGAAGAGCGCCGGCCGAAGCTCACGCCGATCACGACGGCGGAGTATCCAACGCCGGCGCGGCGGCCGATGAACTCGGTGCTGGACAACAGCCGGTTCCGGTCGACCTTCGGGCTGAGCGCAAAGTCCTGGAGGCAGTCCGTGAAAGAAAGCGTCGACGCCTTGCTAGCGTCCGCTCGCGGCGTGAAAGGGCATCATCCTGGCCGGCGGCGCCGGCACGCGGCTTTATCCGATCACGACCAATGCTCTCCAAGCAGCTGCTGCCGATCTACGACAAGCCGATGATCTACTATCCGCTTGTCGACGCTGATGCTGGCCGGCATCCGCGACATCCTGATCATCACGACGCCGCAGGATCTCGATCTGTTCAAGCAATTGCTCGGCGACGGCAGCCAGTTCGGCCTGACGCTCGAATATGCCGCGCAGCCCGAGCCGCGCGGCCTCGCCGACGCCTTCCTGGTCGGCCGCAGTTTCATCGGCTCCGATCCGGTCGCGCTCATTCTCGGCGACAACATCTTCTTCGGCCACGGCTTGCCGCAACTGCTGGAGACGCGCCATGCTGCGCGCAAGAGCGGCGCACCGTCTTCGCCTACAGCGTGAGCGATCCCGAGCGCTACGGCGTGGTCGAGCTCGACGCCGAGCTTCAAGGCGATCTCGATCGAGGAGAAGCCGACGGAGCCGAAATCGAACTACGCGGTCACCGGGCTCTATTTCTACGACAACGACGTCGTCGACATCGCCGCCAGCATCAAACCGTCGGCGCGCGGCGAGGTCGAGATCACCGACGTCAACCGCCGTTACATGGAAGAGGGCGAGCTGCATGTCGAGGTGGTCGGCCGCGGCTTTGCCTGGCTCGACACCGGAACGCATACCGCGCTGATCGACGCCAGCCAGTTCGTGCAGATTCTCGAGCAGCGGCAGGGCCTGCGCATCTCCTGTCCCGAGGAGATCGCGCTGGCGCAACGCTTCATCACGCCGGCCAAATTCCTGGAGGTCGTGCAGAAATATCCCGGCTCGCCGTACCGCCGTTACCTGATGGAGGCGCACAAGCGCCTGACCGAGGAGCGGCCGCGCTCGAAGAAGAAGGCGGCGGCCGGGGACGATCCGGTGCCGATGGCCCCGGCCAAGCGCCGGGCCTGAACTCGCCTTGCGGGCTTGCGTTTCAGCCCGCGCAGCCCTTATTTCTCAGGTTATGCGGGTGTAGCTCAATGGTAGAGCAACAGCCTTCCAAGCTGATGACGACGGTTCGATTCCGTTCACCCGCTCCAGCCCCCGCCGCAGATTGATCGGCGCTCTCGTTAGTCGACCAGCACCGCACCGGTGCTGGTCGCGTTGACGACGTTCCAGTGCAGGCGAACGTTTCTCGAGAAAAATAGTCGGTTGGATGAAAGTTATAGGGTCCATCAAGGTGCTCCCGACCACCCGGACGCGGTCGCCCGCTACCACCTTGAGATCGCACACCTTGTTCTGAAAGGTCGAAGTCGGGCTTACGATGCAGCCAAGACCGCTGTCGATCGACGTCGTTACCTGAACACTCGCGCTTCCCGCTACCTCGTTTTTCCTGACTTGATACCTCAGTCTGACAACACCCTGATGCGGGACAATGAATTCTTTGATGACACCAAACTGGCCGGATCGCTGAGTATCGGCCGACAACCGCACCACGTTAGATACGACCAGCGCGCGGCCGGGTCCTTCGACTGCGCGACGGCTCCGCTCGTCGTTACAACCATGAGCGCAATGCCTGACGCCACTCCGGTTATCGAATATTTCATTGTTTCCTCCCCCTGCAAGAGTCCCCGGACGTCAGTCCACCAACACTGCGCCGGTGCCGGTGAAGTCGC
>CAWJZD010000010.1:0-10544 GCA_963847325.1 uncultured Alphaproteobacteria bacterium
CGTCAAGCTGTTCGAGAAGCTCGACGCCTCCGAGGCGCGGCTCAGCAGCCTCGGCGCGATCGAGCGCGGCATGGCCGATCTGATGGTCGCTGTCGAAGACATCCGCTCCGGCGGAGCGCGCGGACCGCGCGCCGGTTTCGCCGAGCCGCCGGCGAGCGCGCCGCAGCCGATCCCACCGGCCGCCCAGCTCAATTATCTGCTGCCGGCGATCGAGCACGCGCCGCCGCCACCGCCGCCTGCGCCGCCCCCGGCGCCGGTTGTCGTCGCACCGGCCCCGCAGCCGAGCCCGCCTCCGCCCGCGCCGATGCCGGCGGCGCCGCAGCGCGCGGCGCAGCCGCCGCGCCCGCCCGAACCGCGCCGGCCGATCAATCCCAATCTTCCGCCCGATACACCGCTCGAACCCGGCATGGGTGCGCCGCGCATCAAGCCCGGCTCGCCGGCGGCGCGCATCGCCGCGTCGGAGGCCGCGCTCGGCAACGCCAAGCCGATCGCGACCGAGACCGGCGGCAAGTCCGCCGCCATTGCCGCGGCCCGCAGCGCCGCCAAGGCCGTCGCCGACGCGCCGGTCCCGCCCGCTGCCAAGCCGCGCGCCAAGGCCTTCGAGCTCACGGAAGACGACATCCAGGCGACCGCGGCGCCGCGCAACCTCAACATCGGCAAGCACATCAAGACCGTGCTGATCGCCGGCAGCGTGGTCGTGATCGTGCTGGCGGTGCTCTACACGGCGATGGACCTGCTGCTGCCTGGCAATCCATCGGACTCGACCAGCTTTCAGCACCGGCTTCGGCGCCTGCGGAACGGCCGACCGGCGCCGTCCAGCGCCATTCCGAGCCGTCCGATGCCGACGCCGGGAAGGCTCGCTGCCGCCGCCGCCAGTCCGGAACCCGACACCACAGGCCAAATCGGCAACCAGACGCAGTTCTTCGACCCGATGGTCGATGCTCCACGGCGCCGGGTTCAGCCGGCGCCGGCCGACATCACCGTATCGGTCAGTAAGCCGGTGCCGCAGCGCCATGCGGCGGCCGCGCCCGCTCCACTCCAACCTCGCGATCGCCGGATTGCCGTCATCGATCAGCCCGGCGCTGCGGACGGCCGCCGCCGGCGGCGATCCCGCCGCCGAATACGAGATCGGCCTTCGCTACGCCGAAGGCCGCGGCGTCACCGCAGAACCTCGAGGAGGCCGCGCGCTGGCTCGAGCGCGCCGCCAAGGCCGGCTTCGCGCCCGGCCCAGTTCCGCCTCGCCAGCCTCAACGAGAAGGGCCAGGGCGTGAAGAAGGACCTGCAGACCGCCCGCAGGCTCTATCTTGCCGCCGCCGACAAGGGCAACGCCAAGGCCATGCACAATCTCGCCGTGCTCTATGCCGAAGGCATCGACGGCAAGCCGGACTACAAGATCGCGGCGCAGTGGTTCCGCAAGGCCGCCGAGCTACGGCGTCGCCGACAGCCAGTACAATCTCGGCCATCCTCTATGCCCGCGGCATCGGCGTCGAGCAGAACCTCGCCGAAATCCTACAAGTGGTTCGCGCTCGCCGCCGCCCAGGGCGACAAGGACGCCGCCAAGAAGCGCGACGAGGTCGCGGCGCGGCTCGATCCAGCAGACGCTGATGGCGGCCAAGCTCGCGGTGCAGACCTTCGTCCCCGAGCGCAGCCGGACGAGGCGATCAACGTCAAGGCGCCGCCGGGCGGCTGGGACGCGCGCCCGCGACCGCAGCGCAGGCGGCCGCGCCAGGCCGAAGCCGCGGCTCCGCGCGGCCATGACATCGGCGACAAAGTCGGATTACTGAACGCGGCTTCGCCACGCGGCATACATATCGCGTGCAGATCCGCGCGATCGAGCCTATACCGAACGGGCCGACGCTGCCGCGGCACGCGCGCCGTGGCACTTCGGCCTGAACTCGCCATCGACCGGACAGCCGCGCGTGCAAATTTATCTTCCGATCGCCGATCTCCCGGTCAACATCTTCCTGGTTCTCGCCATGGGGCTGGCGGTCGGCTTCATCTCCGGCATGTTCGGGATCGGCGGCGGCTTCCTGATGACGCCGCTGCTGATCTTCATCGGCATCTCGCCGGCGGTCGCGGTCGCGAGCGTCGCGAGCCACATCGCCGCCTCGTCGTGCTCCGGCGCGATCACGCTACTGGCGGCGGCAAGCGCGGTCGATCTCGCGCTCGGCGCTGATGCTGCTGGCCGGCGGCATCCTCGGCACCGCGGTCGGCGTCTGGCTGTTCACGCTGCTGCGCGCGCTCGGACCAGCTCGATCTCATCATCGGGCTCTCCTACGTCGTGCTGCTCAGCAGCGTCGGCGCGCTGATGATCAACGAAAGCGTGCGCGCGATCCTGCGCGAGCAGCAGCGGCAAGCCGGTCGATGCTGCGGCGCCGCGGCAGCCACACCTGGCTGCACGGCCTGCCGCTCAAGATGCGGTTCAAGCGCTCGAAGATCTACGTCTCGGCGATTCCGGTCTGGGCTGATCGGCTTCATCATCGGCTTCATCGGCGCCGATCCTGGGCATCGGCGGCGGCTTCCTGCTGGTGCCGATGCTGATCTATTTCCTGCGCGTGCCGACCGCGACCGTGATCGGCACCTCGATGGTGCTGACGCTGATCACCATGGCGTCGGCGACGGTGATGCACGCCGCCACCAATCACCTGGTCGATGCGGTGCTGGCGCTGATCCTGATGGTCGGCGGCGTGATCGGCGCGCAGTTCGGCGCGCGCGCCGGACAGAAGATGCGCGGCGAGCGGCTGCGGCTGCTGCTCGGCCTGCTGGTGCTGCGCGGTCGGCCTGCGCTTCGCGTTCCAGCTCGTGGTGCAGCCCGGCGACCTCTATTCGATCCGTCAGGTGGAGGCCAATGATGCGGCGCGCGCATCGCCGCTCGCGATCGCTGCTCGCCGCCTGTCGCGGCGGCGACGCCGGCCGCGGCCGAGCGGCTGGTGACGTCGATCTCGCGCCATCAGGTGCTGGTGACCTCGAGCTTCGCCGGCGACCTCGATCGTGCTGTTCGGCACGGTCGAGCCCGACAGCCCGACCGCGCGCCGCCGCAGCGCGCGGCTACGATCTCGTCGTCACCGTGACCGGCCCGCAGCAGACCGTGGTGACGCGGCGCAAGGAGCGCGTGCTCGGCATCTGGGTCAATGTCGACTCGCGCGACCTTCGTGAACGTGCCGTCCTATCTCGCGCGTGCTCGCGAACCGCCCGCTCGAGCAGATCGCCAATGCCGAGATCGCTGCCGGCAGCCTGCAGATCGGCTCTCGACAATTTCCTGCTGCCGCAGCGGATCGGCGCCGGACATCGCGCGACGTCGGTTGCGCGACGATCCGTTCCGCGTCAGCCTTCGTGCGGCTGAAGACCGAGCACGGCCTCTATCTGCGAGCAGTCCAACGGCGTGACCTTCCTCACGCCGACCGTGTTCCGCGCCGAGATCCCGCTGCCGGCCGACGTCGCCGATCGGCAACTACGACGTCGACGTCAAGCTGTTCGCCGACGGCGCGATGGTCGCGCGCACCACGTCGGCGTTCGAGATCATCAAGGTCGGCTTCGAGCAGTTCGTCGCCACCGCCGCGCGCGACCACGGCCTGCTCTACGGCCTGCGCCACCGCCATGATGGCGCTGCTCACCGGCTGGTTCGCCAGCGTGGTGTTCCGCAGGGACTAGCGCAGCGAGCGCTCGAAACATATTCAGAAGTTCGAAGATGTCGAAGGTGTCGAAGATGACTCCCCTGGTGAGGGTGCTATTCCCTGGTGGGGGTGCCCATCTTCGATTTCGCGGCTTTTGTGTGGCACCGCGTGCTTCGTGTTTGCGAATCCGTGTCGCTGGCCTAGGCGCGGCCATGGTCTTCTCCGATCGTGCCGTGGAGGTGACGATTTCGCGGCGTGGTCCTTCGAAAGAAAACAGGCTGCGCAACCGACGAGGCAAACCTCCGTGCCGCTCACACCAACGCCATTGCAGGGCAAAGTAGAGAGCCAAAATGTCGCAGGTGTATCGAGCTTCGCCTATTACCATGTTTGCTATGTCCCGAGCCGGCTGAAAGCCGTCGGGCGCACCACTGTACGAATTGCGCAACAAAATCTTCTAGTCTTCCGTTGAGAGACGGCCATGGTTGGTGCAGGCAGCATCACGGTCCAAACTCGGGATCTCGATGAGGCGATCGAGGCAGTCACCCGCGTGTATAGCCCTCACGAGACCGCTGTAACCGGCCGTCCGACCGACCTCAACGTGGTGCTCCGGGTTTTCGGTCGCACCGCGCAGCCTTTGGTGAGTTTCAGCTACGGTACCGAAGTCTCCATTGATGCCGGCGAGTTTTCCAATTTTATTGCGATGACGAAATGCGCCCGCGGTAGCGCCTCGGCGCGCCAGGGGAGCCGGAGGGTCGATTGGCGGAACGGTCAGACGATGCCGTTTTCGCCGGGTCTTGGAACCAATTTCCGGTTTGATAGAACCTTCTCGCAGACCAGCGTCAGGCTTGACATCGACCGGTTGGAACGCCTCTGCGGCCGCTTGCTAGGGCGACCGCTCGATCGACAGCTGCGTTTTGTTCTGCAGCCCTTTTCGCCGGAACTGCAACGTCTCTGGGACCGGCTGCTGACGTTCCTGCAATGCGTGAACGAGGATCAACTGGCACTCGGTGCGGTTGTTGCCGCCTCGCTCGACGATTTCATTCTGACGACGGTGCTGCAGGGTCATCCGCATTCCTTCACTGATGACCTGGCCGCGCCGGTTGCCCCTGCCGTCCCTCGGATCGTGCGCTGTGCCGAGCGGTACATGGCGGAGAACGCCGCGGCTCCGCTCACAATCGCCGATATCGCGCTCGAAGTCGGGGTGAGCGTCCGCGCGTTGCAGGCGGGCTTCCGCGAATGGCGGCAAACCACACCCATGGCCGCGCTGCGGCATTTCCGCTTGCAAGGCGCGCGCGCGGCGCTCCTGGAGCCCGACGAAGCGACCGAAGTGACTGATGTGGCGCTGCGGTGGGGCTTCGCGCATCTCGGCCGGTTCAGCGCCAGCTACAAGGCAATCTTCGACGAAACTCCGGGGTCGACGCTGCGGCGCAGGCGATCCAGGGCCGTTGAGCGCCGATGACGACGCGCGGCAACTCCGCAACGGCCGACCAAGCATCGCCGAAGGGGTAACCGCCCGGAGGTTCCGCGGTCTCTTCACTCGGCGTGTTCCAAATGGTGGCTTTCGCCACATTCGGGGTTATCGGGAATCTCCCGCCCTTGCACATTCATGACACGCTTCAACGGCGCCGAAGTGATTGGCCGGATCAGCAAGCGACTTTATCCAGCCGCTGGTGCCGCGGCGACGCAATCCCGCTTGCGCCTGCACCGACGAGGCAAGCGAACGAGTTTTGGCCGCTCAATAAAACTCTAGTCGCCCCCACCTTCCGGGTGCGCATCGAAAGTGTGCAGTTTGAATACTGCGCTCTCTCTGCCAAGAGACAGCTTCTGATTTTTGCGCCATTTGGATTGTGCTGCGTTAAACGGCTTTCGACCGCTTCGCCGCGAGAGCATGTTCAGCCCGCGCCCAGAGATGCAAGCCAGGCCGGAGGTCAACAACCCCGGCACGAAGGCGTTCATGCTGGCAAGGAACGCCTTGGAGAGATAGCCATGAGTGAGAACAACCGCGGCACGAGCCGCAGGGGACTGTTTCGCGCGGCAGCCGGTCTTGCCGCGCTTCCAATCGCAGCGCGTGCGGGATCCTTACCTGCACCAACGGTCGAAGGCGATGCAGGCCTTGCCGAGTTCGTCCTGAATGTGAATGGTCGCGACCACCGCGTCGCGCTTGATGTGAGGACGACGCTTCTCGACGCGCTGCGCGAGCACATAGACCTCGTCGGCTCGAAGAAGGGCTGTGACCATGGACAGTGCGGGGCCTGCACAGTCCACATCGATGGGCAACGGGTTCTCTCATGCCTCACCTTGGCCGCCAACCAGGGCGGCTTCCGCTGCCAGCGCGCGCCACGGCCGATAAGCCATGCCGCCGAGCCCGATACGAGCCTGGCGCACGGTGTCCCCGTCCATGTCCAACGCGACCGCGGTCGACGCGATGGCGAACTCGTAAGACGCTCGGTCCAATCGGGCCGTCAACGGAGAGCTTCCACATGCAGACCATGACCACAGAGATGCATCCCAAGACAAGCCGGCGGAGCGTCCTGAAATATGCGGGCCTCGGCCTCGCGGCGGCAGCGGCGTCCCCGGGCCTCCTCTTCCCGCGGCGCGCATCCGCCCAGACAGTTGCCCCGCCGGCGCCGGGCACAATCACGAGGACGATTCCATCCACCAATGAAATCATCCCTGCCATCGGGCTTGGGACCTTCCTCACCTTCGACGTCATCCCCGGCCAGCCACGCACGCATCTGCGTGACGTCATCCGCACTTACTGGGACGGCGGCGCGCGCCTGCTCGACACTGCGCCACAATACGGCACGGCTGAAATCACCGTCGGCGACTACGCGACCTCGCTCGGCATCAACGACCAGCTCTTCATTGCCAACAAGATGTGGGCGACCGGCGACTTTCTTGCCGATGAAAGCCAGGCGCTGCGCAGCCTGCGGATCTCCGAAGATCGCCTGTGGCGGCAGCGCATCGACCTCATGCAATGTCACAGCCTCGTCAATGTCGACAGCATCGTTCAGTATCTTCGCGCGTGGAAAAAGGAAGGCCGCATCCGCTACACCGGCGTCACGCATTACGAGAATATCTACATGGCGCCATTGCTGAACTGGGTTGAGCGCGGCAATCTCGATTTCGTGCAGGTCAATTACTCGATCTTCAACCGGCAGGCGGAGGAACGTCTGATACCAGCGGCGGCGCAGCGCGGCACCGCGGTGCTCATCAACATGCCGTTCGAGAAGGCGCGGCTGTTCAAGGTGGTGGAAGGCCGTCCGTTGCCCGATTTTGCTAAAGACATCGGCGCGACCAACTGGGCGCAGTTCTTCCTCAAATGGGTCATCTCCCATCCGAACGTGACCTGCGCCCTGCCCTCGACATCCAATCCGGCCAGTAACCCGGCACGAAGGCGTTCATGCGGCAAGGAACGCCTTGGAGAGATGCCGCACGCGGCGGAAAATATCGCAGGGCTTTGCGCGGACCGGTTTGCCCGACCATGCGGCGGAAGCATGCGCGCGCGGATGGTCCGAGTCGCCGAATGTGAATGCGCGACCCCGTGTGCGTTCGAGTGGACGACACTTCTCGAGGCCTGGAGAGCACATCCCTCTGGCTCAACAAGATCGCAGACATGCGTGGTCTCCCGACAAGCGCTATCCGGGCATCATCGCCCGCGCACAGGCGGAACTGCGGGAGCGCACCTGAATTGTCAGGCTGTCGATAACGTAAGACCCGGCGGCGACGCCCGCCGGGCGGTTTGACGCACGCCGTGGCATTCGTGATGTCGGGCCATTTCAGTGCGCTCTAACGCCTCAGAGGGTCATGTGTCCGCTTTTGCGAATTTGCCGATCCCGCGCAAGCTTGTGGTCGCGTTTACCGCCGTGGTCGTGATCATATTGGCGAGCAGCGCTATCGTATACGACAGGCTTCGCGTGATCGAATGGGCCAAAGACTTGCGTGTCCACACCACCTACGTGTTGGAGACGCTACTGCAGGCAATGGACTCCATGGTGGATCAGGAAACCGGCGTGCGCGGTTATCTGATCACCGGCGACGAGAAATTCTTGGAGCCCTATCACAGGGGCGGCAGGACCTACACCGCGGCGATCCAGAAAGTGAAAGACCTCACCTCGGACAACCCCGCCCAGCAGAGCCGGGTCGCTGAACTGGACGAGTTAGCGAAGAAGTGGCGTTCGGGAATCGCCGAGCGGGAGATCGCGCTAATGGTGAAGCCGGAGACGCGCGAGGATGCGCGCGCCTTGGAAGGTTCGACGGCCGGAAAAACCGCAATGGACCTTATCCGGGCCAAAGTGGGCGAAATCGAGGGGGTTGAGCGCGATCTGCTAGCAAAGCGCGACGTCGTACAGAACCAGGCGTTCGCGACTGCATACACGATCTCGATCCTCGGCGGCACAACCTCGCTCATCCTCGCGACGCTGATGGGCGTTCTACTCACGCGCAGCATCGCGGTGCCGATCACTCGCATGACCACGGCCATGACAACGCTCGCCAAAGGCGATACCACCGTCCAAGTGCCCGGGGTTGGTCGTAGCGACGAGATCGGCGCGATGGCGGCGGCGGTCCAGGTTTTTAAAAATAGCATGATTGAACGCGAGAGGGCCCAGGCGGAACTCGCGCATGTCAATCGCGTCACGACCATGGGGCAGCTCTCGGCTTCGATTGCCCATGAAGTCAACCAGCCGCTCGCCGCCATAGTCATCAATGCACAAGCTGCTTTGAACTGGCTTCGGGCCCAACCGCCGAATCTGGAGAATGTCCGGCAGGGGCTCGGCTGCATCATCCAGGACGGGAATCGAGCCAGCGACGTCATCCAACGGATTCGCACGCTCATCAAGAAGGCGCCTACGCAGAATGATCGGTTGAACATCAACGAAACTATCTTGGAAGTCATCGCCTTGACGCACGGCGAAGTGCAGAGGAATGGCGTCTCGCTGCAGACCCGACTCGCGAAGGATGCGCCGCTCATTCAAGGGGATCGAGTTCAACTGCAACAAGTGATGCTTAACTTGATCATCAACGCCGTCGAAGCGATGAGCGGAGCGAGCGAGCGGTCGCGAGAATTAGTGATCGGCTCTGAGAAAGATACGTCGAATGGCGTTCTCGTCACGGTGCGAGATTCGGGCCCCGGGCTGAAGCCGGAGAATCTCGATCACCTCTTCAACGCATTCTACACGACCAAGTCCAGCGGCATGGGTATGGGACTATCGATCTGTCGTTCGATCATCGAGTCCCATGGGGGACGTGTATGGGCTACGGCGAATGTACCCCAGGGTGCCATCTTTCAGTTCACCCTGCCTATGCACGCAGAGACTGCGTCGTAGGTCGGCGCCGACCACCCGCTTCCGAAACACCAGCCCGCCGGCGAGTGTCAGCTTCGGGTCAGAAGCTGATCTTGGCCGTCCGTATAATCCGCTCGGGAGGGGCATGAGACACAAGGAGATTACGCGCGCCCGGCATTGATGCAGGCGGTTACGAGCTAAACGGCCGCTGCGGTATGATGATCGCAAAAATTGCCTGGTTCGCCAAAGCAGTTCCAGAACGAAGTCGAGGTCTCGGTTGCCGATTCAGGCACAGGCGTTCCAAAAGACAAGCTGACCAGGATTTTCGACACGTTCTACACCACCAAGGGGCACGCACCGGCTTGGGACTGTCGATAGCCCGCACGATCGTCGAAACCTATGGCGGCAGGATCTGGGCGGAAAATCTACCAGCCGGTGGCGCGGTGTTTCGATTCACTCTGCCATTGGTTACACAGTCGGTGGCTGCTTAGTGCGGCACGACAGCGCCTCGCATATCTCTGCAGGGCCGTCAGTGCCGCCGCGGCGGCACTGGTCGTTGCGCTCGAACGATTTAATCCGTTCGCGCCGTTGTTATTTCGTTTTTGGCTCCGTGCAAAAACGTTGTTTCTTGCTCAGTGCAAATTGAGCACCGCTTGATAGCCATTGACGGTGAAATTTTTCAGCGGGAAGGGCGTAGCGACACGTTTTGTGGTCGGATTGATCTCGATCTGCGTACCCGTGATTGGGTCATTGGCGACCACCGTATTGACGCCGTTGCTCGCAGTTTTTGTATACAGCGTCGCCAGCATGTGGTGCGTGCCGGTGCCGCTGCCGGCCTTGGTGTGGGCCCGCGCAAATAACGGGACGGCGAACATTCAGTTGTATGGCCCTTTCGGGCAATTCCCTTTTTCCAATAAGGACAAGCGCGAGGTGAACTCGATGCATGTCCGCTTCGGGTCAAAGGCGGACGTTCATCGGTTGCAACTCGATGTCCGTTAAGTGCCATTAACGGCCATGGACCTCGCCGCCGCGAAGCTCAGCCGCGCCGCGCTGCCTTGATTGCGGCGACGTCGATCTTCTTCATGCTCATCATCGCATCAAACGCGCGCTTTGCTTCATCGCCGCCGGCCGCCATCGCCTCGATCAGCACACGCGGCGTGATCTGCCACGACACGCCCCACTTGTCTTTGCACCAGCCGCACGCACTCTCCTGGCCGCCGTTGCCGACGATGGCGTTCCAATATCGATCCGTCTCGGATTGATGGTCGTGGCGATCTGGAACGAAAAGGCTTCGTCATGTTTGAACGCGGCGCCCGTGAGGCCGATACAGGAGACGCCGGCAACTTTGAACTCGACTGTCAGCACATCTCCCTTCTTTGCCGGATGGATAGTCACTGGGTGCACGGTGGATGGCACCCACGGCGCTGTCGGGAAAGGTTTCGGCATAAAAGCGAGCAGCGGCCTCGGCATCCTTATCGTACCAGAGACAAATCGTGTTCTTTGCCATTGCATGTCCTTTCGCTCAGAAGCACCGTTAATCGCCAGCTACGCACTTTTTTAGTCGCTGCCTAGTGTCTGCTTGAACTCATCTTCGACCGATCCTGGCGCAACAGCGCATCAGTCCGCCAGGCACCGCTTCGCAGCG